>MKTZ01000012.1:0-915 GCA_001898505.1 Sphingobacteriales bacterium 50-39
TATCGCGAACTATCTCGCTCATGGTAACCCCATGGCCAGTACCAACGGCAATACCCATATCAAGACCAACTTGAACTACGATCATGCCAACCGGCTGCTGGAAGTATACAAGACCATCAACGATGCCGATAGCACGAAACGGCTGCTGGCCCGGAGCGACTATGACCAGATGGGACAGCTGAAGCAGAAACGCCTGGGGCAATTACCCGCGGACGGTAGTTTCTTGGAAACCCAGGATTACAGCTACAATATCCGCGGCTGGCTCAAAGGGATCAATAAGGATTATGCTAACAACGATAACAGCCATGGAGGCAACAGCCGCTGGTTTGGGATGGAGCTAAGCTACGACTGGGGATTTGCGAATAACCAGCTGAATGGGAATATTGCTGGCACGAAATGGAGAAGCAAAGGTGACGGTGTCCAACGGGCTTATGGCTTTGGGTACGATGCGGTGAACCGCTTCTTAGCAGCCGACTTTAACCAATACAGCGGCAGTAGCTGGGACCGGACAGCCGGGCTGGATTTTTCCGCCGTGATGGGCAACGGTGTCAATGGCGACTCGGCCTATGATGAGAACGGGAATATCCGGACCATGCTCCAATCCGGCTGGCAGTTGGGAGGCAGTCATTTGATCGACTCACTGCAATACGGCTACTTTAAAAATAGCAACAAGCTGAAAAGTGTTGTCGATGGGCGGAATGACACCCTGACCACGATGGGTGATTTTAGGACATCGGCGTTAAGTCCCTATCATGCGAACAAGGATACGACAGCTACCGACTATGTATACGATGTCAATGGGAACATGACCCGGGACCTGAACAAAGACATCGGTTCTGCTACAGCAGATGGCATTACCTATAATCACCTGAACCTGCCCTGGCAAATCAAAGTAAGGAGCGCCACCGGCACCAA
>MKTZ01000012.1:926-305569 GCA_001898505.1 Sphingobacteriales bacterium 50-39
GGCAGCTTCCAATACCAGGGAAAGAATACGTATAGCGGCAGCAATCCGGCAGATACGTTGCAGTTCTTTGGACAGGAAGAAGGCCGGGTACGGGTTGTTACCGACACGACGACCGGGCAACCTCGGGCGAGCTTTAAGTACGACTACTTTATCAAAGATCACCTGGGCAATACCCGGATGGTGCTGACAGATGAGCAGGAGTCCGACAAATACATAGCGGCTACGATGGAAGTGGCGGACAGTGCGCAGGAGAATCTGTATTACAGTAATCTTTCCAATACGAGGGCCGCCTTGCCGGCAGGCTACCCCACCGACACGACGACCAACCCCAATAACAAAGTAGCCCATCTGGGCGGAGCCACCGGCCCCAAGATCGGTCCGGGCATTACACTAAAGGTGATGGCCGGCGATCAGTTCAGTATCCGGGTGAGCAGCTGGTATCGACTGAATGGAGCAACTCCAGGAGCCCCCGCGAATCCGTTGACGGATATCCTGGCTTCTTTGATCAGTGGCGTCGGGAATTTACCAGGGGGCGGGCATCCGTCCGCCTCGGCGCTTCAGACCAACAGTGCGCCTTTGAGCAGTAACATCACCCAGTTCCTGTCCGATACGGGATCATCCATCAACAGCAGCAAGCCACATGCCTTTGTCAACTGGGTTTTATTTGACAACCAGTTCAATTATGTGGCGGAAAGCAGCGGGTTCGACCAGGTGGGAAGTGATACGATCCTTAAGAAGCATGTGCTGATGAATTTGCCGGTGACAAAGAGTGGATATTTGTATATTTACCTGAGCAACGAGACACAAAATGTCGATCTGTTCTTTGATAATTTGCAGGTGACGCATACCAGGGGCGCGATGCTGGAGGAGGATCACTATTATCCGTTCGGCCTCACCATGGCAGGGGTCAGTGATAAAGCGCTTAAGTCGAATTACGCTGAGAATAAGTACCGATATAATAAAGGATCGGAACTGCAGAATAAGGAGTTCAGTGATGGCAGCGGGTTGGAGATGTATGAAACTTCGCTAAGAAGTCTCGATCCGCAGTTGGGGAGATGGTGGCAGATAGATTGGAAGAAGCCAACGGATGCTGAAAGCCCCTATGCTGCTATGGGAAATAACCCGATACTGCATAATGATCCCTTGGGAGACTCAATTCCTTGGCCTGCCAGAGTTTTGCAAGATGTGAATCCGCTTGGTGCCTCCAATTGGTTGGGTATTGCCGGAATCGGGGCATCGAACGCAAGAACTGCCTATGTCAATCAAGCGGCAAAGATTGATCCTAATAGTCCAACAGCAAAGCAGCAAAGAACTGAATTAAAAGAGAAAACTAGAGCCAATACTCCCGAACCATATAAGTCGGCAGTTGAAGCTGGCAGGCCAATGGAAGGCGAAAGAGCAAAAATTAATGATCCAACTATTAATAACCCTACAAAGACGAACGCACAGGTTAACGAAATAGCAGGAGCAACAAAGACAATTTCAACCGGATTAGTGATTGTAGGTGCGGTTCAGTCTGCAATAACTGTTGCTAATTCCAATGAGCCTGTGAAAGAGACGGTCACAGAAGCGACTGGCTGGGTCGGAGCTTCTTACGTTGGAGGGCAATTTGCATCCGCAGGAGCTGCATATGGTCCATATGGTGCAGCGGGGGCAGGTCTTGTAGGAGGGATAATCGGGTTTACCTTGGGTAAAAAAGCGGGAGATGCTGTTATAAACGCTACGTCTGCGATGAAGCAAGGCATGGCCCAATATAATGAAGAAGCGAAAAAAGAAGGATGTAATACATGCCTTCTAGATCATTAACACCTGCTGAACACTGTAATATGAAAAATAAACTACAGTATGATGACTATATTAGGAGGTCAATCTTATTGAACAATGAATTTGGCATCAAAGATATTAGAGATTTGGAGCAACTCAAGTCAATGAGCCTAATACGGGAAGAATATCCCAGAATAGCTGAGCTTGCAAAGAATAAAGATGTTGAATCGATAAAGAATCTACAACCCAGCACAGTCAAAACATCGGAATACATTGCAATAATGCAATTTGCTGACCAGGGAGGTGAAAAGTATATAGTGACAACATACGACAATGATGATCTATCTCAAGACCCTCAAGTGATCGATATTTTTAAAATGTAGTTTCTACTGTTTACAAAACAGGGGGTCTAATCCGATGGAGGTAATGTCTCAAACTATCTGGTTTTAAGAATTAAGTTATAAAAAAGGAAGTAAAAGGGTCTTCGGACCCTTTCTTTATGTTCAGTGCATAGGAAAAACGATATTTAAGGCAGAAAGATGGCCTGGAAGGGCCATTTTTCATTATTGGTGTTGTAAAATATCTGGTGTAATGAAGTGTCAATATTGCAAAGGAAGCTGTCAAAAGGCCGGCAGGCAGAAAAATGGGGCTCAAAAATATTTTTGTAAGGCATGCAAGCGATATCAGCAATCAATTTATCGGAACCAGGCATGGAAAGCGGGGACTAACCAGATGATTGTAACGCTGGTATGTGAGGGCGTAGGGGTACGGAGTATAGCAAGAATACTGAAAATGGCTGTCAATACGGTACTGCAGAGGATCAGGCGTATAGCGAGCGAGATAGTCAAGCCTGCGATCCGTCGTCATCAGCAGGCGCTGGAAGTGGATGAACTAAGAACGTTTGTCGGTCGTAAAGGAAATGAGTATTGGATAGCCTATGCATTGAACAGCCGGACGGGAGAGGTAGTTGATGTGGTAATTGGCAAGCGGACGAAGAACACCTTGCGGATGTTGGTAAATACATTGCTGCTATCAGCGGTAAAAGTTATAAAGACGGACAAACTAAGTCTATACCGGGGATTAATCCCGGCTTCGATCCATTGCTATCGAGCTAATGCCACTAACCATATTGAACGAAAGAACCTAACGCTACGGACCCATCTAAAGCGGCTCAGCAGGCGGACGATTTGTTTTAGCCGCAGTTTCGATATGTTGGAAAACTGTATGAAGATTTACTTCTGGGGGAAAACATACTGTCTATTCCGTTCCAAGTAATATAGGCAAAAACCTGCTGGTGTAGGCTGGTAAAACCTCGAATAGCGAGAAAAAAATGGGGTACACCCATTTTCAATGATCAGCAGCAATTCCTGGAACTGCCGGAAGACGTTCAGTATGGAAGCGCCTTCCACGAGTATCTGCTGGTCATAGATCAGCCGGAATGTGACCCTTTCCAAAAGGGCAGTAGTGCAGGCATCGAGGGCACGCAGATGCCCCAAACACGAATGGTCTTTGGTACTAGATAGGCCCTTCCGGGCCCTAAGCCTGCTGGCTTAAGCAAGAGATACTTTGAAAAATAAATTACGGGCTACCACCCGTAATTTATAATAAGCGGCAGTTCATCGAACTGCCTCAGAATATCCCGCACGGAAGTGCCTGCCACCAGTATCTTTTCATCATAGAGTAACCGAAAGGTCTCTTCCTCCCTTGGATGTACTTCATGGACGTGCAATTCATTTCCTTTCATAATTAAAAAGTAAAGCATAGAAGTGGTTTTGATGAAAAAAATAAATCCCCTCGCACCGCGCCAGGAGGGGTTTATTTTTTTCGAACCACCTGGAATACTTTTTTTGAAAGGAAATGGATGTCCAGGTGAGCAGTATATTCCAGGGAGAGAGGTACAGGGAAGATAGCGTTACAATGATCGCCTATAGAATAATGGTATAAGCAACGATCCGGCCATTTTCCGTTGCCGGACCTACTAATCTACAGGACGACTTAAAAATATTCTTTTTGCATCGCAGGCTTCCGCTGCCTTATTTGCCCGAACGTAACGTACAGCTGCATTATCTTGCCAGCTTGCAAGAAATTACACAGTCAACGATCAACACGGGCAAATACAGCAGCGGCACATTAAGCTGCACATAAAGCAGCTAAAAGAACAACCGGCGATCCGGGCAACATGTCCGCGCGAATAATCCCAACCACTCCCGACAAAAAAACCCACCTCCCCACTACCCGCTTACACTGCATGCTGTCAGGGACAGCCCATCCGTGGAGGCGCCTTATGTTGGGCCGGTAGATCCAGGCACTACTGCCGACAGAACCTTCGTTGAAAAAAGAACAACCGCTCAATGATACCCAACATACAGCGCTGGAGCGGTTTGGGCTGCCCGACCAAAACAACAAGCAAGCAGCACAGAGAGGGTAATGGTTAGAGGACGTTGTAATGGCGCGTGAGGGATCGCAACGGCAGCCCGGAACGAGGGATAACCGAGAAGGAGCGTGTCGAAGCAGCTCCGACGAAGGTTACGGGCATAGCCGCGAGGACTACAGTGGAGAGCCCGACCCGAAGGGGCACGCCCGCTACCGACTATGTATACGATGTTACTACCCTTCATTCTCCCCCTCCCCCGTCTTCTCGGGCCGCATTTGCGGGAACAGCAGTACATCCTGGATACTGTTCTGTCCGGTGAAGAGCATGGCGATCCGGTCGATACCAAAACCAATGCCGGCCGTGGGGGGCATGCCGTATTCCAGCGCACGGAGAAAATCGTGATCGATGAACATGGCCTCGTCATCGCCGCGCTCCATCAATTGTAATTGCGCCTCGAATCGCTCCCGCTGGTCGATAGGATCATTCAGCTCGCTGTACGCATTCGCAATCTCCTTCCCATTGGCGATCAACTCGAACCTTTCCACCAACCCGGGCTTGCTGCGATGCATCTTCGTCAGCGGACTCATCTCCACGGGATAGTCGGTGATAAACGTTGGTTGTATAAAATGATGTTCGCACTTCTCACTAAACAGCTCATCGATGAGCTTCCCCTTACCCATCGTATTGTCCACCGGTATATGCAGCTGATGACAGACATCCCGCAATTGCGCCTCATCCATCCCGCTGATGTCGATACCCGTATACTCCTTTATTGCATCATACATGCTGATACGACGATAGGGAGCCTTAAAATCTATCTCCTTCCCGTCCACGGTAACGACACTGCTGCCATTCGTAGCCAACGCGGAGGTCTCCAATAGCTGCTCGGTGGTCTCCATCATCCATAAATAGTCTTTGTAGGCTGTATAAAACTCCAGCACGGTGAACTCGGGATTATGCGTCCGGTCCATCCCCTCATTACGGAAATTCCGACTGAACTCGTATACCCAATCAAAACCACCCACGATCAGCCGCTTCAAATACAGCTCATTGGCAATACGCAGATAAAAAGGAATATCCAACGCATTGTGATGTGTGATAAAAGGCCGCGCCGCAGCCCCACCAGGGATGGCCTGTAATACAGGCGTATCCACTTCCAACGCTCCCCGCTCATTCAGGAAATCCCGAATGGCATTGATCATCCTGGTGCGCTTGATGAATGTCTCCTTCACCTGGGGATTGATCACCAGGTCGGCATAACGCTGACGATAACGGAACTCGGGATCGGAAACGGCATCAAAGGTGGCCCCATCCACCTCCTTGACAACAGGCAACGGCTTCAACGACTTGGTCAGGAGCACAAATTCCTTTGCGTGTATAGATACCTCGCCTGTCTTGGTGGTGAACACATATCCCTTGATCCCTACGATGTCACCGAGATCGAGCAGATGCTTCCACACTTTGTCATAGAGGGTCTTATCCTCGCCGGGGCAGATATCATCCCGCTTGATATAGATCTGTATACGACCGGAACTGTCCTGCAGAGAGGCAAAAGAAGCCTTGCCCATGTCCCGGCGGCTCATCAGTCGACCCGCAACACAGACATCGGCAAAGTCGGCAGCATTGGCCTCACCCTGGTAATGGGCCCTAATATAGGCAGCGCTGATATTCACGGGGTACAAAGGCGCGGGGTACGCGTCGATCCCTAACTTTTTCAGCTCGTCCAACTTTTCCCTGCGGATGATCTCCTGCTCTGACAGATTTATAGTGCTCATATTCCAAAATTCCGGCAAAGGTAAATTAAATGAGCATAGTGTCCAGCTATGGTTGCAAGAATATAAATAATTGAAAATCTGGACATTTTGTCCAGGTTCGTGTCCAGATTTTGGCCTTTTAGCTGGAATGGCGGAAGAATCTGGACATTTTGTCCAGGTTAATGTCCAGATTAGGGGTGGACAAAAATGTATTTTATAGTTTGGAAAGATGTCTTTGAGCTTTTTTCTCATCATAGCCGAAATACCGAGCATAGTCTTTTTTAGATATGATCTTTCTTTCGTGCAGCAATCGAAGCCCATTTCTTTCTTCCTCGGTAAGGTCTGCGAATATTTTTTCACCCACGAGCTCCCCTATATAGCTTCCGGTTCGGGGAAAGACGATCACAATATAAGGATCGTTCATGGTAATGTCAGGGAGAGGAAGCTGGTATTTTTGGGGTAGTGATTTCATTTCTTTCATTCCAATGCCTCTTTCTTCCACGAACCCCATTTAATTGGCTTTACCGGCGCTCCAGGACTTTTGACAGTTATTGCATCCTCTTCGATGATAATATAAACCTTAGCTTGCTCTATATCATAGTCTCTGTGTACGATAGCATTGACGATTGCCTCGCGCAATACAGGGATTGGGTACTCATAATTTTCTGTTCGGGCGAAATGTTCTCTCGAAATGATAGATGGGATTACCTCTTTAAGCCAGTGTTCTATCTTTTCTGGCAATAATACTAATGGATCATTAAAATCTTTTATCCCCGGATCAGTATTCTTGTGCCTTATTTCAGCTTTTACAACAGCTTGAGGATAAGTCAATCGTGGATTTTCGCCAAATAAAAGAAGGCAAAGTCCCGTTGGGACCAACTTCCCGGCACCATCTTTTACAAGCAATTCCTGTCGTTGAAGGAAATTATGAAAGTCTGCTGCATCATATGTATAAGGAAGGCCTGCTTTGGTGATATATAACTCTAAGGACTCTCTGGATAAATGGCTTATATCGACGTTGGAGGAAGGGGTTTTCTCGAGAGGTGACAGCAATATCTGTTTGGGCATCACTGCATCCTCGGATCTTTTAATAGCGCTTGCCAGGAATTCTTTATTTGCCGCTCTTATATCATCCTGATATTCTTCATCGAACATTTCAACTTCAATACCTTTTTTGCTCAAGGTATAAAATACCCTTTCTGTCAACGGTAGGATCCGGGTCTTCAATACCAATCCAGACCTTTGTTATGCGCGCATTGACAATTCTCTCTGCACACGCCAGCTTTGGGTTTCGCCGCGCTCCGGGAGCACAGGGCTCCAGTGTAGCAAATAAATAGTACCCGGAGAGATCCTTATCTCTGTGCTTCCTTTCCAAAAGCGTAAACTCTGCATGATCTCCTTCTCTTAGTTCGCCTCTGTAGGCAGTAGCATAATATGTTCCATCCGGGGAAACTAATACAGCGCCTACTTTAGGACAAGGCTTTCCATCATCACGGGACTCCGCGATAGATTGTTTCATAACATCTACCGCCAGTTTCATATACTTTTTAGGGGTTATCGACATAGGAAAAAGTTAAAGTGCAAATGTCCGATTAAATGCACAATTTTTTTTGCAACTTTAATTTAGGGCCAGCAAAACCTGCCAGGCGGCAGCTACTTTGCCTTCTTTTAAGAGCTGTTTGGCGTAGACATGCAGCTCTTTTTCCATCTCGTCGGGACTGACGGAATAATATTGAAAGATGCTTTTCAGCCTGTCGTCCTCATACGCGGGGTCCACCACGGGCAGCTCATGCACATTGGCCAGCTGCCCCAGGTCATTGCCGCTGAGAATAGGACTGTTGCGGATAGGATCTGGCAAGGCGTCGATGCCAATCCCCAGCTGGGTATTGGGCTTCTCCACCTGGAAAAGATTTTGCTCATCCACCTTGCAATACCAGTCACCCCCCAGCCGGGCAATATGATGGATGCGTCGCTGGTCGATCATCTTCTTCTCATCCAGGATAGTATCGTCGACGTGCATACACAATGCCTCGCAGATGACGAGATTGCCGGCGCCGCCCTCCTGTCCCAACGGCTTTACCTCGAGAACCTTGCATTCGATGTTGATCTTGCTCTCCCGTAGCCTGGGCGGTCTTATCAGCCGGGCGGGGGCTTCGGTAAATCCGGCCTTTACAAACTCGTTGACTTCTTTTGGATACTCACAGCTGGCCAGACTGACCTGCTGCACCATGTCATAATCCACTATATTGATCACCACCTCGGGCACTTCCAACACATTATGCAGCGTATGCTTGGTGGTATTGTCCCGCACCCTGCGAGAAGGGGAAAAGATAAGTACGGGTGGCGTAGTGGAGAATAGATTGAAAAAACTAAACGGGCTCAGGTTCACCCTCCCCGCGCTGTCGATGGTGCTGGCAAAACAAACGGGCCGGGGCGCAACGGCATACTGCAGATAATTCTGCCTTTGAACGGGTGTCAGCGTTGCCAGATCGACGATCATTTGGAGAGGTTTTTCTTTCTGTCCAGCAGGGAGAAATCGCTGTCTTCCCGTACGATGGTATTGCCGAGGATACCCAGTCCATCCACTTCCAGCTCGACCTTATCCCCTTCCTGCAACCACTGCTCCGTATAACCGGGATCGTTGAGCTTGCCGGTGCCGTTCAATTCCAGAAAGCAACCGGTACCAACCGTACCGCTGCCGATGATATCCCCGGGATAAAGATCCACACCATACGAAGCGCGTTCGATGATCTCCGCAAAGGTCCAGTCCATATCGGCGAGATTGCCGTCACTGACTTGTATGTCGTTGACACGGCACTGCATCCGCAGGTTCCAGTTCTTGCCGACATGCCCTTCCTTACAAGGAACTTCATATTCCTGCAACTCATCCAGGGTCACCAGCCAGGGACCAATGACGGTGGAAAAATCCTTGCCCTTGGCAGGACCCAGGTTCAGCAGCATCTCTTCCATCTGGAGCCGCCGCGCACTCATATCGTTCATGATCATCAGCCCGGCAATATGCTCATCGGCCTGCTCCGCGGGAATATTCCTTCCAGGCCGCCCGATGACAATCGCCACTTCCAGCTCGAAATCCAATTTCTGCAAATGATCGGGCATGCAACGGATCTCGCCAGGGCCCTGGATGCTATGATGATTGGTAAAATAAAAGATGGGATACTGATCGAACTCGGGTATCATGGGCGCATTCCTGTTGCGCCTGGCGGCAGCCACATGCTGACGGAACGCATATCCATCCCGGCAGGAAGGAGGGAAAGGTACGGGCGCCATCAACTGCACGCTATCCAGGGGTAACGCCTTCCGGGTTCCGATATGCCCATCCACTATCGCCAGCTCGCCGGCCTGCAGGACGGGGAAGATATCGTCCCAATAATTCAGACACATACTGATCGTATTGGGGATGTCGGGATGGATCAGCTCTACATCATAGATCATGCCTTCTACCAGGACGGCCAGTTGTTCATGCTCCTCTTTCAGATAGCTTACCAGCTTCATACGTATGCGATTTTGAGGGATGCCAAAGGTAATGGAATAGCGAAGCAGCGCAAAAAATCCTTAGATTTAGGCGCCTTGAGCTCCTGAAAGGAGCTCGTCCGAAGGACAGACAGAACCGAGCCTTGCGAAGGTTCCGACCAAGGAGGACCGTGACAAAGCAGGTCCGACGAAGGCCCGGTGTGCGGGAATTGAGCTATTTTTATACGATGGCCAATTCCCGCACTTTTATGAAGAAAATCACACTATTCGTCATGGGTTTTGCCCTGCTGGGCACGGGGGGCTTTGCGCAGAAAACGCATAAATTTTTGGAACAGCTGCTGCGAGAACATGCCTCGCCCCAACTGCTGCATATTTTAGATAATCCGGATTCATTCAGGTACCAGATCATCTATACCAGGATCGATCTTAAGGGAGATGGGGAATTACGTGATCTGCGCGATTATTTTTATCGGGTGAACGGCGACGAATATTTCAATCCGGCCAGCACGGTAAAGCTACCTATCGCCCTGATGGCGCTGGAGAAAATGCATGAACTGGAAAAATATGGCATCGACAAATACAGCCCTATGTTAACGGACAGCTCTTACAGCGGGCAGCATTCCGTATATAGGGACAGCACTGCGTATAACGGACTACCTTCCGTCGCACAGTATATAAAAAAGATCTTTCTGGTCAGCGATAACGATGCCTATAACAGGCTGTATGAGTTCTTAGGGCAGGAATATATCAATCGCCGGCTGAGTGAAATGGGGTACAAAGAAGCACGTATTACCCGGCGCTTTGTCCCTATGACGGAGGATGAGAACCGGCATACGAACCAGATCCGATTCCTCGGGGCAGATGGTAAGGTGGCGTATACGCAGCCGGCGGCAGAAAGTAAATTCCAATTCAATTTTAACAGGAAGGTGCTGATCGGCAAGGGCCACCTGGACTGGCATGACTCGCTGATCAATGAGCCCATGGATTTTTCCACACATAACAATGTACCTTTACCGCACCTGCTTCGCATGTTGAAGTATGCGTTATTTCCCGTCCTTGGACCCAAGAAAGCCCGATGGCATCTCACTAACGGCGACCTTGCTTTTCTGTATAGGTATATGTCGGAATATCCTTCCGAATCGAAGTACCCTAAATATGACACGACGGAATACTTCGACAGCTATACGAAGTTCTTTTTCTTCAAGGCGGACCGGGGGAAGGTCCCTCCTTATATTCGCAGCTTCAATAAACCGGGGTGGTCTTACGGGTTTTTGACAGATGTTGCCTATATCGTTGATTTTAAGAATAATATAGCGTTCGCGCTCGGTGGGACTATCTATGTGAACAGGGATGGGATATTAAATGACGATAAATATGAATATGACGAGGTGGGGTATCCTTTTTTTAAAGAGGTGGGAGAGATCATTTATCAATATGAGCTAGGCCGAAAGAGGCCTGGCATGGCTGATCTGAGCAAGAGCAGGTTTAAGGTCTTATATAACCCATCCTCCGGGTTTTGACGGCGGGCGGGAGACAACGGAGTACCCCGTCGCCGATTCGAAGGTTCTCCGTACCTTTACACCTCTTATAACAGGCGAACCATGAAATTCGAAAAGATCCACAATAAAGGGCAGGCTCAGTTGTTCAGGAACCATTACCTGGAAATGTTAACCAAGACACACCCCCTCGTCATCTGGGGTATGTATATTCCCATTATCAGCTATTTCCTGTATTACAGCTGGGACACCCTGGAAAACTCTCTGGCGAGGATCGGACTGATCTTTTTGGGCGGCATGTTCTTCTGGACCTTTTTCGAGTATATCATGCATCGCTGGGCCTTTCATATGATCGCGGAGAGCGAAAGAGCGAAGAAGTTCGTCTATGTCATGCATGGCAACCACCATCATTTCCCCCGCGACAAAGAACGTCTCTTCATGCCTCCCGTACCGAGCCTGATCATCGCCTCGGCGCTGTTCGGTCTGCAGTACCTCATCATGGGCAATAATGTATTCATGTTCTTCCCGGGCTTTATGCTTGGGTACCTTCTCTATGGCAGCATGCACTATGCCATCCACGCCTGGAACCCTCCTTTCAAATGGATGAAACCTCTCTGGCGTAACCATCACCTGCATCACTACAAAGACGAGCACAAAGGTTTTGGCGTCAGCAGCACGATCTGGGACAGGGTCTTTGGGACTATGTTCGATCTGAAAAAAGAAAAAGAGGACAAGGAGAAAGTAAAGGAACTGATGTACTGATTCACCACCTCTCTTCATCCGGGATATCTTCAGAACGGGCCGAAGGCTCGTTGTCCGAAGGACCATCATTATGCTTAGCGGAATACTTTCGGCGGGTCTCTATCTTTTTCAACATCCTGTCGATGATCAGGCGGGCAATGATCCTTCCTGCATCCTCTCCCTTATGCTGTTGCAGCAAATAGCGAAGACGCGGCTCCTCCACATCTATACGATACAGCAGTTGTACCAGCCCGTTGAAATCGTCCCGGATCATGCTGTTGATCTTCCCGGCCAACAGGGATTCCACCTCTTCGGCCGTCAGCCTGCCCGCGAGGTCCCATGGACGGATGTGATTCAACTCCTGTATGAGTTCCTGTGTCGTCTCCATAATTTTATTTTTTCGCCAGCTCCAGCGCCTTATCCAGCATCTCATCCCTGCCTTCCCGGATGCCTTTGATGGTCCTCCCCACGGGGACGTCGGGCACGATGCCTTTCAGGTGGTGCTTGTCGCCCTGGTGATCTTTTACCAGCATCCCGGTCCAGTTGACATGATATCCGCCGGGCAGGAAGAAGGGATTGATATTGCCATTGGTCCCCGCCGTGGGCTGTCCTATGATGGTGGCCAGGTGAAGGTCCTTAATAAATCCCATATAGCTTTCGGCATAGCTGATGGCGCTGCCGTCGATGAGGAAAAATACCTTCCCATACAGACGCGGGTTGACGGGATGCATATTCCACCCCCCTTCCGAATACGTCACCTGCTGATAGTCCGGGTAGGTTATCTGGGGTACGTACATCCATTTTGTATCCTCTGTTTCCGAAAGAAAATGACCGATGAGCTCATGGTTGGAGTTGGGATAGCCTCTGAGATCGCAAATGATGGACCTGGCCTGCTCCAATTGCGACATCCATGCACGAATCGAGTCCATGGGATCCCTGTCCAGGTCGATGTAAAAGACGCCGGGCCTTATCCATCCGGAGGGATGTTTCGTTCGGCCCTGGTACCAGGGCTGCCATTCCATCGTTCGGGGTATACGGACGGTGTGGAGTCCATCCTCCCGGCGGAGGCCAAGCGTGAGGCTGCTGTCGCGGGGGCCCAGCGTCAGGCTGACGATGTCACGGAATAGTTTTAACTGTGGAGAACCGGATGAGGTCCGATCGAGATATGCCATGTATTGCGCTGCCGGCAGGCCATTGACGGTCTCGACCACATCCCCACGGGATATGTTCAGCGTGCTGTCCAGCACCTTGTCGATGACCAGCTGGCTCTCGGCCTGGGCAAAGATGAGGGGGGCATAGGCACGATGTATCGAATCCCCCTGCATATAGATATTCATATGCCCGTCATTCATAGGGCCTGTCATCAACTGCAGGGTGGTCAGAAAATCATAGCGGTTTTTGTCGGCGGCGGCCTTTGCCAGGGTCCTGTCCAGCAGCTCGTCGGGTGTTACGGAGGCGTCCTCCCAATAGGGAAAGAAATGACGGAAGATATTCCAGAGGATGACGACATCACCCAGCCGGACGGAAAGATTGTCTCCATTGCTGCCCGCCGGGACGGTGGTATGAATGGCTTTGTCCAGCCGGCGCAGGGCGGCGGAGTCGCCCTGCGGGAATGTCTGTTCCTTTGTACCATACAAGGCGATGGGGACAATGCAGTCGATGCCGGCGGTCAGGGGGCGTTGTATATATTCTCCGGGTTTGGGATAATGGTCATACAGCGGCTTAGCGGCAGCTTTGTTCCTCCGGGAGGGATCGTTGACGCTGATGATGGACATCGCCTTGCTCCCCTCATAAGTGTCTGTGGTGACGGTGGCAAAGCGATAGCCTGCCAGGGATGGGTTGTACTGCCAGGGTTTGGGTTCCTTGCCTTCGAAGCTGCCATTGTCCAACGATATATTCTTCCATTCACCACCATCTTTTACGGCCAGCTGCAGGTGGTCGATCCATAAAGAACCTTTACCACCCAACATGGCGCCTATCGTGACCGTATCCGCCTCCTTATTGGCAGTGCCCGTGATGATATATTCCTTCCAGGTGTTGGAGGTGGCGGGGCGATCGCTCATATTGTAGAAGTAGACGACCTTTCCTTTCTTTTGTATCCGCATCATGAAATAACCGGCGCCACCGCTGGTGGAGTCCACCTTCATCCATCCGCTGAGCCGGAACTCTTTCCCCTTGATCTGGTTGGCGGGAAAGGTCTGCGCGATGGGGGCAAACCCCTGGCTGACGGGTTTTTCGGGTTGGGGCCGGTGGACCCGGATGCTTTTGTAGATGCCTGGGGTCTGGCTGGAAAGGCCCACGCCCAAATGCTGCCAGGCTATGGGCATATAGCCGTCCGTATCAGGAGGCGTGATGGCGGCGATGGAAAAGCTGTCTTTTTCAGCGGCCGGGTAGATGACTACCGTGGGAGCAAATGGATGGAAAAGCCCCTGTAGTATGGTGATCAGCTGTCGATCGTCCCGGGCTTCCATTACTTTTTTGGCGCCATAGATGGCGAAATTGTCCCAGTCCAGCTCCGCGGCTTCGTCGGAGGGGTGGAAATATCGTATATATCCATATAGACGGGTGAATGCGGTGAGGTCTTTTTGCTGTTGGGGGCTTAGCTGCGCGGATGCAGGTTGATAAAATAGGAAAAGGAGTGCTGCCACGAGCGTGGCAAATAGGAATTTCATAGTCAGTATTTTTCCATTACGCCCAGTCCGAATAACGCAAAATCGTATTTCACGGGATCGCTTGGATCCAAAGTAATTAAATAATCTGTCAACTCCAAGGCCGACTGCCAATCTGTTTGCGTTCGTGTCATGAGGTTGAATCGCCGGGCAACTCTTGCCACATGTACGTCCAGCGGGCATACCAGCCGGCCGGTGGAGATCTTTTTCCAGACGCCGAAGTCGACGCCTCTGTCGTCCTGGCGGACCATCCAGCGAAGGAACATATTCAGCCGCTTGCAGCTGGAGTTTTTTTCGGGCGAGGCGATGTGCTTGTAGGTGCGGGGCGGGGCGGCGGGCAGGCCATCGTCGGACGAGATGGGCCGGTGGTCAGCCGGGGCTGAGCGATCCAGCTGAAAGAAATATCGATAAAACCCCGAGAGATGATCTGGCGAGCGCAGGAATGCATCCTCCAGGGAGTCATGATGGGTATAATGCCAGCGGAAGAACTCTATGAAATATAGTAAATCGGTGGCATTGAAGGTGCGGTGTTTGAAACCTAACAGTCTTTTCCTATCCTTCTCCGCATGCTGTACGATGAACTGGTGAGGTGCGTTGTCCATCAGCTGCATTAATTCTTTTGACTTGTTGATGATAGTCGTGCGATTGCCCCAGGAAAAGATAGCGGCAAAGAAGCCGGCGATCTCGATGTCCTGTGGTTTACTGAACATATGTGGAATACTGATCGGGTCAAGGGGGATAAATGCCGGCTGGTTGTATTCATCTACCTTCCTGTTCAGGAATTCGCGAAGATCTGTCAGGGACTTTGTCATAATAGTCAGGTGTGCCAGGCGCAGGGCGGATCACGGGTCCGCCGGCCGGAGGCGTATTAACCTATGGCCTGGCGCAGATCGTCGATGAGGTCGTCCACATCTTCGATGCCTACGCTGAGACGTATCAGCGAATCGCTAAGCCCATTTTTTATCCTTTCTTCACGGGGGATGGAGGCGTGTGTCATGCTGGCCGGGTGGTTGATCAGGGATTCCACGCCACCCAGGCTTTCCGCGAGTGCAAACACTTTCGTGGAGGACAGGAGGCGGATGGCTGTGTCCAGGCTGTCGTCCTTCAGGGTAAAGCTCATCATGCCGCCGAAGCCTCGCATTTGTTTTTTCGCGACGGCATAACCCGGATGGTCCTGGAAACCGCACCAATAAACCTTACCGACCTTGGGATGGCTGCGGAGGAAATGAGCAATCTTTTCGCCATTGGAGCAATGTCTGTCCATGCGCACATGGAGGGTCTTCAATCCCCGCAGCACGAGGAAACAATCCTGCGGGCCGGGAACGGCGCCACAGCTCTTTTGTATGAAGTATAACTGGTCGCGCAATGCGGTATCGTTCATTACGAGGCAACCATGGATCACGTCGCTGTGTCCGCCTAGATATTTGGTCGCGGAATGCAGGACGATGTCTGCACCCATGTCCAGCGGATTCTGCAGGTAAGGCGATGCGAAGGTATTGTCTACACACAGCAGCACCTTATGGGCGCGTGCGAGGTCTGCCAGCGCGGCGATGTCGACGATGTTCATCAGCGGATTGGTTGGCGTCTCCGCCCAGATGAGTTTTGTCCGTGTGTTGATATACGGCTTGACATTGGCCGTATCCTGCATGTTGACGAAATGAAACTTTATGCCTGCGCGCTCGAAAACTTTTGTGAACAGCCGGTAGGTGCCTCCATACATATCGTTGGCGGCGATGACCTCATCACCCGGGTTCAGGAGACGCAGCACGGCATCCGTGGCGGCTACGCCACTGCCAAAGCAAAGCCCGTATTTCCCATTCTCTATATGCGCCATGGCCGATTCCAGCACCTGGCGGGTGGGGTTCTGGGAGCGGGCATATTCATAGCCCTTATGTTGTCCAGGTGCGGATTGTACATAGGTAGACGTCTGATAGATCGGGGTCATGATGGCGCCCGTCGTAGGATCGGGCTCGATGCCCGCGTGGATGAGTTTTGTCGAAAGTTTCATATTTGTAAAGATACCGAAAACCACTCATCTGGTTTAACAAAAGCTTAACCCTATAAGAGCAACATGAACGTATTACCACTTCGCGCAAACTTTTGGGGGTTTCGATTCTTTTTTTACGGTGTTGGGTAGGCTAAATCCTCTTAAGGCAACCAAACGTTCGGTGAATGCATTCTACCGAATGTAAAGTTTCGCTTGACGTCAGTGCAATATCAATTTAGCTTTACGTTATTATTCATGGTGACCCGCAATAAAAACTTTTTAAAAATAACATTTATGACACCGCGTGTATCAATCCAAAGGACCCTCTTCACACTCGCCTGCTGCGTTTCGCTCAGCGCAGGAGCCTTTGCTACAGAGGGTTTCAACGACCCAGGCTATTTCACTATCAGTGAAAAGATGCTGAACTCTTTCAAGCAAACATTCCCTGATGCAGAGCAGGTGAGATGGCTTGAATCAACCGACCGTTATACGGTGAACTTTAAAGAGAATGGAATTCTCACCAAGATCGACTATGACAAGGATGGGAATTTTATCAGCAGTCTGCGTTATTACACGGAGAAGAATCTGCCTATCAACATACTTTGCCGTCTGCAAAAGAAATACGCCGATAAAAAAGTATTTGGTGTCACCGAGATGACTTCCGACAATGCTGTGGAATATTATATCAAGCTGGAAGATGATGAGAATTGGATCACCATCAAGTCGAATGCCGAAGGGAACCTGCAGGTGGTAGAGAAATACAAGAAAGCCCCGTAGTTTTCACTGTCAGTTCAATTATATGGTCGCGAGGCACGCTGCCGTGACCAAGTATCGCCAATCGTTGTTTTCAGCCGCATGTGCATCATGCGGCTGTATTTTTTTATGCAGGACGGCCGGCCGCAGGATATCCGCCCTGACGAGCTTGCGCCGGGATTCATGGATATATTCCTGTAATACAGGGTCCTGCATCCAGGTTCGTTGAGGGGGTTCATAGCCTGTCTTGTCCTTGCGCCATACGATCTCTTCCGGAAGATAGCTTTCCATGCTTGTCCTTAGCAGCCATTTTGTCCATCCGTCCCGGATCTTGAAGTGTGAAGGGAGGGAAAAAAGGAACTCTACCAGTTCGTGGCTCAGGAAGGGCAGCCGCACTTCTACTCCATGGGCCATGGAATTGCGGTCCGCATAGCGCAGCAGCTCTTCCATCCCATTCATAAATGTATTGTAATAAAGGACCCCGCTGAGCTTGTCGATATGGGGGATGTCGTAGTAGGAGACGCCGAACTGGTTTACGAATTCGCGGGAAAGCTCCTTGCTGTTGCGCTGGCTGGCTGACCTTTTCTTTTTCAGGAAGATGCCGGCATACACGGGCAGATTGGCGGCAAGCCTGTTGCGCCAGGTCCACCGGTCGTCCACTCCGGACTCCCTGGCGGCCTCCAGCTCCAGCACAAAGGCCTTCTTATCCGTACGGTAAAGCTCCTGCCAATACCAGTGATAGTATTTATGATAGCCTGCCAGCAGCTCGTCCGCGCCCTGTCCATCCAACAGCACTTTTATCGAGTGGCGGGCGGCCAGTCCAAACACCTTGTACTGGGCATAGATGCTGGAAGAGAGGAAGGGCTCTTCCTGGTGCCAGACGAGCTTTTCAAGGTCCCGGACCAGGTCGACGGAGCGTGGCTCTGTCATATGATTGTCGAGATGAAAATAGTTGCTTGCCAGCCGGATATAGGCAGATTCGTCCTTTTCAAACCCAGGGAAGACGGCCGAAAAGGTTTGGAGCCGTCGGGGATGCCTCCCCTGATCGTGCGAAATATTGGCTGAATATTTCGCACTGGCCAGCACGGTCGCCACTATGGAAGAGCTGTCCAGCCCCCCACTGAGGCTGGTACCCAGGGGCACATCACTCCTCATCCGCCGATGTACGCTGGCGGATAACAGACCGGTGAATTGCTGGATCGCCGCCTCTTCCCCGGGGGAATAGCTTTCCCCGATCTTGATATCCCAATATAGCCCGGTGGTAAGCTCTCCCTTATCCGCCATATATATCAGGTAGCTTCTGGCGGGCAGCTTGGAGATGCCGTTGTAAAAAGTTTCGAACCCATTGGCCGGGTTTTGGGTATAGCCAATGGTGATGAAGTTGAATATGAGCTTTCTGTTGCTGTCCTTTTTTATACCGGCGGCCCAGAGGGCCTTCATCTCACTGGCAAAAAGAAATTGGGTGGCATCCTTGTAGAAGAACAAGGGTTTTTCGCCAAAACGATCCCTGGCGGCGAATAGTTTTCTTTCCCTTTCGTCCCAGATGGCAAAGGCGAACATGCCGTCGAAATATTGCAAACATTCCGGGCCATAGTGATCATAGGCGGCCAGGATCACTTCTGTATCGGATGCCGTCGTGAAGCTGTACCCTTTGGATTGCAGCAGGCTTTTTAGTTCGAGATAATTATAGATCTCTCCGTTGTGCAGGATCGTATAGCGATCCAGATAATGCATGGGCTGAGCGGCTGCCGGGCTAAGGTCGATGATAGCCAGTCTGCGGTGCCCCAGACCCACTTCGCCGGAAGGGTTGATCCAAAAACCCTCTCCATCCGGGCCGCGATGAGCGATAGCGTCTGTCATTTCTTTCAAACGCTGCCGGCTGATACCAGCCGGGTCGGGGGACAGGATGCCAGCAATGCCGCACATATTACCAGGTAATAGGGAGTTTTACCTGTACATCATCCCAGTTGATCACCAGTCGCGCCCCTTTTGGCGCCTTTTCAAACTCCATGGAAAAGGCCTCCGTTACTTCGGATTGTTTTTCTACCGGAACAGTCGTGCGCGCTACATCCTTGGTGGAGTCATAGCGGAAGGCTCCCCAGGTGTCCGTCTCCTTATTGAGAATAATGGTCCATTTCTCGGTATCAACCAGGGCATACATGGTATAGCGCCCTTTTTTTACTTTTTTGTTGTCGATCTTCACGTCCTGGAAGAACTCGATCTCCGTGGCTTCGTTGGCGCCCAGTCTCCAAACTTTCCCATATTCCACCAGCTCGCCAAACAGCTTCCTGCCATTCTTCTGAGGACGGCTATAGATGGCCCGGACTACAAGGGGGCCGGGGGCCTTGTCCTGGATCTTCAGGACGGGATAATCCGTTGGAAAATAAGTCATATCCATGGGTGACTTATCCATGGAGGCAGGTTTGGATTGGGCATTGGTCCTTTCCAGGCTACACAACAGGGCAACTGCCAGGACAACATTCCGGAGGGTCATATACAGTGATTAATTTATGAGTGTTACGTATGGCAAAATTATTCAATTTTTTAAAACATCCGCGATTCGGCGTTCATGAAAGAAGGATATTAGATCTTTTGGGAAGGGAGGAGCCCCCAGGAACCGCTGAAAGCGGTTCGTCCAGAACCGTAGGTTCCGACCGAGGACGAGCGAGTGCCCGGAGCTCGGACGAAGGCCTACAGACATTAAACTGTTTGCGGGAATTGGACTATTTTTCCATGGAAGGCCAATTCCCGCACTTCTGCAGCTCATTAAAGGCAAAGTTTTTCAGTTCTGGAAAGAAACGTCGATAGCAGTCCTGTAATTGTTCGTACTGTGACTCAAAAATTTGAAAAGCCGGGATGGGGTCAGGCATGTGGGTAGCGCGGCGGGCAAGACCATGCAGGCTGTTGTAAATGCCTTCCCTGTACCGGTAGTTATACAGCCAGTTCTGGGACCGCATATAGGGGAAGAGGCGGGCAAAACGGTCGGGAAAAAGTGCTTCACGCGTCGCTACCTGCTCGTAGGTCTGTAAAGCAAAGGCATTTAGCTTGTCGGGGTCGGGAAACTGATCCGGGTCATTGGCCAGAAAGTGGTCGTACACAATGTCGGTGATGGGTCCGGAATAGAGACCGAAGTGATGTCTGAAGAAAAGTTTTGCCTCTTGTGTAATGGGGTGACCGTCTGTAAAGGTGTCGATGGCCCGATGGAGAGTGATGCCATGTTGTATTGTTTCCGGGTAGTCCAACTTTTTTTTCCCTTTCACAAAATCACTGATCAGGTTGCCTGTGGCGATGTCGGATATGCCAAAGGACAGGTATGCATGTGCCAGATAATTCACCTTTACAAGGTACTACATTTTCCCGAGGGTCCGGCTTCGTCCGCCAACCGGCGGGAGGTCCGTGTCGAGGGATAGACATTTACTTGCCACTGGTGGACCTGCGGTCTATTTTAACAAGAAGCATACGCATTTTATAATTTTATTAAGAAATCGGCGCTAATGCTTGTCTGTAAAGGGTTTCGGCGTGCCTGTAAAATTTTATCTGTGTCGGTGTTTACAATTACTTTATATGAGGCATCCGTTGGTGTAGATTGTATTGCGGGTAGGTGTAACATAAGATAGCTTTGTGTCGTCTTAGAATAAAGCTCTTTATAATGATGGCGCATAACGAGGAGGGGTAAGCTGAAAAAAAATTTTTGAAACAGCTGCAACATCGGGGAAAAGCTTGCGTCTTATAAATGTAGACTTCAGAAAAAACTTTAAAAAACTTATAAACAACAGAACATGAAGAAGAGTATTTTATCCATCGCCGCCGTGCTGATGATGGGTCTCAGCGTATTCGCTGCGAAGAATGATGAAAGAGACGTCAATCAATCCGTTGTAAGATCTTTCCATAAAGAATTCAACAATGCCAAAAACATTAAGTGGGAGCAAAAGACAGGATATGTGAAGGTGGAGTTCACGTTGAACGACCAGGTGCTTTTTGCTTACTACGACAATGAGGGCAAGCTGACAGCTATCGTTCGTAATATTGTATCGGACCAGCTGCCTATCAGCCTGCTTACCAGTTTGAAAAAAGAATATACCGGCTATTGGATCTCTGAGCTTTTCGAGTTGGCATCGGACGATCAGACAACTTACTATGTGACGCTGGAGAGTGCCGACAAGAAGATCGTTCTGCGCAGCGAAGGAGTCGATACCTGGGATGTGTATTCCAAGTCGAGAAAAGACGCGCAATAAGAGCTTTATCGTTTGATTTTTAGTTGGACAAGGGGCCGGTCATAGACCGGCTTTTTGTTGTGCGTCTGGGCTGGGCTTCATGTTTTGCAGGATATATTTTCAATGTTGCTGCAATACTCCCATAATACTGTCTGCTATTGTCAGATGTCTCTGTATCCTGGGGAGATACTTATTGACAAACTGTTGTAACCTGGCGGACTGCCCGGTGTTCAATTCCTTCTGGAAAAGAGAGATGGCGCCCTGGTGATCATTGATCATGTCACGCAGGTAGGTAGTGTCGAATGCCGCGCCGGATAACGCCATTAATTTATTTATTTTGAGTTTGTGGGCAGAGTCCGGCTCTGCGGGTATAGGGACTTTTAAACTATCCGCGATATTTCCCAGCTCGGACTCGGAAGTTCTGTAATCATTTATCATCTCCTGGCCGAGCGTTTTTACTTCTCCATTGGAGCTTTGCGAAGAAGTCAGTTTGCTTGCATCAATTTCGTCATAATTACTGAAGCTTGCGTCGGTGAGGAATTTATGATCCATGTCATTTAAGGGACTTGCCGGAGAACTATGGTTGGATTTGGAACATCCCATGAGAATAGAGATTGGTAGCAGTAAGGACATCATCCGGGAGACACGGGTATTGTGCCGGGATGCCGGGTAATTTTTTGGCATATACTTTTTTGGGATAGCTATGCAATTATTGGGCTAAGGTACTTCTGTGATCCCATTTTCGTATTTTAGATACATGATCCAGCTATTGAAAGGAGACATCACCAAGCTCGAGGTCGACGCGATCGTCAATGCGGCCAATACTTCTTTGCTGGGAGGTGGAGGTGTGGATGGAGCCATTCATCGCGCGGGAGGCCCGGCCATTTTGGAGGAATGTATGAAGATAAGGCAACGTCAAGGTGGATGCAGGGTGGGCGAGGCCGTGATCACAACGGGAGGGAGACTTCCCTGCAGACATGTCATTCATGCGGTGGGACCTGTGTGGAATGGAGGTGGCAGTGGGGAGGATGGGCTATTAGCCGAGGCTTACCGGAGCAGTATCGAGCTGGCCGTGGAACATGCTGTTCAAACTATCGCCTTTCCCAATATCAGCACCGGTATTTACAGATTCCCCAAAGAAAGGGCTGCGCATATTGCCCTTATTACGATAAAAGAACTTTTGGCAGGACCTGCGTCGTCCATGAAGGTGTTCTTTGTCTGCTACGATGAGGAGAACTATCACATTTATGCGTCGATGATGGGTGGCGAGGCGGGGCAATAAAAACGACCACAGGTGGGTTGTCCGAAAGGCGGAAAACAAAAACCGCCCCAGGATTAAGGCGGTCTGTAATGCTATTTTTAACGCAACATGTTACTGTTGGTTAAGGCTTCTCTTTCCCCAACATGCCAAGGGAATTTGACTACTCTTATCAGAACCTCTTACCCTAAACCTTATTCTTTAGAATCTAATGTATGATTTCTTATATATTCTGAAGTAGAATAATGTCTGGTCTGAACCTTTTCTATACACACTCCCAATTTGATAATCTGTTGTGAGAAATAAGTCTTAAAAATGAGGTACCTTTGCCCCCTTTCCTTCACAAAAAAACCGACAAAAGATCATGAACAAGGGTCCTATCTCACAATTCATTCAGCATCACTACCGGCACTTCAATGCCGCAGCATTAATGGATGCCGCCAAAGGGTATGAAACGCATTTGCTGGAAGGAGGAAAGATGATGGTCACGCTGGCCGGAGCCATGAGCACTGCGGAGCTGGGTATTTCTTTTGCAGAGATGATCCGGCAGGATAAAGTACAGATAATCAGCTGTACAGGCGCCAATCTGGAAGAAGATATCATGAACCTGGTGGCTCATAGCCACTATAAGAGGGTGCCCCATTACCGGGATCTCACGCCCCAGGACGAGTGGAACCTGCTGGAGAACCATTACAACCGGGTGACGGATACCTGCATACCGGAAGAAGAGGCTTTTCGCCGACTCCAAAAGCACCTGGTCAAGGTGTGGAAGGAGGCGGAATCCAAAGGAGAGCGTTATTTTCCCCATGAATTCCTGTACAAAGTAGTGCTTAGCGGAGACCTGGAGCAATATTACGAGATAGACCCCAAGGACAGCTGGATCGTGGCCGCTGCGAAGAAGAATATCCCCATCGTGGTACCGGGCTGGGAAGACAGCACCACGGGTAATATCTTCGCGAGCTATGTCATCAAAGGGGAGCTGAAGGCTTCTACGGTACGCAGCGGTATCGAATACATGGTGTGGCTGGCTGACTGGTATCGTAAGAATTCTGAAGGTAAGGGAGTAGGTTTCTTCCAGATAGGAGGCGGCATCGCGGGTGACTTCCCCATTTGCGTGGTCCCCATGATGTACCAGGACCTGGAATGGCATGACGTGCCTTTCTGGAGCTATTTTTGCCAGATATCCGACTCGACAACTTCCTATGGGTCTTATTCAGGAGCTGTGCCCAATGAAAAGATCACCTGGGGGAAACTGGATATCAATACGCCGAAATTTATCGTTGAAAGTGATGCTACCATCGTTGCCCCGTTGATCTTTGCGTGGCTGCTGGGGTGGTAATGAAGAGCTAATACCGTAATAATATGAACACAAATTCTGAAGAGTTGTACCTGGAGGCCGAAGCGGATATCAAGAATAACAATTACGCCGAAGCATTTAAGAAATACGAGAGCATCTTATACGAAGAGCCGGACAGCGCGCCTGCGCATAATTCGCTGGGGTGGCTTTATAAGACGCAATTCGATGATTATGCCAAGGCGGAGAACCATTTCATTACCGCCATCAAATGCGATCCTCTATACCCCCACTCCTATTTCCATATTGCGGCCCTGTTCATGGACATGGAGCGATTCGACGAGCTGACCCAGCACCTGGAAAGATGTCTGCGGATACGTACTATCGACAAATCCTGGGTTTATGGACGGTATGCTCTGTCGGAAGAGCTGCGGCAGAACTATGACAAGGCTGTCTTTTATTTTGAAAAAGCGATACTGGCCAGCCAGAATGACGAGAAGATAAAGGACTATCGTAATGACATCGAGCGGGTGGAAATGAAAAGGGAGATCTCGATAAAACATGCGGACTCTTAGATAGGAGTCGACCATGGGAGAAGGATAAAAGTAGGCGGTTTGAATCCGTGCAGGTCACGAAGCCTTCAAGTCGTTAGATTTGAAGGCTTGACTGATAAATTATTTTGGCAATAATCAATTTTTCCCGGCCATTTCGGCCCTTTACCAGCCGTTTGTCGGCTGTTTGGGCGTTAATGGTTTTTTAGTCCTGCACAAATTCGGATATGCTTCCCAAAATAAAACCAACTCTTCTTTGTTCATTATAGTCCAGATGTACGCTTATCCATTCATCGATATATTTCTGATCCAATAGTTTTACAAATTCACTTTTGAGGTATTGCTTTACCAGTTCATCGGCATTCTTCATTTCTTCCCAAATTGATTGGCGGTTATTCAGAACATGGACAATATCTTCAAAATCGGAACTGAACCTACCCTCATTTTCTCCCCGATCGACAAAAGCTTCCAGTTTTGTCGCCAGGAAATAGGGCGCAGAAAATACCCGGATGGATAACCCATCTTCCGGATTTACCCGGATGGAATTGGCAAATGCTTCCGGATACCATTTATTTGAAAACCCCAATATGTCCTCGGATGTCGGCATGACATCAACTGTGATTCCATGTATAGTATAGCGACAGATAACTCCTGATGCTACGTCATTGACGAAACCTTTACTTCTTAGCTTCTCCTCAATGGCGGCATACTCTTTGTAATGCAATATCTCGACTACTATATCCACGTCATCAGTCGGTCTTGTTTCGGTCTCAGGTCTTGTTGAATAAAGAGAAACGGTAGCTCCTCCGACAAAGACGACTTCCGGGCCAAGTTCCTCTAAAGCCAGATAGACTGCCTTGATCCTGGTTATATTTTCACGATGACTCATAGGATAATTTTTTGAAGTTCTTCTATGGCAACTTTTAATTCTCTTGTACGTCCGACCCTGATTATGTCGATGCTCGCGAGCGATTTATATAATAGTTCGTCTTGTTTGACGGCTTTAACGACAGATGGGTACAAAGGTTGAATAGCCAGCCCTCTCATGTTCCCATTATCATCCGGCCAGGCATAGTTCATTTCACTTTTAAATAATCTGGCATAGAAAGGGTGTGAGTGAGCGGTAGGAATACCGGTGACCATGGTTCCTGGTAATTGCGGAAAAACGTAATGCAGCCCATAACGTATAAATTCCATCAACGACTGCCGATGAACCTTGCGTTTGCTTTCATCAATGAGTCCTGCAATATGGCTTCTGTGTAAGGATTCAGATACCTCCGAAGTGCTGACGTAAAGAGAGGCAGCAAGATCCCTGTATTGCCAGTCAGGGGCCGATACAGTCAATATTTTCAGCAGCATCACTATATCCTGGGGGCGCATGCCATTATGTGCTTTCATAGTGCAAATATAGACATTTGTTCGCTGTTTGCAAATCGCGATCAGCGAAAAAGATAGTTTGTTATACGAATTATTAATTGTAAATCAACTGTTTAAATGTTATTGCCCGCCTCAAATCCTCCCTCAGCTGGTTTGAAAATATTCCATCCCAGGTTCACTAGATTGGAATGGTCTTCATTTTCGAAGGCCATTTTCTTTTTGGGGTCGCGGGGATCGGTGCCAGGTCAGCATATCAGCTCAATGGCCCGGTTGGGTCTTTTGGTCTGAATTTGATTTTTAACAAGGAGGTCTGAAATCTGTTTGAGAGCCGTTTGAGAGCCCTTTAAGCCCTTTAAGATAGAACATATTTGTACCCTTACCAGTGGTTCCCAACTTTTGTATCAAATTCCGACTGACCAAATCTGATAAATCCTTTGTAGCAACAGGTTTGCTTATCGAATTGAGGGTTTGGTAAGAAGTGTTGCTTATTTCTCCTTTCTCTCTAATAAATAAGATGGCTTTTATCTGCCTGTCATTTAATTGGAGTGCTCGTAAATGTTCTTCTGTGTAAATGTCTTTTTGCAAAGTAACACTCACGCCATCCTGTTCCTCAGAAATAATAGGATCTGGAAAACCGAATTCCCGGCATCCTTCAATCATAGTATCTATACCCCGACCCCAGGCTTCGATGTAGCCCGCCATAAAAAAGCAGAAGCCAGATAGCTTTTAGCCTGCTCGAATGCTTTTACAGAGAGACCAACCGGACCATCGAGGGGGTGGTCCGGCATTACCGGATCATCACTTATCAGCTCCACTCCTCCTTATCTCTCTTATCCTGACGCTTGGTCACACGCTTGGAAATAATGATGCTCAGCTCATACAGGAGTATGAGGGGCAGGGCCACGATGGTTTGGCTCATCCAGTCCGGAGAAGGGGTGATGATCGCGGCTATAAAGAGGATAGCGACATAGGCGTATTTCCTGTACGTACGAAGGAAATTGGGGGTTATCAACCCAATGCTGGTCAGCACATAGCTGATCAGGGGCAGCTGGAAGGCCACGCCCGAGCCGACGATAATGTCTATAAGATTTTCGATATAATCGTCCAGGGTCGGCTTGGTGACAACGCCGCCGGCAGTGCCAATGGTGTAATTGTATAAAAAGCTAAAGGTGAAGGGCGCCAGGAGGAAATAGCCAAAAGCTACCCCCAGCATAAAAAAGAAGCTCACCCACCAAATAGCGCCGCGGCTGCTCTTCAGCTCTTTGGGAGAAAGGGCGGGTTTGATAAAGCGCCACAGCTCCCAGAATACATAGGGGAAGGCGACGATAAATCCGCCGACGATGGCAATATTGATACTGGTGATGAATTGAGAGCCGAACTGGGTGGTCATCAGTTCCAGCCCCTTGACCGACTGGAGGCATAGGGCGTCTCCGAAGCCCAGCCTTTGGCCGAGGTGACAGAGCCCCTGATAGCTCACGAAATCATTGCGGATCGGCCCCCGGATGATCTTGTCGAAGATCCAGTCCATTTTGATAAAAATGAAGATGGCGACTATGATTACGGCAAATGCGCTGCGGACGAGATGCCAGCGGAGGGCCTCCAAATGGTCCACAAAGGACATTTCTTCTTGATCCGAACGTCTGTTAAAAAGGTTGAGAGCCATATAAAGTGCTTATAGCCAATCACTTGCAGCTTTTACTTACAGCCGGAAGCCCGATGACGACCGCGAAGTTAGTTTGAAAATGCCAACCCTGACACAGGGGTATATAAAAAAAACAAGCACTCCATTACAGAGTGCATTGTTTACTCCTAACTGACCTATGAAAAAGCTCACCTCTATGAAAGAGGGATAATGTTTTTATTTCAGGAGTGCAGCGTTGGCTGCGTTGATGACGCTAAGTTGGCTAAAAATGACAGGATGAAAAAGAAATCGGGGCTGTTTAACCACGGGTTAACATACGTTAAGGGGAGGGGCCCATGGCGGGCAGAACGACCTTTACAAGGTGTCCGTGTATTTATTTCAGCACTTTCAGACGGACCATTTCTATGCGCGTATCGGAGACATTCAGGATCTCGAACTCATAATCTCCAATGATGATGCGGTCCTTCAAATGAGGGATGGTCTCATGTTGGTTGATGATATAGCCCGACAATGTTTCCGAGCCATTCTGCGGCAGCTCGAAACCATATTTTTCGTTGAGGTAGTCCAATTCGAGCCGGCCTGAGAAAATATATTCGTCGGCGGATAATTTTCTTTCTTCGAATTCTTCCGTATCGTATTCGTCTTTTATTTCACCAAAGATCTCTTCCAGCAGGTCTTCCATCGTGACGATGCCGGCGGTGCCGCCAAATTCATCTACCACCCAGGCGATGCTCTTTCTTTCGCGGCTGAACTTGCTGATCAGGTCGGTGGCGCTCATACTTTCCGGTACGGCGGGAATGGGCAGCAAAATACTCTTGATATAAGGCGGCTTTTTGAACAGATCGAGCTGATGTATGTACCCTGCCACATGATCCAGGTTGCCGTCATAGACGACAAGCTTGCTCAATCTTGTTTCCACGAATTTCTTCCGGGCCGCCTCGATCGGCGAATTTATGTCGATGCCATCGATCTCTTTTCTGGGTACGAGACATTCCCGCACTTTGACTTTTGGCAAGCGGATGGCTGCGTCGAAGAGTTGTTTGTTGAGGTCCTGGTTATCTTCTTCCGGAGCGCCTGTCTGCTGTTGTGTCAGATGATCGATGTTGATGGCCGACAAAGCTTCCTTACGCTCGTCTATCCGCACATTAAATACATATTTCAGTACCCATTGTGAAATGCCGATGAAAAGACCGGCGATGGGATATAGCAGTCTGCTGAAGAAGTCCATCGCGCCGGAGAAGAAGCTTAGCATGGCGTCGCTCTTCGAGCGGAACAGGGCCCTTGGTATGAACTCTCCGAAGAAGAGGAGGATCACGGATGCCATGAACGTCTCTGCACAAAGCCGGATGAAATTGACCCAACCTTCCGGCATGTGGACCTTATTGACGAGCCATATCCAGAAGGGCAAAAAGGTCTCTCCTACCATCAATCCAAAGAAGACCAGGCCTATATTGAATCCGATGAGGGTGGTGCCGAGGAACTGGACGGGATGGTCCATGAAATGAGAAAGGATGATGCCACTGCTGAGCCCCTGTTTTTTCTTCAGCTCGATCGCCAGCTTGTTGGCGCTGGTGAATGCCACTTCAATCCCCGAGAAAAAAGCGATGATCAGCCAGGCTATCACGATGCCAATAAGGGTATACGTATTCATACACTAATTTAATCGGATTTTTTGAATATCTGTCCTTCGGACGACGAACCTCTGGTTCGTTAGGGGAAACTCATCGTCTTTGGGGGGACCCTTTTATAGCCCCAGGAACGATTTGACGGCCTGGTCGGCCTCGTGACAGGCTTTCTGGAGATCGTCGTTTACGATGATCCTGTCGAAATGGTGTTTGAACGAGATCTCATACGAGGCTTTGTTGACCCTGGCCATCAGGCTTTCGTGGGTTTCCGTCCCTCTGCCTTCCAGCCGGCGGCGCAGCTCATCAACGGATGGAGGCTCGATAAAAAGGGACAGGGTGGATTGGGGATATTGCTCCTGGATATGGATCGCCCCCTTGACCTCGATGTCCAGCAGCGGGGTCCTGCCTTCGTCCCAGATGCGTTGCAGCTCCTTTTTCAGCGTGCCATAATATTTTCCTTCATAGACCATTTCCCATTCCACGAATTCGTTCTGCTGTATCTTTTGTTTAAAGTCCTCCAGGGTGAGGAAGTAATAGTCTATACCGTGGGTCTCATGGGCGCGTGGGCTGCGGGTAGCAGCCGAGACGGAAAAGGCCAGTTGGTGGTATTTGCCCAGCAAATAGCGGGTAATGGATGTCTTTCCTGCTCCGGAAGGAGCTGTTATGATGATAATCCTGTTGTTCGGACTCATATTCTATTGATTTGGGCCCCCAGACGACGCAAGCGTTCGTCGATGTATTGGTAGCCGCGATCGATCTGTTCGCTGTTCTGGATCACACTACGGCCTTCTGCGCTGAGCGCGGCGATCAAAAGGGCGACCCCTGCCCGGATATCAGGACTGCTCATGGTAATGCCGCGCAATTTTTGTTCCCTGGCGGTGCCGATGACGGCTGCCCGGTGCGGGTCGCAAAGGATGATCTGGGCGCCCATATCGATGAGCTTGTCGACAAAGAACAGGCGGCTTTCGAACATTTTCTGATGGATCAATATCGACCCTCTGGCCTGGGTGGCCACTACGAGGACGATGCTGAGGAGGTCGGGTGTAAAGCCCGGCCAGGGATGGTCATAGATGGTCAGTACGGAGCCATCCAAAAAATTCTGGATCTCATAGGTCTCCTGTTCAGGAATATAGATATCGTCACCCCGGAACTCCATTTGGATGCCCAAGTGCCGGAACTTATCGGGGATAACGCCCAGGTTTTCCAAACTCACATTCTTAATGGTGATCTCGCTTTGGGTCATGGCGGCCAGTCCGATGAAAGAGCCGATCTCGATCATATCGGGCAGCATCCGGTGTTCGGCGCCGCCTAAATAGTTTACCCCTTCTATATGGAGGAGGTTGCTTCCGATGCCGCGTATGCGGGCGCCCATCAGGGTGAGCATCTTGCATAGCTGTTGGATATAGGGCTCGCAGGCGGCGTTGTAGATGGTGGTAGTGCCTTCTGCCATGACCGCCGCCATGATGATATTGGCGGTGCCGGTGACGGAAGGTTCGTCCAGCAGCAAATAGCAGCCTTTCAGATGAGCGGCTTCCAGGTGGAACAGCCCTTCTTCGGGGTGATAGTTGAACTGGGCCCCCAGCTTTTCAAATCCGATGATATGGGTATCCAGGCGGCGTCTTCCTATCTTGTCGCCTCCTGGTTTTGGAATGAATGCCTTCCGGTAGCGGGCCAGCATGGGGCCAGCCATCATAACGGAACCGCGCAGCCTTCCGCTCTTCTGACGGTAGGAGTCGCTGCGGAGGTAGTCGATGTCTACCGTATCGGCCTGAAAGACGCAGGTATCCGGGGCGGTGCGCTGGATCTTCACGCCCATCTCACCCAGCAGCTCGATCAGCAGATTGACGTCGAGGATGTCCGGAATATTGGTGATCGTGACTTTTTCCGGAGTGAGCAGTACGGCGCTGATGATCTGCAGGGCTTCGTTCTTTGCGCCCTGTGGTACGATCTCTCCCTTGAGCTTCTTACCACCGATGACTTCGAATGCATTCATAGGCGTCAAAAATACAAAAGCCAGGCGATCTGCCTAATGAAAAAATCCAAGCAGTTTGCTTGGATTTTTATGAGGGGACAATTAATTAATATCTTTTCTTTTTGAATTTGCCGGGCCGGTCATTATTCCTGTCATTGCGGTTATTGTTCCGCTGCTGGAATTTTTGATTGCGCCCTTTGTTGCGGTATTCGCCGAAGTTCTGACGATCCCTTTCCCTGGGCTCGTTGGGGCGGAAGCTCTTCACATACGGTGTATTGGTGAATTCCAGCTGTCCGTGAGTAATCTGGGAAAGCTCGCTCTGGATGGCGTCGTCATGGACTGTCTCTTTGTGCCAGTTGTTATACGCCAGCTTCATATAGTAGGCGACGGCGTTGGCAAAGCCATTGCGTTTTTCCGGGTTCTCTTCGGCGAGGGCCTTGTTGATGACGATCTCCAGGTTCTTTCCAAGATGCGACAGCTTGGGATAGCGCTTGGGATATTTCAACGGCTTGGGCCGGGCGCGTAATGTTTCCCTTGTGGGGATGGGGTATGGTGAAGATACTTCCAGTTTGAAATCGGAGATCAGGAAAAGGTGATCCCATAATTTATGCCGGAAATCTTCTACATTTTTCAGGTGTGGATTGAGGAATCCCATCAGCTCGATGACGGCCTGTGCATTTCGCTGTCTTTTTTCTTTATCCTCCAGGGTCACCAGGTATTCGATCATCTTCTGGATGTGACGTCCGTACTCACGCATGATAAGGTGGTTACGCGTCGTGTTGTATTCCATTTTTTCCATATTAGGTCAAAACTAGGTTAAAAAATTTATATTGACAATTCACGGGGTGTGTCATTGCGAGGCGCCCTACCTTTGCCGTATGCATATTCTATTGGATTGCAGACCACTGCAAAAGGCGGGGATCTCTAGCGAAACACGCTGGTTTATAATTACTTGTGCAAAGGAGTTGGGGACCGGGTACGGGGTAAAGTGGGTATTCCTGCTGGATAAGGGCGGTGAAGGGCTTGATCTACCGGCAGGTGGAAAGCAACTGGTCCATAAGACCCTGTCCGGACGACCAGGGGACTGGCTTTGGTATGGCTGGCTCATGCCAAGGGCGGCAAGGAGAGAAAAGGTAGATCTGGTAATGACGGCAAGGGGCCGGGAGACATCGGCCGGGAAGGGGTTCGCCAATAAGATACCTTTATGTACCTGGAGGCTGTCTGACGAAGGGCTGATCTTTTCTTTTGGAGGAACGGATGTCCGTGCGCCGCTGGCCCCCGATGAGGAAGTGCGGTCATTGCCCGTGGGGGAGCGGGAGAAATTGAAAGAAGAGATAGCAGAGGGCAGGGAATATTTTTTTGCCGATGTCACCGGGATGGGGGCGTCGAAAGTGATAAACCTGCTAAAGGCGTTCTCTTTATTTAAGAAGCGTCAGCTATCCAATATGAGGCTGGTATTGGCCGGCGCAGGGACCATCGACAACCTGGACTCATATAAATACCGGGAAGATGTATGTTTACATCCCGTGAGAACAAATGGGCTTATAGAGGCCGCCTATGCCGTTATCCATACTCCCCGCCGGAATGATCCGGGTATCGCGATATTGAATGCCTGGCGGGCGAAGACGCCCGTCATCGTGGTAGCGAATGAGGCGGGAGCGCTGAATGGGCCGCTACCTGAAGGTGTTTTACAGGTGAAGCCCGACGATACCGGAAGTCTGGCGGAGGCGTTGAAATCCCTCTATAAGAATGAGGGTATTCGCAATGAGCTGATAGAGAAAGGGGCATCCCGGGCGGCTGGCCTTAGCATGCGGGGATCGGCGGCGGCTATCGGAGAGCTGCTGAAAACTAATTAAATTGCGGCTTGAAAACTTACTTATGGCAAGATCTTCAATCAACATCGATGTAATATTGGACGCTGACCGGGTGCCGGAGCAAATCAGCTGGAATGCTACGGATACGACGGCGGAAGCTGCCCGCAAGGCCAAGGCAATGATGCTGGCCTTTTGGGATGGGAATGATAAGACAGCCCTCCGCATCGACCTGTGGACAAAGGAAATGATGGTGGACGAAATGGCTGATTTCTTCTATCAGACCTTTATGACCATGGCTGAAACATATCACCGGGCTACCCAGGACCAGGGTTTGACGAATGATATGAAGCAGTTTGCAAAGAATTTTTATAATAAATTCAGGGAACAACAATTAAAAAGTAACAAGGCCTGACGACCCTCCGGGGCTCGTGGCGCCCACAAACGGGCCGGAGGTCCGTTGTCCGTAACCGAGGGACCGAAGGTCTCAGACATTAGATAATTGGGCGCTATTGGCCCAAATTTCCGAAAAGGTCGATAGCGACCATTAAAATTTCTTTGGCATGAGTTTAGAACAAAAAGTAATGGCAGAGCTGAAAACAGCAATGCTTGCAAAAAATGAAGCTGGTCTGCGTGGTCTCCGCGCTATCAAGGCCGCGATCATTGTCGCCAAGACATCTGAAGGAGCGGGAGGGGTACTGAAAGAGGAGGATGAGACAAAACTGCTCCAAAAACTGGTCAAGCAGCGGAAAGATTCCCTGGAGATCTACCAGCAGCAGCAGCGGGCTGACCTGGCGCAGAAGGAACAAGAGGAAATTGCCATAATTGAGCAGTTCCTGCCCAAACAGCTGAGTGTGGACGAGCTGAAGGTCATCCTGTCGAAGATCATTGCCGAGACGGGAGCTTCCTCCCCTGCGGATATGGGTAAAGTGATGGGAATAGCTACCAAGCAGCTGGCGGGCCAGGCGGATGGCAAGACCATTGGCGCCACGGTGAAAGAATTGTTATCGAAGTAATATGTGGATCGATGTCCTGTTCTGTATTCTTTTGCTGGTAGCTGTATTCAAAGGGTTGCGGCAAGGGTTTATCATCGCGGTAGTTGCCACGCTGGCATTTATCATAGGTCTGGCCGCGGCCATGAAGTTGTCTGCTGCGGTGGCGATCTATCTGAAGGGACATACGACACTGTCGGGGCGCTGGTTGCCGGTAGTGGCCTTTGTGCTGGTATTCCTGGCCGTGGTATTGCTGGTGAGGTGGCTGGGCCGGCTCATGGAGGCTGCTGTAGACCTGGCCATGATGGGATGGTTTAACAAATTGGCAGGCGTCCTGTTGTATGCGGCAATAAATACGATCATACTGAGCGTTTTGTTGTTTTATGCTGTGCAATTGCGTCTGATATCCGGCAATACGCTGGACTCGTCCATCACGTATCCTTTTATCCGCCCCTGGGGGGCGGTGGTGATCGATGGATTTGGCAGCCTGATCCCCTTTTTTAAGGGGATGTTCACCGAACTGGAGGATTTTTTCGGTGATTTGAACAGAAGTCTACAGTCTAAGTAGACTGATGGGGGTGGGGCAGGTTACTAGGGGAGGTGGGTATTTTGGGTATTGGGTATTAGAACTATTTGAAATATTATCGGTTATAGTTGTTGTAAATTTGCAAGAGATGGCCCTGACGGGTCGGTTTTTCGGATAAATGGAAGGGATACTGCTTTTTTAGGAGAGAGGTATTTTTATGCAGTAAATCGCTATTTTTACGAATAATTACCGGGATAGAATTTAACAGATGGAATACGAAATCAAACAAGAAGAAAAGTTCAGATTCATCGAGGAAGGGGTAGGAGAGCCGCTGATATTATTACACGGTCTGTTCGGCGCGCTGAGCAATTTCAGCGGACAGATCGACTATTTCCGTAATCAGTACAAAGTGGTAGTTCCGTTGTTGCCCTTACTGGACCTGGATCTCCTGCATACTTCCGTTGGGGGGCTGGAGAAATTCGTCCATAAATTCATCGAATACCGCGATTATAAGGATATCAACCTTTTAGGTAATTCCCTGGGGGGGCATGTGGCGTTGATGTATGTCCTTCGTCATCCCGAAAGGATCAAATCCCTCACCTTGACAGGCAGTTCCGGACTGTTCGAGAACGGCATGGGAGATACCTATCCCAAGCGCGGGGATTATGAATATATCCGGAAAAAGACGGAATTAACCTTTTATGATCCTAAGATGGCCACCAAGGAGCTGGTGGACGAGCTGTATGAAACTGTCAACGTACGCCTGAAGGCTCTCAAGATCATTACGCTGGCCAAAAGCGCCATCCGGAACAACCTGGGTGAAGAGGTGAGCCAGATCAAGCAACCTACCTTGTTGGTCTGGGGAAATAACGACAATATTACCCCGCCATTCGTAGGACAGGAATTCCACAAGCTGATCCCAAACAGTGAGCTGCACTTTATAGATAAGTGCGGACATGCTCCGATGATGGAAAGGCCGGAGGAGTTCAATGGCATCCTTCATAAATTTTTGCGAAAATTGAACGAACCGGCAGCGGTAGCCTGATTTATTACGTCTTAGTATAGAGTCGTGATTTGCTTTCAAAAGTGATCGAGTACGTACTAATGTTAAACAAAGAGATCATATCGGCCTCTATCCCATCCTTACACCTGAATGACCCTGTGTCCCAGGCCCTGGATCTGATGGCGGATTTTCATGTCACCCACCTTCCTGTCGTTGTAGAAGATAAGCTGGCAGGGCTGGTGAGCGAAGACGATCTTTTGAATGTAGAGGACGATTCCATCAAGCTGTCCCAACTACAGGCCAGCTTTTCCAAGACCGCGGCCCATGCCGATGCTTTCTTTTTCGAAGCGGTACAAATGGTCAACGAGTCGGCCCTGACCGTGATCCCGGTTGTCGCAGGCGAAGGAGAATATATCGGGTCCATCATCGCGACAGACCTGTTGAAACAGCTTTCGAAGACCTTCGGAGTAGGCGACCACGGCGGCATCATCGTATTAGAAATGGAAAAAGTCAGCTTTTCCTTTTCAGAGATCAGCAAGCTCATCGAGACCAATGACGCACAAATCACACAACTAAATACCTATCCGGACCCCCAATCAGGGAATTTCTTTATTACCTTACGTATCAACAAGCTCGAGATCTCCGATATTATCGCGACATTTCAGCGGTATGAATACCAGGTCAAGTATTATTTTGGAGAAGAATTGTACGAGAACGAATTGCGCAGCAATTACGACCACCTGATGAATTACCTGAACATCTGAAATTTCTCTGGACGATAATACCCCTGTTCCTTTGTTTCTTTTCTTTCGCGCAGCCTGCCTCCGCGCCTCCTTCTGCCGTTGCCACCGACACTACGCGTCCCGAACGAACCAGCGGTTCGTTGTCCGAAGGACAGACATTAGATCTGTCTGGAAACCGTGTTAACTTTCTCCAAGACACGATTTCCAGACCTTACACCGTTGGCAAGATCTATATATCGGGGAATAAAAAAACAAAGAATTATATCATCGAGAGGGAACTGTCCTTTAAGCCAGGGGATTCTGTCAGTCTGCATGATCTGGTCTCCGCATTCCAGATGGCGCACGACCGGCTGATAAATACCCATTTGTTCAACGAGGTGGTCATTTACCTGAAAAATTTTCGCGGCTATGCGGCCGATATTCAAATCGACGTAAAAGAAAGATGGTATATATTTCCCGTCCCTTATTTCAGACCTGTGGACCGCAACCTTTCCGCATGGGCGTCCAAGCATTATAATTTCAACCGGGTGAACTACGGCGCCAAATTCACCCATTTCAATTTCACGGGCCGGAATGACCAGCTGACGGCCTGGCTGATCACGGGTTATGCCCGCCAGTTCCAGCTCTATTATAATCAGCCGTATGCGGATAAGTCCCTGAAACATGGATTTGGGGGAGGATTCACCTATGCGCAGCTGAAGGAGGTGGATGCGCTTACAGCCAATAATCAGCAATATTTCATCAATTCCGACACCATCCCGTATGCCGGCAAATATCTCAGTGAAACATTTTCCGCCAGCCTCCGCTATTTCTACCGTCCGGGGTTGAAGGTGCGGCATCTCGTGGGATTCAGTATGAACAGCATCCGGATCGACAGCGCCGTGGCCGTGTGGAACCCGCATTATTTCAACAATGGCAAATTAAAAGTGGTATTCCCGGAATTGTCGTACCGGTTTAGCTATACGGATGTGGATTACGTCGCCTACCCGCTGAATGGTATCATCTTCGAGACGGGACTGACGCGCCGGGGGATCACAAAGGATATGGATTTCTGGCAATTTTATACCAAGCTGACGCGTGCATGGCCGCTGGGCTGGAAGCTCTGGTTTGGTTTCGAGAATACGAATGTGTTGAAATGGCCGCTCCATCAGCCTTTTTACAACCAGTCGCTGCTGGGCTATGGCGACTTCTATCTGCGGGGGCTGGACAGATATGTCGTGGACGGCACGGCGGGGTCTGTGCTACGCAACACGTTCTATCGGGAGCTGTTCGATTTCAATATACCCTTTATGCGCAAGGTGCGTTCGCACGACAGGATCCCTTTTCGCATCTATGCCACCGCCTTTGGTGACTGCGGCTATGCGTATAATGAAGATTTTAAATCTAATTCGCTGGTCAACCGCATGTTATATTCAGGCGGGTTTGGATTGGACATCGTGACTTTCTATGATCTGAACTTCCGGCTGGATTATAGCTTTAACCAGTTAGGCCAAAACGGGTTATTTTTGCACATCAGAAATGATTTTTAAGATATTTAATTAATGAAAGTAGCTATATACAGCCGGGTCATCGAGTATGAACAGCAGAGCGGAGTACAACGACTTTTTGACGAGCTGATCAAACAGCAGCTGCAACCTGTGATCCATCAGCCGTTCCTGGAGAAGATAGGATCGGCCTTTATGCTGCCCGGCAATGTGGGCAGCTTCCGGGAGTCCAGCGACCTGGATGAATCTATCGAATTTCTCATCAGCCTTGGCGGGGATGGCACTTTGCTGGATACGGTATCGCTGGTAAGAGATAAAAATATTCCGATCCTGGGTATTAATTTTGGCCGGCTTGGTTTTCTGGCCAGCATCGGCAAGGAAGACATTTCGACGGCTGTCACGGCGCTGGTCAATCGAACCTTTGTGGTGGACAAACGGAGTATGATACATCTGGATGCCAATAAGCCTCTGTTTGGAGATGTGCCTTATGGATTGAATGAATTTGCCATCCACAAGACGGACACCTCCCCCATGATCAAGATCCATACGTATCTGAATGGGGAGTTCCTGAATACGTATTGGGCTGACGGCCTTATCGTCGCCACCCCTACGGGTTCTACGGGCTATTCGCTCAGCTGCGGAGGACCGGTGGTCTTTCCTGAATCGAGCAGTTTTGTCATCACGCCCGTGGCTCCGCATAATTTGAATGTCCGCCCTATTGTCGTTCCGGATGACAATATCATTTCCTTCGAAGTGGAAGGGCGGGCGGAGAACTTTATCTGTGTGCTGGATTCCCGGAAAGAGATTGTGGATAAGCAGGTGCAGCTGGCCGTCCGGAAAGAAGCTTTTACCCTCAGCCTGATACGTCTGAATGAAAATAATTTTCTTCAGACCCTCCGGGGGAAGCTGTCCTGGGGGCTGGATACCCGTAATTAGGGGGTGTCCGGGGCTGTTCAAACTTTAACAATTCGGGGGGCTCCCGGGGAAACGAAAAAAGCTCAAAATTCGTTACCAGAACAGAGATTTGGTAACTAAAGGACAGATAATTTACAACGCATGGGTGATTTATACGTATAATACATATTAATGAAGCATCTGATCCTTACCGGATTTTTATTTTCCATTGTGTGTTGGAAGACCCATGCCCAGGAAGAGGCCATCGTACATGAAGGGGAGTATGGTTTTTCTTTAGGCGCTTCTCATTATTTTGGGGATCTGAATCCCAATCCCCGATTCAACCGGCCCAATATCGCGTTTGGAGCATTTTTCCGCAAGCAGTTCGGGAACTATGTGGCGTTGCGTGTGGCAGGTCACTATGCTTTTTTGGGGTATTCCGATAAATATAATACCTATAACCAGTTCATGCTCGAACGGAATCTGAGCTTCAATACCAATATCTGGGAGCTGACCTTACAGGGAGATTTCAACTTCTTCAAGTTCGTGCCAGGAAGCACATACGACCGATTCACCCCCTATATCACGTTCGGGACGGGGATCTTCAATTACGACCCTTATGCGTATTACCATGGACAAAAGGTCTATCTGCGCCCACTGGGGACGGAAGGACAGGGGTCTTCTCTCTATCCTACCCGGAAGCCGTATGGGAGTATGGCGGTGTGTTTTCCCCTGGGGGTAGGGATCAAATACAACCTCAACCGGGCGATGAACATTGGTTTCGAGGCCGTTTACCGGTTTACCACCACCGACTATATCGATGATGTCAGCTCTACGTATGCTCCTGATGCTCAGCCACATTTCCTGCCCGACGGGACGCCGACCCTCTGGTATGCCATGCAGGACCGGAGTAGTGAGGTCACCGGGGGCACTCCCATAGGGATCAAGGGCCGCCAGCGGGGGTATTCCAATCAGAAAGACAGTTATTTGCTGGCGGAGATCACCCTTTCCTTCAATCTGAGCTCTTATAAGTGCCCGAGCGCGCAGTGACGGCTGAATTTACTATCTTTGAGCCCCTTAAAGAAGAGTATGGCGTCCGAAAAGGATAAAATAGATCTGCAAAGGCTGCCCCGGCACATTGCCATCATAATGGACGGGAACGGTCGCTGGGCCCAGGAAAAGGGTCAGGACAGGCTATTTGGTCATTTTCATGGGGTGGAGAGTGTTCGGGACATCGTCGAAGGCTGTGCGGAATTGGGTATCGGATATCTTACCCTTTACGCTTTCTCCACCGAGAACTGGGATCGTCCCGCCTATGAGGTGACTGGGTTGATGGAGCTGCTGGTGGAGACCATCCGTAAGGAGGCTGAGACCTTGAACCGGAACAATATACGCCTTCATGTCATCGGGGATATGAGCATGCTGCCCGATTACGCCCGCAACGAGCTAAATGAGGCCCTGGAGATGACGGCAAAGAATACAGGCCTTAATCTAATTATGGCGTTGAGCTATAGTTCCCGCTGGGAGCTTACCGAAGCCGTCAAGAGCCTGGCGTTGGATGTAAAGGCGGGAAAGCTGGACCCTTCCGCCATCACACAGGACACTTTACAGCAATATCTGTCCACAAAGGACTTCCCTGACCCGGAATTGATGATCCGGACCAGCGGAGAATACCGAATTAGTAATTTTTTGCTATACCAACTCGCTTATGCAGAATTGTATTTTACCAGCGTGCGCTGGCCTGATTTCCGTAAAGAAAATCTGTACGAAGCTATCCTCGATTTTCAGGGACGAGAAAGACGTTTTGGGAAGACAAGCGCTCAAATTCAACAGGAGCCGTCAGCGTCTGAGCCCACTTTTTAACAAAGACTTTTAATAATTCCCCTTAATTTGCCGCTCTAAAAACCGACTGGATGCAACGAAGATCGCTGATTTGTGTTTTTTTACTAATATCTTACTGCTTACTGAATCTAACTGCTGCACGAGCCCAGGTGACACCCGACACGACGCATCCCGTTTCTGTTGACCCTGCCCTTATCGATCTCACCAATCCCAAAAACCCGCCCAGAGAATATACGATAGCCGGCATCAAGATCACCGGTACCAAATACCTCGATGAGGCTCTTCTAACTTCTATTTCAGGGCTTTCCGTAGGTGATAAAATAACCATCCCCGGAGGGGACAATTTCAGCAAGGCCATCAACAATCTTTGGAAACAAAAATTATTTGCAGACATCGAGATCAACTATACTAAAATCGTCGGTACCAATATTTACGTAGAGATCAACGTGCTCGAGCGGCCCCGCCTGTCAAATTTCTATTTTAAGGGTGTGAAGAAAGGGGATGGAGATGACCTTACTACCAAGACCGGTCTGGTGAAGGGACGTGTAGTAACGGAGGACATGAAACGCTCTGCTGTACAGGTGATCAAGAAGTTCTATGCCGAGAAGGGTTACCAGGATGCGCAGATAACCATCACCGAGACAAAGGATCCCACCGTAGCCAATTCGGAGATCCTCAACTTCAACATCGTAAAGGGGCCAAAGGTTCGTATCAACGACATCAATATTTTTGGCAACGAGCAAATCGCCGACGCCAAGCTGAAAAAGCAGTTCAAGGATACGCATGAGCGAAGCCGTTTGACCATTTTCCCTCCGCCGGAGGATACCACGTTCGGTCCCAACCCCCGCGTGACGTTTAGGGAGTATATCGATAAATGGGGTTTTCTTTCTTTCACGGGCTCCAAGGAGTTTTTGGATCCTTATTTCCGGTTCAAATTATTTTCTTCCGCCAAGTTCAACGCTACCAAGTTCGAGACGGACAAACAAAAGCTGATAGAATACTACAACTCCCAGGGCTATCGCGATATGACCATTGTCGACACCAAGACGCCGGTGAAGGATGGGAAAATGAATGTGGACATCAAGATCGAAGAAGGGCACAAATATTATTTCGGCAACATCTCCTGGAGAGGGAATACCAAATATTCCGATTCTATTCTTAGCCTGGCATTGGGCATCCACAAGGGCGATGTATACAACCTGGATATCCTGAACAAAAAGCTGAAGATGTCGGCCGAGGGTGGCGATATCAGCGGTCTGTACATGGACGATGGGTATCTCTTCTTCCGTGTGGACCCTGTCGAGACGGCCGTATATAACGACACTATCGACTTCGAGATCCGGATGACGGAAGGTCCTCAGGCTACCATCAAGAATATTACGATCACCGGTAACGAGAAGACAAAAGAATATGTCATTCGCCGTGAGCTGTTCACCATACCCGGCGATAAGTTCAGCCGTCAGGAGCTGATCCGTAGCCAGCGCCAGATCGCCAACCTGGGTTTTTTCAACCAGGAAAAGATCAACCCCGGTGTGAACCCCAATGCGGAGGATGGTACGGTGGACATCAACTGGGGTGTCGAAGAAAAATCGGCCGACCAGCTGGAGCTTTCTGCCGGATGGGGTGGAGGGATTGGATTGACGGGTACTGTAGGGGTTACTTTCAACAACTTCTCCATAAAGAATATCCTGCACAAGTCGGCATGGGACCCATTGCCGAGCGGGGATGGACAGAAACTGAGCCTTCGTATCCAGTCCAACGGCAAGGCGTATCAGTCCTATAACTTCTCCTTTACGGAGCCCTGGCTGGGTGGTAAAAAGAGAAATTCGCTGACTGTCAGCCTTTATCGCAGCGTCTTCCGCACAGGCGGGTACAACTACCGGACGAATACCTATTCTTTCAGCGACTCCAACTCATTAAAGAACTTTGGCGTGACCATTGCGCTTGGCAAACAGCTGAAATGGCCGGATGATTATTTCACGCTGACCTATTCGGTGAATTATACCCAGTACGATCTGAACAACTATCCTTTGTTCACATCCGCATTTCGAAATGGATTTTCCACGAACCTCAGCTTCAAGTTGGCGTTGAGCCGGTACAACCTGGACCAGCCTATTTTCCCCCGCATGGGCGCCAGTCAGACGCTGAGCGTACAGTTCACACCGCCGTATTCGCTATTCGACCCGGCGATCACCCAGGGTGACAGCTATAAATTGCCGGAATATCATAAGTGGCGCTTTACCAGCGACTGGTATATTCCTATCGGGAGCGCTATGGGCGCCGACAAGAGCCGTCAATTCGTGTTGAAGGCGTCCGCCAAGTTCGGCTTTATGGGTCGTTACAACAGCAGGCTGGGATTCTCTCCCTTCGAGCGATTCCAGCTGGGGGATGCGGGTCTGACGAACAACTTCGGCTTGTTGGGTTACGACATCATCTCTCAGAGGGGCTATCCTGTATATGAGAACTCCGATCCCAAGGTCAACCCGGATCAGCAGCAGGCAAGCCAGTTCTTTACCATGTTTAATAAGTACACGCTGGAATTGCGTTATCCTTTTACAACCAACCCCAGCAGCACTATCTATGGTCTGACCTTTTTCGAAGCGGCCAATGGATGGTATAACTATAATGAATACAACCCCTTCCGTCTCCGCAGGAGCGTGGGTGTGGGGATGCGTTTCTTCCTGCCGATGTTCGGTTTGTTGGGCTTTGACTATGGGGTAGGCCTGGATCGTATCCAGAATGGCTCATTAAAAGACGCTACCCGGTTCACATTTATGTTGGGGTATGAGCCGGATTAATGTATTTTACAAACCAGGACGGAACACAGTTCCGTCGGCCGATAGGCCCATCATAAAATGTGCGACGGGGATGGGTCATATTTCGGAATTAACCAGACCCGGCGCACCATTGCCTATGTTATGTACAGAAAACTAATCACCATATGCCTGTTACTGGCCCTGGCTTTGGTTGGACAAGCCCAACGGTATGCTGTAGTGGATACCAAGTATATTTTAGATAAGATGCCCGAGTATAAAGATGCTCAGAAAAAGCTCGACCAGGTGAGCATGCAGTGGCAGAAAGAGATCGACGACAAGCAGGCTGCCCTGGACAAGATGTATAAGGACTATGACGCCGAGCAGGTAATGTTGAGTGATACCTTGAAGAAAAAGAGAGAGGACCAGCTGTTCAACAAGGAAAAAGAGGTCCGTGACCTGCAACGCAAGCGTTTTGGCTACGAAGGGGACCTGTTCAAAATGCGGCAGGAGCTGGTAAAACCCATACAGGACAAGGTATACAATGCTATCCAGCAGATAGCCGTCAACAGGATGTATGATTTTATTTTGGATAAAAGTGAAGGAATTACTGTTATATTTGCCGACCCAAAGCTGGACAAGAGCGAAGATGTGCTGAGGACCTTGGGGATCAAATAATTGCAACTAAAACAAAACAACAAAATACAAACAACGACAAATGAAAAAGATTCTTACCGTAGTAGTGGTGGTCATGGGCCTGGTGATGGCGGGTAACTCGACAAAGGCTCAGAGCAAAATCGGCTATATCAGCTTGTCCGAGCTGATCCCTGCCATGCCCGAATATAAGAAGGCTGACACGGCCCTGAATGATTATCAAAATGCCTTGGGCCAGAACTTCGAGGATATGAAGAAAGAATACTATGAGCAGGACAGTCTTTTGAATTCCAAGGATACGGCTAAATATACCAAGGCTCAGCTGGAACTGAAGAGAAAGAACATGGGCGAAATGCTGATCAAATTGCAGAGCTGGCAACAACAGGCTCAGCAGCTGTACCAACAAAAGCAACAGGACCTCATCGCTCCTATTCAGAAAAAGGCGGTCGAGACGGTACAGGCTGTTGCCAAGGAAAATGGCTATGCCTACGTGCTGACCAAGGAAGCCCTGCTGGCGTCTCCTCCCGCAGACGACCTGCTGCCCCTGGTGAAGAAGAAACTGGGTTTGAAGTAATACCGAAAAAATAATGAACGCCGGACCTTAAAGTCCGGCGTTTTACATTTGCAATATGTCTCAACCCATTGGCGTTTTTGATTCAGGATATGGCGGCCTCACCGTTCTAAAGGAGCTGGTGGCGCGTCTGCCACAATACGATTATACCTATTTAGGGGATAATGCCCGGAGTCCATATGGGACCCGGAGTTTCGAGACGGTGTATCACTATACGCTGGAATGTGTTCAATGGCTTTTCCGTCAGGGCTGTCCGCTGGTGGTCCTGGCATGTAATACCGCCTCGGCGAAGGCGTTGCGTACTATCCAGCAGAATGACCTTCCCCGGATGGCGCCGGACAACAGGGTGCTGGGAGTGATCCGGCCTACCACGGAAGTGGTGGGAAAATTCACCCGGACGGGGAAGATAGGCATCCTTGCGACCCGTGGAACCGTATCATCAGGTAGCTACCCTATTGAAATTGAAAAATTTTTTCCGGAGGTAACCGTTTTTCAGCAGGCTTGTCCCTTATGGGTGCCGTTGGTGGAAAACAATGAGCATGACAAGCCGGGAGCCGATTACTTTGTAAAAGAATACATGGATCAGCTGCGGGCGCAATCCTCCGATATCGACACTGTGCTGCTGGCCTGTACCCATTATCCCCTCATGCGGGATAAGATAGCCCGGCATCTGCCCAAGGGCAGCCAGCTGATCGTACAGGGCGAGATCGTAGCGGAGAGTCTGGCTGATTATTTGCTGCGTCACCCCGAGATGGAAAGCCGTTGCAGCAAGAATGGTCATCTCAGGTTCTTTACGACGGACAGCACGGAGGATTTCGACGCCCACGCCAGTATATTTTATGGGAAACCTTTACAATCGGAGCATATAATATTATCTTAACAGAATAGATTATGAGAACCACGAGGTTTTTTCCAATTATAGCCGCCCTCATCCTGCTCGCCGTCACCTCCTGCCGGAAGGAGACCAGCGTGGAGGGCCCTGGCTTTCTCGGCGGTACCTTTATGGCGACTATCGACGGCTCCCAGTGGATAGCCGCGGATACGCAGAAAAGCGCCACTATCGTGGGCGGCCTCATCAATCTTACGGGTATCAGCGCTGACAAGCAGCAGATCAGCATTACCCTTAACGATACCCTACCCGGTACCTATAAACTGACTCAGCAGTCTACTTCTATCGCCGTTTATGGGAATATCGACTCCTCCAATACGTTAGCTTTTACCACCAACCAGGGTAAAGACAGCACCCAGGCGGGGGGAACGGTCACCGTCATCAACATCGATGCCATCAAACAGACCATTACCGGGACCTTCTCCTTTACCGTCTTCCGGGACGTCGACGGCAAGCAAAAGACCATAACGGATGGTGTATTCTATCAGCTGCCCTATACCTCCTCCCTGCCTCCTTCCAATTCCGGAGATACCATGACCGCGGATATAGATGGGCAACATTGGGCGGCCAAGAGCATTCTTAGCTCCTCGCTGTCTAATGTGTTGGTCCTCAATGGGTCATTCTTAAACGGGACACAGTCCGTGAGCCTGCTTATGCCCCAGAATATCCAGGTTGGCGGTCCTTATACGCTGGATTACACCACATTCACCTACTATGGGTTCTACAGCCCGCAGATATCGGGGGGATTTGCCTCCAATTCCGGTCATCTGACGATCCTTCTGAATGACGCCGCTAACAAGCGGATCCGGGGGAATTTCGACTTCCACGCGGCTGATCCGACGGGACAGAGCACAGAGACCCATCAGTTGACGAATGGATTTTTTTCGGTGGGGTACCAGTAATTTCCTGCTTTTTTCCTAACTTTGCCGTCCCTTTCACCGGCGACGGGTATGGTGACCCGTGGTCTTTGGAATTGAAATAAATTAGTGATTCGGGTCATAAGCCCACAAAAATTATTCAATGAAGCGTACATTTCAACCTCATAGACGTCGCCGCAAGACCGTGCATGGTTTTCGTAAGCGTATGCAGACTGCCAATGGCCGTAAGGTATTGGCCAGCCGTCGCAAGAAAGGTCGTAAGAAACTGACTGTTTCTGACGAGAGCAAACTGAAGTAGAATTCAGGCCGGCGGCTTTTGGCCCTGGCGTGATTGAAAACTATATTGCAGCGAATTAGGTCATGCTAATTCGCTTTTTTTATTTAAACAGGAGCCTATCAACCAGCGATTCACATTAGGCAAGGATCAGCGGCTCAAGAGCCGTAAACGGATCGAGCGGATATTCCGGGAGGGTCAGCGTATCAATGTCTTTCCCTACCGGGTGTATTATATGCTGGAGGATACTGTTTCCGGGGGGGGGGCTGTCGGGGGGAAGGCTGCCGGAGGGGAGCCTGCCCGGGCCGGGGTAAAACCCTCTTTGCAGGCCGGCTTTGGGGCCGGCAGCCGTCATTTCAAAAAGGCGGTGGACAGGAACAGGATCAAAAGGCTGACCCGTGAGGCATACCGGCTGAATAAAGAGGCGCTGAGCCAGGTAGTGGAACAGCGGAAGCTGTGCTTGTCCGTCTTTTTTATCTATACCGGGAAAGAGGTTCCGGATTACCAGCTGGTCTCCGGCAAGATAGCCGTAGCTTTGCAGAAAATCGGGAAGGAGATAGGATCATGAGGAAATTCATGCAGATATTAAGCCTGCCGCTGATAGCGCTGGTCAAGCTTTATCAATGGACGATATCTCCTTTGCTGGGATCTACCAAATGCAGGTTTACTCCCACCTGCTCTCAGTATGCTATCGAGGCGTTAAAAAAACACGGTCCTTTTAAAGGCGCCTGGCTCAGTTTGCGCCGGATAGCCCGTTGTCACCCTTGGGGGGGGCATGGCGTTGATCCTGTACCGTAAGAACGCTATTTCTTCCCTTTCTCCGGCGCTGTGGCAGCGGGTGCGGGTGTAGCGCCCGTCATTTTATTAAGCTTTTCGATGGTTTCGTGCATTTCGTTCATGCTGTAGAATTTGTAGATCTCCGGTACGGAGCCGGCATCGAAGGCGGCGGGTATCGGCGTGAAAGGACCAAAGACCTTGCCTTCGGCGATGGATGTGAGCTTGGTGATATGATTGGGGAGAATGAAGAAATTCCGATTGGCAGCGCTGACATTTTCATTCTTTACCAGTTTTTGCAGGGAGTCCAGCTTTTCCTTCAGGGCATCCTGTGAAATGCGCGTTTCCGCATCGCCGGCGCCGGTGTGTACATAACTGCCGATGAGGGTGTCGGTGTTTTTTAGATTGGCTATATATAATCCATCCTCGGGTACATCTAGTGTTATTTTACCTGAAGAGGTCTGTACGTTCAGCGTCACTGCACCACTGCCTGTGAAGTCCAGTTCCTGTTGGCGCTGCGGGCTGCCTTCGCCGACCGTGATATTGGTTTTGGTATTATCTACCTGGATGTCGCTGTTGGCATAAACAATGACTTTCTTGAAATGTCCTTTGCAGGATCCCAGGGAGAACAGGGCGGCCAGTGACAGCGCTGCGACAGAAAACTTCTTCATATATTTTTTTTAGAAAAATGAATCCCGACCATGGAATTCAGGCCGGGATTGCAAGTAAGTAAAAAATTCTGAAATAATCTATCCAGATAGTGATCTATTTGCCCAGGGCGGCTGCATAACGTTCTGCAACCTTGTCCCAGTTAACCACGCTCCAGAAGGCGCCCAGGTATTCTGCCCGGCGATTCTGATATTTCAGATAATATGCATGTTCCCAAACGTCCACGCCCAGCAGGGGGGCGCCTTTTACTTCGGCTACATCCATCAGTGGGTTGTCCTGGTTGGGGGTAGAGGAGATCTCGAGCTTGCCGTCCCTGACGATGAGCCAGGCCCAGCCGCTGCCAAATCTGCCCATTCCGGCAGCGTTGAATTTTTCTTTAAAGGCGTCGAAGCTACCGAAGGTAGTATGGATATCGTCGGCCAGCCTGGCTGCAGGGGCGCCTTTGCCTTTGGGGGTAAGACTTTCCCAGAAAAAGCTATGGTTCCAGTGACCGCCGCCGTTATTGCGGACGGCTGGGCTGATGCTGCCTGCTTTGGCGACCAGCTCTTCCAGGGATTTGCCTTCATTTGGTGTGCCGGCGATGGCTTTATTCAGATTGTCAACATATGCCTGATGGTGTTTACCATGGTGTATTTGCATGGTAGTCGTGTCGATGTGCGGTTCCAATGCATCGAATGCATACGGCAACGCGGGTAGTGTAAATGCCATAACGGATGTTTTTAACTGTTATCTAAAAATTAAATCTGGTCAATGTGGGTCGAATTCCACTAGCCTGAAGGGATAGCGAATTTACGGGAAAAGGGTCACCCGACCAAATGGAGAGACTGGTGGACCGGGCCAGATGTCTGATAAGACATTTCAGCGTCTGCGTTCGCGAAAGAACTCCTGCATGAGCGCGGCACATTCTTCTTTCAGAATGCCTTTCGAGAGGATTGTTTTGGGATGAAAGGGCCAGCCGGGAGAATTGGGTGAAGGGGCCTGACCGGGGGTATGCGCGGATGCCGGGGCCTCACCAGAGGCATGCGTGGATGCGGGCATCAGGATGCCGCGGCGGTAACCGTTCTTTTCATCATCTGCTCCGTAGACGACCCGGCCGATCTTGCTCCAATAGAGGGCCCCGGCGCACATGAGACAGGGTTCTATGGTGATGTAGATGGAGGCGTCGGGAAGATATTTGCTGCCGAGGAAGTTGAAGGCTGAGGTGAGGGCGATGATCTCTGCATGGGCAGTGCAATCGTTGAGCCTTTCCGTTTGGTTGTGTCCGCGGGCGATGATCTTGCCGCCGAGGACGATGATGGCGCCGATGGGGATCTCCTTTTCTGAATAGGCGTTGCGGGCTTCGCGGAGGGCGTGTTGCATGAAATCCTTATCGTCGTACTCTTGTAGAACAGGAATTTTCCCAATAATGTTGTCATTGCTCATAATATCAAAATTAAGAAGTAAATCCCCCGAATTTTAAGGAAATTGTTGGTGATTAAACCAGTTTTACTTTTATGCAAATCGATTTGCCTGCCATGCGGCGCTATTTCCAGTCAGGGGCTGTTATGCCGTATGCACAACGACGCAGACAGCTGCTGCTGTTGCGGGACAGCCTGCTGAAACAGGAGCAGGATATCGCCGATGCGTTATACGCCGACCTGAAAAAAAGCCGTGAAGAATCCTATGGCACAGAGACGGGTCTGGTTGTCACCGAGCTGAATAATGCCCTGAAGCATCTCAGGCAATGGATGAAGCCAAAACGCGCCGCCACCAACCTGGTCAATCTCCCCTCTTCTTCCCGTATCTATCGTGATCCCCTGGGTGTAGTGCTGATCATCGCGCCCTGGAACTATCCGCTACAGTTGGCGCTTGAACCATTGATCGGCGCCATCGCGGGCGGCAACTGCGCGGTCGTCAAGCCCTCCGAGCATGCTCCTGCTACGGCAGCCCTGCTCGAAAAAATGCTCTCGGAGATCTTTCCGCCGGAATACATTCGGGTTGTGCAAGGCGATGGCGGGGAAGTGGTGAAAGGTTTGATGCAATCCTTTCGGTGGGATCATGTTTTTTTTACAGGCAGCATACCTGTAGGAAGAGCCGTCTACCAGATGGCCGCCAACCAGCTGACGCCCGTAACATTGGAGCTGGGGGGCAAAAGCCCGGTGATCGTAGAAAAAGATGCCGATATCCGGACGGCTGCGAAACGCATCGTCTTTGGAAAATTCATCAACGCGGGGCAGACCTGTGTTGCTCCGGACTATCTGTTGGTGCACAAGGATGTCAAAGACGAGCTGCTGGATTCGTTGAGGGACACCATTCGGACCTTTTATGGGGACAAGCCTGAAGAAAGCTATGACTACTCCAGGATCGTCCATGAAAAAAGATTCGATACCCTCGTGAGCTATTTATCACAGGGAAGAATAGTCGCAGGCGGACGTACGGACAGAGCGTTGCTTTTTATCGAACCCACCTTGATGGAGGACGTTCCATCGGAGAGCCCGTTGATGCAGGAAGAGATCTTTGGGCCCATATTGCCCGTCATTAGCTTTTCCGATATGGAAGAAGCATTGGCCATCGTCCGACGTCAGCCCGATCCGCTGGCCTTCTATCTTTTTACAAAGGACCAGGGGCGGGAAAAAACATGGATGGAGCAATATTCTTTTGGGGGCGGCTGTATCAACAATACGATATGGCATTTCGCCAACCACCATCTGCCATTCGGTGGTGTAGGATACAGCGGTATGGGCGCGTATCATGGGAAATACAGCTTTGAAACATTTACGCATGCCAAGGCGGTAATGCAAACGCCGGGCTGGATCGACCCGGCTATCAAATATCCACCCTTTAAGGGGAAGCTGAAATGGTTCAGGTGGTTCTTCAGATGAAGGGGAAGCCGGGGATGAAAAAATGTCCTGGTGACGCTTAAAGTAATGATATTCTGTCGGTGCGGCTGACAAAACTGCGATCTGGTCCTATTGACAATCAAGGATATATGATCGGGAAGGGTATTTGTACTACGGGGGAAAAAGGAGTATGAATGGCAGAAACCTGGAACAAACGGGAGCGGGAGAGGAACAAACGACAAAAGAAACAGCAAAAAATGGAGAAAAGACAGGAACGGAAACAAGGCAAAGGACATCAGGACTGGACGGATATGCTGGCTTATGTCGATGAAAATGGGAATCTTAGTTCAAAACCATCCGATCACCACTCGCTCTAAACGTTATGACTGAATAGACCCGCCTGACGGCGGGTTTATTTATTGTTTTTCGTCCCGAAGTAAATTTCAGACAACGAGGGACGAAAAACGTCTTAATAGGCGCAATCCTCCAACTGGCCGGCGCTAAAGGCGGCCACGGTCCGTTCGGGGACAAATCCGGAGTAACGCTGTTGCACCTGCTGCAATATCTCTTCAATTTCTTCCACAGACCCTTTTTGCACCAGCTGATTGCGGAATTCTTTGATATGGGGGAACCCTTTCAGGTAATTGGTATAGTGACGGCGCATTTCCAGGATCCCTACGATGGGACCTTTCCACTCGACGCTGCGGAGCAGATGGTCCCGGATGGCGCCTGTGCGCTGTTCGATGGTCGGGGGTGGAAGATGGGTATCCGTCTGCAAATAATGTTTTATTTCGTTGAATATCCAGGGATAGCCGATGGCGGCGCGGCCTATCATGATGCCGTCGATCCCATACCTGTCCCGGTAAATCTTTGCTTTCTCCGGGGAGTCGATATCTCCATTGCCGAAGATGGGTATATGGATGCGGGGATCTTCTTTTACCCTGGCGATAAGGCTCCAGTCGGCCTGGCCTTTATACAACTGGGCCCTGGTCCTGCCGTGGATGGTCAGCGCCTTGATCCCTACGTCCTGCAGGCGGAGGGCTACCTCTTCGATGTTCTTCGACTGATCATCCCAGCCCAGCCGGGTTTTTACCGTCACAGGCAGTTTTGTGCCTTTTACGACGGCTTCCGTCAGGCGGGTCATGGCGGCCACATCCTTTAAAACGGCGGCTCCGGCGCCCTTGCAAACCACTTTCTTGACCGGGCACCCAAAATTGATATCCACCAGGTCGGGCTGGACGGTGTCTACGATACGGGCGCTCATGGACATCGCCTCTTCGTCCCCTCCAAATATCTGGATGCCAAAGGGTCGCTCGTATTCGAAGAAATCCAGCTTTTGACGGCTTTTGATCGCATCCCGGATCAGTCCTTCGCTGGAAATGAACTCACTGTACATGAGATCGGCTCCATTCTGCTTGCAGACATACCGGAATGGCGGATCGCTCACATCTTCCATGGGGGCCAGAAGAAGCGGGAATGCAGGAAGTTGTATATTGCCGATGTTTATCGCCATGAAGGATGCAAATTTACGTCGAAATGCCCAATGGTCAAAGGATAGACAATGATCGAGCCACTATGAACCAAAGACTGAAAATACCTTCCCCCTGGGCCCAATTAGGTCTTTTTATGACCTTGTTAGGCGGATGTTATGTTTTTACCCTTTTGCTGCTGGGTTGGATGCCAACGCCTGCGCGGGGAGGCATTGGGTGGGAAAAATTCCAGCAGATGCTGGCTTCGGCGGGCATATTTGCCCTGCCCGGCTTTTTATTTGCCATCATGACCAGCCATAGGAACGCACCCGGCTTCCTTGGCTTCAGAAAGGCGCAGATCCCCGCCTTTTATGCAATAGGGGTGCTCCTGCTGCTGTTGTCCTTCCCATTCGAAGGCTGGCTGGGGCAATTGAACCGCCATATCCCTCTATCCCATTGGATGGTCAGCGCGGAGAAAGAGGCCAATGAGAAGATGGGGGATTTTCTGCGAACGAACTCGGCCCTGGACATCGTGATCAATGTCATTGTCATTGCGGCTATTCCGGCTGTGTGTGAGGAGATCTGTTTCCGGGGAGCATTGCAGCGTATCCTTATTCAATGTTTTAATAGTCCATGGGCCGGTATTATATTCACCGGCGCATTCTTTTCCGCCTTCCACCTGCAGTTCCAGGGTTTTCTGCCGCGGATGTTCATGGGTATATTGCTGGGCGCGGCATACTGGTACAGCGGCAGTTTGTGGGTATCCATCCTGGCGCATTTCTTTACCAATGCTGCGCAGGTGATAGCCGTATCCTATTATCCAAAAATGATCGATGAGGATCCTTATGTACCTGTGTACTGGGCGCTGCTGTCCCTGGTGATAGTAGTGGGACTGTTGTCCGTACTGCGGAGGCGTTCGAGGACCAGTTACGCAGAAGTATATGCGAACAATGACAATCATTACAGTGGATTTCCCGAATGACCCCTAATTTAATGTACCATGGCTTTAAACATTTCAGTATTTAAAACGCGGAGTCTGACGGCTGCCATTTTCGTGGTCGTCATGCTGGCCGGATTGTTATGGAACGTGTGGAGCTTTTTTGTGCTCTTCTCCATCGTCCACTTTGGAGCCTGGTATGAATATCAAAAGCTGGTAGCGGGCATCGACGGCGAGTATGCCACTATCTCACCCTTCCATCGTTATGGCGTCATGATCGCCGGATGGTGTTTTATGTGGTACTTTACCAATAAAGGCTATACTGTTGGAAACATCCCTTTTCATGTCATCGGGTGGTGGACAGGGCTGGTATTTCTTTTTGTGCTGCCTTTGGGCGAGATATTGCTGACCCGTCAGATCAGCATAAAAAATATACTGTATTCGGCAGGCGGTCTTGTTTATATATCCCTTTCCCTCGGATTGTTGACAAATCTGCGAACCATGTTCTATGGCAATATCGTCGGTTTCCAGGGCTGGCTGCTTATACTGATCATCATCGGCTCCATCTGGATCAATGATACGATGGCGTATATCGTTGGCTCCCTGATCGGCAAGACGCCTTTTTCAAAAATATCTCCCAAGAAAACCTGGGAAGGGACATTGGGCGGTATTATCCTGGCGGTGGTGGTCATGGGCATTATCGGATTCTTTGTTACACGGCTTCCCGACGGAGGTGAAGTGAATTGGGTATGGACATTACAGTGGGTAGCCATTGCCGCCATTGCGGCCGTTACGGGCACGGCGGGCGATCTGCTGGAAAGCAAGCTCAAGCGCATGGCCGGCGTAAAGGACAGCGGTCATATCATGCCGGGGCATGGAGGTTTTCTCGACAGGTTCGATAGCCTGCTGGTGGCGACGCCTTTTGTGTGGCTGTATATCATGTGGTTACAGGTGTTCTGATAACTATTTATTACCTTTGACGTCCAATCATTTATAATGACAATCCATCGAGAAGGTTATCCTACTATCGCCATCAGTGCCCTTGCTTTTGCCCTGATCAACCTGTCTTCCTTTTATTTCATCAGTGCTCATGCGGCATGGCTCAGCTATATACTTTTTTTTGTAACGCTGGCTGTTTGGTTGTTCCTCATCTCTTTTTTCCGGGTGCCCAATCGTAAATTGACCGTGGGGGATAATCTGATCGTTTGCCCGGCGGATGGCAAGGTGGTGGTGATCGAGGAGATCTTCGATGTGGAGTATTTTTCAGACAAGCGTATACAGGTGTCTATTTTTATGAGCCCTGCCAATGTCCATCAAAACCGGAACCCCATGAGCGGGGAGGTGGTATACAATCAATATCATAAAGGAAAATACCTGGTGGCCTGGCATCCCAAATCTTCCACGGAGAACGAGCGGCACAGCGTGGTGCTGCGCAATAGCCATGGGGAGATCCTGGTAAAACAGATCGCCGGAGCCCTGGCCAAACGTATCGTCAACTACCTGTCCGTAGGACAGAAGGTAGAGCAAAGCGCGGAGTATGGGTTTATAAAGTTCGGATCGAGGGTGGATGTGCTGCTGCCGGTGGGTACAAAGATAGACGTCCAGCTAAACCAGGTGGTGCAAGGTGGGGTGACGGTGCTGGCGACATGGTAGGTTCCGGGCGCACGGATGTGACCCTGTGGTTGGAGAGATGAATCAGAAATCGTATATTTAGGATATGAAGAAAATACTTACACTTACGACTGCCATCCTGCTTGTAGCAGGTATTGCCTATGCCGGTGACAAGGGCAAAGAGAAGAAGAAAGAAAAGCAAAAAACGCACACCACCTGCTCGGGTAAAGAGTGCGGAAAAAAGAAAGGCTGATCGGCTGGCAAGCTCCGCTAGAAAATGTCCTTCAATTCCCGTAACGAACGTACGGTATAAGTGGGCTGTATAGCCGGCTCCTGGTCCAGGTGATTGACGTATACCTGATCGATGCCTGCATTCATGGCTCCCTGTATGTCAGCCTCCACATTATCTCCCAACATAATGCTTTCCGCCCTGGTCGCTCCTGCTTTCTGCAAGGCATATTCGAAGATCTCCTTATGGGGTTTTAGACTGTTGCAACCCTCCGACGTGATCACTTCCGTAAAATAACCGGTCAGTCCCGAATGCCGCAGCTTGCTATGCTGTGTCTTTTCAAATCCATTGGTGATCAGGTGCAGGACATAGCCCTTATCCCGGAGATATTTCAGCACTTCCAGCGTATCGGGGAATAACAGCGTCCGGGTGGGCAGGGCGTCCAGGAACCGGACATCCATCTCCCGGGCCAGCTCGACATCGCCAATCTTGAAATCCAGCAGCGTGAGCCACATTCTTTTCCATCGCAGCTCATCGACCTTGATATAGCCATTTCGATAGCGTTCCCATAGTTTATCGTTGTGTACGATGTAGCATTTATGGAACAGGTCAAAGTCGTGCACTCCTCTGCCGGCAAGGTCGAGGTGATGGTAGAGTTCCTGCAGGGTCAGCCGGCTATTGGCTTCGAAATCCCATAGTGTGTGGTCCAGGTCGAAAAAAAGGTGCCTATATTGCATGAGAAATTTTACAAGGCGCAAAATTACGAATTATGAACTGTATCATCACCGGCGCTTCCAGGGGGCTGGGTAGGGCTATTGCGGAAAAATTCGCCGGAGCCGGCTATCAGCTATATCTTATATCCCGCAATGCAGATGCACTGCGGCATACTTCGGATGAGCTACGGGAGAAATATCCCGCTGTCCATGTACGGTCGAAGGCTTTTGATCTGGGTGATAAGCAACAGGCTATACAGTGTGGCCGCTGGATCATCGATCATGGCGCGGATGTGGATGTCCTGGTCAATAATGCCGGCATGTTCGTTCCCGGGAACATCTCCGACGAAAAGGACGGGGTATTGGAGAAGATGATGGAAGTCAATCTTTACAGCGCTTATCATCTTACCCGTGTGCTCTTGCCGGGCATGATCCAGCGTAAAAAAGGGCATATTTTCAATATTTGCTCGACGGCCTCGCTAAAAGCCTATCCCAATGGCGGGTCGTATAGTATCAGCAAATACGCCCTGGCGGGTTTTTCGAGCAATCTGCGGGAAGAGCTAAAGCCGCATGGTATAAAAGTTACGGCCCTGTATCCCGGGGCGGCTTATACGGATTCCTGGGCGGCCAGCGGTGTGAACCCGTTGAGGATCATGGAGGCGGGGGATGTGGCGGAAATGGTGTATGCGGCCACCCGTCTGTCCCCGCAGGCCACTGTGGAAGACATTGTGTTGAGACCGCAATTGGGGGACCTTTAGGGAGAGGGCTCTGCCGGTGGCGGGGCGGCCGTGAGGGGCGGCGACCCAGGTTTAACTGAGTTTTAACCCTGCCCGGGCAGCGTTTGCTGGGGATGAAAATGTAATTTTATGCCTGTTCGGCATGGACCTTATTAATTCCATAAAATCATTGACTATAGGTAGAAATATACGTCTTGCACTTTTGATCCTGGTTGCCTTATTTACGGGCTTTTATGTGTCCGGCCAGGTGAAATTTACTACCGTTGTCAATACGAAGGACATCGGGAGGGGGGATTATCTGCAGATCGAATTCTATGTAGAAAATGCCCGGCAGATAGATCAGATGACGCCTCCGGAATTCCCTGGGTTCCAGGTTGTGCAGGGGCCTATCCAATCCAGCGGGATGAGCGTTGTGAATGGCAATATGAGCCAGTATAAATCCCTTTCTTTTGTATTGCAGCCCGTCAAGACGGGTAAGTTCACCATCGGCGGGGCATCGGCCACGGTGGATGGCAAGCACATGCAGTCCAATTCCGTTACTATCAACGTGAGCGCCAGCTCCAATGGGGCAGGTGGCTCAGGTGGCGGCGCCAGTGGCGGTGCGGGCGGGGGAGCCAATCCTTTTCCTTCTATGAACTGGCCGCCCGATCCTTTTGCAATGGGGAGCCCGATGGATGTGGATAAGGACATCGTGCTCAAGCCGGGAGAAAAAATAAAGGATAAGATCAGTAAGAATCTTTTTCTGAAGGTGCAGGTAGACAAGACCACTTGTTATGTGGGCGAGCCGATAGTGGCCACCTATAAACTTTATTCCCGGCTGGCCTCGGAGTCCAAGGTGACCAAGCGTCCTTCCCTCAATGGATTCAGCGTATACGATATGGTGGACCCGAACTCGGATGCGGCCTCTGTCGAGCGTCTCAACGGCAAGGCGTATACGGTGCATATCATCCGCAAGACACAACTGATCCCCCTGCAGCCGGGGACTATCGACCTGGACCCGGTGGAGGTTGAAAATACGGTGCACTTTGTCAAGGGAACAAAACAGCAGGATCAGCATCGCAGCGGCAATCCCATGAAGGACTTCTTCGATCAGCTGAATGATGAGAACTTAGGCCCTGAAATAGACGAGAACGTTACGCTCAATACCAAGCCGGTGACCATCACCATCAAGCCCTTGCCGGAGGCGAACAAACCTGCCGGCTTCAGCGGGGCGGTAGGCAATTTCTCTATCCAGGCGTCCCTGGCCAATCGCAATATCTCGGCGCAGGATGAAGCGACCCTGCATGTCGTCATCCGGGGTAAGGGCAATCTGCCGGTGATCACAGCCCCACAGGTGGCGTGGCCAGATGGGGTGGAAGCCTTTGATCCTACTGCCAAGGAAGATATCAATAAGACCGCAGCGCCTATGAGCGGGGCCAAGGCATTCGACTATGTCTTTACGCCCAGGGACCCGGGTCATTATGTTATACCTGCCATCAATTTCCCTTATTTCGATCCCGTCTCCCAGTCGTATAAGACTGTGGGCACGAACCCCATAGACTTCCAGGTAATGGCCGGCGCGAAGAAGAAACAGAATCCTCCCGGGACTGTTACTCCTGCTGCCAGTCTGGTGCAGGAGCAGCCCAGTCAGCTAAAGAAGCTGATCCAGGACCACCTGGAATGGATATTTGCCGTCCTGATCCTTTCCTTCCTGGCGGTGTATTTGTGGAGGCAGAATGTTCGTTTGAGAAAGGCGGAGCAGGAGCAAAAGGAGGCGGCTGCCAAACAGGCTGAAGAAGAGCGGCTGGCGGAAGAAAAGGCGCGCGAGTCACTTGCCGCCGCCGCGGCAGCGGCGGTGCCGGCAGTGGATTACCTGCTGGAGGTTCGCCAGCTTTTCGAACAGGGTGATTATAAAGGTTTCTACCGGGAGCTCAACAGGGCTATATGGAAGGCGTTGTCCAGGAAGCTGGAGCTGCCCGCCAGTGAGCTGAATAAGCTGAATATTGCGCGCCAGCTGGATATGAAAGGCTGGGACAGACAGGACATCCTCTCTTTGGAAAATATCCTTAATGAGTGCGAGATGAATTTATATACACCCGCCTATGATGCCTATAATATGCAAATGCTGCTGCGACAGGCGGAGTCGGTGATGAGTAAACTGGCGTAGGCCGTAGCCTATTCGGTGTACTTATACCCCACCCCTCTCACGGAGTGAAAATATTTGGGGTTGCGGCTGTCCTCCTCGAAATATTTACGGAAGTTGAGCACGAAATTGTCGATGGTGCGGGTGGTAGGATAGACGTTATAGCCCCATACAGCCTGCAGGATCTTTTCCCGGGTGACTACTTCATTCCTGTTCTCGATCAGGAGTTTTAAGAGCATGACCTCCTTTTTACTCAGCTGTATGCGCTCCCCTTTTTTGGTGATGGCCTCTTGCGCCTTGAAGTCGACGGTGTTCTTTCCAAACGAATAGATATCGCCTGCAGAGTCCTTGTCCTGCATCTTCTTGTTCTTTTCGATGAGCTTTTGTATGCGCAGGAGCAGTTCTTCCAGGTTGAATGGTTTGGTGAGGTAGTCGTCGGCGCCCTTTTTTAGCCCCAGTACCCTGTCGGCGCTGGCATTTCGGGCGCTGAGGATCAGGATGGGGACGTCGTTGTTCTGGACCCGTATGGTTTCGGTGACATTGATGCCGTCGATGCCGGGCAGCATGACATCCAGGATAATGAGATCAAAGTATTCCGACTGTATCGCTTTTAAAGCCTGCATGCCGTCATAGGCGGAAGTTATCTCATAGCCTTCCAGCTCCAGGTTGAGCTTTAGGGCTTCATGAAGATTCTCCTCATCTTCGACCAGCAGGATGGAAATTTTCGAGCTCATGGCGATTAGAACGTTACTGTAAAAATACTCCCAACCGGGGAATTGTCGGTGACTTTAATAGCGGCCTTATGGTCCTGGGCTATCTTACGGCAGAGGTAAAGGCCCAGGCCCGTTCCCTGGGTGCTGCGGGTCTTCTCCTGCCCTGTACGATAGAATTTGTTAAATATCTTTTTCTTTTCTTCATCGGGTATACCGGCGCCCTCGTCTTTTACGGCGAGCTGGATATGTCCCCTTTCCTGCTTCAGTGCAATGGTGATGGAACCCTCCCGGGGAGAATATTTAATGGCATTCTCTGCCAGGTTGCTGACCAGCATTTGCAGCAGCAGGGGATCTCCTGACAGGCTGCAGTCCGGCTCGACGGAGTCTATCCATTTACGGTCGGGATATCGATGGCGGAGGTCCTGTATAATGCGTTGCACGAGTGTGGAGAGGTCCAGCTCTTCTTTGGCGCGGACATAGTCCCCACCCTCCAGCTGCGAGGCAATAAGGATATTGTTGGCCAGGGTATCCAGCCGGCCTGTCTCCTGCAGGGCGGCCTGTATCATCCTTTGCTGTTTTTGTTCGTCGAGCCGGTGTTTGAGAAGGGTCTCGAGGTTGAGCTTGGTGACGGCGATCGGTGTCTTCAGCTCATGCGTGACGGCCATCATGAAGTTCTGCTGCTGTAATTGGAGTTTTATCTGCCGCCGGACCTCTCTGTATACAAAGAGGGCGCCTACCAGGATGAGAAGGAGAAAGGTGCTGCCTTCTCCGATGTATTGCGCCGTCTTGCGCTGGGATTCGGCCTGTATCTCGCTGTATCTGGATTCATAGGATGGCTCATCCATTTTCAGCTGCTGCAGCTCATAAGCAGCCATCTGGCTGTTCTTCCGTTGGAGCTCGATGAACCAAAAGACCAGCCCTGCGATGATGTAGGCCAGGAGTACCCAATAGACGGTAATGGCGACGGCCAGTCTTTTTTTTCGAAAAAGGTTCATTTGGCTTTTTCAACGCGGACCCCTACGTTAAATACGTGTTGGAGGGGGTCGTCGCGCATTATTTGCTCCAGCGTAAAAGAATAAGTGCCGGGCTTTGTAAATTTTGTATCCGGCTGTATCAGGACCCGGTGTTCGTAAATATCATCCATGCCGCTGCCCAGCCAGCCTTTGTCATTGGTAGCCAGGGTAAGGTCATAACGCTGGCTTTTGGGAACACTGTCGCCAGGCGCCTGTACCGTCCCCCTGATCCAGATGTTGTTGTAGAGATAGGCGTCGGAATGCCGCAATACAAGATAAATATTGTAGCGGTCTGCCGTATCGGCGCCTGCGATGGTAAAATCTACATGGGGTTTGAAGCTGGTGGCCCATTGGTGCCCGGGGATGACCACATCCTTCTCAAAAACATCCGAAGGGAGAGAACAGGACGACCATAACAGGGTGCCGGCGGCCAGAAGAAATAAAAAAGGCTTTTTCAATGAAATTCGATTTGTACAAAGGTACATAATATGTGCGGGGGGCGTGTTTTATGTTTAGGGGTTGGAAGTCGTCAAAGCACGTTGAGCACCTGCTCTTTTGCCTTTTCAAGCTCATCCTTCATCAATACCACGCATTTCTGAATAGTGGAATCGTAGGCCTTGCTACCGGTGGTGTTGATCTCACGGCCTATCTCCTGGAGGATAAAGGAGAGCTTTTTGCCTTTGCTTTCTTCCGCCTCCTGCAGGATGTTCTTAAAATAGTCGCAGTGATTTTTCAACCTGACCTGTTCTTCGCTGACGTCTATCTTTTCGATGTAGTAGATCAGCTCCTGTTCCAACCGGTTGGCATCGTAGTTCTCCTTCCCTACCTGTTCTTCCAGCAGTTTGGTGAGGCCTTCCCGGATCTTGACCTGACGGAGGGGTTCCAGCCGGATGACCTCTTCCTGGTGTTTGAGGATATTATCGATGCGCAGGACAAGGTCTTCTTCGAGGGAGGCGCCTTCATTTAGCCGGTGGGCATTGAGGTCGTCGATGGCGGTGAGGATCACTTTTTCGAATTGTTGCCATTCTTCGTCCGTGAGGGTATCGCTGGTCGGGGTGATCACCTCGGGCAGCTTTACCAGGGTGCTGAGAATATTGGAAGGGTCCAGGTTCAATTCGTCGGAAAGTTCGGCCAGCGCATTGTAATATGCCTTGGCAAGGTCTGTATTGATACTAACGGGCTTGGCGTTACCTGTTTGTTTCAAGCTAATGGTACAGTCCAGCGAGCCACGGCCCAGTTTTTCGGAGAGCAATTTGCGAATGGAGAATTCGAATGGTTTTAGGAAGGCGGGTAATTTTAATTGTAATTCAAACTGCTTACCATTCAAGGATTTTATGTCCACCTGAAAGGTTTTGTCTCCTACTGCCTGTTCTGCGCGTCCGAAGCCGGTCATTGATTTCAGCATAATATTGATTTTAATGATTGATGGTCCTATCTGTGGGCGGGCCATCGGCCCGCTTAAAATGGAAAGTTAGTGATTTCCCGCATCCCGCCGGGCTGTAGACCGTCCAGGCTCACTTTGCCGATGCGATAACGGATCAGTCTCAAAGTGGGAAAACCTGCCCTGGCCGTCATTTTACGCACTTGTCTGTTCTTTCCTTCCTGTAAGATCATTTTTATCCAACTGGTAGGAATATGGGCACGGTAGCGGATGGGAGGGTTTCTTTCGGGTACTTCGGGCGCTCTTTCGAATTTTTCTACCTGGCACGGGCGGGTATTATGGGGCTTGCCATCGATGTTGATCGTTACTCCCGAACGAAGCATTTGCAGGGCGTGTTCATCGATGGCGCCATCCACCTGCACCCAGTATTCCCGTTCGTGGGCGAATTTGGGGTTCAGCAGACGATGATTCAGCTGTTTGTCATTGGTCAGCAGTAAAAGTCCCTCACTGTCGAAATCCAGGCGGCCAACGGGATACACGTCATCGGGTACGGAAAAAAAGTCTTTCAGAACGGGCTTCCCTTCCGAAGAAGTAAACTGAGACAGGACGTTGAAAGGCTTATATACGATGAAATAGCGCGACACGATGCTCGGATTAGTTGAAACAAAAATCCCGCCAGAAGGCGGCAAGCGGAACACAGTTCCGATGACCGAAGGTCCATAATAAACGATCCCGCCGGAAGGCGGGATCTGAATATATGGATGGGTTAGTAAGTACCGGGAAATAAATTTCCCTACACAATATTAAAAATAAATTTTCCTATCTAAAAAAATTTTCACATAAATTTTATTCACATTTTTTTTTAGCCTGTGGAAAAGGCGGTATTTCGGACTGCTGACACACGTAGTTCCGGCGGTATCTTCGCAGCTGAAAGATGATCAAAAGAGGAATCCAAAATTACTTCATATAAACTTTTCGAGCATGAAATTTCCTTCTCCCGTCAGTGTTCAATGGATCGCGGACTTCCTGGGGGCGCGGCTTACAGGCGACATGAATGGCCAGGCAACAGGTATTAACGAGATCCACAAAGTGGAAAAAGGCGATCTTGTATTCGTCGACCACCCCAAATACTATGATAAGTGTATCAACTCGGCAGCCAGCTATATCATTATCAACAAGGAGGTAGATCAGCTGCCGGAAGGGAAGGCGCTGCTCATTGTGGACCAGCCGTTCGAGGCTTATTTGAAGATCGTCCGGCATTTCCGGCCCTTCGAGCCTGCCGAAAAGATGATCAGCGACACGGCGGTCATCGGTAGAAATACGTATATCGCCCCCGGCGTTTTTATAGGCCATCATGTCGTCATTGGCGACAATTGCTTTATTCATCCGCATGTCACGGTCCTGGATCATTGCGTCATCGGCAACAATGTGATCATACAGTCCGGCACTGTCATTGGCTCGGATGCCTTTTACTATAACTCTAAAAAGGACCGGGAGTTATGGTACCGGAAGATGGAAAGCTGCGGACGCGTGGTATTGGAGGATGGGGTGGAGATAGGCGCCAACTGCACCATCGACAGGGGGGTAAGTCATGACACCCTTATCGGGGCGGGCACCAAGATGGACAACCTTGTACACATCGGACACGACACCGTCACCGGGAAAAACTGTCTATTCGCCGGACAGGTAGGTATTGCCGGCGCTGTGGATATCGGGCATGGGGTCATATTGTGGGGGCAGGTGGGGGTCAGCAAAACGCTGAGCATAGGAGATAATACGGTGGTGCTGGCGCAGAGCGGGGTACCTTCTTCACTGGAGGCGGGCAAGGTATATTTTGGCTATCCTGCGGAGGATGCTGCCGTGAAGAGAAGGGAGATCGTATGGATCAAGCGGATACCGGAGCTTTGGAAGAAAGTTATGCAGGGCTGAGCACAGCTCAGCCGGCTGTAACCGCAAGGTTACGACCGAGGAGGAGCGTGTCGAAGCAGCTCCGACGAAGGTCTCCATCATAAGCCCCGCCAGATGCCGAAGGTAACCGAGTGAAGATCGAACAGTGTTCGATCGACCGAAGGTTATGGGCGAAGCCCGTGGGAGAATTGCAGGGAGTGACACAGCGACGAGCGAAATGGAATCATTCCGGGACGTAGTCATACGGCAACAGCTCCGCCAGCTTTTTCCAGGACCAATACCCCATATTGATCACGTCCGTCTGATCGTAGAAATACCCATTCTCTTCGATGACGAAGCCATTCGCAATATCCAGGGCGGATATCTGCACCTTTGTATTCAATGGGAAATTATGTTCCTGCAGGTACTTCCTGTTGGGTTGCTGGTTGGTATAACTGACCCTTAGCCTTCCTGTCAGACCGATGACTGCATCCCCGCTGTCCACCGAATAGAATTTAGGATCATAAGGGTCATTGATCCTGGTCATTTTTCCTTTATTCGTTGTGTCGGTCATCTCCATGATAAATCCTTCGTCTGCCAGCGTGCTGTCGTACCAGCTCCGGATAAAATGAAGACGGGACCCCATATAGGTGAAATCCCTGTTGTTCTTCCAGCTCTGCTTTTGCTCGGGCGTACCCTGCATCTCCTCGAAGAGGGGATAGCCGGCAGATGTGCTCACATTGGTGCCGTACTCGTAGACAAATGAGTCCAGCTGGAAATGTATTTTATAGCCCAGGGCATTATTCGTGATGATAAGATCTTCTTTCGCCTTGATCCGGAGCTTGTTCCTCTTTTTATAGAAATAGAATTTCAGGGCATCTTTGTTCTCCAGGGAGCATTGCGCCGCGAATGGGGTTGTGCCGATGAAGTTATCCAGGAAGAACTGGCCATACTTATCCCAGCCATCGGCTACCTCCGCGCTGCCTGCCACCACTACCTGTTCCATGCTTTTGTCCTGCTCTTTCAGTTCGATGACAAGGGAGTCCTTATCCTTGAGGTCTTTATTGATACGGATATTCTTCGTCTCATAGCCTGTGTAGGATACGATCATGTCATAACCCCCATTGGCCAGGCGCATGGAAAAGGCGCCGTCACTTTTCGACAGGGTCCCTATGGTGGTATTCTGACAGAATACGCTGGCTCCAGCCATAGGTTGTCCGGACTTGGCGTCGATGACCTTGCCGCCGATGCTAAATGTCTTTTCTTGGGAATAAAGGGAGGAAGAGAGAAGAAGAAAGGCGCCATAAAGGGCGGCCCTTAGGAACTGCGGATTCATGGATATCGTTTTTTATGATCTAATGATCGTCTTTCGACGACGGACCTCGGGTTCGTTCTGTAAGATAGGACGCTTACGCGGAATTTGGAAGGGGAATAGGAATTTTAACAGGTGAGCAATGTCATTCGGCCCATAGCAATTTGTAAGCCTCGCAGGCGCGTTCGATGGTTTTTTCCAGCGGGGTGAACTGGAAGCCGGGGAGGTGCTTCAATATCTTACTATTGTCAAAATAGGTTTTGCTGCGGGCTACCCTTGCGCTCTCGCGGGTGAGGAGGGGGCGTTTGCCGGAAAATAGGGATTTTATCTTTTCGAGTCGCCAGGCAATAGCGCTCAAAAAAGGGGTTGCCTCCCGGTGAGGCTGCTTTTTGCCAAAACCGTCTGCGATGGTATTGAACAACTGCCGGAAGGTCCAATTGTCGCCGTTGAGAATAAAGCGTTGTCCCGTGATATCGCTTTCCATCAAAGCTACTATGGCCTCGGCTACATCGCCGACATCGACAAAGCCGTTGATGCCATTGCTGTACCAGGGAAATTCATTGTATACACTCTTAAATATGGCGCAGCTGGATTGATTCCAGTCGCCCACGCCAAGGATGGTGCTGGGGTTTACGATGACGGCAGGCAGTCCTTCACCTATACCCCGCCACACCTCCAGCTCGCCATAGAACTTGCTGATGGCATAATTCGTTTGTCCCTTATTGTTGTCCCATCTCTTTTCTTCATTGACCTTCTCTTCTTTTTTTGTCCTGCCGAGGGCTGCGACCGAGCTGACGTGTACCAGCCGGCGGATGCCTTGTTCGAGGGCGATATTTACGACATTGGCAGTGCCTTCTACATTTGTTGTGAACAGTTCGTGTTTGTCGGTGTCTGCAAACGAAACTTTTGCCGCCGCATGGATGACGGCATCGACACCGCTCATTGCTTCTTCGAGACCCAGGGGATCCAGGAGATCGCAAGTGAACCATTCTATATTTTCGAGTATGGAGGGAGGAGTATAAAAATATGGCTGGCTGCCTTCGCGCCTGATGGCGCGAACGGCGTATCCCCTTTCTACCAATTCCCGTAAAATATACGTTCCGAGAAAGCCTGTGCCTCCTGTGACCAAAATCGTCCGCTTGTCTGCCGGGGATGACGTCATGAAGTCCATAATCAGTGAAGATAGGTATAATATCCTTTTCCGGATTTGCGACCCAGCTCTCCGTCCTTTACCTTTTGCTCCTGGATGGGTGAAGGTTGCAGCCGTGCGGGTTTGCCCATCGCCTCGTAGACGGAACAGCTCACGGCATAGTTTATATCATTGCCGATGAGGTCCATCAGCCGGAAGGGGCCCATTTTAAAACCTGTGGCTTCCATCAGGGTGTCGATGGTTTCGGCGTCGGCCAGACCTTGTTCCAGCAAGCGGAGCGCCTCGAGATAATAGGGTCTTGCAACATGATTGACGATGAAGCCCGGGGCGTCTTTGCACAGGACGGGTGTTTTGCCCATTTTTTTCGACAGGTCCATGAGCGTGTTGACGGTGGTGTCGCTGGTCTGAGGGGCGCGTACTACTTCCACGAGCTTCATCAGCGGGGCCGGGTTGAAGAAATGCATGCCGGCAAATCGCTCCGGATGGGGCAACTGTTCGGCCAGCCGGGTGATGGACAGGGATGAGGTGTTGGATGCCAGGATGGTATGGCTGTCATTGTATCCCGCCAGCTGGCGAAAGAGGTCCAGCTTGGCGTCCATCTTTTCAACAATGGCTTCGATGATGATATCTGCGCGGCATTGGCTGATGTCGGCGGTGAGGACGAAGCGTTGCAGGGTATTTTGCTCTTCTTCAGGGGTGAGCCGTCCCTTCTCCTTTAGTGTTTGCAGGTTCTTTTCGATGGAGGCCCTACCTTTCTGCAGGACCTCAACATCGACATCGAAGAGGGTGGTGCGAAAACCGGCGACCGCTGCTGTCTGGGCGATACCGCTGCCCATGGTGCCAGCTCCGCAAATGCAGATGGTGTGGATCATACTGCCCCTGTAAATTGTTTTAGGAAGCGGACATCGTTCTGCGAATACAAACGCAGGTCATTGACCCGGTATTTGAGCTGGCAGATACGTTCTATGCCCATGCCGAAAGCAAAACCGGTGTATTTATTGGAGTCGATGCCGAAATTTTCCAACATTTTCGGATGCACCATGCCGCTGCCCAGGATCTCGACCCATCCTGTGTGCTTACACACGCTGCAGCCGCTGCCTCCGCAGATGCGGCAATTGATGTCCATCTCGGCGCTGGGTTCCGTAAAGGGGAAATAGGAGGGGCGGAACCGGACCTTTACATCCTTTCCGAACATTTCCTGTACAAAGAAATAAAGGGTTTGTTTCAGGTCGGCAAAGGAGACGTTTTCGTCGACATACAATCCTTCTGTCTGGTGGAAGAAGCAGTGTGCCCTCGCGCTGATGGTCTCATTCCTGTAAACACGGCCGGGGCATATGATCCGGATGGGAGGCTTTTGACGCTCCATCACCCTGGCCTGCACACTACTGGTATGGGTGCGCAGGAGCCAGTCGGGGTTCTGGTGGATATAAAAAGTATCCTGCATATCGCGTGCAGGATGATTTTCCGGGAGATTGAGGGCGGTGAAGTTGTGCCAGTCGTCCTCTATTTCGGGGCCTTCCTCTACGGAGAATCCGAGCCGTCCGAAGATATGCACTATCTGGTCGCGTATGATGGTAATGGGATGATGTGTACCCAGCGGCAGGGTATCTCCCGGCAGGCTGAGGTCGATGTCCGAGCCTTTGGAAGCCGTTGCGCCGGCAGCATGACCCTTCCATTCTTCGTATTTGGCTTCGGCCAATTGTTTGAAGTCATTCAGCACCTGTCCGAATTCCTTTTTTTTGTCGACTGGGACATTTTTCATTTCTGCAAATAAGTTCTTCACAATGCCTTTCGTGCCGAGGAATCGAATACGATATGCCTCCAGGGCGTCGGCCCCATTGGGTTGAACAGCATCGATCTCCTGCTTATAAGCCTCTATCTGTTGTAACAATTGATCCATGCCACAAACCTACGCCAATATGGCCAATTCTCAATGGGCGAGCGGGCCTGGCGGCCGGCTTGGCTGTGACGGGAGTGTGACCCGGTCGGGAGTGAAGAGAAATATCCGTAGGTTTGCTGCCAAAAGAGAGAATTCATGCCGTCAAATCTGCACATAAGCGACTTCCTCGATCCAGTGAACCTTGCCGAAATATCACAGGATCAGGGATATAAGGACGGACAGATCGGTAAGCTCATCGATGTATACGATGAATATTTTCCCGAACTGGAAGAGGCCAATCTGGTGCTCGTAGGCTGTGATGAGGAGCGGGGAGCCCTTCGGGATCGCCATCGTCCGCATACGCCTGATATCATCCGATCGGAGTTTTATCAATTATACTATTGGCATCCGGACATCCGGCTGGCGGATGTGGGCAATATCCGGCAGGGGGCGTCGCTGGCGGATACCTATGCCGCCCTTAAAACAGTGATCCGCGAGCTGACCGGTATTGGCAAGACGGTGGTGATCCTGGGCGGTTCACACGACCTGACCCTTTCCCAGTATTATACTTATGCGGATAAGAAGCATATCATCGAGGCCACCTGTGTCGATGCGCTGATCGACCTGGATATCCACAGCTTGCAACGGAGCGATAATTTCCTTATGGAAATGCTGACGGGCGAGCCCAACTATATCCATCATTATAATCACATCGGATTCCAGAGCTATTATGTACATCCGCATATGCTGGAGACGATGGACAAGCTGCGATTTGACTGTTTCCGGCTGGGCAGCGTAAAGGACAATATCGAGGAGATGGAGCCCGTCATTCGCAATTCCCACTTGTTCACCTTCGACATATCCGCCATTGCCAATGCGTTTGCTCCGGCCAATAGGGTATCTCCCAATGGGTTTAGCGGGGAAGAGGCTTGTATCCTGATGAGATATGCTGGTCTAAGCCACAATGTCAACACCGTGGGGATCTATGGTTATATGCCGGAAAGGGACAAGGAGCAGCTGACGGCCAAACAGATCAGCCATATGCTCTGGTATCTTATAGATGGGAAGAGCCGCGGGCGGCGCGAGGCTGCCCTGACGGACAGGGATCTTTTTATAGAATACCGGACGGCTTTTGCAGAGGTGGAGACGACATTCCTGCAAAGCAAGAAGACGCACCGCTGGTGGATGCAGCTGCCCGACAATAAATATATTGCCTGCTCGTACCAGGACTATTTATTAGCCAGCAGCAATGAGATACCGGAGCGGTGGCTGCGCGCGCAGGAGCGGAGTTGATCGGGTCGCCCCGGTAAGGAGCCCTTAGGGAGGAACTATGAAACAGGAAATACCTCAATATAAGCTTGACGAGCACTATATCTCCGTCCACAGGACGCAGGAACCTGTACCTGTCTTTGGATACAGCGGGCTGGCCTCTCATCTGCGGATAAAGGATTTCGAACTGTATTCCAGCGAGGGGCTTACCAGCAGCATGGGTCCTTTGCGCAGCGCGTTCTATCGCATCGGGATCACTATGCGCGGCAGCTGCGATGTGCAATTGGGGCTAGAGCACTACAAACATCAGCCCGGTACCGTGAACTGCACCTACCCCAATCAAATCTTTTCGAAAAGCAATATCAGCGAGGATGCATTTGGCTATTACCTGCTATTCAATCCGCCCTTTCTCGAGCCATTGATACCCGATGAAAGGATCGCTGAGGAATTCCCTTTCTTCCATTATGCCGGGACGCCTTTTTTTCAACTGGGCGCTGCCGTCCAGCGGGTGGAGGAGCTGTTGTTGCGTATCAACGAAGAGCTTCAGCAGGATCGAGCCGAAAAAGTCACTGCTATCCGCCTGTATCTCTACCTGATGCTGCTGGAGATGAAAAGGAGCTATATCTCGCAACGCCTCGGCTCCTATGACGGGGTGCCCGAATCCACGGCCCTTGTCATGCGATTCCGAAAGCTCGTGGAGCAGCATTATCTTGAGAAACAGCAGGTGACCGACTATGCCAGTTTATTATATGTCACGCCCAATCATCTCAACCGCACGGTAAAAGACGTCACCAGTCGGACAGCCTCCGCTCATATTGCGGAAATGCTCCTGCTGGAGGCAAAGAGCCTTTTGCTGTATACCGAGCTTTCCGTGGCGGAAATAGCCTGGCGTCTGAAGTTCAGCGAACCTTCGTCTTTCCATCGATTTTTTAAAAAGGAGACGGACCACACGCCGTTGGAATACCGTTCCGACGTCCATGCAAACAATGCATGATCCGGTCAGTCCAATGCATGGTCAGGACAGCGATATTCCTTGCTGGGTGGGGGAGCTTTGTATAAAAAATACAAGATGACTACATTGAACAAAAGCAAGGTTGTGATCGCCGGCGGCAGTTCCGGGATAGGCGCAGTATTGACAAAAATGCTGGCGGAGGATGGGGCAGACATCACCGTTATAGGCCGGGATGCTAACAAGCTGGACAAGCTAAAACAGGAGTTGCCTTCTGTGCGGACGGCGGTGCTGGATGCCCGTGACCGTGCGGCACTGGATGCGTTTTTTCGTACGACGGGGGAGATAGATCACCTGGTCCTGACGTTGAGCGGAGGTAAGGGAGGTGGTATGTTTAAAGAGCTCCCTCTACAGGAGCTACAAGAGGGGTTTGACAGCAAGTTTTGGCCACAATTGAATGTACTCCAGGCTGCCCTGTCCTGTATGAATTCTGAGGGGAGCGTGACATTTGTGACGGCGGCCAGTGCGGGCGCTACGCTACCCGGTACATCGGGGTTGGCGGCTATCAATGGCGCATTGGAGATCATGATCCCCATTCTTTCTGCGGAGTTAAAACCTTTGCGTGTGAATGCCGTCAGCCCGGGCATGATCGATACGCCATGGTGGGATTTTTTGCCTGCGACAGCAAAAGAACAGGTGTTTTCGGATTTCAGCGCAGGCGTGCATGTGGGCAGAGTGGGACGTCCTGAAGAAGTGGCCGGTGCGATACAGCATGTGATGAGCAATGGGTATATCAATGGTGTTACGATCCGTTGTCATGGGGGATTAGGCTGAACCGGCCTTCCATAGACGGGCAGGGTTCCTTGCGATTAGGTATAATTAATGTAGGTTTGAGGTATGAAGCATCTTTTGTTCCTGTTCCTGATCGTCGTACTCGTACAGGCCTGTTCGCCTTCCAAATTTATAAAGTCTTCTGCTGAGGTGGAGTTTACCCAGCCAGGTCTCGTATCCGGACAGGTAGGTATTTGTATATATGACCCCGTGAAGTCCGAATATCTGTACGAACAGCAGAGCAATAAGTATTTTATCCCGGCCAGCAATGTCAAGCTTTTTTCTCTGTATGCGGGGTTGAAGTACTTAGGAGATTCACTGGTGGGTATCCGTTATAAGGAGACTGACACGGCCATATTCCTCGTACCTTCCGGCGATCCTACTTTCCTGCACCCTGCCTATACGTATCAACCTGTGATAAGCTTTCTCAAACATACACGCAAACCGCTGTGGATCACGGAAGCCAACTGGCAGGACCGGCCGCTGGGCAGGGGCTGGGCATGGGACGACTATAATGACGACTATATGCCTGAAAGAAGCGCCCTGCCCGTCTATGGGAATGTGATACATTGGGTGCAGGACTCGGTTTCCGAATCTTTTTTCTCTGTCCCGGACATCAACTGGGAAGTACGGTTTTCAGATGATACGACAAAGCGGGCGTTTTATGTAGAAAGGGATTTTCACAAGAATGCTTTTGAGATCACGGAAGGGAAGGCGCAATACAAGACGCAGGATGTGCCTTTTATTACGAATGGTACGGTGTCGGCGGCTGTTTTGTTGAAGGATACTGTCGGGCGGGAGGTATTTACAAAACATCAGCTGCCCGGAGGGGGCGCCGGCGGGCGCGGGGTCACTGTGGCGCAGGCTTTCGAGGGGCTTCGGGTAATCCATAGCAGGCCGGTGGATTCCTTGTTCATACCTATGATGCATCACAGTGATAACTTTTTTGCGGAGCAGACATTGTTGATGGTGAGCAATGAAAAGCTGGGCAGGATGAATGATGCCCGTATCATCGATACTTTGTTGAACAGCGATCTGCGCGATCTGCCCCAGCGGCCATACTGGGTGGATGGCAGCGGCTTGAGCCGTAACGACCTGTTCACTCCGAGGGATTTTGTGTGGCTGCTGGATAAGATGAAGGATGAGTTCGGATTGCCCAGGCTGAAGGGCATTCTCCCCACGGGTGGGACCGGCACGCTGGCCAACTATTATAAAAGGGACAGTGGATATATTTATGCCAAGACCGGCTCCCTGTCCGGGGTAGTGGCGCTCAGTGGCTACCTTATAACAAAAAAGGAACGTCTGCTGATATTCTCCGTATTGATCAATAATAACAGCGATCCTGCCGTCCGCAGGAAGATCGAGAAATTCCTGTTAGGGATAAGGGAAAAATATTAGTTGGGGAGATTACTTTCCAAATAGTTTCTCTACATACTCTTTCCGGAACTCGATATAAGTAGGCTCGCCTCCTGGCGTCACGTTGGGTTGCCTGGTTGCAAAGAGCTCCTCTATGAGCGTCTTCATTTCCGAGCTGTCCAGGATACGGCCCGCCCGGATGGCCTGCTGTCTGGCCATGCTGCGTATCAGTTTTTCCCGGCGGGAGAATTTCATATCGCTGGTGAAGTGTTTGAATTGTTCCAGCAGCAATTCGAGGATGGCCTTTTCATTACCCTGACCCGTATCTGCCGGTGTGCCATGTACGATAAAGCTGTCCTTGCCAAAAGGTTCTACCTGATAGCCCAGGATGAGCAGGTCGGGCGACAATTCCTGGAGCAGGATAGCGTCGGATGCGGACAGCTGAAAGGTGACGGGGAACAGGCTTTTTTGACTGGGGATGGCCTTTTCTTTGGAGGCGGCGGCATAGCGCTCGTACAGGACCCGTTCATGAGCCGACTGCTGGTGTACAAGGATGAATCCCCTGTTGGTGGGGGTGACGATATAGGTGTTGAGCAGCTGTTGGAGGGGGGCTCCTTCGATGGGCTGGAGCTTACCGGCGGCAGGGCGTGGCATGCCGGGGATAGCGGGGGCTTCTTCGGGCATGGGGGTCCTGGTTATGGGGGAGCCCAGGATGGAGGAGGCTTCGGAGAGACCGGGGAGGTCGGGATCTGAATGACTGGGGAGGGCGGGGTCTTTGGGGAGACTTTGGCCGGGGCCTGAGGATTGCGAGGGGGCGGGAGACTCATAGAAATCCTTCCAGTTCTTGAGGTTGCTCTTTTGGTTGGGCTCTATAAAATGCGCCTGGTTCTTTTGTGTAAATGTCTGGTAGAGGGAAGAAGCCGTCACCGACGCCTTTTTCTCTTCGCTGACGGGTTTGCTGACGGCATCCAGGCGTTGGATGTTCGGGTCCAGATCGAAATCGAGTGTAGGGGTAACGCTGAATTGCGCCAGGGCATGCTTTACGGCAGCCTGTACAAAGGCATAGACGATCTTTTCATCTTCGAATTTTATCTCCTGCTTCGTAGGATGAACGTTGATATCTACCTGTGTCGGGTCCAGGTCGATGAACAGGACATACAGGGGGTAGCTGTCCGGGGCGATCATGTCGTGGTAGGCGTTCATGATGGCATGATTCAGATAAGGGCTCCGGATAAAGCGCTGGTTCACGAAAAGAAACTGGTCTCCCCGGGTCTTACGCGCTGCTTCGGGCTTTCCTACAAACCCATATATGTTGAGATAATCCGTGTTTTCCTGTACGGAGACCAGCTTGGCATTTTGTGTGGGACCCAGTATCTGTACGATGCGCTGTTTGAGGCTGCCTTTTTCCAGGTGCATCAATTGTTGTCCATTGCCGGTAAGAGAAAAGAAAATGGAAGGAAAGGCCAGCGCCACCCGGGTGAACTCATCTACGATGTGACGCATCTCCGCGGCATTGCTCTTAAGGAAGTTGCGGCGGGCGGGTACGTTGAAGAAAAGGTTCTTCATAGCGAAATTGCTGCCGCGGGGGCAGGCCACGGGCTCTTGCCGGACGACCTTGCTGTTCTCTATCTCCAGGCAGACGCCTGTCTCATCCTCTTCTCTTTTTGTTTTTAGCTCAACCTGTGCGACCGCAGCAATAGAGGCCAGCGCCTCACCTCTGAAGCCCATGGTACGGATATGAAAAAGATCGTCGATATTTTTTATTTTGGAAGTTGCATGCCGTTCGAAGGCCATGCGGGCATCCGTCTCGCTCATGCCTTTGCCATTGTCCACTACCTGTATCAGGGATTTGCCGGCATCCTGGACGATCAGCTTTATTTCCGTTGCCTCTGCGTCTACGGCATTCTCCAAGAGCTCTTTCACGGCACTCGCGGGACGCTGGATCACCTCGCCTGCAGCTATCTGATTGGCGATGTTATCGGGTAATAAATGAATGATGTCTGGCAATTCTACCTTAATTTGCTGCAATTTACAGAATAATCATAAGGTGGTACCAATATGAGAAAACCGTTAATTGTCTTTTCACTTGTCCTCGGCTGTTTTGCCGGCGATGCTCAGTCTGATCCTGTACCCTCCGCCGATCAATGGGTCGATAGTGTTTTCAAGACCCTATCCCCCGATGAAAAAATAGCGCAGCTGATGGTGGTCAGAATGTCTTCCATCGACCCTGTGACACGCGGTCCGCTATTTTATGACGGCGCGGTGGATTCGGCTGTGCGCAGATATAATGTTGGGGGAATTTGTCTTTTTCAGGGAGGACCGTTGGCACAAGCGTCCCGGGTTAATCATTTTCAGGGTATAGCCAAAACCCCGATCCTTTTTTGCATCGATGCGGAGAATGGGCTCGGCATGCGGATGGATAGTGTGATGGGGTTGCCCAGGCAAATGATGCTGGGTGCTGTGAGCGATCCCTCGCTGGTGTATCAGTATGGCCGCCTGGTTGGGGCACAGTGCCGGCGGATGGGCATACAGGTGAATTATGCCCCGGTGGTGGATATCAATAATAATCCGGATAATCCTGTCATTAACGACCGGAGCTTCGGGGAAAACAAGGAAAAGGTCGCGGAATATGGCGTGCAGTATGTAAAGGGACTGCAGGATGAGGGGGTGATGGCCTGTGCGAAGCACTTTCCCGGTCACGGTGACGTGTCTGTGGACTCGCATCTCGATCTGCCTGTCATCAACAAGAGCAAGGATGGACTGGATACGTTGGAGCTATATCCTTTTAAAGCGTTGTTCAAAGCAGGAGTGGGAAGTGTCATGATCGCGCATCTTTATATTCCCGCCATCGATAAAACACCCAACCAGGCCACGTCACTTTCTAAAGCGGCGGTGACCAAGCTGCTGCGGAAGAAATTGCATTACGATGGGATAAGCTTTACCGACGCCCTGGAGATGAAAGGGGTGGCCAAGTTTTATCCTGATGGAGATGCCGCCGTGCAATCCCTGATAGCCGGGAATGACATGCTTTGCCTGCCGGGAGATGTAGCGACCAGCCTGGAGAAGATTAATGAAGCCATACGAAACAAGAAGATAAAGCGGAAAGACATCGATGCACGGGTAAAAAAGGTGCTGTATGCGAAATATCTTTATGGGTTGGCGGATCGCAAGCCGGTGGATACGGCGCATTTGACCGACGACCTTAACGACGGGATAAAGAGTATGCGGCGGCAGGTGGCGGAGAATGCCCTCACGCTGCTGCGTAATGAAGATTTAGATGTTTTTCCTTTTAAAGCCGCTGCGGGGGATGCGCCTGCTGTTGTTGCATCCAATGGTCTTGTCGCGCCGGATGGGATAACGCGTCCGGGGGTAAAAAAGAAGAAGATCGCCTATATAGGCATGGGGCTGATGGGTGACAATGAGTTCAGCCGCAGGATGCGGACCGACTATAATGCGCATGTATATTTCTTCGACTATGCCCTCGATAGTGTCAAAGCGGCTGCGGCCCTTCAATTGCTCAGTGGCCGGTATGATGCCGTGGTGGTAGGACTGCATAATTATGCCCGCTTTCCCGCCCGTAATTTCTCCATCAGTCAGCCTGCTGCCTGGCTGCTGCGGCAATTGCAGGAGAAGAACAAGGCCATCCTTTTTGCCTTTGGGAACCCTTATGCAATAAAGAATGACTGTGCGGCCAGGAACCTGGTGGCCTGTTATGAGGATGATGAGGTTACAGAGGGTGTGGCTGCCGACTGGCTGGGTGGTAAGTTCTCTGCAAGAGGGGTGCTGCCCGTCACCGTATGTGATAATTACAGATCAGGGGCCGGTATCCTTCCGCCAAGCCATGTGATACCACGGGCTGACCCGGCTGCTCTGGGATTGGACCCCGTGCGGCTGGAGAAGATCGATACTATTTGCAAGGAAGCCATCGACAAGATGGCGACGCCCGGATGTGTGGTGCTGGTGGCCAGGGGTGGGAAGCTGGCTTATGAGAAAGCATTCGGGTATATGAGCTATGATAAGACCGAGCCCGTGTATACGGAATCCATTTATGATATGGCGTCATGTACCAAGATCTGCGCCACCACCATGGCCGTGATGAAATTGTATGATGAGGGTAAGCTGGACCTGCAGAAGACGCTGGGGGATTATTTGCCCTGGGTCAGGGGCAGCGACAAGGCTGGGTTGCGCATTTTTGATGTGCTCTTGCACCAGGCGCGTTTGAATGCCTTTATTCCTTTCTATAAAGAGACCATCGATAGTGCCCGGCAGGGCGCGCCGCTGCCTGGATTTTATGTTGCCAATCCCGATAGTACGCATGGTATCCGTGTAGCGGATAATATGTATATGCGTAATGACTGGGAGGACACTATCTATTCGCGTATCCTTCAAAGTAAGCTGGGGCCGCCCGATAAATATGTATACAGCGACAACGATTTTATTTTTATGGGCAAGGTCGTGGAAGCTATCAGCGGGATGCCGTTGAACGAGTATGTGAGGAAGACGTATTATGCGCCATTGGGGATGAGCTCTACGGGCTTCAAGCCCCGGGAACGCTTCCCTTTGGGGAGGATCGCGCCGACTGCGCTGGAGCCTATTTTCCGGCAGCAGCAGATAAGGGGGGATGTGCATGATCCGGGAGCGGCTATGTTTGGAGGGGTGGCGGGGCATGCGGGGCTGTTCAGCGATGCGTATGATCTGGCGATCCTTGAGCAGATGCTGTTGAATGGCGGATCGTTGAATGGGCGTAGTTTTCTGAAGAAGTCGACCATCGACTATTTCACCGCCTGGCATAGCAATATCAGCCGGCGTGGGATTGGGTTCGACAAGCCGGAAAAGGATAATGCTACCCGTAAGGAGCCGTATCCCTGTTTGTCGGCTTCGCCGGAGACCTTTGGGCATACGGGTTTTACCGGCACCTGTGTGTGGGTCGATCCGAAATACGATCTTATTTTTATTTTCCTGTCTAATCGGGTGAATCCGGTGGAGGCGAATCCGAAGCTGTCCAATCTGAGCATACGGGGAAGGATCCAGGAGGCGGTGTACCAGGCGATGGGCGTGGATGTAGGGAAGCCGTTGGACGGGCGGGGTGTGAAACATGGGAAGAAGAAAAAGAAGGGGTGTTGTAAGATGTAGGAAGAAACTCTTAGTAGAAAAGTTTTAAAATTTTCGAGAGAAAGTGTCGCTAATTTTGGCGGCACTTTTTTTATGGAGCAAGAGAGATATGATATAGAGAAGGATAAAAATGATTTTGTTTACTGGTTCTTTAGTGAAGGACCAAGAGGCAGGATAAAGAAGGGTGTACGCTTCAGGCATATGCCAGATGTAGGTAAAAACGCTTTCAATCTCGCTTTTGGGGACTGGGAGGACTCGACAAAAAGCTTGGATGACCGGGTAGTAAGCAATAATGGAGATCACTTAAAGGTGCTACATTCAGTTGCAGAGGCGGTACGGGAATTTATGAATCTCTGGCCTGATGCTGTATTGCACGTAAGAGGAAGTACATCTTCGCGTACAAGGCTTTATCAGATGGGTATTGCTTCCTTTTGGAAGGAGATCAGCCAGGAATTTGAAATATGGGGCAAGGAGGGGAAAGAATGGGGGCCATTTAAAAAGGGTGTGAACTATGGAGAATTTCTATTATTCAAGAAAATAAACTAAATTTAGAGCATATGAAGACCAGGAAAAGAGACGATGTTTACAAAATACACCGGGCCAAACCTGGAAGTAAATTTGCCAAAATGATGGCGAATGATCCTGTCCTAAACAGGAAGGCAGAAGAGTGTGTAAAATCATTGACTGAAAACCCTCCTCCTGAGTGGATCCTCAAAAAAATGCGCGGCGAAGACTAATCCTTCCTATCCTTTTTCTTCGGCGCCGGTATCTTGCCTTCCACGTTTTTCTTGTAATACTTGCACGCGGGTCGTAATCCGCAGACCTCGCATTTGGGAGTACGGGCCACGCAGATATAGCGTCCGTGCAGGATGAGCCAGTGGTGCGCGACGTGTACGAGGTCGCGGGGAATGAATTCCAATAATTGTTTTTCTGTTGCCAAAGGTGTTTTGGCGTTGATAGTAAGACCGATACGCGCCGAGACGCGGAATACATGCGTATCCACCGCCATAGTAGGCTGGTTATCCACTACGGATGTGATCACGTTGGCTGTCTTCCGCCCTACCCCGGGCAGCTCTACCAGTTCCTCGATGGTCAACGGCACCTGTCCATGGAATTTCTCCACCAGCATCTTTGCCATCCCTATAAGATGCTTTGTCTTATTGTTGGGATAGGAAATGCTCTTTACGAGGGGGAATAGCTCGTCAAAGCTGGCATGGGACAGGGACATTGGATCGGGATATCTCTCGAAGATGGCGGGGGTCGTCATATTGACCCTTTTGTCGGTGCATTGGGCAGACAGGATAACGGCTACCAGCAATTGGTAGGGGCTATCGTAGATCAGTTCTGTTTCAGCGTCAGGATTGTGTTCCGAAAAGTAGTCCAGTACAAATTGAAATCGTTCCTTTCTGGTCATTATGCGCAGATCTTAGATGACCATAAAGATAATGGGGAATTCAGTATCAGTGCTGTACAGATTCGGCGGCAGTCTCCCGGGCATAGTTCATGACCTTTAAGATCACTTCAGCACGGGGTGATACCGTAACTTTCTCGAGGCCTTCAGCAGAAGATTGTAAAACCTGTAGTTTCTCGCGAAGCATCCAGTCTTCCTTGATCGCTGTCTCTATAGCAACCGTCAATTCTGGGGAAGACTCTTTGTACAAATAAAGCAAAAGATCCTCCGGTGTAAAGAGTGTCATAGGCAAAACCATTTAATGTCCTAATATTTTCCGAAGCAGTAAAAAGTGAAACGTCCGCTATTAAAACGGAGTTTGGGTACTCCTTATTGTCCTCCCAAGGGAATAAATTAGATCTAAAGGGTAATTCTAAAGCGTAAGACTCTAAATGTCAACGTGTTGTAGATGGGCTTGCTTCCCGGATCAGGAAAAGATCCTCATTGTCCTTTTTCATCCGGTATTTCTCTCTGGCGTATTTTTCCAAAAGGGCCGGGTTGGATCTTAACTGTTCCAATTCTTCACGGGTGGTAGCGATCTGTTGTTCGTAGTACTTTTTGCTGGCTTCCAGCTTTCTCAATTCCTCCTTTTCCCGGAAATGGCTGGTGATAAAGTCCCGGGCGTCGAAAAACAGGATCCAGACCGTAAAGCCCAGCGCTGTCAGCACATATTTGTTCTTCAACCAGGTAGGAATGATATTCATTTTAGTAACCCGGGCTGGCTGCCCGGGTTACAAAGTAACAATTATTTTTTGAATTTGATCCTTCCCTTGGGATAAATACCGCTGTCGCCCAGTTCTTCTTCGATGCGGATGAGCTGGTTGTATTTTGCCAGTCTGTCCGTACGGGAGGCGCTGCCGGTCTTGATCTGTCCGCAATTGAGGGCTACGGCCAGGTCGGCGATGGTGGTATCTTCCGTCTCGCCACTGCGATGGCTCATGATGGTGGTATAGCCATGGGTTTGGGCCAGCTGTACGGCGTTGATCGTCTCTGTGACGGTACCGATCTGATTGACCTTGATGAGGATGCTATTGGCTACTCCGCGGTCGATGCCCTTTTGGAGAATTTTTGTATTGGTAACGAACAGGTCGTCACCTACCAGCTGTACTTTATTGCCAATGGCGTCGGTCAGCTTTTTCCAGCCGTCCCAATCTTCTTCGGCCATTCCGTCCTCGATGGAGATGATGGGGTATTTATTTACCCAGCTGGTCCAGTAAGCTACCATTTCATCGCTGGAGAGCTCTTTGCCTGTGCTCTTATAGAATTTGTATTTACCGTCTTTGTACATTTCGCTGCTGGCGGCGTCCAGTGCGATGGCTACTTGGGTGCCTACCTTATAGCCTGCGGCTTCGATGGCCTGCAGTACTGTCTCGATAGCTTCTTCATTGCTTTGGATGTCGGGTGCAAAACCGCCTTCGTCGCCTACGTTGGTGCTGTATCCCTTCTTTTTCAATACGGACTTCAGCTGATGGAAAATTTCCACTCCCCAGCGAAGACCGTCGCTAAAGGTTTCGGCGCCGATGGGAACGATCATATACTCCTGGTAGTCGATCTTATTGTCGGCGTGTACGCCGCCATTGAGGATATTCATCAGGGGCATGGGCAGCACGGTGGCGTTGACCCCGCCGAGATATCTGTATAGGGGCAGCTTGCTTTCCTGTGCAGCGGCCTTGGCGGCGGCCATGGATACGGCCAGCAGGGCATTGGCGCCCAGCTTGCTCTTGTTGTCGGTGCCGTCCATGTCAATAAGCCTTGCGTCGAGCGAAGCCTGCTCATTCACCGGGAATCCGATGAGCTGGTCTGCGATGATATCATTTACGTTGGATACGGCTTTCAATACTCCTTTTCCTCCATAGACGCTCTTGTCCCCGTCGCGAAGCTCCACGGCTTCATGGATACCCGTTGAAGCGCCGCTGGGTACGGAGGCACGACCACGATGATTGTTCTCTGTGATTACGTCTACCTCGACGGTGGGATTTCCGCGGCTGTCTAAGATCTGTCTTGCATGAATGTCAGCGATGTAGCTCATGATGTGGTTCTTTGTTTTGAATTTTTTTGTTGGTGTTGTTTGGTAGAATTTTATGTCTGTCCTTCGGACTACGAACCTTTGGTTCGTTTGGTTGAGCGGTCGTAGTTTAGGTCGTAAGCTTCCGGAAGATATCTTCCAGGCTTTGGTTTTCGCTCTGCAAAGAAACAATGTTCCAATTGTTTTGCAAAGCCAGTTCGAGCAATTGTTTTTTTACGTTGGCTTCTTCATCCGCCTGTAGCTCCCATTCATGGGCAGATAGTTTCCTAACGGCGGTGACGTTTTTTAGCAACGCCAGCTGGTGGGGGTCCAGCTCCTCTTTAAAAGCGACCCGGATGGAGTTGGATGACCTTTCCTGACGGAGCTGGTCGAGGGGACTGTCGGCTATGAGCCGTCCTTTATTGATGATAATGACCCTGTCGCAGAGGGCTTCTACTTCCTGAAGGATATGAGAGGAGAATAATACGGTCTTGTTTTTGCCCAGTTTCCGGATCGTATCCCTGATCTCTATGATCTGGTTGGGATCCAGCCCGCTGGTGGGCTCGTCCAGGATGAGCACTTCCGGCTCGTGCAACAAGGCCGCGGCCAGCCCTACGCGTTGTTTGTATCCTTTGGACAGCTGTCCAAGCTTCTTTTTATTCTCCGGGGTGAGCCCTACCATGCTGATGACGGATTCGATCTTTTGTTTTTTATCCGGGACGGCATGCACATCGGCTATGAAATCCAGGTATTCCCGGACATACATATCGGGATAGAGGGGGTTGGCCTCCGGCAGATAGCCTATTTTTTTCCGTGTGTCCAGAGGGCGTTCTTTCACCGGGATGCCGCAGACGGAAACCTCGCCGCTGTCCTGTCCCAAATACCCGGTGATGATCTTCATAGTGGTGGACTTTCCAGCGCCATTAGGCCCAAGAAATCCTACGATCTCTCCCTTACCCACCTTAAAAGAAATGCCATCCACTGCTTTCTGTTCGCCATAAATCTTTACAAGACCCTTTATTTCAATCGACATGCGCTTGATTTACCCTATAAAAGTAGTTAATCTATGGTAATATCGACGGCTCCGGAGGAGATAGTATCCTCATCCGCCGAGTATTCACCTCTAAGGGCATAATAGCCAAATAATACCAGGCCAACTGCAATGGGAATAAAGATGATCACGAAAGTGCTCCATTGGATCTTTGTGCTGGGTATGGGATTACGCGCCATTTCGGAGATGGCCGTCTTTACCAGGAAGTAGAGCGCTATGGGGCCGAGGAGCAGCCAGACGATGCCCAATGCTCTTCTTACGGGGTTAAGGAAGCTTCTTCCTTTTATGTAGAGCGCGCCAATGATCACACAAAGACCGATGACCAGTGCGGGGTAAAAAAGCCCGGTGAGTTTGCTGCTATGACCCATGGTCGTAAGCAGGACGGCAATAAAGGGGGTCAATCCTCCAAATACGCCATTGCCGATGTGATAAGGCAGCGACATAGAGGTATACCGTATCCGGGTGGGGAAGAGTTCTACCAGGAAGGCGGCAATTGGGCCGTACACCATGGTAACATACACGACCATGATAAAGATGACGACCACCATTTTTATGTAATCGCCCGTACCCAGGGATTTGCTGAGCTCTGTGATGGGTTTGAGGCTGGTATTGCCTGCGGCATAGAGGGTATCTTTTTTTGTCTCTGTAAGAACGAATCCATCTTCGTAGTGATGGATGGTGGAGGTGCTTCGCAGGATATTGCGGGTTTTGCCGATGAATGCGATATTGTTCCGGATCTCTTTTGCGGCGGGCACTTCCGTGCGTCCTGCGGGGTCGGACAAGTTTAGCAGCTGCTGAAAAAGGAAGGGATAGGTAGCCACAGAGAGGGCCATGCCGATGATCATGATCCATTTGCGGCCAATCTTATCGCTCCATCCTCCAAACAAGAGGTAAAAGGGGGTTGCCGCGATGATGGCGAATATGAGGATGGTCTTGGACTGATCATAGTCGAGGTGGCAGGTGTTCTCCAAAAAAGCCTGAGCGTAGAACTGACCGGTGTAAAATACCACACCCTGTCCCATGGTGGCGCCAAACAGCGCCAATAATACCATTTTCAGGTTGTCCTTATGGCCGAAGCTTTCTTTCAGGGGGTTTTTGGAGGTCTTTCCTTCCGTCTGCAGCTGTTTGAACAAGGGGGACTCGCTCATCCTAAGGCGGATGTAGATGGATACGATGACCAGAAGAATGGATATGAGAAAGGGGATACGCCAGCCCCAGTCATTGAATTTTTCGATACTACGGGCAGGGTCGGAGTCCAGCAGATGGCGTACCAGCAGGATCACGCCCAGGGATACCAATAAGCCTACCGTGGCTGTGGTTTGTATCCATGAGGTCCAGTAACCCCGGCGATGTTCGGGGGAATGTTCCGCTACGTAGGTAGCGGCGCCGCCATATTCTCCACCGAGGGCCAGGCCCTGCAATAGCCGTAGGAGCAGGACGATGAGCGGGGCGGCGAACCCGATGCTGTCATATTTTGGCACCAGGCCGATGGCAAAGGTGGATCCGCCCATGATGATCAGCGTCAGGAGAAAAGTGTATTTACGGCCTATCATATCTCCCAGGCGGCCAAAGACGAGGGCGCCGAAGGGCCGTACGATAAATCCTGCCGCAAAGGTCGCCAGCGTGGACAGCAAGGCTGCTGTTGGATTGCCTTTGGGAAAGAACTGGCTGGAGATGACGGTAGCCAGGCTTCCGAAAATATAGAAGTCATACCATTCTATCAGCGTCCCCAGGGACGAGGCAGTAATGATCTTGCGGATGCCGGTGGCGGGTGTTGATGACATGTGCTCGCTAGTTGGTTATCGTTAGATGAATATTAAGGATTATGCAACCGTTGGCGTTAAAAGTAAAGTAAATGTAAATAGTTGCCGATTAAATTCTAAATTTATGGCCCTTAATTTATTACTACTTAATACTACGATCGTCATATGAGCTATCCTTATCAGATCAGGTCCATGGAGCAGTATTTGTCCGAGTATAAGAGAAGTGTCGAGGACCCCGAAGGTTTCTGGGGAGGGATTGCCAGTCATTTCAGCTGGCATCGGAAATGGGACAAGGTGCTGGACTGGAATTTTACGGACCCGCGTGTAAAATGGTTCTCGGGGGCGCAATTGAACATTACGGAGAACTGTCTGGACAGGCATTTGGCCGAGAGAGGCGATCAGCCCGCCATTATCTGGGAGCCAAACGACCCGGAGGAGCATTTTCGCATATTGTCCTACAAGGAGCTGCATTTCAAGGTCTGCCAGTTTGCACAGGCGTTGAAGAACAATGGCGCGAAGAAAGGCGACCGGATCTGTATCTATATGCCCATGGTCCCCGAACTGGCCATTGCCGTGCTGGCCTGCGCCCGCATCGGGGCTATCCACTCGGTGGTATTCGGTGGATTTTCGGCTCAAAGCATTGCGGACAGGATACAGGATGCCCAGTGCAACCTGGTGATCACTTCGGATGGGGCTCACCGGGGGAACAAGCAGATCCCGCTCAAGTCTGTCATCGACGATGCCCTGGTACAATGCCCTTCCGTGAAAAAAGTGATCGTGCTGACGCGCACCCGCGTACCCGTGAGTATGATCAAGGGAAGGGATACCTGGTGGGAGGATGAGATCAGGAAAGTGGAGACACAGGGGAATCCTGCGTGCCCGGCTGAGACGATGGACGCCGAGGACATGCTGTTCATATTGTATACTTCGGGGTCGACCGGTAAGCCCAAAGGCGTTGTGCATACCTGCGGGGGGTATATGGTGTATACCAATTATTCATTTGTAAATGTATTTCAATATCAGCCCGGTGACGTTTATTTCTGCACAGCGGACATTGGCTGGATTACGGGGCATAGTTATATTGTTTATGGACCGTTGAGCGCCGGCGCCACGAGTCTAATGTTCGAAGGGATCCCGACATATCCCGATGCCGGGCGGTTTTGGGATATCGTGGATAAGTTCAAGGTAAATATTCTTTATACGGCTCCAACGGCTATCCGCAGCCTGATGGGTTTTGGTCTCGACTTTGTGAAGAACAAGGATCTGAGTTCGCTGAAGGTGCTGGGCACCGTGGGCGAGCCTATCAACGAGGAGGCATGGCATTGGTATCATGAGAATATCGGCAAAGGACGTTGTCCTATTGTCGACACCTGGTGGCAGACCGAGACGGCGGGTATCCTTATTTCCAATATGGCCGGGATCACCCCGCATAAGCCGGCGCATGCGACCCTGCCTTTACCGGGTGTGCAGCCGCTGCTGGTGGATGAGAAAGGGACGGCGATCCCGGGGGGAGATGCTGCCAAAGACGGTGTTTGGTTTGGCGCCGGGAAAACCGGTGAGCCTATTTCGGGTAACCTCTGTATAAAATTCCCCTGGCCCGCTATCCTGCGCACTACCTATGGCGATCATGAGCGTTGCCGGCAGACCTATTTTGCTACCTATCCCGGTCTTTATTTTACGGGAGATGGGGCGCTCCGGGATGCCGAAGGTAATTACCGCATCACAGGACGGGTGGATGATGTACTGAACGTCAGCGGTCATCGCATCGGGACGGCCGAAGTGGAAAATGCCATCAACATGCATACGGGGGTGGTGGAGAGCGCTGTGGTGGGTTATCCGCATGATATCAAGGGGCAGGGTATCTATGCCTTTGTCATCTTCAATGGAGACAAGAGCGACGAGACCCGAGTCCGTCAGGCTATCATACAGACAGTGGCCCGTATCATAGGTCCTATCGCCAAGCCGGATAAGATACAGCTGGTCGGCGGTCTTCCCAAGACCCGCAGTGGTAAGATCATGCGGAGGATCCTTCGGAAGATAGCCGAGGGAGAGACCCATAATCTGGGGGATACCACTACATTGCTCGATCCTGCTGTGGTGGAGGAGATAAAAACGGGAAGGCTGTAACCGAGTGGCGGGGCCGGGTCTCTAGTGCTGGATGATCACTTTTGTTCCGACGGGGCAGATGCTGTACAGTTCATCCATATCTTCACATTTCAGGGAGATACAGCCATTTGTCCAGTTCTGATAATTGTCTACCGTCATTTCATCATGGGGCCATGTGCCGTGAATGGCGATGCCGTTGCCGGGGGAGGCGCTCTTGGGGATCAGCCCTTGTGCCTTTCTTTGCTTGAATTTGGCCAGGTCGGCAACGGTGGGGTAATCCAGGTCCATGATTTTATCCCATTTTTCATGCGGGCGTTTCGAAATAATGTGGTAGGTGCCTTCCGGGGTTTTTCTATCTCCCTGCATCATCTTGTCGTCTAAAGATTTGTTGCCAAATACGGCGGGGTAGCTGGCGTACCAGCCCTGCTTGTCGTATACCTGGAGCTCATAACTGCTTTTGGTGACCAGTATATAGATATCCCCTTCGGGGTCGGGGTGAAAGAATCGTTTGTGAGCGGTGCGGCTGCGAGAGTCTTTAAACGCACAAAGGGTAATGAAGAACAAGCTTCCAAGGAGGATGTTACGGATAGACATTTCGGATGAATTTACCCTTGGACAACGAGGTCGGGATATGGTTTATTTCTAATGTGGGAAACTTTAACAAACTGGGAAAGCCGGGGTAAGTGGGTAGAAGGTGGTGGCGGGGTGGAAAAGCGGACCATGGGTCCGTGGGAACGAAGGGTCAAAAACAAAAACCAGTGCCAGGAATAGCACCGGTTACTACTACACATGAGAACTCAAATAAAGAATTCTCAGCTATTTTACCGACTGGCTGGTCTACCAATTGCCGAATCGCAAGCCAATCGTATAAGGACGCTGGTCCAATCCTTTCTGGAACATGCTTTTGGTGGTAAAAGAACCGTACAGGCTCAACAACCCCAGCTGCAGCTCCCCGATATAGGATATTTTCCAGGGGTCCATATCAAAATCGTCGTAAGTTTTATACTTCCCTGTGACGGAACTCTTGAACTTCTGCCGGGAAGAGTACTTATAGCCGACACTGGCGCCCACGCTAAACCCAAAATCATGTCTCCCGTGCGGTGTAAAGTTAAAATTAAGCATTATTGGGACAGTGGCATAATCTGCGGCCAATTTGTTTTTGCTGTAATTGATGGTATCCATGAAAACCTCGGTGGGATTCTTCTTGAATTTAATATTTTCCTCATACCGGTAGTTGTTCAGCTCGATGCCCAGTCCATACTTCAGATTGACCACATGTTTGATCATATTGAGCCGTTGCATGAACACCCAGATATTGACATCGACGGATTTGCCCGTGCGCAGGCGAAACCAGTCCTTATTGGAGCCGGGAGCAAACGCCTGGGCGGACGCCGAAGAATAGTTCGTCTGGTCGTTGTAGTTAGCAAATCCCAGATCGAATATGAACCAGTTGGTAGTGAGATTGGAAGGGTTGCGCCGGTGATGCTGATGATAGACATGCACCGTATTGCTGTCTTCTTTATCGAACTTTCCATTTTTTACGATGATCAGGTTCCCGACGCGGATAGTATCCCTGGATGTCGTTCCTTTTCCTGTGGTATCGCTCTGTGCGTGGCTGGTCAGGGCCAGGCACAATCCTGCTAGTGAGAGGAGTCGCCTCATACATTTTCGTTTTTAAATGTCCGGATAACGGGCCGGAGGCCCGTTCTGAACGTGATAATTATTTTAATGCAAATTGAAAGCCTCCGATGGTGACCTTTTTGTTGTCATCATCTTCGCGGGCGGCAGATTTTTCCAGGACCCTGGTCACCTTCCGGAAGATGCCCCGCAATTTATTTTTTCTTGGAGAAGCTGTTTCCTCCGGGGAGCCGTCGTCCGAGTAGTTGACCTGGCTTAGCAGCGCCTGGGAGGCAAATGATACGTTCGTATTGCCTGTTGCGTCATGCTGTGCCTGATCGCCGGCCGCGGCCAATGTCACTGGGGTCTTCGTGTTCCTATCGATCGTATTAGGAATTACGACTGCCATTTCATGGCCCGGGTCGGTGTCGACAGTTTTGGTGGTCCTGGCCGGATCGACCTTTGCGGGTCTTGCCGGATCGGCCTGTGCAGGTCTTACCGGATCGACCTGTGCCACTACCTGTGTTTTGTCTCCCGTCGGAGTGGACTTATTGTCCCCTTTCTTCTGTATGTAGTACGGATCAACTGACCGCGGAGTTACAGGCGTTACGCGCTTTTTTTCATTGGAGGGCGCCGTGCTTGCAAGGACGGGGGTCTGGCGGGGCGCGGCTGTCGGGGCAGTTGTGGAGCTGTCGGAGCCGGACTGGGCCGTTGTTCCGGGGTGTTGGAGGCCGGACGCCGTTGCCGTGCGGTCGGAGTCATGAGAGCCGGCTGTGGCGACTTTCGTGAAGCTGCCGGAATCGGGATGATTGAATGGATGGAAAATAAGCAAACCGACAGCACCCAGTATCAATGCTGCGGCGGCTATGCGCGCAAAGGGCAGCCACGCTATTTTTCTTGTGCGGGCTGGTTCTCTGCGATAGAGCAGTTCTTTATTGGGGAATGAGATGTCCGGATCAGGTGTACTCACCGTCCGTTGCAGCTGCTGGAGCTCGATATTCTTTTCGGGATGTTGGCGGATGAAGCGGATGACGGCCTGGCGGGATGCCGGGTCCAGCTCGTCGTCGATGTATGAGAGGAACCAGGCTTCATAATTACCGGCGTGGATCAGGGGGGCGTCGATGCCGGAGGTTTCGGGTCTCAGCAACTGCTCCTTGCCGGAGAAAGAGGGCATTTCATCGGGGCTTATTCTGCATTGCAGGAGCAGCTCCAATTCTTCCTTCAGATCAGGATGTTCGTCGACAAATCTTTCCACGATCTGTCTGTCTGCCGGGGACAATTCATTGTCTACGTACAGCAGGAAAAACTCCTCATAATTATTTCGTGTGATCATGAAGTTTATATTAGATTTTCCAGGCTGACTAAATAATTTTTCAATTGGATGCGGGCCCGGTGCAAGTACACTTTGACCTGGCTTTCATTCAATCCCGTGATCTGCCCTATCTCTTCATACGAATAGCCTTCGTAATCCTTTAACAGCACCAGGGAGCGTTGTGTCTCGTTCAGCCGGGCCAGCGCCTTTGCCAATACCTTTTTCAGATCCTGTGCCGGAGATGACCCTTCCACTCCTGCGTCTTCTTTGAACTCCTCCCGAAGCTGCACCCTTTTCACTTTCCGGATATGATCGATCATCTGGTGGTAGGCGATGGTAAAAAGATAGGATTTGCTTTTTACGGCCTGCACTTCTTCCCGGCATTTCCAAAGCTTTTCAAAGGCGGTCTGAACCACATCCCGGGCATCCTCTTCATGACGGAGATTCTTTAGGATGAACCTATAGACATTGTCCGCGTAGTTAGTTACACATTCATTGAATTCTTTCTCAGTCATAAACAGCCGCTGTCGGGAAAGGTAAAGTTATAGTTCATCCGTTGTAGTACGAATGAGGGGGCAAAAATGTTACAATAAGTGTAAAGAATTATTAGTCTCTGGCAGACAATAAGTTACGTGTAAGCGATTCCCAAAGGATGAAGTCCGATTGAGCCTTTTTTTCACAGCCTTTGCCGCCGCATTCGCTGCTGCGCTCGACATTGGGGTCTGTCTTTTTACGGGAATAAGAAAAGAGGATGAGGCTGGTAGAAGCCACCAGGACAACCAGGAGAATCCGTATGTAGGTTTTGGTCTTCATGCTCTTGCTTTTATTGGCTTGACGGGGATCAAGCCAATAATAAGACGAAGGTAGACATTAATTTGTTACAATTCAGGAAAAAAATACCCTTAGTTGTACAACCGATGAAGACTCAACTACTTACCTTTGGCCTCTTAAAAAAAATCTCTTATGAATTCTTCCTTTGTCACACGCATCGCAGCCGAGCTGGAAGAGATCAAGGCTTCCGGTCTTTTCAAAACTGAACGGATCATTACCAGCCCTCAGGGGGCGGAGATCATGGTAGGTAACAAGAAAGTATTGAATTTCTGCGCCAACAATTATCTCGGTCTTTCATCTCATCCAAAGGTCATCGAGGCTGCCCATAAGGCCATCGATCGCAGAGGGTATGGCATGAGCAGCGTGCGGTTCATCTGCGGTACGGAGGATATTCACAGGGAGCTGGAGCAGAAGATCGCGACTTTTTTGGGTACGGAGGATAGCATTCTGTATGCGGCCGCCTTTGACGCCAATGGGGGTGTGTTCGAGCCATTGTTTGGCGATCAGGATGCGATCATTTCCGACGAGCTGAACCATGCGTCCATCATCGATGGGGTTCGTCTTTGCAAGGCGCAGCGATTCAGGTATAAGCACAACAACATGGAGGACCTGGAGCAGCAGCTAAAGGCATCGCAAAGCGCTCGCAGCAGGATCATCGTGACGGATGGGTCCTTTAGCATGGATGGTACGATCGCGCAATTAGATAAGATCTGCGACCTGGCGGACAAATACGACGCAATTGTGATGATCGATGAATCACATTCTTCCGGATTTTTGGGAAAAACGGGACGGGGGACGCATGAATACCGTGGTGTGATGGGGAGGGTGGATATTATAACCGGTACGCTTGGAAAGGCCCTCGGCGGCGCCAGCGGCGGGTTTACCAGCGGCAAAAAAGAGATCGTCGAGATGTTGCGGCAGAGGAGCCGTCCCTATCTTTTCTCCAACAGTCTGGCTCCCTCCATTACTGGGGCATCCATCGCCGTTCTGGATATGTTGAGTGAGACGACGGCATTGAGGGACAAGCTGGAGTATAATACAAAATACTTCCGTAAAAAGATGACCGAGGCGGGTTTCGATATCCGGCCGGGGGATCATCCTATTGTTCCGATCATGCTCTATGATGCGGTGGTTGCGCAGAATTTTGCAGCCAAGCTGCTTGACGAAGGTATTTATGTCATCGGCTTCTTTTATCCGGTGGTCGCCAAGGGACAGGCAAGGATACGTGTGCAGTTAAGCGCGGGTCATGAGCAGGAGCATCTGGATAAGGCCATTGCAGCATTTGCCAAGATCGGCAAGGAGCTTGGAGTTCTAAAAAACTAGCGTGATATTAGGGGTCATTTGCTCTTCTCGTTATTCACGCTACCCAGGTCCATTACGATTGGCATGCACCTGGAAAAGGGAAAGAAGGCGGTGAGGCCGTGGGGCTGCCTGACCTTATTATCTACCTGTTGCGCTAGCGGAGCGGAGGCTTGTTATGCTAGGACTGGACGGCTATCATGCTGATCTCCACATTTACATTCTTTGGCAGGCTTTTGACGGCATAGGTTTCTCTTGCGGGGAAGCCTCCGGCGAAGTATTTGCCGTATACCTCGTTGACATGTCCAAAGAGGCCGATGTCGCTGAGCAGGATCGTGGTCTTGACTACATGGCCAAAGTCCATATTGGCGGCCGAGAGGATGGCCCGGAGGTTATGCATTACCTGGTGGGCCTCATTGATGATGTCGGAGGTGTCTATCGAGCCCGTGGCGGGGTCGATGGCGATCTGGCCGGAGATATACAGGGTATTGCCCGCCAGAACGGCCTGGCTGTATGGGCCTATGGGGGCGGGAGCGTTGGGAGTGTTGATGATTTGCTTTTCCATGGGTGCAAGATACAGGTTGTATATTTGCCACTATGAAAATTGCTGTCATAGCCGGGAAGACTCCTTTGAATAACCTGTTGTCCGGTGAGCTGGCGTCCCGATGGGAGTGCGTGGAAGTGGATGAGGTGGGTGAGCTGGAAAAGCACCGGGATGCGGGATTGATCATCGACCTTTCTTTCACGCCTGATGAGGGTCGTATCCGGCAGCTGAGCCGGCTGTTGCCAATACCTGTAATGATCAACTCAGTGGCATATACGATCGGGGAGATCGGCCAGCCCTTTGTCCGTATCAATGCGTGGCCGGGTATGCTGGAACGAGGGGTACACGAGCTTGCTATCGGACCGGGAACGGACAGTCTGTTCCTTGACGAGATGTATCGGCAGCTGGGATGGAAATACCGTCTTGTCCCGGACATTCCGGGGATGATCAGCGGGCGTATCCTGGCAATGATCATCAATGAGGCCTATTACACCTTGCAGGAAAATGTCAGCACCCGGGAGGAGATCGATATAGCCATGAAGTTGGGGACAAATTACCCCATGGGGCCTTTTGAATGGAGTGAAAAGATAGGGCTGAAAAATATTTATGATCTTCTTAACAAATTGGGTGCAACGGATGACCTCTATAGACCTGCCAAGAGCATGATTACGGCATGCCGCGTCTGTGGCTGATCTGGGTTAAAATATGATTAAAAAAACTGGAAAGAAAGTATTCCCATGGCATTGATACTGAACATAGATACCGCAACTGAAGAAGCTGGCATTTGTCTTGCGGCGGATGGAGAAGTCGTGGCCATGGCCGTAAATCCCGATCAAAGGGATCATGCTGCCTGGTTGCATATCGCTGTTGAAAAAATGATGCGGGATGCTGATGTCCGGATGAAGGACCTGGATGCGGTAGCTGTCACATCGGGGCCTGGTTCGTATACGGGTCTGAGGGTTGGAATGGCTGCTGCCAAAGGGTTTTGCTATGCTTTGGGCATTCCCCTGATCACGGAGAACACGCTGAAAGTGATGGCAATGGCGGCACGGGACAGGGTTGCACCGGATGTGCTTTTATGCCCTATGATCGATGCGCGACGCATGGAGGTATTCACGGCAGTCTACAAGAATGACCTGGAAGAGGTAATGCCCACAACCGCCATGGTCATAGATCCTCACAGCTTTGAACAATATTTGTCAGATAGACAAATGTCGTTTTTTGGCGGTGGGAGCAATAAGTGTAAACCTATAATCACTGCATCCAGCGCGGCTTTCATCGAAATTAATTATACTCCTGGGTATCTGGGTATTCTATCTTTTTTACGATATTTACAAGGGGAATTCACCGGGGTGGCGTATAGTGAGCCCGCTTATACAAAGGAATTTTACACTCATACCAAAAAATGACTATATCATCATATTAGCAAAAATTCAACGTTTTTTTTAAATAGTAGCACCTAATTTTGTTTGATCCGTCTCGTATCTTCTTGAAATCCTTAAAATGGTAATCGCTCATGAGTTTAACGATGAACAACAATAACTATTGGATGGTAGTAAATGCAGAGGGTTCTGAAGGGGCTCCTGTAAAAGTCGATTTTTTGAACCTGAAGAAAGGCGCACTGATCCTTAGAGCACTCAATCACAAGCTTCGTCAGCAGATCATCCGTCTCCTGGATGAGAATAAGAAGCTGACTGTAACGGAGATCTATGTTCATCTGCGTCTCGAACAGTCCGTGGCATCCCAACATCTTGCTATCTTACGCAGGGCAGGTATTGTAAAGACCCAACGGGATGGAAAATTCATCTACTACATCATCAACCACGACAGGCTGGGAGAAATAATGAAGTGCGTCGACGAGCTGATCGACTAACGTCGGCTGTATGACCTTGCTAACGAACCAAAGGTTCGTCGGCCGAAGGCCAATCATTAGATCTATCACGCCATTGGGATAAATTCCAGACAGCCCAAGGGCGTGACTCTCTGGGGAATAATTGCTAAATTTGTAGTCATAATTTAAACTATGGCCATGTTTATTAAGCAATTGTATACCGGGTGCCTGAGTGAAGCCGCTTATTATATCGACAGTGACGGAGAAGCAGCCATTATCGATCCGCTGAGAGACATCGATGCCTATCTCCAATTGGCAAAAGAGAGGAACGCGACAATCAAATACATATTCGAGACTCATTTTCATGCCGACTTTGTAAGTGGTCATCTTGATCTTTCCAAGGCTACGGGAGCGCCTATCGTGTATGGGCCCCGCACGGCCACAAATTTTCCTATTCATCTGGCAAAGGATGGAGAGACCTTCCGGCTGGGCGGCAGCACGATCGAAGTGTTGCATACGCCAGGACATACTATCGAATCTACGTGTTACCTGGTACGGTCGGCGGATGGCGAGCCTCATGCGATCTTTACGGGCGACACGTTGTTTGTGGGAGATGTAGGGAGGCCTGACCTCAGCAGCGGCAATCTGAACAAGGAGGAGCTGGCGGGTTTGTTATATGACTCTTTACGGAGCAAGATCATGCCTTTGCCGGACAATGTGATCGTATATCCCGCGCATGGGCCCGGCAGCAGCTGTGGAAAGAACCTGGGTCCCAATACCTATAGCACTATTGCGGATGAGAAGGAGGGGAATTATGCCCTGAAGGAACAGACGAAGGAGGAATTCATCAAGGCCGTCACGGATGGTCTGGATGCGCCTCCCACTTATTTTCAGATCAATGCGCGTATCAATAAAGAAGGCTATGAGAGCCTGGACGAGGTCTTAAAGCTGGGGCTTACCTCATTGGATGTACCTGCCTTTCAGCAGCTGACCAAGGATGATAATACCATTGTGCTGGACACGAGGAAGGCGGATCTTTTTACGCAGGGATTTATTCCTGGCTCCATCAGCATCGGGCTGGACGGGCGATTTGCCGAGTGGGCCGGGAGCCTGCTGCCTTTCGATAAATCCATCCTACTCGTGACGACCCCTGGGGAAGAAAAGGAGAGCGTGGTGCGGCTGGCCCGGGTAGGCTTTTCTAAAATAATAGGGTATTTGGAAGGAGGCTTTGACGCGTGGCAGCAGGCCGGAAAGCCTATCGATATGATCATCGATGTCGAGGCGGATGAGCTGGCAATGGATATCCCTTTTGACGACAACCTGCTGGTAGTGGATGTGAGGCGCGAAGCGGAGTTTGCCGACGGACATATCAAGGGGGCGCTCAACCTTCCGCTGAACGATCTTATCGACCCCGGCAGCATGGCCAACCTGGATGAGCACTACAATATTTACGTCCATTGCGGCGGGGGGTATCGCAGCATCATTGCGGCATCCCTGCTCAAACGCCAGGGCATACACAATCTGCGTAATGTCGCCGGCGGCTGGAGCAAGATCAAGGATCAGAAGGGCATCGAGATAGAAAAAGAGAACAGTGTCCTGAACTAGAGCGCCACGATGCCGTTGCGAAGGGCATAGAGGACCAATCCCACCCGGGTCTTTACATTCAGCTTTTCGAATAGTGTATCCCGGTAGCCGTCAATAGTCCGCGGACTCAGGTACATCTGCTCTGCAATCTCTTTATAGGTGCATTCCGTACAGGCAAGCTTCAGGAACTCGAGCTCCCTGTCATTCAGGGTGAGTATCTGCCGCACTTTATGCTCGGGCACATCCAGGGTATTGATCCTGTGGATGAGCTTGCCGGTGACCATTTCGGAATAATAGAATCCCTTGGTGATCACCGACTCCAGGGCCAGCTTCAGCTCGGAGGGGTCGATATCCTTGAGGATATAGCCTTTCACTCCATTTTTCAGCATCCGGAGGATGGAGTTGTCTGTGTCGTACATCGACAGCGCCACAATTTTTATTTCGGGGTGATGGCGTTTGAGCCACAGGGATGTTGCATACCCGTCCATATCGGGCATGTTTATATCCAGCAATACAATGTCGGGGAGCGAGCGTGGCTTTAGTTGCCGAATGAGATCGTTGCCATTGTCGGCCTCGAACAATACGGTATATTCTCCGAAGCTACGAATAAGGTTCGCCAGGCCGTTACGTAACAGGATATGGTCGTCAACGAGTGCGACCGAGGGTTTAGCGGTGATCATCCGAAATCAGGTTTAGGTTCAGGTATTAGCTAACAGGTACGGCGACGACGACGCTTGTGCCTTCGCCAAGTGTGCTGCTAATCTGGAACCTTGCCTCCATCAATCGGGCTCTGTTGTACATATTTTTGATACCGAGCCCATAAGACTTGTCGATATCTAAAGGAGTGAGATCAAATCCTTTTCCGTTGTCCGTTATAGTAAGTGTAATTTTCTCCAGGCTGTACTGTAAATGTATTATAATTTTTCGAGATGCCGCATGTTTCAGAATATTATTCAAAGTTTCCTGCACGATGCGATAAATGATCGCTTCTCGTTGTTTTCCAGCTCGTGCCCGGTGGCCCTGGCCAGCCCCAGGTCGGCGACATAGTCGGTGTTGAGACCAAGGGAAGTTAGCCTATGCCGGGCTGCAACTTTTCGCTGATCCACCGGGGGGCGTGATCAGCCTTCCAATGGTGTTTCCATCGCCGGTGGCTCCAGAGCCACATGTCCGGGTTGCGGCGGATGACATTTTCCAGGAACCGCACGTATTCCAGGGTCAGCTGACCTTCCTTAAGGCTGCAGGCCTTCTGGCATCCCAGTGTCAACGTCGCGTGATAATAGCCCCGGCGGGGTTTTTCGATATAGGCGAAGACCACGGGCAGCTGTGCGTTGCGCGCTCCTTTTTCCGGTCCCCATACAAATGGGGCCGGCCGGCCGAAAAAGTCCAGCCAGTAGGCGTTCTCGACGCAGCCAGGGTTTTGGTCCGCGACGAGGCCCAGGAGGTATTGGGATTGCAGGTGGGGAGCGATCGAATCCCGCATTTTGTTGGCCGGCAGGAACACATTGCCGCTGCGGGTGCGCAGGCGATAGAATAATTTTTCGAAGAAATTATTTTTTATGGGCTGGTATACGACGAGGATCTTGTAATCCGTGAGCCCGGAGAGGACCAGCTGACCCCATTCCCAGTTAAATGTGTGTCCGAGATGCAGCTGGCAGCTGCGGCCTGTTGCGTGGAGCTCGTCCAGCACGGAGGCATCTACGGTAAACCGTTTCTTCAGGAACCGATCGCTGGCCGACAATAGTTTTACTACTTCGATGAAAGAGTCGATGAAGTTGCGGTAAAATTTTTTGGCGATGCGGGTGCGTTCTTCTTCCGACCTGTCTGGGAAGGCGATCAAAAGATTGGCCATCACCACTTTTTTCCGGTAGCCAACACCATAGTATACCAGTCCGTAAATGCCGTCGGACAGCAGGTATAGGACGCGCATGGGTAGTAGGGAGACCAGGTAAAGCAGGCCGTAAAAGAAATAGTACATCAGGGGTTATTAAGGGTTCCTGATAAAGATAACGGGATCGGGGCTATGGTAGTACCGGGGGTGGTGTTAAATCTATCCACAATTTGTCATATTCGTCTTTCCAGGGCAGTTTCCACCGGCGGTGGCTCCACAGCCAGAGATCGGGGTCCTGGCGGATGGCGTCTTCCAGCAAACGGCAATAACGCCGGGTGAGCTCTCCTTCCGGCAGTTCCCCTGGATGGTCGGACAGCGTGGTGAGGAATACCCTGTAGTGGCCCCGGCTGCTCTTGTAGAACCGTACAAATACGGCCGGTATGTCGGCAATCCTGGCGCCCCGTTCCGGTCCGCGGACAAAGGGGGTTGGACGTCCGAAGAAGTTCAGCCAGTAGGATTGATCGGGGTTCCCCGGCGCCTGGTCGGCTACCAGGGTGAGCAGGTATTGGGTATTGCGATAGGGAATTATGGCGCGCTGCATGCGGGTGGCGGGTAGAAGGATGCTGCCCATGCGTCCCCTGAGATGGAGGAAGAGTCGCTCGAATATCTTGTTCTCCACGGGCATATAGGCGACGATAAAGGGATACCGGTTGATAAGGGGCATGGCGACGTTGGCGACCTCCCAGTTGAAGGTATGTCCCAGGTGCAGCTGGCATTTGCGGCCTGCGTCATAGAAATTATCCAGCACTTCCGGGTTGTCGATGACAAAGCGTTCTTTTATAAATTTTTTGCTGGCGGACAGGAGTTTGATGGTCTCGATAAAGCTGTCTACAAAGTTCCGGCAGAATTTTTTTTCGATGCGGGTGATCTCCGCGTCGGACTTTTCGGGGAATGCTCTTTTCAGGTTGTCCCTTATCACCTTCCGTCTGTAGCCGATGACATAGTACAGTAGGAATGCCAAGCCGTCGGACAGCCGATAGAGCAGCCACATGGGCAATAGGGATACCAGGTATAACAAACCATAAACTACATAATACATACGCGTAGATCTATGTATTAACCCAATTCTTTGCTTCTTGTTCGACGTGGTGGAGATCAATTTTTACATGGAACTTGTTGCGGAGATGTCTTGCCAGCGCATCTGCGGCATAAACGCTCCGGTGCTGGCCGCCTGTGCAGCCAAAGTTGACGGACAGGCTTTCGAAGTCCCGCTTGATATAGTCTTCTACGGCTATGTCGACGATGTTGTAGATGCCGTTGAGGAATTCCGGCATCCGGGTCTGTTGTTCCAGGAAATCCTTTACCGGCTTGTCCCTTCCCGTAAGCGGCTTGAATTCTGTCATACGACCCGGATTCAGGATGCCCCGGCAGTCGAAGACGAAGCCGCCTCCGTTGCCGCTGGGGTCCGTGGGTATGCCCTTCCGATAGGAAAAGCTATTGATATGTACTACGAGCGGGGTGTTTTCGGTGGCCCTTAACGGTTCGAAGCGATGGATCACTTCTTCTTCCACCATCAGGCCCAGCAGCCGTTCGAACTCGGGCATGACAATGCCTACCTGTTTGTTGTGGAGGAACCATTTGAAATTGCGAAGGGCCAGGGGAATGCTGGTCAGGAAATGCGCCTTGCGTTCGAACAGACCCCGGAAACCATAGGCGCCCAGCACTTGCAGCAGGCGTATCAGCACATAGCCATTATACTGGCTGACAAAACGTACTCTGTCTATCTTTTTGTTCAGCAGTTCCTCTACATTGTCCATATAATGTTCCAGGAGACTGTTCTTCCAATCATCCGGCAGCTCCGCCTTGGCCTGCCACAGCATGGAAGCCACATCGTACTGAAGCGCGCCTTTCATTCCTCCCTGGAAGTCGATAAAATGCGCCTGCTGGTCACGGATAAGGATATTCCTGCTCTGGAAGTCCCGGAACATAAAATATTTATGATCCACATGGGTGAGATAGGTGCTCAGCGCTTCAAAGTCGTCGATAAGTTTCTCCTTGTCATAGGGTATCTGGAGGGTGTCTAAAAAATAGTATTTGAAATAGAGGAGATCGCTCAGGATGGCCTGTTTGCCGAACTCCCGGGAAGTGATGGACCAGGTATAGTCCAGGCTGTCGTCGCCCATGATCTGGAGTTTAGCCAGCTCCTGCAGGCTCTTTTTGAACAGACCATAGACGTGATCGTTGTGTCCGTGCTTCTCGAGTTCGTTGAGCAGGGAGATGTCCCCAAAGTCCTGTTGTATGTAAATGGTGTAGTTCTCACTGATCCAATAGATCTCGGGTACGGGGCAGCCGCGGCTCCGGAAATGCCGGCTGAAATAAATAAAGGTGCGGTTCTCCCGTACGTTGTCGTTGTAGGTGGCGATATAGGACTTTTCAGCAGTATGGATACGGAAGTATATCCGATTGCTGCCTGATTGTGGTATTTTATCCAGCCCGGTGATGGGGGACGGATCGTAGGTTTCGAAACTTTTCCGGATGTCCTCTATAATATTCGTCATAATGATTTCTGGGGCGTAAAAATAAGGCTATTATGACAATTATTGGCTTAGGCCTCCGGCCTGTTGGGTGTTGACCCGCTTGCTTTCATCTTCGTCGCCTGTTTTACGTTGCCGGGCGGCCTTGACCTGGGTATTCCCAAAACGTACGATAAAGTAGAGTTTTAGCTGGCGGCTTTCAAAGTTACCTGTTGCACGGAGGAACTGACCGGCAAAATCACTGGTGGCTGTCCAGTGCAGGGTATGAAAGATATCGCTGACAGAAGCCTTCAGGGTCCCATTGCCTTTCAGCACGGTTTTGGACAAGCCTCCGTCCAGGCTGCCGAGGGATCTGGTCTTGAAAGTGCCCTGCCAGATAGAGGGTGAGGTCCAGAAGCCGCTGATCTCCGCTGTCCAGCCTTTCCCCAGCCGTGCGGTCTGCTGTGCATAGAGATTGACCGCGAAGACATTTACATTCACTGTCCGTCCTACTCCAAAATTGGCCTGGTAGATACTGTAATAGGTGTTTAAATTGGCGAAGAGGCTGTACCATTTGTATTGGAAAGGGTAGCTGATATTGAGGCTGGTGATATCCTGTGTGGCCAGGTTCTTCTTGGTAATAAAAGCTTTGGAGCCTCCGGTGGTATCCACTATCTGGGTGAATACGTCCCTGACATGGCTGTAGTTCAGCGTGGTGGTCAACTTGTACTTATACATGTACGTTAGCCCGACGCTGTTGGTGTATTGAGGGCGCAACAGGGTATTGCCTTTCTGGTAGGTGTATTCATCCAGCTTGAACTCGAAGGGGTTCAGGTCCTGGTAGGCGGGCCGGTCGATGCGCCGGCTGTAGTTGAGGGTCCACTGTTTCGTCGGGTTCTTGTTATACGTGATGGCGCCGCTGGGGAAAAAGCCGGTGTAGTTGCGTTGTATGAGCGAATCGAAGGTGATATAGCCGCCGCCACCGCTGGAATAACCCGTGGACTCTCCCTTCGAGTCCGTATTCTCCACCCTTAGCCCCGCCTGGAATACCCAGCCTTTTATGGTCCTGTTGTAATTGACATAGGCTGCGTTGACATGTTCTTTGTAATTGAAGTCATTGCTATGCAGGGTATCCATCCACTTCTCCTCAAGGGAGGGCGAGACGTTGTATTGTTCAAAGTCGTTCTGGGTCGTGACGTAAGAGAACTTGAAGCCCAGCTCCAGCCGGCCTTTTGCAAAATTCTGCTCATAGTCAGCCTTGAGGCTATATATCTTGATATCGCTGGGAGATAGCATGTTGTATATGATCGTATCGGAGGGTTGGCTGTTCGGGTACGTGTATATGTTGGGTTGGAGCTGGTTGCTTCTGATCTTGTAGATACCATAGTCGGCATCCATGTTCAGCTCATGGCCGCTGGTGTCGGCGAATTTATAATTCAGATTGACATTGCCATTGTCTCTTCTGCCTGTGCTTGTATTGTTGGCTGTCAATGTGCGGTAGGGGGCGCCGGTGGGGATATAGGAAATAGGCGTGTTGCTGGCGGTGGTGAAATCGTTGCTGGAAAAGGTCCCGCTGAGAATGATGCCGAGCGTGCTTTTTTTGTTGAGAAAATAATCCAGCCCGGCCTTGAAATTGTGCGTATTGCTGGCAAATTTAACGGTGGAGCTCTGGTCGAACAAGGTGTCCAGCTGCTGGCGATGCAGTGCGGACTGGAACCGCATGGGGTTGTGGTTATAGCTGTAGTTGCCGAATACGTTGATATTCCTGTCCCGGTGGTTGAGGGAGAAGCCCCCGTTGTACTTGGAATAAAAGCCCTGGTTGAAGCCGGCGTTTATGCTTCCGTTGGTGCCAAAGGATTTGTTCTTCTTCAGCCGGATATTGATGATACCCGCATTGCCCGCCGCATCGTATTTGGCGGAGGGGTTGCTGATGATCTCGATGGATTCGATGGAGGAGGATTGTATGGTCTTCAGGTATTCTGCCAGGTCGTTGCCGGACAGCGGGGTCTGTCTACCGTCGATGTATACCTGTACCCCATTCTTGCCGCTGATGCTCAGATTATTATCCTTATCCACCAGGACGCCGGGGGATTTTCGCAATAGCTCGAGTGCATCCTGCCCTACTGCATTTATGCTGCCTTCCACATTAAGGACGATCTTATCCGCCCGGACCTCGATCACGGGTTTGCGGGAAGTGACCACTGCTTCTTTCAGGTCTGAGGCGGCTTTGGAGAGCGTGATTGCAGGGGCGGTGATGGTTTCTGCTGTCACTTCGAATACGGGGGTGTTCCGTGGGGTGTAGCCTATGTGGGAAACATTGATGAAATAGCTGCCGGGTGGGATATCGCTGAGGCTGTACCTTCCTTTGGCATCTGAGATGGCCAGTTTGACTACGGAAGAGTCTTTAGCTTTTTTGAGCGTTATCGACGAAGCCGATAGCGGTTTACCCTGGTCGTCTTGTGTTATGCCATCGATCTGCTGTGCATGAAGGATGACGGGCAGACAGAAGACAGTCAATAGTAATAAGGTTGTTCTCATGTTGAACGCAGTTTGAAGCTGGTGCTGCAAGTTATGTCTTCTTCTTCAGTAGTTCAGCTAGGAAAAATACTTAGTGGATCGGGACAAAAACGGGCTATCTTTATACCGGCTTTATACCGGGCATGGATTACATCAGGGAATATAAAAGCTTCATTAATAGCCATTATCTCAATGGGGCCGTTCGGATCACGGTGGGTATCACACTTCCTGCTATTTTGTTGGGCTATTTCAATAATCTGTCTGTAGGTATTGCTGTGAGCATCGGCGCGATGTGCGTGGGCAATACGGATAATCCCGGTCCTATCCATCACCGGCGCAACGGGATGATCGCCTGTGTGATCATTATTTTTATCGTCAGCCTGCTGACGGGATTGGTGGCGGGTTCCCGTCTGCTGACGGGCATACTGGTCCTGGTGTTTTGTTTTATCTTCTCCATGATGGGGGTTTATGGGACCCGCGCCACCTCCATTGGCGTCAACGCGTTGCTGGTCATGGTATTAAGCATCGACAGGCCGCAGCCTGGCTGGGAGAGTCTTGTCAATGCCCTTTACATACTGGCGGGAGGTGTATGGTATACGGTGCTCAGTCTGCTGCTGTATAGCTTCCGTCCGTACAAGCTGGTACAGCAGGCGCTGGGTGAATGCGTGGAGGCTACGGCCGATTATCTACGAGTGAAGGCGTCCTTTTATGCGCGGGAGCCGGATTATGATAAGAGCTACCGGCAGCTGGTGGAACACCAGGTCGATCTGCATGAAAAGCAGGAACTGCTGCGGGAGTTATTGTTCAAAGGGCGGAATATCGTCGGCGAGTCCACCCATACGGGGCGGGTGCTGATGATGATATTTCTCGATATCGTAGATCTTTTTGAAAGGGTGATGACCTCGCAGCAGGACTATCCATTGTTGCATGAAACGTTTGACGACAGCGGACTGCCGGAGGAGTTCCGGCAGCTGATACTGGATATGGCAGCGGAGCTGGAAGAGATCGGGATCGCCATCAAGGCCGGCAAACCTTCTGTAGAGACTACCCATCTTGCTACCCGTATACGGCGGCTTCGCGAGTCCTTTGTTCAATATCGCGACCTGCACCGTACGGCAGAGAATGTAGAGGGTTTTATCGGACTCCGTCAGATATTGGACAGTATCGAGGACATTGCCGACAGGCTGCATACGCTGCATGGCTATACCACCTATGATCAGCGTCTGAGCAAAGACTACAACCCTTCGGTGGATTATGAGCAATTCATCTCTCACCAGGACATCGACAAAAAGCTCATATTCGACAGTCTGACCCTTCGCAGTAATATCTTCCGTCATTCCTTGCGGGTAAGCATCGCCACTATCATCGGGTATAGCATTCCCAGCATTGTACAAGCTGTCATTCCCGGCTGGCTTGCCATTGGGCATGGATACTGGATATTGCTGACCGTTATCGTCATTCTCAAGCCTGCCTATACGCTGACGAAGAGAAGGAATTTCGAGCGGCTGATGGGGACCCTTGCGGGTGGGCTGGTGGGGGTAGTGATATTGTATTTTATTCACGACCGGAATGCACTATTTGTGTTAATGATCCTGTTCATGATCGGGACCTATGTCTTTATCCGTACGAACTACCTGCTCTGTGTGACGCTGATGACGCCTTATATACTGTTGTTGTTCCATTTGCTCTATCCTACCGATTTCAGGAGCATTCTTTCGGACAGGGTCATCGATACGGTGATCGGGTCGGCCATTGCCTTCCTCGCCAACATTTTTATCCTACCGTCCTGGGAGAGGGAGCAGATCGGGGATTATATGGTGGGGATCATCGAGGCTAATGCCGCTTATTTCCGGGATGTCGCCGGTGCGTTTTTGGGGCAACCTTCATCGGTGCTGCAATACAAGCTGTCCCGTAAAAATGCGTTTGTGGCGTTGGCGAATCTTACCGATGCATTTGGGAGGATCTTGTCCGAACCCAAGCGGGGGCGGGATCAGTCGGGCAGGATGCATCAGTTTGTCGTGTCCAATCATATGTTGACGTCGCATATAGCGACGCTGGCTTATTATGAGGGACCTGAGCCTTTGGCCGGTCAAGGGGCGGATACTGCGGCCAAGCGGGTCGGAGACCCGTTGGCGGATCCCGTTGTCTACCGACCTGTCGTGGGTGAGATAGAGGCGAGGCTGGAGAATACCATCGTTTGGCTGAAGGGGGAGGTGGCTGTTGGCCAGGATATTACTGCTGCTGTCCCGGCGCCTGCCAGGGAAGGTCTTCGGATGCTGAATGACAGGATGAATACACTGGTGGAACGGCGCAAGACGGAATTGGACCAGGGCACCGTGGAAAGCGCTACGCGGAAGCAACTGTCGGGATTCAAGCCTATTGTCGATCAGTTCAATTTTATCGACAAGGTCAGCGTCAATATAGAGCGGCTCAGCAAGGAGCTTGGGGCGGGGATCAAGGTGTGAACCTTTGACGGGCCAGCGACCAGGAGTGAGGACATGGCCGGGCCAATCAATTGATGCCGCCCAGCATTTCGCGTACTTTCAGGACCAGTTCGGTCTTTGTGATGGGGACGCCCATGATCTTGTTATAGGCTTTGGCATCCACGAAGTATTTGTCGCGTATGATCTTGATCAGCTGGCCATTGTTGATCTCGGGGATCAGCACCTGGCGGAAATTTTTCAGGATGTCTCCCAGGTTCTTCGGAAAGGGGCGCAGGTGACGCAGGTGTGCGTGTGACACAGCGTAACCCTCGTGCTGGAGTTCGGCTACCGCGCTCTTGATGGCGCCGTAGGTGCTGCCCCAGCCCAGGATGAGCAGTTCGCCTTTTTCGGGGCCGCTGTCCAACTTTTGGAGTGGGATATAGTCGGCGATCTTTTCAACTTTTTCTTCGCGGATCTTTACCATGAGCTGATGGTTCTCCGGATCATAGCTTACGTTGCCGGTGACGTTTTGCTTTTCGAGGCCGCCGATGCGGTGTTCGAGGCCCGGGGTGCCGGGGATGGCCCATGGTCTTACCAGTTTTTCATCCCTGAGATAGGGCTGGAATTTTTCTTCGCCCTGTCCCAGTTCCGTCTTGAATTTTACTTGTATGGGGCGCAGGTCTTCGGTCTTCGGGAATTTCCAGGGTTCGGCGCCATTGGCGATATATCCGTCGCTGAGGAAAATGACGGGGGTCATATGTTGTACGGCAATACGGACTGCCTCGTATACTGCATCGAAACAATCGCTTGGGGTAGAGGCGGCGATGACGGGCATGGGGCATTCTCCGTTGCGGCCGTAGTATGCCTGGAGCAGATCGCTTTGTTCCGTCTTGGTGGGGAGTCCGGTGGAGGGGCCTCCTCTTTGTACATCGACAATGATCAGGGGTATCTCCAGCATGACGGCCAGCCCCATGGCTTCGGCCTTTAGGGCCATACCAGGACCGGAAGTGGTAGTGACACCCAGAGCGCCGCCGTAGGCGGCGCCGATGGCGGAGGTTATACCGGCGATCTCGTCCTCTGCCTGGAAGGTGCGTACGCCAAATGCTTTATGACGAGCGAGCTCATGCAAAATATCGGAAGCGGGGGTAATGGGATAGGAACCCAGGAACAGGGACAGTCCGCTGGTCTGGCTGGCGGCGATGAGACCATAAGACAGGGCCTGGTTACCCATGATGGACCGGTAGACGCCGGGGGCCATTTTTGCTTTTTCCACGCGGTAGGTGGTGGTAAAGGTCTCCGTCGTATCGCCGAAATGGTAACCTGCCTTGAGAGCCCTGAGGTTACTTTCCAGGATCTCCGGCTTTTTTCCAAATTTTTCCTTGAGGAACTGGGTGGTGCTGTCCATGTCCCGGTTGTACATCCAATAAAGGAATCCCAAGACGAACATATTCTTCGCCCTGTCCTTTTCCTTGGTGCCGAGGGTAATATCTTTCAGTGCCTCCCGGGTCATTTTCGTCACGTCTATCCTGATGACGTCGTAACTTTCCAGGCTATTGTCTTCCAGCGGATTGACGCCATCGGGATAATTGGCCAAACGGAGATTTTTCGTATCGAAGCCTTCTGTATTGACGATGATCTTACCACCCTTTTTCAGGCCTTTTAAGTTGGCTTTCAGGGCGGCGGCGTTCATGGCCACCAGGACATCGCATTCATCGCCGGGGGTGAATACCTGGTCGCTGGAAAACCGGAGCTGATAGCCGCTGACGCCGGGAAGGGTACCCTGTGGGGCGCGGATCTCGGCGGGGAAGTCGGGAAAGGTGGCGAGGTCGATGCCCAGGAGCGCAGTATTGTTCGTAAACTGACTACCGGTGAGCTGCATACCGTCCCCGGAGTCACCGGCGAATTTTATGACTACATCCTGGAGAAGTTCTTCTTTACGATTCATCTTACAAAGGTAAGACAAGAATGGGCATTTGAAAGGACATTTCGTTGGGTGGATTGGCCAGATTTTCGGGGGACCGGCTATTCGTACCGTAGCGCCTCTATGGGGTCCAGCCGGCTGGCCTTTAGGGCCGGATAATAGCCGAAAAAGACTCCGGTGACCGCGCAGACCAGGAAGGATAGTACGATGGACGACTCCGAAATAAGCGTAGGCCAATGCAGCAGGTCGGTGATCAACAGGGATGAGACGATCCCCAGTCCGGTGCCGATGAGTCCTCCTGTCACGCTGATGACGATGGCTTCTATGAGGAACTGCATAAGGATATCGATACCGCGGGCGCCGATGGACATACGGAGTCCTATCTCTTTTGTACGTTCAGTTACAGAGACATACATGATGTTCATGATACCGATGCCACCTATGACGAGTGATATCCCCGCGATGGCTGTCAGCAGGACCGTGAGTAGCTGGCTGGTGGAATTCAGGGTATTGAGCAGCTCCTGCATGGTCCGGATGGAGAAATCGTCGTCTTCTTCGGGGCGCAGCCGGTGGGAGGCGCGGAGGATCGAGGAGATCTCCTTGGTGGCGGTGTCTGAAGTGGCTTCGCTGGTGGAAGAGGCGTAAATGCTTTGAAAATAAATGGTGGCCAGTATCCTTTTCTGCACGGTGGTATAGGGGGCGAGGATGACATCGTCCTGGTCCTGTCCAAAGCTGCTCACTCCTTTGACCTTGAGAATGCCGATGACCGTGAGGGGTATTTTGCCGAACCGGATGATCTTCCCGATGGGATTGACCCCAGGGTCAAAGAGGTTATTGATGACCGTCTGTCCCAGGATACAGACCTTTGCCGCCTCGGCGACATTCTGATCGGAGAAGATGATACCATCCTTTATGGTCAGCTTGCGGATGTCGAAATAGTCCGGAGCGACGCCTTGCAGCTGTGTAGGCCAGTTCTTTGCTCCATTGATAGCCTGGCCATTCGTAGAGGATACGGGTGATACGGCGGCGACGAACTGGCTTTTTCGCTGTATGGCTTTTATATCGGGGAGGGTGAGTGTCTGCAGGCTGCTGGCGCCCAGGCGTACTCCACCGGGCATGCCCATATTGTTACTGGCAGGCTGAACCGAGATCATATTAGACCCCATGGAGGACAGCTGTTCATGAATGCTTTGTTTGCTGCCCTGTCCGATGGCCACCATGGCGATGACTGCGGCGACGCCGATGATAATGCCCAGCATGGTGAGGAAGGCGCGCAGCTTGTTCCGTTGCAACGCTCGTAATGCCACACGTATGAGATTCAATGGATTCATAACAAAATATTAATTGTCGTCGGAAGTGGGCAGCGCTGCCAGCGCCTCCCGGGCCGAACGGACATGTTCATTTTTAGAATCTTTCAGCACTTTCCCGTCGCGCAGCACGACCGTACGGCTGCTGAAGGCGGCGATGTCCGGCTCGTGGGTTACAAAGACGATGGTCTTGCCGTGCTGCTGGTTGAGCTCCTGGATAAGGGCCATGATCTCGTAGCTCGTACGTGTGTCCAGGTTGCCTGTGGCTTCATCAGCGAGGATCATTACCGGCTCGTTCACGAGGGCCCTGGCGATCGCCACGCGCTGCTGCTGTCCACCTGAGAGCTGGTTGGGCAAGTGGTCCATCCTGTCCGCCAGCTTGACGGATTCAAGGGCTTTTATCGCCCGCTCCTTTCGCTGGGTCGCGCTTATAGTCGAATTGTAGAAAAGGGGCAGCTCTACATTTTCCAGCGCGCTGGTACGGGGCAGCAGGTTATAGGACTGGAATACGAAGCCTATCTTCCTGTTCCGCAGGCGGGCCAGCTCATTGCGGGATAGGGAGCCGACGTTGACGCCGTCCAGCATGTAGACGCCATCGGTGGGCTTATCGAGACAGCCCAGTGTATTCAGCAGGGTGGTCTTCCCCGAGCCGCTGCTGCCCATGATGGTGACAAATTCGCCAGGGTCAACGTCGAAGGTTACGCCTTTCAATGCCCTGACGACTTCCGTGCCCATGTGGAATTCGCGACGGATATTCTGTATGGAAAGAATGGAGGTACTCATCTTACACCACCTCCTCCCGGTCGCCTGGCGGGTCTTTGCGGCATGAATGGACTCTTTGCGGCGGGAGTGGCACCGCCTTTGACGATCTGCTGGATGCCTGTCACCACGATGTCCGATGTCGTGAGCCCTTCCAATACCTGTACTTGTGTATCATTGTTCAGGCCCGTTCTGATCCTTTTTTGCACCATTGTTGTGCTGTCCCGGAGGACCCAGACATGTGCGATCTCGGAAGCCTGTACTCTGCTGCTGTCCTTGACCTTAGTGGGGCTTGAGGAGCTGCGTGGGTCTGCTCCCGCCATCTGCGTTCCGCGCGCTCTTCCATTTCGACCCCTTCCCGCGGTGCTATCGGGAATAATGGCGTACTTGCCGGCCAGGGCGGCGGAGTCCGGCTGGAACTGAATGGCCTTGGCGGAGATGAGCAGGGCGCTATCGGCCTCTTTCGTATATATCGTCACGTTAGCCGTCATACCCGGCTTTAGTTTCTGATCGTCATTGGGTGCATAGATGATCGTGGTATAGGTGACGACGTTGGCAGAGGTGACGGGCTTTAGACGTATTTCTTCTACCGAGCCCTGGAAGACATCGTCTAAAAATGCATCTACGGTAAATGTCGCGCGCTGACCATGGGACACATTGCCGATGTCCGCCTCGTCTACATTGGCCTGTACCTGCATCTTGGTAATATCCTTGGCGATAGTAAAGAAAGTGGGGGTGTTGAAGCTGGCGGCCACCGTCTGACCAACGCTGATGCTACGGGTGAGCACTACCCCATCCATCGGGGAATAGATATCCGTATAGGAAAGATTTTTTTCAGAGGATGCCAGCTGTGCCTTTGCATTTTCAACCTGAGCCTTTGCAATGTTCAGCGTATAGGTGGCGTTGTCATAATCAGCTTTGGAAATAGCGCCTGTCTTGTACAGCAGCTCCTGCCGTCCAAAGTTGGCCTGCTGGTAGGTCAGCTGGCTTTGCGCTGACAGAAGGGTAGCCTTGTTCTGATCTACCTGGGCAAGGAAGAGGGATTTATCCAGCTGTGCCAGCAGCTGGCCTTTTTTGACCTTGTCGTTGAAGTCGGTGAAAAGGGTTTTGATGATGCCGGACACCTGCGAGCCGACCGTGACCGTATCCACCGGCTGTATATTCCCCGTAGCCGTCACGCTTTGGGAGATATAGCCTATCTGGGGGCTTTCCGTCTGCAACACTACTGATGTTTCTTTTTTCCGGAAGAAGAAGAACCAGACTGCTGCCGCGGCAACGAGAAGTACGATGATAATGATGATGCTCCTTTTCATGTAGATTAAAATTTTATCGGCACTCCCCTATAAAAGTCATAGATCCGGATGGTGAGTGCTGCATTGTATTTTGCCTGTACGTATTGTTGGTAAGATTGTGTATATAGATTTTTCTGTATCAGGTAATCCACGGTGGCGATGGCGCCGACCTTCAATTGTTCGCCTGCGATGCGATAGCTTTCCTTCGTAGCCGTCAGCTGTTCCACCGATGCATCATACTGGCCCTGTGCATTGATCACGTTCACATATGCCTGTTCCACCGTGAGGCTAAGGTTGTTCCGGGTGTTTTTTTGGTCAAGCTGAGCCTGTTCGATCTGGATCTTTGCTTTTTCCACTCCTGTGCGGGCTACCCTGCGGGTGAAAATAGGAACAGACAAGGAGAGCCCGATCTGCTGATAAAAGTTGTTATCCAGCTGTTTGAGAATGGAGGGGTCTCCACCCGAATGGCTGGTAGCGCTGGCGCCGCTGGCGCTGAGGGTAGGATTATAGGCCGACCTTGCCAACTGGAGGTTGACGCGGGCTATATCCAGGTTTTTATCGGCGATCTTTATTTCGGGGCGTATAGCCAGCGCCTGTTGCTGTACTTCTGTAAGATTGGGCACCAGCTCTTTTGTGATCAGCGTATCGGGTTCCTGAAGATCGAAGTCCACGGAGGAGGGCAGTTGCAGGAATTGTTTCAGGCTGATGATATACTGGCGATGGGTATTTTGAGCCGTGACGAGCGAGTATTTGTCGTTGGCATATTGAGCTTGTAATTGCACCAGGTCCTTGAGGGCTATGGAGCCTGCATCGTATTTCTGCCGGGCCTGTTTAACCTGTTCGCCAGAGGTATTGACCAGGTCCTGGAGATAGATGATATTTTCCTTGGCCAGTAAGATATTAAGAAACCCTTGCGTGACGGATAGGGTAAGGTCATTCTCCTGTTGGAGGATATCCAGTCCTGCCGTCTCGGTCAATAGCTGTTTTTCTTTTGCATTATTTCGGATGTAACCACCCTGATAAAGGGTAACGGCGGAGTTTACGCCATAATTACCGCTCCCGGTCACTGTTCTGTTGCCATAGCCTCCTGTTCCGTTGGGCCGTTTTTGGTAGGTGAGGCCTTCCGATGCCGTCCCTAAAAGATTGGGCTGGTTGGCGGCCCTGGCCTGCAGCAGGTCTTGTTCGGAGGAGCGCTGGCTGAGGCGGAAGGTATTGATGGTGATGTTATTCCTTATAGCAAAGTCCAGACAGTTCTGCAGGTTCCATTTGGAAGGCAGGTTTTGCAGTGCGGTATCGGTTGCGCCTGTCTGTGCCTTAACCAGCGAGGTAACAGACAAGAATATAAGAAAACATAGGATAGCCTGCCGCTGTTGCCGCATATGGAGGGGTTTGATGACAGGGTGGGGTGAGCAAAGGGCAGGCCAGAAAGGAGCATCATTCACACCCTTGTCATAAATATAGGTCATTTTGGGATTTACATCGGTGGATTCGGTGAAAAATTACTAACTTTATTAGTATGAACCGGAGTGGAGCGGCGGATCTTCCTTTACATTATGGCTATGTTCCCCAGTGGCTGGCGGATCGTATGGCCAAGTTGGGTTTTGCCATAACGGAGACGCTGATAATGGACTATGGCAAGACGGAGGTCATCCGCCGTCTGAGCGATCCATTCTGGTTCCAGAGTCTGGGGGCTGTTATGGGTATGGACTGGCATAGTTCGGGAGTCACGACCTCCGTGATGGGCGCCTTGAAGCGGGCGATCAATCCTCATTCCCGTGAGTTGGGTATTTATATCTGCGGAGGCAAGGGGAAATTTTCCCGGCAGGCGCCGGAAGAGATCAGGAATGTCTGCGAAAGCACCGGCCTCGATGGAGAGGATCTGGTACGTTGCAGTAAGTTGAGCGCCAAGGTCGACAATACGGCCGTCCAGGACGGATTTCAGCTGTATACCCACAATTTTATTCTTACCAGTGAAGGGCAATGGACCGTGATCCAGCAGGGGATGAGCGAAGGTTATTCGATGGCCAGGCGTTATCACTGGCATTCTGCGGATCTTTCCTCTTTTGTCAGCGCGCCGCATACGGCTGTATGCGGGGTCAACCAGGGCATGATCCTCAACATGACGGACAGGGAGGCAAGCCCCGCGCAAAAGGGTGTTCTTTCTATCAGCAAGGAGAAGCCAGAGCTGATGATGCGGGATATACAACAGCTGGTGCTGCCTTCTCACCATGATGTACGTACGGAGGATGTGGATCTAAAAAGATTGGGGGCGGTGTTATGGTTAGCTCATGAGAAGCAGCCTTCCGACTTTGAGGAATTGTTGTTATTGGAAGGTGTCGGTCCGCGTACATTACAGTCTTTGGCCCTTGTAAGTGAAGTGATACATGGGACCCCGTCGAGGTTTCGCGACCCGGCCCGGTTTGCGTTTGCACATGGGGGAAAGGATGGTCATCCTTTTCCTGTGCCCATAAAAGTATATGACGAGACCATCGGTATTTTACAGACTGCCGTGCAGAAGGCAAAGGTTGGGCAGACGGATAAAAAAGAGGCCATCCGTCAGCTGAGCGAGCTGGCCCGCAAGGCGGAAAAAGATTTTACGCCAACAGGTGGACTGGACCAGCTAATAGAAAAAGAAAGGAACGAGTCCTGGAAATATGGGGGCCGAACTGTTTTTGGCAAGGCGCAACCACCCAAAGGACAGCAGCAACAGCAGCTTCGACTGTTTTAGAACAGCGGGCAGGACTTCGACGGTCCGGCTGAACGGGCAAAGTTGACGAGCCTTAATTAAAAGGAGAAGAGGGCGGCTTCTTCCTGGACTGCCTGGAAAGTTTTATTCCGGGATTTTTGGAAAGCAACAGATTGGCCTTTTGTTCAGTAGCCTGAACGGATAGCCATTTTAACATGAGTTTCCTAAGCACTTTGGCTTTTTCGGATTTTTCTTTAGGGGTGTCAAACATGATCAGAATACCTTTAACCTTGGTGCTCGAATGTAAGCTGTCATCCCTAACCGCAACGCCTCCACGTACGATCATTTTTGCACACTAATGGTTTTCCTTAGTATATACTCTTCCCAATATTTAGTGGAGGCTGTAGTCATCGGACGAATAGCCGTTCTTACATATTATAAGCGCCGTAATAAGCAGCGCCTAACAGGGCCATTTTGTCGTTGAGAATAGCATATACGGGAACCTTTTCGGAGAGATCGTGCATTCGACCATTGTTGTCGAAATTCTTTTCCCAGTTCTCGTTTTGTATAAGGGGTAATATCTTCGGTGGTATGCCTCCGCCCAGGTAGAGCCCGCCTGTGGCCATCAGTTTGAGCACCAGGCTGGAAGCTTCTGTAGCGAGGTATCGGACAAAGAGGTCCATCACTTCAGCGCAGACCGGGTCTTCTTTTTTCAAAGCTGCCTCGCTGACTACGGCGGCGAGATCTTCTTTCTCCATTCTTTTTGTCAGCCAGTCGGGTACTTTTTCATTTTTTGCCTCGGTGCAGAATTTATAAAGGGTCTTGATACCCATTCCGGACACTACCCTTTCCCAGCTGACGTGTCCGAACTGCTGCCGGAGATACCGGAACACTTCTATGTCCATATCGGTGCGGGGTGCAAAATCGCTGTGCCCGCCCTCTGTGGCAAAGGGATGATAGGCTTTCCCATCCCAGAACAGTCCTGCTTCACCCAGTCCCGTACCGGGTGCAAGGATGGCAATATTGCCTTCGGCGCCCCTTTCGCCAGGTGCGATGACGGCCAGTTCGTCGTCTTTTAGCCCTGCCAGTCCGTATGCGGTTGCTTCGAGGTCATTGATAAAAGAGACGGGGTGTCCGAGGGACGCGCTCAGGGCTTCGCTGTCCAATGTCCAGGAAAGATTGGTGAGTCTACTTTTGCCGTGGAGCACGGGTCCTGCTACGGCAGCGCAGATATGATCGGGCAGTGTGCCGCCGGTGAAGTCATGGATGATATCTTCCAAGGTTTTGTAGTCTTTGGAGGCGTAGCGTTTCTCATTCAGGATGGTGAACTCGCCTGCTTCCAGGCGGTATAATGCCATATTGGTCTTGGTGCCGCCAACGTCGCCGGCCAGCACGGTAATTGAGTATTTTGTATCGTCTATGTCCTTCTTAAATGCGATGGGGATCCTCGATGTAGTTGCCATGCCTATGTATTTTTACCTTCCTTGAATTGTTTCCCGGCCGGTGTTATACAAATTTACATATTACGGCGATACTGTCCCCCTACCTCATACAATGCGTGTGTGATCTCTCCCAGGCTACAGTATTTTACGGTGTCCATCAGCTCTGCAAACAAATTGCCGTTAGTGACAGCTGTCTGCTGGAGCTTTTTTAGCATCGTTGCGCTATGGGCTTGGTTCCTTTTACGAAAAGCGAGCAAATTTTGTATCTGCTGATCCTTTTCTTCCTTTGTGCTGCGAATGACCTCACCTGGCGTCACAGTGGGTGACCCTTTTTTATTCAGGAAGGTGTTGACGCCTACGATGGGAAGATCGCCGCTGTGTTTCATGCCTTCGTAGTAAAGGCTTTCTTCCTGGATCTTGTTGCGTTGATACATCCGCTCCATGGCCCCCAATACGCCGCCACGATCTGTCAGCCGGTCGAATTCCGCCATCACGGCCTCTTCAACCAGGTCCGTGAGCTCTTCGATGGCAAAGCTGCCCTGTATGAAATTCTCGGTTTTTGCGCTGCCGAGCTCCCTGTTGATGATCAGCTGTATGGCCATCGCCCTTCGTACGCTGTCTTCCGTGGGCGTGGTGATAGCTTCGTCATAGGCATTTGTATGCAGGGAATTGCAATTGTCATAAATGGCATACAGGGCCTGTAAGGTAGTGCGTATGTCGTTGAAGTCGATCTCCTGGGCGTGCAAGCTTCGTCCGGAGGTTTGGATATGGTATTTCAGCTTCTGGCTCCGGCTGTTGCCTTTATACAGGTGTTTGATGGCCTTGGCCCAGATGCGTCTTGCTACACGTCCGATGACGCTGTATTCCGGGTCCATCCCATTGCTGAAGAAAAAAGAAAGGTTGGGGGCGAAGTCGTCGATGCCCATGCCCCTGGAAAGATAATATTCTACATAGGTGAAACCGTTGGCCAGCGTAAAGGCCAGTTGTGTGATCGGGTTGGCGCCGGCCTCGGCAATATGATAGCCGCTGATGGAGACGCTGTAGAAATTGCGTACATCCTTTTCGATGAAGTATTCTTGTACGTCACCCATTAATCTTAGCGCAAATTCAGTGCTGAAGATGCAGGTGTTCTGGGCCTGGTCTTCTTTCAATATGTCGGCTTGTACGGTGCCTCTCACCTGTGAGAGGGCTTCGGCCTTTATTTTTTCGTATACTTCTTTAGCCAGGATCTCGTCGCCGCTGAGACCGAGGAGCTTTAATCCTAATCCATTATTGCCTTCGGGAAGGCGACCGGGATGAGAAGGATTATAATATTGAGGGCGGATGAGATTGCCGTATTTCTTTTTAATGACTTCGTTGGCCTGTTCCCAACCATTGATCTTGTCCAGGTGTTTTTCGCAAGCCTGGTCGATGGCTGCATTCATAAAAAAAGCGAGAATGATCGGCGCCGGTCCGTTGATCGTCATACTTACCGAAGTACGTGGATCGCAGAGATCGAAACCGGAATATAATTTTTTGGCGTCGTCCACTGTGGCGATGCTGACACCGGCATTGCCTACTTTACCATAGATGTCGGGGCGTGGGTCCGGGTCTTCGCCATACAGGGTGACCGAGTCGAATGCGGTGCTGAGACGTTTGGCAGGCTGGTCAAAGGAGACGTAGTGAAAACGTTTGTTGGTTCGTTCGGGGCCGCCTTCGCCGGCGAACATACGAGTCGGGTCTTCTTCCGAGCGTTTGAGCGGGAAGCTGCCGGCGGTGAAAGGATATTTTCCCGGGAAGTTCTCCTGTAATCTCCAGCGCAGGATATCGCCCCAGTCGTGGTAGCGGGGGACAGCGATCTTTGGCACTTTGAGATGGGAGAGCGATTCGCTGTACAGGGGTTGGCGGATGACCTTTTCGCGGACATGGTATTCGAAGAATTCTTTCTGGTAGCGGGCTTTTGTTGCCGACCATTCGTCGATGAGCTTTTTACAAACGGGGAAGAGCTGTTTTTCCAGGCGTTGTTTTTGTTCTTCCAGTGGCGGCGCGGCGGGTGAGTTTTCGGGCAGGTCCATTAGTACGCCGTCGAGCTTGTATAATTTGGAGGCGATGGTGGCCTGTTCGTCTGTCAGCCGGTTGTATTCCCGTACCTGCCCGCTGATCTCGGAGAGGTATCGGACCCGGGGGGCTGGGATAATGGTGGATTGGGCGGTGGTGTCCTTTTGATGAGGATGCTGCTCTACAGGCGGGAAGGCTTCCGCTGACTTTTTGTTGATCAGGGCCATCAGCTTTTCGAAGAGCTCATTGACGCCCGTGTCATTGAATTGCGAGGCGATGGTCCCTATCACCGGGAGGTCGTCGTCCTTGGCGGTGAAGAGGTTGTGATTTCTTTTGTATTGCTTACGTATATCGTGAAGGGCGTCTTTGGCGCCTGCCTTATCGAATTTATTCAGCACGACCAGGTCGGCGTAGTCGAGCATATTGATCTTTTCCAGCTGCGAGGCGGCTCCATATTCGGGGGTCATCACGTATATGCTCAGGTCCGTGTGATCGAGAATAGAGGCGTCGCTTTGGCCTACTCCGGCTGATTCCAGGATGATGAGGTCATAGCCGGCCTGCCGGCAGATATCCAGGGCTTCCTGGACATGGGAGCTGAGCGCTTTGTCGCTGTCCCGGGTGGCGAGGCTGCGCATATAACTGCGGGGGCCTGAGATCGCGTTCATACGGATGCGGTCGCCCAGGAGGGCGCCTCCCGTCTTTTTTTTGGAGGGGTCGACGGAGATGACGGCGATGGTCTTGTCGGTGAAGGCGTTCAAATAGCGTCGGACCAGCTCGTCCGTTACGGAGGATTTGCCGGCGCCGCCTGTGCCTGTGATGCCGACGACCAGGGGGGAAACACTGCCGGGGGCCGGGGAGACCGTATCCGGTGCGTTGCCGGTGACCATCTGGGTGCTGCCCGGAGCCAGTCCGTTCTCTGCATTGGAGATGGCCCGGGCTATTTTGCGGATATCCTTCCATTCCCCCAGCTTCATCTTTCCATTAAATTGAGCAGGGTTGCCATTGAGGGGGAAGTCGCATTGTTTTATTACATCCTCGATCATCCCTTCCAGGCCCATCCGGCGTCCGTCATCGGGAGAATAGATACGGGTGATGCCGTATTGATGCAGTTCGTGGATCTCCTGGGGGAGGATGGTGCCGCCGCCGCCGCCGAACAGTTTTATGTGTCCGCAGCCATTCTCGTCGAGCAGGTCTTTTATGTATTTGAAGAATTCCAGGTGGCCGCCCTGGTAGGAGGTGATGGCGATGCCCTGGACGTCCTCTTCGATGGCGCATTCCACGATCTCGGCTGCCGAGCGGTTGTGTCCGAGGTGAATGATCTCTGCCCCTTTGGTCTGCAACAACCGACGCATGATGTTGATGGCGGCGTCATGACCGTCGAACAAGGCTGCGGCCGTCACGAGACGAACTTTGTGTAAAGGGGTGTAACTCATTGGGTTAAGTTTGGCAATCGTACAAAGTTAACTCAAAAAAACTAATGACTGTTAGTTTTTGCAATTAAACAAACTGGATGGAGGCGGGCTTATAAAGTTCAGCGATGATGGTGCACTTTTACTAGTTGCCTACATATTGTTTTCGATAATGAAGCGAATGAGAGCCGCGGGAGTGTTGAGGTTTAATTTATGCATTATATTTTTTCTGTGTGTCTCAACCGTATAAATACTTAGATTCAATTCGCCGGCAATTTGCTGATTGGTGAGATTGTCCTTGATCAATTTGATTATCTCGTATTCCCTTTTGGTGATATTGAATTGCTTCAAAAAATTGTCTTTTAGATCAAACTCATTTTCGTTTTTGGGCGGCCGATACGGGAAACATACCAGCCCCTTTGACACAAGGAAGATAGCCTGAAAAAGTTCTTCTTTATTACTGTTCTTTAAAAGGTATCCGCTGGCGCCGATCTGCCTGGCTTTTTCGATCAAATGCTCGTCATTGTAGGTCGACAACATAATGATCTTTACAGAAGGATGAGATTGCCTTAGCCTCATGGCCGTCTCTATTCCATTCATTTTCGGCATATTGATATCCAACAGGATTATATCCGGGACCTCCTTCTTGATTATATCAAGTAATTCTCTTCCATCATTGGCAATATCGATGATGCAAAAACCGGGTTCTTCCTTCATTAGCAGGTTGAGTCCGTCGATAAAAAGCATATGGTCGTCTGCAACGATGATCCGTATCCGTTGTTCCATTTTAATCGTTATTATATGGTATCTGTATGACAATGGTTGTGCCTGACCCTCCGGAATCGATGTTCATTTTGCCTTTCAGGTAATTAATCCTCGCGTTGATATTTTTTAGCCCCATCCCGTTCTTTGCCGCCGGAGAAAACCCTATTCCATTATCCTCGGCCATTAACTCGAGGTATTTCTCATAGGTGATCATCTGAATGGTCGCCTCTGTTGCCTGGGAATGCTTTATGATGTTGTTGGTTAGCTCCAAAAATATGCGGTAGATCATCAGTTCGTCCTCCTTGGAAAGGGTTCGGTCATAGCCGGTAGAATGAAAATGGAACTTTATGCTGCCTTCCGTATTTAGTCGCTGGTAATAGTTGCCGAGCATGTTCTGCAGATCCGTCTGGTCAAATTCAGGTGGCATCAGGTTATGGGCAATATTGCGAGCGTTGGTAGATGCCCGGTCGATCAATTGCTCGACTACTTTGGCCTGCTCTTGCGGTATGCTTAGGGATTGGATGTTCATTTTAATGGCCGCAAGGTTGCCGCCCAATTCGTCATGTAAATCTTCCGCAATGCGTTTTTGCTCGATCTCCTGCGCCTGAATGATCTGGCGGCTCGTGCTTATCTTGTAATCATGCAATTGTTTGGCTATCAGTTCCTTCTCCTTTTTAAAGAAGTTGTATCGATATAAGATGCCAAATGAAATGATTATCGTTTCGATCACGATCCCTGTCTCAAGAAGCGTGGGCGGCATGGGGAGGGCATTGAATACTCCCATCAGCATGAGTACATTGAGCAAGGCTCCGGCCAGGAAGGAAAAGACTGCCGCAAGATAAAAGCCGGCCAGCCAATATCTTTGTTTTATCTTCTCTATACAGGAAATGAGTATCAATCCAATCACAACTATCGGGACGATCCTTGTGATCCAGGAATAGATGACGCTGATGACTGGATATGTCCTTTCATGCATAAGCACCGGCCATGTACTGAGCGCAATCAAAAGACAAAACCACTTCACTACCCAAACCCATTTAAAGACAATGCTATTGGCCGCAGTCTGACGCAAAAAGCCTTGCATGACGAATAGTAGAATACTGAAGGATAAAAACAAGGAGCCAAGCCTGCCCGGAATGTAAAGCAGGGGATGATTGGGAAAAACAAATTGAAAATCCAATCCTTCAGAGGACCAGATAAGCCAGATTGTGGAGAGAGTATACAAAAAGTACAGCAAATGGATATTTTCTTTCAATGCAAAAAAGACAAAGAGGTTGAACAACCCGACGAGAAGGATAATGCCTGTGAACAGGCCAAAGATCAAATACATCCTGTTCTCGACGCGCCTGATGTCTTTTTTTGAAAATAACATCAGGCTGAACTGGACGCTCAGACCGCCCGGATCTGTCATCAGATAATATTGCCTCGTTGCATGGGGTTCGATGCGTAAGGGATAAATAAACACCGGGAAAGGATAGGGTCTTGTATGAAAAGGGAAGTCTGTACCGGTCTTTCCATAAGAGAAAAGGCGGCCGTTCCTATTTTGAAACAGTTCCAATCCCCGAATAACATGGTTGGCAAAGACCAGAAAACACTCGTGCTCTACAGAGTCTGTATTTACCAGGCTAAAGGTCAGCCACAATTTATTTTTCGGGAATCCCAGGTTGATGAAACGTTCTTTGCTGATCCTGGTCCAGTTTGACTGATCGACTGATAAAATGTCGTTGCTTCCGATCCCCGTCGAGTCATCCAGAAAGGAACATCTGTCGAGTATGAATAAATGTGCTTCCTGCTCCAGGTGCTTGATGTCCACTGGTTTTTGTGCATTTATGGTGGAGTGGAGAGATAACATCAATACGAATGAAGCGCACTTAAGCCCATTGCCTCCTGATACACTTATTTTATCCCAAAAGTTCAAAACCATTTTGTTTATTGAATAAAGGTATTGGTTGAGCGTAATTCTAAAAATACAAACTGGTTGGTATTGTCCAGGATATGGGTATTGTGAACCTTTGAATGAATATAATTTAAATACTTAATAATACAACAATGAAACAGCATAAGAAATTAGCGGTTTTATTATTCGTTACCGTTTTGAGCTGTATATACGTGTACGGGCAAGCTCCTTATACATCTGCTTTAGAAGGACAATTTAAGGGCTACTTCACTATTGGAAAATGTGATGTTTCGTCAATTACGGCTAAAGTGAGACTTAGCACACTCGCAGGCGAACCGACAGTCTATGTAAATATCAGGTGGAGGAATGGAAGCGGTAGCTCATCCGATTGTCTTGGGAATGAAAAATTCAACTTGTTTGTAAAGATCTATTCAAACTATTCCAGCTCCTATTTCTATATACCTGCAGATGGAGCGATTGGCTTAATACCGGAAGGCGATAATACATGGGGGCAGAATCCTCTGGCGGGTTCTCCAAACTGGGATGAACTTCTTGCAAAAGACCCGCTTTATAGAACCCGGGACGGTAGTTACAATTTTGTATCTGCCGATGATGCAAAATCTGTTTGGAGATATGGATTTGCCTTATCTGCTGTTGTTCTAATGGATGAATCAGGCCGCCTTTATTACACAGAAAAATAAAAATATGAGCTTAAAAAATTCGGCACTAATTATTTTTTGCCTGGTTATCCGTTTTGATATATCTGCTCAGGAGCTTATTAAAGATAAATACGGTACTATTAAAGTGTGTGTAGTTTACCCTTCTTACGCAGAAGATCATGTGAATGAAAATAGTATAAAAATTGTACGAAAGGATAATAATACCGATCTGATACATTTCCCGGACGAAGTCCTGTTCTCTTTTGATAACCAATCGGTCTGGTATAGATCTCAATACGTGAATGTTTCGGCAATGGATCAGGCCCAAGATCATGTTATTACGGTGTACTGGGGTTATGTTTCATTGAATGATGGAAAATGCGATTGGGGCAACTTTTTGAGAAGTTCCTGCTATTACTTCAAGGATGATCAATATGTTGGAGATGTGTTCTCGCAGCGTAAAAGCTATTCCGGGACTCCTGAATCAAAAAAAGCCTGGTGGGATTTGATCAGCAAATGGTTAACAGAGGATCATTGCGCCCTGGATAATGACCCCGATAAAGCCTATCCATTTGACTTTATAAGAACAAAGACCTTGACATTGAATCGAACGAACCAGGGCATATCTGAAAGAATATCTATTGAAACAAATTTGGCTGTCACTGCATTTTTCAGTAATGCAAATAGCAACAGATTCATTACTTCCAATACTACTTATGGATATAAAGACATTGTGAGAATGGGGCAGCAGAATCAGGAAATGAGCAGGCTAACACAGGAAAGTTTAGAAAACACGGCAAAGAATAATAAAACAAACTCCAAAACTGTATCTCAGGTTCAGACGGAGCAGGCTGAAAAACAAAGACAGCAACAGGATGAAATAGATCATCAAAGAAGCAGGGCAGCGCAAATCGATAAAAATACAGAGCAGCGCCAGAAGGAAGCTGCCGCTGTTGCGGGTGGGGTTGTTGCTATCGCCACATTAGGAATACTAACTAACAATGAAAAAAACGTATATCATAAGAATTCTTCGCAATTCGGTTTTGGTCTGGGATTTCTTTCGGAAACTTTCCCTTACATAGTAAACTATGAAGAAACCAATTCGACAAACGGACGTATTCAAGACCGGCGAAAAACAGATACTATTCAGCAGGAAGGCACAGTAGGGGTAATAGCAGATATGAAATACAGCCCATTTATTTCAAAGGCATATCAGCCAAAATTTAAAATTTCCGGTGGATATAGCATTGCCCTTTCCGAGATCTTCAAAACCCCGAATATCAATGCGATAGATAACCAGGGAAACAGTTCCGACGGGTACAACGAAACTATCAATCACGTTTCTTTTTTTAGAGGTGAGTTATACAATTATATAGGCAAAGGCAAGACCAAATTTATTATAGCAGGAGAGTACGAATCAAAAAATATTTTTTATACTTCTGTAAACAGCCTGCTTAGCACTTACGCTTCCGAATCTATCAAGGTTTACGACACATCCTACACCAGCGGGAGCCTGCAAAATTATAGATACGGAATCGGTCTTTCTGTCGGGTCGCCTAATAAATTGAACTTTGAAATCCTGGTAGAGAGATGCGAATACATCAACTCTCAAATGAGCAGCAATTTTGGCTTGTTTGCGAACTATAATCTTCGACTTAACTTATGGAAGGCAAGCTGGTTTAGTCTCGGAGCATGTATCTCAACGTTGAATCAATTCAAGTCAGGCACAAAGGTTTCCGATAAAAATGATGATTACCAAAATAAGTTCATTTACCAAATACATTTGATCTATAATAAGGACTGGTTTTGGAAAAAGAAATAATCAAGCGTATGAATTTTCGTATAATGAAATTTAAAATAGTTTTCGTCGCTTGTCTTTTACATCCCTGGACACACCTGGCAGCACAGAATTGGTCATCCTGGATCAATTTGGAAAGCGATGATAATAATAGTATTCAGTATTGTTATAAACTTTATCCGGTGACACCTGGCAATAGCTTTTCATTTAAAATAAGGAATAATTCGATTTCAAATGCATGTGGAGAGTTCGATGTAGTTCTCAACATGATAAATGGACAGAAAAAAGTTTCATGCGGTTTTAAGGATTTGAAGCCCGGTGTTGAAAGAAGTTGTCCGGGTGTTTATCAATTTAGCGAGGTGCAATCTTTCTCGGCTGTAACTAATGTTAAGATCAGTAATTGCGGGAATGGGACAAGTGCACAAAGCGCGCCTGCCTCTTTCACAATAGATTATCATAACGAAGCGGGGAAAAGCGGGAAGTTTAAATATGTCGACCCCAATGGTCAGTATTCCTTTGAAACCGCAGCGTTTTCAGGCTTGCAAAAGGCCTCCAATAACCCATATTCCCAGTCATTCAAAAATCAAGGGTTAATTCCTTCGGGTACCTGGAAAATAGAATTAATAATAGTACCGAAAACAAAAAAGGAGAAGGGACTAAATAAATACCCGCCTATCTTCAGACTTACGCCAATGAATGATGTAGAATTATCCAGCTTAAAAACAGATTCGGTCCGCGATGGCTTTTTAATTCATTCCGGCAGAGATCCTTTGACGGCTTCGCAAGGGTGCATTATTTTAGATAATGCAAGCAGGCAAAAACTCAAAGCTGCTATAGTAAAGTATGGACCAATAAATTTAAAAGTTGAAAATAAAATATATTAATGGGGAAATATCGGGTGTTTATATTCTTACTGCTGTTCCCCTTTGCCTATTGCTTTAGTCAAAATAAAGAAAGCATTACTATTGCAACCGACAAAAAAGATGTAAAAGATACAACGGTGACTTTGTTATCTCACGGGGAGGGCTGTATGGATAAAGATTCTCTGCCTTTTGGGAAATGGATGTTTTACTGCAAAGATGAAAACGGTAAGGAATATCTTTTTAAAGAGGGGTTTTTCAAGAAGACAATTCCGGGCTTATTCGATATTATCGGCGATACTGTCGAAATAAGAGGATTATTCGGTGTACAAAACTCACCCGATTCATTAAAATTAAAGCAATTAACATTTGTAAAGTATATCAAATGCGGAACATGGGTTTATTATCACCCCAACGGCAAAATATGGAAAAAGGTAAACTTCCGATGTGATAAACTGCCTGTTAAATGCGACATTGCTCACACCGATAACGGCTCTATGGAGTTGCTGGTTTCTATGAATGAGAACTTCGGGCAGGACGAATATGTCGATGGGGCAGTATCGGAGTTCGATGAAGAGGGGTATGTATTCAAAAAAGTTATTTTCTCTGTCCTTAATAGGGTCATATATAAAGCTGTTTATGATAAACGCGGAAGCATTATAAAAGTGTCAAGGGCGTTTTTGGCTGATGGAAATAGACTCCTGCCTAATAATTATTGAAATATGTACAGACATTTAGTTTTTGGTGTCCTATTACTGATCAGTTCTTCAATCGATGCTCAGCATCTACAAAAGAAAAGCACGATGAATAAGAAGACATATGTAATAGAAACAACAGTTGGTAATAAAGATCCGGCTGTTGTCAAGCCATTTGTAATCGACAGTACGGAACTGACAAAGCCATATTACGGCGATGGCATGTATGACTTATATATGTTTATAAAAGACAACATAAGAGCAGAAACACCTGTTATAAACAAGGCGCCTAAGGGAACGTATAAAGTGAAAGTGCAAGTAGTGATTTTTGAGGATAGCAGCCTGCACGATATCAAGCCCCTCACTAGCTTCGGCTATGGCATGGAAGAAGAAGCTGTGCGGGTTATCCGGCTCACCAAAAAATGGAGCCCGGCGCTTATGGGTGAAAAACCTATTAAATACACGCATATCCAAACTATCACATTTGTTGTGGAATAGTGTTTAAAGCGGACAAATGACTGAACCAAGAATAATTTTTGAGAAGAGAAAGCGGTAAAGCAGATGAAAATGCCCCATGTTTAGTACCAGGGTAAAAAATTCTTCACTAATTGATAAAATTTGCTAATTTGGGACGCATAAAGTATACATGAAGCGGATTGCTGCTATACTGCTAATGGGGATTTTGTTCTTTAACTGGTACGGTTACAAGCTGTTATCTTTCTATTTGGAAAATAAGGCCGACCGCCAGCTGGAAGCCCGCCTGGACGAGGATCGCTATGACGAGTCCCAACTTATCTCTATTAAAGTACCTTCTTCTCATCTTTCTTACTATAACAGCTCTACCCAATTCGAACGTGTGGATGGCCAGATAGAGGTTGGTGGCGTACAATATAAGTATGTCAAGCGCCGGCTGTTCAACGACTCCCTGGAGCTGCTCTGTATCCCCAACCACACTGCCATGAACCTGCAGACAGCGAGGAATCAGTTCTTCCAGCTGGTGAACGATATCCAGCAGCACAATGGACAGGGGAAGAAATCGGACCATTCTATTTCAAAGAACTTTTCACCCACCGACTATGAGACGGTATCGTCCCTTACGGTGAGTCAACCGCATCATACAATTAAACCTCCTATGTTCGGGGACCTCGTGCCCACTCTTTCCTACTCTTATCATCTTACGGTCGAGCAGCCGCCCGATCCTATTTCCTGCTAATCAATTCCGGTAGCTACTGCGTTCCGGACCAAGAACTGCCGTAGGCGGTTCGTTCTGGTATTTAAACCCAACATATGTATAGAACTCTGGTCATCATCGGTGTGATGACAGGCTTAGTAGCATGTAATGGCAAAAAGGATTACGATGCTGTCTTCAAGGACCCTAACCTGTATTGCGCCACTGTTTATCAACTGAATACGGTAGTAATGGGGAATAATTTCTCTCCCATAGTAGCTTCCCGAAATTATCTCTATGCCAATATTGCGGCTTATGAGGTGGTGGCAGGCAGCTATCCGGATCAGTATAATTCATTAGCCGGGCAGGTCAATGGATTAAAAGTCGTGCCCAAACCCACCGCCGGCAAGCCCGTCAATGCGGAATTTGCCGCCTTGCTGGCGTTTTGCAAGCTGGGTGAGGCCGTAACCTTCCCCGCGGGTAGCATGAAGGATTATGTCGACAGTCTGAAAAAGCTGGCGGAAGATCACGGCATGCCGTCCGATGTCTTTTCCAATTCCGTAGCCTATGCGGACACGGTATCCTCCGCCATCATGAAATGGAGCCGTAAGGACAATTACCTGGAGACCCGCGGCGCACCGGAATATACGGTGATGGATTCCCCCGGCCGTTGGGTGCCTACACCTCCAGCGTATACATCTGCCATGGAGCCTCATTGGAATACTATCCGGCCGGCTGTTATGGAAAAGGCTGATCAGTTCAATCCGCCGCCACCTTTCACATTCAATGTGAAGGACAAGAACAGCGAGTATTGCAAGGAAGTGATGAGCATCAAGAATGCCGTCGACAGCCTGACGGAAGAACAAGCGTGGATCGCGGATTTCTGGGATGACAATCCATTCAAGCTGAATGTATCGGGTCACCTGATGTTCGGCACAAAGAAATTTTCTCCTCCGGGGCACTGGATGAGTATTGTCGGCATCGCCGCCAGGAAGGCAAAGGCGGACTTCTCCACCACGGTCTGCGCCTATGCAAAGACGGCTATCGCCCTGTTCGATGCCTTTATAGAGTGCTGGAATGAAAAATATCGTTACAATACAGCGCGTCCAGAGACCGTGATCAATAAATATTTCGACGCCAACTGGCGCCCGCATTTACAGACGCCTCCCTTCCCGGAATATACCTGTGGTCACTCCACCTGCTCATCCGCGGCTGCGGAAGCGCTCACCAGCGTTTTTGGGGATAATTTCAATTATACGGACACTACGGAGCTCGAGTTCGGTATCAAGAGCCGAAGCTTCGCCTCTTTCCGTGCCGCCGCCGAGGAGAATAACTGGGCGCGGTTTTACGGGGGCATCCATTTTCACCACTCCTGTATCATCAGCACCGAGTACGGGAAGAAAGTCGGCGAGCTGGTAGTAGACAAACTAAAAATGAAAAAAGTTTCGAACCAATAATAAAGCCAAAACCAAACTAAAATGAGAAGAGTATTTTTATCGCTGTTGACACTTGTATTGATCGCTGTCGCGGAAAGGGCTAATGCCCAGGGATGCGTCGCCATCCGCAGTGCGGGAGGTTTCTGCGGAGCCGGCGAGGGCCATGTGGATACTACCAGCAAATGGCAGCTTAGTATAAACAACCGGTATTTCAAATCCTTCCGGCACTTCATCGGTACGGACGAGCAGAAACAACGCCTGGCTCAACAGACGGAGGTCATCAACCATCAGTATACTACAGACATTACGATCTTCCGTCTGATCAATCCCCGCTGGTCGATCATGCTGGACATGCCTATCGAGGCCAATACCCGCAGCAGCCTGTATGAGCATGCCAACCTGGGAAGATTCCAGACACATAGCTTTGGAGTGGGTGATATACGCGTGGCCGTGTATAGCTGGATACTCGATCCGGTGAAGATGCCAAAAGGCAATATACAGGTGGGTCTCGGTGTCAAGCTGCCTACGGGAGCCTACAACTACCAGGATTATTTCCACACGACGGACTCTACCAAGCGACTGGGACCCGTGGACCAATCCATACAGCTGGGGGACGGCGGAACAGGTCTGACGCTGGAAGTAAATGCCTTTTATAATTTCTCCTCCAAATTCAGCGTTTATGGCAATTTCTATTATCTCAGCAATCCCCGTGAGGTCAATGGCACTTCTACTGCCCGCGGAGGTACGCCGTCTGCCAGCGCCGTTAAGAATGGCAGTGATGTCATGAGCGTTCCCGACCAATGGATGGGCAGGGCCGGCGTCAATTATATGGTCAGTCATTTTACTTTTTCGGCCGGGGTGAGAGAAGAGTGTCTGCCTGTGCATGACCTGGTGGGTGGCAGCAATGGTTTCAGAAGGCCCGGTTATATCATCTCTGCGGAGCCCGGCGTCACTTACAGTGTAGGAAAGGTATCTGTCTATGGCTTTGTCCCTGTGGCGATCGTGCGTAACCGCACCCAAAGCGTTCCGGATAAAATAACCACCGACCTCACCGGCAAGACTGCCCATGGTGATGCCGCCTTTGCCGACTACGCCATCAATGTCGGATTGAACTATCGTTTTTAATCACCCGGACAACTAAAACTTATGCTTAATCCATTTTTAAAAAAATATATTCTACCAGCGCTGATGCTTTTGCTCCCTGCGTCCCTGCTAAGGGCGCAGACGGATGAGGATGCCATTATGATGTCGAAAAAGAATCTCTGTATCGGGGGCACGTATATGCATAGCAGCTGGGATCATTATTGGGAGGGCACGTTCAAGCGTGACAATAAAAATATCGGAACGATGTCTACACAGATGTTTGGTCTGATGGGTACTTATGGCATCACCAAGAAGCTGAATGTCATCGTCGGCGCACCTTATGTGACGACTCATGTTACGGCCGGCACTCTTCATGACCAGCATGGCATACAGGATCTTTCCGCCTGGCTGAAATGGCTGGCAGTGGAGCAGAATGCAGGTAACGGGGTACTGTCACTGTATGTGCTTGGCGGTGGTTCGATCCCCCTGACAAACTATATCGCGGACTATCTGCCCCTTTCCATCGGATTGCAAAGCAAGACGCTGTCCGGCAGATTGATGGTGGATTATCAGGTAGGAAAGTTTTTTGCTACGCTGTCCGGCACCTATACGTGGCGGAGCAATATCAAGATCGACAGGGACGCCTATTATACTACATCCCTTCATCTTACCAATGAGGTGGAGATGCCGGATATGACAGCTGTCAATTTCAGGACAGGCTATCGGAGCGATCGCTGGATCATCGAGGCAGTGCTGGCGAATATGACTACCAGGGGAGGGTTCGATATCCGTAAGAACGATATGCCTTTTCCCAGCAACAGGATGAATGCAACCATGGCCGGGGCTCACTTCAAATATAATTTCACGTTTGTGGATGGGCTTTCCCTGACCGGTGGAGGCAGCTATACAGTCGCCGGCAGGAATGTAGGGCAGTCGACCAATTTCGACGCGGGTGTTTTTTATATCCTTGATTTTTCCTCTAAAAAGAAAAAGAAATAAATATGCGAATCAAAATATTCACTCCTTCAGTTGCTGCGCTACTCGTGATGGCTGCGTGTAATAAAAGCGTCTCTGACAGGACCGCCAATCTGCCTCCTTTGAGCCCGGCCGACCAGGACGTCAATGCAGGTTCATGGAAACCTATGCTTTTGTCCCGTCCCGACACATTTGCCGTGGCGGCCCCAGCGGCCACCAACTCTACCGGATATGCAGCGGATCTGAATGAGCTCAAGGGATACCAAAAAGGCATGACGGATGCCCAGCTCGGAACTATAAAATACTGGAGCGCCGGCGGGGTTCTGCGCTGGAATGAGATCATGCGGAGCCTGGTGGCCAAATACAATCTTCCGCCTTATCAGAATTCGGATACGAGCTATCCTATTCCCAGCTCTGCAAACCCTTTTGCCTATCCTTATTTTCCTTTTGCCAACCCTCCGTATGCCGCCCGGGCGTATGCGTATGTCTCCGCTGCGCAGTATGACGCGCTGGTGGCGTGCTGGTATTACAAGAACCTGTACAAACGCCCTGCACCTTATAAGACCGACTCGTCAATACGGGTATACGTTACCAAAACAGACCTGCCCTCCTATCCTTCCGAGGCGGCTGTGCTGGCTGGTGTGACGGCCGAGATGATGAAGCTCCTCTTCCCTGATGAGATAGCTTCTATTCAGCAGAAATTGCAGGAGCAGGAGCTGGCGGCCATCATGTCGGGCGCGGCTACCCGCAGCGATATCACTGCCGGCGAGGCTTTAGGCAGACAAGTTGCTCAACTGTTTACGGCCCGCGCCCGTACGGACAATGCTGGAAAGGCTGTAGGAACACAGGCCGACTGGAACAAGTTAAAGACTACAGCGCAAGCAAAGGATCAGCTGCCCTGGTTGAGCCTGGAGACGCCGAAGCGTCCGCCCATGCTGCCGTTGTTTGGAAGAGTGAAATGCTTCCTCTTCGACAGCGCGACCTTGATATCCCTGCGTCCCGGGCCGCCTCCATCTACCGGCAGTGATTCCATGAAGAATGCAACGGCGGAGGTCTATGCCAAGATCAAGAGCCCCACGCGTGATCAGATGAAGCTTGTACAATACTGGGCGGATGGAGCCGGGACGTTTACTCCTCCCGGTCACTGGAACGCGATTGCGGCAGAGGATTTTATAAAAAAGAATTTTAGCGAAGTAAGATGGGCTCGTAATCTGGCGCTGCTGAATTGTGCGGAGATGGATGCCGCCGTGAGCTGCTGGGATATCAAATATTATTATTTCAACCCGCGGCCTTCACAGATGAATAGCGAGATCAAGACGTTGACGGGTATCCCGAACTTCCCGTCGTATGTATCCGGTCACTCGATGTTCAGCGGTGCTGCTGCCACTATCCTGGGACATATCATCCCCGAACGTGCCAGCGCCTATATGCAGATGGCGCAGGATGCCACTAATTCAAGATTTGTGGGAGGGATACACTACAAGGTGGATTGTGAAGTGGGTATGACGGTGGGTAAAAATATAGGTAATTACGCCGTCCTTCGCGCTACGAAGGATGGAGCCGAATAAAGATTTTTATTATTGGATCATAAGCAAAAGTCAAAAAACGCCGCGATTCTTCGCGGTGTTTCTTTTTAATCACCGCCGATGTGCTGGTCAATGGCGGCTTAAATGTATAGATTACTGGTGAAATTATTATTTGATTATTAATTCCAAAAATTGTATATTCATATATAGTCCCTAAACAAAAGATTAAGCATATGAAAAAAACAATATTTCTGTGCTTCCTCCTACCGTGTTATTTCTCCGCCTCAGCTCAGGACAGCACGCGCAACGACGTAAAAAAGCTCAACGATGTAAAATTGAATGTCAGCTCCCTGTTTGTCAGGAATTACAATCTGACGTATGAGCGGGGTCTGTCCCACCGGCTCTCTGTAGGATTGGGGGTACGGTATATGCCCAAAGGCGATCTGCCTTTTAAAAAACAGTTCCGCAAATCCATAAAATCCGATAAGGTGAACCTGGATGACTTTCAACTGGGAAATGTTGCCGTGACCCCGGAATGCAGGATCTATATGGGAAAGGGCTATATGCATGGGTTTTATGTGTCTGTCTATGGGCGTTATACCAATTTCGATGTTACGGCCCCGATCCAATTCACCAGCAGTGATGGTACGACGCGACAGGTGCTATTCGACGGCAAAGTGCACTCATTCAGCGGGGGCATTATGTTTGGTGTGCAATATACGCTGTGGAAGATAGTGGTGCTGGATGTGATGATCATCGGCGGGCACTATGGCGGCTGTAATGGCTCCTTCAATGCCGATAATATCAACCCTCCCCTGACGGCGGAAGAACAACAATCTCTCCAGCAGAATATCAACGACATCAATGCCAAGCCCTTTCACATCACCGGTCAGGTGCTTTCTTCCACCCAGGCTGTGATCAAGGCATCGGGCCCCTGGGGAGGCATTCGGTCCGGCATCAACCTGGGCATCCGGTTCTAACCATTACATGCAAATCTTGTCTTTTTGTTGGAAACCTTCCATGTTTTTTTGATCGTACATTGGCCATTTTAGCGTAGGTTTATAGCATCATAGAATGCCACAGGCATCAAGCTCCGTCGTATGCATATAAAACCGTGGAATATGAACATGAAAAGAACCGCCTACTACATCCTTCTGTTCCTATGTACCCTATCGCTGTCCGCACAACCGGTTGTCACCACTCCACCCGACAAGATCTATGGAAAACTATTTGTGGATGTGCAGATGGGTAAGGTGTTTCCAGATGGAAAGACATTTGTCGACTGCATACCCAAGCGCAAGCCGGCGGAGATCGTGGCGGATTATGAAGCAAGCCGGGGTACCGCGGGTTTCGATCTGAAAAAATTCGTGCTGGACAATTTCGAAGTTCCGGGGAGTCCCACCGATAACTACAAGACCAATAGCTCCGAGGATGTCGTTACCCATATCAAGAACCTCTGGGCCGTCTTGAAAAGAACACCGGACAAGGTAGTTGAAGGCAGTTCTCTTTTGCCGCTGCCAAATCCTTATATCGTACCCGGCGGAAGGTTTCGGGAAGTATATTACTGGGATTCCTATTTCACCATGCTGGGTTTGAAGGAGAGCGGCGAAACGGAAACCATCGACGACATGGTCAGGAACTTCGCCTATCTCATCGAGAATTATGGACATATCCCCAATGGCAATCGGACATATTATCTGGGCCGTTCACAACCTCCTTTCTTTTCCGTCATGGTGGAATTGCTGGCTGAAATAAAAGGGGACAGTGTCTACCAGGAATTCCTACCCGCTATGGAAAAGGAATACCAGTATTGGATGGATGGCGGTGATAAATTAAAGCCGGGACAGGCTTATCGCAGGGTGGTCCGGCTGAATGGCGAGGATGTGTTGAACCGTTATTGGGATGATGCCACCACGCCCCGTCAGGAAAGCTGGAGAGAAGACCTGCTGACCGCGCAACGTTCGGGAAGGGATAAGATAGAAATGTATCATCATCTGCGGGCAGCGGCGGAGAGTGGTATCGACTTCAGCAGCCGCTGGTTTGCGAATAGAAAGGACCTGGTGACCATCCGGACGACAGACATGATACCACCGGACCTGAATTCCCTGATGTATCACCTGGAAGTATCCATTGCCAAGGCCAGGCTGATGAATAAGGACGACAGTACTGCCAGCATCTTTCGAAAGAGGGCGGCAAAAAGGGGGGCGCTCATCGACAAATATTGCTGGAACAAGCTACGCAGTTTTTACACCGACTATAACTGGAAGACAAAGAAGCAAAGCAATCACATCAATCCTGCGGGGATGTATCCGTTCTGCTTTATCAACGAACATCCGGATTTTATGAGCTTTCTCGGGGCCAAGGTCGCCGGTGTCATCCGGGAGAAGCTGTTAAAGCCTGGTGGTGTCGTTACCACGGAGTTCAATACGGGTGAACAATGGGACGCACCTAATGGATGGGCGCCTCTGGAATGGATGGTGATCTGGGGCCTGGATCGTTGTGGCCAGCAGGACCTGGCGGCGGATATTGCGGCGCGATGGGTCAGGCTGAATGAAAAAGTATACAAAGAGACCGGCAAGCTGATGGAAAAATACAATGTGGTTGACATCAACAAAGAGGCCGGTGGCGGTGAATATGCTGGACAGGACGGTTTTGGATGGACGAATGGAGTGCTGCTGAAACTGATAAAGAAATACAATCTGCCAAAAGAATAGGGGCGTTAGGGTAAACTTCACGTGTAGTCTGAAATTAGTAAATTCGCCCAAATTTTTTCATGGTAAGGACTTTTTTCGCAGTAATGATGGCGGCTTTTCTTTTGGCCGGTTGCTCCCAGGGCAATGTAACGGAAGATGATAGCTTAAAGCAATATTTCGATGCTGCCGGGGTCAATGGCAGCTTTGGCATGTTCGACAACGGGCAGGGGCATTTTACCATTTACAATCTACGCCGGTATCGCGACAGCAGCTATCTGCCGGCTGCTACTTTCGATATTGTGCAGTCGTTGATCGGGGTGCAGACCGGAGTGGTGAAGGATGACAGCGCGGTGGTATCGGGTACTGTAACGTTGAGGGAAGCCTTTCGTGATGCCAATACCATTGCATTCCAGGACCTGGCCCGGCGCATCGGCAAGGATACGCTGAAAAAGTGGATCGATTCGTTGGGGTATGGGAATAAGGATATGGGCAGTGACAGCTTCTGGATGGATAATCATTTGACTATCAACTCTGATGAGCAATTAGGCCTTACAAAAAAACTCTATTTTGACCAGCTGCCTTTTTTCCCGCGCAGCCAGAAGGTCGTCCGGCAGATGATGTTGATGGAGAGCAATTCCAATTACCAGCTGAGCTATAAGATGGGTACGGGTGTTCGTAAGGATGGGCATACCCTGACCTGGTGTATGGGGTGGGTCGAGGAGAATAAACACCCTTATTTCTTCGTTTTGACGCTTGACAAGGCCGGGGCGGAGAACGACCTGGAGCCGGCGGGGCTGAGTATCCTTAAGAATATCCTAAAACAGCAGGGGTTCTTTCAAGGAAAGAAATAACTTATTGGCTTTCTTTTTGCACCGCGCCTTACGCAAACTTGCGTAAATTGCATATCCCATGTTGAAATGGCAACATATTGAGTATCTGTTCGGTCTGGTCGCCTTACCCTTGCTGGCCCTCTTGTTCTATGTCCTTATAAGCTGGAAGAAGAAGACGAGGACGCGGATAGGAGATCCTGTCCTGGTAGGACAGCTGGTAAAAAATTTTTCTCCTTTGCGATTCGGAATAAAGGCGACGCTGGCATTGCTGGCTTTGGCTGCCGTGGTGATGGGGGCTGCCAATTTTCAGCGACCGGGCGCCATGCAGAATGTCAAGCGGCAGGGGGTGGATGTCATGCTGGTATTGGACGTAAGCAAGAGCATGCTGGCGAAGGATATCAAACCGAGCAGACTGGAAAAGGCCAAACAGCTGCTGATGCGCCTGAACGATAAGCTGGAGAGTGATCGGATCGGCCTCGTGCTATTTGCCGGGCGGGCCTATCTGCAGATGCCGCTGACCACGGATCATGGGGCTGCCCGGATGTATATACAGGATGCGTCCCCCGATGTAGTTCCCACACAAGGCACCGTCATCAGCGAAGCCCTGAAAATGGCCAATACCTCCTTTAACAGCAAGGAAAGAAAATACAAGGCCATCTTATTGGTGTCAGACGGAGAAGATCATGATCCGGAAGCGTTGAATGTCGCCAAGGCCCTGGCAGCCAATGGGGTTATGATCAATACAGTAGGTATCGGCTCACCGGAGGGCTCGCCTATTGCGGATCCCACCACCGGCGAGCTGAAAAAGGACGAACAGGGCAATACCGTTATCTCCAAGCTCAACGAAGTCGAGCTGCAACAGCTGGCAGATGCCACACACGGTCATTACATCCGTCTGGACAATGTGGACGACGCATTGATCACCGAATCCCAGCAGCTCGAAGGGGTAGAGAAAAAAGCGCTCAGCGATGCGGAATTCATCGACTATAAAAGCTATTTTCAGTGGTTCCTGGGTATTGCCATGGTCCTGCTGCTGATAGAATATTTTCTCCCCGAGCGCCGCCGGCAGCAGCTTCGTATGGCTGTCTTTATCGGTGTCCTGTTGACGGGGGGGGCGTTGACCTCTTCGGCACAGACGCAGAATGGAGATGCCCAGCTCCGGAGCGGCAATCGCTATTACAAGAAAAAGCAGCTGGATCAGTCCCAGCAGCAATATGAAGAAGCCGTTCGTAAGGCCCCCGGGAACCCCACTGCCAATTATAACTTAGGAAATGCCCAATTCCGAAAGAATAACTATGCGGATGCCGCCAACTCTTACAACAACAGCGTGGAACATTCGGGTGATGATAAGAACATGCAGGAAAAGGGCCTGTATAACAAGGGGGTAGCGTTGATCAAACAACAAAAGCTCCAGGAGAGCATCGAAGCCTGGAAAGAGGCCCTACGATTGAATACCAATGACGAGGATGCCCGTGAGAACCTGCAGAAGGCGCTCATGCAGCTGAAACAACAACAGCAGCAGCAACAGCAGGAAAAGAAAAAAGAACAGGATAAGAAGGACAAAAAAGAGGAAAAGAAAGATCAGCAGCAACAGCAAGAGCCGCAGCAACCCAAACCACAACCCAGCCGCCTGAATAAACAACAGGTGGAGCAATATCTCAAGACCCTTCAGCAGAAAGAGAAGGAGCTCCAGGACAAAATGAACCAGAGCAAAGTAAAAGCACCCAACCAGCCGGAAAAGGACTGGTAGAAAGAGCGTAACTTTACACAATGCAACTATACTGTGACTCCCTTACTCAATACAGACGCCTGAAGACGCTGGAGGTAAAGATCGGCGATCTGCTGCTGGGTAATTCCCATCCCATACGGATACAGACGATGACCACGACCGACACCATGGATACGCTGGCCACGGTGGAGCAATCTATCCGTTGCATCGAGGCCGGCGCCGAGCTGGTACGTATCACGGCCCCCTCCAAGAAAGAGGCAGAGAACCTTTTGAATATAAAGAACGAGCTGTGGCGCAGGGGCTACCATACACCCCTGGTGGCGGATATACATTTTACTCCCAATGCGGCCGAGATCGCTGCCCGCATCGTAGAAAAAGTGAGGGTCAATCCCGGGAACTATATCGATAAGAAAAAATTTGAATTCATCGAATATACCGACGCTGAATACAATGAGGAAATAGATCGTATACGCGAGCGGTTCACTCCATTGGTAAAGATCTGTAAGGAATATGGCACTGCCATGCGCATCGGGACCAACCATGGTTCCCTTAGCGACCGGATCATGAGCCGTTATGGGGACACACCGATGGGAATGGTGGAGAGCGCCATGGAGTTTCTCCGTGTGGCCAGAGGTGAGAACTATCACAATATTGTCCTTAGCATGAAGTCGAGCAATCCGCAGGTAATGGTGCAAGCCTATCGACTGCTGATCCGGACAATGGAGGACGAGTTTGGCGCCTGCTATCCTCTTCACCTGGGGGTAACGGAGGCGGGAGATGGCGAAGATGGGCGTATCAAGTCGGCTATAGGCATCGGCACTTTGCTGGAAGATGGCATCGGCGATACGATCCGGGTGTCGCTCACGGAAGATCCCGAGTTCGAGATACCTGTGTGTAAGGACCTGGTGAAAAGGTATGCGGGGCGTTGGGAGGGTGATGCCGCAATACCATCTATCGATAAGATACCTTATTCGCCTTTTGAGTATCGTCGTCGTGCGGCAAGGGAGGTAGTTAATATCGGAGACCATCATGTGCCCGTAGTCGTTGCGGACTTTATGCCTGCTGCCTCTATAAGCCGGGGGGATCTGAAAGCCATCGGCTATAGCTATGACGCTGTCAGCGATAAGTGGAATATCGGCGACGCGGCCGCCGACTATTTGTATTCGGGTCGTAAGACCGTGGATTTCGATCTGCCCGGTACGTTACGGGTCATCTGTGATCATGCTGTCTGGCTTGGGACGGACAGGAGACAATATTTTCCTTTGTATCAGGGGGCGGAGTATTTGAAGGCTGCGGAACGTTCGTCTTTATTGAACTTTATTTCTGTCGATGCGGCGGCCGATCTGTCAGATATACTGGAGGCTGTGCGGGCGGATGGGACGGCGGTGTTGTGCTGCTGGTCTACCGCGGCTTTTCCAATGTTGTCGGTGCGGCGGCTGGTCATGGAGCTGATGAATAGGGGAATAAGCTGTCCTATTATTCTTGCCGTGGAGAGCGAGGACAGCACGATAGACGAGCAATTGATCCATTTCTCCACCGAAGCGGGCGCGTTGTTGCTGGAGGGCATGGGTGACGGCATCTGGTTGATGAATGATCCTAAAAAGATCGTCAATAGCCGGGTGAGCGGGCGTACTTATTTAGAGACGAGGAACAACCACCAGTTTATCAACAACACCTCCTTTTCCATATTACAGGCGACCCGAACGCGTATCTCCAAGACAGAGTATATCTCCTGTCCCTCCTGTGGACGAACGCTGTTCGATCTTCAGGAAACGACGGCCAGGATCCGGAGCGTAACCCACCATCTCAAAGGCGTAAAGATCGCCATCATGGGCTGTATCGTGAATGGCCCGGGGGAAATGGCCGATGCCGACTTTGGGTATGTAGGCAGCGGGCCGGGCAAGATCACGTTGTATCGTGGCAAGGAGGTGGTCAAGCGGGGTGTGGACAGTTCCATCGCTGTGCAGGAGCTTGTCAACCTATTAAAAGAAAGTAGTGTTTGGGTAGAGCCCGCGCTTGTGGTCAGCGAAGGGAGGGGGGTATCATGAACAGGATCGACCGGCTCCATGCCATTCTCACGCATCTTCAAAGCAAAAGGCGGGTGACGGCGCAGGAGATTGCCGACCGATTCAATATTTCCCTGCGTACGGTCTACCGGGATGTGAAAGCATTGGATGAGTCGGGGGTGCCTGTCATTGGAGAGGCGGGTACGGGCTATACCATAATGGAAGGGTACCGATTGCCCCCTGTAATGTTCAGCCGGGAAGAGGCCAGCGCCCTGCTCCTGGGTTCCAAGCTGGCGGAGCGGTTTGCGGACGAGACATCCAAAAAACATTATGGCGCTGCATTGTACAAGATAAAGGCCGTGCTGCGGGGTACGGATAAGGACTATGTAGAGAACCTTACCGACCACATCGCTGTTCTGACACGTACGAACCCTGCCAGCGAGGTATCTCACCAATACCTGCCGGTGTTGCAGCAGGCGGCAGTACAAAAAAGGGTAGTTGACCTGAAATATCATTCTTCCGCCAAGGAGGAGACGACCCAGCGGCAGGTAGAGCCTATCGGGTTGTTGTATTATTCCACTGCCTGGCATCTGATAGCCTGGTGCCGGCTCCGGAAGGGGTATCGGGATTTTCGCCTGAGCCGCATGCTGCATGTCCTGCTCCAAGAAGAATGTTTTGATGCCGATGCCCATCCGTCCGTACAGGAATATATACGAGAGACGACGAAAGGGCATGAGCTGGAAGAGGTTGTCGTACAGTTTGATAAGAAGGTGGTAAAATATTTGCAGGAACAGAAATATTTTAATGGGTATGTCTCCGAGGAGGATTTAGGGGATATGGTCCGCATGAAATTTATGACATCCTCCGTCCATTGGTTTGGGCACTGGCTCCTCACCTACGCCGACACCGCCCTGGTGGAATCCCCTTCCTCCCTAAAGAACCTTATGAAAGAGCTGGCTGAAAGATTAATGTCCCGGTATGGCAGCTACTGACATAGGGCTGTCAGCATCCGGGTGTTCTTTTGTAGTAAAACTTATTTTATGACGCTGATCCAAAACAACAGCAAGAAAAGGACCTGTGCCGTATTTATTTTCGACGGATTTGCCGACCAGGACGTATCCCTTACCATGGCCTGGCTGGGTGGGCAGAACTCTGATTTTGCCATCGAGACCTTTTCGGCCAGCGGTCATCCCGTGACATCCACGAGCGGGTTGAGGGTAATGCCTCATACCAGCTTGAAAATGATGGATCCGGAGGATTTTGACCTTCTCTTACTTCCCGGCGGGGACATGTGGAAGGAAGGGGATAACCTGGAGATATTTCCCCTTATCACGTCTACGCTGGGTAAAAGGCCCATCGCTGCCATTTCTGCCGCCACCCTGGCGCTGGCCGACCTGGGGCTGTTGAATGATGTACCACATACCAGCAATTTCCCTGGTTTTCTGAAGCATTATTGCCCCGAATATGCAGGAGAAGACCTCTACCAATGCACTCCTTGTGTCAATACGGGTAATATCATCACCGCCAATGGGGTGGCGCTCATAGAGTTTGCATATGAGATACTTAAGACATTCGACGTATTTGACGATGTGAAGGCGCAAGAATGGAAAGAGCTGTATCTCAGCAGCGGAGAGGTTATGTCGTTTTTCGAATAGGGAGTGTATATTGCAGGAATTATCCATTATTATGAATTTTTCTATCCGTCATTTGGAAGAGAACGGCCTGCGTCTGATAACCCTAAGGGAAGAATCCACCGGCACTGAAATTGACTTGTTGCCCGATCATGGAGCCAGTTTGCATGCTTTCAAGGTCCGTGCGCCTAAAGCAGGCGGTCCGGCCGGCGTGTTCAATGTAATCGATAATTACCGGGATAGGGATGAACTGGAAAGAATTGTAGATCGATCTTATAAAAGCTCGAAACTTTCGCCCTTCCCCTGCCGGATACCAGATGGCAGATATGTTTATGGTGGCAAGAGCTACCAGTTCAAGCATCTGTTCACGGATGGCAATGCGATACATGGACTTATTTTTAACAAGCCTTTTACTGTTTTGGGAGAGACCACCGACGAGGTTTCTGCCTCCTTAAACATGGAGTATCATTATAACAGGGAGGATGCTGGCTATCCCTTCGACTACGCTTGTGGCGTACGTTATATCCTGCATCCGGACAGCCTGCTGGAAATAGTGACGACGGTGACCAATCTGGATGACAAGGTCATTCCTATCGCAGATGGCTGGCATCCTTATTTCCGGCTGGGCGGAAAGGTCAACGACTGGCAGGTGCAATTTCGTGCCTCCGCCATTGTAGAATTCGACCAGCGGCTGATACCTACCGGCAAACTACTGCAATACGACGCATTCGATACGCCTCAAAGAATGGGGGATACTTTTCTGGACAATTGTTTTGTTCTCAAACAGCAGCTCGTAAGCGCTGCCTGCGAGCTCTTTAATCCTGACAACGGTCTCCGGGTCTCCTTTTTCCCGGATGCCAGCTATCCCTATCTCCAGCTGTATACTCCTGACACCCGGCAGAGCTTTGCGGTGGAGAATCTTAGCGGGGCTCCGGACTGCTTTAACAATAAAATGGGGCTGACCCTGCTGGAGCCGGGGCGTTCACAAATATTTACCACGCGATATAAGGTCAGCGTCGAGTAAAAAACTAATTTACATCCCACACAAATAAATACAATGAAGATCTTCAAGTACCTGTTGCCCTTATCCTTTGCGTGCATGATGATGGGCTGTCTGGATATCAATGAAAATGTAGATATCAAAAAAGATGGTAGCGGCAAGATGGCTGTCGATATGGACATGAGCCAGATGGTAGAGCTGCTCCAAACCTATATGGGGAAGGATGAGCTGGCCAAAAAAGGAATGGAGAAAATGGATACCACCATCCTGATGAAAGATATCGTGGATACGGCCAAGAACCTCACCGCGGAGAAAAAAGCCCTATTGCGTCCCGGCATCATGCATATCAAGATGGACCTGGATCAAAAGGTCTTTACGACGCATATGCAATTTCCTTTTAGCAATCTAAGCCAGCTACAGAGCTTGTACAAGACATTGAGCGATGGTTCGCTGGGTAATACCAATCTTCTCGGCGGCCTGACGGGGCAAGGTGAACAAACCGGGGGAGCCAATCCGGATATCAACCAGTTCAACGGCATCTATGACTTCACCTGCAAGGATGGGGTCATGATCAAAAAGCTGAATGCCGAAAAGTGGAAGGCGTTAAAGAATGATCCGCAAATGTCCCAGATGCAGCAGGCTTCGCAGATGGGTATGGAAGTGCTGTATACTACTACTATTGCGCTGCCCCGTCCTGTAAAGAAAGTCGACAATCCGCTGGCTAAGCTTTCCGACGACAAGAAGACGGTGACGATCAAATACAACCTGGTGGATGTGTTTGAGAAGCCGGAACAATTCGGATATAACATCGAGTACTAGCATGAAACGCCTTGTACTTTTCCTGTCAATATTGAGCTGTTTCTCCTGTAATCCTTCCTCTGATAAAAACGGGGGTAACGCTGCAAAAAAAGAAGGCAAGACGGTTCAGGATACGGTATCGACGGCTCTGTCAGCTATTTATAAGCCCGACAGCATGGCGCAATATATGGGTGTTTATAGCGGCAGCTTTGGTAATGACGGGATCATTACGCTGGTATTGAATTATATCTCGGGGCGGGCGGTTTCCGGATATGATGTACACAAGGGGGTTCGACGGAATGTCAACGGGGAGGTAACCCCGTATGGCGACAAACTTCATTTTGTACTAAAGGAACCGGGGGACAATCGGTTTGACGGGTCCTTCGACTTTTTACTGGATACGACCAGCCGGAAGATAGAGGGGGATTGGGTGTTGGACGTGAGCCCGACCCGTGTCGTGGCCCGGCGTGTACATATAGCGCTCGCGCCCATGGCATGGGATGAAAATGACGCCAATAACGAATGGAAACACGCCGACACTGCCCTCAGCTTCCGCAATGGCTTCTGTCAATTGGTGATCTCTCCGGCAGAGAAGGATTATTCTTCGCAAAAGGTGGTTGTCCGGGGTAATTATTATAGAAAGGGGGATAGTTTTCGGCTGGAATGGGAGAAGAATCCCTATATCGCCGAGCAGCTATTTATGGTGAGATACTGGAAAAAGGCCCTCGATGCCAGCGGGGATTCTGTCGACCGGCTATTCCTTCATGGAGGCGGGATGGAGTTAAAAATGAGCGGGGATTCAGACTAATGAGTATCCGATACTATTTACGCATCCTGGCCATTCTTGCGCTGGCCTTTTTCACCTTCCTCATGGTGCGGTTGTCCCTTCCTTATACTGCCATGAACAGTGGTGTAGACTTTCTTGTCACCAAACAGCGGATCTATCATATTTCTTACTGGCGTGTCAGCTTTTATACGCATGTATTTACCAGCTGTCTGGTGCTGATCGCGGGTTTCACCCAGTTCAATCCCTGGCTGCTGCGCAGGTATCCCAGGGTCCATAGAAGAATGGGCTGGGTCTACCTGGTAACGGTGGTGGGTGTCAGCGGACCGGCGGCCTTTGTAATGGCCTGGTATGCCAATGGCGGATTGCCTGCCCGTACCAGCTTTACGCTGTTGTCCCTTTTATGGATGCTGTTCACGTTCTATGCGGGGTGGAAGGTTGTGAAGAAGGATTTTTCCGGGCATGGGGCGTTCATGTTCCGCAGTTATGCCCTCACCCTGTCGGCTCTCACCCTGCGGCTGTATACTTATATCAGCGCTTTTTTGCCATTGGATGCCAGCCCCAGAGAAATTTATATCACAACCGCCTGGCTTAGCTGGGTGCCTAATCTTATTATTGCTGAAATGCTCATCCGGCGGGGGTGGGTGGAAAAGATATACAGATCCCCTCTCAACGCATAGCCAGCGGGGCGGTGATCTTCTCGAACTTCCCATTGGGGCCGATGCGGTAGTTGTTTACGCCCAATGGTTCGGAGCGTACGACATAGTTCTTCTCATATCCCGCCTGTTCGGGGTCATTCTTATAGATATTCTTGTAATCCCTGATCTCGAAACTAAGGTTGGGCTGTAAGACAAATACCTTAAAGGTATCGGTGAAATCGTTTTGTCCCGCGGCCCGTATCTTATCGATGATCCTCCCGTTGCGGTCATAGGATGTCAGCATGAAGAAGGTGGGAGTATAATGATTGGCGTCGGCCAGATCTTCATATTGTCCGGCATACAGAAGTGTAGTATAGCCGGTGTCCTGTTTGACGAGGCCGCAATAATAGTATTCGGATTCTACTTCGCGGGAGAATTTGGCATTGCGCATCTCTGTAACGAACTTCTCGTAATCATAGCTCATAGGTTCTCCTAATTTATGAGATTGGATCCACGTCGTATTGATGACAAGCGGGAGCTTCAATGGCTGGAATTCATTGCGGAATGTCTCCCAGAAGAGCCTGCCGGGGCTGGAATTGCCGGGACCGGCGGCAAAGGCTTCGTCAAAGGTGGACTGAAAATTTTTCGATTCTCTCAAGTTCTGGAATACTCCGTTTTTCATGAACTCTTCGCTATGCGGATAGCCCATCTGGATAGCTACCTCCATATAATGCAACATCAGGGAATCCCGCAGGTCAGTGCTGGCCAGGTGCTGATTGCTGGTAGCTTGCGCCAGCCGGTACATCAGGTTGGCCAGGGGGGCGTAGCCCAGCCGTTCGGCTATGTGCAGGGCCTGAACACCCTCGTCATAGAATCCCGCATCCGTGAGGGCGCTCCCCAGCTGGAAATAGGCTTTGGCGGAAGGGGCCTTACAGATGGCGGATTTGAACAATTCGATGCTTTCGGGGATCTCCTTTTTATTGACATAGGCGTCAAGGGCCCGGGAGAATGCCTTTTGGCCGGCCGGTGCATCGGCGTGACGCATGGCTGTATGGATCGAATCGATGTTATACAGGTCGCCTGCTGCGAGGGCATCGTTGCTGCCGGCGGGTGCGGCTTCAGGCCCCTTTTCCGTATGGGTGTTACAGGCAAAAAGAACTATTGCGATGAGGGCGGGGGGAAGGAGTTTTTTCATACCAAAGGTGTTGCCGAAAGATAGAAATTATTTGTTGACTATCAAATGGGTGTTCGTTTGTAAATTTGACCCCACTAAACGGGCGCTTGGTCCGGCCCTTAACGAACCAACGGTTCGTTGGCTGGAACCGCAAGGTTCCGACCGAGGAGGAGCGAGGGCTCGGAGGTCCGACGAAGGTCTCAGACATTAGATCTTGGAGCAATTGGGCTAAATTTACCCAGGACCAATTGCGAACAATAATATATTATGATTAAAACTGATTTCCTGGTCATTGGTTCCGGAATAGCGGGGTTGAGCTATGCGTTAAAAGTAGCTCAGCGTCATCCGGATAAGAGTATCCTGGTCATTACGAAGACGAGGGCGGATGAGACCAATACCAAATACGCACAGGGTGGGATAGCAGGTGTAACGGACCTCGAGAATGACAGCTTCGACAAGCATATCCAGGATACCCTGATAGCCGGCGACGGGCTTTGTAATCCACATACCGTGGAGATCGTCGTAAAAGAAGGTCCTGAACGTATACAGGAGATCATCGACTGGGGGACCCGCTTTGACAAGGATCCCGAAGGGGAGTTCAAGCTTGGGAAAGAAGGCGGCCATTCGGAGTTCCGTATCCTGCATCATAAGGACGTGACGGGAAGAGAGATCGAGCGGGCCTTATTGGAGACAGTGGGCAAGCAATCCAATATCACCATCATCAAACACTGGTTTGTCCTGGACTTGATCACACAACATCACCTGGGCTATCTTGTTACCAAATCCACTCCGGACATCGAGTGTTATGGCGTATATGCCCTGGATCAGCATACGCATAAGATCGTCAAGATCTTATCGCGTGTCACTTTATTGGCTACAGGGGGGAATGGGCAGGTATATCGTACCACCACCAACCCAAAGATCGCGACGGGTGACGGGGTGGCGATGGTGTACCGTGCGAAGGGGCGTATAGAAAATATGGAATTCATCCAGTTCCACCCCACCGCATTGTTTGAGCCCGGAGTCAGCCCTTCCTTTCTTATTACGGAAGCGGTGAGGGGGGATGGAGGTATTCTACGAAATAATCGCGATGAGGCCTTTATGGTGCAGTATGATCCGAGAGAGGACCTGGCGCCCCGTGACATCGTGGCGAGGGCCATCGACAGCGAGATGAAAAAGGCGGGTACGGAGCATGTGTATCTGGACTGCCGTCATATGGATCAGGGGAAGTTTATGGAGCATTTCCCCAATATCTATCAGAAATGTAAATCTATCGGTGTAGATGTGGCGGAGCAGATGATCCCCGTGGCGCCTGCAGCTCATTACAGCTGTGGCGGTATCAAGGTGGATGAATGGGGGCGTACGTCCATAATCAATCTCTATGCCTGCGGGGAATGTTCTTCTACCGGGCTGCACGGGTCCAATCGTCTGGCCAGCAACTCTCTGCTGGAGGCGTTGGTATTTGCGCACCGCTGTTACCTGGATACGGTGGAGAAGGTGGAGGATATTGGCTTCAAGGAGGATATTCCCGATTGGAATGCGGAGGGAACGACCGAGCCGCGTGAGATGATCCTTATCACACAAAGTCTGAAAGAGCTGCAACTGCTGATGAGCGACTATGTGGGTATCGTACGAACCAACATGCGTCTGCAAAGGGCTCTGAAAAGACTGGATCTTTTGCATGAAGAGATCGAGTCCCTTTATGAGGCTACTGCCGTATCGCCACAATTGTGTGAGGTGAGGAACCTCATTACCGTCGGATATCTTATTGTCAAGGAAGCGTCTTTCAGGAAGGAAAGCCGCGGTCTTCACTTTAATACGGACTATCCGGAGAAGAGTGCGCTGGTACAGAATATTGTTTTATAATCAGATCAACCTATTTTTGGTAGCTATTTTAATGGCCTGGGCCTTTGAGCTGACGTGCAGTTTGTTATATATATTGGCGATGTGTTTTCTAACGGTGTGGCTGCTGAGGAAAAGTTTCTCTGCGATGGTTTTATATTCATATCCGTCGACCGTTAGTTTTAGGATCTCGGTTTCACGGGCAGTTAAGGTATAAAAAGGGTTACCCCCGGAAGCATTACCGGAGTCCGGAAGAGTAGCCCTTATCAGCAGATCTAAAGTTTTTCTTGCAATGCGTGGGCTCATGGGGGCGCTGCCCATCTCCGATAGCTGGATGATGCAATCTATGATCAGGGATATCTTTTCGTTCTTCAACAAATATCCATCGGCTCCTGCCTTTATCGCTTCAAATATCTTATCGTCATCATCAAAAACGGTCAGCATCAGGAAATGGACCTCCGGATATAATAATTTTGCGTTGCGGACGGTCTCTATGCCATCCATGCCTGCCATCCCAATGTCCATAAGCACTATGGATGGGTAGTTGCGGAACGAAAGTTTTTTCATCTGGTCCAGGAATTCGATGCCGCTGTGAGCTGTAAGAGTGACAATGATGTCTTTGGAATAGTTTAACCTTTCCGAAAAGGAAAAGAGGTTCTGAGACTGATCATCAACTATGCCGACTTGTATTTTCATACCCTTGTATTATCTGAATAGTTGTGGCTTGTCAATCAGCAGGCGGGCGTTTCATATACAATATAATGATAATTTGGAACGGCTCCACAAAAAAATACTGCATTTGTGTTATTGCCCATCCAGGCCGGGGGGGCCACTTTTGTTACAATGAATCTTTGATCCATGAAAGTGCCTGTTGGTATAGTCGATGACCAATTACAGAACCTGGACCTATTCGCCGGGCGTCTCAACTATTCGGACGCTATATCTATCGTGCTTACGGCGAATGGCGGGAATGATTTCCTTGGCCAGATGAAGAAGCTGCCGCTCGTCGCCCATCCTCTCGTTATCCTCATGGATATCGGGATGCCTGACCCTGATGGGATCGAGACTGTGAGGGTAGCCAAGCCGCTGTACCCGCATATCCATTTTCTGATGTTGACGGTCTTCGACGACGATGACAAGTTGTTCGAAGCCATCAAAGCGGGCGCCGACGGGTATCTATTAAAGAATGAGAAACTGGCGGTCGTCATCGACTGTGTCCTCCAATTGTCGGAGACGGGCAGCGGCCCCATGAGTCCCCGCATCGCCCGAAAGACGCTGGACCTTCTCTTGAAGGTGCTGTCCGAACGAGAGACGGAGATCCTTCAACTCTCCGTTGACGGGTATGCGTACGGGGCTATTGCCGAGAAGCTTTGTCTCACCAGCCATACTGTGCGGAAGAATGTCGCCAACATCTACGCCAAGCTGCATATCAGGGCGACCTCATTTTGAGATAGTGACGCGGGTCCCTTTGTCCGGATGGGATTCGATGGATAGCGTGGCGCCGCATTCTGTGGCACGGTGGGACATGTTCTCGAGGCCATAGTGTCCCTGGTAATGCGCCTGGGGGATAAAACCCCGGCCATTGTCCTCGATCGTGAAGGCGAACTCAACGTCTGCGCCCGAGGTGATGGTAAGGGAGATCTTGCCGGCTTGGGCGTGGCGAATGGAATTAGCGATGGCTTCCTGGCAGATGCGAAAGATGTTCAGGGCTTCCGTGGGGGAGAAGCAATAGCGTTGCCGGATATTTTCGGTGATCTCGGTTTCCATCCGAGGCCGCAGCATGGCCTGGGATTGCAGATAGAGCTTCAGCTTGTCCGCAAACTCATCCAGCATAATGGATTCCTTCTTCATAGCCCAGATAGTCTCCCGAAGGTCTACGACCAGGTGGCGGGCGGTGTCATTGACTGCCGACAGGCGGCTCTTTTCTTCGTTCTTTTCGAAGGCGTCGGGGGTCTCCAGCAGCCAGTCGATGCTGTTACTGATATAGCTGAGCTGGGTGCCTATATTGTCGTGAAGCTCACGCGAGATCCGTTCGCGTTGAGTCACCAGCTGTTGCTCTATTTCCATCCTTCTCAGCCGCAGGCGGTAGCGTTGGTGGTTGATGGCATAGCTGATCCCGAAGATGAGCAGGATAGCGGCGATGGCCGAGAGAGTGATAAACCACCAGGTATGCCACCAGGGCGGGTTGATGATGATCAGGAATTTTCTTTGGGGCAATAGGGCCGAATACAGGACGGGCTTGCAGCTGACCTCGAGCGTGTAGCTGCCGGGCTGGAGAACATAACGGATACCCGTAGGTTGAGTGGTTGTCTGCGGGATCTGGTCGAAACCGCGCAGGCGGTAGCTGTAGCGATATTCGTTGGGATTGAGCAACCCTGTCGCCGCGAGGTCGAACTCCAGGTGGTTCTGCCAGTAAGCCAGCCTGACGGTATCGGTCTTCCAGGCCCCGCTGTAGGAGTTGAAAACGGAGTCGTTGACAGCAAAACGTACGAGGTCGATCTTCGAGGAATCCCTGGCCATCGAAAGCTCCGAGGGGTAGAATGCGGTGATGCCGTTGATCCCTCCGAAGAAAAGCTTGCCTGTCGTCGAACGCGTGCATGACAACGTGTTGAATTCGGCCTCCTGAAGCCCCAGCTCGCGAGGATAGTTCCTGATATCCCAGTCCGCGGAAATAAAAGAAAGCCCGAAGTTGGTGCTGGCAAAGAATCCTTCATGGCCGTCGTCCGCGGGGAGAAGGGCATAGATGATCTCATTCAGCAATCCCGAGCGTTTTGTAAGATGGTTGAGCAGGCGGCCAGTGCTATCGTAAATATAGAGCCCGCTCTCCGAACCCACCCAGATACGGTGATGGCTGTCTTCGGCGATGGTACGGATATAGTTATCGGGGATGGCGATCCGGTGCGAAACGCCTCCTGGGTCGAGCCGCAGGATCCACCCTGACTGGGTAGCCGCCCAGAGGGTCTTGCCGGCAGTGTAAAGGAAGCAGGTGAGCGTATAGTCCTTCGAATCCGGGAGCAGGGGGCGGACGACCTTGAGCGCATTTTTGCGAACCCTGCAGTCGAATATATTGGATTTTGTGATAAAGAAGAGGGTGCTATCATCGATCCGCTGCAGGTTATTGAAATAGGAATTGTTGCGGATGGCCGTGTCGTTGCCGGGGTCGATGGGTTGGAGTTTTTTAGTCCGTGTGTCGAGGATAAACCAGCCATGATTGACCGTGATGAACAGGTAGCCATGGTCCCGGACCTTTTCGATGGCCACGGCGTTGGTGGCCTGCGGAGTCATCAGCGGGGCCGGCCACAGGGGTCTCCCGGAAGAATCGTAGAGCTCTATCGCTCCGAAATAGGGTGCGGCTATAAGTACTTTCTCTTTGTCGTCATAATACATGCTGCGCACGAAATGACTTTTCGTCTCCGGGTAGACAAGGTGGGCGAAGGGGGTCTCCACATTTTGGATCCGCTTGATATCCTGGTTGGTCAGCAGCCAGATGCGCCGGAGCTTGTCCTCGTACACGATCTGGATATAGCCCGTCTTGAGCAGCGGGTCCCGGTTCAGCGCGATGATCTCCTTTTGACATTCGCAGGAGCTGTCGAATTCGAATAGCCGGGCTTCCACGCTGACCAGCAGGCGGCCGTCGGTGGATAACTCGATCGAACTGCGCGTTACGTTCTGATCGTCGGTGATGAAGTTGAAAGGGAATTTCCTGGAGATGCGGCTGTCGGGAATGGTCATATAAGCGAGTCCGTCATTGGCCGAGATGAAGAGCCGGTGGTTGTTGCATTCCAGGCCGGTGATCGTAGGGCCTGGAAATTCGATCTTTTTGGATTGACGGGTGTATGTATCGATGTCGAGGATGAGGTTGGGGGCGATGCGGATAAAGATATAGCGCTGGTTGGTGGCGACGAATTTACGGGTGATGGAATAGTCTTCGGTCCGGATGAGGCGGAGTGTGTTGGCGCTGTCCGCGGGGTAGACCACGGTTGACAAGTGGCCCTTATAGAGCTCGATGCCTTTGGTCTCTTCAAAACACCAGATGCCTTCGGGAGTTTGTTTCAGCGGCATCAGTGAGTGCTGGTTGCCCGCGCCCTGGCTGGTCAGGATCAGTTTCCTGAAGGAGTTGGCGCCGGGGTTGTATTCCAGGATCCCCTGTTTGTAGCCGATGAGGATGGAATGGCCGGCCCCTTCCAGGAAGAAGACAGGATAGTCGATCGGTATGGTATCGCCATCCGCGATGGGGGTGACGGGAAGCACTGTATAGCCGTTGTAACGCTGTAGCCCACCCGAAGTGGAGATCCAGGTAAAGCCCTGGGCATCGGTAATGACGCCCGTGATGAGGTTATCCTGGAGGCCCTGCTCATAATTGATGGTGTTGACGGGACACCGTTTGGCGTAGACCGGGGCTTTGCTTTGCGCAGCCGATCCCAGCCAGATGAGGACAACACAGGAAAGCAGCAAGCATTTGGGCATGATTGAATGTACAAAAAATACTGCATATGTGTTATTGCTTTTCGGTGGGTTAAGTGCTAGTCTTGCACTATCCAATACCGCTCTTGGGACCCGGAGAAGGAGGAGCGAGGAAGCTCCGGCAAAGGTCAACAAACATCATCCTAAAATCTACAGTATATGCAAAAGAAAGCGATCATTTTCTTGGTGGCAGTGCTTTGTGTCCTGTCGACCAGGGCTCAGAAAGAAACAAAGAAATTCAGCGCCGGCTTTGGTATCGAGGCAGGTGTCCCCACCGGCAACAGCAGCAATGCGTACACTTCAGCCTTTGGGCTGACTATCCGGCTGTCCTGGCTGGCGGGACCGGGTTTTGTGACCTTTACCAGTGGCGCGATCGCCTTTGCCCCCAAGACGGTGGCCGGCGTGAAGCCCAAGGTCGGTCTGGAGATCCCTGTACGGGTGGGCTACAAGTACATCATCCACCACCATCTTTTCCTGATGGGCGAGACCGGCTATTCGGATTTCAACGCTTATTACGGGGCAAATGGGAAGGTCCAGTCTACTCAATCGGGTTCTGTTCTCTTCGCCGCCTCTGTCGGCTACCAGGCGAATGCCTTTGAGATCGGCTTGCGCTATGGCGTTGCCAATAGCAGCGGTGTAGCTGGTGTAAGGCTCGGGTTCAATTTTTAGCAGGGACCGGTGGCTGGCTCTGGCAAAGTAGATTTAACCTGTATTTGCACAGTAGAAGTATATTTGCTTTTATGAGCAGCGACTATATTTCTAAAGCCATGATCTTTTCGGCAGGCCTGGGTACCCGGTTCAAGCCCTGGACCGATCATCATCCCAAGGCGCTGGCTTTGATAAATGGAAAAAGCCTTCTGCAGCGGAACATTGAATACTTACAACAGTATGGCATTTACGATGTCGTCGTCAATGTACATCATTTTGCCGGCCAGATCATCGCTGCCCTGGATGCCGGCAAGGGTTGGGGCAGCACTGTTTCCATCAGTGACGAGACGGATGAGGTGCTGGAGACGGGTGGTGGATTGATAAAGGCCAGGCGGCTATTGGACGGGGCACCCTTTGTAGCCATGAACGTGGATATCCTTACCGACCTCGATCTGAATGCCCTGATCCGGGATCATTTTCGACACCGGCCGCTGGCGACCCTGGCTGTGACGCGGCGGGAGACGTCCCGGTATTTTCTCTTCGATGATGAGAACAGGCTGCGTGGATGGAGGAATATAAAGACAGGACAGGAGAGATGGGCGGGCGGGAAGCCTTTTCCGGGGGCGGTGACTCAGCTGGCCTTTAGCGGGATCCATGTCATCGATCCGGCACTTTTTCCCGTGATGCGACAGGAGGGGAAATTCTCGACGGTGGATGTTTATCTGGAAGTAGGGGCCGGCCATATTATCCGGGGATTCGATCATACCGGATCGTTACTGGTCGATGTGGGCAAACCCGAGTCGGCTGAGCTGGCGGCCGGGCTCTTCAGGTGATGCCTCCAGAACGGAAATTATATTGGTATTAATTTTCTCCTGCATTTCGGCTGAGAATCTTTGGAAGAGGTACATTTGTTCCTATTCAAAGAGCTTCGCATGAAGAAAATTTTTATATTGTCTGCCTTGGGACTTATGATAGTGGGACAGCCCAGGGCCCAGCAAGCGGCACGCAGGCCGGGGGCAATTTCTGACTCTGTCATCCTCCTCTCGAACGGCTGGTCTCTGACACCGGCGGGCCATGGCTTTCAGCTTGGCGATCTGCCGTTGAATATTGCTATTTCTTCCAATGAGCGCTGGGCGGCCGTCACCAATAACGGTCAGAGCACACAGACCTTGCAGCTCATCGATGTGGCGGCGGAGAAGGTGGTGGATAGTGTCGTCATTCCCAAGAGCTGGCTGGGACTGAAGTTTAGTTCCGATAATAAATTCCTTTATGCGTCGGGAGGCAATGACAATTGCATCCTGAAATATGCCATTGGTGGGGCCTCGTCTGGTGGGCGCCGGCTGATGCTGACGGATAGTTTTGCCCTGGGAAAGAAATGGCCGGTACAGATCTCTCCTGCCGGGATGGACATAGACGATAGGAAGAAGCTGCTTTATGTCGTGACAAGAGAGAACAATTCTCTATACATTGTCGATCTTTCCACCAAAGCCATCGTACAGCGCGTGGACCTGGGGGGCGAAGGATATACCTGTCAGCTGTCGCACAGCCGGAAAGAGCTGTATATCACCTGCTGGGGTTGCGACAAGGTATTGATCTTCGATACGGAGCAACGCAATTTTTCCGGGGAGATACGTGTGGGGGACAATCCGAATGATATTTGTCTTAGCCGGAATGACCGCTGGCTTTTTGTAGCCAATGCCAACGATAATTCTGTATCCGTCATCGACCTGCGGCAACGTAAGGTGGTGGAGACGCTGAATGCGGCCTTGTATGCGGATGCGCCTCCCGGCTCGACGACAAATGCTCTTGCGCTCAGCTCCGATGAGAAGACCCTGTATGTAGCCAATGCGGATAACAACTGTCTGGCTGTGTTCGATGTCCATGAACCGGGAGAATGCCAATCAAAAGGCTTTATTCCCGTGGGGTGGTATCCTACTGCCGTCAGGACGATTGGGAAGAAGATATGGGTGGCCAATGGGAAGGGTTTTTCTTCACTACCCAATCCGGAGGGGCCCAGTCCTGTGAGCAAACGGCAGGAAGTGAACTATCAAAAAGGCGATCTTAAAAAGAAGGCGCCTGTACAGTATATAGCCGGATTGTTCAAAGGTACGATGAGCGTTATCGACGAGCCTACCGAGCCGGAGATGGCTGCCTATTCCCGGCAGGTGTATCGTAATACGCCCTATACAAAAGACGGGGAATCGATGGCCATGGGGCAGCCCGATAATCCCATACCGATGAAGGTGGGCGACCCCTCGCCTATCAAGTATGTTTTTTATGTCATTAAAGAAAATCGTACTTATGACCAGGTTTTAGGGGATATGCAGGAAGGCAATGGGGACACCAGCCTGGTATTGTTTGGCGAGCATGTGACCCCTAATCTTCATGCGCTGGCAAGAGAGTACGTCTTACTGGATAATTTTTATGTCGATGCGGAGGTGAGCGCTGACGGGCACAACTGGAGCATGGGCGGCTATGCTACCGACTACCTGGAAAAGACCTGGCCCACTTATTACGGAGGGCGGGGCGGTCATTACGACTCGGAAGGCAACCGGGATATTGCCAATAATAAAGGAGGATTTATCTGGGACCATTGCAGCCGGGCCGGAGTGACTTACCGAACTTATGGTGAATTTGCGGATGACTATAAACCAAATATAAAGGGCTTGCAGGGGCATTACTGTCCGTATTACACCGGATGGGACCTGCATGTACGGGACACGGTGAGAGTAACCCAATGGAAAAGGGATTTCGATTCGCTGTTAGCCGTCCGTGCGCTGCCGCGGCTGAATACTGTGCGGCTGGGTAATGATCATACGGAAGGGATGAAGAAGGGAAGACCTACTCCCTTTGCGCATGTTGCCGACAATGACCTGGCGGTGGGAGAATTTATAGAATATCTCAGCAAGAGCCCTATCTGGAAGGAAACCGTGGTCTTTATCCTGGAAGACGATGCGCAGAACGGTCCTGATCATGTGGATGCGCACCGCAGTCCCGTGTATGTTGCCGGGGGATTGGTCAAACATCATTATGTAGATCATACGATGTACTCCACTACTTCCGTACTGCGGACGATTGAATTGATACTGGGACTTTCACCCATGAGCCAATACGATGCGGCGGCGACTCCTATGTGGCGGTGCTTCTCGAACGAGGCCGATCTGTCGGCTTTTCATGCCTTGCCGGCGAATATCGATCTGGGTGAAACCAATGTTGCCTGGAATGAGATGGCGAAAGAGTCGGCTCGTATCGATCTTGCCAGGGAGGACAGGGTGCCGGATGCCTTGTTTAATGAGATCCTCTGGAAGGGAATAAAGGGGATGGATGCAAAGTTGCCGGCTCCGAGCAGGGCGGCTTTTGTGAGAACAACTAAAAACGACGATTAAAAGAAAGGGGCCTTGAAGGGCCTACCAAATATGTTACCTTTTAGCAGCCTTACAAAACGGTTTATTTTTTATCAAATATTAGTACTTGAAGTACTAAAAATCAGATTTTTTTAAACCAAGGCTTGTTGTGCTAAAAAATGGTTCATCGCAGTGTGGCAAAGCGACGCAATCGCCTATCGGCAGGGTAATAAAAAAGCCGTCCCTTTACTTTTGGGACGGCCTCTCTTATTTTTTTTAATCCCTATCGTGTTTATACCATCCGCGGTGTTCACCACGATCGTGATCCCATCCGCGGTGTTCGCCACGATCGTATCTGTCGCGATCGTACCTGTCGTGTTCGAACCTTTCATGGTCAAACCTTCTGCCGCAGAAGTAGGGTCTATAATCCCTTTCGAAATAAGGGCGATAGTGTTCATAGTAGACACGGTCGCGGTAGTGGCCACAATAGGCGGGGTAGTTATAGTAAACATACCCGGGGAATTCGTTCTCATATACGACGGTGGTAGGAGCCGGCGCATATCCATATCCATCCTGGCTATATCCGTCCTGGTTGTATTGATCCTGATAAACAGGAGCAGGGGCAGGGGCGGGGTATTGTTGATATACTACAGTGGGAGGGGGCGGTGTGCTTACATATACCCGGACACCAGGCACCCGGAATCCAATATGGGCGTTGACATATACCTGGGAATAGGCAGAGCTGGCGATGAGGGTGGCTCCAAGGATCGTAGTAAGAATAAACAAGCGTTTCATTTTCGTAGATTTTAATTGTGACGGATGTTTTTCAAAGGTCAGTTTCACATCCTTGAAGATTGGAACGAAACCGGTTTCGAAGATTTAATCGACGATTGTTAAAGTTTCCGTAAAGAGGAGGTTTTGATAATGCAAATATATGAAAATGAGGCTGTTGTGTTTTTTGGAGGGGGGTGAATCGGCGCTATGCCTTATAACCTATCATGGCCACTCCGGTGAGCATATCGGTGTCCTTGTAGCGGATCCGTATATCTGTGAGCCCTGCCTCGATATAGTGTTCCTGGATCTTTTCCATGGTGCTGCGTACTGTCTTTTCCTGCAGGGACCATTTAGGTTGCAATATGGTCACCATGCGTCCGCCTGTCCTCAACAAATTGGCCAGGCGTAAGAATTCCATTGCCGGGTCTTTCCAGGACAAATGGATATTGGTCCCGTAGATGGTATGAAAATAATGGGAAGGATAAGGCAGTTGGTATAATGAGCCAATATGCAGCTGTAGCAGCTGGTCTTCGACGGCACGCCTGTTTCTTTTTATGGCGCGCTGATACATGGAGACGGAGTAGTCGATGCCTGCGATAAATCCGATCTTCAATTTTTTAGCTACGGCCTGGAGCATCTTCCCGGACCCGTAGCCTACTTCCAGCAGATGCTGATAGGGCAGGATGTTCAATTGCTCCAGGACCCAATCCTGGGAGTATTGTCCGGGGAGAAGCCAGCCGGCCAGCCGGGTGGTGATGCCTTCTGAAGGAAGGGACGTTGAAAGTTCTGCGGCCATAAGCATTTTTTCAGTTGATAGGTTTTTGTAAGGTCTTTTACGATGCGCTCTCGGCGGGCGGTACTTTTTCGTCGGAGAATGGGCCGCCAGCGGGACCTCTGAAGGGGCCACGGCCTCCGCAACGACTCATCCAATCCTGTTTGAACTTCTCTTTTTCTTCCGGGGTCATGTTCATCCAGCGTTGTTTCATTTTATTCTTCCAGTGCTGTCTGGGTCCGCCACCGCGAAATCCACCGAAGAGGATCTTACTGAGGATCAGCAATCCAAGGGCCTGGAGCCAAGTGATGGCGGGTAAGTGAAAGATAGCCGGCATCAATCCATTCCATAACAACATTACGATGCCTGAAAAAACTGTTATTCCCAGCAGGGCCAGTACGATAAAACCGGCAACTCTTCTCATCCAAAAACGTTTCATGATCTTTTTATTTTAATGATTTATTATTTCGTTATACAAGGTCGTCAACCTTTCCCGCAGATATAGTACGGCATATCTTTTTCGCGAGATCAGGGTGTTGACATTTTCTCCTGTATGGGCGGCGATCTCTTTAAAAGAGACGTCTCCCAGCTCATTCCAGACGAATACATTCCGCTGGTCTTCCGGCAATTCCTGTAGTGCTTCTTCCAGGGTCTTCCAAAAGAGGCTGCTCAGATAGGCTGTTTCAGGATTGTTGCTCTTGTCAAAGAGTATTTCGGAAAAATTCGGTCCTTCATCTTCTTCGTTCGATTGCAGCAAACTGTCCAGCGAGTCCGGCTTTTTTTTACGATAGCGGTCGATGATCTTATTACGAGCCACTTTGAATAGCCAGCTGCTGACCTGTTCGATGGGTTCAGTATCCACCGTAGTCGAGAATTGATACCAGACGTCCTGCAAGATGTCCTCGGCATCCGCCGGATCGGATACACGCTGGCGGATAAAGCTCAGCAATCGCCGCCCGAACTGACTGATGACAGACGTGATATTTTTCCTCGATGTTTGGTTCATGCCTGATGATATCGTCAATAGCTCGTCCATTTAAAAAGGTAGACGGATGAGAAGGACGGATATTTTAAATTTTTCAGGAAAAAGATAAGAAATACGGGGTAATAAATATAGCGGTTTGATTATCAATTGAAAGCGGGGGCTATTTTACCTCTCTCAGGTCCTCCCAACGGGTGCTGAACCGGGGGGAGCGCAGCTCCTGTCGCATTTTCCAGTGTTTGTTCATCCCGGAGGAGCCGAATTTGACGCTGTCGTCCCGCATGCTGAAATTAATATTATCGATGGCATGCATAAGGTGGCGGTGCTCGCCGGCCGCATGGGATGAAAAGAGATTTCCTTGTATCGAGGCATCGGGCACGAGGCTGCTGAGCATGACGCCGGCCTTTTTATATTCCTTACCCTGCTCGAAGAGCCTATCTACCAGTCCTACTGCCGCCTTGATCAGCTCATGGGTAAGGGAGGTGGCCCTGGGGAGGGTGGTGTAGTTGCTGATGGTCGCTCCCCGTCGGAAGTCGGTGTGATGGTCCTGTTCTTTGGATACGATGAAGACGCTGACTGCGCCCGCGGCGCTGTGTTGTCTGCGCAACTTTTCCGCGGCACGGGAGATATAGGTGGCTACCGCCTCTCTGACCTCGTGGAGGTCGGTGACAGGGCGTCCGAACATCCGGGTGGTGGCGATCATCTTTTTGTCGATGAGCTCTTCTTCCATTCCGATGCTGGGCAATCCCCGCAGCTCGCGTATCAGCCTTACGCCGACGATGCCACCCATATTGGTATGCGCCCATTCCTCCGGCATATTGGATAGTTCCCAGGCGCTGGTGATACCCCAGTTGATCAGCTTGGCGGCATAGGCCCTTCCGACGCCCCATAGATCATCTACGCGTGTTTGTTGCAACGCCGTTCGAAGCTCATCTTCCCCCGTCAGTACTTTTATACAGCCGGAGAGCTGTTTGTTCTTTTTTGCCAGCCGGTTGGCCATCTTGGCCAGGGTCTTGGTAGGCGCCACGCCAACGGAGACGGAAATGCCCGTCCATTGTTCCACTGTCTGCTTGATGTGGCGGGAATAATCTTCCAGCTCATGGATAGGAATATGGTCGAGATCCATAAAGGCCTCATCCACGGAATATACTTCTACTTTGGAGGCTTCTCCCATCAATGTCCGCAATGTTTCCATCACCCGCCAGCTCATGTCTCCGTACAGATGGTAATTGGAGGAGAATACGGAAATCCCATGTTTATCGATGATGGGGCGGGCCTGAAAATAGGGAATGGCCATTCCGACTCCGAGTAGCCTGGCCTCGTCGCTCCGGGAAACGATACAGCCGTCGTTGTTGCTGAGGACCACGACGGGTTTGTTCCACAGATCGGGCCGGAATGCCCGCTCGCAGGAGCAGTAAAAGCTATTGCAGTCGACGATGGCGTTCATAGGATCGTTATAAAGAGTGGATCACATAGGTGACTACTCCCCAGATGGAAAATTCAGAACCGGAGAGATCGACATCGATGGCGGACAGCTTTGGGGTCTCTGGCACCAGCCGGATCTTGTTGATCGTTTTTTCAAAACGCCGGATCAGCATCTCTCCGTTGAGTGTGGCGATGATGACCTTGCCGCTGACGGCTTTGATACTCCGGTCGACGATCACCACATCGCCATGAAAAATACCAGCTCCTGTCATGGCGTCTCCGCTGACCCGCATAAAGAAGGTAGCGGGTTTGTTCCGCACCAGCTGCTCGTTCAGGTCGATGCCTCTTTCCATATAGTCGTCTGCTGCTGCGCCAAAGCCGGTGGCATTGGCGGTCGGGATCTCATGCTGTGTAAAACGCCTGGAGCCTTTATAGGTCATTCCAAAGAATTGTTCGAGTTCCATGAGAAAAAATATTTTTGATATGCTAATTTATTTAGTAAATTTATGCTAATTTCCTGATCAATTAAAATCTTTTTATGGATACCGGGTTAGTAAAACAATCATTTTTTCTCCCACCAATGGAGACGATCTCCGGAGGCAAAAGCGAGGCTGGGCGGCGGATGGAATACCTGCTGGTCATTTATCCCTACGGCGAGCTTTTCGAAAAACTGGTGGAGGAGCAGCAGCAGTTCCTCAGCGATTATGGACTGCTAATGAAGGGTCGTAACAGACCGCATATTACGGTAGCGGCCTTTCAGGCCGGGGAACAGATGGAAGACACGTTGATACGGTGGATACACAGGATATGCCGCCGGAACCAGTGTTTTGACATAACGCTGAACAATTACAGCGGGTTCCCTCCCCACACCATCTATCTGCGGGTACAGGATCCGCAACCTTTCCGCCAATTGATGCAGCAGCTGAGGGCCATCGACGACTTTATCCGTAGTTCGGGCTGCCCTCCTGTCAACCTGATCAGCCGTCCTTATCTGAGCATTGCGGGGGGATTGACGGAGCAGATATATAATAAGGCTATGGCCGACTATTCGCAAAGGACCTTTCATGAGTCGTTCCAGGTGGAAGAGCTGGTGCTGCTGAAAAGGGAACATTCTTTCGATGCCTGCAGGACGGTGAATGTGTTCCGGCTGCCTGTGAATGATATGATGGGCGGGCCGGGGCGAGGTTCGAATGTTGAAAATCCGGCCTGATGCTAACACCGAATGAACCGGAGGTTCATTGTCCGAAGGACAGACATTAGATCTTTCCGGAAAACGGGGCATATTTTTTAAAGCCCCGTTTGTCCGGACATTCAAAAAATTTGAAACCATGCAAAAAGCAATCAAACCTGTAGCAGCCGTCCTTAACGAAAATTATAAGAAACAGCTCGCTACCAACGAATACCTCCTGATCCTTCATCCGCACGAAGAATTGCGCAACAGGATACAGCAGGTGAAAAAAGATTTTGCGGAAGCCTATCAGGCTCCGGGCGCGGTGGGAGGCAAGCCTCAGGTGACGCTCGTACGGTTTACACAGCTGGCGTTGATGGAAGAACGTATCGTTCAGCGTCTTCGCACCATTGCCATGGGCTTTTGTCCTTTTAAGGTGGAGCTAAAGGATTTTGGGAGCTTCCCCACACATACTATATTTATCAATGTCCTAAGCAAGCTGCCTATCCGCAAGCTGGTGACGGAAATAAAGGACGTACAACGATTGATGAAGCTGGACAAGGATCATAAGCCTCATTTTATAGACGACCCTTATATCACGATCGCGCGTAAGCTGCTTCCATTCCAATATGAGAAGGGGTGGCTGGAATATAGCCAGAAAAGCTTCACCGGCAGATTTATAGCCGACGGTATGCTTCTGCTCAAGCGACGGGAAGGGAGTTTTAACGATGGTCCGGGGTCAGGCGGATGGGAGGCCCGAAGTGCGGGCGCCTGGCAGATCGTCGAGCGGTTGTCCTTTCAAAATCTGCCCGTAGCCACCCGGCAGGGAGAGCTATTCATGTAGGAGCATCAAATTGTCATTCTATGAGTGAAGAAACCAGGGAAGGGGAAAATACTGCCCTATCCCGTCATAAAATAATCCGCAACAGTATTAAGGAAAAAAAGAAAGAACCTGAAGAGAGCGACGCAGATGAATACAAGAAGGGAAGAGGCGCCCAGTTCAATCCAAAGAACAGGTTCCTGAAGAATCAGCGGGTGAAGGAGCATATCGAGGCCATCGATGAATGGGTTGATCCCAACCCGGAGACCATTTATCTGGAAGATCATGCCAAGAGCATCGTCAATAAGGTGGACAGCCCTGATGTAGGCATGTGGTATAGTATGAACCCTTATCAGGGTTGTGAGCATGGCTGTACCTATTGCTATGCGCGTAATGTACATGAATACTGGGGATATAGCGCTGGGTTGGATTTTGAACAAAAGATCATCGTAAAAAAGAATGCTCCCGAGCTGTTGCGTAAATTCCTGATGAACCCGAAATGGGAATGCCTGCCCATTTCACTGAGCGGCAATACGGATTGCTATCAGCCGGCGGAAAAAAAATTTGGTATCACCCGCCAGCTGCTGGAAGTATGTAATGAGTTCAACCAGCCCGTGGGCATGATCACCAAGAATGCCGGTATCCTTCGAGACAAAGATATACTGGCGGATATGGCAAAGAGAAGGCTGGTCTCTGTTCTCGTGTCCATCACCTCCTTTGATGAGGATCTGCGCAGGGTGATGGAGCCCAGGACCACTACCGCCAAGCAGCGTCTTCGTACGATCAGGGAGCTAAGCGAGGCTGGAGTTCGGATGGGGGTTATGCTGGGGCCCATGATACCGGGGCTTAATGAGCATGAGATGCAACGGATCATGCAGGCAGCTGCCTGGAATGGAGCTAGTTTTTCCGCCTATACCTTTATCCGGCTCAATGGGGCGATCAAGCTCATCTTCCACGACTGGCTATACAAGAATTTTCCCGACAGGGCCGATAAGGTGTGGCATCTGATAGAAGCCAGTCACGATGGCAAGGTCAACGACAGCCGGTGGGGGGTGCGGATGCGTGGAGAGGGGAATTATGCGCAGCTGGTGGCGCAGCAATATGCACGCTATACACAGAAGTATGGATTGAATGCGGAGAGATGGGAGCTGGATTGCACCCAGTTCAGACGACCGGGGGAGCAGATGAGGTTGTTTTGAGCGGATTTTATTTTAAAAGATGTTGGAAACTAAATGGCAAATAGATGAAGATGAAGGAGAAGGCGGGAGCTATGAAAAAACTGGTAATCTTTTTTCAGCTCTTAAGACAAATCCACTGGAACAAAAATTGTTGGATCTGATAAAAGGCCGGCCCAAATGTTTTAATGGAGATGTTTATGAGTGCTGTTTAAGGCTTGGGTTTTTACCAGCCCATTGTAATGAAGTTTTTTCTTCACTCCAAAATGAGGGGCGATTAGAAGTTCTATCTGATTGATGAAAATCTCAATATATCCCAGTTGTTCGGCAACTTCCTTGATAGACACTTCCGCTAGTTTCGATGGCTCTGTAAGTGAAGAAGAACAGGCTGCATTATGCTGGCTGGAAGAATGTACAAAGCACTGCCCGAACAACTGGGATTGCTCGTGGATGTTGTGCCTCCAGAGGATCGTGAGATGTCAGTCAACCGGAACCTCGTTCGCTATGAAATTCCATCTGGTCTTTTCGGTGGCCTTCACCAGTATCGTTCCATTAGAGGTCAGCTCAATATTTTCAAGCTCATAAAAGCCTGATTTATAATCCGCCGGCACGTTCAACCCTTCGATCCTGGCCTGAGCGGGAATTTTGTCGCCATCTCCTTCCGCAATGACTTCCAGTATACGAACGCTTTTCATCGGACAAAAATACATTACTACTGCATCGTGAGCCATGTCCAGGCGGACGGGCGACAAATTGGCCTTTACCGTTCCGCCGTGGGACATCTTTTCCTCCTTCATCCTGGTCTGCAGGACATGTGGCTGGGAAAATGAGGTAACAGTAACTGGTGAAGACTGGGGTGAGAGGGATGGCTCATATGTCTTTCCACCACCGAAAAAGTCGAAAGCCGCAAATATCTTCTTCATACAAATCGTTTTAAATGGTGAATGAAATGAAATCTGAAAGAATGTAGCCTGCTCTGTAGTTGAATTTAACCATTAGTGTCTACCCAAACATCTCTTCTTAAAAGACATGCAATTAGCGGGCCTGGCTGCATTAAAAAGGCCAGCATTTGATTTTTTTGTTTGCGATAAATTTTGTAAATTCTTTAGATTTATTTTGGCTTTTTTGCCAAAACTAAATATTACTACATGCGCTACCGGCGAATGCCTATCGAGATAGAATCTCCCGAACAGCTGGGATACAGCAGTATCCGCAACAACCTTTCAGAAAGCTCCTATACGGACGCATTATTCCAGGACATAGAAATACCGGCATCTCTGCTAAAGGGGCTTGTCCTTTGTTATGGATCCCATATGGGACACGAAGGATTGCGGGATCTGATCGTAAAGGGCAGTCCTGTGTTGGACAGGCATGATGTCCTGCTCACCATCGGAGCGGCTGCCGCACTTTTTATCATTGCCACCTCCCTGCTGGAGCCCGGCGACGAGCTGGTGGTCGTACATCCAAATTATGCTACCAACCTGGAGACACCCAGGGCCATCGGCGCCGCGATACGCCACATCGACCTTCACTTTGAAAAGGGTTTTGCGCTGGATCTGCAGGCGGTGAAAGAAGCCGTGACAGTCCGGACAAAATATATTTCCGTCACCTACCCGCATAATCCGACAGGCGTCTGTCTTCGCCCTGAGGATATGCAGCAGTTGGCAGCCATAGCACAGGAGCATCATATTCCTCTCCTGGTAGACGAGACCTATCGGGATATGACATTCGGTCCGCTGCCGCCCGTTGCTCCGGAATATGGGGATCATGTGATCAGTGTCTCCTCGCTTTCCAAGACCTACGGTCTGCCTGGTTTGCGTATGGGCTGGATCATTTGCCGTGACAGACGATGGATGGAAACATTTTTGGCGGCCAAGGAGCAGATACATATCTGTGGATCGCCCCTGGATGAAGAGGTCGCGTACCACTACATGCTACAAAAGGAAAAACATTACCAGGGGATCGTTCGGGCGATCCGGGGGAAATTCGATGTTGTAAAAGCCTGGATGCAACAGCAGGATGACCTGGAATGGGTGGAGCCGGATGGCGGCTGCGTATGTTTCCCGCGTATAAAGGAGCCGGAGGCGGTCGATGTCGATGCTTTTTATAAACTGTTGCTGGAAAAGTACGGAACCTATGTGGGACCCGGTCATTGGTTTGACATGCCAAAGCACTATATGCGGATCGGGTTCGGCTGGCCGGCGGTGGAGTCGTTGAGAGAGGGGCTGGAAGGCATTACCGCCAGCTTGCGAGGATCCAGGCGGCCTGAACGCGGGTAGACCGATCTATCGAGAGTTAAGGAACGCTTCCAGCCTTGCCTTTTCTCCCTCGATCAATGCCTTCGCCGACGTCAGGTTCGCCGACAGGGTCGCGAAATCATCGTGGAGGGAAGGGAAGACATCCCGCTCGCAATTACTCTCGAACTGCTGGCATTCAGACTGGATGCTGGTCAAGCCCACATATCCCAAAAGAGGCTTTATCCGGTGGATGGCGCTTCTCAGGGCGCGAATATCGCCGGCCCGGTAGCATACGAACACGTCCTGAAGCATTGGACTGTATTCCCTTATGACATCCCCAAAGGTCTCATCGATCAGAATAGGATCGTTGTCATACAACTCATTGATATATTGGTCGTTGAAAGGATGGGAAAAGGCAAAATGATTATGGTTGGCTCCGCTGTTCATAGTTGACTAAGGGTTTTATCCTAACGATGCAATGTAATATTTTATTATTTGCGCCGTTGTCTAAATGGAAATCCTTAAACCCTTTATAACATGAGCCGGAGGTTCATGGAGGGACCTAAAAAAACCACCTTGAGCAATTACTTACTTCTGACCCTTAAATCCTTCTATGAGGACATCGTCTATTCCGGCCTGGGTAGAGAACCGTCCATTACCCGTCAGAAGCAGACAATACGGTTCAATCAGTTCATCCTGCTGATATTGCTTGCCAACTTCGTCTGTGTTATTTCCTACTTCATATATGGTCTGTATATAAGCGCGTTGATCAATCTCAGCGCTGCCTATGTCTTTATAATGGCTTATCAGCTCAACCTGAGAAAGCACTATCAGGCAGCCCGTCTGCTGTCTGTCCTGACCCTGAACATGTACCTGGCCGTCATGAATTATATGGAGGGGCTGAAGGCGGCGGAATATTTCTACTATTGGCCGTATTTTTTGGTGATCACCTTTATCGTCAGCTTCAAACGGAGTGTGCTGGAGCTGGGCTTTGCGTATCTTGTCACCATCCTTTCCCTGTGGTTCTGCTATACCTGGTGTCCTCAGGAAAATCATTACCAGGTGCATATTACAGGCATGTTCACCAAGCTGCACGACAGCAACCTGGTGATCTCCATGGTGCTTACTTCCTTTTTCTCCTATGCCATCCTTCGGATCAATCGGAACAATGAGGCCGCTATCCTAAAGGAGAAGCAATTTGTCGACACCATCTACAATACATCCCTGGACGGGGTGTTCATTCTGGATTCGGACGCCCTTATTATCACCGATTGCAACAGCCGCGCCGTCGAGCTGCTGGAGATAGGCAACAAGAATGACATCGTCGGCGCGTCCATGGAAAGCCTCTTTACCAGGGAGCATATAAAGCTGTTCAAGAACATACGGCAGAACCCCGACGGCGACAATAAGGGCTGGCAGGGAGAATTGTCCATTACCTCCAAAAAGGATAATACCGTATTTGCCTACGTAAATATAGTTCCCTTTGTAGACGATACGAACCATTTTTGGAAGATCAGCATCCTGGACCTGTCGGAGATAAAGATGACGAAGTTCGAGCTGATGAAGGCCAAGCAGAAGGCCGAGGTCGCTTCGCTGGCAAAGACCCGCTTCCTCTCCAATATGAGCCATGAGCTGCGGACGCCATTGAATGGCATCATCGGCACGTCCAACCTGCTCTTACAAGAAGATTATCTGCCCGAGCAGAAGTCGCACCTGGATGTCCTGAAGCTGAGCTCGGAACATATGATGGTGCTGATCAATGAGATACTCGATTTCAACAAAATAGAATCGGGCAAGGTGGAACTGGAGTCTGTGCCTGTCAATATCCGGAGCCTGATGAGGAAGGTGGAGGCGCAGTTCTCCATGCAGGTGCAGGAAAAGGGATTGAGCTTTCTTATCGATGTGGATGAAAAGCTCGAGGCGGAGTATCTTACCGATGAGACAAGGCTCAACCAGGTGCTTAGCAATCTGCTGTCCAATGCGATAAAGTTCACGCATAAAGGATTTATAACATTGGGGGCAAGAAAGATATCTTCCAACAGCAAGCGGTCGACCGTACAGTTTATGGTAAAAGATACCGGTATTGGTATTCCTATACATAAACAACAGGAAATATTCGAGAGTTTTACACAGGCTGATACGGATACAACACGGAAGTACGGTGGTACGGGTCTGGGACTGGCCATAACTAAAAAACTGGTGAGTCTTTTTGCGGGCGAGCTGATGTTGGACAGCAGGGAAGGATTAGGAAGCACTTTTTATTTCTCTGTCGAGCTGGAGGTCAATGAGAATGCCCGGCCGTATATCAATGATGAAAAGGTAAAAAAGCTGCCGTCATTCGGCAAGATCAAGGTCCTGATGGCGGAGGACAACGCCGTCAACATGTCGGTGGCCAGGAGGTTGCTGAACAAGTGGGGTATCGAGGTGCATGAGGCGGTCAACGGCAGGGAGGCGGTGGAGAAATTCAGGAAGGGCGTTTATGAGCTGGTGCTCATCGACCTGGAAATGCCTGAGATGGATGGTGTTACCGCCTTGTCCGAGATCCGGAAGGTCGACCAGGATATTCCCGCCATCGCCTTTACGGCGGCCGTATATGAAGACATGCGCGCCGACCTCATCGGGAAGGGGTTTATGGAGGTGGTGCCAAAACCATTCCGCCCTGAAGAGCTGCATAATAAGATCTCGCTCCTGGTAAAGAAGACAGCGTAGCAGATAAATTTTCCGAAATTTTTTTTGTAAAAGTTGGTTAAAAGAAAAAAAGATTTTTTCTTTGTAGAGATAATAATCAAACGTCAATGCCCATGCTTCAACAAAAGAATACATACAAACAGGTGATCCGCTGGTCCGCGCCGGTGATTGATCCTATATTCTCGGGGCATGAGATGCATTCATGATAACTAAAATGAGTTCAGCATATAAGGCCCCTCTACCGAGGGGCTTTTTTTTTACAAAAAGGAGGACCAGATGAAATTGAATTTTAGCTTAAAAGCAAGACGAACAGATGAACAGTATGCGCGTGTAAGGGTCTGGACAACGGACAAGCAATGGGAGCTGTATGAAGCGCTCCTGTCTGCGCATCTTTATGATTCCTTCTATCATCAGCCGGCCGAACAAGTTGCCGTCATCCGGAGGTTGGTCCGGGACAACGATCCATTCTTTGTCGCAAGGCTGGCGATATACTTTGGGGAGCAGCTGCATCTCCGGACCCTGTCGCTTGTCCTGACGGCTGAGCTGGCGGGGGGCTGCAAGGACAAGGCGCTCATCGGCGGATTGGTTGGCCGTGTGATCCAGCAGGCCAGTGAGATACCTGTCTGGCTGGACTATTATGCACAAGTCAGAAATGGGGGAAGGGCGGTACCCTCCATCCTGCGGAAGAGCCTGGGCGCTCATTTCAATCGATTGGATACTTACCGGTGGGTCCGCTTGACAAAAGCGCAACAGGTGAGGCTACGATATGCTTTATCTACTATCCGTCCCAAGGCGGCCGGCAAGGCGCAACAGGCTTTGTTCAGGAGGATACTGCAGGACAAGCTGCCTGCACGTAATGCCTGGCAGTCGGAATATGAGGCGCTGTTGCAGCAACATTACGACAGCCGCGAGCTAAGACAGTCAACACTGAGGGAAAAATGGAAGGAAGGTATTGTTACATTCAGAATGGGGTATAAGACCCTGGTGGAAAAGCTTCCCGATGTCCTGGCCGCGGGCGTAAGCGGAAAGGTCCTGAAACTGGCGGCCGAATACCTGGGTAATGCCGCTGCCGTAACAGGCAGCCGTCTGTCGCCGCAGCAATTCCTCGAAGCGTACAGGAGACTGCAGCGGATGGAGCAGGGAGGGGCAGCCCTCTTGCGGGAAGCTCTGGAGCGGGCCATCCTGCACAGTGCAGACAATCTGGCCGGCCTCGATGAGCGGGGCAGGATGGTCATTGCCATGGATATCAGTCCCAGCATGCGCTATCCCGTAAAGGAAGGCAGCCTTGTCGAGCGGTTTGACGTCGCGCCACTGCTGGCTGTGCTACTGGCGGGGAAAGGGGTGTCCGTATCCACCGGCATCATCGGCAATACCTGGAAGCATATGACGCTGTCTGCTCATCGCCTGTTCGATCAGCTGGATGAGCTGCGGAAAAAGGAAGGCGAGGCAGGATACGCCATCAATGCCCATCTCGTGATCAGGGATTTGCTGCGGAAGGGCGAGGTCGTGGACAAAGTGATGATCTTTACCGACACCACGCTATGGGATCACCGGCCTTTCAACCAGGGTGCGGAGGAAGATTTGGGAAGGATATGGAGACAGTACCGGCAGATAGCGCCCCAGGCAAAGCTTTATCTTTTCGATCTGGCTGGATACGGTAAGAAGCCGTTGGAATGTCTGGGGGACGGGGTTTATCTGATGGCGGGGTGGAACGAAGGGGCGTTTCGCGTGCTCGAGGCGTTGGACGGCAATGCGGGGAATATGGAGGCAATAGAGAATATTGCTATATGATTGGGTTCTAAAGGAGAAGGCAATATCAGGCGGCCCGGAGTAATTTTTCCGGGCCGTATTTTTTTTCTATCTTAACAATATGGAACCTCCTTCATGGTCTGCCCATTTGAGCCGCATAAGGCAATTATTCTGGTTGTTCGCACTGTTGACCATTGGCTATATGATCTGGGCCAGGAGCTATCTGTCCCCATTGACCTCGGGGGAAATCGTTCAATTTGAGATAGCCAAGACCATGGATCGGGCTCAACAGATCATCCAGGAATGGAAGAATACGGGCAAATATGAGCAGGGTGTCAGGAGCACGACTGTGGCGTTCTTCTTCATTATACTTTATACGCTGAGTATCGGATTGGGCTGCCGGTTTATATCAGCCTGTACGGGCAATGAGATCCTTGCCAAAGGGGGGCGGGGGTTTGCGTGGTTGATCATTATAGCTACTATCTGTGACATCATTGAAAATATTACATTATCCAGGACTTTGTCGGGACATATTTCAAAGGTGAACCTTCTTCTTGCTTATAACCTCGCACGTATAAAATTCTCCATCGTCATTGTTTGCCTGCTTTTTATAATGGCCTGCTCCCTGTACTGGCTGATCGGCCGGCTGGCGGGAGACAAAAAGTGAGAATTCAGGGCAACGAGCTGTTTTTCAATTGTCAATTAAGGATATGGAATATTAAAATCTCCTATATTTGCAACCATGGGACTTAAAAGCCACCGGTAAGAAAATCATAAGAGAGCTAATACAATAAACTGGGGTTATAAGTAGTTTTTGTGGCTTACTTCCCAATATCCTTTAAATTTATGTAGTCCTGTGAAGAATAAGTTGATTGTGCTTTTATTATAAAGTCATGTGATAGGGTATAAGGAGTAATTCTTGACGAATGCTCGCTTGTACCCTTTTCGCTTTTTATCCCTAACCCGTAGAAAATTTAATTGGCTAATAATCAATTTGTTGCATTTTTACCATGTGACTGAGGTGGCGAAGCTATGTCTGAAATTGTAAAATACTGGTATGTGTTGTACACGAAGCCCCGCTGGGAGAAGAAAGTATTTTCGCTCCTCGATGAAAGGGGATTTGAAGCATACTGTCCTTTGACCAGGGTACAGAGGAAGTGGAGTGACCGGATGAAGTGGGTGGAGGAGCCATTGTTCAAGTCGTATGTTTTTGTACGGGTGACGCCGGAGGAACTTGCAAGGGTGAGGCTGGTCGGCGGGGTAGTGAATTTTGTGTATTGGCTTGGAAAGCCGGCGGTGGTAAAGCGGGAAGAGATCGAGACCATTCGCAAATTTCTTCATGACTACAGGGATGTACAGGCTGTACCGCTTGACCTCCGGGAAAATATGCAGGTAACTGTCATCCAGGGTGCTTTCATGAATAAAAAGGGAGTTGTACGGAAAATCATCCATAATAAAGTCCAGGTCATCATTGAAAGCATTGGTTATTCGCTGGTCGCTATGATTGACAAATCCAATTTGACAATGGTCGAGAGATAATAATAAATTAATTTAAACGATAATCCCTTTTTTGAATGGCGTTTAATTATCCTTCAGTACGGAATGCTTTTGGGCTTTGTGGGCCCTGTTTGGTGTTCCTGGCGTTTGTGTTCAGTTCCTGTGGAAATACCAGGCAGTTTACCTACCTGCAGGGCAAATTTGACACTGCGCGTCTTAGTCAGATAAATGTCACCGATCCGGTGATCCAGAAAGGAGACTTACTGAGTGTCATAGTCTACAGTGATAATCCACAGGCCACCGCCCTCTACAATCAATCTGTCATCATCGCTCCTTCAAGCGGAAGCAGCAGTTCGACTGGAAATGGCGGAGTTGCGGCAGGATTTTCGGGAGCATCTCCTACAACTGCGGGGTACCTGGTGGATGAACAGGGGAATATTCAATTCCAGGGGCTCGGTGTTCTCCACGTGGAAGGTTTGACCCGGGGTGGGTTGAGAGCGATACTGGACTCGAGCTTAAAAGAGTATTTAAAAAATCCCTATTACACCATCCGATTTCTCAATTATAAATTCACCATGCTGGGAGAGGTCGCCAGGCAAGGGGTATATAGTATACCGGGGGACCATATAAATCTTCTGGAAGCTATAGGCATGGCCGGGGACCTTACATTTTATGGACGAAGGGACAATATACTGGTAATTCGTGTCAATGAGGGGAAACGGGAATATGCCCGTCTGGACCTTACAAAGCCGGAGATCATGGCTTCTCCTTATTTTTACCTGCAACAAAATGATGTGGTATACGTTGAACAGACCAGGAAAAAGATTGCTGCAAATGACCAGGTCACCTTTAGAAATATTACAGTCGCCACCAGCCTGGTGAGCATGTTTGCCTTGTTGTATACCATATTTAAAAAATAAACAGCTCAAATTTTTCAATGCCTGAACAGATCAAAGATCTCTTTGTGCCCGAGACGCTTGCACAACAGGATAATTCCCGGGCCTTCAATCCAAAGGATTTTTTAATGAAATACCTTAGGTATTTGCCCTGGATAGTTATGAGCGCTATTCTCTTCCTGGTCCTGGCATATGCAAAGGTCAGATACAGTACGCAGATCTATCGTGTCCAATCTTCGTTATTGATCAAAAATGAGCACGATGCGGGCGGCGGCAAGGGGGACAAGTTTGACGAATTGTTTATGAACCAGCAATCGATGAACTTGAGTAACGAAATGGAGATATTGAGGTCCCGGATGGTGCTTGAGCGGGTGGCAAAAGATCTTGGGCTCCAGCTTTCCTGCTATAGTAAAGGGACGGTGAGATCGAGCCTGCTTTATCTCAATGTGCCTTTTGATCTGCAAATAGCGAAAATCCTGGATTCTTCACAGGCTTTCAGCTTCAAGGTCCAGGTGGTGAACAATAAACAATTTCTCCTGGATGGGAGCAAGACCCCTATTGAATTCGGCGAACCTTTCCAATTGGGGGGGAATTATTTCAGGCTGCTAAGAGATACTAACATCTCCCTGAAGAATTATAATAGCCCTGACTTTATAATGATCTGGCAACCTTTACCTGCAGTAGCAAATGCGTTGGCTTCCAATCTTAAAGTGTTTCACCTCAATGATCAGTCCACTATTCTAAATCTCAGCTTTGAAAATGAGAACAGCAGGCTCGGCAGCGATGTTCTGAGCACGCTCATGGCAGTATATGATTCCCTTATTATAGAAGATAAGAACCGGATTGCCTTTAATACTTTGCGTTTTATCGACGAAAGGCTAAAAAGTCTTAAGGATGATCTCAATGGTGTGCAAACCAACATGGAGGACTTCATGATCCAGAACCAGGTATACAATCTTGACGAGCAATCGAAAAATTACCTGGGTATCATGAGTGAAGGTGAAAAGGAAAAAAATGAACGAGCCATACGGCTGCAGGTTGTGGAATGGCTGTTGGAATATATAAATGACTCGAAGAATAAATTCAACACCGTACCTACCAACCTGGGAATTGAAGAGCCAGCGTTGCTTCAATTAATAGCGGAGTATAATAAATTGCAACTGGAAAGGGATGCTAACCTTAAAACCACACAAGCCAACAACCCGATGATCGTGGGCCTTGAAGGAGCCCTCGAAAAAGTGCGGTCGAATATTTACCAGGTATTACTGAATGTAAAACAGGCTTACCTTATTGCCGGCAATAACATAAACAAACGGGAGAGTGCAGTAAAAGGACAGATCCGGAGTCTTCCCGGCAAGTCCATGCGATTGCTCGATATTCAACGTCAGCAAAAAATATTTGAAGAATTATACTCTTTCCTGTTGCAGAAGAAACTGGAAACATCGATCTCTTCCGCCAGTACAATTTCCAACTCCCGGGTAATTGAATCTGCCCTCATTCCCGGCAGCCTGGTAAGCCCTGATACCAAGAAGATCTATATGTTCTACCTGATGCTGGGCCTGTTGTTACCGGTGGGCGCCATTGCGATCATGGAGCTTTTGCGGGATAAGGTGGACAACCGAGGTGAAATTGAAGCTCGAACCGCTGCCCCGATCCTGGGCGAGGTCGGACATTCCAGCGATGGCCAGGCGCTAATTGTATCCAGGAATAGCCGGAGCTTTATATCCGAACAGTTCCGCATTATCCGGACTAATCTGCAATACATCACCGGGAAAAAAGATAAGCAGATAATTATGGTCACTTCTTCATTCAGCGGAGAGGGGAAATCCTTTATTAGTACCAATATGGGCGCTGTAATGGCTCTCACCGGCAAAAAAACGGTGATCATGGAGTTTGATATCCGTAAACCGAAGATCATTTCAGGCCTGGACCTCAAAAGAAAGGCGGGAATTACCAATTATATCATCGGTATGAGCAATTTCGAGGATCTGCTGTTAAAAGTCGAAGACATAGAAAATCTCTATGTGATCCCTTGCGGGCCTATTCCGCCGAACCCTTCCGAATTATTATTGGACAAGAGATTAGATGAGCTGATGGAAGAAGTAAGCAGACATTTCGATGTTATCATTATGGATACAGCGCCTGTAGGCCTTGTAAGTGATGCCGTCAACCTGGGTCGTTTTGCCGATTGTACCCTTTATATCGTACGGCAGGGCTATACCTTCCGCAAGCAGCTGGTGCAGATAGATGAGCTGCACAAGGAGAAAAAGCTACCCGGATTGTGTCTGCTGATAAACGACGTAAAGCCGACGGGAGGCTATTATAGCAGCAGTGGGGGATATGGCTATTATGGCGGATATTATTACGGAGCCAAATCAGGATATTTTGAAGAGGATAAAAAGGAAAAATCTTCCTTCTTCCTTCTCAACTGGTGGAAGCGATGGTTTTCATAATTTAAAGAGCAAAAGACCCAAATGGCTACTAAACAACCTGAGGTGCAAGAGCTAATAATAGAATCGGGGCGATCGGAAAAAAATTACTGGATAGATCTCTGGAGATTCCGGGAGCTGTTCTATATCCTTAGCTGGCGGGACATTAAAGTGCGGTATAAACAAACTGTGATAGGGGCTGCATGGGGGGTGATCAGACCGCTGTTGACGATGGTTATATTTACGTTTGTCTTTGGCAGGCTGGGCAACCTGGACCAAAAGAGCTCTGTACCCTATCCTATCCTGGTATTCTCCGGCCTTTTGCCCTGGCAGTTCTTTTCCTCTGCCCTTTCTGAAGCCAGTAATAGCCTCATCGGCAATTCCAATCTTATTACAAAGATCTACTTTCCCAGATTGATCATCCCGGCAAGTTCCATCATTGTCAGCCTGGTTGACCTGGGCATTACCTTTGGACTTCTCGTCGTGATAATGGGCTTCTTCAAATATCTCCCTCCAATACATATACTTTTTTTACCGGTGTTCGTTATCCTGGCATTCTTTGCATCATTCGGAGCCGGACTTTATGTGACAGCGCTAAATGTAAAATACAGGGATTTCCGTTATATCATTCCCTTTATTGTTCAATTAGGTATTTATGTTACGCCAGTGGGTTATAGCAGTACGGTGGTGGCGCAGAAATACTCTGAGCAAGTGCGTTTTTGGTATTCGTTGAATCCGATGGTAGGGATCACCGACGGCTTTCGCTGGTGCATCATTGGAGAGCCTTTGTATTGGCCGGGGTTTTTCCTATCCCTTGGTGTGAACTTGTTTTTTTTATGGTTGGGTGTCAGTTATTTCAGAAAGACTGAAAAATCTTTTGCAGATAATATATAAAAAATGGCCAAGCCGGTGATTAAAGTAGAGCAGATATCAAAGAAATTCGTAATTTCTCATGAAAGCGCTGAGCGGTATACCTCTTTGCGGGATGTGATCGCTAAGAAGGCAGGCAATTTGATGGGCCGGGGCAAAACACCGGACCAGGCCCGCCGGGAAGTATTCTATGCATTGAATGATATCAGTTTCGATGTTCAGGCAGGCGACAGGGTGGGTATCATCGGCCGTAATGGAGCCGGCAAGAGCACTTTGCTGAAGGTTCTTAGCCGCATCACGGAACCAAGCAGTGGCCGTATCGCCATTTCCGGCCGTGTGGCCAGTCTCCTGGAAGTAGGCACAGGATTCCACCCTGAGCTTACGGGCAGGGAAAATATCTTTCTAAATGGAGCCATTCTCGGAATGAGCCGGGCGGAGATACGCAAGAAATTCGATGAGATCGTCAGCTTCGCGGAAATCGAAAAATTCCTGGATACACCGGTAAAGCGTTACAGCAGCGGTATGTATGTTCGCCTTGCCTTTGCCGTTGCTGCTCACCTGGAGCCGGAGATTCTCATCGTGGATGAAGTACTTGCGGTTGGAGATTCCCAGTTCCAGAAAAAATGTCTTGGGAAAATGGAGGATGTGAGTAAAAATGAAGGCCGCACGGTTTTGTTCGTGAGCCATAATATGGGGGTCATCGCTCAATTATGTAATGTCGCCATTTTGCTTAATAAAGGCACCATCGAAGCCAATGGTCCAGTGAATGCCATTGTGGACAGGTACATCAGCAATAATGGAAATGCGGGTACGAACTCTTACACGCGTGCGGAAAACATAGTCGACAATAAAAGAAATTATTTTAATAAAATTTGTACTGTAAACTCTGCCAACGATGTTATTTCGGACTTCTCCTTCGATGAGGAGATCAGGCTGGAGTTCGATTTTACGCTGAATGAGATCGTGCCGAACCTGCTGATAGGGATTGCAATGTTGAATAAATATCAGAGCAGGGTATTTACCATCCTGAAACCAGTCTCTTTTTTCAATAATTACCGTGACAACAGGTATCGCGGGGCTGTAACCCTGCCCTCTTCTACGATAGCCCCCAATACTTATTCATTTGTTTTTCAGATATGGGTAAAGGATGGCGATGTGTCGAAATATGATAACCTGGAAAATATATGTTCTGTTAAAATACATGATTCCGGCACGGAGTACGCTATCTATGAAGGATATGATTATGGGAATGTGATAATTACCGCGAATTGGTCGACTGAATAAATCTGGCAATTGGATATATAAATCATGATGATAAAAAGAATAAAGAGTCAATTTTGGAGACTAGCCTGGTTCCTGGATCATTACCGTCAGATCAAGCCTGGTGTCGAGCTGATCCCGAATGTCTTCCATGGCCCCATCACTTACATGGCCGACAGCATTGTTACCAGCAATAACTGCGACTTTATGCAGGAGGCAAGATTTAAAGCTGCTTACAATGCCGGCAAAGCAACTTTACCTCATATAGATTCGGATATTATGCCATGGCGTATTTACATCGTTTGCGCGCTTGCAGACATGGTCAAAGGGCTTCGGGGAGATTTCGTGGAATGTGGGGTTAGTACAGGCGTTTTTTCCCGGAGCGTGATGGAGTATGTCGATCTCAAATCCATAAATAAAGTTTTTTATTTAATGGATACTTATGACGGGCTTGTTCCGGGGCAAATAACACAGGAAGAAGAAAAGGCGGGTATTAGCGGATACCTTCAAAATTACAAGAACAACTATGCGCAGGTCGTAGAAACATTTAGAGAGCTTCCTGCAAAAATAATCAAGGGCGCCATCCCCGGCACCCTGGAACAATGTCAGGCAAAAGAGGTTTGTTATTTGTCGATAGACATGAATGTGGTCGAGCCAGAAATTGCCGCGGCGAATTATTTTTGGGGCAAGATGGTAACGGGCGGAGTCATCATCCTTGACGACTATGGTTTCCCGCAGCATATCGAGCAAAAGAAAGCATTTGACCGGTGGGCCAAGGAGAAAGAAGTGAATATTTTGTCGCTGCCTACAGGACAGGGCATAATTTTTAAACCCTGAGACGGAATAGGCATGCCTGTTCTTAGTTCTAAAAACTTATATGATGAACCTATCGCAGTACAATGATTTTTTATACGACCGAAAGTTTTCTTCTGACCTGAGCGTACAATACCCGGTGCAGAAGGAGATCATAGGAAAAATGGAATATATCCAGGGCCTGATCGAGGGGAAGAAGGTTATAGATATCGGTTTTGCGGATCATTACGACCTGATCGATGCGCGTATAAAGAGCAATGACTGGGTACACGCCCGATTTCGCAAGTGGAGCTCCGGGATCATCGGCGTGGATGTAGACCCGAGGGCCGTGGATTATGTAAGGGAAAAACTCGGATTGACAGATGTATTTTGCCACGATATCACCAGCGCTGAACGCCTCCAACCTATCCTGCAGGACAACTGGGATTATTTGATCCTGAGCGAAGTGCTGGAACATATTCCTGACCCGGCGCTTTTTCTAAAGCGGATCAGGGAGAACTATGGAAGTCACATAAAGCGCATGATCATAACGGTGCCTAATGCGTTCGGTCTTATCACATTGCGATCTGTTTTCAACCGCATAGAACGTATAAATTCCGATCATAAATTCTGGTTTACTCCCTATACCCTATCCAGGGTCGTTACAGCCGCAGGACTCGAAGTTGAGGACTTTGTATTGTGTAATTCTTATTATGGATTGCGCTTTTGGGAGCGTTTGCTGGTAAAGCGGTCGCCGTTGTTCCACCATACGCTGGCAATGGTCGTAAAATTATAAACCAGTATTCATGCGGATATTATTCGTTGCAATGCCCTTCAGCATTCATACCGTACGATGGATATCGCAGATGAATGACACCGGCTGGGACTTGCATTTGTTCCCTTCCATGAAATTCCAGCCATTGCATGCGGAGATGCGGGGAGTGGTCTACCATGAGAACTTTTATGACAACCTATACGAGAGGGTACCCGGGAATACATATTCTTCCCCCCACATGCCCTATCTTTCCTTCGTGAGGAATGGTCTGCTAAAAAAAATTATAAGGAAATTCGCGAATACCACCGGCATGGATAAGAGCCCCGCGGATGAACTGGCTGAATTGATCAAAAAGATACGCCCGGATATTATTCATTCTCTTGAAACACAGCACGCGGGTTATCTGGTAGCCCAGGCAAAAAAAAAGGTGGCCGGCAAATTCCCATTCCCCGTGTGGGTGCATTCAAACTGGGGGATAGATCTGCATTTTTTTGGGCGTTTGCAAAAGCATATCCCATTGATCAGGGAAGTGTTGGCTGGGGTAAATATACTGTTAGTAGAGGGTAAAAGAGACGAGATGCTGGCAAGGGAGCTGGGGTATCAGTCGAAAGTCCAGGTTTTTCCCAGCGTTGGAGGAGGGTTTCATATTCCGGATGGTAAGCCTGGCAAGACGTCTTTACGGAAAAAGATACTGGTGAAAGGCACCCAGGACATTGTAAGAAGGGGTGTGGTCGCGTTGCGGGCCCTCGAACGTTGTGCAGATCTATTGGATGAGTATGAAATTATTTTATATAGTTCCAATGAAATAACAAGGGCTGTTGCGGAGTTATTTACTGGTCATACGGGTAAACGGATCACTATGCTGGAAGGTGTGGATCATGCCGGTATGCTGCAGTTAAATGCTGAAGCCCGTATTAACATTTGCGTAAATATAAGCGATGGTTTACCCAATGCCATGCTGGAAGCGATGCTGATGGGCGCTTTTCCTATCCAGTCGGATACCTCCCTGGCAAATGAATGGATCAGGAGCGGCGAGACGGGTATATTGGTGCCGGCGGAAGACCCCGATGTCATCGAAGGAGCGATCCGGGAAGCATTGTTAAATGATGAGCTTGTCGACAAAGCGGCTATTGCAAACAGGCAACGGATAAGTGAGCAGCTGGAATACAAGCATATTAAAGCATCTGCTACGGATATGTACAGGAATGCGGCAGCATTTTCATCTTAAAAAACTATGATAAACGTTACTAAAGCATTTCTTCCACCTTTCGAAGATTATGTAAAATACCTGGAGGGTATCTGGAGCAGGTGTCATTTGACAAATCATGGGCCGTTGGTGAACGAGCTGGAAGAGGGATTGAAGAGCTATCTTGGGGTGAATCATTTTTTCTTTATCAATAACGGCACTTTTGCGCTGCAGCTTGCGATCAAAGCGCTTGAACTGGAGGGTGAGATCATAACCACTCCTTTTTCATATGTTGCAACAACCTCATCTATTGTTTGGGAGAATGCGCAGCCTGTATTTGTAGACATCAACCCCCAATCACTTACGATCGATGCCGACAGGATCGAAGCGGCTATTACGAAGAGGACGTCGGCTATTCTCGCCACCCATGTATATGGCATCCCCTGTGAGGTGGAGAAAATACAGGCTATCGCGGAAAAGTACAATCTGAAAGTAATATATGATGCGGCGCATGCATTTGCGGTGAAATATAAAGGCCAGTCGATCCTGAATTATGGGGATGTCTCAACGCTCAGTTTTCATGCAACCAAGCTATTTCATACTGTAGAAGGGGGGGGAGTGGTCACTAACTCGGCCGAGCTTATGCATCGATTGTCCTATATGCGGAATTTCGGCCATAAAGGACAAGAAGAGTTCTGGGGATTGGGGGTCAATGGCAAGAACAGTGAATTCCATGCCGCAATGGGATTGTGTATTTTCCCGCATATTGGAGATATCCTGGCGCAGCGGAAGGAGCTGTCTGAGACATATGACAGCATTTTCAGGACTTTGGACGCACGGATCACCCGCCCGGCGCTGCCTCCGGACACCGAGTACAATTATGCTTATTATCCCGTGATCTTTGAAAATGAAAAGCAGCTGCTGACGGTGAGAGATGTATTGAATGCCACGTATATATATCCCCGCAGGTATTTTTATCCGTCGTTGGATACTTTACCTTATCTGAAGAAGGAAACGGTCCTTCCCGTGTCGAACTCTATTGCTGCCAGGGTGCTTTGTCTCCCATTGTATCATGGCCTGACAAAGGATGTTATCCGGCGCATCTGCAATATTATCGGGGAGGTCCTCAAATATTAATGTATGATCATTGTCGGAGCAGGAGGGCATGCCAAGGAGGTGCTGGGTATTATGGCCGAGTCGGGCCAGGAAAAGGGGGTGTGTTTTTTCGACAATATTTCCGTGCACCAGCCGGATGTGCTGTTCGGGCAGTTCCCTATAATAAAGAGCGAGCCGGAGATAAAGCGGATCCTGCAGAAAGACCCTGATTTTATATTGGGCGTCGGAAAACCGTCCGTGCGAAAAAAGCTGGCCCAGGAATTCAGGGCATGGGGGGGGAGGCTGGTTTCAGTCGTATCGCCTTTTGCGCGAATAGGAAAATTCAATGTATTGCTCGGAGATGGGCTAAATATAATGACAGGCGCCGTAATCACACAGGACATCACCATTGGCGAAGGCACCCTGGTACATGTGAATGCGACGATCCATCATGATTGCAGAGTGGGGAGTTTTTGCGAATTATCGCCGGGATGTCACGTTCTTGGTAAGGTGCAGATCGGGGATCTGTCTTCCATAGGCAGCGGCGCGGTAATCCTGCCTGGCGTGACAATTGGCGCAGGGGTGGTAGTCGGCGCCGGCGCCGTAGTAACTAAAAATGTGCCGGATGGCGCCAAGATAAAAGGAATTCCGGCGAAACTATGAATATGAATGCGATAGGCTCTGTTACAAGACTGGTCAGATTGTCATTTAAAGCCCGGGCCTGGAAAAGATTAGTGAAAGAGACCAGGGTCAGGCGGCAGCAGGATAAAGCTATCCGTAATTTTGACAGAAAGACCCGCAAGCTTGTTGTCTTTCTGATCCCCGGGGCGGATAAGGTCACCGGGGCCGAAAAAATCTCCGGCGGCACTATTTCGATAGTTTCCTTGCGGGAAGAATCTGCCTTGCTAAGGGATGTTCATAATGCCGAGGTGATTATGTGCACTCTCCCCAACGAGTATCTTTTATTCCGGCATAAACTCTTTGCAAACCGGACAGATGTATTCAGATTCACCCAGTTGAGGCAATATTTCTCCGATGCAAAAGAAGTACTGTTCCACGTACCGGAGTTCATGTGTACTTATTTTATGGAATACCTGGAGGATGGGGACAGGCAATGGATAGAGGGACTGGAAAAGGTGCATATCAATGTAATGAACCAGAATGTATTGTTGATGCCGTCGGCAGCGGAGCTGGGTCAGCTAAAACAGCTGGCACAGGTGGTCACGGCAACCACGGCGCACCAGCGTTATTGCAACGCTCACTACCGGCAGGTATACAATGTACCGCTGCACAAGCTTTCGGTGTGGATCAGCCCTGAGAAATATACATTCCGGAAATATAGCGACAAAGAGAACCTGATCGTCGTATCTCCGGACAGTCACCCCATGAAAGATAGCGTGCTGGAGAAACTTGCGGCAATACCGGGGCTTCATGTACAAATCATCCGCAATCTGACCTATGAGCAATACAAGAGCACGATCGCGCGGGCGAAATGGGCATTGACCTTCGGCGAGGGGCTCGATGGGTACATCATAGAGCCCATATTCAGCGGCGCCGTTGCATTTGCGGTGTATAATGAGGAGTTTTTTACACCGGATTTTAAAGAGCTTCCCACCGTATATCGATCTTATGATCATTTATTGGAAACGATTGTAAATGATATTGAAAGGCTGGACGACGAGCATTTATATAAAGATTATCAGCAAGTGCAGTTCGACCTATGTGCAAAATATTACAGCGCCGAACAGTATAGGAAAAATATTAGAAGCTTTTACGAGAATAACTATACTTTCAAATGATAGGGCCCTTAGTTACGGTGATCACCGTCACTTATAATTCGGCGAAATACGTTCGGGATGCCATAGAAAGCGTATTGCATCAGAATTACACCAACATAGAATATATCATAGGGGACGACTGTTCCTCAGATGATACCTGGGATATTATCGGAGAATACAGGGATGAGCGCATCAAGGCTTACAGGAACCCATCGAATATGAGGGAGTATCCCAACCGTAATAAGGCCTTGAGCATGGCCAGCGGCAAATATGTGCTTTTTATCGATGGGGATGATATGGTCCTGGCGCATGGGCTCACCTATATGGTGACTATGCTGGAGGCCTTCCCGGATGCAGGTATGGCAATTGTAGGGTATGACTGCAATTATTTTATTTACCCACTGGAATTTACCCCGGAGGAGATCTATAAGTTCCAGTTTATGGGACATGGCTTCTTAGGTTACAGCATGGTGGGGAATCTGTTCCGGACTGCCGTACTTAAAGAACAAGGTGGTTTTCCAACCCATGTGATCTCCGGCGACTATTACATACGTTTGAAGATATGTTTGCATCATAAATGCCTTATCATCGGGGGTAATCCCGTATGGGCCCGAGCAACACCCGGTCAGGCATCTTCCAATGTTGGAACGTCAAAAGGGTTTACGGAACTGCTTTTGATGAACAGGGATGTTATACAGGATCCCCTCTGCCCTTTAAATGATGGGGACAGGCGGCAGGCGCTGGCTAATGTTCTCAGACCCGCTGCGAGACGGATCGTGAAAGACCTGCTGAAATTGCAATGGATGCGTTCCATTACGTTGAGCAGGGCGCTGGGCTGGGGCTGGACGGATATAACAAAATATTTCGGGGCGACGCAGGATCATTCCTATATGAGCGAACACAATTCTACGAACCTGTTAAAAATGGATCTCGCCAGAAATCCGTTCTCGAATAATTATAAATAAGAACCCTAAAAAATTTTTATCGGCAATGGGCCTGAAAAATAAAAAAGTACTGATCACCGGAGCGGATGGTTTTATCGGCAGCCACCTGGTGGAGGCGCTATTAGAGGAAGGATGCAGTGTAAAAGCTTTTTGCTACTACAATTCCTTCAATTCGTGGGGTTGGCTGGATAGTCTTCCCAAAAATGTACTAAAGGAAATTGAGATCTTCACCGGTGATATACGGGACCCCAATGGCGTGCGAACAGCTTCGAAGGGCACCGATGTCATATTTCACCTGGCAGCGTTGATAGCTATCCCCTATTCCTATCATTCTCCGGATTCGTACGTAGATACGAACATCCGCGGTACTTTGAACATTTTACAGGCTGCAAGGGACCTGGGTACGGAGCGGGTATTGGTCACGTCCACATCCGAAGTATACGGTACAGCGCAATATGTGCCCATCGATGAGAAGCATCCGAGGCAGCCCCAGTCGCCATATTCCGCCACCAAGATCGCAGCGGATTGTATGGCGGAGTCATTTTACCGGGCCTTTAACCTGCCTGTGACCATTGTCCGTCCATTTAACACATTCGGTCCCCGCCAGTCGGCGAGGGCGGTGATCCCGACGATCATTACCCAGCTGATGAATGGGATGGAGTCGATCCGGCTGGGAGATACGACGCCAACCCGGGATCTTTTGTATGTAAAGGACACCGTGAAAGGATTTATCGAGATTGCCAAATGCGATACACTGATCGGTGAAGATGTTAATATTGCAACCGGTGGTGAGATCAGTATAGGCGATCTGGCGGAAAAGCTGATCCGGATGATCAATCCCCGGGCCAGGCTCACAAAAGATGAGGAAAGGATCAGGCCGGAAAGATCAGAAGTATTCCGTTTGTGCGGCGATATCAGCAAACTGACGAAACACACCGGATGGAAACCAAAATATTCATTCGATGAGGCATTGAAGGAGACCATCGAGTGGTTTACCGACCCGGTGAATATACAACAATATAAAGCGGGGATATACAATGTATAGTGAGATCATTGATTTTATCAGGGCGACGTTCCACACGCCGGAGGGGTTTATTCCGCTGCATGAGCCGAGGTTTACGGGTAATGAAAAAAAGTATGTGCTGGACACCATCGACTCCACGTTCGTATCTTCCGTCGGCGCATATGTCACCCGGTGCGAAAATATGCTTACGGAGATCACGGGGGCAAAATATGCAATAGCTGTTGTCAACGGGACCTGTGCGCTGCATATGGCTGTCATGCTGGCCGGTGTGAAACCCGGAGATGAGGTCATCACACAGCCGCTGACATTTGTCGCCACTGCCAATGCGATCAGCCATGCCTATGCGACGCCTCATTTCGTCGATGTGGATGAGGACACGATGGGAATGAGCCCTGAGAAGCTGGAACGGCATTTATCTGGCGTTGCCATTCTGCGGGATGGCGGATGTTACAACAAGCATACAGGGCGGCGGATCGCTGCCTGCATACCCATGCACACTTTCGGGTTGCCCTTGCGTATCGACCTGATCGCAGAGGTATGTGAAAAATATAACATACCATTGGTGGAAGATGCGGCGGAGTCCCTGGGGGCCTTTTACAAGGGGAGGCATACCGGGACTTTTGGGGTATTGGGGACGTTGAGCTTTAATGGAAATAAGACCGTCACGTGTGGCGGAGGTGGTGCGATCCTGATAAACGACGAGGAGCTTGCCAAAAAGGCCAGGCATTTGACCACTACGGCGAAAGTTCCTCATCCCTGGGCCTTTGTCCATGATGAGGTGGGGTACAATTACCGGATGCCCAACCTCAATGCGGCGCTGGCCTGTGCACAGCTGGAGCAGCTGACCGGGTTTGTGGAGAACAAGCGGGAGCTTGCGGTGATCTATAAGGAGTTCTTCGAAGGCAGGGGTATTCCCTTTGTGAGCGAGACAGAAGGCGCCAGAGCGAATTACTGGCTGATGACCATTTTGCTGGAAGACCGGATACAAAGAGATAATTTCCTGGCCTTTAGCAACGAAAGAAAGGTAATGACCCGACCAGCGTGGCAATTAATGAATACGTTGCCTATGTATAAGGATTGCCCGGCAGGTGATCTGTCATCGGCCCAAAGACTGGCGGACAGGATCGTGAACATTCCAAGCAGCGTACGTATAAAAAAATGAGAAACCACACTATTATTATTGCCGAAGCAGGGGTGAATCACAATGGCAGTATGGATCTGGCCAGGCAGCTTATCGATATTGCCGCTGAGGCGGGCGCCGACTATGTAAAGTTCCAGACCTTCAAAGCCGACAAGATCGCCAGCAAATCCGCTGTAAAAGCGGTCTACCAGCAGCAAACGACTGATGCCGGGGAGAGCCAGCTGCAAATGTTAAAGAAGCTGGAGCTTAATGAGGCGGCTCATCAGGAACTGATAGCTTATTGCCGGCAACGCAATATTCAATTCCTTTCCACTCCTTTCGACATGGGCAGCATTGACCTGTTAAGGGACCTGGGGATACGACTGGGGAAAATACCTTCGGGTGAGATCACGAACCTGCTCTATCTCCGTAAGATGGCAGTTACCTTCGATGAGCTTGTTCTTTCCACGGGTATGGCTGATATGCAGGAGATAGGAGCCGCGCTGGGGGTGATCATCGGAGAAGGATTCGATAGGGAAAAAATTACCGTACTGCATTGCAATACAGAATATCCGACGCCGTTTGAAGATGTGAACCTGAGAGCCATGGGCAGCATTGCCCGGGAGTTCAATGTGCGGGTGGGCTATTCCGATCATACCCCTGGTATAGAGGTCCCGGTGGCGGCGGTGGCGCTCGGGGCTGTGCTGATCGAAAAGCATTTTACCATCGACAGAGGGATGGAGGGGCCCGATCATAAAGCATCGCTGGAGCCGCAGGAGCTGAAACAAATGATCGGATCTATCCGCAACATAGAGAAGGCATTGGGGGTGACGATAAAGCAGCCGTCACCTTCGGAAATAAAAAACAAATCCATCGCCCGTAAAAGTATCGTTGCGGCCCGCAGGATACGCAAGGGAGAGTTATTTACGGAAGAGAACCTGGCTGTGAAGCGTCCCGGAACAGGGATCAGCCCCATGCGATGGAACGAATTGCTGGGCAAGGCTGCAACCAGGGATTTCGACGAGGACGAATTGATCGACTTATTATGAAAGGACCCCGCCTCAAGATCTGTATTGTCACCGGCTCCCGGGCTGAGTATGGGTTATTGTATCCGTTGATGCGCCTGATACGGAAGGAGTCTTCGATGGACTTGCAGCTGCTGGTCACCGGTATGCACCTGTCGCCTGAATTCGGGCTGACCTTCCGTCAGATAGAGGCGGATGGGTTTAGTATCCAGGAAAAAGTGGAAATGCTCTTATCCGGGGATACGGATACGGCGATGATAAAGGCTACGGGATTGGGCATGATCGGATTTGCGGATGCTTTTCATCGTCTGCAGCCGGACTGGGTAGTCGTTCTGGGCGACAGGTTCGAGACATTTGCCGCAGCCACTGCGGCCCATCTTGCCAAAATACCTATTGCCCACCTGCACGGGGGGGAATTAACGGAAGGAGCCACCGACGATGCGATGCGCCATGCCATTACAAAAATGGCTTTTTTGCATTTTACCTCTGCGGAGCCTTACCGAAAAAGGGTGATACAATTGGGTGAAAGTCCGCGACGGGTGTTTAATGTCGGCGCCATCGGGCTGGATAATATCAAGGGATTAAAGCTGCTCTCCAAAAGAGAATTGCAAAAGGAGCTGGATTTCCCGGTTGGCGACAAGACCGTCCTAGTAACGTATCATCCGACGACCCTTGAAAAAGACACGGCAACGCGACAGGTGGGGCACCTGCTGAAGGCATTGGATCAATTCCCTGATATTCGCATTCTTTTCACCTTACCCAATGCCGATGCCGGCGGAAGATCGATCATTCAGCAAATAGAAGAATATGTGAAGAAGAACCGTGAGCGTGCCAGGGCTTTTACGAGTCTGGGGCAATTGAAGTACTTGTCCGCCCTTCAGTATGTGAGCGCCGTGGTTGGCAATTCGTCCAGCGGTGTCCTCGAGGCGCCGTACTTCGGAATACCTACCGTGAATATCGGGGACAGGCAGACAGGCAGGTTAAAGCCCCCGTCGGTGATCGATACGGGTACCGATGTGAGAAGCATCACGGAAGGCATCCGCAAGGCTTTTCTTCCTTCTTTTGTCAAGCTCAGTAAAAGACCCTCTTATGTATATGGCAAGGGGGATACTGCTCCGAAGATACTCCGGATCATTCAACGCACCGGGAAACCGGCATCTGTAAAAAAAACGTTCCACGATCTGACATGAAAAACTGGAAACGACATATTATCCCCCCCGACTACAGCATTCGCCAGGCATTGTCCGTATTGAATGATCTGGGCATAGTATCCAATGTGTTGTTTGTAACGGATGCCAGCGGCAAATTGCTGGGGTCTATAACAGATGGAGACATCCGCAGGAATTTATTGAAAGAGGTATCCATACAGGAGAGTGCGACGAAGGTGATGAACCGCAATTGCCGGAGACTCTCTGCGGATGAGATCCGCAATAAGGTGCTCAATGAGTTACGGGCCCTGAATATCAGGTATGTACCCGTAATAGACGGGCAGGGAGTGATCGTCAACGTGCTGAACCTGGACGAGTATAAGGAGATCATCCCGGTGGACGCGGTAATTATGGCAGGTGGCAGGGGCGAGCGTTTATTACCCCTGACTAAAGAAGTGCCAAAACCCATGCTTGTAGTAGGGGAAAAGCCGATCATAGAGCACAACATCGACAGGCTGGCACAGTATGGCGTGAAGAACATTCATATCAGCATCAACTACCTGGGTCATAAGATCGAAGAGTATCTGGGTAATGGCAGCAATAAGGGGATCAACATACATTATATCCGTGAAGATCAGCCATTGGGCACCATCGGCGCCATCGGCCTGGTCGACCAGTTTAAGGAAGACGCTGTTCTGCTGATGAATTCGGACCTGCTCACCAATATCGATTACGGTGATTTCTACAATGACTTTATAAGATCCGGGTCTGAAATGGCTGTCGCCACCGTGCCGCATCATGTGGATCTTCCTTATGCTATTCTCGAGCTGGATGAAGAAAGGGTGATCTCTCTGCAGGAGAAACCCCGGTATACCTATTTTGCCAATGCGGGTATATACCTGATCAAGACAGGCATGCTCGATTATGTTCCGAAAGGGAAGTTTTACAATGCCACCGACCTGATGGAAAGAATAATAGCAGAGAAGAAGAAGCTTATCAATTACCCGATACTGAAATACTGGCTTGACATCGGCCGTATGAATGATTATCAAAAAGCCCAGGAGGATATCCGGCACATAGGGTGGTGATATGAATTTTTTATTTGTCATACCTGCACGGGGGGGATCAAAGGGGATCCCCGGGAAGAATATCAAATTATTCGATAACAAGCCGTTGATATACTATAGCATCGAGCTGGCCCGTTTGTTTGCTTCCGACCAGGATATCTGTGTAAGCACGGATAGCGAAGAAATTGCGGCCTGTGTACGCAATGCGGGTCTGGAAGTACCTTTTCTGCGACCCCCTGAATTAGCCAGCGATAGCGCCGGAACGCATGAAGTGCTGCAGCATGCTGTTGCATTCTACCAGTCCATCGGCAGAACCTATGATGCATTGATATTGTTACAGCCGACGTCGCCTTTTCGTAAGGAAATACATTTACGGGAGGCCATGGCAATGTACAATAGCGGGCTGGACATGGTGGTAAGCGTGAAGGAATCCGCCGCTAATCCGTATTTCAACCTGTTTGAAGAGGATAGCCGGGGGTTTTTGGGATTGTCGAAGGAGGGCGGCCGGGCTAACCGCCGGCAGGATATGCCTAAAGTATATGAGTATAACGGATCTATTTATATTGTCAATATCAGCTCACTGCTGTCTGTGAAGAGTTTTGTTGAATTCAAGGCCATCCGCAAATATGTGATGGAGGAGAAATACAGCATTGACCTGGATACTCCCGACGACTGGGAATATGCAGAATACCTCATCCGTAAGAACCGCTGGGCGGAGAAAAATATTTAAATGTTTAATCATGTGCGGAATTAGCCTGGCGATAAATGTCAAGAATATCCCCGTCACCCAGGAACAGATAAAAGCGATGAACGATAAGGTCAGTCACAGGGGGCCGGATGACGAAGGGTTTTATTTCGGCAGTCATTTTGCGCTGGGGCACCGACGTTTGTCCATCCTGGACCTCAGCCCTGCGGGTCATCAACCTATGCAGTGGAAGCATTGGTGGATCACTTTTAACGGAGAGGTTTACAATTATATTGAATTACGCGAGGAACTGAAGACGCTGGGGCATTGTTTTCGTTCCGGCACGGATACGGAAGTGATCGTGGCGGCCTATGAACAGTGGGGGACGGCTGCTTTTTCGCGGTTCAACGGCATGTGGGCTTTTGCCATCTACGACAGTAAAAAGAGCGAAATTGTCTGTTGCAGGGACCATTTTGGGATAAAACCGCTGTATTTTACCCGGTCTGGTTCCTGGTTCCTTGCCGGATCGGAGATCAAGCAGTTCACTGTTTTCCCGGACTTTAAGCCGGTACTGAATAAAGAAGCGGCTGTGAATTTTCTTGTCAGCGGATTATTGAACTATTCGGACAGGACATTTTTTGAAGGGGTTTATGAGCTGCGGCCGGGTCATTATCTTCGATACGACTTGTCGAGCCATGAGGTACAGGTGCATGCATGGTATGACCTGGACAAGGCCAGTGTCGGCATTAAAGACCCATTTGAGCCTGCGACCCAAAGGACCAGGGAATTATTCCTGGACAGTGTGCGACTGAGAATGCGTTCGGACGTTCCGGTAGGAAGCTGTCTGTCGGGAGGGATCGACAGCTCTTCGATGGTCAGCGTCATACATTCGGAAAAGATGGCTAACGAGAGTTTTGCGACAGTGACTTCCTGCTATGAGGATAAAAGGTATGACGAGCAAAAGTTCAGCGATGAGGTGAGCCGGAAGACCGGGTTCCGTTCGTTAAAAGTTTATCCCGACCTGAATTGTTTGTGGGATGAAGGGCATTTCGATAAGATGCTGTACCATCAGGACCAGCCTTTCAGCACTGCGTCCCATTACTCGGAATTCAATGTTTTTCGCAAGGCCAGGGAGAACGGCATCATTGTCATGCTGGATGGCCAGGGGTCGGATGAGTTCCTTTGCGGCTATGGAGAATTTTTCATATTGCGGGTCCGGGAGATGCTGAGACGTTTTCAATGGCTGCGAGCCTGGCGCCTGATCAAGGCCAAAGCTGCTCACCGGGGTATCAGTCCTTTGGCGGAAGCACGGTCATTTTTCAGGACGGCCTATTATTTTGGGATGGTCCGGACGGCAAAGAAGCTCCTTGGCAGGAGTGAATATCCCTGGATCAGTGATGAGTGGAAGGCGATCGCGAAAGAGGCGGTTGTTCAATTTGACGGCAAAGACATAAGGGAGCAGAGCCTTGCGGAAATATCACATTCCAGCATCCCTTACCAGCTTCATTCGGAAGACCGGAATTCCATGATGTTCTCCATAGAATCCAGGCTACCCTTTCTCGATCCGAGGTTGGTGGAGTATGGCATTGGCCTGCCGTCGTCATTCAAGATACGTGAAGGGTATACCAAATATATTTTGCGCGAGGCCATCGGGGAGCTGCCGGAATCCATCCGTCACCGGAAGGATAAGATGGGGTTTGTGGCGCCCGATGTCCCCTGGATCATGCAAAATAAAGAGCTGGTGCGGAAAGAATTGGAAGATGCTATTGCCAATACGGGGATCTTTTCAGATGAGTTGTTAACCCGATGGGACAATTTTATTAGCGGAAGATCGGGCTATGAGCCCATCTATTTCCGGACGATGGCCTTGAACAGATTTCTCAAGATCTTTAAAATGCAATTGAGCTGACCTTTTAAGGATGTTGAACAGGAATGCTATATCACAGGGACTTTATGATTTTGAAGGCGTCTATTTCGAGGACATCAAGGGCAAAAAAATAAGGGGATTCAATGCCTGGCAAATAGTTAAGTCACCCTTGTTCTTCGAATTGATCCGGGTAGATACGGGATCTGCCGTTACAAAGCGCCGGAGTTCAGCCGGCATTGCCCGGAAGGTTTTTCTAAAACTATATAGTATACTGACAAACCTGGCGTATAGCCTGGTGTCCTGGATCCGGTTTTCCGTTAAGAAAAGCAAAGGGTTGGTGTTGCTTGCTGCTTTTTCGGCGGACAAGCCCAGCCGGCTGAAGGATGGAAGGTATTTTAATTTCCTTGTCGATCCCTTTGTTTCGGGGAATATGCTGGACCGTTACGTGTATGCGGAAGAGTCATTTAACGGTGACTTTAAAGAGCCTTCCTTTGTGCCGGCGGATTTTAGGATCGACCGGTTCAATTTTATCATTGACTTGTATCAGCGTTTTTTTTGCCGGAAGAAAGATACTGTCCGGCTGGCGGAAGAGATCGCCGGAATGTTGAACGAACATTTTAAGCGATCCGGCGGGGACCTGAAGATAAATGCCGCATCGTTGGCTGGTACGTTGCAACGTTTCGATGCCGAGTATACATGCTGGAAGATATTATTAGGGTCATTGCGGCCTGCGCTGATAATCTCCTCTGAAAAACCCGGTACCGGCTTTATGGCTGCTGCCCTTTCGCTGGGGATACCTTTTATCGACTTGCAGCACGGGCTGATCGACCGGTGTTATCCTCAATATATATATCATCCTGTTATGCGATCCTTGAAAGGCGAATTGGTGATACCCGCCTATGTAGGTGTTTTTGGCCGGATGCACCAGGATATTTTGCTTAGCAATGGCTTTTGGGACAGCAAAGAGGTGCCCATTCTGGGGAGCAGCAAGGTGGAAATGAACAGAAGCGCGTTTGCCGGGACAGGAACGGCGGGTAATTTAATCCTGCTGCCTACGCAATGGACTTGTTTTGAAGAAACAAAAGCGGTGCTAAACGCCCTTACCCGAATGGATGCCCCGGGATTCAAGATTGTGCTTAAGCTGCATCCGCTGGAGCCGGATGCCTATGTAGAATATTACAGGAACCTGGCTTTGGAAAAGAAGGACATGATAGCATTTGCTGACAGGGATGTCAATATATATGAGCTGATCCTGCAGGCGCGTCTTGTTGTGGGTTTCGATTCCACTGTTCTGCTGGAAGCTGTAAGCTTAGGGCGTCCATGTATTACGCTGACAACGCCGAACGCGCCCAAGGGGATATTATCCCTTGTCGATGCGGAAGGACTGTCTGACGCCATACGGGCCGTGGCTTATGATGATCCCGGAAGCCTGTCCGAGTTGCTTTCAACCGCTGTCACCGACGAGAATTATTATCAGGAATGTTTGCGCAAGACGGCGGAAGTAAGCGATTATTTGTATTCAAAGGAATATTATCACAACTGCGGGAATTTAATTTCCGGTATATTGAATAATTAAAGGGTCGTACATGTTGGTAATTATCGATTATGGGGTCGGGAACCTTTCGTCCATCCGGAATATGCTGAAGAAGGTGGATTGCGATGCTGTCATTTCATCGGACGGAGAGGTTATCGAAGGGGCCGATAAGCTGATCCTTCCGGGTGTGGGGGCTTTTGATGCCTGTGCGGAAAAGCTGCGGGCTTCGGGTCTTATCAATATACTTAATAAAAAAGTGCTGGAAGACAAGACTCCGGTGCTTGGTGTTTGTGTCGGCATGCAATTGCTGACCGAGGGGAGCGAAGAAGGAGTATTGCCGGGTCTTGGATGGATCAAGGGGCGGGTGGTAAGGTTCAAACAGCAGCAATTGCCTGAGGGACTGAAGATACCGCATATGGGTTGGACGGATGTTGTATTGAATAAAGCTTCCAGGCTTTTTCAGGATATGTATGAAGAGCCAAGGTTCTATTTCGTCCATTCTTATCATCCGGTGCTGACCAATCCGGAGGATGCATTGGTAAGCGCGACTTATGGGTATACTTTCGAGGCGGGGATGGAGCATGAAAATATCATGGGGGTCCAGTTCCATCCTGAGAAAAGTCATAAGTTTGGCATGAAGCTATTGGCGAATTTTGTGAAGAACTATTAATGAAAAGAGTAAGAGTAATACCGGCGCTGTTGATACAAAAGGGAGGGTTGGTGAAATCCATCCGGTTCAAAGACCACAAGTATGTAGGAGACCCTATCAATGCGGTGAAGATCTTTAATGAAAAAGAGGTGGATGAGATCGTCATTCTGGATATTTCCGCAACGGCGGAGAACAGGCCTCCCAATATCACGCAGATAAAAGAGATTGCCGGGGAGGCATTTATGCCGCTGGCTTATGGCGGAGGGATCACTAAGCTGGAAGAGATAAAGGAGTTGATTTCCGCGGGTGTCGAAAAAGTTGTTTTGAACACCACTGCGTTTATCAACCCGCAGCTGGTGAGTGAGGGGGCCAGGTATATAGGCAGCCAAAGCATGGTTGTTTCCATTGACGTAAAGAAGAATATCTGGGGAAAATACAAGGTATTTGTGCAGAATGGGTCGAAGAGCACCGGGATCGATCCTGTCACATTTGCCAGGCAGATGGAAGAAGCCGGCGCGGGAGAGCTGATCCTGAATTCTATAGAGAGGGACGGCACTTTTGAGGGATATGATACGGAAATGATCCAATCAGTCAGTAAGAGTGTGAACATTCCGGTAGTGGCTATCGGGGGAGCGTCGACGGTGGATGATTTTGCGCGTGCTGTGCAACATGGGGCGTCGGCCGTTGCTGCCGGCAGCATGTTTGTATTCCAGCGTCCGCACCGGGCTGTGCTGATCAGCTATCCTTCCCAGCCGGACCTTAAGGAGAAGCTGTATTCTTTAATATGATCATCGCATAAATGTATCGATAACTATGATATTGTCAGATAAAGACCCTGGTTACAGGCAGTGCGCCATTACGGTGATGGATAACATTGCGGACCCTGATATCAAGTTTGATAAGGAGGGTATTTGCAATTATTATCATGAGTATCAGGCAGCTGCAAAGGAAGGAGTTTTTGCCGGCCGGCAGGGAGAGGATAAGCTGGCTGCGATGGCGGATAAGATCAGGAGGGACGGAAAAGGTAAGCCTTATGACTGTCTTATTGGGTTGAGCGGTGGAGTCGACAGCACCTATGTAGCCTACCTGGTCAAGCAGCTGGGGTTAAGGCCGCTGGCCGTGCACCTGGACAATGGCTGGAATTCGGAACTGGCCGTCAAGAATGTCGAGAATATCATTACAAGACTTGGGTTCGACCTTTACACCCTGGTGGTAAATTGGGAGGAGTTCAAAGATATCCAATTATCTTATCTCCGGGCTTCGGTGGTAGATATAGAGGTAGTATCCGATCATGCCATCTTTTCCACCATGTACAAGCTGGCCAGGGAGAAGAACATCGGGTCGATCATCAGCGGTACGAATATCGTAACGGAGTATATCATGCCTCCCAGCTGGCTGTACCAGAAAATGGACTTTGCCAACCTTAAGGATATCCACGGCCGCTATGGCAAGGTGAAATTAAAAACCTATCCCAGTTTTGATTTTAAAAAATATGTTTACTATTCTGCCGTTTTACGGTTGACCCCGGTGTCTATCCTTAACTATGTGCCCTATAACAAGAAAGAGGTGAAGGAGGTGATCAAGCGTGAGCTTGGGTGGAGGGATTATGGCGGCAAGCACTATGAGTCGATCTTTACCAAATTTTATCAGGCGTATATACTTCCGGAAAAGTTCAGGATCGACAAGCGGAAGGCCCATTTATCCACCCTGATCTGTTCAGGGCAGATGTCCCGGGAAGAGGCGCTGGCCGAATTGGAGCAGCCGTTGTATAACTCGATGGAATTAAAGGCCGATAAGGAATATGTGGAAAAGAAGCTGGGGCTTTCCGAAGAGGAGTTTGAGAAGATCATGCATTTGCCGGTGAAAAGACACCAGGATTATAAAAGTGACAGGAAGCTGAAGGATTCTTATATGAATCTGCTTATAAAGACGGCTCCTATCCGAAAAAAAGTCAAAAAAATATTATCTCGATGAGCAAAAGTCTCAGGTTCGCCATTGTTGGGTGCGGACGGATCGCCCAACGTCATGCGGAGCATATTTTCCGTTTAGCTAAATTGGTGGCAGTTTGCGATATCGAGGCGGATAAGGCCCGGGCGCTGGGTGACAAATATGGGGCGAGACCCTATGCCGACATCGACGAGCTGCTGCGACGGGAATCAGGAGAGATCGATGTGGTTTCCGTATGCAGCCCCAATGGTTTGCACGCGGTGCATTCGATCAAAGCCCTGCGGGCGGGGGTTCATGTCCTGTGTGAAAAGCCCATGGCGCTGTCGGTGCAGGATTGCGGCGACATGATCAATGCGGCGGAGAGGGCCAATAAAAGATTGTTTATCGTTAAACAGAACAGGTTCAACCCACCTGTGGCGGCTGTCAAAAAAATTATCGACGAGGGCCGGCTGGGCAGGATATATAGTGTGCAGCTCAGCTGTTTTTGGAATAGGAACGAAGCGTACTATAAGAATTCGTGGAAAGGGACAAAGGCGTTGGATGGGGGGACCTTGTACACGCAATTCAGCCATTTTATCGATCTGCTGTACTGGATGGTCGGGGATGTGAAGGAAGTATCGGGATTCACCGGTAATATGGGCCATGAAGGGGTCATCGAATTTGAGGACAACGGCGTGATCACCTTGAAGTTTTACAATGGGGCTATCGGAACGGTGAATTATACGGTGAACAGTTATCAGAAGAACATGGAAGGTTCGCTTACCATCTTTGGGGAAAAGGGGACTATAAAGATCGGAGGTCAATACCTGAATGAGCTGGAATATCAAAATATCGATGGATATAAGATAGAGAACCTTCCTCCAGGGAATCCCCCCAATAATTATGGGCAGTACCAGGGATCCATGTCCAATCATGATAAGGTATATGAGAATTTGCTGGAGGTCCTCAACGGCAATGGTATTATCGCCACCAACGGCTTCGAGGGGCTAAAGACGGTGGAGATCATCGATAAGATATATTCCAACGCAAAGCAAGTATGAACTGCAATCTGAAACAGGCGGGGATTGCGCCTGATACGGTATTTGGCGAGAAAGTCACTGTTGTTCAGCCCGTCAATCTGTATGGCTGCACCATCGGTAGCGGCACTTTTATCGGTCCGTTCGTAGAGATCCAGCGGAATGCCAGGGTCGGTGATTTCTGTAAAGTGCAGTCCCATTCATTTATCTGTGAGCTGGTGGAGATCGGCGATCATTGTTTTATAGGGCATGGGGTGATGTTCATCAACGACCTTTTTTCCAACGGAGGCCCTGCGGGGGGAGACCCATCGAAGTGGAAGGGGACGAAGATCGGCGATCATGTTTCCATCGGGAGCAACGCCACTATCCTTCCCGTTGTCATTTGCAGTCATGTCGTCATCGGCGCCGGGGCCGTGGTGACAAAAGACATTAAAGAACCCGGCATCTATGCAGGAAACCCGGCAAAAAAGCTGAGAAATATTTGAATATGAAGATCCCTTTTGTAGACCTGAAAGCCCAGTATCTATCTATTAAGAAAGACATCGATAAGGCGATAGCGGATGTGATCGAAGAAACCTCCTTTATTGGCGGCCATTTTGTAAAGGATTTTGAAAGAGATTTTGCTGCATTGTATGGTGTAAAGCATGTCATCGGCTGCGCCAACGGTACCGATGCGCTCTATATTCTGATGAAGATGCTGGGGGTAGGGCCCGGCGACGAGGTCATTACCGTGGCAAACAGCTGGATATCCAGTTCGGAAACGATCACGCAGGCGGGGGCCAGACCCGTGTTCGTCGATGTGCATCCTGAATATTACAGCCTTGACGAGACCTTGCTGGAAGCCAGGATCAATTCCCGTACGCGGGGGGTGATCGCGGTGCATCTCCAGGGTCAGGCATGTGATATAGAGCAAATCAAATCCATATGTGATAAGCATGGGTTGTTCCTGCTGGAGGATTGTGCTCAATCTCATTTTTCGGAATATAAAGGGGTGCGTGCCGGGCTGACGGGTGTGGCGGGATCGTTTAGCTTTTATCCCGGCAAAAACCTCGGGGCGTATGGAGACGCAGGCTGTATCATCACCAATGACGATGAGCTGGCCACCAAATGCCGGATGTATGCGAACCACGGGGCTTTGAAAAAGCCGGATCACAGGATGGAGGGGATCAATAGCAGGCTGGATACCATACAGGCTGCGATCCTTAGCGCCAAGCTGCCCAATATCCTGCGGTGGACCGATGCCCGGATCAAAAATGCCGGCTACTATGACAGTTGTCTGAAGGATATCCCGCAGATGTGCCTGCCAAAGGTACGTCCGGCCTCGAGGCATAGCTTCCATCTATACGTCATCCGCGCCCGGCGCAGGGACGAGCTGATGGCCTTTTTGAAAGAGCAGGGAATTGAAACCGCCATCCACTATCCTGTGGCGTTACCGAACCTGCCTGCCTATAAATATCTTGGATATACGCCTTCGGACTTTCCCGTGGCTACACGACTGCAGTCCGAGATCCTTTCCCTTCCAATGTACCCGGAGCTGACGGAGTCCGCTGTTGGCTATATAGCAGAAAAGATCAAGTTATTTTATGCCGGTGCTACAGCGTAAGAACATTCTTATATTGTCTCCCCAGAATTGGGGCCGGATGTTCGTTTCCAAACATCACTATGCCATCGAGCTGGCCCGGCTGGGCAATAAAGTATTCTTTCTCGACCCCCCCGAGCAGGGAGCATCCGACCTTGGGTCAAGCATCGAGATAAAGCCTCTTCCGGATGTGGAGAACCTGTTCCTGATCAGGCATAAACTTTGGTTCCCCTATGTATTGAAATTCCATGCGATGCCTGTTTTTCACCTGGGTATGGGCTGGCATCTCAAAAAACTGCTTAGGGCAATAGGCGAGCCCATCGATATCATATGGTCTTTCGACCTCGGCAACCTATACCCTTTCAAATTCTTCGGGGATGTGGGATGCAGGGTCTTTCACCCCGTGGACGAGCCGTTGATCCCTCAGGCGATAGAATCTGCCAGGGGCGCCGATGTCATTTTCTCCGTCACGACCGAGATCCTGGAAAAATATAAAAAATTCGGCATTCCCAGCCATTTTATCAATCATGGTGTTTCCGAAAATTTCCTGGTGCAGGCGCCGTTCGATGGCGCCGGTGGAGGTGAGGTGCGGATAGGGTTTTCCGGCAATCTTTTGCGCAGCGATCTCGACCGTGACACCTTCCTGCAGATAGTCCGGGAAAATCCCGACATCCGATTCGAGTGCTGGGGCAGCTATAAGGACGGACATTCCAATATTGGCGGATCGGCGGATAGCGAGACCCAAAAGTTCATGGAAAATTTACTTGCTTTTCACAATGTTACGCTTCATGGTCCCGTTCCTTCTGAAAAGCTGGCCCTGGAGATCCGCCGGATGGATGGATTCCTGATCTGCTATGACATTCAAAAAGACCAAAGCAAAGGGACCAATTATCATAAAGTGATGGAATATATCAGCACCGGGAAGGTAATCATTTCGAATAATGTAACTACTTACAGACAGCAGCCTGATCTTGTGCAGATGGTGGAGAGCAGGGAGGATAATCATCAGCTGCCTGCATTATTCAGGAAAGTGACCGGTGATCTGGCTTATCATAACTCGCCTGATCTTCAAGCCAGGCGGATCGCGTTTGCCAGGGATAATTCTTATGGGCGACAGCTGGAAAGGATCGAGGCTATCCTGGGTAAAATAAACTCTAATAAACGCAGTTAAATTTTCAATAGAATGGCATTGCTCAAAAACCGCTGGACATTGAATTTTGATCTTCCCGGGGTCCTGTTTTGGTGCTTTATCTCGCTGATCTTTCCATTGGCATATGGAACCCTTGGACCGGCTTCGCTGGTCAAGACAGGTCTTTTCCTGGTTTGTTCTGTCTGTGCGGGTGAGGTAGTATTAGGAAGTCTGCCATTCATGGGGCGGATCCCTACTCTTCTAAGGACGGGCGCTCTGATGATGATGGGAACTTATATACTTTTTTTTGTCTTTGCCCTTCTGCCTTATCCCATTCTCTTTTATGTCCTGTCCGGAGGCATGGTGGCTTTATTTGTCGTTAAAGGCAGGGTCAGCCGGACTTTTGACCCGAGGGGTCTTGCTGCGGTGATCCCCATTTGTATATTGCTCTTCTATACCACGGACCTTCGGCTGGCGTCTTCACCGACCTTCGTCGATGTTCCGGGCGATTATTTTTTTTATAATGTGCTGGTTATTTCTCTGAGCAGGAATCTCTCCATCTATAATGCTTTGTTCCACACCGGCATTCCGATGAATTATCAGAGCCTGACCTTTTTTTCGCCCGGGGCGTTGTCCTTTGCTACTGGCATTTCGCCCCATGTGGCCCTGCACGGTGTTTTTTCACCCATGATGAAAGTATTGTCCTTTTCCATGCTGGGGGCATCCATTGTACAGGTGTGCCGGTGGGTAAAGGGCGAGGAAGCTGCTCCGGCATATTCCTGGAAATATTATGCGGCCGCCTCGACCGCTCTTCTTCTTCTCGCGCCCCTTCACCCTTTGTATCTGGCGAAGCTTGATATAAAGAATACCATCTTTTTGGGTGAGGGTTATCTTCTTCCCCTTGGAGTGATGGGTTTTGCATTTGCCGTGTTCCTGTTTGGCCTGCTTAATTTCTTCTTTTTCTCGAATGAGAAAAAGAATTTTTGGGAGATCGGGTTTTTTGTCGTTGTCTTATCTTCCATTGCCGCCATTAAGACAGCGATGTTCTTCCCCCTGGTGGCTTTTTTGGGATTGTATTCCATCATCAGCTGGATAAGGGACCGCAAGGACAGGCGTATCCTGTATGTATCCCTGGGGTTGATCGGCGGGGTGCTGATCATGCAGATCTTCTTTGGCAATGCCGGGGGGATGATCAGGAACAGCCTTACCATGCATGAAGGGTATTTTACTACCCTGTTCAGCCGGGCGATTGAGAAATTCCATCGGGTTCCCACCGTGCTCAATCTATTCCTGTTCTTTTCCTTTACGTTCATTTTGTGGATGGGATTGAAAACGGTACTGTTTTCGGGCGTGCTGTTCAGCAGGCAAGGCTATCTCTCCGGTGTCTGGCCGATGATCGTTGCGGCTTTAGGTGCTGCCTTGATATCCTTGTTGCCGGGATTCTTTATAAAAATATCCATGGTGGATGAAAAGGGTGTTCTGCTGCAAGACGGCACCTTTGATATGGGACAATTTTCCAGGGCGGGGTTATTTATTTGTACAACTGTTGCTGTAGTGTGTCTCTTTTTGCTGTGGGGGATGCAAACCGGGATCAAAAGGCGGTTGTTGCAGGCGGTGGTGTTTGTTTGGTTTGGTGTTGCCCTGCTATCATTTTTTATGCTTTTGCGGGAGGCGCCCGGTCAGTCCTATGCCGATGGTAAATGGGAGTCGGAGGTCGAGGCGGATTTCCAGCGTGATCAACCGAAGCTGATGGGTATGATCTCCAATTTTTATTATTCCGGTCAGTCGCTAATGACAAAGGGGGTATATCCCTGGTGGACTTGTAGTAAAAGGGGGGCTGACCTGGGGTATGTCTGTACGCTAAGATCGAACTACAGGAATGTCTTGCTGGAGAACCTGCTTAGCGATACTGTCGGGAAAAAAGAGAAACTGGGTATTGTCCGGCAAATGCAAAAGGAAGGGGTAGATGCATTGGTCGCCACCCCTGTCAATAAAGAGAAATTCAACAAGCTGGAGGCGGATTCCATTCTTTATCAGCCGAAGAATTCGAAATGGATATATAAGATTAGTTCATTCTAAGATAAAAACATATACCTCTTTTTATGTTAATTTCTGTGGTTTCACCTGTTTATGGATGCAAAGGTTGTCTGGATGAATTGCATGCACGATTGGTTCAAACGTTAGAAAGTCTGACTGACAGTTTTGAGATCATCCTTGTAAATGATGCCAGTCCGGATGCACCCTGGGAGTTGATCAAAGATCTGGCTCAGCGCGACAAGAGGGTTAAGGGTATTAATTTGTCCCGAAATTTCGGACAACACTATGCTTTGAGAGCGGGACTTGATCATTCCAAAGGCGACTGGGTTATTGTTATGGATTGTGATCTCCAATGTGATCCAGCGGAAATCATTAAATTATATGAAAAGGCTAAAGAAGGGTATGATGTGGTCTTTACCAAATTGAAGCAAAAAAGGGAACCTTATTTTAAGGCGCTGACTTCCGAGATGTTCTACAATGTCTATAATTATCTAACAGGCATGAAGATCGAGAAGTCGCTTTCTTCCATGAATATTGCCAACAGAAGGGTGGTTGAGGTGATCCGGTCGATGAAGGAACATCACCAGGTGCATTTCCTATTTCTAAAATGGGCAGGCTTCCGATCGGCCATCGTCGAGATCGATCATAATAAGCGTTTTGCGGGCAAGAGTTCTTATGACTTCAAAAAGCGGATCAGACTGGCCGTAAATACTTTTCTTACCTTTTCAGATAAGCCGTTGCGTCTTGCCATCCGGCTGGGGTTTTATCTGTCCTGCGTTTCAGCAGTATTCATGGCGTATAAAATCATCGAATCTTTATTGCATGGCCATCAGGTCCTGGGCTGGGCAAGCTTGATAGCCTCAATCTTTTTTTCCACTGGCCTGATCATTTCGGTATTAGGGGTGGTTGGTCTGTATGTGGGAAAAATTTTCGAAGAAGTAAAGGACAGACCCTTGTATGTTGCAAAGGATCTTTTGAATATCAATGAATAATGGAGAGCGTTACCCCTATAAGGAACCTGGTAGTTGGTGCTAACAGCATATTAGCCAGACAACTTATCGACCTGTTGTTATCAAAAGATCAGTTGGTTATCGGAGTTTATCATCAGCACCGAAGTAATCTTGTTGAAGGCATCGATTATTACGGGAGCGACCAATTAGACGAGATAAAGGAAGTATTTGACAAGGTCTTTATTATAAGCGCTTTTATACCTGATCGGACACATGCAAAAGGAACAGCGCTCTCCCGGTCCCTTTTTGATGTCAACGTAGCATTGATAAATTCAATTTGCGAAAAATTTCCCGAGGCCAGGATCATTTATACTTCGTCGGTTTCTGTTTATGGCGCCGATGGAGGCGTCAAAGACGAACGCAGCGATTGTAATCCGGCTACTGAATACGGAATATCCAAACTTTGGGGGGAAAAGCTCGTCAGTGATCATGACCGTTATGCCATAGTAAGGATCTCTTCTATGTATGGCATAGGAATGAAAGAAACCACCTTTATTCCCTTTGCTATCAATAGCGCTTTGAAGAAGAATGCAATAGACCTTTTGGGAGATGGTAGCAGGGCTCAGAATTATATCCAGGTGAGGGATGTTGCCAAATGTTTGTATCTGGCTTCCGAAACCAAAGAAAATGAGGTTTCCCTTGCTACAGCGATGGGATCTGTCACTAACCTCCAACTTGCCTCAATTATACGGGGGATCACGGGTTGCTCGATCAATTTTAAAGGAGAGGACGCAACCCCGTCTTCATATTATAATAATGAAAGGACAAGGTCTTTCACCGGGTTTTTGCCGGATATCGAATTAGCCACCGGTATTAAAGAATTAATAGAATGGAAAAGAAAAATGTTTTAGTCACGGGGATAGGTGGTAATGTTGGACAAGGTATTGTTCGTAATGTTCGCAAGACAGGGTTCGAAGTACGTGTTGTTGGAACGAACATAAGTAATTTTTCGGCTGGCAACCATCTCTGTGACGGCTTTTATAAGGTTCCTTATGCGTATGAAAGCAATTTTATTGCTGAGATGAAGGAGATCGTAGCCAAAGAACGGATCCACCTGATCATTCCTTCTACGGATTATGAGGTTTATTATTTGTCGGCTCATCGGGATGAGCTAGGTTGTGAAGTGGCGGCATCTATATCTACTGTTGCAGAAGCCTATCTTGATAAATACCTGACTGCAAAGCTGCATAGTCAATTCGATGTTCCCTTTGCTGCCACGTTTCTGCCATCGGCGTATGATCACCGATTCAAAGAGTTTATTGTAAAGCCCCGGAAAGGGAGGGGATCGAGGGGCCTTTTTTTCAACCCTACGGATTTGTCAAAATTTTCGGACGAGGAATACATTGTTCAGGAACTCTATAAGGGAGAGGAGGTGACGACGGCATTCTATGTCGACGCTGGCAACCACCTGCACGGTCATATAACCATGTCAAGGTCCCTGGAGAACGGAACCACGACCTATTGCGCGGTGACACGTACATATGATGCTCAATTTCAGGAACTGCTGACTAATCTTGTTGCTCATATACCCATTAAAGGCGCGGCTAATATTCAATCGATGATTACCGACAAAGGAGAAATAGTCCCTTTTGAAGTAAATTGCCGGATATCCGGGACCAACTCTATCCGATCAAATTTTGGGTTTGAGGACGTAAGATATACACTCGAAGAGCTGCTTTATGGCCAAAAGCCTACCCCCGTACAAATCACCGACGGCGTTGCCGTGAGGATACTGATGGATGTTATTTATCCCGGACAAACAGGTTCGGAGGGGCTTGCGGACAATCAAATCCCATTTTTCATTTATTAATGATGAGCTTGAAAATTAAGTATGTACTTTTCGATGCGGCCAATACGCTGATCTGGAAACCCGAACTTTTTCCCCGGTATATAGCCGCTCTTGAGAAGAATGGTATTTCGGTAGACCCTCGTGACCTTAGAAGGAATCACAAACTGCTTAGCGAAGCCTTGAAATTCCCAGACAGGACTTCAGCGGCTTTTTATGCTGATTTCAATTCGGAAGTATTGCTTTCATTAGGGATCCTTCCACGGGAGAAATTGTTAAGGGACATATTCGATGCTTGTACTTATCTTGAATGGAATAAGTATGAGGACGCCGTGTTCCTGGACCGGCTGGACCTTCCGATGGGGATATTGTCCAACTTCAATAAGTCATTGCAGGCGCATATAAAAGGCTTGTTCGGCGACCGATTCAGGAACATCATAGTTTCTGAAGAAGTGGGAGTTGCCAAGCCTGCTGTGGAATTTTATAGGGGGGCTATCCAGACGATCGGAGTGGATCCCGGCGAGATATTGTACATCGGTGATTCGCTTAAGCTGGACATGATCCCTGCCACGGCATGTGGTCTGCAGGCCTGGCTGATAGACAGGGATGGGTGGTTCCGGGCTATTGATAGAAGGATCAGCTCTTTTTCGGAAATAGCGACTATTTGTAATAAGGAACTATGAAAAAACTTGCAATTATAGGTTCCGGCGATCTGGGCATGCTTATCGCCTTTCATGCCAGACAGCGAGGGTACTCGATTGCCGGCTTTTTTAACGATTTTATGCCTGCCGGTGCGATGGTGGATGGTTCCCTTATCCTGGGTGGTGTTGATCATGTCCAGGGCTCTTTTGAGGAAGGAGGGTTTGATGAGTTGATGATCGGGGTAGGCTACAAGCATTTTGAAGCGAGGAAAAACCTTTTCCTTCGATTTGAGGGGAAAGTGCCTTTAGGTACAGTCATACACAAGGATGTTTCAATAGCAAGCTCCTGTATCATAGGAAAAGGGAGTTTTATCCTTCCCGGATGTGTCCTTGACAATAATGTGCGCATAGGCGACAATGTATTGATCAATGTTGGTTCTACGATCGCACATGACACGACTATCGGAAATCATAGTTTTCTCTCTCCGAGAGTGGCGATCGCAGGGTTTGTTCATATTGGAGAATGTTGTAATATTGGAATAAATACTACCATTATTGATAATATAACTATTGGTAATGACGTTCAAACCGGAGGCGGAACAGTGGTTATCAAGGATTTGCCCGAAAAGGGAGTATATGTGGGTAATCCAGCCAGGCGCATCCGATAAAAGCATCCAATCAATTTTTGAAAACCAATCATGAATATAATACCTTTTAATAAGCCCTATCTGACTGGTAAGGAAACGGTGTATATCCAGGAAGCCGTATCTGCGGGAAAGATCTCGGGAGATGGAGTATTCACGGCGAAATGCCACCAGTTTTTTCAGAACCGGTATGGCTTTAAGAAGGTTCTTTTGACGACTTCCTGTACCGATGCGCTGGAAATGGCTGCCATTCTTATCAATATCCAGCCGGGAGACGAGGTGATCATCCCTTCCTATACTTTTGTTTCTACGGTGAATGCGTTTGTGTTGAGAGGCGCTAAGATCGTCTTTGCGGACAGCTATGCTTGGCATCCCAATATCGATGCGACAAAGATCGAGGCATTGATCACGCCCAGGACAAAGGCCATTGTGCCGGTGCATTACGCGGGAGCGGCCTGTGATATGGACCTGATCATGGCCATTGCCGGGAAGCATGGGTTATTTGTCGTGGAAGATGCGGCGCAGGCCATCGACAGTTACTATACGGGTGCGGATGGCGTCCGGAGGCCGCTGGGCAGCATCGGACATCTGGCGGCATTTTCATTTCATGAGACCAAGAATATCATTTCCGGGGAAGGGGGCATGCTGGTCATCAACGATGAACGTTTTATCGAAAGGGCGGAGATCATCCGGGAAAAGGGTACCAACAGATCGCAATTCTTTAGAGGGGAGGTTGATAAATATGGCTGGGTAGATATAGGTTCTTCTTTTCTGCCGTCCGACATTATTGCGGCATTTTTATATGCACAGCTTGAAAATCTCGACAGGATACAAAAGAGGCGCGCTTTTCTTTGGCAGCAATACCAGAAGCACCTGGAGCCGATGAAGAGCTATTTCACGCTGCCTGTGCTGCCTGCCTATGCCACCGAGAATGCTCACATGTTCTATATCGTCTGTAATAGTTTGGAAGAAAGGACGGCTCTGATCAATAATTGCAAAAAGCAGCATATACATCCTGTCTTTCATTATTTGTCCCTGCATAAAAGTCCTTATTTCCATCACCGGCATGATGGCAGAGATCTGCCTAACTGCGACAGGTTCTCCGACTGTCTCCTGCGGCTGCCCATGTATTACGAGCTGGAAGGTGACGATCAATTGCGGATTACGAATGCACTCAGCTCCATCGGGGAACTCCAGCCTGTTCAATAACGCAACGTTGACTTAGCATGAAGATACTTGTCGTCGGCTCTGATAGAATTGAGGCCCTGGAAAACCCTTATGTGCAATATCTCAGGGAATTGGGGGCTGAGGTCGCTGTTTTTCCCGCTCAAACCAGGTTCCTTGACTATTATAATAAAAGCATCCTGAATAAGCTGGCCTATCGGCTGGGGATCTCGGATGTGCTTCGGCGGATAAATCAGCAGCTAAAAGAAAGGATCGGGGTCCTGGCGCCGGACATCATATGGGTCTTCAAGGGAATGGAAGTATTTCCATCCACCCTGTCCTGGGCAAAGGGAAGAGGCATCAGGCTGGTGAATTACAATCCTGATAATCCATTTTTGTTTTCCGGCAGGGGCAGCGGCAATAAGCATGTCACCGATAGTATTGGTCTGTTCGATCTTCATTTTACCTATAATCAACGTGTGAAGGAGGAGTTTGAGAAAAGGTTCAGCATGCCTGTCGCGGATCTTCCTTTTGGATTTGATATTCCGGAGTCTATCTATCAACAGGCAGTGGGCGAAAAGGAAGTATTGAAGCTGTGTTTCCTGGGCAATCCGGATAAGGAAAGGGCTGCTTTTATTACAAGAATGGCAGAGACGGGGCTTCTCATCGATGTTTACGGCAATAACTGGAAGGAGTTCCTCCGGCATGAAAATATAGGGATCTTCGGTGCTGCGTATGGGGTCGATTTCTGGAAGGTGCTTAGAAGGTATAGGGTACAGCTGAACCTGATGCGACCGCATAACCCGGATTCCCATAACATGCGGACGTTTGAGGTCCCTGGTGTCGGGGGGATCATGCTGGCGCCTCTGACGAGGGAGCACGCGGCGTTCTTCGAAGCGGATAAAGAGGTCTTTTTCTACAGTAGCCTCACCGAAGCAGTGGATAAGGCGCGGCAACTGATCCAAATGAGCGATAAGGGGGCGGAGGAAATAAGGACCGCAGCCAGGAAAAGGTCGCTGGGGTCGGGATATAGTTATCGTGACAGGTCTGCCCTGGTTTATGACCAGATGGTCCGATTGTTGAACTCCTCTCCGGGCAGCCCAGCGGGTAAGTTCCCGGGAATTGAATAATTTTGTCAACTGGACGGATCCATCGAATAAAGTCAATGGAGTTGAAAAGGTATATACATTCAATTATCATAGTAGTGATCATCTTGTTATCGATGATCACGGATATGTACAAGGCTCTTTCATTGGCCCTTGTCATACTGCTATTGGTGAAGCTGCTGGATAAAATGGGCCATGGCATCGTCCTGAGGGAGATCATTGCTTTTCTGTATGCATTCTCCTGTCTATTGATGCCGGCGGTGGGGTATATATGGTATACAAGAGATAACCATTTGGCAAGAATATGGTGGAAGTTTATGCGGGTGCCCGAGTCCGTCTATTTCCCCTTTGCACTGCCTGCCATAGCGCTTTTTTGTCTGGCGCTGACCCTTCCTTTTCCCGCGGCCAAGGATTTTGAACAGGGGATAGGAGTAAGAATGCTGACCGATAGGATCAGGGCTATTTTGCCGGCTCATAAAAATGTCGCGATAATCCTGCTTATTACAGGGACCGTCGTCCTCTACCTGATCGCGTACCTTCCCCTGGAGCTTCAATATTTTGCTACCCTTATCTTTTTCAGCTCTTTTGCCGGGCTGCTGTACCTGTATTTTTCCCCGGACAGTCGCAATAAGAAATGGATCCTGGGAGGATTTATCGTCTTTATCTTTTATAATGGGATAGTAGGGGGGATGTTCACCATCGTGGCCTATATGGGTATCAATGTTGCGTCGTTCATGTTGCTGGGTCGTAAGACCAGCTTTTTGAAGAAGGCGGGTATTTTTTTGGTGGCGGCTGCTTTCTTTATCGTTTTGCAGAATGTAAAGGGATCCTATCGTACTCAGATATGGACCGGTCAGGAGTATGAAGGCAGCAAGGTTGGGCTCTTCACCAGCATGTTTTGGGAGAATCTCAAGAAAGGGAGTGGTCTTATAACGAATACGGATGCCTTTTTCCCTGTGTATACCCGGGCTAACCAGGGGTTTATCGTGTCCCTGGTGATGGTAAGAATACCCTCGTCCCGCCCTTTCGACGGCGGGGCCACGCTTGCGAAGAATTTCGCTTCAGCCTTTGTTCCCCGGTTCCTATGGCCGGATAAGCCGACGGCGGGTGGGAAATTCAATATGCTCTATTATACGGGAGTACTTATCGAGGGGTTTTCGATGGATGTCGGGCCACTGGGGGAGGCTTATGGCAGCTTTGGTCCGGTGGCGGGGATGATATATATGTTCCTGCTGGGGTTGTTCATACGATGGGCATACCTGCGAGTGTTCCACTTTGCCAGGCGGATCCCTATGCTGATCTGCTGGGTTCCTGTATTGTTTTACCAGGCGATCAGCTCTTCAGAGACAGATAGTCTTACGATTGTCAATTCCATTCTCAAATCGGCCGTTTTTGTATGGCTGTTGTATAGGATATTTCCTCATTGGTTCGGTGTCAAACGCGCCTCCCGGACCGCGCTTGCCAGGCGGCAGACCGGCCATACGAGCGGATAGGCGTATTTGTCATTATGGAGGTCAGGTATTTTATCAGGAAGAGGGCATCAGGACAGTTTAGTATCGAGGAGATATTTTCTTCTATCTGTCGTTATCTGAAGGAAAAGCCGGAAATGGGAGTGCATTGTGAAATGGATGAGGTCCCTTTTCATTTCAGCCCGGTGAACTTTTTCAGGAATATTTTTTATGTCAGGCGACGACAGGGCGGGATCAACCATATCACCGGGGATATTCACTATGCTGTGCTGGGCTGCAGCCGAAAGAACCTCAATATATTAACCATTCACGATTGCGTGATCCTTGCAAAATATCGCAAATGGGATATTCGTTATTGGGTCTTCCGGATATTGTGGTATGAATGGCCGATGGCCAAGGCGGACATCGTGACTGTCATCTCTGAGAAGACGAAGAATGAGCTCTTAAAGGGGATTTGGTCGGGAAGGAAGAAGATACGGGTAATAAATAATTTTGTGGACCCTGTTTTTTCCTATATGCCCCGGAAGTTCGATGAGACAAGGCCTGTATTTTTATTCATAGGGTCTACTCCAAATAAAAACCTGGACAGGGTGTTGGAAGCCGTAAAAAATATCGACTGCAGACTGGACATCGTCGGGCGGCCTTCTGCGTCCCAGGAAGTCTTCATCGAAAGCAACAAGCTGGATGTCACCGTCTCCTATGGATTGTCAAGGGCTGAGCTCGTGGAGAAATATATCGGATCCGACCTCGTGTTGTTCCCTTCGACGTATGAAGGATTCGGAATGTTGATCATCGAAGCCAATGCAGTAGGCAGGCCGGTGGTCACCAGTAATATTTCTCCATTGAAGGAAGTGGCGGCGGACGCGGCTGTACTGGTGGACCCTTTTGATGTCAGCGCCATCCGGGAAGCTATTCTGAAGGTGATACGGGATGAAACTTTGAGAGAGCGATTGATCGCCAATGGCCGGATAAATGTGCAACGTTTTCAAATCGAGACCATCATTAAAAACTATATCAGACTTTACGAATGTGTGGAATAGCCGGCATCTTGCAATTCAATAGTGCGGTCCCTTCCGGGATGATCCGCCGTATGACGGAGGCAATGGCTCATCGTGGGCCGGACGCCATGAGCTTTTTTGAGGAGGGGGGATTGGCTTTCGGGCATCGGCGTCTTTCCATTATCGATCTTTCCACTGCCGCGAACCAACCTTTTGTGGACAATACCGGAAGATATGTCATGGTCTTTAACGGGGAGATATACAATTATGAGGAAGTGAAGCGAATGCTGCCCGACTATACCTTTCATACTACCAGCGATACGGAAGTGTTGCTGGCTGCCTATATGAAATGGGGCGAAGGCTGTCTGGAATATATGCGGGGAATGTTTGCATTTGCTATCTGGGACAAAAAGGACAGGGAGCTCTTTCTCGCAAGGGACAGGATGGGAGTAAAACCGTTGTATTATTATCAGGATGGGGACCGTCTGATCTTTGCCTCGGAGGTCAGGGCCATTCTTTCCACGGGACTGGTCGCCCGACGGCTGAACCAGGCGGCTTTACTGGATTATTTCAGCTATCAATCCGTCTCTTCGCCCCAAACGTTGATAGAGGGGGTGCATCAGCTGGAAGCGGGTGTTTGGAAAAAATTGACGGGAAATAAGACGGAAAGCAAGCGCTATTGGGATGTCGCGAAAAAAGCTGTCGATGTGGATCCTGCCGATGGCGCGGGGGTAAAGAAGCAGATCAAGCACCTGATGCTGCAGTCCATCAGACGGAGATTGGTAAGTGATGTGCCTGTGGGCGCTTTTTTATCCGGGGGCATCGATTCCAGCGTTGTGGTAGGGCTGATGGCTGAGGCGGACGCTGCCCGGCCCAATACGTTCAATATCGCCTTTGAGGAAAAAGAGTTCGACGAGTCGCATTATGCGGAAGTAGTAGCAAAGAAGTTCAACACCAACCATACCAGGCTGCTGCTAAGGCCTGGCAATTTCCTTGACGAGCTGCAAAATGCTCTTGATGCGATGGATACGCCCAGCGGGGACGGCGTCAATACTTATGTAGTATCCAAGGCCATACGTAAGAGTGGGATGACCGTGGCGTTGTCCGGTGTAGGAGGAGATGAGCTTTTTGCCGGCTACCCTTTTTTCAATCAGTACCTGGGGCTCAAAGAAAAGGGTTTTTTGTGGAGTATTCCTTCGGGGATCAGAAAGATGGCGGCGGGTGTGATGCCGGGGTCTTCGAGGGGAAGATCGGGACGGATCAAGCAGTTGTTGAGATCCCCCTCCTCCTCCATCGAGGATATTTACCCTGTGTTCCGTCAGTTGTTGTCGCCATTGCTTGTTACGGAGCTTACGACCTTATGCTCCGGCGAGCCGCCTGCGACGGCGGTCCAGCAGGAACTGATAAAGAGGCATGCATGTATTGCCCGGCTGCCCCTGTTAAGTCAGGTGTCGGTGGCGGAATTTCTGGGGTATACGCAGCATACCCTTTTGAAGGACACGGACCAGATGAGCATGGCCGTATCCCTGGAGGTACGTGAGCCATTCTTCGATCAGGACCTTGTAGAGTTCGTCCTGGCTGTCCCGGATGTTCTGAAAAGGCCGGTGTATCCCAAAAGTCTACTGGTAGAATCGGTGAAACCTTTATTGCCGGACGAAGTAGTACATAGGAAAAAACAGGGGTTCCTTTTCCCGTGGAATGTATGGTTGAAGAATGAGCTTCGGGCCTTTTGCGAGGAGAGGATCAACAATATGGCCCGGCGGCCTTTTATCGATGGGGCGAGGCTGGCCGCCTACTGGCAAAAATTCCTGGCGGGCGACGAACATATCAGATGGGCTGAGATATGGCTATTCGTGGTGCTGGAATACTGGCTGGAAAAGAATGGAATAGAATAATAAATCAATAAACAGCAACGGGGTTATTCATGAAGGGCTACAGAATTGGGATCATCGGAGCCGGATCGATCGTGGAAAGCAATCATCTTCCGGCTATTGCTTCCCTTCCAGGAGTGAAATTTGCGTGGATCTACGATAAGAATGCTGTCCGGAGTGCACTGGTCTCTAAAATGTATGGAGTGCCGGCTCTTGCGGAAGATGCGTTCGACCATGCCGTCGGGGATGTGGATATTTGTTTACTGGCCATTCCCTATGGAACAAGGAAGCCGTATATCGATCTCTGCAGGCGCAGCGGTAAGGCCATTGTGATAGAAAAGCCCTTTGCTTTTTCAAAAGAGGAGCATTTGGCCACCTGTGAAGGTTTCGACGATTGGGCCATTGCCGTAAATTTTCAAAGGCGATATTACCGGTCGGTAGCTATACTCAGGCATATTGTCCGATCACGACCGTTGGGGGGGCTCCGGTCTATCCGATTTATACAAGGTAATTTTACACTCAAGGGGGGATCGGGTTATTTGTCGAGTGCCAAGCTGGCGGGGGGAGGTGTGATAGCAGAAAGCTCCAGCCATATCCTCGATATTATCCTTTCGGTGGCTGCGGCAAAAAGTGTTCGTCTGCAGGAATTACGCAGCCTGCATATGGATGGCCTGGACTATGACTCTATTTTTGACAGCCTTGTTGAGACAGCGGAGGGCGAAGTCCCCGTCCATTGTGAAATATCCACGCTACGCAATCTTGCCAACGGCCTTTACCTTGAATTCGACAATGGTTTGCTGACTTGTGATCTTTCGCCTGACGGAAAGATATTCCTTCGCAACAAGACGGGCAGCGGGATCGATCTCTCCTTAACGGAGGTGGCCTCTTATGAGAGCATCCAATGCCAGGCTACCCGTATCAACGAGGCATTCCTGATCTTTTGGCAACAGTTCATATTGGGATTGGGACGAAAGGAGGCAAATTTAACCAGCGCCTGCACCAGCATACTGACGTCTTCATGGCTGGAAGGTATCTATGAGAAAATAAGCATATGACCAGGATAGGAATATTGGGAGCCAGCAGTCAATCGGGGTCTTCCGTTGCCCTTTTTCTAAGGAAGTTCCCGGAAATAGAGGTCACCTGTTTTATCAGGTCCTCCTATAGCAAGGTTTTTTTTGAGTTGACCGGGATACCGTACCGGCTGATCGATACGAATGATGAGGTTGTGCTGCGGCAGAACCTCGGGGAAATGGACGTCATCCTGGATTTTAGCTATCCCGCGGGGCAGTTGCATGAGATACTAAGCCGGTCGAAAGCAGGTATCGGGAAAGTGTTCAAGGCATTGAAACCGGGGAGCCTTTATTTTTATATGAGCAGCATCATGGCTTACGGGATGCCGGACACCGAGAAATGGGTCCGTCACTATCGTCTGCCGCGGACGTCGTATGCCTATATAAAGAGGTCCATAGAGAAATATACTTTCAGGCTTGGCAGGAAGACCGGTGTAAAAGTGTATAATTTTCGTCTGGGCCAGGTGCATGGGTTTTTGCAGTCTGTGAATGGCTCATTTCGCAAGAACTTATCGGACAATAATATAGCACTGGTGGACGGGCATGCCGACGACGCTGCCAATATCATCTTTATCCACCCATTGTGTGAAGCCATCGTCCAATGTATACAAGGCAGGCACAGGCCCGGTCTGTACACGCTGGTGGCCAATCCTCAATGGACATTGAAGGAGTTGTATGAGTACTACCTTCATTATTATGGGTTATCCTCGCATATTGAATATCTTCCGGGAGATGATAAAAAAAAGGGACAGGGTTTTATTCAGCGATGTCTTAACCTGGCCAAGCCATACAGGTCATTGTTGGAAACCTATGTCCTGATGCGGGTTCCTGCCCTGGCTGTACGGCTCAAGGGAAGCTTTCGCCGGGGAGAGCTATCGCTTGGCAGGAATTCCGTCATCAACGGCATGGATTATGTGGACTATAACCTTTTGGGAACGCCATCGATCCCTTCCATCCCGGGGCTTACGGTCTCTCCTGCACAGATCCTGCAGATCGAAAAGGAGATGGAGGCGTTTTATGACTCACTTATCTCAGCAAAATACAAATGACACCCAGCTTATCTATCATCATTCCTACATTTCGCCGAACGGATAGCCTGCATCGCCTGCTGCAGGCTCTGCTGGTTCAAAAGGACGTACAGCCCGAGCTGATCGTGGTCGATCAGAACCCTGCGGGTTACCTGGATGGGGTGCTGCCTTCAGCGCCGGGGGTCAGGCATATTGTACAACCGGTGGCAAACGCATCGAGCGCGAGGAACAGCGGATTTCTTGCTTCCAGCGGGCAGATCATTCTTTTTATCGATGATGATCTTATTCCGGAGGAGGATTTTTGTATCAAAGCGCTTGCTATTTTTCGACGCCATCCGGAGATGGGGTGTTTTTCACCGCTGGTGTACAATGCAGAGGGGAAAGATGCGGCTTTGAGGCAGGCAAAGACAAAATTTACGGCGCCTTTCAAAGGCACGGAGGATATATTCGCGATCACGGATACGATCAGTGCGGCTCTTTTTTTTACGAGGGATTACTTCAGAAAGACCGGGGGATTCGATCCGGCGTTGTTCGAGTTTGCGCGGACGGCGGAAGACCAGGAGCTTTTTCTTCGCATGCGGAAAAGGAAGCTTACTTTGTATTTTGTGTCTTCCGTAGAGGTTTATCACGATGAGACGATCGCGGGAGGATGTGATCTTCGGACCGTGGATTATTGGATCACCCGCGAAAAATGTATGAAGGCCTGGGCTTACCGGCACAGGATACATCATCATCCTCCCGGGGTATTGTCTGCAAACGACCTATTTCAGCTGGCCCGTTCCGGATTTTTAAACAAAGAAGTATTATCCTCCGGCTGGGGGAATATCAGCAAGCAGGCAAAATTATTATCGGCATCCATCCGATCAAGCGGAGAATTCCTGAATACAGTCCCACACCGGCACTCCGAGGTAGAGAACATCGATCATTTGACCAAATAAAAATGAACAGTATGCGAATTGGAGGATTTATTCTGCTATTTATCCTTTGCTGGGCGGAGGGTTTGATGGCGCAGGGAAGGGAAGAGTTCAACGGTCCTTTTGGCAACTGGGCCAATGTAAAGAAGCAATTCGGCGCCAAGGGCAACGGCAAGGACGATGATACAAAAGCGCTGCAGAGGGCCCTCGATGAATTGAGCAACCCGGCGATGAATTACAATACCGGTGCTCAGGGATATATGGTGATCTACCTGCCTGCCGGGACGTACAATATCTCTTCTACGCTGGTGCTCAAAGGGAAGATAGGCGTCAGTATTATCGGGGAAGACCCTTCCCGGACCATCATCAAATGGACAGGCGGCGATAAGGACACGCTGTTTTGGGCGGATGGATCGGCCTATTTCAAGATCGCCCGTCTCACTTGGGATGCGGGGGGCAGAAAGAATATGGAAGGCATCGGCATCCACTGGAAAGATCAATGGAACGATGGGAAGACCAGGAGCTTTGCTTCCCTGAATATAGAGCTTTCGGATAATTATTTCATTGGAGGGTTCATGTATGGCATTTCCGGCGGGTATAATTTCAACGATTCGGAGATCGCTATCCGGCGATGTGCCTTTAATGGTTGTACAGTCGCCGGGATACTGATAACAGGCTTCAATGCCATTGACTACTGGATCTGGGATTGCAAGTTCCTCCAATGCGGCAGCGGTGTGGAGTGTCATGATGGAGTGTATCATGTGTACAGGTCATTTTTCTCCGGCTCCAAGGTATGCGACCTTCATAATTACCATGGCTATTATAGTTCGGTGCGTGGCTGCTATTCCTTGAACAGCCGGATGTTTTCCGCCGACGAGACGCTCAGCAGCAATCCATTTAAAAGAATATTCCAGGACAATACCGTGATCAACCCGCAAACACTTCCCATCGTGTACTATCACCTGGGAAAGCTTACGTTGTGGGGGAACAGATTTACGGCCCTCAGGGACACGGGAAAGTTTACAGTATCTACCATGAGCTGGGCTCCCGGCATCTATGAGGTCATGTCGGTGAATAATACGTATCCCAATGACAATGCGATCAGCATTACGAGCAAGCCCAATAAAATTTATTCCATCGGCGACAGGACCTCGTCTGTGACGGCTACTGCCGATGTTTTTTTGAAAGGGATGGATGTCCTTCCTCCGAAGGTCATCCGCAAGATCTTCGAGGTCCCTGCCGGCGCCAATTCTGCCGTTATTCAAGCTGTATTGAACCAGGCTGCGGCGCTCCGGGGGCAAAGGCCTGTCGTGCATTTTCCTATGGGGAACTATGTTATAGACAAGCCTCTGATCATACCAGCCGGCGCCGATGTTCAATTGAAAGGTGATGGGCTGCTCTATGCTTCGGTGTTTATAAAAAAAGCGGGTGCTTTTACCGACGAGCCGATGATCCTCGTAAAAGGGCCCAGCTATGCCAGCATTCAGGACCTGCAGATGGGACAGGACGGTGATAAGGATGGTTCTGCCTGTATACAATTCGAGGGGGTAGACCAGCCTGGTTCGCAGGCGCATATCGACCAGGTCTATTCTCATGCCGACACTTCTGTTTCTCTCCGTGAGCTGGACAACCTGTATGTGCAGAAAGACAATTCCTTTTTCACAGACGGCAATGCTGTTTCAGGCGGACCGCTTGTAAGAGGAGGAGGAGGTACGGCCGGACTGTATTGCTATGGCGGTCAGTTCGAGCATGTCAGGGTGGACAACAATGGAAGGTTTTTGTCAAAAGATTGCTGGTGGGAAGGGGAAACCCGTGTGCCGTTGGACCTGGCAGGCAATGGAACGATCTGCATAGACGGGGCAATGATTGCTCCGAACCGTGCCGACAGTACAGCTACCGTTCGTATTGGAAGGTTCAAAGGGCATATCAGCCTAATGAATATGTACCTGCAGGGGGCCCTGGTTCCCCAGGGAAATAACCCGGATCTTAACCTCCTGGCCTGGAATATTCATTTTTACTTCAAGATGGACCCGCTGGATTTTTTGCGCAATGGGGGCAGCTACAAGGGCGCTTTCCTGGGCTTGAATGCGCAGTGCTTTATTCCGAACTCTCCGGCTTGTAAAGATATCATCTCCATTCCCGACCGGCAGCAGAATATCCAGGATATAAATCCATTTCTTGACAAGGAGACGGCTTTTGACAGAGAGAGCAGGCCGGTGTTATATAAAAATCTTCCGGCTGGAAGCAGCAACATCTACCTGTCCAGGGTCAGCCTCCTGGGGGTGAGAAAAAATGCGATCATATTCACTCCCCGATAGTATGGAAAAGAAGAAGATATTGGTATTGGTCGATTGGTTTGCGCCAGGCTATAAGGCCGGAGGTCCTATACAGTCCTGTGTGAACTTTGCGTTTTCGCTCAGGGACGAGTTCGGCATCCATGTGTTGACCACGGACACGGATCATGGGGAGCAAGAGCCCTATGACAGTGTGGAGGCGGGGCGCTGGACAAATGACCTCCATCCCGACATACAGGTCTTTTACCTGAGAAAAAGGGGGATAACGCGCAGGCAGATCAGGGAGCAGCTGGATGCGGTGGAGGCCGATTATGTCTATCTGAACCATCTGTTCTCGCCATTATTTGTCATATATCCCATGTGGTTGAAATATACGGGCCGGCTTAAAAGCCAGGTGGTGGTGTGTCCCAGGGGCGCTTTGTATGACAGCGCTTTGTCCGTCAAGCCATGGAAAAAGACGCCCTTTTTAAAGGTGTTCAAGTGGATGGGCTTGCACAAGCGGGTCCTTTTTCATGCGACGAACGAGCGAGAGAAGGCGGCGATCTTACGGTTCTTCCCCGGCAGCAAGGTGCTGATCGCAGACAATCTGCCCAAGTCGGATCAGGGGGCATACGAGAGCTGTCCGAAGGAGAAGGGGGTGGTAAAATGCATCTTTGTGGCCCGGATCGTTGCTATCAAGAACCTGCAATTCTTTTTGAAGGTGCTGGAAGAGGTCAGTGTGAATGTAGAGCTTACCGTTGTGGGCCCCGTGGAAGACAATGCTTATTGGGCGGATTGCCAAAAGACGATAGACGGGCTGAGAAAGAATATACGTGTCGAATATCTTGGGCCGAGGAGGAATGACGAGCTGATGTCTTTATTGCAGCGGCATCATCTTTTTGTGCTGCCTACTACCGGCGAGAATTTTGGGCATTCCATTTTCGAAGCGTTGCTGGCGGGTCGTCCTGTTCTGATCAGTGATCAGACGCCCTGGTTGGGGCTTCCCCTGAAAAAAACGGGTTGGGATCTTCCGTTGACCGATGCCGCGGCTTTTACGCGGGTGGTAGAAGAGGTAGCCGGTTGGGACCAGCCGGTGTTTGATGAATGGGGGCGGAGCGCCTGGGCCTATGCGGCGGCATTTATCCGCAATCCGGAGCTAAGGGAGCAGTATATCCGTCTGTTCTCCTGATGGTCTAAAAAATTATCAGGGAAGAACAATAGTTTAGCCTATTTACCGTTGAAATAGAGGATAAAAGGAATGGATAGTACGGTTGACAATTCGTCCTACAGGACAACGATAGAGATCGGTGCCTCTTCTTTAAAGCAGGCGGCCTGGTATTTTGTAAATATTATCTTTTTCAAAAATCCATTTAATGTTTTTTCCGGCTTGAAGGTGACCCTTTTGAGGTGGTTTGGCGCTGAGGTGGGTGATGGGGTTGTGATCAAGCCGTCTGTAAATATAAAGTTCCCGTGGAAGTTAAAGGTGGGTCGCCATTCGTGGATCGGAGAAGGGGTGTGGATCGATAATTTATCGGAGGTGATCATTGGCAGCAACGTTAACCTTTCACAGGGGTGTCTGCTGCTGACTGGCACCCATGATCATAGCAAAACGACTTTCGACTTCCTGTCGCATCCCATTGTCCTGGAAGACGGTGTTTGGATCGGGGCAATGGCGGTCGTGTATGGGGGTGTCACCTGCAAGACCCATAGTATCCTGGGAATTGCCTCTGTGGCGGAGAAAGAGCTGGAGCCCTATATGATCTATAAAGGCAATCCGGCGGTGCCTGTGTTGAAGCGGGTCGTGAAGTAGTCCAATATCCAAATTATGAATAGACCTTATTTGAAGGGCCTTAACTCGTTAAGGTTTCTAGCCGCTGCTTTTGTTATAATCAGCCATGGGCAACAATCCATCACAAAGCTGGGATTTGACAGATTTTCAAGTTTAGCGATATTCAACCGTGGCGGGGATGCCGTAGAATTTTTCTATGTGTTGTCCGGGTTCCTGATCACCTATCTGCTGCTGGGTGAGTTGGATAAGACCGGGACGATCTCCATCCGGGGCTTTTATGCGCGCCGGGTATTCCGGATATGGCCGCTGTATTTTCTCATCGTGACGATAGGTTTTGGGTTCCTGGGGGTGATCTATCCCAAAATGACAGGACAATCATTTTTCGACTTCCCTATCTGGAAGGGTCTTCTACTCTTTTTCTGTTTTATGCCGAACCTGGCGACATCGATGTATACCACCGGGCTTTTATTTCCTCTTCGGACCATTGGTGTGGAAGAGCAATTCTATTTATTCTGGGCACCCGTCATTAAAAAGTTTAGGCATAGAATACACTTACTGATCGGATGCTTTATCTTAATTTCGTGTGCGTGGTATTGCCTGTTGATCTATGGCAATCTGCCTTTGTCGGAGACGGCGCAGGCATTCCTGAAAACACAGAAATTCTATGCAATGGCGATAGGGGCAGGTTTTGGTTTATTACAATACAGATTTGGCGAACGGTACAGGCAATCCTGGGTATCCTCGGCTGCGGTGCAGTGGCTGATCATCGGCATCATTGTGTATTATTATTTCGTGGGTACGGGCCTTGCTGTAGGGGAGGGTGATATTTTTCATTTCTTTATGTGCGGGCTGTATGGTCTTTTGATCATCAATTCCAATCTGCTGGACCGTCCTGTTGTCAACCTGGAACGGAGGCTGCTGGTACATCTCGGCACCATTTCCTATGGCTTGTATATGTGTCATATGCTGGTGGATTACACGTTGCGATTCACCCTAATGAGGCTGCATATAGAAAAAGCCGGTTATTTCCTGGTGATCATGCCGTTGTATCATATATTGCTGATGGGACTGGCGATCGTGCTGGCATCATTTTCCTATAGACATTATGAAAACTATTTCCTTCGTTTGATCAAAAATCCACAATCCTATGTCTACCGCCTAAAGAACAGGTATGCTTAGTGGTAAGACAATCATCAATCATCGGATCATCAGGGAAGCTCTTCGTATCCGGAAGGTGGAGGAGAAATTCCTGGAGCTTTTTTCACAGGGTAAGTTAAATGGAACGGTGCATACCTGCGTCGGCCAGGAGTTCTCAGCGGTGGCTTTTGCCGGACAGCTGAAGAAGAAGGACTTTGTCTTTTCCAATCACCGGTGTCATGGGCATTATATCGCCTTCACCGGGGACACGAGGGGATTGCTGGCGGAGTTGTTGGGAAAGGCCTCGGGCACCTGCGGGGGCATCGGGAGCAGCCAGCATCTGTGTCATAAGAATTTTTTCTCCAATGGCATACAGGGGGGTATTGTTCCGGTGGCTGCCGGCTATGCTTTGGGCAACAAGCTGAAGCAAAACGGGGCTATCGGTGTCGTATTTATCGGTGACGGTACCCTGGGTGAGGGTGCACTTTATGAGACGATGAATATTATTTCCAAGTGGGAGATACCGTTGCTTATCGTCTGTGAAAATAATTTTTATGCGCAATCTACTCCACAACCTATAAATCTGGCGGGGGATATCCTTTCCAGGGCGCGGGCATTTGGTATCCGTACAGGACAGGGAGCTACCTCTTCACCTGACGAGCTGATGGAGAAGGCCCAACAGGCAATAGATTTTGTACGGGATGAGGTGAAGCCCTGTTTTTTCCTGGTGGAGACCTACCGGCTGAATGCTCATTCCAAGGGGGATGACGATCGTGATCCTGCGGAGGTAGCGGGTTTTAGCGAACGGGATTTTTTGAATATTTTCCGGAATGAGTCGCCTTCCTACTATCAGAAATATAAAGAGGAAGTGGATGGAGAAGTGGATTCTCTTGTGCAGGAGATCCTGCAGGAGGAGGAGCTTGCGCTGGAAAAATACTACCGGCAGGAGGAGGTTATTACCGATGACAACTGGACGCCGCTGGAGGCTATCAATAAGCGCCAGGTGGAGCTGCTCAATCAATTTTTCCGGGAAAGGATAGTGAACGATGAGCGAATGGTATTTCTTGGCGAGGATGTGTTGTCTCCTTATGGCGGCGCCTTCAAAGTGGCCAAGGATCTTTCTTTTCTCAGGCCGGACAGGGTATTTTCCACGCCTATCTCCGAGGCTGCGTTGACAGGGATATCAAATGGTCTGGCGCTGAATGGTTTCAAGCCGTACGCGGAGATCATGTTTGGGGATTTTATGACACTGGCTTTTGATCAGATCGTCAATCATGCTTCCAAGTTCCATCATATGTTCAATAAGAAGGTGAACTGTCCGGTGGTAGTAAGGACTCCGATGGGTGGACGAAGAGGTTATGGTCCCACACATTCACAGACATTGGACAAGTTCCTGGTAGGCATCGATAATGTAAAGACTGTTGCCCTGCATACGCTGATGGACCCGGGTGATATCTATAAGGCTGTATATGAGGAACAGCATCCTGTCATCGTCATCGAGAACAAGACCGACTATGGGAAGAAGGTCGCGCAGCATCAATGGAAGAATTTTGTATACGAGCGTAATGGGGATGCTTTTCCTGTTGTCCGGGTGCGGCCGGCCGCCTCTGCTCCTACCCTTACCATTGTCACGTATGGCGGCATGGCCGATGTGGTAGCGGGTATGCTGGAGCAGGTGTTCATGGATGCGGACCACAAGCCTGAACTTATCATTCCGTCATTGATCTCTCATTTACCTGTAGACCTGGTGGCTGCTTCTGCCGCGCTGACGGGGCGGCTGCTGGTAATCGAAGAGGGGTCGGGTTTTGCCGGCATTGGGAGCGAGCTGATCGCCTCTGTGACGGAGCTGGTCCCGCATAAGATACAGACCCGGCGGGTGGCGGCGCATCCTGTACCTATCCCTTCCGTAAAATCCCTGGAAAATATTGTATTACCCGATAAGAACAGGATCCTGGACGAAATAAAAGCAAGTTTTCATTAATGGCATTACTGCAGGAAATACTGGTACCTCTTTTAGCGGTCAATGATACAAGCCTCACCGTGGTGGAGGTTTGTTTTGCTGGCGGCAGCGCCGTGAAGAAAGGAGATCTGATCATGGTATTCGAGACGTCCAAGACCACTTATGATGTGGAGGCTGCGTCCGATGGCTATATTCAATATTTATGCGAGCCCGATCATGACTATGAGGTAAATACCGTGGTGGCAAGGATCTATAGTGAGGCGGAGGAGGTGAATTTGGTGGCGCCGTTGAAGGTGAATGGTGTGGCCGTTGCCGCGATCACGAAGGTGCAGAAGACTACGAGTTGGGAAGGAGAGACGTTGTTCTCCTGTGAGGCTACCCGGCTGATGACCGAGGCGGGTATTGCCCCATCTGTTTTTGCGGGCAGGGACTTCGTGAACGGCCGGGATGTTCAGGAGTTCCTGAAACCTGAGCCGGCGGCCAAGACTGTGGCCAGCCCGGCAACCAAGGGCGCTTCGACCGTTGGAGCTACGCTGCCTGCGGACCCGCAGAAGGTCATCGTGGAGCGGCTCAGCTCCGGGAAGAAAAGGGAGATCGAATACCTGGGAGATGTACAGTCGCCCGGGCTTACCAGCACGCTCCATACCTGGGTCGAGACGGATGGCATCTTTGTTCATATCAACCGCTCGCTGAAATATCTCAAGGATTCGCTGCTGCCTGTGATCATTTATGAAGTGTCCAGACTGCTGGAAAGTTATCCGTTATTGAATGCATATTTCACGGGGGATGCCATTGCCCGCTATAAAGAAGTAAATCCGGGTTTTGCCGTAGATATAGATAAGGGGTTGAAGGTTTTGAAGATAGCTGGTGCGGGGCGGCTGGGCATCCAGGACATCGAGAAGGCGGTGATCGACCTGTCCGGCCGGTACCTGGACGATGCTTTGGAATTGGAACAGCTGACGGACATAACTTTTACGATCACGGATCTTTCTTCGGAGGGTGTGGCTTTGTTCCGCCCCCTTGTGAATAAAATGAACAGCGCGATACTGGGCATATCGGCCATCGACAACAAGCTGCAGCGGTGTACATTGAGCCTTACCTTCGACCACCGGGTAACGGAGGGCAAGCAGGCCGCTCAATTCCTAAAGGAGCTCAAGGACAGGCTGGAATCCTACCGGGCGGCGGATCCTGCTGCGGCTGTGCAGGGTATCAGCTGCTTTAAATGTTTGAAAACGCTGCAAGAGGACCTGGCGGGGGTCGGTTTTGCCCGCTGTGTCACTCCGGAAGGAAAAGATGGATATATTTGCCAGAGCTGTTTAAAAGGATTCTAAGCGGACACGGAGCCTTCGCTGGTGAGCCAGACGATGGGTTCCTACAATGTGCTACATGGAAGAGAAAATAAAAGAGATCGTATCTGCATTTACAAAGATCCCGGTGGGCGACATCGGACCGGCAACTCCTGTGGATCGCCAGACCGTGAAGAGTTCGATATTGTTGCATCGGATGTATGCCCGGCTGGCGGAAGAAGGTCTGGTGGTGGAAAATTACTCAGCTGTAAGGACCTTTGCCGATCTTATAGGGAATCATGATCAGAAGGCGGTGAACGGGGCTGCCGTACATGCGCCCGCTGCGGCTGTCGCGGCTGTTTCCGGAGTGTCCTCTGGTAATATCGGAATAGACATCGAGGAACTTTCATCCCTTCCCCGCGCTCATGATTTCAGGAAAGACGAGTTCTATACCATGAATTTTACTCCTTCTGAAATAGCTTATTGTGTTCTTCAGCCTGACCCTTATGCTTCATTTACGGGATTATTTTCTGCCAAGGAAGCGATCGTCAAGGCCGATGGCCGGCACCGGTCGAGGTCATTCAATAGCATTGAGATCACCCACGGTCCGGATGGAGAGCCTTTATATCCAGGTTTTCACCTGTCCATTTCGCATGCCGGCGGCGTTGCCGTAGCGGTAGCCATTCCTGTAAGGTCGGAACAGACTACGCCTGCGCCGCAGCCTATGCTGCCTGTCAGACGGGGTAAGGACGCTTTAGGGATCAGCCTGCTGGCGCTGGCGCTTGCGATATTGGCAATTATTCTTGGTTTTATCCGATGAAGATATCCATTATTACTGCTACCTATAATAGCGCCGCCACGGTGAGGGACACGCTTGTGAGCATACAGGACCAGCGGCACACGGACATCGAACATATCATGGTGGATGGAAGGTCTTCCGACAAGACGTTGGATATAGTATCGGGCTTTGCCCATGTAGCCAAGATCATCTCCGAGAAGGATAAGGGGATCTATGACGCCATGAATAAAGGCATCGGTATGGCCACGGGAGAGGTGATCGGTATCCTGAATTCCGACGATATGTACACGGATGACCAGGTGCTCACCGACGTGGCAAGGGCCTTTGAGGACCCCCGGGTGATGACCGTATATGCCGATCTTCAGTATGTGAATCCGGACAACCCGCAAAGGGTCATCCGGACCTGGCGTTCGGGGCTTTACCAAAAAAGAAATTTTTATTATGGCTGGATGCCCCCACATCCGACATTTTTTGTAAGAAAATCCGTGTATGACCTTGCCGGGGTATTTGACCTCAGCCTCCGGTCGGCTGCAGATTATGAACTGATGCTCAGGATCCTACTCAAACATGGATTGACGGCACACTATATACCCCGGGTGATCGTGAAAATGCGGGCCGGGGGAATGAGCAATGCTTCCCTGTGGAACAGGTTGCGGGCAAATAAGGAGGATAGATTGGCCTGGAAATTGAATGGGTTAGAACCATATTTTTTTACCCTATACATTAAACCCTTAAGAAAAATTCATCAATTTATAATCAAGTAATTGTATGGCAAAAGTCGCGTTGATCACCGGTGTCACAGGGCAGGATGGCGCTTATTTAAGTGAATTGCTCCTAAAGAAAGGATATATTGTACATGGCATTAAGAGGAGGTCGTCTCTCTTCAATACGGAAAGGATCGATCATCTTTACCAGGATCCGCATGAAAAAAATGTGCAATATCATCTACACTATGGTGATCTCACCGACAGTACCAACCTGATCCGTATCATCCAGGAGACCCAGCCGGATGAGATATACAACCTGGCGGCTATGAGCCATGTGCATGTGAGCTTCGAGATCCCGGAATATACGGCCAATGCGGACGGTATCGGAACCCTCCGTATCCTGGAGGCGGTGAGGCTGCTGGGGCTTACAAAAAAGACCAGGGTTTATCAGGCTTCCACATCGGAATTATATGGCCTTGTGCAGGCTGTTCCTCAATCGGAGACTACCCCTTTCTATCCCCGCAGTCCATATGCGGTGGCCAAGCTGTATGGATATTGGATCACCGTCAACTACCGGGAAGCTTATAAAATGTATGCGTGTAATGGTATCCTGTTCAATCACGAATCACCTCTTCGCGGCGAGACCTTTGTGACCCGTAAGATCACCCGTGGGGTGGCGAAGATTGGGTTGGGGTTACAGGATAAGATCTATTTAGGCAACCTGGATGCGCAACGTGACTGGGGGCATGCCAAGGATTATGTAGAGGCCATGTGGCGGATATTGCAGCAGCCGGAGCCGGAAGATTTCGTCATCGCCACAGGCGTTACGACACCCGTACGGGAATTTGTCCGGATGGCATTTGCCGAGCTGGGAATAGAATTGGAATTCAGGGGTAAGGATGAAAAGGAAGTTGGCATCGTCGCTGCCAGCACCAACCCGGATTTTATCGTCGAAGTCGGTAAGGAAGTAGTGGCGGTGGATGCGCGTTATTATCGTCCTACGGAGGTTGACCTGCTGATAGGCGATCCCACGAAGGCGCAGCAGAAGCTGGGGTGGAAGCCCAAATACGATCTGGCCATGCTGGTAAAAGAAATGGTCAATGCGGACGTGCAGCTTTTCAGGAAGGAAAAGATCCTGAAAGAATCCGGCTTCCATATTAAGAATCAATACGAATAAAGGTATGAATCAAAGCGATAAGATTTTTGTGGCCGGTCACCGTGGAATGGTAGGCTCTGCCATCACACGGAAATTGACAAAGGAAGGATTTAGCAAGCTCGTGCAAAGGACATCCAAAGAGCTGGACCTGCGCGATCAGGCGGCTGTACATACGTTTTTCGAGAAGGAAAGACCGGATCATGTTTTTCTGGCGGCGGCCAAGGTAGGTGGTATCCTGGCGAATAATACCTACCGTGCAGAGTTCCTTTATGACAATCTCATGATCCAAAATAATGTCATCGATGCCGCCTATCGCAATGGCGTTAAAAAGCTGCTTTTTTTGGGATCGTCGTGTATATATCCAAAAATGGCGCCTCAGCCGTTGAGGGAGGATGCGTTGCTGACCGGTGAGCTGGAGCCTACCAATGAGCCGTATGCCATTGCCAAGATCGCTGGTATCAAGATGGCGGATGCCTATCGTTCCCAGTATGGATGCAATTTCATCTCCGTCATGCCTACGAACCTGTATGGTCCCAACGACAACTATGACCTGAACAACTCCCATGTTCTTCCTGCCCTGATCCGTAAATTTCATGAGGCCAAAAAGAAAGGGGAGCCTTCGGTCATGTTATGGGGTACTGGAAAGCCCCGTCGGGAGTTCCTGCATGCGGATGATCTGGCGGACGCCTGTTTTTTCCTCATGCAGCAGTACAATGAGCCCGGCTTTGTCAACATTGGTACGGGGGAGGATCTGGAGATCGGCGAGCTGGCTCTTCTGATCAAGAAGATCGTAGGTTATGAAGGGAAGATAGAGCATGATCTTTCCAAGCCCGATGGTACTCCGCGCAAGCTGATGGATGTGAGCAAGCTGAGCAAGCTGGGATGGAAGGCTGCCATCAGCCTCGAAGAGGGTATTCGCCGGGTGTATGAGGATTTTAAGATTGCTAACTAATCTATGATAATCGGTGTTTTCTTTATTCAGAAGATCGGCATCTGAGGATGCCGACTTTAGCGGGCTGGTCTGCGACATGCATTCTCATCTCATTCCCGGGATCGATGATGGTGCGAAGGATATGGAGGATTCTATACGGCTGATCAGGGGGCTGGCGGATCTGGGCTATCGTAAGCTGATAACTACTCCTCATATCTTAGCGGATTTTTACCCCAATACACCCGAGACTATCGGCGAGGGGCTGAGGGCTGTGCAGGCCGAGCTGGCAAGACAAAGCATCGACGTGGAGCTTCATGCAGCTGCGGAATACCTTATAGATGATCATTTTATCGGTCTGTTGGAATCCGGGAACCCCATGTTGACCTTGAAGGACAAGTTGCTACTCGTGGAGCTCTCCTTTGCCGTCCCTGCCATCAACCTCAAGGAGATACTTTTCGAGGTACAGTTAAAAGGATATCAGCCTGTTCTGGCTCACCCCGAGCGTTATCTGTATTTCGGCGCCGACAAGACCTGGTACGACCAGTTGAGGGATGCCGGCTGTTATTTTCAGCTCAACCTATTGTCTATCAGGGGTTACTATGGGAAGGGCTCTCAGGAATTAGCCCAATATCTTATCAAAAGAAAGTATGTAGACTTCCTGGGTACGGATCTACATCATGAAAAGCACCTGGCCAATCTTCGTTCCTCCCGTATAGCTGATACAGTAAAAAAATTACTGGACACCGGGCTGATACGGAATCCTTCTCTAATATAAATCCTTCTCTAGTTTAAACTTTGTTCCCCCGTTGTTAAACAAGAATTGTCTCTTTCTTGTAATATTGCCGTATGAATGTTTTCACGATAAAGGATCTTGAGAATCTTTCCGGCATCAAGGCCCATACGATACGTATATGGGAGCAGCGGTATAATTTTCTCAAGCCTTGTCGTACAGAGAGCAATATCCGCTACTATTGCAGCGAGGAGCTAAAGACCATTCTCAATATCTCTCTTCTGAACAAGTATGGTTATAAGATCTCGCATATCGATAAGATGAGCGAGCAGGAGCTGCGGAGCAAGATAATCTCTCTTACGGATACGGAAGCAAGGCAGGAAAGGCTGGTCAATGAGCTCATCGCTCATATGATCGATCTGAATGTCGAGCGATTGGAACAGGTGCTGGACAAATATGTCCTTATGTACGGCATCGACAGGGCCATTACACAAATCATCTTCCCTTTTCTTCATCGGATAGGCATCCTCTGGATCACCAATCATATTCAACCTGCGCAGGAGCACCTGGTGTCCAACATCATCCGGCAGAAGCTGGTCGTAGGCATTGAAGGGGCCATGCCAGTGCGTCAGGTAGAGCGGACATTACTTCTCTTTCTTCCGGAAGGAGAACACCATGAGCTGGGGTTGCTGTATGTGCATTATCTCCTGCGAAGCCATGGGGTGAAGGTCCTTTATCTGGGGGCCGACATGCCCTTGAAGGATGTTGAATTTGTCTGCAAATACAAGCGGCCAGATTTTCTGTACACCCATCTTACGGGTATTGCGGGGAATTTTAGCCTGGAAAAATTCATATCCCAGGTGAGCCAGCGTGTACCTGATATTCCCCTGGTGATCTCCGGGCAATTGGCCCGTGCTCATAGTAAGAAGGTCCCTTCGGGTATAAATTTCAAAAGGAGCCTTTCCGAGGTGCTGGAGTTTGTCGCCAGCCTTGGGTAGTGCGTCAGCCTGTCACCTGTTTTTCCCTCTGTTAGGCATTTTTTCCCTGTTTTTGTCAGTCTTTTATCCTCAACTGTCAGTCTTTTCCGCTGGGGCTGAAGGGGCCGGGTTTTTGCTTAAAATACCTGGAAAACGGGTTCGCCCAACGAGCCGAGGTTCGCCGGTGGCCTGTACCAAGAGCACCTGGAAGGTGGTCGTCCAATGGATATCTACAAACGGGAAATGATAAATAATTGATTTTTTGGCTGTTACTTTTTTTAACTAACCATTGAACACGAATTTTTGTCCCACTTCCCATTTGTGTTTAAATTTGAGTATAAGTTCATTAAACAATATTTTTAACCATGGCTGCAGTAGAATTCAACCAACTTTTGGTCAATAATGCGGAATTTTTGAAGCCCTTTGCCATCACGCTCACCCGTGATTCCGAGGCGGCCAAGGACCTTTTTCAGGAAACTTTATATCGGGCGTTAGCCAATAAGGATAAATACAATGTCGGTACTAATATAAAGGCCTGGCTGTACACGATCATGCGGAATATTTTTATCAATAATTACCGCCGTAAAGCCAAGCAGAATACCATTTTTGACAGTACTCCGAATGATTTCCTTTTAAATTCCGCCCAGCTGGCGGTAGCCGGCACGGTGGAAAGCAACCTGCGGGTAAAGGATATTCAAACGGCTATTCACAATCTTCCTGAGATATTCAGGAATCCGTTCCTGCTGTATTTCGATGGGTTCAAATACCATGAGATCGCGGATATGTTACAGGAGCCGTTGGGGACTATCAAGAGCCGCATCCACTTTGCCCGTAAATTATTGAAAGCTCAGATCGACAGGCACTAATCCATTCTATGCTGGAAGAAGTGATCCTGGTCGACGAGTTTGATACACCGGTGGGTGTAATGGAAAAGATGGAGGCCCACCGCAAGGCGCTTCTTCACCGCGCTTTTAGTGTTTTTATTTTTTCCCGGAAAGGCGATATGCTGTTGCAGCGAAGAGCGCTGTCCAAATACCACAGCGGCGGGCTTTGGACCAATGCGTGCTGTAGTCATCCCCGTCCGGATGAGGATACCTGTGAGGCTGCCAGGCGCCGTCTGTCCGAAGAGCTTGGGTTTGCCGTCCCCTTGAAAAAGATCTTCGATTTTACATACAGGTCCGAATTCGACAATGGGCTCACCGAGTACGAGTTTGATCATGTATATGCAGGCTGGTATGATCAGGGGATCTATCCCAACCCGGAGGAAGTGAGCGAGTATCGCTGGCTGTCTTTGGAGGCCATACAAGCCGAGCTGGCGGAATTTCCGTCGACCTACACCAGCTGGTTCCACCTGGCCTTCCCCTTGATAAAGTCGTGGATAGAACGGAGTCGTGTTTAGGACGATTGGCAGCGGAGCTTATTCGCAAAGCTGGATCGTATCGGTGGACTCCGTGCTCATTTGAATGAGCTTGACCTTACCGGCCGGGCCCTTTACATCGTAATGCAGGATCAGCGTGCCGTATTGGGTATCGTAGGCGTCCCAGAGATCGTCCTTTATTTTAGGGTTCCCCAGGGTTTTGAAGAGAGAGCCTCTTTTTGTGCCCATGATGGGGACGCTGAACTTGCCAGTGAATTTGGGACCTATCTCTATATAATGTCTTTTGGTATAGAAGTACAGGTCCTTTTCCTTCAGGAAGACCCCGCCGCCGCATTTGGCATCCTGTGATTCATCCATTGCGATGGCATAACAGGGGAATTTGTCTTTGATCTCTGCCCGTCCGTAATTAGGTTTTTGCCCATTGACCGTACCATTCAGGACGTCAACATAAAATTCGGGGCATTTTACTGTCGTTTTCAATTGACCCATGGCGGATGTCAGGCAACCGAGGGAAAGGGCTAGAAGAAGGGCTTTTATCATAAGTTGTAGCTTTTAGCATGGACCATGTAGCAAATTCCTTGCTAAACTTTATTTTTTCCTTCCGGAGACTGTTTCCCGGCTTGTGTGAGGTTCCGGCCAGGAGAGGATCAGAAGAGCGTTCCAGCTATGAGGAAGCCGACACCTATCAGCATCAGCAGCAGTCCCATGTACCAGAATTGCCTTCTCCGGGTGAGAAGGGAAATGGCGGATATGGCGATGGCGATCTGGAAGGCAGTGACTGCGGAGGCCAGGGGAACATGGTGTCCCAAATGTTGTTCCGAGAGTTTTTCGGCATCTTCGGCCGTCTTTTTGATGGATTCTTTTTCCCTTTCATAGCGGGCCAGGTCAAGCTTATGATCTTCGACGGGCGTATTGGGTGACAGGGTATGAAGGAGCCTGTCCGAGCTGGCGACGAGCTCCGCTTTGAGGTTTTTTGCCTGGTAGTAATTCCATTGATCGGAGGCTTTTACCCTTTCGATCAGCGCTTCATTGGCATGATGTCCTGCCAGCAGTCCGGCAACGGCTGCCAGCACCGCCATAAAGGCTGTGGAAAGGGCGACGTAGAGGGTCCATTTGTCTTTTTGCTCTTCGGCCTTTTCTTGTATCTCTTCGTGGAGATGCTCGGTAGGAACTTCCATTTCTTCCATAGGATAAAGATACAACAACGGCCACCTGAGGGTGGCCGTTAACAAATCATTTACTTAAGTACATGCTCCTGTCTTTATAGAGCTGCCGGAAATAAGGGTCCCGGAGATCTTTTACAAACCGGATGGCTTCGCCGGTGGACTTCATTTCGGGCCCCAGTTCCTTGTTGACGCCGGGGAACTTATTAAAGCTGAACACGGGTTCCTTGATGGCAAAGCCCTTCAGCTTTTTCTCGAATTTGAAGTCTTTGAGATTGTACTTGCCGATCATCACCTTGGTGGCGATGTTCAGATAGGGTATCTGGTAGGCCTTGGCGATGAAGGGGGTTGTCCGGGAGGCCCTGGGGTTGGCTTCGATGACAAATACCTTTCCGTCCTTGATGGCGAACTGGATATTGATGAGCCCCTTGATATTGAGGGCGCGTGCTATTTTCTCCGAATAATATTCCATGGTGGTGACCTCCATGGGGCTGAGGTTGAAGGCTGGCAGGACGGCGTTGCTGTCCCCGCTATGGATACCCGCCGGCTCGATATGCTCCATTACACCCATCACGTGGAAGTTCTCACCGTCGAAGATGGCGTCTACTTCGGCCTCCTGACAGCGGTCGAGGAAGTGGTCGATAAGGATCTTGTTGCCGGGGATGTGTTTGAGGAGGCTTACTACCGCCTTTTCTACCTCTTCGTCGTTGATAACGATACGCATCCGCTGACCGCCCAGTACGTAGCTGGGGCGTACCAGCACCGGATAGCCTACTCTGTTGGCTACCTGTATGGCCTCGTCCACATTGTATGCCGTACCATAGTCGGGATAGGGGATATTCAGGTCTTTCAGCATGTCGCTGAAGCGGCCTCTGTCCTCTGCGATATCCATGCTGTCGAAAGAGGTGCCGATGATCTTGATGCCTTTCTTGTCCAGTTTTTCCGCCAGCTTCAGGGCTGTCTGTCCACCGAGCTGAACGATGACGCCTGCGGGCTTTTCATGTTCGATGATCTCCCAGAGATGCTCCCAGTATACGGGTTCGAAATAGAGTTTGTCCGCGATGTCGAAGTCGGTGGAGACCGTCTCCGGGTTGCAGTTGACCATGATGGCTTCATATCCGCACTCTTTGATGGCGAGCAGACCGTGTACGCAGCAGTAGTCGAATTCGATGCCCTGGCCGATGCGGTTGGGGCCCGAGCCCAGGACGATGATCTTGGGCTTTTCGCTGGGTTTGCTCTCGTTGGCATGTCCGCCTTCGAAGGTAGAGTAGAAATAAGGGGTCTTTGCTTCGAACTCGGCCGAGCAGGTATCCACCATTTTATATATACGGGTGATGCCCGCCGCCTTTCTTTTTTCGTACAGTTCGTCTTCCGTGCCGGAGTTCATGACCCGGACGATCTGCTCGTCGCTGAAGCCAAGCCGCTTGGCCTGTTGCAGCAGTTCGGTGGGGAGGGTATCTATCTTATAATTGGCCAGCTCCTTCTCCATGTTGCAGATCTTCTGGATCTCATAGAGGAACCAGCGGTCGATGCCGTTGGTGGCTTTGGAGATCGTGCCGACGGAGATGCCTGCCATCAGCGCGTCCTTGATACGGAAGATGCGGTCCCATTTGGGGGTCTTTATATATTCCAGCAGCCCTTCGGCGTGCATGAGGCTTTTACCATAGTAGCCAAGTCCAACTGCGTTGTTCTCGAGGCTCTGGCAGGCTTTCTGTACGGCCTCGGTGAAGCTGCGGCCGATGGCCATTACCTCTCCCACGCTTTTCATTTGTAATCCCAGCGTATCGTTGGCGCCTTTGAACTTGTCGAAGTTCCAGCGGGGGATCTTTACGATGACATAGTCCTGCACCGGCTCGAAATAGGCGGAAGTAGTGCCTGTGATCTGGTTCTTCAGTTCGTCCAGTGTGAATCCGATGGCCAGTTTGGCTGCGATCTTGGCGATGGGGTAGCCCGTTGCTTTGGAGGCAAGGGCCGATGACCGGCTGACGCGGGGATTGATCTCGATGGCGATGATCTCTTCCGTCCTGGGGTTGAGGGCAAACTGTACGTTACAGCCGCCGGCGAAGTTCCCCAGGTCGCGCATCATGCGGATAGCCGTATTGCGCATCAGCTGGAATGCGGTATCGCTAAGGGTCATGGCGGGAGCAACCGTGATGGAGTCGCCTGTGTGTACGCCCATGGGGTCGAAATTCTCCACTGTGCAAATGATGACCACATTGTTATTGGCATCGCGCAGGAGCTCCAGCTCGAATTCTTTCCACCCCAGTACTGCCTGTTCTACCAGCACTTCATGGATGGGAGAGGCCTGCAGGCCTCTGTTCAGGGCTTCGTCGAGGTCGTTCTTATCGTGTACGAAACCGCCGCCGGTGCCACCCAGGGTAAAGGAGGGGCGGATCACCAGGGGAAATCCTATTTCCTGGGCGAATTCTTTTCCTTCCAGGAAGGAGTTGGCTGTCTTGGCTGTAGCGACGGGTACGCCGAGCTCGATCATCCATTGACGGAACTTCTCCCTGTCTTCGGCCTTGTCGATGGCTTTTATATCTACTCCGATGAGGCGGACGTCGTATTTCTGCCAGATGCCCAGGTCTTCGGCTTCTTTGGCCAGGTTGAGGGCTGTCTGTCCGCCCATGGTGGGGAGGACGGCATCGATGTTGTTTTCTTCCAGTATCTGCTCGATGCTTTCTACCGTCAGGGGGAGCAGGTATACTTTATCTGCCATCATGGGGTCTGTCATGATCGTGGCGGGGTTGCTGTTGATCAGGATGACCTGGACGCCTTCTTCCCGCAAGCTACGGGCGGCCTGGGTACCGGAATAATCAAATTCACAAGCCTGGCCGATGATAATGGGACCGGAACCAATGATAAGTACGCTGCGGATCGAAGAGTCTTTGGGCATGATGGAAAAAATATAAAATTGCGCGAAGTTACGGCAGTGAGGGTGAATTTCCCGAGATTTTTTAGACATAGTGGGGACGGGCCTTTCCGGGGCGGGCGAGGAAGCGGCCAAGGGGCCGGGTAACCCTTTTGAATATTAAATCGGTATTAAAACTTTCGGGGTATAAAAAAGTCCGCCTTGTTCAGGCGGACGGGCATGAATTATAAATCAGCTAAAGATTTCAGTTGTTATGATAGGCAGCCAGCTCGATGTCATCCAGCAGCACGCCGCCCTTGCGGGCAATCGACTTTCGCTCGGCCATCAGACGGCGATTGTCATACTTGCTCCTCATCCGGAAGACCCATTTCTGCTTGGCTTCTTCGCCTTTCAACAGTCCGATGACACCACCTACGGTGACGGCTGCGAAAATTACCATTTTGTTTTTTACCCCTTTCATGACTACACATTGAACGTTGAAAAACTATTCTATATACAAGACAATTTTTGTTAGCCAAAAGCTGTACCAAACTTTAAAAAAAACCTTCCCTTTTAGTAGTATTTTTTTAAGACTGCCGACGTCGGCTGAAGGAGAGTTGTTTAGTACCCAAACACCCGGCCGTACAGGTATATATACGTAAAGGAGCAGCTTGCAGTTTTAACAGAATCATATGGTTTTTGTTCAAATTTTGGAAAGATTTTCTTGATTCGGGACCCAGAACGAACCACAGGTTCGTTGTCCGTAACCGAGCCTGCGAAGGTTACGACCGAGGAGGACCGTGTCGAAGCAGGTCCGACGAAGGCCTCAGACATTAGATGTTCCGGAAAACGGACTATATTTTAGGGAAGTCCGTTTTTCCGGATATTTGCGGACGAATGAACCATCCAATAGGGTCCTGCATGAAATATCTACTGATCGGGCTTTGTGCTTTTTCCACGTTTCTGTCCGTTGCTCAGACTTACCCAACGGGGGCTGCTTCTGTCGGCCCGGCGACAAATGCTACGCTGGAGCGGGCCAGCTATCCCACGGAATATTTCCGCAATCCCCTGGATATACCCATCAAGCTGGCGGCGAATTTTGGCGAGCTCAGGGCCAATCACTACCATATGGGGCTGGATATCCGTACCCAGCAGAAAGAGAATCTCCCCGTGTTGGCTGCTGCCGATGGCTATGTCGCCCGGGTGGTGATCGAACCAATGGGATTTGGCCAGGCCATCTATATCCGGCATCCCAATGGCTATACCACGCTGTATGCGCATCTCAATAAATTCTATCCCGCATTGGCGGCCTATGTCGATGCCGAGCAATACCGGCTGAAGTCCTGGCAGGTGTCTCTGGATATACCCGCCGGCCTCTTCCCTGTGAAGAAAGGCATGTTCATTGCCTTCAGCGGCAACAGGGGCGGTTCTCAGGGGCCTCACCTGCATTTCGAGATACGCCGCAGTTCCGACGACACCAACCTGAACCCCCTTCTTTTTGGGATGCCGGTGACGGATGACGTGCCTCCCGTTATTCTTCGGCTAGCCATCTATGACAGATCGCTCAGCACCTATGAACAAACGCCATGGATCATCCCTGTCTGGAAGACAGCAGCTGGCGCCTGCCGGCTGGACGACAGTGTAGTCATCGTTGGAGCGACGCATATAAGCTTTTCCATTTCGGCCAGCGACAGTCAGTCCGGCTCCACCAACCCCAACGGCATCTACCAGGCTACGTTGTATAAAGATGGGACGCCGATCAGCAGCTTTATAATGGATGATATCAGCTATTTGGATACCCGTAAGATCAATGCGCACATCGATTATAAGACGCACGAAAGGGGTGGTCCCTGGCTGCAGCATTTATCCCGCTTGCCTGGGTATTTGGCGCCTACCATTTATCAAAATACTTTGACACCTCCCCGCGCCGTCGCGTCCGCCACAGGGCTGATACATGCACCGGATGGCGTCCTGGACCTCGCTGACGGACTCCCGCATCCCATCCTCATAGAAGTAAAGGATGCATACGGCAATACCACTGTCTTGAAATTCCAGGTGCAATACCGCCCTACTCCTTCCTCTGCTATTCAGGCTGTCCCGCTGCCGGGCAAATCCTTCTCCCCTGGCTCATTAGACGGTTTTGAAGGCGAAAACGTTGCGTTCTATGTTGGAGAAAATAGTTTATACGACAATGTGCACATCGGCTGTACGATAGCCGACTCCGCCCTGGAAGCGCTTTCACCCGTATATACCATCGGCAGCACGGTGGTACCCTTGCAGGAACCGTTATTGGTACGCATAAAGCCGCGCATGACGCCCTTGCCTGCGGACAACGAGTCTCTGGCCCGATCTAAAGAGAAGATAGTTATGGTCCGTACTGCAGGCGGGAAAAAGGACGTCGTAGCGCCGGAATGGCTGGACGGCTGGGCCTCTGCGCGTTTCAGGGAGTTTGGGGATTTTCAGCTGGTGGAAGACCGCAATGCTCCTGTCATTACACCGGTGGGGCTTCCGGGACTTCCCAGACTTTACGACGGGGCGGTATTGACGAAGGCGAAGCGGATAGCCTTCCGGGTAAAGGATGACCTGGGCGGGATCCGGCGGTTTCGCGCCGAATTGGATGGCCAGTGGCTTTGTTTTTCCAATGACAAGTACCTGGATTTTATCTATGAGTTCGACAAGCATTGTCCTCGTGGGAAGCATGTGCTGAAAGTGACGGCGGAAGATGTGGCCGGCAATAGTACTACCAAGGAATATAAGTTTACAAGATAATTATGATACAACTGCAAGAAGGAGACAAGGCCCCCGCCTTTACAGGCCGGGATCAGAACGGGGAAAAGCTGTCCCTGTCGGATTATAAGGGTAAGAAGCTGGTATTGTATTTCTATCCTGAAGACGATACGCCTACCTGCACTATCCAGGCATGCAATCTTCGGGACAACTATGCCTTGTTGAAAAAGGAGGGGTTTACTGTTTTGGGAGTAAGTCCGGATGAGGAAAAAAAGCACAAGAAGTTCGAGGCGAAATACGACCTGCCTTTTACGTTGGTGGCCGACCCGGAGCACAAGATCATTGATAAATATGGCGTCTGGGGGGAGAAGGTCCTGTATGGCCGCAAGTACATGGGGCTTCACCGGACCACTTTTCTTATAGATGAGAAGGGGATCATCCGCAAGATCTTTTTACGACCGAAGAACAAGCAGCATGCGGAAGAGATAGTACAGGCCTGGAAGGAGTTGGCGGGCTAAATGAGCCACTCGACCTCACCGAAACCGAACCTTCTTTCCAGGGTATCCCGGGTAATAAGCTCACCGGTTGGAGTCACTCCCTTTACCACCGTCTCGAATATGGCCTGGTCCTTTTTCAGCCGGACGGGCTGGTCCTTACGGTAGAGCCGCTGGTTATATTCCTCAAGCAAGACGGCTGCGTGGCCTTTTATCAGCTGCTGGTAGCGGGCATCCAGGCAGGCGCCGAATTCTTTTGACAGTGTCACCGCATCGAACGGGCGACCGGTGATCTGCTTTAAGGAGACGGGATTGCGGGCTGTATCCGGGAATCGGGTCTGGTTGATATTGATACCCGTACCGACGATGGCGTAGGCCCACTGATCCCCTTTGAAGATGTTTTCTATAAGAATACCTCCTGCCTTTCTGTCACGCCAGTAAAGATCGTTGGGCCATTTAATGGTGGTATCCTCTGTGCCGGCATATCGGCTATAAAGGTCATAGCAGGCCAGGGCGACGGAGGCGCTAAGGGCAAATTGCTGTATAAGGGTCAGATTCACAGGCTCTAATACCGTACTTACAATTATATTCTCCCCCGGAGTGCTTGTCCAGTTCCTGCCACGCTGGCCTTTTCCGGCCCATTGTTCATGGGCAAAGAACATCATCCCATGAGAGGCCAATCCTGCATGCGCCTGGGCCATGGCATAGTTGTTGGTGCTATCCACTGATTGTAATTCAACAAAAGAGCGCCCGATAGACAAAAGATTACTATTTTTGGAATGAGCAATACTGGCCTTTGGAAAGGGGTCGGCAGCGCCCGGACAAATTTAAACCCTACTTCTCACGAGAACGAACCGGAGGTTCGTTGTCCGAAGGACAAACATATGATAATGCGCGCAGTCGGACTAAATTTTCACAAAAGTACGATTGCGCGCAATAATTTGATTTGCCGCGATTTAAAATATAATTTATCACAAAAACGTTTTGATTATTGGAACAGCTTTCAATGTTAGCTACCCGGAAACGCAATAGTGTAGCCAGATTAACGAGGAATTCGAAAATCTTTAAAACAATAATACAGGCCATTCAGGAAAAAAAAGGTGAAAATATTGTTTCCCTTGATCTCAGGAAGATACCCGAAGCAGTCGCTGATTTCTTTATCGTTTGCGAGGCCGGAAGTACTACCCAGGTGAAAGCAATAGCCGACCACATAGAAGAAGCGACGAAGAAGAACTGCGATGAAATTCCCTATAAACACGAAGGCAAACAAACCCTGCAATGGGTCCTGATCGACTATGTGAATGTCGTGATCCACGTCATGCTGCCGGAAAGCCGCCGTTTTTATAAGTTGGAAGACATGTGGAGCGATGCTCCCCAGGAACAACATTCGGAGCCCGCCCATAGAAAAGCCTAAATATGGCAATTTAACAGGATATTTTGCCGTTTACTGGGTTTTTTTTAAACATTTTCTCTATATAGTTTTTATAGTTAATAAAGTATTTAAACAAGCAAAACAACACGGACAACTACAACAAATGCCACAAGACGATCTGAAACAAAATGACAAGTCTGGCTTTCCGCGGTTTAGACCCAGGGGGGATGACGACAGCAACAGCCCGAGGAAAGGCCCCAAGTTCAGCATATATTGGATCTGGGGGATCATCGCGGCCGTATTGATCGGGTTCAACCTGTTTGGAGGTCTTTCTCCTGATGCCCATAATATATCGGAATTGGATTTCAGGAGGGAGATGCTGGCCAAGGGAGATGTCGAGAAGCTGGACCTTATATCGAATAAATCGGTGGTAAGGGTATATATCAGGAAGGATAGCCTGAACAAAGCCTATTATCAGAATCAATTAAAGGGCTCCTGGCCCAACAATATCAACAAAGAAGGCCCACAGTTCGAGTTCAAGGTGACGGATGTGAAGGAGTATGAGAAGACGCTGCGGGACTATTTTGTCAAGAATCCGCAGATACAGGAAATCCCATTGAACTCCAAGTCGGAGGGCGAATGGTTTGGTCCTCTGCTGAATTTCCTTTTACCTCTTCTTATCATCGTCCTCATCTGGGTGATGCTGATGCGAAAGATGGGCGGACAGGGCGCCAGTGGCGGGCCTGGGGGGATATTCAACATCGGTAAATCCAAAGCCACTCTTTTTGACAAAGGCACCAAGGTGACCATTACATTCAATGATGTAGCGGGTCTTGATGAGGCCAAGGTGGAGGTGATGGAAATAGTGGATTTCTTAAAGAACCCTAAAAAATATACGGCCCTTGGCGGCAAGATACCCAAGGGTGCGTTGTTGGTGGGTCCTCCCGGTACGGGTAAGACGCTGCTGGCAAAGGCTATGGCCGGCGAGGCGCAGGTGCCTTTCTTCTCCATGAGCGGCTCCGACTTCGTAGAGCTGTTCGTAGGTGTGGGCGCCAGCCGTGTAAGGGACCTGTTCAAGCAGGCCCGCGAGAAAGCACCTTGTGTCATCTTCATCGATGAAATAGATGCTATCGGCAGAGCGCGCGGTAAGAATGCCATCATGAGCAATGACGAAAGGGAGAGCACCCTGAATCAGCTGCTTGTGGAAATGGATGGCTTCGGAGGCGACAGTGGGATCATCGTACTGGCTGCCACCAACCGTCCCGACGTACTGGACACCGCGCTGTTGCGTCCGGGCAGGTTTGACAGACAAATATCCATCGACAAGCCCGATCTGAAAGGACGGGAAGCGATCTTCAAGGTACACCTCAAGCCTATCAAGATCAGCAGCAAGCTGGATATCCATAAGCTGGCCGAGCAGACCCCTGGGTTTGCCGGTGCGGACATCGCCAATGTCTGTAACGAGGCAGCGCTTATTGCTGCCCGTAAAGGGAAAGAGACGGTGGACATGGAAGATTTCCAGGATGCGGTGGACAGGGTCATCGGCGGATTGGAGAAGAAAAACAAGATCATCTCTCCTGATGAAAAGAGGATCATCGCCTACCACGAAGCCGGTCACGCTATCTGCGGCTGGTACCTGGAGCACGCTTATCCTCTCCTGAAGGTTACCATCGTCCCAAGAGGTGTAGCAGCATTGGGTTATGCCCAATACACACCCAAAGAGCAATATCTCTATAATACCGATCAGCTTTTTGATCAAATATGCATGACCCTGGGCGGACGCGCCAGCGAAGAGCTCAATTTTGGGAAGATCTCTACGGGTGCACAGAATGACCTGCAGCAGATCACCAAGATAGCCTATTCGATGGTGACAGTTTATGGTATGAACGATAAAGTAGGGAATGTCAGCTTCTATGATCCTCAACAGGAGAATAGTTTTACCAAGCCTTATTCCGAGGAGACATCCCGTCTGATCGATGAGGAAGTACGCAAGCTGATCGACAAGGCATATGATGCTACCAAGGACCTGCTGACCCGTAAGGACAGGGAGGTAAAGGTGCTGGCGGAAGCACTCCTGGAGAGGGAAGTACTCTTCCAAAGTGATGTAGAAGCTCTCATCGGCAAACGTCCCTTTGAAGAAAAGAGGGTGCTGGATGTCGAAGATCATTCCCGTGAAGGTCTTCAGCCAGGCGACAGCAATGGAGTTCCTCCTGCTGTGGTGACACCTCCTACAGCGGAACAAGTATAATAGTGTAATCAACTGCGTCGAGATATGAAGGTATCCCCCGCGAAGGAAAATATTCTTAAAAAGATAAGGCAGGCGTTGAGTCAATCAACGCCTATTCCTTTTCCACACAGCGAAGGCAATCATTCCGTCTTCCAGCCGGCTACACAGGACCCCGAGATTGAATTTGCCGAACAGTTCACCAAATTGCAGGGCAAGTTCATATTTTGTGTGGATCATCGTGAGCTGGCTGCGCAACTGAAGGGGCTGGCTGCTCACAACGGCTGGAAGAAGCTATATTGCCGGGAGGAGAAGCTGAAAGAGACGTTAAAGACCAATAGTTTCGACGGCTTTTCAAAAGTGGAATTAAAGGATTGTGATGCTGCCGTTACTACCTGTGAATTGCTGGTGGCAAGAACGGGCAGCATCGTGATGAGCGCTGCTCAGGACAGCGGTCGCACCGTCAGCGTATATGCTCCTGTTCATATCTGTGTCGCCTATACCGACCAATTGGTGTACGATATCAGGGATGGATTGATCGCGCTGAAGGAAAAATACCAGGGGCAGCTACCTTCCCTGATCACCTTCGCTACAGGTCCCAGCCGTACGGCGGATATAGAGAAGACGCTCGTCGTGGGGGTGCATGGCCCAAAAGAAGTTTACCTTTTTTTGGTAGACAGGCATTAACTTCACCCCATGCAAATCCCTCCAGGAAAAAAGATCTATTTTCTCTCCGACATGCACCTGGGCGCTCCCGACCATGCCACCAGCCTGGTAAGGGAAAAGCACGTTGTTCGCTTTTTGGAGTCCATTCGCGGGGACGCAGCCGGGATATTTATTGTAGGCGACCTGTTCGACTTCTGGTACGAGTACCGTACCGTGGTGCCGAAGGGGTATACGCGGATACTGGGCAAGATGGCTGAGATCACGGACTCGGGTATCCCCATACATTTTTTTGTGGGCAATCACGATATGTGGATGAGCGGCTATTTCGAGCAAGAGCTCAACATACCTGTGTATCACGAGCCCAAGACCTTTGAATACAATGGCCGTAAATTTTATATTGGGCATGGAGATGGACTGGGTCCCGGCGATCATGGATATAAGTTCATGAAGAAGATATTTCGCAACCGGGTGTGCCAGTGGCTCTTTGGTATTCTGCCTCCCGCCGTTGGCGTGGGTATCGCCAATTGGGCCAGCCGCCGCAGCAGGGCCGTCACGGGTGTGAATGACGAACAGTTCCTGGGAGAGGACGATGAATGGCTGGTTGTTTATTGCAAGGAAGTATTGCGTTCGGAGCATTTCGATTATTTTATTTTCGGTCACCGGCATCTGCCTATCGACTTTAACCTGGGCGCCAGCCGTTATATTAATTTAGGTGACTGGATACGATATAATACATACGCTGTATTTGACGGGGAGCGGTTGTCGCTGTTGCCGGAGAACCCGGAGATGGAACAAAAGATCATTCGAAGATGAGGATACTGCTTTTCATATTGTGTCTGGTGCTTTTGCAGGGCGGTGCTTTTGCCCAGCGGGCATCGGATTTTGTGTTGAGCAAGACCATCGATGGCGATCTGGCGGACTTTACCGTGGACAACCTGGGGAATATCTATGTGCTGACCCGGGATAATCAGTTAAGAAAATTAAGTCCTGCCGGCGACTCGCTGGCCGTCTTTAACGATGTGCGCAGATTTGGGAAGGTGTCGATGGTGGATGTGACCAATCCCTTGAAGATCGTCGTGTACTATCGGGAGTTCACCATGGTCATCGAGCTGGACAGGTTCCTGAATATTGTCAATACCATCGACCTGCGGAAATTGAATATCCTGCAGGCCCGCGCGGTTGGGCTTGCCTATGACAATAGCGTATGGGTATACGATGAACTGGACGCCAAGCTAAAAAGGATCGGGGATGATGGATCGCTGGTGGACCAGACTACTGATTTCAGGCTTTTGTTCGACAGCACGCCTGAGCCGTCTGTTTTACGTGACCAGGGCGGTTTTGTTTATTTGTATGATACTGCTCGCGGGGTGTATATTTTCGATCACTATGGAGGCTTGAAGAACCATATTGCTTTGTTGGGGTGGAAAGATTTTGACGTATTGGATAAGAATATGCTTGGAAGGGACGATCGCTCTTTTTTGCGCTATCAGCAGGGGACGTTGGATATGCAGGAGGAGCCGATACCTGGTTATGCGCGCGATGCGTTGCGGATCAAGATCATGCCTTCGACCATCTATGTGTTGAAGAAGGCGGGGCTACAGATATATACCAATAAGCCATAACTTTATCCGATCAATCGAAAGACATGCATGATTTCTGGAACCTGGTAGTTTTTGGCAATCCTCTTCGCTCCTATATTATTGTTGCCAGCACGATCCTGTTCGTCATTATCCTGAAGCGATTTATTTCGAGGCTGATAGCCCGGCTGCTTTTCAGCATGATACAACGGATGGGTTCGGGTTTGGAAAAGACTGCCTTTTTGCAGCTGGTGGTGGGACCTATCGGCACCTTTATCGTGGTATTCGTATCGATGTCTTCCATCGAGAAGCTGCATTTTCCGCCGCAGCTGGATTTCGATATCTACGAGGTCAAGGCCAAAACCATCTTCCAGTCCATCGGTGTGATCATACTTATCATCAGCTTTATCTGGTTGTTGATGCGGCTCGTGGACTTTATCTCGCAGGTGCTGCGACGTAAGGCCAGGGGGGACAGAGGGGTGAGGGATTTGCAAATGGTAGGTTTTATCCGGGATTTCTTAAAAGCGATCCTGGGGATCATCGGGCTGCTGATGATATTGGATTCGGCCTTTAAGGTAAATGTTTCCAGCATACTGGCATCCCTGGGACTGGCAGGCGCCGCTGTGGCCCTTGCTGCGAAAGAGAGCATCGAAAATCTTATCGCCAGCTTTGTCATTTTCTTCGACAAGCCGTTTACGGCCGGGGATGTGCTAAAGGTGAACAATATTTCCGGGACGGTGGAGAAGATCGGGCTACGCAGCACGCGTATCCGTACGGATCAGAAGACCTTTGTCACCGTGCCTAATAAGCAAATGGTGGACAGTGTTGTAGACAATCTTACGCTTCGTACTCAGCGAAAGGGGGAGTTGAGGCTGGAAGTGAGTCTTCCGACCTCGTCGGTGCAGTTGGACAAGCTGATAGCAGGTCTTAAAGAGATATTGAAAAAGGATACGATAGAGAATAGCACAGCTTTTCTAAATGATATAACAGCCAGCGCTTTTTTGATCAACGTGGATTATTTTACGGCGCCTGTTACACAGGATCGGTTCAACGCAGTCAAACAGGCGGTGAATCTGGATGTGTTGCGGCTGCTGGAGACGTTAAAGATCGATATTGCAGGAGCCAGTACGGAGATCCGGATCAGCGGGACGGCTGCTGCTGCCAGTGGGTCAGATAACGACCGGTCTTAATGAGTTTCCAGGATGGCTGAGAGATCTTTCTCCCAGGGGCTGTATTTGTCTTTTGGCTGGACCCTCCCTATTTCTTTTCCATTCTTTAAGACGATGAAAGTAGGTATGGAAGTGATGTGCATGTGCTCCGTGAGGTGGTAAAGGGTTTTCTTTTCCTGATCCACTCCTATCAGCGTGACCTGGTCAGGGCGGACGGAGGCGGCATCCATGAGGGAATAGAATCCTGGAAGAATATATTGGGCGTCTTCGTTCCAGGTGGCTGTAAAGACGAGGAATCGCACTTGTGTGGTGTTTGCACGAACCAGAGCTGTCAGGGCTGCATCGGGGGTATACGCGCAGCGGTTTTGATGAAACCAGGAAAAGGCTGCATCTTTTTCCAGCATGTCCCGGCTGATGAGCCCCTTTAATATCTTATGCGTTCCATCACTGGTGATGGTGTATTCGGATTCGGCCCGGGTGAGGATGCCCAGACCAATGATGAATGCGATGAGTAGAATGTGCTTCATATGATGTAAGGTTTATAGTTGTGCCTTCAATTCCAGGAGGAAGGCTTTGATCTGTTGTAATCGTTGAATGGCTTCAAATCGTTGTTCCGCCTTTTTATTCTTCCGGAGGAATTCCTTGGCGCCTTCGATAGTATATTTCCGCTGGCGCAAGAGATGATAGATCAGGTGCAGGTTCTTGATATCCACTGGTCTGAAATACCTGTCCCCTTTTCTATTTTTCCGGGGCTGCAGGATGCTGAATTCTGTCTCCCAGAAGCGGAGGAGGGATTGGTTGACCCTGAACATTTCGGCTACTTCTCCCATGGTATAATACTGCTTGCTGAACAGGACTTCGTCAGCCGGTATATCGATCAGGTCGGCCTCTGCCGCCACTTCTTTCAGGGATTTGCGGCCTCTTTTGGATTTGGCTTTCTCTGCCGGGGCTGGTTTTGTTTTTTCTTTTGCGGCTGGCCGTTGGGTGGATCTTTTGCGAGGGGGGAGCGGAGGTTCCACGATGGGAGAAGCCGCTACCGGTGCGGGCACCTCTTCCACGGGGGGCACTTCTTCCAGGGGGGGCACTTCCAGCGTATCCACTACAGGGATCAGTTCCGGGGCCTCTTTTACAGGGGCCGGCTCCGGCAGCTCCTCCGGGGGTATCGTTTCAGGCAGCTCCTCCAGGGAGATTTTTTCCGGCATATCCTCTACAGGGACCGGTATTTCCGCCCTGACGACGGGCAGGTCTATATCTTCCAGGGGGATGGATGTCTGTATAAATACCTGCTCGGGGGCTTTGATCTGAGGTTGAGGGGCGGGTATCAGGACCGGGTCGGCAGTCTGTTCGGGTGACCGCTTCAATGATTTTATCCGTACCACTACGCCTGCCCGGCGGCCTTCTTCCCGCACCGTATGTTCTTCTTCCGCTGACAGTACCAGGACATTACCCTGTTCTCCGGGATGGGCCGACAGACCATTTTTTGGCGGAGCCTGGGGCTCTGCCTCCATGGGAAAGTTGAACGCCATCTGGGAGAATTCTTTCTTCATCGGGGGAGTGTGGTCAAAAATCGTTCCGGTCCGAGCGTGAAGATACGCAGGATTAGTCAAAACTTTGGTTACTGGATGCGGCTAACTTCAACAGCCTGTCATATTGTTCAGGAGTGATATCATTATAGAAATAATATACGGGATCCACGGGATCGCCATTGCGGTGTACCTCATAATGGCAGTGTGGGCCTGTACTTTTACCCGTGCTACCCACCCAGCCGATGATCTCCCCCCTTTTTACATGCTGCCCGGGCTTGACCTTTACCCGGAACATATGCCCATAGAGGGTGCCATAGCCATACCCATGGTTGATGACGACGTGGTTGCCATAGCCGTTGCCCGTATTGCCGGCTACATCCACCGTACCGTTGGCCGTAGCGTAGATGGGGGTGCCTTGTGGGGCGGCGAAATCAAGTCCCGCGTGAAATTTGGTTGTTTTATACACGGGGTCTATCCGATAGCCAAAGCCGGAGGCTATACGGCTGAGGTCCTTGTTGCTCACGGGCTGAATGGCGGGCGTGCAAGCGAGGAGCTGCTCTTTATTCTTGATAAAATTATCGATCTGGCTATATGACTGGGACTGGTTGATGATCCGGGCGCTGAGCTTATTGAGGGTGGCGGCGACGGACGTATATAAATTTTCCTGATCCATGCCTTGTACCAGCTTGATTTCCAGCTCCTGTTGGGCAGCTTTTGCCCGGGCGCTGTCGGGGATGGGGGCTGCTTCGAAGATGGCCCGGTAGACATTATTATCCCTTTTTTCCAGCTCGGCCATCTGACCCTGCAACTTTTGAACTTTGTCGTTCAGGACGTAATAATTGTCTTTTAGGGCTTCGTTGCGCTGCATCAGCCTTTTTTCGTTAGCGGAAGGGAAGTATTTATAGGCCAGGGACACCAGGATCAGGGCTGTTACGACTGCAGCCGACATAAAACCCAATACCCGCAGGAGAGTTACCCGCAGGGGAGTCTCCAGTTTTTCATACCGGAGGGTATTGGTGTTATAATAGTATTTGATCTTCTTCATCGGAGTCCGCCAACAGGCATGAGACAACGGTAAAACAGCTTGATTTAGTGTACATTTGCACTGCCCAACCTTAACCGAGCGTACAAATATAATTGGTGAAGACCATATAAAATCAAAAGTTTGTCCCGTTTATGATGACCAGTGCTGAAATAAGATCGAAATTCCTGGATTTTTTCACATCGAAAGGCCATACGATTGTTCCCTCCGCCCCCATCGTTGTAAAGAACGATCCTACCCTGCTGTTCACCAATGCCGGAATGAACCAGTTCAAGGATTTTTTTTTAGGGAATAGGGTGCCACCCTATTCCAGAGTCGCTGATACCCAGAAATGTCTACGGGTCAGCGGTAAACACAATGACCTGGAAGAGGTAGGTGTCGATACCTATCACCATACCATGTTCGAAATGCTGGGTAACTGGAGTTTTGGGGACTATTTCAAGCCGGAGGCTATTGCGTGGAGCTGGGAGCTGCTGACGGGGGTATATGGCATTCCCAAAGACAAGCTATATGTCACCGTATTCGAAGGGGACGCCAAAGAGAACCTGCCCCGTGATACGGAAGCCTATGACGAATGGAAAAAGTGGATAGCTGCGGACAGGATACTCATGGGCAATAAGAAAGATAATTTCTGGGAGATGGGGGATACCGGCCCTTGCGGCCCCTGTACCGAGATACATGTGGATTGCCGGTCTGAGGCCGAGCGCAGTCAGATCAGCGGCGCCTCCCTGGTAAATAAGGATCACCCCCAGGTGATAGAGATATGGAACAATGTCTTTATACAATTCAACCGACTTAAGGATGGTAGCTTGCAACCCCTCCCTGCCCGGCATGTCGACACCGGTATGGGTCTGGAAAGGCTGGTGAGGGTATTACAAGGCAAGAGCTCCAATTACGATACGGACCTGTTCACCGGCACTATCTCTGAAGTTGAAAAGATCACTAAGAAAAAGTACGGGAACACGGATAGTAAGCAAGATGTCGCCTTCCGGGTACTGGCAGATCATATCCGTGCCATTTCTTTTACTATTGCCGACGGACAGCTGCCCTCGAACACGGGAGCGGGTTATGTGATCCGCCGCATCCTGCGTCGCGCCGTACGATACTATTACTCTTACCTGGATCATAAGCAACCGTTGCTTTTTCAACTGGTGCCCCTGCTGGCAGGACAGTTCGAGAAAGTATTCCCGGAATTGTTCAAACAGGCGGACCTGGTGGCCAAGGTCATCAGGGAGGAGGAGGATGCTTTTCTCCGGACGCTGGACAAGGGGTTAAAGAAAATGGAGGACATCATAGCCGCACCTAAGAATGGGACTATCGATGGACAGGCGGCATTCGAGCTGTACGATACTTATGGCTTTCCTATCGACCTGACCCGGCTGATTGCGCGCGAGAATAATCTTGTGGTGGATGAGAAAGGTTTTGAAAAAGAAATGCAGCAGCAGAAAGATCGCAGCCGTGCCGCCACGGCCCTGGACACCGAGGACTGGGTGGTATTGGAAGACAATCCCCTGTCGGAGTTCGTGGGATACGATATGCTGGAGACAAAGACCCGTATTGTAAAATACCGTAAGATAAAGGCCAAGGGTAAGGAATCCTGGCAGCTGGTGCTGGAAGCGACACCCTTTTATGCGGAGAGCGGCGGACAGGTGGGCGATACCGGTGTGATCGAGGCTAATGGTGAACTCGTAGCTGTCATCGATACGAAGAAGGAGAACGACCTCATTATACAGTTTGTGGAGAAGCTTCCTGCTCAGCTCAAAGGGGAGGTATTTGCCAGGGTAAACCCGGTGTTACGCAAAGAGGCCGAGGTGCATCACACGGCTACGCATCTGTTGCACGCTGCGCTGCGTAAGGTGCTGGGTACGCATGTAGCCCAGAAGGGTTCGCTGGTGAATGACGAGCAGCTGCGTTTCGACTTCTCTCATTTTGCCAAGATGACGGATGAGGAGATTGCAAAGGTCGAAGAGCTGGTGAATGAAAAGATCCGGGAGAACATTCCGGTTGTTATAAAAGAAATGTCCAAGGAGGAAGCGTTAAAGCTGGGCGCCATGGCTTTGTTCGGAGAGAAATATGGCGACAGGGTGCGGGTGGTGATCATCGATCCGTCTTACTCGGTGGAGCTGTGTGGAGGTACCCATGTCGGTGCGACGGGAGAGTTAGGGTTCTTTAAGATACGCCATGAAAGCGCTGTGGCGGCCGGGGTTCGCCGGATAGAAGCCGTTAGCGGAAGGGCTGCGGAAGTGTTTGTCCAGGAACAGCTTGCTTTGCTGCGTAGCGTACGTGAGGCGCTGAAGAATCCCAAAGAGCTGAACAAGGCGGTGGAAGGGTTGGTTGCAGATAATGCGGAACAAAAGAAAAAATTGGAGAAGGCGGAAGCGCGGCAACTGAAAGATATCGCAGAATCACTGATAAACGAAGTGGTGGATATAAGTGGAATCAAGTTTATTGGAAAGGTAGTTGGTTTGGAAAATGTCGACCAATTGAAAAAATTGGCTTTGGAGTTAAAATCGAAGGTGAAAAACTACTTTTTTGCCTTGGGCGCCAGGTCGGAAGGCAAAGCCTTTTTTGTTCTGGCTACAGAAAAGGAATTGGTCGAGAAGAAATTTATAAATACGAACGCAATATTTGATGCTGTAAAAAACTCATTCGATGGTAAAGGCGGCGGGAAAGAGTTGATCAGTAGCACCGGAACAAAACCGGATGGATTGGAGGATGCAATAAGAACAGCGCAGTCAATGCTTGAGCAGGAACGACAGAAAAACCAGGCGTTTGAAGATTTTCTTAATGGGAAGATATAGGCGATGAAAAAAACTATTTCTCTTTGCTTTGCCACCTTTTACGTTATTGCATTGTTAGCACAGACAAACGTAAAAACAGGTATCCAATTTTTTAAAGGTTCATGGAAAGAATTACTCGACTCGTCCAGGTAAAGTAATAAGATGATCTTTGTCGACGTGTATACTGACTGGTGCGGTCCCTGTAAATACATGGAAAAATTTATATTTACCAGGCAGGCAGTCGGTAAGAAATACAATGGCGCTTTCCTGAATTATAAAGTAAATGCTGAAAAAGGAGAGGGAGCAGAGATCGCCAGAAAATATGGTATCGAGGCATTTCCCACATTTTTATTTTTAAACAGCGATGGTTACCTTATTCATAAGGTTGTGGGAGAGGCAGATGAAATCGCCTTTGTCAATCTTGTTACGGAGGCAAAAAAGCAGGAAGCAGACGTGAACAATTTAGGCAATATGGAACAAAGGTTCCGTGGAGGAGATCGCGATCCTTTATTTTTACATGTTTATCTTGACCGTTTGGCGGAAAAGAGGATGACCAACAGCGAGGTATTGGATGCATACTTTAACAACTTAACTGATCAGCAACTTAATCGAGATTCTACTCTTATATATCTGGCGAAAAATATTACCGGGACACAAACCTCCTGTTTAACATATTTTATCAGTCATTATGACCAATTGAGTGAAACTTCAAAGACACAGCTTGCCCGTTTTTTATTTGACAGATTTATAAGGCAATTTGGGGGGATCGCTTTAAAAGAAAAGAGGCTATTGGAGTACCTGACATTAAGAAAGTTTGCCGATAAATTATATGGTTTAAATGACCAGGAGAGGTCTTTGCTTAATCAACACGATCTAAAATTCGGTGTTTTGGTCAAGGATTACAGCCTGGTTAAAAAAGCTGGTTATACATATACTACCGGGCTGCTTTCAATACCGGTTGACAGCATTCGAAGAGAAGATAAGCGCAGGTTTGATAAGGCGATGCTGCCATTCATACGCGGAGAGCGTGATAGTACAAAAATGGTCGGTTTCGAGGAGGAAAAGAAGTATGTAATCAATATATATTCCAGGGAGATCAGCTCTCCACTCTATATAGCGGCAGAGGCCTTCTCTCATTTGCCTCCTACTGAAAAACCTGCCTTGAATGATGCATTGACCTGGGCGCAGAGAGGAGCCGAATTAATGCCGGATGTGATTGCATTCCCGGATTTGATCAAAGTACTTGAAAAGAAATTGGAGTGACATAACTGTCAGCATATGGAAGGACTTCCTCAGCCCAACCCCGAGCTCCTTATGGACCTGGTAAAAATGAAAATGCCTTTTGGCAAATACAAGGATACTGTCCTCTGCGATCTTCCTGTATCTTATCTGGAATGGTTCCATCGGGAGGGATTCCCTAAAGGGAAGCTCGGCATGTTATTGGGAACCCTATATGAGATCAAGATCAATGGGTTGGAGAAACTTCTTTTGCCCCTGAAGAAAGGTTTGTAACTTGTAAGACATCCAAATTTTCTTTATGGAGCCTTATCTATCGAACCCTCGGTTCGAGACGGCTGTCGATGCCCTTATTGCCGGTGATGCGTTGGGGCTGCAAGCCATGCTCCGGGATGATCCGGAATTGGTCAGGGGCCGGTCGGCACGCCCCCATCACGCCACATTACTACATTATATCGGCACCAACGGGGTAGAGGATGAGCGTCAGAAATATCCGCCCAATGCAGTGGAGATGCTGAAGCTGCTGCTGGCAGCGGGCGCCGATGTGGATGCCGAAGCCGACCTTTATGGTGGTGGGGCTACGACGTTTGGATTGGTGGCAACCAGCATCCATCCTGTCAAGGCGGGTATTCTGGTCCCTTTGTTGGAAACATTGTTGGATGCAGGCGCTTCTATCGAGCATCCCAGGGCGGGAGGTAATGGCCAGCTGGCTGTCAATGCCTGTCTGCATAATGGGCGTCCGGAAGCGGCTGATTTTCTCATGCGCAAGGGCGCAACCCTGGATCTCGAGGCTGCGGCTGGTACCGGTAGGCTCGATGTCGTAAAGACCTTTTTTAATAAGGATGGGGAGTTGACCGCCGGGGCCACCATGGCGCAAATGGAATATGGTTTTGGCTGGGCCTGTGAATTCGGGCATACTGCCGTGGTAGATTATTTGTTGGACCGGGGCGCCGATCCTAACAAGCAGGTGAGCGGCCTCAGCGGATTGCACTGGGCCGTTGTGGGAGGGCATATGGATATTATTCAACTGCTTATACGACGGGGCGCTGATCTTTATGCGAAGAATATATATGGGGGCGATGCATTAGGCGCGGCCGGCTGGGCGGCCGAGAACAGTGATCCTGTATACCGCTGGCCGGAAGGAAAGGTGGATTATAAAGAGATCATCCGGGTGCTCCGGGAGGCCGGCACAAGGGGTGAACCCGCCCGGGATATTTCCTGACTTTAACATTTCCGAAAACTTTCGTATTTCATAAAAAACATTATATTTGATCTACGAAAGTAAACGTAGATCATTCAATTTTAAAAAAACCGCCATGATGAGAACATATCTCCTTAAGACTGCCGGACTGGCAGCGCTGACCCTGCTGTTGCATGCGTCTGGTTTTGCTCAGGACCAGATTGACGATGATAAGGACACCGCCAAGCTTGGGGACCAGGACGAGATCGTCATCAAACATAAGAACGACAAGGATGCCAAGATAGTTATAGAGATCAAGGGGAACCAGGTCTTTATCAATGGCAAGCCTGCCAATGATTACAGCGACGATAATGTATCGGTGCATAAGAAAAAAGAATTGGTGCTGAATGGTCAGAGCTTTAGCTGGTCGGGTGATGGGGACTTCCCCATGGCCATCGCTCCTTCTCCTTTCCGTAAACATGGTGGTGCGATGAGCATCGATGGTAATGTATGGCCCGGGAATTCCAACAGGGCATTTCTGGGTGTGACGACGGAGTCTACCGAAAAGAATGGCCAAAAGGGAGCGGAGATACATGAGATATCCAAGGGCAGCGCGGCGTTCAAGGCAAATCTTAAAATAGGAGATATCATCACCCGCGTGGATGAAATAAAGGTCGAGGGGCCTCAGTCGCTGGCGGACGCTATTCACAAATACAAGCCCGAGGATAAGGTATCCGTTACTTTCCTGCGGGATGGCAAAGAGCAGAAGATGACGATACCACTGGGTAAGGCGCCTGCCGCCAGCGTGGGTTCTTTATATAAGATGCCGAACTTCAACTTTGACAATGGAGCGGGGGGGTATGCTCCGGGGGCTCCCCGCGCCTATGGCTTCTCCTATGGCGCCAAACCCCGTCTGGGTATCAAAGCCCAGGATACGGAAGAGGGCAAGGGTGTAAAGGTACTTGAGGTTGGCGACGAGAGCGCCGCTGAAAAGGCCGGTATCGAGGAAGGTGATATCATCACCAAATTTGACGGCAAGGATGTCAACAGTGCTACCGAGCTGGCGGAATTGGCACGTGCCAGTAAGGACAAGCCCTCTATCAAGGTCAGCATCATTCGTGATGGGAAGACAAAGGAGATCGATATACGGATCCCGAAGAAGCTGAAAACGGCGGATCTGTAAAATGATATTTTATTGCGACAAGTATCCTCCATCGATGGCATAATAACTGCCGCTGACAAAGCTGGCCTTGTCGGAACTAAGCCACAATGCAAGTTCTGCCACTTCTTCGGCTTTGCCAAGACGACCGATGGGATGTAAAGAGACCAGCCACTGTTTTTGCTCGGGTGTCATACTATTCAACAGGGGCGTGTCGATAAATGCCGGTCCGATGGCATTCACACGGATGCCCTTATTGCTGTATTCCAGCGCTGCATTACGGGTAAGACCTACCACCCCATGTTTGGCGGCAACATAAGCACAGGATTGGGCAAAACCTACCTGGCCAAGTATGGAAGCCATATTGACGATGGCTCCTCCTTTACTTTTTAACATCGCAGGTATCTGGTATCGCATGCCATAAAAAACACCACTGAGGTTGATGTTGATCACTTTCTGCCAGCCATCGATGGGATATTCCCCTACCGGAGCGGAAGGGCCTCCTATGCCTGCATTGTTGCAGGCAATATGCAAGCCTCCATATTGTTGAAGCGTATCTCTCACCAGCTTTTCATTGTCCTCCGCCAGGCTGGAATCCGCCCGTACAAAGGAGGCATTTCCTTTGGCTGCTTTGATGGCTTCCATGGTTGTTTTTGCGGCCTGTTCATTGATATCCGACACTACTACTTTTGCGCCGTTGGCTGCATACAATTCCGCAATGGCCTTGCCTATACCGGAGCCTGCGCCGGTGACAATAGCGACTTTATCTTTGAGTATAGACATAGATAGAAATTTTTCAATTTAAAAGATCAGCGGCAGGAGTGACCGCATAAGGGGCGGAGAAATGCTCAGTTACACTAAGTTATGAAATTCCGGATTTCTTATGAATTGTTAAATGGGAGGGGAAATACCCCCTGAATATGGTAAATTTGCCGGAAATGGCGACGAATTACGATGCATATGAGGTAGTTATAGGTCTGGAGGTACATGCCCAGCTTTTGACCCGTACCAAATTATTCTGTGGTGACAGCGCTGCTTTTGGAGGCGAGCCGAATACCCATGTCAGTCCCGTGACCCTGGGATTGCCTGGCGCTCTGCCCAAGCTGAACAGGACGGCGGTGGAGTTTGCCATTAAAATGGGTCTGGCCTGTCATTGTGAGATCGAACGAAATAATTATTTCGCCCGGAAGAACTATTTCTATCCCGACCTTCCTAAAGGATACCAGATATCACAGCATACTACCCCTGTCTGCAAGGGTGGGTTTGTCCATATTCGTACTGCCAGCGGTGAAAAAGATATACAACTGAACCGTATCCACCTTGAAGAGGATGCCGGCAAGAGCATACATGATGTCGATGCAGAAAATACCTGTGTGGATTACAACAGGGCCGGTGTGCCGCTGATAGAGATCGTTACGGAGCCGGACCTTCGCAGCGGCGACGAGGCATATGCCTATCTGACCGAACTGCGCAAGATCGTACGCTACCTGGGTATTTGTGATGGCAATATGGAGGAAGGCAGCATGCGTTGTGACGCCAATGTATCCATTCGTCCGAAGGGGGCTACGGTATTGGGGACAAAAGTGGAAGTAAAGAACCTGAACTCTATCCGCAACGTAAAAAAGGCCATCGAGTTCGAAGCCCGGCGAATGATGGACCTGGCGGAACAGGGTATCCCTGTGCAGCAGCAGACACGCAGTTTTGATGCCGGCAATGGCACCACCTTCCCGTTGCGCAGCAAGGAGGAAGCCAATGATTATCGATACTTTGCGGACCCCGATCTACCACCCTTTCAGGTAAGCGATGCCGATCTGGAAGAGGTGAGCAGTTCTCTGCCGGTGCTGCCCGAAGAGCTGGTGATCAAATATACCCGCGAGCTCCAATTACCCGAATATGATGCCCGGGTGATTTGCGACGACAAGGACACCGTAGATTATTTTGAAGAGCTGATCAAAGAAACTCCTCACTATAAGGCGGCCGCCAACTGGCTCCAGGGGCCTGTATGGTCCGCGAGAAATGAGCAAGGGCTTGCATTAAAGGACTTTCCTGTCAAACCTTCCAGCCTGGCCCGTCTGATACAGCTGGTGGAAGAAGGGCGTCTCAGCTTCTCCATCGCCAGCTCCAGGATCTTTCCTGTCCTGTTAAAAGATGCTTCGGCCGAACCCCTGGACATTGCTGTCTCCCTTAACCTCTTACAAAGCTCGGATACCAGCGAGATCGCTGCCTGGGTAGAACAGGCGCTGGCCAAGATGCCCGACAAGGTCACGGAATATCGCAAAGGGAAAAAGGGGCTTATCGGGCTTTTTGTAGGAGAAGTAAAAAAACTCTCCAAAGGCAAGGCGGACCCACGGCTGACCAATCAATTATTGCTGGAAAAATTGGAAAATTGATATTACCATTCATATGATAAAGAAGCGTGTTTTTTTTAATAGAAGTGTCATAGGCCTGATGACCGTCACCCTTGCGCTGACTGCCTGTCTGGAAAAAAAGAAAGGCGGCTTTACCGTCGAGGGCTCCTTTAAGAATGCGGACAAGCTCTCGGCAACGGCGGGACCTGTAAATAAGGTCTATCTGCTGGGAATACCCAAGGATCAATCGCAGCAACCCATTATGCTGGATTCGGTGAAGCTCACCGGTAATAATGGACATTTCACGCTGACAGGCATGTCCCATGACCAGGAGATATACGAGGTGGTCTTTGGCAATGATCTTCTTGCTGTGCCTGTAGTGAATGATGTGCCGGAAATGAAAATAAATGTAGACCTTGGAAAGAAAGATGATTTCTACGACGTCACCGGCTCTGAAGCCAGCAATCAGCTAAAGGATCTTGTAACTATTTTTGGCAGAAAGGACTACGAGGTGGGAAGAACTATGACCACGCTGGACAGCCTGAAAGGTATACACGCTTCCGACAGCGCCATGCTGGCCGCTACCGACAAAAAGAACAAGGCGATCCAGGACCTCAATACCTATCTCAAGCAGTTCCTCAATACGAATAACAATGCTCCTGTCTGTGCCCTGGCGCTTGGCTGGGCTTCCCGCAGTCTGACCCAAACGGAATTTGAAGCTACTCTTGACAATCTGGTAAAGAAATTTCCCGCCAGCCCTATCATCCAGGGGATAAAAAAGGATTACGACAAACAGCTGGCGAAACTGGAAACAGAAAATTCGAGCTGGGTGGGACGGCAGGCGCCTGAGCTGTCTTTACCGGATGTGAATGGTCATAACATATCCCTGTCCTCTTTTAAAGGGAAATATCTGCTGGTGGATTTCTGGGCCAGCTGGTGTGGACCCTGCCGGGCTGAAAACCCCAATGTGGTAGCGGCGTACAAAGAGTACAAGGATAAGAACTTTACTATTCTGGGAGTTTCGCTGGATAAAGAAAAAGGCGCCTGGCAGGATGCCATAAAGGAAGACCATCTTACCTGGACGCATGTCAGCGATCTTAAATACTGGCAGAGCCAGGCGGTGGAAACGTTTCACTTTTCGGGCATTCCCTTTAATGTGCTGATCGACCCACAGGGAAAGATCATTGGACAGGGGTTGAGAGGGGATGAACTGGAGAATAAGCTGAAGGAAGTCCTAAAATAAAAAAGGGGCCAGTTCAATCTGGCCCCTTTTTTTATCTATCGTATCAACCGGGTGGTCACCGCGGTATAGGTGCCTGAGCCTGTGGAAGCATCGGCTACTTTAAAGGTAATAGAAAACGTTTCCGAACAGGAAGAGAATTTGCCTGAGCCCGAGATGGTCGAAGGACCGTTGCCATAAGAGTTCAGGACATAGGTTTGTTTGGGAATTGTTACGGTAAAGCTGGAAGGATTGGTCCAATCCAGTGTTGCCGATAATCCCATGGCTGCGGGGTCAGCGGGCAGGAAGCCGGCCACAGTGCTGCTGGTGTCACCAAAGCCATAATCCGAAGTTGCGCCCAGGTTATGGATCTTGATCGAAGCGGTTGTTGGGCCGGTAGACGTCCAGTCGCTGATGGTGACGGTATATGGATTCTGCGGGCTGCCACCGCTGCCGGCGATAAAATCGCCGCTGTTTGTATAATCTCCTATCAAGTCTGTGGATACCACATCGCAATATTTCTGCAATGTCAGGGTGTATTTATCCGACCCACTGTATGCAGGTACGTCCCCTCCGGAAATAGTGAAGATCAGGGTGTCGATCTTTCCCGGTGCATAGGCGGAGTAAATGCCCTTTACCGTGATAGAATCCATGACTTTGCCGGCAGGAATAGTAATAGAAGAGGCTCCGATGGTATATTGCGTACCTGCTACGGCGCCTGAAGGTGAAGTTACGGTGAAATTAATGACCCTATCCTTATTGGCAGTGGTCGTGATGCCGATGGGTATTTTGAATTCTGTGCCGGGATCGCTGGTGATAAAATAAGCGCCTTTGTTGCTGGTGGGTCTGGAGGCGAATTCCGACAATGCAGGTGTGTCGAACTTTTGCTTGACGCAGCTATTGAAAGCTGTCGCCAGGATCAGCAGACATATGATTATTCTATTGGAATGCATGGTCAAATTGGTTTACTATTTACAATGGGTTTTGATCGGCTGTGGTCAGGCTCTTGTTGGCGTCCATTTCAGACTGGGGTATCTGCCATCTCCAGCGATTGTCGGTAGCCTGGATGTTCAACATGCTCCACTGGATGCCGGTGCGTATGAGCGGCAGCTGGTACCTTTTCATATCGAAAAAGGGTGTGCCATTTTCAGCATAGAGCTCTTTCCTGCGTTCGACCAGGATCATGTCTATCAGGGTCTGCTTGTCGCTAGTGGTTGTTTTTGTCGCATTGGGATCGCGCTGGCTCTGCAGTGAGAAAAGCATATCGATAGCCGGCTGTTGTTGTCCTTGTTGTGCGAGGGCTTCTGCCTGTATAAGATACATTTCAGCGGAACGCATCATGACATAGTCACCCGACTGTGTGGCATTGTCGCGGAACTTCACCGTCACAAATTTCTTCCAGGGAGAAGAACTGCTTTGATTGGGTGCAGCGTCGAACAGATTGCGAATATCCGTGGCACTGAACAGGTTTACAAAGGTAGAGTTGACATAGATGTCATTGTACCTGCCTGCAGCACCCGTGATATCCGTGGGTTCGATGTACCCGAAAAAGCCGGCGTAAGAATAGGATTGAGAGGCATTGAACTGCAGGCCCCACATCCATTCCCCATTGGATACGGAATTGAAGCCGTCCTTATAACCAGTGGCATTCATCAGGGGGAATCCCTGAGCGGCGGCTGCGGCATTGCTTTGTGCCTTGGCCCAGAGGGAATTGTCGGCGGGAGCCATTTCAAGGTATACTTCGGCAAGGATACCCTGGGCTACATTCTTATTGATCCGATATTTATCGACCCTGTCGGTTGTCAGCTTGCTCACGGCATCTTCCAGGTCTTTTACGATCTGGGCATAGACGGCGCTGACGTGTGCGCGGGGGTTGCCGGACGTACTGCTGCCGGAGGCCTGCGTATAAATAGGAACACCCGGCGCTGTCGTATCCTTGGAATAGGTGAACTGATAGATACGCACCAGGTTGAAATAAGCCCAGGCGCGTAACGCTTCGGCCTCGCCGATGAATGCGTCCTTGACGCTCTGTGCTTCTGGAATGCCGGGAACGCCCTGAATAACGGCGTTGGCGTTGTTGATAACCTTGTAGTTCAGCGCCCATATCTGCAGGTTCCTGGCAGCGGTAGCGATCCGGCCATAGGCGTTGTCCGTCCAGTTGTTCTCATACAACCACCAGTTGGCGGGATCGGAAATGAGATCGTCGCCCCGCATGTCGAAATTGAATTCGGAGGTCTTCCAGCCGTACATATTCTGCCGGCCAGTGGATGGGATATAGTCGCGGATATTTTCGTAGATACCCGTCAGCGCATTGTCTACGCCTATTTTGGAATTGAAGATAATGCTGGAGGAAAGGCTGCCATCGGTGGGCTTTACCCCATCAATAAAGTTCTTCGAACACGAAGCCAGCGTAAGCATGCCCACACCGGCCATCAATATATATTTTGTCAATCGCATAATAGTAGTATTAATGGATAGAGATTAAAAGTTGACGCTCAGTCCGGCAGAGAATGTCTTGTACACTACCGATCCGTTGTTCGTTACACCCACGAGACCGCCTTCTTCAGGGTCGAGTCCTTTGTACTTATAGAAGGTAAAGGGGTTCTGCAGGTCGACATATACGCGGGCGCTGTTGATCTTTGCAGTACCGAATATGGATTTCGGGAAGGTATATCCCAACGTAATATTACGGATACGCATGTAGGTATCGTCGAACAGGAACCGGGTGGAGGCGGAGTTGGCCTGGTCATCCGTGGTAGTCGTCAGACGGGGAGTCTTGCCGTCGCCGGGATTGCTGGGGCTCTGCCACCTGTTGAGCACATCTACGCTCCAATTGGAGCCGGGTGTATTCCCAACTGCGGAGTACATCAGACTGGCATAGTTGGCGTCATAGATCTTACCGCGGAAATTGATATAGAGCAGTACGGTGAGGTCGAACCCTTTGTATTTTGCCGTATTGGTTACACCGGCTATCCAGTCCGGGAGAGAGGTCCCTTTGTAGTAGCGTGTGGCGGCGCTCCATTGTTTGGTCACTACTCGGGTGGTCTTGCCTGTGGTAGCATCTGTCTGATCCATCCACCACATGGGGGCGCCATCCGTCAGATCGACACCGGCATATTCCCGGATGTAGAAGTTATTCAGCGGCTGGCCTACGATGAGGTTGCTGTAGTTGGCGCCTGTGATAGACTTTTGGGGCAGCTGGGTGATCTTATTGGTGATCTTGGAGAAGTTCACCGACGTAGACCATTCGAAGTCCCTTGTCTTGACGTTGACGCTGGTCAGGTCGATCTCGATGCCCTTGTTTGTCACCGTACCGATATTGTCATTCACGCCATCCAGACCGGAGGACGGAGGCAGCGGACGGTTGAAGAGGAGCTTGTCAGATTTGCGGGAGAACCAGGTGAAGGAGCCAGACAACCTGTTCTTAAGAATTGCAAAGTCAACACCCAGATCGAGGGTCTTTTGATGCTCCCAGGTCAGCCTGCCATTCGCGGGATTGGCGATGAGCGAACCTGCATAACCGGCGATGTTAGCACCGGCGGAATAGGTAGCCAGATACGGGAAGTAAACGACATTACCGTTGTTATCCAAAAAAGCCTGGTTACCCGTAGTTCCATAGCTGGCGCGCAGTTTCAGGTCGTTGATCAACGTTATGCCAGACATGAAATCTTCTTTGTTGATGCTCCAGGCGCCGCCGATGGACCAGTTGTCACCCCAACGGGCAGAGTCAGAAAACCTGCTGGAACCATCCCGGCGGAGTGAAGCAGACAGGTGATATTTTTCACCCAGGTCATAGTTCACACGGCCAAAATAGCTGACCATGCGGTTGTCATAAGAATAAGAGTTAGCGGTATATGGGGTGCTGCCATAAGCCAGCTCGGTGGTGCCGGGGAAAGTAAAGCCCCTGCTTTCGGCGTCTACTACACCCTGGTGGAAACGGAATGCTTCCATACCCGCCACTACATTGATATGATGTATATCTGCGAAGGTATTATCGTAGGTGAACATATTGGTGAAGGTCTGCGTAACACTGTTGGTGCGCGTCTTTTCGCTGCGTCCGCCGTAGGCGGCGCCGTCCCCTACAAATGGGTTATAGTAGCTGTTGTATTGGTTCTGGAACAGATCGACCGCATACTGTGTTCTGAACTTCAGTCCTGATATGATCTGTGCTTCGCCATATGCATTGGCGGAAGTAACATACCTGTCGTAGGTAGTGGGGTTCTGAGCCGTCGTTCCTGCCGGATTGCCGGGAGTCAGGATGGGGCGGTGCAGAGGTCCGTTGTTACCATAATCGAACTGTTTCTTGCCGGCTGCATCCAGTATAAGAGCGCCTGTACCTGGATCACGCACGAATTCCGGATAGATGCCCGATACTGTCCGAACCCAACCGGTGACGTTGGAATAGGCAGCGCCACCCTGGATGGGATAATTTTGTGTAGAATAGGAGCCGCTGGCATTAATGCCTACATTCAGCCAGTCGTTGACCTTGGTGTCGACCTTGAATCTGGCGGAGTAGCGTTTAAAATCCGATTGGATGGGAAGACCCTGGTCGTCCAGGTAGCCGCCAGAGATAAAATAGCGGGTCTTGTCGGAGCCGCCGGAGACGGAACCATTGATATCCGTCCTTTGCCCGGTACGTATAAGATCTTTACCCCAGTCTTCGCTCCAAAGGTTCTTGGCGCCGGAGACCAACTTGCCGTCCGGGCCGATGGGCTGCGCCACGCCGAAGGGGTTGTAAACGAGGACACCCGCCACGGATTGGCTGGCATAGTCTTCGGAGGAGGCAGCACCGATGGAGGCTGCCAGGCCGGGGGTGATATTTGCCTGATTTCTCAGGGCTTCCCAGGTCAGACCATAGAGCTGTGCGTTGTTGACATACTTGTAGTCGTTTACCGCCCGTTTGGAATAACCCCTTACTCCGGAGATGGATACCTTGGGTGTTCCTTTTCCGCTCTTGGTGGTTATTTGCAGGATACCGTTTGCGGCCCTGGACCCATACAGGGCGGTAGAGGATGCGTCTTTCAGTACCGTGATGCTCTCGATGTCATTGGGATTGATGTTGCTGAGGCTGCCTCCGAAGGGAGCGCCGTCCAGGACGATAAAGGGGTCTGCGCCTGCATTGACAGACCCGATGCCCCTAATACGGATATCGGGGTTTTCGCCGGGCTGACCGGTGCTGTTTACAACCAGCACGCCGCTGGCATTACCCTGTAGTACGTTGGTGATGGAGCTGACCTGGAGGTCTTTGAACTGATCGTTATTCACCACGGATGCTGTCCCGGTGAAAGCCTTTTTCTTAGTGGTACCGTAAGCAGTAACGACCACTTCATCCAGGCTACCGGCGCCGGCCTTCAGGGTGACGGTCATGTTTTCGGTGATATCTATCTCCTGGGTGACAAAATTGACGGAAGAGATCACCAGCCTTTTAGCGCTGGCTGGTAGGCTGATGGAGAAAGTCCCGTCTGTAGAAGTGCTGGTGCCGCCGCGGCTTCCTTTGATCTGAACACTGGCGCCGGGAACGGGGTTTCCTTTTTCGTCCAGTATTTTACCGCTGATTGTCCTGGTTTGAGCCAACAGTTGGCCGCACAGGAATAGTAAAGAGCATAAGAATGCAATTTTTCTCATAAGCTGTGACTTTTAATGTTAACCTAATAGAAGTGTGTTCAAATATGTGACGAGTCAGACCTGCTGACGAAATCAGGGCCCAAAGGGGCCAGGAAGTTTACACGGCTGCTGGCTGTGTAAGGTTGCCTCTCAAACGAAATGGAATACAACTTGTAATGGAATGAGGGGGACCGATCCGTCCAGGATGGTAGTAGTTTGTTGACATAGTGAAAAATTTTGCCGGCCAGCCAAGTGGGTTGGTCAGCGGGTTAAACAGTGGTTGTGTGACTAATCAGGCCTTGTAGTTAACTATGGAAAGGGCCTAAATATCGAATTTTACAAAAATAAAACAACATAGGACAATAATTATAAAATTATTGACTCGCTTAGGTGGGTATTTTTAGTTGTTCTATGTGGTCCCGTCCAGAATCGAACTGGAATCCAGGGCTTCGGAGACCCTTATACTATCCATTGTACTACAGGACCGTGTACTTCCATTTTCCGTCAAATCTGCGCTATTTTAGCAGTTCCCGAAGGTTGCTGCTAAATATTTTAACGGCAATGGCCAGCAAAACTACGCCAAAAAATTTACGTATAGCAATCATACCGGCCTGTCCTAAAATTTTTTCAATGGAATCCAACGATTTAAGGACGATAAAGATGATAATGAGGTTGATAAAAATGGCCAGCAGCACGGTCGAGGTCTCAAAATTGGCTTTTAAGGACATAATCGTTGTCAAAGTACCTGATCCGGCTATTAAAGGGAAGGCGATAGGTACAAGCACGGAGGCCTTGGCGTCGGGCTCGCTTTTGAAGAATTCTACCCCCAACACCATTTCCAGCCCCAGGATAAAGATGACGATCGACCCTCCCACGGCAAAGCTTCGCTGATCTACCCCCAGTATCTGCAGGAATTTTTCACCGGCATATAAGAAGGCGATCATTAAAAGCCCGGAGATCAGGGTGGCCTTGCCTTCGTGAAGGCCCCCCAGCTTTTGCTTGAGGGCATGTAGCAGCGGGATGCTGCCGATGATGTCTATCACGGCAAATAAAGTAAAGGTCACGGTAAGAAGCTGGTTCCAGTCAAAATGCTGCATACTATAAAATTACGCCGATCAGTCTGCATTGCCGGAATAAAAGCTTTTTGGCTTGTGCTGTTCTTTTTCCAGGGGGGCCTGGTTGGATAACATTTCATACTGCAGGCCCTCGGGCGGACCATATACCCGGATGACACATCCATAATGGAGGGAGAATACCTTAAAGCTATCGATCAGCGCCGTCCCTGTTATATGAGACAGGATGCTTCGGATGACCCCGCCATGCGCCACGATGGCTATCGGCCCTTTCTGCCCCGCGGCGTCTTCTCTTATACGGGTAAAAGTCTTTGTCACGCGCTGGTGGAGGTCCAGATAGCTTTCCCCGCCGGGTATCCTGATGTTTACGAAGTCTTTCATCCAGGGTTCTACTTCCTCTTTTGGCAGATCGTCCCAGCTTCGCATTTCCCACTGCCCACAGTGGATCTCCATCAATTCGTTATGAAGTCGGATCTGATGATCTTGCCCGGGAAATAAATGCTCCGCCAGGCGGGAACATCGTTGTAGCGGGCTGCTGTGCACCGATGAAAAGGGAGATGGCAGGTGCTGCCGGATAATGTCCGCCTCGTCCATAAAGCTTTCCGTGACATCCAGGTCCGTCTGTCCGTAACAGATGCCTTTGCCCACCGCGGGGGTCGTATGCCGTATCAAATAGATATCCTTCATAACTATTTACGATAATTTCTGGCCTTTGGCCAACGGACCGGAGGTCCGTTATGTATATCTCCAGACAATAACCCAGCCAAGATAGACCGTCAGCTCCGTCACCTGCTGAATAGCGCCCAGGCAATCCCCCGTATAGCCTCCGATCCATTTTTTAAAGTATCTCACCATTTCAAAAGTAACATAACCCACCGGAATGATCACCAGCCAGAAGGACCAGGGGAAAAAAGCAAGGGGCAGCGTTCCCAACAGGATTGCCAATATCAGCTCCCCTATCGACAGCCGGCGGCTGGTAACGGGCTTGGACTTGCTATGTTCCGGGTCTGTTACATTCTCTGCCCATTGCATAGCGATGACGGGCATCAGTCTGCTGAGACTATGGGCTGCTATGACAGCCCCGATGAAATAACGGTAATTATAAAATATGAGTCTTGACGGTCCATTCAGTTCCGGTGTAAAAGACGGGAGTTCGCGCAGCAAGAGGAATTTGCCGGCTAATATGATAATTAATCCAATCACCCCGAAGGCGCCTACCCGGCTGTCCTTCATGATGAGCAATATCTTTTCTTTTGTCCAGCCGCCGCCAAATCCGTCGCAGACATCTGCAAAACCATCTTCATGGAAGGCGCCTGTCAGCAAGATCCCCGCGATGATGGATGCAAGGATGCCGATGTCCGACGATATGAAACGGGAAAATACCAGGAATATCAGTGCGGAGAATCCCCCCACGATCCATCCAATCAGGGGGAAATATTTAGGCGCCTTATTTAAATATTCGGGATCATGACCAATGTTTTGGGGAACCCCAGAACGAACCACGGGTTCGTTGGCCGAAGGCCTCCCGACATTAATTCGGGTGAAATACATGATGGCTGTTAAAAATATCTTCCATTCTTTCATAATGATGAGCCTTCGGCCGGTGGACCAAAGGTCCGCCGGGCTGTTTATTCACTCTTGCTGACGCCTGCCGATTCGAAGGAGGCCATTTCCCGGAGGAATGCCAGCGCAGACTGCAGCACGGGATATGCCATGGCCGCACCCGTCCCTTCACCCAGCCGCATGCCCAGATCGAGCAGCGGCCGTGCATTCAAATAGCCCAGCATTCGCTGGTGCCCCTTTTCACCACTGGTATGTGAATATACACAATGATCTTTTACCTTTTCATCCTCTATTACCGCCAGCAGCAGGGCCGCGGTGGTGATAAATCCATCCACCAATATCACCATGTTCAGGGCGGCAGCCTGCAAACAGGCCCCGGCCATCATGGCAATCTCGAATCCTCCCACATGCTGCAGAATGGTAATAGCGTCCGGGGAGGCGGTTATAGCTGGGGCATGTTTTGCATAAACTTTTACAAGGGTCGCTATCTTGGTCTCCAACTGTGTGTCGCTGACACCTGTGCCTCTGCCACAACATTCTTCCACCGGAATGCCCGTGACAAAGCTCATGATGAGCGCGGCGGAGGAAGTATTGCCAATACCCATCTCACCGAGACCAATACAATTACAACCTTCCCGGTGCAGATCTTTTATTATTTGACGGCCGGCATCCATGGCACGGATGGCCTCTTCACGGCTCATTGCGTCTGTCTCGAGGTAGTTGTGGGTGCCGTATGCGATCTTTTCGTGGATGAGGGAATCATCCGTTGCAAATTCGAAGTTGACACCTGCGTCGACCACTTTAAGGGCTATGCTGTGCTGTCTGCAGAGCACGTTGATGGCCGCGCCGCCATGAATAAAATTCAGGACCATCTGTGCCGTCACGGCCTGTGGATAAGGATTCACAAGACCCGTTGCTGCAATGCCATGATCTCCCGCAAAGACAATAATATGCGGATGGGTCAGCCGCGGATGGGCTGTTCCCTGGATCATTCCTATCTGTAATGCCAGCTCTTCCAGCCTTCCCAGGGCGCCAATGGGTTTGGTCTTGCTATCGATGCGGCCTTGCAGGGTCTCGCGTAAAGATGTCCTTGAAGCGAAGGAGATGTTTGGGTCTGTCATATTTTTTTTAATGTTAGATCGGTGAAATAGAAACCGGCGGGACCTTCCGGCCCCCTGTATTCTTTATAGGATATTTTTCCTTTTTCAAATTCGACGGGTTTGCTAAAGATAGGCCCATCGAAGACAAAAGAATGATATTCGCCATTTTCTCCACAAGGATCTGTTTCTGCGGGCAGATCATGTAAAAAACTTTCGTCGAGCAGTCTTCCGCAAAAGCTCTTATCCAGCCAACGGGTGTTTACACATACGACAATGGCCTTGAAGCCTTTTTTTATAAATTCCTGCATGAGTCTCTGAGAAGGTATCTTCCATAATGGAAAGATACAGACCATTTCTTTTAGTTTCTGTTCCCTGTATAGCTTCAAGTCTTCGAGGAAAATATCTCCAAAAATAGCATGCGTGTATCCGCTGTTCTTTAACGCAGCTACTTTCTCCTGCATGATCCGCTCATAGGCGCTCATATCCGGCTGATCCGGTAACTCCACGGTTTGCAGGGATATGCCGATAGATGCCGCCTGCGCTTCCAATAACTCCCTGCGTACGTCGTGCATGGATATCCTGTTGCGATGGGTGTTAATACTGGTGAGCAGGCTATCTACCTGGTATTCCTTTCCCTCCATCATCCGATGCAGGGAAAGGGCTGAATCCTTTCCGCCACTCCAGTTCATATACGCTTTTATCATATTGTGCCCCCCTTGATCCTGACAGGGATGCCGCTGACCATTAGCAATACCTGGTCGGCCCTGGCTGCAATATATTGATTCATCCAACCCTGGAGGTCTGTAAACTTTCTGCCTATTTCTGTCTCTGCATGTACTCCCATGCCAATCTCATTGCTGACGATCAGTAGAATGGCTTCTTTCCGACACAATGCATCTATTTCTTTTTTGCATGCTTCCAGGCAGGCATTCACATCGTATGTAAGATCGATAAAGAAATTTGTGAGCCATAGAGTGACACAGTCGATGACCACGATGCGCTGTCCTATGTCCAGGCGGCTGAGGTATTTTTCTTCCTCCAGGCAGGTCCAGCGATGATCACGCTCCTGCCGGTGCCGCTGAATTCTTTGCCGAAATTCCTCATCGTCCCATTTACGGGATGTAGCCACATATATGGGGTTGTCGCTCCATTGCAAGGCCAGCTCCTGTGCATGCCTGCTTTTGCCGCTGCGGGCTCCGCCTGTAATAAAGGTCAGCTTATGCATGTTGTGGGAGTTTATCAGGTATCCAGCGGTATTTCGATCGTAGTCTGTCGGGTACGGTAAAGAGAGTAGGATGGAAAAGAGCTGCCAACAGTTCGATCCCGTCCGTCAATGTCCCGGGACTCGGTTGGGTAAAGAGATCATAATCCGCCAGGAATACGGCTTCGTCCTTTATGGCCTGCAGTCTGCTCCATTCCGGCCTGTTCTGAAGGAGATGCAGCTCCTCTGCTGCGCGGCTTGTCTGGAACCCGCAAGGTGCGATCACCAGCACTTCAGGATCATAGCGGACAATCTTCTCCCAGGGCGTGACGATGCTGTCCCCGCCCGGATTGGATAGCATATCGATGCCACCAGCGTATGCTACCTGGTACGGTATCCAATGCCCGCAGTTGTATATGGGATCTATCCATTCCATCACCATCACTCTTTTGGGAGGGGCTTTGTGCCTACGTTGCTCATCGATGATGGTGTCAATTCTTTTTTGAAGATCGGACAAGTGCCTGTAGGCGGCTTCTTCCCGACCAAGCGCTGTAGCGATCGTAACAGCCGTCCGGAAGACATCCTGTAAGCTGTTCGGCGTGAGAGGGACCAGGACAGGTTGTTTTTCCAACCTGGCTATAGCAGCTGACGTGCAGACCGTATCGATCTGACATACATCACATACGTCCTGTGTGAAGATGACATCCGGCATGATAGACTGCAACAGCTCTTCCTCCACGTAATAAAGACTTTTGCCTTGGGCTTTACTGGCGGAAAAGATCCTGTCTATCTCCCCGCTGCTATAATTTTTTCCTTCCAGCACGCAGCGGACCAGGACCGGCTTGCCGGCGGATTCGGGCGGGCATTCGAACGTCACTCCATACAGCAGGTCCTGCAGACCCATGTCATAGATCATCTTTGTAGCAGCGGGGAGAAAGGAGCAGGCTTTCATGCAGGTAAATTACAATTTAATACGGACTCCGGCTGTCAGGTTGGTACCCTGTACGCTGTAGCCATATACTTCATAATAATTCGTCTTGTTGGTAAGGTTCTTTACATCGAGGAAAACACTACAGCCGGTGGTGGGCACCTGGTATTCGGCATAAGCGTTCCATAACGCATAGCTGCCCAAGGTAACAGAGACCCTGGAATAAGGGGGGGCTGATTCGTAGGCGTAATCGAAACGTTGTCCGGTGACCTGCAGGCTGCTGCTGATGAACATTCCTTTAAAGGGACGGACACCTGCCGAGAACTGGAAATTATTCTTCGGCCTTAGCTGCAAGCCTTTGTAGGTTGTGTCCTTTGTCGTCAGCCTCTGGGTGGTCTCGCCCGTGACGTAGGTGTACGAGGCTTTGAATGAAAAGACATTGTTCAGGTTGTAATTGATCTCCGCCTCTATGCCATGATCGTGTTGTTTGTCCCTGTTGAAATAGCCCGTGTTGCCCGACACCGGGTCATATGCGAATACGATCATATTCTTCACCGAACGGTCGAAATAATCGCCGGAGATAGAGAGGCTTTCGTCAAGCAGAAACAATTGCGCACCTCCTTCTGACGTATTGGATTTTTCAGGTTTGAGACCGGGATTGGCGCCAAAGGGGCCATAGAGCTCGTTGACAGAGGGCGCTCTGAAGCCGGATGAAATGTTTACGAACAGCTTTAGCCTTCTGTTGATAAGATAGGAGGGGTTAAAGCTGTAGGTGAAGTTGTCCCCGTATTTGTTGTTATGATCATACCGGCCGCCCAACTCCACGTTCAGTCCCTGGTTCTTATAAAGAAGAGAGGCATAGGGGCTGATGATGCTGTTGACCGTATCCGGCTTGACCAGCGTATAGGTCTGGAAGCTGGCCCCGCCGACAAGCTGTATGTTTTGCGAGAAATGATGCGTGACGAAAGCTTCGGCATGATGGAAGCGTCCCTGGTACAGAGAATTATACGGGTCGCCATAATTCCTTTGCGTATAGTCGTACCCGTAGTTGGCATAGACCGTGCCCTTTTCATATTTCAGGTTGGCCGTCAAACCTGTGTTGACGAGATTGGCGGTATAAGGAACTTTCCCTCCTTCGAATGGACCATTGGAGATACTGCCTTTGTATTCCGAATAGCGGAAGTAGGGGGATATTTTTAAATTGCCTGATACATTAATGCCCGTCCTGGCTTGGAAAGCCTGCATATTGTATCCGTTCTTTGGGAAATTGCCATTGCCGGTGGTATCTTTTGCTTCTGCAATACCATCTGTATTCAGGTGTTGATAATTGAGATCGTATTCGAATATCTTTCCTTTTCGCGCAAAGTCCGCCGCACCCTTCAGGGTATGGTAGGAGCCGTAAGAAAGGATGCCGCTGCCCGAGGTCTGTTCGGACTCGGCCTTGCGGGTTATGATGTTGATGACGCCGGCTACGGCGCTGGATCCATATAACACGGACTGGCTGCCCTTCAGTATCTCCACTCTGTCGATGGTGTTCAGCGGGATCAGGCGTATGTCATACTGGCCTCCTAATTGAGATGGGTCATTCAGGGGTATGCCATCCAATAGTATCAGCGTGTATTTATCGCTGGCTCCGCGGAGATAGATGCTCTTATCTTTTCCGGGATTGCTATTGGCGCCACTGACCAGGATGCCCGTTTGTTCGTTCAATAACTGGGAGAGGTCTTTTCCGGCGCTGTGGTCGATGACTTCGCGGGGAATGATGGTGACGATCTTGCCCGTCTCACTCAGTTTCTTAGGGGATTTGGTGGCGGTGACTACCACCTGGTCCAGTTGTTTGGCTGTGGTGTCGTGGGTTGTCTGCGCGATCAGGGTGCTGTTGCCGGCCATTGCCAGCATGCCGAGAAGGAAATTTTTCTTGCTCATTACAGTTAATTGTTTTTCCCAATGTTGACACTGGGGTTAATTGAATAATGTCTGTCCTGTCGGACGAACCGCCTGAGCGGTTCCTGAATGAGCCTTCGGAAATAAATAATGAAGCGGATAACACTCCATGCTTTTCGCCCGAAAGCCTTGAATTGTGAAATGATCTGGCAGGTCTTCTGGCTTATGCCTTCTCCGGGCGACCTTCCCATCCGACGATTGTCGGACAGTGGTTAGAAGTTTGCCGGAGACTTTTGATTGGCATTTACAGCTACGGGGATAGCGCCGGACTTACACCGGACTTCCCTTTTAATGATCCGTTGTTAGCGGATCAACCAAATTCGAGGCAAATGTAGGAAGTTTAACCTGGAAGATTTGTAAAATTTATCTGAGGGGTGTTGTCTAATTTTGATGTCCCATACCTGGAAGATCAATAAACCTGTCTTATGAAGTATGAAGTGTACGAGGGCATTGCCGTACAGGATGACTTTAATCGATTTGATTTCATTAGCAATGGGAAGAATGGACCTGTCCGTAAGAGGGTCTCTTTTTCCAGAACGGAAATGCGTAAATTTGTTATGGTGAAAAAAGTGATAAAGGAAATAAGTTGGGTCTCTGGCACTGAAGTTACCTATACTGTCAGCGAAGACCTTAACAGGCTAAAGGGTAAGATCGACGCTCCCAGAAAGCTTGCTCAAGCTAACGAGGCTTTGCGTAAGCTCAAAACTCCTTTGCCGGATAGGAGTACTAAGAAATAATCTTCCCTTCCTCTCCCGGTGTCTCGCTTTTAAATCTTTTATACAAGAACAATTTCCACTTCCCCTCTGCTATTCCTGCTTTATCCATTTCAGCTCTCGATAGGGTGAAAAAGAGGTCTGATAGCCGATTGATGTATGCCGGTATGGCCGGATGTATAGTGTCGTGGCAGAGTGCGGACACTTCATTACCTCCCGGCAAGAGACCCGTGGCGCCTGTATCCCCTTTTTTTAGTGTATATCTTCATGAGAAATAGTTAACGTGCGTAATGCTTGTAAGAGCGCTGATATTGTGGTAAAGCTTTGACTACCCGATATGCTTTTTAAGGTCCAGGTGATCCCGTCAGCGTGTATGGAAGGCAGGCCTTCCGATGCGACTTCGAACCCTTCGCGTTGCAATGCTCTTTTTGTCCAGAATGCAGCAGCTCCTTCGCCCATCAGTCCGATCTTTTTTGAGCTTCCGGCATGGATATGAAAGCTGCCCGTGTCCTTGTCAAAGTGAATACCTTCTTTATCAAAGACGGCTTCGAAAGTGCCATTCAATACCAGGTCTTCCGGGGCTCCTTTTTCAAGCGCTCCTCCCGCCCGATGGAGGAGCCAGACCTCATCGGCCGCCTGTAATGCAAGATCCAGCTCGTGTGTAGAAAGCAGGATGCCTTTCTGTGTCGTCCGCGCCAGCTTGTGCAACAGCTGCATGATCTGGATACGGCTGGGCAGGTCCAGGTGTGCGGTGGGTTCATCCAGCATCATCAACGGCGTATCCTGCGCCAATGCCCGGGCCAGCATCACCTTTTGTTTTTCCCCATCGCTGAGCATTCCCATCTTCCTTTCGGCATAGCCTTCGATGCCTGCCATCTCCATGGCCCATGCGATGATGCGTTTGTCCTCTTCGCGTAAGGTTCCCAGCCAGCCGGAATACGGATATCTTCCCAGCGCCACCAGTGAATAGACCGTGAGATGGCTATGCCGTACCGGGTCTGTCAGTACGAGGCTGATCTTACGGGCCAGCCGGGAAGGATCCCGCAGTGAGGCTCCTTTGTCGCCAAGGAGGTCGATCTTTCCTCCCAGCGCAGGCTGCAGACCGGAGAGCGTCCGCATCAGCGTAGATTTCCCCGAGCCGTTCGGTCCCAACAGACAGATCATCCGACCCCCGTCGATATTTAAAGATACCGGGCCTGCGATGGCGACAGGCCTGCCGCCGACATGATAACCGGCCAACAGTTCCGTTGTTGTCAATAAAGTTTGCCGGCTACTCATCCGTATATACTTAAATTATTCTTACTAAGAATGATCCAGATCACTACCGGTGCGCCGACGAATGATGTGATAATATTGATAGGCAAGGCCGTCTGGCTACCCGGTAATTGACCGATCAGGTCACAGAGCAGAAGAAGCGCCGTACCGATGAGACAACAGGCGGGGATCAATATCCGGTGACTGGAAGTGGAAAAAATGGAACGGGCCATCTGTGGCACTGCGATGCCTATGAAGCCAATAGGGCCGCAAAAGGCGGTGATGCTGCCAGCCAGCAGGCTTGTGCTGCAAATGATGATGACCCTCGCCCGGTGTATCGTTACTCCCATGCTCCTGGCATAATTATCTCCCAGCAGCAGCGCGTCCAGCATCTTGGAAGAAAGGAAGGAGAGGATAAGGCCTGTCAGCGTCACCGCCGCGAGAATATACAGCTGGGCTCCTGTCACTCCTCCCAGGGACCCGAATGTCCACAGCAGATAATCCTTTATCAGCTCAGCGTCGCTGAAATACTGCCAGATGCTGATGATAGACAGGGTTGCAGTGCTGACCATCACGCCGATGATCAACATCACTACGTTGTCTCGTACTTTCCTGGATATCGCGATCACCAGCAGCATGACGCCAGCGGCTCCCATACATCCTGTCAGTGTGATAAGCCAGCTGCCGGAGATACCTAGTTCACGGATGGTGTACAGGGTGATGATGCTGCCACCTCCCAGCATGATAGCGGCCACGCCAAGGCTGGCGCCGGCCGTAACGCCCAGCACCGATGGCTCGGCAAGAGGATTACGGAACAGGGTTTGCATCTGCAGACCGCTGACTGAGAGACCGCAACCTGCAATTACTGCTGTACAAGCCTTGGGGATCCTGATCTGGCTGACGATGTAGCGTCCTGTATTGTCTTCGCCAGGCAAGGACAAAATGATCCTCAGGACAGACTTGAGAGGTATCCTTACCGTCCCGAGAGCAATGTCCAGAAAAAATACCAGGGCGAGGAGCAGACATAATGCAACCCATTTCCAGGCTTTATGCCCGGCGGAGCGGGGAGAGAGATTTTTATGGAGGCGAGCGGGTTTCATCATTGTAATTGTCGGTAATAGACCAGCGTATGATCCTGTAACAGTCCGGGGTGGAGGATGCTGATCATATCCGCCAGCACTACCTGGGGATTCACGACACCGGACTCCCAATAGTCGTTGGACCCCAGATCATTTGTCCTTTTGTCAAAGTTGTACAAATTTCCTGTTTTGAAAGACCGGAAGCTGGCGTATCGGGGGTCTTTTCCCAAGATATCCTGTTTGGTATTTACATATCCGATATTCAGCCAGTATTCCGCCGTCAACGCTTCCGGGGCTGCCGACTCGAAGGTCAGGGACAGGCTGCCGGTGCCCTTACTATCCGACCAGTTGTAGCCACCGCCCGCATCTTGTATGAAATGCGCCATATAGCTATCGCCGGCCGGCATGAACCAGGACCCTTTAAATGGCATTCCGATGATGACATGCGGATGTGTTTTTGCCTGATGACCCAATTGCGCCAGACTATCGTATATCTTTACCACGCTGTCGAATTTTTTGTTGACCTGCGCTTCCTTATTCGTCAATGCAGCCATCAGCTTTACCCATTCCGCCTTGCCGAGGGGGGTATTTTCCAGCCATTCTGCATTTACGATGACGGGTATGCCTGCATCCGTCAGCACTTTGTATTTGCCGGCGTTGGCCTGGGGGTTGCTCATCGCCATCATCAGTCCGGGATGCATGGATATCACCAGCTCGTTATTGATATTTTCATCCAGCCCTACTTCCACGGTCTTGTGTGTGCGAATATTCTCCCGAACGATGGGGGAATTGGCATACCGAAGGCTACCCAGTCCCGTGATCCTGTCGGCCACCCCTGCAAAATCCGCCATTCCAATATGGGTGGAAGACGTGGCGATCATCGTCTGCACGGGTATGGGTATCACCTGCGCTCCGGGATAGCCGGTGGGTAGGGGGTGGCCTCTTTGTACCAGGAGATATTCTATCGTATCCTGCCTGTTGCCATTGCGATCGATTATATGCACCACTTTGAAACCGTCGTGATAGTCGATGGTAAAACCATGAGCATAGCGTATGGAAGTCTGTGCCTGGGCTGTGTCTCCGCTGCCTGTGGCAGCGGCGGGCCCCTGCCTGGCTGCCGGCGAGTGGCAGGAAAAAATGAATGATAGAATGACAAGATAAAAAAGCCTGTTCATTATTGCATCAGTTTTTGAGGGTTTTGTAGATGTAATCAATGTCGAGATGTTCTCTTAGCAAGGCCGCCAGCCTGTCGTACTGCTCTTCCTTGTATCGCCGGTGGTCGGGTGTTTGTCCTTTTTTGTCTGTATAGCGAGCCAGCAGGGAGTCTATTACTATTGCGTTATCGAGGATACCATGGAGGTAGGTGCCCCAGCAGCGATCATTTAAATAATACCCGTCGGAGGCGGTGCTGCCATAGGTGGGAGTCCCGGCCGCGTTTATGAACTGATTGAGCGGGTTGGCTAATCCCAGGGGCCTAGTCTCCCCCATATGTATCTCATAACCTTCACAGATATGCGCATTACCCCGGAACCTGAATTGTCGCTGCAGGGTCGTCTTATTTTTTTGCAGGATGGTAGATACCGGCAGGATACCTATTCCTTCCAGTGAGCCTTTCGAGGACTCTACCTGGTCGGGGTCATCTATCCGCTGCCCCAGCATCTGGTAACCGCCACAGATGCCGATGATGGTCTTTTGCCGGCTATGTGCCCGACGTATAGCCTCCACGACGCCTGTTTCATAGAGGGTTGCCAGGTCTTCGATGGTGTTCTTGCTTCCGGGCAGGATGATGATATCGGCCTTTTCGATGTCATCGGGGTGGTGGCTGTAATACAGATTCACCCGCTGGTCGCGACTGAGCTGATGGAAGTCGGTGAAGTTGGAGAGGCGCTGGAGAAGTACTACTACGATGTTGATTTTTCCGGAGAGATAGTTTCTTCCTTTCTCAGTGGTGCTGATGGAATCTTCTTCTTCGATGAAGATATCCCGGAAGTATGGTACGACACCTACTACGGGCACTCCACAAAGTCCTTCCAACTGGACCCTGCCGCTATCGAACAGCCGGGCGTCGCCTCTAAACTTATTAATGATAATGCCTTTGATACATGCTCTTTCTTCGGGACTCAGCAGGGCCATCGTACCATAGCAGCTGCCAAAGACCCCGCCTCTATCGATGTCGGCGACGAGGTAGGCGGCGGCGCCCGCAGCCATTGCCATCCGCATATTGGTGATGTCCAGGTGTTTCAGGTTCAATTCGGAAATGCTGCCAGCCCCTTCCATTACAATAGGAGTATGGCGGGACGCCAATCGATGGTAGGCATTCTTTACCTCTGTGAAGAGGGTTTCGCGGTCGCGGGTGAGAAAATATTCCGCTGCCGAGGTATTGCCTGCCGGTGTGCCATGAAGGACGACCTGTGCACTCAGGTCGGTTGTGGGTTTTAGCAATACCGGGTTCATATCCGTGTGACATGGGATGGCGCAGGCTTCCGCCTGTACTGCCTGTGCACGTCCTATTTCCAGACCTTCGGGCGTAGCATAGCTGTTCAGGGACATATTCTGTGCCTTGAAGGGGGCAGGGGTATAGCCATCCTGACGGAATATCCTGCAGAATCCCGTGGTGATGACAGATTTCCCTACGTCGGAACCTGTGCCTACAAACATGATGGACCGAAGCCCTTTTTTACCTTGCATTGACTTATGTATGCATTGACTGCCAGTGGCAGGGTTCACTTCATGCTTTTCACCCGAAAGCGATGAATATCGAATGATGCCGGCAGGTCTTCTGGCTTATGTCGTTCCGGCCCGCCTTCCCGTCCCGGGGGGACAGTGGTCTGAAGTTTGCCGGAGTGAAAATGACATTTACAGCTACGGGGATAGCGCCGGAATAGCACCGGACTTCCCTTTTAATCCGTGTATGGAGGAACCAGCATCCGGTGCGAAGGTAAGTCAGGGGAGTCTTTCTACAAAACGGCTGCTCATCCGGGTCCATCTCCACCAGCCACCACTCCCGGCCCGTGGTGTCTTTTTTGTATCCCGGAGGTGTCGAATCGCTGATCTCCGGGGCGTATCGAAGTGCATATCTTGGGTTTAGTATCCGGAATTTTATGGGTTGATCAAAATAGCCATCCGGCATTATATTTTTCCGGTCTCCGATCTTCATTCCTTCGAGAATGGCTCTTTGGATTACCAGTTTGCATTTGAAATCCGCATCCACGAGAAAATGCCTTTCAAAACTGACCACCTCCGCACAACAACCATAGTTGTCGATGGCAAAGTAGGTTAGTTTTTTATTTTGGAAAGTCAGGTCAAGTATTCTTTCATAATCCGAGAGTTTTGGATCTAATCCTTCTACAAAGCGATGATAAAGTGGTACATGGTTCAGGGGTTGCCTCAAAATACATAATTTACTGAAACGCCCCCGAAATAATTCACCGTGGGTGCGGCATTGTAATAGCGGGCAGGTGGGGCGGCTGCATTGATATCATTTCCCAGGCTATATCGTGTATTGAAGAGATTGTCGCCGCCGGCGTAGATGTCTAATTTCCACCGGGGGGTTATTATTTTCCTGTAACCCACGCGGGCTCCCAGCAGGTTGTATGACCCGGCATAGGCGGTGTTGGCATCGTTGAGGGCGATGCGGTCTGCGTAGGTGAATGTAACATTCGTATAGAATCCGCATCGTAACAGGATGTCGGCACCTGTCACCACTGTCTGTGGAGGTACGCTGGGCAGGCGGTGGCCGGAATAATCATGCCCATTGGTGGAGAAGTCTTTGTAGTGGAAGTCATGCCAGGTATGACTTACCCAAAGCCGGATGCTCCGGAAGAAACCGTTGGGGTCGTCGGCCAGCTGATAGGAGACGAAGCTTTCGATACCGTGCTGGTTCGTATGACCTGCATTGATGGAATAGCCCACTCCGTTGGAATCTATCCGCTGGACGATGGTATTGGAAAGCTCGAAGAAAAAGGCGTTGATGTCGAAGAATAATTTACCATGGAAAAGATTGCCACGGGCGCCCACTTCGTAGTCGGTGCCATCTTCCGGCTGGAGGGGAGGTCCCAGGACGCCATTGGTCTTTTGCAGCTCCTGTGTGGTAGGCGTGGAGAAACCACGGGCTGCGCTGACATAGAGCGATACTTCCGGGAGAACCTTTTTCAGGATGGATATACGTGGCGCCAGCTTGTTGGCAAATCGTATGTCGTGGGTGACGGGAGGTATTACGGATGTACGGGTGAGCTGTACTCCATTCCTATTGAAGCTGGCCCCCAGTGTTACTGTCCAGCCTGCATCCAGCTTCAGGTCGGCCTGGGCAAAGATGATATATTGCCAGTTGCCGATGCGGTCGTCTGTCTGAAGTGTGTCCTGTACGCCCAGCTTATTGGCATAATCACGGGTCTCGAAAAATCCTTTCTGGGCTTCCGCGCCCGCATTGACCTGCAGACGGCTGTCGCCCAATCGGGTCTTATACTGAAATACCGTGCGGCCGCCGAAATGCGGTTCCTGGCGTACTTCATAGACCCTGATGCCGGGGTTGCGGAAGTCCGTATAGGCTCCATATATGGCGGTGGTATTCTGCCAGTGTTCATTAAATTGATAATCGCTGCTGAAGCCTGCCGTAAAGTTCTTTTGAAAAATAGCGGCTTTGTTCTGAACGGCTCCCGGGGAGGCGCCACTACCGGGACGAGCCTGTCGTAGGTTGGCGAGATATTCCGCCAGGGTGAGACCGCCCGGTGTTTGATAATACAGATCGCTGTATAGAATATAGCCATGAATGGTCTGTTTGTCGCTGGCCTTTAATTGTGTTTCCCAGCTGGCGACATCCCTGCGCATGGATGTCCATTGTCTGTAACCGTCGCTGTTCTGATGCGTATAGCTAAAGATATTCCGATGATTTTCGTCACCGGTGCGGATATTTATATTTATGTTCTGCGTATTCCAGGCGCCGATGCCATAGTCTGCGCTGACGCCCCTTTCCCAGACGGAAGGCATGCTGTTTATAAGGACAGCCCCGCCAATGCCTGCGCCATAAAGACTGCCTGCTGCGCCCTTGATGATCTCCAGGGATTGAAAGTTATAAAAACCCAGCTCATTGAGGTAGGTATTACCACCTGGGTCGGTCAGGGGGATCCCGTTCCAGTAGATCTTGGTATCTCTTACGCCAAAGGGGCTGCGTAATGAGCTACCTCTTATATTGAGCCGGTAGCTGCCTGGCGAGCGTTCTTCCATACGTACGCCGGGATTGGCGTTCATCGCCGGCAGGATGCTGCTGTTGCCAAACCGGAGAAGGGATGCCTTGCTGACAATGCTGACAGGGGCGCCCACTTCAGTGAGCTTCCGGTTCTGCTCATATGCTTTTACCACGGCCTCCTGTAAGGGCTTTGTATCCGACGAATCCGATAGAAACGAAGGGGGAGGGGGCTGCTGAGCCCACAGCCGACAAAGAGATGTTGTAAGGAGGACGAGCAGAATAGTTTTTTTCATCTATTACGAAGTTAGAGCCTTATCTTTAAATAGTACATTTTACTTGTTTATGGGTCAAAAAAAGCTGAGCCTTTTCGATCTCACCATGATCGTGGTTAGCCTGACCATTGGAATGGGCATCTTCCGTACGCCTGTCGTAGCTGCTTACAAGGCTGGAACACCTACCCTTTTCTTTCTTGCCTGGTTCATAGGCGGGCTCGTGGCGTTGTGCGGGGCGCTGACCTATGCGGAGATTGGCTCCCGCTACCCTGTCACGGGGGGCTATTACAGGATATTCTCCTACGCCTATCACCCCTCGCTGGCATTTGCCATCAATTGCATCATCCTGGTGTCCAATGCGGGCTCTACGGCGCTGGTTGCCGTCATAGGAGCGGAATATATCGGTCGCTTCTTTTTCGATGGCCCGCCACCGGCGCTATTCAAGCAGGGTGTCACCATGGGCGCCGTAGCGGTGTTCTATATCGTCAATCTCCTGGGCATCAAAATGAGCAGCCGGGTGCAGAACGCGCTTATACTCATAAAAATTTCACTTATAGCCCTGCTGCTGTTATCTGTATTCGGGCATTACCCTATTGGTGTAACGGAGGGGCCTGTTGCGGCGCCCGCTCCATCTTCATTTGGGGGTGTGCTGAAGGCGCTGGCCATAGGACTTATCGCTGTTTCCTTCACCTATGGAGGTTATCAGCAGACCATCAACTTCGGAGGAGATGTAAAGGACCCCGCCCGTATCATGCCCAAGGGTATCACCTACGGCATTTGTATCATATTGCTGCTTTATCTTTCGATCAACTTTGTCTACGTGAAGGTCATCGGCTTCGAGACCCTGAAACATGCCGACTCCATTGCCGCCCTGCTTATCAAACATCTTTTTGGGCCGGTGGGAGAAAGTGTTCTCCGGGTGTTGATGTTCCTTTCGGTGCTGGCCTATGTCAATGTTCTGTTGATGAGCAACCCTCGCGTAATGTACGCCATGAGCGAGGAAGGCATCCTTCCGGCCGCTTTTAAGAAGAAGACAAAAAAGCACGATGCCATCGTGTGGTCGCTGACGGCCTTTAGTCTTGCCATCGTCCTTACACTTGTGTTCACCAGCGCCGTGGAAAAGATTATCAACTATACCATTTTCCTGGACTCCATCGGCATGTCCACCTCCGCGGCCTGTCTTTTTATCCTGCGCAGAAGAAAGGTAGGGGAAGAGAGGGGCGACATCTATCGTATGCGGCTATTTCCATTAATGCCCCTGATCTTTATTTTCGCGTATATCAGTGTCGCCACGAGCATTGTGGTGGATGACCCGTTGACGGCGTGCTATGGGGCATTGATCTTTGCGTTGTGCTTTGCCTTATATTTTATCATCCGTCGCGCTAGCGGGAGGGGAATGACGGGAGCAAAAAAATGACCATGGACATTTCATATATAATCAACGAATTAGGAGAAGACAGGGCGCAATATTTCAATGCCATAGCGCCACCCATCGTCCAGACCAGCAATTTCAGGGTAGGATCGGTGGCGGAGCTGAAAGCTCTTTTTGACGATGAATACAGCGGCTATCTTTATAGCCGGGGGCTCAATCCTACGGTGGAGATACTCCGTAAAAAGCTGGCTGCGCTGGATGGGGCGGAAGATTGTCTTGTCTTCAACAGCGGCGCCGCCGCCATTTTTGCCGCTGTGCTGGCCAATGTGCGGGCCGGTGATCATATCGTGTCGGTGGAGCGACCCTATACATGGGCTGCCAGGATGTTCGACGTCATCCTTCCCCGGTTTGGCGTGAGCACTACGTATATCGATGGGACGAGGATCGAGCATTTCGAGCGAGCCATCCTGCCCAATACACGTGTGATCTATCTGGAATCACCCAATTCATGGGAGTTCAAGCTCCAGGACCTGCGGGCCGTGGCTGAGCTGGCCCGTGCCGAGAATATCACCACCATCATCGACAACAGCTATTGTACACCCCTGTTCCAACGTCCCATCGGAATGGGTATCGACATTGTCATGCAGACGGCTACCAAATACATCGGAGGGCATAGCGATACGCTTGGGGGAGTGCTGACCGGCTCCGGGGCCATTATGAAGAAGATCTTCGACAGCGAATACCTGAACATCGGAAGCGGGGTACAGCCTTTCAATGCATGGCTGTTGCTGAGGGGGTTGAGGACGATGCCTGCCCGGCTGGAACGGCTCACCCATACTACCCGGCAGGTAGTGGACTATCTCAAACAACATCCCCGTGTGGAGTCCGTACTATTTCCTTTTGATGAGACCTTTCCCCAGTATGAGCTGGCCCGGCAGCAGATGGATGGGGCTTGTGGATTGTCAAGTTTTTATGTCCGGGCCACCGAAATGGGGCAGATCGTCCGTCTGTGTGAGTCCCTCCGGCATATTATGATGGCCGTGAGCTGGGGTGGTCATGAATCCCTTATCCTTCCCCGTTGTGCCAGCATCGAGCCCGGGGATTTCGATCCTTCCAATAAGGAACACCGTATGCTGCGGCTGTATACGGGGCTGGAAGATGCCAGCTACCTGATCGCCGACCTGGAACAGGCCTTTTTAAAAGCTTGGCCATAAGGGGGGATTCTGTATTTTTGACGGATAAGGAACGTGATATTCGGCCCGGCCAGATCGGGCGCATTTAAATTTTGTTGCATACCATGAAAAAATTGCTGTTGGTGTGTTTGTTAACCGGAACCCTGATCCTGTCAAGTCACATGAGCCATGCCCAGGACAAATGGGGGTTGAGACGATGCGTGGATTATGCCGTGGCGAACAATATCTCTATCAGGCAGGCCGATGTGCAGGCCAGGCTCAATAAGCTGGTATTGGATCAAAGCCGTCTGTCACAGATACCGACCCTTGGATTTGGGGTATCAGGAGCAGTCATCGCCGGTCGGCAAAATGTGAATGCCTTTACCTTAACCAATGTCACCTATTTTTACAACAGCTACTCCCTGCAATCCAGCGTAAATGTCTTCAATTTTTTTAGCCTGCGCAATTCCATAGAGGCTAATCGCTTTGCCTGGCAGGCGTCTCTGGCCAGCACGGAAAAGACAAAGAATGATATCAGTCTGAATGTAGCCAATGCGTATCTGCAGGTGTTGCTTGCCCGGGAGCAGGCGGCGGCTGCCCAGAAAAAGCTAGAGCTTTCTCAATCCCAGCTGGAGATCACCCGTAAGCAGGTCCGGGCCGGAACGCTGCCCGAGCTCAATGCCGCCGAGCTGGAAGCCCAGGTAGCACAGGACAGCTCGAACTATATTTCTCTCGTGGGTCAGATCCAGCTGAATGTATTGGGGCTTAAAGCCTATATGGGGCTTGATGCTGGTGCGCCTTTCGAGGTCGACACACCGCCTGTGGATCAGATACCTGTGGAACAATTGGCAAGCCTGGAGCCCGAGACCGTCTATGCCCTGGCGCTGGTCAATCAGCCCCAGCAAAAGGCAGATGCATTAGCGATCGAAGCCAATCACAAGTATGTAAAGGCGAATAAAGGGGCCATGTATCCTACCCTGACGCTTCAGGGCAGCCTGGGTACCAATTACAGCAGCAATGCCCAGAAGGCTGTACAATCCAATCCTCATTTTGCAACGGATACCCTGCCCGGCGTCCGGGTTTCGGGCTCTACGACCCAGATAGTGCAGGATATGCTCACCTATGATGTCATTACAAAAAAGACACCCTATTTCGAGCAGCTGAACAATGGCTTTAATCAATATATCGGGTTAAGTCTCAATGTTCCTATTTTCAACAATGGAACCCTTCGCACCAATTATGCGCGGTCGAAGCTCAATCTGCGGAATGCGGAGCTGCAAAGGGATCAGGACAACCTCACATTAAAGAACAATATTTACCAGGCTTATACGGCCGCGAGCATAGCCCTTCAGAAATATGAGGCCAATAAGATCAGCCTGGCTGCTACATCGAAGAGCGCAGACTATGCGCAGAAGAGATTTGCCGTTGGCATGCTCAATACGATAGACCTGCTGACGAATGAAAATAATAAATTCAATGCTGAAATAAATGTGCTATCATCCCGGTATGACTATGTGTTCAAGATGAAAGTGCTGGAGTTTTACAAGGGGATGGGGATAAAACTTTAACTTTTTATGAAAAAGAAAGCAATCTGGATAGTAGTTGGAATAGCAGTCCTCATCATAGTGCTGGTGCTATTGAAGAAAGCAGGTGTGCTGGGCGAGGACGAAGGGATCAAGGTCTCCGCTGAAAAAGCGACCCGCCGCAATATAACGGAGATCGTTACCGCCAACGGCAAGATCTATCCCGAGAAGGAAGTAAAGATCAGCCCTGACATATCGGGGGAAGTGGTCGATCTCAAGGTGACCCAGGAGGGGGACAGTGTGCATAAAGGACAGGAGCTTGCCAAAATATATGCCGATATCTATAATACCCAGCGCGATCAGGCTGCCGCGCAGATGAGCCAGCAGCAGGCGCTCGTTTCCAATATGTCTGCTCAGCTGCCTGGTCTAAAAGCCGCTATGGACGCTGCGAAAAGAACCTTTGACAGACAAAAGCAACTGCTGGATCAGAAGGTGATCAGCCAAGCTGAATTTGAATCTTCGGAGAGCGCGTATAAGACTGCCGAGGCAAATTATATGGCCGCCTTGCAGACGAAAAATGGGAATGCGGCAGGTGTTGCCAGCGCTCGTGCGAACCTGGATATTGCCGCCAAGAACCTCAGCCGTACCACCGTCGTATCGCCCATCGACGGGGTGGTCTCTCTGCTGAGCATCAAGAAAGGAGAAAGAGTGGTGGGTAACTCTATGATGGCCGGTACGGAAATGATGCGTGTGGCGGATATGAGCAAGATCGAAGCTATCGTGGACGTAGGGGAGAACGACATACCTAAAGTGCATCTGGGAGATTCCGCCTTCATCGAGGTGGATGCCTATAATAACCGGAAATTCAGGGGTTTTGTTACGCAAATAGCCAGCAGTGTTAGCACAGCCGGCGGTTCTACGACCACCATTTCCACCAATGATGTCACCAACTACAAGGTGCATATCCGGCTGTCGCCGGACTCATACCAAGACCTTATCGATCCCTCCCGGCCGAAATCTTTTCCCTTCCGCCCCGGCATGAGCGCCAGTGCGGATATACAGACCCGTACCCATACCAGTGTGCTTTCCGTGCCTATCAACGCCGTATCCACCCGGGAAAAGAACTCCGACAAGAATACCCAAAGCAATAAAAAGGATGATAATAGTTCAGACGATGCCCCCGATAACAGCAAGACATCTGCAACTGCACAGGGGGATATGGATATCGTGGCCTTTGTTTTGCAGCCGGGAGATACGGTGAGAAAAGTAAAAGTGAAGACCGATATACAGGATATTAACTACATTGAGATAGCAGATGGTCTGAAGGAAGGGGATATGGTTATCACCGGTCCGTACAGCACCGTTAGCAAAACCCTGAAGAGTGGCACGAAGGTAAAAGTGGTTCCAAAAGACAAGCTCTTCGAAGGCAATAAGAATTAAAAAGAAGCCAAGCATGCGATTTGGAGTGATAGGCAGTGGCAGTTGGGCTACAGCATTAGCCAAGATCCTGACCGACAACAGGACCCCTATTAACTGGTGGATAAGACATCCATCCATTATACGTCATATACAATCCCGGCATCACAATCCGCAATACCTTCCATCTGTCCAGTTCGATACAGGGCTGCTGACCATGAGCGACAATGTGCAGGAAGTGATCGCTGCCAGCGACACGTTGGTGATCGCTGTGCCTTCCGCCTATGTGGCGGGTACTTTACAGGGGCTGGATAAGGGTATCTTCCGGGGGAAAAAGGTCATTTCTGCTGTAAAGGGGATACTGCCCGAGCAAAATCTCCTGCTCAACGACTGGCTTGCCAGAGAGTTCGATATCAGTTTGTCCGACTATTATACTGTGATGGGCCCCTGCCATGCGGAGGAGGTGGCTGCGGAAAAGCTTTCTTATCTGACATTTTCCGGCGGGGATGTAACCCTCACCGGTGAAATAGCGTCCTATTTTGCGACCGAATACCTTAATACCGTCATCAACAATGATATTTTCGGAGTGCAATATGCGGCGATACTGAAGAATATCTATGCGTTGGGTGCGGGTATCGCTCATGGACTGGAATATGGGGATAATTTTCTCAGTGTGCTGATAGCGAATTGTGCGGATGAGATGGCCAGCTTTCTTTTGAAAGTGGGTATCCGGCACATCGAGGTGGGGATCCATGCGGAAGAGGATCCCGCCACGCATAAGAGAAGCGCCAACTATGCTGCTTCTGTTTATCTGGGTGATCTGTTGGTCACCTGTTATTCATTGTTCAGCCGGAACAGGACCTTTGGAAATATGATAGGGAAAGGGTACTCTGTCAGGGCAGCCCAGCTGGAGCTGAACATGGTGGCCGAAGGGTACAATGCGAGCAAGTGTATTTATTTGATAAATAAGGAGATAAGGGCAGAAATGCCCATTGCGGCTACCATCTATCATATTCTATGGGAAAATGTTAAAGCCGTGGATGGATTTAAACAAATTGAGCCGTATCTTGTCTAAGATATAGAACCCCGGGGTGACCTGGGGCCAAATAAAAAAAAGCCATATGCCTCTTTCATTTTTTGGATTCGGAACCACGGCCATTCTGGTAATGGTGCTTATCCTCGCCGCAGCGCAAGGCATAAACTATTTGAGGGATAGGTTCCATCATAAATAGAGGCTTATTTTTCTTCAAAGAAGAGTGCGGCAGCAATTCCATCAGCGAGTAGTTTACCTTCCCTTGTCAGGATGAGATGTTGGTCCTTAAGCATCATTTTCCCTTCCCGAATATAGCGTTCAGCATGTGCAACCAGGATTTGTTCCTTGTCGTGGCCCCAACGTGCTGCGAGTTGGTCCAGGTCAAGTCCTTCTATTGTCCTGAGTGAGATCATAATAAATTCATTGAGCTGTTGAACAGGGCTGAGTATCTCCTGTTCTACCCCCGAGAGGGGGTTCTTTATATAAAGAGCGTTATTGGCGATGTTCCATTGGCGGGATGCTCCTCCATCGTAAGAGTGGGCCGAAGGTCCCAGCCCTAAATAAGGTTTTCCCTGCCAGTAGGAGGTGTTGTGCCGGCTGCGTCGACCTGGCAGCGAGAAATTGGAGATCTCGTAGTGCTCGTAGCCGGCTGCGGCTGTCCAGTCCATGAGGAGGAGGAATTGTTGCGCCTGGGCCTCCGGATCGACATCCTCTTTTTTATGTTGCCGGATCATCGTATCCAGCGCTGTCCGGGGTTCCACCGTCAATGCATAACAGGAGAGGTGGGGAATGCCCAGCTGAATGGCTTGTTCTACGTTCTTTTTCCAGCGCAGGTCCGACAGGCCAGGTGTGCCATAGATGAGGTCGATGCTTATATTGTCCAGACCGGCGTCCTGGGCTTTGCGAATGCTTTCCAGCGCCTGCCGGGCATTGTGCACCCTGTTCATCCATCGCAGGTCCTCTTCAAAAAAGGACTGGATGCCGATGCTAAGCCGGTTGATCCCCGCCTGACGCCAGGCCGAGAGCAGCCCGGGGGTAGTCATATCATCCGGATTGGCTTCCAGTGTCAACTCCGCATCGGGAGAAATGGAAAAGAGGGCGTGGAGCTTGTTAAGGAGGCGTTCCAGCTCGTCTGCTGTGAGGAGGGAGGGGGTGCCTCCCCCGAAGTAGATGGTCTGGATCTGTTCGTTGTGGATATAATCCTTTCGAGACTCCATTTCTTTCAATAAAGCTTCGACTATATCGTTTTTATATTGGAGAGAAGTGGAAAAGTGAAAATTACAGTAATGACAGGCCTGCCTGCAAAAAGGGATATGAAGATAAATACCTGCCATTGGGTTTGCTTATATTTAGCGGATAGATGCGAAGTACAAATGTAAGGCGATATACACTCATTGTGGCCGGGCTGCTCCTGCTCATCGCGACCAGCGGGTGGGCCCAATATCCCCTGCATATCCTTCCTGTGGATAAAGATTCGCTTTTTATACAGAAACAGCTTGGGCTATCCAGTTCTTTCAGGGGCAAAGATGCCTGCATGGAGTATATATATGCCCTCCCGTCCCTTCTGCAGGGGAAAGGATATCTGACCGCCAGCCTGGACAGTGTCGGCAGCGATTCGGTGAGCACGACCATCCGGCTGTACCTTGGCAATGCTTATCACTGGGCAAGGATCGATGTCTCGGGTGTGGATCCTGCCCTTCTTTCCGCGGTGGCCTGGAATGAGAGAACCTTCTCCCACCGGCTGCTGGACTTTAAGCTGTTCCAAGGCAGGCAGCAGCAGCTATTGAACTACCTGGAGGACAACGGCTATCCTTTTGGGAAGGTGAGTTTAGACAGCATCCGCTTTGGGGACAACGGTGAGGTATCAGCGAAGCTGAAGGTGGAGAAGGGCCCTTTATACCATATTGACAGCATCCGGCTGTACGGCACCGGGAAGATCTCCAATGAATTCATGCAGCGGTATCTCAATATCCCCAATGGCTGCATATACAGGCGGGAAAAGCTGGAGGCCATCAGCAGAAAGATATTGGAGCTGCCTTATGTGCAGGAGCTGCAGCCATGGACCCTTACCATGCTGGGCACCGGCTCCGTGATCAATATTTATCTCAAGCCCAAGAAGAGCAGCCAGATCAATGCCCTGGTAGGGTTTCTTCCAAGCAGTAATCCCATATTGGGGAACAAGGTGCTGATCACGGGGGAGGCCACTATCAACCTGAAGAATGCGCTGGGCAATGGGGAGATCATCGGGGTGAACTGGCAACAGCTTCAGGCCGGCAGTCCCCGGCTAAACCTGGCATTTCAGCAGCCCTATCTGTTCAATTCGCCTTTTGGCGTCAGCACCTCTTTTGACCTGTACAAACAAGATTCCTCTTATATCAATGTCAACCTGCTATTGGGAGTGCAATATGCCTTATCCGCCCATCAGACCGGCTCTGTGTTTATAAAGGATATGATCTCCAGTCTGCTGAACCTGGACACATTGCAGATCATTGCTTCCCATGCTCTGCCTACCGAGGCCGATATACGGAGTGTCAGTGTGGGGCTGGCTTATGAATTCAACAACACCGATTACCGGTTCAATCCCAGGAGAGGAAATGAGCTGCAGTTCACCGGCTCTGTGGGTACAAAGAAAATAAAGGAAAATCCACAGATCGTGAAGTTGAAAGATCCGTCCGACAGCGGCTTTTCGTTTGCGTCCCTGTATGATACCGTAAAGCTCAGCTCTTATCAGTTCCTCCTAAAGGCGGCCGGAGCGCATTATTTTTTTCTTTCTCATGCCAGTACCCTGAAACTGGGATTCAGTGGGGGTGTTTATAACAGTCCGTCTACCTATCGGAACGAGCTTTTTCGTATTGGAGGGTACAAGCTGTTGAGGGGGTTCGATGAAGAAAGCATACTGGCCTCACAGTATGCCGTGGGCACGCTGGAATACCGTTATCTCATCGGCCTGAATTCCTTTTTATTTACTTTCCTGGATGGGGGCTGGGCCAGGAATAATGTGCCAGGGTTCAATCTCAATAATAGATTCCTTGGTTTTGGTCTGGGGCTGGCTTTTGAAACGAAAGCGGGCATTTTCAATATATCCTATGCCATGGGTAAAAGGGATGATACGAACTTTAATTTTCATGACGCAAAGATCCATTTGGGCTATGTAAGCTTTTTTTAAAATCAATACTTCAATACTTTTGCAATCGTAACCATGCATAAATTCTCCTTTCTTCTTCTTCCATGCCTCTTGTTCTTCGGCAACCTGTTTGCTCAGGTGGATTCGACCACGTCTGTCCGGTCTGTTCAGGATACGACGGTCGTGCATCCTATGAAGGTGCGTTCGGATTCAGCGATCAGGGCCGATTCTATTGCAAGGGCCATTCGTCGTCATCGCCGGGATAGCTTGCGGCGTGATAGTTTGCGACGGGATACTTTGGCCAGGCACGATTCGGCGAGGGCTTCTGTGCGGCATGACAGTGTGGTACCTGCGGCTCAGCCGGTGACAGTGGCCAGTCCGGTGACACCGGCGCCTGTAAAAGAGCAGGGGCCTCCGGCGATGGTTTACTGGATGAGGGTGTTGTCCATCAATCCCTATTTCAATTTCTTCGGGAAGTGGGTACCCCAGCCCTTCGAGCCGCACAAGGTTGATTCCAAGGACAGTCTTTTTTATCTGCTGGTGGGGATACTGTTCTATTTTGCCCTTATCCGCATATTCTTCGAAAAATATTATTCGAACCTGATGACCCTGTTCTTTCGGGTGTCGCTGCGGCAGCAACAGATCCGGGAACAGGTGCTCCAGACCCCGCTGCCTTCTCTGCTGCTGAATATTCTGTTCATCCTCACCGGGGGGCTATACGCTTGCTTCCTCCTGCATTATTCTCAGTGGGGTGCGGACATCAATTTCTGGTTGCTTTACGTGGATTGCATCGCCGGACTGGCCATTCTTTACCTGGGAAAATTCGTGATTCTGAAGTTTTGCGGCTGGGTCCTCAATATTTCCCGGGCCACCGACACCTATATTTTTGTCGTGTTTCTTGTAAATAAAATGTTAGGAATTTTCCTTCTTCCTTTCTTGATCGTGATCACTTTTTCGAGCCCTGAAGTCCGGGAAATTGTTATAACCATCTCATTTGTAATGATTTTCGCATTCCTCGTATATAGGGTGATAGCGGCCTACCGGCCTGTGAGAAATGAAATAAAACTCCCTCCGTTTTACTTTTTTTCGTACATTTGCGCCTTCGAAATAGCACCCCTGCTGCTGATTTACAAGGTGTTATTGACATATTTGGGAAAAGTGTAGTAACTTTACAAATCCATAGGGGAAACACAAATGATTAAAAACGGGGATAAAAAAAGGATTTTAATCACGCAACCCAGACCTGAGACAGACAAGTCGCCGTATTTCGAGCTTGCCAAGAAGTACGAGGTGGAGCTTGCTTTTCATCCATTCATTCGTCTGGAACCCATACCTGCCAAGGATTTCCGGAAGCAAAAGATCGATATCACACAATATACGGCCGTGGTCTTCACCAGCCGCAATGCCATCGATCATTTTTTCCGTATTTGCGAAGAGATGAAGGTCAGCGTGTCGCAGGATACCAAGTATTTTTGCATTACCGAAGCCGTTGCGCTCTATCTTCAGAAATTTATCCTCTACCGGAAACGTAAAGTCTTTTATGGCGCGGACGGGCTGAATAAAAGCATGTTCGACGTCATCAACAAACATAAGGAGAACGAGAAGTTCCTTTATCCCTGCTCGGAAAATCAGCAGGACAACGAGATCATCAATTGGCTGAAGCATAATAATTGTGGATTTGCTACCCCATTCATGTACCGTACGATCAGCAACGACGTACATGTGATCCTCGATCAAAGTGAATACGACATCATTTGTTTCTTTACTCCCAGCGGCGTAAAAAGCCTCTTTGATAATTACCCCAAGTTCAAGCAAAACGGTACTAAGATCGGTGCATTTGGCAACAACACTTCCAAGGCGGTGGAAGATGCAGGTCTTACGCTGGATATCAAAGCTCCCCAGCCTCAGGCGCCTTCGATGGTGTCTGCTTTGGAGAAGTACCTTGCTGTAGTGGCAAAGAAAAAATAGATACCCACTGGACGGGCGCTCGATTCTGGCCTGAAGGTTGTAGATTGCAATGTTACGCCATTCGGCGGACGGTAGTTCACAGGCCGAAGAAATGTTTATGAATCGACTCGCCCGGGAGACCAGCCCATATTTATTGCAGCATGCCCATAACCCCGTAGATTGGTATCCATGGGGGGAGGAAGCATTACAAAAGGCCAGGAAGGAGGACAAGCCTATTCTGGTCAGCATTGGCTATGCAGCCTGTCACTGGTGTCACGTGATGGAGCGGGAAAGTTTCGAGCATTCGGAAACGGCTGCATTTATGAATGAGCATTTCGTAAATATCAAGATCGACAGAGAGGAGAGGCCCGACCTGGATCATATATATATGGAGGCCGTGCAAGCCATCACCGGCAGTGGCGGCTGGCCGTTGAACGTATTTCTCACACCGGAGGCCAAGCCTTTTTATGGGGGGACTTATTTTCCGCCCCGTGCAATATACAACCGTCCCTCCTGGATGGATGTGCTGACGGCCATCGTGGGTTCTTTCCGTGATAAAAGAGAGGATATAGAGCATCAGGCGCAAAATCTCACGGAGCATGTGGCGACTGCGGGTTCATTCGGCGTAGATGGGCAGGTCAAGGGTGGTGTGAACATTTTTCAGCGCGAGACGCTGAAGCAGATATATGATAATCTGATGGGAATGGCCGACAGGCGGGAGGGTGGTTTTGGCAGGGCGCCGAAATTCCCTCAGACCTTCTCCATTCAGTTCCTGCTGCATTACTACTATTTTTCAAAGGAGCAGGCCGCTTTGGACCAGGCTTTGCTTAGTCTGGAGAAGATGATACGGGGTGGGATTTATGATCAGCTGGGGGGTGGTTTTGCCCGGTACAGCACGGATGACAAATGGCTGGCTCCCCATTTTGAAAAGATGCTGTATGACAATGCTCTTTTGGTGATTGTACTTTCAGAGGCCTATCAGCTGACCCGTAAGGAGCTTTTCCGGGATACCATTGTGCAGACGATGGACTTTATCAATAGGGAGCTATCGGATGGGGAAGGGGGTTTTTATTCGGCCCTGGATGCGGACAGTGAGGGGGAGGAAGGTCGTTATTATGTCTGGGATAAGGGGGAGATCGAGGCTGTCCTGGGGGAAGAGGCTGTTTTGTTCAATGAATTTTATGGCGTGACTCCGGGAGGCAATTGGGAAGGAAAGAATATCCTGGTAAGGCCACGTGATCCTTCCGAAGAGGAGAGACCCCGGCTGGAGAAGGCCCGTCAGCTTCTTTTAAAGCATCGCTGGCTTCGGCCACGGCCCGCCCTGGATGACAAGGTCCTGTTGGGCTGGAATGCCTTGATGAACATTGCCTGCTGCAAGGCCTATGGGGCGTTGGGGGTAGAGGAATACCGGGATTGGGCCGTGAGGAATATGGACGTGGTCTTCCGGCGGCTGAAGGGAGAGGGGCTATATTTCTTTTATCATTCGTTTAATTTCAGGGCCAATGATGATGGTCCTTCGGACAACGGGCCGGTGGCCCGTTCTGAGACCGGACAGGCTAAATTCCCGGCCTTTCTGGACGACTATGCCGGGCTGATCGCTGCTTTGATCCAGCTGCAGGAGGTCACGGGCGACGCGGAGTATCTGCTTAAGGCTAAGGAAGTTATGGAATTCACGTTGGAAGGCTTTTCCGAAAAGGACACCGGCTTTTTCTTTTTTACCCATAAGGATCAGCAAGATATAATCGTCCGTAAGAAAGAGATCTATGATGGGGCCACTCCTTCCGGGAATTCCCTGATGGCTTTTAACCTCGCATATATGGCCATACTATTTAATAGGCCGGAGTGGGAGGAAAGGGCTGCGGGTATGGCGGCAGCTGTTAGCAGGCCAGTGGTGCTTTATCCCGGCAGTTTCGGGATTTGGGCAACCCTGTACCAGGCCCTTACGTATATTATTCCTGAGATCGTACTTACCGGCAGGCAGCCGGAAAATGCCCGGAAAGAGCTTTTACAGGAGCTGATCCCCTACCGGGCATTCCAATCTGCCAGCGAAAAAACTACCCAGTTCCCGCTGTTGTCGGATAAGCCTGTCGAAGACTTTCCGTTGATCTTCCTATGTAAAAATTATGCATGCCAACTTCCTGTAAATGAAGTGACTAAACTGCTCCGTCTCCTCGAAAATGTGCAAAAGTTTGGTTCGTGAACGTACAATAAGTCCCCCTCACCCTGCGTTAATATTATTAGCGTCTTGAATCTAAGGTCCCGTCCGACCTTTGGGAGAAGGTTTTGACACGGATGGAACCGAGGAAAATATCCGGCCTTTGAAATGTAAAAAATGCTCATAAATCATTGATAGAAAGATGGTTAGGGGCAAACGACATTTATCCGGATGAAAGCTTTGACTTTCGAAAAATTAATTTTAAACTTGTAGCGAGATGTTGTCAAAAGAATTTTTTTGCCCAATACCCTTTAATATTATGAAAATGAAAAACCTATCCACTCTAGCAGCTTTGTCAGCATTAATGTTGATGGCCGCATGCGGAAAAATAGGCAAATCCCACAAAGGATTACCAGATGACGGGCAGCTGCATGGTGTAGCTCCTGCCGGTGGTTACAATCTTCAGAAGCCCCCCGGTATGGTATATATACCACCCGGCACCTTCCATATGGGGCCCAGCGACGAAGATGTCAATTTCGCTTATACAGCAAGGAACAGACAGACTTCTATTAATGGTTTCTGGATGGACGCCACGGAGATCACTAATAACGAGTACCGCCAGTTCACCAACTGGGTAAGGGACTCTATTGCCGCCACGTTGATGCAGTATGGCAAGGATGTAGACGGTCATTTCCAGGTGGACTGGAAGCGGGCTTCTACTATCAAATGGGGCGACAAGGCCACCATCGAGAAGATCAATGCTATCATCGTTGAGCCTGATAATCGTCTCTTTGGCAAGAAAGAGATCGATGTCACCAAATTGAAGTATCACTCCGAGGTCTTCGATCTGAAGAGAGCTGCGCAGAAGCAAAATGAAGGCAAGCTTCGCGGTCAGTTTATCGATAAGACCGACGTACCGGTATATCCCGATACCCTGGTCTGGATCCGCGACTTCAGCTATTCTTATAATGAGCCCATGACGAAGCGTTACTATTCGCATCCTGCATTCGGCAACTATCCGGTGGTAGGGGTGAATTGGAAACAGGCCAATGTGTTCTGCGAATGGAGGACCCATTATCTGAATTCTTTCCTGGATAAGAAACATTTGGCTACCGAGTCGGATTTCCGTCTGCCTACCGAGGCTGAGTGGGAGTATGCGGCCCGTGGCGGACGTTCTCAATCCATGTTCCCCTGGGGTAACTATTATCTTAGAAATAAAAAAGGCTGCTTACTGGCTAACTTCAAGCCTGGCCGCGGTAACTACCCTGAAGATGGTGGATTCTATACCGTACGTGCCGATGCATACTGGCCCAATGATTTCGGTCTGTATTGCATGGCGGGCAACGTAGCAGAATGGACCTCCTCCTTCTACTATGAAGGGTCTTACAACTTCCAGCATGACATGAACCCGGATATCCGTTGGAACGCAAAAGATTCCGATCCCCCCCGTATGAAGCGTAAGGTAATACGTGGCGGCAGCTGGAAGGACGTAGGTTATTTCCTGGAGACGAGTACCCGTACGTACGAGTACCAGGATACGGCAAAATCATATATCGGATTCCGTTGTGTGATCGACCTGCCGCCTACAATGACCAACAACCGCAGGTAGTAGTAATAGATACTTGACAATTTTTTTAAAGAAATTTCGTTTTGATTATGAGAGCCGAACGTAGAGGATGTTCGATGTCCGAACGGTCGGTTCTCTCTTTCCATAACCCTTTTAAAATCCCTTTTCTAAAAAACACTTAAAAATTTAAACTATGAGCGCTGGTGTATCTAAATCTACCGAAAGACTGATAAACATTATAGTGTGCGTAGGTGCGGCCGTCGTTATCTTCGGGGCCCTTCAAAAGATCCTGCACACGAAGCTGGCCGACTTCTTCCTGACTGCCGGGTTGTTGACGGAAGCCCTGATATTCCTTGTGTATGCCTTCTTACCCCCTCCCGGAGGAGAAATGCATGCCCTGGTTGAGGCCCTGCCGAAACTGGCCGGTGGCACCAGCGGTAACCCTTCCCTGGACAAGATGGACAAAATGCTGCAGGAAGCGGACATTACCCCTACCAACCTCAATCGTTTGAGCGAAGGTTTCAAGAAATTCGGTACTACCGTTGAGAAGATCAGCGATGTATCCGGTGCTCTGGCTGCAACTAGTGATTATACCAATAAGACGAAAGAAGCCGCTTTGGCCCTGGATAGCATGAAGGGCGCTTACCAGAATGCTACCAATACCATCTCCAGCTTCAACGCCGCTGCTGAAGGCACCAAGCAATTCCACACACAGGTACAGGTACTGACCAAGAACCTGGGCAGCCTGAATGCTATCTACGAGCTGGAACTGCAGGACACGAACAATCACCTGAAGGCTATGAACAGTTTCTATGGCAATCTGGTGAAAGCATCCGAGACAATGCAAGGCAGCGTATCCGACGCTAAGAAAACACAGGAACAAATTGCTCTGCTTGCTAAGAACCTGGGTAATCTGAACCATGTGTATGGCAATATGCTGAGCGCAATGCAAGGCCGCCAATCCTAATATCGAGATATCTACCAGCCCGTTTTGTCCGGTGCACCATTATGAAAAACTACTATTCGGAAAAAAAATAATTTACTGACCCATGTCTTTACCTAAAGAACCGCGGCAGAAGATGATCAACATGATGTATTTGGTGCTTACAGCGCTGCTGGCACTGAATGTATCCGTCGAGGTGTTGAACGCCTTCAAGACCGTGAATAAAAGCATAGAAGGTTCCAACGATGTTGTAACCGCTAAAAATAACCAGACCTACAAGGCCTTCGGCGACGCCCTTGCCGATGGAAAGACGGCTGAAAAGGCCAAACCCTGGGCTCCCAAGGCTTACGCTGCTCAAAAGCTTTCCGGAGATCTTACCAAATACATCGAAGATCTGAAGAACCAGCTGATCGATCAGTCCAATCCCCAGATGAAGGATGGCAAGAAAGAGTACACGGAAGGTAACCTGGACGCCACTACCCGTATCATGGATACGAAGGGTGAAGGACCCAAACTGTATCAGAGCCTTACTGACTATAAGGCCAAGTTGCTCGGGTTGCTGGATCCCTCCAATTATCCTGACCAGCCGGATAATATAAAGGCAGATCTCCAGAAGGACAGGGCACGCTTCGAAAAGGAATTGCCCCTGAACCTCCAGATCCCTGAATCCGAAGCGGGGAATGCCCTGACAGGCAATAATCCCAAGGACTGGACCATCCGTTATTTCCATATGACGCCGACCGTTGCAGGTCTGACCATCCTCAGCAAGTTCCAGAGCGATATAAAGAACTCTGAGAGCCAGGTCATCGACTACCTGTATAAGAAGATCGGCGAGGTAAAGATCGTATATGATCAATTCCAACCTCTCATCGGTACGAATGCTACTTATCTGATGCCTGGCGATGAACTGGAGGTTAAGGCTGGTATCGGCGCCTTCAGCGCTGCTGCTTCGCCAAAGATCACCATCAACGGTCAATCACAGCCGGTGGGTGCGGATGGTACTGCCGACTTCAAAACAAAGGTCAGCTCCTCCGGCGTGGTCAACGTAAAGATCGAGTTTACCAAGCCTGATGGCAGCCCCGGTATCAAGGAAATACCTGTAAAATATACTGTGGGTACTCCCTCCGGCGCCTCTGTCTTCCTGGAAAAGATGAACGTGCTGTATGTAAAGGAAGACAACCCCGTGAAGATCTCCGGTGGTAGTGTAGGTGCGGAGAAAGTAAGTGTTCGTTTCACCAATGGTGAGATCACTCATACCGGTGGCGACGACTACAATGTCGTTCCAACCTCCCCTGGGGAAGGCAAGATCATCGTAAACGCCGCGGGTAAGATCACCGAATTCCCGATGCGTGTCAAATTCCTGCCAGACCCCACTGGTTTCGTAGGTCAGAAGACAGGTGGTGTGATGCCCTCTGCCGAGTTCAAGGCGATGGGTGCATTGCAGGCCAGGCTGCAGAACTCCGAGTTCCAGTCTCCCTTTACAGTAGTGAGCTACAAAGTAGCAGCCGTGGGTGGAAATATTCCCCAGTACATCGAGGCGAGCAATGATGGCGCCCGGTGGACAGGTTCTGCGGCAAACATTGTTTCGAAAGCGTCTCCCGGAACCAATGTCTTCTTCGACGACATCCGGGTAAAGGGTAAGGACGGACGAGTGAGGACGTTGCCAGCGATGGTATTTAACTTGAAATAAAAAACCAGACCTGTCCGCTTATGCGGACAGGTCTTTCTAAAAAACATAGAGAGATGAAAAAGCATTTTATCAGATTATGCTTGCTGGCGCTGGTGATAGTGTTGGCTGTAGGGACTGCCGATGCGCAGACCTCGAGAAAGGGAAAGAAACGTGCGCCAGCCAAGAAGGGGCAGACGACGAAGAACCAGGGTGGTAACAATGCTGCTGTTGCTCCGGTAAAGGACACGACGAAGCCTGTTGCCGTCATCCCGGATGCGGATATCAAGCTGGATACTCCCCGGAAGTCCCTTCGCAATGACGCCATCATCGAACGCAATCTGGTAAAGGACCGTACTCCCCTGGCGTATGAGAATATCCGTGAGGACGACGCCGTCTATCGTCAAAGAGTATGGAGAGAGATCGACGTGCATGAAAAAATGAACCTGCCCTTCATGTACAAGGCAAAAGAAGACAATGGCGACCAACGACTGATCTATATTTTGCTGAACAATATCAAGTCCGGCAATATCACCGCATTTGACGCCAATGTCGACGACCGGTTCACCACCCCCATGACTTTCTCGCAAATTGCCAAAGGTCTGGTAGGCAACCCTTATATAATCCAGATCCCCGATCTTGACAAAGACCCGGACGGATCGAAGGGACTGACACGGGACTCCCTCATCTCTCCCGACTTCGACCCGGATGCTGTGGAAAGATACCAGATCAAGGAAGAATGGGTATTCGATAAGGAGTCTTCCCGTCTGCACGTTCGTATCCTGGGCATCGCTCCGGAAAAGACGATCAGGAACCCCGATGGAAGTTTCCGTGCCGTGACCCCGATCTTCTGGGTATATTATCCTGAATGTAGGGCGCTGCTCGCTAAATATGAGGCATATAATGGCAAGAACTATGGCGCCCGCATGAGCTGGGAAGAATTGTTCGAAAGCCGCATGTTTGCGAGCCGTATCATCAAATCTACGGTAGATAACCCTGGTGATCAGTTCATTAGCGGCTATATCAAGGACCCCATTCTCCAACTGCTGGAAGGTGATAATATCAAAGAGAAAATATTCAACTATGAACAGGACCTCTGGTCATATTAGTTTGTAGAAAAAATTCATAAAGTGTTGAAAGGCGGCGCGTTACAGCGCCGCCTTCTTTATTTGTTATTTTCTTAAAATACCCAAAGGCGGGTATTGTTAAATAGAATTGTTTTACTATTTTTACACTGGTTTTTCATAGGATATTGGATTTTAAAAACGGGGCTGGATGTCTATCCGGGCCCCTTTTTTTTTGCGGTATAACCGCAAAAAAAATCTAATAGTGGCCCTTCGGGCAGCGGACCTGTGGTCGGCTATTTGCTTTCTGTAGGATTAAAATGCGCTCGCACCAGTTTGGCCTTCGCCTCTCCGATGACCGCCGCCATCTCCTCTTCCGACAGCTGTTTTATTTTATTCACCGACCTGAACTCTTTTAAGAGCAGATCCGCCGTCCTTCTACCAATCCCCTGTATCTGTTCCAATTCGTTGGTAAATGTGCCCTTGCTTCTTTTTTGCCTGTGGAATGTAATGCCAAACCGGTGAACTTCATCCCGGATGCGACGTATAAGTTTAAGGCTATCGCTATTATAGGGCAGCTTGATCGACTCGGTATCGCCCGGAAAGAATATTTCCTCTTCATTCTTGGCCAGGCCCACTATCGTCATCATGCCTGTCAGCCCGAGTTCCGTCACGCTTTCCATGGCTGCGCTCAGCTGCCCCTTTCCTCCGTCGATGATCACCAGCTGAGGCAGGGATTGCTGTTCGTCCACCAGCCGTCGGTAACGTCTGTGCACCACTTCCTTCATGGTCGCAAAGTCATTGATCCCCTGCACGGTCTTTACATTGAAATGCCGGTAGTCCTTTTTACTCTCCACACCATCCCGAAAGCAAACCATTGCCGATACCGGATAGCTGCCCTGGAAGTTGGAGTTATCAAAACATTCGATATGCACCGGCAGCTCCGAGAGCTGCAGATCTTCCATCAGCTGGTAAAGTACTTTCTTACGCTCGTCCAGGGTCTTCCCCTCCAATTGCAGTGTTTTTTTCCTGCGCAGCTCCTCCCGGAAGTAGCCGACGTTCTTCTCCGACAGGTCCAGCAGCTTTTTCTTGTCCCCACCCTTGGGCACGGTGAGGAGGGTCCCTTCCTCCGGATAGTCCACTATAAAGGGAAGGATGATCTCCTTTGCCTGGCTATTAAAGGTCTCTCTCAATTGCGCCACGGTAAAGGCCAGGACCTCTTCGTCCGACTCCTCCAGGTGCGTCTCTACTTCTGTGGTATGGGTCTGTACGATGGTTCCATTTTCCATCATCAGGTAATTGATATACGCCAGATGTCCATCCCGGAGGATGGAAAATACGTCCGCATGGCTGAGATGCCGGCTGACGATGACGCTCCGGCTTTCATATGTCTGTAAATGCCCGAGCTTCTTGCGGAGGATCTCTGCCTTTTCAAAATCCATCTTCTCCGCCAGCTCCCGCATCTCCTTTTTAAACTCCTGCATCAAGGGGCCAAGATTGCCTTTCAGGATGTTTTTCAACTGTACCAGTCCCTCCCGGTAGTCTTCTTCTGTTTGTAATCCTTCACAGGGTCCTTTGCAGTTGCCAAGATGGTATTCCAGGCATACCTTGAATTTACCCTTACGTATATTATTATCCGTAAGGTTGAGCTGACAGGTGCGTAGCTGAATATTACTTTTAACAAAGTCCAGCAGCTCCCGCACCTTCCCCACGGAAGTAAAGGGGCCCAGGTATTCCGAGCCATCGTTGATCTTGCGGCGGGTAAGGAATACGCGGGGGAAGGGTTCATTCTTGATGACGATATAAGGATAGCTCTTGTCGTCCTTCAGGTTGATATTGAACTTTGGCTGGTATTGCTTGATCAGCGAGTTCTCCAGCAGGAATGCATCCTGTTCGGAACCTACGATGGTAAATTCGATACGCCGGATGCGCTGCACCAGCTCATGGGTCTTGTAGGTGGTAAAAGTCTTGGTAAAATAGGAGCTTACCCTTTTACGCAAGCTCTTGGCCTTTCCGACATAGATCAACTCATTGCTCTCGTCGAAATATTTATAAATGCCCGGCTCTGCCGGGATGGTGTGTGCTATGTTGCTAAATTGCTCTTGTGTCATGTCTTAGTCCGTGCCGTCATCGTTCCAAACGACTTTTAGTTGGCGGGTCTCCACTGGGCGGCCCTTGGGGTGAAGGATGGTGATCACCTGGAAACCATGTCCTGCCTGCCAATACATTTTTTTTATCGCGGGAGTATCCGATTCTTCTCCGGCCCTTTCCATATAAATGCTTTTTACTCTATTAGCGCCGTCATTGGCCTGTCTGGCCACCACGTCAATTCTTGCCAGGGCTTGAGCTTTGTTCCTGGGGGAATAGCTGAATGTAAAATTGCCGGTGGTTTTATCCAAAAAGGAGCTTTCCGTATAATTCCTTTCCAGGCTGTCGGGGTTCAGCTCCGGGGTCAAAAAGACGGCTGCAGCCCTGTTGAACTCATTGGCTGTAAGGAAGGTACTGTCTGTTCGTTGATGTACGGTCCTGGTGCTTAAAATAGCCAGAACGGAAGTATCGATGTTCCTGATCTCGGACTGCAGAAAATCTGCGATGGGAAAGTATTGCGTGGTGACCGAATCTGTTTTAGGGATATTGCCGGCTGTGGGTTGTTGATGGTTCTTACAGGCAACTGCCAGGAGGATGAGAAAAAGGAGTACCGTATTGTGCTTCATACGGCAAAATTACAACACTTAGGGGATTGGTTTGACAATACCGATCTTAAAGCCGTATCCTTTCAGATTTTCCTGGAGGGGATAGGAGTTATAGAAGGAAGAAAGCAGCTGGTAGCGGAATTCAGGACCTGCCTGCAGGCGTAAGTTGTTGTGCAATTTGTAGGAAAGGAAGGCTTCCACCCCGCCCGTGAGGTTCCATCTTCTGAACTGTGACGGTCCCTTGACATAATTCGAATAGTCGGATGTCAAGTAGTAGACATTGGTATTCAGCAGATAGCTTGGTTGTATGGAGGCGCCCACGTTCAGCTGCAGCCGTTCATTCCCCATCACCCGCAATTCGAAGCCGATGGGAGCGGACATTTGATAGATGTCGTTGGTCAGGCTGATCGGAGGCTTCTCATTACTATAGGCCTCTTTTTGCCAGGGTAGCATTTTCACCGTGTCAATGCTAAATCCGTAGGGGGATTTGATATCGAGAGAAGGCTGATTCATATTGCCGCGTGCCCTTACGGAATACCTCATATAATTGAATTGCAAGCCCGCCTTGACCGTCAGATTGCGAGTGATCCGGTACATATAGGCGCCGCCTACCTCGAATCCCAGGGCGGGGCCGTGCTCCAGGTAGTCTTTGGGGTTCATAGAGATGCCGGACTTGTTCGTGAGTACACCGCCGGACAGGTGCCGGTAGGTTGCAGTTGGCGATAAGTACAGCTGAAAATATTTTCTTCCTTTTTTAGCTGCGGCGGGCAGGCTGTAGACTGCATAATCATAGAGCCAGTTGATCCGCTGCTGGTCGGCAATCTCGTCGGTAAAGGCAATGGAACCACTGGCGGCTCTGCGGGTGCTATCGACCGATGCCTTGCCGGTGACAGACTCAGCTGTGCTGCGGGTCGAGGCCAATGTATTCCGGGAGACTGAATTCTTTGCTATTCGGACGGTGACATCGGCGGAAGAGGTTGGAGGAGTCGAAACAAAGCTGGTGGACCTATCGGCAATGGCAACTGTTGAGAGGATATTACCCGTACCAGGTCTGGCGGCCTCCTGTGCAAGGACGTTCTCTTCTGTGGAGCCGGTGGCAGGAGAAGGCATCCGAAGGTCGGCTATAAGAGGAATAGACGGCGGCTCGGCCGGGAGGGCGACCACCTGGCTGAGCATTTCAGAAATATCCCGCCGGCTGACGGCAGGATCGATGAGCCCGATATTGATCTCTTTATAGGACTGGTCGTCGGAGGTCTGTCCGCTATGGCGGCCGGCTATAGCGGCCGTATGACGCAGTCCGGATGCGGCTGTCAGCGAAGAAATAATTTCATCGTCTGTCCCTGTAGCATCCGCAGGTGTATGTGTTGAAGCTACTGAACGTTTGGAAAGCTCTGTTTTAGATGGGAACAGCAGGTCTTTGCCTGCAAAATAGAGAATGCCGGTGACCAAGAGGAACATGCCTGAAATGAACCATCTTCTCTTTGTGTGCAAAGAACCATGAATACCCTTCCATACCTTCTCAGAGGGGTACATTTTGTATTGCTCTGTTTTATCCCTTAGCAGTTGTTCAAATTCATCACTATAGAAGTTGCTCTCCTTCATCATCAAACATTTTTAGTGACATTTTCATTGGTTTGGATTTCATTAACGGATAGCAAACAGCCATGTCTGTTTTTCTCTTGGTTTTGGTAGTATCTTCTTCTTGATCAGAATATCTTCCAGCATCTGTTTTGCCCTTGTATACTGACTACGACTGGTGCTCTCTTCAATATCCAGCATATCTGCGATCTCTTTATGCGAGTACCCTTCGATGGCGTACAAGTTGAGTACGGTGCGATAGCCAATGGGCAGGATGCGTATACATTCTACGATCTGTTTGGCCTGTACGATGGAAGGAACGCTTTCTTCACGTATCTGGATCCCATTGGCGTGGACAATATCCAGGCTTTCATTGAAACGTTTGTTCTTTTTCAGGTTGTTGATACAGGTGTGGACGATGATCCTCCGTATCCAGCCTTCAAATGCGCCCTTGTTCTGAAAGGTGTGCATTTGTGAAAAAACTTTTATAAACCCTTCTTGCAACATATCCTCCGCATCTTCTCTGTTATGAGCAAACCGATAACAGACTGCCAGCATTTTGGGGCTGTAACGATTGTACAGTTCCCGCTGGGCAGCCGCCGAGTTCTTTAAGCAGCCTTGTAAAATGGCTTCTTCGGTCATGTGGTTACCGGAATTGGTTGCCCTGTAATTTAGACAATTTTTATGACGCATAGCTGCACGCTAAAAAATAAAGGAGGCTGGCGCCTCCTTTATTTTTAGACCAAAACGTCGCCTGTCATTTCAGGGGGTATTTGTAACCCCATGATGGTCAATATTGTAGGAGCGAGGTCCCCCAGCTTGCCTGGCTTGACCTTACCTTTCCATTCCCTGTCGATGATAAAAAAGGGCACCAGGTTTAGGGTATGGGCCGTATTGGGGCTTCCATCGTCGTTGATCATATAGTCGGCATTTCCGTGGTCGGCCGTGAGAAATACCGTATAGCCATTGTCCAGCGCGGCTTTTACCACTTTTTCCACGCATTGGTCTACTGTTTCGGCCGCCTTGACCGCCGCCGCCCAGACTCCCGTATGCCCCACCATATCCGTATTGGCGTAGTTGAGACAGATGAAGTCTGCCGATCCCTGCTGTATTTCGGGCAGGATGGCCTCCGTCAGCTCGAAAGCGCTCATTTCCGGCTGAAGATCATAGGTAGCGACCTTTGGGGAAGGGATCATCAGTCTTTTTTCCCCTTCGAAAGGCACTTCCCTGCCGCCGCTGAAGAAGAAGCTTACGTGGGGGTATTTTTCTGTTTCGGCTATACGTATCTGTTTGAGGCCGGCAGCTGCGACGATCTCACCCAATGTGTTTATCAGATCATCGTTCTCGTATATTACGTGAACTCCTTTGAAGCTTTGATCATACTGTGTCATCGTAGTATAATCCAGGGACAGCTTTTTCATTTCCTGTTCGGGAATATCAGTCTGTGTGAGCACCTGGGTTATCTCCCTGCAACGGTCCGTCCGGAAATTGAAGCACAGCGCGAAATCGCCGTCCTTTATGGTTGCCAGCGGCTGCTGGTCTTCTCCCACGATGACCGTGGGTTTGATAAATTCATCGGTGACACCTGCGGCATAGGCTTGTTCCACTGCGGCCAGGGCGTCGGTAGCTTTTTCTCCCGTGCCTTTAACCATCGCATCGTATGCCAGGCGAACCCGCTCCCATCGTTTGTCGCGGTCCATTGCGTAATAACGGCCACTGACAGTTGCGATCTTTCCCTCCGTCCTGTTCAAATGTTCCTGTAATTGTTTTATAAATCCAAGACCGCTTTTGGGGTCCGTATCCCGGCCGTCTGTAAAAGCATGGATATATACGTCATCAAGTCCTTCCTTTTGACAGACATCGACGATGGCCATCAGGTGGTTGATATGGCTGTGTACGCCTCCATCGCTGACCAGGCCCAGCAGATGCAGGGGCTTGTTTTTGGCTTTGGCGCCACGGATGGCGTTCAATAATATCGGATTTTTGGCAAAAGAGCCATCCCGGATGCCTACGTTGATACGTTGCAGCTCCTGGTAAACGATCCTGCCGGCGCCCAGGTTCAGGTGTCCGACCTCCGAATTGCCCATTTGGCCATCCGGCAGGCCTACTGCCTCTCCGCAGGTTACCAGCGTTGTATTGGGATATTGACTATAAAGTGAGCTTACAAAGGGGGTGCGTGCGTGCTGGATGGCGTCCGAGGACTTCTTTTGACCCAGTCCCCAGCCATCCATAATCACCAGAATGACTTTCTTTTTTGACATAAAACTGCAGAGATGCGCCCCCGGCGCTCGGGCCGAAGGCCAATTATTAGATATCCGGAGGGGTGGGGTACTTTTATTTTGACCCCTCCCCGGAGGATTGGCCCCGCAAAGGTACGTATAACCCCCCGTCAATCTACCCTGTTCATGGTATTTTTACCCCCCGGAAGCACTTTTGGCATAGATTTGGGATTAGGCAGGTCGACTAATATTCTATTATATGAAAAGCGTCCTTGGATTAGCGCTATTGATACTTACGCTTGTCCTGGTATCATTCCGACCTGACTATAGTATCGACGATATTACCGGCGCCATGCGATCCGGGAACATCAATACACTATCCCGCTACCTTGATTCCAGGGTAGATATTTCCCTCCCGGAGAAAAGTGATACTTACAGCAAAAGTCAGGCTGAGATGATCATTCGGGACTTCTTCAACACCAATGTTGTCCGTAATTTCTTTATCAAGAACAAAGGTGAGAACGGTGGATCGGAATTTTGCATAGGTCTCCTGCAGACCCGTAATGGCGATTACAGGACCACCCTTTTTATCAAGCAGAAGGGCGATAAGCTTTTACTGCAGGAGCTCCGATTCCAGGCCTGCCAATAAAAGGTCGTACCCTTCCCTTCCCGCCTTTTGTCGGTATCACATAACGAACCAAGGGCTAACGAACCAACGGTTCGTCGTCCAAAGGACAGACATTAGACGTTTAGCCAAATTGGACTAAATTTCTAAAAGTCCAATTGGCTAATTTATCTTTGCCGCATGTCCACTTTTGATGAACAATTGCAGTTCCTTGTTGAATCTGCCTTGCGGGAAGATGTTGGAGATGGCGATCATACCACTATATCCTGTATTCCCCCCGACGCAAGAGGCAAGGCTGTCCTTAGGATCAAGCAGGATGGCATTCTCGCCGGCATGGAGATAGCTGAGAAAATATTCAGGCTGAAAGAGCCTTCCACCATTTTTACTCCTTTCAAGCAGGATGGGGACGTCATGCGTGATGGCGAAGACGCGTTTGAGGCAGAAGCTTCTGTCCATACTATCCTGCAATGCGAACGGCTTATCCTCAATTGCATGCAACGTATGAGCGGTATCGCGACCCTCACCCGTCAATACGTGGACAAATTACAGAAGTACAAGACCCGTATTTTGGATACCCGCAAGACTACTCCAAACTTCCGCCTGCTGGAGAAAGAGGCTGTTCGGATCGGTGGCGGTATCAACCATCGTTTTGGTCTCTATGATATGATGATGCTGAAGGATAATCATATCGACTATGCCGGGAGCCTGGAGAAAGCCATCGAAAAGGCGAATGCATATAGAAATACATATAAGCCCCATCTGAAGATAGAAGTGGAGACGCGCAGTATCGAAGATGTCGAGCGGGTGCTGAATGTCGGTCTGGTAGACCGCATCATGCTGGATAATTTTACACCCCGCCAGTTATCCAAGGCCCTGGCGTTGATAGGCGAGCGGTATGAGACAGAAGCCAGCGGCGGTATCAATCTGAGCAATGTAGAGGACTATGCCCGTACAGGCGTCGACTATGTAAGTATTGGCGCACTTATCCATCAGGCCCGGAGCCTCGATCTTAGCCTGAAAGCCATCATCAATGGGCCAGGACCCGGACAAACCAATAAATAACCCATGAGCAAGAAGAAACCCAACTCCAGCGGCATCGTCTATTCCACCGACCCGGATTTCAGGATAGAGGAGGAGTTCTCTCAGGAAGAGACCCTGGCCCCGCGCGCGCAAAAGCTGCGCATCAGGCTGGATACCAAGCAACGTGCCGGCAAGGCCGTAACCCTTGTAGAGGGGTTTATAGGAAAGGCAGAGGATCTGGATGATCTTGGGAAGAAATTAAAGGGTTATTGCGGCACCGGCGGTTCCGTAAAGGATGGCCTGATCATTATCCAGGGCGACCAGCGGGATAAAGCCCTTTTCTGGCTATTGAAGAACGATTATAGCTCTTCCAAAAAGGCGGGAGGGTAATACTACATGCTTCTTTCCATATTAGTGATACTTGCCGTTGCCAGCGCGCTCGTTACCATTATCAGTTTTGTCTTTTATATCAGGGCACGTTTGGCCGAGAGGGCGCATCCGGATGATAAGGATGTCGATGTCCTGCGGGATGCCGGGCTCAACAGGAAGGAGCGGTTTTATCAAGGTATCCACTTTTTATCCCTTTGTATTTTTGTAGTCCTGGGCGTGCTCATCCTGATCATCATTTCACATCGGGTGAAAGAGTAGGATGAGGGCGGGGGAAATCGGGCGAAGGAATAAGCCATCGGCGAAAAAAAAGCCCCCCTTTCGGGAGGCTTTGGCCTGGCTTTTAAGAATATGATTTATTGCACGACAAATTTGAATAGTCTCGGTTTCTCGTTGCCGCTGGACAAGGTCAGTACATACATACCTCTTGCCAGTCCGTCGATGGATATGGGCTGCCGGAAATAGTTCTCCGATGTATTTTCCACGACCTGTTGTTTTGCCTGTCTGCCGCTGAGCTCGTAGATGGTGATCTTCACTGTACCGGTCCTCACGCCTTTGCCTTCCACTACTATCTGTTGTCCCACTGTCACGGGGTTGGGATAGAGCTTGAGATCGGCGGCGGTGGTGCTATCTACGATGCCCGGTCCGTTGGGGGTCGTTGTTCTGCCCGAGTAGGAGGTGCCGGCCGGACCCACCTTGATCATCATCTGGTCGGTAGCGGTGAGGCCTGTCGTACTGGTGATATCCACTTCAAAGATGTAGGTACCTGCTATAAGATTGCTGACTAACGGGCTGATAGAGCCGCCGCCGGAGATGGTTGCCGTGCCGGGGCCGCTGACCTGTTTCCATCTGCAGGTGGCTACCGTCACTCCTTTTACGATACAGGTGCCAATGATCTTCCAGCTGTTGGTGGGCAGGGTGATGAAGACATCGGGACCGGCATTGGCTGTGAATATCGTGGTTACCGCAGCAGCGCTGACCGTCAATGTCATCTGGTCGGATACTGTTTTACCCGACTTGCTGGTCATGTCCACTTCAAAGACGTAGACGCCGGCTATCAGATTGCTGACCGAGGGGGCGATCGTGCCGCTGTTGACGATGGTGGCTGTATTCGGACCACTGACCTCTTTCCATTTGCAGGAGGCTACTGTGTCATACTCTACGGTGGCGACGCCGGTGATCTGTACGCTGCTGACCGGCAGGGTGATGGAGAGGTCGGGACCTGCGCTGACTGTGAATACGGGGGTCACAGGTGCAGGATTGACCGTCAGCGTCATCTGGCTCGAGGTGGAAGTGCCGGTGGAGCTGGTGATGGTGACCTTGAAGACATAGCTGCCTGCTATCACGC
>MKTZ01000013.1 GCA_001898505.1 Sphingobacteriales bacterium 50-39
AGAATACCAGGGCGGTGAAGAAGGCCGAAGAAGCATACACTTCGCCCTCCACGGCGCTGTACCAGAAGGAGTCGCAGAAGGTATAGGCCAGGGCGCCTACGACCCCGGCGCTCATGATGGTGAACAGCTGGCGTCTATCGGGTTCAGTAGAAGTATTTTGTTTTTGGACGAGTTTACGGGCGAAGTGCGTGATGGTCCAGAACAGGAAGAGGATGGACAGGCCGCTGGCGATGGCGCTCATAAAGTTGACGCCGCGGGCGGCGGTATGCGGGTTGTCGCCGAAGAGGATGATGAAGAAGCGGCCCATAAGGACGAAGAGGGGGGCGCCGGGGGGGTGGGGGATCTGGAGCTTGTAGCAGCTGGAGACGAATTCACCGCAATCCCAGAAGCTGCCGGTAGGTTCCATGGTCATGACGAAGACAGTACAGGCGATAACTCCCACGACCCAGCCCACGACATTGTTCACTCTGTTAAAACTCATAAAAACTTAGATTTTAATGGGCAGACACGCTTAATTGATTTCCAAAGGCGTCTGCTGACCTTTGGGTGGCAAAGGACGCAATTTTGAAGCATAAACGCAAATTTTTGGAGACCCCCAAGAGCCGCGAGGGCGGCTCGTCCGATAGGACAGACAGAACCGAGCCCCGCAAAGGTTCCGACCAAGGAGGAGCGTGACGAAGCAGCTCCGACGAAGGCCCAATGCCCGGGGATACCTCAATATTCATCAAATTTGGGGAGTTGTGGAAAGCTGGGGGAAAAATTAACGGGTAATTAACGGAATGGGAGCGACCTACTCGAAATAGACCCGGATGGTCTGATAGAATAGGCGGCTTTGGAGGTATTGGTTCTGGGATTGTTCGGAGAAGCCCTGGAGGCCGAAGAGACCGGCCGCATTGCCTTTTTGGATGGCTATTTCCAAATAACCCGCAGAATTGAAAAGCGCCAGTTTTTCTCCTTCTCCCACGTCGGCGTACGTTTCGCTGATCTTTTCTATGACCTCGTCCCTTTTGAATACGATGCGGAAGCTGCGGCCTTTGCGGCGTTCTTCGAACTCATCCCGGGTGATATTGACGATGACATTCTCGAAGTGGTCGATGAAGATGATCTGTCCTTCTATCCAATTATCGCCAAATATGGGGCGGAGATGATTTTTTTCGGTGAAGAGGGGATCGGGGACGCCAATGTCTGTCAGGCGGCTGCCGTCGATGAGCTCCTGTACCGCGCGGCCCATCACACCCGTGCAGTACAGGGTATTTTTGATGGAGGTCTTGTCCAGGGGCAGACCGATGAGCATTTCGGGGCGGCCTTCCAGGATCATAGTGAGCAGACCGTTGTCGGCACAGAGCAGGTATTGGTCATTGTGATAAGCCAGGAGTAGCTGTTCGGGCTTTTTTTCGAACATATTGACCAGGATGAGATGATAGGTATAAGGAGGGAAGTTCTTAATGGCATTCCTGCAGACATAGGCTGCCTGTGGGTAATTGAAGGGGGAGAGATCGTGAGAGATATCCAGGATAGTGAATGCCGGGTTGATTTGCGCTAACTGGCCTTTTACAGCTCCTACCAGGTAATCCTTCTGACCGATGTCTGACGTCAGTGTTAATAAGGCCATTGGCTGCTTTTATTTTACGAGTTCTCCATTTTTATAGTAGTGATTGTAGGTGAGTCGATCAGCCAGCGATGGGAATATTTTATTGAGCAATACCGTGACTTTGCCGGTGAAGCTGAGTACGATGGTCCGTTTGCGTTTTTCTATGGCGCGCAGGATGTGACGGGCGCATTCTTCGGCTGTCATGAGCTTGCCTTCGTCCAGGACGCTTTCGCCGCGGGCCTGGCCTTTATTATCGAGGGCGGCGTGGCGGATATTGCTGGCGACGAATCCGGGGCAGGCCCACATGACATGGACGCCGGAGTGGAGCAGTTCGGTGCGAAGGGATTCTAGCCAACCCTGGAGGGCGAATTTCGAGGCGGAGTAGGCACTTCTGCCGGGGAGGCCGCGGTAGCCGGCGACCGAGGATATGCCGACGACCGACCCTTTTCTTTCCAGGATGGAGGGGAGGGCGTATTTGGTGCAATATATGGCTCCAAGGAAGTTGATCTCCATGACTTTACGGGTCACATCCGTGACCGAGTCGAGAAAGAGGGCGCGCATGCTGATGCCGGCGTTGTTGATGAGGATGTCGATGCCTCCAAAGGTCTCGATGGTGGATTCGATAAATCGGCGGCATTCCTCTTCGTCGCTGACGTCACAGGCGACGGCATGGAGGAGGACGCTGGCGTATTCGACCTGGAGTTTATAGATCTTGTCGTGGTTGCGGCCGCAGGTGGCGATCTTGGCGCCGAGGGGGATAAGGGATTCGATCAGCGCTTTGCCGATGCCATCGCTACCGCCTGTGATCACGACTACTTTATCTTGGAAGAACGACATATTTATGGGTTGTGGCTGCAAACTTATGAGTTTATGGGGGATAAACATAAAAATGGTGGGGTGAACTGTCGCTTCGTCGTTCATCCACAATGTTGATAACCATTCTTTTTTCGTGGGAAAATACTGAGAGAAAAATTTGTTGAAAATGGATTTTGGCGTATTTTTGCACTCCCAAAAAACACGGGATGATTCCGTAGCTCAGTTGGTAGAGCAATACACTTTTAATGTATGGGTCCTGGGTTCGAGTCCCAGCGGGATCACAGCCAAGTGCAAAGCCTTCAGGTCAATTGATTTGAAGGCTTTTTCGTTAGTATAACGAATAGGTGCCAAATGGACGCAGTATCATGATGTTCCCAATATCTTTTGTATTCGTTCCAACTCAATTACATCCTGCTGATCTTTCGGCCGATTGACGGCCTTTTTATTTGCTATGAGTTGGTTAATATGTAAAAAAGGAATTTGCACTCCATCAATATCAGCAATAGCTGCCATATTCAGGCATTCATCGAAAGTATAACCTTCAAGTCCTTTCATATTAACCAGGATATCCAATCGAAGCCCATTCATTAAATGAAAGTCAGTCCAGCCTGGAATAAACTGAATCGTTTCCAGCATGTAATAATCTCCCATTCCACATTCAATAAAGGCCGCCCTTAATCGCTGCCTGTTTTCAAGCGTGTCCTCAATCCAAATATCGATGTCACCAGTAAATCGTTGATAACCGTGGAGGTTGGTGGCGTATCCTCCAACCATAATATATTTTACTTTGGTTTTCTGCAGTGCAGCCCAGAACTTTAATATCTCCTCGTCGAAAATATCCATGAATACTACTTACTGACGAAAGGTTTATGTGTTATGACAGCTTTTTTCATCGTCTGCCGTACCTTGTACAGGCGGGTGGCCATTAGAAATCTCTCCTTGTAGGAACGGCGAAGGCTTTCCCTTAATAAATCCAATTCAGCCTTTTCAAAATCGGACGTTTGGTCAGGAGATGATTGATTTTTATCTAATGCCATTTTCAAAATGATGGGTTACCAGGCCTAATTTAGTAAAAGATTGCAACTTTACAAAAGGCCTCTTCTCTTACTTGTTTGTAATCAAATAGTTGCGGTTTTTTTGCAACCCCAAGTGGCAGCTTCATAGATCAATATTTTATCTTTTTCAAGATAGATCTTCTAGCTCCTGTTGAAAGCCAAAGAACTTCATTCCGATGTGTTTGGAGTAATCTAATTCTAGCAATAAGTCGAAGTCGGTGCCCTCTTTTTGGGTAGTATCTCGAATATAAGACCAGAAAACATATGCCCTCATTATGGGCTTATGGGCAAAGTAATCGCAAAGAAGGTCAATCTCATAAGTGGAGAGGAGCATAAATTAGATTAATTAGTTCGCAGGAAATTCATTTCATACAATTTTGTGACGAGGTCTGATTGCCAAAACTTCTTAGTTTCAACCTCCATAATGGTCAGCTTGCCCCTGCCACCAGCTCCGGTATCCAGGTTAAAGACATTAACCCCTTGCATGGGTACAGTTACATTCCAGTTGGTTGTCGAAGTATGCCCAAGGTAAATCTCCTTAAATTGGGTTTTGATCTTGAAGGGAGGTTCATGCGGATATAAACGACTGCTTCTTTGCCATTCCCAGGCGGCTGCCCATAATTCACGATCCCAATAATAGGTAGAAGGATGCTGATCCATAAAGCGGAAAAATCGATTGAAGCCGGCATGGACAAAACACCGCCCATCGTCGTCAATGAAATAAGGCTGTATTTTGGAGAAAAAATCTCTATGCTTCTTAGGAATATCCTCCGGGTTTAGAATATATGTCAGTGAGTATCCACCTGGAACGAATGGCCGTTTGCCCCCGCCCTGGCCTAGATATGATTGCACAGTAGCTAAGCCTCCGTACTCCCAATCTGCGGGATGACGGCCCGTTTGACAAAATTCATCGAACCAGTCATCATGATTGCCCCGGATAGCTATCAAGTTATGGATTTTCAGTAATTCCTCAACACATTCAAACGCCTCGTCATGTCTGTCAACAATGTCTCCCAGCACGATCAGCCTGTCCTTTTGATAGTTGAATTTTGACCGTTGCAGGCATTGTTTAAGTTTAGTGGACCCTGTCCGTAGGACAGGGCCCACTAAAATATCCCAAGACCTTTTGCAGTGGGCTGATTCGCTCCTGGTTATGGAAAAGCATCATAGAAATTATAGTAGGATCCATTTTCCTGACATTTACAAGACGAAGAAAATCGTTTGCCTCTATATTGAAGACGACTACGACTACATGCAGCCAGAATTAATTCTAACGTTGAAAGAAAAGGTTGAGGACGTTTATAAAAGAGGGCTAATGTAATTAGTGGTTGTCAAAAATTTGGAAGCTATGAAGGCGCCGGCATAGCGCCCCGAATGCGTAGCATGAGGGGGACAGCGTTTCGGTTATACTGAAACATAGCTGGCTCCGGCTTCGGGACCTTTGCTCTTCCTGATATCAGAAAAAAATTGTATTTTGCAATATGTCATGTAATGTTACCTGACGGACAAATGTATAGAGTTATGAAGCTACTAAATGTGCCGATTGACGAATTTGAATATGCAAAACTGGGCCTGACCAGTGATACCATTTCCTTTCGTGACTTGAAGGAAAAGCTGAATATTGATTATGCAAAGGAAGCGCTTATTCAATGTAATGATATTGCTGAGAGGACTGGCCTGTCTCAGCTTAGTTTAGACGATATCAACGCTGAAATCAATGCCGTCCGGAATGCAAAAAGTAGTCATTGACACCAACGTAATCGTTGCCGCTTTAATAGGTTCCAGTTTTCCCCGCCAAATATTATATAACCTTGTTTTTGAGAAATAGGTGATTGTATGTACTTCTACTGAGCTATTTAAAGAGTACATCGAGGTTCTAAAAAGGGATAAGTTTAGGAAGTACCCTGAGTTAGTCACCAAAGCGGAAATTGTTCTTAATAAATTATACGAGCTTTCTATAAAATATATTCCATCTGTTAAGCTGATCGTCATCAAGGATGATCCGGATAACAGGGTCCTTGAATTAGCCGTCACTGCTCAGACTGATTTTATTATTACTGGGAATACCAAGGATTTTTCTTTTAGTCAATATGAGGGAATAAGTATAGTGACCCCAGAGCAATTTATCGCCATTGTATCAAAGCCGAATTAGTTCGATGGGAAGGCAGGTAAATTTTTATCTATATGGCGAGGATCAAAACGATTTTGATGCCCTTTTAAGGTCCTGTGGGGATCCTGTAATTCTAGCGGGATCACTTAGAAAGGAGTAGGTCGCTGCAAATCAGTGACCTTTTCTTTTTATTTTATTCTAGTCTCCTACCCAGTCAAATCATCCCCTTACTCACCGCTATCCTGATCAAGGCCGCAATGTTTCTGGCTTCAAATTTTGCAAGCAGATTTTTTCGATGTGTGTCTACCGTTGTAACACTGATAAATAATTTCACAGCGATCTCATTATTCGTCATTCCCGCAGAAATCAGTTCCAACACTTCTTTTTCTCTTCTTGTTAAAACGATCCGATTGTTTCCCTGGTTACGCAGTGCCAGGGTAACCTCATGGCTCAGGTATTTCCTTCCGCTCATGACCAGTTGCATGGCTTCGATCAGTTCATCCTTGGTTGCATTCTTTAACACATAACCGGAAGCGCCATTGTCGAGCATCTTCTGAATAAAGCTCTGCTGGTCAAATGTGCTCAATCCGATCACATATACCTGCGGGTAAAGGTCCAGGACCTCCTTGCACAGATCAATTCCGCTTTTGTCCGGAAGGTTGATATCCATTAAGATGATATCCGGTAATTGCTTCTGCAGATAAGCCATACAGGAGATCGCATTCGTGGCATGCCCGGCCCATTCGATCTCCTTTTCATTTTGTAATAATGAGCGTATACCTTCTATCACCATATAGTGATCATCGACTATAAAAACACTTATTGCCATTATACATTTAGTTCAATATGAACAGAAGCTCCTTTTCCCCGTTCCGATTGTACATCCACCTTTCCCTTCAAATATTCGATACGGCTCCGGATATTACTCCAGCCCATTCCCCCGGACCTTTCCAGGATTGCAGGATTGAAACCTTTTCCATCATCTTCTACCGTGATGCCGATGCCATTATCAATGGCACTCAACTGGATGATCGCCGTTTTTGCAGAAGCATGTTTCATGGTATTATTGATCAACTCCTGCACAATCCGGTAAATGGTGATGGCAGTGGTTTGCTCAATATCTACTTTGTCTATACCGATTGACTGATAGTTTACCTGTAATGCTCCCGACTGATTGATGCCCTGGCAGAAATCCTGCAGGGCTATATCCAGTCCGAATTTGACCAGGGCTTCCGGCATCATATTATGTGCCACCCGGCGCATTTCTTTGATTGAACTGTCCAGCATATCCATGCTGCGCTCAAACACCTGCGCATTTTCAGACGTCATGACAAGGTTACCTTTCATAGTTTGAAATGAGTATTTTATACCTGACAACATTCCTCCCAGTCCATCATGAAGGTCTTTCGACAGACGGGTTCTTTCCTGCTCTTCACCTTTCAATACCGCTTCCACAGCTGTCAGCTGTTTTTCTGTTTCCAGCTCATTGATGCGTTGCTGCTGCAGTTTTTGTTTTTGCCTGTAATTTCTGTGGAGCAGCAATGAAATAGCCAGGAGCATCACGGCACCCGTAATAAGAATATAGTTCAACTTGCTTTTTCGTTCGATTTCCGAATGTTGCACCAATAACTGCGCATCTTTCTTTGCTGTTTCATATTTTTTTTCCAGTTCTTTTCCATATTTTTTTGATTCCATGTTCACGACGGAATCATTAACCTGTTTATGCTTTTGAAAGTACTCATAGGCTTCTTTATACCTCCCGGTAACTGCATATACATCCGAGAGGTATTTATAACCATCGTTCAGCATTCCGTAATAATTCACGGATTCGGCTTCTTTTATCCCGGATAACAAATATTTCTCCGCCGCCACGTAATTTTTTTTCATAATGGTAATGGCTCCCATCTGCAATTCCGATTCCGCCTTACCATAACTATAATTGTAGGCTTTGGAAATATCATAGGCCTTCTGCAAAAAATAAAGTGCAGAATCCAATTGTGCCAGTTTTTTAAACACCTGCGCAGATACGAGGTGATAAGAAAGAAGAATGTCGATATTATCTACATTATCTTCTTCGGCAAAATGGATCTTTGAACTGTCGAGGGCCATCTTGGCGGACCTGTTACTGTCCTGCTTGCTGTAGGCATTTGCCAAAATGAAATAGGCCATAAAACGATCCTGCCTCGAGCCTCCGTTTTTTGCAGCCGTTACGGCTTTATGCGCATACTCGGTTTGCTTATCATCTTCATTGATATCCCCGAAAACCGTTGAAAGGTTGGTGTATTTGCCTACCAGTCCTCCTGGAAGCTTATGTTCTTCGATCACCGAAATACTTTTCAAATAATATTCTATCGCTTGCTGAAATTCATTTTTAGCTTTTAAAGAATTTGCTTTGTCGTTGTAGGCGTTAGCTTCCCATAACTTCGCTTTCGGGTGACCTGATTTTTTGTAGTTCTCTATTGCATGGTCCAAACTTGCCAGCGCCTGCTCATAATTCGCAGCGCTATTGAACAAAAACGATTGATTTTGGTAAACGCGCCCCAGCTGGTAATACAGCTTCTTTTCACTGGCGAACTTTATGGCCTCGCGATATGCCTGATAGGCTTTTGCAGTATCTACGGCTTCATAATCCACCGCCAGCCGCATCATGCTCGTGGCCCTGTTGCTATCGGGCATTGACTGTTGAAGCTCCTTTGTAAGACTATCAACAAGGCGTTGCTGAGTCCGTGCTGAAGATAGTAATAGAAGGAAAAACAGGCAACAACATAATTCTTTCTTCATGCAGTAATATACCTCTTTGTCTGCCATTCTACAAATAAACGATTGAGCCTTGCCATTATCCATCCCCTTTTTCGATGATTTTTGAGGTTTTTTGAAATCTCCCGTTTTTCAGGGATATAAAAATAAGGCGAGGAAGAGCAACTTTACTCCTACAACAACATTATGAAAAAAATTGCTTTTATCGGGATCGCCATTCTTATTTATAGCGGCGGCTTTGCGCAGCCGGGTAAAAAACCTCAAAAAAAGGATATGCCACCAACACAAAAGGAAATGCAGGACATGATGAAGGAAATGCAGAAGGAACTGGACGGAATGAGTCCGGAAGATAAGAAGATGCTCGACAGCATGGGTGTAAAGCTGCCTTCAATGAAAGATATCCCCAACGTATCAGATAAACAATTGGCTGATGCCAGGAAAGATGAAGGCCGACCTGTGCCTAAGCGGGATGCTGCACGTATTGCATCCGTACCCAAAGCAGTCGCCGATTCGAAAATGGGGGCTTATATAATTGCAATACAAAACAAATTAGGTTCAGCCCTGAAGCCGGCAGTTATTACTGCAGGCAATGAAATGTATGAATACATAAGATCGAATAGTAAAAACAACGATGAAGCAGGTAATATGGCGATTGGACTTTGGTTGGCCGGCCAGCCTGAGGTTGCTTTATATGTTTTGGGAAAGTTATGCGCAACAGATGCCGCCAATACCGATAATCTCAATAATTATTCCGCCATGCTTTCCATGCAGGGGGCGCAACACCTGGCCATTCCTATCCTTAATAATCTCAATGCTAAATATCCAAAGAACAGTACCCTGCTTAATAATCTCGGGCAGGCATGGTTTGGGTTGGGGGAAATTGGCAAAGCTGAAAAGTATTTAGATAGCGCCATTCGTATTTATGCTTACCATCCACAAGCTAATCTTACTAAATCGTTCATCGAAGAGAGCAAAGGTAATAAACAGGGAGCGATTAATGCGGTCAAGCGCAGTATTGTTAAAGCCTACAGTATGGAAAAAGAGAATCGTTTGAATAAGCTCGGTTACCAGCTTACATCCGAAAATGTAAGCTGGGACAGGCCCATGCCGCAGGATCCGCTTGGGTTGGAGAAATTTAAATGGCCTGCATATCCCCTGAGTGTTGCAGAAAGTAAAATACTCGAAGCAGAATGGGATGCATTCAAGGAAAAATGCCGGGAAGAAATAGATGTGTTGAAAACGCAGGAGGCATCCCTTCAGACAAGGGTGGAAGAATCAAATAGCGTACGTACTAAAAAATTACTGCAAGCAGGACAAAAAGGAAGTATAGTTTCTCCAATGCCATCTCTGGCATATAAGGCCATTGTAAAGCTCAGTAAGCTTATTGATGACAAGGATGGCCACATGGCATTTTCGTACCAGAAAAAAACACAGTCTGTATTCGATGCACATGCAGAGGCTGAAAAGTTGGAAGACATACTTGACCATCAGCTGCAAACGGTACAGGAAAATTATAAGGATAAATTCGGGGAAGGAAAGTCAAATCCATTTGATGCTGCCTGTGCCGATGATACAAAAGCAAAGAATGGCTTTCTCTCTTCATCGAACACTCTAATGCGGGATGCCTTCAATGACTATCTTGGTTTCATGCGGCGTAAGATCACCAATGAAACGTATTACAATCAATACACGATGTGGCCCGAAAATTTTGAATTGGCAAAGGTGCAGGCAAAGATCGCCTGGCTCTCATTGATATCGGGTCAGCATCCGAAGTTCAAGGACAAAAGCTCGTGGTGCCAGGACCATACAAATGCAGAGGCAAAATCTTTTAAGCTGACAAACTTTGATGATATAGCCTGCCAGTATAAAAGCAACTTGGATTTAGGCTGTGTAAAAATGGAAACAAATTGCGGCCAGACAACCACTACTTATGGTTGTGGAGCAATATCATTCGTTGAAAGGGAATTGGGACAGAATTATATTGGTGGAACTTTAAAATTATCACCTAAAGTAACAGCCGGGGTCAGTGCGGGGCCTTTGTCAGCAGGAGGCTATATCGGCGCCAATAATAATATCGAGCTGGATGAAAACAATAATGTAAAAGATTGGGATGGCAAGATAACTGCAGGTATAGAAGGCGGGGTCGGAGTAAATACAGGCCCGGTAAAAATTGGCGCTACCGCAGGAGGATCATTGGAGGTGGAATTGGGCAACACGGGTATTAGCGATATAAATATTGTAACAACTGGTAAGATAGGAGCGGGTATAGAAGCTCCGAATTCAGATGGGGATCAAAAGATAGATGAGCAGATCAACAAAGGGATTGGATATGTAAATAAAGGAATAGGAAAGCTCGATACAAGCGTTGAAATAGGCGTAGAGAGTCGCACAAGTCTCATCAGCGGGCATGGCGCACTAAATGGTACAGGCAAACTGGAGGGTATTATGATCACTGAGTGGTAAATAAACATCTGCATATATGAAATACAAAATGGCAATTGTTCTTTTTCTATTTCCCATTTTCTTATTTGCACAAGATTGCTCAAAAGAATTATTGGCGAAAAAGCCGGGAGCATGGAAGGAAGGCAGGAAAGGCTCTGTTCAAAACGTAGCTCCTACAGACCTGGCAAAGGAAAAGACGGTATTGGGCGGAGTACATAAAATGATCGCCACATATTATCGTCCCATCGGTTGCGAAGTATCTTATAGCAATGTGTTTGGAAAAAACAAAAGTGCAGCAGGCGCCTGGATCGCCGATCCTTATCACTATGCCATGTATATTCTTCGATACCTTTGCGACAATAGCAGCGCCGATAAATCGAAGTATTATACAGACATTTCCACGCCTACGACAGTAACTATAGCTGCCAATGAAATTTTCTCTCTAAATAATCTTTACGCCGGCAGTCTTGCTACTGATGATTCCAGGGGGTATTTAAAATTAGCAAAGCGACCTGTAAAAAAAGACGGTTATTATTTTATGGGAGAAGAGATCATGGGTGACCGGGCAGACAAAATAAAAGAATACCGGTGGCTGATCACTTATAATGATACGCTTCCATTTTACTATGTAAGCCAAAAGGAATATTTAATGATCCAAAGAAAGAGACTGCAAAAAGATATCCAGGATAGCCCTGGTGACAAAACGTATTTGGATCGATTCATCAGCAATATCGATAACTATTTAAAACACCCGGATGATGAACTTAAACAGCCGGCTATCTGCATGTGGAATGAAGAACAGCAGTTTGAAAAATTTGTCGTAGAAGGAACAAGCGGTTCTTTTATTGCGGTAAAGCCGAATCTGGATTACTACCGTAAGAAACTACCGATGTCGTTCCCGCAATTTTTTTCCGTAGTGTACAAAATTGCTCATGTCGATCCTGTATTCGAAGAAAATATTTCCAACATACAGAAAGTAGTTGACTTTGCAGTATTGAGAAATATGTTGGGGAAATAAGACGCTATTTTAACCGATGCGAAATGAAAAAATTAGTTCTTTTCTGTTTTTGTTTGTCAACGCTAACGTCGATAGCTCAGAAGCAAACGTATGGCCTGGTCAGTTACATTCCCCCTGCGGGTTGGAAAAAGGAGGCGAAAACAAATATGACTGCTTATACGATGACGGATAACAAAAAAAATAGTTGGTGCCAGATCTTCATCGTAAAAAGCACTACGAGCAAAGGCAGTGCTGAAGCAGATTTTGAAAGCGAATGGCAGGAACTGGTGGTAAAAAACTATCGTCCTTCAGGAGCGCCACAGTCGGAAGAAGTGAAAGAGCTGGACGGATGGAAAATAAAAATGAGCGCTGGGAAATTTGTTTTTAATAAAAGCGATGCTGCCGTTCTGCTTACTACTGCCAGCGGGTATGGCCGCTGTATGAGCATTGTGGCTATCATGAACAGCGAAGATTATAGTGCCGCAATAACAAAATTTTTGGAATCAGTCGAAATGGTTAGGCCATCAACAGAGATGTCTTCCACAGAAACCAACACTATTCCTGCAGATAACAGTTTTGCATTCAATACAACCAATTTTGATGACGGTTGGAAAAGCACGGTGCAGGAAGATTGGGTAGAGGTAACAAAAGGGAGCATAAGAGTGCTTTTGCATTATCCAAAAGAGGGAACCATATTTCCTGCTGATCCCGCGCCATTGACGAACGCGGCATGGAATATTCTCGTTGCACCGAGATGCAGTAATGTAAAAAACTATAAGACAGCTGATATCACTACCTACAACAGGCCTTACCTGGGTATGGGTTATGCAACTGAAAATGCTACCGGGAGAAATGTTTTTATTGTTTTCTTCCGACAGGGAAGCTCCGGTTGGCTTGAGTTTATAGCCCCTGACAAAAACAGCTTCATGCAGCAGTATAAATTTGATCCGGAAACAATACAGTGGGATAGCAACTCCGACTTAATGATCCCGCTGGCGAATATGACTGCGTATAACAAATTTGCGGTGGCCGCATCTGACTTAAAAGGCAAGTGGACCAGTGATTTTACCGGCATACAACAGTTGTATAATGTGTACACCGGGCAATATGCCGGTATGAATGTTAACCAATCGAACGAAGAATTTGTTTTTAGTATAGGTAATTCTTACAACTGGAAATTACTTGTTGTAAATGGCATGGGTGGAAATGCTAAGTTCACCGAAATTAAATCAGCTGGACAATTTACGGTACCGAATAACTGGCAAATTTCTTTTACGATGATCGAAAATCGCGCCCGGGGGTATCATGCATTCTGGTCCTGCATAAAGGGTGCAAGAGTTTTAAACCTGTTGCCCATAGAGACGCCAGGTTCCGGTATTTACACAAAGTATGGACTAGCGAAATGATTTAATGAACGGCTGTTTTGCCGAGACTGTAAAACAGCAGACGGCACTATCGACGTGGAGACGCCCCGCGACCGGACGGCCAGTTTTGAACCACAGATAGTCAAAAAGCGGGAGACCATTCTGGCCGGGAGCCTGGAGAACAGAATCATCAGCATGTACGGGCAAGGTGGTAAGCCGTTGAGTGTATAATATCTTGAGGATTAATCCCGAGGGCCGTAAAGATCTCCTGGGCGTGTATGTGTCGGAAAGCGAGGGTTCCAACTTCTGGCTGGGCGTCCTGACCAATCTGCAGCAACGCGGGGTGTCAGACATTCTCTTTGCCGCCGTTTCATAGCACTGGACTGGGTATAACTAATTGAAATTAAAAGGCAAATCAAATTAAGCACGGCGTTTTTTTATGCAATTAAGTTATTCATTAAATTTCTCTTTCACTTTGAATTATATTTGACAAACAGAACAACAGAACTAGTAAATTTAATAACTAAAGAATAATAAAATGGCACAAATAAATCCTTACATTCATTTCAACGGAAATGCGGAAGAGGCATTTTCATTTTACAAATCAGTATTTGGCGGAGAGTTCGCAATAATAAGTCGTTTCAAAGACATGTCAATTCCAGGGAGCCCTATTTCTGAAAATGAAGCTAATAAAATTATGCATATTGCTTTGCCAATTGGCAAGAGTAGCGTGTTAATGGGAAGTGACACTCCCGAATTTATGGGGAGGCATAACGAAAATGAAAACAGAAGCAAAATTTCAATAAGTACGGAAAGTAAAGAAGAAGCAGACAACATATTCAATGGACTTTCAGCAGGTGGGAATGTGGAAATGCCTATTGACGACAGTCCTTGGGGCTCATATTTTGGTATGTTTAGAGATAAATACGGAATTGAATGGATGGTTAATTTTGACCCACGGGAGAAAAGACAGTTGTAACGAACAAAAAACTCGAGGGTAAGGTAAAAAATGATTATCTTATCAGACAAAAATATTTATGCGATCTCTTGCCCTTTGCGCATCATTTTTATATTATTCATCCGGTATTTTGGCGCAAGATGTTTCTGTGGGGGCGAGACATAACCAGGATCGTTTAATGGATCTGCAGGACAACCTGATAAGAAATGAAATAGCCTCTTTTAGCATCAATGGTTCCTCTATCGGGGATTCAAGGGGCGGACAGCTATGAAGTTACATGGGTAGTGCAGGATAGCAAATATCTCACCCGAGTGGTCGATCATGTTGGGGACCGTAGGACCGCCATCCGAGCTCGCCAGGAATGAAAGAATCATTTACTCCTTCACTTTCTTCCACAGATCCCGCTTGAATGCCAGCACCTGTGTAGCATTCCCGTCCTTGTCCTTCGTAAACTTCAACGGGAACTGTCGTTCCTTGCAATAGAAGTCCACATCGGATGTCGCTACAAACGGGATTTCCTGGTTATCCCATCCTTGCTTTAGGATGAGTCCTTTGTCTGTCGCCCTGATCAGAAGGAATGCTTCCTCGCCACGGTCAGTTTGCATCGTATACTTGCCTTCCAGCGCTTTCAATTCGCTGGCTTTCAACTGAACCTCTTTTATTACCAACGGTTTGTACTCCTTTGTTTTTATCCAAAGGTCCCTGTCAAATGCCAATACCTGGGTGATCGAACCATCGGGCCCTTTTGTGAATTTCAAAGGGAAGTTCCCATCATCATTCGTGAATTCGAGCCCCGTCCGAGGCGAAAAGGAGATTTTCCGATTGTCCCACATTTGTTCCAAAACCAAACCATTCGTGGCCGCCGTAATATGGATATATGAATCATCCATTTTATAATAGCCTTCAAAAGATTTCAGGTCCCCAGGGCTAATGACAGTATCCGTTAATCGCCCGGGCGCCGCCACATTTGCCTTTCCGCCGACCGGACGCATCATAAAACAGCAAAATACGGGGACAGCCAGCAACAGCATATTTTTCCGTCTCATAGTATAGAGTTTAAGCAAATATATACCAGTTCGATGCCAAAGTGCAAATCAATAGTAATCAATAACCTGAATTGGGGTATTGCTGATCCCGCTGTTCGAATATGGTACATCTGCTGTTCGAAAATCGATACGGCGTGTGGGGCGTCATTATCTACATTATACCGGCATCAAAAAGCTGTTTGAATCTTTCGGCCTCCTGGGCTGAGTAGTCGGCAATGTCGGCGGCCGTAGTGCGCCACGGGTATCACGTAACCTAAATCACTATTTCATCGACTACGAGATCTCCGAAACTATCGGAACTACGATGAGCGGAGCCATCGAAGAGCCCACACAAACGCCTGCCATCAATGAAGAAACGCGCAAAGACGATTCCCCTGCCGGGAAATGGATATCCGGTCGAGCATGGTGATGAATGTCAGGAAGAATGGGAAAACCAGGGGTCTTATTACAACGGCCTGTAATTGACGGCTTCCGGCTCGATGGTCCGAAGTGGCTGACTGCGGCACAGGGAGGGTGATCTGTTGGGTGATCTGTCGGGAGCGGCTGACCCTTGTTGTCGTTTTTCCCGCAACATCCGCTGATACGGTGTCATCCGCTGTTCACGTGTCAATTTCACGGTCCGCCGTATCACAGGCGCTCTTTTTATTTTCCCGATGCATAATGCAACCCCGATCACAAAGCATACTAATGCTATTAGATTCCCATGTAAATAAATAGCCTTGTGCCCTGTATAGGTAAGATTGATTTCCGTATTTGCCCCCAAACTGTCGATCGCATTCCGGACATCTTTAGTAAGATGATCCTGCAAAAGATAAGAGATCAGACCTCCCAATGCTACACAAAACAATAAAATGAATAATCCTGAAAAAACAGCCCAAAACCTTTGTGCGATCTCCCCCCAGACGGTCCTGCCCAGCCCGCCACGGTAAATCAATATGACAACCAGATAAAAAAGAATAAAAAGGCCCGGCACCAGAATCAGGTCTACAATGGGCAAGGGAACTGAAATATCCCGGATGATCAGGCTTGCCTTGATCTTCGCAAGACCAGCAATCCCGGGCAACAAATGGGCAATCCAAAGCTGGCCCGGGACCAGGCAAACCAAAAATAGCGCGACCACTATAACCACTGCGGGGAATGGTCTTTGTCCACCATTTGCGATAGCCATAAGAATAAATTGTAGTAGAGTTCCTCCGCTGCTGTGCAGGAATCAAATATTATACCAGGAGTATCCCCCGTTAAAACACCCATTTTTGGGTATTCGTGTTCTCAGAATTGCGCTGCTTTGGCAGATATGTTATATTTAACAAACCTAAACCGATAAACCTATGCGAGTAATCCACAATTCCACCGACCTGAAGGTCGTAGCTGTCTCCGGTACTTATGTAGTCACCCTTGGCTTCAACCTGCCAAAAGAAAAATGTAAGGGTTTGCGCGGATTTTCTATCCATCGCGTCGACCATGTTGAAAATGAGTCTTATTATCTGCAAGGCATGAAATGCTTTACGGAGACGGATCCTGGTTTCCCTGCGGGATCGCTCTATTCCACCAAAGATCAACCTATTCAGGGGTTTCAATGGGCGGACTATTCAGCCAAACCAGGCTATAAATATACCTATACCATCGCTGCGTTGAAGGGTGAGCCGGCTGCATTGGAAACGTTCTTGTCAGTCTCCGTCGATATCACGACCGAAAGCCCCAATGCCGTAAAGCATGACGTGTATTTCAACCGCGGTACCGCTGCATCCCAGGAATACGCACGGCGCTTTGGCAACCTGGCGCCCGATAAAGTTCCCAACAATGCCGCCTTCGAATGGCTTTCCAGGGGCCTCTATGAGGCAATGGTCGAATACGTGGAAACCTGCAAACCGGGTAAGCATTCCCTTCGGATAGCCGCTTATGAATTTCATTATGAACCATTTTTGCAAGTGCTGAAGGCGGCGGTCGACCGGGAAGTAGACATACAGATAGTCTACGATGCCCGCAAGGCTGATCCAAAGGAGAAAAACGAGGCGGCCATAGCAAAGTGCAAGTTAAAAAAGGTTTGTACTCCCCGAACAGAAGGGAAGAGCTTTATCGCGCATAATAAATTCATGGTTAAACTGGAAGATGGTACACCGAAATGCGTGTGGACAGGCGGTACCAATTTCTCAGAAGGCGGCATATTTGGTCATTCCAACGTCGCCCATGTAATAGAGGACAAGGACCTTGCTCAATCCTATATGGATTACTGGACTGAGCTGGCCGGGGACCCGGCAACGCCCGACATCAGGGAACAAACGGAAATTCTTTCACCTCAGCCGGACAATCCGCCCACTGTTGGGGTTACACCGGTGTTCAGTCCCCGCACCAATCTGGACGCGCTCAACTATTATGGCGATTTGGCGATGGGCGCAGCTGATGCAATTTTTATGACTTTTGCTTTTGGCATTAACCAGATATTTAAGAATGTGTACAGTGATTCCACCGCCCCCTTCCGACTGGCATTGTTGGAAAAAAAGACACGCGCCTTTAAAAAGACCGAGGAAGCAGCGAAAAAGGCGGAAGAAAAAGCAATTCAGGATCTGCGGAATATGCCCGAGAATGTCTTTGCCATCGGAAATTTCATTACTACCAATAAATTTGACGGGTGGCTGAAAGAAAAGCTCACCGGACTGAACGTCAACGTACGCTATATTCATAACAAGTTTATGCTGCTGGACCCGCTGGGTGACGATCCGATCGTTATTGCAGGTTCGGCAAATTTCAGCGATGCGTCTACAAAAGACAATGACGAAAATATGGTTATCGTCCGGGGCAACAAACGAATAGCCGATATCTACCTGGGAGAATTTATGCGTTTGTTCAGCCATTACTCGTTCCGCGAATCGCTTACCTGGAGAAAACCGAATGATCCGCCCAAACCTTTAATCACCACTGACGATTGGTGGAAGGATCATTTTGGGAATACGCCCAGGTCGGCCAGAAGAAAATACTTTGCCCAGGTTTCCAAATAATCGCCTCGAACATCTGAAAACGCCGGGGGAATAATTACAGATATTGGTTATCTTATTTTTTCATTAATTTTAAGCATGACCAGCTATCTGCACTCCTCCAACAGAAATGGTGATGAGCATGACCTGGAGACCCGCTTTGCGGACATCTTCCAGCAGCATGAGCACAGGCTGTATACCCTTGCGCTGTGCCTGGTCAAGTCCGAGCAGCATGTCAAGGACATCATTCAGGAGGTATTTCTGAAATTGTGGGAGCACCGGCATCACTTGCAGGATATTCACAATATGGAAGCCTGGCTGTACCGCGTAATGGAAAATAAGGTCATCGATTTTCTTCGCAAGGCGGCTGCAGACAGCCGGCTGAAAGACGCCATCTGGAATACCATCTCGCAGGCCCGCAATGACACCGACGAATGGCTGGCGGCAAAAGAGTATGACCGGATCATTCAGCAAGCCATCGATCATTTGCCTCCCCAGCGGCGCCGCATTTATTGTCTGCACAAGAAAGAAGGGCTCGATCATGCCCGGATAGCCGAGGAATTATCTATTTCCCGTCATACTGTCAAAAACCAGCTCTCCGCGGCTATCCAGTCAATCCGCAGCTTTGTCGCCCGCAATTCGGGGTTCTTCCTTTTTCTATAAAGTGCTTAAAACTTTTTTTCGCCCGGATAGGAATAGTTTCCCGCTGCTTCGTCATTATCTATGATGGAAGAAAGAATAAGATACCTTTTCCGGCAATACCTTGAGAATAAATGCTCCAGACAGGAGCTGGAAGAATTTTTCTCCTATATCCGCGCTTCCGGTAACGATGAGGTGTTGAGGGGCCTGATAAAAAAGGTATATGAGCATACGGAGCAATTCCATTCCATACAGACCTATGTAAACGAACATGGAACGCTTATTCTCACTGATGGGACGGGTACCTCGGACGTCACTATACCCAAAAAACGATCCCGCAGGCGGCGGCTGGTAGCAGGGCTTGTTGTGATGGCATGCCTGGCCATCGTCGGGGCCGCCATCTGGTTGATACGTCCAACGAACCGTACCGCATCTGCGCCCGTGGCTGTCGCGGTTACAAAAAGTACGACGGAGCGGTCGGAATACAAATACCTGCTTTTACCCGACAGTACACAGGTATGGCTGAATGCCTCCAGCACCCTTGAGTTCCCCGAACATTTCAGGACAGATAAAAGAGAGGTCACCCTATCGGGGGAGGCCTATTTCGATGTCCGGCATTCGGAAAAGACCCCCTTTATTATCCGTACCGGAAAAATATCTACCACCGTGTTGGGCACATCCTTTAATATTAAAGCCTATCCCGACCGGCAGCATGTCATCGTCTCGGTGAGTGCCGGAAAGGTAAAGGTTAGCTATAACAATGTACCCCTGGCAACACTTGTCAAGGGGCAGCAGGTAAAGGTCAACAGCCAGCTGAGCACCGTAGAAGAGAAAAAGATCGCGCCTGCTGAAGTGGCCGCATGGCAGAAGGGGAATATGTCGTATGATGACGAAGCTTTTGAGGACATCGTCGCTGACCTGGAGAGACTGTATAATGTAAAGATCCGGATCGAGAACGATGCCATCCGTGCGCTTAAAGTATCCACTTCATTCAGAAGGGAGATAGGGATAGAACAGGCATTACAGGTGTTATGCAAGTTGACGGATACGATGCTGCGGCAGTCCGACGGCTGGTATATCATTCAATAGCGCTCAAATTAAAACCAAACTCAACCATATGCTTATGATGCCCCCACCTACATAAGGGGTTCAAAATAAAACGACCGCACCCAGTTCGCACCTGAGGCGGTCAAAGTTTTAAAATAACCCTGTCTAAAGAATTACTTAAAACTCATCAAATATATGAATTTACATTCATGCCTGTATTTGCTTGCCCTGCCGTTAAAAAATAAAGGTCTACTTATGAAGGCGTTTTTCCTGAGTATATTGCTTCTTTCAGGCGGATTGCTGGTAGCGCGGGACAGCCGCGGCCAGGATCTGAGTAAAATGACCGTGACTATACAGCTGAAGAATGTCTCTCTCAAACATGCTTTACGGAGGATCGAGACGCTCACCAGCCTGCCTTTTACTTACAAGACCAGCGACATAGCAGATTATAAGGATGTCAGCTGTGAGGGCACGGATATCCCTGTCAGCCGTGTGCTGGATGTCCTGTTGCTTAACACCGGATTAGGATATGAACAGATCAACAGCAATATCATTATCAAAAAGATCAAGGTAGTTCCTCCTCCTCAGCCTATGGTCAATGTTGTATTTGACGGAGGTGTCAGGGGCAGGGTGACGAGCACGACGGGAGAGGCTTTGTCGAACGCTACAATAAAGGTGGAAGGCTCGACCAGGGCCATTGCCGCAGACAATAACGGGGGGTTCACGCTGACAGGTCTGAAGGCCGGCAGCTATAAATTGAGGATCACCGCGGTAGGCTATGAGCCACTGATCAAGGACATCCGGGTGAAGGATAACGAGATCGCTGACTATGAGTTCATTTTGAAAGAAGGCAGCGGCAAGATGGACGAAGTGGTCGTCACGGCCCTTGGTATTACCCGAAAGGAGAGGTCGGTGGGCTATTCGACCCAGCAGATCAGCGGCAGCAATCTCACCGTTGCCAAAGAACAGAACGTCCTGGGCTCCCTGGGTGGCAAGATCGCCGGGGTGCAGGTGTCCGGATCTTCGGCAGCCAGCATGGGTGGGACCCAAAAGATCCAGATAAGAGGGGTCAACTCGGTGACGGGTGACGGTGAGCCCCTGGTGGTGGTGGACAATACCCCCATCTCCAATACCAATTATGCCGGCAAAAATGGACGTGATTACGGCAACCTCGCGCAGGATATCAACCCCGAGGATATCGAGTCCGTAAACGTATTGAAGGGGCCGGCCGCATCCGCCCTCTACGGTCTTCGGGGACAGTTTGGCGTCATTCTGATCACCACCAAAAAAGGCAGTAGGAACAGCAAGCCCACCGTGACATTCAGTTCCGCCGCCTCGATAGAAAAGGCGGGTAATTTTATGCCACTGCAAAATATTTATGGCGCCGGCTCCACGCTCAACTTCGAGACAGTGACCATCAATGGCGTGGACACCAAATATGTGGATGGCACCTGGGACGAGAGCTGGGGGCCGAAAATGGACGGCACTCCTGTCCGGCAGCAGTACAGCTTCTACCGCGCTGACCCGGACTTTGGCAAGGCTACGCCTTTTGTGCCTCATCCCAACAACATCAAAGAATATTTTGTGACAGGGCGTACCCTGAATAACAGCCTCTCCATGACAGGCGGAGGGCAGTATACGACTTTCCGGCTGTCGTACAACAACACGGATGTCACGGGCATCGAGCCTAACACCTACCTCAAACGAAATAATCTCTCCTTCAGCGGATCGCTAACCATCGCGCCCAACCTCGTGGCGACGGCCAACCTGAACTATGCCCAGAATAAAGGGCAGCGGCCTTCACAGGGTTATCAGGCCCTGGGATCCCGCAACATGTACCAGTGGTTCGAGCGCAACCTGGATATGCAAAAGATGAAGCAGTACAAGTATTCGGACGGGACCTTCTATCAGTGGAATGTAAATGACCCCAATTCGGAGGGCGTATACGACGACGCGACACCCATTGACTGGAATAACCCCTATTTCGACGCCTATGAGAACCCCGCGCATGACTCGCGCGACCGGTTTTTCGGAGATGTTGGCCTTCGCTGGACCATATTGCCGGGGCTGTCGGTCAGCGGTTTTGTAAGACAGGACGGTTTTACCCAGAACCTGGATGGGCGCAATGCACCCGGGGGTAGGGGTACACCTGATTTTTGGATAGGCAAATACCAGTCCAGGGAAATGAACTACGAGTTCCTTGCACAATACAACAAGGAGTTCGGTGACCTCTCCCTGAATGTCAACCTGGGTGGAAATATACTTACCCAGCGATATGATTATCTCCGGGAAGAGACACAAGGAGGATTTGTCACACCAGGATTTTATAACATCGCCAACTCGCTGGAAAGACCGCTGGTGGATAATTACCTGAGCAAAAAAGAGGTGAGGAGCGCCTATGGGTCGGCAACACTTGGATATAAGAACACCTATTTCCTGGATGCCAGTCTGCGGAATGACATCTCTTCCACGCTGCCGCAGAACAACAACTCTTACCTGTATCCTTCCGTGTCCGCCAGCGTTGTATTCAGCGAGCTGCTGAAATGGCAGCCACTGTCCTATGGCAAGATGCGCCTGAGCTTTGCCCAGGCAGGCTCTGATATTTCGCCTTATCTGACCACTGGCTATTTTACGCTTGGACAGCCCTATGGCAGCACCTTTCCGATGGATGTGCCGGACATACTCAACAATCCCAATCTGAAACCTTCATTGGGTACGGCCTATGAAGCCGGATTGGATACTAAATTCTTCCAGGGACGGCTGGGGCTGAACGCCACATGGTACCACCAAAATAACAAGAATGCCGTGCTTCCCCTGGATGTATCCGGGACCAGCGGTTACACCACCACCGAGATCAATGCGGGCAACATCGAGAACCAGGGCATCGAGATAACCCTCTCCGGCGCGGTGGTGAAAGCGAAAAACGCCAGCTGGACCAGCACTTTTAACGTCAGCCACAACACGAGCAAGATCATTTCTCTCTATCCCGGCCTTCATTCCTACCAGCTGGATTACAACCGATATGCCAGTGTAAATATGTACCTGCTGGCCAATGAAGGGGAGCCTTTTGGCACCATCGTAGGCAATGGCTACCAGCGGGACCAGAAGACAGGGCAGATACTTTTGGGCTCCAACAATCTGCCGCTGTATGAATCAGGGCACAAGCTGGGCAACGTGCTGCCTAAATACACAGGCGGATGGCAGAATACAGTGACCTGGAAGAACTTTGACCTGTCTGCAACTGTCGACTTCCAGAGCGGCGGCAAATTCATCAGCTGGTCAAAGATGCTGGCCGTAAAGAGCGGGCAGGCTGCCGAGACCGCGGCGATGAACGACAAGGGCAAAAATATCAGGGACCCTCTGGCAGACGGAGGCGGCATAAAAATATCGGGTATTTCCTCGGTGACGGGACAGCCGGTGACGGCCTATGTGGGAGCAAGGGCTTACTACAGGAATGTTCTCGGCTCAAAGATATATGATCCGTGGACAGAGGATGCCAGCTTCATTCGGCTACGGGAAGCAAGAGTGGGATATACGTTCAGCAAGACTGCCATTCCATCCCTTCCATTCAGAAGCCTGAACCTGGCATTCATCGCCCGCAACCCCTGGATGATCTGGCAGAAAGCGCCCAAAGGCGTCAATCCTGCGGAACTGGCCACCGGTGCATCCTCGCTGAATTGGCTGGAGACCGGTCAGCTGGCCACAGCTCGTTCTTACGGCCTAAACCTGACTATCTCCTTTTAAAAATCACTACCATGCGAACAAAACTCTTCATAATAGCAGCATTTACAGCGACGATAGCTGCACCGGGATGTAAAAAATTTCCTTCCGACATCAATGTCAGTCCCAATAATCCTACTGCTGCCTCCAATGCGCAATTGCTCACTTCTTCCATCAACTATCTGCCAGTGGTCATCGAAGGGATCTCCGGGGCGCTGTATACCCAGCAATGGGCGGAAAAGCCATATACGGATGACAGCAGATATATATCTGTCAACTTTGATTTTTATGGGATCTATGCCGGTCCGTTGGAGAACCTTCAAACCATCATCAATGGCGCTACCTTCAACGCCAATGAAGGCTCCAAAAACAACCAGTTAGCGGCCGCCCGGATCTTACGTGCCTATTTTTACTGGTTTATGACAGACAGGTGGGGTGACATTCCTTATTCGGAGGCTTTAAAAGGGAAAGACAATTTCGCACCCAAATACGACGCGCAAAAAGATATTTATTACGATCTGCTGAAGGAGCTGAAAGAGGCTGCCGCGCAGATAGACGATGGGAATGGCGTGACAGGGGATCTGTTGTACAGCGGGGACATGGATAAATGGAAAAAATTCGCTAATTCCATGCGGGTATTGATGGCGTTACGCCTCTCGAAGATCGATCCGGACAAGGGTAAGACCGAGTTGGCGGATGCGGTGACAGGAGGTGTTTTTATGGACAACAGCGATAATGCCGTCTTTGTCCACCTGGCCGATCCTGTCAACCAAAACTATTGGTACTATGTAGCGGATGTACAAAACCGTCAGTGGTACTGGATCAGCAAGACCCTCACCGATTATATGGGCTCTTTGCAGGACCCTCGACTGCCCATTTTTGCCGATCCGGCGCCCTCCACCGGTGGCTACGCTGGCGTGCCATATGGTCTGGATGGCGACTCCATTGCAAAGATCACTACCTCAAAAGTCTCTTTTATGGGGGAACATGTCCGTGCTCAGAATGCTCCTTGTTTTATCATCACTTATGCAGAGGTCCTGCTCGCGCAGGCCGAGGCTGATAAATTAGGATGGCTGTCCGGCGGCGATGCGGATGCGGCACAGAAATACAAGGCGTCCATCGAGGCTTCGGTCCGTCAATGGGTACGGAACAGCTTTAAAGGAGGCGTGGTGAATGATGTGGAAAAGACAGCCTATGATCCAGCCGACCAGGGAGATACCACGGGACTCGGTGCTTATATGGCCCGGCCGGAAGTGGCATATGATCCTGCGAATGCCTTGCAACAGATAGCCTATCAGCGATGGGTGCATTTGTATATGAATGGATATGAAGCATGGGCGGAATGGAGACGTACAGGCTATCCCGTGCTGACACCGGCGCCGAATAACAATAATATCCCTATTCCAAGGAGACAGGGATATCCCAGCAGCGAGCCGAATATCAACACCAGCAATTATAAGGCTGCCATACAGGCGCAGTCCAGCTTTGGCGGGAAAGATGATCTTAATGGCAGGGTATGGTGGGACAAGCCCTAAACCGTAACAATAATAGTCAAGACGAAGTCACCATGAGAAATGGGGCCGCTCTGATGAAGGGCGGCCCTTTTTGTTGAGATCTGACGGCTGTCAAGGGCGCTGATGACCTTTATCATCCTTGCAGTCCGGGCGTAACTGATCGTTCCGGGGGATGTCCTGTTTGCAGGCAAACATGCCCAAACTTTCGAACTGGCGCTTCCCACACTGGTGGACAGCCTGGCGCATCAGTTGCATCGATATAAGGACAGCAGGGCTTGAGAAGAGTGTTTGTTTGCCTAGAACTTTTGCAAAAAGGTAAGCGCATTCCCCGTGCCATTCAACTTCAGGAAGATCGCTTTGCTTCCATTATTTTCTGTTCCTGATCCATAAGTATACCTCGATGTGATTGTCAGCTCGCTTTTTTCCAAATCCCTTTCTTCGAGAGTCTGGCCGTTTTGCGTCTTTTTATAATGAGCTGTATTGGCATGCGTGATGATTGTTTGCGCCGACTCATCAACCTCCACCGTGCCTTTTGTTACAGACTGCTGGTAAGAAACCACCGTGCCGGATACGGTGCTGGACGTAAAATACTGTTCGTAGGTGCCATTGGCGTTGAACTTAAATGCAATAGCCATCTGAAAAGCGTTCCCTAAATAGCCGGCAGGATCCTGACTCCAATATTCGGTCATCGAAAAATTACCGTACATCCAGTTGCCCTGCAGGGATGCCGGCACATTTGTACGGGGGCCATTGCCGTAATTGTCTGAGTTGTTTTTAGCTTTTTCCTTCTGACAATTGCCGAACAAGGTTGACAGGGCTACTACCGCCAGCAGAATGATCCTATTCATGACTTTTATTTTTTTTTATCGGCCGTAAAATTATGCTGCTGAAGAAAGGCAGGAAACAGCATCTGTTGTGAATTGGGAAAGTGGGTGTGTGAATTGACAAATTTAAAGTAGTATCATTGTGAAATTTTTCTCCATGAATGGCTTGGTGCTCTATAAAAGCAGGTACGGCGCTACAAGACAATACGCGGACTGGATAGCCACCGACCTCAGATTACCCGTCATCGATCCCGAAAGGATCGATGAAAGGCTGCTGGCGGCGTCTGATTTCCTGCTTATTGGCACTTCCGTCTACAATGGCGACCTGCTGCTGAAAACCTGGTTGAGAGGAAATACGCACCAACTCGAGCAGAAAAAGCTGTTCTTTTTCATTGTATGCGCCCCATCCCCTGATGTGAGCAAACATGGCCAAATAATCATGGACAATATTCCCGGCGCCCTCCTCCGGCCTTCCACCGACGTCTTTTTTCTGCCGGGAAGATGGATTTTCAGCGATCTCTCTCCATCGGACGGGCGGGCGCTTATGGAGAAAGCCCTGGCAGAGGACGATCCGGCCAAAAAAGCGGTCCTGTCGCAGGACAGCGATGCCGTGAAGAAGGTGAATATCGCCGGGGTGCTGGAAGCCGTCAGGTCGTTCGTGCCGTAAGCAAACCTCTGGCCATTTTCTTTCGTTTGTATACAAGTGCTTTTATAATAAGCAATTGCAAAACTTCTGCTATGACCAGGCTGGGGATGAATTTATGGTTGGTGGTTTTATCCACAATTCCTGCGCTGCCTTCGGCGGAACAATCTCAATCCTGCCCCGTCAATATAAATTTCTCCAACGGTTCTCTATCCCATTGGGAGGCCTACACCGGTAATAACAAAGACGGTAATGGACCCGACGCGATCAAAGTAACCTATAACCCCTCCGACGCCCAAACCGCCTTTCCGGAATATAATCTCCCGGCGGTCAGCGGTATCAGGCTTATTTCCTCCCAGGGTGCCGATCCTTTTGGCGGCTTCCCGATGATACCCACCATCAATGGCCATATTTACCGTTATTCCGTTTTGTTAGGTTCGACATCCGTTGCCGAACGCCAGGCCAGCGACTCGACCACCGGATCCCCGACCAATCCAGCCAATCCACCCGGCGGCGCGAAAGGCGGCTATATACGTGGGATAAGTTACCTTATAAATGTTCCCTCCGGCCCATCCACCGAACCCTATACCATGACCTATGCCTATGCCATGGTACTGGAGAATGGCACTCATCCCTCGCTGAATCAGCCGATGGCACGGGCGATACTGAGTACCCCCGGTGGAGTGATCGATTGTGCTTCCCCCGCTTATTACCTCCCAACGGATGGGGGAGAACTGGATACCACAACGGCGCAGGCCAATGGGTTCTCCCTAAGCCCGATGCGCTCCCCGAATGAATCACGCAATCCGCAGAGTTCCGGTGAGCATTTGCAGGACGTGTGGACAAAAGGCTGGACAGAGGTGACTTTCGACCTGTCGCCTTACCGCAGTCAACAGGTAACGCTGACTTTTGAAGCCGATAATTGTGTGCCGGGCGGGCATTTTGCCTATGCCTATTTTGCATTACGGGATGTTTGTGCGGGTCTACAGATCAGTGGAGATAGTCTCGCCTGTTCCAATAGTATCGGGAACTATTCGATCCCATCACTGGACAGCGCATCTTATAACTGGTCTGTCCCTGCCGGCTGGCTCCTCCGCTCCGACGGGAACAAAAACGCCATCACGGTAACGGTTGGCTCACAGCCCGGTTGGATCGTAGCCAGACAGAAGAACAGCTGTACAAGCCTGGCTGATAGCTTATTCGTTCAGCTTTATCCCGGGGCTCTCCCACAGGCAACGCCCGCCCCCGCTGATACCACTATCTGTTATGGCGAGTCTGCATCACTACATGTTCTTATTACCACCGGGACTGGTTATACATGGGTCAGCAGCGGATCGTTCGCAGGGGCAAATAAGGGCGTCATCCCGTCCGTACCATTCACTGCCAACATCCTGGCCACTCCAAAGACGTCGGCGGATTATATTTTGAATGTCCGGAATGACGGCTGCCCCATTATTGTTTCCGATACCGTTGCGGTGACTATCGTTCCCCCCATCAAGGTGGATCCAGGCAATGACACCCTGGTGGTCGTCGGTCAACCCCTGCACTTCCATGCAACAAGCAGTGACCTGTACAAGAATGAATACCAATGGACCCCTGCCATCGGGTTGAGCGATCCCAATATAGCAGATCCGGTGGGCTTGTACGGCGCTGAGATAAATAATATCACTTACCAGGTAAGAGCCACGGATACTTTTGGCTGTTACGGTACTGCTTTCGTGAAGGTAACGATAGCGCCTACGCTGCCGGATATTTTTGTGCCCAATGCATTTACACCGGAGAAAGCCAGCAATAACCTGTTCCGGCCCGTTTGCATGGGTATTGCTTCGCTGGAATATTTTCGTGTGTATAATCGATGGGGACAATTGTTATACAGCACCTCCCACCCTGGCCAGGGATGGGACGGCAGGGTCCGGGGGAAATTGCAGGACAGCGGCGCCTATCTGTGGATGTTGAAAGGGACCGATTACACCGGCAAGGTTATTTTAAAGAAAGGCACTATGGTTCTGATCAGGTGAAGATCGTTGGCTCAACTATACCTTTTTCGAGCCCGATATCTTACGGCAAACATACGCGTCAATAGCAACCCAAAAACAAAGCCGCCGATATGCGCCGCATATGCCACGTCACCAACCTGTTGGCCACCCAGCATACCGAACCCATCTATTAGTTGAAATGCGAACCACACCCCCAGGACTATAAATGCAGGAACTGGAATAATAAAAAGGAATATCCATAAATAAACCTTTTTGCCTGGAAATAATCGTATGTATGCAGCCAGCACGGCTGAAATGGCGCCGGATGCGCCGAGACTTGGGATCAGAAGATTTTGTCCCAAAAATGCCGTCGTGAAGACATGGCATAATCCCGCCAGCATACCACACAGCAAATAAAATATTAGATACCTGACGTGCCCCATCGCATCTTCCACATTGTCGCCAAAGATGAACAGGAATAACATATTGCCGGCGATATGCGCCAGCCCCCCATGCAAGAACATGGAAGTGAATAGCGTGAGAAAGACTGGAATAGGGGTGACACCCAAACCAGGCTGGACCATCCGCTGGCCTGTGTAGGGATTGATCTGAATTTGTGAATGGGTAACAATATCATGACCCGTTAGAATTTCACCCGGAACAGTGGAGTAGGAATAGGTAAGCTGCACATTATGTCCCCAGTGCTGCCAATATATAAATACAAAGATGTTAAGTCCTATAAGAAGGTAATTTACGATAGGGGTAGTTGTCCTATCCCTGTTGTCGTCACCGATGGGTAAAACCATATTCCATTAAAATTATAGCTCCCGGATCTTTATGTTTTTAAAAGCTACAGCTTTTTGCCAGTCCTGTAGTGCGATACGACCGCTGGTCTGCTTGCCGAACCCGGGAAAATTATTAAAATGCGTCTTGCCTATTGTGTCGATCCAGGCCGGTGAAGTAAAGTCCTGTTGAACGGTCAATACCCCATTCAGGTAAAATTCGACATGACCATCCAGCTGCTTTATCCTCGACTCGTTCCATACGCCGGCGCGTGTCGTATCCACCGGATTTTTCTGCGGCAACAGCCCAAAAATACAACCGGATCGTTTCAGCGGGTCCGCGTAGTCCGGATGGGAACCTTCCAGCATCTGATATTCAGGACCCGAGGCCCAGGTTGCCTGTATATCCGGCCTTTCAACGACATTGATAAATACACCACTATTTCCACCTTTATTTATTTTCCAGTCAAATGTCAGGTCAAAGTTCTTATACTCCTTGTCAGTGACCAGGTCCATATGGTCAAACCGTATATCGGGCCCGCATATCAGCTCGCCATTGCTCACCGTCCATGTGGATGCGCGTTTATCGTCGTTGTACAAATGCCACCCTTTTGTCGACTGGCCATCAAAGAGCAATACCCATCCTTCTTTTTTCTCTTTTTCGGTGAGCTGGTTATCATGTTTTACCTCGGTGCAGGAGCTGATGATACATATTACGAATAAGCAGGCTCCTATGATCTTGATGAATGGGGGCGGCATCGTCATTTGTTTTCTTACTTTTATCTTAAAGCTAACATATGAAAAAATTCCTGATCCCTATCCTTTTTTTGGGTATCCATGCTATTTGCCTGGGACAGCATCCCCCTGATCACAGCCGGTTTGGCGCCTTATTATGGAAGTACCGGACTGATGGAAGGATATTCTCTTCTCCTTCGCTATATCGACATCTCATCCTTTTTGGCAGCGAAGACAACTATCTCTATGCACTGAATGCCACCACAGGCGCGTTGGCGTGGAAATTTAAGACGGGCGGCCCTGTCCATGGGTCACCGGCCGTACAGGGCGATAAGGTCTTTTTTACGAGCTGGGATGGCAATTTTTATGCTGTCGATGCGGGATCAGGCAAACTGCTATGGAAATTCGGCACCCGTGGTGAGAAAAGAGCAGGGACAAAAGGGCTTTGGGGCATGAAACCTGGCACCGAATACATGGACGATCCCTTTGACTTCTTTCTTTCATCGCCTGCAATAGATTCCCGCAACAGACTTATATACTTCGGCAGCGGTGACGGCAATCTTTATGTCCTGGGGATGGAAGATGGCAAGCCGCAATGGCATTTTCCGACCGGCGGTATCATACATACAAGCCCGGTCCTTTCTGATAATACCCTGTATTTTGGCAGCTGGGACAGGTACCTCTATGCCCTCGACAGCCGTACGGGGAAGGAGAAATGGAAATTCGAGACCCGGGCCGATACCAGTTATCATTTGCTGGAAGGTATCCAGGCTTCGCCGCTCGTTTATGACGGCCATGTCTTTTTGGGAGCGAGGGATGGCTATTTTTATGCGCTGGATGCAGCTACAGGGCAACTGACATGGAAGTATTCCGCCAATAGTTCATGGATACTCACGACCGCGACGGCAAAAGACCATGTGATCTATACCGGGACCTCCGACAGCTATTTGCTGCTTGCATTGGACGAGGCGACGGGTAAGGAGAAATTTCGGACGACGGCAAATGGGTATGTCTATTCCTCCCCGGTGATTGCTGCCAACACCATTTATTTCGGAGATTTCACCGGCCAATTATTGGCAGTTGATCGTATTTCCGGCGATGTCATCGACCGGCTGGAGACGCCTGGTAGGTTAAAAAATGGAGACTCCATCCTGAATAAGGGCAAGCTCGACTTTGCGTATATGACCAGGGGAATGGACCTGGCCAACTATACTACAACGGTCATCGGCATGAATAAATTATATAGGCTGGGCCCGATACTTTCCAAGCCTGTCATAGACAAGGACGTTATCTATTTTGGATCTGCTGACGGATGTCTTTATGCGGTGCGTCTTGTCAAACCGTGAGGACCTTTTGCGCTGTCTCAGCGGTGGTCCGGGGCGGACGAGCGGCTGGTGATTGTCGGTGAGGTTGTGTATATTCGATCTATGAATCTACTTGGCAATATCATATGGTTGATCTTTGGCGGGTTGGCCGCTGCACTCGGATACCTGGTGGGGGGCATAGTTTTATGCATGACCATCATAGGTATTCCCTTCGGGCTCCAATGTTTTAAATTAGCTGCGCTCGAGCTATGGCCCTTTGGCAGCCAGGTAGTATCCGGAGACAGCCGGGCAGGGTGTCTGTCTGTAGTTTTTAATATCATATGGCTGATCTTTGGCGGTCTTTATACGGCCCTGGTCCATTTGGTTTTTGCCTTTCTGCTTTGTATAACTATTATCGGGATACCCTTTGCACGTCAGCATCTGAAATTGATGGAGCTGTCGCTGATGCCGTTTGGGAAACGGATCGAGTATAGATAAGTCACCATTGTAGGGAGCCGGCAGGCACCGATCACTGACTGCGTTTAAGATAAAATTCCCCATCCGTAATAGCTGCAGACCTGGCAAGATCGCTGCGATACACCGTACCGGAGAAAGTACCCTTGACAGAGGCAGACGTCATCTCTGTGATCGTGAGTTTCGCATTAGCTATAACCCCGGCAATACCAGTGTTTCCCGTATTGTCGGCGAACTCGCCTGCCGTGAGATACCCGGTGCCTGTCGAGTCATACCAGAAGATGGTCGTCTGCGGGACCATGATGCCATTGGATCGTCGTGATTTGAGGGGATCATTATATCCGACATTAGCGGCAATGGGGTTGGCGCTGTAGATAATGATAGTGACGGCGTTCTTTAATCCGGCATTCACATCCTTATAGGCAACCATTACACAGGTGTATAAGCTGTCCGATTTGAGTAGGGTGATGCCCGCAAATGGCTGGCTATCGTATTCGACGGACGAGCCGTTCATCTTAAATCGCGTATAATAACCGTTACCACCACTGCCGCTCGCAGGACCGCTGCTGCTTTTTTTGCAATCAGAGAAAAAAAATGGCAGGATCGCTGCAAGATACAAGACGCTGCGAAAAGATGATCTGTTCATGGTTATGCTTTGTTAGAGGTTCGGAATTTAGAGGCTCAAGATATAGGGTTCAGAATTTTATCGCGATGCCGACATTCAGATAGGCCACGCCATATCCCAATTCGACCAGGACGGCGATATTGTCGGTAAAGAAATACCGGCCGCCCACATAAAGGCTGAGGCCCACGGCGCTGCCATAGCTACCGGCGCCTGACACGTTCCCGGTGCCGTTGTTATCACTATAAGAATAGCTCAGGTGATTGTAGGACAGCATGGCCCCTCCGTATACATCCAGCTTGTCTGCATTAAGGCCATTGTAATGATAGGCGCTGCGGATGCCAACGACGGTATAGTGCCATTTTTGGTCATAGCTGTATGAGCCGCCCTTCCCGGAGTAACTATATCCCTTGTATCCAATATAACCACCCAGGCTGACGACGCCGGGACCGCCGATGTCCCATACGCCCCGCTCATATTGAAGGCTGAGGGCCGGGGTTTGGGAGGCGCCCGAATAGCTGAGGATTGAGCTGCCCAAGCCGATGCCGGCGCTGACAATATTGGTCCCTTTCACAAATTCCTGCGCGTGTACCGACAGGACCATGCCGGTGACCGCCATAAGCAGTAGCAATTTTTTCATGTCTGTATTTTTAAGAGAGAGCGTTAAAGAGGAGCGTTCGGGAATAAAATTAACGGTCCACATAGGCTAAGGCAAGGCGTATTTATTCTTTGCGCGCCACCATTTATTTTTTGAGGGGAAAGCGATAAAATTTGCTTACCTTAAACTGCCCTTAAGCCACCCGAATAAACCCATGCGGATGACCAAGCTATCACTGCTCATACTCCTTATTGTGCAGGTTTTTGTCTGCATTGGGCAGCAGACTGTCTCCATCGACTCCTTGTTACAGAATGTCCGGCAGCACCCCACCCGGGACAGCAACAGGGTGACGGCTTTGCTCAAGCTGGCGGATGCCATGGTCTACACCGATCCCGCCACTTCCATGCGGCATGCGGACGAAGCATTGGACATATCCGAAAAGAGTAATTGGGCAAAGGGTATCGCGCTCTCTCTCCGGGAGAAGGGGAATATATATTATGTCTTTTCCGACCTTCCGTCTGCCATGGATTGCTACATAAAAGGGCTGAAAGAAGCCAGGCCGCTGAATATACGTCAACTGGACGCCAGCCTCTTCAATAACCTGGCGAACATTTACAGCGACCTGAAGCAATACGACAAGGCGCTGGATTATTACCAGCAGTACCTGGATGTATCCAGGGAATTGGGGTCGGGAAAAGATGAAACGATAGCTCTTGCCAATATGGGTACAGTCTATACTGAGCTGAACGAGCATCGAAAGGCCATTGAGTGCGGCCAACAGGCGCTCGTGATATGCCGCAAGGAGCGTGTCAACTACTATATCCCTATTATTCTAAACAACCTGGGGATCACTTATAACAAAAGAGGAGACAAAGACAGTGCGCTGGCCTGGTTCCGGCAAAGTATCGAACTGGCAGACAAATACAGTAATTATGATGCCAAAGCCTCTTCGCTGAATGAGATTGGCAAGATCTATCTGGCGCGCGGCGACTATGCCAATGCTGGGAACTATGCGCTGAAGTCCCTGCAAATTACCCGGCAGCTGCATTCCGCCGAATGGCAGTCCAATGCCTGGGAGAGCTTATATAAGGTGTATGAAAAGCAGCACCGGTATGACAAGGCATTCGAAGCCTATCGGCAATTCATCCTCTTCCGGGACAGTGTATCGAATGAAGACAAACGGTCTGCCCTGGCCAGGAAGGAAATGGCGTTCGACTTTGAAAGAAAGGAGGCCGCTACCAAAGCGGAACATGATAAGAGGGAGGCGCTCGCCCAGGCGGAGATCAATCGACAAAGACTGATCAAAAGAGGCATACTGGCGGGAGTCATGATCCTGCTCGTGGCAGGCTTATCCAGCTTCGTGCTCTACAAACGGCGGCGGGACGCTGAGGAGCGCAGAAAGGAGGCGGACCTGAAAGCCAAAGTGTCGGATACGGAAATGAAGGTCCTGCGCTTGCAGATGAACCCTCATTTTATATTCAATTCATTGAATTCCGTGAGCGACTATATATCCAAACACGAGACGACGACCGCCAACTACTTCCTGAGCAAATTCGCCAAAATGATGCGACAGGTACTGGAGAATTCCGAAAAAAAAGAGATAACGCTGGCGGAAGACCTGCAGGTAGTGGAAACATACATTCAATTGGAGTCGTTGCGACTGAGGAATGAAATAAACTACGAGATATGCATCGATCCGGACATCGACCCCGACGTCACGTTGGTGCCTCCCCTGATCATACAGCCTTTTGTAGAGAATAGTATCTGGCACGGGCTTTCCGGAAAGACCCGTCCCGGCAGGATATCGATACGCATCGTCCGGGAGGATGGGATGATCCATTATATCGTGGAAGACAATGGCATTGGGCGAAAGGAAGCCGGCAAGCAGGCAAAGACCGGCAAGCGGTCGATGGGTCTGCGGATAACCCTCGACCGGATCGATATCATCAATCAGACCCGACGAGCCAAGGCCGGCGTAGAGATCCTCGACCTTTCCGAGGGGACGAGGGTAGAAGTAAAGCTGCCCCTGGAATTAAACTATTAACACATGATCGACGCCATCATCATCGACGACGAATCGCATTGTATCGACCATCTGACAGGGCTCGTCACCACCTGGTGCGGCTCCATGGTGCGCCTCGTCGGATCGGCCAGGACGATAGAGGACGGATGGCATTCCATCCTTCAATTGCAACCCCAGCTCGTTTTCCTGGATATTCAACTGAAAGAGGAGACGAGCTTTGACCTGCTCGGCAGATTCCCTGTGATAGATTTCGATATCATATTCGTCACCGCCTATGAAAAATATGCTATACAGGCCTTCAAGTTCAGCGCCATCGATTACCTGTTAAAACCCGTTGACCCCGATGACCTTCGACAGGCCGTCGCAAGACTGCAACAAAAGCGATCCAAAGAAGAGATCGCTAAAAAGTTCGAAACCCTGTTCTATAACCTCAGGAACGGACCGGGGCTGCCCCGGCGGATCAGCATACCCACCGTGAAGGGCCTGGAGTTCCTACCCGTCCAGGAGATCATCCGTTGTGAAAGCCATATCAACTATACCTCTATATTCCTGACCAATAGACATAAGCTCACCGTTGCAAAAACACTGAAAGAGTTCGAGGAACTGCTGTCCGAGCATAATTTTTACCGGGTGCATAATTCCCATCTCATCAACCTGGCCTGTATCAAAAGCTACAATAAAGGAAAGGGCGGCTCCGTATCCATGACGGACAACACCGAAATAGAAGTGTCGACCCGGCGAAAGGATGATCTCCTGAAAAGGCTCGCAGCGCTCTAAAACGTGGTATTGTAGGTGGTTGTAAAGTTATGCCTCCCGGACACCGGGTTAAATTCCTCCCTGTAAAGATCAGACAGTTTGACCTCATGACCCGCTGCCTCCAATGTTTGAACTGCTTTGTTGAACATAGCCCCATTCATGCTTTGGATCTCGGGATGGGCCAGCACGATAAGTATTTTCATTTTCTATTCTTTTTTCCAATGCGGCAACAAAAGTAGGGCCGCCTTTGCGGAGTGACCTACGCCATCGATGTCCTGAGCTGAAACGCCTGATCCCCGGCATTTCCGACCGCATGCTCACGCTGCATCTGCAGGAACTTGAAAAAAGTGGTCTCGTCATCAGGACAGCCTATGCAGAAGTGCCACCCAGGGTGGAATATAGCTTGTCGGACAGCGCCCGCAAGCTGGCTCCTATCTGGCAACAGCTGGAAGAGTGGGGAACGCAGCACAAGGAAATAATGAGCTGATCCTTTGTATCTTTGCCCCATGATACAAACCTCCAGCCTGGATTTCCTCAAGAAATTAAAGAAGAACAATAACAGGGAGTGGTTCAATGACCATAGGACCGAATATCAGCAGGAGCTGGCCCTTATGGAAGCCTTTGCCGGCGCCCTGTTAAAGCAGCTCAACACGCATGATGAGATAGAGACGCCTTCGGGGAAGAAGAGCCTTTTCCGGATATACAGGGATACCCGCTTCTCCAGCGATAAGACCCCATACAAGAATCACTGGAGCGGCAGCTTTAAGCGCGCCACAAAATATCGAAGAGGTGGCTATTACTTTCATATCGAGCCCGGCAACAGCTTTGTTGCAGGAGGTTTTTGGGGACCGGTACCACAGGACCTCCGGCGGATCAGGGACGATATTGCTTTTGACCCCGCTCCCATAAGGAAGATATTAAAAAGCAAATCATTCGTATCGATGTTTTCGACATTAAAGGGGGATCAGCTAAAGACCGCCCCCAAAGGTCATGACTCCAGCCATGAGGCCATCGATCTGCTGCGACACAAGCAATTCCTGCTGAGAAGAAATTTTTCTGATAAGGAGGTCCTGGGTAAAGACTTCCTAAAAGAGGTGAACCTCACATTCAAGGCAATGCGTCCCTTTTTTGACTATATGAGCGAGGTGCTGACGACTGACAGCAATGGGATGGAAGGGTAGTGTTACTCCTGGGGGGGTATTGATAGTCAGTAAGTTATTGAATTTTTAAAAAACTGCCTCCAACTGTCCAGTTTCTCCTGATTCAGTCATTATTGAAGTATAAACTTATTTTCAATAACAGTTTAAAATTGTAAGTAATGAAAGAATTTGCATTATTATTTCGCTTCCCGAATCTGGATCACAGCAAGATGCCTCCCGAAGATTACAAGGCCCTCGCCAGGAAATGGCAGGATTGGGCAGGTGGTATCGCGGCACAGGGAAAAATGAGCAGCAATGGATTGCGTCTTGCCCTGGAAGGAAAAGTATTGAAGCCCGGGGGAGTGGTTACAGATGGTCCGTTCGTAGAGATCAGAGAGATCCTTGGCAGCTTCATCGTTGTCAAAGCAGACAGCATGGAAGAAGCTACCACGCTGGCGCATGGCTGTCCCGCACTCGATACCAATGGTAGTGTGGAGATCCGGCCTATCTTTGTAGCGTAGTATGGAAAAAGAGAAAGAGTATCTAAAACATTTGTTTCAGCAGGAGTTCACCAAGATGGTGGCTGTCATCAGCAAACTCTTTGGGCTGGAGCATATCGAGACCGCAGAGGATATTGTAAGCGAGACCTTTCTGAAGGCCACCGAGACCTGGGAGAAACAGGGACTTCCTCCCAACCCCACTGCGTGGCTGTACGTGGTGGCCAAGCAAAAAACGCTGTATCATTTCCGCAGGAATAAGATACTCGAGCAAAAAGTAAAGCCTGAGATAAGATCCAGGCAACAAGAGACCGTGGACATCGAAGAGCCAAATTTTTCCCAGGAAAATATCAAGGACAGTCAATTGCAGATGCTTTTTGCCGTCTGCAATCCAGCCATTGCCAGCGAGGCCCAGATAGGCCTGGCATTGCGTATCCTTTGCGGTTTTGGCATCGACGAGATAGCCGAGGCATTTCTATCCAATAAAGAGACCATCAACAAGCGGTTGTTCCGGGCAAAGGAAAAGTTGCGGACGGAGAATATAAAAATGGAGCTGCCGCCCGAACAGGAGATTGCCCGGCGGCTTGACAATGTGCTGCATATCATATATCTCCTTTTCAGCGAAGGATATTATTCCCAGACCCAGAACCAGATATTGCGAAAGGACCTTTGCGTAGAGGCATTGCGCCTGGGGCTGACGCTGACCACCTATGAGAAGACCAGCCGGCCAAAGACCAATGCCCTTATTGCCCTGATGTGTTTCCATGCATCCCGCTTTGACGCCAGGCAGACCGGGGAAGAGTCTCCCATCCTGTACGAGCAGCAGGACGCAGGATTGTGGGACAAGGAGCTGATCGAGCAGGGTATACATTTTCTTTATCTTTCCGCTCAGGGCGACGAAGTGAGTTCCTATCATCTGGAGGCACAGATCGCCTATTGGCATTGTATCAAGGAGGACAGCAAGGAAAAATGGGAGAATATCCTGAGTCTGTACAACCAACTGCTGCTGGTGAATTACTCGCCCAGCGTCGCCCTCAACAGGACCTATGCTTTATATAAAGCCAACGGCAGACAAGAGGCACTTGTCCAGGCTGAAAAGCTGAGATTGGACAACAATCACTTCTATTTCATATTATTAGGTGAACTATATAAGGGTATGGACAATGTAAAGGCAAGGCTCCATCTTCAAAGAGCCTATGAACTGGCCAAAACCCAGACAGAAAAGCAGGGCATCCAGGAAAAAATAGACGACCTGGGCTGATCGACCCCTGTCCTGAGCCAGCTCCAGCCCCGATCCAAAAAATAATTTCTTTTTTCTGTCCAATTTCCCCGGGTACAAGCATTGCTGGTGTATAACAAACAATCACTAACAATCAAAAAGGAAAAAAATGGGACCGAGAATTAATTTTTACGAGAAAGGACAGCGCGCATTCAAGACTTTGTATGGATTTACCGCTTATTTAACCAGGTCGTCTATAGAACAGCATCTGCGGGAACTTATTGAATTCAGGATATCCCAGATCAATGGCTGTGCGTATTGTCTCGATATGCATTCGAAGGACCTGCGGGCAGGAGGAGAGACGGAGCAACGTCTGTATATGATCAGCGCCTGGAGGGAAGCGCCTATGTACACCGATCGTGAACGCGCCGCACTGGCCTGGGCCGAGGCTGTCACAAAGCTCACCAACCAGGACGTACCGGACGAAGTATACGAACAGGCAAGACAGCAATTCACGGATGAGGAGCTGGTGGACCTTACCATGACGACGCTTGCTATCAACTGCTACAACCGGATAAATGTTGCGTTCCGAACACCTGCGGGAAATTATCAGGTTGGCCAGCATGCGGCGGCAAGCAATTGATCCGGCAAGCTAATACCTTGCGCTATCCGGCCCGGGTTCGTATCCCGGGCCGGCGGTATATGGTTTAACTCGGATTTAACGGAATAGGGGTGCCGTCGGTATGCTGGAATTTGCGGGTGGAACGTTAGAAAGCAAACCCTTGCTATGAGGCGGATACTCTTTCCGTTGGCCGTGTTGTTATTTTCTTTCCCTGTGTTTGCTCAACAGATCGATAGTCTCCGGACGGATGCGGAGGTGGAGGCATTTATGAGACGCCGGTTTCATGATGAAGTGTTCCTATCTCCTCCTGTGAAGCCGCTTGGATGGCCGGAAGGACGTAAATACCTGGCAGCATTGGGTATGAAGGCATACGAAAAGGTCGATCTTGACAACAATGGATATACAGACCTGCTGATAAATGGATACATTATCCCTTCAAAAGGTATCGGCTACTGTCAGCGATCATCGTTCGCCGTACTGGCCTTTGGAAAGGATAGTTTCCTGATAAAGGATCTTATGCGAGAGCATATATTGACGGATTTTGGAGCAAGAACGATGACCCTGGATCATCATGTTTATATCAGGACGAGGGAGGTTACCTTACTGCCACTACGGCCGGGCGAGAAAGACAGCCGTCTGCATAGGAGGTCGGATACGCTGGTTTGTGTATTTGGCGAATTTGTAGAAAACCCTCGTCCACGCAAGTATGATAAGGATGATATTAGAAAAATAGGTTATTCTGTATATGGCGCCCTGGGTGTTCCGGGGTTTCAAATCTCCATAACAGGAGATTCCGCCATACTCATCGGAGACAGTGTGCTCGTATATGGCCATTCCGATGGCATTGACCCCGATGCAAAATTTGTTGCAAAGGTAGATCCGATGACGCTGACCCGGATCTTCGGACTGTTGCAATATATGAATGTATCGGAAATGAAAGACAAATATGAGGATATAGTGGAAAAAACCGATAACTACTTCGGGGCATTGGAGATATCCTTTGGGAATGGGGAAAAGAAGAGGATAGGTTATGTAGGACTGGAAAATTCTTATGAGCTGAGGGCCCTGTTTAACATTTTTGAGGATATGATAAAAACCCATCACTGGGTGCGTGTATAAAAAATTTTCGCATCCGATACACCTATCGGCGTCCACCCGTACACAAACAGCCCGCCCCAACTCCCCAACGGGGCCCCTCTGCGTATATTCCAGCCTGTGGTATTGCAGGATATCTTCCAGTAACTAATTTTGAGTCCTGCTGAACCTTTGTCCGGAGCGTTGGCAAAGAGGAGCGACCATTTGACCCTTTCTTCGTCGCCACTTTAAAACAACGATAATATTTATGACTTTAAGACAGATCGAGCTGGTAAGATACTCTTGGGCCCGGGTGACCGCCATCGATGAAGTAACTTTTGGCATTGGGTTTTACAACCGCCTCTTTGAAATAGCGCCGGAAATCGAGCCTATGTTCAAGCGGCCTATTCTGGAGCAGTCGAGAAAATTAACGACCATATTGGATCATGTTATTGAAAAGCTGGATGCGTTGGACGACATCGTAGAGAATATCGTCAAGCTCGCGCATCGTCATGAAAACTATGGCGTAAAGCCCGAGCATTATACCCTGGTAGGGGAGGCGCTGCTCTGGACCCTGGAAAGGGAACTTGGGGACCTGTGGAATGACGAGCTGAAATTCGCCTGGACCATGTGCTATGTCGGCATATCCACGGCCATGCTCCAGGCGATGAAACACTTTCAGAACGGGCCGGAGGCCCGTCGTCCGAAGGACAGACATTAGCCCTTTCTGGAAAACGGGCTATATTTCACCGGAGGTCCGTTTTCCAGACATATTCGCTCGAGGGAGTAGGTCGTTAGTGTTTTACCACCTTCACCCAATCGACCATAAGCTTGCATTGGTTCTTTTTAATGGCTTCAACCGTAGCGGCGGGGAGACCAAAATAAGGCGTTTTTATCCCGTTGATCTTGGCCGGATAGCCGCCTCCCAGAGCAAAGTTCAGGACGAGGAATTCTTTGTTGTCGAAGGTCCATTTTCCATAATGCTCTACCATGGAGCGCGTCACGCGGAACATGGGGACGCCGTCGTATTTGAATACCAGGGCATCCTCCGTCCAGTCCACAGCATAGACATGCCAGTGGGTTATGTCCCTCTTGTCCGGGAAATAGTGTCTGTTGACAAAAGGCGTTTCTCCGGAATAGCCGGGTCCGTGTACTGCCGCGCTGGCCCAGTCGTTCTCACCGATGTACTCCATGATGTCGATCTCACCTGTTTCGGGCCAGGCCCCATTGCCCAACAGCCACCATGCGGGCCAGAGCCCCGCGCCATCCGATATTTTGATCCGGGCGGAGGCTTCGCCATGCGCAAACTCCAGCTTCTCGCGGGTATTGATCCTCGCGGAGATGAAGTCGAACGACTTGCCTTCCGGCGTCTTAAAGCCCGGAGAATAACGTGGCTGCAGCACGAGAGCGCCACCCGCCGCCCCTTCCGCGGCAGCACCATGGACGATATAAGCCGTCGCCGACGAGTCTACATAAGCCTGCTGCTCGTCGTTCGTCGTAAAGCCCGTGATCTCCACGTTCCATTTGTTCCGATCCAGATGGGGGGCGGAAAAGTCGTCATAGAAGATGACCTTGTTGTCAGAACCACTACAAAAAATACCCAGCAATAAGACGATTGAACCTATAGTGAAATACTTCATTAATTAAGATTTGAATTTACATCTATTTGCGCCTGCGGAATGGGGAGGTACTCACTTTTGCCTTTTATGAAGCCCGGCAATACCGTAGCTGCCTGATCGGTTCTTAGCAGATCATTAAAACGTTCCCCCCACCACTCACAGATGAGCTCGGCGTGACGTTCATCCATCAACTGTTGTAAGGTAGCACCTGACAGTGGTGTAAGACCTACCCGCTGGCGAACCTCGTTGATCTCAGCGTCGCCGTTCTGTCCCTTGCGGATCTTAGCTTCGGCATTCATCAATAATACCTCTGCATAGCGGAGCATACGTACATTGTTATTGGCGCCGTAATAGTCAACCCTTCCCGGGGTCATCTGCGACGTGGGAAAATATGCTTTGCCGTTGAAATACTTTTTCTTGCCCGCATTGCCGGAAACGGTGTCGCCATCCGGCGTGACTTTGTAGGTGGTAATATCGCCATTTATACCACAATATTGTACAGCGGTTTTCAGCCGGATGGCGTCATTGCGCGCTGTAAGGAAATCAACCGCGGTTTGCGTGGGGACCATCCAGCCCGGGCCGCTGATCACGCCTCCATATGTATTTTCCGGAGCCTGGAAGAGATAAAAATTAGCCCAGGTTTCCCAGGGGTTTGAACCTGAGGTGACGATATCGCCAGTCGGGTTCCCAAAATCCGAATATTGGAATTCCAGGATAGCCTCATCGCAAAGTTTGCCCGGTTTTTTCCACAAATTGTAATAATCATTGAACAAGGAAAACTTGCCGCTGCTGATGATCTGGTTGGTGCAATCCAGCGCTACATCCCAATAGGGGCTGTTATTGTCATTGCCTGCAAGGTCCATCGCAGCTTTGGCTTTCAGCATCAACGCCGTGTATTTGGTCACTCCTCCCTGATGTGCTGCCTGGTTGGGCCGGGCGTCTTCCAGGCTGGCGATACAGGTATCCATTTCACTTATCACAAATTTCTTTACGTCTTCAATGCTGCTTTTTTTTGCGCTGGCCAGGTTCTTGGCATCGTTGCTCTCCAGTCCAAGTATCGGCACCGCACCATAATGCCTGCCGATATAAAAATGGGCCAGCGCTCTGAAAAACCGCACTTCTGCCCGATACCGCGCAAGGAGCTGTGTATTGGCAGCATCCGACGCAGGTATATTCTTAGCAAATTGATCCAATTCCGCCAACGCGCTATTGGCTGCTAAAACAACATTATAAAGGTTGATCCACATATCGTTTACCCCCCAATAGCTCTTCACCGACACATCCGTCTGAAAATTGTGGATGCCATTTTGACCGGCGTCAGTGTTGCCCGGCTCCGTATCATCGCTCCGTACCGAGATCATGGCAACGATGATCCATCTGGCAAAACTGCCGCTGCTGGCGGTCCTGTAAACGCCGGACACGGGCTGGTACATGTTCGACAGGTTTGTATAATCGACTTTGGCTGCCTCCCCCTGATTTTCCAGCGGACGGTCTAAAAATTTGGAACAGCCTGACAAGATAGAAATGGTAATTATACAGGCCATTATTTTTATATACAGGTTCATATTAATATTTTTATATTATTATATTCTTAATGTTATACTGATCAGAAAGTAGCTCTTACCCCCAGGCTATAGGTTGCTGAGATGGGGTACACATTGGCGTCATAACCATATACCGCATACCCGCCCCCGGTATAGGAGGGGATCTCAGGAGTGAACCCGTTGTATTTGGTGGAGATAAAAGGCCTGTCGGCTGTAGCAAATACACGCAGGGCAATGGGTGATGTCTTGCCTACATTAAAATTATATCCTAACTGGATATTTTGTATCCGCAGGTACGCACCGCTTTCCACAAAAAAGGAATTGCTGACCTGGAACCAGCTTTGCCCGATGGCATAGGCTGAAGGATAGGAATTGCTCGAGCCGGGCCCTGTCCAGAGGCCGGTAGCAAATTTTTCGTCAATATTGAGCGTAGTGGATGCTTTGTACAGCTTACCGCGATTCAGGTTCAGTATCTTATTGCCCGCAACTCCCTGGAAAGCGATGCTGAAGTCGAAGTTTTTATAATCGAGTCCCAGGTTGAAACCATAGGTGAGCTTTGGAATATAGCTACCCATGTTGACCCTGTCTTTATCATCCAGGGTGCCGTCGCCGTTCTGGTCCTTATATTTAGGGAATCCCGGAAGTATTTTAGATGTATGTGTTGCATTATAATTGGAAGCAATCGGGTCCTTATCTATTTCTTCCTGTGTCTGGTATACGCCCGTGAACTGGTAGCCATAAAAATAGTTAATAGGCTGTCCAACCATACTGCGATTGGGGAATTCAGCGGTCCATTCCGGGAAACCGCCGGTGAGCAAGGGTAGGGAGCCTAAACTGGTGACCCTGTTTTTCAAGGTAGAAAAATTACCCCCGACCTGGTAGCCCAGCTTGCCTATCCGATCGCTCCAGTTCAATACCACATCAAAACCGCTGTTCACCATGTCGGCCCAGTTGCCATAGATCGATCCATAAGAAAATGGAACGGGTCTGTTAAAAGCTACTCCTGTTGTTTTACGGTGATAATAATCAACAGAACCTTTTAGTCTCCTGTTCAATACTTCAAAATCAATACCGCCATCCCACTCGGTCACGACTTCCCAGGCCAACGTTGTATAAAATCTGTTTACGGTGTACCCCGGAACATACTGACCATTGGCTGATGCCGTACTGCCGAATATGGATGACACATTATTTCCTTGATTCAGCTTGGCGTATGCTCCATTGGAGCTCACACCATCATTACCCAGCTTCCCCCAGCTGCCCCGCAGCTTTAAAAAGTCGAAGATCTTTTGATCTTTCATAAAATCCTCTCTGCTGACGACCCAGCCCAGGCCCACCGAAGGGAAATAGCCCCATTTGGTCTGATATTTCGAGCTGCCGTCTGCACGGAAGGTAGCTGTAAGCAGGTATTTGTTGTCAAAATCGTAGGTGCCGCGTGTAAAGTAGGATATATTCGCATTACGCGTGCCGTTCTCATTATAAAAAGAGGCGTCCGTGGTACCCTGATTTTGGCTGGCATACCAGAATTCTTCAACGTTAAGCACATTGTCTGCGCCTACCGATGTTTGTCTCCACCTTTCTTCCCGGGTGGACTGTCCCAAAAGCAGGGTCCAGTGATGCGGCCCTATGCCATCCCTGTAAGTAAGCAAATTATCTAATACGTAATTTGTGTTACGCTCCTGTACAGAATTTAAATGCGAGACGGTAACATTTGTACCCGGTCCCAGATTGCGCCGGGGACTATACTGGATCCCCGACAGAGAACTATAAAGCTGGCTCAGCTGCGTACGGAAGGTGAGCTTATTTTTCCAGAAGCCGGCTTCCGCATAGACGGTGGGCAATACCTGGAATCCCTTCACCCTGTCATAGTTGTAATAAGCAGTGGCCACCGGATTTGCATCATCCCCTCTTCCAATCACCGAAGCAGTCGCAAATTTTACGGGGAACGCGTTGACATTGGTGCTGTCATACACCGGGAACAGCGGCGAGGATGAATACGCCTGCGCCCAGGCGGAATTGGCAGGATTAAAGGTAGTAGAATTGTTGAGATGGACCGTAAAACCCAATTTCAGCCACGAATATGCTTTAGCCTCCGTTTGCAATCGGATATTATATCTTTTAAAGTTGTTCTGAGCCTCCATGATACCGTTCTGATAGGTATAATTGAAGCCGGCAGAGTAGGTGACCTTATCGCTGCCTCCCTGTATGTCGATGCCATTATTGGTTATCAGCGCCCGGCTTCGCAACAATTCACCATACCAATCCGTGCTTGTTGTCGGATTCAGCCCGCTGCCCCCGAACTTTTGCGCAGAGAGCATGGCTGTACCGCTGTCCTGCGCAGTTTGCCGCCCTAACGAGAAGGCCGTATATTCCTTCCCATTGGCCATTTTAAGCCGGTGGGTGGGCGTCTGAAAACCTACATAACCGTTGTAGGTGACCCTGGTTTGCATATTGAGCCTGCCTTTTTTCGTCGTGATCAATACAACCCCATTGGCTGCACGTACACCGTAAATGGCGGCGCCCGATGCATCTTTAAGGACTGATATCTCAGCAATATCATTGGGATTAAGAAAACCGATGTCGTTGACAAACATTCCGTCCACTACATATAGCGGACTTTCATTATTAAACGATCCCACTCCCCGTATCCGGACATCGGGCGACTTGCCCGGAGCGCCGGCGCTCACTACCTGTACCCCCGGAACACTGCCCTGCAGCGCCTCCATAGGAGTGGCGGTGGTACGTTTAAGCATGTTCTCGGTATTCACTGTCGTGATCGGGGCGGTGAGATCTGCTCTTTTTTGCGTTCCATAACCGATGACAACTACCTCATCCAATTGCCGGCGACCCGGAGAAAGACTGATCTGAACATCATTCGAGATCGCCACCGTTTGAGCTTCGTAGCCAATAGCTGATATAACCAGTGAGTCGTCGGAGGAAGAGACGGTAAGGTGAAAGATGCCGCTTTCGGATGTGGTAGTGCCCGTTGAAGGCCGGTTCTTAACCACAACAGATGCCCCAGCCAGTGGTGCGCTCTTGTCATTTACTACTTTGCCGGTGATGGCCCTGCTTTGGGCTCGTGTGGATAAATATGCTCCTAATAAAAGGAAACATACAAGGGCATGAATCAATTTTCTTTTCATATGCAAGTTTTAGTTTATTTGTTGACGGTGATAATTAATGCGTATGTTAAAAGTAGAAGGACTGCGCTCCACAAAAAATTTTCCGACTACATCCCTACTACTACCATCCCAAAAAAATGTTACTTTTAAGCGTAGCTAACTACATCTGGACTACATCAAGAGTACAACTGTCATCAAAAACACCACGTCTCCTGCGAGTCATTATGTGCTATAAAGCCTTTTTGTCGCTGGTAATAACTATTTGCACTTTCACAGCCGCCGCCCAGGGGACCATCGGTCTGCGGGAGATCATCAATTACGAAAAGCAGCATTATAATGCCGGGGCCCAGAGTTGGGACATTGGCCAGGATGCCCAGGGGAGGGTCTACTTTGCCAACAATGAGGGGCTCTTAAGTTTTGATGGCGTCTACTGGCGGCTATATCCTCTTCCCAATAAGACCATCGTACGATCCCTCGAATTTGGCAGCGATCACCGTATCTATGTAGGAGCACAGGATGAGATCGGCTATTTCTCTCCCGACAGATCGGGGAAACTGGGCTATACTTCATTGAGGAACTTCCTGCCCGAAGGCGACCGGAAATTTGCGGATATTTGGAATATAGCTGCTTTGGACAGCAGCATTTTCTTTAACAGCGACAGCAGGATATTCCGCTGGGATCGCCACAAAGTAGAAGTATTCAAAGCTTATTCCACATGGCTCTATATGGGACAGGCCGGCGGCAGACTGTACGCCCAGGATGTGGAAAAGGGGCTTCTTGCATATGCAAAGGGCAGCTGGGAGTCACTGATCGATAAAAAAAGCCTGCCAAAAGGACTGCATGTCATTTCTATCATTACTATCGGACAGGATTCGTGCCTCGTGACCAGCCAGCAGAACGGGCTGTTTATATTACATGCAGGGCGTCTGACCCCATTTACTGCTGCAGGATTGGATTTTTCCGCTGATCTCACCCTCACCGGCGCTGTACAGATAGACGATGAGACCTTTATCGTCGGCACCTATACGAATGGTTTTTATGTTATCAGCAAGAAAGGGCAGGTGGTGGAGAACCTATCCAAGCGGGAAGGTCTTCAGAACAGCAATATACGCAGTCTTTTCCTGGATCGTAACCATAATATCTGGTTAGGACTGGACAGCGGCATCGATTTTATTGCGTTCAACAATGCCATCAAGCATATCAATCCTCCCATTATGAACGCCGGGTCCGGCTACTCTGCTATTATTTTTCACAACAAGCTCTATATGGGGTTATCCAACGGGATCTATGAGTTGCCGTTGCCTCATCTGAAGGACCTGAGCTATGCACCCAATGCATTCCGGGTTGTCGCCGGCGGGCAGACCTGGGGACTTTTTAGTGTGGGGGATCAATTACTGGCGGGCAAGCACGAAGGCTTCTTCCGGATAAAGGATGACAGGGAAGAGCCTGTCATGAGAGGCAATGGGTTCTGGACCTTCCAGCCACTGGAAGATATCCGCCGGGAGTCCCTGCTGGTGGCGGGCAATTATCATGGAGTGCGTTTGTTTGCCGCCGGGCCACAGGGGTTCGAAGATAAGGGGAACATCACCGACTTCTCGGAGTCGGCCAGATTTGTCGCTGTGGATGATAGCAATACTATCTGGGTATCCCATCCCTATCGCGGCGTATACAGGCTACCGTTGTCCACGACAGGGCGGGCTGCCTTTAAGTTGTATACGGACAAGGATGGATTGCCGTCCGCCCTGGGTAATCATTTATATAAGGTGAAGAAACGTATAGTCATCGCCACGGAAAAGGGGGTGTATGAATACAATCCGCGAATCGACAGATTTGAAATTTCCGCCTATTTCAAGGAGATATTCGGGGATCAAAGCGTCCGCTATCTCAAGGAAGACCCCAGCGGCAATATCTGGTTCATCCAGGAGAAGACCATCGGAGTGGTGGATTTCTCGACCTATAAGCCTTCCATTATCTACCTGCCCGAACTGAAGGGTAAAATACTCAGCGGGTTCGAGCATATCTATCCCGTAAATGACAACAATATATTTGTAGGGGGCGAGAAAGGTTTTTACCATATCAATTTTTCGAAATACAAGCACAACAACCATCCTCTCAGCGTATATATCCGGACGGTAAAGGCCATAGGCAGGGTAGACAGTCTTTTATTCGGGGGATATTTGGGGGAGGCCGGTGAGGACAGGACCCAAGGTAAGGTGATACCATCCATCAGTCATCACTGGAATTCTTTTCATATCGAATATGCGTCACCTGTCTTCGCGCAGGAGTCGAATATCGAGTACAGCTATATCCTGGATGGGTTCGATAGGAGCTGGTCTGGATGGTCCAAGCGGACGGAAAAGGATTATACGAACCTTCCTGCCGGCGCCTATACTTTCCAGGTCAAGGCAAGGAATAACCTGGGAAACGAGTCTGCCGTCAATACCTATTCTTTTACCGTCCTGCCCCCCTGGCATCAGACCCCTTGGGCCTATACCATTTATATAGTAGCAGGCATCTGCCTTGCTTATTTTTTCTACCGGCGGCAGCAGAAGAAACTATTGGCGGAGCGGTCCAGGCACCAGGAGGAGAAGAAACGCCAGGCCTATCTGCATCAGCTGGAGCTGGAAAAATCCGAAAAAGAGGTTGTCAAGTTGCGGAATGAGAAGCTGGAGTCGGAGATCGTTTTTAAGAATTCAGAGCTGGCGACGACGGCCATGCACCTGGTACAAAAGGAGGAGTTCATTACCCGGATCAAGGGTGAGCTGCAACATCTTGAAAAGGTGGGCAAGGACAAGGGTGACTCCGGTGAAGTGAAGAAGATACTTAGAAGCCTGTCTGAAGAAGAGGAGCTGAGCAAGGAATGGGAGCAGTTCTCCGTTCACTTCAATAAAGTACATAGCGACTTCCTGATCATTCTAAAAGAAAAGTTCCCCAGCCTCAAGGCGCATGAGCTGAAACTCTGCGCGTATCTGCGGATGAATCTCTCCAGTAAGGAAATAGCCCGGCTGATGAGCATTTCCGTAAGAGGGGTGGAGATCAGTCGGTACAGGCTGCGGAAGAAGTTGGGGATATCCACCGAAACCAATCTTTTTCAATTCCTTTTCGATCTTCAGCGGGATGGACTGAAGGGATGATCACAAAAAACACTAATTTCATTTCTAAACACGCTGCTATGAAATTCCTTATCTTCTCCTGCTGTATTTTGTCCGGTCTGGCGTCATTGGCACAGACAGCCTCCGACGACGTTACAATGGTAAAAAAGCTTAACGAGGATTGGATACATTCCTATCCTGGCAAGGATACAGCCACGATGGCCAGGATACTGGCCGATGATCTGATCATGATCACGCCCAATGGCTCCAGGATAGGCAAACAGGATATCCTGAATAGTATGGCGTCCCCGAGTCAGCAGGTGAAATCTACCAAGGTCGACAAGACCGAGGTCAGACTGGTGGGGAACACGGCCATGGTATTTGCGGAGGCCAGCTTTGTCACCGTGGACAATGCGGATGGAAAAGAGGCGACGGGTCGTACCAGTTATCTGGATATATATGAAAAACGGCATGGCCGGTGGGTGGCTATAGCGGCGCATGTAACTTATCTGGGACAATGAGCTGCCGCGACAAAATTTAGGGTAATACGACAGTTCACTCCTTAAAAACCTCAATTGGCTCTCTTCCCATTGTCCTTACCAGCGACGGCGGGTATATTGCGGCCAAAGTCGTGTATGACGGATCACGGGTATTTCTTGAAAAAAGCGCTGGAGGTGGCCAAACGGTCGCTGGACAAAGGCAACCTGCCCTTCGGATGTATCATGACAGGGCCGGATGATATAATACTTTTGGAGGGAGAGAACACCGTTATTACGGATCAGAACAGGATCGCACATTGCGAGATCAACCTGATCCGGCAGCTGAGCAGCGAGGTAGACCTGCATTTCCTGGAACATTGTACGCTGTATGCCAGCACCGAGCCCTGTGCCATGTGCGCGGGCGCCATTTTCTGGAGCGGCATCGGCACGGTGGTATATGCCCTGGGTAAAGATGCGTATCACCATATCGCAGGCACCTGTGATCCCGCACATAGACTGGACATGCCCGTCCGCAGACTGTTGGAACAGGGTGGGCGGTCGATGACGGTGCTGGGGCCGCTGCTGGAAGAGGAGGCCATCGCCTGTTATGAGAAATGGACCGGGGAGAAGCGCTAAAACTTCTTATTTTTAGAAAAAGAAAACGATGCGCACCAGCCTGCTTATTCTATTCCTTCTTCTATCTTCTTCTTTATTTGCCCAACGGGCTGTTGAAGTCAGCTATACCCAGGACAGCAAGGGCAACCTCTCTTTTACCTGTACGAACCATGCTTTTTGCACTTATATCGTATCGGTGGAGTTTACTACTTTCCAGAATGCGCGGGCGGATCATGCGCTGCCCTATGTGGAAGAGGTGAAACCCGGTGTCAACAAATTATTTACCGTCAGCCCTGAAAAGCCTTCGGAGGACATACAGGTAAAATATAAGACGAGCTTCCGGAAAGGCTGTTTCGATCCAAAGATAGACACCGGCTTCATCTACCTGCTGCCCATTGCCCCGGGAAAGGAGACGCAGGTTTATGAGATCAACAAGACGTCCGGCGAGGGCGGGCGGGACAGCGGGTTTGCCGTTCGTCTGCGGATGAAGCAGGGTGATACGATCTTCGCCGTCCGGCGCGGCATTGTAACGGCCGTATATACCGGTAGCTCGGAGAATGATGCAGGCGCTACGGCTACCGACAGCTGGAATTTTGTAGAGATCGTTCATGGGGATTGTACATTCGGGCAGTATGGCGTATTCAAAAAGGACGGCGCTTTCGTCCATCCCGGTCAGTCGGTGGAGGCCGGTACTCCGCTGGGGCTTGTCGGGGGCGACAAATTTGGAAGAGGTTCCGATGGGCGGTTCAGCGTCAGCTATTATAACAACAACGGTCATAATATACAGCTGCCTTTACTGTTCTGGACAAAGAGGAATGGCAAGGGCCGGCTGAAACATGGGGGCACGTATACGAGCGAGTATCCCAAAACGCTCCTTACACAGGAATTGCCCAAGCCCAGGGCGCCTGCTAAAAAAGTCCCTGTCAGGAAGAAGGGCTGACCGAACTGAACGGTCCCATTTGCAATATAAATACACAAGCATGTCCGACAGAAGACAGTTTATCAAACGCACCCTAATTCCTGCAGGCGCTCTTTGCCTCCCTTCGGTCCTCAATGCCCGCCCTCTGCCGGTGGAGACCTCTCGTATGACCGAAAATCCATTGAGCGCCCGTCTGAAAACCCTCACCCGCAATACGACCTGGACGCTGATCACGGGGATCAAAGTCGGATTCAAGACCTTTCATTGCCAGGGAATGGTGAAAATAGGGGATGAATTCTGGGTGTCCTCCGTCGAGATGGGAATTACTGTTGATGGCCAGGTGGATCGCACCACGGGTAAAGGGCATTTGTTCCGGATCGGCAGCGCGGGCCGTCTGCTGGACGATATATCCATTGGGGAGGGAAGCATCTATCATCCCAGCGGCATCGACTTCGACGGCCAGTACATCTGGATCGCGGCGGCCGAATATCGTCCGGACAGCCGGGCTATCATTTATAGATTTGACCCCTCCAAAAAAGAGTTGAAAGAAATGTTCCGCTGGGAGGATCATATCGGGGCGATAGCGCGGAATAAGGATACGAATACCTTGCATGGCATCAGCTGGGGCTCCCGGAAATTTTACAAATGGGAGATGGATGACAGCGGGAATGTCCGTATGCCCCTGGCTCCCCCGAAGGATACCGGCAGGCTCAATCACTCCTTCTATATCGACTACCAGGACAATCAATGTTTAGGGGGACAGGAGATGTTGTATACGGGACTTTCGGTATATAGAAGATCCGGTAGTCAGGCGATGGTGCTGGGAGGGCTGGAGATCGTCGATCTGGAAAAAGGGTTGGCCGTACACCAGGTGCCAGTTCAGCTGTGGTCTCCTGTCACCGGCACCGTCATGACACAGAACCCCAGTTTTTTTGAGCTGATGCCTGATAACAGGCTCAGGGCTTATTTTATGCCTGAAGATAATGATTCCACGCTATACATATATGAGGCGTGAGCGCTGCGGCTAATATAGTGGTAAGAGATTTGCTGCGTAGTATAATAACCAAATTGATTAAAATGTTCAGTTTTGAAAAAACATTCAGCAGCTTCTCTGTGGACAACCTGCCGAAAGCGCTGGACTTCTACCGGAAGACATTGAACCTCGATGTAAAAGAGACGCCTGAAGGATTAGCATTAACCTTGTCCGGGGGTAATGTAGTGTTTATTTATCCCAAGCCGAATCATACTCCGGCCACCTTCACCGTCCTGAACTTCCAGGTGAAGGACATCGAAGCCACCGTGGACGAGCTTACCGCCGTGGGCGTGAAATTCGAGCATTACGAAGGGGAGCTACAGACCGATAAAAAAGGTATAGCTCACGGCAATGGCAGAGGACCCGAGGCGATAGCCTGGTTCAGGGATCCCGCCGGTAATTTTATCTCTGTACTGGAGGATCATGGTAAGAACTGGCGGTCGGAGATGCTTTAACCAAGCCAATCCTTGAACCCGCTGACCCTTTCCCGGCTTACGATGGGATCGGCTTGTACGGGAAGAGAAAGCTCCAGCTTGAGCCTTCCCCCCAGCCATGTATGTACTTTCTTTATGGATTCGATGTTGACGAGCAGCTGGCGATTGACCCGGAAAAATTGCTGAGGAGAGAGAAGCTCTTCCAGCTGATTGAGGTTATTGTCCAGCAGATAGCTGTTGCCGCTGAAGTCGATGGCATAGCAGAGCTTGCCGTCAGCATAGTAGTAGGCGGTAGCAGCCGTCTTGAGATAATGCAATTGCTGTCCTCTTCGGATCAGCAGCCTTTCTTTGTAACGGGTGGCGCCTATGCCTATCTCCAGCAATAGCTTTTCTATCCTGTCGGGCAGTCCCTTGTCCGCAGGACGATAAAGCTGTTTGTATTTTTCCACAGCCTGCTGCAATTCCCCTTCATCGATGGGTTTTAACAGGTAATCCAGGCTATTGACCTTGAAGGCCTTTAAAGTATACTGGTCAAATGCGGTGGTGAAGACGATGGGTGGCGCCAGCCTGGCCTGCTGGAATATGTCCCAGCACAGACCGTCGGCCAGCTGGACATCCATAAAGATGAGATCGACCTCGGCGGCGGAGGACAGGTATTTGACGGAAGACTCCACGCTGTCCAGCCTTTTTATGATCTCGATGTTGTCGTCGATCTTTTCCAGCATACGGGTCAGCCGGGTAGCTGCCGGGGTTTCATCTTCTATTATGACTACCTTCATAGACCAAATAGTTTAATTGCCTATCAAAGGAATGGAGACCGTAAAACAAGAGGGGCCTTCTTCTACTTCGATGGGTTTGCTGCCGAGCAGCAGATACCGGTTGCGTATATTTTCCAGACCAATACCCGTGGATTCGAAAGCCTGATTCTTTTTCTGCAGAGTATTGCTTACAATGAGCCGTCCTTCTTCCGTAAAGACATCTATCCGCAAAGGTTTGGCCGAGGAGACGATATTGTGTTTGATGGCGTTTTCCATGAGGATCTGCAAAGACAGCGGCACTATTTTCTGTTCCAGCTCCTCCACGGCCACTGTTATATTGATATCGAGGTTGTCCCCAAAGCGGGTCTTTAGGAGAAAGGCATAGGCCTGCAGCACTTCTAATTCCTCTTTCAACAGGATGCTTTGTTCGTTCTTTACTTCCAGTATATGACGGTAGACCCTGGAAAGTTGCTGTACAAATTCGATGGCCTGGCCGGGATTGTCCGGTATGACCGCGCTGAGGGTATTGAGATTGTTGAACAGAAAATGTGGGTTCACCTGTGTCTTCAAGGCTTCCAATTGTGCACGAAGACTTTCCCTTTTCAGCATTTCCGTTTCTTCCACCGACTTGCGGAGCTCGCTCATAAAATAAATGCTCTCATAGATGGCCACAACCAGCATGGTGCTGAAGATGGCGGCGGCATTGGATTCGATGGCGAGATCTTCGGGGCTCATTGGGTTTGTCTTGGCAAAGTCCCCGCAGAACCCATTCAGCAGGGAACCAAGGACATTATGGACGATCAGCGCGACAAAAAGGATCAATAATGTCTGGATCACCAGCCTTTTTTTTACCAACGCAAAGGAGGCGTACCGCCGGCGTGTCCATATCATGATAAAACGGCAACTGAGCCAGATGGAAACAGTAATGATCAGGGTAAGCCAAAAGGCAGTCAATGGATAATAAGGCGGCCGGCCGATACGCCAGCCAAAAAAAATGATGGGTATTAAAAAGGACAGCAGAGGGATGCCTGTCAACATTACCCAAATGTCATTGAACCCTATTTTGCTACTGCTCCATCGCATGGTGTAAAAGTACATATTCAAAATAAGACCCAGGGGAAAAGATACCCGGCTCATTCCGAAAATCCGACAGCTCACACCTTTTACATTGCAGCCCCGGATGGATGCCTGTAGTATTGCGGTCATTATGAATAAAGTATTGACCTTATTTGCTGTGATCATGGCAACGGGACTCACCGGGCTGGCCCAGTCTCCCCGGCCCACGCAGACCGTCCGGGGTGTCGTCATAGACAAGACCTCTGAAAAACCTATCCCAGGAGTCACTGTACAGGTTACAGGTGTCGTGCCGGCTATCGGGGCTGTGACGGATGACGCAGGCAGGTATGTGCTGCAAGCTGTCCCCCTGGGCCGTCAACAATTTTCCTATGGCAGCGCCGGCTATCAGACGGCCGTGATCCCTGAAGTGCTGGTCACCGCCGGCAAAGAGGTGATCCTCGACATTGCCCTGGAGCAAAAGCTGGTGACCTTGAACGCATTGACCGTAACCGCGCCCGTCACGAAGAAAGGGGCCGCTGCCAATGAATTTACGGCCGGCAGCGCAAGGTCCTTTAACCTGGATGAGGTCACCCGGTATGCGGGCGGGAGGAACGATCCCTCCAAGCTGGTGAGCAATTATGCCGGCGTGGCCGCCAACAGCGATGCCCGGAATGATATCGTTGTCAGAGGGAACTCTCCCACCGGCGTGTTATGGCGCATCGAAGGAAGTCCTTCACCCAATCCCAACCATTTTTCCGCATTGGGCACTACGGGTGGCCCCGTCAGCGCATTGAACACCAACGCGCTCAAGACCTCCGACTTCCTCACCGGCGCCTTCCCGGCGGAATATGGCAACGCGGTGGCTGCCGTGTTCGATATCAACCTGCGCAGCGGCAACAGCAGCAAGCATGAGCAGACCGTACAGCTCGCTGCCTTCAGCGGTTTTGAGGTTATGGTGGAAGGCCCCCTCAACAACAAGAACAATGGGGCGGCCTATCTTGCCAGCTATCGTTATTCTTTCGCGCAGATAGCCAATTCCATCGGCCTCAACATCGGGACCAAGGCCACGCCCAAATACCAGGACTGGGTCTTCAATATCACCACCGGTAAAGGTGCAGCTGGAAAATTCTCCTTTTTTGGTATGGGCGGATGGAGCCATATCGACATTTTGGGCAGCAAAGTGGACTCGAATGATTTTTATGGACAAAAGGACCAGGATGGATATGATAAAAGCAATTTTTCCATCTTTGGGGTTAAGCACACACTGGACCTCGGGCCCCGGACCTATTTGCGCACCGTGGTATCCTACGCTCACACCATCGATACATATGATGAATACCGGTACCCTGATCCTGTGCCTCCGTACGAGAACCGCTGGCTGCATTATTCTTCCAATAACATCACCAACACCTTCCGGTTCAGCACCTATCTGAACAGCAAGCTCAACAGCCGCTGGTCCTACCGGATAGGAACAACGGGGGAGTCGATGGGACTCGATGTCCGGACATTGGATAGGACCGCCCGTCCGGCAGATGCGCCCTTCGATACCGTAAGCAGCTATAATGGAACCCCTTTTCTCATACAGTATTTCGGACAATTGAAATATCGCGTCAATGAGCGGTTCAGCATACTGGGAGGGGTTCATGGCACACATTTCAGCGTCAACAACAGCACGGCCCTCGAGCCGAGGCTTTCGCTGTCCTATCAGCTGCCCGCCAGCCAGTCAGTGTATCTGAGCTATGGGTTGCACAGCCAGCTGCAGCCATTGCCTGTATATTTCCAGGAGGTGGACGAACTGACAGGGCAAAAGGACCCCGGCAATCGCTCACTGGGACTGACGCGCGCCAATCACTTTGTGTTTGGTTATGAGAAACGATTCCTACCCGACTGGAGGGTCAAGGCGGAGGTTTACTACCAGCACTTGTTCGATGTGCCCGTGGAAAGACAGCTCAGCGGCTTCTCCATGTTGAATGCAGGCGCCGACTTTGGGTTCCCCAACAAAGTGGGACTGGTGGGTAAGGGTTCAGGAGACAATAAGGGTGTCGAGCTGACGGTGGAGAAATTCCTTAGCAGGGGGTATTATGTCCTGTTCACGGCGTCGGTCTTCGACGCCAAATACAAGGGCAGCGACGGCATCGAGCGGAATACGGCCTTCAATTACAAACAGGTCTTCAATATCCTGGCAGGAAAGGAATGGAAGATAGGGGCCAGCGGGGATAATGCATTCACCTTCGACACGCGTTTATCAACTATTGGTGGGCGTTATACTACCCCCATCGATGTGCCTGCCTCTGTGGCGGCGGGGTGCCAGATACTGGATACGTTGCATTATAACTCCCAACGACTGGACGGTTATTTCAGGCTCGATACGAAGTTTGGTTTTAGAAGGAACAGCAGGAAGCGCAAACTGACGCAGACCTTTTACCTGGATTTGCAGAATGTAACCAACCGGAAAAACATATTTCTCATACAATACAACCAGGCCAAAGGGATAGCAGAGCCTATCTACCAGATAAGGTTCTTCCCGGATATATTATATCGTGTACAATTTTAAGACCATCACCCCTTTTGGGGGCGCCGTCCCGGAGGACGGCGCCTGGGGGCTATTTGAGCGCGTTCTTTATTTCGTTGGCTGCATAGCGCATGGCCGACTGTACAGCGGGGACTGCCGCCAGCGGGTTGAGCAGACCATAGTCATGGACCATGCCATCGACACGTACCAGGGTGGTGGGTACACCTGCTTCATCCAGCCGCCGGGCATAGGCTTCACCTTCGTCACGCAGCACATCGTTCTCGGCCACCTGTACCAGCGCAGGAGGAAGGCCTTTCAGCTCATCGAGGCTGGCTCTGAGCGGAGAGGCATAGATCTCGTTCCTGGCATCGGGGTCTGTCGTATAGTTATCCCAGAACCATATCATCATATTACGGGTGAGGAAGCGCTGGGTAGCATAAAGATGATAGGACAGCGTATCGAAATTTGCATTGGTCACGGGCCAAAGCAGTACCTGGAGCCTGATATCGGGACCTTTTTTATTTTTTGCCATCAGGGCGATTACGGCCGTCATATTACCACCTACGCTGTTGCCGGCGATGGCCAGCCGGGAGCTGTCAACATTGATCCCGGCGCCATTGGCTGCCACCCATTTTGTAGCGGCATAGGCTTCGTTGATGGCTGTCGGGTATTGTGCTTCGGGACTTCGGGTATATTCCACAAATACCGCGGCCGCGCCCGAATAGACCACAAGATCCCTTACCAGGCGCTTATGGGTAGGGAAGTCGCCCAATACCCAGCCGCCTCCGTGGAAGAACATAAATACCGGCAGCGTACCCGTCACACCGGAGGGCCTGACGACATACAACTTGATATTGAGCCCGTCCTGGGTGATATCCTTTTCAGTGACGTCGATGCCGGACAGGTCTACTTCCATGGACTGCGCTCCTTCCAGGACCCCACGGGCTTCCGTAGGCGTCATCGTTTCCATGGGCTTGCCATCTCCGCTGTTGAGGGCTTTTAAAAAGGCTTTCGTACGGCTTTCTATCGCAGGGTCGGAAGCATAATCGAGGGGAGTGATTGTTGCAATGTCCTTGCCGGGGCCGACAGTAGGTTCGGCGGTGGTAATGTTTGCCATAGTTATAAAGTTTTTGTTTGGAAGGATAAGAAAGTTACGGATTATTAACAGCAAATCGAAATACCAGCCTGTAAAAAGACGGACGCGTTAGTGGGTAGTCTCCTGTCCTGAATTCCGCGTATAAGACAGCGCACCCGTCGGGCATTTGTTTACCTGGTCGATGATGGTATTCGTGTCGGCGCCCTGCATATTGATCCAGGGATGACTTTTCAGGTCGAACACCTGTGGCAGCTGGGTAACGCAACGGCCGGAATGTTTGCAGAAATCGGGTTTCCAGTGCACTGTGATCTCGCCATTGGTATATTTCAGATCCTTCTCCACCGGCTCATCATGGTATACAAAGCTGCGGATCTTGATTTCGCCTTCCAGCATTTTGGAGACGGGACAATGCCCGGCTATTTCCAGCAGCCTGTTCTTTTTCTCCGGGTCCAGCGGTGTGGGGCCGGGGAAGGAGACTTCCTTATCTATGATAGTGGTGAGCTTTTCGTCCTGGACGGTCTGGAAAAGATTGGCTTTTACGCTGATGACGGGGATGTCCCAGCCCTTGCGGTCGATGTACATACGCAAGGTCACCAGCGTGCAGCCGATGAGCGAAGACAGGAACAGGGTATTTGGATCGGGGCCCGCGTCCTTACCGCCCGTCCGCTCCGGCTCGTCCGCTATGAATGTGCCATTTCTCCACTCGATGGTGCATTGATATTTCTCCGTGCCAATGGTGCCTGCTATGGGCTTTTCGAATTTATAGTGCATCAGGTAAAATTTGTTAATAAGGTAAAGTTCCGAAAATTCCGTTATTATAATCTGCGATGGCCTGTTCTATCTCTTCCTGTGTATTCATGACGAAGTTATCTTTTGCGGCCACCGGTTCCGTGATGGGTTCGGCCGACAGGAATAATAGCTGTGTGTCCTCTTCCGCGGTGAGGATGATCTCTTCGCCCGCCTGCTCGAAAACTACCAGGTTATAAGAGTCGATGCTCTCCTGGTTGATACAAGCCCTGCCTTTTATGATATATAGCAGGGTCCAATAGCCGGGTGTGGAGGTAAATTGAACCCGCCCGCCCCGCTGGATGCTGCCGGAAATAGTGATCACGGGAGTAAAACTTTTCAGGGGACCCGTGGCGCCATCGTATTCACCACTGGCCAGACGCAGATCGACCCCTTCCTGCTGCAGCACCCGGGGTTGCTGGTCCCGGGTGGCAGACTGATAGAAAGGGTTATCCCATTTATGGGCTTTTGGAACATTGATCCATAGCTGGACCAGCTCCTGTATGCCGCCCGATTGCAATAGCTCTTTAGTAGGGCCTTCGCTGTGCATGATCCCTTTGCCGGCGAACATCCACTGGACATCGCCCGCCTTTATCCGGGCATCGTGTCCGGCACTGTCCTTATGATAGCCTTCGCCCTGCAGCATAAAGGTCACCGGTGCAAAGCCCCTGTGCGGGTGCGGATGGATACGAAACTGCGCGCCGGCCGGGATGGTCTCCGGCTTTAAATGGTGCAGCACGATAAAAGGATTGGCAAAGCGGAAATCCTTGTGTGGCAGGGGTTGTAAGACGGTCTCTTCCGGAGTGATGGCCTTTTCCCTGCCAGCCAGGATATGGGCGATAGATTTTTTCATAAAAAATCAATTAGACTAATGTACCGAATTTGCCGCGTTGAAAATCATGTATGGCCTCGTAGATCTCTTCCTGCGTATTCATTACAAACGGACCATAGCTGACGATGGGCTCGTTGATGGGCTCACCGCTCAACAGCAATACCACGCTGTTCTCCAAAGCCTTGATCGTGATGTCCTCTCCTTCATTCTTAAATAAGACAAAACTATGCTGCGGCGCTGTGCTGTCATTTACCATTATATTCCCCTCTATGACCAGCAGGGCCGTATTGTGGCTGGCGGGTATGGGGAAGCTGATCTCTCCTCCTTTGTTCAGCTTGATATCGAAGAGATTCACCGGGGTATAGGTCTCCGCGGGACCCTTTATTTTATCGGGCTGCCCGGCGACGGCGAGCTGTCCGGCGATGACATTGGCCACGCCTTGTGGTAATTCCAGTCTGCCCATTTTATCGGCTGTCAGGGCCTGGTAGTGAGGGGCTGTGGATTTATCTTTTTTAGGGAGATTGACCCAAAGCTGGACCATCTCGAAGGGACCTCCTTTTTGAGAATATTCCTTTTCATGGTATTCCTTGTGGAGGATACCGTTGCCTGCCGTCATCCACTGTACATCGCCCGGGTTGATGACCCCGCTGCTGCCGGCGCTGTCGTGGTGGGCCACGCTGCCTTTATAGGCAATAGTCACCGTCTCGAAGCCTTTGTGCGGATGTACGTCCACGCCCCTTTCCCGGGCAGAAGGGGCAAAATTGTACTCGGCCGCAAAATCCAGCATGAGGAGAGGACTGATCCTGCGTTGCTGCACGCCGCCCGGAATAAAGTTGAATACCCTAAACCCATCGCCCACCATATTGGGACGTGAGCTTCGGGGTATGATCGATTCTATTATTTTGTTCATGGTTTTATTGACTCCTTTATGCAAAGGTATTGGGACAGGCCCTCCGGCGCCAATAATGTAGGTTAAGGGGTAGGCTTAAGATAGATTAAGAATTTTTGTCGGCCCACAGGCTATTTACTGGACGGGGCCTGGCTAAGCATCTTGCTGAGGAATTCCGGGGTGACCCCAATATAGGCGGCCACCTGCTTTTGAGGAAGACATTCTATAAGGGAAGGGTACAGGCGGCAGAAATTGTTGTACCTGTCGATAGCTGGTAAACTTAAATTATCGATGAGACGCTGCTGATAGGTGGCCAGCGCATTTTCCGCCAGTATGCGGAAGAAGCGTTCAAAGGCAGGAACTTTTTCATAGAGATTGTCGAGATGCTTCTTCTCCAGGAGCAGGACCTCGCTGTCTTCCAGGGCGTCGATATAAAGAGAGCCGGGCTGTTGGGTAATATAGCTTTTTATATCGCCGATCCACCAGCCGGGCGGGGCGAACTGCAGGATATGTTCGAAGCCATTCTTGTCGATGGAGTACATGCGGAGAAGCCCGCTGGTCACAAAGACGGCTGCTTTGGTAATGTCCCCCTCCTGTCGAAGGAAGCTTTTACGCCGCAATTTTTTGGATTGTAAAAGGGACAGTAGGTAATTTTTATCTTCCTCACTGAGCTGTATATGTTTTGCGATATTCTGTAGCAATAACCCGTATTCCATGAGGGTGTAAAGTTACTGATTCACAGCAATTCGTGGATATGCACCTGGATGTTGTGGGCTATTTTCTCCGTGGGGAGGTCATTGGCATCCTTCCCAAAGGGGTCTTCTATTTCTTCTGCTATGAGCTCAAGGCTGGCTATGACATAGAAAACAAAGCCTGTTACGGGCACGATGAGGTAGCCCATGCTAAAAACATACCCCAGCGGCAGGGACATGACATAGAAGAAGATGAATTTTTTTATATATCCGTAAAGGATTGCAGCTCTGCATTGAGGATGATGAGCTGGTCGCCGCTGATACGGCCTGCGCGATGGAGCTCCATTACCCGGTGCAGCATCATACCCGCCAGCTGATTGGGGATATGCTTTTGGTGATCGATCTGGTCGGCAAGCGCCGGTTTGTTATCGAACAGCTCGATACGGACAATATCATTGCGTAAGTGATCCCTTAGCGCGGCGGCATAGGCGGGTATAGTATTACGGAAGAAGCTGCAATTCTCCTCATCTTCTCCCAATATGGCCGACAACTTGATGGCGAGATTGCGGCTGTTGTTGACCAGGGCGCCCCATTGTTTGCGGCCTTCCCACCAGCGGTCGTAGGCCGCGTTGGTCCGGAATACCAGCAGGAGGGAAATGACAAACCCAAGGAGGCTGTGCAGGATGGTGATATTCCGCAGGTGGCTGCTCTCAGACAACCGGAAAATGCTGGCTTCCAACCAGGCGATGAACCAGGCATAGACACAAAAGCCTACTGTTTCCGGCAAATATATCGCTAATGTCCGAGGCCTTCCGACGGATCGCTTCCAGCGACCCCGGTGACAGGGTGAACAAAGGGTAATGGGAGGATAAAAAAGCATCAACATATTGTCAGCAAACAATTTATGTTTGACCCAAAATTGCTTGACAAATGCGAAAATTGATCCTGAACCTCACCGTCTCCCTATTGCTGATGGCAGTGATCATCCCCCGGGCTATTGGCCAGGGCCGCTCCATCAGCGGCGCCGTAAGGGATGAAAAGGGAAATGTCCTTGCGGCTGCAACAGTGGCCGTTAAAGGAATGAATATATCCTCCACAACCGATGCCGACGGGCATTTTACCCTCGCCGTTCCCACCCGGGCCAAAACACTGGTGATAAGTTATGTAGGCATGCAAACGGCCGAGTTGGCCATCCCTTCCGCCGGGGAAGTGCGGGTTGTCCTTCAGCCTGCTGTCTCCAACCTGGGCGATGTCGTCGTCGTGGCTTATGGCACTGTAAAAAAGAAGGACCTCACCGGGTCGGTGAGCGTCTTAAAGGGCGCTGACCTGATGAAAGGCAATCCAACGAATATCGTAGCCGGCATGCAGGGCAAGATTGCCGGTGCGACCATCAGTCAGAGCGACGGGGCGCCTGGCGCCGGCCTGAACATCACCATCCGGGGATCGAACTCTTTTCTCGGCACGCAACCCCTGTTCGTCGTGGACGGCATACCATATGTCGTAGGCAACAGCGATGCAACGCCTTCCTCCGTATCGGGCGGGGAACAGGCTTCCGTCAATGCCCTTTCTTTCCTCAATCCTAATGATATCGAGTCCATCAGTATCCTGAAGGACGCCTCGGCTACTGCCATCTATGGTTCCAGGGGCGCCAACGGGGTGGTGATCATCACCACTAAGAAAGGGAAGATGGGCGGCGACAAGGTGGAACTCAATGCCAACCTGGGGCAGTCCAATGTGTTGCGGACAATAAAGATGCTGGACGCCTATGGGTATGCTACTATGCAGAACGAAGCCGTAGGCAATGCCAACTTCTTCGAGCCGGGGCCAACACCGCGCAGCCTGCCTTACCCGGGGGCATGGCAAAAATCGGCCACCAATCCCGACAGCATGGTTTATTTCCCGGGTCCGAAGGATTTTATCGGGCGTAGCCATGACTGGCAGCGCCAGATCTTTCAGACAGGGATCACGAACAACTATTCACTCAACCTCAGCGGCGCCAATGAAGCCGGCAGCTACCTGGTCTCCGGCGCGTATATCAAGCAGACGGGGGTGATCCAAAATTCCCGCTTTGAGCAGTTCAGCGTCCGCGCCAATATTACACGGAATATCAAGAAATGGCTCGTATTCGGATCGAACACCAACTTTTCTAAGTCCACCAACCAGATGGTGAAGACCAATAACGAGGACCTCAGCGGAGGGGTAGGAGTAGTAAAGGCTGCCCTGGCCTTTGCCCCGACGGCTCCGTTGTATGACAGCGGCACCAATAACTTTACCGCGGCCACGCTGATCTCCAACCCCTTTGTATATGTCCATTCCGTAAAGAACCAGGTGCTGGTGTCGCAGATATTCTCCGCCAACTACCTGGAAGCGACTTTGGCGAAAGGGCTTACCCTCCGGCAGAATGTGGGCATCAGCTATTACAATAACCAGCGGGAACAATACTATCCCCGCAGCGTATACGAAGGATTGGCTGCCGCCGGCCTGGCCTATCAGTCGCAGGGCTGGTACAATTCCATCACCTCTGAAACCATTCTCAATTATGTGAAGACCATCGGGGACCACTCGCTGACCTTTATGGCGGGCAGCACCTTCGAAGACCATCAGTATACTACGAAGAACCAAAAGGCGAGCAATTTTGTGAACGACCAGCTGCAGGACAATAACCTGTCCGGCGGGGCACAGAATACCTATGCCATCGTCAACAATAAGGGCAAGCGTAACCTCACTTCTTTTATTGCGCGTGTCACCGAGAACTGGAAGGACCGGTATTTGCTGACCCTGTCCTACAGGGACGATGCCACCAGCGTTTTCAGCCCGAAATACAGGTGGTCGCAATTCCCTTCGGGCGCTTTTGCCTGGAAGATGTCCAATGAGCCTTTCCTGTTGGGCAGGCTGGGGCCTGTGAACGATGCCAAGCTGCGTGTCGGTTATGGCCGTACCGGCAACCAGAATATTGCGCCTTATCTCACCATGTCGAAGCTGATACCCTATCCGTATACGTTTAACGGTACTGTCGCCAATGGATATGCCGACGACTATTATGCCGGACCGGGTAATCTCAACCTGAAGTGGGAGACCACGGACCAGTATGATCTGGGACTGGACCTGGGGATATGGAAGAACAGGGTGACGATGACCCTGGACTTCTATTACAAAAAAACCCATGACCTGCTGCAGAATATTACCATTCCTCCCACCACAGGCTTCGGAACACAGTATGTCAATAGGGGAGAAGTGGAGAACAGGGGCGTGGAGCTGTCGATAGCCGCGGCTGCCATCACCAATCATGACTTCAGCTGGAACCTGTCGGGCAATCTTACGATCAACAGGAACAAGCTCCTCAGCCTTGGCGGCGGCGTCCAGGAACAATTCGCCACCCGTATCAACACCAATGGAGACCAGCCCTTTATTCAAAGAGTTGGACATCCCATCGGCGCGCTGTATGGATATGTTGAACAGGGGATCTACAGGAACGAGGCGGAAGTGCGGGCAGACCCTGTCATGGCAGGACAGCCCGACGCCATCATTGCCAGGACGGTGGGTGAGATCCGGTACAGGGACCTGGACCACAATGCCGCCATTACCGCAAAGGATCAGACCTTTATCGGTGATGTCAACCCCAAATTCACGTATGGTCTTACGAACAGCTTCACCTATAAGCAATTCGATCTGAACTTCCTCATCCAGGGAGTATACGGGAATGATATCATCAACATGAACACCTATTATCTTTCGAACATCGGCACGTTCAATAATATCACGCAAAAGATGTGGGACGAGCGCTGGACCCCTCAGAACTGGGAGCATGCGAAGAGCCCCAAGGCGGAGCAGCAGTACTGGCGCGCCTTTAAGTTCACCCGCCGGTTTATCGAGGACGGGACCTATATCCGGCTGAGGAACCTGACCTTCGGATACAATGTCGATCTGCGGTCGAAGGGTATACAGACCCTGCGCGTATTCGCTGCCGCGAATAACCTTATTACGATCACCAAATACACCGGTTACGACCCCGATATCAACGGATATGGGGACGATCCATCCAGGAGGGGCGTGGACATGGGAGGATATCCCAGTTCCAGGGTATACAATATCGGGGTGCAGTGTATTTTTTAAGGACTAATTACTACAATTCATGTATATGAAAAAGATATTCGGTTTATTGATAAGCGTTGCCGCCCTGTTCAACATAGGTTGTAACAAGGTGCTGACGGAAAAACCCTACAGCTTCCTCTCGGCCGCCAACTTCTATAAGAACGAGGCGGATGCCACCGCGGCCGTCAATGGCGTCTACAATACTTTTTGGGGTTGGGGGATGATGAAGCAGCCATACTGGCTCACTGACCTGGACTGCGACCATGCGATGGGCGCCGACTGGTTCCTTGGGAATATCGGGGCAGGTAACCCTTCCGCCTTTTGGGGGATCAACAACATCTGGGGCGATCACTACCTGTTGATCAGCCGGGCCAATAGCGTGCTGGAGAACATCGCCAATGTGAACATGAATGCGGACATCCGGAACCGGCTCATCGGAGAGGTGACATTTTTAAGAGGCTGGGCCTATTTCGATCTGGTAAGGGTTTATGGGGCAGTGCCGGTGCATTTGCACACTGTTGCTTCCGGGGACGCGCCCGATATGCCCAAATCCTCCGTAGCGGAGGTTTTCAATGTAGTGATCAACGACTTTAAGACCGCGGAAAAGCTCCTGTTCTCCGCCAGCGACTCCCGTTCCGGTGAAAAGGGCCGCGTGACGAGGGGTGTAGCCTCCGCCTTCCTCGCCAAGGCCTATCTTACAATGGCCTCCGGTTCGCTGAAAGGGGCATCGCTGACCGTGCAGGGTGGGCAGGACAACGGCATGTACACGTATGCGAAGGACGTCGTGGCTGGCTATGACAATTTCGACAGCAGGGCTTATTTCGACTCGGCGAGGATGAAATCCCTGGAAGTGCTGCAAAGCGGAGAGTATTCGCTGTTCCCCAACTTCATGGATATCTGGCAGATCAGCAGCCGCAATCAGAAGGAGCTTATGTGGGAGATACAGGCCCAGGCCGGTAATGACAATCTGCAGACAAACCTATTCTATTATTTCAATAGCGCCCAGCCTGATAGGAGCGGTGTCGCCGCCGTATGGATGACGAACAACCACTATAAGGAATACGAGCATGATGACGAACGTATTCTACACGGGGTGGCGCATCAGTATATCGTGGACTACAGGCAGCCCCAGTATACGAACTATATACTTTATCCGGAAGAGGATACGGCCTTATATAAGACGGATGCCGCGGGGAATCAATACATATGGAATGGTACCTATTATAATAGGGCATATTGCAACAAGTTCAGCTATGTCTCCAATCCCGGCACTGCGAACTCCGATGCTTATTTCCCCATGTTGCGCTATGCAGAGGTAATGCTCATATACGCAGAGGCGGAGAACGAGGTCAACGGCCCCACGCCGGAAGCCTACCGGTACGTGGATTCTATCCGTCTGCGCAGTCATGCGAGCGCAACGCCGGCAGGCCTTTCGCAACCCGACCTTCGCTCCTTCATATTTGCGGAGCGGGGCCGCGAGCTGGTATTCGAGGCGCAGCGAAGGTATGATCTCCTCCGATGGGGCGTGTACCTGCAGGTGATGAACAAACTGGGTGTCGTCATCCAGGGCAACGACAGACTGACCAAAGTCAGGGCCGACAGGAACCTGCTGTTCCCCATTTCTACCGATGAGGTCAATACGAATTCCAAATTGGGCGGTAATAACCCCGGCTGGTAAAGGGCGCCTTCCAAACAAAAAAGATGCATATGCAAACGAAAAAAAATATTCTCTTTCTCTTCGCAGCCGGTGTCATGCTTGCCGGCATACTTGGCACCTCCTGTAAGAAGGATGCCGCCCCCGATTATGGCATTCCCACTATCACACGGGTAGCACAGCCGCTGGATAGCGCCTCCATTGTTACCGGGAGCTTTACCCAATGGGTGATCATTTACGGTACGCACCTGGGGTCTACACAATCCGTGTCTTTCAACGACCAGGAAGTGCCTTACAAGACCATCTATGCTTCCGACTCTTCCGTGACGGTGCAGATACCCCGGGCCATCCCGAAAGATGTAACCAATACGGTGACGGTGACGACAAAGGGTGGGAAGGCTACCTTCAGTTTCACCACCGTGATCCCTCCTCTGCAGCTGACAGGCATGCTGAATGAGTATACGGCTGTGGGCGATACACTGATCCTCACAGGCGCGAACTTCGATCTGTACGGTTTGGATACGACGGCCACTTCCGTGACGTTCACCGGTGGTTCAACCGTAAATATAGCAGGCGGAACGGCCTCCACCCTGAAGGTGGTGGTGCCAGCCTCAGCGCAGCCCGGACCAGTCACGGTAAAAGGTATCGCGCCGCTGAATATCTCCATCGCGACCGTCGCCTGGTATTGGGACAATCGGAACTTCCTATTCGACATGTCTAATTTCAATGGCTGGAATGGTAAGACCTACCTCTCTTCCGGACCTGATCCGGCGCCTGTCAACGGGCCTTATTTCAAGGTAGCAAAGTCCTGGCAGGGCGGATGGGCCTGGGATCCTTTCTGCAGCAACAACTGCGCCATGCCGGCGGAGCTGGTGAACGATCCCGCCAAATACATCAACTACGCGCTGAAGTTCGAAATGTATACGCCCCTGAATCCCCCGGCCCTGCCGTTGAAGCTGTATATGGTATTCAACAGCGGCAATTTTAAAGAGTTCTTTTATGATGCGGGTGGCGGTTCGTATCCTTACTCCACGGGAGGAAAATGGCGTACCTTTACCGTGCCGCTGAGCAGCTGGGGCAACCTGCAGGGTTTTACTTTCTCGAACCCTATCATCATGGAGTTCATGCTAAAGGATTCCAATCCCAGCCAGAGCAATTTCTCCATTTGCAATTTCCGTATGGTCCCTATCAATTAACCCGTGGTTATCGAAATTTATGAAGTATATATCGCGCTCTTTTCGATCTGTTGCCCTTTTAGTGCTTTGTCTGTCTCTGCTGCCGGTGTTGCATGCGCAAGATCCTGCCGAAGGTGTTTTTAATATAAAACGTTATGGCGCCAAAGGAGACGGCCGTACACTGGACACCAGGGCCATCGGCAAGGCGATCGCTGCCTGTGTGAAGGCCGGAGGCGGGACCGTATATGTTCCCGCCGGCACTTTCGTGACGGGTACCGTGCAGCTGTTCAGCAATGTCGACCTGCATTTGAGCCCGGGCGCGGTCCTGCTTGCTTCCGACAATACGGCGGACTATCTGTTGCAGACGGACTATGGCTTTAGCGGATCGGGCGCGGGCGGAAAGAAGCTGGGACTGATATTTGCCGACAGGGCGGAGAATGTATCCATCACCGGCTCCGGGGTCATCGATGGTCGTGCAGCCGCCTTTTTCTACATGGACAGCGTACAGGTCAGCAGTGAAGAGGACAGTAAATATTCGCGACAGGGAAAGGCATATATGGATCCCGCCGGCGCGAAGAATGGCGGTCCTGTCATGTGGAAAGGGGCTTTCGCCGACCGGCCGGGTACACAGATCATCTTTCATGCCTGCAAAAAGGCGGTCATAAAGGATATCACCGTCCGCAATGCCAATGACTGGACCATCGATCTGAATGCCTGCGATAATGCCAGGGTACAGGGTATATTCATCGACAATGATATGAGCATTCCCAACAGCGACGGCATCGACATGTATGATTCAAGGAACGTCATCATTTCCGACTGTGATGTCCGTGCAGGGGACGATGCTATCGCGGTGATTGGCACCAGCAATCTGACCGTGACCAACTGCAAGCTCACTTCAAGGTCCTGCGGCATCCGTATAGGCTACAATGCTTTCAATGACAATCATTCCGGCAACCTGCTTTTCGACAATATCCGCATTTACGGGGCCAACCGGGGCATCGGTATCTTCCAGCGGCGCAAGGGCGATATGGAGAATATGGTTTTTTCCAATATGATCATCGACACCCGTCTGTATCCCGGGCAATGGTGGGGGCATGGCGAGCCTGTTCATATCTCTGCGCTGCCCGGGCTGGGCTCCAAAGAGGTTGGCAGGATCAGCAACCTGCGATTCTCCAATATCATTGCCAAAGGGGAAGAGGGGATCGTTATTTATGGCTCGGACGAAAGCAGGTTGCAGGACATCCGGATGGACAACGTACAGTTGACGATAGTAAAAGGACCGCTGACCGACCAGTATTCAGGCAATTTCGACCTGCGCGCCACCAATGACAGCCGCCAGGCGATCTTTCAGCACGATATTCCCGCTATCTATGCCCATAAAGTAGATGGTCTTACGCTTAAGGACCTCGACATACGCTGGGGTGGAACGCTGCCGTCCTGGTTTACCAATGCCATTGCCTGCGACCATTTCACGGGGCTGCGTATCGAAGGGGTGAAAGGCTCGGCTTCGCCCGCAGTCTTGCCCCGGGAGGCGATGATCGCTTTACGGGATGGGAACGACGCCGTGCTGAAAGACATAAAGAATACGGGCAAGGGCAGGATACTTTCACAGGAAAGGGTAACTGCACTTGCCGCCGACACCATGGAGACGGCGGGATTGTCCGTGGGCAGCATTCCCTTGTTTGCTGCGTCGGGTGCATCCTCCGCCCCGCCCGGAAAGATGGATGGTTTTGTAAAACGTGCCGGCCAGACATTTCTGCTGGACGGGAAGCCGTATTATTACATCGGGGCAAATTACTGGCAGGGCGGGCTGCTGGCCGTGAGCAAGACAGGCAGACAGAGAGTTCAGCGGGAACTGTCCTTCCTGGCCAGCCAGGGCGTCACGAACCTGCGTATCGTGGTAGGTGCGGAGGGCAGTGGCGCCATCGACGGATCGTATCGCGTCGGTCCTTCGCTACAGCCGGAAAAAGGCAAGTTCAGCGAGAATGCCCTGCGGGGGCTGGATTTCCTTTTAACGGAGATGGGCAAACGCAAGATGAAGGCGGTATTGTATTTCAGTAACAACTGGGCCTGGAGCGGCGGGTTCCTTCAGTACCTGAACTGGAATGGCCAGCTCCCCGACAGCCTGTTGCTGCGTAAGAATACATGGGACCAGACGAGGGACCAAACGGCCCGTTTTTATAGTTGTGATCCCTGTAAGGAAGATTATTATAACCAGGTGAGAAAGATCGTTGGAAGGAAGAACATATATACCGGGGCAGCCTATGCAGAGGATCCCGTTATCATGGCCTGGGAGCTCGGCAACGAGCCCCGGCCCATGCGTCCTTCCGCCAATGGGGAATATAAACAATGGATCGGCGAGACCGCCGCATTGATCAAATCCATAGACAGCCGTCATCTCGTCACCATCGGCACCGAAGGGCAGGCCAGTACGGATGACGATATCCAGCTGTATAAAGATATTCATGCCATCGGGTCCATCGATTACCTGACCATCCACGTATGGCCGAAGAACTGGGGATATTTCAGCGATACAGCCATAGCTGCAAGCATGCCTGTTATCATTCGTAATACGCGATCCTATATAGACAAGCATGCCGCTGTCGCGCGCAGCCTGGGCAAGCCGCTGGTGATCGAGGAGTTCGGTCTTCCCAGGGATAGACAAGCCTTCCATGCGTCCTCTCCTGCTACGCTGAGGAGCCAATACTATGAAATGATGTTCAGCGCAGTGAAAGAGAGCATATTGCATGGCGGAGCCATTGCCGGCTGCAATTTCTGGGCATTTGGCGGCGAGGGCAGGCCCGTGAATGGACAGATCATGTGGAAACCCGGTGACAGCTTCCTGGGAGATCCTCCCATGGAAGAGCAGGGGTTGAATGCCGTCTATGACAGCGATGCTTCCGTATGGAGGCTTATCCGCAGCTTCGTCGCCGCAGCCCCTTTCAATTAGCCTGTTCATCCTCGTGTCCGGCGATATATTTCCGGGGACTTTTACCCGACCATCGGGTGAAACTCCGGCTGAAATTGGCTGGTTCGGAATATCCTACTTTATAGGCTACTTCCGAGATATTGTAGTCTCCCGTGAGCAGCAGTTCGGCAGCCCTCTTCATCCGGATGCCGGTGATGAAGTCATGGACCGTCTGATCCGTCAGAGCCTTCAATTTCCTGTAGAGCTGGCGCCGGCTGACCTTCAGCTTGTCTGCGAGGACGTCTGTATCGAAGAGGATACCTTCCATGTTCTGCTCCACCAGTTGGATGGCTTTATCCAGGAATTGTTTGTCCATGGGGTTCATGGCCGGCTGGTGATCTCCGGCGGAGGCAGGCTGATCTTCCCACTGGCGGTACAGCTCTCTAAGACGTTGTCTGGTGGCCAATAAATTTTCAATCCGGGCAAGCACCAGCTCCATATTGAATGGTTTTGGGATATAGGCATCTGCTCCCGCGGAGTAACCTTCTATCTGGTGAACATCGGCTTGTCTGGCTGTCAGGAGCACAACGGGTATATGGCTCGTTCTTTCGTCCGTCTTGATCTTCCGGCAAAGCTCCAGTCCGCTGATCCCCGGCATCATGATATCGCTGATGACCAGGTCGGGAACCCATTGCACAGCTTTTTCATAACCGGCGTTGCCGTCGGAGGCGTCCTCTACTTTGTAATAACGTCCCAATTCCTGTTTCAGATAGTTCCTGAGATCCTTATTGTCTTCCACCAGCAACAATTGGGGACCTGCTTCGATAGGGTCCGGATCCTCCACAGGAAGAGGGGAGCTTTCCAGGGGAAGGTAGACGATGAAGTCGGACCCTTGTCCCAGCTTGCTTTCCACTGTTATGTGCCCCCCGTGCAATTCGACGAGCTCTTTGGTAAGAGCGAGGCCGATGCCTGCCGATCCGCCCTCAAACCGGTGAGTGCCTTCCACCTGGTAGAATATTTCGAAGACCTTGTCTTTCAGATGTGCCGGGATGCCAACGCCTGTATCCCGCACATGGATGACGGCAAACCCATTTTCAGCGGCGACCAGCACGTCGATGCGTCCATTGTCGGGCGTGTATTTGAAGGCATTGGAAAGGAGGTTGAAGATCACCTTTTCGAACTTATCCTGGTCGATGAGCGCTGCCGGCTCGCCCGAAGTGGTTATCGAATAGCGGATATTCCTTTCCTCCGCATGCATTTCGAACAAGGCCGCGACATTCCTTGTGACGGCGGCGATATTGACGAGCCGCGTGTCCAGCCGGAGGTGTCCTTCTTCCAGTTTGCGGAGGTCCAGCAGCTGGTCTATCAGCTTCATCAGGCGATGAGCATTGTCGAACATCAGACTGCTGTATTGTTTCACCTGCGCCATCGTCATCTTTTCCCGGAGTATCTTTCGCAGGGGGTCCATGATCAGGGACAGGGGCGTCCGGAGCTCGTGAGATACGTTGGTAAAAAAGTTGAGCTTGATCCTGTTCAACTCCCTGGCCTGGTCTGCCGTCACCTGCTGGAGGCGTATCCTGGCTTTCAGCTTTTCCCTTCCTACGATGTCCATATAGACCACATATAACAGGACGCAGGCGCCGATGACGTATAACAGCCAGGCCCACCAGGTGTTCCAGAACGGAGGAGTGATGTGGATGACCAGGACGGCCGGGGTATTGTTCCAAACCCCGTCATTATTGGAGGCCTTGACCAGCAGTCGATAGGTGCCTGGCGCCAGGTTAGTATAAGTGGCCCTTCGTTCGTCGCCGGCATTGATCCAGCTCCTGTCGAATCCTTCCAGCATGTAGGCATACCTGTTACCCGCCGGGGCCGTATAGTTCAGTGCCGCATAGGCGACGGTAAAGTCGGATTGGTCGTGTGTCAATGTCACCGATGCGGTATTGTTGATATCCCTGTCGAGTACGGAATGCGGACCTCCGGGCCCTACGGCCTTATTGAAGAGGAAGAAGCCGGTGAAGCGGCAGACAGGAGGTACTTTATTCTCCGGCATCCTGTCCGGATAAAATATATTGAAGCCATTGACGCCGCCGAAAAGGATATGACCGTCGCTTGTCCTGTATCCCGAGCCGATGATGAATTCCGGATTCTGCAGTCCGTGGTAGATGCCATAATTCCTGCATTCTCTCGTGGCGGGGGTAAATCTGCTGATGCCTTTATTGGTGCTTAGCCACAGGTGCCCCGTTGTATCGCCCTGGATGCTATGGATAATGTTGTTGCTCAACCCGTCCTCTTCCGTAAAGGAGGTGAACCGTCCCTGTCCGGCATCGAATAAGTTCAGACCGCCGCCCATAGTCCCTGCCCATATATTTCCCCCGGCATCTTCATACAGGGAGTATACGACCTGGTTGCTCAGGTTGTTCCCCATTTTATTATAGACCTTGAACTTCCCAGAATGAGGATCATAAACGCTGATGCCGCCCGAATAGGTGCCGATCCATATATTGCCTGTGCGGTCCTCGAGCAGGCAACGGATATAGTCATTGCTGATGCTGTCTTTTTCATCCGTATGCCGGTGCCGGGTGATATTGCCTGTGGCCGGGTTCAGTATATCGACCCCTCCTCCGTTGGTGCCCATCCAGATGTTGCCGGCCCTGTCTTCCAGCAGGGCATAGATGGAAGCATTACTCAATTCTCCCGGACCATTGCCAGCCTGGTAATGATGGAAGGCGCCGCTGTGCATGTCCAGACTAACGAGGCCATTGCCGTAAGTGCCGATCCAAAGATGGTCTCTTTTTCTATTCATAAGCAGGGACAGGACCGTGCTGCCGACTGGAGAGTGTCCCCTGCCAGTCTCCGGCGGGTAAGGGATGAAACGACCGGAGGATCGTTGCCAGCGGCATAACCCTCCGCCATCCGTACCTATCCAGATATCACCATTGTCCGCCTCCGCAAAGGAAGTGATCATATCGGCTCCCAGGCTATACGGATCGGCTGTTCTGCGGTGAAGGTCGAAATAAAAGATATTCTTATCGTATTTATTGACGCCTCCTTCCGAAGTGCCTACCCATACTATCCCGCTGCTATCCCGAAGCAGGGAGAGGACTGTCTTATCGGTGAGGTTCCCTTCGCTGGTTTCTCCTTTCCTGTAGTGAAGAATGGGAGCTTGTCCTTCTTGCAGGAGGTCCAGCGCATCTTCTGTTCCTACCCACAGGCCGCCTCCTTCCGCCGGGCAAAGACTGCGCACCACGTCGCCGCTGAGGCTCTTGTCCCTGTCCCCATTTTTCCTGTAGCGGGTGAATATCCCTATAAGCCCTTCCATCCTGTTGAGGCCGCCTCCATTCGTGCCGATCCACAGCCGGCCCTGGTCGTCTTCCGTCATGGCAACTACCTTGTTGCTGCTGAGACTGTATGGATCTTTGTCATCATGCAGGTAATGCGTAAAGGTCTCATCGGTGGGATTGAAGAGGTCCAGACCGCCGTTGGTCCCTATCCATAGCCGGCTCCTGGTGTCTTCGAAAATGGTCTGGACCGTGGGGCTGCTCAGGCCGGAGGGTGACCCGGGGGCGGCAGTGAAATGCCGGATGCGCTTACGTTGCAGATCCAGCAGCAGCAGATCCCGAAAGGTGCCAACCCAAAGCTGCCCCTTTTTATCCAGGTGAAGACTCAGAACGGCCGGGTCCAGGGGCTTATCTGGATGGAATCCGAGATCCTCTATACGATAAAAGGCATCCCGATCCCTATCATAATAGCACAATCCGCCACCCAATGTTCCTACCCAAAGGTTGCCTGCGGGATCTTCGGCGAGACAGCTGATCTGATTATCCGGGAGCGACCGGGCGACTCCATTACGGTTCCTGTAGACAGTGAAACTGTATCCGTCATATCTGTTTAGTCCGTCCTGGGTTCCGAACCAAAGGAAACCGAGCCTGTCTTTCAGGATACAGTTGACGGTACTTTGAGACAACCCGTCCAGGGTAGTGAGTGAACTGAACTTTCTGGTGAGTGCAGGCACAGGCTGTCCCATGCTGTTGAAGGGAAGGAGCGCCCATACAAAACCTAACCAGATCGTCAGGGGTACGATCCTCTTTGGGATAATCATATCAGTGCGTGCAATGTGCTATCAATACGTGCCAAAAAGCACAGGGTAAAAGTAAGTATTTTATTTTTACTCGTATTAATGATATTGCCATGAAATACAGTACTTTACGAGATGCTACCCCCCTGGGCCCACAGGAATGCTTCCACTTCTCGTTCCTTACCCGGATGCACACCGGCAACTCCCTGCATCGTCACGACGAATTCGAGCTGACCCTGGTAGAAAAGGGGAGCGCTGCGCGTTTTACCGTCGGCGAAAAGGTCATTTGTCCCGAGAGTGCCGCATTGATCCTGACCGCTCCGGGGGTCCCTCACGGACTGGAGGCTTTATCTTCGGACGGGGGATTATCCGGCATGGCGCTGCGATGGCCTTCCGACCTCCTGGCGGATGGTTTCCTGAGCAAGCATCAATTGCACGGTATCGATGATCTTCTGCAAAGGGCGAGACAGGGGATAATATTCCCGCCTTCGACTACGGCAGATATCCGGGTCCGGCTGGGCCTGCTAAAAGACAAGAAAGGATTCGAGCAGTACCTGGCGCTCCTGTCGATCCTGCATGTGCTGTCCATGGCGGAGGGCGCCCTCACCTTGTCCGCGGAAAGTTTTGTTTACGAGCCCGCGCCCGCCGGCGAAAGCATCGAATCCGCAGTAGCCTACATGAAAGCCAACTATTACCGCCCCATCTCCCTGGCCGATGTGGCCGGAAAGGCACGAATGTCGCGGGGGGGCTTTTGCCGCCTGATCCGCCGTCTGACGGGTAAGACCTATATGGAGAGCCTGAATGAGATCCGTATCGGACATACCTGCCGTATGCTGGTGGGGACATCGGAGAATATTTCGGAGATCGCTTATAAAGCCGGTTATACGAATATTGGCCATTTCCACCGCTGGTTCAAGCGTCACAATGGCTGTACCCCAAAAGAGTACCGGGAAATGCTCACCGGCAGAAAAAGCTGATCCCGGATGCCCAAAATATCCTTATCTTAGTTCTGCACAAATTCCCTTTTCAGACTTCTTGCTCATGATCTTTTTAGTAACGCCGTACGGTGACGATGTTTCTTTTCTTTTAACTTCTAAAATTGAAGATCATGAACATTCCTACAGAACAAGTGGGGAGCATTCCCCGTCCGGTGGAGCTGATACTGGGTATGAGGGCCCATGCGGCCGGCCAATTGGATGATAAAGGATTGCAACAATTATTCGACGCAGCGCTTACAGAAACCATCCGACGTCTCGAGTCCACCGGCTCGCCTGTCATTACAGATGGGGAGCAGACCAAACCCAGCTTTGCTACTTATCCTATCGCCGGGATAAAAGCATTGTCGCCGGATGGGGTGATCATTCCTTTTGCCGACGGCCATACCCGGCAGCTGCCAAAGATCAGCACAGGGCCCTTCCGGTATCAGACCTATGCCGCAGCGTATCTGAGCAAGGCGAAAACGTTGACGGATCTGCCCGTGAAGCAGGCCGTGATCTCGGCGTCGGCCTTAAGTCTCCTCTATCCTGCCGAAGGCATCGACGGATATGCTCACGGGCAGTTTATCAGCGACCTTCTCGATCAGGCCGAGTCGGACATCCGGAAATGTCTCGATGGGGGAGCGTACAATGTGCAGATCGACTTCACCGAAGCCCGATTGTCGCTGAAGCTGGATCCCAGTGGCGGGCTGTTACGAAGCTTTATCGACCTGAACAACCAGGTACTCGACCGGTTCACCGCGGAGGATCGTCAGCGTATCGGCGTCCATTCCTGTCCCGGAGGAGATCATGATTCCACGCATAGCGCCGATGTGGATTATGCCCAGCTGTTGCCCTTATTATTCCAGCTGCGGGCGGGCAGTTTCTATCTCGAATATGCGGGCGAGAAGCAAAAACGACCCGTGCTGCAATCCATTGCCGGCAATATAAAGACCGGGCAGCGTGTGTTCCTCGGGGTTACCGATGTGCTTAGTCCCAAAGTGGAGACACCTGGGGAAATACGCGACCTTATCCTGGATGCGGCCGGGGTCATTCCTATCGGGCAGCTGGGTACGACCGACGATTGTGGATTTTCCCCTTTCGCAGATGACATATCTACCTCCCGGGAAATAGCATTTGAAAAGATCAAGGCCCGTATCGACGGCACCCGGCTCGCGGAATCAGCGCTCTCGAAGACGTCGGTATATGTATGAAGTAGCTTTGCGTATAGGCCAAAAGGTTAATAATGAACACATAACGATGCCCTTGTCAATCTTGGGTAAAAGCCGTATTTTGTGTGGGCATCCAATATGTTATGAAAGCCCTCATAGTCTGGCTATTGACCCTTCTTATTCTCCTCTGCCGAACTTCCCATGGCCAGTCGGTATCGGGTGTTATAAATACGTATTACCAGGTGACAGCCGTCAATACACCGTCCAATACGTTGACGGTGAGCAATGCTTCGGGGCTAAGCGTGGGGCAGCGGGTGCTTATTTATCAGGCCAAAGGAACGATTTATAATACCAGCAATACTGCCACGTTCGGGGATATCACCACCTTCAATGCCGCTGGAGCATATGAGTTCAATACCATTTGCACTATCAACGGGAATAATGTGCAGCTGCGCGATCAGTTTGTAAATTCCTATAGCGTCGGCGGGCAGGTGCAATTGGTCACGATGCCCTCTTATTCCTCTGTCACGATCAGCGGAGCCGTGACCGCCGGGTCCTGGGATCCAACAGCAGGGACGGGAGGGATCGTTGCGCTGGAGGCATCCGGTACGATCACCTTGAGCGCAGACATCGATGTCAGCGGTCAGGGATTCCAGGGCGGACCTTTGGTGAACTGGCCGTCCCCTACCTATGATTGCAGTTTTTTCGATTCCTATACTGCTTATTATTATCCTTTTCAAACCTCCGGGAATTTCACCGGGGGTAAGAAGGGGGAAGGCGTCGGCGCCTATACCACCGGGGAGGAGTATGGGCGTGGGAAACTGGTCAATGGCGGCGGGGGAGGTAACAATACGAATACAGGAGGCGGTGGAGGGGGCAATTATGGCGCTGGCGGCGCCGGGGGACAACGAGCCGGGGTCACCGGATTTAATTGCCAGGGTCTCAATCCGGGGATTGGCGGTCTCAGCCTGTCCACTTATGGATACAGCACGGGGAGCAATCGAATATTTTTTGGCGGCGGCGGCGGCGAAGGACATGAGAACAATGGAGTAGGCACCCCGGGTGGTAATGGTGGGGGGATCATCATCCTGTCCGCACCGACTATCTCAGGCCTTGGCGGGCGGCTGCTGGCTGACGGAGCGATAGGCGCCAATACCGCATGCCTGGACTCTACACAGGCGGAAGGTGATGGCGGCGGTGGTGGTGGTGCGGGGGGAGCCATCCTATTGAATGCATCTTCGATCACGGGCGCTATTTCAGCGGAGGCCAGGGGTGGGAAGGGCTCCAATTCCAGCAATCGTGTCCCTGATTGTTTGGGCCCCGGTGGCGGTGGTGGTGGTGGCGCCATATGGGCCGCCGGAGCCAGTTTCCCGGGGACTGTTACGGCAACCGTTACCGGAGGCGCCAATGGCATCGTCAGCCTGGGTAATACCAAGTTGAGCTGTCAAGGGGCTGCCAGCGGGGCAACGGCTGGGGCTGCGGGTGCTGCAAAATCCGGCTATGCAGCTCCATCCTCCGCCGGCACAACCTGTACCGTACTTGCTCTTTCCGATCTGAAATATTTCAAGGCCGATCCTTCAGGTGTAGACGTTGTTTTGAGCTGGGAGCTTTCTTCTCCCGATATGAGCGCCACTATACGGGATTTTGTCGTTCAACGAAGTACCGATGCTGCCCGGTTTACAACCATCGTCAGCCTGCCTGGCGGGATGGATTCGAGCCTCTATGGCTACACCGACGCAGCCCCCAATATGGAAGGCGCATTATATTACCGCCTGGCATGGCAACACAATGACGGCAGCTGGTCTTATTCCCGTATCGTAGCCGTAAGCATGGGCCCAGGGCCAGCCACCTTCTCATTCCGATTGCAGCCCAATCCTGCCCTTCAGCATATGACCCTTACCGTATTTTCCACGGAGGATGGGAATGCTTCTGTCGCCATCGCCAGTGCGCAGGGACAGATGATACAATCTTTCCGTACGACGCTTCATAAAGGCGCGAATACTATTCCTGTTGACCTGCGGATACTGGCGCCTGCCACTTATTTCCTTATTGTCGAGGAGGGCGGAAGAAGGATGGTGAAACCATTTATTAAGAAAGGGGAGTAGGGCGTGCCCCGCGGGCTGCTGCTTCTATCGCTAACGCATGTCCTTGAACCACTTTTTCACTCTGTGCATCCTACGTTTTCTTATCGCCGGGCAGGTCCAAACCGCTCCGCCGCTGTATGTTGGGTATCTTTGTGCATTAGATTCATTATTGGACGGAAATACTATCGGCAGCGTACAAGACTATCCGGTTCTGGCGTGCGTTCGGGCAAATAAGGCAACGAAACTACGATCAATGCCTTACCACATACTCTTTCAACACCGGACTGCTTAATATCCGTTTCATCTCCGAGTCCACCAATTCCTGGACCTCCTTTTTTACTCGTAGAAAATTCTCTTCGATCATCGCAGGAGTCACCTCACGAACAATAGGAAGTTCCTCCTTGAGTTCTACACCCGGTCTCTTGATGATCTTCGCATGAAATGCCTTCAGCACCATCTCATTATCCGGATCGTCCGCCAGTATCCCTACAAACTCCCCCGAAGACAAGTTAGCGATGGTCGCTGGCGAAATAGAAGCGTTGGATTGTTCGGTCTTGCTGATGGAGGTATCGGCGCTATTTACCGATACAGTCGTTTTATGCTCTATTTTCGAAGGGAATCGCTCACTCACCCAGCGGGCAGTCTCCCCACCCACCTGCCCGCAAATAAGATTGCCCGTCATATTCATGACGGCGTCCGCCTCTGCCCGTGAATAACTCATTCGAAGCTGACTGATATCCTGCACCACCAACAAGGAGAAAATATTATGGCTACGTCCCACCGCCACCGTGTTCAATACGCTGGCCGCCCGCACGGTACTGAATTCATCCACCACCAATGCACAGCGCAGCATTCCAGGCCGATTGATAAGCTTGTTTATCCGGTCTATATATAAGGAGAGAAAAGGCCCCAACGCTTCCTGCCGTGCCGGATCACCACCCAGGCAAAATATCTTGGGATGACAAGGGTTGTTGATATCCAGCGTTACATCATTTCCTGTCAGCACATAATAGATGTCCTCTGATGACAGTCTTCCTAAAGGTATCTTGGTAGAAGCCATCTGGCTGTCCAATACTTCAAACGTCTTATTGATATACAACTGAATAAAAGTATTTACCAGCGTCTGTATACTGGGTTCTACATTCAGCGCGGTGAATAATTTGTCATAAGGCATTTGCAAAAGCTCGATGACATGAGGTAATGTACAATATAGTCCGTCCTTATACTTCTTAAGATACCATATGACCGCGGCCAATAGATTGATGGGCGATTCGACAAAAAAGTCCCCTTCTTTGTGCGCCCAGCTTTTATTGATGCTTAGCATGATGGTTCGGCTAACACCCAACGCATCGGAAAGGTGATTCATCGTGGCAGGGTCGATAAGATTACACCGGTGACTGCGCGACAGGTCGGAAAAATTGACGGAATAAAAACGGGCCGACGCCGGATAACGGCTCCTGTATTGTAGGAACAGGTTATATACCAGTTTAGACAATGTATCATATTTAAAATCGAATACCAGCATACTAAAGCCTTTTTCGACCAGTTGCTGCAGGGCCGGCTCCACAATAAACCACGACTTACCTGACCCCGGACCCCCAACGAGTAAAATCCCTCGCCGCCCATTTAGGATATTGATATAGCTGCTCCTCGACTCGCCCTGGAATTCATAAATCCCCTCCAGGTTGACCGCATAGTCTCCCTCCATCAATGTTTCTTCCTGTGGAAAACCGCTTTCCTCCTTACGAAAAAACCCCTTACGGAAGGAGTGTCCAATGACCCTCGACATCTGTAGTCCTCCGTTCATCACAACGAGCCATCCAACAAAACAAGTACCCATATAGATGCAGGCGCTCATCATAGGATCATCTATCCATTTCAGCAGCATCTTACTCTCCCAATAGATCAATAGCCCGATGCCAAAAAGCAGCAATCCTTTGGTATATCCTGACCTGACATCTTTCCGCCCCTGAACCCCTAACAAAGATATCCCCAGAAAAGCCAGCGATAATAACTTGCAGGTAGCCGATCTGTCGAACAATCCGGTGCGAATTATATTAACCAACAGCCTGTCGGATAAAGCAGCGGTCAAGCCCCAGGCGCTAAAGGCTGTATAGCACGTCACATAAAAATGCAGCAGCAATAGTATGATGCTGATCCACCGGCTAAGGTCCAGCACCTTCCGCATACCGTAGTGGTCTTCGCCGGTGTTCATAGATGCAGACGCAAATGATGTCTTTCTATCACCGTCTGCTCCTGATCTGCCCGTTGCACCATCTGTTGCTGCAAGGCACTTATACTATACCCGCTCCCCAGGCTTTCTCCCGAAAAGACGGCTTTTCCACGATGATCTACAAAAAAAACCTCCTCCGCCTTCCCCTCCTTTATCCCTTGCTTTATGACGCTGATCCCTTCCCGCTCCATCGATTGCATAAATCCGGTCCAATCTGTCGACTTTCCAGCCAGGACCCAATCCACCGCTGTCCCGACGCGCTGCCTGCTCCCTTCCTTTAAAGCTTTGTTTTCGACAAACTTTTGTTCCAGGTATTTTAAGGTGGGCTTGAGAAAAAATCGACTGGCTTTTATAGGACAACCGATCCTGTTCCCTTTCACATCCAACGCCTGGTACAACAAACCGCCTACCTTGTAAAGATGCGAAGACTCCTTACCCCTGTAGGCGATCAGATTATACGTGCGCATGGCGGCATTCAATTCAGCCAGATTGTCATACTTATAGTTCTCCACCACCGTATTCAGCACATCGCTTATTGCACGCATCGTAGGAGACTTGCCATACTCTATAGACAGCGCTTCTTTTACTTCGAACACCGCTTTTTGATTAATGTCGGACCTTTTGTTCTTGCGCAAAGAAAACTCATCGGCCAGGGCATCTGCTACTTGCCGCGATCGCCAAAAAATGATATTATTCATATTTATCCTGCTGCCATCTTCCCGTATGTTGGTGGCGACAATATGCATATGCGCTAGTGTGACATCATAATGCCGATAGACCAGATACGGCTGTTCCACAAAACCTATTCCTTCCATATAGCGGTCCGCCAGTATTTTCATTTGAGTATTGGTGATATCATCAGCAGGTTGAAATCCTATCGAAATATGCGCAACAGGATTTACCGTCCTGCCATTAAGGGAAATTCGCTGGTCAAATCTGTTGAGCACCTCTTTTTTACTCATCTCCCCCGCATCCTTTATGAAATTTGCCGCATGAATGATCTCCGCCTGGCCTGTCTTTATTTTTTGATCGTTATAATACAAGGCTTTTCGGATATTTGAATAGCTGTTTACTTTGGCGAACATGTCTCTGATATTTTAATGATGACCGATCTTATTTCTTCAATCTTTTGTATTAGCTCATTCCTTTCTAGGTCCTTTAACCCTCCCTGGTTACAAAACAGGAGAAGCGTTTTTCGCAGCCGGATGGCTTCTTCGATAAATTCGTCGAATGCCCGGTTACGATAACAGACCGTTATTGGCCTGTCGAACATTAGCCTCCTCACATACTCGCTCATACTTCGGCAGGTGGTGGCGGCATATCCCTCTTTTATCTTCTCGTATTCTTTTTTCGTCACGCTGATGAAGAAAGAATGAAATCTGATTTTTCGTGCCCTTGCCATATCGTCACTAACATTTCTTTTTTGTTAAAATATTTTCAGCTAACAGTCTGAGAAAATTCTGCTATCCCGTCTGTTATTACTTTTAGACAACAGTTTTCTGGAAATAATTTCTAAGCACCTCCTTATTACGCACCTTAACTCTACTTCCACGTCATTATCTTGTATTCAGTATCAAATGTGGGGCAATCTTCAACTCCAGTTCCCTCGCACCACCTCTTTCTCCCACCTCCACCACCAGCCGCTTATCCTTCGCCGGCACAAAAGGTTTCAGCCCCACCAGGATCATAGCCTCATCACCACTCGCTACCTGGG
>MKTZ01000014.1 GCA_001898505.1 Sphingobacteriales bacterium 50-39
ACGGTAAGGTTAAATCCACCCGTCATTTGCAGATAAGTGGCGGCAATAGGATAGATCTGTCCTGCTACCAGGCTGATGGTGCCGGATTGGACGGAAGTACTGCCATGGAGACCGTCGTTATTGATCAGCGGAGTGCCGGAGAAGCTGTACGGCGATGTTTTAACGCCTGCTGCTCCCAGATACAAACGGCTGCCGTCATCGGATGTGATCTGGAAGGTGTAGTTACCTGTTGTCGGAGCGATTATGAAACCCTGGAAAAGGAATCCGAAATACGTCGCGTCATACGCTGGAGACAGGCTGAATGTGGATATGGTCCCTGTCTGGATAGGTGTCATGGAGGAATAATCGGGTATGGCGGTCAGGTTCGTGGCAAGACCATCGAAATAACTATAGTTCAACCCATTGATCAGAGGCTCGCCGCTGACCTGGTTGCTGGGCGTGGAAACATTGCCCGCCTGATCCCTCGCCTTGACGACAAAGGTATAGGAAGCGCTGTTGATCAGACTGTATACGGTGAAACTGGTCTGGGTCGAAGATAACGAATAGGTCTTAGTGCCATTGACATAGATGTCATAAGCTGTCACGCCTACATTGTCGGTGGCAGCAGTCCACTGGAGCGATACGCCGCTGTAAGAAGTACCGGTGATGGTAAGGTTGCCCGGCGCCGTGGGCGGTTGTACGTCCGCGATGGTAGTGGCGCTGGCCTCGTTGGAGGTGGCAGATGCTCCATTACCGTTGACGGCCCGGATGACCCAAAAGTATTTTGTGCCGGCAGTAAGTCCGGTGATAGTATCTGTGGAAGCGTCGGCGGCTGTGATAGCTACCAGTTTGTACGGACCACCTGATTTGGTGCCCTGGTAGATCTCGAATCCCGTCTCGTTGTAGGCAGGCGAGGGGTTCTGGTTCCAGTTGAGCAACACCGAAGTCTGCGACAGGGCAGCTGCCAGTACACCGGATGCCGCATCAGGTGCATTCGAACCATTAGCAGGCACCACTGTAAAGGGTGAGCCCCAGTTAGCGGAGCAGCCTCCCGTCTCTGTGACTTCTGCTATATATTGACCGGGTGAGGAAACGGTCAGGGTATTGGTTGTGCTGAGCGTAGTGTTGTTGCCCACTTTCTGCCATACATAAGTAGCAAAACCTGTAGGCAGTTGCAGGGTTACATTGGGATTATCCAGCGCGGGAATAACATTGCTGGCCAGACCTGCAACGGTGATGGGAGGAGTAACGGTGGGCTGCTTGATGCCGATGACGACAGGCGTATGGCTCCAGTCAGACCAGATGCCATTACGCAGTACGCGGCAATCGTATGTACCATAGGTAGTTACAACCAGCGAGTTGGTAGTTGCACCGGTAATCACAGTCCCATCTTTCCTCCACTGATAGCCATCAAAACCGGGAGCGACACCCAGGGTGTCCTGTACGCTGACGCCGGGGCAAAATGCCGTCTGTCCATGCAAAGGCCAGGGGTTGGCCGCATAGATACGGTTACAAAAGGGCCAGAAATCAGGTTCCGCCCATCCACGGTCCCAGGTGCCATGCCCCAGGTCGGGATATAGCGTATACTTATATTGTGCGCCGGCAGCGATCATTCCCTGATTTACAATACCGGCATCGTTGGGATCGGGCCAGGAATCCAGGCCACCCTGGAAGTCCCATATAGCCAGGAACTTGGTCTTGGGCAGATTGGTGGAGCTGATATTATTCTGGGTGTTCGAGGAGAACACGGGTGTACCGCTGAATACCTGCGGATATGCTTGCAGACTCTCCCAGCAGGCAGCGCCACCGGCAGACAAGCCATTGGCAATAATATGGAAGGGGTCCAGCTTGTTGTTGCTGATCATGTAATCCGTGATCTGTTTGACGTATGTGATCTGGGAAGGGTCCCACGCGCCATTCTGATTCTGCGGCACCAGGATGAAACCATCCCATACACCATTGTTGATATTGGCCTGGAAGACGGTTTGACCGCCATGCGCCAGGGATATCTCATTGTCGGTAATGGCTCCTGCTTCGCCAGCACCATGGTAGAACACAATGATGGGGTATTTCTTTCCGTCGGCAGCCGTGGTATAGCTCTTCGGGAAGATCAGCCGGAATGGCATCCCGTTATAGATGTAGCACTTCCATTGGGTCGTGCTCCAGCTCATACGGGTGGTCTTTATCCACTTGCCGATGGTATTGGCAGCCGGTTGGTTAGGGTTTGTAACAGAACCTTTGGTAGCAGTAGAACTGTACGTGTACACCGAGTCGTTAGGGTTCAGGATGCTCTGAGCGTTGACCTGTTGTCCAAGGATCATTGCAATCGCCAGGGTAAGGGCCGGAATTGCTTTTCTAAAAATTTTCATGTTTTCTAACCTTAATCTAGGGGATAAGACCCATTTAAAAATGTTGATTCAGGTTATTTCAATAAAATATTAGGACTACCTGCTAAAATAGCGCGTATAGCTCGACAGCATAAACTGCCTACAGATAAAAGATGGGAAATAGGATAAATGAAAATAAAGCCAACTAGGTCACGAGAAAGGCTGTGAAATTAAAAGAGGTGATTCCAGGAAATGGATGTTGGCAAATGGTCAATCGTTGAATAGGCCGCAATTTAGCATCTTTTTGCCGAACCTCTAAATTTTTAACAAAAAAATCGGTGAATTAATATTGATTTGAGGTCAATGTTGCCGAAAAGCGTGCGGACGGTAACCATCAACCGCCGTTGGGGAAACGGCGGGTCATGTAAAGCTGTGTACTTCCTACTTTCGCTGGATGCCCACGTTCAAAACTATCGGCCTCTCTCTTTTGAGCGCTGTATTAACTACTTTTTGTACCGCCCAATCGGACACCGTCCGAACAGATGCCGCGCTGCCGGATTCCATTCGGCCGGCCGTAGATCTAAAGACCGTTACGGTGTCGGCTAAAAAACCCTTCTACGAGACCCGCTCCGGGCGCATAGTGATCAATGTCTCCAGCAGTGTCGTATCATCGGGAAGTTCGTTACTGGACATCCTGGAACGGTCACCGGGTGTGATCGTCGGCCGGCAAACCAGTTCCATCGCCCTCAACGGAAAGGAAGGGGTAGGACTGATGATCAATGGCAAAGTGGACCATATGCCCCGCGAGGCGATGGTGGACCTGCTGCAGGGGATGAATTCGGATAATATCGAAAGGATAGAACTGATCCCCGCGCCGCCCGCCGGTGTGGATGCGGAAGGCAATGCCGGCTATATCAACATTATTCTGAAGAAAAGTCCTAATGCCGGTGTCAATGGTTCGTATTCTGCCACCCTCGGTTATGGCCGGGGACTGGTGGACGATGCGAATGTCAACGTCAACTATCGGAAGGAGAAGATAAACCTATATGGAAATCTCTCTTACTCCCGGATACAAAAGCCACTACCCATTCACCTTTATACTAAACTTCCTTATAAGGGTGGGCTTGTCGAAAACCGCTTTGCGGCCGACAGGACGGAAGCGAACAGGGTTGTAAACGCCCGGCTGGGGATGGACTACCAGGTAACGCCCAAGACCATTTTAGGTGTTCTGGTGACGGGTTATCACAGCAAATACACGCAATCGGAGAACAACGAGAATGATGTACTGACCAACGGCCATCTGGATACCGTGGTGCGACAAGCCAACAGCGAGCTAAAGACCTGGAAGAATATTGGCATCAATATGAATATCCAGCAGGATTTCGAGGGAGGGGGTAAGCTGTCAGCGAATGTCGACTATATCTATTATAGGAATGCGCAACCTTATACGTATTATGCTGCTTATTATGAGCCTGCCGGGAATCTTTTTTATGATCAACACACACAAAGTCTCAAGACCACTCCCTTGCGGTTTTGGATAGGGGCTCTCGACTATTCGCAAAAGTTGGGTAGGAAAATTTTGTTGGAGACAGGGTTTAAGAGAACCATGGACGATCTGACCAACGTTCTGGATGTCGAAAGGCTGGGACAGGGTGGCTGGAATACCGACGCCAGTTTGTCGTCCAATCAACGGGTGAAGGAGGACTATACTGCCGTGTACACCTCTTTTGATCTGGCGCCGGCAGCTACGACCCGGATCAAGGCCGGGCTCCGGTATGAATATACCAACTACAACCTTGGAACGATGGACCAGAAAAATGTGATAGACCGGCATTATGGGAATTTGTTCCCCAGCCTGTCGTTGACGCAAACGTTGAATGCGCACAGCACCCTGAGCCTTTCTTTTAACCGGCGCATTTCGCGGCCTACGTTCGACCAATTGGCCCCTTTTACCTATTTCTTGAACGGAAGCAGTTGGATGACGGGCAATCCCGCCTTGCAGCCGGCTATTTCTAATTCGATAACGGGCGCCTATACGTGGAAAAGGTACCTGTTCTCGCTGGGATTCAGCCGGGAAGATCAATCTATCGCGATCTATCAACCGCTGATCGATACCGTGGCCAATAAGATATTGTTCACCGGCAGGAACCTCACCGATCAAAAGCTGCTAACGGCTATTGTCTCCGTACCGGTGGACATCGGTAACTGGTGGAAAATGCAGTATAACTTTACGGGTATCTGGCAACAAGTCGGTATTGCCGGGGAAGAGCCGGCGTCGAGGCGGCTGTTGAATGTCAACTTTACCGCGATCGAAAGCTTTCTGCTTCCGAAGAATTATACACTGGAGCTGTCTGGTTTTTATCAATCGGCGCGCTGGATTGGCACCAACCGGCAAAGCGGGTATGGGTCGATCGATCTGGGCATCCGGAAGAAACTGCCCGGCACGAAAGGGGCCCTGACACTGACCGCCAGCAACGTCTTGGATTCGCAGGATAATATCATTACCACCGATGAGCCAGCCTTTCATGAGACGGCGCGTCTGGAAGCGATCTTTGTACAAAGATCCTTTAAGCTGACTTATACACGTTCTTTTGGCAATGACAAGCTCAGGGCCAGCCGGGAACGGACCACGGGCGCCGAAGATGAAAAGGGGCGGGTGCAGTAATGACCCGCCCCGGCTGCGTTATAATCTCTTAACCCTCATATTCCGGAACCGCACTACGTCACCATGTCCCAGAAAACCCAGGTGACCCGTCGGTCGCAGGAGCCCGGGATGTTCCTTATGATCCATCGTTCCATTCTTAGACGCCTCTTTTATGTCGCCATCCAGGATAACCGTTCCGTTCAGGATAACCTTTATCTTATTCCCCCTGGCTATGATCTCTTCCTTATTCCACTGGCCTGTCGGCAATAGATAACCTCTTTTGGCCGGAATGACCCCATACACCGAACCATGATACTGATAGACATGCAGGTCTTTGTACTTCGGCGCCTCGTTATCGAGCACCTGGATCTCCATTCCGACATAGGCCGCATCGCCTTCCAACGGGGCGCGGATACCGATGCCATTGTTTGCTCCGGGCGTCAGCTGAAATTCGAATCGATAGATAAAATTGGAGAATTCTTCTTTGGTATATAAGTTTCCCCCGCCGCCAATTTCAGGAGCTACTTCCACTACACCATCCTTGACCAGGTAGCCTGTCATGTTCCCCGTCCACTGGCTCAGGTCCAGTCCATCGAAGAGAGAAACAAAGCCTTCCTTTTTCTCTGCTTCGCTCAATACAACCGGCTCATCAGGATGAAGCTCCCGCAAATAGATATTTCTATACGCGACGTAAGTCCCGTGCGCCTGCAGTTCAATTTGCTCTTCCGGGAAGATCGGGATACTGCGATCCCAATAATTTTCGAGGGTAATATTATTCGTTACCAATATTCCATTCAACCAGACGGTTACTTTTTCCCCTTTCATGATGATATGGAAGCGGTTCCATTCCCCAATCTTATTATCCGCTACGGCCAAAGGATTACTTTCATTTTTTTGATTATTGTATAACCCTCCGGAGCCCACCTGCGCGCCGACCTCTCTTCTGCTGGTGTCCCAGATCTGTACCTGGGGTGAGCCCCTTAGATAAATCCCGGCGTCGCCTTTTTCCGTGATCTTCCAATCGACATACATTTCGATATCGCGATATTTCTTTTCCGTCGCCAGGTTTTCGCCATGACCGGTGAAGACCAACAATCCATCCTTTACCACCCAGTCTCCTTTCATTTTTTCGTTGGCTGCTTTTTGGGCAGTAGCGAGTTCAGTATCGGACATCTTCAATCTGGTGACCGGGTTGCCGACGAGCGCTTTCCAGCCTTTGAGATCAGTGCCATTAAAAAGGGATACAAAGCCATGATCGTACGGCATCTTTTCAAGAAGGGCGTTTAGTTTTGCCGCCAAAAAGGAGCTGTCTTCTCCCTTGAGAAGGGGTAAGGCCGTTTCGAGCGCTTCGCGCGCCACCGGTCCCTTGATCGTTTGATCTGCCAGCGCCAGACGGGTTACGATCAGCGCTGCCTCTTTGTTCACCTCTGCATCTTTCAGCGATTTACTCACGAGAATAAAACTGCTGAAGCCAGGAATGGCGGCCGCTTTTGCCAGTATCCTCTTTTTCTCGATGAGGTTTTTGGCAAGCCCCATTTCATCTTCTAAAAGCAATAATTGTCTTTCGCCGGTGAGGGGGGATGCCGGCGCCGGGCTATAAACAGGCAGCGAGGGTAAATGCTCGTTTTGCCGGTCCACCGCCGCCTGGTTAGAAAGAAGGTTCAATTGGGATTGCATGAATAGTCGCGCATAATCCGTCTTGACCCCGCCGGCATATTTTTTTATCAGGTCCGCCGTATGGCCCTTTTTGGCAGCATCCAATGCCGCAGCATTTACATAAGCGCTCAACGCATCGGCGGCGCCAACTTTTAAAGAGTCGTTATCCAGCAGTCGAAAAAGAGATTTCCATTCGGACTTGTTCCAACCGTCCATCTTTGTCAGTGCTGCGTCGGCATCCGCCCGATGCTGGTAGGGGAACAGCCGGACTGTTTCCATGACGTTATCGTTGGTTTTTTGGGCGGCTGCGTTATCGGCTAAAAAAATTGATCCAATTACGATATGAAAAAGGAGAAAATAGTGCTTCATGTAAATTGATTTGTCAGGTAGTGAGTGTGAACTAGATATGCCATGGGCCGCGCATAGGCGGGTTGATCAGATAATTGGCTTCGGTGTCATCGATGAAAAGTTGATTCACCGGATCGAATTTCAAGGGCCTTCCCAGTTGCAGGGCGATCTTTCCCATATTGATAATGGTACATGACCTGAACCCATTCATTTCATTCAATGCAAAGGGAGTTCTGTATTTTACCGAGTCAAGGAAATTAGTGACCTGGGGTTCGGGGTCTGGCAGCAGCGCCAGTTTTTCCTTTAAGTTGGGGATGTCGGACCTGAACCCTGCGTATAGTTTGCCTTTTGGACCGACGATATAGGCTGCGTCGGGGTCTTTGGCTTCGCCGTCTAAAATGATCTTGCATCCGTCCTCATAGGTAAAGGTGAGTTTTCTGAACGTTCCCACCGCATCCCAATTTTGTTGTTCGGCGTCCGGTTCGACCAGGATCGGGCTGGTGTGATCTTTACCAAGAAAATATTGGATCGGATCGATATAATGTTGACCCATGTCACCCAGGCCGCCGCCATCGTAATCCCAATAGCCTCTGAAGGTCTGGTGGACACGATGGGGGTTATAGGGCTTGAAGGGGGCGGGACCGAGCCATCGATCGTAGTCCAACTCCGGCGGTACAGGCATCGGTTCTAAATTTGTCTTGCCTATCCAATAAAATTTCCAGTCAAATCCCGTGGTTTTACTCACAGTAACGGTCAGCGGCCATCCCAATAACCCAGAGTCCACCAATTTCTTGATGGGCTTTACGGTGGTATTCATGCCATAGAAGTTGTCTTCAAACCGGAACCAGGTATTTAATCGGAACATGCGTTTGTTTTGCCGGACGGCCTCTACTAACCGTCGGCCTTCACCAATGGTCCTTGTCATGGGTTTCTCACACCAGATGTCTTTGCCGGCGTTGGCCGCGTCGATGGCGATCAGCCCATGCCAGTGCGGTGGTGTAGCGATGTGTACGATATCGATCTCCGGTAAGGCGATCAGTTCCCGGTGATCATGAAAGGTTTTCACACCGCCGCCAATGGAATTGGCTGCTTCGGTGAGATGGTTCCTGTCGACGTCGCAGATAGCTACGACTCTGGTGCCGGCATAAGGAATGTGGCCTCTGCCCATACCGCCGACACCGATGATCCCCTTGGTCAGCTGGTCGCTGGGAGCAAGGTAACCTCTGCCTAATACGTGTCTGGGAATTATGAAAAATCCTGCGCTGACGGCAGCCACGTTTTTCAGGAAGCGGCGCCGGGCTTTGTTTTGCGATGACTGCATGAGATTGGTTATTTGCTTGCAATAGAATGTGTTGCGGAGTCAATTTAGAAAGAAAAGGCGATATGCGGCATAGTTTTTTTTGTTATATATTTGTCCTATGCGAATGACAATATCCGGGCTTCCGAAACATTTTGATAAGTTTGATCTCCAGCGTCTGTTCAATCCCTATGGGTGGGTAGATTATACCAAGATCATCATCGACCCTATTTCCGGGCTCAGCCGTGGAAAGGGCATCGTTGAGATGAAGCGGGACGAAGATGCGAAAAAGGCCATGGCCGCGCTGCAGGGACAGGTGTTAGGGCAGAACCCGCTGAACATCAAGGAAGCCAAGGACCGGGGGCCAAAAGCCGGGTAATAGGCCGTATCGCCCACCAAAAGATCACCGTGAAAATGTATTGAACTGCAATTCCGGCATGGGGCTCGCTGGCCTCATCAGCCCCAGCCTTGCCAGGAATATATGGGCCCGTACACAAGTGGCAAGGTCCCAGGGAGCCTTCCTGAAGAAACCGTGTGTCTGCCCTTCGGCTATCCAGCTTTCACAATCGACGCCGGCCTTTTTCAGCTGTACGCACAGACTATCGCTCAACTGCAGCCATTGCTTATCCATACTGCCAAAAAAGAAGATGGCAGGCGGAAAATTCCCATCGGCGGATGCAAAGGGTTCGATCGATGGATCATCATCCAGACTATACGCAGGATTGAACAGCACCATCGCCCGCGCAGACGGTGTGATCGACAGATCATCACCGGGATCATTATGTCCTTTATTCAACAGCGCCATGGTGGCCAGATGCCCTCCCGCGGAACCGCCGCCCAGAATGATCCGGCCCGTATCGATACCCAGCTGCCTGGCATGGCCTTTCACCCAGCGGATGGTGCTTTTTGCGTCTATTAAACTCGTGTCCTTGCCAAGCAGCCGGTAGTCTGCCGTTACCGCCACGATGCCCTGCTGCGCAAAATAACGGCTTTGCCAGCTCAATTGCGACCGTTTGCCCGTCGTCCAGCCGCCCCCATGGAACAAGATGATCACCGGGCATGGCTTTGCATCGGTGGTCTCCGGGGTGTATACATCCAGCAGCAATTTGGTAGTGTCCACTTTCTTATAGACATAGGTCGTCATGTGATAGGGGATGGTATCAACCGATGATGCAAAAAGGTTCTTCGCCGGTGCATCCGAGAATACGATGTAAGATAATTCCCTGATCCCATACCTGTCGTCGGGGTTCAGCACTTTTACCTGTACCCTATGTTTTCCTTTCGGCAGGGGGTATTTCCAGGTCAGGTCCAGCCGCCGTGTAGTAAAATCCGTCGGCAGCGTGGGACTTTCGATCTTTTTTCCATCGAGCCACACTTCCGTCCGAAAGACATAGCCGGGGTTCTTGTCGTTTTTTGCCTGCGCCGCACCGCTCAGCACAAAGCCCGTCCCCTCGAAATCAAAAGTGATGGTATGATCCGCATTCATGACAACATCGTCTTTCTTCACGGGGTACAGCCCGGGGAAGCATTGTTCCAGTCTCACGGCTTTCGGTTCCTGAGTCAGGATGCGGGCAGACCCGTTGACGACCTGTCCTCCATTCCGCCGGATATTTTCCACGGCATGTTTGTAGCCGATGGCATAGACCTTATTCAGTGAAATGGTAGTATACTTGAAGTCAATGTCTTCCGCTCCAGCCAGTCCTTTTTTCCAGAATTCGGGCAGCCTGTCATAACCGAGCACTGTTCCCAGTATGCCGCCCGCGGAAGACGGGTTGCAATCAGCATCCTGCCCCGCCCGTGCCGCGATATCCAGTGTCCGTCCAAAGTCGCCGTTGCCATACAGCAAGGCCATGACCACATAGGCGCTGTTTATCGTCGCGTCAATGTCGAACGGGAGGAAGACGCCTTCGGGGCAGGCTCTGTCGCTGGACCATTTCTTTTGCAGCTCGAACCAGGTAGAGTGCCAGTCGGTGGGATATTGTTGATGCCAGCGGATGACATCCTCTATACATTGACGGTAGGTACTGGCCTGCGGGATGGTCTTCAGCGCTTCGTTGACGATCCAACTGACATCGCCGGACAGGAAGGCAAGGGAGTACATCGCCCCAAAATAGACGCCGCCATACCAGCCGTCCCCGTAGTTCATGATATGCCCTATCTTATCGCTAATGGCCGATGCAGCATTTGGCATTCCCGGGCTCATCAAGCCGGCATAATCACACTCGATCTGGTAATCGATGTCATCCGCGTGGGGGCTGTTGATCCAGTTACCGCTGGCCGGCGGCTTTAAACCATGGAGGATATTGTAGCGTGCGGCCTGGTTAGCGTGCCATAGCATATAGCCCGCGTGCGCAAAGGCGCCGGCAAAAGAGTCTACAGGTGCATCCAGGCCCAGCCTTTCGAACACGTCGACGAACGTGAGGTCCATATACAGGTCGTCGTATAACCCCGGATTCCCCAGCATCGTCTTCCGGATATACCCTTCGTTGTAAAATAAAGGTTGATTATCCTGGATAAAGGTGCCGTTATACCTGAACTCGTACGGGCCTCCGAAGGTTACTCCGATGGTTTGCCCAGCCCAGCCGCCTTTGATCTTATCCCGGAGGACAGCTTCGGGGATCGTCACCATTTCTCCCAGCCGGACCTTGTCGTTTTGCGCCATCACGGGTTTCAGGGGCAGAGCCGTCATTGCGATGAATGCTATTTTCAGGAACTTTCTCATTTCGAACAGTTATGATAGGGTAAAAGATACGTAAACTAGTATATATTTACCTTATGCGAATGACAATATCCGGCCTCCCGCGCCATTTTGACAAATTTGACCTTCAACGCCTTTTAATCCATTCGGCTGGGTGGATTATAGAAAGATCCTCATCGACCCTTACAGCCGTTAAGTATGGAAAGATGGTATCATCAGGATCGCCTTCTGGAGTATCAATATCGGATTGCTGAATTTATGCAGCAGCCTGTATCGCAAACTTTCCGGTGGCTGCGTGTCATAGGAGATACTGTTTTTGCAGTAGGTGCGCTTGCGCTTGTCATATTCGTGATAGGTTTGATAGGATCATTTGGATAGTATTATTTTCCTTGTCCCCGACCGTCCTTCGCCTTTGTCGAGCTCATCGGCAAGATGCCGGATGGCCGTGTTCTCAAACAGTGTTTTCAGACGGGCCTTGATCAATTTGTATTCCGAATGCATGGGGCAGGGTCTTGCCTCCGAGCACTGTTTGAGACCAAGGACACATTTTTCCAGTACCTGGTCCTCTTCCATGACTTCGAGTATTGCACGGGCAGGGAGGTCCTTGGCCTTACCTGTCATAAAGAAGCCTCCGTTGGGACCACGGGTGGAATTTACTATCCTATTGTCCGTAGTCAGTTTCTGAAGGATCTTTGCTGTGAACGAGCGGGGGGAGTTGATCCCTTTGGCGACCTCATCGAGGCTCAATTTTTTATCCTCGTCGCTCTTCCGTGCTATAAAAATGGTCGCCCTCAAGGCATATTCCGTTGCTTTAGAGAACATTGACAGACTTAATGATGATGAACAGCCGGTGACGGCGGCAAATTACTGCTTTCCCGTCAAACCGCTACACTCTATTTTTCTTCCCATTCCGCATACGACTCACTCGTCTCATAGATCTTTAGCTTTCTCAGGACGACATCGGCCGGCAGTTCATTTTTCAATGTATTGCGAATGTATAATAATATGTTCTCTGCCGTTGGCTCCGCCTGCCATACCCAGATATTAGGGAGAATGGCTAAAGGCGGATGCGCTGCGAGATAATCCTCCGACAGGAGAGTGTGATGATCGAACCTGGCTTCTATCACGCTCTTTACTATACGCTTCAGCTCCTTAAAATCGAGAATAAATCCCGGTGGCGGCAAATAATCTTCGCCGACGGGTTCGGCGGATACCGTTACGTGCAATATATAGGAGTGGCCATGAAGGTTGCTGCACTGACCGGGGTAACCGTGTATGGCATGCGCCGTCTCGAATCGAAATATTTTTGTGACTTGTAACATAATTAAGGACAAAATTGTCCTTAATTATTATATTTGCCAAAACAAACTTGCTTTATGGCTAGAAAAAGCTTCATCAGCTACCTGCTAAACCCCCGGCACTGGTGGCTTCCGCTGTTGCTGATCTTTACCATCAGCGTAGCTGGCGTGATGATGATCGGGATGCATACTTACAGTGAGGCGCCACCTATCCCGGACTATATTTCTGAAAAAGGAGTGGTCGTACTCCGGAGCGAAGACATTCTGAAAGGGCAATCCGTTTTTCAGAAATATGCCCTGATGGACTATGGGAGCATGTTTGGCGACGGCGCCAACCGGGGACCTGATTTTACAGCGGAAGCATTGCACGAGCTGTCTTTGTCGATGGGGCGCTACTACAGTGCGAGATGGTCGGACCTTCCCGGGAAGGAGCTGCTTGAAAAAGGGATTGGCGAACAGGTAAGATCGGACATAAAGCACAATCGATATAATCCTTCCGGCAATCAGGTGACGCTCACCGATGCACAGGCCGATGCCGTGGAGGATCTGTTCCAATATCATCTCCGGAAGTTCACAGCCAATGGGTCTGATGCATTTAAACCGGGCGGCTATATTACGGACAGCGGTGAGATCAGATCATTGAGCGCGTTCTTCTTCTGGGGAGCCTGGGTATGCGGGGTGGAAAGACCGGGTAAGCATTACAGTTATACGCATAACTGGCCTTACGACCCTCGCGCGGGCAATGTCCCCAGTCCTGCGATCATTTTGTGGAGCATCATTGGTTCCCTGGGATTGATATTCGGGCTCGGCCTGGTATTGTACTATCACGGTAAGCTGGAGAAGCTGGATGGCAAGACCTACACCCATAATGCCGGACCGTTCATGACACAAAAGGCGGTGTGGGATTTCCGACCCGATGCCATTCAGAGGGCTTCTTTCCCGTTCCTTTATGCTGCCGTTCTCCTTTTCGGGGTCCAGGTCCTCGCGGGGGTATTGACGGTACATGATTTTGTAGGGTTTGTCCGATTTTTCGGTTTTGATGTTTCGAAAGCGCTGCCGGTGACTATCACCAGGAGCTGGCATGTGCAGCTATCCTTATTGTGGATATCTGCCTGCTGGATAGGGGCGTCCTTCTTCGTCATGCCATTGATCTCACCCCGGCAACCCCGCGGTCAGGTAGGGCTCATCCGGGCGATCACCTGGCTTACCATCCTGCTAGTTGCGGGCTCCTTCGCCGGAATCCTTTTGGGACCGAAGGGTATCCTTGGCAGCAAGTGGTACTGGCTGGGGCACCAGGGTTGGGAATATATCGAGATGGGCAAATTATGGCAGGCGCTCCTGGCTGTTATCTTCGTATTATGGGCCATTGTACTATACAGGGGTGTCCGGCCGGTGATGAGCCTACGTCAGCCCTGGGCATTACCGAATTGGCTGATCTACGCCACGGGCAGCATCATCCTGTTGCTGATATCCGGATTTATTGCTACGCCCAGAACAAATTTTGTCATTGCCGACTTTTGGAGATGGATGGTTATCCATATGTGGGCCGAGGCATTTTTTGAAGTTTTCACCACCGTGCTGATCGGCTACTTCATGGTATTGATGGGACTTGTGAGCAGGCAGGCTGCGATCCGTGTGATCTATCTGGCCACCTTGCTTTTCCTCGGTTCCGGGCTGCTTGGTATTTCCCATAATTTTTACTGGAACGGCAAGCCAGTGTTTACGATGGCGCTTGGCTCCGTCTTTTCGACACTGCAGGTAATTCCCCTGGTATTGCTTACGCTGGAGGCCTATCGCTTCAGCAAGCTGCCCGGTGTGCTTGAAAATGCCGGTAGTCAGAGAGGCACCATCAAAGCCGTCTTTGGCTTTCGTGAAGTATTTCTTTTTTTGATGGGAGTGAATTTCTGGAACTTTTTTGGCGCCGGTGTGCTAGGCTTTATTATCAACCTGCCTATTGCCAATTACTATGAGCACGGCACCTACCTCACCGTCAATCACGGACATGCTGCCCTGATGGGCGTATACGGCAACCTCGCACTGGCCGCCGTTCTATTTTGCTGCCAGTTGTTATTCAGGCATGATCGCTGGAACCCCCGGCTGATCCGAACTATTTTCTGGTCCATCAATATAGGTTTATTGCTGATGGTCCTGCTGGATCTGTTCCCGGCAGGTATTTACCAGTTCAACGCTGTCACGGAAAATGGACTTTGGTATGCCCGCAGCAGCACATTCATCGATGGCGCGGTATTTCAAACCCTGACCTGGATGCGGATTGCAGGAGGCGCTTTATTCACCATGGGAGGGACAATACCATTGATATGGTTTATCGTAACAAGGAGAAGGGCAGTCAAAAAAACTCAGCATGCGGCAGAGGTCCTCGTTGTAGACGCGGGGAATGATGTGATGACCCAGTGCAGCATTAAATAATAACTCAATGATGATAAGAAACACAATTGAAGAAGAAATGCCGTTGGTATATTCCTGTTCCGGCTGCTCCAGCGCTGCCCAGATGGCCAACTATCTTGCCCTGCAGCTCGACAGGAATGGCACAGCAGAAATGTCCTGTATAGCCGGTGTGGGTGGAAATGTAAAGGGCCTTGTACGAAAGGCTTTATCGGGAAGGAGGATCATCGTTATCGACGGCTGCCCGCTGTCGTGTGCCAAAGCCTGTTTGGGCAATCATGGGATATCTCCATCCCTGCATATCCAGTTGGGGGAATACGATGTCGAAAAACGCCACCATGCTGATTTCGATAAGGCACAGGCCAATGAACTATTGAACATCATAGCAGCTCCTATTAAAGACCTTCATAGCAAACAGAATCATGATACAAAGACAGTTATTTGAAAAATTAGCCGGGTATACGACGCCCGATGAATTGAAGAGAGCCGGGATCTATCCTTATTTCAGGCCCATCCAGGAGAACAATGACACGGAAATAATTATTCAGGGAAGGAAGCTGCTGATGTTCGGTTCCAATAGCTACATGGGACTTACCAACCATCCCAAGGTCAAGGCCGCGGCGAAAAGGGCGATCGACCAGTATGGCAGCAGCTGTTCCGGATCGCGGTTCCTGAATGGAACCTCCCAGCTGCATATTTGCCTGGAAGAGAGACTGGCCGACTTCGTGGGTAAGGAGGCGGCGCTTGTCTTCACTACAGGGTTCCAGGCGAATGTTGGAGCTGTAGCGTCGTTGACAGGCAGGAATGGTGTGCTGATACTCGACGAATCCGACCATGCATCCATTATCGAAGGCAGCAGGCTTTCTTTTTCCAGAGTCCTGAAATTTGCTCATAACGACATGGAGGACCTGGAAAGGGTCTTACGTTCCGTCCGGGATGAGGCGATCAAGATGATCGTGGTAGATGGCATCTTCAGCATGGAAGGCGATATCTGCAACCTGCCGGAGATCACGGAGCTGGCTCTCAGGTATCATGCACTGGTCATGGTGGATGATGCGCACGGGTTAGGCGTATTGGGCGAAGCGGGTAGGGGGACGACTGATCATTTCGGGTTGACAGAACAGGTAGATATCATTATGGGTACCTTCAGCAAATCGCTGGCTTCCATCGGAGGATTTATCGCTTCCACCAAAGAGATGATCAATTATTTCAAACATCATAGCAGACCGTTGATCTTCAGCGCCAGCATCCCGCCCTCTGCGGCGGCAGCTGCCATGGCGGCCCTCGAGATACTACAGGACGAGCCGGAAAGGCAGGAGGCCTTATGGAACAATACCGCCTATATGGTCAAGATGCTGCAGGAACTGGGGTTCGATACGCATACCTCTCAGTCTCCCATTGTACCTGTTTACATAAAGGATGACCAGCTGACCTTTCAATTCACCCGCCGGATGTTCGAAGAGGGCATATTCGTAAACCCCGTGGTATCCCCGGCTGTCAGGTCCGATGCTTCCCTGATACGTATGTCCATAATGGCTACTCATTCCAGGAGACAAATAGACATGGCTTTGTCTGTCATGGAAAAGGTGGACCGCGAGCTGCATATCACCCGGGTCAAACAGATCTGATGCATTCATAACAAGCCGATCATGAATATACTAATCGAAGAAGTAAAAAACAAAAGGCAGCTGAGGGCATTTATCGACTTCCCCTATCGCTTGTATAAGGGCAGTCCTTTCTATGTCCCGGCCCTCCGTTTTGACGAGGAGCGGACTTTGCGGAGAGACAGGAACCCTGCATTCGATCACTGTGAAGCCCGTTACTGGCTTGCGTATAAACAGGGCCGGGTGGTAGGACGTATCGCCGGGATCCTGAACAAGGCCTATATCGACAAATGGGGCAACAGGTATATGCGTTTTGGATGGATCGATTTTGAAGAAGACGAACAGATCGTCCGGGCCCTTATCAACGAGGTCGAAACATGGGCGAAGGAGCTGCATATGACCGCCGTTCATGGCCCGATGGGTTTCACGGACCTGGATCATGAAGGAATGCTGGTAGCCGGTTTTGATCTCCCGGGGACCTTGGCTGCTATTTATAATCATCCCTATTATCCTTCCCTGATGGAAAGGGTGGGATACAAAAAAGACATCGATTGGGTCGAATACAGGATAAAAGTGCCGGAAAAAATACCGGAGGACCTGGAAAGGATCGCCACGATGGTCAGACAGCGGTTTCGGTTGCAGGTAGTACAGGCCCGCCGGGCAAAGGACATCCTGCCTTATGCAAAGGATATTTTCGACCTGATCAATACGGCATATGCCCATTTATATGGGGTAGTACCTTTGACCGAAAATCAGGTAGATTACTACACAAGGCAGTATTTTTCATTTATCCGGGCAGATTTTGTTCCGCTGGTGATAGATGAAAGAGGAAAGCTGATCGCCTGTGGCATTACGATGCCTTCTCTGACGCGTGCATTGCAAAAAGCAAGAGGACGCCTGTTCCCCTTTGGGTTCTTACCTATATTGAAGGCATTGAGGAAGAATAACCTGGCCGATCTCTATCTCGTTGCCGTCGACAAAGGATGGCAGAGGAAGGGGGTAGTGGCGTTATTGATGCACGAGGTGACGAAATCGTATATTGCCAATGGTATCGAATACGCCGAATCCAATCCTGAATTGGAGACCAACCGGGATATTCGCTCTATCTGGGAGCATTATGATGCGTTTCAGCACAAGCGCCGGCGTTCCTATATCAGGTTCCTGAACGATAACTAAAGGCAGGCAGACATGGAGAAAAGTATATTGATCACGGGAGCCAGCGGATTCATCGGAAGCTCCCTGGTGAATGAAGCAATAGAAAGAGGGTACAGGACCTATGCAGGCGTCAGAGCGCACAGCAGCAGAAAATACCTGGACCACCCCGGGATCAATTTTATAGAATTGGATCTCGACGACCCGGTGACGATGGACCACGCGCTGGTAAGCTTTAAGAGCAGGTTTGGAAGACCTGACTTTATTATCCACGCGGCCGGCATAACAAAAGCCCTGCACAGATGGGAATACAGGAAGATCAATTTTGAACGTACCCGGGATCTTGTCCGGATGCTGATCCGGGAAGACATAGCGCCGCATAAATTTATATATATCAGCAGCCTGTCCTCATTCGGTCCGGGAGAAAAAGGCGCACCCATAACGGCATACCAGGAGAAAAGACCTGTGTCGGAGTATGGGAAAAGCAAATTGGCTACCGAACAATTCCTCCATGGCCTGGAGGATTTCCCCTTTGTCATCATCAATCCGACGGCAGTATATGGCCCCCGGGATAAAGGTTTCCTGCTCGTCATGAAGTCTATACAAAAGCACCTGGAGATAAAAATAGCGGGGGCCGGTGAGCAACTTAGCTTCGTGCACGTCGATGATCTTTGCCAGGCTGTCTTTTTGTGTATGGAATCCGCCCCCGTGCGCCGGCAGTTCCTGGTTTCAGACCTGGAAGCCTATACGGAAAAAGATTTTAACGGGATCGTTCGGGCCGGTCTGCGCAGGAAAACCATCTCCATGACCCTGCCCGTGTGGATGGCGAAAGGCGCTGTGTGGGCTACAGAGGCACTGGGCCGTATCTCCGGCAAAGCTGTTTTATTGAATAGGGATCGCTTTCCGGAATTTGCAGCGGCCAACTGGGGAGTGGATTGCTCCGAAATAGCAGCGCTCGGATTCCGGCCCCGACATGATCTAAAACAGGGCCTCGATCAAACTATTCGCTGGTACCAAAAAGAGGGGTGGCTCTAATAACATGTTTATACAGGATCCGATCAGCCGTTTCATCGGGCGACAGACTTGCGCCTCTATATGCTGTGTCGACGAGTCCGGCCGACCGCACTGTTTCACTTGCTTTTTTGCATTTGACAGGGATAATAGCTTATTGTATTTCAAATCGTCGCCGCCCAGCCGTCATATGCAGCTGCTGATGAAAACACCTTTTGTGTCCGGGACGATCCTGCCCGACAAGCTACGGATCTATGCCATCGAAGGGATCCAGTTCCACGGAATGTGGCTGCCGCAGGACCATCCCCTGGCGTATGAGGCTTCGGAAAGATACCATCTAAAATATCCGTTTGCCCTGGCCATTGCGGGTGAAGTTTTTACGATCCAACTGCAGGAGATAAAAATGAGTAAAAAAATAAAAGTATTGTAATACTTTTATTAAAAATTGTTATTACCTTTGTTTTATTAAAACAAATGTTATGGCAACACTGGAACAAAATACGCTCGATGTTACCCTTCTGGAACCCAGGCAGAAACATCCAACCATATTTGCACGCTTCGACGATCTCGCGGAAGGCGAAAGCCTGACGATCCTGAATGACCATGATCCTAAACCGCTGTATTACCAGCTCCTGGGGGAGAGGGGAGATATCTTTACCTGGGAATATCTCGAGCAGGGACCGCAATGGTGGCAGGTAAGGATCACCCTGCGCAAAAGCGACGAGGCGGGTGAAACACTCGGAGAGATAGCCGCGAAGGATCTCCGCAAAGCGCAGGTTTTTAAAAAATACGGTCTTGATTTTTGCTGTGGAGGTAAAAAGACGGTTCAGGAAGCCTGTGCCGAGAAAGGGCTCGATGTGACCAGGGTCGAGCAGGAGCTTGCATTGGCCGGCAAAGAGCGGGATACCCGGCCCATTCCTTACAACGATTGGAGCCTGGGTTTTCTGGCGGATTACATCGTGAATACCCATCATAGCTATGTCAGGAAGAACCTCCCGGATATCAGAACTTATGCGTTAAAGGTGATGCGGGTGCATGGGTCACGCCACCCCGAGCTGGCGTCTGTTTATGAGCTGGTGGAGCAGGTATACGCAGAGTTGAACGCCCACATGGGGGTCGAGGAAAAGGCGCTTTTCCCTTATATAAAGGCCCTTGCGTTGATCGGACAGGGCGGCCGGATGGAGGAAAAATTGCCTTTCACCGCAGGGACTCCCATACGCAGAATGGAGCTCGATCATGAGACGGTAGGGAACGCCCTGGCTTCCATCAGGACGCTGACGAACGATTATGCCCTGCCTGAGGACGCCTGCGCCAGCTACAGCCTGTTATACCGTATGCTCGACGAATTTGAAGAAGACCTGCACCTGCATGTGCACCTGGAGAACAATATTTTGTTCCCCAAAACGCTGGAGCTGGAAGAGCAGCTGGGCCTGTGAGCCTGTGGGACAATGCTATGAAATTAACCCAATCATGATACGCATAAATGCGAATACCAGGATCTCCGAAGTACTCAAAGGACATCCGGCGGCGCTGGAAACCATCATCGGGATCTCGCCCCGGTTTGCCCGGCTTCGTAATCCTTTGTTAAGAAGGCTTATGGCTGCAAGAACGTCCATAGCCGCGGCCAGCAGAATGGGGGGATGTACGGTGAATGACTTTTTCACGAAACTAAAGGGGCTGGGCTTTGTCATCGGGAAGGAAGAAGAGAGTGAAATATCCGGAGGCATGACGGCTGTTCCTGCATTTATGCAGAAAGTGGAAGCCGGTGAGGTGGTGGAGCTGGACGTCCGGCCCGTCATTGAAGGAGGCAAGGACCCGTTGGGTATTATCCTGGCAGAGATCAGGGCGCTCCCGGCCGGAATGGTGCTGAAGATCGTCAACAGCTTCGAGCCATCTCCGTTAATTATATTGCTTGAAAATAAGGGATTCCAATCATGGACGGAGACGATAGAGGACAGCCTGGTATATACTTATTTTTTCCATCCTGAAAGCTCCCTTCCGGAGGTGGCGGTGGCGGAGTCCCCCGCTGCGGATGACTGGGAGCAGGTCATACAACGCTTTGCCGGCAGGCTCACGACCATCGATGTACGCTCACTGGAGATGCCGATGCCCATGCTGACCATTATCGGAGCGCTGGATAATCTATGCGCCGGTGAAGCCCTATTCGTCCATCATAAGCGCATCCCGGTGTTCCTGCTGCCTGAGCTGGCGGAAAGAGGTTTCGAATACCGTGTCCGTGAGATAGATGAGGCAAATGTCCGGCTTTTGATCTTTAAAAACGGAAGCAATTGACAAGTACCGGTCATATAAATGCACAACATACGACGCATAAGGTGGTATTGCCTTTTTATGTCTATGCATCGCTGGCATTTCTAGCGGCGACCCTGCTTCTATTTCTATCTTCCTCTGCCCTGACAGGACATTATTTTAATCCGAAGATACTTGCCGTCACGCATACGATGGCGCTGGGCTGGGGGACTATGATCATTTTCGGCGCCAGTCACCAGCTGTTGCCCGTGCTCACGGAAAGCGGGCTCTTCAGTATAACGCTGGGGTATTTATCTTTTGCGCTGGCTGCGGCAGGGATCCCCCTGCTGGTGTATGGGTTTTATTATTTTGACCTGGGGTGGCCGGCCCAATGGGGTGGGAGCGCCATGGTCCTGAGCATACTTTGCTATGTGATCAACGTGGCCGGGACCATTACAAAAGGGAAAAAAGATAATGTCCATGCCATTTATTCGCTTACAGCGGCTTTATGGTTATTGCTTACAGCTGCTGTGGGGCTGACACTGGTGTATAACTTCACTTCGCCGTTCCTGCCGGAAGGGGCGCTTGCTTATCTGCCGCTGCATGCACACATCGGCACTACAGGCTGGTTCCTTTTGTTGGTCATCGGCGTCGGCTCCAGGCTGTTGCCTATGTTCCTCATCTCGAAGTATGACAATGAAAGACTGCTGTGGCTGATCTATTTTCTGATCAACGGCGGCCTGTTGTCTTTCTTATTGCTGTTCTTTTTTTCCCTGGGGGCTTCCTTTTATTGGATACCTGTTGCAGCTGTAAGTGCGGCACTGGTTATGTTTGCATACTATTGTTATGGCTGTCTCCGGCAAAGGATCCGCAAACAAGTGGACGATCAAATGAAGATATCGCTGGTATCCACCGGAATGATGCTCGTGGCGCTGGTTTTACTGACCCTGATCATCCTGCTTTTAAATGCCAGTCCGGGTCACCGCCTGGTATTATTGTATGGGTTCGGGACCTTTTTCGGCTGGATAACGGCCATTATTCTCGGAATGACCTTCAAAACGCTGCCTTTCATAGTGTGGAATAAGATCTATCGTGAAAAGGCCGGGTCTGCAAAGACTCCGAATCCCAAAGACCTGATGAGCAACAGGCTGTTTAAAGCAATGATCATTGCCTGGGTGACGGGATCCCTGATCTGTGTTGCCGGGATAAGCGCCCGCAGCGCATCTTTGCTGAGATCAGGCTCGGCTTTGCTGGTGGCGGCAGCCCTGCTTTATAACTGGAATGTGATGAAAGTCTTAACCTATAAGCCGGCAACATGAGTGTAGTTACCAATAATGACCTGCGTTGCACTATTGCATTGGCCGCTCTGGAAAATGTCATCGATCCGGAGATCGGATTGAATGTGGTCGACCTGGGATTGATCTACGAAATAGATTTTGATGAGGGGGGGACAGGAATTGTCGTCACTATGACCCTTTCCACGCCTTTCTGTCCGATGGGTGAATCCATAACGGGAGCGGTCGAACGCGTACTACAGGATACTTTCACCGGCGCTGTTGTCCTGGTAAAGCTTACCTTTGAGCCGCCCTGGAGCTATGAGCGCATTTCGGAAGCCGGTAAAAAATTTTTAAGCGCATAGATCATGCTGAGCCTTACTTGCAAGACAGCCATCAAAGCGGTCATCTATCTTTCTTCGAGGACGGACCCCGAAGACAGGCCTGGTATCAGGGAAATAGCCACGGCCATCAACGCCAATGAGCACACCGTCGGCAAGCTGTTGCAAACTCTTGTGAAACAAAATGTCATTAATAGCATAAAAGGACCTTCCGGCGGATTTTATATTTCCAGTGAGCAGCAGAAGCTGCCTATCATCACTGTCATCGAGGCCATCGACGGCACCGCACTATTTACCGCATGCGGACTGGGATTGAGCAAGTGTTCTTCCACCCATCCCTGTCCGATACATAATGATTACCAGGAAGGTAAAAAGCTGTTGGAGAAGCTGTTCAGGACCAAACGCATCATCGATCTATGCGGGGCGGTCAGCAGCGGAGCCGCCTATCTCATCGGATGATCATTCTACGCGATAAAACCTGATAAAAATCATGTTTTTCGCAACCCGAGGTCACCTCCCGGGGGGCCGGTCTGATATACTTTTGAATATTCGATACTGATAATATTCAAGAGTATGAAAAAGATCACACACCCCGAAAGATCTATTTTACGGTACAGATGGATGGCCTTGACAGGACTTGTTTTAGTGCTTATTTACACAGCTTTGACAGGATGTAACCAGGCCAGCGGGGCGAAAACAACCCTAAGCGATACCGCGGCCGTCATCGGGGAGATGAACGCCGAACTCACACATGCTCCTTTTGTCCCTAATTCCAGAGGCGCTTTTCAGCCCGAAAAAGTGATCGTGAAAATAGAAGTGGTCGAAAAGGTCATGAAGCTGGCTGATGGAGTGGATTACACTTTCTGGACGTTCGGTGGCTCAGTGCCCGGCCCATTCATCCGCGTACAGGAGGGAGACGAAGTAGAATTGCATCTCAGCAATAGCCCGGGTAATAAAATGCCCCATAATATCGACCTGCATGCGGTCAACGGACCCGGCGGGGGCGCCGAAGCAACGCTGACTGTCCCGGGACATAGCTCTGTATTCACCTTTCGCGTCATGAACCCCGGGCTCTATGTCTACCATTGCGCAACGGCTCCTGTAGGAATGCATATCGCCAACGGCATGTACGGTCTTGTCCTGGTAGAACCAAAAGGGGGTCTGCCCAAAGTGGATAAGGAATTCTATATCATGCAGGGCGAATTTTATACGAAAGGTAAGAATGGGGAGGCGGGGCTACAGCCCTTTGATATGGACAAAGCGATCAAAGAGCAGCCTGAGTATGTAGTGTTCAATGGCTCTGTGGGAGCGGCTACAGGCAGCAATGCCTTGCAGGCCAAGGTGGGCGACCGGGTGCGGCTCTATGTAGGCAACGGAGGTCCCAATCTCGTATCCTCCTTCCACGTCATCGGCCAGATATTCGATAAGGTCTATCAGGAAGGCGGCAGCCAGGTCAATCAGAACGTCGGTACTACCCTGATCCCTTCCGGCGGAGCTGCGATACTGGAGTTCACCTGCCACGAACCGGGCACCTATAATATCGTAGACCACTCCATATTCCGGGCGTTCAATCAGGGAGCATTGGCGCAGTTGATCGTCTCAGGGCCGGAAGATAAGGTTGTCTATTCTGGCAAGGTCAAGGATGAGCTTTATCAACCGGGCAGCCCTGAAGTATCCGAAAGCGAAGCGCCGGCTGAAGCATCGATCCCCGACCTCCCGCTGGCGGAGCGGATCAAAAAAGGACAGGTGCTTTTTGAAACAAACTGTTCTTCCTGTCACCAGCCTACTGGGCTGGGTCTGCCGGGCGCCATTCCCCCGCTGGCCCAATCGGATTTCCTGATGAACAGACAGGACAAAGGCATAGGCGTGCTGTTACATGGGCTCAACAATGAAGCCATAACCGTCAACGGCAACCATTACCAGGGGGTCATGCCACAGCTCCCCTTGTCGGACGATCAGATCGCGAATATCCTGAGCTATGTAAGGAACAACTGGGGCAACAAGAGCCCGGTAGTACAGGAAAAAGAAGTTAAGAAATTAAGGAACCAGTAAAATAATGCATAATGAGATCCTTATTCGCACTCCTGCTGTTGGGGTTCATATCATCGCCCCTTCAGGATCACTCAGGAATGATAAAGATACCAGCCGGAGAGCTCAGACCATTCCTCTTGCTCGCAGGCCAAAACGGCAGGATAAAAGTACACTCCTTCTATCTGGATATCCACGCCGTCACCAATGACGAGTTCCTTCAATTCGTTAAAGCCAATCCCCGGTGGAAAAGATCGGGAGTTTCCAGAGCTTTTGCCGACAGCAATTATCTGAAACAATGGGCAGGGGATATAGAGATTGGTGATGACAGGATCCGGAACAGCCCTGTGACCAATATTTCCTGGTTTGCCGCCAACGCCTACTGCAAATGGAAAGGCAAACGCCTGCCGACCATGGATGAGTGGGAGTATGCGGCCGGCGCACCCCCGGTGAATGCAAAGCGTGGACGAGATCTATCCAGGATCATCCTGGAATGGTATGATCACCCGAACCCCGCTGTGCTGCCGGTCGTAGGGTCCACTTACAAGAATCGCTTCGGTGTTTATGATATGCACGGACTGATCTGGGAATGGGTGGAAGATTTCAACAGTGTAATGCCGGGGAGCGAAAACCGGGGCCCGGGAGGTAATCCTTTCGTCTGCGGCGCCGGCGCTCTGGGCACTGCCAATAAGGAGGACTATGCCGCCTATATGCGTTATGCCTTTCGTGAAAGCCTTCAGGCAGCTTATACCGTCGGAGGTCTTGGTTTCAGGTGTGCGCAGGATATTGAATAAGATTAATTGTGTGTTCCTAAAAAATATTCGTTATGAAAAATAATATTATAGCATGGGGGGTGATCATAAGTATAATGGCCCTGTCCTGTCATAAAAAGTCCGCATTTGCTCCTTTATCCTGCTGCGCAAAGGGAGATGCGATAGCTGCGTCATCCCTTCCCGTTCCTTTGGATGGGAATGCACCCGTGTACCAATTGCAGGGGAAATGGACGGATGCGCATAACCGTTTGCTGGAGCTGAATGAGCTGAAGGGTAAAGTACAGGTCGTAGCGATGATATTTACCCATTGCGGATATGCCTGCCCGCGTCTCGTACAGGATATGAAAGCCATCGAGGATTCCCTGCCTGCAGCAGAAAAGGACAATGTGGGGTATGTACTTATTTCGTTCGATTCGGAAAGGGATGTTCCTGCACAGCTCCACCGGTTTGCCGCGCAGCAGGGACTGGGTGATCACTGGGTTTTACTGCATGGCAATCCCGGACAGGTAAGGGAATTATCCATGCTGCTGAATGTCAAATATCAAAAGCTCGATGACGGCAATTTCAATCATTCCAATTCCATCTTTATACTCGACAGGAACGGTGGGGTCAGGCAATCCCTCGATGGTCTCGATCCCCAGACAGGACTGGCCATCAATACCATCCACCGGCTGATACAACAATAGGAACCCAATGCGCAAAAAACAAACGATCGCTGCCGCCGAAAAGATCCTTCACTACAAGAAGGGGCAGGATATCTTTAAGGAAGGAGACGAAGTACAGGGCATCTATTTTATCCGTGAAGGGGCGGTTAAAGTGCATCAAACATGGGGCGATAATGAGTTTATCTTACGTTTTGCTGTCGCGGGAGATGTCATAGGTCATCGTGGACAGGGGTTGACTGTCTTCCCGATATCGGCGACCGCCCTGGAAAGTGCCAGTGTCAGCTTTGTTACCAATGCGGCCCTCGAAACCAGGTTCTTAACCGATGGCCCGTTCCTTTATACGATGATGCAGCTATATGCCACGGAACTGCAGAAGGCGGAAAGGCGAATGCGTGATCTTGCCTTGATGCCCGTTAAAGGAAGGGTGGCCGGCGCTTTGCTGACGATGCGGGAGGTCTTCGGTCTGGATGAACAGGGATATATCAGGGTACCTGTCACGAGGCTGGATATTGCCTGTTATGCCGGGACAACGTATGAGGCGGTCTTCAGGCTGTTAACGGAATGGTCCCGCGAGGGTCTTGTCAGCACCTCAGGAAAGAGCATAAAGATCAATGACGACCACGACCTCCAGCATTTTAACAGGGTCACCGGCTGTACGCCTCCCTGAGCTGGGTCTTGAGGCGTTCTTTTATCTCCTGTGTGGTAAAGGCATGATCGATGGCCTCGAGGTTGCAAGCACGAAAATCCCCTTTCTTCCAATGGAACTGCTTTATCAACTGCGCATACTCTTTACTGAGTGTAATGTTTGAGATCGTCCGGCAGTCGGTGCTGATGTTCAGCGGGACTTTTGCATCGTAGAGCCTGTCCACCGGATGATGAACCAGGTCCGGATACATATTGGTTTGCAGGTTGCTGCTGGGGCAAACCTCGAGCAGTATATCCTTTTCACGAAGATGCCGGACGAGCGCAGTGTCCTCTATGCTTCTAACACCATGTCCAATCCTCGTAGGATGAAAATTGTTCAGGGTCTCCCGGACGCTGTTCGGTCCTTTAGCCTCACCGGCGTGAGCAGTGCAGGGGATCCCATGGTCGTTGGCGTAACGGAAGGCGGCGATGTGTTCGTCAATGGGATAACCCGCTTCGTTACCGGCGATGTCGAAGCCGACAATGTGGCTGCTCCGGAATTTTTCTGCCAGCCGCACCGTTTGCATGCTTTGCTCGCTGTTAAAATGCCGGAGCGTGCAGAGAATTACGCCGACCTGGATACCCGTCTTGCGGATGCCTTCGTCCACTGCGCTGTCTACGGCAGCGACGACCTGTTCGGCGGTGAGGCCTTGCTTGAGATGCTTCAGCGGCGCAAAGCGAATTTCGGCATAGATCACATGGTCTCTTTTAAGCTGGTCGAACATATCCAGGGTCACCAGGCGCAGGGCCTTTTGGGTTTGCATGAGGTCCACGGCCCTATCCGCCCGGGTAATATAATCGGCCAGATTGGTACACACGGGTGGGGCGATAAATTGCTGCCGGTATTGTTCAGGCGTGATCGCAGCGTCGAGCTGGTGGACGACCTGGTAGCTAAGGGAGCAATCCATGTGCAGGTGGAGCTCTACTTTAGGCCAGGAGGTGATATCCGCCTGGCTTTGGGCCCGGCTGGTGAGGCTGGTTAAGACGCCGATCAGAGTGGATAGGACCAGATAAAGGGTTTGTTTTTTTAGTTGCATGTACAAATTTATTGGGTCCGTAGGTTTTATTTGGGACATTTGTCCCGCCGGGCGCGCTATCGCCCGCTGGAGTTAATGATCAGAAAGAGCCCTGCCATATTGCGGATCATCGACGAGCTGTCTGGCAACGGTCAGACGGGGCAGCGTATCCTGCTGCGGAATTTTCACAAGGGGCAGTTACTCATAGGGCAGGGGACCATTACAACCAATGTATTCTTTATCAAATCGGGTATCGTCAAATGTTCTTTTGCCGAAGACAACGGCAAGGAATATATTTTAGAGTTCTTAGGAGAAGGAGAGGTGCTCGGAGAGCTCGAGGCTATCACTAAAGCCCCTGCCATGTCCAGCGTGCAGGCGATCAGCGATCTCTCCGTATATATGCTTGACAAAATAACCTTTTTGGATCTGCTGCGCAGGAATGAGGCCTTCAACAGCACGATCCTGGAACTGATGGCGGTGCGATTGACAGATACAGCCGTGCGATCTGCACGGCAACAGTTAAATCCATTGGAGCACAATCTGACGCAGCTGCTGGCTGCGCTGGAATATGAGAAGCTGCCATGTACCAAACAGGAGCTGGCCGATTACCTGGGTATCACGTTGAGGAGTTTGAACCGGTTGTTGAAAGTCCAGTTGGTCGAATCCTCGAAAACACACAATCCCCCCCAACATAGGTAGCTTCCACTTTTACACTGGTGAGCTCGTCCGGCGGGACGCGCAAAGGGTCGCGGTCCAGGATGATAAGATCGGCCAGCTTGCCGGACTCCAGGGACCCCAGCTGCGGCAGACGGCTGATCCGCGCTGCAGACAAGGTATATGCTTTCAACGTTTCTTCCACACGTATCGCTTCTCCCGACGCAATAAGATAGCCTTCGCTGTCCTGGCGGGTGATGGCAGATCCCATTCCTGAAAAAGGATTAAGGTCCCTCACTACCGGCGCATCGGACGACAGGGCCGTGAGGATCCCGTGATCCAATACCGCCCGTACGGGATAGCAGCGATCGAGATACTCCGCATCCAGGTACTTGATAAAATTTCTGCCCAGCTCACGGAGGAAGATCGTCTGCATGGAGGTGGCTATATCGCAGGCGGCCATGTCCCGGAGGTGACGCTCTTCCGGCAGACCGAGATGCTCTATGCGCAGGAGACTGTCGGGAAAGCTGCTTCGTAATTCTTTATAAATGTCGACCACAAATTCGATGGCCGCATCCCCAATGGCATGGGTGGCAATGCCCAGCCCGCTGTCCTGTGCACTCCGGCAAAGAGAAAGATACTGGTCCTTTCGCAGACGTAATACTCCTCTGTCGGCGGCTGTTCCCTTATAGGGTCGCTTCAAGGCCGCGGTCTTCCCGCTCAAACCGCCATCGCTGAAAAATTTCACGGTATTGACAGTAAGTCCGTCGGAGGAGAAATATTTTGGCAGTGGATAAGGATCATTACCTCCATCCGGTAATAAGATGGGGATAGCCTGGAGACGAAGTCCCAGTTCCCCCGCTGCGTGCATTTCGTAATAAGCTTCCAGCAGCAGCGGATCGACAGCCGGATCGGTGGCCGCCGTGATGCCATACCTGTACATTTCCGCCCGGGCAACCTTTATCATCGTCTTCAACTGATCCCTGGTGTAGGGTGGGATATGCGACGTGATCAAACCCAGGGCTGTCTCTGAAAAAACGCCGTTTGGATCACCACTCTCTTTCTTATAGATCACGCCGCCCGCAGGGGTAGGTGTGGCCTTTGTGATGCCCGCGATCTCCATGGCCCGGGTGTTGCACACGGCAATATGCGCACAGGTGCGGATGACATATACCGGTGTATTCGTGACGACCTTATCCAGATCATCTTTTGTCGGCATCCTTCCCTCTTTCCAGCCGGCTTCATTAAAGCCACGCGCAATGATCCAGTCCATCTCCGGATGCTGCCGGTGATATTCCTCCAAAAGGGACAGCATCTCATCCAGGCTCGATGCAAAGCGAACATCGAGCATGAAGGCTTTCAGGTTCCCCACCTTCCACACATGGATATGACTGTCATGAAGGCCAGGCATAAGGGTCTTCCCTTGCAGATCGATCGCCTGGGCATTGTCGCCTGCAATAGGGAGCGCCTCTTTATAGGCGCCTATCGCTGCGATAACACCGTCCTTCACCACCAGGGTATCGGCCATCCCCGGTGTAAAGCCTTCGTGAAAGGACAGCAGGTTGGCATTGTGGAATATTTTTACCGCTGAGCCCATTTGATCGCCGCCTCCAGCACGGCCAAGCCTTCTTCCAGCTGTTCGTCGGTGATGACTAGTGGCGGCAGCAGCCGGATACAGTTACTATAAAGACCCGCCCGTATCAGGATCACCCCTTTCGATACGGCCTCTTTGATTATCTTCAACGTCGTATCAGGGTCCGGCTCGCGGGTGGTTCTGTCCTTTACAAATTCCACCAGTCGCATGGCCCCCAATCCCCGTACATCGCCAATGACAGGGTATTGCTCTTTCCATCTTTCCAGGGTGGTCCGGATCTTTTCACCCACGGCTATGGTGCGCTCCAAAAAAGCCGGAGAGCTGAGTATCTTCAATGCTTCGATAGCCGCCACGCAGGCCACCGGGCTGCCCCCATACGTACCTCCGACGCCGCCCAGATGAGGGGCGTCCATGATCTCTGCCCGGCCTGTAATCGCGCTGATCGGCATGCCTGCCCCAATCGACTTGGCGCTGACGATGATGTCCGGCACGATGCCGCTGTGTTCCACCGCAAATAATTTCCCGGTACGGGCGGCCCCGCATTGGATCTCGTCGGCAATAAAGACGATGCCATGCTTATTGCAGACCTCCTGCAGCTTATGCAGGTAAGGGGAGGGGATAGGCAAAAATCCGCCCTCGCCCTGCACCGGCTCGATGATAATAGCGGCCAGGGATTCCGGGTCCACCTGGGATATAAAGGCCTGCTCCAATTGCTGTATGCAGTACTGGATATATTGCTCATCCGTGAACCCGTCGGGCTTGCGATAACAGTTCGGAGCAGGAATGCGATAGATGTCGGGTACATAAGGGCCGAAGCCTTTCTTGAACAGCCCGTATTTGCTGGTGAGGCTGAGGGTGAGAAGCGTCCGTCCGTGATAAGCTCCCTCGAAACACAAAACAGCGCTGCGCTTCGTATAATACTTGGCGATATTCACTGCGTTCTCCACTGCTTCCGAACCGGAATTGGCCAGCAGCGTCTTTTTGGGAAAGTCTCCCGGAGTGAGCTTGTTCAACAATTCGGCCAGTTTCAGGTAGGGTTCCATCGTAGTGACAAGCGTGCAGGTGTGGATGTATTTATCCAGCTGCCCCTTGATAGCATTTACCACCTGCTGATTCCGGTGCCCGACATTGATCATGCCGATGCCTCCTGCAAAATCCAGCAGCTGGTTGCCGTCCACGTCCCATACCAGCGCACCTTCCGCCTTTTCCACTACTACCTCGGTGGATTTTGCCAGTCCGTTGGGCAGGGCCTGCTTCCTTCTTTCCAGGGCCGCCAGGCTTTTGGGCCCGGGGAGTGCGGTTCGTAATTGTATCTGTGCCATTGTGTACTGATTTTAATTTATTATTAGATCTCCTTGTTTATATCCAGTTTGATCAGAATGCCGTAGTCGCCGCAGCCAGGGTCATTGACATATTTTGGAATAAGTGCGATAGGCTCAAATCCTATCTTCATTTGCGGTGTCAGTGTCGGGTCCGTCCGCCGGCCTTCTAATAACTCCTTATAATATTCCTCTCCTGTCATCTGCCCGCTGACTTTTCCATAGCCGCTCATCATGCCCACGGTGACCTGACCCTTAAGACCAAGCTGCCTGGCTACATCCTGTCGGGCCCTGTACAAGACCCTGGCCAGCCCCAATCCCCTGTAGGCGGGATGCACCCCTATGTCCAATCCGTAAAGCCATTCCCCTTGCGGATCATGATTGGTCAGCCATCCCCCCGCAATGGTCTCTTTAAACGTGTGATGATAATTCGTAAAATCAAAATTGCTCCGCATGGTCGTCGTCATCCCGATGACCCTATCCCCATCCGTAACCACGAACTGACCTTCCGGGAATAGTTTCAGGTGATGAAGATAATGTTCCGCCCTGATCCACTCGTCAGGCGACAGAGTAGGAAATACCACTTTCTGGAGGATGGCCAATTGGTCTGCGTGTCCGGGCGCCATGTGCTGTACGACGAGACCGTCACGGACTACTTTGTAATATTTTTCTATGGCTGTATTCATATGTTAAGCATTTAGACGGTGTATCCCAGGACAAGGTATACGATACAGGCCAGGCCAAAAGATAGCAGGGCCAGCGGCAATTGCGATATGCTATGATCATAGTTGCTGCATTCCGTACTTTGTGCGGTGAGTATCGTAGCGTCGCTGTAAAGACATGCATTGGACCCGAACACCCCCGCGCTGACCACTGCCCCGATGCTTGCCAGCACGTTCGAGCCAACCGATTGCGCCAGGGGAATGACGATGGGAATGACCACGGCGTATACGCCCCATGAGGAGCCCGTAGTATAGGTGATGAAAGAGATCGATATAAAGATCAGCACGGGCAGCAATTGCTTGCTCACCAACGGCTTCACCCCGCCAATCACATAATGGGTGAGCCCCATCCTGTCCCCCACCTCTTTCAGGACATAGCTCATGACCACCAGCGCCAGCGCATAGACCATGCTGTTGAACCCCGTGAACAGGGTTTCGCTCAATTGGATAAAGGAGCCGAGTCGCGCGATATAGTAATAAAGAAAGGTAAATACCACCGCGATCATGACGCCTTTCAGCGCATTGAAATCCATCGCGAAGGTGCATACCAGCAATACCGCGATAGGCAGCAGGAAATAGATCGTCTTCGGAGGCTTTCCCCCTTCGAAATGTTCCATTTTCAGGGCCGTCATGCCGCTGGCCGGAGGGATGGTAATCCCCGTCTCTTCCGCCCGTTGCACGGCTTTTTTCATCTTGGGTGGCAGGGGGATCAACCCCCAGATCACCAGGGGGATCAGCAACACTGCCACCCATCCATACGCCACATAGGGGATGACGGATAAATAGACATGATTGCCGCGACCAAATTCCGCGAATTTGCATTTTTCCAGGATGGAGCCGATGAAGAGCGTCCATGTAGACAAAGGCACTACCACACACCAGCTGGCCGCGGTAGAATTGACGATATAGGCAAGGTATTCCCTCGGCGCCCGGTAATGGTCCGTGACCTTCTTCATTGTGATCCCGAGGGTCAGCGCATGCAGGTAATCGTCTAAAAATATGAACAGCCCCAGGCCCCAGGTACCCAACAACGCCGCCCTCTTCGACCGGAGCCGTTTTAGTACCTGCTGCCCAAACCGCATCGCTCCTCCGCTGCGGACCATCAATCCTATGAGGGACCCATACAAACCACACACCAGTATCACCCATACCGTACTTTCATCTTCCAGCACTTTGTACAGCGAGGAAATGAAACCGTCGAAGAAATTGGTATGCTCCTTATAGGCGATAAAGCCAAACCCTACCAGGCAACCGATGAGCAGGGGTTCGAATGAGGTCCGGAGAAGGACAGCAAGCGCGATGACTACAATAGGGGGAATGATGCAAAGAATACCGTAATCCATGAAAATTGTTTTATAATCCGCCGATGCTGATCAGTTTCTTTTCCAAATACTCATACAATCCCTCCGAACCGCCTTCATGTCCCTGGCCGCTGGATTTCCAGCCGCCAAAGGGGGCTTCCGTACCATGAGGCGCCCATTCATTGATCCCTACGATACCGAACTCCAGCCTTTCCGCGGCGTGTATGGCGGTTTGAAGGTTATTGGTAAATACATAGGCGGCCAGGCCATACGGCGTATCATTGGCTTTTGCGATAGCATCGTCCAATCCGTCGAAGGTAAAGAGGGGCAACACCGGTCCGAAAATCTCATTCGTCGCCAGCACCGAAGACTGATCCAGGCCCGTTACGACGGCCGGTTCTATAAAAAATCCTTTCTCCCTTCCTGCCGGCCGGCCGCCGCCCGTAAGGACCGTCGCCTGCTGCTCCCTGGCCTTTTCGAGGAGATCGAGTACACTATCCCGTTGTCGCCGCGTGATGAGGGGCCCGATGTTCACTCCCTCTTCAAAACCTTCCCCTATTTTCAAAGCCCTGACATAGCGGGTAAGCTTTTCCGCAAACTCATGATAAATAGACTGCTCTACATAAAACCGTTGTGGCGCCACACATACCTGCCCGTTGTTACGGAAGCGGGCAACCGCCGCTGATTGGGCAATGGCATCCACATCCACATCCCCGAAGATCAGCACGGGCGCATTGCCTCCCAGTTCCAGCGACAATTTCGTATGGGTACGTGATGCCCCGTCCATCAGGATCTTTCCTACCCTCGTGCTGCCCGTAAAGCTGATCTTACGCAGTACAGGGTTGTCCAGCATGGCATCCCCAATGGCAGCGGCATCTCCGATCAGCAGGTTCAACACACCCTTTGGTAGACCCGCCGCCACCAGGGCGTTCACCATATGAAAGGCAGACAATGGTGTGCTCTCCGCCGGCTTGGCAACTACCGTACATCCCGCTGCAAGGGCTGCCGCCCAGGCCCGGGCAGGATTATAAGCCGGGAAGTTCCAGGCGGTGATCACCCCGATGACACCCATGGGCTGATAGATCACCGTACTGCGCTTATCTTTTCTGCTGGTGGGTATCACCCGCCCATACGCTCGTTTTGCCTCTTCCGCAAACCATTCGAACAGGCCTGCGGCCACCATCCATTCCCCTTTGGCTTCGGCCAGCGGCTTACCGCTCTCCCTCACCATATCTTTCGCCAGCTCTGCCAGGTGATCGCGCATATGATCCGCCGCCTTTTTAAGGATTGCCGCCCTTATATAAGGCGTGGTCCCGCTCCATTCGGGAAAAGCCCGATGAGCTATGTCGATGGCTGCATGACAATCCGCGGCGTCCGCATAGGGGAGGGTAGCGATCACCTCCTCCGTAGCCGGGTTCACCAGCTCCATCGTCTTTCCGTCCAGCGCATCGACCCATTCCCCGTTGATAAATAGCTTATTCATGTCCTGCATGTTTTTAAGAAAGTTCGGTCAGCCCGGCCTCAATGATGTCGAGTCCTTTATTCAGCAGCGAAGGTTCGATGACCAGCGGGCTCAGGACACGGATGACGTTCCCGTAGATGCCCGCGCTGATCAGGATCAATCCATGATCCGCACAATAGCCGATCAATTTTTTGCAGAGGGCGGTATCCGGCTTGAAGGGGTCTTTATCCTTTACCAGCTCGAAGGCCATCATCGCGCCCAGGCCCCGTACATCGCCGATGGCGGGGAAATGCTGCTTCATGATCTCGAACCTTTCGCGAACTATCTTCCCGACCTTTTTGCCAAGTGCATTGATATCGATGTGTTCCATGTAGTTCAGGGTAGCCAGGGCCGCCGCGCAGCACACCGGATTGCCGGGATAGGTGCCCCCGATGGTGGAAGGCTTACAGGAATCCATAACCGCCGCCCGGCCCAGCACCGCCCCGATGGGCATACCGCTGCCGAGTGACTTTGCCCATACCGACAAGTCCGGTACGACGTCATAATGCTGATAGGCCGCCCATTTGCCCGTGCGTCCAAACCCGCTCTGCACCTCATCCAGGATGAGCAGGATGCCATACTTATCACAGATGCGGCGAAGCCCTTCCAGGTATTTGCGGGGCACTACGTTGAACCCTCCTTCGCCCTGCACGGGCTCGATGATGATCGCGGCCACCTGTTCGGCCGGCACCTGCACGTGGAAAAATGATTCCAGCTCCCCTAAATGGTAATCCGAAAATTCATCCAGGTTGAGGCCGCTGCCATGCCGGTAGTAATCCGGGAAATCGATCCGGTATACTTCCGGGGCATAGGGACCGCATCCTGCTTTGTAGCCGACCTTGGAAGTGAGGGTCATCGCCATCAGCGTGCGACCGTGAAAAGCATTTTCGTAGCAGATCACAGCCGGCCGGCCTGTGGCCTGACGGGCGATCTTGATGGCGTTCTCCACGCTCTCTGCGCCCGAGTTGGTGAGCATGACCTTTGTATGGTCGCCATGCGGCAGCAAACTAGCCAGCCGTTCTGCCAATTGCATATACAGATCATAGGTCGCCACATTAAAGCTGCAGTGGATCAGGCTCGCCGCCTGCTGCGCGATAGCCTCCACCACAGGGGGCGGACAATGTCCTGCATTGACAACGCCAATGCCCCCGGCGAAATCGATCATCTCTCTTCCATCCGCGTCGATGATCACACTTCCCTTTGCGCTTGCTGCGGTGGAAGGGTTAAAGATCCCGATGGCATCGGGAACGAATTGCTTCCGTCGATCTAAAATAACTTGTGAATTATTCATGAGTAACAATTATATTTTTATAGGACCTGGCCACTGCCTCCGCGGCCATTCGCCCTGTCTGCGCCGCGCCGTTCATATACCCCTGGAAATCCCGGCTGACGTGTTCACCGGCGAAATAGATATTACCCACCGGCTTGGCTTCCCAGCCCGCGAGCGTCGACCACTGCCCCTTTTTGAAAGACGCATAGCCGGCCTTGTTATAAGGATTGCCTGCCCAGCAGTATTTTATATTTTTTCCGGAGTACGCATGCTGCGCGCCAGGATATATCGTGTCAAGCGCCGGCAGGAATCGCCCCGCCAGGTCTTCTTCTTTGCTGTCTTTTATGTAGTCTCCGAAACTTCCTCCGGCAAAGACCGTAAAGCTCCCTTCCTGCTCCGACTGCAGCTGGCTGCTATCCCATCCGCAGCCGAATGAAAGATCGGTGAAGGTATAGCCTTGTCTGCCTGCCTTGCGCCAGGCCTTCTCCCGGGCGCCCATAATGAATTTACAGCTGTTGCCATAGCCTATCTCCCGGATACATTTTTGCTTTTCTTCGGGCATAGCCACCTGCAGAGGAATGTTGCGCAGGATGGTGAAGGGGATGGCCAATATGATCCGGTCCGCATGGACGACGATCTTTTCTCCGTCCTTGTCGAATGAAAGCCTGTATCCGCCGCCGCCGCCGCCGCCGGGATGGATCGCTGTCAGTTTGTGGCGCAGGAGGACCTGGTCCTGTACCTGTCGGTACAACGCGTCCGTAAGCCGCTGACTGCCGCCCCGGATCTTCAATACTTCATGATCGCTGCCGAACAATTCATATCTGCCGCCCGTAGCAGCAGGAGGCTCGAACATGATGAGAAAATTGATGGCGGATTGTTCCGAAGCCTCCATTCCGTACTCACGGGTCAGCACCACATTAAGGAAGGACAATAGCCAGCCCCCGATGCCAATCCCACGGAGATAGTCCATGATGGACAGCTCGTCCAAATGCCGGAAGGTAGCCGCCGATTGGTAGCTGATCAAAGGGGGAAGGGAATGAATATCCTTCATGATCCTTTCTGCAAAGGGCCGGATGGCTTCGCTCAGATCTTTTTCCGTGAGCGGGCGGCCATCGAACCAGAAAGATTTTGGGGTCAGCGTGTCCGTCTGCAGGTCGTAAAGGTCCAGGCCCAGCTGTTTCACCAACTGCAAGATCTCCGTATGGGTGGTATCTACAAATTCTCCGCCCAGGTCCGTCGTTAGACCCTGTCCGAAATGATCTTTTATCGTATACATGCGGCCTCCGACACGACCAGACGCTTCATAGACGGTGGATGTGATATCCTGCTGTTTCAATTGCCAGGCTGCATTCAGGCCCGCGATCCCGGCTCCTACGATGGCCACCCTGCTGGCATCACCGCTGGCGGGAGCCCCTGGCCAACGCCTTCCCAGCATCGGAGGGATGAGCAGGCTCCCGGCCGCGAAGGCGGAGTTTTTCAGAAACCGCCTGCGGCTTGCGCCCGCATGTTGTTCGGTCCCCTCAGGCCGCACCGCTGCTGCAAAAGCTTTTTGCAATAAGATGGTTAATGGAGAGTGCGGCATATATCAGTATCCCGGGTTTTGTATGACGACTCCATGCGTTGCGGTAAGCTCGGCCTGTGGGATGGGGTAAACCGAATTGGTTGCCGGAACGCCGAGCACAGCGTTTATCTGGCCCGTCCTGGCGAGGTCGAAATACCGGTGGCCTTCAAAGTTGAACTCCGCCCTGTTCTCGTCGGAAACATATTGCGCATAGGTAGGATCGTCCGGTACATCGGTGGGCGCCAATGCCGCCAGTCCCCGGCTGGTCCTTACCAGGTTGAGGTCCGCCAGGCCATTCAGCCGGCCCGCCGCCTCCCCCCGGATAAGATACATTTCGGCTATGCGCAGGATGTAGGCGGGATTGTCCCGCGTGATCTCTCCCCGGTATTTCAGGGTCCTGCCGTTCGGCAGGAAATTCGAGCTGGAATAATCAAGGAGATTGATCCGAAGATCGCCCGGGCGGGATTGGAAAAAAGCCTGCAGTCCCTGCGAAGCTATGAACAGCACCTCCGTAGAGGCAGCCCCGGGTCGGGCATAGGTCGTGGCATTGTAAAAGCTTTGATCCTGCTGGTTATAAGCCAGCTCAAATATGGACTCCGGGCTGAGCTTCTGTTTATAGATAGACTGAAAACCATTTTGGTCCATCAACGTGTAGGCCCCGTCATTGATCACCAGGCTGGCGTAGTTCACGGCATTGGTATAGTCTTTCTTGTACAGGTACACTCTCGCCAGCAAGGCATTGACCACGGCAGGGTTGATATAATTAGCGTTGCGGTCCGCAATGCCGGACAAAAGGATAGCGGCTGCCTGCAGGTCGCCCACGATGGCTTTATAAGAATCCGCTACCGTGCTTCTGGCGACTACGTCTGAGGCTTTTTGAACAGTCGTGACCACGGGAATCCCATAGACAGAAGTAGTGTCCCAGTGATAACCAAAGGCCCGGAGCAGATCGAAATGGACCATGGCCCGAATGGCCAGCGTTTGGCCTTTTACCGTAGCAAGCAGCTGTTGCGTGCTCGAATCAGGTGCAGACATTCCGGCGATGCCTGCCAGGATATCGTTGGCCGTTGCAATAACATGATAAAGCCCTACCCACATGTTCTGGGTGAAAATATTCGTAGTAGTTACGCTATAATAACCGAACTCGTTCAGGGAGGTGTTGTTATATCCTCCCGCAACCCCGTTGTCACTGTTCAGGTCCGCGAACATGGGATAATAGGCCCCATAATATGTTTCCGGCTCGAGCGTGCTGTATAATCCCACCAGCGTCTCCTTCACGCTATTGGTGTCCTTGAACAGGACTGACTGGGGGACTGCATTGGGGGACACCTGGTTGAGCTTGTTACAGCCGGTGCAAAAAAACAAGGCTGTGATGATGAGGGCCGGGAAGACCATCGAAATATATTTCAGTAAACGTTCCATGCAGAAATGATTTATAATGGTTATAGACTTATCGATGCGCCGAAGGTAAAGGTCCGCGCAGGCGGGTAGGCTGCATAATCCACTCCTGCCGTCTTGTCATTGCTGCCGCCTGTGGAGCTAACCTCCGGGTCGAACCCTATGTATTTGGTGAACGTCACCAGGTTTTGCACCTGGGCATATATACGTATCGAATTGAAGTAGCGCATTTTCGGGAAGGTGTACCCGATGTTGACCGTCCTGATCTTCAGGAATGAGCCGTCTTCCAGGAACTCGTCGGAATTGGGAAAATAATTCTGTAACAGGAAGGACGCACGAGGGATGCTCGTATGGTCACCCGGCTTCCTCCACCGGCCTGCCACCCTCGTGTCATTATTCGCATATACCTGACTGAGAGAGGATGACCCCGGCAGGGACGCGCCGCTCCAACCCAGGCTCTCATAGGTGTTCCGGATGAGATTGAATACTTTATTCCCATAACTGAATTGCATAGCGATAGCCAGGTCGATGCGCTTGTACCGGAAATCGTTCGTCAGACCCCCGAAGAATTTCGGGCGGGCATTCCCGATGATGCGGACATCCTGGCTGAAGTTGACCTCGTCCGCTCTTTCTCTAACTCCTTTAGCCGAGTAATACAGGGCATCGCCCGTTTGAGGGTCAACACCCGCGAACGGGACTCCGATAAAAGTGCCCACCGGTTGTCCCGTTTTTAGGATATGGGTTGGCGCCTGGTCATTGTACGAGCTGATGAACTGGCTGTCCACGGCCAGTGCCTTGATCGTGTTCTTCAGGAAAGAGATATTGAAAGCCGTCGTCCAGGAGAAATCTTCGTGCTGGACGTTGTTGGAGAGGAGCTGGAATTCCCATCCTTTGTCTTCTATCTCTCCGGAATTGGTCGTGATATTGCTGAAACCCGTCGTACCGGCTATCGGCTTCTGATCCAGCAGCTTCGTTCTTTTGGCGTTAAAGTACTCGATAGAGCCGCTGAGTATATGATGGAAGATATCGAAGTCCACCCCTGTGTTGAAGGTGCTGTTCTTCTGCCATGTCAGGGAAATGGACGGATCATAAATGTTCAGGGGGCTCAGACCCGCGAGGCCGTTGTAGCGGGATGGACGCCAGTAGCTCGTATTTTGGTAATTTCCGATCTCCGCATCGCCTGCCACCCCATAGCTCATACGCAGTTTCAGGGAATTGATCCAGTGGCTGCCGCTGAGAAAAGATTCTTTCGCCATATTCCACCCTGCGGATACGGCGGGGAAATAACCATACTGCTGGCTGCCTGGGAACCGGGAAGACCCGTCCGCCCGAACGGACACCGCCAACAGATATTTGCCATCGTAGTCGTAATTCACCCTCCCCAGCCACGAGTTGAAGTAATAGGTGGAGGACGTTTTAACGGCGGAATTGATGATGGCCGCCGCAGATGTGTTCTGCAGACCTCCCGTTAACGGCACTCCCTGCCCCGCGATATAGGTCAGCTGGTTGTTCCCTTCCTGTCTCGTGAAGCCGGCAAGGGCGGTGATGTGATGCGCGCCAAACCCCTGCTGCCAGGTCAGGATATTCTCATTCAGCCATACCAACCCCTTATTCTCTCCATTGAGGATCTTTCCGCCAATCGTCTCTGCATCCACCGTGAGGGAAGAAAAATATTGGTTGTCATATACGTCATTATAATCCACGGACCATGAAGATCTGAACTTCAATGAAGGAAGGAATTTATACTCTCCGTATACGGAACCGATAAATCGATTGGTGAACGTATGTGCGTTGATCTCTTTGGCTGATTTCACGGGGTTGTCTGAAAGCCAGCTGGCCTGGTATTGAGTGAAGTCGGCATATTTGCCGTCCTTTTCATACACCGGCATAAGGGGCGAGGCGCCCAGGGCATTGGTTACGATGCCTGTATACGTATTATCATTGAAGCTGCGCTTATCGTCCGAATAGGCGGCCATCACCGAGGTGCCGAAGGAAAGCTTGTCCGTAGCCTGGTGATCGAGGTTGACCCGTACATTAAAACGCCGGAAATAATTCTCGATGATGATACCGCTCTGATCGAAATAGCCTCCGCTGATGAAAAATTTTGTTTTCTCATTACCGCCTTTGGCCGACAGCTCATAATTATTGACAGGGGCGGTACGGAATATCTGGTCCAGCCAGCGGGTATCGATACCACTGCTTGCATCATACGGAAGCGGGTTGGCGATAGCATTGCCGGCGCTGTCGACTATTCCCACCGATTGCAGCACCGACAGTGGTCCGAACCGGGAGGTGTCAGTCCCTGCTGCTGCGGATTCCCGTTTGTACACCGCGATATCGTTGGCAATGGCCTCTTTGGTGAGGTCGACAAACTGCCTTGAAGAGAGGAATTTGATCTTTTTTGCCACCTGCTGGAAGCCCGTATAATAATTGAAGTCAAGCCGGGTCTTGCCCGCCTTGCCCCTTTTGGTAGTGATCAATACCACCCCATTGGCCGCCCGGGCTCCATAGATGGCTGCTGAAGAGGCATCCTTCAATACTTCGATGGATTCGATGTCGTTGGGATTGATGTCGGATATGGAACTGATATTCTGACCTGCTCCAACGACCTCCCCGGTAGTATTATAAGAGGTGGCCAGGGACGAGTTGCTTTCGCTGAGCATGGGAACGCCATCCACCACATACAAGGGATTTTGTGCGCCCCGGATGCTGACCAGCAGACCCGCACCCGGAGTACCGGAAGGTTGAGTGACATTGATGCCCGATAGTTTGCCTTCGATGCCGGCGGCCACATTGCTGACGGGCTGGTCTTTGAAGTCCTTATTCTTGATGGAAGAGATGGCGCCTGTGACATCGGATTTCTTCTGCGTGCCGTATCCAACTACCATAACGTCGGAGAGTTGGGTCCTGGTTTCCTCCAACTGCACGTCGATGCTGGTCCTGCCTTTGATGGGGATGGTTGCGGTGGCGTATCCTACATAAGACACCGTCAGCGTGGCGTCGCCCGGAGGAACGGATAAGGTGTAGCTGCCATCCGCGGCGCTGGAAACGCCTTTAGCCGAGCCTTTGACCTGGACAGTGGCGCCGGCAATTGGTTTTCCTTCCGCATCCCGGATCACTCCTTTCAACAGGCGATCCTGGGCGATGGCCTCAATGCCCAATAAAAGCCAAAGGATGGAGAAGGTGAACAGCTTGAGAAAGTTTTGACTCATAGTAGTTGGTTTGGTTATTTATTCCCCTTTAAGGGGGCTCCTGAGAAAGATTAAATTTCAAAAAGTCAAATGAGTCGGAATATAAGTCGAATTATTTTTTAAAAAATCTGCTTCCCAGTTGATATTCAATGTTATTTTTTAGTCAAATTTTAGTAAATTCATTGGTCAGATAATGACCCTTATTTTTTGTTATTTCAGCTGTGCCCCCGCCCAATATATAGAATAATTTATAATATCAATCGATGTATCTATCTGAGCGAATAAAAAAGGCTATTGAAGGTCATCCTGTGATCGTTGCGGCCCTGAAAAGCAAGGGGAGGGAAAATGGCTGGTCAAGATTTACGAGGACCCAGTTCAACCTTGTTGCAAGGGTGATCAATAAACAGGTGACAAAGGAGGTGCTGATGAATAGCGACTGGGTCGAGTTGAACCTGATCATCGGCAAGCAGCAGTTGGAGAAGCAATTGCATACCGGGAAATTTCAACAGCCGTATGATTTTATCCGGTACCTCGCCGGGATGCGGGAATACCAGGTATTTAACTGGATCAGCGGCAAGACGCTGCAAAGCTATTGGAGTGGGGGCGAGGCGAAGTATATAAAGATAAATGCGTTATTGGTCTTTCTTCAGGTGCCCTTCCTGGACTGGGATTCCTGGCAGAAGGAACGGGGCCGGCAGTCGGAGGAGTATGGGTATAGTTTGTCCAAAGTGCCCGTGACAGGAGTGGGTGGGGGGAGAACCTCGCTGGGACTGATCAAGGCATATTACCTGGGAAACTATTTCCTGTATTATCAAAAGACGGACGGGAGCAGGAACATTATCAAAACGCCTTTCATCCTGCGGGAAACCAATAACGGGCAGGTAGTGGTCAAGTCGGTGTCCGAGGGACATCGGTACAGCGGTAAAGTGATAGGTATACTGGATGGGTGTCTTTATATCAATTGTCAGAACCTGGATTTTGAGGAGATGGAGCAGTATGTGTTCAACGTCGGATTGGAAACAAAACCGCAGGTATTGTTTGGCGTTTCAAATACCGTTAGTGTAAAGAATCGCAGGGCCGTGGCGCTGAAGAATATTTTGGTTAAGCAGACAGGTAATGATCCCGGCTTTGACAATATCCAGGAGGTGGAGATCCCTTTTACCAAAAAATATACTGCCCCTACCGAAGAGGCCATGGTGGTAAATTACCTGAAACAGGCCGCCAACAATATTATTATCACACCGAGCTGTTGTAACCTGGCGGATCTTGCGGGGTTGCAGGGCAATCCGTAATAATTTTATAGTCTTTATTTACCTACTTCCAATACTACCACCTGGTCAGGGTCTTCGGGGGTTGGCGATTGGGTGGGGATCTCCGCGATCCCGTTTTTTAATGAAACATTGACGGGGGCTTTGTCTTTCAGGCGATAAGCTTTTTTAATGGCGGCATATGGGAACTTTTCAAGCCGTATGGAGCCTGCGTCCTGCTGCAGGACATGGACATAGAGCTTGTCGTCCTTCTGTGTAAGGCAGCCCCATTTCTGTGGCTTGAGATAGCCGCCTTTGGTGTTATAGATAGCGGGACCGTATGTTTGGAGCCAGCTGCCCATCCAATGCAAGCGCTGGATAAATTCCGGCTGTATCTCGCCGTTGGGCATGGGGCCGATGTTGAGCAGGAGGTTGCCGCCATTGCCGGCTGATTTTACCAGCAGAGCGACGATCTGTGCCGGCGTCTTATAGGTAGTATCGGTGATATTGAATCCCCAGGAATTGTTAATGGTAGCGCAGGTTTCCAGCGGCAGCGAGGATATCTTCTGGAAGCTCAGGCCACTGGTATTTTCGCCGGGAACATCCTGCTCGAACATCTGGAAGTCTTCGCCCGGCAGGGGTGTCATGTGGTGGTTATCGCCGATGAGGCATTGTGGCTGAAGTTGGTGGATGAGATCGTAGAGTTCACGGATATGCCAGTCTACTCGTACGTCCTCGTCCTTCCGATCCTTGCTTTCCTCCGCCATCTGGTCCCAATAGCCGTCAAACCAAATGCCCCCGATGGAGCCGTAATTGGTGAGCAGCTCCGTCAACTGGTTTTTCATGAATTGGATATAGTCGTTCCAATTGCCACGGACCGTGCGACCGGCGCCCTTACCAGTGCGTCCTGTCCACCAGGAATAGTCATCCCGGCGCCAGTCCAGCAGCGAGTAGTAAAGGAAGAGCTGGATGCCCTGTTTGTGACATTCGTCGGCCATTTGGCGCACGATGTCCTTTTTGTAGGGCGTATGCATGATGCTGAAATCGGAATATTTGGTGTCCCACATGCTAAACCCGTCGTGGTGGCGTGTGATGAGGGTAATATATTTCATCCCTGCCGCCTTTGCCAGGGATACCCAGGCATGCGCGTCGAAGTCGATGGGGTTGAAGAATTTTTCCAGGCGGGTATAGTTCTTTACCGTGATGTTACGGTTGTTCATCACCCATTCTCCATCGCCGGGGATGCTGAACGGACCCCAGTGGATGAACAGACCAAATTTGGCATCTTTGAACCATTCCCTGGCTTTTTCATTTTGAGGGGAGGGGGTATAGCTTGTTGTTTGGGCGAAAAGCGTAAGGCACGAGAAACAGAACAATGCTGCCAGTAAAAGGTATTTCTTCATGGCTTAAAACTACTATTTTTTTCGTAAGTTAACGACATGGCACGGACCTTGCCATTATATTTGAATTAGGAATGGAATCATATATTTGAACAGTCATTGAACTACAAATTTAAGAACCATGCCTTCCAAGAAAAGAATAATCCTCATCGCGGATGACGACAGCGATGACGTTGAAATACTGACGGAGGTCTTCAACCAACTGGATGACCATATGTCGATCCACACCGTTCAAAACGGAGGCCAGGTATTTCGATATCTCGCGGGTCTGGCCGATGATGACCTGCCTTGTGTGATGGTCCTGGACTACAAAATGCCGATCTTAAATGCGGCAGAGGTATTGGAAAAAATTCGCAATGATGAACGTTACTCCCGCATTCCAAAGGTGGTCTGGAGCACCTCCGGACGACAAGAGGATATGAACCGTTGCCTCGATGCCGGTGCAAAAGAGTATTTTATCAAGCCCAGTAAGACAAGCGAATTGAAGCGAATGGCCGGCATAATGCTGCAATATTGCTGATATTCGGATCAGGCCGGAAAATAAAGCTCGAACAAAGCCCCTTCATCCAATTTCCCCTGGGCCCGGATGATGCCTTGATGATTGTCCATAACCTTTTTACAGATCGAGAGACCTATCCCCGCACCTGAAAATTCCCTGCCATGCAGCCGCTGGAACATCTCGAATATTTTCTTGTTGTATTCCGGCTCGAAACCGAGACCATTGTCTTTAACGGTGATCCTTGTCAGCTGCCTGGGAGGATAGGATCTGCGCCGGAGATTGGGATCGTCGATGTTGTTCGATGATATTTCAATCCTAAGAGGACGGTCCGGGCTGCGGTATTTTATGGAATTGCTGATCAGGTTCAAAAAGAGCTGGAAAAGCTGAAAAGGAATTCCCCGGACATTGGGTAGATTGGAAATAACGAGCTCCCCCCGGATAGATTCCAAGGTGTCCTGGTAAAAGGCAGCCACATTGTTAAGGGTAACATTCATGTCTACATCCTCGAATTTCTCAATGGGCTCGGACACTTTTGTAAAAGCCAGCATATCGTCGATCAGGCTTTGCATTCGCCTGGCAGCCTCTTCTGACCGTGCAAGGTAGATCCGCTTTTTTTCAAGGTCGATCTCCGGGTTGTTTTCCATAATGGCAGAGAAATAAAACAGGATCTTTCTGAGCGGCTCCTTCATGTCGTGTGCGGCCGCATAAGCGAACTGCTGAAGCTCTTTGTTCTGCGCTTCCAATTGCCGGGAATATTGGAACATGCGATCCTCTGAAGCTTTTCTTTCGGTGAGGTCACGCGTGACCTTGGTGAATCCGATGACGTTATCTTCCTTATCATGGATAGCCGTAATTACGATGCTGCCCCAAAAGGCAGTACCATTCTTTCGTATACGCCATCCTTCATGAATAGCCTTTCCCTCAAGCCTGGCAGCCTCGACAAGCGCTTCCGGCAGCTTTGCATCCTGATCTTCCGGTGTGTAGAATATGCGAAAATGCCTGCCTATAATTTCTTCGTTTTTATATCCCTTGATCTTTTCGGCGCCCTTGTTCCAATTTGTAATTATTCCGTTCCTGTCCAACATTATTATCGCATAATCCTCTACCTCCTCCACCATTTTATAATATATGCTTTCACTGTCGTCAACCATAGCATCTCTTTTTATAGCCTCACCAATTGCTTTGTCGCGGCACTCCGGTAAATGGCTTCCACCAAACGAATATCACGCCGGCCTTCTTCACCCGGTACGAGCATGGGTCTTTTTTGCATAATGGATAAGGCATCGTCATCCATTTGTTTGGCCTGCTGGAAAGGGATATCATATGGATGATTGATAATGCCCAGCGGAGTGGTGCCGTTCTGGCCATTGTAAGCAGAGTAGGGGGCCATTTTTATTTCTCCCTTGTCGCAGGTGATATTGAGAAAATTGATGTTCTCGCCAAAGCTGGTCTTTATATCGGCCATGGCGCCGCCGGGGAATTCAAGCGTCGCGATCGTTGTTTCATCCAGCCCGTTCTTATAGATCTGTGGTCTTGTGGTAGAGGTTTGGGCGGAGACGATGGCGACGGGTTCCATTCCTGTGCCCAATCTTGCTCCCTGTATAGCGTATACCCCCATGTCGTACAGTACGCCGCCCCCCATTTCTTTTTTCTGCTTCCAGTGATCCGTGCGGTTTTCATAATAGCCTGCTGCACAGTTCACCTTTGTGACCTTACCAAACTGCTGTTCTTTCACCATGCGGCGCCATTCCTGTGTATTGGGTTCATGATGCAAACGGTAGCCAATGGCCAGGGACTTTTTGTTGGCCCGGCAGGCATCGATCATGGCGCTGCATTCAGCTTCCGTTAAGGCCATTGGCTTTTCGCACCACACCTCCTTACCCGCATTCACGGCCTTTATCACATATTCCTTGTGCATCGAGGGTGGCAACACCACGTATACCACATCTATATCCGGATTGTTGGCAATGCTGTCGAAGTTCTGATAGTTGTAAATATTCTTATCGGGAATATTGTATTTTTTCTTCCAAGCCTCGGCCTTTGCGGGTGTGCCTGTAACGATGCCTGCCAGGTAACAATGTTTTGTTTGTTGTAGTGCGGGCGCCAGGAGGTCGGTACTGTAATATCCCAGACCTACCAGGGCTACCCCCAGCCGGTCCTTATAGCGTGTGGAGGAGAATATTGATTTGGGGGAAAGCAATAGGATGCCGCTGCCGGCAGCAATCGCTTTTATGGCATGCCTGCGTGAAATAGCGCTCATAATTGGGGGATTTTACTAAAATTAGCGATTTATTTCCACCATTCAGCGTCTTCGATCTGCCGGGCTTTTTCAGCATTTTTATCAGAGCTGCCATAGGCGGCGACAAAGGTTTGCCACCCATTGCCGGCAAATCTTTCATTTATATGGACACCGCCTGCTCCATCGTCCAGTTCCCTGCTATCGGGTATCCTATAGTCGCCCCAATTGCATTTTTTACTTTTACCTGTCTTGTAACTTGTCCAGATAGTCGTGCATTGATTATTGCTATAGCCGTCGGCAACAGCCATCAAAGCATCGTATTGAAGCGTCCCTTTTTTATCCAGGGTGAAGCCTGTTTCTACCTTCCCTTTGAAGACCCCGGCCGAAGGCTGTGTACTATCTTCTTTAAAGACAATGTCCCCCGTGACAGCCCCTTGCTTATACCTTGGGTCGTCGCTCTGTCGATAGAGTCTGGTCCTGGTGATGGTAATGGCGCCGTTAAAAGTACAAACGACGTCTTTGACCTTTGTCTTGCCGTACACATGATATATATAGGGGTTGTTCTTGTCCTTTGTCACGGAGATATAATGAATATAAAAGCGCTGATAATTATTGCCTATGTAGCCGAGCGGCTCAGGGAACGGGACTTTTTCGCCGTCGCCTTCCGTCCGGATGCTGTCTGCACGCCATAGTTTGCTTAGATCGTAGTTTTTGATGGCAGACAGGTAGTTTATTGATTTGTCGGGCTGGGTATATGCGCCGGTGGCTAGTCCAAGGATGAGTGTCAGGGAGAGGAGTTTTGGATAGATAGTCATTGAAAATGAATTAGTTGTGTTTTGGACTAAAAAAAGGAAAAAAAGCACATTTTGTAGTTACATTTCTACAGACAGCTAGTACTAATATTATATAGAGGATGAGAGATATGAAGCGAAGGGACAAATAAAACAGATTTCACTCGGAGTACGATACATATATTTCAGGTTGTTTCTAGGATCAGGCCGCCCCATCATTTTTATGACAGGACGGCCTTTTTTTGTGTTAGAAGCAATGACTGGCCAACTTTGGCGCAGTGACCGGGCCTGTGGATCAATGCTTCAGCATAAACGAACGCATGAACTTATCCATGGATTTATTAAAATCCTTTTTTGTCTCGGTGATGACCTGGAGCATATATAACTTATTCTTTACCAGGTAAGTCTTTATGGTCATTATGGCCGCTCCATCCTGAACGCCGGCTCTGAACTTCTTGCCGGGGAAGCCATCCAGTTGAATAGTTTCTTCTGTAAGCAATTTGCCATGTGCGTTGCTGACGCCTCCATCCACAGCTCCCCTGAAGAACTTGTCTATTACTTCTTTGCTATTCTTCGAGTTGATCGTACTCGTATCCGGAAACTCCGTTTCCGAAAGAACGTATACCAGATTGTCGTCCTGCACGCCATCGGGCACTTCATAGGAATGATTGTACAACTTCAGCTCACCTATGGCCGTGTTCACCGTCTGGGATTCATTTGCCGGCGCCTTTGGGAAGAGCATCTTGCAGCCGGCGTCCTCGAATGGCACCCAGTCGTCGGAATGGATCGTTTTTCCGGGATGTACGAACGAGATGGTAAGGACTGTGCCGACGAGCAATGTAAATAGGGGTATGATCTTTTTCATAGGAGACAATGTAGGGGGAAAACTCGGATAATGCAAGCCCTTAGAGAAACTCAAAAATTTATTTTGTACCAATTAGTACAAAATGCGTAGCTTTACTGAGCCGCCGAAAGCGGCTTGTCCGAAGGACAGACATTAGCGGTTTTATCATGGCAGGACGACCATCCATATTTGACGAAGAAAAAGTGCTGGAAAAGGCCAGGGAGCTTTTCTGGACCAGGGGCTATGAAGCTACGTCCCTTGACCAGTTGCTGGAGGCCATGGGGCTGGGCAAGAGCAGCTTTTATCATGCTTTTGGGAGCAAGAAAGAGCTGTTCGAAAAGATAATGGACAGATTTGTCAACGACGCCATACACCGGCTGGCTGCCGACCTTCCCATTCATCCGCATCCCATAGAAAGGATACGGGAATTCTTCCGGGGTATTGCCAGCAGTCCTTCCCATCTGCATCGGAAAGGGTGCTTTATGGGGAATACCGTTGTCGAGCTCATCAACACCGAACACTCGCTCAGCGCCCGCGCGGCCAAAAAGCTGGAGCGGCTGGAAGAGCTGTTCCGCACCTATATAGCAGCGGCGCAACGATCAGGAGAGCTGCAAACAAAAGAAGACCCGGCTGTCCTGGCGCTGTACCTGCTGACCGTCTGGAATGGACTAAATATAACTCGAAGGGTGCACCCTAATCCGGAAGCGCTGCGTCCTCTCATCGAACTACAGTTACAATTCTTAAAATAAAAGATTATGAACGTCACTATCACACAGATCGACACCGCATGTATGCTGATAGACATCAATGGATTTCGGATTGTCACGGACCCCACTTTCGATGCGGCCGGTGGCAGCTATCAGTCCGGCTCGGGCAGGATACTAAAAAAAACGGGGGCGCCTGCATTGCATCCGGAAGAACTGGGGCATGTGGACCTGGTATTGTTGAGTCATGATCAGCATAAGGACAACCTGGACAATAGCGGCCGGGAATTCTTAGATACCGTCCCCCGGATCATCTCCACCAGGGAAGCCCGTGAAAGGCTGGGATTGACGGCCGTAACGGGTATCGATGACTGGGAGACCGTCCGCGTCGATACGGATAAGGTGCCGGGGCTGCGTATCACCGGTACACCCTGTATGCATGGCTCGGATGAAGAGCTGCATCGTATGGCGGGACATGTACTGGGCTTTGTCCTGGAGTGGGATGACCAGCAGCATGGCGTCCTGTACATATCGGGGGACACCGTATATTTCAAAGGTGTCGAGGAAGTAGGAGAACGATTTACGGTCGACACGGCCATCCTGCACATCGGCAGAGCAGGTTTTCCGGCACAGATAGGGGATCGTTATCTGACCTTCACTACCGAGGAAGCCATTCGTGTTGCGAAACTTTTCCATGTCAATAAGCTGGTTCCTACTCACCAGGAGGGCTGGGAGCATTTTCTGGAAAACCGTGCTGTATCTCACGGACAGATCATCGCGGCGGGGTTGGAGAATGAACTGATATGGCTCGAGCCCGGGGTGCCAGTGCAACTGACCATCTAACCAGTGCAACCGTCGATCTAATTTTTGGGCTCGAACAACCCTTTCCAGAACAATGCCGCAGCAATCCCTCCTACCAATGGCGCTGCAATAAACAACCATAACTGTGAGAGCGCCTTTCCTCCGGCGAATATTGCCGGACCAAAGCTGCGGGCGGGATTTACGGATGTCCCTGTTATATGAATACCTACCAGGTGTATCAGCACCAGGGTAAGACCGATGGCCAGACCAGCCATAGTACTATTTCCAAGGCGGGAAGTGGTAGCAAATATGACGAAGAGGAACAGAAAGGTAAGAATGGTTTCCGCCAGGAAGGCGGATGTGGTGCTATATCCTCCCAGATAACCCGGTCCCCACCCATTAGCGCCCAGGGCCCATTCGCCCATGCTGAAACCAGGAGCGCCGGATTGGATCGCATACAGGACAGCAGAGCCTGTAACAGCTCCGGCAAACTGTGCGATGATATAGCCGGCACAGTCCCGGCCATTGATCTTGCCTGCTACCAGCATGGCCACGGTGATGGCGGGATTGATATGACAACCGGAAATAGGACCGATGGCATAAGCCATCACTACTACCGCCAGGCCGAAAGCCAGGGCGATGCCCAAAACGCCTATTCCCGCCGGTGCATCGGCAAGAATCGCAGCTGGAATGGTTTTACCGGCGACAACGGCTGCGCCGCAACCAAATAGCACCAGGGAGAAGGTCCCAATGAACTCGGCTAGCATTTTTTTCATAGCAACTTTATTTTATGCCCGCCAAGATAATTAAGTCTACAATAAAATAAGTATTTATGTATTGTATTTTAATCGTATATTAAATGGCCCGCTATTTTTTCTGAAAATTTGTGTAACTAGCACCCCCAATGAAATACTCACAATGGATCGGTATTGCCGCAGCGTTCCTGCTTGTTGGGGCATGTTATATGCCCTGGGCTTATTTTCCTGATGTAGGTAAGGACTTTACCGGCTTTTTTTCAGAGAATAATGCCTATGGCAAGCCGGGAAAGATATTTATTTTCCTCAGCTGCTTTGCCGTGCCTTTGTTCCTCATCCCCCGTATCTGGGCTAAAAGGACAAACCTCGTAGTGTGTGCGTTGATCTTTGCGTTCAGTCTGAAGACCTATATACTGTACACCGCCTGCTACAGAGGCATTTGCCCGGTGAAGCATATAGGGATATTTTTGGTGTTGCTGGCGTCCATCATCATGACCGCGGCGGCGGCCCTGCCCGATGTCAAGCTGAAAAATTAATGCTGGATCGCCCTGGCAACGGCAAAGGCACAGCCCGCGGCCAGCGCACCGATGATCATCACCCGCAGGGCGCCTGCCAGGGGATTGACACCCGTCACCCTGCTTTTAAAATACCCGAAGATGAACAGGCATATGAGCGTGATCACTGCCGATATTTTCAGACCCGTGATACCATCGCTCACGAAGAAATAGGGGCTTAGGGGAATGAGGCCCCCCACGACGTAGGAGAGCCCGATATTGAAAGCGCTCTTGCGCGCCCGTTGTGGGTCGGGTTTGTCCAGGCCCAACTCATACTTCATCATAAAGTCCACCCATTTGTCCTTGTCGCGGGTCATTTCTTCCACAGCTTTCTGCTGGACTTCTTTGCTGAGCCCCAGGTTGGAGAAGAACTCCCTTACTTCTTCCCTTTCCTTCTCGGGTACTTTCTGTACCTCGTCGTATTCTCTTTTTAATTCGGAGTTATAATGGTCTACTTCTGTCCGGCCTGCCAGGTAGCCACCCAGACCCATGGCTATGGAGCCTGCGGCAATCTCCGCAATCCCCGCGATCCAGATGAGGTTGAGATGACCGGGGCTGACGGCCCCGCTGAGTCCGGCAGCCAGCGCAAAGGGGACCGTGAGGCCATCCGACATGCCGATGACGATGTCGGTGAGGATCTCGGAGCTGCGCATATGTGTTTCGACGTGAGCGGCGTGTGCTTGACTATTCATAATGCCCTAAAATTAATATCTTTTTTGAAAGACATTATGATAATTGATCCAATACCTGCAGGCTGTGCTTTACGATGTCGATACATTCCATTACTTCCTTGCGGGTGATCACCAGCGGGGGTGCCAGGCGTATCTTGTCCCCATGGGTGGGTTTGGCCAGCAGGCCATTGTCCTTTAAGGCCAGGCAAAGCTCCCAGGCAGCACCGTGATTAGGGTGGTTGATAACAATGGCGTTCAATAGTCCCTTTCCTCTTACCAGCCGAATATACGGGGAGTTTAGTTTCCTCAATTCTTCCCGGAACAGCTCGCCTAAATGCAGGGCATTCTCCGTCATCTTTTCTTCCTGCAGGACAGTAACGGCCGCAATGGCTACGCGACATCCGAGTGGGTTGCCCCCATAGGTGGAACCATGTTCGCCGGGGCGTATCGTCAGCATAATGGGGTCGTCGGCCAGTACGGCTGAGACGGGCAGCACACCACCGCTCAATGCCTTGCCCAGGATAAGTATGTCCGGCCTGACGTGTTCGTGATCGCAGGCCAGCATATGGCCTGTGCGTCCCAGTCCTGTCTGTATCTCGTCAGCTATGAACAATGCATTTGCTTCTCTGCAAAGCTGCCATGCCCGGTGGAGATAGCCTTCGTCGGGTACTACCACCCCCGCCTCGCCCTGTATGGGTTCCACCAGGAAGCCTGCTATATCAGGGTCCTGTAATGCCTCCAGCAGCGCCTGGGTATCGTTATAAGGAACCACGACAAAGCCCGGCATATAAGGGCCGAACTGTCTGTTGGAATCCGGGTCCGTACTAAAGGAGATGACCGTGCTGGTCCTCCCATGGAAATTCTCCGCGCAGACGATGATCTTAGCTTTATTCTCCGGTATGCCTTTTACCTGGTAGCCCCAACGGCGACAGAGCTTGATGGCTGTCTCTACTGCTTCGACGCCGGTGTTCATCGGCAATACCTTGTCATACTGGAAGATGCCGGTGATATAGCGGGCATATTCTCCCAGCAGATCGCTGTGAAAGGCCCTGGACGTAAGGGTCAGCTTCTCAGCCTGCTGTACCAGTGCATGAATGATCTTTGGGTGACAGTGTCCCTGGTTGACGGCAGAGTACCCGCTGAGACAGTCGATATAGCGTCGTCCATCCACATCCCAGACGTGAATACCGGATCCTCTGTCGAGGACGACAGGGAGTGGGTGATAATTGTGGGCGCCGTATTTTTCTTCCAGCTCGAGATAATGGCGGGATAGATCCGACAGGGTAGGGGACAGGGAAATAGCGTTCATAAAATAGTATTACTGGTGAAGAAAGAGGGAGTCGGAAAACACGGTCAAACCTAGTGGTTGAGGAAGTCGAGATTCTTCTCCAGGAACGATATGGGGGACATGTGCAACACGATGTTGTAAAGATAAGCATTTCCGGCTGTAAAACATAGGGGGGATCTGAGATCCAAAAGGACTATTTCCCGGGGCTTAGATGATCTTGTAGTTGCGGTAATCGAAGAGCCGGCGGCCTGTATAGCGTTCGATGTAATAAAGGACCCAGGTCTTCAGGTTAAAATTCTTCTTACTGATGTCGGCGGCAAAATGCCAGTTCTGACGTTGGATAATGGGCTGCATAGCAGCAGGATGGGCGCCGGTGAATTTAACCAGGCTGTCGATGGAGGAGTAATCGAACTCTTGGGTTTGATTGGTGGAGATTTCCCTGGCTAGCCTGTTGCTGTCGTATAGTTTTTCGAAATCCAGGTGTTTCTGCAGCTGATGCATGGGATGGCGGACCCAGCCATAATGGTAGATATATGCGTCGATGGGTTTGACCTGCAGCTTGCGTCCTTGTTTCCGGAAGCCCTGTGCGTCCCGGTAGGATCGTATGGACTTGTCATTGCGGATGATGCGTATCTCATGATTGTACCAGCGGCGGGAGTCGCCAAGATAGTCATAGCTGCCATAGAAATGCCGGTATTTGAACAGCAGACCTTCCACGCGAGCATCATCCTTGTATTGCTCCATGCTCCGGAGTATCGTAGCGTAATCATCTTCATGCAGGACCTCGTCGCCCTGCAGGTAGATACACCAGTCGGCGTCTGCCGGAACCTCATCAAAGGCCTTATCCGTCTCAACGGCCAATACTCTTCCTCCTTCGAGAAGGGTGTCGTCCCAAACGGTGTGATAGATCTTTATTTTAGGAGAGTCGATGGACTGCACGAGCCCTTCCGTATCGTCTTCTGAGTTGCCGATGCTCACGATGACCTCGTCACAGATAGGGAGAAGACTGCGTATCGAGGCCTCGACGGGATAGTTGTATTTTATGGCGTTTCGAATAAATAAAAAACCAACCACTTTCATGAATTGTACGTCTTTTGAAGGTTCAGGTCAGCAGGAATCCCGGCAATTGCGCAATGTGCTTTTCAGATGGCGGGTTTTCTTTTTCAAATATCCCAAAAAAACTGGAACCGCTGCCTGTCAGGGAGGCAAAGATGGCTCCCGCGTCGTATAAAGTTTCTTTAATTTTTTTTAGTTCAGGATAGGAGCGCAATACGGGCGCTTCAAAATCATTTGTCAGCTGTCCTTTCCACGCGGACACCGGCTCTTTGACGATGTCCTTTAGGGACCTGCCTTTGTCCGAAGGAGTAATTTGAGAAAAGGCCCATGCCGTGCCGATGTGTACGCCGGGACAGACCAGCGCCAGACGATAAGAAGAAAGGTCCAGGTCGATGGGGTGGAGCTCTTCTCCCCGTCCTCCGCCCAAACAGGGTTTGTTCAGGATAAAGAAAGGGCAGTCGCTGCCTAATTGTAGGGCATAGTCCATAAGACGTTCTACGGACAAGCCAAGCTTGAACTGTTTGTTAAGCAGGACCAGCATAAAAGCGCCGTCGGCTGATCCTCCGCCCAGGCCTGCTCCCATAGGGATATGTTTATGCAGGTGGATAAGAACGGGCGGTAGTTCCGGGAAATCTTTTTTTAGCAGATGCCAGGCTTTAAGGCAGAGATTGGTGGATGGATCACCCGGTATGTCGAGGCCGGTGGCCGTAAAGGTCAGCTCCTCGCTGCGGATGGTCTCCAGGGCATCTTTTACTGGCAGGGGATAGAATACCGTTTCCAGCTGGTGATAGCCGTCGTCGCGGCGGCGTAATATCCTCAGTCCAAGATTGATCTTGCAGTTGGGGAAAGATAACATACTATCGTGCCTTTCGTCGGCTGTTGATCTCGTCCCGGATAGCGATGGCCCGGATATAATCCTCTTGTTCCAGCACTTCGTTCAGCAGTTTGCCCAGCTCCTCGATGGTCATTATTTTCAGGTCCTCGCGGGCGCCGCCTTCGGAAGAGGTGGAGGTCGTTGCGGTGACCCCTGTTTTTTTCTTTTTAGAAGAGCTGTCCTCCATGAGGATGCCGGCGCTGTCGAGGATATGCTCATAAGTATATATGGGGCATCCAAAGCGGACGGCCAGGGCGAGGGCGTCGGAGGTTCTCGAGTCTATTTCCACCGTATCGTGTTCGCTGACGCAGACAAGCTTGGAGTAGAAAATGCCTTCTTGCAGGTCGCAGATAATGATCTCCTGCAAGTCGATGGTAAAGGCGCTCATGAAATTTTTCATCAGGTCGTGTGTGAGCGGACGGCTGGGGTGCATTTTTTCCAATGCGACGGCAATTGCCTGGGCTTCGAACCCGCCGATGACGATGGGCAGACGCCTCAGACCGTTGACTTCTCCCAACACAACAGCATAGGAGTGGGTTTGCGTTATGCTATGCGATAGGGCCACTATTTCCAGTTCTATCTTCTTCATAAATAATTCACGAATGTAGGGATTTTATCCAAAAAAAAAGATGCCTCGGGGCCAAAGCTTTGGCTTTTAGACGGGTGGCCGGTATTAACAAATGACAAGCCCCCCTGGAACACGGTACGGTCCTGGGGGGCGGTGCTATTAAATATTGACTATAAGTGTATTATTTACGCGATGCCTTTCAGCTTCTTCACGGCCTGGATCAACTTCGGTACCACCTCGAAGGCGTCCCCAACGATGCCGTAATCAGCGGCTTTGAAGAAGGGCGCTTCCGGATCTTTGTTGATAACAGCGATGACCTTGCTACGGTTCACTCCGGCCAAATGTTGGATAGCGCCGGAAATGCCGATAGCGATATAGAGATTGGGGGCGATGGCGATACCTGTCTGCCCGACATGCTCATTGTGAGGCCTCCAGTGTGCGTCCGCCACCGGCCTGCTACATGCGGTAGCTGCACCCAGCAGTTTGGCCAGTTCTTCGATCATGCCCCAGTTTTCCGGTCCTTTGAGCCCGCGACCCCCGCTGACGACGATCTCGGCTTCTGTCAGCGGCACCTGGCCCGTGGCCTGGGTGGCCGAGACGACCTTGACCTTGGCGGTACCCGCCTGTATGCTCAATGCAGCAACGGCTGCCTGTCCTTCCCCCGCCTTGGGCGCAAAGGCGTTGGGGTTCAGGGATACGATCTTGATGGGAGAGTTCAGCGATATGTTGGCAAATGCCTTGCCAGAGAAAACATTCTTTTTTACCACAAAACCATTGGAGATATTGGGGAGTGCTACTGCACCTGATACCAATCCGGCTTTCAGGCGGACTGCCACCCGGGGAGCCACGGCCTTTCCGCTGAGGTTATTGGAAAAAATGAGGACGTTGGCTCCTGTGGCTACAGCAGCTTCAGCGATGATCCTGGCATATACCTGGGCATCCAGGTGATTGAGGCTTTCCTGGGCCAGCTGGTGGATCTTTTTGACCCCATACTTGCCCAACGCCGCCAGGTCTTCGGTAACTGTGCCTAAAATAATGCCTTCTGCGGTGGTGCCCAGCTGACCGGCGAGGGCGGCGCCATAGCTCAATGCTTCCAGCGAAGCTTTTTTTACATGACCTTCGGAATGATCTATAAAAACTAATACTGACATGGTTCTTTTTTTGGATGGTTAATCGGCCAACTAACGGGTGGTTCGTTCCGGGTGATTAGAATGCCTTCGCCTCTTCGTGCAGGAGCCGGATCAATTCTTCCGGGTTGTCCGCCGGCACCAGTTTGACACCGGCCTTGGCGGGAGGAAGCTCGAACGATACTACATTGGTGAGCGGCTCCACTGCTGCCGGCTCTACCACTTTCAGCGGTTTGGTCCGGGCGCTCATGATCCCTTTCATATTCGGGATACGTTGTTCGGCGACACCTTTCTGGCAGCTGACAACCACCGGCAGACTGACGCTATCCGTCTCTTCGCCCCCTTCAATCTCCCGGACAACAGTAGCCGTTGTTCCACCCAGGTCGAATTTTGTGGCAAGAGAAATATAAGGCAGGTCCAGGAGCTCGGCTACCATGCCCCCGATGGAAGAGCCGTTGTAGTCGATGGTCTCTTTACCCGTGAAGATCAGGTCATAATTTCCGTCCTTTGCGATAGCGGCGATCTGGCTGGCGATATAGAAACTGTCATGGCTGTCCGCGTTGACGCGGATAGCTTCGTCGCCACCCAGCGCAAGGGCCTTGCGGATGATGGGCTCGGCATCTGCGGCGCCTACCGTAATAAGGTGGATCACCGTAGATGGGTCTTTTTCCTTTAGCTCTATTGCCCGCACCAGCGCGTACCATTCATCGTAGGGGTTGATGATCCATTGGACTCCGTCGGTTGCGAATTTCGTATTGTTCTGAGTGAAAGCTATCTTCGCCGTTGTATCCGGCGTCTTGCTGATACAGACTAATATCTTCATTATGCCGAAAGAATTTAAGGTGAGCAATAAAGTTGTTTATGCAACTAAAACAAAGATAAACTTTATAAAGATAATTCCCAATAATTGAAAAAAAAATCTTGATGGGCATGGATAGGATAGAGAAGTTGAAAGAGTTCCTGCAAGCCGATCCGCATGATGCGTTCGTGAAACATGCGCTTGCTCTTGAATACAGCAAGCTGGGAGAGTATGATGCGGCCAGGAAGTTATGGGAAGAGGTGCTGGAAAGGGACCCTGCCTATGTGGGATCGTATTATCATTTAGGAAAGTTATTGGAACGGATGGGTGAAAAGGAGCCGGCCATTCAATGGTATCAGCGGGGAATGGAGGAAGCGCGGCGGGCGGGAGAGATGCGAACATATAATGAGTTGCAGGCTGCCTATGAGGATCTCGTGGATTAACCGGAGCCGCAGGAGGCGGCTCATACATTAAAAATACCTGATGGAATTGTTAGCACAATTGGAGGAATTTGTGGAAAGGGAAGGGCTTTTTGGTCCGAAGGAGACTTTATTGCTGGCTGTCAGCGGGGGGCTGGATTCTGTGGTGCTGTGTGAGCTTTGTCATCGGGCGGGATATCACTTCGTCATTGCGCATGCCAATTTTCAGCTGCGTGGCGAGGAGAGTGATCGAGACGAGGCGTTTGTGCGAGAGCTCGGTGTTCGATATAATAAAGAAGTACTTGTCAAGAGATTCGATACAGAGCGGTATGCGATGGAACATCGGTGTTCGATACAGGTAGCGGCCCGTGAGCTGCGTTACAGCTGGTTCGAGGAGGTGCGCCCGGGCGGGGTCGTTGTTACGGCGCATCACCTGGATGACAACGTAGAGACCCTGCTGATGAATTTTTTTAAGGGTACGGGTATTGCGGGGCTAAGGGCGATGTTGCCCAGGCAGGGCCATGTGGTGCGGCCCTTGTTGTTTGCTACGCGGGAGATGCTGGAGCAATTTGCTGTACAGCGGCAGTTGATATGGGTAGAGGACAGCTCCAATGCATCGGATAAATACACCCGGAATTATGTCCGGCACCAGCTGATACCATTGCTGACGTCGGTGTATCCCGGGGTGACGCGTCATTTGGGAGATAATATCGCTCGGTTCAGGGACATCGAGGCACTATACCGGCAGGCTGTGGATCTGCATAAAAGTAAATTATTGCAGCGGAGAGGAGAGGAAGTGCATATCCCTGTGCTGAAGCTGCAGAGATCCCGGCCGTTGCCGACGCTGGTCTATGAGATCATTCATCCGTTCGGGTTTTCGCCCCAGCAGGTGGATACGGTGATCGCCTTGCTAAGCAGCGGGTCCGGCAAATATGTTCTTTCGGCCAGTCATCGTATTTTAAAGGATCGTAACTGGCTGATCATCTCACCGCTGGGGAATGTTCCTGCGGACAATGTGTTGATCGAATCGCCGGAAGGGAAGGTGGCATATGAAGGAGGTGAATTGCGGCTGCAGCTCCTGTCCGGTGCGGGTCCTTCGTCTGAGCCATCGGTGGCCTGGCTGGATGCGTCGGCCATTCAGTTCCCGCTGTTGTTGCGCAAGTGGCGTCCCGGCGACTACTTTTATCCTTTGGGCATGCGAAAGAAAAAGAAGCTGGCGCGTTTTTTCATCGACAGTAAGCTTTCCCTTGTCCAGAAGGAGAAGGTCTGGGTGCTGGAGATGAACAAAAAGATCATTTGGGTGGTCGGGATGAGGATCGACGACCGGTTTCGTCTTAGTGAGCATACCAGCCGGGCGTTAAAGATCAGCTGGGTCCCTCAGGGCGCCGGAGCATGATGATAACGGTAGCCAGATGCTAGAAATGGGGATGTTGCATCTCGTTGACGAAGGTGCTGATGACTTCGGGGCGTAGGGCGATCGTGAATAGGATGCCGTACATGGCCCCCCAAAGATGGGCGTCGTGGTTGACATTATCACCGCCTCTTTTTGACATATAGATGGAGTAGACCATGAAAAGGGCTGCATAGACGATGGACGGCATGGGGATGCCATAAAGATAGAGCTTTTCCCAGGGACGAAGGAGGATTACGGCAAAGAGAATGGCGCAAACGCCACCGGATGCTCCCAGGCTGCGATAATTATAGTCATCCCTCCTTTTGAGATAAGATGGGATATTGGCCACGATGACGGCGCTGACGTATAGTGTGGGGTACCAGTAACTTTGTAATCCCAGCTGTCCTGCGTAATAAACTTCAAGGGCTCGACCGAAGAAGAATAGGGTGATCATGTTGAACGCCAGGTGGAGGAAGTCGGCGTGTATCAGTCCGCAAGTGAAGAAACGATAGTACTGGTGGCGTATATTGATCGCAGGGGGCCAGAATATCAGGTCGTCCATGATACGGGGGCTGTTAAAGGCGGAGATGGAGATCAGTACGGTAAGGATTAAGATACTATAGGTAACAGTGAACGTGAACATTGAGATTTTTTTTAAAGATAGGACTTTCTTACGACTAGTCTTAGCGTCAGACTGGTTTAGTTTTATATATGATGATATTTCTCATTACGTTGAATGGTGCAAGCGCGGTAAACCTGTTCGGCCAGTACGAGACGCACCAGTTGGTGGGGTAATGTCAGCTGTGAGAGGGACCATTTGTAGTTGGCTCTCTGCAATACCTGCTCATCTAACCCGTAGGCTCCTCCGATGAGGAAGATGAGATTGCGGGTGCTGTCGTTGGCGCGTGTCTGAATGAACTGTGCCAGTCCTTCGGAGCTCATTTGTTTGCCTTTTTCATCCAGGGCTATGAGGTAGTCATCTTTTCCCAATCCTTCGAGAATCGTTTCGCCTTCCTTTTTTTTCAGGTCGGACATGGTGAGCGTGGCTGCGTTGCGGGGAGGGGGAAGGATCGTCCATTCCACCGGGTAATAGCGGCTGATGCGGCGGGTGAAGTCTTCCACGCCGACCCTCACATATGCTTCGTGGTCCTTACCGACGGACCAGAGTTGTAGCTTCATTTCTTTTTACTTTTCATATCCGGTGCATGGCGTAATCAGGGTGTTTGGGATTTACGACCAGCTCCTGCCGGACAGGGTCGATGAGTACATCCATGTCTTCCATGGGGATCACCCCCAGTAAAGGCTCAGCATCGCCCGGCAGGACAACTGCAGAGCAATTTGCCTGTCTGTTCTGGAAATGGACAGTCACGGGAAAGACTACAAGGCATTCGATTGCCTTCCCATTGGCCATCTGAAAACGTCTGCTGTCTATCACGGGCAACTGCAGGTATTCCTGGATGTTCTCATTGATGGACAGGTGCATAGCGCCCGTATCCACCAGTGCTGTAATCCTGATCCTTTTTATCTCATCTATGTCGAGATTTCCCCTTTGGGCCTGGATTACATCCTCTCCGTTGACTATTTCAATTTCTGCGTGTACTTGTCCCATAAAATAAAGTTTAAGGATGCGAAGTTATCAAATAGACATATCCGCATGGGAAAAACATTTCCCCGCATTAAACCCGTTTAATTTCCTATGAAATTTATTTGGACGTTTGGGGGGCTTTTGAGGGCTCTTTAGGGGCAGGTACTTACACAGCCTCCGGCAGGACAAAGGAAAAGGTGCTCCCCTTATCAACCTCGCTTTCGATGTACAGCGCGCTGTTATTACGGGAGAGGAATTCTTTACAGAGCATAAGGCCGAGACCTGTACCCGACTCGCCCGCAGTACCCTTGGTGGTATAGAAAGTATGCTGCCTGATCTTTTCCAATGTCTCCTCATCCATGCCATTGCCCGTGTCCTTTACCGTGATCTCGATGCCCGTGGCTATACCAGGAACCGCTGGAAGCGGTTCGTCCGAAGGACAGACATTAGCGATATGCGGGAATTGGGCTATTTTTTCAGGCGAGGCCAATTCCCGCACTTTTCTCTGTGCAGACAGCGTGATCGTGCCATTGGACGGGGTGTATTTGATGGCATTGGAAAAGAGGTTGCGGATCACCAAATGTATCATGTCCTTATCGGCGAATACACAGAGGGTTTCATCTACCCGCAGCTTGACCTTTATGTTTTTGGCCCTGGCCTGCAGCTGGAGGAGACGGGCCACTTCATAGATCAGTATGGAGATGTCGAGCGATTGCGGATTTACGGTGTCTGCCTCCATCTGGCTGCGGGCCCAGAGCAGGAGATTTTCCATCAGGCTGCTGGTGTAGGTGAGCTCGTTGACTACTTCGGGCACCATCTCTTTGATCTCCGTTGCCGGCAGGTCCTGCTCCTGCATATTGCGGAAGAGGTTGCGAAGGGCGTAGATGGGAGATTTCAGGTCATGTGCAATGACGGAGAATAGTTTGTTCTTGACTGCGTTGAGCTCCGTGAGCTCTTCCGTCTGACGTTTGAGCAGGCGTTCGTTGGCGGCGATGGCTTCTTTTTGGTCAAGTATGCTATGCTGATAACCGGCATTCTCCCGCTTGATCAGGAAGAGGCCGTAGAATATGAAGGCGATGGCCAGCAACTGATTGAAAAAATAAAAGAAGATATTTACCGTGGCCAGCTGATACGTATAGTTCTTACAAATGACAGCCAGCACGAAATAGCTGACCATGGACCATCCAAGGGAGAAAAGCATCTGGTCCAGCTCCTGGAGGAAGAATACGGAGAGGATGCCGTACAGGATAAAGGAGAGCTCGACGCCCAGGTTGATACCCGTGAAGTAGACGATGCTGGTGGCAAATGGATAGAGGGCGAAATAAGCCAGCTGGGCGAGGAAATGATAGTGCCGGGCATTAAGCCAGAGGACCAGCACGCTGACCAGGGCAGGGATACTGGATATGATCCATACCAGGGCTGGAAGATGTCGTTGTGAAATACCTGCTATGGGGACAAGGATGCCAGTTAGCAGCTGGAAGAAGTTCAGCTGGTTGAAGATGCCCAGCTTTCTTTTCTCATAATCGCCCATAGAAGGGACGGCGCCAATGGCCTTGATCTTTTCCATTAAACCCAGGAGACCATGAATACGAGGACGGGAGACATTACTCGCAGATATACGAAGGTGCTTACCCCAATTCATGCGGAAGAGGAGTGGCCAGCGAAGTGACTTGAGCCTTAGCCGTTGCGGCAAAGCAAACGGTTTTTGCGAGGTTAACTTCATGGGTGTTAGTGAATAGAGATAAGCCGGGCGACAAAATAAGTATTTTAATTTAGAAAGCCAAGCTACCTGTTGTCCTGCTTAGTAAAGGGCATTAGAATTTCATTAGAATAGGGACCGTCCGAATGATGGAATTATCTTTGCTCCTGCTTATAACGCTAATTCAATCCGGGAAGTATGGCATTTTTAACAAAGGTTCGTGGGGCGGGCAAAAAGGCCTTTGACAGGATCAGCAATGACAAGGTCAGACATAATCTCCTGCAAGCCATTCCTTTCTGGATAGCTTCCCTTATTACCGGGCTGGTGGCGGTATTGTATACCCGGCTGTTTGCCCTGGCCGAAAAAGGGACATCCTATATCGTCCATGCCCATCTCTGGCTGTTCTTTATCGTCACTCCCCTTTGTTTTTTGACTGCCTGGTGGATAGTTCGCCGGTGGGCTCCTTATGCCAGGGGCAGCGGTATTCCCCAGGTGATGGCAGCCATCGAGCTGGCCACTCCCAAATACAATGACAAGGTGGGCAGATTGCTGAGCCTGCGGATAATGGTGATAAAGATCCTTTCCAGCCTGATCATGGCTTTTGGCGGTGGTGTCATCGGGAGAGAGGGGCCTACTATCCAGGTGGCGGGGTCTATATTCCGGAAGGTCAATGAATGGCTGCCAGCCTGGTGGCCGAGGATATCCAAGCGGAATATGATCATGACAGGGGCGGCAGCGGGTCTTGCAGCCGCCTTCAATACGCCGCTGGGGGGGATCGTCTTTGCTGTGGAAGAGCTCACCCGTACGCATATCAGCTATTTCAAGACCGCCCTTTTTACGGCCGTGATCATTGCGGGGTTGACGGCCCAGGCGTTGCTGGGACCTTATCTGTACCTGGGGTATCCAGATATCAGCCACCTGTCGGGCTATATTTTCCTTTGTGTGCTGCTGGTAGCCGTACCGGCGGGGCTGGCGGGGAGTATCATGTCCAAATACATATTGAAGATATTCCGGTGGAAGGATAGTTTCCGTACCACCCGCCAGCATGTGTTCTATATCATCAGTGCCGCCCTGGTGATAGCTTCGCTGGCCTTTTTTATCGATGAAAGAGTGCTGGGCTCGGGGAAGCAGCTGATGACGACGGCGTTGTTTACGCAGGACAAATACAATCCCTGGTATATTCCCCTGTTGCGTATCGCAGGCTCTGTCTTTTCTTTTACTACCGGAGCGTCAGGCGGAGTATTTGCGCCGGCCCTTACCGCTGGGGCCAGCATCGGCGCCACGTTGTCCGGATGGATGCATTTATCGGCCACGAACACCAACCTGCTGGTCCTTTCGGGCATGGTGGCTTTTTTAACAGGGGTAACGCGCACGCCCTTCACATCGGCGATACTGGTGCTGGAAATGACGGACCGTCACAACGTGATCTTCCATCTTATGCTGGCAGGTATGGTCGCCAGCCTGGTGGCCATGCTGATTGACAAGCACTCGTTTTACGATCACCTGAAATACCAGTACATGCATCAATTGATAAAGGAAGATACCGTAGCTCCGGAGGCGACCAATCCTGAGACCTAGTTCCAGACGCCTGTATCGTTGAGCTCGATGCGCTTGCGATCATACCGCAAGAGACCGGAATCCCTCAATTCGTTGAACAGCACATTCACGCTCTGCCGGGAGGTGGCGATCACGCCTGCAATATCGCTATGGGTAAGATAATTGGGCAGGACGATCTTGTTGCCGATGCGGCTGCCGTCACTGAGGGCCCAGCTTTTTATAAAACGTATCAGGCGGTGTTTGGCATCCCGGAATACCAGGTCGGAATGTCTGTCTTCCAGCCGGCGTAGCTTTTTATTCACGGTGTTGGCATAATCTAACGCCATACGGGGATGGTTTTCTAAAATTTTTTTAAAATCCGTGACGGCAAAGCTGCCTATGACCGTACCGGCTGTCAGGGCTATGGCGTACTCTTCCTTATCCAACGCGCCTTCCAGGCTCAGGTCGCCGAAGATGTCCGGAGCCGTAAGGATGTCCTTTATCAGCTCGCCGCCCATATCATCCGTGCCGGCGATCTTTATCTTGCCCTTGAGGAGGAGACATACTTTATGATACGACCCTTCCCCATAGGTGAATGTGTCGCCTTTGCCATAGGTCTTTAGCTTCAACAGCTGACTGATCGCCGCAATCTTCCCGCTGTCGGGATGGGAAAAGATGGGATGTGTCTGCAGGTATTGGAACTTGATATTGTCTTCCATAATGGGCTTCATTTTGGAGGATATATAGCCAATCCCTGTGCCAGAAGATGGAAAGTACTTGAAACCCTTTGCAGTAAGGGGTTTGATGGGGTGGGGCGTTGTTGATGAAAGTTTGTAAATTCCCAAAATATTGGGAATTTCCCGGCATATTGGGATTTTGCCCGGAGTTGATCATTCCCTTTTGATCCCCCATTTCTTCATCCTTGCTTCGAGGGTGGTCGGATTGAGACCAAGGAGCTTTGCGGCGCCTTTTTCGCCACTGATACGCCAACCTGTTTTTTTCAGGGCCTCGACGATATGGGTCTTTTCCACTTCTTCCAGCTTGCGGATGGAGCCAGGTTTGGTCAGCTGTTTTTGGGAAGGGACCCATTCCCCATATTCCAGCGAGCCCTTACGGCTTAGTATAACCGCCCTTTCGATGATATTCTCCAGCTCGCGGATATTCCCCGGCCAGTCATATGCTTCCAGGGCCGTCATGACCTTGGCGGGGATATGAGTGATCTTTTTGCCTATTTTGCCTTCGTGCTTTTGGCAGAAATGTTTTACCAGCAGCGGGATGTCCTCTTTTCTCTCGCGCAGGGGAGGGCAGAGGACGGGAAAAACGTTGAGGCGGTAGTAGAGGTCTTCCCTAAACTCGTTTTTTTCGATGGCCTGTTCCAACTGACGATTGGTGGCAGCGATGACGCGTACGTTGACCTTTATCGTTCGTGGATTACCCAGCCGCTCGAACTCGCCTTCCTGCAGGACCCGCAGCAGCTTGGCCTGTAGCTCGATGGGCAGCTCGCCGATCTCATCCAAAAAAATGGTACCGCCGTCGGCCAGCTCGAAGCGGCCAATCCTTCGATCGAGCGCACCGGTGAAGGCGCCTTTCTCATGTCCAAAAAGCTCGCTCTCGATGAGATTGGCGGGGAGGGCTGCGCAGTTGACCTTTACCAGCGGCTTGCGGCTGCGGAGACTGATATTGTGGATGGCACGGGCTATCAATTCCTTGCCTGTACCCGATTCACCCATGATGAGCACCGTGGCGTCGGTGGACGCTACCTGTTCGATCTGTTGGAGAACCTTATGAAATTTCTTACTCTTACTAATGATCTCGTTGAAATTGTGGGTTAATCTTATCTCTTCCTGTAAATATTTGTTCTCCGCCTGGAGCTGGTTTTTCAACGACTCGATCTCTTTTAGTCTGTCTTTCAGCTCGGCGTGAGCTTTCTCGAATTTTTCCCAGGCATGCAGCCGGTCGATCTCGGCCCCGGCCCTGGCCGCGAAGATCTTCAACACGGCCGTCTGGTTTTGACGGTGGATCATGGGCATGGCGTCGAAGGCTGCAATATGTCCCACGACCTCCCCTGTGGAAGGGTGAAAGATCGGAACTCCCAAATACGATTCTATGCCTGCCTGGTCTTCGCCCGGGAACTGCTTTTGCAGTTGTTCAGGGCAGAAATAATCTTTACCCTGCATGACGATCTCGCAGGGGGTGCCCGCTATATCGTATTCGAAGGATTCCTGCAGCTGCTGTCTGTCCACATATGAAAGGGTGCGTACCCGCGTTTTTGCTTCGTCTGTACATTCGGTGACCATGGCATAGCGTACGCCTAAAGTAGTGGTAATGTATTTAGCGAGCTCCCGGAAATAATCCTCGCCTGTGAATCCCGCCGTGTGTTCGGCCAGCCTTAGCAGGATATTCTCTTCAGGAGTCGGTGATACTTTGTTGGGCATACTTCCAAAGGTACGGATTGGGCCAGGGACATTCTTCAAAAGGTTCCTTTACAAAAAGATAATCTTGATCGGATGATCGAACAATCAGTAACTTTAGCTGTTGGATAACTTTTAAATCATCTTAACATGAAACGTACAGCTAAGGCACATTGGAAAGGTAACCTTAAAGAAGGCAAGGGAGAGATATCTACTCCCAGCACGATCCTCAATCAGACGAATTATTCTTTCAAGACCCGTTTTGAGCAGGGGGTTGTCGGCACCAATCCCGAGGAGCTGATCGCTGCCGCTCATGCCGGCTGTTTTACGATGGCTGTAAGCGCACAACTGACCCAGAAAGGGATCGCTGCCAATGACCTGGAGACAGAAGCGATTTTGGACCTGGATATGGTTGGTCTGAAGATCGACGGTATCCACCTGGATCTGAAGGCGGCTGCCATCGACGGCTTATCGGAAGCGCAGTTCAAGGAGATAGCCGAAGGCGCCAGGGCCGGATGTATAGTATCCAAGGCATTGAACGTACCCATCACGCTGTCGGTGACCTACGGTAAATAGTGAATGTCGCTATTTATTTAGAAATAAATGAAATGAATCCCCTCTGAGTCCCAAGCGCATAGATTCCAGTGCGATGATCTCGGAGGGGTTTATATTTCCAAGATTGGCGTTGGCGCCGATGAGGGTGAGAAAATACAATTGCTGATCTTTCTGCGGGGCTTCCCAAATGATTTTTTCCGCAGGTATTTTAGTGAGTATCTCCTGTACCAATCCTTCACGGACCTCGCCAGAATTACGATAAAGGCCTACCGTACCTGTCTCACGGGCTTCGGCGACGATGTAGGAAGCGCCCGCTTCCAGCTCGGTCTTCATCAGTTTGATCCATTGATAGGGTGGCGTGATATGCTCTCTGTCTTTGTCCTTGGAACCTACTTCGCTGAGCACGGTGCCATATTTAGCCAGCTTTTCTATATAGCCGCATTTTTCTTCATGGGGGATATCGATTGACCCGTCGGAAACCTCGATGTAGTCGATGTTGTATTTTTTCAGCAGATCGACAAAATCAGCAAATTGATTGCGAATTACGAAGGCTTCGAACAGCAGACCTCCGAAATAAACCTTTACGCCTGCCGCCTGGTATATCTTTATCTTTTCGCCCAGGTCCTGCGAGACAAAGGAAGTGCCGAAGGCCAGTTTGGCGATGTCTACATAGGGGGAGGCAATCGACAGTAAATTTCTTGCTTCGGCGACGCTCAGCCCCTTGTCATTGATCATGGTAAGACCATATTCCCGGGGGCTTGCTGTTCTTTCTGGTATTTGCTTTAAAGGGAAGTTCTGCACGTTCATGTCTGCAAGGTACAAAATCATAGGGAACCGCTGGAAGCGGTTCGTCCGAAGGACAGATACAACCGAGCCCTGCGAAGGTTGCGACTGAGGAGGAGCGTGTCGAAGCAGCTCCGACGACAGCCTGAAATGCGGGAATTGGGCTATTTTTCGGGCAGACCAATTCCCGTACTTTATGTTTTTGGCCATTTGGCCGGTTTTTTTTGTATTTTGTGCGACAAACTTGTCATATGGCTCAGATGGACGCAAAAAGGGCGGAGAAGATATCCAAGGCTCTATCCGACCCGACCCGACTAAAGATCCTTGGCGAGATCAGAAAAAGAACTGAATGTTTGTACTGTGTAGATCTGTATGAGAATATACACTTAGCGCAACCATCCATCAGTCATCACATGAAACAGCTTACGGACACCGCCCTTATCCTGTCCGAGAAAGAAGGCCGCAATATCAAATACAAGCTGAATAATGAGGTCATCGACGAGTTCATTGATTTTTTACAGGCATTGAAGAAATAGAATTATTGCTTCTTAGCTTCTTCTTCCTGTTTTTTCTTTTCTTTCTCCTTTTCCTTTTCTTTCTTTCGGAAAAATCCTCTCAGCAGGAAATTGTGTTTGGCTGCCTCCATGTTCTCCTTGAGTCCCTCGGAACCCTGCTTCAGATTTCTCACCGTAGCGCTGATATTGGTGGAGAGACCGGTGTCTTTCAATAATTTGCCCAGCGCGCCTTTCCCATTGTTGATACGGGAGGAGATATCTGCGAGGTTGTGTGTAATGATGGCTGCATTGTCCGCGGAGGTCTTCAGACTGGATATGATCTGATCCGTCTCGATTGGCTTGAGTGTAGAAAGAGAGTCGCCCTCCACAATAGTCTGCTGACCGGGCGAGCCCGCCGTAATGGAGACCACCTTGTCGCCCATGAGCCCCTCCGAGCTGATGGCGGCCTTGGCGTCCTTCTTGATGAATTTCTGCACGCGGCGCTGGATGATCATCTGCACTTGCACCGAAGTATCCGTCGCCAGTTCGATCCCGTCCACCGTGCCGATGTCGATGCCGCCCATCCGTACATTACCACCGATCTTGAGACCGCTGACGGAATTGAACAGGGCGCTGATATGAAGCACCGACCCAAATTTATTTTTTTGCTTGCCGATGTAATAAATGGCGGCAATGGCAATGACGAGGGTCGCTACGCTAAAGAGACCCAGTTTCCATTTATAATTTTTTTCCTTAGGCATAAAAATATGTTTAATAGAAAAAGCTTCGGACCCACTCGTCCTCCGACCTTTTCAGCTCTTCATAGCTCCCCTCCGCAACGACGATGCCTTCCTTTAGTATGACAATACGATCTGCCGTCAATTTGGCGCAGGACATATCGTGGGTAATGGTGATAGAAGAGATATTGTATTTCTTTTTCATCCGGACCATGAGCTCGCTGATCTCGTGGGAGGTGGCCGTGTCGAGGCCCGTAGTGGGTTCGTCATAGAGCATTATCTCCGGACGCAGGATCAGCGTTCTGGCCAGACCGATGCGTTTAGCTTGTCCTCCGGACAGCCTGGATGGCATCTGATCGATGGAATCTTCGAGACCCACGTTTTCCAGCATCTCCGTAATGACCGCCTCTTTTTTCTCGCGTGTCATGCTCTTTTTGTGTCTGCGCAGGGGGAAGACCAGATTTTCCCGGACCGTCATCGAATCATACAGCGCCGCATTCTGAAAAAGGAAACCCACCCGTACCCGCAGGGCATTGAGCTCATCGTATCTGAGCTGGGAAATATCCTGATCAAACACTTTTATCTCGCCTTCGTCCGGATATTCCAGGCCTACCAGGCATTTGATCAGCACGGATTTCCCCGACCCCGACTTGCCCAATACCACCAGGTTCTCGCCCTTGTATACTTCCAGGTCGATGCCTTTCAACACTTCGTGATCTTTAAAGGATTTTTTGAGGCCCTGAATGCTGATGACCGGATCGTGGTGCTTGTCTGTCATAAAAGGTCCGTGATTTGCGCCGCCAGCATGTCGATAATGAAGACTGCCACGGAAGATGCAACGACGGCGGCATTAGCGGATAATCCAACACTCTCCGTGCCTCTTCGTGCCTGATAGCCGTTGTAACAACCGATGAGGCCCACCACAAAGCCAAAGAAGAAGGTCTTGATGATGGCGGGCAGGATGTCGATGAAATCAAGGCGGCCAAGGGCCCCGACGAAGAAATGACGCAGGGTCATGGTGTCGTGGATATTCATGGCAAGAAACCCTCCGTACATGGCGATGGCGTCGGCTAAGATCGCCAGCAGCGGGATCATCAGCGTGGTCGCCAGCGTTCTTGTGACCACCAGGTAATGGAAGGGATTGATAGCCGATACTTCCATGGCATCGATTTGCTCCGTTACCTTCATGGCGCCTAATTCCGCCCCCATGCGGGACCCTATTTTTCCGCAACAGATGATGGCTGTGATCACGGGGCCTATTTCACGGACGACGGAGACGGAGATCATACCCGGGATCAAGGAAATAGCCCCGAATTCCGCCATGGAAGGCCTTGTTTGTATGGTAAGCACCACACCCATGATAAAGGAAGTGAGCCCGATGAGAAAGGTGGATTTATAACCTACCAGGTAGCACTGATAGAGGATCTCGCGCCATTCATAGGGGGGCTTCACGACCTCCTTAAAAAACCTTCCGGCAAAGACCACCAGGTTGCCTGCGCCATAAAAGAATCGCTGTAGCTGACCTCTTTTTTCGGTGACGTGTATCTTCGCTCTCTGATATGGATTAAAGCTTGGCGGCATAATAAGATATAGTTTCAATTATTAATCCAAACCCCTCTCATGAGCCAAATGCTCATATCCGGCGTAAAACAAGCGTTTTAGCGTATCGGGGCCTTGCCAGTGGCTGAAAAATGTAGAAATACTTCCCCACGTATTCACACCTACTGATTTACATTATCGCTTACATTTGTTTGTAATGATATTGATCGTAGATGATAAGCCTGAGGACATTTTTTCGCTAAAGACGATTTTGGAATTGCATTCTTTTCCTGCCGATACGGCTTTGAGCGGAGAAGAGGCCTTGAAGAAGATCCTCAGGCATAGCTATGCGCTGATCATATTGGATGTACAGATGTCGGGGATGGATAGGTTCGAGGTAGCTGATATTCCCATTCTTTTTCTTACAGCGGCCCGGACGGATAAGAAGTTCATCACGAAGGGATATCCTTCGGGCGGGATGGATTATATCACTAAACCCGTCGATCCGGACATCCTTCTTGAAAAGGTGAAGACATTCTATCGTCTGTATGAGCAGAACAGGGAGCTGGACAGGATACATGCCAGCCTGCGTTCGGAGATAGAGTTGCGAAAAAAAGTGGAAGGCGAGCTACAAGAAGCCATGCGGAAGAAGGATGAATTTATCAGCATTGCAAGCCATGAGCTGAAGACGCCGCTGACTTCCATCAAGGCCTATGTACAACTGTTGGAGCGGGACATCGGGCCGGCTGATCCTGCCAGGATCTACGTGGAGAGGACCCTTGCGCAGGTGCAGAAGCTGAATAGTCTCATTGTCGACCTGCTGGACCTGTCCGGGAAAGCGACAATCTGAAGATAATCTGAAATTAATATGATTTAAATATTAAACAATGGTTATCATATGATTAATTGCGTTTTGGAGACGGGGGGAACCGGCGGCGGAAGATAATTTCGCTCCCAAAACCAAAACGATGGCATTTAGATCAAAGAGATGGTTATTCCTTCTCATTCTTCTTTTTTCGATTTCCAATGTATTTGCAGGTGTTATCAAAGGGCATGTCGCGGATGGCAGGACCGGTGAACCATTGGCGGGCGCTACGGTGCATATCCGGAGCGGCGATCTGTCGATGACCGCGGTGGTGGAGCTGGACGGCTCTTTTATTTTTAAGCGTGTTCCCAAGGGCGTATATGAGATGGACGTTAGATTCGTAGGATATGGCGTGGTGGAGGAAAAGAAGGTGACCATCGGCAGCGATGAAAGTGTAGACGTGGAGAATATCAATCTTCAGGAGCAGGGCAAAGAGTTGCAGGAAGTCCAGGTCAGTGCAGGCGGCGGTGGTTCGGAAGGCGCCAGAAGGCTGGAGCATAAAGCCGACATCGTACAGAATATTCTTTCCTCCAGGGCCATCGAATTATCTCCGGACCTCACCGTGGGCAATGCTATGGCGAGGATCAGCGGTGTCTCCGTACAGCGGGGCTCCAGCGGAGAAGGGCGTTACGCTATCATCCGTGGAATGGACCAGCGCTACAACAACGTATTGGTCAACGGGATCAAGATCGCCAGCCCGGATGATAAATACCGTTTTGTACCCATGGACCTTTTCCCTTCGGAGCTGCTGGAAAGACTGGAAGTGATCAAGACACTGACGCCGAATATGGAAGGGGATGCCATCGGGGGTACGATGAACCTGGTGATGAAGGATGCGCCAAAGGATTTCCTGCTCACGGCCAATATATCCGGAGGCTATTCCACCCTGTTCTCCAAACGCCCGTTCAATGCTTTTTATCATTCAGGGATCAACCAGCAGAGCCCTGCGGAGATCCATGGGAATAGTTACCAGGCTACGGCTGCCGACTTCTCCCTGTCGAACCTGAAATATCACGATATCTCTACACCGATCAATGGATCGGCCGGGGTCACTTTCGGCAATCGCTGGCTCCAGAAAAAGCTGGGATTCATCATTTCCGGAGCTGTCCAAAACTTCTATCGGGGATCCAATTCACAATACATCATTCCCGACGCCCAGCCCAATGCTATTCTGCCCACCTCGCCTTACTATGCTACTACGCCACAGCAGCTGAGCGTTTCGGACAAATATGAGCGGCACTATTCGACACAGACTACCCGCATCGGTCTCAACAATAAGATCGATTATGTTTTCAACAGCCATAATAAGATCTCGCTGTATAACTTTTATGTACACCAGGATGAGTTCCAGTCGAGGATGACACCTGATACTACTTTGGGTGTAAACTCCGGCAACGGCAGCTATACCATGAAATATGAGAACAGGAGCACCTGGACCATTCAGAATATCTATAATGCCACCCTGCAGGGCAGCCACGAGCTGAGCAGCAAGGTCCGGCTGGAATGGACCGGTTCTTTCTCCGATGCACATAAGAAGTTGCCGGATCAGGCATCGAACAGCTTTGATGGGGGAGTTGTATATGATTCTACCGGGAAAAATACAGTAAAGAACGACTCTACCGGCGGCAGCATGACCAGGGTCTGGGCGCACAACTCGGACAAAGACTGGTCTGGTTATGCCAATCTTTTCTTTACTCCTGCCATTGCGCACAGGGCGGTGGAGTTCGAAACAGGAGGCATGTACAGGTACAAGACGAGGGATGCGTACTATAACCAGTATGATCTGCAGGCCAAATCATCGACCCAGGAAGCTCATTCGCTGGATTCCGTGGCCTTTGTGTTCCCCCAACCCGATAAGGGTACAGGCAATATTACTGCCGTCAGCGGTAATAATTATGTCGCTCATGAAAAGATCGCCGCCGGATTCATCCAGGCCAAGTTCATGCTGACACATGACTTGCAGGTAATGGGCGGTGTAAGGGTGGAAGATACACACGAAGACTATACCACCAACCTGCCTTTCAATTCGGACGAGGGATATGGCGCCATCCATTATACAGATGTGCTTCCCAGCGCGCACCTGAAATATGCGCTGGATCGTCAGCGGAATATTCGCCTGTCCTATTATAAATCCATCAGCCGTCCCTCCTTTTCGGAACTGGCTCCTTATACCTACCCGGGAGAGTATTTTACGGAATTGGGCAATCCCTTGCTGAAACATACACGGGCTGATAATTTCGACCTTCGTTATGAATGGTTCCCCGGGCTGGCGGACCAGCTTCTGCTCGGCGCCTTTTACAAGACCCTGCAGAACCCCATTGAATATTTTGTGGTTCGCAATGGTCCTCCCAGCAGCAACTTCATCAAGCCGCAGAATGGCAGCAATGCCACCAACTATGGCATCGAGGCTGTATTTACCAAGTACTTCGGAATGTTCGGTATTTCGTTGAACTATACCTATACCCATTCCCGCGTCACTACCCCCAAGCTCTTCTATCACTATGTAGGATCGACTATTCATACGGACACGGTCGATCAGACCAGGCCCTTACAGGGACAGGCCGATCATATCGGGAACCTCTCTTTACTTTTTAAAGACCCGAAAGCGGGGCTGGACCTTCAGCTCGCCCTGTCGTACACCGGAGACCGCATTGCACAGGTACAGCAGTATGTGAACGAGGACCTCTGGGATAAGGCCTATGTTCAGCTGGACTTTTCCGGAGAGAAAAGATTGTCCAGGCGGTTTTATTTCTTTGCCAAGATCACCAACCTGCTGAACTCTCCGCACCAGCTGTATATGAAGTTCCCCTATGCCAGGGTACAGGAGCAGCCGCTGTCCTACCAGAGCAAGAGCAGCATTACGATCATGGAAAGGGATTATTACAACATCGGGATCTTAGGAGGATTCCGGTATAAATTCTAAAACAAAACGAACCGGAGGTTCGTTGTCCGAAGGACAGACATTAGCCATATGCGGGAATAGGGCTATATTTCTGACAAGACCAATTCCCGCACTTTTACTAAGCTTACAAAAAATATTTATGCGAAAAATAATTAGTTATGCTCTTTTGCTCCTGGCAGTTTATGGCATTGCGGGGTGTAGTAAATGGGCGGAAGAAAAAGCGAATATCTACCATACCGTCTACCTGCCCGGGAAAACGGTCAGTGATGCTGCCCCGCTGGCCGGTTCCATCAAAGGAACGATGCAGGCCGGAAAGACCTATACCATCGACAGTGACGTCTATATCAACCAGGGGGATACGCTGATGATCCAGCAGGGCGTCACGTTGAATTTTAAAAATGGTTCCGGGATGGTAGTATTAGGCTCCCTTTTTAGCGTTGGTTCGCAGGCTGCTCCGATCTATATGACCGTACCGGGTGTGACGAGGAATGATGCTCCCGGTCTGGACCCAACCACCGATCCTGCCCACCAGGGGCTTTGGAGAGGTATCATCGGCGGGACCACTTGTCCTGCAATGGTGCTTAAATGGACCCATATCGACTTTGCCGGCAATCCGGAAGGGGCCGTCATTGCAAAAAACCCTGCTGTTAACGAGAGCGCCGGAACTTCTTTTTGCATCCTGTTCCAGAACTACAAAGGTTATTTCGTCATGGAAGACAGCTGGGTCTATGGCGGGACAGACGACGCGATGCGTATTTCCAACGGCAAGGTCCATATATTCAGGAATACATTTGAAAAGCCGGGCGGTGGCGGCGGTGGTGACTGCGTGAATATGAAAGGAGGCACCGTAGGTACTGTCGCCTATAATTTCTTTATCGCCACGGCCTATAATGGACAGAAGCTTTCCAATAAAGGGCAGCCCGCGGGCGCCCCTCAGGCAAATGTCGTGATGTATAACAGCACTTTTGTCAATTGCGGCGCGCAGGTGCAGCCCGGTCAGCGCGGTTCCACCATCGACTATGAACAGGGGGCGGCAGGAGCCTACTACAACAATGTAGCCATCAACTGCCGCGTAGGCTATCGGGTGGTCAACAATCCTGCTGCGGATACTACCCATCTCTCTTATGGATATAACTATCAATGGGCGGATTCCCTGAATGTAGCCGACCAGTTCTTTACGTGGGGGCCTGTCTGCACTATTCCCCAGACCACGGATCTGCCGTTGCCATCCTCTTATCTGCCGGCAGGCTGGAACTATGAGAGCCCTACGGCCACTTATGACGGAGGAACGTCCTCCTACAGCGGGGGAGCCGCCGTGCAGAAGATGAATCCTCTGTTCGTCAATTACCCCCTTCCTGCCAACAACCACGGTTTTGCTCCCTGGCAGAACACTGCGATCGGGAGCTTTGATTTCCGCCTGCAGCCTACTTCTCCTCTCATCGGGAAAGGATATACGGGTGTTCAGCCCCAGGTAGTGGTGCCGCTGGACCTTACCTATGGCGCTTCGGAGGTGACCCCTCCCGGAGCCGATCTGGGCTGTTTTCAATCGAATGGAAAAGGTAATCAACACCATCCTTAAGATCGTATCTTTAAGATCGTATGAGCAGAATATTCACGGCCATCCTGTCTCTTCTGGTATTCACCTCCAGGGGGCAGGATGGTGTTTTACATATCGTCCTCACGTCCGATGTGCACTATGGCATCATCCGTCCTCATTTTCGAGGCGCGGACAATGTGTCCGCGGATGTGGTGAATAGAGGGCTGATTCGGGCGGTGCGGACTCTTGGCGGGGTAGTAGGTCCTATCGACGGGGTGATCATTACGGGCGATATTGCCAACAGGCAGGAAAAAGGAGTGCAGTCTGCCGCCGTGTCCTGGCATCAGTTCGAGGACGACTGGTCGGCGCTGGATACCCGGACCGCAAAGGGGGAGCGTACACCGTTATGGCTGTTGCCGGGCAATCACGATGCCTCCGACGCCATAGGATATCATAAGCCCATGCATCCTGCCCGGGATGCCTCCTCGATGGCGGGCATATATAATTACATGCTGCATCCTGCTGTAGCGAGGACAAAGAAAAGCTATGATTACAGCCGGGACAAGGTGCATTATAAACGGGACATCGGGGGCGTGCATATGCTGTTCCTCAACCTTTGGCCCGACTCGGCAGAGCGCACCTGGATGGACAGGGATCTCGATACATTGAAGCCCGGTACGCCCGTGCTGCTTTTTGCCCATTCGATACCCGATGTGGAGGCGCGGTTCTTTACAAATCCGAATGGAGATCATGATATCGACAGCGCCGACAGGTTCGAGAACCTGCTGCCGGAGATATTCAGCGATGGGACGCGGATCGAAGTTCCTGCGCTGGCTGAGCAGCGGGGGTTTGTCGCCTGGCTGAAAAAGCATCCTGCCGTCAAAGCCTATTTTCATGGCCATAACAACAACAACGAATTCTACCAGTGGCATGGGCCCGACAACGATATCTCACTCCCATGTTTCCGGGTGGATTCGCCTATGAAGGGCAAGTACTCCGCCCACGATGAGACGCAATTATCTTTTCAATTGATAACCATTGACACCTCCGCCATGACCATGACCGTGCGGGAATGTCTTTGGAACAGCGTGCCTTCCGACCCTTCTGTTCTCAAGTGGGGTGATGAAACAAAGCTGAGCCTTCAGAAATAGCTCAACCATTTTTTCTCCGCCTGGTGCGCCCGTTTGTATTCGCTAAAGCGGAGACAGAGGGGATACAGGAGCAATGTTACCACTATCCATACCAGGTACACTACCCAAAGGGAGAACCCATATCCTCTCAACTGTGCATTGGCCGTCACCCAGGTGGTGAGGTTTACCATATCCGCTGCGGAGTGATTCGATAACATGGCCGCGAGAATGGCTATTCCATGTATCAGCGGGATATGGAGCAGGTAGAAGAACATGGGAACCCTGCCAAAGACCGTTATCTTACTGGTGAGTTTATTCAGCGGGCGCTCCGCATACGCCAGAAAGAGCAGGGCAGGGCCGAGGGTCATGAGTGCGTATAAAAGAGAGGGCGGGTATTTAGTCGTATTTACAAAAGAAAAAAGGGTAAAGAGAAAATTCTTTTGTGCGGACCAGTGAGAAGCGTCGCCGTACGCGTTCGTCCAGCGAAGGATGATAAAGAAGAGGATGGCGCCGATGCCCAGATTGCGAAGCGTTCTTTTCCGGACCGCGGGGTCTGCGTCCGGTGCGTACAGGCTTCCCAGGCAGTAGCCTAAAGTGATGATGCCTATCCAGGGAAGGACCGGGTAGCCCACGATGGGGTTGAAGGGACCGAAATGGAAGCCGGCGAAATTGGGCTGATGAAGCACCGACCATATGAAGGCCGGGGCATTGTTGCCATTTACAAGCACTGTATCGAAGGCGTTGTGACCGGCTATGAGGACTATCCCCAGGAGCAGGAGAATAGGGCGTGGCAGATGGATCAGCAGGGAGAGGATCATCATGCTGATGCCAAAGGCCCAGATCACCTGCAGGATAAATGCGGGGTAGTGTGGGTTAAAGGTCCATTCGAGCGTGACGATAAAGAGCTCGACGATGACCAGCCAGAGCCCTCTTGTAAAGAGGAAGAAGGAGAGGGCTTTGCGGCCATTCTTCAGGCCGTAGAGACAGGCCGAGACGCCCGCCAGCAGCATGAAGACCGGAGCACAGAAGTGGGTGATCCATCGGGTGAGGAAGATGGGGGCCGTAGTATGTTGCAAATCAGTGGGATCATAGATGTACGAATAGGCGTGGAAATAGTCACGGACATGGTCCAGCGCCATGATGATCATGATGGCGCCGCGCAGGAGGTCGATGGATTCGATACGCCGGCTTTTGACGGCCGCAAGGGGAGCAGCCATAACGGTAGTGGGCATTGTAGCATTAAGTTTTAGTTGGACAATGTGGTAAAAATTCAGCAAAGGTCACATTGTTCCCCAAACTTAATATTTTTAGAATTAAATGCGGTATAATATTTGGTTGGCCGAATAAAATTCGTGCTAAACGGTAGCGCAAGACCTGGGACCTGGAGTTTTAACAGGGATTAGCCCTGAGGCACCGCCTGGCCGAGGGCTATCTGGACGATGGCTTCCAACTCAGTGATATCGAATGGTTTTTGTAGAAAATAATCCGCATTTGCCTCCTGGGCCAGCTGGGTGACATTGTTGTTGGCGCTGAAGAAGATGACCGGGATGTTGTGGAGGTCCTGGGTATTTTTTAATTCTTTGGTTGCTTCTACGCCGCCGGGGCCGGGTATCCAATTGTCCATAAGGATCACATCCGGCTGGCAGGCCCTGACCCGGTCGACGATCTGGTTGGAGCTATCGAGGGTGGAAACGTCGAATCCTTTCTTTTTTAGTACGATGGAGCATATTTGAAGTATGTCTATATCGTCGTCCAGTATCAATACTTTCTTATTCATGTCGAAACTATGCTATGCTAAATGTTGCATAAAATTTCGTGCCATCCCGCTGGTGAGGCGGGATGGCCGATACTGTATCTCAGGATTGTCGTATGAAAAGTGGCTTCAGTGTAAACCAGGCCAGGGCCGGGAAGAAATGCATGGGGATGACCATGCCGGGAAAGAGTTCGGGAGTTTCCAGTGAGGTAGGCAGCTTATAAGCAATGGGCATCAACAGGCTGGCGAAGCTGATGATGGAGAACAAGAGGTTGAACACTATTTCTCCATTGCGCTTGAGCCACGTATTCAGGATGGTGAATCCAATGGCTGCCAGGACCCCGCCTACGAGGCTCGATGCGATGATACGGATCGAGGATGCTACTTTAGAGAAATCCGCCTCGTTGATGGAATAATATAAGTGGGCATAGATGAGTCCGGCAATCCCGGCGAGGACCCCGGAAACGATGCCCAGCAAAAGTGCTTTCTTGAACATGGCAAAGGGTGTTTATTGTTTAGTGACAGGGACGGAGATATCTATTTTTATTTGTTCAGCCACATCGCCACCGGGCTTGCCTATGTGGAAGTCGCTGCGGTTGACCGCAAAGTTGCCGGTGAACACGGCGCCTTTTGCCGACTTCTGGAAGGTGAATGGGATAGTGACGGGTTTTTTGACGCCATGTATCTCGAGATCACCTGTGACCTGGTAGCCACTGCCTGCCTTTACGATCTTATTGGATGCATAATGGATGACAGGGTATTTGGCAACATCGAACCATTCGTCGCTCTTGGCGTGTTTGTTTTGGAGGCCGTTGCCTGTATTGATGGAGGCTGCGTCGATGGTCACGTCAAATTTGGAGGCGGCGGGATTTTGTTCGTCGAAAATAATAGCGCCTTTGAATGTTTTGAATACTCCGCCCACGTCGTTGCTGGAGAATCCGATGGAATAGCCGTCGGCTATCTGCCAGCTGGTGGCGACAAAGGTAAATGCAGAACCTAATAGCATCAGGGCTGCGATGGCGGGATAAAAATACTTTTTCATGATGATTTAATTTACCCTATCCGCCCGTTTGCTGTGAGGACGGATAGGGATTTAATGAATTAGTCCTTTACAAATTCGGCGTTGGCGTTCAGGGCCACTTCATCGCTGAGGGCGCCGGCGGGGAACCCTGTAGCGATACCGAAATCACTGCGTTTGATCGTACCGGTGACCTTGAAGCCGGCAACAGTCTTTTTATTCATCGGGTTGGTCGTCGTACCGTTGAGGGTTGCATTCAGCACCACTGTTTTGGTAACGCCATGCAGGCTGAGGTCGCCTGTAACTTCATAGGTCTTAGCGCCTGTCTTTTTAAAGTTGGTGCTTTTGAAGGTAAGGGTAGGGAATTTGGCAGCGTCAAAGAAGTCGGGGCTTTTCAGGTGATTGTTACGCTGATCGTTGCCCGTGCTGATGCTGGCGACGTCTGCGCTGAGGTCAACTACTGCGTCGGTGAGATCGTCCTTGGAGGAAGTGATCTTAGCGGTGACGCTGCCGAAGGAGCCATCGATCTCGGAGATACCCATGTGGGTAATGCCAAAGTTGAGCTGGGAGTGTGCTTTGTCCCAGTTCCAGGTCTGAGAGAAGCCAGCGGTCGAAAAAAGTGTAATAAATGCTGCTGTAATGATTGTCGATTTCATCTTTTTTGTTTTTTGGTTATGTTGTGAAGTAGATTATTATTAAGTGGTAAAGAACAAATGTCGGTCGATACCAGTGTTTAAACATTGATATATGTCAATTAAGTTCAATAACAAGATCTGCCCGAGAGCGGCGTACCTTCTTTTGTTTGAGGAGCCAGTCATTTTCTTCATCTCTATAGCCCAATGGAAGGAGTGTCACGCTGCGGAGCCCTTTTTCATTCAGACCAAGAAGTTCATCGAGCTCGGCATTACGAAAACCTTCCATGGGGGTGGCGTCAATCTCCTCGGTGGCGGCTGCGGCGATGGCGATGCCAAAGGCAACATAGGATTGCCGTGCGGCGGATTGAAATTGTTCTTCCGTTGACATCGATCCGAACCTGCTTTTCAGGAAGTTGCGATAGTTATCGAGCCCGTCGGCGGGAAGGTTACGTTCTTTTATCACCTGGTCGAATACTTCGTCTATCCTTTCGGGGGTGATGCTATCCCAGGCCGCGAAAACCAGCAGGTGAGATGCCTCCGTGATCTGCGCCTGGTTGTTGGCGATGGGTTTGATCTTTTCCAGCAGTGCCGGATCCGTGATGGAAAGGATGGTAAAGGGCTGCAGTCCGCTGGAAGTTGGGGCCAGGCGGGCGGCTTCGAGGACAATGTCTACTTTATTTTGCGGAACTTTTTTTCCGTTCATACGCTTCGTGGCATAGCGCCAGTTCAAAGATTCTAAAAAGCTCATATATGGTGATTTTAGTTGTTTAATCATATTATTAATTCTATCAGAACTATTATTTATAACGGTGTTAACCGTTGGTTAAAAAAATTTAGCTATTGTCGGCGGCAGGGTGTTCGGTGGCCTGTATACCTCTAATAAAACTACAGAGTACGTCTTCCAACACTTTGAGAGGCAATCCTTCATGATGGCCATGAGCTTCGCCCTGCCCCTCCAGGTTCCCCCCTTGCCCCTGTATATTCAGCGAGGACATGTTGATGGACACGAGCCCGTGAAGCATGGACCAGAAGGATTGGTATTTCAGGAAGGGGTCGAAGGCCGGCTTTTGGCCTTGAGGCACCATAGCGACGATGCTTTCGATGATGACCCGGTTGAATTCCCCCATGGCCGGGATCTTAACGGCTGTCTCACAGGTGGGAATACCCAGGCCGAACATCAGCTGGTAGTATTCCTTGTTGGCGAAGGCAAAATTCCAGTATGCCCGTCCCATGGCCCTGATCTGGTCGGCCGGATCTGTCTGATCAGCTTTGGCGGCTGCCAGCGCCTCAGCGAGGAGGCGAAAGCCTTTTCTGTTGAATTCCAATAGGATAGCATCCTTATTTTCAAAATGACTGTAGATAACGGGGACGCTGTATTCGATGGCATCGGCAATCTTGCGGATAGAAAAGGAGTGCCACCCTTCGGTGACCACCAGGTCCCAGGCAGTGTCCAGGATACTGGACCTTACCTCTTCTTTTTGCCTTTGTTTACGATCTACGATTCCCATTGTCTAGTGCTGATATTTAACCTAACAGCGTTAGCAAAGATACGACTGTTTGAGAAACTACCAAGTTTTTTTCTTCGATAGGTCGTAAGCCCAAAGGAAAAAATACGAAATTTCGTACTTGGGGTTGTCCCCGTACGCCTTACAGTGCGTACGGGGAGGAGGGGGCCCGGCTAAGGAGGTACCCGTGCGGGTCGATCTGGATGGACGCGGGCTTCCCTTTTACCACGATTTCCAGGGTCTGGGCTCCGGCAGGGAACTTATACCGGTGGAGGTAAAGAGGCGCTGCGCCTTGTCCGTTGACTCCTATATCGATGTAATCGTTCATACCGGTGGCGGGCTGTTCTTTGCCCATGCTGTCAAAATAGATCTTACGGATGTCCAGCTTGACCGTGACCTTGTACTGATCCCCGCCGAGGGGGATTGCGGAGGCTGTCAGTATCCTGTTGTCATAGAGACATACCTTTTTCCAGCTGTCTTCCAGAAAATAATGAAGAGAGTCCGGCACGTGGGTGTCAAGGGCATGATACAGATCTTCCGTGCCAGCATAGAAGCCCCCGTTGCGGAATGCGAATTCCTCTTTAAAGCTCCGGAGGGCGGCATCCAGACTGTCTTCGCCCAAGAGACCCTGTAGTCCATAAAGTACGAGGGCGGGTTTGGCGCTGTACTGGAACCACTGGTTGGCATGCAGCAAGTCCTGTTCCGGCACCCAGCTCCTCCGGCCCCAGCTATAGTCATTTCTCCATCTTTCCAGCTGTATGTCCAGGCCCTTGTCACCATACTTATGTTTTGTCAGCATCAGGGCTATGTATTTCGGCAGGCCTTCGGAGATGATCCGTGATCCCACCGTATGATTGGGTGCTACTATCTGTCCCCACCATTGTTCGGCCACCGCGGCGGTGGTGACATAGTAGATATGATCCGGCAGACCTGGTTCGCGCATATCGGTATTCCATCCTACTCTTTCCGTATTCAATATTGTCTGGGAAAAGCTGAGCATCGCAGGGCCGAAGAAAGAAACTTCTGCCACCCTCATCTGGCGGAAGGGATAGGGACCATAGCGTTGGGAGCAGGAGCGTATACCGTCCCGGAGAGCCGTCATGAAGCGGTCAACGTTAGCGCCATTCTTTGGATCATAAAGTACTTCCAACCCTATCCGGCGGCCGTCCTGCAAGGCCACCGTATCCCGGCTGACGGCGTAGCGGGCAGAAGCCATAGCATAAGGTGGATAGATGGGGTGGTCCTGTATGTAATGAAAGTAATGACGGCCCCCGGCAATCCACTCTTTTTCCAGGTGGCCCGGAGCCACTACCCATTGATCCGCGTTGGTACTAACGGTGATGTCCAGATCGATGAGGTCTGCATTTACCTGCGACTGCATGGTGCCTCTGGCTGTGGAGTCGTCGTGGGAGATGTCCTTTTCATGTTTTTCCGGCAGACCGTATTTTTTACGGGTGTCGTTGTTGCCTATCTCTTCATCGTCGTCGTAGCCAAGACCAGGCAGGCCTCCATTGAACACAAAGCCATTGCGCAGCATCCCCAGCGCGTAGAGATTATTCCGGAACCCTTCGTTGGATTTTTCGCTGGTGATCTCAACCTGCGCCGTATCACCGGGTTTGAGAGATGTTGACAGTACATAAAGTCTGTAGTCGGAGGGTTCGGGGTTGGACCGGAAGAGATTGAATTTCCCCCGCGGAAGGGAGAGAGGGTTGGTATAGGAAAGGTGCTGATCGTTGTAGAGCACGTCGTACGACGTGAGGTTATCGCCGTCGAGCAGGAGGGTGTCGATGGAGCGGTTATTTTTGTTGGCGATGGTGAGCCATGTATGTGAAACAGCTCTTTGTTCGGAGGGGAAGAGGTCGGCCGTCTGTCGTATTCGGATGATCCATGGTTTTCGGAAGTCGGCATATTGCTTGAGCTGTTGTTCTTCGATGGCAGACCGTTTATCTTTTTCGGACTCCGTGAGGTATTCATTGAGGTAGCTGACATTGTAATAAATATAGCCACCTGTGGCGAGCAGCACGATAAAAAGCAGGAGGGCGCCCCAGCGGGAAGAGCCATGGAACCGTTCTAGGGCCAGCTGTCTTTTTTCTTTCAGGGAGGAGCTAAGACCTCTTGTGTAGAGAGTCGAACCCAGGACGACCATAAGCGCGCCGGCGATCAGCCAGTAACCCTGGAACCAGAGCACAGGTCTTAGCATATGACCGATGCCGTCCATGTCGGTGAATAAAGCCACGGGTGTATGTCCAAAAAGAAGAAGGTTGTATTCGAAATAATGAAACTCCGACAGTAGTATCAGCACTACCCATATCGTGATCCCGACGGCATGGGCGGCAAATTTGTTGTTCACCAACAGGTGTACGGTATAGGAGAAGAAGACCATTCCCAGCATCTGTGGCAGGAGGGAACTGAGGAAGGCGGTGCCATATAGCGGGAAGTTGAATTGATAAAAACCTTTTACTATCTGTACGCCACAGCCCAGTAGTACTGGAACGATGGCCAGGAAGGTAGCCAGACAGCAGAGGCTGGTAAGTTTGGAGAGGTTCAGGACCCAGGTGGGCGGTGGCAGGGCGTCGTTGATATAAGCGTAGCGGGTTACTCTTTCCCGGTGCACGGCCTCGCCTGTATAAAAGATGATGATAAAAAAGACAAAATTGCTAAAGACCTTATCGAATACGTCCATGAAGAAGACCGTGCGGGGATAATCCCAGACCTTGTAGCCTCCGGGACCGTGATAGAATACGAAAGAAAGGAAGATCAGGCCGCCGGAAAGGATGATCCAGAAATAATTGTCCCGGATGATATTGAGCAGCTCGATACGGGTGAGGCTGAGCCATGTCTTGCGATAGTATGGGCCTCCCAGATCGATATGGACCTTACGGAATTTGGATTGAAGGCTTGTACGGGGAGGTGGGTTGTCAGGGGCGATGATACGTCGTCCGTGGTTGCCGGAGAAAAATCGTTCGAAGCTGAATCGAAGGTAGGTCAGGAGCAGTATGACGGCGCCGACGGACACCCATATGATCCTGTTGGTGAGCATCAGCCCTTCCATATGTATGACGGAGGTGTTCAATTGCTGGGCCGATGCACCGGCAGTGGCGGCCCGAAGGCCGTTCATCAGGAACGGGTCGGTGAGATAGATCACCTTTGGGTTATTGATGTTGCTGAGAAAGAAGTTGGCGATAATATAACCTAAAAACAGGAACAGTCCGCTGCTGTAGATGACCTTTACGTTCTTGAAAACCGCCACCAGCCCGAAGAAGAGGGCGGAGGTAAAGAATATATTGGGCAATACCAGAGTAAGGAAAGGATAGAGATAATAATAGAAATGATTGGGCTCATAGCTATCGGCTGAACTCAGACCGAATGCAGGCCCTATGTGGGTGCCCAGCCAGGCGCCCAGGAGCACGCCGATGCTGATCAGCACGACAAAGAGAAAAGAACCCAGCCATCTGCCCCAGAAATAGCCTGCCTTAGTGATGGGGTAGGAGAGATAGTATTCCTTTGTGTTGTGTTCGATGTCGCGATAAAGGGGTACACCCATGATGGACGAGCTCACCAGCAGGAGGAAGATGCTGGCGGCGGAGGAAAAGATGGCCAGTACGGCCGGGGCATTGACAAACTCTTTCTCGATAGTAGGTACCGCGCCATTGGCGAAGTTCAGTATGGCGAAGATCAGACCGAAGAAAAAGAATAGATAAAAGGCGGGTCGGCGAAGCCGGTATTTTATTTCGAAGAGGAATATTTGCAGGAACATGGGAAAGATTTATAAGGTGTTTGCATCCATCGTGGCGGAGGTTATAAAGTATTTACATCCATTTTTTGGGAGATATGACTGAAGTAGATGTCCTCCAGGTTGGGTTCGGCGGGGCTGAAATGATCCGAAGGATCGCTATCAGACAATACGCGGATATAGAGCTCGCCTGCTTTTAGCTGGGTGGAGAGGATGGGGTAACTGGATTGGTATCGGATAATATCCTCTTTTGGGATCATCTTACTATATATGCGTCCTCTCATTTCTTCCATGGCCTGTTCCGGCTGACCACTGTACAATACTTCCCCCTGGCAGATGATGGCAAATCGGGAGCAGAGTGTGCTGACGTCCTCGACGATGTGGGTGGAGAGGATGACGATGGTATTTTCACCCAGGTGGCTAAGCAGGTTGTAGAACCGATTGCGTTCGGCGGGGTCCAGGCCGGCTGTGGGTTCGTCCACGATGATCAGCTTTGGCTGGCCGATGAGGGCCTGCGCGATGCCCCAGCGTTGTTTCATACCGCCGGAGAAGGTGCCTAATTTCTTCTTTCTGTCCTTGTATAGGTTGACATTATTGAGGAGCTCGCCCACCAGCTCTTTTCTTTCGCCTGCCTGTTGTACGCCTTTCAGGCGGGCCACATGGTCCAGCATCTGCTCGGCGGAGATGCGTGGGTATACGCCAAATTCCTGCGGGAGATAGCCCAATAATTTTCGGACCTCCGTCTTGTTGTGAAGGACGTCCAGACCATCGAGGAAGATCGTGCCTTCATCCGCCTCCTGCAGGGTGGCGATGGTGCGCATGAGGGAGGATTTACCGGCGCCGTTGGGGCCCAGGAGACCGAACATGCCGTTGGAGAGTGTCAGGTTGACGTCTTTTAGAGCGCGTACGCCGCCCTTGTAGGTCTTGGAGAGACCCCGAATGACTAGTTGCATAATAAATTTTTTATGGATGATGAGACTTACATGGCTATTTCTTTAGCTTGTCAAGGGTGGAACCTTTGATATTGATCTTCGACTGCGGCGCATATTGGAGACGGAGAGAGCCTAGCGTCCCTTTAAAATCGTTGAATTCCGACTGATCGTCGAGATGGACGGAAAGCTGCGCGATCTCCGCATTCTGATGTATGATCAGGCTGCTGTTCACCTCCTGCACGTATATGGAATCGTAATAGTAAGTAGGATAGGAGCCGCCCTCCATGCCATAGGTCTCGCCCAGCCAGATCTGGCTGTTGACAGCCTGGATATCGAAGCGTTGGCGTCCTGGTCTTGGGCTGCCCCGGAACAGCGCCAGCTGTCCTTCTGTACGGACAAGACTGATGCTGTAAGGCATGTTGATCGACACCCAGGGACGATCGCTGTAATTTTGATAGAAGGTATGCGGATTGAGGGGCAGCGTGTCTTCACTGCTTACTACCATCGAATCTCCCGACATCCGGCATCTGACCTTGCCGGCGGCTTCCTCCTGCACTTCTATGTTAAAGCTGTCGGATGGTATCAGCGTGACATTGATATTGCCCTGCAGCGTGATCTTCGAGGGGGCCCTGCCTTCATAAGAGCGCACCCATCCGTCATGGGAGTATATATTTTTGATATGCCCTGCTTTCATCCGGCCGTAGAGCGTAAGATGGATGGCGCCAAAGGTCGCCAGCAGGAGAAAGACAAGGGTCAGTAATAATTTATCGCTGGTCTTCATATATCAAGATTGTGCACCGTATCTGGCGCTATTGCTATGAAAAAAACTGTTTTCTATATTGTTCGTATCCGGGCTGCAGCTCATCCGGATTCATACCTAATAAATAGAGGCTGCGGAAGACTTGAGGTAGCTCTTTTTCGATGAATACCTGTTTCCGGTAGTTCGCTGCCTGCCTGATAGCATTGGCAGATGTGAAGAAGCCGATGCCCCGCTGGTTGTATATGATCTCCTGCTGCTGTAGGAATTCGTAAGTACGCATGACCGTGTTAGGGTTGACCTCCAACTGAACAGCCAGCTCCCTCACCGAAGGGATGCGTTCCCCCTCTGTCCATTCCTTCAACAGGATCTTTTCGCAGACATAGTCCGCGATCTGGAGGTATATGCTTTGTGATTCTCTGAATTGCATGATGACTTACACTTCTTTTTCTTTCAGACGGAAATACGTGATGATCCAGAATAGGGGAGGCAGGCTGTATTGCATTAGAAAGATCAGTATCCTTTCCATGGTGGACGGCAAGGTGACCAGGCTGGCGGATACCATATTGTCCCCGTTATGGATCCAGCGGGTGAGGTCGTAGGAGTGCCATCCCTCGGGGAGATGCTGTTCAATCCCTTTGTTGGCATATAAAATAAATACCCCCCAGAAAAGCAGAAATGCTACCACCGTCTTGATAAAGCTCCAACGTTCGAAATAGACGGACCCCAACAGGAAGATGGACTGGATGGCGAAGTAGCCGAACAGGAAGAGATGATATTTTCGATCCACTATAGGCGCCCACTCGTTATTCCAGAGATTGAGCACACCAACGCTGCCGATGGGTAAGAACGTATTGGGCCAGTGCTGGTGCTCATTGGCAATGATGCGGTTGGCCAGAGAGACCATGGGAATGTCCACTATGTAGAAGACAACGGTAAAGGCTATAAAGAAAAGCACCACGCCAAAGAGGACGCCGCACAATAGTTTTTCCAGGTGACTGGCGGGTATGGATAAATATTGTATAGCACGCGACTTGCTGCCCAGCTCGGAAAAGATGGTGCTGGCATAAAAGCATCCTACCAAAAAGAGTCCGCAGTAAAAGGTGGCGTACTGGATAAATAGATTGATCGGCCCGAAATGATCGATCAGCAGCAGGAAGCTGTACCATCCTGCCTGCAGTCCTCCCACGGCCAGCAGGGCCAGCAAATAGCGTTTACGATGTTCCGCCCAGTGACTGCCTACCAGCATCTGCCATCTGCGGAAGCTAAAGGTTTGGTTCATGTCTATGGTCTATGATTTAAAATGCTTACTTATTTTTTCTCCTTCCAGAATGATGGCTTTGTAGAGCATCTCCAGGTCCGGCCTGCTGTCTTCTCCTTCTGTATTGGGTAGGACAAGCGCATTGCCTTTTAAGGAACTCTCGCTGTAAAAGGCCCTGGCAGTTTCTTCGGGATCGAAGGACAGCGTGAAGCTCAGCCGTTGTGCAATAGAATCTATACCCTGGTCGAAGAGTATCCTGCCTTCCTCGATGACGAGGATGCGATCGATGAGGTTTTCAAGGTCCTTGACCTGGTGGGTGCTGATGAGGATACATTTCTTCTCGTCCACGGCGCCAGCCATGATCTTGCGGAACTGGCTTTTGCTAAGAATATCCAGGCCATTGGTAGGCTCGTCCATCAGCAGGAGAGGGGAATTGACGGCAAGAGCAAAGCTGATGAGCAGCTTTTTTTGCTGACCATAGCTCATTTCCTGCATGCCTCCCTGCATGGGGATATCGAATCCCGTGGTGTATTTATAGAACTGGTCTATATTGAAAAGAGGATAGAATCGGGCGGTGTGCTCTATCCAGCGGGTGATGGGTATGGGGGGCAGGTAGAACTCTTCGGGCAAAAGAAATACCTGCTGAAGGAAGGCCGGCTGCCGCCGGCGGGGCTCGAAACCCAGAGCATCTATCCGGCCGGATTGAGGGAAAAGGAAGCCCGCGATATTTCGCAGCAGGGTAGATTTTCCCGTGCCATTCCGCCCCAGCAAGCCATAGATGTGACCAGGTTGTAGATTGAGTTCCAATCCTTTAAATACGGTTTTGCGTTTGTAGGAAAAGCTCAGGTCCTGGATGCTGACCATGAATGGTATTTTAGTGTACTAGTTAAGTAATACACTAAGCTCACTATAAATTTTCAAAGTTCCAAGAACTTTCCAAAAAAAATCCCCGGATATGCCGGGGATCCTGTGTTAGCATACCGGCCAGGGTATCTTACATCTACTTTTTCAATAACCCTGCCAGTGCCTGCGATCAGGCCTGCCCTTTATAATCTGGCCTTTTTTTTCTACAAATGTGGGTATCTGTGCTACAGCGAGAGCTCTAGGTAAAAGGTATGTTAAAAAAGGCATGCCCATGCGCTCAAAATCTGTATATTCAATTTTTATATCTTATTTGTTATGGCTCAACCAACAACTATTGCAACCCCTCCTCAACGACTGTATTCTTTGGATGCTCTTCGTGGTCTGGATATGTTCTGGATCATCGGTGGAGAAGAAATCTTTCATACGCTGGCCAAACTCACGGGCAGCCCTTTTTGGGGAACCCTGTCGCAGCAGTTCGACCATCCTGATTGGAATGGGTTTCGCTTCTACGATCTTATCTTTCCGTTGTTCCTGTTTATTGCGGGCGTAGCGACGCCTTATTCGGTGGGCAGGGACCTGGAGAAAGGGGTGCAGCGTCAAAAGCTGTTGTGGCGGGTGATCCGCAGAGGTCTGACCCTGGTGATACTGGGGATCATTTACAACAATGGATTAAAGATACATCCGCTGTCGGAGGTGAGATTCCCCAGCGTGCTGGGACGCATCGGCCTGGCATATATGTTTGCGAATATCATTTACCTGTATACGCAGAAAAGAGGACAGATGATCTGGTTCGGGGGATTGCTTATCGGATACTGGCTGTTGCTGCTGTTCAATTCGGCGCCTGGACATCCGATGGGTGATCTTAGCATGGAGGGGAACTTTGCCAGCTATCTGGATAGGAGTATTATACCCGGTCATCTTTACCGGGGCATTCACGACCCCGAAGGGCTGGTATCTACCATTCCTGCCATTGGCACCGGCTTGTTAGGGATACTGACCGGGCAGTTGTTACGGAACAGCCCGCTGACGCCGACGGCCAAGACAATGCGTATGGCCATTGCCGGGATCATTTCTTTAGGGGTAGCCCTTATATGGAATACCGTATTTCCCATCAACAAGAATCTTTGGACCAGCAGCTTTGTCCTGTTAGTGGGTGGTCTTAGCCTGTTGTTCCTTTCCTTGTTCTACTATATCATCGATGTGCTGGGACACAGAAAATGGGCCTTCTTCTTTTCGGTGATAGGTATGAATTCCATCCTTATATATATGTCCGGCAGATTTATCAACTGGAAGTATGCCACGGATGGATTTTTTATGTGGTTCAATCAACTGGTGGGCGAACCATGGAACGCCTTTACCTTTGTGCTCTGCTTCCTGGCCGTCAAATGGGCGTTGCTGTACTTTCTGTATAAGAAGAAAGTGTTTTTGAGGGTATAGGGATGATGGTCTCGCTGAAATGGCACATCAGGTCCAGCAGTTCCGAGAGTTCGGTCCCTTTGTCGGTGAGGGCGTACTCGACTTTGGGTGGTATTTCGTCGTAGTCGGTCCTTGTGATCAATCCGTATTTTTCGAGGAGCTTCAGTCTATCGGACAGGATGGTGTCGCTGATATATTTCAGGTCGTCCTTTATCAGCTTGAAGCGATTGTTGCCCTCCTCGATACAAAACAATACGTCAGTGAACCATCTTTTACTTACGAGGTCGAGCAGCTCGTTGAGGGAGCATTTTTCCTCAAGATAGGTCTGGTTGCGATAGTTGGTGGAGGTTATTTTTCTCTCTGACATAATCACGTTGTTTGAACTTTAACAGTTTCGGTCCCCTGGTGGTTCGGTCTCCGCTAAAAAACGATTAATTTAACACCAGGGTTGCCCGTAATTTAGCCTGTTCTTATCAAATTTTAACCCTGGAATCACATTATGAAAAAATTATATCCGGCGTTTTTGTTAGGTTTTTGCCTTTCCTGTCATAATCCTTCCAATCCGATGCTGGAAAAGGAGTTTCAGTCTCTCCTGGATCAAAAAGAATATTTCAGGTTGAGGGATAAAATGGAGCAAAACAGGAAAATAAACATCGATCATGTTAAGGAACGTTATTTCTCTGCCTGCCTTGACAACGTCTTTAATCTGAACGCCGCGTCGGAACGTACGATAAATATACTGCTGGGTGGGAACAAAAATGATATGCCGGATTCTATGGTAGCCCGTTTGCTATTGCTGGCGGAGGATAATTATTTCAAGACCTATCAATATAAGCTGGCTGCCGAGGCTGATAACAGGATCATCGGGGACTACCGGCATGCTATGGACAGTGCTACCTATGCGGATGTAAAGAATACGGCCATTATTACGAATGCCCTGTCCAAAGTGGCTCCCCAGGAAGCGCTGATCCCGGGCGATCAGACCATACCCTGGACAAAAAATAAAGTAGGTTTGATGGAGATACCTGTGCTGAGTGGAGATAGCACCTTTCTCGCCATATTCGACACGCGGGCGAATATATCCAGCATTTCGGCAACCTATGCGAAGAAGCTGGGCATCCGGATGCTGAATGTCTCCTATGATGAGAACTCCGGCATTACAGGGCAGCGTTTCAAATGCAGCCTGGGGGTGGCCGACAGTCTTCGTATCAACCATATCCTGATGAAGAATGTCGTGTTCCAGGTGATGCCGGACGAGGTGCTGTATATTGCTCCTATCGACCTGTCCCTGCCCATTATCATCGGCTATCCCGTGATAGCCCAGTGGCGGGAGATACATATCCATCGAAATGGAACAATAACCATACCTGCCGAGCCCCATCATTCCAATCTGCATAATATGGCGCTGGACGGGCTCGACCCTGTGGTAAACGCTATTGTGGGTGGGGACACGCTGGGTTTCAAATTCGACACCGGAGCTACCACCTCGGACATATTCGACAATTATTTCCGCCGGCATAAGGAGGATATCATGCGGCGGGGGAAGGCCTCTACCATCAAGCTGGGCGGCGCCGGGGGAGTTGTCGAGAAAGAGGTGTATACGCTGGAGAATTTTGCCATTAGGGTCGGGAGCGAGACGGCCACGTTGAAGCAGGTGTCCGTACACAAGGACCCTATTCCCAATCTGAATGAGAAGTTCTATGGCAACCTCGGTCAGGATATTATGACACAGTTCGAGGAGACGATCCTGAATTTCCAGGACATGTATGTGGACTTCAAATAAGCGACTTAGAATTCCAGGCGGCTTCCCTGACGGGGAAAGATCAACTTCACGTGGGGCGGATTATTCGCTTCTAATTCCTTTTTTATAACAGCTTCCTGGTTACCCGAGGGTTTGCGGTGAGTGATGACGATGGGAAAATTATATAACGCTTTTGTCCCCGCCACACTGGCCAGCTTGTTCAATTCTCCCATCAACAGGCGCGGGGTAAGATGTCCAAATAGCGTTTTTTCTGGTTGTGAATTCGGGAAAGAGGTCTCTATGAAGATGGCCTTTAATTTGCCTGTTTTGATCAGCGGGCCTGCTGTCTGCCACAATGCGGCCAGCCTGCCCGCATGTTCTATCGTGTCGGCGCCTGTGTCCCCTAGATACAGTAAATATGCCTCTCCGTTGCGGATCAAAAAAGCGGTGCTTTGATAGGGTTCGCCGTGGCTGAGCGGGAAGGCGGTGACTGTCATGGTAGTGCCTGTCAGTGGAATTTCCTTACCGGCCTCAAGGGCGGCATAGTGATATTTTTTTAGCACAGGCGCCTCGCCTTTGTCCCCGAAATTGGCCCAGCCCGCCCAGGTGAAATATTTTTCTTCCAGCACTTTTAAGGTATTGGGCATTCCATAGATGGTCTTGGCGGTATCGTCCGGGGAATTGATGATCAGTCCTGCCAGATGGTCCAGGTGAGGGTGGGAGATGAGATATCCTTTTATATGCTGTCTCAGGACCATACTGACAGGAAGATGGAATATGCCTGCGTCTACCGCCCGTTGGATACCCATATAGACCGTGCCTGCATCCAGGCATACATAATCGTTGCTTCCTGCCGGAGCCACCATATAGGAGGAGAGATTGCTTTCGTCGAGACCGCCTTTTACACCAAGAGGGACGACGGTGAAGGCGGATTGGGAGTACAGATAGGAGGGAATAAGCGCCAATAACAGGCATAATAGTTTATTCATGCCATAAAGCTACCTTTATCCCATGGAAAAAACACATCATTACGCTACCATCCTCAACTGGACGGGCAATAAGGGGGAGGGAACTGCCAATTACAGGGCCTTTAGCAGGGACCATATTCTTTCCGTTGCCGGCAAACCCGACCTGCCCGGGTCTTCCGACCCTTCCTTCCGGGGTGATCCTGCCCGGTACAATCCGGAAGAGCTGCTCGTGGCGTCGTTGTCATCCTGTCATATGCTTTGGTATCTGCATCTGTGCTCCGTCAATGATATTGTTGTCGTCGATTACCAGGACCGGGCGGAAGGGATCATGATGGAGAAAGAGGATGGCAGCGGATATTTTAAAGAGGTGACGTTGCGCCCCATGATCACCATTACGAACCCTGCGCGGATCGAGCGTGCGCGGGAGTTGCATCATGATGCGCACAAGTTTTGCTTTATAGCGGGTTCCGTAAATTTTCCCGTGAAGCACGAGCCGGAGTTCAAGGTGGAGGCCTCGCCGGTGAGGTAGGCCTTAGTTGACCTTCAAAAGGATCTTGCCTACGTGCTCGTTGCTTTCCATCAGCGCTTGCGCGGCAGCGGCATCTTTTAGCGGGAACACTTTATAGATAAAGGGCCTTATGAGACCTTTTGCCACCAGGGGCCAGACATGTTTTTCCACTTCCGCCGCCAGGGCCGACTTGAAAGCGGTGTCCCTGGGTTTGAGCATGCTGCCTGTCAACGTAAGACGTTTGCGCATGATCTCGCCGATGTCGATCATCCCACTCTTGCCACGCATGGCATTGATGAATATCATTCTGCCATTTTCCTTCAGCAGTCGTATGTTCTTGACGGTGAAGTCCCCGCCCGTCATATCCAGTATCACGTCCATGCCTGTATTCTTCAATTCCGCCTCGAAGTCGGCTAGCTTGTAGTTGATACAACGGGTGGCGCCAAGGGTCTCGCACCAGCGGCATTTATCGTTGGTGCCGGCCGTCGCATATACAGGGGAGCCCAGGGCTGTGGCCATCTGAATGGCGGTAACGCCGATGCCGCTACTGCCTCCATGTACGAGCAGGCTCTCACCCGGCTGTAATCTCCCCGTCTGAAATACATTCAGCCAGACGGTGAAGACCGTCTCTGGCAGGGCGGCGGCTTCTTCCATGGTGATCCCATTGGGAACAGGAAGACACTGGCCTTCGGGGGCGGTGACATATTCCGCGTATCCTCCGCCTGTCACCAGGGCGCAGACGGCGTCTCCTTTTTTCCAGCGGGTGACATGGGGGCCGCAGGCTTCGATGTATCCGGAAACTTCCAGGCCGGGTATGGCCAGCTTGTCCTTACTGCCGTAAGCGGATGAGGTGCGGGAATAAATATCGCTACGATTGAGCCCTGCCGCTGTAACCCTTATCAATACTTCATTTGGCGCGGGCACCGGGGCAGGCAATTGTTGTATCTCGAGAACTTCGGGTCCACCTGTACGTGTGATCAAAATGGCTTTCATCGGCACAAAGGTAGGTAATGTTACTGACCGTGGAGCGTGTCTATACATCTCTATTGTATTAATCCAATTGGATCATAATTTCTCTGCCGAACGAGAGAAGTTACACCTTTATCCAGCAGATAGACCCGGTCCGCCATTCTGGTGAGAGAGTCTTTGTGGGAGATGATCAGCATACCCGCCTTTTTTTTGAATTTCAGCAGGACGTCGATCACGAACGCCTCGGTAGCGGCATCCATGGCGGCAGTGGGCTCGTCCAATAGTATCAGCTGAGGATTTGCATACAGGCAGCGTGCCAGGGCCAATAGCTGCTTCTGTCCCCCCGACAGCGCCACTCCGCCCTCACCTAGTATCGTTGCATATCCTTGCGGGAATGTCTCAAACCATCGGTCAAATCCAAATCTTTGGCAGAACTGCGGCACCTTATCAGCATGCTCCGGGGAATGGTCCAGACATATATTCGCCAGCAGGGAGCCACTGAATACTGCTACTTCCTGTGGTACTACACCGATGAGCTTTCTCCATGTCATTGTATCGATGGAGCTGAGATCCTCGTTGTTTATCAGAATAGCGCCGCCCTCACCGGGATAGAATTTCTGCAATACCTGGAGTAGCGTACTTTTCCCCTGACCGCTCTCGCCTGCGATGGCAATGATCTCTCCTTTCTCCACCTCGAGGGTAATATCTTTCAGCAGTAATTTCCTACCGGGGTGCCGGAACCCCACTTGCTGCATGGATAGTTTCCGGAATTCGATCGGATCACCACCGGCAATCGGGTCGCTACCGGCAGCGCCGGGATCATATTCGGGTTCCAATATGGTAAATTCATACATCCTGTCCAGCGCCACCACTGCCTCCTGTACCTGCAGATTGGTCAGGGCCACCTGTACAGCCGTCGTCATGAGCAACCCCGACAGCTGGAGAATAGCAATCATCTGACCCATGTGCAGCGAGCCATTCAAAGTGCCCAATGCGCCCCATGCAATGATAGTCAATCCAAAAAGGGCAGCTGTTATTTCCAGGACCGTGCTAAACCGTACCCGCACCCTTCCCAATTGCCATACCGCACCCTGGAAGGCGGCAAATATATCCCGGGCGATGCCGGCAAACAGGCTTTCCCGATTCATCACCTTAATGGTATGGATACCCCGGATGCTATCTACATAATTGCTTTCATTCCGGGCATGCGCTATCATGACAGACCGCTGTTCCAGAATGATCTGCTTTTCAAAATATTTTACGATACCATATATGACAGGCAGCATCAGCAAACAAAAAATACCGATGTGCCAGGAATAAATGAATAGCAGTAAAAGGGTGGCCAGTAATACCAGGGCTTGAATGGACATTTCACCTAATATATAGCTCATGGCCTGCTGTATACGCAAGGTGTCGTTCAGCCGGGCGATAAGGTCGCCCGTTTTCCGGCGGTCAAAAAAAAATTTATCCAGGTAAAGGATGCTCCTGAAAAAGTCACCGGTGAGTCTTGTGTTGAACCCGTAGCCCTGTCGGATCAATAAAAATTGCCGTGCGCGGGAGAAAAGGCTTTTTATGATCAATAGCAGGCCCATTAGTACAAGTCCGATATACAGCTCCTGACGTCGCCCGCCGGGAAGGATATGATCGACCAGCCGCTGTGAAAAAACCGCCGTGCTAAGGTTGAGCAAGGCGCAGATGATGCCGACGATGACAGCCGTATACAACAAATGAATATCTTCCTTTAGCATTCGCCCCAACCAGCTCAATTTTTTTTGTCGCTGCCGCTGCCAGCGAGCCAGTTTTGCACCGGGCTCTAGGAGTAATACCGTTCGGGTAGTCCATATCTTCTCCAGTTCCTGCTTCTCCATCCTGATCAATCCTATCGCAGGGTCTCCGATGAGGAGACGGTCTGCCTTCTCCTCAGGATAATAGACCACATAATGTAACATTGTAGCATTTATCGTAACAGGCAGGATGCATGGATATTGTACGTCTTGTAGATCTGCAACACTTCCGGCCTGTGCGCCTTGTGGCGTCAGACCCGCCTGGCTGGCTGCCTGATGCAGACCCAGCAGCGTAGTTCCATGAGTACCGGCGCCGCTCCACTCGCGCAGTTTCTCGACTGACAGGTCTGCCTGATAATAACCCAGGATATTACGCAGACAGGCTACTCCGCAATCATGCTGGTCCTGTTGCAATCGGAAGTTTCGGGGTAATTTGCGTTTCATGGTAATTGTTATGAGGCATTGATCGTCAGAAATTCGACACTGGTGATCCAGCCCAAAAGAGCTATTCCGTAGGTGCTTATTACCAGGGCAAGCATCTTTCCCAGCGGCTGTCCGAGGAAGTAACGAAGCCCCGCCGCCAGCAGGAACCAGTAGGCTATTTCGAAGAGGTTCAGCGTTTGAAGCGGGTACATCAGCCAGCGGGGCGCGCCGCCAGGGGGGAGGAAACTATATAAGGACAGAGGAGCAAATTCCTGCATATCCTGCAGCCGGCTGATGGGGTGGGAAAAGGCCAGCAAAAGGAGCTTTAGCAAGGCGTAGGCTACAAAAGCAGATTCGGCAAAGAGGGATATTTTGAATGCCGTGCCGAATGATAATTTATGGCCCCCCAGGAGCGCACCGGCCAGGAGGCAAAAGGCAACCGCGGCCGCCCGGAGCAGCAAGCCTACAGGCACCATGGAGTAGATCAACGGGCCAAACCGATGCTGCAGCTCGATGAGGGAATAGACCCTGGCCTGATCTGCGTGGGCCCCCACACTGTTTAAATACACTTCATCGGTGAGCACCGATGTCCGGATCCACCAGGCGGAGAACATATAAATAAAGGACCAGGCGACGATCAGCCAACCGCCATGGATGGTATAAAGAGATGAGCCGGAAGGAACAGTGGGCCGTTCTTCGATGGTTAAATGATTCATACAGCAGCGATTAAAGAAAGAAGGATGATGACCACGGGGAGTAATCACCATCCTTCCATGAGAGGGACGGAAGTTTAGAGATGCAGACCGATACCGATACCAAGGCTGGTACCACCACATCCGCAACCGCCGGTGCTGGCGGAGATGCCGATGGTAAGAGAAGCGCAGAGAGAGGTCAGACAGCCGAGAGTGGATACAACTCCACCAACAACATTACATACGTTGACGCTGTCACATCCACCACCCTGGATCTGCTCCAGGGAAGAACGTTCTAACATTTTCATAAACTGAAGTTTTGCAAGCCGCACCACAAGATCGTGATGTAGCGTAAAATTCCTCTACAATTGCTGGATATCCAATTGCTTAGATTGATAGCTCATCCGGGTTGCGGATAATTTAGCCTCTTCTCACATAAAGTAAATCCAACAGTCGTATTTTTTCGTATGTATCTTTCCTTTGCTGATTGTACCCCCCTTTTTTGACCCAATCTGTCCATGTCTCAACGTGTTGGATTAGTTAATCAAACCGTATCACCGTATGAATGGACAAAAGTTGAGGATCCTTCGGGAGTTTCGTAACTACTCCCAAGCTCATATCGCTTGTAAACTGGGGATCAGTCAAAACGCGTATTCGCGGATCGAGAACAATCAGACAAAGCTAACGACCGAGCGCCTGCAGAAACTGGCAGATATCCTCGGCGTCCCCCCGGAAGAATTGCTCTCAGAAAAAGATCCGATCATTCATTTTTCCTTTTCCCGGTACGAAGCCCTATCCGGCGAGAAGGAAGAGCGCTATCAGGAAATGATAGAGAACACCCGGCAGCATTTCACGCAGGTGATCTGCAGCAAGGATGAAAAGATCGCCTATCTCGAGAACGAGATCAACACCCTGCGTAAAGAGAGAAAAAAGATCATCCAGATGATCGAGCGGCTGACCAGTTAGTTGGCTGTCTCGGATACTGGAATGGGGAATGCTGACCAGACCTGGTCTCCGGACCGGTCGATCGGTAGCGTATTTAAGAGATTGTACCGACGCAGATCGATCCAGCGGTGTCCCTCGCAATACAATGAATACCGGCGCTGGTAGAGCATTTCCGACGTCAGCGCGCCCTGGGTCACAGGACCGCTGTATGGTGTCAGATTGTGTGCGGCCCGGATGACATTGAGTGCATTTATTGCATCGGGAAAATGAGATAGCTGGATGTTGGTTTCGGCGTAGATCAGGATCAGCTCTTCATTGCGAATGATGGGAATAGGCGCCGTACTGGAGGTGTAAACCCATACATCGCGGTCGCTGGCAAGCCCGTTGAGAGAGGCGGTTCCGCTCGTCCGGTGAGTGGCTTTCCCGATACGATCGTCACCTGCAAGGATATCCGCGGCATAGGAAGGATGTGCCACCCGCACTTCGCCCGTTGTATTTTGTGGGATAAAGAAGGAATTCAACTTATCACCGGAACCTGTGCCGAAGACATGAAAAACGCCGTCACTGAGGGCGCCATTGAGATGGAGAAAGGAGCCATTCAGGTCGGCGAGCGCCTGTGACCAGTTGGAACGGTACACATCGACACGTGCTGCGAGAGCCCGATTGAATTTTACGAGTCCCGGTGCGTCGCTGTAATTTCCAAACCCTGCCAGTGTAAAAGCTACCGAGGCGTTGGTCAGTTGGGTTTGTCCGGAATCAAGCAATGAGGAAATGGCTGCCAGCCCAGCGGTATAGCTGACAAACGGGCCGAGATTCGCGGGATCGCCCACGTTCACGCGAATGCCGTTGGTATCTGTAAGGTTCAGGCAAAGCAGGAGCTGGTAAGCTTTAATGGTCTGGGCAAAACCAATATAGCCCGCACGCTGGGCTGCCGTTATCGTTTTCGAATGGGTGGCAGACTCGATGAGCACATTGCAGTTCTTGACTACCTGGTACCGGGAGGCCCAGGGGTTGACAATGTAAAAATTGCTATTGCTCAGGGCCGCTCCGTTGGCGCCGAGAAGATCGGTGACGTATCGTGGTTCGGAGGGGGAGAAATGATACAGCTCCCTTCCGATGGTACCGCAGTCGTCGAGATAAAGCGCCAGGTTAGTGCGCAGACCCGATTCGGTGCCGCTGACGAGGTTGTTCAGTTCGCCTGCCGTAGCGTTAGCGATAAAGTCTTGCACGGTGGCATTGTTGAGGTTGCCGAAATCTTTCTTACAAGCACCGATGAATAGTGACAGGCAGATCAGCGGCAGGATAATATTATTTCTCATATTTTTATTGATGATGGTTAGAATTCAATGGCCAGGTGAAAATCGGCGCGTTTTGACGCGGGGTAGGGGTCAACGTCGACGCCTGTGGAAAAGCCGGTGCCGAAATTGGATACTTCCGGATCGTAGGATTTGTATTTTGTAATAGTGAGATAGTTGTTGAGTGAAACGCCGATCCGAACGCCTTTGATGTAGCTGGTGGGGAGATGTGGAAGTGTGTAGTACAATCCGATCTCCCGCAGGCGAAGATAGCTGGATGTCTCTACGAATTCATGTGCGTCCGTCCCAACCTGCATGATACGATAGACGCCGTCAGGAACTCCCAATTTGTTGGTGACCCTGTCATAGTCCACGCTGGTGCCGCCAAAGTCATTTTCCAGCGTAGTGAGATTTACGTTCTGGCCGCCTTTCTTCCAATGCAGCAGGAAGCGCAGACTGAGGTGATCGGCGAAAGTGATCTCGTTATAGGTGTTCATCTGGAAGTCTGGCTCTGCGTCTCCGAGTTTACTGATGCCGCCTTTGCCGTCGAGGCCCAGTATCTGGGTGGCCGACTTACCCTGTTGTATCTGAAAGGACCCCAGCACATAACCAAATGATCCCTGGGGAACGCTTGGTATGGTAAGTTTGGTCACCTGTGAGCGGTTGAGCCAGAAATTGACGCTGGTATTCCATACGACCTTTCGGGTCTGGACCGGACGTGCATTCAGCCCAAGCTCTATCCCCCTGTTGCGCAGGTCGCCCGCGTTGACCCAGGCATTGGTAAAACCGGAAGAGGCGGGCAGACTGCTTTGCATAAGGAAGTCGTTAACCACCTTGTTATACCATGTAAATACAAGTCCGAGGCGGTCTTTTAACAGGCTGATGTCGATGCCCGTCTCGAACTCCTGCTGTCTTTCCGGCTTTATACCAGCCTGTCCTTCCTGGATATTTACGATCACACCGGGATTGCCGGCGATATTCGAGATGCCGAAAGCGGTGAACTTGCTGCCGTACGCCGGGACATTGTTCGCCTGCCCATAGGCGGCCCGCAGCTTGATGTTGGAAAAGAGCCCATCCGGAATCAACCCGGATTTCGTCAGGTTCCAGGAGATACCACCCTTGGGATAAATATAGTATTTGCCGACATCACCATTGTTGGATGATCTGTCGAAGCGGATGCCTCCGGTAAGGGTAAGCGCATCGTTGATGTTTGCCTCTTCCTGGATAAATAGGCCGCTGTTCTGGTATTTGGTCCGCAGTTGGGTGGCGTTCAGAGCGCCCGCCTGATCGACATTGCTTTGGCCGGAGATTAGTTGTGTGGCGATGTTGAGGAGATTGTTGTAATCGCCTGTTTCCTGTGTCAGGCCGGCGGAAGTGGTCAGAGACAGCCGGTCGGAAGCGGTCCAGGTATTGACCAGCGACAGGATGAAATTGGTGTTGAGATTATTGGTATTGCCTACGAGCGAGGTTCCCTTGTTGATGGACTGGAACTGAAGGGCCGCGGGAAACAGGACATTCGTCTGGAGGGAATAGAAATCAAAGCCTCCCACTCCTACCAGCCGGGTACTGCTATGACTGCTGCGCTGCAAAAGTGCATCCAGGTTGACACCTGTTATAAAACGGTTTACCGATTCGTTGTTTTTCATGAGAGCGACCGTCTGCAGAGGGTTGGAAGCGCCAAATGGGTTATTGGGATAATTGCCGTTGGCATCCGGATGTAATTGGGCAAAGGAAGGGGTAGAGGAAAGCGCGATGCCCGGGGAGACGCCCGTGTTGTCATTTCCTGAGAGACCCCGGTCTGAAGATGAGTTGATATAGGCAGTGCTCAGCCCGAGCTTGATGTTGTCCGTCAGTTTGTGATCGACATTGAGCCGGAGGCTGCTATTGCGGTATCCGGTGTTCTTTACAATGCCTCCTTCGTCCTTCTGCGCGGCGGAGAAATACACTCCTGTTCTTGTGGTTCCGCCGCTGACGCTAAGGACAGTATTGCGGGCAAAACCCGTATTGCCGTACAGCTCTTTTTCATAGTCATAGATCTGATGGTTGGCCTGGGCGGTCGTAAACTGTTGAGCGAGCAGGACGCTGGTAGCGCTGTCCCTGCTGAGGCTGGCAGCTCTTTGCGCGGTGAACTGCCTGACGCCGAGTAGTTTGCGTACCTTTATAAATCCAAGGTCCTGGGCTACGCTGACCTTTGTCCTGCCTTCCCTGCCTTTTTTGGTCGTGATCACAATGACGCCCGCAGCCGCTCGTGATCCATATACCGCTGCGGCGGACGCGCCTTTCAGAATTTCTATGTTCTCGATATCTTCCGCCCGCAGGTCTGCGATCCTGCTGGAGGGATTATCCTGGTTGGAAGTCGGGGCTCCGCCGGCGAGGGCGCCGGTGACGACATTTAGACCCGCCGAAGTGAAGCTGTTGTCGACAAAAACCCCGTCGATGACATACAGGGGTTGCGTATTACCATATACAGAGGTCACACCGCGGAGTTTGACAGAGACACCGCCGCCCGGCGCTCCCGTATTGGCATTGATATAAGCGCCCGTGACCTTCCCTTCCAGGGCGGCGTCAAATGTCTGGGCAGGTGCAACACCGTTCAGCTCTTTGGAAGAGATGGTGGAAACGGCATTGGCGAGGTTGCGGCGCTTAATGGTTGTAGCAAGACCGGTGACGACGACTTCGTCGAGATGGGTGATATCTTCTTGTAACTGGATGGCCAGATCGCCTTTAAGATGGGAGGCGTCGACAGTTATTGTCTTATAGCCGGCCGCGCTGATGATTATCCCTGACCCTGCGGGTATTTCGAGCTTGAATTTACCGTCAACGTCGGCGCTTGCCCCGCGTTTGTTGGACTGGATAAGAATGGAGGCTCCGGGTATCGGATGACCTGCACCATCGGCGATAGTACCGGCGGCGGTGACGTTTTGGGAAAAAACCTTCCCCGGCAGGATGGCCATGATGGCTAGCCCCGCCAAAAGCAGTAATAGATATTTCATGTTGGTTAGTGGTTTATATACTTACAGGTTGTGGTGTGGAAAATATATGGTTGCCATATCCTTTTTCTGCTATCTGCCTGCCTCTTGCATCATAGCTGGCGAGATCCATAGGAGTCTTGGCGGCGAGGCCGTCGACATAGCGGTTGAACATGCAGAAAGCGGCAGCGATGAGCACGGTGTCGTGTATCTCCCGGTCGCTCGCGCCATGGCGACGCGCATCATCGATCTGCCCGGGCGTAACTGCTTTTCCACTTTTCTGTACACTGGCGGCAATGGTGATGAGCGATTTAAGCTTTTCGGAAATAGGTGCATTGCGATAATCCTTTCGCACCTGGTCGACCAGTGCTTTATCTCCGTTGAGATATTGACAGGCAGTAGCGCCATGACTGGTATGGCAATAAAAGCAATCGTTGAGGTAGCTGACATGGGTAGCGATGAGCTCGCGTTCGGCACGACTGATGCCTTCGTCATCCCTCAGTAGAATATTAGCCAGTTGACCCATGGGGCCTGCTGTTTCGGGCCGGAATGACAAGAGTCCCCGGATCCCCGGTAGATCATTATCCAAATTGATGTGTGGCATAATAGAATGATTGGGTTATTTATAAAGATCAAAGTCGGCATATCCTTCAGCTGCGCGTATTGGCGCCCGGTCGACATAGAATTGCCGGTCTTGCGGCGCCCAGGTTGCCAGACCGTCCACATACCGGTTGTACATACAAAAGGCTGCTGCGATGAGCACAGTATCGTGTATTTCCCGATCCGTCGCGCCTTGTTGACGCGCTGCCTCTATCTGCTCCGGCCGGACGTTCTTTCCACCTTTTTGTACGCTGGCCGCGATGCTCAACAGGGTCTTTAGCTTATCGGAGATGGGGGTCGAAACAGGGTCGCGTTTCACCGCGTCGATAAAGGGCATGTCGCAGCCCAGGTAGTGCTGGGCCAGACCGCCGTGTACATTCTGACAAAAGAAACAGTCGTTCAACGATGATACATATGTGCCGATGAGCTCCCGTTCGCCGCGCGACAGGGTATTATTGTCATCACGCAAAAGTATTTCTGCCAGTGCGTTCAATGGTCGCGCTGTTTCCGGGCGGTATGCCATGGGGCCGCGGATACCCGGCAGGTCATTTCCAAGATCGATGTGTGCCATGTTGGGGTTTTAAGTAGTTTGTTTTGGTAATACGTAGCCTTTGGCCATACGCAGGCCCATTTCCTCGTATACTGCCGGGTCCGTAGGCGTCCAGCTGGCGAGACCATCCACATACCGGTTGAACATGCAAAAGGCCGCGGCAATAAGCACGGTGTCGTGTATCTCGCGGTCTGAGGCGCCTTGCTCGCGGGCCGCGGCGATATCTTCCGGAGTCACCTGTTTGCCCGATAGCTGCACCTTGCCGGCAATATGCAGCAAGGCCCTCATTTTGGGCGACAGGTCAGCACGAGAGGGGGCGTTGAGAACATCGTCGACAATTTGCTTGTCCGTGCCGTATAAACAACGGGCCGCTGCGGCGTGACTCTCCATACAAAAGCGGCAATTATTGCGGGAAGAGACATGCGCGGCGATGAGCTCTCTTTCTGCCGGGGTGAGAGGTGAATCTTCCCGCAACAAGACCTGCGCCAGCTGATATAGCGGTTTGCCGGTCTCGGGTCGGAAAAGGACCAGGCTGCGAATGCCGGGCACCCCTTCCGGTACATTGATATAGGCCATAAAAATTATTTTTTACCGGCGAACCAGGTCGCCAGAAATCCGATCAAAAAAATAAATGAAAAAATAAAAAGGGCGTTACCATAACCGCCGAGCGTCGTCACCAGCGCCCCGGCAAAGAATACCGCGGTGGCCGTGAAAAGCCGCCCCACATTAAAGCAAAAACCGGTGGCGGCGGCGCCCACAGCTGTGGGGAACAGTTCGGGGATATATACGGACAAAGCGCCCTGGCTGATACCGAAAAATACAGCCATCACCGGCAGCTCGATATAGGCGGCGGCGCCAAAAGCATGATTCACTTTGAACAGCAGGAAGGCCATGCCGAAACAGATGGCGAAACACAGCAACATGGTCCGGCGCAAGCCAATCGAGTGGACCACCCAGCCCGATACGAAACCTCCGGCTAGCCCGCCAGCTCCCATGAACATCATACTGATCCCGCGCTGGTCATCGGTGGAAGCCGGCAAGCTTTGAACCCAGCTGGGCAACCATTCGAAGATGACCCACATACCGATGAGCATGGCGCCAAAGATCACCGAGCCGGTGAACAAATTCCGGCGGTAGGCTCCTGAAAGAAAACTGGTTTCCTGTTGTAGCCCGTGGGGTTGTGATGGTTCACTCCCCCGAAAGGCAAAGAATGCAGCCCCACCTGCTAAAAGAGGGATCGCACCCGTGAGAAAAGCAAGCCGCCACTGCGGCAACAGGTTATGGATGAGACCTGCGGAAAAAATACCAATGGGAATGGAGATTGACAAGATGCCTAAGGCAACGGCACGGCTCTTACCGGTCCAGGATTCGGATACCAACATGGTGGTCGTCACCAGCACGCCGCCGACACCAAATCCAGCCACGAACCTGCAACCTGCTACCAGCCACCATGAAGATGCGGAGGCCGTGAGCATGGTAAAGAGGCCATAACAAAGCGTGGAAAGCATTACGGTGCGGCCCCTGCCGATCCGGTCACAGATGAGGCCCCAAATGACGCCGCCGAACATCCAGCCGAAGATGAACACTGAATTGATCGTGGCGCGTACGTTGTTCAGCTCCGCATCGCTTACCGTACCCATAAGGTCTTTGACCGCCACGGGCAGATAAACCGACATGAGTGTGCTGACGACACCGCCAAATGTGCTGCTGATAAAACAAATGGTGAACAGGACAGTGAGGTTGTCCCTTTTTGCCCCCATCCGACCCGTACCGGGTCCGAGGATGGCGGAAGTTGATGCAGAGCTCATATGGATTTTAGTGTATTGTCTTTTGTTTTTAAATGATCGTAGCCCTGGGGAAGACGGTTGTAGCCATGTTGTTTAAGCCGCTGGCCCAGGCCTTCATAAAATGCAGGGTCGGTTGGCGTCATCGTAGCCAGGCCGTCGACATAGCGGTTGTACAGACAGAAGAGTGCCGCGATCAGGACAGTGTCGTGTATCTCGCGATCTGTAGCGCCCGCCTGTTTTGCGGCTGTGATGGCTTCTGCTGTCACGGCCTTGCCGCTGATCTGCACAAGGGCTGCGATGTGAAGCAATGTCTTTAGTTTATCGCTTACAGGGGCAGTGTCGATGTCTTGTTTTACGGCTTCAACCGTGTCGGTATTTTCGAGCAGGATGTTAGCGGCCGCGGTATGTGCGGCGGTGCAGAATCGGCATTCATTGCGAGAGGAGACGACAGTGGCGATAAGCTCGCGTTCGCCCGCCGTGAGGGTGGATTCTCCCCGAAGCAGGATCTGTGTCAGCTCACGAATAGGCGCACCGCTGTCCTTGCGATATTCCAGCAGCCCGGTAATACCAGGCAAATGCTGTTCCAGTGGTATGTATGACATACAATAAGCGTTGTAATAAAAGGAATCGTTGAGAGCAGGCTGATCAGGCAGCGGTAAAGGCAGGCGGTTGTTCGTCTGTGGGGAGGATCACCGAGGGAAAGTATACCAAAAAGTGAAAAGCATGTGAGGGTACGGATTGTTCTGGAGCTTCTATTTGAATGGTCCGTATGCAGGTAAAAGGATCATTTGAAAAGGACTTGGAAGTCTGCGGATGGGTGTCATGTTTGGAGCTCTGGCCGATGTCATTGACAAATCTGAAATAACTGTTGCCCATCTGTCGAAGTTGCAAGGCTTTTGCGTGGGGGATACACATGACTTCCAGGGAATCATTGAAGATGCGACGCTTTACGTACCGGTAGGGGGTGCCATTAACCTCTATTTCACCGCTGACCCGTTCGTATGTGGAAGATGCATTGAAGTAGGAGAGATGAGTGACGGGAACTTTTAACGTGATTAACTGACTCTCATCGTATTGTTGTTGGTCAAGCTGCATCTCGAGGCGGCGGGTAGCATTATCTTCCATAATACTATTCAATAACCGATATCCTATCCAGTTGAAAAGGAGTATTCCCCAAAGCAATATGGCAGCTAGTTTCCTCAAACAGTTACAAATTAGGGATTTTGTATCGTTTCACCAATTTTCCGTAAATTACCTTCTATAATAGACCAAACGACTGTGAAACGAATTGCTGCCAAGCGCTTACTCTTTATTATAGCACTCCTTCTTCTGTTTTCGGCGGAAATATTGCACATCTATTTTTTAATGCCTTTCCCGGGTAGCCAGGTCGGCGATACGGTGTCTTATGCATACTGGCTGGATCGGTGGGTGGTATGGATCAGGGGGCTCGTGTTGTTTCTCGCTATTTTTGCACTGATTGCCGTGTTTAAAAAAGGAAGGGTATGGGAAAAGATTGCCTTACCATTGATCCTGGTAGCTTATGCATTCGTATTTTTTGCGTTCAATTTTCGATTGCCGGCGGATAAGATCTTTTACCAGCCGGTGAATAAAAATTTTACCAACGCAAGCGACACTGATATGGATAGGTCAAAATTGGTGATCGGGCTGGTCATCGACGGCCAGGCAAAAGCTTATCCCATCCAATTGATCGGTTATCATCACCAGGTAATCGACACTTTAGGGGAAACCCCGGTAATGGTCACCTACTGTACAGTATGCAGAACAGGCCGCGTATTCAGCCCGATGGTCAACGGAAAGCAGGAGTCTTTCCGCCTGGTAGGGATGGACCACTTCAATGCAGTATTTGAAGATGCCACAACAGGGAGCTGGTGGCAGCAGGCCACGGGTATCTCGATCACCGGTCCGTTAAAGGGATATGCCTTGAAAGAATTTCCGTCATCTCAAATGACCCTGGACGCCTGGCTCAGGCAAAACCCAAATTCGCTTGTGATGAAGCCGGACACCCTTTTCATGGATCGTTATTTCAAGCTGGAAGATTACGACAAGGGCACGATGCACAGCGACCTGGTAAGGAGGGATAATGCTTCCTGGCAGCATAATTCATGGATCGTTGGTGTGGCGAATAATTATTCTTCGAAGGCCTATGATTGGAATGATCTTTTACAAAAGCGGATCATCCAGGATTCGGTGGATAATATGCCGATCCTGCTGACCATCGAAAATGATTCGGCTTCTTTTCATGCATATGACCGGCGCATAGACGATGCACCGCTCAGCTTCCGGATCTCCGACAATAAAAAGCTATTGGTGGATGAAAATACGCATTCGAGCTGGAATATGGACGGGCTATGCATCGGTGGATCGCTAAGGGGTAAAAGACTTATCCCGGTGCAATCGTACAATGAATTCTGGCATTCATGGCAGACCTTTCACAAGAATGCGAAGGTCTATGTCGGCAACTATGCGACGATAAAATAAATATTTATTAATCCCAGCCGCTGGTATCCATTGGCTTTCCATTCTTATCCATCAACTGACCGTCTTTGTCGATCATCATCCCTTCTTCCATTTTTCTTTTCTTATCACCCTTGGAAACCGTCCCGTCTACAGCGACCTTGCGGCCATTGGTGCACGTTACAGTCGAGTCCATAGCTGCCCAGGCGCCACTCTTGACGATCATCATTTTGCCGTCTTTCATAGTCATCAGTCCGTCCTTCAAAGTGGATTGGGTTGCGGCGGCCGACGTATCCTTGGCGGCAGGCGCCGGGGTGGACGAGGTGGCGGAGGAGTCGGTGGTTGGCTGCTTGGCTTCGTTGTTACAGGCGATGGTCATACCAGCGATGGACGCGATAAACAATAGTTTTTTCATGGTGTGTGTTTTTAAGTCTTAAGTTCCCTAAGCTACTTAATTTATTAATATCTATCGGCCTCCACATTATTTTTTTTGTAAATTCGTCTGGCGCCTGTATCGTCCAGACCCGAATCTGAATGAAAAGTCATCCCATTCTTATTGCAAGCTTTTTATGTGTTCTTATCATTTCGTGTAAAGAACACAAGGAAGTATTTCAGCTTATCCCCTCTGATCACTCTAATATACATTTTTCCAATCGCATCATCGAGAACGACTCGATCAATCCGTTCGACCTCCCCAATATGTATAACGGCGGCGGCGTAGGTATCGGGGACTTTAATAATGATGGCCTTTTGGATATTTATTTTACAGGAAACCAGGTCCCATGCAAGCTGTATCTGAACAGGGGTAATTTTAAATTTGAGGATGTCACGGACATCGCAAAAGTAGGCGGTGACAATCGATGGTGTCGCGGCGTTGCGGTTGTCGATATCAATAATGACGGTCTGCCCGATCTCTATGTCTGTACTACCATTTTACCTGACCCCAAAAGGCGCCAAAACCTTCTCTACATCAACCAGGGAGTAAATAAGCAGGGCATCCCTGTTTTTAAGGAGATGGCCAGGGAATATGGATTGAATGATGAATCCTTTTCGACGATGGCGACCTTTTTTGACTATGACAACGATGGCGACCTCGATCTGTATATTACGGTGAATGAAATGGAAGACGATAGAAACCCTTCCGTCTACCGGCCAAAAAGAAAGGATGGCTCTTCTCCAAGCACCGGTCGTTTGTATCGCAACGACTGGAACGCGCAGCTCCATCATCCCGTGTTCACGGATGTGACGAAACAGGCGGGTGTCACGATCGAGGGATATGGTCATAGCGCGACCATTGCCGACTTCAACAAGGACGGCTGGAAGGACATTTTTGTCGCAAATGATTTTCTTTCGAATGATCTTCTGTACATCAATAACCATGACGGCACATTTACCGACAAGGCAGCGACATATTTCAAACATACGTCCGCCAATGGGATGGGGCAGGATGTCATCGACATCAATAACGATGGTCTTTCGGACGTGGTGGAAATGGATATGGACCCCGAGGACAACTACCGGAAGAAAATGTTGATGCCGGGGTACAATTATCAGAACTATATCAACAACGATTCTTTCGGGTATCAATATCAATATGTGCGAAATACCCTGCAATTGAATATGGGCCCGCGTATTGAGAAAAAAGACGCTGCCGGCGATCCGATTTTTGGGGATATAGGTTACTGGTCCGGCATTTCCTCGACAGATTGGAGCTGGGCGCCATTGGTCCAGGATTTTGACAACGACGGGTTCCGGGATATCATCGTTACCAATGGCTATCCAAAGGACATCACGGATCACGATTTTATAGCGTTCCGTGAGCAGGCATTTGCGTATAAGTCAAAGAAGGAAGTATTGAGCAAGATCCCGCAGGTCAAGCTGACCCATTACGCCTTTCACAATAATGGGAATACGACGTTTAGCGATGTCTCGGACAAGTGGGGATTGACAACAGCGTCTTTTGCCAATGGGGCCGCCTATGCGGACCTGGATAATGATGGCAAACTGGACCTCATCATAAATAATATCAACGACGAGGCTTTTATATACCGAAATAACTCCCCCGATACGTCGAATTACCTTGCCGTGAGATTGATAGGCGATTCCTTGAATAAAAATGGCCTCGGCGCCTGGGTCGAATTGTATTATGCCGGGAAACAGCAGGTGTATGAAGAAACACCTTATCGCGGCTACCTTTCCACCATGCAAATGGACCCGCATTTTGGACTGGGGAGGATATCCAGCGTCGACTCGATGGTCGTGAAATGGCCGGATGGTAAAATGCAGGTACTTTTAAATGTCGCAGCCAATCAAAGGGTGACGGTCCGACATGATGCCGCTACGGGAACCTATCACTGGGAGACACATGGGACATCCGGCCAGGCATGGTTCCAGCCCATCGACGATTCGGCCAGGATACACTATCAGGACAGTAAAAGAGATTTCATAGATTTCAATATCCAGAAGCTGCTGCCGCATAAGTTTTCCGAATACGGACCTGCCATGGCTGTCGGCGATGTAAATGGGGATGGTCTCGATGATATCTTTATTGGCGGATCAGGGGCCAATCCCACGACATTATTGCTCCAGCAGCGAGACGGCAGGTTTGTCAGCAAGAATGTCCTTCCGGGGGAAAAGAAAAAGAATTGGGACGATATGGGGCTTCTTTTGTTTGACGCCGATGGAGATGGCGATCTGGACCTTTATATAGCGGCCGGCGGTTATGGGAATATTCCGAATGGCCCGGCCTACGGGGATAAATTGTATATCAATGACGGCAGGGGCAATTTCAAGCTCGATACGACAGCATTGCCACGGAATCTGGCCAGCAAGTCCTGCGTTCGCGCCATCGACTATGATCATGACGGCGACCTGGATCTGTTTGTTGCCGGTCGCGTGTTCCCCTGGAATTATCCAAAACCCGTCTCATGCGCCATTTACCGGAACGATACAAAAGATGGTAAAGTTAAATTTACCGACGTGACGGCTACGGTGGCGCCGTCGTTACTGAATATAGGGATGGTATGTGACGCCGTCTGGACCGACTTTGACAACGACGGCTGGCAGGACCTGGTATTGGCAGGAGAGTGGATGCCGGTGAAATTTGAAAAGAACGATCATGGACAGTTCAGGGATATTACGCCCTCTTCTCAAATTGGGGGGCAGGTCGGCTGGTGGAACAGCATAACCGCCGGCGATTTCGACAATGACGGGGACATCGATTATGTGGTGAGTAACCTTGGTGAGAATTCGTTCTACAAGGCCAGCGATAAATATCCCGTGTCTATCTATGCAAAAGATTTTTATAACCAGGGCATCGTTCAATGCATGCTTACCTCATTCATTAAAGACCGGCAGGGTGGACAGCCAGGGGAGTTTGCTTCCGAATCCCGGGATGATCTCATTGCGCAGCTGCCATTTCTCAAAAAGAGATTTTTAACCTATAACAAATTTGCAACGGCAACCTTTGATCAGGTGTTCACTCCGCAGGAGCTGTCGAATGCTATAAAATATTCCGCGAATAATTTTAAGAGCTGTTTTATAAGGAACAATGGCAATGGGACTTTTACAATGGAGCCCTTGCCTGATATCGCCCAATACTCCGCCATCAACGGGATGATAACCGACGACTTTGACGGGGATGGTAATCTCGATATCTGCATGAACACAAATGACTACGGCACCGTACCTTCCTACGGCCGCTATGATGCGCTGGATGGATTGATCCTGAAAGGGGATGGGAAAGGAAAGTTCACGCCGCTAAGTATTTTGCAAAGCGGGATCTTTATTCCGGAGAATGGTAAAGCGCTGGTTAAGCTTCGGGGCAGTGACGGTAAATATTTAATAGCAGCCAGTCAGAACAAGGGCCTTTTGAAAATGTTCGCCCTGAACAGGGGTTGTTACTTCCTGCCGGTGAATACCGACGATGTCACTGCAGTAATCACCTACAAGGACGGGAGACGCCAACGCCGGGAGACGGGGTACGGAAATTCCTTTTTATCTCAATCCGGAAGGTTTATTACGGTGGATGGCTTTGTTTCTTCCATTGAGATTACGGACAGCAAGGGAAGAAAGAGGAATATAACTCTCAATTAAATGTTTTATGTTATCCAGCGGAGCCGTGCGCAGGCTTATAATAAAGCACGCCGGCCTTTTCGATGGTAATGAGACCGCCACAGCCGGCTTTTTCCATAAAGGCATCCACTGAGGGCAAAAAAGCATTGATGTTTTCTTCCTTGTCCACGATCTCAACGATGATCGGCAGGTCCTGGGATATTTCGATGAGCCGGGCGGCGTGCACGCGGGAAGAGGCGCCGTATGACATGATGCCCCGGGTGACGGTGCAGCCGGCCATTCCCTGTTTTTTGGCTGCCATCAGGATGGCTTCGTAGAGGCATTGGTGTCCGATCTTGTCGGCCTCTCCGATGAATATGCGTAATAACTTGGAGTCTCCGTTAAGTTCCATACGAGTGATTTTAGAGTACTTTAACGATGAGGATACCCAGGAATACGGCGGCGATGCCGATGGCGACACTGCCGAGGATATTGAGCCCCAGGTAGAGGAAGTCGGAGCTACGGATGAGGCTGGCATTCTCATAGGCGAAAGTGGAAAAGGTGGTGAAGCCCCCGCAAAAGCCGGTGGTTAGGAAAAGCCTCCATTCGGGAGTGAGAAGATCGCCCTTTTCAGACAGACCATAGGCCAGTCCTATAATGAGGCATCCCGTCATGTTCACCAGGAAGGTGCCCAGGGGAAAGACAAAGGGGTAGAGCTTGTAAATATAGGTCTGTGCCCCATACCGGGAAAGGCTGCCAATGGCGCCGCCCAGGGCGATGATCATGGCTGTTCTCATAAGTATAAAGTTCGCGAAAATTGGTTTAAATTTATTTAAACCTGCTTACTATGAAATTTCCACAAAAATGGATGAACCACTGGTTCTTATTTTCAATACCGGATTGGGGGATTATCAAAGTGATCATTGCTTATTATTTTAAAGCGCTGCCCAGCAAGGGGGTAAAACACAATTCGCAATCGAGGAGGGTGTAAACGGTTATGTCACATTAGGGCCGGGAGGGGCGCCTATAGGCATCGGATGGGAACTCGGCAGAATGATCTCAAAGACAGAATGGTACGACAACTTGAAAGAAACGTATTGGTTTCCTTTTCGGCAAAAGGTATTTGGGTATTATAAAAACAAATCCAGGAGATTCTATTTTGCTAAATTGTTAAATCCCATACTTATGAGGTTTATTACTATACTTTATTATTACTCTTATGCTTTTTATAAAAAGGTGGATGATGAACCTCATGCAATGACAATCTTTGCACTGAGTTTTTGCGAAAGCTTACTAATAAACTTTATTGCCCAGTTCGTTACAGCACATTTTTTTTGCTATTCCTTCAGCACATGGGGCATGTTAGGGGTTATGATAGCATTTTTGATTCTTAATTACTTTCTTTTTATTCGAACAGGCAGAGGGAAGAGGATAGTAAAAAGTACACCTCCGGTTATATATAGTAATAGAATTGCGAAAGTAATAGTGATCCTCTTTTTTGTTGTAACTATCTCGTCATTGATATATGGGCCTATCGTACTTAAGGACCTTATTGAAAACTGCAAGTAATCTATGTTCTTGACCGCTACAAGGTAAGGGAAGCTTTCACGAATATGCGAACATTCAATATAAATAGACAGTCTTTATTGAAAAAAGAATTTTTGTAAGGCCAGTTGAGAGAATAGTACGGGGTTAAAAGCTGTGATGGCAACATTTGGCTGCATTGTTCTCGGCCATCCTGATAAGCCTGGCACGTGTGGACGAATGTTGGATCAAAGATTGGTTAATCTGCTTTCCATTCAAGACCTCCATGGGCGTTAGCCCGCCCAGCACATGATGGGGACGATTGTTGTAGTCATCAATGACCCTATCGAGATAATCGGCCAGTGCCGCCGCATTTGGGATGTCATAACAGTAGAGGAACCTGGATTTGAGCTGCTTATTAGCTTCGGTCATGGAGTTGGAAAACTCGACATCAACCTGGGCGGTCAACAATTGAATGGATCACCGGTCCCTTGTTCTCCGATCCATCGTCCATGATCACCTGGCATTGGCTCTTGTTCCAGGGAATTAAAGCTGACCCGCAGTCTCTTTCGGACCAAGAGATAAAGTTTGTGTTAAACCCCAACATTAGATATCCAAGTCGTTAGCATGTCTGGGTTTAAATTTAAAATATGAACCTGGATAAAACGAAAGATTCGATCATAGTTACAATTATGGGTAGGCGACGTCTTATGGCCCATTGAAGCCTTGTCGCCTTAATACTACAATCGGCGTTAAGGGATAGTAGTTAGTTTTATGATATTAAAAGTCATTTCGGTTGCTGTACTTTTGTCTAGTTATTACCCTGATGGGTCGAAGGAGACTAATGGCGCATGATCCGATCTCAGCTCTCAAAAATAAAACCTATGTAGATAGTACGCAGTTTATGATTCCCAAAAACAAGAGCTTTGCAGGTAAGGGTGAAGTTCGTGCGGTAGGATTTGGCTACCCCATAGATAGTGGTGGAATTTCGATTGACAAGGACACGGTGCGAATAGATTTATTCTTTAATGAATACGACTGTCATAAGAAAACGTCTACGGGGTGGAATGGAAAATATGTCATTTTCTGGCAGCATTAAGGGCCGACACACCCCGCAGAAACCCCAATTATCACCTAATTTCGCCCCATGGAAGAAATCCTACACATCCCCGTTGACTACCAGGGCGTCGAAAGAGAGTTCGAGGCTAGAGTACAGGTATGGCAATACGGGCACCGATGGTTCGTCCAGGTAGAAGGGGTGGAACTGGTATTCGAGAGGGATGATGCCGGTGCGTACCGCGCCCTGACACCGGAAGGGTATGCTGGAAAGCTCCCCGACCGGGGGCTGGTACAGGCGATAGCCGAAGTGCTGGATGCGCTGTAGTTTGTTCGGGCTTATGCACGTTTAAAGGAGCAGAAAAGGAAATTCTGCACCGTATTAAAGGGAGTAAGATGATCTTCTGTAATGCACTTTAATTTAAGGAAACCTTTGTTCAATTCCCGGGTAAGCTCCTGCTCAGTATATTGATGAATAGGAAGGCCGCTACATTTTTGAGGACCATTTTCCGAGAAAGTGCCAATAATAGCATAACCACCGGTATTTATAGCTGCACCGGCAATCGACAGGTAGCGGTTGACCTGGCGCCGTTGCGTAAGAAAATGAAAGGTCGCACGATCATGCCAAAGATCGTAGGGGGCGTTTGGTTGAAAGTCGGTGATGTCTGAAACAACCCATTTGACAAGAGAAGCCTTTTCCCCCAGGCGAAGCTGCGCTCGCTGCAGCGCTTCTTCAGAAATATCCAGAACGGTAATATCCTGGAACCCTTCTTCCAGCAGAAAGTCAACGAGGCGACTGTCACCGCCACCAATATCTATGACCCGCGCATTCCTGGGCAGATGAAAAGTATCGATAAAGTCCAGCGAGGTCCGGGGAACCGCTTGCGTCCAGCTCAACTGCGCCGGCGTTTTTGTGCCGTAGATCTTTTCCCAGTGTGCTTTACTGTCCATGTCCATGACACAAAGATAGCCTGTTTTTAGACCTTTTAACAAAAGCTCATTTTGACAGTCAAAAATTAAAATTACTTTTGTATTAGCGTTTTCATGAAAAAAACCCTGGCAGCCATATTAGCCATTATCTATCTCTCCACTTCCATGGGGGCCACTATCCATCTGCATTACTGTATGGGTAAGCTGGTCGAGTGGGGTTTGATTGACCGGTCCGGCAAGGATTGTGCTTTCTGCGGGATGCCCGCCATGCGGTCGGCAGACGGATGTGTGGTCGGCTCAAATGATTGCTGCCGGGATGAATACCGGCAGATAAAGACGGATAAGGACCAAAAGTTCGTTCAAAGTTCTATCGAACTTGTTAAAATTGCTCCTTTAGAAGCTATCCTCTCCGATAATCTATGGACGGATTCCTTTATCACTTCTTCTGTCCTGGCGCTTCCTGTAGTTAAAGGACCGCCGTTGATTTCAGATATCCCTGTTTTCCTGCGTAACTGCAATTTCCGCATTTGATTTATTCCTGTCTGATGCAGCCTGGCATTCTGTCGGGCTTTCGTGCTTTAACCTGTTAAAGCACATGATTTCATAACGGGCCTGTTGCCCGTTGTCCAAAGGATATATATTTCTCATGATTAAATTTTAATGATATGAAAACGATTAAAGCGTTGGTTACTTTAGTATTTGCTATTGGTATTGTCTCTTTTGCAAATGCCCAAAATAAAGCGGGGAAAAAAGATAGCACCCGGCACACGGTGTACACCTGTCCCATGCATCCGGATTTTGTTGCTGACAAGCCCGGCAAATGCCCTAAATGCGGCATGGAGCTGGTAGAAAAGAAATCTCCTGCTCATGGACGGCACAAGAAGGATTCCACCGGCATGAAAATGAACTAACATGGTCCAGAGATTAATTGAATGGTCCCTGCGCAACAGGCTTGTCGTGCTGCTGATGGCGGCGGGCCTGTTTGCCTGGGGGTTGCTCTCGGTGGAGCGAAACCCCATCGATGCCATCCCCGATCTGTCCGAGAACCAGGTGATCGTATTTACAGAATGGATGGGACGCAGCCCCCAGATCATGGAAGACCAGGTGACTTATCCATTGGTGAGCAATCTACAGGGTATCCCCAAAGTAAAGAACGTACGTGGGACCTCCATGTTCGGGATGAGCTTTGTATATATCATCTTCAACGATGACGTAGATGTTTATTGGGCGCGGACGCGGGTGCTGGAACGACTAAGCTATGCGCAGCGACTGCTGCCGGCAGGAGTGACTCCGTCGCTCGGACCGGACGGAACGGGTGTCGGGCATGTGTTCTGGTACACGCTCTCGGCCAAACAGATGGACTTAGGAGAGCAGCGAGCCCTGCAGGACTGGTACGTCAAGCTGGGATTGCAGACCGTCCCCGGGGTGGCGGAAGTGGCTTCCTTCGGAGGGTTTGAGAAACAGTATCAGCTGGCTGTCGACCCTGTCAAGCTCCAGTATTATAATGTATCCATGATGGATGTGATGAGCAAGGTTCGCGCAGGCAATAATGACGTTGGGGGGCGAAAATTCGAGATAGGCGATATGGCGTATATCATCCGGGGCCTGGGATACGTAAAAAATAAAGGGGACCTGGAGAACATTGCTGTCGGAAATTACAAAGGCATTCCCGTTCGTGTAAGCGACGTCGGGAGTGTGCAGATGGGGGGCGATCTTCGCCTGGGCATTTTCGACGAGAATGGCGAGGGAGAAGTGGTGGGTGGCATCGTGGTCATGCGGTATGGCGAAAATGCGGATAAGGTGATAGAGAATGTAAAGAAGAAAATGGCGGACCTCCAGCGCGGGCTGCCGGAAGGGGTGACTTTTAAGGTGGCGTACGACCGGAGTGAACTGATCAAGGCCGCCGTTGGGAATGTAAAGGACAAGCTCATCGAAGAAATGATTGTAGTGTCCGTCATCGTTATGCTGTTCCTCCTGCACTGGCGGAGCGCACTTAGCATTATCATCCAGATACCTCTGACAGTGGCAACGAGCTTTATCCTGCTGAATGCTTTCGGCTTATCCTCCAACATCATGTCCCTCACGGGCATCGCCCTTGCCATCGGCGTCATCGTAGACAATGGGATCATTATGTCGGAGAACTCCTATCGTCACCTGGCAGAGGAACAGCAGCGGCTGCCTGCCGGACAGCGGTTAGCAACGGCAACACGCCTGGAAGTCATCCGCCGGGCCTGTATCCAGGTATCCAGGGGCGTATTCTTTTCCACGGTCATCATTATTACCTCCTTCCTGCCGGTGTTCCTGCTGACAGGACAAGAGGGCAAGCTATTCCATCCGTTGGCCTATACAAAGACCTTTATCCTGGTGGTGGATGCTTTGCTGGTAATCACACTGGCGCCGGTGTTGATCTCACTCTTTATGAAAGGCCGGTTCCGGCCGGAATCGGCTAACCCTATAAACCGGGTGCTGGAAAGGATCTATGAGCCGGTGATCCGGGCCTGTATCAAATGGCGAAAAACCACTATCGGCCTCAATATTCTGGCGCTGCTTGTCAGCATTCCCCTGCTCCTCAGCCTGGGACGGGAGTTCATGCCGCCGCTGGACGAAGGTTCGCTGCTCTTCATGCCTGTGACCCTGCCGGATGTCTCCAATTCGGAGGTAAAACGCTTGTTACAGGTACAGGACAAGATCATCAAGACGGTGCCGGAAGTAGACAATGTGCTGGGCAAGGCGGGCAGAGCCGGTACGGCTACAGATAATTCCCCGATTTCCATGATCGAGACCATTGTCCTGCTCAAACCCAAGGCGCAATGGCGTGCCGGGGTGACGAAGGACAGTCTTATCCGGGAACTGAATGAAAAGTTGCAGATACCGGGTGTCACTAACGGATGGACCCAGCCGATCATCAACCGCATCAATATGCTCTCTACCGGCATCCGAACAGATGTGGGGGTCAAAGTATATGGGCAGAACCTGGATTCGATCAACGTGTTCGCTCAGCAAATCCGGAATGCGCTCAATGGTATCCCGGGAGTGAAAGACCTTTATGTAGAGCCCATCACCGGAGGCAAGTATATCGACATAGCGGTCAAAAGAGACGAAATAGGCCGGTACGGGCTGAGCGTAGACGATGTCAATACTATCATCGAAAGCGCCCTGGGTGGTATGAAGCTGACTACCACGGTAGAAGGCCGGCAGCGGTTTTCTGTGAACATACGATTTGGCCAGGATTTCCGGAATAATTTACAGGCGTTGAGACGCCTGCAGGTGCCTACCATGAATTTTGGCCCTGTTCCTCTGGAAGCCGTGGCGGATATAAAGTTCACGGAAGGGCCGCCGATGATCAATTCGGAAAATGCTGCCCTTCGGGGCGCCGTATTGTTCAATGTCCGGGATCGTGACCTCGCGGGTACGGTAAGAGACGCGCAGGACAAACTGGATAAGTTATTGACAAGGCTGCCGAAGGGCTATTATATCGAATGGAGCGGGCAGTATGAGAACCTGATCCGGAGCGAGCGGACCCTGAAGCTGATCCTGCCCGTAGTACTGCTTATCATCTTCCTGGCCATGTACTTTGCGTTCCATTCTGCCCGGGAGGCGTTCTTTAGTTTGATCTCCATCCCCTTTGCCTTGATCGGGGGCGCCTTTATGGTGTACTTCTGGGGAGTAAACCTGTCGGCGGCAGTAGCGGTAGGGTTCATCGCGCTTTTCGGGTTGGCGGTGGAGACGGGCATTGTAATGGTTATTTATCTCAACGATGCCATGCAGCAGCTGGTTGCCCAAAAGGGCAATTCAAAGGAAGCGATTACCCGGGAGGATCTGAGGGAGTATGTGATCGCAGGAGCCGCGAAACGATTGCGGCCAAAGCTGATGACGGTGTCCGTGTCCTTGTTTGCGTTGATACCCATTCTATGGAGCAGCGGTGTAGGCAGTGATGTAATGAAGCCTATTGTATTGCCCATGGTTGGCGGCGTGATCACATCCGCGACACATATCCTGCTGGTAACGCCCCTGATCTTTTTGATGACCAAGGAATATGAATTAAAAAAATATGGGAGCATCGATGTCCTGGATGCAAAACACTAATGCCATGAACAAGATAATATTAATCATCATAACGATCCTTGGCAGCCTGACAGCAAAGCCCCAGGTAATGACGGGACTGGACAGCATTTGTGCGGCCATCCGTGAGGGTAATCCTTCGCTAAGGTCCTCGGACGCATTGATCCGTTCCCTGGATGAGGCCGCAAAAGGAGCCCGGAGCTGGGACGCGCCACTGCTGAGCACGGGATTGTGGATGACGCCTTATAATCCCAATCTCTGGAAAAGGCAGGCTGATGGCAGCCCCGGAATGGGGCAATATATGGTCTCGGCAGAACAAATGCTTCCCAACCGCCGCAGGCTGGATGCGGAAGAAGCCTATATGCAGGGCATGTCTGCAGTGGAGAAGCAAAAGAAAGGCGCCGCATTGAATGAACTATATGCGGCGGCAAGACAGAACTATTACCAATGGATGATGATTCAAAAAAAGCTAAAGGTGCTGGATCAAAATACAAAGCTGCTGGATTTTATGATCCGCGATGCGGAACTGAAATACAAAAACAACCTGGGCAGGATCAATGTCTATTATAAAGCAAAGGCTGCCCTTGGGAATGTGGAAAGCATACGGATAGATCTGGAGAATGAGATCGTTCAAAAAAGAGTGATGCTGAATACGTTGATGCATCGGGACAAATCCATGGTCTTTGAGATCGACACGGCTTATTCTATAAACGACTTCTCTGTGCCTGCAGTCGATAGCGCCTATCTGTCGGAGGCACGCAGCGATATCAAAGCGGTGCAGCAGGACATCCGGCTGACAGGCTTGCAGCAGCAGGCGGAACGAGTGAAGCTAAAACCGGAGTTTGGCGTACGGTTCGATCATATGTTCGGGTTTGGGGGAGTGCCGATGCAGTATTCCTTAATGGGCATGATCCGCCTGCCGGTGGCCTGGTCGTCCAGGGGCGCACGGGCGAATATCGAAAGCCTTAAGTGGAAAACAGAAGCATTGAATCAGGAAAAGGAAAAAATGATCAATGAGGCAGAAGGGTCTTATTATGGCCTGCAACAGGAGATCGCTTCCAAACAACGACAGCTCCGGGTGCTGGATGAGAAAGTGATCCCTGCTCTGCAAAAGAACTATCAGACGATGCTGCTGGCCTATGAGCAGAATACCGAAGAGCTATTCAACCTTTACGATGCCTGGGAAACGCTGAATAGCACCCAGTTGGAGTATTGGGATAGGGTACAGCAATTGCTCCTTATGCAGGTGGAATTGCAACGGATATTGGAAATAAAATAAAAAAGATGAAAAAGATTTATCGGAAAGGTGTTCGATGGATGGCCGCCATAATGGCGTTATATCTGCTGGCGGCCTGTAACGGTAAAGGAAAGCAGCCGGATCATAAAATCAATGTAGCGGCGCCGGCAAAGGAGGTTTGGACCTGTTCCATGCATCCCGAGATCATCCGGGACAAGCCGGGCGTCTGCCCCATCTGTGGGATGGACCTGGTGCGTAAAAAAGAGGACCTGACCAGGCTGACGGATGTCCGGTTGGACGAGCTGTTGCAGCCCACGGATCGTTTTGTCGTCTCTTCCATTCCAGTGACTGCCCTGCAAAAGGAGAGGGTAGCGGCTGAAGTGAAGGCGCTTGGCGTCGTGAGCTACGATACGCGCCTGATCAATACTATTTCAGCCAGGGTGTCCGGGCGTATTGAAAAATTGTATGTGCATTACCGGTACCAGCATGTACATAAGGGCGCCCGGATCATGGACATCTATAGCCCTGAACTGGCGACTGGGGAACAGGAGCTGCTGTTCATGCTAAAGAATGACCCGGACAATACTACCCTGATCGAAGCTGCAAAGCAAAAGCTGCTCCTGCTGGGAATGAGCGAAGGACAATTACAGGAAGTGATCAGGACAGGGCGGCCGTCCCTCACCGTTGCAGTGTACAGCAATTACAGCGGGCATATCCACGAAGCAGGCAATACCATGCCTGATGCGGGAGAACCCCTGCAGCGTACGGATGTATCGGCAACCATGGGAGAGCTTCCGGTAAAAGAAGGAATGTATGTTGGAAAAGGGCAGACGGTATTTCAATTGTTCAATACGGACCGAAGCTGGGTGTTGCTGCAGTTGCTTCCGGAACAGGCCCCGGTAAAGACTGGTGACGCGGTCCGCATAGCACCGGAGACAGCCCCTGATCATAATTTCCGGGGAAGGATCGACTTTATCGAACCGGCTTTCCGGAAAGAGAGTAAAACACTTACGGCCAGGGTATATTTTGACAATAGCACCCTGCAGATCCCCATCGGCAGCCAGGTAACCGCTACCATTTTCCCCAGCCCTGCCACCGGTGACTGGCTTCCAAGGGAGTCAGTGTTGTCCCTGGGTACTGACCAGGTGGTTTTTGTACGTGAAGATGGCGGGTTCAAGGCTCACAAGGTGGAGACGGGTATGGACTACCGTGACCGGGTACAGATCCTGTCCGGGCTCACAGAGGTGGACTCCGTAGCGGCCAACGCGCAGTATTTAATGGATAGTGAAAGTTTTATCAGGATAAAAAAATAAATATGCGGTATTTTCTTATCATAACAGCGACCTTATTGCTCTGGGCCTGCAAGGCCAGGACGAAGCCTAAGGACGCGCCGGCGATGAAAAGCGACACGTATTATACCTGCTCCATGCATCCGCAGGTGATGCAGGATGCGCCGGGCAAATGCCCTATTTGTGGCATGGAGCTTATCCCGGTGAGTAAAGGCAAAGGGGCGGAGGAGAATATTGTATTGAGCGACCAGCAGGTACAGCTGGGAAATATACAAGCGGATACCCTCGCAGCCGTCAGCATAGGGAATAGGGTCACGTTGACCGCAACGCTGAATGTGGATGAGACCAGGAGCGCCTCCGTCAATGCCCGGATCGCCGGGCGTATAGAAAAGCTATATTTTAAGAGCGTCGGCGATTATGTGCATAAGGGAGACAAACTATACGATCTTTACAGCGAAGAATTGAACAATGCCAAACAGGAATATCTTTTAGCGCTGGAAAGACAAAGGATGCTGGACAACGGCGTGATCGATTTTAAGCAGCTGGTTGAAGCCGCCCGGAGTAAGCTGCAGTTATGGGGCATGACTGAAACGCAAATAGAAGAATTGGCCAGGACCAAAACGACTTCTGCCGTCACGACTTTCTATAGCCCTGCTGCCGGAGTTATCATGAGCCTGGAAGGGCATGAAGGGGATTATCTTGCACAAGGAGCGGCCGTTCTGCGTCTGAGTGACCTGTCGGCACTTTGGGTAGAGACCCAGGTCTATACCTCGCAATTGTCGACCCTGGACCGCGATGCTGTGGCGATGATCCGCCTGCCGGACCTGCCGGGCAGGGAATGGAAGGGCAAGGTCGAATTCGTCAATCCTGAGATCAACCCCGACACGCGGATCAACCTGGTACGGATACAACTGCCCAATGCCGGCGGCTTGTTAAGGCCGGGCATGGCTGCCTATGTGACGCTGGTAAGCCGTGCATCCCATTCGCTGACCCTCCCCCAGGAGGCGGTGATCCGGGGAGGCAGCGGCAATGTGGTTTGGGTGCAGGTGGAACATAATACGTATCGGTCGGTGATGGTGGAGACAGGCCTGGAGGATGGCGACCGGGTGGAGATCAAGTCAGGATTGAAAGCCGGCGATGTGGTCGTGACCAGTGGAGCATACCTGCTGAGCAGTGAATATATGTTCAGGCATGGAGCCGACCCGATGGCAGGCATGGACATGAAAAAAATGTGAACATATGGAACATCAGCATCATGACCATCATGCTATGATGATCGCAGACTTGCGGAATCGATTTTGGGTGGTATTGGTGCTCACGTTGCCAGTACTGCTGCTTTCACCTATGATCCAGCATTGGCTAAAGTTGTCTATTCATTTTGCAGGAGACGCTTATGCGCTGGCAGGATTGTCGTCCGTCATTTTTTTTTATGGAGGCTGGCCTTTTCTCACCGGCTGGTGGGATGAAATGAAGGCCAGGGATCCCGGAATGATGACGCTGATCGGTTTTGCGATCACTGTGGCCTATGTGTACAGCGTGACGACCGTCTTTGGACTAAAAGGGATGGATTTCTTTTGGGAACTGGCGACCCTGATCCTCATCATGTTGTCAGGACATTGGATAGAGATGCGATCTGTGGCAGGCGCATCGAAGGAGTTGGAGCTGCTGGTGCAGCTGATGCCTGATAGTGCTCATCTTGTGCATGGTGATCATGTGACGGATGTAAAGACAGCGTCCTTAAAAGAACATGATATCGTTCTTATTCGGCCGGGCGAAAAGATCACAGCGGATGGAAAGATCATCGAAGGAGAGAGCTATCTGAACGAAAGTTTGTTAACGGGGGAATCCAGGCCGTCAGAGAAAAAGAAAGGGGATAAAGTGATCGCCGGAGCTATCAATGGCAACGGCGCCCTGCGGGTGGAAGTGTCCCACAGTGCAAAGGATTCCTATTTATCACAGGTGATCAAGCTGGTCGAAGATGCGCAGAAGAGCAGGTCAAGAACACAGCTGTTAGCCGACAGGGCTGCAAGATGGTTGACGTTAATGGCCATCTGCGCCGGGATTGCTACATTCCTGGCGTGGTACCTATCCGGCCGGGACCTGGCATTCTCCATTGAAAGGATGGTGACCGTCATTGTGATCTGTTGCCCGCATGCGCTGGGATTGGCTGTGCCACTGGTGGTGGCTCGATCGACGGCCTTGTCGGCAAAGAATGGATTGCTGATCAGGAACAGGACGGCTTTCGAAAATGCCCGGAAGATCACTACGCTGGTATTCGATAAGACCGGTACGCTCACCATCGGGAAGTTTGAGGTGTCCGCAATAGGAGTATGGAAAAAGGAGATGGACGAAAATGGACTTTTACGGTTGACCGCGGCCCTGGAGCAGAATTCCGAACACCCCATTGCTACAGGTATATTGGAAAAAGCAAAGGCGTCGGGACTTTTGTTGCCAAAAGCAGATGGTTTCAAAGCGCTGACAGGTCAGGGCGTGGAGGCAGCTGTTGAGGGGCGTAATATACGCGTGGTAAGCCCCGGCTATCTGAAAGCACATGGTAAGACACTTCCGCCGGGAGGTGATGAGATGGCGGGTGAAACAAAGGTGTTTGTCCTGGTAGACGACCAGCCGGCCGGCTATATTACCCTTTCTGATCGTGTCCGTCCCGAATCTTCCGAAGCCATCCGATCCCTGCATGAGGCAGGCATCAAGTGTATATTGCTGACAGGCGATAACAGCCAGGTGGCTGAAAAAGTAAGTAAAGAACTGGGAATGGACGGGTATTTTGCGGAAGTGCTGCCCCATGAAAAGCAGGATAAGATCAAAGCGCTGCAGAAAAAAGGCGAATTTGTCGCGATGACCGGCGATGGCATCAACGATGCTCCGGCTCTGGCACAAGCCGACATCGGCATTGCCGTAGGTTCAGGATCGGATATTGCGGCGGAGACGGCAGGGATCGTATTGGTCAACAGCAACCCATCTGATATTGTAAAATTGATCCTCTTTGGCAAGGTCACCTACCGTAAAATGATCCAAAACCTCGTTTGGGCTACGGGCTATAATGTGGTGGCGCTCCCCCTGGCTGCCGGGGTGTTATACAAAGCCGGAATACTCTTAAGCCCAGCGGCCGGGGCAGTACTGATGAGCGCCAGCACAGTAGTGGTTGCTATCAATGCGGGACTGTTGAAAGTAAAATGATTTAGGCTGCGAGTGATCACCATCTAAACTTTATACCCCCATTGACGACAATGCCATCCAAAGGTGCATATATGTCCCTAAATGAGGGTTTACTGACAGTGCCGGTGTAGATCGTGTCGAAACGTGTCTGACGGGTGTCGGTAAAGTTCTCGAAGTTCACGAAGATGGAAAAATGCTCCCATAGCTTCTCGGCCATGAAGCCAAAGGCCCAATAAGGCTTGCCAAAGCTCCCATCGGTGAGTGGCTGGCGACTGTAGTAGTACGCCTCCAATCCCAACTTCCATCGATCTTCCTTTTCATATATCAGCACATTGTTCAAACGATGTCTTGCCGTCATCGGGTTTTCACGGGTGGTGCCGTTGTTTTTGAGATGCGCATCGGTGAAGGTGTACCCCAGAAAAAGCTTTAGATCCTTATAGGCGAGCTTAACGTTTGTTTCCCAACCCTTGCTGTCCATATATCCGCTGTTATTGGTCAGCTTATAAACAGGACCGGGCAGCGTATCGAGCAACAGCGGGTGGTTGATGCGGGTAAAGAAAAAGAGCTGATTGATGGTAACGCTGATCCCGCCAAGGGTCGTCCGGTAGTTGACGTCCAGGTTGACGCCATAAGACCTTTCCAGCCGATTGGAGTCGGAGCTTACGGGCAATACGGAACGGAATTGGATATGCTCTGTCTCTTCCGTAAAGATGTTTGGCGTTTTATAACCCATGCCTCCGCCAAAGCGGGATGTAAGCCGTGGAGCGATCTTAAACAACGCCGATACCCGCGGCAGCAGGACAAAACCATAATCGGTGACATAGTCTCCCCGCAATCCCGCTTCTGTCTGCAGCCAGGGAGTGATAGAGGCGGTGTTTTGTACAAAGACCCCAAAAGTTTGTTGCCTGTAGTTCCTGGCTAAGGAACTGTCCCTGGGAAATTCTTTAAAATCGTCGCTGTAGAAGTTCAGGCCGGCGATCCAATCCGTCGTTCCCTTATGATGATAGGAGAGCTCCGAATAGAAAGACCATTGTCTGCCGTCAAACACGTATCCGGGGATGCCGATCGTCCGGGTAAATTTGCTGAGAGAGCCCTTCAGGGTAATTTGATCTTTGTCAGTCCATCGGTGATCCAGGGTGAACTGGGTGGAGTAGCGATGAGAGCTGTTGTCCTCAAAATATTGATGGACGCTGTCTTTCCTGCCTCGGAGATATTGAATATCGCCGCCCTGGCGGGTTTCCCAGGTTGTGCTGAAACCTGCGATAAGTTTTGTCCGCGCACCCAGTTCCAGGAATAGTTTTGGCTCGATGAAATTGCGCCGGGTCCTGGGGATGGCAGTAAACGGGGTATTGCCGGGGGCATATGGCTGATTGCCGTTGTGTGCTGCAAACAGGGTCAGTCCGACCTTGTTGAATTGTTGTCCATAAAAACCGCTCAGGTCCCAGCCGCCGGCAGAGGTGCCGTTGGCCAAAAAACGCAGGTCTTTTTCCAGCTTGGGGGTTCGGGATATCAGGTTGACGAGTCCGGCAATAGCGCCTCCGCCATAGAGCGTTGAGCTGGCGCCTTTGATCACTTCTACCTGTCTGAGATCGAGGGGAGGGGTTTGGAGCAGGCTCAGACCTCCGGCAAAACCGCCATACAGCGGAAAGCCATCTTTGAGGAGCTGGGTATATCGGCCGTCCAGCCCCTGGATACGTATGCTGGAATTGGCGGAAGTGGCAGAGACCTGTTGTGTCTGGATACCCGTGCTCTCATTGAGCATCATACGGATGTCTCCCGGCTTCATATTCCCCTTTTCTTCCAGCTCCTCGCTGTTAAGGACCTCGACCCGGGTGGGCAGGTCGCGGATGCTGCGGGAGCTGCGGGTAGAGGATACGATGACTTCTCCCATTTCTTTTTCAGCGGGAGATAATAAGATAACAACTGAGTCACCCGGAACGGGAAGGTTGAAGGTTATTGTTTGTTGCTCATAGCTGGTAAAGCCAACCTGTAAAGAGTATTTGCCCGCAGTCATACCGGGCAGTACGGCCCGGCCCGTGGTATCAGTGCTTGCGCCTCTGGATGTGCCGGAAATGGTGACGGAAGCGCCGGGCAAAGGTTCATGTGTACGAATATCTTTAATGATGACAGTAAGGGAATGTTGACCCTGGCATAGCGAGTGTATAGCTGACAGTAGGAATAATACGAATAGCTGCTTCATAGTAAGCATGATTGTTACGTGAAAGAATGGCAAAGCCATTCAGTTTGAAATGTGTGGGACCGATGACGGAACGGGATCAGCCTATAGAACGGGCCGGAGGCCCGTTTTCTGGACATTTTCGGGGAGGCTGCCAGATAAAGGAAGAAAAGCCAGGAAGGGTGTTGCCCTCGGGCAATATTGGCTTGGGGGCTGAGGGTACTTCTTTATGCGCTAATGAGACGTCTGTCTCTTCAGGAACAATAAAGCCATGACACGCTCCACAAGCAAAAAATGGAGAACAAGGAACGCCGGTCTTGCAGCAGCCGTCATCATCCTTGCACGGCATAGCCGACAGGAGCAGGATATATAAAGGCAATAAATAGAGCAGCCGCTTCATCGGGACAAAGATAGAAAAATATGCAGCGATTCTTCGGCCTAAAAAGATAAATTTGACAGGAGCCATGAAATACTTAACCCGGACCATCTGGATATTATCTTTAGTGAGCTTGCTGACCGATATAGCCAGCGAAATGTTATATCCTGTAATGCCCGTATTCCTCAGAAGCATTGGCTTCTCTATATTCCTGATCGGCATACTGGAAGGAATGGCGGAGGCCACCGCAGGGCTCAGCAAGGGGTATTTTGGGAAACTATCCGACAGCACCGGCAAACGTGCCCCTTTCGTACGCCTGGGATACACATTGAGTGCGTTGTCAAAGCCAATGCTGGCTGTATTCAGCTATCCGTTATGGATATTCCTTGCCCGGGCAATGGACCGTATGGGCAAGGGTATTCGTACGGGTGCCAGAGATGCGCTGTTGTCGGATGAAGCGACGCCTGCTACCAAGGGAAGAGTATTCGGCTTTCATCGTTCAATGGACACCCTGGGCGCAGTCGCAGGACCTTCGATTGCCCTCATCTATCTTTACTTTCGCCCTGGTCAATACCGGATTCTTTTCCTGATCGCCTTTATACCCGGCGTGTTGGCCGTCTTACTTTCGTTGATCCTTAAGGATAGGAACGCTGTTCCAAAAGAAAACAAGGCGCCGGTGTCCTTTTTTTCCTTTCTTCACTATTGGAAAACCAGTCCGGCGATGTATAGAAAGGTAGTAGGTGGATTGCTGGTATTTACTTTATGCAACAGCTCCGATGTTTTCCTGCTATTGAAAGTTAAACAGGCTGGATTTACTGATACAGCTACTATCGGGATTTACATATTTTACAATATGATATACGCCTTTACGGCTTTCCCGCTGGGCATACTGGCCGACCGGATTGGGTTGAAAAAAGTGCTTGTGGGGGGCCTTTTCCTCTTTTCGATCGTATATGCGGGTATGGCGTTAGCTGCAAACATCTATTCTTTTGCCGCGCTGTTCTTCCTATATGGTTTGTATGCGGCGGCTACCGAAGGTGTCGCCAAGGCCTGGATCAGCAATATCACCGACAACGCCGACACTGCTACCGCTATCGGTACATTCACGGGCTTTCAGAGTATCTGTACGCTATTGGCAAGTTCTGTCACGGGATGGTTATGGGCCCAATACGGTGGGAGTGTGGCATTTTGGGCGACATCCATTATTGCGCTGGCCGTACTTCTTTATTTTATGTTTGCGATTCGTGCGCCGGCCGCAGGTATTTCCAAACGGGGATAGCTGTTATCGCACCCAGCGGAGTGGCGATCATGTAAACCCAAAGGCTTTCGAGATGACCCGAAACAACCGCGGGTGCAAAGGAGCGGGCAGGGTTCATAGAAGCGCCGCAAATAGGGCCTGCGAACATGGCTTCCAATAATACCACAGACCCGATGGCCAGTCCTGCGAACATGCCTTGCTCTTTGCTGCCGGTAGCTACATTTATAATTACCAGCATCAGAAAAAAGGTCAATAAGAACTCCAGAACGAAAGATTGCATCGCACTGCCTGCAGGCAGGGTAGCGCCCAGCAACACATTCGCCGGGAATAGCAGCTTCAGCACCAGGCTGGCGGCTACCGCACCTGCCAGCTGACTGACGATGTAGGCGGGCAATTGCCGCAGGGGGAACTTTCCCGCGACACTGAAAGCTACGCTGACGGCAGGGTTCAGGTGCGCCCCGGATATATTCCCCAGGGCATAGATCATGCACATTACGATCAGTCCAAAGGTAATGGCAATACCTGCATGCGTGACGGCCCCATGTGTTTCCTGATCGATGACAATGGCTCCCGTACCACAGAATACCAGCGCAAAGGTGCCGATAAATTCAGCTACGCATTTTTTCATTATTTGTCTAATGTCTTTTTCATGACGACCGCAGTGACCGGACATACGTGGCTAAACTCCGAAGACCGGCGGATCACATCGGGTGTATTATCTCTTTCCACGATAGTGTAGCTTCTTTTTTCGAAATAGGGCTTAGCCGTCTCAGTGAGAAGGTAAATGCTATCCCTATTGGTTGGCATAAGAACGGCCCTCCGGGGCCGGATGTAGTTAACAACATTTGCTGTCCGGCGAGCAGCAATTCCTTTCATCTTTTGCCGGCTTCTCCCCATACACCGTAATACTTTCAATACGGCTGTCATCTGCACTATAGGCTGTTACTTCTTCGGGGGTAAGGTACTGACCGAGAATATCATCCGGCAGTATGATCTTCTTTTCCTTTTGTATCTGTATATTGACAAAACCGGCCTCTTCAATGATGGACAGGTATTCATTTTTTTGTATTGCCCCGGATACGCAGCCTGCGTATAGCTCAGCTACTTCCCTCCATTTATCCGGAAGGGTCCCTTTCAATACGATGTCGGAGATGGAGAAATGCCCGCCGGGCTTGAGGATCCTGGATATTTCGCTGAATACTTTATGCTTGTTGGGTACCAGGTTCAGGACACAATTGCTGACCACCACGTCTGCCTTATTGCTGGTAAGGGGCATGTCCTCGATATCCCCCTGTCTGAACTCGACGTTATTGTACCCTAACTGTTCTGCGTTGGCCCTGGCCTTTGTGATCATGGCCGGTGTGAAGTCGATGCCAATGACCTTTCCTGTCTCTCCCGTTTCGGCCCGTGCGATGAAACAGTCGTTGCCGGCGCCGGAACCCAGGTCGACGACCACATCCCCTTTTTTGATCTTTGCGAACTGGGTGGGCAGCCCACAGCCAAGACCCAGGTCGGCATTGGGGTCATAGCCTTCCAGATTGCTGTAGTCATCGCTCATGATATTGTAGACCTCGGTGGAGCAGCAGCCCGACCCACAACAGGATGATTGATTGGTGGCTTTGTCCTGTAAGGCGATCTCGCTATATTTCTGGCGGACCATGTCCTTGAGATGCTGCCGGATAAAGTCCTTGATCGTCACTTCTATCTCGTCCCTTACCTTACGGGTATGTTCCAGCACCTCTTCCTGTGTTCCCTTAAAGCCGGAGGGATCTTTGAATGACCAGGCGATCCGCTTGACCCGACCCGGGAATATGGGACAACGTTCAGCGGCTTCTTTATCGCAGACAGTGATCACGGCATCATATTGCCGGCCCTGATGAAAGAGATCGTTGACAGCCTGTGTCGGCTTGCCGGTGAGGTCGATCCCGATCTCCTTCATCACCGCCACGACATTGGGATTTAGCTTACCTGGTTCCAGACCGGCGCTTTCAGCTTCGAAAGCAGTGCCGCCATGGAGTCGCAGAAAAGCCTCCGCCATCTGGCTGCGGGCAGAATTGTGGATACAGACGAAGAGCACTTTGTGTTTGTTGTCGGGCATTTTGCTTTATTTTTATATTGCGATATTACGATGGATGTGGTCAAAAAAAAGGAGCCATTCAATTCCCGCACTTTAGCTGCAGCAGGAGTCCCCTCCTCTATAAGCGGCAAACAGCGCGCCGATCTCTTTCTGGAAACTGGCCCAGGTCTTTGGTTCGATGCAGTAGCAGATGCTGGTGCCTTCGATGGTGCCCTGGATCAGGCCGGCGTTCTTTAGTTCCTTCAGGTGCTGTGAGATCGTTGGTTGCGCCAGCCCCAGCTCATCTACCAGGTCCCCGCAGATACAGGCGTTGGCCTTTATCAGATGCTGGATGATCGCGATACGGGCAGGGTGGGCCAGGGCCTTCATCATGCCCGCCAGCCTGTTCTGCTTGTCCGTGAATATTTCTGACTTGGTTAACCCCATTTCCTTTATTGTTTCATTGCAATATTACGATTAATTAAGAATTCATCAAATATATTTTTTCCCCTATTCAGGCGACATGACCATTATCATGCCCTTAACTGACTTTCATCTGTAACAATTGATCATTGTCACCTTTCCGGATAATCTACTTCATTGGTAAGCGCCTTTGCCGGGACCTAACTTTAATAACAACTTTAATACCTCGGTAATGCAACACTATTCTTTTAATACCGCTTTTGTGAGGCAATTCCAACAGGAATCCTTTTTATATTCCTGGCGGGGTAAACAGGCCTATAAGAATATCCGGTTCCATCAATTTGCCGCTAAGAAAAATGAAACGGCTTCGCTTGGGAAGCTATTGGCAAAAAAGATGGATTACTCTGCCATTGTCAGTGACCTGATCCGGAAATTGAAGGAGGAAGATCTTCCGGATACCCGGAAGTTATTCGAATTCTCACACGGACTCCTCCGGAAATTTACTTCCTGGATGCAGGAGGAACCCTGTACAACGGCTTACTATGACAGACTGCTGGTAGTTTTAAAACCTTTTCTCGCACTGATCAAAATATACCAGGGCAATATGCAGCAGCCCCTGCTGCAGACCCTGGCATCGTTCCTTGTCGAAGAGGTGGGAGTGGAAGAAGCTGCTGTCCTTTCCAGCGAGGATATTAATGCCGTGCGGGAGTTGATGACAAGATTTCAGGATGAGATGTATAGGTATTACGAGGTTTTCAATTTATTTATTCAACAGGAGTCGGATAACAAATGCTATATAAGAGTCCTCTCAAAGGCAGAACACTACTTGCTAAAGCTCATGACAATGATCGAAAAAGAGGCAGACAATACCCAGTCCCTGATCTCCCGGATTGAAGAATGGAATGTTCAAATGGCCGGCAGAGAGGCTGATGAATTATACAATTGAATAAAAAAATTTTATGACGCCTGCACTCTCATGGATACTGATCTGGGCCAACTTCTTGAACGCCCAGCCGCCGGATACGGCAAAAAAACCCACGTTAGTGTTGGAAGACACCGTGTTGTATTCCATGGTAATTCTCACCATTAGGGATACGGCCGCCAGCCAGGAAAATCTATCCGGCGTTTTCAGCAAAGATTATGGGGAGCTTTTTACGTACATCAATAAAAATGGATTAAGGCCGGGTAAATTAATGGCGCAGTATTATTCCTATCGACCCTCTTTTATACTCGATGTTGCCGTGGAAGTGGACAAGTTCCCAACGAGGACGACAGGGAGGATAAGGATCAACAAGACAAAAGATGGAAATGCCGTAATAGCGCATTATAAGGGGCCATATGAGCAAATAGGGATCGCGTATGCGGCCATCGATAGCTGGCTAAAGGAGAAAAATAAGAAAACTGACGGCCGCCCATTTGAGGTCTATCTGAACGATCCGATGACGGTGCAAGATTCTTCCGAACTTCGCACAGATATTTACCAATCGACAAAAGACAAATAGTCGGCGGCAGGGATATCTGTCATGTCGCCTTCGAAAAAACCTGTTTATGAAAAAAAATACCATTTCTCTTATGGCGGGTATGTTCCTGGGCGCCGCCACGTTGATGTCCGGCAGCTGCAGAAAAGCAATTGATTATATAAAGGACCATAAAAATGGCGATGCCGATTGCACAGCCTGCAATATCCAGCAGATCAACGTTCTTACCACGGACGAGCTGGGGCAATTTACGGTGACATATACTTTTAACTACAATATTGCCGGCGATCCTGTGACCGTGAAGAATACCCAGGTGGGCACAGGAAACCCAAATGCCGTCTTCAAATATGACAAAAATGGAAGGATGAAGGAACTGATCAGGCCCTATGAGAATCAGAATTTCGAGACCTGGTTAAAATACACCTATAATACCAAAGGGCAAATAATCCGGGACACGCAGTATAATTTCGGCACTTATATCGACTCGGTACCCGTTCCCTTTCCGAATATAACATATGGTGTCAGTCAATTCAGCTATGACATGCAGGACAGGGTCATTGGCCGTGTGGATTCCTTCTTTTTTGGCAGTATTCGGGCAGGGACCTCGACTATATTCCAATACAATTCAGATGGAAACCTGATCGGGCAGGGCAAAGTGTACGATACAAAGTTAAGCTTTCTGCGTACCAATAAAATATGGATGTTCCTCTCCAATAACTATAGCGTCAATAATGATTTCCAGGCAACGGCATACAATGCTCACGGGCTGCCATTGATATTTCAAGGCAGCTATGAGACCATATTTCCTATCGTCTCCCTGGATGGACAGTTCGAAGTGAAATATGCATGCAAATAAAGCTCATTATTCTCATTCATTTGTCAAAATCACCTTGAGCGCTTTCTCCCTATCGGCATGTCCAAATACTTCATACGCCTGGATGATCTCGGATAATTTGAACCGGTGCGTGATCAGGGCCAGGGGATCCAGTTTCCCGGCGGCCACCGTTTTGAGCAGCATAGGTGTTGTCACCGTATCGACCAGTCTTGTGGTAATCGTGATGTTTTGAGCCCAGAGCGTCTCCAGGTGGAGCGTAACACTTTTCCCATGTACGCCGATGTTGGCGATATGACCTCCGGGAGCGATAATAGATTGACAAAGCTCGAATGTCGCCGGTACTCCAACAGCCTCGATGGCACAGTCCACCCCTTTATTGCCCGTGAGCTCGTTTATCCTCTCTATTACAGGTTCCCTGGAACTGTTTATGGTACGGGTCGCGCCAAATCGCCGGGCAACTTCCAGCCGGTTGTCATCCAGGTCGATCATGATTATTTCACCGGGAGTATAGAACTGAGCAGTCAGCAATGCGGCCAGCCCCACCGGTCCCGCGCCAATGATCGCTATGGTGTCCCCGGGACTGACCTTTCCATTTAACACCCCGCATTCAAATCCGGTGGGGAGAATATCGCTCAACATGACCAGCGCCTCTTCATCCATCCCCGGCGGGATCTTATAGAGGCTGGTGTCTGCAAAAGGCGTCCGAACATACTCTGCCTGCGTCCCATCGATGAGGTGACCCAGGATCCACCCTCCGTTGCTGCAATGGGAGTACATTCCCTTCTTACAATAATCGCATTTGCCACAGGAGCTGATGCAGGAGATCAGGACGTGATCGCCGGGCTTGATATTACTGACGGCGCCGCCTGTTTCCTCAACGATGCCGACACCTTCGTGCCCCAGTATGCGACCGGCGGTGACTTCGGGCACGTCCCCTTTCAGGATATGCAGGTCTGTTCCGCAAATGGTTGTCTTGTGCATCTTTATAATCGCATCTGTTGGACTTTGCAGGGTAGGCTTTGGCGCTTCCTGCCAGGATTTTTGCCCGGGCCCCTTGAAGACTAGTGCTTTCATGATAATTGATTTTATAAACTAAGAATTGATGGTTTTCTTTCGGACATCCGTATGAATATGGAGAATGGCATATAAGGGGCACCATGCAAGGAGCCCCGTCAGTTCGAGATCAGTGACGACGACCCAGGAGAAACTTCTCCATATTCCGGCAATGACACCATCCAGGGAAAGGTCCATCAATATAATGGCCGCGATCATGCGGATAACCCTGTCTGCTACACCCATATTCTTTTTCATACCTTATTATATTGTCCTATAAAGATAGGCGCGCCTATACCCCTGGCGAATGATCTGTGTTAGCCCTCCGGTTGACGGAAGTCACCCACACCTACTCCCCTAAGATCATCCAGTCCCTTGATAAGCATCATGATCCGGGCATTCGCGCGAGACTACTTTTACGTCACCAAACACAAACGATCTTATCAACACAAAGCTTTCAATTATGAACAAGATTACATCTGCCAACGCCAAAATGCTCTTTGCAACGGCCCTGCTATCGGCCCTGCTGCTGTTGCGTGCTATGGCGTCATCGGCACAGACCAACTATACGGGTTCCAGCACGAACCTCGTCGTCAGCGGCACTTCCACCCTGCATAATTGGGATATGAAATCCGCCAATGGCGAATGCAAGGCCAGCTTTACATTCAGCGGAGCGAATATCACCGCCCTGACGGCGATGTCCTTCTCCACGGCCGCCGTCGCCTTGAAAAGCGAACATACCTCCATGGACAACAATGCATACAAGGCGCTGAAAACTGAAAAAAACCCCGCTATTTCCTATGTCATGACATCGGCAACCGTAGCACCTGGTCAGGGAGGAACTCACACGGTGACCTGCCAGGGCAAGCTCACCATCGCCGGGACCACCCGCGACCAGGAACTGATCGCTACCGTAAAGGCCAATGCCGACAACACCCTGACCGTATCGGGGAACAGGTCCATCAGCATGAAGGATTTCAATATGCAGCCACCCACCTTTATGATGGGCGCCATCAAGACGGGCAATGATATTATCCTGACGTTCAACCTTACTCTCAAAAGATCATAAACACCTTAACAACCTTTATTAAAATTTTTAAAACAAATTGTATGAAACAGTATTTTCCAAAACAAATTGCCCTTTATCTCCTGGTAGCGACCCTGCTTCTGTCGGGGAGCGTATCAGCCCAAACGCTGCAGGGAAAGATCCCTTATCTGCGGGCATATGATAAAACCGGTATCAATGTATTCGAAACATCCAAGACCGACACCGCTACCTTCACCGCTCCGACGCTAAGGTTAGGCGCCGGATTCACCCAGGAGTTCCAGGGTCTCAAGGAGCAGAACAGCCTGGGATCCGAAAAAGGCAATGGCCTCTATGGCATCTCTCCGGGGTTCAATACCGCCATGGCTAACCTGTACACCGACGTATTGTTGGCAGACGGCATCCACCTGAATGTCACCATGTATCTTTCCACCCGCCACCACAACGAGGCCTGGGTCAAAGGAGGATATCTGCAATTCGACAAACTGCCGTTCAAAGGCCAGTTCTGGGCTGATCTGATGAAATATACGACCATCAAGATCGGTCACTATGAAATTAACTATGGTGATGCACACTATCGTCGTACGGATGGCGGCCAGGCCATATACAATCCCTTCATGGAAGGTTATATCGTAGATGCTTTTGGTACAGAGATAGGAGGTGAAGTATACTATCAACGCAGCGGGTTCATCGGTATGGTCGGTCTGACCAATGGTATGGTAAAAGGCAGCATCGACTCCACTACCACTACCGCACAGAACGGGACTATCCGTAAGAATCCCGCCATCTATGGCAAGATCGGTTTTGACAAACAGGTCAGCGAAGCCGTCCGTCTGCGTCTCACCGGCAGCTACTATCATATTGCCAGCTCACCTTCCAATGACCTGTATTTTGGTGACCGTGCCGGATCCAACTATTGGATGGTGATGGAAAAACCCTATGTAGTTCCACCCAGCGGTACCGGTGCTTATGCAGGCGATGGTTTCTCCGGCAGGCTGAACCCCGGCTTTGGCTACAAAGTAGATGCCTTTATGGTGAATGGTTTTGTTAAAGTGAAAGGCTTTGAGTTCTTCGGTACGCTGGAACACGCGCAAGGCCGCACCAGCACAGAGGTATCCAACCGTCAGTTCACACAATATGCAGTGGATGGCATCTACCGGTTTGGCAAATCCGAGAACCTCTTTGTCGGAATACGGTACAACAATGTGCTGTCCGAGCAGAAAGGTATCAGCGCTCCTGTAACCATCGATCGCCTGGCATGGGCAGCCGGATGGTTCCTGACAAAGAATATCCTGCTGAAAGGCGAGTATGTCACCCAGAACTATCGTGACTTCCCCGTCAACGACTATCGCAATGGCGGCAAGTTCGATGGCTATGTGATCGCTGCTACTATCGGTTTCTAATGACCAACCCTATAAAATGCTGAGCAATGCTACCCCTTAAATCCATATACCTCGTTGGTCTGTGTGTCCTCTTATGGGCATACAGACCAACCCCCTCCGGGGGGGCTTCACATCCCGAAAGGATAAAATGGATAGTGGAAAAGACAAGCACCTTAAGCATTGCAGGCAGTACCAATATAAACAAATTCTGCTGCCAGGTGACGGAATATACCGGTCCTGATACCCTGATGACCCTGAGAGAAACGGGTGGCGTGAAAGAGACAGGTGTTTCCTTACAAGGCTTGCTTCGCATCGATATCAAGGATTTCGATTGCCGTAATGGGATCATGACATCCGAGTTCAAACATACCTTGAAATACCAACAATATCCTGAATTGATCATCAGCTTTCTCAGCCTCGAAAGGCTGCCTTTCGACGGGCCGGATAACAGTGCTGTCAAAGGATGGGTAGAAGTAGGATTGGCCGGGGCTTGTAAGAAATTCGAAATATGCTACACTTCCGGCAAGTCCGGTGGCAACGACCTGGAGCTCATTGGCGTCCGGGCCTTTGGTTTCTCCGACTTTGGTTTGAAGGCCCCCCGTAAAATGGGCGGGCTTGTAAGGGTCAATGACCAGCTGGATGTGCAATTCAGGCTACGCCTGCACCGGATAAATTAACGACTAACTATAACAATATGTCAAAAGATAAATATATTTCAGCTGAAGAAGCGGTCCGCCAGGTGCGGACCGGGGACAGGGTCTTTATACATGGCAGCGCGGCCACGCCCGTCTGTCTCGTAAAGGCGCTGCAGGCCAGACATAACGAGATCCACCATGTAGAACTTGTCAGCATTACCACCTTAGGCGACCTGGATTTCGACAACCCCCAGTACAGGGACAGTTTTTTTTATAATTCCCTTTTTGTATCGGCCTGTACACGCAATGTGGTCAACAGCCTGGAAGGAGATTATGTACCCATCTTCCTGAGCCAGATACCACAGCTGTTCCAGCGGAATATCCTGCCCATCGATGTGGCGTTGATACAGGTGTCACCACCCGACGAGCATGGATATTGTTCATTAGGCACTTCCGTGGATATCGCCCGTGCTGCGGTAGATGTGGCGAGACATGTGATCGCACAGGTGAATCCCCGTATGCCGCGTACGCATGGGGACGGGTTCCTGCATATACGGGACATCGATGCGCTGGTATGGCATGAGGTCGAGCTGCCGGAGACCGATTACTCAGGCAAGTCGAATATCATCGTGGAAAGGATTGGGGAGCATATTGCCTCCATGATCGAGAACGGGGCTACGTTACAATTAGGCATCGGGAATATCCCCGACCAGGTGCTGAAGAATCTCACGGGGCATAAAGACCTTGGTCTTCATACAGAAATGATGTCCGATGGGGTGATCCCCCTGATCGAGAGCGGTGTGATCAATAACAGGCGGAAAAAACTCAACCAGGGCCACACCGTCACGAGCTTTATCAATGGCACGCGGAAACTATTCGACTTTGTGGATGACAATCCCGAGATAAGGGTGATGGACATCGGCTATGTGAATGACACGAGCGTGATCCGGCAGAACCCCAAGGCCACTGCGATCAACAGCGCTATCGAGATCGATCTGACCGGCCAGGTCTGTGCGGATTCCATGGGTACTTATCAGTATTCCGGGATTGGAGGGCAAATGGACTTCATCCGCGGCGCGTCCCTTTCCGACAATGGGCTGCCCATCATTGCGCTGCCATCCGTGACCTCTACCGGAGTGTCCCGGATCGTCCCCTTTTTAAAGGAAGGCGCCGGAGTGGTGACAACCCGGGGACATGTGCATTGGGTAGTGACAGAATACGGGAAGGTTGACCTGTTCGGCAAGAACATGAAGCAGCGGGCCCATGCGTTGATACAAATTGCGCACCCTGCGCATCGGGAATGGCTGGAAAAGGCATTTTATCAAAGATATAACAGCAAGCAAGCTGCATTAAATCATTAACCATGTTACCAAAGACGATGAAGGCGGCAGTGGTCCAGGCATTCGGGCAGCCGCTCCAGATAGAAGAGCTTCCAGTCAGGGAGCCGCAGACGCACCAGATATTGGTAAAGGTTATTGCCAGCGGCGTCTGTCATACAGACCTGCATGCCGCCAGCGGCGACTGGCCCGTGAAGCCGAAATTGCCATTGGTGCCGGGTCATGAGGCTATCGGGTATGTAGCGGCCGTGGGGCAGGAAGTAACCAATGTAAAGGAGGGTGACGTCGTAGGCGTACCCTGGCTGTACAGCGCCTGCGGCTGCTGCGAATACTGTACGACGGGCTGGGAAACGCTCTGCGAGCAGCAGCAGAATGGAGGTTACAGCGTGGACGGCGGATATGCCGAGTATGTCATCGCGGATGCCCGGTATGTTGGAAGATTTCCTTTTGGGATCAATTTTATCGAGATGGCGCCCATCATCTGTGCAGGAGTCACCGTCTACAAAGGGTTGAAGGAGACGGAGGCCAAACCCGGACAATGGGTAGCCATATCCGGCATCGGCGGACTGGGGCATCTGGCCGTCCAGTATGCAAAAGCCATGGGTTTGCGGGTGGCGGCCATCGACATCGATGATGAAAAGCTGCAGCTGGCCAGGGACCTGGGGGCGAGCCTTACCGTAAATGCATTGCAGCAGGACCCCGGGGCCTATCTGAAAAAGGAGGCCGGTGGGATGCACGGGGTGCTTGTCACTGCCATATCGCCTACAGCCTTTAGACAGGGGTTGTCTGCGTTGCGGAGGAAGGGGACGCTATCATTGAATGGGCTGCCCCCCGGCAGCTTTGACCTGCCCATTTTTGAGACTGTGCTGAATCGATGGACCGTAAGAGGATCCATCGTGGGGACCCGGCAGGACCTGCAGGAGGCCATCGATTTTGCCGTGCAGGGGAAGGTTAGGGCGACGGTGCACGTATCCCACCTGGAGGCCATCAATGGTGTCTTCGATGAGATGAAAAGAGGAGATATCCAGGGGCGGATGGTGTTGAAGATAGCAGAACCATAATAATTTATATGACGAAGATCATATCGCCCGCCTGATGAAGATCAGGTAATCGTTAACCCTATAAAATACCTTTGATATGGGAGCATATACAATAATGTCGAATATAGCCAGGCAACGTCTTATTAAAGAGGTGCAGGATGAGTTTACGAGAACCTACCCCTACCTGAAAATAGACTTTACAAAGGGAAAGGATCAGGGACGGATGACCCGTTCTGCGACTCCTTCCGATATAGCGCCGTCCGAACCGGGCGATGAGGCGCGCGATCTCGCGCAAAAGCTGCTCTGGGATGAGCTGGGTTTACGTGACAACATGAAGATCAACGAAGTGGAAGTGTTGCTCCAGTATCAGTTCGGGTTGCCTGCCCAGGTGCTGCGCAAGAGCGGCAATCTATGGATGGAAACGAGGATGACACAACACTGGACCCTCCGGGAGCAGAATGAACATGGATATGAGATCGACCAGGGATTTCGTTAACCCCCTTTTAATATAGCAGGTTGTTCAGACGGCCAAGATCGACAATGCGGATCTTGCCGTCTTTTATTTCTATAAGCTTTTCGGATTTGAAGTCGCTGAGCGTGCGTATGAGCGATTCTGTGGCCGTGCCTACGTATTGGGCGATGTCTTCACGGGAAATGTCCAGCATCGAGGTGGTCTTTACGCCGCCATCCTCTCCTTTGCTGAATTTATTATGGATATCCACCAGCGCCCTGGCTACTCTTTTGCGGAGCGAACCATAGGCCAAGCTGAGCAGTCTTTCTTCCTTGTCCTGGACGTTCTGGGCGATCAGGCGGATAAATTTGGTGGCGATGGTCAGGTCATTGTATACACCATCGAGGAATTCGTCCCTTGGTATCATCACTACTTCGGCATCTTCCAGGACGATGGCCGTATCTTCGTAGTTCTTGCTTTCCAGCAAGGGGAGATACCCGATGAAGTCGCCGCCGGCATAAAAATTCGTGATATATTCCTTGCCGTCTTCGTTGACCCGGAATGCTTTTATCTTTCCTTTTTTCAGATAGTACAGGGCTTTGGGCCGGCGGCTTTCCTGGTATAAAGTGGCTTTTTTGGGGAGGTCCTCCGCTTCATATGCGTCCAATTGCATATGCAGCAGGCCGGAACTGTTGAGGTCCTTTATCAATTCGCTGACCCCTTTTTCATCTGCCGCATATTTGGTCTGCAGGACATCGTATTTACGGAGCCTCACTTCGATGGCATTCAATAGCTCAATATCGTCGAAGGGTTTGGTGATATAGTCATCGGCGCCCATTTCCATGCCTTTCCGGAAATCACCTCTTTCCGTCTTGGCGGTGAGGAAGATGAAGGGGATGTTCTCCGTAACAGAGTTCTTTCGGAGCAGGTGGAGCACACCGTATCCGTCGAGCTCGGGCATCATGATGTCGCAGATGACCAGATCGGGGATATGCTTGATAGCGGCTTCCACTCCTTTTTTGCCATTTTCGGCGGTAAAGGTCTCATAGCCGGCCAGGGACAATATTTCGGCGATGTTCTCCCGTATGTCGTCATGGTCGTCGATAACAAGCAGTTTGCGCATGATGCCTGATTTTTGGCGGTAAGATACTAAAAAGAAAATAAGTCCTCGCAATATTAGGTGTTTACTATCATGGTAGTTTCTGACCAGGATCAGGCATCCGGATGATAACCGTCATGTTGGACCCCAGGGGGGCAGGTTACCTTGCGCCTCAATATGGCAACGACCACTGAAAAAAGGATCACCTGTGATCATTGCGGCGACCCCTGTACCGTCCATACCGTCAAGTGGGGAGAAAAAGTATTTTGTTGTGAAGGATGCAGGACGGTGTTCCAACTCCTGGATCGCAGCGGGCTTTGTGATTATTACCGGCTCAACGAGAAACCCGGCCTGTCACATGCAAATCCACTCCGCCATGAGAAATTTGCTTTCCTGGACGACATAAAGCTGGCTGCCCCGTTCATCCTTTTCCAGGATGAGCAGGAAACGCATGCCCGTTGGTATCTGCCGCAGATGCATTGCAGCTCCTGCCTGTATTTGCTGGAGAACCTTCATCGATTACATCCGGGTGTGGTCGCCTCACGGGTAGATTTTGCCGCCAAAGAGGTGACTGTCCTGTTTGACCATCATCGTATCAGCATTCGGCAGGTAGCGGAATTGCTGATCGCAGCCGGTTATGAGCCTTATGTCAGTCTCCGTGACCTGGGTGGAACGAAGCCGGTGGTTTCCCGGAGTAATATCTATCGTTTGGGGGTAGCGGGTTTTTGTTTTGCCAATATCATGCTGCTGAGCTTCCCCGAGTATTTTGGCCTGGGCGCATCGGAAGAGGGTTTGCGAAGGATCTTTCGCGGGCTGAACCTCGCGCTCAGCCTGCCCGTATTTTTTTACAGCGCTCAGCCATTTTACCGTAATGCCTGGAGCGGTATCCGGAACAGGTTTTTGAACATCGATGCGCCCATCGTGCTGGCCATATTTGTGACTTTTGCCCGTAGTGTCTATGAGGTCGTTACGGGAACAGGGTCTGGCTTTTTTGACAGCATGACGGGCATCGTTTTTTTTATGCTGGCAGGCCGGATACTGCAGGACAGGACCCATCGGCGGCTGTCCTTCGAACGGGATTACAGGTCTTATTTTCCTATTGCCGTGTCGGTGCAGAAGGAAGGAAAGGAGGTCTCCACTCCCTTGCCCGGGATACAGTGCGGAGATACGCTGCTGATCCATCATGGAGAGCTGATTCCCGCCGATGGCATCCTGACGAGAGGACAGGCATTGATCGATTATAGTTTTGTTACAGGTGAGTCACTGCCTGTTCCGAAAGAAATGGGTGAACTGGTATATGCCGGCGGAAAGCAGACGGGGGCGGCCATCGAGGTCCTGGTAGTAAAGGAAGTGGCGCAAAGCTATCTTACGCAATTATGGAACAGCCAGGAAAATAAGAAAGAAGAACATTCCTTTATACACGTGTTGAGCAGGCAATTTACCTATATCGTATTGACAGTGGCTGTTTGCGCCGCCGTTTATTGGTGGGCCTATGACCCTGCACGTATAGCCAATGCTGTCACCGCCGTCCTGATCGTGGCCTGCCCCTGTGCGTTATTATTATCGAGCACCTTCACCAATGGGAATATAATGCGGATATTGGGTAACAACGGATTGTATCTCCGTAATGCACGGGTTATCGAAGATATTTCTACTACTACACATATTGTATTCGACAAGACAGGTACGTTGACCATGTCCGGGGATCATGTATTGACGTATAAGGGCCGACCGTTGGAACCCGCTGAGCAGCGGGCCATTGCCATCCTGGCTGCCCAATCCACCCATCCATTGAGCAAGGCGCTGGCCCGTCACCTTGACAAGGCGGAGCCCTGTCGTGTGCTTGGTTTTAAAGAAACGCCCGGCAAAGGGACGGAAGGCTGGGTAGACGGGACCTATATCATGATAGGATCGAGAAGGTTCGTAACGGGGTCCAGGGCAGGTATAACAGATACCCGCGTCTATGTAAGGGTGAACGACGAATATCCCGGGTATTTTCGTTATTCAAGCCATTATCGTGAGGGTATTGCCTGGTGGATGCAGGTCTTGCGGGGGCGGTTCTCTCTGTCGCTGCTGAGCGGTGATAACGACCGGGATCGGTCCCGGCTGGAAGGCTGGATGGGAGAGGGTTCACGCATTCTCTTTTACCAGTCGCCCGAAGAAAAGGAAGCGTATATCCGGCACTTGCAGCGTAAGGGTGAAAAAGTGATGATGGTCGGCGACGGTCTCAACGACGCAGGGGCATTGCGGCAGAGCGACACGGGCATTGCGGTGGCGGAAAAGGGGAATAGCTTTACGCCCGCCAGTCAGGCCATCCTGGATGCCGCACAGATACAGCGGCTGCCCGTGTTCCTCCGGTATTGCCGGGTGGCCGGGAAGATCATTATCGCCAGCTTCATACTTTCCATCGTGTATAATATCATCGGACTCTCCTTTGCCGTACGTGGTGATCTTTCACCACTCATTGCGGCTATACTCATGCCATCGAGCTCGCTAAGCATACTATTACTCACGTATGGATCGGCCACCTGGACGGCCAGACGGTTGGGCCTTACGGTATCTGCCAATGAGAAAGATCATGCCCGGGGTTAACGTGGATCATACATAAAACTCCTACGCGAAAATACTTTTACAACATTAAAATGAGCCCTTTATATGAGCGCAATTATTTTATTGCTTGGTGCAAGCCTCTCCGTTGCCGCCCTTTTTTTGGGGGCGTTCATCTGGAGCGTAAAGCATCACCAGTTCGACGACGGATTCTCGCCTCCGCGCCGCATATTGTTCGACGACCATCAACCCGATTCAGATAAACTCAATAATCAAAACTGAGTACATGCAAATTGAAAAATTCTATTACGACAACAAGACCGTCAAATGGTTTGGCTATGCCGTTATGTTCTGGGGCGTCGTTGGTATGCTGGCAGGACTATGGGCGGCTATTTCGATGTATTACCCCGCCATGAACCTGGGCCTCCCCGCTACCACTTTTGGACGTATGCGTCCCGTGCATACCAATGCGGTGATCTTTGCCTTTGTAGGCAATGGCATCTTCATGGGAGTATATTATTCCCTGCAACGTTTATGTAAGGCCAGGATGTTCAGCGATACACTGAGCAAGATACATTTTTGGGGCTGGCAGCTTATCATTGTGGCCGGCGCTATTACGCTCTGGGCCGGGAAGACCTCCGGGAAGGAGTATGCCGAACTGGAATGGCCGCTCGATATTGCTATTGCGGTGATATGGATCGTCTTTGGGATCAATATGTTCGGGACCATTATCAAAAGAAGAGAGAGCCATCTGTATGTGGCCATCTGGTTCTATATCGCCACCTGGGTGACCGTGGCTATGCTGCATATCGTCAATTCCATGGAGCTGCCCGTATCCTTGTGGAAGAGCTATCCTTTGTATGCAGGTGTTCAGGATGCGCTGGTGCAGTGGTGGTACGGGCATAATGCCGTCGCCTTTTTCCTCACGACACCTTATTTAGGGCTGATGTATTATTTTCTACCCAAGGCAGCCGATCGTCCTATCTATTCTTACCGGCTGTCCATCATCCATTTTTGGGCATTGATCTTTATCTATATATGGGCGGGCCCGCACCACCTGTTGTATACTGCCCTGCCCGATTGGGCGCAGTCCCTTGGGGTGGTCTTTTCCGTGATGCTGATCGCACCCAGCTGGGGCGGGATGCTCAACGGACTTTTCACCCTGCGTGGCGCCTGGGATAAGGTGAAGGAAGAGCCTGTGCTCAAGTTCCTGGTAGTGGCCATTACCTGTTATGGGATGGCGACCTTCGAGGGCCCCATGCTGAGCCTGAAGAATGTAAACGCCATCTCGCATTTCACCGACTGGACCATTGCGCACGTGCATATCGGTGCGCTGGGATGGAACGGGTTCCTCACTTTTGGCGTATTGTACTGGCTGGTGCCAAGAATGTGGAACACTTCGCTGTATTCAAAAAAGCTGGCAGGCACGCATTTCTGGATCGGTACGCTCGGTATCGTGCTCTATGCGGTGCCCTTATACTGGGCCGGCTTTACGCAAAGCATGATGTGGAAATCTTTTACGCCCGAGGGACAGCTCCGGTTCCAGTTCCTCGAGACCGTGACGCATATTATACCCATGTATGTCACCCGGAGCATTGGCGGCGCCTTGTATCTCAGCGGTGCATTGATAATGGTATACAATCTATTCAAGACGATAAGAAAAGGAAGCTTTGTCGCCAATGAGGCGGCAGAAGCGGCTCCGCTGCCGGAGAAGATAGCTACACATGGCCGTACGTACTGGCATCGCTGGATCGAGCGGCGGCCCATGCAAATGCTTGTGTTCAGCCTGATCGCCGTAGCCATAGGAGGGATGATCGAGCTGATCCCCACCTTCCTGGTGAAATCGAATATACCGACCATTACGAGCGTGAAACCTTATACGCCATTGGAGCTGCACGGAAGGGATATCTATGTCCGGGAAGGCTGCTATTTATGTCACTCACAGATGGTGCGGCCCTTCAGGGATGAGGTAGCCCGTTATGGCGAATATTCCAAAGCGGGAGAGTTCGTGTATGACCATCCGTTCCAATGGGGGTCTAAAAGGACGGGCCCCGACCTGGCCAGGGTAGGGGGGAAGTATCCCGACAGCTGGCACTATAATCATATGATGGACCCCTCCTCCATGTCGCCCGGCAGCATCATGCCTTCTTATATCTGGCTGTTCGACAGGGAACTGGACACGGCAAGGACGGAGAGTATGATACGGGCTATGCAAAAGCTGGGTGTTCCTTATCCGGATGGATACGCGACAGAGCAGGCCAATAAGGACCTTACGGCCCAGGAAAAAAGCATTCGTGCGTCCCTTCAGGCGGATAAGATACATACGGGCAGCAATAAGGAGATCATGGCGCTGATCGCGTATCTGCAACGGCTTGGAAAGGACATCAAGTCGGCTCCCAAAGAACAGACCGCCATGAAGGGCGCCGACGGGAGGGATGTCATGGGCAATTGATCACAACAATTTTAGAAAATTCTTTTAGCATATGAAATTCATTCACTACGTGGAAAAGATCAGCGGTGTCAGCATTTACGGGCTGTCATCCCTGCTCATATTCGGATCTTTCTTTTTGGTCATGCTTATCTGGGCCATTCGGGCAGACAAGGGTATGATCGAGGAGCTGCGGCAACTGCCATTGGATAAGATCAAGGGTGCCGGTAAGATACCTGTCATACTTGTCGTCCTGCTTCTTACGGGCAGCGGCGCCTTTGCCGCCGGGCCTCCTGTGCCCTCTTCGATGGACAATCCGTTTGTTATAATATCCATTATTGTCATCTTCATCCTTGCAATGGCCATCGGATTGCTGGCGAACGTGCTGCTGGGTGCGGCGCAGATACCTGTCTCGAAGCAGACGGCTTCGGCCGGATCCGCGGGGGAAAAGCCTGCGGATGTCAAAGAGGCGGGGTCATATCTTTTTCTGGCCGGAACCGCCATCAATGGGGTCTCTGATACGGCATTCTATTTTATTTCGGCTGTGATCCTTTTGGAAGTGCTCATCCTGCTGGCCCTGCTGTACAATGTCCGGCTGGTTTTGTCGATCCATAAAAAAGCAAAGGCTGCGTCGGCTGCCGTAGAAACTGCGGCGGCACCTGCTAAACGCCGGCTGTCCTGGTGGGCGAAGGCCAACAGCTTCAAGCCCGTCGAAGAGGAAGCCGATCTTGATCTGGGACATGACTACGATGGTATACGCGAATTGGACAACAAACTGCCGCCGTGGTGGCTGTATGGCTTTTACTGTACGATCCTGTTTGCATGCGTCTATCTCTGGAGATATCACGTGAGCCACACCGCCCCACTCAGCGGGGAGGAATATGCTATCTCCGTACAGAAGGCAGAGGTTGCCAAGGCGGAGTACCTGAAGAAGGCGGCAAATCTGGTGGATGAGACCACGGTGAAGCAGCTCTCGGATGGGGGGGATCTGGCTGCCGGACAAAAAATATTCGAGACCAACTGCTTTGCCTGTCATGGTAAGGCGGGAGAAGGCGGGGTGGGCCCCAATCTTACGGATGAATACTGGCTGCACGGAGGTAGCATACAGGATGTGTTCAAGACCATCAAATATGGCTGGCCTGACAAAGGGATGAAGAGCTGGAAGGATGACTTCTCTCCCTCCCAGATCGCACAAGTAGCCAGCTACGTAAGATCGTTGCAAGGAACGCATCCGGCGAATGCAAAAGCGCCGCAGGGCACTGTATATAAATAACAAACCATGGAAACCATCACCGACCAATCTTTTCGGGACCACTTGGCCACGGTCGATGCGAAAGGGCATCGAAAATGGATCTTTGCACAAAAGCCTCGCGGAAAATGGTACAATGCGAGGACGTATATCAGCTGGGGCTTCTTTATGCTATTCTTTACCCTGCCCTTTATATCAGTCAACGGGCAGCCGCTGTTCCTTTTCAATATCCCCGCCGCCCGGTTCATATTATTCGGGAAGGTATTCTGGCCCCAGGACTTTTTCATCTTTGGATTGACGATGGTTACCTTTATCATATTCATCATCCTTTTTACGGCGGCGTTTGGCAGGTTGTTTTGCGGGTGGGTATGCCCTCAGACTATCTTTATGGAGATGCTGTTCAGGAAGGTGGAATACCTCATCGAGGGTGACGCGCCCCAGCAGAAGCTGTTGAACAGCGCTCCCTGGACAACCCGAAAAATTTTCAAGAAGACCCTGAAGCACGTGTCGTTCTATCTTTTGGCTTTTATCATCGCCAATACCTTTTTGTCCTATATCATCGGGGTAAGAGAATTATGGAAGATCATGACGGAGCCGGTGACGGAGCATATTGCGGGATTGCTGTCGCTGCTGGTATTCACCTCCGTATTTTATGGCGTATATGCTTTTTTCCGTGAGCAGGTTTGTACCGTGGTGTGCCCTTACGGGAGGCTGCAAAGCGTCCTGCTGGACAAGAACTCGATGATCGTGGCTTATGATTATCGCCGGGGTGAACCACGGGCCAAGTTCAGGAAAGAGGCTGCTGCCGGCACAGGGGATTGTATCGATTGTATGCAATGTGTAAAGGTATGCCCGACCGGGATCGACATACGTAATGGCCTGCAGATGGAATGTGTCGGCTGTACCGCCTGTATCGATGCGTGCAATCATATGATGGAGAAAGTTGGGCGGCCGCTGGACCTGATACGGTATGCTTCGGAAAATGGTATCATGGAAAAGGAACCCTTACGATACACCCTGCGGATGAAGCTGTATACCGGACTTCTCAGCCTGCTCGTAGTGATCCTTTCCGCCCTGCTGTTGAGCCGTAAGGATGTGGATGCGACGATAATGCGTGCGCCGGGCATCCTTTTCCAGGAGAGGGGAACTGACAGCGTTTCCAATCTTTATAATATCAAGGTCGCCAACAAGACCATGCGGCAGGTGCCATTACAGCTGCGTCTGGAGAATTTGTCAGGGAAGGTAGATATTGTCGGCGGGAGGGTTATCCCTGTGAAGAAAGATGAAGAGGGCGCCGGTACATTTTTCGTGATCCTTCCACGGAACCAGGTGAGAGCGCGCAAGACCGTCCTGCATATAGGGTTGTATGAGGGAGGTAAGAAAATAGATGAGATCCGGACCAATTTCCTGGGACCCATACCGGACCAGGGTGAAAATTAAAAACTTAATACCATGCGACTGAATTGGGGAACTCTTTTGATCCTTGTATTCCTGGCCTTCGGAGGGATGATCTCCTATATGGTCTATCGATGCATGCAGACACCAGTTGACCTGGTGGCCACCGAATATTACAAAGATGAGCTCAGCTATCAGCAGGTGATCGATGCCCGGCAGCGGGCAGACAGCCTTTCGGGTAAAGTGGACATCCGGCAGGACGGGGCCGGCCTGACGCTTTATATGCCCAAAGAGATGGAGCATGAGGCGCTGACGGGCAGCATCCAGCTGTATTGTCCTTCGGATGCCGGCAAAGACAGGCGTTTTGCGCTTCATGTGGATGACGCCGGGAGGCAGAACATCGGTATGGACCAGGTGAGGCCGGGGCGTTATACTGTTCGCGTACAGTGGCAGGGCAGGGGTGAGCAATATTATGTAGAAGAGCCTTTTACCATCCAGTGACCAATATAGAATAAACATGTGGCCTTTATTTACCACCGCGATCTTTCTTGGACTGGTCAGCAGCGCACATTGTGTCGGCATGTGCGGCCCCCTGGCCCTTTCGCTGCCTCTGGCATCGCTGCCGGCCATGGCAAGGTTCCGGGTGTTGATGATTTATCATGCCGGCCGGCTGTCGGTGTATGGCGCACTTGGAGGCATTTTTGGCGTGCTGGGAAGACATATCTATTTGTCAGGCTTCCAACAGGCATTTTCTATTGTACTGGGAGTGGTGATCCTGGTGTCTGCCGTGCTGACGGGCTGGTCATCGGATCATCGAAGACCGGCGTTGATCGGGAAAGTCCAGCAACCCCTGAATAAACTGATCTTTAAGTTGTGGCAGTCGAAGGGTAGATACCGGTATTTTGCACTGGGGATGGCCAATGGGCTGCTGCCCTGTGGGATGGTGTATCTGGCTATTGCAGGGGCCTTGAGCTTTTCACGGGTGTGGGAGAGCACGGCATTTATGATCGTTTTTGGGGCGGGTACTCTTCCGGCCCTGTTGCTTCTTAGCGGCTCCAGCCGCCTGGCGGGCGCCCGGACCAGGGTCTTTATTCGCAGGGCCATGCCGGGAATGATTGCATTGATGGGGGTGCTGCTCATCTTACGCGGACTCGACCTGGGCATACCTTTTGTCAGCCCCACACTGGCGCATGGACCCGGCCGGCCTGTATCCTGTCATTGACCGTCGCCATTTGAGAGAGCGCCGATGGGAACTTCTATTGTTATGGTGGTACCTTTATCCAGTATACTTTCCAGCCGCATGGAACCTCCCAGCAGTTCTACATAGCGTTTGACGATGTGCAGACCAAGCCCGGTACCTTCGATATTAGTCGCATTGGCGCCCCTGAAAAAGCTGCTGAAGAGGTGCTGCTGATCTTCGGCGGAGATGCCGATGCCTTCATCCCGCACAGAGATCGTCATAGCCTCCGGTGTATGGAGTGCCGTCAGCCAGATGCCGGCCCCTTCCGCAGAGAATTTGGAAGCGTTGCTAAGGAGGTTGATCAGGACATTTCGCAACAGGCGCTTATCGCTGATGAATTCATATTCCCCTCCACAGTCGCAGTGTATGATCTGACCCGGCCGGGCCAGCGACTTCATTTCTTCCACGACCTCATCCAGGAGCTCCTTCACCGGGAAAGCCGCCATCTCCGCCTGGATACGGCCTTCTTCGAGCTTGCCAAGAGAAAGGAAATCTCCCAATAACTCGTTCAGGTGTTTGACCGAGTCCTTGATCCTGCGGATATGCTTATCTCTTTTGTCCTGGTCTTCCGTGAGCGTATACCGGGAAAGAAGGGCTGCGGATGAGAGTACTGTACTCAAGGGAGTCCTGAACTCGTGGGAAGCCATCGAGACAAAGCGGGATTTTATCTCATTCAGCTCTTTTTCCTTATTCAGGGCTTCGTTCAGTTCCTGCTGGGAGCGTTCCAGTTCCTGTAACGCCTCCCTCAGTATCTGCGTACGTTGTTCCACTTTCGTCTCCAATTCTGCGTTGAGCCGGCTGATATCCTGGGTGATCTTTTCCAGTTCCGCCTTGCGATCCAGCAGTTCCTTCTCGGCTTGTTTGCGTTGCGTGATATCGACGAGGAAGGCGATGACGAAAAAGGTGTTTTTTTGCCTGTAAAAGCTAAGACTTACTTCCACCGGGAATTCCCGGCCATCCTTCTTGCGGGCGAAGAGGTCCCTGCCGTGCCCCATGGTCCTGTTGGAAGGATGCTGGTAGAAGCCCTCCCTGTATTTCATATGATGTGTATGGAACCTTCCGGGTATAAGTATTTCGATGGACTTGCCCAGGAGCTCATCCTTGTCGTATTCGACCAGGGTCGAGGCCGCCGGGTTGAGCAGAATGATCTTCCCCTTGTCGTCTGTAAGGATGATGCCTTCCGTGGCGTGTTCGAAAAGGGCGTTCACCTGCATTTGTTCGGCCTCTATGTTCCGATACAGCCTTTTGACATACATAACGAAGATCGCTGTCATGATCACGATGATCAGGGAATAGGCATGCTGGATAATGACCTGCTGACGTTGCATATTCTCATGTTCGTAAAAGGAGGAGACGATGATCAGCGCCGCGCTGATGGCGCCGAAGATTATTGTGTACCTGTCATTCTTAAGAAAGATCGTTAGGAGTATGGCGGTGATAAGACCGCCGTCGAAGATGCTGAAGCTTGGGTTGAGGTATTCCAGTACCGCTGCGCTGAGGGTTACGATGATGCAGAAAATAAGTACGTTGAATGTTTTTTCCTTGAACATAGTCCTAAAATTACCCTAAGTAAAGCATTTTTTTGATGCGGGCCGCCATGACAATAATCATTGCGGGCTCTGACCGTACTCATCGCCTTTTATAGTGATATGCATGTACTTTATAAAAAAAATGTATGGAAAAGATATTATTGGCGATGGATGCCATGCATGTAAATACCCAAACCATTGAATTCTCCTGTTATCTGGCCCGCCTCACCGGCAGCAGGCTGACGGGGGTGTTCCTGGAGGACCTATTGTCTGAGCCGGCTTTCGAGGCCTACCAGCAGGTGGCACAGATGCAGGCCGGTGGCATTACCGATACACAGGCTGCCGCAGCCAAGGCTGAGGCTACAGATGCGAATATCCGGCTTTTCAGGCAGGCCTGTGAGTCAAGGGGGGTGGTTCCCAACATACACAGGGACAGGGGGATACCGCTGAATGAGGTTATAAAGGAAAGCCGGTTTGCCGACTTGGTCGTTGTAGACGCCGAGACATCCTTTACCCGGGAGAGGGGGCCTCTGCCCGGCAAGTTCGTAAAAGATGTGTTACAGGAGTCGGAATGTCCCGTCATCATCGCGCCCTATACCTTCCACGCCATCGACGAGGTCATATTTGCCTATAACGGGTCAGCTTCTTCCGTATGGGCGATCAAGCAGTTTGCCTACTTATTCCCTGAACTGAAGCAGAAAAAGGCTCTGATCGTGGATGTAAAGGAAAAGAATGACGGCGCCATCGAGGAGCAGTACAAAATGAAGGAATGGCTGAGACAGCATTATAACCATGTAGAAATAAAAGTCCTGACGGGCGATGCGTCGGATGAGCTGTTTGGGTATCTCATCGATAAGAAGAATGCCATCGTAGTGATTGGCGCATATGGGCGCGGCTGGCTCTCCAGGCTGTTGAAACCAAGTCAGGCGCGTATCATTGTCAAGACCGTCAATCTGCCTTTGTTCATTACGCATCATTAGAAAATGTTCATTCTATGAAGAAGTATATCAAAACCTTCAGCGAAATAGGTATCAAGGACGTGCCGGAAGTGGGAGGAAAGAACGCCTCGCTGGGCGAAATGTACTGCCGGCTGGCTGATCGGGGCATACGCGTACCTGACGGTTTTGCCGTCACAGCCGCTGCATTCGATCATTTTATTCATCACAACGGGCTGGAAAGATCTTTAAGCGGACTGATGCAGCGGTTGGATAAGAATAATTACTCCAATCTATCCACTGTGGGGCGTGAGGCCAGGGAGCTGCTTTTGTCGGGCGAGGTGTCGGCGGAGCTCTTTGGAGAGATTGTCCGGGCCTACAGGGATCTGTGCGGCAATGGGAATTGTCTCGTGGCCGTCCGCAGCAGCGCCACAGCGGAGGACATGCCGGACGCAAGCTTTGCCGGGCAGCATGAGTCTTACCTGCATATTTCCGGGGAAATTGCTGTCATCGAGGCGGTACGGAAATGCTTCGCCTCCCTCTATACCGACCGTGCTATCAAATACAGACAGGACAATGGGTATGGAGGAAAAAAAGTGTCTTTGTCCGTAGGCGTGCAGAAGATGGTGCGCAGCGATAAGGCCTGCGCCGGCATAGGATTTACTCTCGAGCCGGAATCGGGATTCAGGGATATCGTGCATTTGTCCGGCGTATGGGGATTGGGGGAGAATATCGTACAGGGTGCGGTGACCCCCGATGAGTTCTTTATTTTCAAACCGAGCCTTTTGCAGGGCAGGCATGCCATTATACGGAAGAAACTGGGAAAGAAAGAGAAGATGCTGGTCTACCGGGAAGGAGATGGGGTCGCCAACCTGCCTACGCCGGAGATCCTGCAGGATTCATATGTATTGGGCGAGAAAGAGATCTTTACCCTGGCTGGCTGGGCATTGGAGATAGAAAAACATTATGGACGCCCCATGGATATCGAATGGGCCAAGGACGGGGTCACCGACGAGCTGTTTATTGTGCAGGCCAGGCCGGAGACCGTACAATCCCGGAGGGATATCAACCGGATCACAGAATATGCCGTCACCACCAAAGGAGAATGTCTTGTCAAAGGGGATGCGGTTGGAGAGCATATTGCCAGCGGAAGAGCGCGTCTGCTGGCTTCACCCGCGGATGGTGCGCAGGTGGAAAAGGGTGATATCATTGTCACCGATGTCACCAGCCCCGACTGGGACCCTGTATTGAAAAAGGCAGGGGCCATTGTCACCAACAGGGGCGGCAGGACCAGCCATGCCTCCATCGTTGCGCGCGAGCTGGGCGTACCGGCTATTGTAGGCGCTGCCGGGGCCACCGAAAAGATCAAGGATGGGGATATCATTACCGTGAGCTGCTGTGAAGGGCGCACCGGCTTTGTATACAACGGGAAAGCAGGGTGGAAGGAAAATATCATCGACCTCAGCCAGGTCAGGCTGCCGGAACATACGAAGGCCATGCTGATCGTGGGCGACCCGGAAAAAGCCTTCGAGCTTTCCTTTTATCCCAATTCCGGTGTCGGACTGCTGCGGATGGAGTTTATTATAACGAGTTTTATCAAGGCGCATCCCATGGCGCTGATCAAATATAACGAACTGAAGGAAGGACCCGTGAAGACACGGATAGGGGAGCTGTCGCAGCACTATAAGGACAAAAGCCGCTGGTTCATCGACGAGCTGGCGTCTGGCATCGCAACCATTGCGGCGGCATTTTATCCCAAGGAGGTGATCGTGCGGACCAGTGACTTCAAGACGAATGAGTATGCGCATCTGCTTGGCGGAGAGCTTTTCGAGCCTGTAGAGGAAAACCCCATGTTGGGTTTCAGGGGCGCCTCGCGATATTACCATGACCTTTACAAGGAAGCATTCCGGCTGGAATGCGCCGCCATCGCCAAGGTGCGGGATGCAATGGGATTGACGAACCTGAAGGTGATGATCCCCTTCTGCCGTACCGTAGAGGAAGGCAGGAAAGTGCTGGCGTTGATGGAGCAGTATGGGCTCAAACAGGGAAGCAATGGACTGGAGGTCTATGTCATGGCCGAGATCCCATCCAATGTATTGCTGGCGCAGGATTTTGCGGAAATATTCGATGGATTTTCCATTGGGTCCAATGATCTTACGCAGCTGACCCTTGGCATCGACAGGGATTCTTCTATTGTAGCGGGATTGTTCAACGAACAGGACAAGGCGGCCAGAAAAATGATCGGGAATATGATCACTGCCGCCCATGAGGCGGGGGCGAAGGTCGGACTTTGTGGTCAGGCGCCCAGTGATTTCCCGGACTTTACGGAGTTCCTGGTCAGGCTGAACATAGACAGCATCTCTTTCAATCCCGATGCGCTGCTAAAGGGAATTGCCAATATCAATCGGGCGGAGAGGCCGGCGCCTGTACATATTTTATGAGACGGGTGTACGGCTGTCTGGTCCTGACAGCGGTATTGCTGTTGCGTCTGCCGGCGGGTGCGGTGGGTCAGGATGGTGGCGGGTCCGGACTGCGTGTGACGCTAATGGAACTGATCGACAGCGCATGGACCCATGGTCTGGACAGTGGGCGGTATGTTCAAGGGCGCCGGGACTTGCAGGAGAATGAAAAGCCGTGGGCCGATGTGGCATTCAACTTTTTGAAGGACCTGCGCAGCGGATATGGGATTGCGGAGCTGGTGAACTATGATGGCATATCGCCTGCCTTTGTAAAAAAGGAGGATGAGGAGCTGACGGCACGATTGGAGAAGGTGCACACGGAGGCGGAGCTGAAAGAATTGGCTGCTTCTTTTGTACCACGATCAGCCATATACGATACATTGAGAGCGGCGCTAATGGGGGTATCTTGTGATACAAGCAAGGCCCGGCAACTGGTGGCCGCCCTCAATCTTTATCGCTGGATACATCATTTCCGCTGGCGGCGGTGTATCGTGGTGAATATCGCCGATGCCCGGCTGTCTTATTTTGAGCAGGACACTGTCCGCCTGCAGATGCGGATCGTAGCGGGTGAGCCTTCGAAGCGTACTCCCCGTCTGGCGGCCTGGTGCGATCAGCTCATATTATATCCTTACTGGAACATCCCCCGCAAAATAGCCGTGAATGAATTCTTTCCCTTGTTCAGGGTTTCTCCCCGCCTGGCCGATGTCATGAACATACAGCTGTTCGATAGGGCCGGGAAGGTCGTGGACCCTGACTCGATAAGATGGCGGCGATGGAACAAGGACAATTTCCCCTATTCCATGCGGCAATCCACCGGCTGCGACAATGCGTTGGGGGTGATAAAGTTCAATCTTACCAGCCCATTTGATGTATATATGCACGATACCAATTTCAAGATCGCGTTCCTGCGTACATATCGCTGGTTGAGTCACGGATGTATCCGGCTGGAGAAGCCTGTCGAGCTGGGCAACCTTCTGCTGGACCATCAGCTGGACACCGCCTTGCTGCAGTCCTGCTTAAAGGATCAGAAGCCGCGGAGCATCCGGCTGGAAGAACCTGTTCCTGTCTTTGTCATTTATCAGACCGCCGTCACCGGGGATAGTGGAAAGCTCAGGCTGGTCAAAGACGTTTATCATTTGATGAATTGATACAGATCAGTGGTTTGGCCGTGGTGACATATTAGCTTTAATTAAAATTTACAAATAATGGAAGACCTGAAAAAAATAGAAAATCTATTCGATCATGCCCGTGAATATGTAAATGTCCGGGTAGATGAAGCAAAACTTGGGCTGGCAGAGAAAGCCTCTGCCGTCATCGCCCAAGTCATAGCTATGATCGTGGTGAATGTCTTTTTCCTTTTGTGTCTCCTGTTTGCCAGTATCGCCGGGGCCCTGGCGCTTGGCCGTTGGTGGGGGAATAACTGGCTGGGGTTTCTTGCAGTGGCGGGTGTATATCTCCTTACAGGGATCATCATCCGGGCGGGGCGGGAGAGGATGATACGGATGCCAGTGATGAACGCCATTATCCGACAATTATTTAAAAACGAAGAAGATCATGAAAAAAATTAAACGCATTTCCCATTTGCAGAAGGAGCGGCAGCGTCTTCGCCGCCGCGGCGATGATATGAAGAAGGCCATCCGGCAGGACTGGCATGGCATCTGTCGTGAGCTGCAGCCTGCAACCCTGGCCCGGGAGGCGCTTACCTCCTGTACGACATGGATCGGCAAAAAGATTTTTTCCAGACAGCATTCAAAATAAGATATTATGAAGAAGATAATCGTCCCGTTCGAGGGACCCAATTACCCGGAGGAATGTCTCGAGCTGGTGCGCGCGCTAAATGCAATCTCGCCTGTGCGGTTGACCGCCGTATTTGCACCAGAGGTGGACTACAGCCAAATATGGTCCGTCACCGGCGGAATGGCCGGCGCGACCTATCTTCCGGACCTTGGCGATGAGGACCGGATCGTGGCGGAGAGCAGCCAGCGGCTGGAGGATTTTTGCAAGGGGCATTCTATCCAAATGTTCATTCACAAAGACCGGCTGGATTTTGCCCTTGCGCTGATCCGCAGGGAGACGAGGTTTGCCGACCTGCTTGTCCTGGACGGTCAGCATTTTTTCGAGAACATAGATGACAGACAGCCCAATGCTTATATGAAGGAGATACTGCATACCACCGAGTGCCCGATCCTGCTGGTACCGGCAAAGACCGTTATACCGGGGAAAATAATCCTTGCGTATGATGGGTCCGCCTCATCCGTATATGCTATCAAGCAGTTCTCTCAACTTTTTCCGGAGTTTTCGGGACTGCCGGTGACGCTGGTGTATCTCAGGGAGTCGAAGGAGGCAGCGTTCCCGGACAGGGAGAATATCGAGGAGCTCGTGTCGGGTTATTTTACCGATCTGCGGCTGCTTCAGCTTGAGGTGGACCATAAGGATTTCTTTTTCCGGTGGCTGCCCGAACAGGAAAGGCCCTGGCTCGTCACCGGATCGTACGGCAGGTCGGACCTGTCGCAATTGTTCTCGAGGAGCTTTATTGCCGCCCTGATCAGGGAGCATAAAATACCGGTGTTTACGGCGCATCGATAAGATGGTGCCCTGGGATCGTACTATTTCATCTTAAAATATCATGCCTGTGCCTGCGATATTAACCATAACATTCAACCCATGCCTGGACGTAAATGTCACCGTGGCGGCCATGAGGCCGGAGATAAAGATGCGTTGCGAGAACACACTTGTCCAACCCGGTGGCGGAGGGATCAACGTGGCCCGTGCTGTCAGGCGGCTGGGCGGGCAGGCCGTAGCGCTGTTCCCCTGTGGCGGCGCCAATGGTTTGCGGCTGAAAAAGCTGCTGGTTGGTGAGAACGTGGCTTATATCGCCGTAGACAGCGATGGCGACACCCGGGAGAACCTGATCGTAAAAGACAGCGCCACGGGTTTGCAATACCGGCTGAATATGCCCGGTCCGATACTGGACGGCAAGACCTGCCGTGCATTGTTGCAAGCGGTGGAGTCACAGCCAAGGCTCGATTTTCTCGTAGTCAGTGGTAGTCTGGCTCCCGGCATGAAGGCAGATATCTTTGACGATCTGGCGGCAATAGCCATCCGGAAAAAAGCCCGGCTGGTAGTAGATACGTCTGGAGAGGGCTTGCGCAGGGCGCTTTTCTGCGGAGCATATTTTGCTAAGTTGAGCGTACATGAGCTGGCATCGTTGGTGGGCAAAAAAGAGCTTGGCTCGATGGATGAGATCCGCTGTGCTGCCGGGCGTATCGTGGAGCGCGGGGCTCCGATGGTAGTTATTTCGCTTGGTGCTGCCGGAGCGTTCTGGATGACTGGAGAGCATCATGGACTGATATCCGCGCCATCTGTGAAGACGCTGAGTACAGTAGGCGCCGGCGACAGCATGGTGGCGGGCATGGTTTGGAGCCTTGCCATCGGAAGACAGTTCTCCGAGGCCGTCCGATATGGCGTTGCCTGTGGAACTGCCGCCACCATGCATCCCGGTACGAGCCTTTTTAAAAAGGACGAGGCAGATGCCTTGTTGGAAGAAATGAAAGATAAAGTACAAAGCTTATGAAGAAGATACTGGTTATAGAAGATGAGAAGGATGTCCTGGACAATATCGCCGAAATATTGCAATTATCCGATTACCAGGTGCTGAAGGCTGGTGACGGCCGCACGGGCGTGCAGCTGGCCCTGGAAGAAAGGCCGGATGTTATTGTATGCGATATTACTATGCCGGGGCTGGACGGGTATGCGGTCCTGCATGCCCTGCATCAGCATGCGGGGATGGAAAATGTTCCCTTTATCTTTCTTACCGCCAGCCCGGAAAAGGAACAGCTCAGACGCGCCATGACGGCCGGCGCCGATGACTATCTTACGAAACCATTCGAAGGCATCGAATTGCTGCGATCCGTGGAGTCCTGTCTGAAAAAGCAGCAGTTACGGCAGGCCGTCCATGCACAAAAAAATATGCACGGCGGGACAGTGGATATTAAAAAGTTGTTCCGGCTGGACCCGGAGCAGCGGGATATTGAGACATTCCGGAAGAAACAAATGATTTATATGGAAGGTCAACGCCCCGCATTTGTCTATTATCTGGTGTCCGGGAAGATAAAGATCTATCGTATCCATCCCGATGGGAAGGAATTCATTACGCTGCTGGCGGGGCCGGGTGATCTCATCGGCTATGGGGCCCTGCTCCAGGACGGCAATTACCAGGACAATGCCCAGGCATTGGAGGATTCGACGCTTATGCTGATATCCAGACAGGAGTTCTTTCGCTCGATGGCGGCCGACGGCCGGGTGGCGCAGTATTTTATCGACCTGCTGGCCAGGGATGTGAAAGCAAAAGAATCCAATCTTATCAATCTCGCCTACAATTCTCTCCGCAAGAGGGTAGCCAACGGCTTGTTGCAGCTCACCGACAAATTCCCTGAAGGCGAGGATGGGGACAGTTCCATAGGCATCTCCCGGGACAATCTCTCTCACTTTATTGGTTCGGCCACGGAGTCCCTCACCCGGACGCTAAGCGATTTTCGTAATGAAAAGCTGATCGAGGTGCGGGAGGGAAAGATCTATATTCTCAACAAGGATAAGCTGAAAAGGCTGGTCAACTAGGACCGGCCCCAAAAAATCCCCGTCGCTGCTGCGACGGGGTACAACCACCTGAAAGACCTGCCTTATTTTACTGTAATATGTTTGGAAGACAGCTTTTTGGCTTCTTCAGTTTTTGGCAGGTTCACCTTTAGCAGCCCATTTTCATAGGAGGCGTCGATCTTGTCCTTGTTGACCCAGTCAGGTAGAGTAAAGCTTCTGGAGAAAGAAGCATAGCTGAATTCCTTACGGCTGTAGCGCTCGTCCTTCTCCTCCTTCCTTTCTTCCTTTTCGGAGCTGATCGTAAGCACATTTCCTTCTACGTCAATGTTGAAGTCTTCTTTTTTCATGCCCGGTGCGGCCAGATTGACCTCATAATGATCTTTGTTCTCAATGATGTTGGCGGAAGGGATATTGATCGTGCCGAAACTAGGCACCAATGATCCTCCATTGGTGTCAAAAAATGATTCCCAGGGTCTGAAAAGATCGTTGAAAAGAGAGGGAACGCTTTCCCCTCTTTTAGCTAAGGTTCTGAGTGCCATATGTCCTCCTTTTTTGATAGTGAATTAATAACTGTATAAAGGTAACTGAGGAGGGAACCCTTTGCCAACGATTGTTATCAAGCCTTCGGATGAACATTGTCATTGACAAAAATTTCCCGCTCCGATGACAATTGTCATTTTAATAGGGTGCTATGGAAAGTATCTTGCTAAAAAATAGCACTATGAACCTAATCTTTCAGGACCAGCAGCAGTTGATCGAAGCCACGGGTTACCTTCCCGCGGTGAGCCTGATCATGCCTTTTCATCCGGTGATGGCTTCCAAAAGAGATCTGGAATACCAGTTGAAAAGGGCAATGGAAAAGATCGAGTCCCAATTGATGGAACAATATCCCCGTGACCGGGCCATTCCGGTGATCGAAAAAATCCGGAAATTGATCAATACATTGAATTACAACACGCATAAAAAGAGCGTGGCAATTTTCGCCAGCCCATTGATCGAGAAAGTGTATTACCTGGACGTTGCCATCGAGGAGAAGATCGTGGTCGACAGCTCGTTCGAGATCAGGGATTTGATCTATTCTCAAAAACAGGTGATCCAGTATCTTGTATTATTGCTGAGTGCTGAAAAGTCCAGGATGTTCCTGGGCAATTGCTCCTCTTTCCTATTGATCAAGTCCAATGTACCTGCCAGTGTGTATGCGTATGAGAACGATGTGCCCGAAAAGGTGGGGAAGTTTTCCGATCCGGCTGCGCGCAAGGAGGTAATGCTGGATAAATTCCTTTTGCATATGGACCAGGGTTTGTCGTTGGTGCTGAAGGCGTATCCATTTCCAGTCTTTGTCCTGGGTGCTGAAAGGGTATTGGGGCATTTCAGGCAGATAACCCATAATGAAAAGAGCATCGTCGGGTATGTTCATGGCAATTTCCTGGATGCTACCGAGTCCGAGATCAGAGGCGTACTCCGCCCTTACCTGGACAACTGGCAGCAGGTGCGTCAGACCGATCTTATCAACAAGGTCAAGGCTGCCGGCGAGGAGAACAAGCTGAGCAAAGGCATACGTGAGGTCTGGAAGGCATCGACAGGACGGAATGCAAGGCTGCTGGCAGTAGAAAAAGGTTTTATCTATCCTGCCCGCCAGGCGGCAGAGCCTGGCAGCATTTACCGCGATACGGCAATCGACAATAACCCCTTCTATATAAAGGACGCAGTGGATGATGTCATGGAAAAAGTGCTTGCAGGGGGCGGAGATGTGCAGTTCGTGGAAGACGGATCATTGAAGGACTATGGTCATATCGCACTGATACGATATTACTGAGGATAAGGTGCATTGTAGCAAGGGCCGGATGTCTATCCGGCCTTTTTTTGTATATGCCCCGCATAGGGGAGGTCAATGCCCCATATAGGGAGATCAATGTTTTGAAAATGCCATCAAGGGCGTATGCGTGCGAAAGGCAAAGCTTTCCGCCTTGCTGGGATAGAATATCTTTTCGAATAGTGTCCGCCGTCTGTCGGTGAACATAACAACCAATGAAGGTTTCATTTTTTGAATGAATTTATGCAGGTTGGCTGCCACAGATCGGGTCTCGTCCATTATTTCAAGATGAATTTGGGTTTCGACATGAAATTCCTGTCTAATGACTTTTTCGAACAGATCCTTGTCGGGTAGCATTTCGTCGGGACCTACCAGGTGAAGTATATGAAGCTCTGCCTGCAGGTGATGGACCAGCGGCACGATCTTTTCCAATTCTTCCTGGTAGTGATTGAGATCCGTGGCATACAACAGGCGCCTGACCGGGATAGTGCGATATCCCTTGGGTACGACGATGACCGGTGTGGTGGCTTGGGTGATCATGTTGCCGGCATGTGTGCCCCAGAACCTGTGAAGACCGGCGGCTCCGCCGGTGCTCATACAGATGAAGTCTATATCCCTGTGCTTTCTGCAATAGTCCTGTAAGGTTACTTCAGGACTGATGCCTTCCACGATGATACAATCATATGCCTGATCATGTGCGTCCGCCCGGGTGAGGGCGCTGGCAGCCATTTGATGAAGCCTGCGCTGACGCAGGTTCAGCTCTTCTATCCTGTACGCCTCGTATTTTTTTTCACTCCAGCGTGTCGGGCGTGGGATATATGCCGCATGAAAGAAGATGAGCCGGGCTTTTTGCTGTCTGGCCCATTGGATGGCGAATCGCATGCCCGCCCGCGAGCCGCGGCCGAGATCTGTAGGGATCAATATCTTTAACATAACCTATCAGTTTGCATTAAAATTATCTATTCGTGGACGTTTGATATATGATCCGGATCATTTGCCGGTATGACAGGTCTCAAGGAAGGGCGGGCTACATGGATCTCTCGAATTCACAGACGATTTCAGAATTGCCGCCGGGTCTTAGTTGAGCCTGGTGACCATCGGATGGCATATCATCTACGGACGGGTATAGCCAGCAAGGGCACATCGCTGTGATAGCTCATTTTCCTGGTCAGGCTGGGATGAAAGATCCTTTCCCAAAATCCCTTTTTGTAGGTGATCATAACCAGGACATCGATCTGCTTTTTGTCGATGTGTGCCTGAAGCGCCGTTTCCAGATCATTACCGTATAGTTGAGCCGTCGTAAGCTCACGTTCACCATAGCGTTGCTGAAGCTGTTGCTCATAATAAGGCGTTTTGTGCGCATGTTCGAGAAAAACAGCCGCTTCTTCCTTGTCGGCGGTGAAGACAGCCGCCTCTACCTGCGCCATATATAATCCGGCCAGCTCGAAGATCTTGTCCAGAATGGGAGGATCGAGCTCAAACCGCTCGGTGGCGATGAGGAACCTGCCTGGTTTTTTCCAGGTATAAGTATGTGGGATGACGAGGACAGGCAGCGGGCTTATGGAGATGACGCCGGCCGTATTGCTGCCCCATAATTTTTCCTTCAGGCCCCCGGCGCCGGCAGTGCCCATGACGATGAGGTCGAAGTGCGAGTTGGCCGTTGCGGCTAGTACTGCTTCTTTTAAGGAGCCGATGAGGACAAGGGTATTCACAAAGATGCCTTCGCGGCCCCGGATGTCTGCTTTCAGGGCTGCCAGCTTATTTTCTACATCGTGCAGCATGGATTGTGTGAACTCCCTGTTGACACCCATGTAGTCCGTATAAAGGCTGCCCTGCCGGTCGAATGCATGCAAAAGAGTTATTTCTGCAGGAAGTATCTTAGCAGACTGGATGGCAAAATCCAACGCTCGTGCGGCGCAATCGGAGAAGTCCGTGGGGACCAATATCCTTTTCATATTTTAACGTTTTTAGTCATGAAATGTTTGTCAATGCATAAGCCCGACCAGGGATTTCAGGCGGCCGAAGTCCTTACTATCAGCCCGGTGCAGGAGAAGGTATTCGATGATATGGTCGAGGGTTACGATCCCTGCAAATCTGCCCTGGTCCATCACGGGGTAGATACGTTCTTCATCCCTTGCCAGCTTTTCCAGCACGTCCTGCACATCCTGTGATCCGTCCAGGGACTCGAGCTCTTCTTTTAGAAGATCCCTGAGAGGCTGTGTATATCTCATTTCCGCGATGGCTTTTATGATCTCCAGCCTGTTGACAGCCCCGATGGGAAGTTCGCCATCCATCAGTATGAAATATTTGTTGTGATTATTGGCGAGCGTGCCGGCTGCCTGTTGTACGGTCATTTCGGCCTGGAGGCTCGTGAAATCGTACATGAGGACCTCATGGAGTTTGATCCCCTGCACCAATGATCTCAGCCGCAGGTAATATTCTTCCGAGTCGGCCGAAAAGATGACAAAGATGCCAGTGATGGCAAGGATCGGGTTCAGCAGCAGGATGCCTCCTGCGATCAGCGCAACGGCAATGACTTTGCTGGTGATGGCTGCTACGGTAGTGGCTCTCACATAGTTCAGCCGGAAGGCCAGGAGGGCGCGCAGGATCCTTCCTCCGTCCATAGGGAAGGCCGGTATGAGGTTGAACAAAGCCAACCCTAAATTGGCTATACGAAGCAGGTAAAAGAAGGCCTGCCATGGAGTAACGTCAAAGTTCCCCGGCAATGTCCGGAATGAATCATGGGGTGTGGCAGGCGCCCATATTAACAAGGCTATGAGAAGATTGACCACGGGCCCTGCCAGACTGATCATCAGCTCCTGGAAGGGATTGGCGGGGAATTTTTCGATGCTGGCAATGCCTCCGATGGGTAGGAGGACGATGTTCCTGGCACGGATGCCGAATCGGGACGCAACGATGGCATGACCCGCCTCATGCAGGAGGACGCAGACGCAAACGGCCAGGATGAACAATACTGTCCAGGCCAGTTGTGCAGGCTCTGCGCCATATTTCAGAAAGGCAAGGAGCAGCCATCCGGCCAGCAATAGGAACGTCCAGTGGATGAACACGTTGATCCCGCTGAACTGCCCCAGCCTGAAAGAGCCTTTCATATACTATATTTTATTCAAGATATCATTTACCCGGAGAGGATCATATGACAGGTCTCATCCAATCCTTTGAGCCTGGTCATACTATTGCATAGGATCTTCTTATAATTTCAATTTGTACCAAATCTTTCTATATGGTCATTCTTGTAATGGGATTGCCGGGCAGCGGCAAGAGCTATTTTGCCCGGCAGCTGGCGGCATTGACGGGCGCTGAATATATCAACAGCGATAAAGTGCGACGCGTGATGCTCGAGGCCGCTACCTACTCCGATAAAGAGAAATGGATGGTCTATGACGAAATGCTTCGGATGGCCGTCGTGGCTGCCGGGAGGGATGTTGTCCTGGATGCTACTTTTTATACGCAGGCATTAAGGATGGCTTTTACCAGGGCGCTGGAGGAGACAGGGAGGGTAGCATTTATCGAGGTCGTGGCGGATGAGGCATTGATACGGGAAAGGCTGAGGCGGCCCAGGAGGGACAGCGATGCCAATTTCGAAGTATATAAGGAGATGAAGGAGTTATGGGAGCCTCTGTCCGAGCCGCACCTGGTACTACGATCCACCAACGAAAATATCGATAGCCTGCTGGATCAGGCAATGGAATATATACACTCCGAAATATATGAACAGGGGACAGATCGATAGGTTGATGAAATGCTTTTCGGAGCAGTCCGCCGGCGGCCTGCCCCGGCTGATCGAGACGCATATATCCTGGGTCATTATGGCGGGCGGCTTTGCATATAAGATAAAGAAGCCCATACGATACAACTTCCTGGATTTCTCGACACGGGAAAAAAGGGAATTTTACTGTGAACGCGAAGTGATGTTGAACAGAAGGTTGACAGAGGATGTGTACCTGGGCGTTGTGCCTGTAAGGTTGGCGGACGGGTGCTGCTTCATCGGGGGAATGCAGGGAGAGATCATTGATCATGCGGTGAAAATGAAGGAGATGCCATCTCACCGGAGAATGGACCTCCTGTTGAAAGAGGATAAGGTGAGCTATCTGCATATCGGCAGGCTTGCGGAAAAGATCGCAGGCTTCCATCAGCGGGCGGAGATCATACCGGGTAAGGATATCATGGATATACCGCTGAAGTTTGCCGACCTGGCGAACGAGCGGGAATTCCTGAGCAGGCACTTGTCGGTGGGGGCTGATATCGAGTGGGCAGTTCATGCGTCCCTATCCTTTATGGAAAGACATTGGGAACTGGTATCCACACGGCAACAAGAGGGGCTCATAAGAGACTGCCATGGAGATCTGCATACAAGGAATATATTTTTGTTGGAGGCCCCACAACCTTTCGACTGTATCGAATTCAACAACGACCTGCGTCAGATAGATGTGTTGAACGAAGTCGCTTTCCTATGCATGGACCTGGATGCCTTAGGGAGGCGCGAATTGGCAGCTCTCTTTTTGATCCGGTATAACGAACTATTTCCAGTCATGAGGACAAAAGAAGAGGAGAAGCTTTTCCTTTATTTCGAGAGCTACCGGGCCAATGTCCGGGCAAAGGTCAACAGCTACCGGGCAAGAAGCGCTACTACACCGGAAGAAAGGGATGCCGCCCTGCGGGAGGCGGAGAAATATCTATGGTTAATGAAAGAATATTTAGAACAGCTATGATCAATATGCAACATATGCTTCGGATGGCCGAGAATGCGGCCGTGGATGCGGGTATCGCCATTATGGATATCTACCGCCGGGGGAACATCGACCTGACGACCAAGGCGGATGCGAGCCCTTTGACCCGGGCGGACAAACTGTCGCAGAAGATCATTATCCGTCATCTGGAGAGGGCCATGTTGCCGGCGTTGTCGGAAGAGGCGGCAGCGGTGGAATATGAGGCCAGGAAGAATTGGAAATACTTTTGGATGGTGGATCCACTCGATGGCACCCGTGAATTCATTCATCAACTGGAGGATTTTACGGTAAATATCGCGTTGATGCAAGGGAGCCAGCCCGTAGCCGGCGTGATACATGCACCTGCTAATGGGGTGACCTGGCTGGGCTCGAAAGAGACAGGAGCCTGGAAAAAGAAAAGATCGGGTATCCTGCAGCTGCCGTCGCCGCTGCGCCGGAAAACGTTACAGGATCTTAAGGAAATGGAGATACGGCTGCTGCACATGCTATCCTGCGAGCCGTCAATAAAGGGATCTACCAGATGGATCTCTCCACCGAGCTTATCTACAACAAGCCTGACCTGAAAAATCCTTTTTTTGTGGCTTTTTAGTGACCAGGATCACCCATGGTTTTGACATAGGTTCTGGAAAACGCATTAGAAAAGAAGTTGATTTGTGTAAAACATAAAGCCATGAAAAAAATAAACTTCTTAGCAATGGCAGGTATATTGTCTATCCTGCTTTTGCCAGCTGCAAGCCGGGCGCAGGAGATCAAAATGCTGCCTTCCGTGATCGTTACGACGGCATCCAATGTCAACCAGTCTGTACTGAAGTCTTTTCAGGGCGAGTTCAAGAACGCCATGGACCCGGTGTGGTACAGGCTGGACAAGAATTATCTGGTCAAATTTATGACGGCGGACCAGAAGAATACAGCCCTGTTCAGGAATAATGGCCGGCTGGTCTATCATATCAGCTATGGGACGGAAAAGAACTTGCCGGATGAGATACGCGACAAAATAATGGGCAGCTATCAGGATTATAATATCACTGCTGCTATTCATGTCAATGAAGCCAACCGGAGCATTTGGGTGGTCAACCTCGAGGGATTGAAGAAGCTGATCGTCGTACGGGTGGAGGAAGGTGAGCTGGAAGAAGTGGGAAATTATGTAAAAGGATAAAAAAACGGGCGATAAGCCCGTTTTTTTACTATCAGCAATGTGTAATGAACAAGGGCGCTTTAAGCTGCCGCATCAATTGGTCGGCCAGGCTGGGATAAAGCCAGTTGGAGACCCTGCTTCTTTCATAGGCGCCCGCCACAACCAGCACCTCGGGCCCCTGGCCCCGGCACAGATCGATCAGTTCCTGTTCACCTCCCTGTGCGACTTTGTAGCCTGCCCGCGGATAGTGTCTTTTCATCCATTCATGGACCAGCTTATTATCCGGCACATGCATATTGAGCGTGCCTGATTTTACCGAAAGCACCAGGGCTTCTCTTGCGGACATGTCGGGGAAGAGATAGGTGAACATCTTTATGGCGTACATGGAAGAAGGAGACCCATCATATAGAAAGATCAGCTTTTCCACCGGCTGGAGCTTTTTGGATACCAGCCATACCGGGCAATGGGCTTCGTGGAGGATATTTCGGAGGAACCACCCTGGTATGTCCTGTTCGATGTAGGAAAAGGTTTCATTGGGATCGATGATCAGCAGGTCGGCGAATGCGCTCTCATGAAGCAGTTCTCTGCGGGCGGATCGTCTGTCCTTGTGGATGCTGTATGGCACGCCGGCTTCCTGGCAGGCTGCCTCGAAAGTATCGATCGATGCACGGCAGGTGGTAGCGTCTTCTTTTTCCAATTCTTCGAATAGGTCTTTTTCCTTACCTGCCTGTCCCACCAATGCTTCATAAACGACAAATCCCCGGGCAGTGAATTCCTGGAGGAATACGCCAACGAGATGTGCGTCATGCTGTTTGGCCATTTTTACGGCCTCTTCCAACGTGCTTTCGGAAAAACGGAGACCGTCAAAGGCCGCGATGATCTTTTTCATAAAACTATTTTGCTCCAAATCAAGAACATTTACGGTCGCATTGCAATGACGACGCTCAAAGGCTGGCCTGAATATAGTCATCCTGACAATCTGACAATGATCAGGGATTCTGTTGACACCGGTCAGCCCAAAGGCGTCTGTTTTGGGCTACTATTGTTACATATAATAAGGTATATGGCCATTCCGGTGAAAATGCGGCAATTCTTTGAAATGACAGGTGAACTCAGCAAGTTCACGGGCAGGCTGTTTGTGGAGGGGGTTAAACCACGATGGGAATTTGCGGAGCTATTGCGTCAATGTTATATGATCGGCAACAAAAGCCTGGGGCTGATAGGTCTCACCGGCTTTATCATGGGACTTGTGCTGACCATGCAGCTTCGGCCATCGTTGGTGGAGTATGGAGTGGAATCACAGCTGCCGGCCATGGTGGGCATTGCCATTGTCAGGGAGATAGGGCCGGTGATCACGGCCTTGATCTTTGCAGGGAAGATAGGGAGCAGCATCGGCGCCGAGCTCGGATCTATGAAGGTGACCGAGCAGATAGACGCCATGGAGGTCAGCGGCACCAATCCATTCAAATACCTGGTCGTATCGAGGGTCGTGGCATCGACCTTGATGTTGCCCGTACTGGTAGTCCTCAGCGATGGCATTTCATTGATAGGCGCCTATATTGGCGTAAATATCCGGAGCGTCACCAGTTTCCATCTTTTTTTCAGGCAGGTGCTCGATAACCTGGCTTTTGGGGATGTGCTTCCTGCCTTTATCAAGACATTTCTTTTTGGATTTGCAGTGGGTATCATCGGATGCTATAAGGGATATTATTCCAGCAAGGGCACCGAAGGGGTAGGGAGGGCCGCCAATTCAGCGGTGGTCATCTCTTCCATTATGATCTTTATAATAGACCTGATCGTTGTCCAGGTGACAGACATCATGGGAGTAAATTAGAGGGTATGGAACCCGTGATCACGATAGAGCATTTGTACAAACGATTTGGCGAACATGTCGTGCTGCAGGATTTTTCAATGACCGTGGATAAGGACGAGAATGTAGTGGTGCTGGGTAGGTCGGGAGTAGGCAAATCCGTGCTGATAAAATGTATCATCGGTCTTCTGCGGGCGGACAAGGGGAAGATCGTTGTTTTAGGAGAAGATATCGAAAGCCTGGATCATGACCAGATGGATAAGATGAGGGCCCGGGTAGCCTTCCTGTTTCAAAGCAATGCCCTGTATGATTCCATGACCGTACGAAAGAACCTCGAGTTCCCGCTGAGGAGGCATTGGATCGACCGTACGCGTGAAGAGATCGACGCGCTTGTAAAGGAGGCATTAAGCAATGTAGGTCTGGCTGATACCATCGACATGATGCCCGAGGAGTTGTCGGGGGGGATGAAAAAGCGGATCGCGCTGGCGAGGACTCTTATACTGCGACCGGAGATCATACTGTACGATGAGCCTACCACCGGTCTGGACCCCGTAACGGGCAAGGAGATCAGCAACCTGATCATGGAGATACAAAAGAAATACCACACGTCTTCCATTATCATTTCGCATGACATGCATTGTGTCCGGCGGACCGCCGGACGGATCGTGCTGCTGATGGATGGAAGGAACTATTGTTCCGGCACCTATGAAGAGCTTAATAAGTCCGATGACCCGGCCGTCAAACAATTTTTTGAATAAAACAGGACATATGGAAGCGCCGACTAAAAACAATATGAAATTAGGGCTGATGGTACTAGCCGGACTGGTGGTACTGATCCTGACCCTTTATGGCATCGGCAAGAACGAGCATCTCTTCGGGTCGAACTTTCAGCTAAAGGTCCGATTCACGAATGTCAGCGGTCTCATGACCGGGAACAATATACGTTTTGCGGGGATACAGGTTGGGACAGTGAAGGATATCGAGATCGTAAACGATACCACCATCGAGGTGACCATGTTGATCGACCAGCGGGTAAAGCCTTTTATACACAACAATGCCGTGGCGTCCATCGGCACCGAGGGGCTGATGGGGAATAAAGTGATCAACATCACTCCTTCCACAAAGACGGCGCCTGAGGCGGCGGCTGGCAGCACGCTGCCGGCGCAGCGGAATATCAATACGGATGAGATGCTGCAAACCCTGTACAGGACCAACAATAATATAGCGGATATTTCTGACGGACTGAAAAATACCGTCCATCGTATACAAGGCAGTGTTGCATTATGGGCCATCCTGAACGACACCAGCCTGGCGATGCGGATCCGGTCGTCCCTTGTCCATATCGATCGGGCAGCGTCCAATGCAGAGTCCATTACCCGGGATATAAGTTCGCTGGTGGAGCAAACAAAAAAAGGACAAGGGTCTGTTGGCAAATTACTTACCGACACTGCATTTTACCAGAACCTCGACCAGGCCGTCCAAACCATCGACAGCGCCGGAAAGAAGGCGGGAGACCTGGCGAAGCATTTCGATGAGATGACCGTCCGGGTGCAGGAGTATATCGACAGCGGCAGGGGCCCCGTGAATGCGCTGTTGAAAGATTCGGCCATCGTTATGAAACTGAATGCGAGTTTGGACAATATCCAAAAGGGTACAGATGGCTTTTCCCAGAATATGGAGGCATTGAAACACAATTTCCTCTTTCGCGGCTATTTCCGGCGGCTGGAGAAAGAAAAAAAGAAACAATCCACCAATACCGTAGTACGATGAAATATTTTATAAGCATCCTGACTATCTGGGTATCCATGGGCCTGCAGGCGCAGGTCGAATGGCCCCGCACGATCATCGGGTCTGACGGTGGCATTTTCTACGTCTATCAGCCGCAGCCCGATAGTTTTTCGGAGAATATATTGCGGTTCAAGGCTGCCTTTACCTATTTGGGGAAAGGAAAGGGTGAACCAAGATATGGTTCTTTTCAAGCGTTGACCATGGTGGACATCGATAAGGACCAGCGGAGAGTAGGCGTGGTGCTGGCAAATATTTTGTTCCTCGCCATATCCGGGCCTCCCGACACGGCCTTGACCGATTATCTGAAGGAGACGCTGGAATGCGGGATACCGGCGGCGGCCCTGGATATACCATTGGATGATCTTGTCTGTTCGCTGCGGCTGTCAGGTAATGAAGAGGCAAAGGAGACCACGCATTTCAGGAACGATCCGCCACGGATCATCGTGGCGACAAAACCTTCCATACTTGTCTTTATCGACGGGGCGCCAAAGACGCGCCGGCATCCCGTCTGGGGAGTCAATATGGTGTTGAATACCCCCAATATCATCATGGAATCATTCGATGGATGGTATTATTTATACGGCGGCCGTCACTGGTACATCGCACCCGAAGCCGCAGGGCCGTATAACTTTACCGGGTATATCGCGCCCGACATGCAGCGCGTGCAGCAGGACCTTGCCAAGGCCATTGCATCCGAGTCCGAGCATACCGATACCATACGAGAGGGCGCCGGCATCGTGGAGGATATTATTGTCTGTACATCTCCGGCGGAGCTGATCCAGACCCGGGGGAAGCCTGTTTATCAGGGCATACCCGGAACGAGGCTGCAGTATGTGACCAATAGCAACGATGATATATTCAGGGACAGCGTACAGCAACGGTATTATTTACTCTTGTCCGGCCGGTGGTATGCCAGCGGAGGGCTGGAAGGCCCGTGGAATTATATCCCGACAGCAGAGCTGCCGGCAGATCTTGGGAAGATATCGGAAGGATCTCCAAAGGACAACGTGCTGGCCAGTATAGCAGGGACCACGGCTGCACGTGAGGCCGTAACAGATGCGCTGCTTCCCCAGACCGCCATCATCTCCCGTCACAGCATTGCGCCTGTCGTAACTTATGACGGGCAGCCCAGGTTCACGAACATTGCAGGGACGCGTCTCCAGTATGCATCGAATACAGCGGCCGTGGTGTTAAAGGACAGGGATCAATACTACTGTCTTGATAAGGGATTATGGTTTGTTGGGATGCGGCCTGCGGGACAATGGTCTGTTTGTACGGAGCGACCGGTTGAAGTAGATAGGATCCCTGCGGAATGTCCTGTTTATTTCTGCAAGTATGTGTATATATATGGTTCATCGCCCGACTTTATTTATACCGGTTATACGTCGGGCTATTTGAATGCATTTGTCAGCGGGCACACAGTCGTATATGGTACAGGCTGGAATTACACGTCCTGGATAGGGAATTCCTATTACCCAAGGCCATGGACCTGGGGTTTCAATATGGAATACAACCCCTGGTTCGGATGGTGTCTTAGCTTTGGCCTGGACCCCGAGTGGTTCAATACCTATCTGGACAATGATCACCGGAGGGCTGGCTGGTGGGGAGCGGGATATTACCGGCCTCCTTATATATGGCACCATTTCAGCGGTCACGGGTTGTATGAGCGGGACATGCGGAAGGTGGAGAATATCTCCTACGTCAATAATCTTTACAAACTTCGCCCCGATCACGTTATACGACAGGCTGCCGTGTCATTGTATACGGATACGATCGGGGATGTGTTCATGCATAAGGAGACATCCGGATGGATGCGGAGGGATGATGAACAATGGAAGCCCGTGGATGATCCGGGGCAGAAAGCCCGGCTGAATATCATCGAGGCGCAGCGGCAGCGATCCATCATGCGGCAACGGAATTTTTTAAGACAGCGGGGAGGATAAACTGATATGTTATGAAAAAAAAGATATGGCTTTACCTGCCGGTGGCAGTGATACTGGGATTATTGTATTTTATGAAAAATTATCACAGCAGTGCTCCCAAGGTCATTACCTGGAATGAATTTGAGAGGAATATACTCGACAGGCATGCTGCCGACAGCATCGAGGTCATCAACGGGGAAGAAGCCCAGGTATATATCAAAAAAGAGTTTGCGGATACACCTTATTTTAAGCCCGTGATGAGGCCATGGGGCGGGCAACAGCTCAACTATGGCCCGCAGTATTCGTTCGATGTCGGGTCGGTGGAAACATTGGACAGGCGGCTGGACGAGGCACAGCAGGGAATGAGACCCGAACAGAAAATAAAGGTATCGTATTCGAAGAAGTCGAACTATTTTATCAATCTTATCAGCTGGTTGTTACCGTTGGTATTATTATGGATCCTTTGGCGGCAGGTGGGGAGATCATATACCGCCGGCGGTGGCGGGGGCTCGAGCTTATTCCGGTTTGGCAATTCCACCGCCACGTTGCAGCAGGCGGATGAAAAGAGCAATGTTACGTTCAATGATGTGGCCGGACTGGAAGAGGCCAAGCAGGAGGTTAAGGAGATCGTAGATTTTCTAAAGTCGCCGGATACTTATACCCGGCTGGGCGCCAAGATACCCAGGGGAGTGATCATCGTGGGACCGCCCGGGACCGGGAAGACCTTACTGGCAAAGGCTGTGGCGGGCGAGGCGAAGGTGCCCTTTTTTTCGTTGTCCGGGTCTGAGTTCGTGGAAATGTTCGTAGGTGTCGGCGCCTCACGTGTGCGGGATCTGTTCCGCCAGGCAAAAAAGCAGGCGCCCTGTATCATATTCATCGATGAGATAGACGCTGTGGGAAGGAGCAGGGGGAAAAATGCTTATTTCACGGGAGCGAATGACGAGCGGGAGAGTACGCTCAACCAGCTGCTGACCGAGATGGATGGGTTCGGCACCAACAGCGGCGTCATCGTGCTGGCAGCCACCAACAGGGCGGATATGCTCGACCCTGCCTTGCTTCGGCCAGGGCGATTTGACAGGCATGTTTACCTGGAGCTGCCGGATATAGCGGAAAGAGAGGCCATCTTCCATGTCCATATGCGTCCGCTGACACTTGGCGGGGATGTCACAGATGCGTCGTTCCTGGCCGCGCAGACCCCAGGGTTTTCGGGAGCTGATATTGCCAATATCTGTAATGAAGCTGCCTTGTTTGCGGCGCGGAGAAAAAGTGACAAGGTGGAGAAAAAAGATTTTTTAGACGCCATCGACCGTGTTGTGGCAGGTCTGGAGAAGAAGAATAAGATCATCTCCCCGGAAGAAAAGCGCCGGGTGGCCTATCATGAGGCAGGTCATGCCATTGTCGGGTGGCAGCTCCGGCTGGTGGACCCCTTGATGAAAGTGTCGATCATCCCCCGGGGCAAGTCACTGGGCGCTGCCTGGTATCTGCCGGAGGAGCGGCAGCTGAGGACGGCGGAGGCCTTTACGGAAAATATATGTGCGGCATTGGGCGGGCGTGCGGCGGAGGAGGTTGTATTCGGAGATCTGTCCAGCGGTGCGCTGGATGACCTGGAAAAAGCGACAAAGGATGCGTACAGGATGGTAACCTATTATGGGTTCGATGCTGCCGTGGGGCCTGTAAGCTTTTATGATTCCACAGGTAATCCCGATGCCGCATTTCAGAAGCCCTATAGCGAAGCCACCGGTGAGCTCATCGATGCAGAAGTACGTAAGATAATAGGTGATGCCTACCGGCGTTCGAGATCCATCCTGGAGCAATATCGCCCGAACCTGGATGAACTGGCGACGCTGCTGCTGAAAAAGGAGATGGTATACAAGGAAGATATTGAAAAGATCATGGGGCAGCGACCGAAATGAACCGTTGGGGATTAAGCCTCCGCTGGATAAGTCCGGTTAAACCAGTTCTTTACCACCTGAGTGAGGCCCACATAGCACACCAGGATAAATACCAGCAGCACCCAATACAAAGGGGGCAGGGGAACAAATCCCAGAATGCCCGCCAGCGGGGACATCGTTAACCAGGCCCCCACCATCACAATGATCACCGAAGTCAGGATCAGCGGCCAACTGGCCACGCTTTCGACAAACGGTATCTTGTTCGTCCGGATGACATGTATGATCAGGGTCTGTGTGAATATGGATTCAACGAACCAGCCGGTATGAAATAAAGCGGGATTGTTTTTCCCATCGAATACATACAGCATGAGAAAAAAGGTGATATAATCAAAAATGGAGCTGATCGGACCGATAAAAAGAATGAAACGTTGAATAGATGCAATGGACCATTTCCGGGGTTTGATCAACCAATCCTTATCCACATTGTCGGTAGGAATGGTAGTTTGGGAGAAATCATATAAAAGATTATTCGTCAGCACCTGTAGCGGCAGCATGGGGAGGAATGGAAGAAAAGCGCTGGCGCCTACTACGCTGAACATGTTCCCAAAATTGGAGCTGGCAGCCATTTTGATGTACTTTATAATATTGCCGAATACCTTTCGGCCTTCTATTACTCCCCTTTCCAGCACCAGCAGGCTATTTTCCAGTAAGATGATATCGGAAGACTCTTTTGCGATGTCCACAGCGCTGTTCACGGAGATGCCTACATCGGCAGACTTTAACGCCGGGGCATCATTAATGCCATCGCCCATGAAGCCGATAACGTGCCCCCTGCTTTGAAGAGCCCTGATGATCCTTTTTTTCTGCGCAGGCACCAGGCGGGCGAATACACTGGATTCTCCAACAGCATCGGCAAGCTCCTGGTCACTCATTGATTCTATCTGCGAACCCAGCAATAAGTTTTCCGCCTTGATCCCCACCTTTTTGCAGATGTAGGTCGTAATGATTTCATTGTCCCCCGTCAATATCTTGAGCTCGACGTTCAGCTCCCGCAGACGTTCCAAAGCCTCCGGCGCCGAAGCCCTGGGAGGATCGAGGAAGGACAAAAAGCCCAATAACACCATGCAGGCTTCATCCCCTACAGTATAAGCCGATTGATGGGACACTTGCGGAATGACCTTATACGCCAGGGCGATCACCCGGAATCCTTCCTTATTCATGTTATGGGCCAGTTCAAGTGCGGCAGTCCGGTATTCCGTGGTCAACGCTACGGCTTCTCCGGCGATCTCGACTTTCGTGCACAAGTCTGTCAGCCCTTCTACGGCGCCCTTGCAGATCAAAATATGATTGTCGGACCCATTTTGTATCACCACCGACATCCGCTTGCGGATAAAGTCAAAAGGGATCTCATCTATCTTTTTAAATCCCTCTCTAATGAGCTCTTCCTCCAATTCCTTATGATCCAGGACGGCATCATCCATCAGATTCTTTAATCCCGTATGGAAATAGCTGTTCAGATAGCCGTACTTTAATACTTTCTGATTGGCGTCACCCAGCAGGTCCAGGTATTTTTCCAAAACGATCCTTCCCTCGGTGATGGTCCCCGTCTTGTCCGTACAAAGTATATCCATGGCCCCGAAATTCTGGATGGAGTTCAATCTTTTGACGATGACCTTTTTTTTAGACATGATCAACGCGCCTTTCGAGAGGTTCACTGTTACGATCATAGGTAGCATTTCGGGCGTCAGCCCTACAGCTACTGCCAGCGCAAACAGGAATGCTTCCATCCAATTTTGCCTGGATAGCCCATTGATCAGGAACACCGCAGGTACCATCACAAAAATGAAACGGATCATCAACCAGGTGAATTTATTGACCCCTTTATCAAAACTCGTCTGGACTCTTGATCCGACGATATTGGTGGCCAGGGACCCAAAATAGGTTTCATCCCCCGTATGGATCACCCTTGCAGTGGCTATTCCGCTCTCCACGTCCGACCCGAGATAACAAATGTCCAAACGCTCCAGCGGGTTTTCCGGACCCTGTACAGGGCCGGCACTTTTCTCCACCGGCATGGACTCTCCCGTCAGGGCGGATTGATTAATAAAGAGATCCTTTGCCTCCAGCACCTGTACATCGGCCGGCACCATGTCGCCGCATTCTAATAGTATTATATCACCCGGCACCAGCATCTTGATCGGCAGATCTTGCTTTTCACCATCCCGGATGACGGTGGCATGGGTCCGAACCATTGCCCTGAGCTTCTCGGCTGCATGATCGGCCCTCATTTCCTGAACATATCGCAATACAATCCCCAATACAACCATCACCAGGATTACCAGGGTCGCCCGGACATCACTGGTGAGATACGAGATAAAACCCAGAACCAGTAGTAAAATGACCAGCGGGTTCTTAATATTATTCCATAGCCGTTTCCACCAGGACAGAGGCTTTTCCCTGGCAATCTCATTATATCCGTATTCCTCCAACCTTTTCTGCGCCTCTGTATTTGAAAGGCCCGGGAAAAGAGATGCCGGAATTGCCATGTTGGATTGACCAGTGGTTTCCATCTGTATCGCTTCCTGAAGATTCTCCATGGGATCAGGTATGTGCAATGAATACGGGCATGCCGTGGTCGGCGATGATCTGTTCTGCAAAGCTTCTCTTCGTCATATAGGAAAAGGCGTTCCTGCCAAAGGAGCCGGTGATCAGCATGACGGAGGTTTTCTCCCCGATCCAGGTGGCGAAGTAGTTGGCTGCGCGGAAATGGAGCTTGGAAAAGCCCATGCTGCTGAAGTGCAGGCGGGTGAATTGTTTGAGATTTTCCAGGTCGGGTATTTCCTCCGAAGGCTCGTCCCTGACAAAGACGATCTCGGTGGGCAGATCGGTGTATTGGGGGAAAAGGTAGCAGAATTGTTTGATGGAATAGAGGCTGTCCTTGCTGCCATCGTAGGCGATGATCAGATTCTGAACGGGCTTGTATTCCTCCGGCACGACCATTACCGGGCATTCCGATGTATGGAGGGCTTCCTGTAGGAACATATTCGGTTGTTTGGTACCGCCGTCCTCGCAAAAGAGCTCGCCGCTGAGAACTACCAGGTCCGAGAACCTGCTTTCCTTGGCAAAGAGCGTCTTGTCCCAGCGTTCGTCATTTTCATGCGTGTGCTGTTTGATGTGGAGCGCCTGGCATTTGCTGGCGAACAATTCCTTATTCTTATTGACCTGCTCCCTTTCACGTTCCCGGACCTTCAGAAAAGGGTCTGCGATGGGAACATAGCTTGCGCTGGCTATGAGCTCATAGTCCAGGGGACAGAAAAACAGGCCTGTGAGGCAGACGGGTTCTTCCTCTATCAGCCGACGGAGGAAGTTGAAAGCCCCTTGGGGAAATTTTTCACCTGTGGCTACAAATAATATTCTTTTCATAACAAATAAATTAGATAGTGTACGATAATGGTGTACGATAAAGGTAGCCTCTGCTATCGACGGCGGGTGTGACCATGTCCGGGTCGGTGGCTGACATTCATCAGTAATTCCGCCCTTTCGATATGACCATTGTCATGCAGTGTGTCCGCTGTCATCATGGCCAGCAGCCGGGATGACTAGTATTTTTATAAAAACAAAACTCCCCATGCGTACTATAATAGCTCCCGTCAATTTTTCACCCAACTCCGGTAATGCGGCCCGTTATGCCGCGGATATGGCAGTGGCGGTACAGGCAGATCTTTATCTGTTATACGTATTACAGTTGCCTGTCAGTGTAGCGGAATTCCCGTTGAACGACTATGTGTTCAATGAAATGCAGGAATCCGGGGCCGAAGCGTTGAAGCAGCTGCAGGAAGAGCTGGAGAAGAGGACCGAAGGAAAGATAAAAGTTTTCACAGATATGGAAATAGGATCTGTGGAAGCTAAGATCGAGGAATACTGCAAGGAAAAGCATCCCTTTACCGTAGTGATGGGCGCTACAGGGCATACACTGGAGACGGCGCTGGCCGGGAGCAATGTGGGGACTGCCATGCAGCGTCTGCGGTATCCTCTTATCGTCGTCCCGGAGAGCGTAAATTTCAAAAAGATCAGTAAGGTCGTGCTGGCCTGTGATCTCGATGATATTTCCGGGGGCATGCCTGTAAAGCCTACCTTTTTGAAGGAGCTGCGGGATTTGTTCCAAACGAAATTCGAGGTAGTGAATATCAATACGACCAGTCAGGCAAGGACGACCGCGGCAGTCATGGACAGCGAGGCTTGGAAATCCTGTCTGGAGGAGTCATTTCCGGAAGTACATATCGTGGAGACCGACAATGTGGAACTGGGCATCGGCAAGTATCTTTTCGAACATGGAGCGGATATGCTGATCGTATTTCCCAAAAAACATAATTTCTTCGCGTTTCATAAAAGCCATGCAAAACGGTTGGCCCTCAATGGGAACGTACCCATCATGAGCATTCATTCCTGAGGGCCTGCCCCCTGCATGGTATATTTTTTGCTGCCTGGCTTCCATGAGCAAACCAAATTCCATGGCCAGTCACCGGCGCCAATTTTTAGCACAAAGCCTGAAGGCCGGCATCATTACCGTTACTGCCGGCAATTTGTTGACATCCTGTCATTCCGAGGGAGAGGAAAAAGAGGTCTCGCCGCCGGAAGATCTCATGCAGGAACATGGACTGCTTAACCGCATTTTGTTGATCTATGACCACACCCGTCAGCAGATCGTTTCCGGCCAGACGCCCAATCTGCCGGCTCTCAATGCATCCGCCGGCATAATCCGCAGCTTTGTGGAAGACTATCATGAAAAGCAGGAAGAGGATTACCTTTTCCCCCGATTCCGCAAAGCCGGCCAGTTCACCGACCTGGTAGATATCCTGCTACACCAGCATAATGCCGGACGTCGTATCACCGATCAGCTCCTTCAATTGACCAAAAGCCCTTCCGTCAATGCTGCTGAATCCCAGCAGCTCGTATCACTTCTCTCCGTCTTTAACATAATGTACCGCCCCCATGAATCCCGTGAAGGCACCGTCCTTTTTCCCGCGTTCCGCAAGCTCGTCTCGCGTCACGAATACGATTCATTGGGAGAGGAATTTGAAGACAACGAACGCAAACACTTTGGACAAGACGGCTTCGAGACGATGGTCTCCAGGGTGGCCGATATTGAAAAGCAGCTCGGCATCTACGATCTCAACCAATTTACTCCCGTCTAAAGGAGCGCCAGCCAGGCAATAGACGTCAAAGAGAGGAGGCATAGGCCGGTCGCCCGCAGAAGTTATCCTTGGCAAGCCGGGCTCTTTCCGTACGCAGTAGATGCAAGTCAAAGGCTTTGCATACATGACGGAGAAAGGGACGCCCATCTGCTGTGAGTGAAACTTCATTGCCTTCCACGCGGACGAGCCCGTCCTGTTCCAGACTGCGCAGCACCGGCAGGGTCCATTCTTTGAGCTGAGCTTCTCCGGAGCGATCCAGGGTTGTATGGCCTTTGCAGGCAATATCCAGGATATGCCTCCGGAAGGTTTTGTCTTCTTCCTGCAGGAAATAGCCTTTGCGAACGGCGGGCTCACCGGACGCGATGGTCCGATAATATTCTTTCAGGGATTTGGTATTCTGCGCGAAGGCATATCCCGTATCGCTGATGGCGGAGAGACCCAATCCTAACAGGATACTACTTTTTTGTACAGTATAGCCCATAAAGTTGCGATGGAGGGAGCCATCCTTCCAGGCCAGGTACAGCTCGTCGGCGGGCAATGCGAAATGATCCATGCCGATGTCCGTATAACCTGCGTCCATGAAGAGGCTTCTGCCATGACGGTATAGCTCCAGCTTTTGGGCGGGCGAGGGAAGAAGGCTGCTATCGATGAGACGCTGGCTGCAGCTGACCTCCGGGATATGGGCATAGCTATAAAAAGCTACCCTGTCGGGACGAAGCTGAAGGGATCGTTGTATAGAGTATTGAAGCCTGTCCCGGTCCTGTGCCGGCAGGCCATAGATCAGGTCGAAATTCACGGAAGAGAATCCTGCCGACCGGGCTTCATCTGTAGCCTTTTGTACATTTTCGAATGGCTGGATCCGGTGGATCAGCTGCTGCACCTCGACGTTAAGGTCCTGTACGCCATAGCTGATGCGTCGAAATCCCGATTGGTACAATGCATCCAGATGGGCCCGGGTAGTATTGTTGGGGTGTCCCTCCACGCTGAAGCTATAGGAAGGATGGAGCGTTGCCTTGTCCAGTATGCCTTTTATAAGATGTGTGAGATTGCCCGGGGAGAAAAAGGTCGGCGTTCCACCCCCCAGATGCAATTCTCTTATCACCGGGGGATGGGGCATAAGGTCAAGATAAAGCCGCCATTCCGCGAGGACGGCCCTGATATATTCCTCCTCCACCGAGTGATTGGTCGTAATGCGTTTGGTACATCCGCAATAGATGCACAGGGATTCGCAAAACGGGAGATGGATGTACAGGCTAATACCTTTTTGCCAGTCGGCTTCCGTTATCTGTTGGGAGATACCGGTCTTCCAGGCTTCGGGGTCATGCATGTCTTTCCAGACGGGTACGGTAGGATAGCTGGTATAGCGTGGAACAGGAACATTGTATTTAGTCGATAGATCGGTCTGCATAAGGAACATTGTAAGGTTAAATGACTTCGAGTGGTGTGGTGGCGTGTTGAAGGATAGGGGCAATATGCTCTTTTCTTACGTTGTCTACGTCTTTGCGCATCGACGCTGCCTTAGCCGGGTCCTTTTGCAGTCTGGCTCCCATTTTTAGCATAAACTTATCTCTCCAGGAAAGCTTGCTGATGACGACCCTTCCAGGGAGAAAGAAGACATTATCCGGTCCGATGAGGTCATGAGGAATATTGGTGCGGGCGATCGTTTGCTGTTGTTCCCGTTCGGATGCCGGTGTGCCGCAAACGATGAAAAAAAGTACGTTTTTGTCGCCTAATGCCGGATTGTTTGCTTTTAACCAGCCCTTTATAAGCAGCTTGCCGATATATACAGAGCTGCCAATGATCAGGGTATCATAGAGGAGCAGGTCTTCATAAGTGGTCTTTTCGGCTCTTAAAAGGGGCCATTTCAGCTCCTCAGCGAGCCATTCTGCGTATTGCCGGGTGGCGCCATAACGGCTGCAGTATACGATGGCGCCTTTGGTAGATGCGTTCATATCTATGAATTATGGAGCAATTTTACTATACAGAAGCTCCTTCAACCATGACCAAGATCAATGGATAGTACGATGTTGGTCATACTCGCGGGATCGAGCTATCAGAAACGCCATCCAAATTTAACGGATATTTCAGGGGTGAGGAAGGGAGGCGTATAGTCCAATACGCCCACATGCGCTGAATGATCGCCGCCGATCTTCAGGTGAGCACCTGCCCACGGATTGAGATAAAAACCCCGATAGATATTCCATACATAACCGCCGCCGATGGTATACATGTAGGCTGTATAATGCCCCGTTGCGGATGCGTCGCGCGTATCGATCTGCCCTTTCCACCATTCCAGGCCTGTCCCCATCCACCATTCGTGGAAGTCGCGGTGGAAGAAATAGTCGGCGATGAGGGCATATACCTCTATCTCATTGTTCGAGAATTTTTCCGGCAAGAGGAATTGCGGCGTGTTCACTTCCGTGAGCACGATCCTGTAACGAACATGTTTATAGCCCCCCCATACCGACATATAATAACCACCCGTAATGAAGGGCAGTACATCGGCCTCTACGCCACCCGTAAAGCCCGTGCGCGCCGGTGTTTTCTGGCCGGATGAGACCAGAGAAGACAGCAGTAACAGCAGCGGGAGCGACCATTTCATGATCGGTATCTTTTCGTGAAGTTGCCGAATTTCCTTTTTATAAATACTGACCAACCTGCTGTGCCGGGGAAGTTTTTCTCATATGTCCGGATGACAGACGTCATAGAACAAGTCTGTTCCAATTGCCATCTTTATTGCAAATTTCATCATTATGACAAAGAATATGGGCGATGGCGACAGGACCATACGGATACTGGTTGCCGCATTGATCATTATCTTCTATCTGGTGGGCGTTTTCAAGGGTATGCTCGCGATCGCGCTATTGATCGTGGGAGGTATATTCCTTTTGACCAGTTTTATCGGTATTTGCCCTATTTACAGTCTTTTAGGCATCAATACGTGTAAGGTGAAAAAAACGTCCTGATACAATGGCATCGCAGAAAATACATCTGGCTGTCCTGCGGCATTACCGTAGGGTAAAGACCCTTGGCAAGGCCGTGGTGGGGACATGGGGGGAAGAGGACATCCATCAATTCAGGGTGGAGGTAAAAAAGTTGAGGGCTTATTTACGTCTGGCCGGGGCCACACATACGGGTATAAAAGCCCGGCTTCCGGGCAGGCTGCATGTCTTCTATTCCATGACGGGTGTTATACGCTGTCTTCAGCTTCAACGCAAAGGACTGGAGGATGCGGCTGCCCGGCTGAAAAAAGAACTGCCCGACACATGCAGCGCTTTCCTTGAAGGCCGTATCGAGACCGCCATTGCCGTGATCCGGGAATATCTACAGCAGAATTCTCCATTGGGAAAGACACGTGCCGAATGGCATGTATCTGTACATGGGCGTGCAGCAGCAAGGGGTGTCGAGACATTTATCCGGAAGAGGAGGGATATTATCGTTCCGGGGGAAGCTCTTCCTGACGAGGAGGGGTTACATGCCATGCGTAAGGCCATGAAGGACATTTTATATGTGTGGCCTTTTTTTTCCGGTGACGACATCCTTTTACTACCGGAGAAATGGCATTCCAAGAGCAATTTGCATTCCTGCACAGAGGTGTTGGGGGAGTTTCACGATATTTGCATACAGTTGCAGCTATTGCAGGACAATCACTTCCTCCTGAGCGCAGATGGTCGGGCGGGCGCCTTGCTCGAAAAAGTTCGTCAGTTGTGGCTCAAAGACAAGGAAGAGAAACTTGGTCAGCTGCGACATTTATTATTGCTTCCCGCTGAGGCCGGCAATGAGAATCCCCTCGCCCCCGGTGATCTCAAAGCGGAATCTTATGAACTCCACGTCGACTGAACAAATGGGACAGGTCAAAGATCCTTCCAGCATGCGCGCCATGCTGATGGAGAAGCCGGGTGTTCCATTAAGGCTTGTTACACTACCTATACCAGAGCCGGGTCCCACACAGGTGCTGGTAAAAATTATTGCCTGCGGCATTTGCCGTACGGACCTTCATGTTGTGGATGGAGAGCTGCCAAACCCCAAACTTCCGCTTATTCCCGGGCATGAGATCGTCGGCGCCGTCGTCCGAACGGGTGCGAGCGTGTCGGCCATCCGGCCCGGCGACAGGGTGGGCATTCCCTGGCTTGGCTATACATGCGGAACATGCCGGTATTGCCGGCGGCAACAGGAGAATCTTTGTGAACGTGCACTATTCACCGGGTATACATTGGATGGCGGCTATGCGGAATATACTGTGGCGTATGAAAACTATTGTTTTCCTTTGCCTGAGCGGTATGCAGGACCCGAAGGTGCGCCATTGTTATGCGCGGGTCTTATCGGATACAGATCATACACCATGACCGGGCTGAATGTTCAGCGGCTGGGGATGTACGGTTTTGGAGCAGCGGCGCATATTCTTGCACAGGTAGCAAGGTACGAGGGGAAGGAAGTGTATGCCTTTACCAGCAAGGGCGATGAGGCGGCGCAGTCTTTTGCAAAGAAGATGGGGGCCGTCTGGGCAGGCAGCTCTTTAGAGACGCCGCCGCATCCGCTGGATGCGGCAATAATATTCGCGCCGGTGGGGGATCTGGTCCCGCGCGCGCTGCAGTGTGTCGATAAGGGAGGAGTGGTTGTGTGCGGGGGTATACATATGAGCGACATACCGGCATTCCCCTATAAATGGCTTTGGGAGGAGCGGGTCATCCGCAGCGTTGCCAACCTTACCCGCCAGGACGGATGGGATTTTTTGGCGATGGCTCCCAGGATCCCCATTCATACCAGCACTCAACATTTTGCCCTTGAACAGGCCAATGAAGCGCTGGATGCATTGAGAAAGGGGAAGATCAGCGGGGCCGCTGTATTGGTGATGTGATAGTAAAAGGGCCGGATCAACATCCGACCCTCTGGTGTTTTAGGAGTTAGCGATCTTAAAGATCACAGGCTGCTGCTTATAAGACTTCACTTTACGCCCATTCTGTATAGCAGGGATCCATACGCCGCTCTTGCGGATGACCCGCATGGCCTCTTCGCGGAGCCCACCCTCGTTGGGACCGCTGATGGCACGCACATCGCTGACATTGCCATCCTTGTCTACGATGAACTGAACCATTACCGTCCCTTCTATCTGATTGTTGAGCCCGTCATCGGGATACCGGAAATTCTTGTTGAGGTAGCGGAGCCAGGCTGCCGCACCACCCGGGTATTCGGATTCGATCTCGACCTTTACAAAAGTCTTGTCGTAATCTTCTTCCTGCCGGGGTTTGGCGGGACCTTCCACTACTCCTTTTCCTGCATCGGTGACGGGAGGTGCAACGACGCCTTCATCTTTTACACCCTCCTGGTTGATGGTGCCGATGCGGGTGTCTTCCAGCTTTTCCTGTACCGGTGGTTTATCCTCTTCCTTGACTTCGTTGTCTTTTACGATGCGGGGAGGAGTGAATTTCGTTACCTCGACCTTTTGAGGTGCGGCTGCAGGAGGAGGGGGTGGCGGCGGCACTTCGGCCTTTTTTTCTTCCACCACCGTTTCCAGCTGAACATCCTTTACATACATGACCTGCCTTTGCTGTACACTTCCGTGGTTGACAAGAAAGAAAATGGCGAATAGCGATCCTGTCACGATGGACATACCTCCAAGGGACAGCAGCAGGCGGTTGTTATAGTGTTTTCGCAGCTCGTAGGCGCCGTATTCCTTGTTCCTCCCGTCGAAGACGATGTCGAGGACACTGCTGCGTAATACTTGATCGGGTTGCATATGACAATATTTTGGTGAATAGGATTTCTCTCTTCAAATCTATCGATTGAGGCTTGCCGGAAATATGACCTGATATTCAACAGGTATTGATCCCTGTCAACAGCTGAAATGACCGTCATCATTGAGTTGGCGGGATAGTTGTGGTACTTTGTGCAAAAACCTATGTCGTTCCCATTCAAGCATCCCTATGAACCCGCTGCTGAATATTCAAAGCCGGTAGCGTATTTCTGTATGGAATATGCCATTCATCAGCCATTGAAGATCTATGCAGGCGGGCTGGGATTTCTGGCCGGCTCGTATTTGCGCAGCGCCTTTGAATTGAAACAGAACCTCGTAGGCATCGGTATTTTGTGGAAATATGGGTATTATGACCAGGTGCGTAAGAGTGATCAGACCATGGATGTGCTTTTTGAAGAGAAGGTATATGGGTTCCTGCAACCTACCGATATAAAATTCAAAATATCCATCTTTCAGCATGATGTATGGGTCACTGCTTGGTATCTTCCTCCTGAGGTGTTCAATACGGCGCCGTTGTTCCTGTTGAGTACCTCGTTGCCTGAAAATGATTACCTGGCCAGGACCACCGTCCACAAGTTATATGATCCCAATCCTGAGACAAAGATCGCAGCTTCCATACTTTTAGGGGTAGGAGGCGCGCGGCTGCTGGAGGAACTGGGCTGGCAGCCAGAGATCTATCATCTCAGCGAGTGTCATGGTCTGCCGCTGGCGTTCTATCTGTATGATAAGTACAAGGATATGGCTGAGGTGCGGCGCCGGCTGGTGTTCACCAATCATACCCCGGAAGAGGGAGGCAATCCGAAGACAGACCTGTTGCTGTTGGAGAAGGCTGGCTTTTTTTCCGGGATACCCATTACAGAGGTCAGATCTGTCGTGCATGCCGGGGACAGTGTGCTCGATCACACGCTGACAGCCTTGCGTATGTCCGGGATAGCCAACGGCGTGTCCAGGATCCATTTGCAGACCCTTCTCAGGATGTGGAAGCCTTACCCGGACATTTGTCCCCTTATTTCCATTACCAATGGTCAGAATGCTGCATACTGGGCTGATAAGGAAATGTATAAAGCCCTGGAGGCGGGCGATGATCAGGCGTTGATACAACGAAAACTTACCTGTAAGGACCTGCTGTTCGAGATCGTAGCGGACCAGAATGGAGAGATATTCAGGCGGGATGTGCTTACCATCGTATTTGCCAAGCGATTCACGGGATACAAGCGAGCCGACCTCCTGCTGCGGGACAGGGACAGGTTCGACAGACTGGTGAACAACAAGGAACGGCCTGTGCAGATCATATGGGCCGGCAAACCCTATCCGATGGACTATGCCGCAGTGGGCGTCTTTGACAAGATCGTGGATGCCTGTAAAGCTTATTCGAATTGTGCGGTCCTGGCGGGATACGAGCTCAAATTGTCGAAATTGTTGAAACAGGGGGCGGATGTCTGGCTAAATCTTCCCCGTCTGACCCATGAGGCTTCGGGCACCAGTGGTATGTCGGCTGCCATGAATGGAACGATCAACGTATCCACTGCTGATGGATGGTTCCCTGAATTTGTGAAGGACAAGAACAATGGGTTTGTAATTCCTTCATCCGACCCCGCGCTGCCGGAACATATTCAGGATGATAAAGATGTGATCAGCCTTTATGATATGCTGGAGAAGGAGGTGATCCCCCTGTATTATGACTATCCATCCAGCTGGGTCACTATCATGAAGAACAGCATGCACGATATCCTGCCTTATTTCGACAGCGGGCGGATGGCGGCAGAATATTATGCAAAGCTTTATACATGATATTTATCAGCCGGGAGGCTCACCGGGGTCATGCCTTCCCCCTCTCCCGTCCATTAATTTCGGTGTACTTAAAAGCAAAGCCATGTTGGGAATATTAACCATGCCTGAAATAGAACGGCTGCTCAGCAAAGAGGTCGTTGGCCGCATCGGATGCACGGACGGGGAAAAGGTCTATATAGTGCCGATCAGCTATGCCTATGATGGAGAGTATATTTATTGTCACACCCATGAGGGGTTGAAGGTGGATATGATGCGGAAGCATCCTATTGTCGGCTTCGAAGTAGATCATATGCAGAATATGGCCAATTGGCAAAGCGTGATCGCTCATGGAAAATTTGAAGAGCTAAAAGAACTGTCATTAAGAAAAGATGCGTTGGAGCGCCTGAATGGGCGTATCCTTCCACTCGTGAGCAGCGAGACAACTCATTTATCCAAAGACTGGCCGTTTTCGCCTGCTGATCCGAATAACATCGATGGTGTGACTTTCCGGATCCGCCTGGAGGAAAAGACGGGGCGGTTTGAGAAGTCCCCGGCCCCTGCACAGACCTTTTTCAGCATATGAATGTCGTCAACCCTGGGCCTGAGATTCAATATACACCGGCCAGTTTCCTTTCTTCCAGGATTATAATTTCTCCCTGGTGGAGGTCAATGAGCCTCTCGGATCGAAGGTCGCTCAATATCCGCATCAGATTCTCATTGGTGACCCTGTTCTTTCCTGTTAGAAATTCCTGTACTGCTCTTGCTGATATGGGTTCCTTCGAAGATTTGATTTTTAAGATACTTTCCGCAATTCTCCCCCGTAATGCTTCATAAGACAGATTCGTTATTCTCTCCTGCCTGTCAAGGTCGTTCCCGACCAACAGCCGGATGAATTGTTTTGCCACCATGTTGTCATATGATAGCAATTGCGTAAAAATATCTGTCGGGATGACCAGGACGCTGCTGTCCTCAATTATCTCTGCATTGTCCTGGTGCGCTGTTTGTTCCAATATGGCCATATACCCGATGAAATTCCCCGGCAGATGCTTATTGGTGATGAACTTGTCACCGTCTTCATTAATAAGATAGGAGTGGCCGGCCCCTTTTATCAGGAAGTACGCAAAGTGCGGCTGATCCCCTTCTGAAAATAATAGTTGTCCCGCGGAAAATGCTTGTGTAACAACCTGGTCAGGATCGATGTCCATGTCCACATCGTATTTTGCGAAATGGACGAATTTTCTGATGCCTGTCTCGTCCCGGCTATAAAGCACCTTTGACAGTTCGCTTCTTTTCAGCCTTTTTTCTATGGCAGTTAAAAGATCCTCGGGTTCGAAAGGCTTGGTAATATAGTCGTCCGCACCCATTCCGATGGCTTTCCGGATTTCATGAAGCTCAGTTTTGGCAGTGAGGAATAGAAAAGGAATGGAAGACGTATCTGAATTTTTGCTGAGTAGGTAAAGGACGCCATAGCCATCGAGCACCGGCATCAAAATATCGCAAACGATTATATCCGGAATTTCTTTTAATGCCAACTCGACTCCTGCTTTTCCATTTTTTGCTGTGAGGACTGAAAAGCCATTCAGGCCAAGAAATTCCGCAATATTATCCCGGATGTCAATATTGTCCTCGATAAGCAACAGCTTTTTCATGCGCGCCTGATTTATTAAGAGTCGAAACAAATCGTTAGCGAATGAGCCCTAAAAGAAGAACAATAATTTAAGGTATTTACTGCAGGTGGACAAAATTATTTTAGAAGTATTTAAAAATCCGATACTTAGAACCTTGAATGAGCGTGATAATCTGTTGTAAGGCAATGAGCACGATCACCAGTAATAATGAGCGATATCAGATTTTATTCTTTCCGGAAATAATAAATTTGGAAAGACATGAAAGAATTTCGCTATCATAATGAGATCAGTATTCCGCTGGATCAAATCCATCTGAAAGGTGAATTGATCATACCATTGGGAGCAAAGGCTATCGTGGTCTTTTCTCATGGCAGCGGCAGCAGTCACCTGAGCCCTCGAAACAAGAAAGTGGCGGAAGTCCTTCAACTTGGCGGTTTAGGTACCTTGCTATTCGATTTGCTTACACCGGAAGAAGATCAGACGTATGCTAAGCGGTTTTCAATTGAACTGCTAACTGCCAGGCTGGTGTCGGCTACTCATTGGCTGGAGAAACAGAGCGACGCACGAAATTGCATTTTTGGTTTTTTCGGAGCAAGTACCGGAGCCGCCGCCGCCCTGAAGGCGTCCGTTTATCTGCCGCAGATCAAGGCTGTCGTATCGCGGGGCGGAAGGCCGGATCTGGTTACGAACGCGCTAAGTATGGTAAGGGCAGCCACTTTGCTGATTGTTGGAGGACTCGATACAGAGGTGTTGGACCTCAATAGGCAGGCTTATGATCAGTTGCGTTGCACAAAAGGACTGGAAATCATTGAAGGCGCTACTCACCTTTTCGAGGAATATAGGGCCATGGACAGGGTCTGCAGCCTGGCCAACTCATGGTTCCACCATCATCTTAAAACAGGTTAAGGCCCGGCTCGTAAACTTCGTGAAACTGTAAATATTCAATACAATGAGTAAAACAAAAATCCCCCAAATACCTCCTGAGCTGCCGCGACCTGGTAAGGAGCCCCCCGAGATCAGACCTGACCCTCCCAAAGAACCATTGGCCCCGGACCGAGGCCCTGAGATCAACCCGGAAGTGCCGCCGGAGGAGCCTGAACCGAAGTGGGAGAGTCTCGAACCTAGTCCCCGTTTCCTCAAAAAACCACGGAATGTCTATGTTTTCTCCGGTCATGGGGTGCTTCCGGCAATATCAGCAAAGGGATATTCGTTTTAAAGAGCATTTCCCTCGTATTGCTCCGAAGAAACCATCTTTCCGGTAAAGACTCTTTATGCGGTATCATTACCAGCATATCCACATGATGTGTTGAAATGAAATTATCGAGCGCCTTAGTGATATTTTTATCCAGTGGGTATTCATAAAGGGGCTCCATTTTTCCAACCATTTTACTCAGATTGGAAGGCCGGTTCAGAACTTCAACCACTTCGTCGGATTTCTTGGTAATTACCCTTACAATATATAGTTTCGAATGAAATTTTTCTGTCAGACCATTAAGGGTGTCTAATAAATGCGTGCCTGCTTGTGAAGAAATATCGTTCGCAAGGGCTATGGTCTTCGGGCTTTTATAAGGCGCATTCTCCGGTATTACTATTATAGGAATCGTGGTCTTTCTTGCCAGTGAAGTGACGGTGCTGCCAAAAAATCTGCGTGTCGATTTTCCACTCCCCTTCATGCCCGCTACAATAAGGTCCGCATTCATTTCTTTGGCAGCTTCAAGGATCGCCTTGGCATTAGAACCTTCCTTAGCCAATATTTCAACAGGAGTGGCATTTTCGGAACTGAGGAAGTCAGCCTCTCCTTCTAACTTCTGTGTTGCCAACGCCCCGATATCCGGCGCGACGAAAACTAAGGGTTCTGTCACCGTAACAGGCACTTGCTGGTAGGCGTTGACAAGGACCACTCTTCCGTTGAATGCCTTAGCTAATGCTATTCCATATTGAGTAGCATTGCGTGCGGCCGCTGAGAAATCGGTAGCTATCAATAAAGTCTTCATAAATTTAAATTACCCCTCAATAGTTCTAAAAAAAAGGATAAAGGTCTCGTTGGTGCTTGATTCTAATCAGGTAATCCTTTGACGCTGCTCATAGTTTCTATCCGGCCCTTTACTTATTTTCAAAGAAATGTCCCAGTATGTTTACCGATAGAATAGAAGCAGGTAGGTTGTTGGCTGAAAAGCTAAAAAAGTACCAGGGTCAGGCCGGCGTAATTCTTGCCGTGCCCAGAGGCGGTGTGCCGGTGGCTTATGCCGTGGCTAAAGAGCTGGGTCTGCCGTTGGACCTGGTCCTCACCAAGAAGATCGGTCATCCGATGAACAGGGAGTATGCTATCGGCGCTGTAAGTCTGACCGATTCGTTCGTCATTCCCCATCGTGGAGTATCGCAATTTTATATCGACCGCGAGATCAAAACGATACGTGAACGATTGAAAGAAATGTACCGGAAATTTATGGGAGACAAGGAGCCGGAATCCCTGGCCGGAAAAACCATAATCGTGATAGATGATGGAATTGCTACGGGAAATACCTTAATGGGCACCATAAACATGCTGCGCAAGGATAGGCCTTCTAAAATCGTCATAGCGGTCCCGGTAGCTTCCGAAAGCGCCGTTCAAAAATTGTCGGAAGTAGCAGATGAACTGGTAGTCGTCTCGATACCGGAGGAATTTTATGGTGTCGGTGCTTTTTACGAAAATTTTGAACAAGTAAGCGACGAAGAAGTGATCTATTACCTGGATAAATGGAGGAGAGAAATAATGAAAACCGGGTAAGAAACAGAATCCCTTCACATGACTTATGAATAACTTGACTCAACGGGTGATTACGGGGGCGATTTTGGCACTGCTCGCTTTGCTCGAGTTTTACCGGTTATTTCATACCGCCGGCCTCTCTCCGAATAAAAGGGGCGGCGTTATATTGTCCATCGGCCTGGTCGTTACCTGTGCCTTAACCTTAAGTAGAATGATTGGGCCAAAAGTTTTTTTAGTTAATATTCCTATCACATTCGGGGTTTTTATCTCCGAATTGTTCCGGCGGGAAATAAATCCTTTTCACAATTTGGCCTTCACTTTTTTAGGCATTCTATGTATCACGGTTCCCCTCTGCTTCTTTATTACCATAGCTTACTTTCCGGTGCCATCCGGAATATATCATCCGCGAATACCTCTTGGGTACTTTCTAATTCTTTGGGCAAGTGATTCCGGCGCATATTTTACAGGTAAAGCATTGGGCGTCCATCCTTTATTTAAACGCATCTCGCCTAAAAAAACATGGGAAGGAAGCCTGGGAGGTGCAGCGTGTGCGTTACTCGTCGCTTACCTCATTTCACGTTATTTTGCTGCGCAAAATGCAGCCGGCTGGATGTATACGGCAATGATAATAATTGTCACGGGGACGTTCGGCGATCTCATAAAATCGCTTATGAAAAGAAGCCTGAACCTGAAAGACTCAGGGACTATCTTGCCGGGTCATGGTGGAATGCTGGATCGTTTCGACACATTATTGGGTTCAGCACCGTTCGTTTTTTGTTATTTTGTTTTATTCCGGCAGGTGTAGAAACAGGGTAAAATCAGCCATCATAACATTTCCGGCGCAGGGCCGAGCACATTATCATCCTTTTTCTCCGGCTTTTTAACAATCACGCATTCTGTCGTAATAAACATCCCCGCCACAGAGGCTGCATATTCCAATGCGAGACGGCTGACCTTTACCGGGTCGATAATACCTGTTTCCAGCAAATGTTCAAATTTTTCCGTTTTGGCGTTAAAGCCAAAATCGTTTTCGCCTGCCTTTACCTTTTGGACGATCTCCGATGGCTCCAGCCCTCCATTCAGTAAAATCCGCTTCAATGGCTCTTCCAGTGTCTTGCGAAGGAGCCTCAAGCCAACGCGCTGATCGTCGTTAAGGTCCTGAAACTGTTCCAACTCCGGGAGGCAACGCAGGTAAGCCACTCCTCCGCCAGGAACGATCCCTTCTTCCATCGCCGCCCGGGTGGCATTAAGGGCGTCGTCGACAATATCTTTCTTAATATTCAGCTCGATTTCCGATGACGCACCAACATAAACAATTGCCACACCACCTGCAAGCTTTGCCAGCCGCTCCTGCAACTTTTCCTTATCGTAATCGGAAGTGGTGGTCTTCAATTGCTCTCTGATCTGTACAATAGTTCCTTCAATACCTTTTTTATCCCCTTTTCCCCCGACAATGGTGGTTTTATCTTTTGTAACAATAATTTTATTGCACCTGCCAAGATGGGATATATCGGCATTTTCCAACTTCAAGCCCTTTTCTTCGGCTATGACAGTGCCGCCGGTGAGCACGGCGATATCTTCCAGCATTTCTTTTCGACGGTCGCCGAACCCGGGTGCTTTGACAGCCGCTATTTTTATTACTCCTCTCAGTTTGTTTACGACCAATACGGCCAATGCCTCTCCATCGACATCTTCCGCAATTATGAGCAGCGGTTCATTCGCCTGCGAAACTTTATCCAATAATGGGATCATTTCTTTCATTCCTGAAATTTTCTTATCGTATAAGAGGACGTAAGGATTCTCGTAAACGACAGTCATTTTTTCAGGATTAGTAATAAAATAGGGGGACAGATAACCCCGGTCGAATTGCATGCCTTCGACAACCTCTACATATGTCTCAAAACCTTTTGCTTCCTCTATAGTGATAATCCCTTCCTTACCCGCCTTGCGCATGGCTTCCGCGATCAATTTACCTATTTCCGGATTATTGCCTGCCGATATGGATGCCACCTGCTCGATCCTGGAGCTGTCTGTCCCGACGGGAATAGCCATCTTTTTAAGCCTGGCCGTAACCAGCCGCACTCCTTTGTCGATGCCGCTTTTTATATCCATCGGGTTCATGCCCGCCTCCACCTTTTTGAGTGCTTCATCTATCAACGTCTGCGCCAGCAGGGTGGCAGTAGTCGTCCCATCCCCCGCTGACTCTGCAATGCGGACTGCAGCATCCCGTACCATCTTTGCACCTAGTTCTTCTACCGGATCTTCCAGCTCGATTTGTTTGGCCACTGTAACGCCATCACAGGACATCTGTGGCGACCCGTCCATTTTCTCAAAAACCACATTTCTCCCTCTCGGCCCCAGGGTTATAATCACCGCTTTTGCCAGCCGCTCTACCCCGGATCTCAATTTTCTCCGGGCATCCAGATCGTAGTCAATTTGCTTTGCCATAATTATGGATTTGAAAATCCCCGCCTCCCACGGCGGCGACCTTGCCAAATCTAGCTGCATTCAAAAAGGAATTGGTTGATTTTCCTCAGCCATCTTACTGATTTTAATTGGAGACCGATTTAACTTTGGAGAGATGACGGCAACTTTCGAACCTTTTTATAGACGATTTGTTTGAAAGATAATATAGTTCTATGGGTAGATATTTATTGAGCAACCTGTTCGTGGTCATATTTCTGATATTCTTGTCATCTTGCCGCGCTCTTAACTTTTATGGCGATGCTGACAAACCCTTCTATAATTCCGGTGCAAAGGAAATTGCCAATGCGGAGCCTTCCGATTCGCTCAATGTGGTGACATTCAACATAAAAAAAGCCAGGAAAATACAATTGGCGATTTCCGAAATGAAGGAGCTGGATAAAAAAACGCCCATTGATATCTATTTGTTACAGGAAATGAATGAAGAAGGAGTTGAGGCGATTGCAACGGATTTGGGCTTGAATTACTTGTACATCCCCATCGCGCATGACAAGTCGGATAAAAAAGATATTGGCAACGCCATTTTAACCAAAGGTACAATAGAGCATCCTGAAAAATTGATATTGCCTCATGCAAAATGGCAGAACCAGCAACGGCGGGCAGTTACCATTGGCGAAGTAAATATTCATCAAAAGAAAATATTGGTGTTCAGCGTTCATACGGAAACTGTAGCGATGAGCCGGAAAATGAGGGCTGACCAGGTTGATTCCGTTATTCGCTACGGTCAGCAGGAGTCGTCGCATTATCAGTATGTTTTGATAGGAGGGGATTTTAATACCGTCTTTCCAAAATATTCCCGCTCGGTGGTAAATAAATTCAACAGAAATGGATTTGATTGGCAGACATCGAAGGTTGGCAGTACAGCGAAGGCAATGATGGGATTGGTAACACCAATAAACGACTATTTATTTTCAAGAGGGTTTTTATTCATGAACGCCTATGCGATACGGAATTCAAGATCGAGCGATCATTACCCTGTATTTGCGACATTACGCTATTGAAGGCCTGCCTGCGGGACTTTCCATTAGAAAAATTTCTATGTAGCGATCCATCCTCCATCTACTGCCAATGCCTGCCCGGTGACGAAAGAGGCAGCGAACCTTCCCATGGGTTCCATATCGGCGAATTGTTTTTCTGCGGCTTTATCTTTTCTGGGTAGCGGCAGAGACATATGACAGGCCTCACTCTTTTCATTGAGACTGGTCATAGGTCGGGCGGAGTGGTTGTGGTACTTTGTAAGAAAACCCATTTATGCGAACCGATATCGAGATAAAGGATGATGTAATGGCCCAGTTAAAGGGTGAGCCTGCACTAAATGCCGCCATGATAAACGTTTCTGTCAGCCATGGCGTGGTCACGCTGAGCGGCGAGGTCGATAGTTATTATAAGAAGATGGCCGCGATGGATGCTATAAAGGTTATTTCGGGCGTGCGGGCTATTGCAGATGATGTCCATGTGGGCATTTATGGAGGCGACAGCAGGACTGATACAGAAATCGCCGAAGCGGCAGCTACGGCAATGAGCATGCATCGGGACATAGACGAAAAAAAGATAAGGATCAGTGTGGACGAGGGCATCGTGACGCTGGAGGGAAGCGTGAACTGGAATTTTGAGCGCAGGGCTGTCGCAGAGGTGATCAAGGGCCTCAAGGGAGTACGTGGCATCAATAATTATGTCAATGTGCGGCCGGACGTGCCGCCTGAAAGCATCCGGGAACAGATACGGGAAAGCCTGCGCAGGAATGTACGTTTGAATGCCGACCGGATCATTGTGGACGTGGCAGACAGCAAAGTCATGCTTAAAGGTACTGTGTCATCGTTGGCGGAAGGTGAGGATGTTGAACATGCTGCATGGTCTGCTCCGGGTGTAGTGGAAGTGGATAACAAACTGGTGATCGAGGAAGAAGGGTATGGCGATTGAAGCAAGCCGCCTTTGGAGCGGCCTGTCGGCATGATTGGCAACACTTATAGGATTTCACCCTGCTCATTTGTCTCTATCCTTATTCTTTTACTGCCGTTTTCAAGAAGCAGTTTATATTTTTTCGTCGATTGCTCTGTCCCTTCAAAATATGTTACCAGATAGGTATCTTTGGTAATAGCCCAGTTCGGAAACCTGGTAGTGACAGATTTTGTAACGACAGAGGGCAACTTGACATTTTTATATTTTTCTGCCGTGCGTATCAATTTGCCGGTGCTGTCATAGGCGGCGAGTATTTGCCCTTCGGGCAAGTAAAAAGATATGAAGTAGGTATCATAATCTTCTTCATAATACTCGGACTCTTTGATATCATAGGCGGCTGCCGTCCGTTGAAGACGTTGAACAGGTATAGCCACTTCTTTGCCTCCTACCGTTTTAAGGTATTTATAGTTGGCTGGGATCACTGTCACAGCCGGCAACAATTGAGAAAAGGCAGGCGCGGCGCTCAACATGAAAATGCCTGCCATCAAGAGAAAAGTACTGTGCTTCATACGCTTGATTTTTTAGTTTTAGAAGATTTTAATGCTGAACCATCAATATTTTAAAGGTAAGACCTGTATGGCCGGCAAAGCTTTGATCAGCGTCAACATGGAGGGTGATTGTCCTCACTGAAGGAAAGCCCTGACCATAGTCAGGATAGAGATTGATCGTCATCATGCAGTTTGAGATATTGCCATACTAATTTTTACAAAATTTCACGTCATGAAAGGGCCTGCTTATTTGGTGAAGACAAGAAGCCTTGCCAAAACTTTTGGCTGGGGCCTATTCTTTATTAAATGATTACGGCATCCTGATTGCCGCCTGTGCCGTACTGGTCCTTGTAGCGGGTTACCTTTACCGGCGAGTGATCTCGTAGGGGGCGTCAATTTTAAATTTACTTTGGAGGTATGAAAACAGTAAAAACAAGATCATGGTTGGTGTTTTTCATACTTTTTGTCCTTCTATTCGGTTTGGCCGTCTATTACTTTTCTGAAATTAAAAACGAGTTCAGGCTACTGGAAAGGGTAAACCCTTATTGGCTCATCGCCGCCTTATGCGGGCAGTTCATGACTTATTTTTTTACAGCGCTGATCTACCAGCTGCTTCTAAAAGCTTACAGGCTGCCCCGCTTGCCAGGACGATGGGATTTGCTAAAAGCCTCGATAATCTCCTTATTCTTCAATCAGACTGTTCCAAGTGCGGGGATCAGCGGAAATACCTTTCTTGTCAATTTCCTTGCGAGATTCAACCTGTCGAGAACACCGGCCATTTCACTCATATTGGAAGAACTGCTGATCTTTTACTCGGCGATGGAAGCAATCATAATATCATTGCTGATAGCTTGCATGTTTGTTTACAGGTCATTTTATTCGTTCAAAGGAGTTCTGACCGCGGGCATCCTCATTTATCTGGCTTTTAGCTTAGTGGTATCCTTCGCCGGCAGGAAGAATATGCTTACCCGTCTGTACGATAAAGTCTCAAAAGCCAGGCTCGTAAAAAAGTTGTTCAAAAGCATCAATAAGAAGATGAGTGAAAGTGATATTCTAAAAAATGAAGTACTAGTATGGCCGCTGATAAAAAGCAATATACCGATGGCTATAAGAGTGTTCTTTCTTCAACTGGCGGTTGTTGCTGCCGACGGGTTCACCTTATATGTACTTTTTTTGGGCATCGGTCATCCTATTTCACCTTTTATTGTCCTGCTCACGTTGATCTGCACAAAGGTCATTTCTATTTTACCCTTTTTACCCGGCTCGCTCGTCCTTTATGAAAGCAGTATGAGCTTCTTTTTTGCAAGCGCGGGCGTTCCTGCGGGTACAGCCATCGTCGTCACCCTTGTCTATAGGTTCCTATCCTTCTGGTTTCCTATGCCTGTTGGCACTTTTCTTTACAGGCAGTGGCTAAAAAACGCCCCCTCTGAGATCAATCATCCCGCCTGCTGATGCATATCACCTTTTTTGGGCAGCTGATAGCTTATTTTTATAGAGACCGACTTTAGCAACTAGTATATTTTCATGAAACGCTATTTTACCAGGGAAGTACCATTCAATGAACTGGAAGCAGTCAGCGCCATCAGACAATGGAGTTATCCCCTGCAAAGCAAGGCCGATCTGGGCCCACTGCTTGACAGGATAGGAGATGCGCGGATCGTTATGCTGGGAGAAGCCAGCCACGGGACCCATGAATATTATATGTGGCGAGCCTATATTTCCAGACGCCTGATCCAGGAAAAAGGATTCAATTTTATTGCCGTTGAGGGCGACTGGCCGGAATGCTACCGTCTCAACCGGTTTGTCAAGGGCTATGACCAGGACAACAAGGGCGCTTTCAAGGTCTTACATGGATTCAGCCGGTGGCCAACGTGGATGTGGGCCAATTGGGAAATGGTGGCTCTGGCAGAATGGATGCAAATGTACAATACCGGAATTCCTGCAAATAAGAAGGCGGGATTTTATGGCCTGGATGTATACAGTCTCTGGGAAAGTATGGACAGTATCATGCAATATCTCAAAAAGGTCGATCCTGCTGCGTTAAAAGTGGCGGAAGATGCATTCCATTGCTTCGAACCCTTTCGTAAAGAGGAGGGTAGCTCCTATGCAAGGGCCGCGCAGTTCGTTCCGGACCTTTGCCAGACCGAAGTGGTGGAATTGCTTAAAAAGATACAGGAGCGGCTTCCGATGTACAATACTGATCATGAGAATGTTTTTAGCACCGAACAGAATGCGCTCGTAGCCGTCAACGCGGAAAAATACTACCGGGCCATGATCGCCGGCGGTCCTCATAGCTGGAATATTCGCGACCGCCATATGGCAGATACGTTGGAAAGGCTGCTGGACTTTCATGGAGAAGACGCAAAAGGCATCATCTGGGCGCACAATACACATGTGGGTGATGCCAGGGCAACAGATATGAAGGACGAGGGTATGTACAATATTGGTGAACTGGCGCGGCTGCAGCATCATGAAAAAGGGGTAGTGCTGGTTGGGTTCGGTTCCTACCAGGGGTCCGTAATGGCGGGCAGGGCCTGGGGTGCTCCGATGAAAGAAATGGAACTGCCGCAGGCGCAACAGGGGAGTTGGGAGCACCTTCTCCATATGGCGGGTAAAAACAACAAATTACTGATCATGGATGACCTGACCTCCAATGATATGCTGATGGAGCATCACATAGGCCACAGGGCGGTAGGCGTAGTATACAACGCGGCTTATGAGCAATATGGCAATTATGTGCCCTCGATCCTGCCGATGCGTTATGATGCTTTCATCTACCTGGATGAGACAAAGGCGCTGCATCCTTTGCACCTGGAACCCCAGGGGCGCCAGGTTCCGCAGACCTATCCTTTCGGTGTATAAGCCATGGTAATGAATAGTTCCATCTAAAAATGAGAAGTATGAAAAAGACAATTCTTGGGATATCCTTAATGGTATTAAGTGATATGCTGGCTGCACAAACTGCTAGTGTTGCGACCGTCCCTCCCGTGGTACAGCAATGCGTTCAAAGTGATGCCCGGTCAATTGCTGCCTTAAAATGGCAACAGCTCAGTGATAATTGGTGGCGGGCTTCCTATTTAGTCGACAAACAGCCTTTCACGAAAGTCTGTGGTTATAATAACCAGGAGGTTAGTATTGCGCTACCTGTCCGCGAGACCTTCATTGAGCCTGAAGTGATCTCTAATTTGATCGCGAAATACGGGCCTGAAATTTATGACATTACCAAAGTAAAAGGAAGTGATGGCCAGGATTTGTTTGTAGTAAGGGTCTTGCGACAAGGTCAAATAAGAATTGAACAGACGGCCAGGTTATGAATAGGCCTGGCGCTCCCTTTCAGGAGGGAGCCTTATCACGCCTTATCCAGCAGATACCTTTCACATCAGCCTGCCAGTGCGGTAACAGTAATACCAGGATGATCTCTTCTATCAGATCGAGCGTCGTTATACCCGCCATGATGTAGAAAAGTAAATACAGCGGTGGGGATAGGAAGAAAAGCAGCAGGAGAAAAGCTGCCTGCAGGACAGCTGCCGCCTTGGCAAGCAAGGTATGGAAGCTGCTTTGTTTGCCGTATCGGATCAGCGAGAGGGTGGTTTGTATGACGAATAGCCCGCAGAGTATCAGTAAAATAACCTTTTCACGAAGTACAAATTCCCATTTCAACACCAGCATTCCCACGATGGCCGCCAACACGGTAAGGTCGTCGCCAATGGAATCCAGCCGGGCGCCTACGATGCTGGTGATCTTGTATTTCCGGGCAATAAAACCGTCGATGGCATCGGTAAAGAAGCTGATTGCCAGCAGCCATTTGAACCATTGCAGCTCATGCCCCCACAATAAGAGCAATAACACCGGAGCTGCGGCAATACGGAAAACCGTGATGGCATTTACGATATAGAGACCGGATTTGCTCATTTCCTTTTATAAAGACCGGTGAGCCTTCCAAATCCCAGGATATGCCCATTCATAGCCGCCTTCAGCTCCGGCTCCCTGACATCTCTGTGGAGGTCCAGCAAGGTATCCAAGGCATATACATTGAAGACATAATGGTGTGTTCCATAAGAAGGGCAGGGACCTCTGTATCCATGCATCCTGAAATCATTGATACCTTCCGCCTCCATTGGGCGCGCCTCTTTGATATGGGAGTTGACGGCTATATTCCAGGCGATCCAGTGGATGAAATTGCCGCCAGGGGCATCAGGATCTTCCATAGTGATGGCAAGGCTTTGGGTTCCTTTGGGGATACCGGAGATGTCCAGGGAAGGGTTGAAATTGGCGCCGTCACATGTATATTGGGGACCAAGGAATTCTTTGCTGTTGATCCCGGAACTGGAGACGGTCAGAGGAGCGCAGATCGCACTGATCTTTTCGATGTTGTCTTTGATTGTCGATTTGCTACGCATGGGGTGATTTTTTAAAAGCCATTATGATGAGTGATGCTATCGACATCCCTTCTTACGCGGAGATAGGAAGTGGGAGTCACCGGATAGCCCAGCCGGAAGGCAATGGCGAGTGAAAGATGGTCAGGGATACGCAAGATCTTCTTTAACTCCGCTTCGGGGTAGCTCCCCGAAAGAGCGCTAACCACATGAAACCCAATGCCCAGACTGGCAGCCATCAGCCACATATTTTCCATTACACAGCCCAGGCTCATGATACCCAGGAAGTCTCCATCGGAGTCGGGCGCCCGCCTTTTGGGGTCGTACAGGAGAAAGATCATGAGCGGACAGCTAAGCATTTGATGGTGCCTTTCCAGGAAGGGCTGGTCCGTCTCGTTGACATGTGAATGCTCGGCGATAAGGCCCGGATGCAGCCAGGATTTTGGGAACATGGTGCTTAGCACTCCTGTCTTTTTCCTTTTCAATTCTTCTTCCGAAAATGACAATTGAAGATAATTCTCCTGCAAAAATGTCTCGGATATGGGGAAATGAATCTTCCTTATCTTTTCAAGGAGCTTTTTGTCGTCCACTACGACTATTTCGAAGTTCTGCATGTTGTGGGCTGTCGGCGCCCAACATCCTGCTTCCAGTATTTCCGACAAAGCCTCTTTCGGGACTGATCTGTCCGGGTCGAAAGCGCATCGTGATGATTGACGCCCTTTGATCAATGTCAATAATTCCTGCATGGTTAAAATTAATCAGGAGCATGCTGCCGATACAAGGATGCTGATCATTCCCATAGGTGATCATAGTCACCAGGACCCCAGGCGCCAGCGGACGGAGAGCCGGAGATATGGATAGGTCTTGTCCACCGTCTGGTAATGACTGTAATTGCCATGCAGACTGAAATAGCCCGATTCCATTACGATGAATGTATTGCCGATGGTTCGGATGCTGATCTCATTGGTCAACGCCTGTAGGAAATAGTCGGTAGCTATACCGCTCGTCGTATGCATCCAACCTCCACGGTATGTCACATTATAGTATAGTCTTCCGGCCAGGGCGACTCCCGCGGATGAACTAAAAGTTATTCCGGGGCCATAATCATAGTCTCTTGCGCCGTACAGGTAATGGTCCGGGACAGCTGCCAGTATCACGGGGCCAACGGCTATTGCCGTATGAATGACCAGGTCGTGGCGAAGGGGAAATTCCGAAAAGAGGTTCATGCGCATGCTTTGTCCGCTGTAAAAGAAAGCAGCGTTGTTGATATACTCAAAATTGGCGGAGAGGACCGCCGCATGACGGAATTTCCCCGAATGTATCATCCATCCCGTAACGGAACCATACACACTCACGATATTGACCTTGGAGCTGTCGTCCTGGCCGAACTCGACCGTGATATGCAGGTGGCTGAAAGGTTCGCGCAGGTATTTGTATGGATCGCCGTACAGGAGGTGGATCCTGCCGTAGACGCCGAATTTGCCGTCCCTGAATGGGTTGGTGTTATTGACATTGTACTTTCTTAACCCACCCTGGATCTCGATGCCCAAAGGGATGGAGTCTTCGGCCGTCAGGATGGCGGGAGGTTTGCCCCATTGACCGCTGGTGAGCCTTGTGAAGCCATTAGCAGGGTTGATAAGCATTGCCAGCACCTCGTTGACCTGTCTTTTTAGTCCCCGGCTGTGGTTATTCAGCAGCCGGTCTGTCATCCGATGGGTCATCTCACCCATCACAACGCCGCCAAAGCCGGTGTTGATAAAGTCATTGGGCGCCGGAGGCTGGTTTTCAGAGAAGGTCTCCCAAATATAGCTGCCGGCAAAGGCGGCGGGAACAGACTGCCAGAAACTATAGCCATTGCTGCGAAATGCGTTGAAAAAAATACTGCCATGGAATGGGTGCCCGATCTGGTTGGTTTGGAACCCATCGTCGTCCCATGTCCAGCTGGAAGGCCGCAGGTTATAGCCTATTGTGCTGAAAGATATGCGTGCATAATCCTTATCGGCAATGTACCTGTCGAAGAGGAATGGAGTCGCCTCTCCCAACATCAATGTCGCGGCGGCCCGTTGAAAATGACGTGTCCGGGCGGTACTGTCATAAAGCGTCACTGTCTGCTGGCCATGTGAATACGACAGACTACAAAGGAAGAAGATAGCGAGTAAAATAACATACCTCATGCACATGATTGTCTATACTAAGCTACACTGTGTCCTATGTGGATAGCATGATCAACCTCATCGGAAAGAGTGAGTCTCGTCCTTTTTACGGGTGACCTGTCCCTATAACTTTATCGTTCATCAAAACCATACGTTATGCGCACAGATTCAGAAATACAAAAAGACATTGCCGAGCAATTGAAGTGGGAGCCATTTCTCAATCCTGCTGAGATCGGGGTTGCTGTAAAGGATGGCGTAGTGACGCTGACCGGGGAGGTCGACAGCTATAACAAAAAAATAGGGGCGGAAATGGCCGCTAAAAAGATCGCAGGGGTCAAGGCCGTGGCAGAGGAGATCCATGTGGGGCCGTCCCCATCTTATTTGCGGACCGATACCGAGCTGGCCGCAGCGGCGGCCAATGTATTGAAATGGCATACGGCCGTGGCGGAAGATAAGATCAAAATAATGGTAGAAAAGGGTGTGATTAGCCTCAGTGGAGAGGTGGACTGGAACTTCCAGCGCCAGGCTGCTGTGGACGCAGTAAAGAACCTGGCGGGCGTCACGCGGGTCAATAATTATATCTTAGTGAAGCCAGGCGTTACCTCGAAAGATGTCCGGCAGAAGATAATTTCCGCTCTTCAACGGAATGCGACCCTCGATGCAGACAAGATCGTAGTGGAAATGCTGGGTAACAAGGTGCTTCTGAGCGGTACCGTACGGTCACTGGCGGAAAAAGATGATGCGGAGATGGCCGCATGGGCAGCTCCGGGAGTATCGTCCGTGGAGAACAGGCTGGGCGTTGTCGAGCCGGCATATTCATTTTGAAGTGCGAAACCGGCGCCGGGTATTCTCCCGGCGCCGCTCATGATAAAAAACTCGAATCGAAAATTGTGACTATGAGAATACAGCAATGGCATTATTTTGCTCATAAATGGAATAAAATATTTTCCCATCCCGCTTTTGAGCCTCAAAAAGCAAAATTGGTGCTTTGTTTCGGCAATCGGAACCTTTTGCATCACAAGGCGCATTTCGACCATCTGCGCCGGCTGTTCCCGCAAGCCCACATCGTTCTTTCGTCTACTGCCGGGGAGATACTCTCCGGCGAAGTCTATGATGATAGCATCGTCGTGACAGCCATGCAATTGGAAAGAACGCAGGTCAGGTGTGCGGCGGAGAAGATCATTCAGCACAGCTCCAGCCTGGAGACGGGCAAGGCCCTCATGAAGGCATTGTTTCGCGAGGACCTCCGGTCCGTACTGGTCTTTTCCGATGGGGTACGGGTCAATGGTACGGAACTGGTCAACGGGTTCAATGAGATCAGCCTTCAGAATATGCGAAATATTCCTGTTACGGGAGGGCTGGCCGGAGATGGGGTGATGTTCCGGCAAACGTTAACTGGTCTTGACCAGGCGCCAGAAGAAGGAATGGTGGTAGCAGTGGGTTTCTATGGCGACCATCTCAAAATAGGGCATGGTTCATTCGGCGGATGGGAGGAGTTCGGATCGGAGATGACTATCACCCGGGCGGAACGGAATGTCCTCTATGAAATTGACGGGCGCAATGCGCTGGAATTATATAAAGAATGCATGGGGCCTTTCAAAGATGATCTACCCGGCGCCGCCCTCCTGTTCCCGCTGTCGTTGAAGGACCGTGTGGGCTCCGGGCACGTGGTGCGGACCATCCTTGGCATCAATGAAAAGGAAAGATCAATGATTTTTGCGGGCAATATGTCGGAGGGCAGCACGGTACGGATGATGAAAGCCGACCTGGAGAACCTGATCGCTGCCTCGTCCGCTGCCGCGGGTCATGCATTGCATGGGTTGTCGGACAACCCGCCCGGGCTGGCATTGCTGATCAGCTGTGTAGGCCGCAAGCTGGTGCTGAAGGGCAGGACGAATGAAGAGATCCTGGCGGTGAATAGGGTCTTCGGCGGTGACGTGCCTCTTATCGGATTTTATTCTTATGGGGAAATATCCCCTTTGTCGCCGAAGAGCCGGTGTGAGCTGCACAACCAAACCATGACCATCACTACATTTTCTGAGATATGAAATTGAAAAAGCATGTGTTTAGTTCTTTTTTACCGGCCTCCCGGCGCCACCTGTCGGTCTTGGCGTACCACCACCCGTCGATCCTCCTCTCATTTGTTGGAAATTCTGTATCCGCATCTGCCCCCTTTCATGCATTTGTTCCTGCTTGTCGAGATGTTGGATGACTGCCGGCCTATTGGTTAAGTTTTTCCACTGATTGCCATCCCGTTGTTGCCAGTCTCCACGGCCATCCTTTTTGTAGACATTACCATTCCTGTCGGAATAGATGCGCTGGGCAGGTGGCTTGGTTAATACATCCGGACGAGGCCGGTAGAGATTATTGATGTGATTGACATTTTCCACCCGGCGTATATCCCTTTCGTAGAGTCCATGCCCCCTGTAGTGATGCCAGACATATGGCGGACGATAGCTCCTCGGGCCCCACCAGTCACTTACCCATGATCCCCAGCCCCATCCAACACCCAGATTGAACCAGTCCAATCCGAGATCATAACCAAAACACCAGCCATACCATGGGTTGTACCACATATTGAAACCCCAGGTCCACGGCCGCGGATAGTAGAAACTGCCCCACCAGGGAGCATAATAGAAGCCGGTGCCATAGACAATGGTAGGCCCATATATAAAGTCATTCAGGTAGCCGGGTGTATAGCCCATGTATACATAGTCGGGCATTACATCATAGATATACACATATTTGACATTATACACCGGATAGTCCGGAGGGATCAGATCTACTTCATCCGGCCGGGCGGTGCAAGCAGCCCAGGGACCGAAAGGACTGTCCGAAACAGACCATACTCCACCGTCTACACAATAAAAATGATTTTTGTATCGGATAACGGTGGCAGGCGTATTAATAGCATATTGCAGGTGAGTACCGTGGATGTCCACGAATTTCGGATCACCATCATAGGTCACCTGGGCAGAGGCGGACTTTCTGTCGATACGGGCTGTCTGAGGGATCTGCGCATCCAGGACCGCTTCGCGTGCAGCGTCGGTACCGGCTACACTGGCCAACACATTGTCCTTCGGCGAGCCTTCGGGGATCCTGGCAAAATCCGCCGGCAACGCATCGGCAGGCACATATTCCCATCCTCCTGTCAGTCTGGAGGATTTGTACCAGCGACCGGCCAGAAGAACAAAAAATAATTGGGAGCCGGTGTCCACAAAAATATCATCGTTCGAATTGGAGACATATAACAGCCCAGTGCCTGCTATGGGGTCGTACAACGGATCACCGTTGGATTGTATCAATTCCGCGGGTACGGTGGATACAACGATATCGGCGATCATATTAGCTCCTTCCCGGGCGGTGTCGGTATGCGAACCGCTTGCACTGTCGGCATTATCAATGGCCGCCTGGACCTTCGAAAGGTCCGGGGGGATGGAGCCGGAATAATAGTTATAAGGCCCTGTTGGCGAAAGGGCCAAATACCAATGCTTACCGCCGTATAAATACCAGCTGTTCCCATGTTTCAAAATGGTATAGGGGGTATTTACCACCACCTCCATCCCCAGGTCCTTATTCATTTGTATCCTGGGCTCGCCGTCGATGACCACCAGAATAGATGGTTTGGTCGCGAAAATAATTCCGGGCGGTCGGTTACTGAGACCCTGAGAGAGTTTCTTCGCCTCTGTATTCACGTCCAGGGAACTTAATAATTCATCCAAAGGTATATTGATCTCCAGCCCCGGGATGCCAGTCTCGAGGGTCGCCCTTAGCCCATTGGCGACAGCCGCGTCTGTTTGGCCCGGCAGATTTACAACAGGGACCTTCACCGTCAGCAGGCTCACCGTACGATCATCCCTGTCCGTCTCCACTGTGGCATTAGCCTGGAAGGTGCCGAACAGCGGGTCTGTCTTTCCTTTTTCAAGCAGGGAGAAGGCGGACCGGTAGATAAGGATATTATCTCTAAAGGAATCCGGCTGGGGGTGATAAATTTTGAGAATGGCGCCGGCAGCTGTAGTCAGGGTCTGCGGCCATTCAGTCTGCGCCCTGGCAATAAAGGATGCCAGACAACAGCACAAACAGCAGAAAAGGGGTATATGTTTCATATCAATAAGTTTCTATCCGCACAGCGGTGATCTTGTACTCCGGAGTTTGCACATATCTGTCGCGCCTGGGATTGGTTATCTGGTTGACGAATGTCCTGTTATCGCTAAAGCTTAGGAACAGCTCGCCTCTTTTAACGGCAGTATCCAACTTCACCGGACAGCAAATAGTCCCATACCGGCTTGTCAGACGGGCCATGCCACCCTCCTGCAATTCGCCCATATGGGCATCATCAGGATGCATGTGAACCTCATCGGTGGTGTCTATGTCCCGGTCGGGCGTCCGGTAGGTCATAGTGCCGGCATTGAAATGATAGAGGGCTCTGCCTGTTATCAGGATAAAGGGGAATTCATCGGTTGGCTGCTCCTCAGTAGGGCGAAATTCGACTGGGGTAAGGGCTGCTTTACCGTCTTCTGTCGGGAATCGGTTTGTATGCAGGATTCTCGTACCGGGGTGATCCGTATCCAGGCAGGGCCATTGCAAACCCCTTTGATCCAATCGTTCATAGGTAATACCTTGAATATAGCCCCAGACGCTGCGAATTTCATTCCAGATGGCTTTCGCATCCGCATAAGAGAACCAATCCTTCCTGCCGAATGCTGCCGCCATCCGGCAAACGATCTCCCAGTCGGCCATCACATCCTCTGGTGGCAACACCGATCTTCTCACTTTCTGTATCCTTCGTTCAGCGTTCATGAATGTTCCTTCTTTTTCGAAAGAGGAAGCCACCGGAAAAAAGACATCGGCAAACTGTTCAGCCGTCTCATTCATAAACAGATCCTGGACGATGACAAAGTTCAGGTTGTCAAATGCTTTTTTGGTTGCTGCCGCGTTTGGCATCGTGAAAAAAACATCATATCCGGTGATCCACATAGCCTTTAACGCACCGGCTGACGCAGCGTCCAACATTTCAGGAAGATTCAGCCCTTTTCGGTGTGGCAGTGCAGTTTTCCAGTATCCTTCAAATCTATCCCGCTGAGTCAGGACACTAGCCATGCCTGTATATACCGAAGGATCACAACCCATGACCGCGGAGCCCTGTACATTGTTTTGTCCGCGCAGCGGGTTAATACCTGCTCCTGCCTTCCCTATATTCCCGGTGATCAAAGCCAGGTTGATCAGAGCCAGCACATTTTCAGTTCCCTGTGTATGCTCGGTGAGACCAAGCCCATGACAGCACCACGTTGGGGCCTCTTTCGCAAACAGCCGTGCTGCATAACGTATGAGATGGGGATGTAGCCGGCAAATTTTTGCAGCCCTCTCCGGAGTCCAGGCCGATACATATTCCTTAAAGGCCTCCCATCCCCGTGTCCTGTTCCTGATGAATACAAGATCGGTCAGGTTTTCTTCTATGATGACCTGTGCCATGGCGTTGAAAAGAGGAATATTGGTGCCCGGCTTCAATGAAAGGTGGCAGGTAGCATATTTGGCAAGCTCTGTTTTACGAGGGTCGATCACGATCAGATTCGCGCCTTTCAGCGCCGCCTGTTTTATCCTGGCCCCGACCACCGGGTGACTTTCCGTTGCGTTGGCCCCGGCTACCAGTATGGTTTTTGCGAGTTCAATATCATCGAAAGAATTGGTGGAAGCTCCTGTACCCAAAGCCATGCTCATAGCCTTGGCCGTAGGCTGGTGACAGACCCGGGCGCAGTTGTCGACATTGTTTGTTCCAATGACCACCCGCGCAAATTTTTGGATCAGGTAATTATCTTCATTGGTAGCCCTCGCCGAACCGATGATGCCGATACTATCGGGTCCATATTCCCTGGCCGTCGCCTGCAACTTCTGCGCACTGTATCCTATGGCTTCTTCCCATGTAACGGTCTCCCATTTGCCGCTTTTGCGGATCATTGGATGTATCACCCTATCATTCGCATAGTTATATTCCCATGCATAACGGCCCTTCACGCATAAATGTCCCTTATTCACCGGGGCATTTTGGGCAGGATGGATCCCGGTAATAAGCCCGTTCTTTACGCCTGTTTCGATCTCGCAGCCGACGCCGCAGTAAGCGCATACCGAACGGATGGTAGTTTCAGGATTTCCATATTGAATGGCCTGCTTGTCTTCAATAGCGCCGGTAGGGCAGGTGTCCGCACAGGCGCCGCAGCTCACACAGGAGCTATTCGCGAAAAAGCCACTCGAATCCGGGATGATAGTAGATTCCGCTCCGCGTCCGGCTACATGCCACACAAACTGACCCTGCAGCTTATTGCATATGCTTACACACTTCTGGCAATGGATACAGCGGGACATATCAACCTGTATATAGGCATGGGAGGTATCGATGGGAGAGACGCGATCCTCTTTCATTTCCTGGATCGAATAAGAAAGGAACCATTTATGCAGCTCCTTCTGCGGGTTTTTGGCAATCTCGGCATACGGGTAACCCCTTGCCATCCATTGCAGGATGTCTTTACGGTAACTCTCGATGTCTGGGGTATGGGTCTCTATTTCCATACCGTCGGAAAGAAGCGTGCTGCACGCCGGTTGCCAACGGCTCATGCCGTTGACTTTTACCAGGCAAAGCCGGCAAACGGAAGCAGGCGGCAGGCGTTCGTCCGAGCAAAGGGCAGGCACCTCAATCCCAATACGCCGGAGCAATCCCAATATGGTTTCACCACCGCTAAAGGGATAGGACTTATTGTTTATACTGACCATTTTAGTCGATGAATAGTATATTATCCTGGATCCTTTTATGAACTTCCGGCGTTTCATCCCCATATCCCAGGATGATAGCCAACTGTACCTGTTCGGAAGGAGGTACCTGCAGACGGGTGAATATCTTTGTTTTTTCCACATATTTCCCGAACCCGACGGGGCAGCTATCGAGTCCATGGGACTTCGCGGCCAGCATTATATTCTGGGAACACATGCCGATATCCAGCGGAGCCCACTCATTGCCCCGTGGCGCAGTGATGAATATCACGACAGGCGCACCATAAAACACTGGGTCTTTCAGCTGGTGAAGGTCGATGCCATGAGAAAAGCTCAGCAGGTCGCTCACGATCTTTTTCGCCTGGCGGAGTCCCGCCTTGCCTGAATGAAGAACATCCTTAAAGGCTATTACGGCTATTTCTTTAGAAAATGCCCGTATCGTTTCTTTGTCGTTCAAAATATAAAATCGCCATGGTTGCCTGTTCATAGCTGACGGCGCCATGCGCCCTGCATCCAGCAATTGTTCGATCAATGCTCTCTCCACGGGAATATCTTTGTATTTTCTGACGGCCCTTCTTTCGTAAATAACCATTTCCGTATCCGTCATTCTTATTTTGCCGCCGGCAGTTGTAGGTTCCATCTAAAGTGAATTGAATGTAAAAGATCAATAATGCGCTACAAAAATGGGTATGCTGGTAGTCCTGGCAGTATCATCTTCAGGATTCTTTTCGAAAAACGATGCCAACAGCCCTCTGCCATAGGCCCCCATTACCAGGAAGTCGTTCTTCTTTTGCAACAGGTATTTGAATAAGGCGACAGTTGCTTCTTCCTCCGGGATGAACCATTCTACCTCACTGAAATGAACCTTTAACCACTCGGTGACACCTGATGCTTCTTCCGCCGTGAGGGCCTCGCCTTTCAGGTTGATAACCTGAGCCTTTTTCAACGTCAACTCGGGAAATAAGTATGAAAACTGTTTCATAGCAAAAATTGAAGACTTGCCGCCGTCATAGCAAAACACCACATTGTCGATATCTTCGAAAGTTGCCGGTGCAATGACTACGGGACAACCTGTGTCCTGGAGAATATCCTTCACAAAGCGGCTGGGGAGTCCCTCATAGGCTCCTGAAAAAGTTTTTGCATCCAGGATCAGTACGTCAGCAAACATACTCTCGGCAATAACATCCAGGGCCGGAGCTCCGTCATTGCGGTAGATATTTGCTTCTATGCCTTCTTCATCTGCCAACTCCTGGAAAAGCCGGATATTTTCATTTCTGATTGCGCTGCGGCCAAGGTCTCCCCGGCCCGCCCCCAAAGTCGCAGAAGCCACATACGGTATACCGCCATCGCCGTTAAGGATTACCTGTTCCTCACTAATCAGGGTATCCAGGAAGATGGCCGTTAATTTCGATTCGGTCAGCCGGGCCAGAAAACAGGCGAAGTCGACAGCATTTTCATCCAGGTTCTGGCTGTCAATGGCAAGAAGTATCCTTTCCATAAAAATGTTTTGCTTAAAGCTATTTTGTTGCCAGCTCCATTTCGATGACCCGGGTCAGCAGATCCCTTGATTATTGTCAAGGTGAGGCCGAATGCCCGTCATTTTTTACGGATTCACCGATATCATAATTTTATATAAAACTTTTTTTATGCTACAACCTGAAGCGCCAGTGACGCATGCACTATTTGGTATGTTTCTGCAGGACATCAGGGAGATTGAGAAAAGGAACCCCCGCTGTTTCAGGAACAAATACTACCGGTATTCTTTTTCTGTCACGGGGGATGAGAAATTTGATCTGTCTGTCGAGCCGCATACGCTTCCCAAAAGGATTGAAAAACAGATCAAATCATTATTTAATGCACGCCTGAACGGAGAGAGGGAAAAATAAGTCAATCAAATCTGGCAGTAAATCCGACATAAAAGCTTCTTCCCACCGCCGGAATGATCCCCGGACCCGGATACTCGTCCGTCCTCCTGGTGAAATAGGCCTTGTCCGCCAAATTGTTTATGCCTGCCTTCAATCCGAAATGGCGTAGCCTGTAGGATGCGCTAAGGTCCAACACCGTATACGCCGGGATATACCCCGCAATTGGATTGCTGCTCACCTTTACATTCGCTGCGTCGCCATACGCGTCACCCGTGTAGTTGACCTGGAAGGTAGATGAAAAGAAACGGGAATTGAAGATAACCCCCGCACGATTGATGACCTTGCTCGCCGCTTCCACCCGGTGGCCTTTGAATTCTCCGCTGGTATATTTCGCGTCCGTATAGGCAAATGAATTGAACACGCTCAGCCCATAGCTGGACCGCTCATTTAGAAATTTCAGCAGGTTGAATTCAATATATGCCTCGACCCCTTTGTGTGCGCTGTTCCCCGCATTGGTGCGATAGGCAAAGTCCTGCCCGCTGGCAGCATCTTTACGGATGACTTCTCCGATCCTGTTGTTATATGCCAGGTAAAAAAGACCCAGATCGAAGTTCAGGAAGCTGCGGACGGCCCCCCGATAGCCAAGATCGGAATTATACCCCGTCTGATCCTTTAGATTCGGATCGATCTTTGCCGCCACCCCGAATGGCTCCAGCTGGGCATAGTCGATGGGCCGGTAGGCCTGGCTGATATTGGCGTAAAGACTCGTACTCCCGGATGTCTTGAGCTCCGTTCCTATCCCCGCCAACGGAAATGTCCGGGTACGTTTTTCATCCGGCGCCTGCCGAACACCTTCCGTCTCCTTATATCCCGAGGCGGTGCTATAAATATATTCGAATCGTATCCCGGGCGTCACCGTGAATCTGTCACCTAAGCGAAAGATATTCTCCGCGAAAGGCGCCAGGTTCGCTGTCGTAAAATTCAGATTATAGCCCCAGTCTCCCGTAATAGAGAGATCGAAATCGCTGCCCGTGGTGCCTTCACCGCCGCCCTGGCGCTTGAACCGTGCATAAGCCGCCCGGAAGCCCGCCGCCAGTGTTGATGTCCGGGCGCCCAACCGATAGTTGGTCGACAACCGGAATTCATTCGAGGTGCTGTGCATGAACTCCCTTCCCACTTCTCTCGGCACAAACTGGTTGGTTGCCGGGTCCACCGTGTCCTGCGCCTGTGGCCCGCCGTCCTCATTCCGCCACACCAATGAGCGGCTGCTGAAGATATAAGTAGAAATAAAACTGATCGTCGTCTTCTCCGACGGCTTGTAATTAAGGGAGGCTGACACGATGTTCCAGGGGCTCTTCAGCCAGTTCCTGGCGCGGGTGGATGCCTTCGGATTTGCATAAAACTCGCTGTCCGTCAGGCCGCCCGGCATCTGTATCCTGTTCTGTAATAAAGAATACTCCGCCGACAAGCTCAGCTTGGGTGTCACCTCGTATTGAACCTTCCCGAACCCCGACAGCTGCCATTGCTGACTGTTCGGCCGGTAGCCATCCAAATTCCTGTACTGGAGAAATCCGTAGTACTTTAATTTCTTAAAAGTACCGCTCACCGAATTGAATGTATTATACATGCCAAAACTGCCAAGCGTCTGGGATGTGGCGAACTCGAAGGGCTTTTGCGAGATCTCGCCCGTCACATAATTGACAAGCCCGCCAAACTGCGCCCCGAATTGTAAGGCGGCCGCTCCCCGTACCATCTCGATCCGCTGCACCCCTTCCATCGGAGGGATATAATAGGATTCATTGTATCCGTATACGTCCGCGCTGATATTGTACCCGTTCTGCCGGACATTCATTTCAATGCTTTGGGTAGGGTTCAGCCCCCGGGTGGCGATCCCATTGGCCGTAAAGCCCGAGCTTTCCGTTTCGACAATGTTCAACCCTGGGATCCTTCCCAATATCTGTCTTGTATTGTTGATAGCCTTATTCGCATCCAGGCTGTCCACGATGATGACTTCGCTTTTTTTACCCGCATAGATTATCCCGTCCTTGAACTCCGGCATGTGCCCGACCCCTCTCACCGTCTTTATACCCGTGACCTGGACCTGCTGTAATGTCCTGGCATGAGTGCTGTCTTGTGCGTATAGTATCGATGAAGTAAGAATGGTAAGGGTCAGGAGCATCAAACATCTCATAAGGAAAATTTTTGCAAAATTGCCCGGTCATCTTCAATCGCGGTTACCAGATGAGGAATACGGGTTACGCGATAGGGAATAAATGCAATTCTGTAGACATTCTGGATTGTTGATGGGTGATGAGGGTCACTGCGGGATTTGATAAAGATCAGGCTACCCGGCAATTAATGAATCTATCTTCATAAGGTATTTAATCAAAAAAAATATGCAGACCGGCCAACTTTCTTCCACGACATCCGGTCGCGTGATCGCGATCCGGGGCAGCGTCGTCGATGTATGGTTCCCGGGCCGGCTGCCGTTGATCAATACGTTGCTATTCTGCGGCCAAAATCGGGAAATTGTGATTGAAGTACAATTTCATCTCGATGAACGGCATGTCCGTGGCATTGCATTGACACCGGCACAGGGGCTGGCAAGAGGGGCGGAGGCGGCTGATGGGGGCAGAACATTGGAGGCGCCGGTAGGCGAGCAGACATTATCACGCATGTACAATGTTTTCGGCAGACCCATTGATCACGGCGGAACGGTTGAAGGCGTGAGTTACCGGTCGGTGCACGGCAGGCCGCCTGCGTTGGAGCAGCGTTCGACGAATTCGGAGGTTTTCGAAACAGGGATCAAGGTCATCGACCTGCTGATGCCGCTGGAGAAAGGCGGTAAAGCGGGTCTGTTCGGCGGGGCGGGCGTCGGTAAAACGGTCTTGCTGACGGAGATGATCCATAACATGGCAGGTTTTCATAAGGGGGTGAGTATATTCTGCGGCATTGGGGAAAGATGCCGCGAAGGTGAGGAGTTGTATCGGCAGATGAAAGAGGCCGGTGTCCTGGAGCATATGGTGATGGTTTTTGGGCAGATGAACGAGCCTCCCGGCAGCCGTTTCCGGGTCGGGCATACGGCATTGACGATCGCGGAATATTTCCGGGATGAGGCCCACCGGGATGTGCTGCTGCTGGTAGACAATATTTTCCGTTTTATCCAGGCAGGCATGGAGGTGTCGGGACTGATGGGACAAATGCCGTCGAGGATGGGTTATCAGCCCACCATGAGTACCGAGCTTTCGCAGCTGGAGGAACGGATCGCCAATACGGCATCGGGGGCGATCACTTCGATCCAGGCCGTCTATGTGCCGGCGGACGATCTGACGGACCCTGCGGCGGTGCATACCTTCTCGCATTTGTCTGCATCGATCGTGCTATCGCGGAAGAAGGCGAGCGAAGGGCTTTATCCCGCCATAGATCCGCTACAGTCGAATTCCCGGATGATGAACCCGGCGGTGATAGGCGAGCGGCATTACCGGTTGGCGCAACAGGTTCGGCAGACGCTTGCACAATACGAGGAGCTGAAGGATATCATAGCCATGCTGGGACTGGATCAGCTGTCGACTGCGGACAGGATGATCGTCGCCAGGGCGAGGCTGCTCGAGAGATTCCTTACCCAGCCGTTTTTTACGACGGAGGCATTCAACGGGATGAAGGGGAAAATGGTGAGCCTTCAGCAGTGCCTGGATGGATGCGAGCGGATACTATCCGATGCCTTCAATAGTTATCCGGAGGATGCTTTGTATATGATCGGAACGATAGACGAGGTAAAACAAATAAACGAACATGATAGCATCGATCAACCTCAGCATACTGTTGCCTGACCGGGCATTCCTGCACGAGGATGGCGTGCGGAGCGTTGTAGCGGAGGGTGGACAAGGTTCCTGGGGGCTGTTGCCGAACAGGCTGGACTGTGTGCTGATAGTGAGGCCGGGAATATTGACCTACCGGGATAAAGATGGCCGGGAGCGATTTGTGGCCATCGACGAAGGGGTACTTGTCAAGACGGGAGCGGACATTCTGCTTTCGGTACGTCATGCGGTTGACGGGCCGGACCTTGGTCAGCTTCGCCAGCGGGTCGAGCAGGAATTCCAGCGGCTTGACGAGGAGGACGTAGAGATGCGTTCGATGATCTATAAGGTGGAGAGCGGGTTTATTCGCCGCTTATTAAAAATGCGTCAATCATAGGCCTATGGCGGAGCAGGATAACGACTTCCGCAGGAAGGTAAGCAATAACGAGCAGCGCAAGCTGCGCGCCAGGAGCGGAAAAGGGCATAACCCGCTGAGAGGGTTCGCCATGTTCGGGCTCATCGGCTGGTCAGTGGCCGTGCCTACGCTGCTGGGCGTGACAGTGGGATTGGCGCTTGACCACAGGCATGCCGGCGGACGGTCGTGGACGTTGTCGCTGTTGATCGCCGGGCTGCTGCTGGGCTGTTGGAATGCCTGGTACTGGGTACAGAAAGAAAGCGATAAGATCAATAAGGAAAACAAGTGACTATGTTGTATATCATCGGACCTTTTTTTTCAGGCTTGCTGGCTGGCGTCTTCTTTTTTGGCGGGTTGCGATACAGTGTAGACAAGCTGCTGGCATCGAAGTATGCATGGTTGTGGGCCCTGGGTGGATTTGTGATCCGAATGGGGGTCAGCATGCTGATCCTCTACTGGGCGGCGGGGAACGATGCGCTCCGATGGATGGCGGGACTGGCGGGTATGCTGGCCGTCCGAACGTTGGTATTCCGGATGATCAAACAAAAGGAGGTAAGGCATGCGGCTAAGTCCTGACGAGCTGGTTTATTGGCGGCATGGTATTTTCAAACTGAACGCGACGATCGTTTTTACATGGGCGATCATGCTGGTGCTTGTGACGGGCGCCCGGCTGATCACGAGAAGGTTGAAGGCCGATCTGCGTATTTCGGGATGGCAGGCGTTGCTTGAGATGCTGGTGCTGGGCATCGGTGACCAGATCAAAGAGGTCGGATTGCAGGAGCCGCGCCGGTATATTGGATTCCTGGGCACCTTGTTCTTACTGATCGGGATGTCTAACCTGTGCACGATCATCCCAGGGTATGAACCGCCGACGGGAAGTCTCTCGACCACGGCGGCGCTGGCGCTTTCGGTGTTTGGCGCCGTACCGGTTTTCGGTATTCGTGTATCGGGCTGGAAGAAATACCTGGCCTCCTATGTCAAGCCGAGCTTCATCCTGCTGCCTTTTAACATCATCAGCGAATTTTCCCGGACGCTGGCGCTGGCCGTGCGGCTGTTCGGCAACATTATGAGCGGAAGCATGATCCTGGGTATCCTGCTCATTATCGCGCCGCTGTTCTTCCCGGTGTTGTTGAATGTGCTTGGTTTACTGACAGGAATGGTACAGGCATATATCTTCAGTATCCTTGCTGCCGTGTACATTGCCGCTGCATCAAATGCAAAAAACGAATAAACCATTTATATGGATAACATGACTCTTATCGGTATTGTCTCGATCATCACCGCCGGAGCGACCACCGGTATAGGATGTATCGCCCCCGCATTGTCGGAGGGGAAGGCCATCACGGCGGCGCTGGCTTCGCTGGCACAGCAACCCGACGCTTCCTCTACCATCACGCGCACGTTGTTCGTGGGATTGGCTATGATCGAATCGGTGGCCATCTATTGTTTCGTCGTATCGATGATCCTGATCTTCGCCAATCCGTTCTGGAATCACGTTACGGTAAAATAGTGTAGTATGTCAATCGATTGGTTTACGGTGGCCGCGCAGATCATTAATTTCATGGTGCTGGTGTGGCTGCTTCAAAAATACCTGTATAAGCCCGTGCTGAACGCCGTGCGGAAAAGGGAGCAAAAGATTGCCGGGCAACTGTCGGAAGCGGCTGCTGCGGAGACTACTGCTGTCGGAAAGAAAAAGGAGTATGAGGAGAAGCGCCTGGCGCTGGAGCAGGAAACCTTGGCCTTGCTGGACAAGGCGAAGACGGAGGCTGGTGTGGAAAAGGAAAGGCTGCTCGTGGAGGCAAGGAAGGCAGTGGAGGTGCAACGGGCGGGGTGGATGGAAGCATTGCGGCAGGAGCAGGAGCATATGAGCCGGGAGCTGGTGGATAGAACACAATCAACCGTGCTGGAAATTGCCCGGAAATGCCTGGACGATCTGGCGGACGCCGTGCTGCAGGAGCAGATGACAGCGGCCTTTATGCGGATGATCGGGGGCCTGGATGGAAAACAAAAAGAGACGCTGGTCACGACGATGAAGGCGTCGCAAGAGGTGAGAGTGAAAAGCGCGTTGGCCTTGCCGGAGGAGAGCCGCGTGGCATTTGTGAAGATGATTACGGCGCTTCGCGGGACAGATGGGGGCGCAATCGTTTTCGAGATTGATCCGGAGTTAGTGTGCGGCATAGGAGTCTTTCTATCGGGATATAAGTTGGAGTGGACAATGGGCAGCTACCTCGACAAGATCAAGACAGCCGTAAAAACAAGGTAGCATGGAAAAAGGTGCAGTATATCAATCTTACGACATAGCGTTTGAAGCGCTTATCAGGGCTGCGGGAAAGGTGACGCCGGCGGCGACGCTGGAGGAGACCGGTAAGGTGATGACCATTGGGGCCGGTGTGGCGACCGTCTCAGGGCTGCCTGGCGCCCAACTGGAGGAGTTGCTGCTGTTTCCAGGCAATTTGTATGGCATTGCCTTCGACCTGGATCAGGAATCCATTGGGGCGGTACTGCTGGATGACTACCGACATCTGAATACAGGCGATGCTGTAGAGAGGACGGGCAGGGTCATGGACGTTCCGGTGGGCGAGGGGCTGATAGGGCGGGTGATCGATCCGCTGGGCCGGCCGCTGGATGAAAGAGGCCCTGTGGTCTATAGCCGCAGACTGCCCATTGAGCGGAATGCTCCGGCGATTATGGACCGGGCGCCCGTTACTGTTCCACTTCAAACGGGGATCAAGGTGATCGACGCGTTGATCCCGATCGGCAGAGGACAGCGGGAACTGATCCTTGGGGACAGGCAGACGGGTAAAACAGCCATTGCCATCGACACGATCCTCAACCAGCGTGTTCAGGAACAAAATAAGGACAATCAGGTCTTGTGTATTTATTGCGCCATCCGGCAGCAGGCTTCAGGAGTGGCCAGGATTATCGCCGAGCTCCGCGAAAAAGGAGCGATGGAATACACGACAGTGGTTGTCACGGAAGGCAACGACCCGCCCGGGCTGGCCTATATCGCTCCCTATGCGGCTACGAGTATTGCAGAATATTTCATGGAATCGGGGCGGGATGTGCTGATCGTGTACGATGATCTGACAAAACATGCCAGGGCCTACCGGGAGATTTCTTTGTTGCTGCGCCGGCCGCCGGGGCGGGAGGCTTTTCCGGGCGATATCTTTTACATCCATTCCCGGTTGCTCGAGCGGGCGACGCGGCTGCGGGCCGAAGCAGGCGGTGGCTCTCTGACGGCATTGCCCATCGTGGAGACAGAAGCTCAAAATATATCGGCATATATCCCTACAAACCTGATATCCATCACCGATGGCCAGATATACCTGTCTCCCACGCTTTTTGAATTGGGTGCATTGCCGGCGGTGGATGTCGGTAAGTCTGTTTCCCGCGTGGGCGGGGCCGCTCAACTACCAGCCTATCACAGTGTCACCGGTGATCTAAAGCTGGGATATGCGCAATTCGAGGAACTGGAAAGCTTTGCGCGGTTCGGCACACGGCTGGACGAGCATACCAGGCGGGTCATTGCACGGGGCCAGCGGATCCGGCTGGTCCTGAAACAGGCGGAGCATTCGCCGGTGCCGGTCCTGGAGCAGATCATCCTGCTGCTTGCATTGATGGAGGGTTGTTTTGACGAGATCGATACAGGCAGGATGGGGCAGGCGGAGAATAAAGTGCGCCGGTCGGCCGCCGAAATGCCGGAGGTCCTGACCAGGAAATTACTGGGTGGAGAGAAAATGAATGATGCGGATCGGTCGGCCATCCTGGCCATTGCGAGGGAGGCGCTGAAGACATGAGTGAAAGTATTGAAAACCTGCAACACCAGATCGTGACGGCTGCAGAACTGCATTCGGTGGTCCGGACGATGAAGGCGCTGGCAGCGGCCGGCATCAGCCAGTACGAGCACGCCGTCGTGTCGCTCTACGACTATTACCGGTCGGTGGAATTAGGACTGTCGGTATGTATCCGGCAGTTGAGTGACGGGGCGCCGGTGGAGACGTTACCCCTCAGGAAGCCGCCCGCAGGGGTCATCGTGTTCGGGTCGGATCAGGGCCTGGTTGGACAATTCAACCTGTCGTTAGTACAATTCTGTATGGGCAAGATCCAGGTGATCCCGGAAGGAAAAGCCATCCAGGCAGTGGGTGAGCGCATGGGTACGGAATGGCAGAGCGCAGGCGTGGAACCTGCAGGGCGATATGACCTACCCATATCCGTGGCTGGGATCAGACCGCTGGTCAACCGGCTGCTGGTGGACATGGAGCGACAACGCGATATGGGCAAAATGGGCGATGTGTATGTTTTTCATAACCGCCTGACGGGCGGGGCCGGCTATGAGCCGGTGATGCAACGGTTGCTGCCTTTAGCGGAAACGTGGGAGGAGAAAATTTCGGGCTTGTCGTGGCCGGGAAAACAACGGCCGGAAATCATCGGGGGCGCTGCCTCGGCCGGCATGGCGCTCATCCGCGAATACCTTTTCGTCGCCCTGTATAAATCCTGTGCGGAGTCGCTGGCGGCGGAGAACGCCAGCCGCCTGGCAGCAATGCAGCATGCCGAGAAGAACATTGAACAGTTGTCCGGGGAGCTGGTTCAGGCCTATCACCAGCGGCGGCAGGAGGAGATCGATGAGGAGTTGTCGGACATCCTTTCGGGCGTCGAAGCGTTGGTGCGTCGAGGTGTAAACCAGGATCAGCAAAATGGCTGAGTAAGATCACCCTATTCTTTCTAAAATGTACATAGATTCATCTTTTAAAACATCATCTTGCTATGGGTACCAAGCTACATTTATTATTTCTGCTGTTCCTGCCGGTGATGGCAAGCAAGAGTTTCGGCATGGTCGTCGAGTCCGGCAATACCATCATCATCGACCAGCCTGTATCACAGGACCTTTATCTGGCCGGCGGCACCATCGTCATCAATGCGCCTGTTCATGGGGACTTGGTGGTAGCAGGTGGGAAGGTCTATATCAATGATACTGTCACCCGGGATGTGCTGATAGCGGGCGGCACGGTGGTCATAAAAGGATATATTGGCGGTAAGGTCCGCTGCATGGGCGGTAATGTAAGCCTTGATCATCTTTTACAGGGCGATCTGCTGGTAGGCGGTGGAGATATCAGTGTGGAAAAAGGTTGTGTGGTGGCGGGTAGTGTCCTGGCGGGAGGCGGCAGGTTGACCATATACGGTGAGGTCAAGGAGGATGTCCGTGTCTATGCCGGGAAATTCCTGCTATATGGTCCGGTAGGCAGGGACCTCGAATTTCGGGGTGGGACGATAGGTATACACGGTAGGGTGGAGGGCGAGTCGAAGCTGTCTGCTACGGACGGGGTGGAGATCGGCTATAGCGCCGTCTTTAATGGACCTGTCCGGTATTGGTCACCCGATACGGTGAATTTTGGTACGTCCCTTCGGGCGGGGCAGGCTGTTAGGGATGAGAACCTGGCCGTTCGAACCCGTCATTGGTATTTCCTTGGCGGCAGTGGTGCGCTGGTCTTTTTATGGTATCTGGGCATGGCCCTGGTGCTGATAATTTTGTTACAATATCTTTTCAGACCGGCATTTCAACGCGCGGGAGAAAAGGTCTATGAGCAGACGTTGAGATCATTTGGCTCGGGCCTCCTCTTCTTCCTGGGAGTTCCCCTCCTGATCGCGCTGGCCATACTCAGCCTGGTGGCGATGCCGGTGGGATTCTTCCTTTTGTTTGGATACATATTTGTATTACTAACCTGCGGCAGTATCAGTTCCCTCGTGGCGGCACATTGGTTCAGCAGCCTCATGGGCAGCAATGGGAAGTTTTGGGAGCAGGTGGGAATGGCTTTTGTGTTTTTCATCCTGCTGCGTCTGATACTATCCATTCCGCTGTTTGGAGTGATTTTATATCCTATCCTCATCTGTATCGCGGTCGGAGCGATTGCGCTGGTAAGTATTCCCAAGAAGCCTTCAGTGCGTTGAACAATGATCACAGAAAGCTACTGTAGCAGGGACAACGGCTTTGTGGCCCTTTGTCCGTCGGATGTCGTTATCTGCAGAAAATAGATACCGGCCGGCAACGATGGCAATGAGACATCGAGGGTGACGGCAGGCGCCCTGCCTGTATAGGATTGCTGTTTCACCCGTATACCCGCTGTGTTGAAGATGGCAAGACGGAATATTTCGTCTTTAGGAATGCCGATCGTGGTGGTAAAACCACTGCGTCCGCCCGTGATATATATTCGCTGGATCGTCAGGCTGGCTGCCAGCGCATCGAGGGTGAGGACGTTTGAATATGTTGTGGCATTTCCGTCCGTTACTGTTCTGATCCGGTAGAAGGAGCTGCCGGCAGGTGCGTTTTGATCCGTATAAGAATATTGTCTTGTCATGCCATCGGATAGACCTTCTATATGATAGATGCTTTGGTAGACTATTCCGTCCCCGCTGCGTTCGATAAAAAAGTCCAGACTGCCCGCTGTATTGGAAGCACTCCAGTCGAGCACAACGCCCTGTTCTGTCCGCTGACCGGAGAATCCTGTAAAGACCAGCGGCAAGGGCGCCGGTATGGCCTGCGAAGCCACTACCGCCTGGAAAAGCAGCCGGTGACCGGCGTTATTGGGATGAGTGCCATCGACAACGTATAAGGGGTCGGGATTATACGTGTGGGGGATCACCAACGGATCATAAAACTGCATATAGTTGCCGGGAAACTCCGTCAGTACGGAATCCCGGCCTGCCTTAAGGGCCGGCCCGGCAAAAGGATCCGTCCTGGGCTGGGTGGTGGAGATAAAGCATCTCTTTCCCGCCGCCGTCACGGTGTTGTACATTATCCGGAGATTGCTCATATACAGGGGAACGCCAAGGCCTGCGACCAGGTCATTGGAGGGGAAATTGACGAGCACAATGTCCGGATTATAGCCCAATGCCATGGGGAGGAGCTTTACTCCGCTGTCGGTGTAGGAGCCCGGGACGGCCAGGTTGATGAGCGTATCCAATTGGTGCGTGGATTTGTAATAGCTCTTTGTCCGACCGACCCAGGAGCTGTCGGGAACTGTGGCGCCCATGCCATAAGCTGTGGAGGACCCGAGGACAACAACCTTGTATTTTGTCTGGGCAGTTGTCAGCGCAGGTAAAAGAATTACCATTGCGATAATGGAGGTAATATTACGCATTTGCAGAAAGATTAGTGTTATGGAAAAATCTGAGGCGCGTGCTGATCGCAACGGATTAAGTGGGAGCGGAAAAAACAGAAAGAGAGGATTGATACTAAATTAGCACGTCGCCAATCGATAACCAATGATGGAAGTCATACGGGGGAATGAATAAAATGATAGTCACTACTTGATCCTGCCATCCATCATCTCGATGATCCTGTCTGAACGTGCGGCAAAATCCCTGTCGTGTGTTACGGCCAGGATCGTGTTGCCCTGACGGGAGAGCTCATGAAATATATCGAAAACGATCTTTGTATTGATGCTGTCCAGGTTGCCCGTAGGTTCATCGGCCATGATGATCCCCGGATTGTTGATCAGTGCGCGGGCGATGGCTACCCGCTGCTGCTGGCCGCCGGATAGCTTGCCCGAAGGTTTTGCGGCAATGTCATCGATATCCAGCTGCTTCAGTATGTCCATTGCCCGCTGTTCGATGGCTTCGCGGGACAATCTACCCAATCGGAGGGCAGGGATCATGATATTCTGCAGAACGGTGAATTCCGGCAACAGATAATGGAATTGGAATACGAATCCGATGTGTTCATTTCTGAATCGGGAGAGCGCGCTCTCACTTAGACCAGTGACGCGTGTTCCATTGATCGAGAGGCTGCCTTTGTAGTTCGTGTCGAGGGTGGAAAGAAGGTAGAGGAGAGAGGATTTTCCACAGCCCGACTTGCCGATGATGGTAATAAATTCGCCTTTGCCGATGCTGAGGGTGATATCCTTCAACACCTGGAAGGGCTCGGGACCGGGGAAGAATTTGTCGAGATGTTGCGCTTCGAGGATGGGGGTTTTCATAAAGAAGAATTTAACTGCGAAGAATAGCTACCGGATCGACCCTGCCCGCCTTTCTGGCGGGCATCACGCCTGCAACGAAAGTGGTCAGGATCCCAAAGGCGGCTCCCAGCAGGTAGTAACGGGTGTCGAAGACTACCGGAAAGTATTTTAAAGAAGTGATCTCGCCCTGGGGGAAGGGGACTCTCGACATGCCATAGGACAACGCATATCCCAGGCCCAATCCGAAAACGGCGCCCAGTATCCCGATGACGAGGGACTGGGAGAGAAATATCGTCAGGATATCCCTTCCGGAAAAGCCCTGCGCCTTTAGTATCGCGATATCTTTCATCTTGCTGGTGATGACCATGTTCATAATATTATAAATGCCAAACCCGGCCACCGTGAGGAGCGTGATGCTAACCACCCAGGTGAGCGTATCCCGTATCATATTGCCCGTCTTGATGGATGGATTGGTGGTTTCCCAGTCTTCCGATTTGTAGCCATACTTCCGGCCCAATAAGATGGCTGTTGCTTTGGCTTGACTGAGATCGTGGAGCCTGATGCGGATGTCCGTGATATAGTCGCGGTCCTTGCCCAGCAGCTGCTGAACACCTGCCTGGGTCGTATAGGCTTTTATATTGTCTATGGCGCTCATTCCAAATGAAAAAGTTCCCGCCACCCTGAAGCGCATGACTGTGCCTGTGGGAGAGGCGAGGGTGATCAGATCACCCTTTACGACGTTGAGCTTGTCGGCGAGCCCCTGTCCCAGGAGAATACCTTTGTCGGTGGTCAACAGATCTTCCGGATGGCCCGAGACCATTTTTTCAGTGAGATTGAATACGCGATCCTCTGCATAAATATCTACACCGTCGAGCATGCCATTGAGCTGCACCGGTCCGTAGTTGAAGAATACCTGTGTGGAGGAGAGGGGCGATACGACGGCAACCTCGGGTGTGGTCTTCAGGTCGGCAATGATACGGCCCGGGTCTTTAAGATTGAGACGGATCTTCGAAGGACGAGGATGATGCACCACCACGATCTTGGATGAATCCTGGTGAAGCCAGGCTTCTGTTACCGAATGGGTATAATCCGTCCGGATGTCGTTGTATATATGAATGTCGGGGATCGCCGCCAGCATCATGTCCTCTATGAATTTATTGACCCCTTTCATGAAGCTGATCATAAAGATGAACATGGCGATGCCAAACATGACTCCCAGCATGGCGATAACGCTTTGTTTTTTTCGGGCCAGCAGTTCTGTGCCGGAGATCATGAAATTGACAGGTAGCTTCATTTGCCGGTGGTTTTTGTTTTTAGGAGCACCGTAGCATTTTCATCCAGCCCCTCGAGGATCTCCACGTATTCCGGCGAAGCAATGCCTGTCCGCACGGCTACTTTTTTTTCTTTTCCTTTGTCGAGTATCCATACACTGTCATCGTCTGCCATGGCTGTGCGCTGGAGGACCCTGGCCGCCGGGCGGACCTGGATGATGATATTGGCTTCCACTGAACTATGAATAAAAGATTGGGGTATATTCCCGGTGAATTCCGCGTCGACCCGGAAGGTCTGATCCGCCTCGTTCATGGTAGGGTATAGCTTTGTGACTTTGGCCTCGTAGACCGTACCACCGGTGAGATCTGTTTTCAATACAACCCTTTGTCCGGGTCTCACCTTGCCCACATCTTCCTGATCTACTGCCAGCCGGATGATACGCTGACTGACAGTCCCGATAAGCGCTACCGGCTCACCCGCGCGCACACCCTCTCCGGCTTCTTTCAGGGTCTCGTATACCACGCCGTCCCTGTCGGAGCTGATGAGATAATCATTCAGCTCTTTGCGGGAAGATTGGAGCTGGCTGCCGGCATTGCTCATTGCCAATTGGGCATCGTGCAGGGCGGAAGTATATTTTTCGTCGGCACTGTTCTTAAGGTTTATAGACATCTGGTAATTCGCATAGACATTATCGAGATTACTGCGGGTACCGATGCCGCCATCCCAAAGCTCCTTCCAACGGAAATAAGTGAGAGAGTCGTTACTTAGTTTTATCTCCGCATTTTTCACCGCCAGGCGCAGGTCGTTTAACAATGGGGATGTTTCGGAAAGATTGATCGCCGAATGACGGTAATTGGTCATGGCCGCCTCATATTTTTTGTCGGCAGCGTCATGTTCGACAATATAGATCAGCTGTCCTTTCCGGACCGTGTCACCGTCTTTCACAAGCTTTTGGCGGATGGCGCCGCTGCTGAATGCAAAAAGACTGTATTCATCTGCGGAGATGATCTTGCCGGAGGCATATACCGTCTCCACTATATCTTTTTTAAAAAGGTGAACCTGTTGGGGCCTGGTGCATGCAGATAAGGTCGATGCGCAGATGAAGCATAAAAATAGCCGGCTGGTCATGGCTTATGCTTTAATGGAGTGTCATTTGTTATGCAGAACTTCCTGCTGTTCTTGATGGCGGAATAACCATCTGCAATATCTATGAGATTGCGATATCCTCTTGCCCGCAGGATGGAGATAAAGATCATCGAACGGTAGCCTCCGGCACAGTATACATACCAGGTCTTGCGGGGATCTATGCGGGACATTTCTTCATTGATCTCGTCCAGCGGCATATTCATCGCATCCAGGACATGTTCGTGTTCATATTCTCCAAGTCGCCTGACGTCAAGGATATTTGCCGGCGTCCTGTGCACGATCTCCGACAGTTCAAGGGCAGAAACGCTGTCGATATAATCCAGTTCCTTTCCCGCGTTCTCCCATACCTCTACGCCACCGGACAGGTATCCAAGACAATTATCGATACCGACACGGGCCAGACGGGTAATAGCCTCTTCTTCGCGACCGGGGTCTGCAACCAGCAATATGGGTTGCCGGACATCCGGGATCATGGCGCCAGCCCAAGGTGCGAAATTCCCGTCGATGCCTATGTTGATGCTGCCGGGGATGAACCCATCCCTGAATTCCTTCGCCGGCCGGGTATCGAGGATGAGCGCTGTCGTTTCCCTTATTGCTGTCTCAAAGGCTGCCGGAGACAGGGCCTTTCGCCCTCTGGACAACACTTTTTCAAAGGAAGTATATCCCTTTTTATTCATGATCACATTCGCAGGGAAATACCCCGGAGGAGGGGTAAGGCCAGCGGTCACATCCTTTATAAATCGTTCTTTTGTAAGGCCGGGGCGTAAGGCATAGTTGTTCCTCTTCTGGTGACCCAGTGTATCATAGCGTTGCTCGCCCAGGTTTTTGCCACATGCGCTGCCTGCGCCATGACCGGGATAAACCATAATGCTGTCGTGTAATGGAAGGATCTTGTTTTGTAAGGAGTCGAAGAGGAGCCCTGCCAGTTTTTGAGGTGTCAGTTGGGGATCGATGGCCTGCGCAAGGTCCGGGCGGCCCACGTCTCCGACGAAGAGGGTGTCGCCTGTGAACAATGCCCTGTCGATGCCATGTTCATCCTTTAGCAGATAACAGGAGCTTTCCATCGTATGGCCTGGTGTGTGCAGCAGGCGGATGCGGCAATGTCCTAAAATAAGCTCTTCTCCATCTTGTACGGAGCGGAAAGGGAAGTCGGCTTGTGCATTTGGCCCGTATATGATCTCCGCGCCCGTCTGCCGGCTGAGGTCGACATGCCCGCTGACAAAGTCGGCGTGGAAATGAGTTTCTAAAATATATTTTATTATGGCCCCCGAATTATAGGCCCGTTGCAGGTACGGAGCCGTATCCCGCAGGGGATCGACGATGGCGGCTTCGCCATTGCATTCGATGTAATAGGCGCCCTGTGCCAGGCAGCCTGTATAAATCTGTTCTATCAGCATTGCTGCAGTATTTATGTGTACTGCAAGCTAAACAGGGCAAGGCATTCCCTGTATGATATGCGTCACAGGGAAGGGTGATGCATGTCAGCCCTCCGGCTATTTGAACTGCAAATGCAGGGAGATAACATCCGACACCAGGTCTGTGGTCTGGGTATAATGACCATATCGTAACTCCAGCGCGCTAAGATGTGTACCGAATATCCCGTAGGGAGGCGCTATCCGCAGACCCGCCCCGAAGAAGCCGCTGGAGAAAGAGGATAGGGCGTAATTGCTGGTAAAGTACTTGTCCGTCGTCAGATGCTCTTCATAAGGTGCAAAGTATTTCACGGCAGTCTGTGTATAATACCGATAGAAAGGAGAAATGGATAAGAAAGGTGTCAGCTTTACCGGTACTTCCAGGCTGGCAGTATGCGCCTGCAGGCCCCAATTGTCCGTGTAATAACGGTAGTAACCGCGCAGGATGATCCTGTCCCCCATGAAATAGTTGAGCCTTAATCCAATGGGCAGTTTGAAACGGCTGGACGGCAGGTTCTCTACCGCATCCGAGCCATCCGTGAAATAAACGCGGTGAAAAGGCAGCCCTAAATACCCGTGTTGTTCGACCAGATCGAGCAGCAGCGTTGCCTGTAGCCGTGTATTGATGACCTGGGAAAAAGAAAAGGACGCCGTATAGGTTTGTCGGGGACTTGAGCCATAGTCGGGGTGCTTCCGTTCGCTAAAGCCGCCGTATGAGCCTGCGGGTTCAAACTCCGACGGATATATGAGCCTGACCTGGTCGAAGTAAGCGCTGAGTTTTAATCCAAACTCTCCATTATTCTTTGTTTTTTTAGTAGCGCCCGCGTTGAGCCCAATGGATTTGTAATTGAATTCATTGGAATAATAGGCTCCCAGACTGAAGGAAGTACCTTTTTTCTCATTTTCGCGGGTCCAGTCCAGGGAAGGGTACAGACGGAGCCCGTCTGTCCTTCTGGAAGCGCCTGTCTTGGATATATATGCCTGAGAGGCTGCGGTGTGATGGTCAATTCCCATGCCCGCCGTCAGCGTATTCTTACGCCCGCGTGTATCCCATCCCACCCATTTCAGCTCCAGTCCATTGGCAAGATCGGTGACCTTCTCCGTACCGATGCCGCCGCCGATGGCGGAATGGTCCCCATTCTGTGTATAATAGCTCGAAACCAGGTTCACTTCGTCCAGCTTCAGCTTTCTGGGCTGAAAGGCGGCCGAATCCTTCGTCACCTGGGAAAAGGCATGCAGTAACATAAAATACATACCCACTACCGTCAAACAGATTTTCTTCATGTGATAATGCTATGAAATTAATTACAGCCGCATCCTCCACCCGTCTTGCCTCCGTTGGCGCCCGATGCGCCTTCGCGGTAGGATTGAAAATTGAGCTCATTCTTTTCCACTTTCCGGCTGGAAAGGGACATCTCGGAATCGTTGATCCTGCTCTTCTGATATTCTTTTACAGATGTGCAGGATAGGGTCATTGCTGTGATGGCAGCGCCGACCCAAAAAAATGTTTTCTTGTTCATGTGAGCTTTTTAATTAAAATGAAGGTTATGGGATGTGTAGATCTTGTCTTCATCGTCGATGAGGATGGCTTCCACGTCATTTATTTGATTGATCATATCCAGGCCGGCGTATACACCCATGATCATGACAGGCGTGGCCATGGCATCGGCGATCTCGGCATTGGGACAAATGATGGTGACGCTTTTTATCCCCGTCACAGGCAGACCCGTGCGGGGATTGATGGTATGGGAATATTTCTTACCATCGATGATGATATATTTTTCATAGTTGCCGGAAGTGGCCAACGCCATATTCGTAACATTGAGCCAGGAAAATATTTGCCCGGCGGCGTTGGGGTTGACAATACCAATAGTCCAGGGTCCGCCGTTGGGCTGATGGCCCCATGCTGCCAGGTCGCCGGAGGCGTTGACTACGCCGCTGGTAACGCCCATCGACTGCATGACGGACTTTGCCCTTTCGGCGGCATAGCCTTTTCCGATGCCGCCAAAACCTATGCGCATGCCCTTTTCTTTCAGAAACACCGTCATCTTTTCCTTATCCAACAATACATTCCTGTAGTTGATCAATCTTACCATTTTCCGGGCCGTGTCCCTGTCCGGGAGCTGACGCATGCTGGCATCGAAGTTCCAGAGGCTTTTATCGACCGATCCGTAGGTGATATCGAAGGCCCCCTGGGTGATCTGGGAGATACGGAGCGAACGTTCGATGAGGTGGAAGGTCTCCGGGCTTACGGTCACAGGGGCGATGCCTGCTCCGGCATTTATATGACAGGTCTCACTGTCTTCATTATAGGTGGTCAACAGCCGCTCGATACGTTGTATCTCGGCGACACCCGCATCGATCCTTTCCATAGCCCATTGTTCATCGTGGGCTACCACGCTGAGCTCGAAATGGTTGCCCATCAGTCGCATGGAACGTTTGAAAAGCTGTTGATCCATTGTCATATTCCTTAATGAGAGCGATCCTGATCGATGATGGACGCTATCTGCCCGGCGAACTCCGCTGGTTTTAGTCCCGGATTGCCTTCCCATTGTTTCAATATTTTGCCATCTGCGCCAAGTAATAGGGTCAGCGGGAATTTGCCCTGTGAATTGTATTGGTCAGCCAGCCGGTCGTTCATTTGCTGTTGCTCTTTGGACAGCTGGTTTTTTCTCAGACGGGGGAAGTCGGCATTGACCAGTACTAATGTACTGTCCGAGAATGACTGAAAAGAAGGGTCGTCGAAGACCTCTTTGCGCAGCATGATACAGGGGCCGCACCAGTCGCTGCCGGAGAAATTGAGGAGAATATGTTTGTGCTCTTGCCTGGCCAGCTGCTGCGCTTCTTCCATATTGGAATGCCATTGAGGGGGAGTCGGGCTGACATGCCATTGGGCTGGTCCCCAGCCAGTAAGTACAATGAGAAAAAGGTATTTGAGCATACAACTACTATTCAATGTTTAAACACGGGATGATAAATAACGCAAGCCTGCCCGTTTATGTTCTGTTAAAACCAGCCTACTTGTGGAACCGATAGCCCAGGATTAGTTTAAAGATAGCATTATCAGTGCTTTGTGTCAGACCCCAGCCGAAGCCGAAATTCAATTCCCAATCCGGTGACCAGTCCAGGTCCACTGCCGCGAACAATTGCTCCTGTTGTGTCTGATAAGGTTGGAAATGGTTCAGCGGGCCCAGCGATCCATAGTATTCGAAACCTCCCGCGACGACCTTGGTCACATTGTAGGAGGCTTTGAAGTTGGGCGAGAACACATATCCCTGGTCTTTATTGACGCCGTGAAAAGATTTATCAAAGGTCGGGTTGAAAGAGAGATACAATTTATCCCACTGCTTGTCCACGATGGGTCTTATCTCCAGGCTCCAGTCATCTTCGCTGTACTCTCTTTTCTGATACCCCGCCTCCATGGAGAGACTGACCCCTACAGGCCATTTCCAGGAGGATGGGACCATCACTCTCGGCCTGATATGACTACCTACGTAAGTGGTACGATGATCGTTGCCAATGGTATTAAAAAAATAAAAACCTGTTTCGAACCAGCTGTTCCAGCCATGGGTGATCTCGATGGTTTCGTGGAGGACATGGTTGGTTGGCAGGACCTTATTCTCCGCGGTGGTAGCTCCGTCGAAGGTATAATTGCTGTGCAGCTCGACCATGGTGCTGCCTTTTTGGACCGTGGGCGAGGCATAGACCTGGATCTCATAGTTGTCCTGCGCTTGCAGCCCGTATGAGGCGGTCAGCAGGAGGAAAAACAAGTATACGGGTGTGCGCATATTTGAGCGCTAATTTCTGTCCTAATTCTGTAGATTTTTTGAAGTTAGGGAAGACGCCGTAATTGGGCGCCGGACACCGATAAAGCACCGGCCGACATGATCAGGGCCGCCCCCAGTAAATAATAGCCGGCTGCCCCCCAGACCAGCGAGGAAAACTGCAGGAGGCTTTGGATCAACAACAGGAGCTCATTGAGAATTACACCGGCAATAAATAGCAACAAGCCCGTCCGTGCTGCTCCCGTGCGCAATGTGAGGAGACCCTGGTAGATAAAGAAGCCGAGCACCATAAAGGTCACGAAACCCAGGACCACCAGGTGAAGATAGGCAATGATCACCGGCCGGTGGCTAAAAGCGAGGCTTCCCAATCGGGGGACGACAGATAATGCCTGGAGCGTCAATTTAATGGCGAAGGCTGCAAAGGAAAGGGCCCATATATTCCGGGCAGCGGCAGGCATACGACCCGACCATCGACCATTATTGCGAACAAGAAAGATACAGAAGACGATAAGGGCCGCCAGCTGGAGCAGAACAGCAAAGACGCTGACAACCCATACCCATGCCGGGGGATCTGTCCAAAGCAAGGAAAGACAATAGGCCGGGATACAGGCAATGCCCATCAGCCAGACAAAGGCGCGCCCCAGCGACTGACAGGTAGGCGCCCCATATCGGAATACGGACCAGAAGAAAAGAGCGATAACCCCGAAACTAAACCAGCCGTTGTACTGGAAATGTAAATAGAGATAGATGGCATTATAGTAGAATGACATGCTGCCGATATGGTGTGACATGCTATAAGCCAGGAGATAGGGACCTGCACTGGACAGGACCAGGAACAATAGCGCCAGTTGAACGCAGCGCCTGACCAGCGGCGGCCATGATGCATTCCGGCTATCATATAAATACCGGATGGCAAACCAATAGGAGAACAGGACCGATATAGAGGAGAATAGGATAGACACCGTGCCATACCCCTGGCAGGTGAAGCTGACAAGCATTCCAAAGCTGGAAAGCTGATTGAGCCAGAACTGGTAGCGATAGACGGGCGATAGTCTCACGCCGGACGTGGTAAGGATGTATAGCAGGGCGGTAAAGAGCGCCGTGGTGATCCAGCCGGAGAAGGCAAAATGGGAATGCGCGTTGAGCAGGTATTTGTAATCCAGGACCGGGAAGGCAAAAGTCGCTTTATAGCGGAGCGCGACACCAAGGACAGATACGATAAACAGGTTGATTGTGGCATAAATGACCCACCGCCGAAGTTGTGATAAAGCCTGATCTGCACTAAACATACGCTAAAGTACTTGTAGGGCTAGGGGGGAGATATGACCCCTGTTCCCGCCCGGGGTGATTTAAGTCAGGCGATTTATGATATAAATCATATTTATAGGACATGTCGAGGCGTAATCTTGTGCACAATTATTAAATCAATCATAATAAAATGAGAAAGATCCTTTTAATGGCAGCGTTACTGGGGTTTACCTGGGCCTGCTCCAATAACAGCAGTAGCTCCGCGGGACCTGCAACCTCTTCGTCATCCGATGAAAGCGCAAAGGCGTCAACCGCTGCTGGCAGCACGAACTATGATTCAGTAAAAGGGGCCGGAAAGTTTACGCATGTCGAGCTGAACGAAAAGCTGGATGACAAGATGATCGCGTCCGGTAAGAGCATTTACGAACTGAAATGTTCGGCCTGTCATAAGCTGACGGCTGAAAAGCTCGTAGGGCCCGGTTGGCTGGGAGTGACCGATCGCCATAAGCCCGAGTGGATCATGAATTTCGCGACCAATACGGATGAAATGATCGACAAGGACCCAAAAGCGCAGGCGATGCTGCAGGTCTGTATGGTGAGGATGCCCAATCAACACCTTTCCGACGAAGATGCACGGAGTATCCTGGAGTATATGCGTAAGAATGACCACTCAAAATAACTTGTCTTAATCATTAAATAGAAAAAAATGTACACGCAGAAATTTTATTTGCTGGCCGTGACCCTGATAGGGCTTTCACTGGCCACGCCCTCCTGCAAGCCGCGGAACGAATCCACCGCTATTACGTCGGATGCTGCTGAAAAAACATATGTTGCGCCGGGTAAGTATGATGAGTTTTACAACTTCGTGTCGGGAGGCTTCAACGGCCAGATATCGGTGTATGGTCTGCCATCCGGCAGGCTGTTGAAGATCGTTCCTGTCTTCTCTGTCTTTCCGGAGAATGGATATGGTTACAGCGAAGAGACAAAACCCATGCTGAACACCTCCAATGGGTTCGTACCCTGGGATGACCAGCACCATTTGGAGCTGTCGCAGAAAGATGGCAGCCCGGATGGCCGGTGGCTCTTTGCCAATGCCAACAATACACCCAGGGTGGCGCGTATCAACCTGGCCACTTTCAAGACGGAGGAGATACTGGAACTGCCCAATAGCGCCGGCAACCACTCTTCTCCCTTCTGCACCGAGAACACTGAATATATTGTGGCGGGTACACGTTTTAGCGTCCCCATCGGTGACAACACCGACCTGCCCATCAGCTCCTACAAAAAGAACTTTCATGGTACCGTAAGCTTTATAAAGGTCGATTCCGGCACAGGACACCTCTCACTGGCCTTCCAGATACTGCTTCCCGGGATCAATTTCGACCTGAGCCATGCGGGCAAAGGGCCAAGTCACGACTGGTTCTTCTTTTCGTGCTACAATACGGAACAGGCACATACCCTGCTGGAGGTGAATGCTTCCCAACGGGATAAGGATTTTATCATGGCAGTAAACTGGAAAAAGGCGGAGGAATATGTCCGCGAGCACAAAGGCGATCTCAAAAAAGTATCTTATGTACACAACGTGCTTGACGAGAAGACGCAAACTGCGACATCGACAAAAGAAAGCCAGGTACTCGTACTGGACCCAGTGCAATTGCATGACTTCGTCTATTTTATTCCCTGCCCCAAATCACCGCACGGCTGTGATGTAGACCCCACCGGCGAATACATCGTCGGCAGTGGCAAGCTGGCTGCCCTGATCCCTGTCTTCTCTTTCACAAAGATCCAGAAAGCCATCGGCGATAAGCAGTTCGACGGGGACTATGCGGGCATACCCGTTATCAAATATGATGCTGCATTATACGGCGAGGTCCAGAAACCTGGCTTAGGCCCCTTGCATACAGAGTTTGACGGGAAGGGGAATGCCTATACCTCCATGTTTGTATCGTCGGAAGTAGTAAAGTGGAGTATCAAGGATCTCAAGGTCCTGGATCGGAAACCGACCTTCTATTCCGTAGGGCATCTTTGCATCCCCGGCGGTGATACGAAGCACCCGTATGGCAAATACCTGATCGCCTATAATAAAATAACAAAGGACAGATATCTTCCCACCGGTCCGGAACTGGCCCAAAGTGCGCAGCTGTATGATATTTCGGGCGACAAGATGGAAATGATCCTGGATTTTCCCACTGTCGGGGAGCCTCACTATGCACAGGCCTTACCGGCAGACCTCATTTCCAAGAATTCCGTGAAGTTCTATAAGATAGAGGAAAACAACAATCCTTTTGTCACCAAGGGTGAGAAGGCCGCCAAGGTGGTAAGGGATGGCAACAAGGTACATGTCTATATTACAGCCATCCGCTCGCACTTCGTGCCCGATAACATCGAAGGGGTCCGGCTTGGTGACGAGGTATATTTCCACGTGACGAACCTGGAACAGGATTGGGATATCCCACATGGATTTGCCGTCAAGGGCGCCGCCAATGCGGAAATACTTATCATGCCTGGCGAGACCTGCACGTTGAAATGGACGCCGACCGAGGCCGGTGTATTCCCCATCTATTGCACGGACTTCTGCAGCGCGCTGCACCAGGAAATGCAGGGATATATACGGGTGTCCAAGGCAGGCGCCAATACTCCATTGATCTTCGGTACCAATCTTGCCGATAGCTCGGTAGCTAAAAATTAATAAGTTGTTTATGGAAAGGAAACTGTCTTCCTTATTCCGGGTTGCCATTTTTCTGATCTCCCTTGCGATGTTTGCGGTGCTCAGTCTTCCGATATGGAAGATTGAGCTCTCCGCACCGCAGTACCCGGAAGGATTGACATTAAAGATCTATGCGGACCGTATCGGTGGTGATGTGGATATTGTCAATGGACTAAACCACTACATCGGAATGCACACGCTGCATACCCGTGATTTTGTGGAGTTCACCGTATTGCCTTATATCATTGGAGGTTTTGCGGTGTTGGGATTGCTGGTCGTGTTGATCGGCAGGCGCAAGGTATTTTACGGCTGGGCATTCCTCTTTTTGCTGATCGCCTTTACCTCCATGATCGATTTTTACCGGTGGGAATATAACTACGGGCACAATCTCGATCCGGAAGCGCCGATCCAGGTACCCGGAATGGCGTATCAACCACCTCTGATAGGCTTTAAGCAGCTGTTGAACTTCGGAGCCTATTCTATCCCTGACTCTGGCGGATGGACCTTTGTAGGGGTTGGTATTGCGATCGCGACGCTCGTGATACTGGACTGGCGGGGGATCAGACGCAAAAGCCGTGTAAGCACCGTGGCGGCAGGGCTAGCATTGATGGTTTTTTCCGGGTCGCTCCAGGGATGCAGCAGCAGCGGACCACAACCGATACAGTACGGACAGGACAATTGCGCATTTTGCAAGATGACATTTACCGACCGGCGATTTGGCGGCGAGGTCGTTACCCAAAAAGGCAAGGTCTTCAAATTCGATGATCTGCATTGTCTGCTGGGATCGCTAAAAGCGGGTGTACCTGCCCGTCAGGACATTGGAAGCATTTATCTGATCGACTTTGTGAACGGCGGCTGGATCAGTACGGAAAGCGCCTTGCTGTTGCATTCTCCCGGCCTCCATTCGCCCATGGGAGGAGATATAGCAGCGTTTGCCGGCAAGGAGACCCTCGACCAACAACAATATAAAGGTGAAATAGTATCATGGAAAGACTTATATCATTAATGCTATTGCTGTCCCTTTCCAACCTGGGGTTTGGCAGGGTGTTAAAAGTCAGCCCTTCCGGTCCGCTGACCTCAGTCGCCGATGCAGTAAGACGTGCTGCGGCGGGGGATACCGTGCTCGTCTATCCGGGTGTATATTATGAAAAAGGGCTGGTCATCGACAAACCCATTCACTTGAAAGGTATCGGTCAACCTGCGTTGGATGGGGAGCATCGCTATGAAGTCGTGACGATACGGTCCGGTGGAGTGACGATGGAGGGTTTCGTGGTACGGCATTCCGGGTATTCCGACTGGAATGACCTGGCGGGTATCCGGCTCGCGGCGGTGCGGCATGTAGTCATAAAGAATAACCAGCTGGACGACACCTTTTTTGGCCTGTACTGTCAAAACTCGGACAGCTGTGTATTGGAGAACAATACCCTTCATTCCAGGTCCGACAGCGCAAGGCTGGCCGGGAATGGCATACATTGCTGGCATTGCAACGGGATGCAGCTCTTGAATAATACCATAACCCGTCACCGGGATGGTATCTATTTCGAGTTTGTTACCAATTCGCTGATACAGGGCAACCGGAGCTTTTATAATATGCGGTATGGTCTGCATTTTATGTTTTCCCACAATGATGTTTACGACGGCAATCGCTTCGAGCATAACGAAGCCGGGGTGTCCGTCATGTTCTCCCATGGGGTAAATATGAAGCACAATTTATTTGCCGACAACCAGGGTGGGGGCGCTTATGGTATTTTGTTGAAAGAGATCACCGACAGCAGGATAGAGTTGAGCCGCTTCGTGCACAATACCGTGGCTATCTATATGGAGGGTACGACAAGGGTTCAGGTGTCTCAAAATGTTTTCAGGGACAACGGCTGGGCCCTGAAAGTACAGGCCAGCTGCTCGGACGATACCATTACAAAGAATAACTTTTTGGGCAACACGTTTGACATAGCCACCAACGGGTCACTGGTGCTGAACAATTTCGACCGGAATTATTGGGACAAATATGATGGATATGACCTTAACCGGGACGGCTATGGGGATGTGCCATATCATCCCGTCAGCTTGTATGCCATGGTTGCGGAAAAGAATCCTTCCGTAATGATGTTATTTCACAGTTTTATCGTGAGCCTGCTGGACAGAACGGAAAAGGTGATGCCAAGCATTACTCCGGCCGATCTGGTAGATCACATTCCCTTCATGAAACCAATCACGTTATGATCGATCTTTCACATATAGCCAAGCGTTACGGACGCCTGCAGGTACTGGATGATGTGAGTCTGAGCCTACCGATGGGTAAAAGCATTGCGCTGATCGGACCCAATGGGAGTGGAAAGACTACCCTTATCAAATGCCTGTTGGGAATGGTCGTGCCTGATAAGGGAAGCATATCTTTTAAAGGCCGGAATATTCTGGGCGACTGGTCTTACCGGGCTGACATCGGGTATATGCCCCAGATAGGACGTTACCCCGACAATATGACCATTGCCCAGGTATTTGGGATGATGAAGGATATTCGATGCCTCCCCGGGAAAGATCTCGACGAGGACCTTGTAAACGCTTTCCAGCTGCCCCTGATATATGACAAAAGAATGCGCACCCTCTCGGGCGGCACCCGGCAGAAGGTCAGCGCCTGTCTGGCTTTTCTTTTTAATCCCTCCGTCATCGTGCTGGACGAACCTACCGCCGGACTCGATCCGGTGGCCGCGGGTATACTGACAAAAAAGATATTGGAGGAGACGAATAAAGGGAAGCTGGTGCTGATCACCTCGCATATCCTTTCCGAGCTCGACGACCTGGTGGATGAGGTGGTTTATTTGCAGGATGGCCGGGTAAGGTTCCATAAGAGTCTTCCGCAACTGCGGGTGGACACCGGAGAACAAAAATTAGTGAGGGCTATTGCCCGGGTCATGGAAAACGCAACGATATGAATAAGATCATTAAATACGTAGTGCTGGATATTCTCCGAAATAAGATCCTGGTGAGCTATACAGTGTTGCTGTTTGCCATCACCATGACGATGCTGTTCCTCCAGGACAATCAGACAAAGTCCCTGTTAAGCCTGCTCAATATCGTACTGATCGTGCTGCCTCTGGTGAGTATCATCTTTTCTACCATCTACTATTATAATTCCATCGAATTTATCGAGCTGCTGGTCTGTCAGCCTATACGGCGATCGAGGATACTGCTGAGCATTTATGCCGGGCTGGCCTTGTCTTTGCTGATCGCATTTGGAATAGGGGTTGGGCTGCCGCTGCTGATCATGGATCATAGTCTCACGAGTGTGTTGCTGGTCCTGATAGGGGCGCTGCTGACTATTATTTTTTCTGCGCTGGCGATACTGGGGTCCGTATTCATGCGGGATAAGGCAAGGGGCATTGGGGTGGCCATCCTCGCCTGGTTCTATTTTTCGTTATTGTATGATGGATTGGTGCTGTTCCTCCTGTTCCAGTTCAGCGATTATCCCCTGGAAAAGCCATCCATTGTTTTGGGTTCGCTTAACCCGATAGACCTGGGTCGCATCATCCTGCTCCTGCGCCTGGATAGCTCTGCCATGATGGGATATACTGGAGCCGTCTTCAAATCATTTTTTGGAAGCGCCGGTGGAATATTGCTGGGCTTTGGCATTCTGACCCTGTGGATGGTATTACCTTTGTGGGGAGCCGTACGAAGATTTAATCACAAGGACCTTTAGCGTATTTCGTGCAATGAGAAATTATCTGATAATATTGATGCTGTCCGCAGTGTCCTTTCAGCTGCATGCGCAGACCTTCATACAAGGAAAGGTTACGGACCGCCAGACACATGAGCCACTGGAAAATGCGGTGATCCGTCAGGGGCGGGAGAAGAGCGTACTTACCGACGCGCAAGGTAATTTCAGGCTGTCAGTGAGACATCCGGAGGATTCGCTGCTGATATCTTATGTAGGATATAAGCCCTTGTGTATATGTGCCGCGCAATGCTGTGATGACACGGCTTGTTGCACAAATGGCGTCTGCCGGCGGGGTATTGATCTGCAATTGGAGCGTCAGGATATAGACCTGAGGACCGTGACGATCGTACCCGCGCCCCATGCTTCGTTCCATACCATCAGCCAGATCGATCTGCGGCTGAGGCCCGTGAATTCCGCACAGGATTTGATGCGCCTGGTCCCCGGATTGTTCCTTGGTCAGCACCAGGGCGGTGGTCTGGCAGAGCATATTTTTTATCGTGGATTTGACGCCGACCATGGCACGGATGTGAATGTATCCGTGGATGGTGTGCCTGTGAACCTGGTGTCCCATATCCATGGACAGGGTTTTGCCGACCTGCATTTCCTGATCCCTGAGCTGGTAACGCATTATGATTATGGGAAGGGACCTTATTATGCCGAATATGGCGATTTTACGACGGCCGGGTATGTTGCCTTCCGCACAGCCGATGTGCTGGACAGGAGTGAAGTAAAGGTCGAAGGTGGACAGTTCAATAGCGGCCGGGTGATGGCGAAATTGGATCTATTGAATGCCGAAGCATTGCGGCGGGGACAAAGCGCTTACCTGGCGGGGGAAGCAGCGTATACCGATGGCCCGTTTGACAGGGCGCAGCATTTACGGAGACTGAATTTATTTGGAAAGTATAATACAAGCATCGCCCGCACCAAATTGACCGTAACATTGTCTGCCTTTGAGAGCGGCTGGCGTTCATCGGGGGAGATACCGCAACGGGCAGTGGGGAAAGGGATGATCGGACAGTTCGGATATATCGATAGCGCGCAGGGCGGCACTACAGGTCGGGTGACAGCCATTCTAAAGGCCAGGACAGACCTGACCCGCGGCTGGCTCTTCGAGAACCAGGCCTACTATATGCATTATTATTTTACGCTGCATTATGATCCGACCTTTTTTGCGGACGACAGTGTTCATGGCGATCAGCTGCGGCAGCAGGAGAGGCGGGATATTGCGGGTTACAACGGCAGGCTGAGCAAACATATTTATTTCGATGGCGGGGGCGACCTGCAGACAGCCATCGGCCTTGGCGCACAGGCAAACTGGATCGGTCTTAGCACGTTGGAGCATACCGTGGACCAGCATGTCGTTCTTGACACCCTGCAAGCCGGGCTTCCAAGGGAATATGCCATGAATGGATATGTCGATGAAAATTTTCATTGGGGTAAGTGGCTGGTCAATGGCGGGCTGCGACTGGACTGGACGGGATTCCGGTATCTGGACTATATAAATCCACCGGCTGCCGGGCGGGCAAAACTGATCGCCAGTCCCAAACTGAATATTTCTTATACCTGTAATAATAACCTTCAATTCTATCTGAAGCTGGGCAAAGGATATCACTCCAATGACGCCCGGGTCGTGATCGTACAGCGGGGGCTGGATGTGTTGCCTGCTGCTTATGGCGCAGATCTTGGGGTGAACTGGAAACCCGTGCCGGGATTGATCGTCAATGCGGCTGCGTGGACCTTGTCCCTGCAGCAGGAGTTCATCTACAATGCGGATGACGGCACCATGAGCCCGGGCGGCAGGACCTTACGCAGGGGAGTCGATCTTTCATTGCGGTACCAGCTGACCCCGTGGCTTTTTGGCAATATCGATATAAATTACTGCCGTGCCAGGGACTTGCAGGCCGCCAAGGGAGAGGATTATTTACCACTGGCAGTGCCTTTCAGCAGCACCGGTGGTGTAGAGCTGAAATTTCGCAATGGCTGGAATGGCGCGCTTAGTTACAGATACATGATAGACCGGCCCGCCAATGCGGACAACTCGCTGGTCGCGAGGGGCTATTTCGTAACAGATCTTACGGCAAATTACACCCGGCGGAAATGGGAGGCCGGCGTGGAAGTGCAGAATCTGCTGAATACCACCTGGCGGGAGGCACAGTTCGAGACCGTATCCCGTATGCGTGGTGAAGCTGCTCCCGTGGACGATATCAGTTTTACGCCGGGGACACCTTTTTTTGCAAAGCTCAAATTCGGAATATTTTTTTAGATTGGCGACCGGCACAGCGTAACTTTGCCCCATGGTAAGCGAATTCTATCAGCTCTCCGCCAACAATCCGCAGGGGCAGTCCGTGGATATGGCAGCATTCGAAGGTAAGGTAGTTCTTGTGGTGAACACGGCCACCCAGTGCGGTCTTACACCTCAGTTCGAGGGGTTGGAGAAATTATACCAGGATTATAAGGGGAAAGGATTCGTCATACTAGGTTTTCCATGCAATCAATTTGGTGAGCAGGAGCCGTTGGGCAATGATGTCATGGAGGAGACCTGCAAGATCAATCATGGGGTCACTTTCCCGCTGTTTGAGAAAATAGAGGTTAATGGGCCCCATACCCATCCGGTGTTCAAGTATCTCAAGTCGAGGTTGAGTGGATTTTTGGGACGGCGTATAAAATGGAATTTTACCAAGTTCCTTCTGGATAAGAACGGCAAGCCTGTGAAAAGGTTTGCACCTGTCACAAAGCCTGCCGATATAGAGGTGCATATCAAAGCGTTGCTGTAAAAACTTTTTATTCCACCCTCTTCATCTGTTCCGGCGTCAGCGAGATATTTCCCGCTTGGACATTTTCTTCCAGGTGCGCCACGCTGGATGTGCCGGGTATCAGCAGAATATTTGGCGAGTGATGCAGCAGCCAGGACAATGCTACCTGATGAGTGGTGGCGCCTATCTCTGCGGCCAGTTTTTCCACTTTTTGCATGGAGTCGACATTACCCGCATTCAGGGGGAACCAGGGGATAAAGGCCTTGCCCGTATCTTCACAGTACTTTAATACAGACTCCCATTTACGGTTGTCCACGCTGTATATATTCTGTACGGATACTACCTCGAAATATTCCTCCGCCTTTTTTATTTCTTCCACGCTGACCTCTGAAAGACCGATGTGTTTAACCAGTCCTTCTTCCTGCACACCCTGCAGGAACTCAAATGTCTTTTCCGCGGGGACCTTGGGATCGATGCGATGGAGCTGGTAGAGGTCGATGCGGTCAAGCTTGAGCCGATCGAGGCTGCCTTCCAGGGCGTTCTTCAGGTGTTCGGGCGAAGAGTCCACGGGCCACTGATCGGGGCCTGTGCGCAGCAGACCGCCTTTGGTGGCGATGACCAGACCGGGAGGGTAGGGATATAAGGCTTCTGCGATCAGCTCTTCGGAAACATGCGGGCCATAGCTGTCGGCCGTATCGATAAAGTTGACGCCCAGCTCTATGGCTCTTTTCAATACCCGTATGGCTTCAGCCTTGTCCCTGGGGGGACCCCAGATACCCTTGCCGGTGATGCGCATGGCTCCGTATCCCATACGATGTACCGTAAGATCGCCTCCGATAGTGAACTCTTTTTTGATGGACGGAATGGTTTGCGTACTCGTATTGTAATGTATTTAGTTAAATTCGTCTCGATGCCGGACATTATTAACATGACCCCATATAAAAATGTTTACTGCATGAGAAAAGCCATCGGCCTGATCCTTCTTACTTTTATTTTTCTTAGTGCCCATTCTCAGAAGCCTGCCCTTGACCATTCTGTCTATGACGGGTGGGAAAGTATTGGCGAAAAAGCTTTCTCTCCCGACGGTAAATACCTGATCTATACTGTCGTGCCGCAGGAGGGGGATGGACGGCTGGTGATCCGTAGTACGGAGGGTAGCTATGCAAAAGAAATACCCCGGGGTACGATGGCTTCCATTACGCCCAACAGCCGCTGGGTCGTTCTGCATATAAAGCCTTTTTTTAAGGACACCCGGGAAGCCCGTATAAAAAAGAAGACGCCGGACCAGATGCCAAAGGATACGCTGGCCTGGCTGGAGCTGGGTAAGGACAGCCTTGTAAAGATACCACGTGTACAGTCCTATAAAATCCCGGAGAAGGAGGGTAGCTGGCTGGCTTATCTGCAGGAAAAGGCTTTGCCCGGAGGCAAGTCCGACAGCGCTCATGGCCGGTCCGACAGCGCCCGTGTTCCCGATAGCCTTACCCGTATACGTCAATTGACGGCCCGGGCGGACAGTCTGGCAAGGATTGCAGACAGCCTGCGGGGAAAGATACACGAGATAGAGGTGAAAGGATTTTCAGCGCTGGGTCCGGGGAGTATGGCGGGAGGGAGCAACAAGGGCAAGAGCGGGGAGACCATCGAAGAAGGCGCCGTTCTTGTACTTCGGGACCTCAACACCGGAAAGGAAAAGAAGTTCAATCTTGTAAGTGAGTATTTCTTTTCAAAGAACGGCCGGACGCTGGTCGTAGAGACCACCCGCAAGAACAGCGATTCGCTGGTAAAGGCGCTGGTGCTTTGGGTGCGCACCGGAGAGGATAAGGTCGACACCGTGATGAAGGGCTTCAACGACGCCAAAAATTATGCCCTGGATGAGCAGGGTAGTCAGCTGGCATTTGTGGCCGAAAGAGACAGCGTGGCCAAGGCGCTGGTAAAATACTACCGGCTCTGGTATTATACGCCCGGAATGGATAGCGCGACGATACGTGCGGACCACTCCGCTCTTTCAGGGCATCTCACCATCAGCTCCGACTATGTAAATAATTTCAGCAAGGATGGCAGCCGCCTGTATCTGGGACTGGCGCCCATACGCCCTCCCAGGGATACGAACCGGGTGGATTTCGAGACGGCCAGGCTGGATATATGGAATTACCAGGACGACTATCTCTCCCCTCAGCAGCTGACGCAGCTGAGCAATGAATTGAAACGAAGCTATCTGGCCTGTATCGGGCGCACGGATGGCAAGCTGGTGGTGCTGGGAGATGAGAATTGCGAGAACGTCGTCCCCGGCGGAGAGGGCAATGGACCCTATGCCCTGGGCAGCAGCAGTAAAGGGTATCGCATACAGCAGCAATGGGAGGAGAGCGGATTGCAAAAACTCTATCTCATCGACATGCGGGATGGTTCCCGCAAGCTGGTGCAGGATAAGGTGCGCGAAGGAGGGACCCTGTCGCCGGACGAAAAATATATACTGTGGTATGACTGGCATCAGCGGAACTGGTTTACGTATGCCATTAGTGATGGGAAGGTGGTGAATATTACTGCCGGCGTCCATTATCCTTTGTACGACGAAGAGGACGATCATCCCGACGATCCGCCGCCGCATGGTATCATGAGCTGGCACGAGGGGGATCAGTGGGTATATGTTTATGATAGGTATGATATCTGGAAGTGCGATCCTACCGGGCGGGCGGCGCCTGTCAATATGACCCGTGGGATGGGACGAGCGGAACACAAGACCATTCGTTATGCGCGGTTGGACAGGGAAGAGCGGTTCATCAGGGATGGACAAACAGCATTGTTGTTCAATTTTGACAGGAAGAACATGACCAGCGGCGCACAGCTGTATAAATGGGGGAGTGATTATAATGGGATTGCAAATACCTACCCCATCAGTTTTAATGGGTTTTTCAAGGCAAAGGATAATTGGCGGTTGGGCTATCTGAAAGGCAGCTATGACAAATCCTATGATATATATGTGCTGCCCAAAGTAGATACCGCGGGAATGGCAGACCTGGTGGGAGGGAATGTCCCGGCCTATAGTCATATCAACCCCCAGCAGTCTAAATACAATTGGTTCACGGTGGAGCTGCATCATTGGAAGATGCTGGACGGCAAGCCCACCGATGGACTTTTGTACAAACCGGAGAATTTCGACAGCACGAAGAAGTACCCCATCATCTTTTATTTTTATGAGCGGGATGCCGAGACGATGTACAATTATATCACACCCCAGCCGGTGCGGGCATCCATCAATATACCATACTTTACCAGCAATGGGTATCTTGTTTTCGATCCCAATATCTGGTATAAGACTGGTCAGCCCGGAGAGGACGCCTACAATTCCATCATGTCCGCCGTGCGGTATCTGGCGTCCCGGTACAAATGGATAGATACGACGAAGATGGCATTGCAGGGGCATTCATGGGGTGGTTATCAGACCGCCTATATGGTGACCCGCACGAATAAGTTTGCGGCTGCGGAGGCAGGCGCGCCTGTGGCCAATATGACCAGCGCATACGGTGGTATCCGCTGGGGCACCGGTATCAGCCGTCAGTTCCAGTATGAGAAGAGCCAGAGCCGGCTCGGCGCCACCCTTTGGCAGCGGCCCGATCTTTATTTGAAGAACTCGCCTCTTTTCAGAGCCGACAAGGTGACGACGCCATTGCTGATGATGCACAACGATGCGGATGGGGCCGTACCCTGGTACCAGGGGATCGAATTCTTTTCCGCCTTGCGGAGGCTGGGTAAGAAGGTGTGGCTGATCCAGTACAACGGGGAGGATCACGGGCTAACGGAAAGGCGCAATCGAAAGGACTGGTCCATACGGCTGGCGCAGTTCTTTGGATATTATTTAAAAGGCGAGCCTCCCGCACGGTGGATCAGGGAAGGGGTTCCCGCTACGCTGAAGGGCATCGACTGGGGGCTGGGTACGGACTAAAATCATTATATTCACATACGGGCACGCACACGGCCCGATATACACCAAAACCACTTTTCTATGTTCAGGAACTACTTGAAAGTCGCTGTTCGAAGCCTGCTCAAGCGGAAGGCCTTCACCCTGATCAATATTCTGGGGCTGGCCACCGGCATGGCTGTATGTCTGCTGATCGTCCTGTTTATCCGGAGCGAGCTCAGCTATGACAGTTTCCATAAGGATGGGGATCGTATCTACCGGGTGGTGCTGGATCGCAAGTATCCCACACGGGCGACGCCTTATTCCATCATCCCGGTCTCTATCGGTCCGGCGATGCAAAAAGAGTTCCCTGAAGTAGCGATGTGTACGGGATTACAGAATTTCGCAGGGAATAACAACGTCTTCCTGAAGGTGGGGGATCAGCTTTTCGAAGAGCCGCATATACTTATTGCAGATTCGAATTTTTTCCGGGTCTTCAGTACGACCCTGCTGGAGGGCGATACCGCCGGGGCGCTGGCCAAGCCCAATATGGCGGTGATCAATGAGACCACGGCCAAAAAAATGTTCGGCTCCGTGTCGAAGGCCATGGGGCAATACTTCGAGACGGATGCAAAACAGCGGTTTACCATTTCGGCTGTCTGCAAGGACTGGCCCGAGAATTCGCATCAGCAATTCAATGTGCTGCTGTCCTTTAGCAGTTTCCCGTTTGCAAGACAGACCAACTACACGGGCTTTTCCACCTGGACCTATCTTCTGCTCAAGCCAGGGGCCAATCCTGTCGCACTGGAAACAAAGATACCCGACATCATACGGAAATACGTATCGGGGGACATCGCCCGGAGCTTTGGGATGAGCTATGACGCCTTTATTGCCGCGGGCAATGGATATCATTATTTTTTACAGCCTCTGCAAAAGATACATCTCATCTCGGATATGGAAGCCGAGGCAAAGCCGAATGGCAGCATGCGGGCCGTAAATATCTTCGGGATCGTTGCCATATTTATTTTAGGCATTGCGTGTATCAATTTTATCAACCTTTCTACGGCCCGGAGCATGGAAAGGGCGAAGGAAGTGGGCATACGAAAGACCTTTGGCTCGGAAAAGCGATCGCTGATCTTCCAGTTCCTCATGGAGTCGGTGCTGGTCAGCCTGTTGAGCATTGTGCTGGCGCTGGGACTTATCTGGGTGTTGCTGCCGTTGTTCAATAAGATGTCGGGCAAGGACCTGTCCGCGATGACCTTCTTCAACCCGCTGGTCCTGGTGGGGCTGCTGGTCTTTGGGGTCCTGGTAGGAGTGCTGGCCGGGCTTTATCCCGCCTTTGTCCTATCCTCCTTTGCGCCTATCAAGGTGCTGAAAGGGAAGTTCAAGTCTAGCCGGTATGGCACGGCATTGCGTAACGTGCTGGTGGTAGCCCAGTTTGCCATTTCTATCGTCCTTATCATCAGTACCATCATCGTCAATCGCCAGATGCAGTATATGCTCGGGGATAAATTAGGTTTCAGGAAGGACCATGTCATCGAGATACAGCGGGGGGACCTGCTCAATGACAAGGTACGGGCCTTTCGTATTGAGCTGCTCGGCATTGCCGGTGTGGAAAATGTCACCGGTACTACGTCCATGCCCGGCGATGAGGCTTTCTTTGGAGTGACCTGGCAGCCCGTAGGGTCCAGGGAATCCATGACGGGCAAGGGGATCATCGTAGATGACCAGTTTGCAAAGACCCTTGGTCTGGAAATGAAGGAAGGAAGGTTCTTTTCGAGGGATTACCCTACCGACAGCCTGGGCCTGGTGCTCAATGAGAAGGCCGTGTCGGCGCTGGGTTTGCAGGGGCCGGTAATAGGCGCGCGCCTGACCACGACGGATGAGAACCTGAATCCCCGGCCCGTGGACTCGCCCTATATCTATACTATCGTAGGCGTGGTAAAGGATTTTCATTATCAAACCCTGCACCAGACCATCGCCCCTTTGATATTTACCAGCTCTGCGCGGTTTCGTGATTTTGCGCCTACCGTCACCGTACAGATAAAGGGCGACAATTTTTCCAGCACTATCAAGTCTGTTGAGCGTGTCTGGCATAATTTTGTACCGGAGAAACCCTTCCACTATACTTTCCTCGATCAGAACCTGGCCGCGCAGTACAGGGCAGAGCAAACCATTCAGCGGGTGTTCACCGTATTCTCCGTGCTGGCCATCTTTATTGCCTGTATCGGGCTCCTTGGGCTGGCGGCGTATGCCACACAGCAGCGTATCCGGGAGATCAGCATCCGGAAAGTGCTGGGCGCCAGCGCAGGGAATATCATCGGTATGCTTTCCAGGGACTTCCTCAAGCTCGTGACCATCTCGGCGATCGTGGCATTCCCACTGGCATGGATAGGGATGCATTCGTGGCTACAGGGTTTTGCATACCGGGTAGGGCTCTCCTGGTGGATCTTTGTGCTGGCCTGGGTCCTGTCGCTGGCTATTACGATGCTGACTATTAGTTTTCAGGCTATCCGGGCGGCGCGGGCCAATCCGGTGAAGACGTTGCGGAGCGAATAGGCAGCTTAAGCCTATATTCGTACGAAATTTCGTAGCATGAAAAAAGGAAGGCTGGAAGCATTTAGCGACGGAGTAATCGCGATCATCATCACTATTATGGTCCTGGAGCTGCATGTACCGCATGGGGAGCATATAACGGACCTGGTACCTTTGCTGCCTGTCTTGTTCAGCTATGTGCTCAGCTTTGTGTATGTGGGGATCTATTGGAACAACCATCATCATATGATCTATGCGGCGAAGACTATCAATGGCTCCATACTTTGGGCTAATCTCCACCTGTTGTTCTGGCTGTCGTTGATACCTTTTGCCACCGCCTGGATGGGGGAGAACCATTTTTCCCGCTGGCCTGTCATTCTTTATGGCGCTGTGCTGATCATGACCGGAATGGCATATAACATCCTTTGCGGACTACTGATCCGGCAGGCCGGGGAGGGCTCCGCCCTGGCTGTGGCGCTGGGGAGGGACTGGAAGGGGAAGCTGTCCGTGGTAATATATCTCATTGCCATTGCCCTGGCTTTTATCAATCCCTGGATATCATTCAGCCTGTATGTGCTGGTGGCGATGATCTGGTTCATTCCGGACAGGCGGATCGAGAGAAATCTTTCCCTGGCAGAGGAAGAATAGCAAAATTTCTTTGCCGGCAAATCGTTACAGGTTGCGGCTTGCAACTGCGGAGAACCTTCCGTATATTATGCTCCTAAAAAGTAATCCAATGCCCAAAAAAACCAGAAGCCTGCTCATCCTTATGGCTTTTTCCTTCTCCTTCTCCGGATGCGCTACTATTATCCATGGATCCCGTCAGGAAATGTTCCTCACCTGCGAGCCCCGGGTGGCATCGGTGTATGTAGATGGTCAATTTGCTGGCCATACACCTTTAAAAACGAGATTGACCAGGGGGCAGGATCACAAGCTGAGGATCGAGCTTCCTGGATACAAGCCCTTCGAGACTACATTGACCCGCCGGCTGGATGGATGGCTATTTGGGAACCTACTTTTGGTTGGGATCGCAGTAGATGCCGCCAGCGGCAGTATGTACCGGCTGAGTCCAAAGGATGTTTATCCCGAGCTGACGCCGATGGCTGTCAGTGACAGTACGGCTGCCACGGGATTATCAATGAGGATCGCGCTTTACCCGGATCTGTCATGGGAGAAGGTTGGTCAAGTTGTTGGTAAAGTGCATATTACACATAATTAAAATATAATTATTAAAATTTAACATTACATTTATAAGGACATAAGCACTGACATGTAGGGAAAGTTTATTACACAATTGAAAATTCTTAAACTACATCTGCTTATGACCTATCAAAGGGTATTGCTCCTTTTGCTCGTCCTGCTATCTGGCGGGATAGTATTTGGGCAGGGACACACGATCAAAGGAAAGATCACGGATGACAAATCGGCCCCGGTTGTGGGAGCCACCGTGAGAATCAAGGGCACGAATACTGCCACTTCCACTAAACAAGACGGTTCTTTTTCTCTTCCATCATCCAGCGCTACTGTGACGCTGGTAGTATCATCTGTCGGCTTTGCCACGAAAGAGATTTCAGCGAGCGAAGGCTCCGAAGCCAGCATCCTGTTGCTGGGCGATTCCAAGCAATTGGGTGAAGTAGTGGTGACGGCACTGGGTATCAACCGCCAGGCAAAAACGCTGACGTATTCTACCCAGACGATAAAGCCTCAGCAGCTGACAGAGGTCCGGGACCCCAACAACGTCCTGAACTCTTTGCAAGGTAAGGTCGCCAATGCGGTGATCACACAGGGTTCCGGCGGCCCGGGTTCCGGCGCCAGGATCGTCCTTCGCGGCAGCAGAAGTATCCAGGGCTCGAACAATGCCCTGATCGTGGTAGATGGGGTTCCCATTTCCAACAATACGTACTCTGCGGCGATGAGCGATTTTGGATCGGTACAAGGTTCCGATGGCGCCTCCAGCATCAACCCGGACGATATCGAGTCGGTGACGGTACTGCGCGGCGCTTCTGCGGCAGCCTTGTATGGCAGTGAAGCTGCCAACGGGGTCGTCGTTATCACCACTAAAAAAGGAGCGAAGGACAAAGTCACCGTAATGGTCAACTCCGGCGCTGTAATGGAAAGAGCCTGGGCTTTACCGAAGGTCCAGAATATCTATGGTCAGGGCATCGGCGGAACCTTTACGGACTCATCCCAAGGGGCCAGCTGGGGTGCAAAGATGGCGGGACAGCAATATACCGACTGGCTTGGCAAAACTGCCAGCTATTCGCCTCAGCCCGACAATATCAAAAATTTCTTCAACACGGGTTCCAGCTTTAATAATTCCATCGATGTCTCCGGTGGGTCGGAGAAAGCACAGACCTATGCATCCTATACCAATAATACGATCAACGGTATCATACCGGGTAATAGCATGAACCGGCACACGATCACCCTGCGCGTGACCAACACGCTGAATAAGTGGTTCTCTACGGATGCAAAGGTTACCTACCTGAACCAGGACATCCACAATAGACCCCGCACGGGTGAAGAGAACGCGCCTGTCATCGACATTTACAGCATCCCCCGTAATGTCAGCAATGCACAGGCTGAGCAATATCAATATATAACAAACGTGGGTGTCCCGTCAGCTTATGCCAACTATCCTTCCACCAACACAGGTATTTACCAGGATCCCTATTGGATGGTACACAATACTTCCATGAACGAGACCCGTAACAGGATCACGGGATTCCTGTCCGCCAAGTTCACTATCGCCCCCTGGCTCAGTTTTACAACAAGAGCCAATCTGGATAGGATCTTAGACAAGGACAACACCAGGTATTTCCAGACCACCGTTCTGTGGGCGCATACGGGTGGTTATTATGCCGAGCAGAACATAGAAACGAGCCAGAAATGGTTTGACGGTATCTTCGAAGGCAATAATAAGCTCACTGAAGACCTGAAGCTGACCTATCACGCGGGCGCCATTTATGAGGACAAGACATTTACTGTCACTACCAACACGGCGGATGGACTGAACGTAACCAATAAATTCAGCCTGAACTATGCGACTACTCCCAATATAAATGTTTCCGGGCAGCAGGTGCAAACACAATCCGTCTTTGGTCAGGCCTCTCTTGCCTATAAGGACGCCCTCTTCCTGGATGGAAGTTTCCGGAACGAGTGGGATTCCCGTTTGGGCCCTCCCTATACTTACCAATATTATTCGATTGGTGGTTCTGCCGTGATCTCCGATCTGGTACATAATCTGCCGGAAGCCATCTCTTTTCTGAAGGCAAGTCTTAGTTATGCGCAGGTAGGTAATGGTGGTCAGTTCGGATTGCTGGTGAACTCCTATAACTACAGCCAGGGTGCAGGCAACGGCTTTTTGACAAGGGGCACTACGCTGCCTTTCCCGGACCTGAAACCCGAGATCACAAAAAGCTATGAGGCCAGCCTGGAGGCAAAATTCCTGAATGATCGTCTGGGCTTTGTTGCTACGGTTTACAAGAGCAATTCATCCAACCAGCTGTTGAAGCTCGCGCTGCCATCCGCCACGGGCTATGCGTTTAAATACCTGAACGCCGGCAATATCCAGAATAAAGGTCTGGAGCTTATGATCAATGCCACACCGGTGAAGAGCAGGGACCTTAGCTGGGACATCAGTTTGAATCTTGGCCTGAATCGCAATAAGGTCATCGCACTGAGCCCGGATATAAAAGTGGCTTACCTGGCGGGAGGTTTTGGACGCAGTGCTACTCCGCAGGTAGCAGAAGGCGGCAGCTATGGCGACCTGGTCGGCTTCCAGTGGGCAAAGAACGCTAATGGACAATATCTGGTCCACACCGCCAGTACAATGGCTTATAGCGGATTGCCCATCACTACCGACAAAGCAGGCCAGCAGCAATCTTATCTCGGCAACTTTATGCCGAAGGAGACGCTTGGTATGACAAATACAATCCGGTATAAGAATTTCACTGCCCGGATATTGATCGACGGTCGCATCGGCGGCATCATCGTCGATGGTACGGAAATGAACCTTGCCTTTAGCGGTATACCCGATATTACTTCTAAATATCGCGAAGGTGGCCTTAACCTGAATGGAGTGGATTCCTCAGGCAAGGCTGTCAACGTCCCTCTTACTGCTCAGCAATTCTGGCAGGCAGCCTCCTATCAGCGGTATGGTGTTGCCCAGTTCTTTACATACAGCGCTACCAATTTCAGATTGCGTGAGCTGACCATCGGGTATGATCTGCCTGTAAAGTCAACTGTTATAAAGACCGCCAGGATTTCCTTCATCGCCAGGAACTTGCTGTGGCTGTATCGTGGAAGCTCCATATTGGATATTCCCGGTTTAGGCAAACGTAAAATGACATTTGATCCGGACATGAGTTTGGGGAATGATAACTACCAGGGCATTTCGTATGGTACGCTGCCCGCGACACGTAGTTATGGTCTGAACCTTCAACTCACTTTCTAATTATTAAAACAGGTAACTATATGCAATTAAAGCAATTTTTGAACGGGAAAGTATATGCTACACTGTTGGGTGGGATGGCCTTATTCTCTTCGTGTACAAAAAGTTTTAAGGACATCAATGTCGACAAGAACAGTGTTGCCACTGTCGGACCGGCAGAACTTCCCTTCCTTTTTTCAGCAGCCGAACACTCGGCTCCCAATACGTACTACGATTACCAGATCGCAGAAAATCTTTTCTCCGATCAGTATGCCCAGTACTTTGCCTGCGAGGCCACTTATTTTCAGTCAGATCGGTATACGATGCGTCCCGACTGGTCACAAGCTGCATTCAATCCGAAATACACGGATGTGCTGCCACAGCTGAAATCCATATTTGCCGCTACGGACTCCGCCACTTCCGCCGAATATGCCATGGCCAATATCCTTTGGGTGTGGGTATTTCACCGCGTGACGGATTTTTGGGGACCCATCCCGTATTTTTCGGCAGGCCAACCCGGCAAAACAGTGCCGTATGACTCGCAGGATAAGATATACGATGACTTCTTCAAAAGGCTGACAGCAGCGGTAGCCGTGCTGAAGACACACGCCGGTGAAAACCACTATGGCAGCTATGACCTTATTTATGGGGGAGACGTCAATCGCTGGATCAAATTTGGCAATTCACTGCGTTTGCGCCTGGCGCTCCGGATATCCAAGGTAGACCCGGCCAGGGCCAAGACAGAGGCGGAGGCTGCCGTTGCATCAGGGGTAATGACGACCAGCGCGGCCATTACAGATCCGACCGCGATGACGTCGGGAGACGATGCCTTTGTGCTAAGGAGCGCCACCGGTACGGATGGCAATGGCCTGCAAGCCATGTCGGACTGGAACGAGTTCCGGATGAGCGCTACCATGGCTTCCGTACTGAACGGATACCAGGATCCACGGGAACCCTCTTACTTCCTGCCGGCCCTTAACACAGGCAAGTACTCCGGGCTGCGCAACGGTCTTTCCATCGATCAATTGAAATTGACACCAAACCTCGCCGGCAACAATTCCCATGTGGGACAACGCTGGTCTTCTACGGCAGTTGTCGATAAGAACGGAAATACATTGGGATCGGCCAGTTCCATAGCCACAGGCCAGAATATCATGGTCACTGCCGAGTCCTATTTCAATCGCGCGGAAGGCGCCTTGCTGGGATGGAATATGGGCGGCGCCGCCAAGGATCTGTATAACCAGGGTATCACCCAGAGTCTTATACAATGGAATGTCACCAATGCAGGCGTACAAACAGCATATATCAACAGTGTGAAGGTACCGGTAGCGCCTGGCGACTACCTGGCTTCTCCGGCTGTATCGAATGTTCCCGTGCTGTTCAATACGGTGGATAATAGCATCGCCCTGCAACAAATACAAACGCAGAAATGGCTGGCGCTTTTCCCGGACGGGACTGAAGCCTGGGCGGATTACCGCAGGGGGCATTATATGAAATTGTACCCGGTGGTGAATTCCGACAACCCGGATCTTCCTGATCCCACTACCCAGTGGATAAGAAGACTTACGTTCTTGACATCCGAGATACAGAACAACGGACCGGCTGTACAAGCCGCTGTAGGTCTGTTGGGAAGTGGTGGTGACAAGATCACGACCCCTCTCTGGTGGGACAAGAATTAACAAAAAAATAGTTTACCTTAAGCCCCCATCCGAAAGGGTGGGGGCTTATCAATTTTAGATCTATGCATATATCTCTTCGTCAGGGGATCGTATTATTGGGACTGATCTTTATCGGTGCAGGCTGCGGTGGTGACGCCTCGGACACTCTTTTTACTCAATTGGACAAGGACAGGACGGGTATCGACTTCCGCAATACACTCTTTGACGGAGAGGCGCTGAATGTGCTGAACTATATTTATTTCTACAACGGAGGCGGCGTTGCCATCGGGGATATCAACAACGACGGGCTTCCCGACATACTGTTTACGGGCAATATGGTCCACAACCGCCTGTTCCTGAACAAAGGTGATTTCAAGTTCGAAGATATCACTGCCAAAAGCCATATTGCCGAAAAGGAAGGCTGGTGCACCGGCGCCACGATGGTAGACATCAATGGGGACGGGTTGATGGATATTTATATCTGCCGGAGTGCCGCCGCATTGCCTTCCCAGCGGGCAAACCTGCTCTATATCAACAACGGTGATCAGACCTTTACCGAACGGGCCGCTGAATATGGCCTGGCCGATCCTGGATTCTCCACACAGGCCGCGTTCTTCGACTACGACAAGGACGGCGACCTGGATATGTTCCTGATCAATCACTCCTTACACCAGTATGCTACGGGCGCGGTAGACAATCCCGGCTGGCGTAAGGAGCGGCAACCTGCTTATGAATGCAAGCTGTATCGCTGCGATTATGACCCGAAGCTGAAACATCCTGTCTATACGGATGTGTCGGAACAGGCCGGTATTCACTCCAATGTGCTGACCTTCGGGCTTGGCCTGGCCGTATCGGACATCAACAACGACGGATGGCCCGATATCTATATCTCCAACGACTTTAATGAGCCCGACTATCTCTTTATCAATAATGGCGCCCCGGCGGGTGGTGGGCCCGTCACTTTTACGGAGCGTCTCAGTGAATGCATGGATCAGAGCTCGTTGTATTCCATGGGGAACGATGCCGCCGACTTCAACAACGATGGCTGGGTGGACCTTATGACCCTGGACATGCTTCCGGAGGATAACCATACACAGAAGATGCACAGCGGTGCAGAGAATTTTAACAAGTTCCAGCAGCTGTTCGGCCGGGGATTCTATTATCAGTACAGCCGCAATATGCTGCAGAAGAACAACGGGGATGGTACGTTTAGCGAGATCGGTCAGCTGGACGGAGTTTCCAATACCGACTGGAGCTGGTCCGCTCTTTTCTCCGACTTTGACAACGACGGGTACAAGGACCTGCTGGTGACAAATGGCTATGTGAAGGATTATACCGATATGGATTTCCTGAAATATTCCGCCGACAAAGCCATGCGGGGAGGCGCCACCAGCGAGGATAAAGAGGCCATGGTAAAGGAGACCATCAGCAAGATGCCATCCAGCCCCAGCGTTACCTATGTATTCCGAAATGAAGATGGAAATGGCTTTGTAAAGGCTAACAACGACTGGGGGCTCACCCAGAAGACCGTCTCTGCCGGCGCCGCCTATGCGGACCTGAACAATGACGGGGCGATGGACCTGGTTATCAGCAATACGAATGAATATGCGGGCATTTATAAAAATAATGCGCGTACGAAGACGAAAGGGCATTTTCTGAAAGTGGCGCTGAAAGGGGACCCTGCCAATGGCGCCGGCATCGGGTCCAAGGTCAAGTTGTTTTGTAAGGATACTATCTATTATCAGGAAGCATTCCCCGTCAGAGGATTTCAATCATCTGTAGACCCCGTGCTGAACTTTGGGCTTGGTGATCATGAGACGGTGGACTCACTGCTGGTGATCTGGCCGGATGATCATTTCCAGGTGCTGAAAGCCGTGAAGGCCGATCAGCTGATGCATCTGGAGAAGAAGGATGCTCTTGGTGCCTGGGATTACAAGCCAAAGCCCGTTGTTCCACTGCTAAAAGCAGCAACTGTTCAGGGACCAGCCTATCCGGAGAACAATTTTAATGATTTCGACGTACAGCCATTGCTGTTGAACTATCTCTCACGCAGCGGCCCCTGTATGGCGCGGACGGATATCAACAAGGATGGGAAGTCAGCCATTTTTATAGGAGGCTCCAAGGGGCATCCTGCCCACATCTATATACAGTCTGCTACCGGAGCGTTGCAACTGTCTGCGCAGCCCGCCATCGAGAAGGATTCGCTCACAGAGGATGGAGCGGCTGAGTTCTTTGACGCCAACGGAGATGGAGCGCCGGATCTTTTTGTCGCCGGCGGGGGATATGAGTTTGAGGAAAATGACCCGTTGTTGCAGGGACGGTTGTACCTGAACGATGGCAGGGGACACTTTACAAAAGCGGAGGGCGCAGTCCCATCATGGCATGCCAGTGTTGGGGTCGTTCGTGCGGCGGATGTAGACGGGGATGGAGATATGGATCTTTTTATAGGAGGGAGGGTAGTACCGGGCAAGTATCCTTTGTCACCCGGCAGTAAGATACTGTTAAATGACGGTAAGGGACACTTCACCGATGGAACAGCACAGATCGCGCCTTTCCTCGAACACACCGGGATGGTAACGGATGCATTGTGGATCGATCTGAACAGGGATGGCAGACCGGACCTGGTGACAGTAGGAGAGTGGATGCCTGTAAAAATATACCTCAACAAGGGAGGACGTTTGGAGGATGCATCGGAGAAATATATCCATTTCCCTTCCTCCGGCTGGTGGAACCGTATTGCCGCGACAGATTTGGACGGGGATGGCAATCCTGACCTGGTGCTGGGCAATCAGGGATTGAACAACCAGTTCCATGCCAGTGAAAAGGAGCCGTTGACATTGTACTATAAGGATTTCGACAACAATGGCACCATCGATCCCATCTTTTGCTATTACATCGATGGTGTATCTTATCCCGCTGCTTCGAGGGATGATCTTACCACGCAGGTGCCGATGCTAAAAAAGAAATTCCTGGAATATCATGATTATGCCGATGCTACTATTCAAAATTTGTTTAGCGCGGATGAGCTGAAAGGGGCGGGGCCGTTGCAGGCGAATATGCTCAATACCGTATGGCTGCAGAACAAGGGAGAGGCCGGGTTCCAGCTAAAGGAGCTGCCTGTGGAAGCGCAGTATGCCCCCGTATATGCCATAGCGGCTGTCGATGTCAATGGGGATGGGCATAAGGACCTGGTGCTGGCAGGTAACAATCAATGGACCCGCATACGATTTGGCCGGTGGCGGGCCAATCATGGCGTATTGTTATTGAATGACGGGAAGGGCGGATTTAAATATGTGCCACAGCCGGTCAGTGGTCTACGTCTGAGGGAAGATGTGCGCAGCGTATTGGAATTGGACGGGAACAGGCTGCTGTTTGGAGTGAATGACGGGCCTGCGGCCATATACAGCTATTGATTGGGCAGGGCCGGCCAGCGGACAGTGTACGTATCAAAAACGGACAGTTTTGCAGGCTTCTGTTTCGTAATTAGCTGGTAGCCAGTAGTATAATAAAATGGCACTTTTTTTTCGCCGATATGGGTGATTAATCACCCACCATGCTCAAAAACTATCTTAAGATCGCCATCCGCAGCATCCTGCGGCACAAAGCCTATTCCATTATCAATATTTCAGGTCTTGCTATTGGCATGGCGTCCAGCATCCTGATCCTGTTGTGGGTGCAGAATGAGCTGAGCTATGACAGGTGGCATAAGCATGGGAGAGAAATCTACCGGATCACGTCGGCCGCGGAAGATTTCAAGACCGCCGTATCGTGTTCGGGTATGCCGCGGGCTTTTCAGGCGGCGATACCGGCCATAAAGAATACAGTACGCCTCTCGCCTGTTCACAGTACGCTGATTTCGATAGGTGACAAGAAATTCAAAGAGAACAGGACATTCTATGTGGACAGCACCTTTTTAGATGTCTTTTCCTTTCCGTTGGTGAAAGGGGATGTAAAGACCGCCCTGATGCGTCCCGATGGGGTCGTAATTACGGAAGAGCTGGCTACAAAATATTTCGGGAAAGACAATCCGCTGGGAAAGGTGCTGAGGAAGGATAATCGCGAAGATGTGATGGTCACGGGAGTGCTGGCGAATATCCCTGACAACTCCCATCTGCAGTTCGATATGCTCCTGCCCTTTTCATCCCCGGCCGCCCAGCGTGACTTGAATTCCAATCCATGGGATAATTTCAGCTTCTATGACTATCTCCAGCTCGACGACCATTTCAACGCTACTCCTGCGGCCCTGGCGGGAATAGAGCGTAAGATGAACGATATCTTCAAAGATCAAAAGACGGGGATCAAGATCGACCTTCGTTTACAGCCCCTGACCCGGATCCATCTATATTCCAATCTGCAGATAGACCTTCCCGGCCATGGGAATATCCAATATGTAAATATATTTTTTATCGTGGCGATCTTTATCCTGGTGGTGGCCTGTATCAATTTTATGAACCTGGCGACGGCACGTTCGGCAAGGAGGGCAAAAGAGGTGGGACTGCGTAAAGTGGTCGGCGCCGTAAGAAGGCAATTGGTCGCTCAGTTCTTGGGAGAATCCCTCCTCATCTCTTTCTTCTCGCTGCTGGTGGCCATGCTCGTGGTATGGCTGGTGCTGCCTTCCTTTGCTGCGCTGGCCGGTAAGACATTGTCCGTGAACTTATGGGATGGGAAACTGTTTCTGACCCTGATAGGGATCTCATTAGCTACAGGACTTATTTCCGGCAGTTATCCTGCGTTGTTCCTTTCGGGCTTCCAGCCTGTGAAGGTATTGAAGGGCAACTTAAGAAGCCTGGGTGGCAATAAGTTTTTCCGCAATGCGCTGGTGGTAGTGCAGTTCGTGGTATCCATCGTCCTGCTCATCGGCACCGTGGTCATTTATAATCAGCTACGTTATATCAAGAACAGGAACCTGGGATTTGAGAAGTCCAACCTGGTGTACTTGTACATGCAGGGGAATATGTGGAATAAGAAGCAGGCCATGTATGATGAGCTGACGCAAAACCCATTGACCAGTGAGTTTGCCGTTACCGACCAGTTGCCGATCGATATTTACAGCGGTACCATCAATGTCAAGTGGCCGGGCAAGGACCCCAAAGTGCAGATCGTCTTCCCGTCCCTGCAGGTCAATGAGAGCTTCTTTGATATCTTTCATATGAAGATGCTTAACGGCCGGCCATTCTCGAAGGATTTCAAGGCGGATACCAGCAATTTTATCCTCAATGAGACCGCGGCCCGTACCATGGGTATGACTGCAGCCAATGCGGTCGGACAGGAGATATCCTTCCAGGATGGGAAGGGGACCATTGTCGGGGTGGTGCAAGACTTCAACTTCAAGCCAATTCAGCGCACCATCGAGCCCCTGATCCTTCAGTTGAACCGATGGGGCGGGGTCGTCGTCGTGAGGACCCGGCCCGGCAATACGGAAGCTACCATCAAGGCGCTGAGCAGGATAAGCACGCAATTCGATCCTGCCTATCCGGCGGCCTATGGTTTTCTCGACCAGGACCTGGCCAAGCAATATAAGGGTGAGCAGCAGATGGGCAGCATCTTCAATTTGTTTGCCCTGCTGGCCGTCTTTATCTCCTGTCTGGGGCTGTATGGATTGTCGGCATATATGGCCGAACAACGGACCAGGGAGATCGGGGTGCGGAAGGTATTGGGCGCATCGCTCTTCCATATCGTCCGGCTGCTGTCGGCAGACTTTACCCGGCTGATCATCGTTGCCATGATCGTTGCCATTCCCCTTGCCTGGTGGGCGGTGAACAAGTGGCTGGAAAGCTTTGCCTACCATATCCATGTCGGATGGACCGTCTTTCTGCTGGCGCCAATTGCGGCATTGGTCATCGCCTGGCTAACGGTGAGCTATGAGTCTGTGAAGGCTGGGGTGACGAACCCCGTTAAGAGTTTGCGGTCGGAGTAGCTGTTATTTTCCTATTTTTTTCCTTGCCATTAAACCAGGGGAGTGAATATTCGTCACAGTGCAAATTCCAACTTTGCGCTGCTATGAAAAAAAATCTACTCTTCTCTTTACTGGGCCTCGCCCTTTATACAACCGTCTTCGCTCAATCTTCCGGGCCAGGGTCTCGTTCGCGTGAAGACGCTATCCGGGGACTGATGGATACCGCCGATGTGCCGGGGCTTTGTGTCGGGATGGTCCAAAACGGTAGTATCAAATACGTCAAAGCATTCGGGTATAGGAATGCCGCCTTGCATCAGCTCAATGATACCGCCACCTGTTTTTATGCCGCGAGCCTGGCCAAGTCGTTATTTGCTTACCTGGTGATGCAGCTGGTACAGGAAAAGGTCATCGATCTGGACAAACCATTGTATACCTATCTGCCCAAGCCATTACCGGATTATGAGAACTATAAGGACCTTGCGGGGGATGACAGATGGAAACTGATCACGGCCCGTCACTGTCTGGATCATACGACCGGGTTTCCCAACTGGCGGCAATTCAATCCCCATGGCAACAATAAATTAGAGATATTCTTCCGGCCCGGGGAGCATTTCGCCTATTCGGGCGAGGGGATCAGTCTCTTGCAGCTGGTGGTGGAGACCGTGACTAAGAAGGGACTGGAGGAGCTGGCGCAGGAGCGGATATTCAAGCCTTTTGGCATGCGGAGGACAAGCTATGTCTGGCAGCCCGCCTTTGAAAGCGACTATGCCGTAGGGCATGATAAGAATGGGGATACCATACCAAAGGTCAGGAACAGGACCGCATACGCGGCGGGTTCGATGGAGACTACCGTAGCGGACTTTTCGAGATTCATGCAGGCCGTGTTGCTGAGCCGGCGGCTCGATCCGGCATTCCGGCGACAGATGCTGACCCCGCAGGTGCAGGTCGGTGGCTGGAAAGAAGCATCCATCTTCGACTCGTCCATCGCTGTGCAGAGTAAAGAGATGCACGTAGCATATGGTTTGGGGTGGGGCTTGTTTGCCAGCAGTCGCGGGCCGGCCTTTTTCAAGGAAGGGCATCTGGATGGATGGGAGCATTATGTGATCGCCTGGCCGGAGGAGAAGTCGGCATTGATCATCCTGTGTAACAGCTCCAACGGAGAAAGCATGTTCAAAGAGCTGGTGGAAAAGCTTGGGAGGACCACCCTCCCGTGGAAATGGGAGGGCTACTGGCCCTATGGCCCCAATGCAAAGCTGCCCGAGTCGGTGTTGAAGCCAATCACCGGCGAGTATGATGGCAAGCTGAAAGCCATTGTGACCCTGGAGGACGGCAGACTGAAAGTAACTTCGCCTACCGTGAATCTTTCCAAGACAAATCTCTATGCCATAGATGCAAGCCATTTTTATCTGAAGATCATGGATACGCGTATCGAATTTGTGAAGGACCCTGACGGCAAGATCATAAAGGCCATACTCGATGACGAAGGCGAGCATTATGAATTGAAGAAGGTGCGTTGATCTATCTCACCAGTATGAAACTTCCCTTGCGGCTAAAGGTGCCGCCGGCCGGACATTCCATCTCTACAAAATAGACATAGGTGCCCGGGGCGCATTTTTGCCCCTTGTAGGTGCCATCCCAACAGGAGGCGCGATCGCCGGCGATGAAGTCATTGCGCTCGAATACTTTTTCACCCCAACGCCCAAAGATGACCATATGCTTCACGATGGAAATGCCTTTTATCATAAAAACATCGTTATTGCCGTCACCATTGGGAGTAAAGGCGTTGGGAATACGTACATGGCTTTCCTGGCAATCGACCGCTACCACTATCGTATCGGAGACGTGGCAATACTGATTCCACACCTTCAGCACATATTCCGTAGTGGCAAGAGGCAGACACACCGGTGAGGGACAATTGTAGCAGCTGAGATATTTTTCCGGCGTCCACTGCCAGCGGATGATATCGGAGCTGCCTGCTGCATTCAGCGTTGCGTCATAGCCCGCCTCGACCATCACGTCCGGGCCTGCATTGACTGTGGGCAGGGGATGTACCGTCACGACGATGGACTTTGTATGTACAAAGCATTTATGGTCATCCGAGCCCTGTACCGTATAGGTGATGTCCTGTGCCGGGGTTGCCACCGGGTTGGGAATATCTGTACGATCGAGCCACTGTGTATCGTCGATCCATGTATAGAGCGTTTCGCCCATGGCATTCAATTGAAGCGTATCGCCTGCGCAGATCGAGGCTGTGGGTCTGAGCTGCAGGTTGCCCGGTTGGACCACCTGGATCGTCAGCGGCGCTGTATTCTGGCAACCGATATCGTCTTTTACCGTCAATATATAGTCCGTGGTGACCGTGGGATTCGCGATGGGGTTGGAGATATTGGGGTCGCTGAGACCCGTGGCCGGACTCCACTGATAGATGCTGCCGCCACTGGCTGTCAATGGCTGAGAGTCGCCCCGGCAAAGCACCGGACTGGCGGGAGATATCGTGGCCACCGGGTTGGGTCTGATCTTCACAGGACTTGGTAATGTTGTATCCGTGACGCAGCCTGCATCATTCTGCACCAGCAATGTCGCTAAATAAGACCCCGCTGTCTGATAACTGTGGCTGGCATTTCCATCGGCGGATGCCACAATACTGCCGTCGCCAAAGTCCCAGGTATAGTTGCTGCCATATTGGACATTGGAGAACAGTGTCACCGTATTGCCTATGCATGTCTCCGGGGGAACTTTGGGGATGACCACAGTCGGTTTGCGAATAATCACCGAGTCGAGATATTCTCCCTGGAGACCATTGTAGGTATAGACCGTAAGCTTGACGATATAGGTTCCCGGTTTCTCGTATACGTGACTTGGATAGTTGACATTACCTGCCGTATTGCCGTCGCCGAAGTCCCATGCCACCGACACCGCATTGTAGGAAGTATTGGTAAAGGACACCAGCAGGGGGGGACAGCTGCCCGCCACATAGGAGGAACTGTATTGGAAATGAGAATTGAAATTCCGAACGATGATGGTGACCGGCGTGGCAGTGGAGCTACAGGGTAAGGATGGGTTCGAGGCTGACATCGTCACTATATAAGTGCCCGGTACCGTATACGTGTGATAGGGATAAGGGTCCGTAGACGTAGTGCCATCGCCAAAGTCCCACGCATACGTCGTGGAGGTATTTCCGTAGTCGAGCGTCGTATTGAAGAAGTACACCGTCGTATTGAGATGCACATCAGTGCCCGAAGGATAGAAAGAGGCCCTGGGTCCATTGACCGATACGTATTGGGCGCTGGGGACATTGGAAGAACATCCCGCTGCGTCCGTGATCTGCATAGTGACGTAGTAGGCGCCGGGATTGGCGTAGAGGTGCGTGACCTTACCGCCCTTGGGCTGTGTAAGCGTATTGCCGTCGCCAAAGTTCCATGTCCACGAAAGGATCTTATTATTGGATGTGGACTGGGAAGTATCTTCCAACACCACCGGGGATTGATAGCATAGCTTATCCGCGTCCACCTTGAACCCGCCTACGGCGCCTTTTATGGCCAGGGGCATGATATTGGTCGTGTCCATACAGCCAAAGCCGATGCTTTTGAAGATGAAGCGGAGACCTTGTTCCCCCGTCCTGAAACCCGTGACGGTACCCGAGTAGGCAGTCGTCCATCTGTAATTATAGTAGGGGTCGGAGCGAACCCCGGTAAAAGTCGTACCATCGCCATATTGTGCGTCAGTAAAAAAATATCCTGTGTAGTAAGAGCCATAGTCATAGACATTGTCGCTTTGGAACGGGTTCCTGTCGAAATTGGCAATTTGAATATTGACCGTGGTGTTGCTACAGGCGGCGGATTTGTCGCCCGTGAGCAGAGGACTTTGTTTGAGCAGCACCTTAGCCGCTCCGTAGACGCCCGATGTTGTCAGGGAGCATGTCCCATTTATAGCGGTTAGCGAAGGAGTATATGTTCCTGTCTTGGTATACGTATGTGTTACCTGGGGCTGATTACCGGGAGTGGTGGCCGTCGTGCCGTCTCCGAAGTTCCAGACAAGACTGGTAGCGCCCGACGAGCTCTGTTTAAACGTGACATCTCCTCTTGTACCATCGCAGGTATTGGTGTGGTCGTCCAGGCGGGGAAAGGGTGGCTTTACCGTTACTGTTTTGGTGATCGTCGTATCACAGCCGCCCACGCTGCGGGCATACACCTTGGCCGTATAGACACCTTCCGCGCCGTAGCTATGGGACATGCTGGAGGAAGATCCGTAATTGACCGTGCCGTCGCCGAAATCCCAGGTATAGGAGTTGATGTCCATGGCCGTCGTTGGGTTGGTCGAGAAGGTGGCAGGGGTGTTGCCACACACCGGGTTGGGATTTATGGCGAGGTCCAGCGTGGTGATTTTGGGATCTATCGTAATGACATTGGAATAGGCCGTGCCTTTACAGCCGCTCTGTGTCACGTAGTTCAGGGTGGCGATGTACTTGCCTGTATTCGGATAGGTATGGGTGGGAGAAGGGTCGGTGGAGGCGGTGCTGCCTGCATCCCCGAATGTCCAGGAGATGGAAGTAAGGGGCTCGGACGACCAGGTGGTGAATGTCACCGTGATCGGCTGATTGCATACCGCCGGATTGCCCGGGGTGGTATATACTGCTACCGGATTGGGTGGGGGCAGGCTGTTAACCCTAAGGGAGACCGTTCCCTTACAACCGCTGGCAGTCGTATAGCCCAATGTCACGTTGTAATAGCCCGAGTTCTTGAATCCATGGGTTGGGTTTGGATCTGTCGATGTGCCGCCATCGCCAAAGTTCCAGCTGGTGGCCGTCAGTGCTTCCGAAGAGTTGGAGTGGAAGGTGATCGTCATCAGCGAAGAGCATACCGAGAGTACCGCCGGGTCGGAATAAATATTTACCGTGGGCCTTGTGATACTCACCGACCCAACCGTAGTGGCAGAACAGCCGTCGGCATTCGTTTCCCGGACCCAGACATTGTAATAGCCATCGGCAGTATAGGTGTAGGAGGGGTTCTGTGTCGTGCCCGTGATATTGGGATTGTAATAATTTTGATAATTGAAATCCCATTCCCATTTTACAACACCCGGAGTAGGGTCTTTGAAATTGACTGCTACCGGTGAGCCGCAGGGCGAGGCGATCGTCGATGAGAAGCCGGAGGGGTGGGGGACGTCCTTTACGGATATTGTTTTGGACTTCGACGCCGGACAGGTGCCGAATGTGTTCCTTAGCTCCACGGTGTGGTCTCCCAGCGAATAGAAATTGGTGTAAAGGCTTCCGTAACTATAGGATGGGTTGCCGTCGACATACCATTGGCTGTAGTCCGGGGCAGGGGTGCTGGTCGAGGTAAATGTAATAGTGGAGCCAATGCAGATCGGAGAGGGGACCGAGAAGTCCGTTTTGTAGCTGGCTACGTTGATCGGATTGGACTGGGTGCTGGTGACGGTACAGCCTTCGGAGCTGTGTACCGTCAGGCTCGCCGTATAGAATCCGGCCGTGCTGAACGTATGATTGGGGTTGAGGGCCGTCGAACTGGTGCCGTCGCCAAAATCCCATTTGTAATCCAATGTCCCCGGGCCCGTGCTGCTGTTGGTGAACTGTATGGGGTCCGACACCTGGCAAAGCACCTTCTTATCCGCCGTAAAGCTGGATGTCAGGGCCTGGATTATGGTGACAAGATCCGCCTTGTGTACGGTAGTATGACAACCGTAGCTATTGGTCACCGTGAGGCTGACCGGCGCCGTCGTCACTGCCGGATAGGTATGAGGCTGCAAGCCTCCGGCATATTGCGTGGTCGTCGAGCCATCGCCAAAGTCCCATGTATAATAAGATATATTGCCGCTGCCCGGAGTGGCGCTGGGGGTAAAGTTGACCGGCATGCCCAGACAGGTCTTGGCCGGGGATACGGAAAAATCTACCGTGGGTGGAGAATACACCGTCACCTGCTGTTGATAGCTCGATTGATTGGCTCCGTCCTGGACCGTCAGGGTCACCGTATAAGTCTTTTCTTCCGTATAGACCGCTCCGCCATCTGTCAGCGTGGAAGTATTGCCGTTGCCAAAATCCCATTTATATGTAGCATTGGCCGAGGCGCCAAAGGTTTGGTTCTTAAAATTGATGATCACCGGAGAGCAGCCGCCGGTCTTGTCCATGGTAAATCGTGCCGTGAGCTGTGCGGATACGACAATGCCGGATAGAAGTAAGGTCAGAAGTAAGCTATATTTTATAAGATAGGTCTTCGCCGGCTGAAGGTGCATGGTTTAGGAAGTAGACTAAATGTCTGACATTGTGGATACAATATAGAGATTACCCCTGTAAATATCAAGTACGTAGGCGAGCATTCATCTGCCGGACACCAGTAGTATCGAAAGCGAACAGTCGTACAGGTTGTATGATATGTAATTTGCTAGCAGTCATCTGGTTGTGGAACCGGCACTTTTTTAGTGCTTTTGTCTGTACCATAAAACTTTCCCATGATCAAAAGCTATCTGACGACTGCCTGGAGGTTCCTGCTAAAGAACAGAACATTCAGCTTTATCAACATCTTTGGTCTGACACTGGGTACCGTGTGTTGTATCTATATTTTGTTATATGTGTCGGATCAATATAGTTATGACAGACACCATAGGGATGGGAGAAATCTTTACCGTGTGACAGTCCGGTATAATATCAAGTCGAAGGGTACGACTGAAAATGTTGCCACTACAGCTGCTTCTACGGCGCCCATGATAAAAAAAGATTTTGGAGAGGTGGTACAGTTCGCCCGGGTGCTGCCTTTTGCAGGCATCGAGCAGCAGCTGTTGCAGTATAAGGATAAGACCTTGTATGAGAAGGATGCGGTATACGTAGACTCCACCTTCTTCGATGTGTTCTCGTATCATTTCGTGCGAGGCAGTGCGGTGGATGTATTGAAGGAGCCATACTCCGTGGTATTGGACAGATCCATTTCTGACAAGCTGTTTGGGAAGGAAGACCCTATAGGGAAGACTTTTTCGATGACCAATGCCGATGACGGGAAAATAAGCCTTACTGTCCGGGCCGTGGTGGATGAGTCCCTGGGGAGATCGCATCTGCATGCCACCATCTTCGTTACGATGAACAGCGGCAATTCAGGGAGCTATATGATGCATGAGAACAGCTGGACGCGCAATACGTATATATCTTCCTATATAAAGCTCCGGCCGGGTGTGGACCCGCACGCGTTTGAAAAGAAACTGCCTGCCTTTGTGGAACAGCATGTCGGCAGCGATCTGCGGAATGCCGGACTCACCATGAAACTGAACCTGCAGCCTATAACGGCGATCCATACTACTCCCGGATATTTGGGGATAGCGTTCGACAAGCCGGTAGACCCTTCATTCCTGAATATCCTGGTGCTGGTGGCCGTCCTGATACAGGTGATAGCCTGTATCAATTTTATGAACCTGTCTACCGCGCGGGCTTCTCGAAGAGCCAAGGAGGTAGGGGTGCGTAAGGTGATAGGGGCCATGCGAGGCGATCTGGTGAGACAGTTCCTTGGGGAATCTCTTTTTATCACTTTGATCAGTGCGGCGCTTGCTATACCATTGTTGATTGCGGCGCTGCCCGTGCTGAATGAGATCACGCATACTGCCATTACCTTGTCTGCGCTCGATGGGAGGGCGATGCTGCTGCTCGCGGGGCTGGTCCTTTTCACGGGGGTATTGGCCGGAAGCTATCCCGCTTTTTATCTGTCGGCGTTCCGGGCCATCCGGGTGATCAAGGGAAATTTTGCCAGTCATATATCTGCATCGGGTATACGTCGCGGACTGGTCGTATTCCAATTTGTTTTGTCCATCGTGCTTATTTCCGGGATCGTGGTCATCTACAGTCAGCTGAATTATATCAAGAACAAAGATCTGGGTTTTGACAAGGAGCAGAAGCTGGTGTTCTCGATGTATTCACCGGAGGCGGTTGGGAGGCTGCCGGGTTTTATGAGCGACCTGCGGATGCTGCCCGAGGTGAAGGTCGTCAGCAATGCCAGTCAATATCTCAGCCGGCCGTATTATTTCAGCAATGGATTTTTCCTGGACGGGCAGAGGGAGTCGGATTCAAAGGGGGTGGAATATATCATCACCGATCAGTTCTTTGTGCGTGCCAATGGGATACGCGTCATCAGGGGACGGGATTTTTGGACCACGGACTCATCCAAGGTATTGATCAATGAGTCTTATGCCCGGACGTTGGGACTCGATCCCATGCATGCCGTGGGTACTGTGCTGTACGACAAACAGCATCGCAGCGCCGAGATCGTGGGTGTCATGAAGGACTTCAACTATGGCACCTTGCATAAGCAGATCAGCGGTTTTGTATTATGGAAGCGGGGACCGCATGACGATCCCTGGCCGAACATCACCGTCAATACCAATACAGCCAATTACAAGGAGCTTTTGGGGAAGATAGAGGCACTCTGGCATAAGGATGTGCCGGGCGTTCCTTTTACCTATTCTTTTTTGGATGAGATGGTGCAACAGCAATACCAGACCGAAATTTCCATGTCCTATATCATCGACCTGTTCACCCTGATGGCCGTTGTCATATCCGGATTGGGGCTGTTCGGGCTGGCTGCGTTCAATGCCGAGCAGCGGAGCAAGGAGATAGGCATCCGGAAGGTGTTGGGGGCCAGTGTGGGGAGCATCGTGCAATTGTTGTCGAGGGATTTTGGACGGCTCGTGCTGGTGGCGTTTGTCATTGCCATACCCATTGCCTGGTGGGCGATGGCCAGGTGGCTGGACGGGTTTGCCTACCGGACGACCATTCAGTGGTGGATGTTTGCCCTGGCGGGGTTGTTGTCCGTGGTGATAGCCGTGGTGACCGTGAGCTCGCAGGCGATCCGGGCGGCCGTGGTGAATCCCGTGAAGAGCCTGAAGATGGAGTAGGTGACTTGAAATGCAGGGAAATGTTTATTATTTTGGCGGTATGAGCAGGGCCAACGATGACATTAAATATCTCCATGCCGAAGCTGCCAATCTGTTAAAGGAGAACAAGGAAGATGATTTTATCATCGCCTACCTACAGCAAAAAGGTGTCGAGAAGTATTATGCGGAAACGATCTTGGAGAATGTCAGGAATGACAGGGATGACAGGAAGCAGTTCTACCAGCATCTGTTTGGAGGGCTCTTTGTGACATTAGCGGGAATCGTAATGACGATAATAGGTTTTGAAACCACTGACGGGGGGCATATTTATCTGATCTGCGGCGGGGTAATTGTATATGGCGTCTACAACATCAGCCGGGCCTTTATAATATTTTGGAAATGATCTATTGATCTTAATAAAAAGTGAATTTAATTATCTGCCCTGTATTCTTTTTCTTCAAATATATCGTGTCGGCAAAGGCGTCTTTGTTGACGCTGTCACCTATATCGGCTACATTGGAAAACGTATTGTAGTGGTTGAACCATGACATTTCGGAGTTGAACCTGTATTCTACATTAGAGTTGTCTAATTTTACTATGTCTCTTTTGGCAGAACCCAGACGGACTATCTTACCTTTGAGGGCGCTGGATTTGAAGACATGGTCGTCCTTTTTATACGCGGCATTAAAAAGATGGTTGACATACAGCCAGAGGCCAGACCCCGCAAGGAGCAATACAATATAGACCATCTCCTTCCTTTTTAAATATATCCTCATATGGCCTCCTAAATATAAGCCAGATCGTGCTTAGAAAAAATCCATAAAGAAACCTTACTATATGGAGATTTTTTAAGAAATTTGCAGCTTCTTTAAATTCTGGAAAAATGAGTTCTTCACCTGCTACGTTATTTGACAAAGTATGGGATTCCCATGTTGTCAGGAAGATCGCGGATGGGCCTGATGTATTGTTTATCGATCGTCATTTCATCCATGAAGTAACCAGCCCAGTGGCTTTTCTCGGTCTGGAAACCCGGGGTCTGAAAGTGATGTTCCCCCAAAAGACATTTGCCACGGCAGATCATAATACCCCTACCATCAACCAGCACTTGCCCGTGCAGGACCCCTTGTCTGCCAATCAGTTGCGTGCGCTGGAACAAAATGCCGGGAAATATGGCATCTCCCACTGGGGGCTGGGCAATCCCAAGAACGGTATCGTGCACGTCGTGGGCCCCGAGAATGGCATCACCCTGCCGGGTATGACCATCGTCTGTGGGGACTCCCATACCTCCACCCACGGGGCATTTGGGTGTATCGCCTTTGGTATCGGCACCTCCGAAGTGGAAATGGTGTTGTCCTCCCAGTGTATCATGCAGCCCAAGCCCAAGAAAATGCTTATCAGGGTGGATGGCAAACTGGGCAAAGGGGTGACACCTAAAGATGTTGTCCTGTATATCATTTCCCGGCTGACCGCAGCCGGCGCTACCGGCTACTTTGTAGAATTTGCCGGCGAGGTATTCGAGAATATGTCCATGGAGGGCCGTATGACCGTCTGTAACATGAGCATCGAGATGGGCGCCCGTGGTGGTATGATCGCTCCCGACGAGACGACCTTCAACTATATAAAGGGCAAGGACAAAGCTCCTACCGGCGCTGCCTGGGACAAGGCTCTGGCCTATTGGAAGACATTGAAAACGGACGCCGGCGCCAAATTCGACGTAGAGAACCATTACAATGCAGCAGAAATCGAGCCTATGATCACCTATGGGACCAACCCCGGTATGGGCATCGGTATTACCAAGCATATACCGCTGGCGCAACAGGCCGGTGGAAGCAAGGCCACGTATGAGAAGGCGTTGGACTATATGGGCTTCCACGAAGACGACGCTATGCTGGGCAAAAAGGTGGACTATGTATTCATCGGCAGCTGTACCAATGGACGTATTGAAGATTTCCGCGCCTTTGCCTCTATCGTAAAAGATCGCAAGAAGGCCGATCATGTCACCGCATGGATCGTACCCGGAAGTCATATCGTGGAGCAGCAGATCAAGGATGAAGGGATACTGGATATATTGACTGCCGCGGGATTCCAGCTGCGGCAGCCCGGATGTTCCGCTTGTCTGGCCATGAATGACGACAAGATCCCTGCCGGCAAGTATGCTGTCAGCACCAGCAACCGCAACTTCGAAGGAAGACAGGGACCTGGCGCAAGGACCCTGCTGGCGAGTCCGCTGGTAGCCGCAGCCGCGGCCGTCACGGGTGTGATCACCGACCCGAGAGAGCTGTTGTAGAGCGGGAACCGGCCGAAGGTCAGACATTATATTTCCAATCAAAGTAAATTATTATGGCTTACGATAAATTCACTGTACTAAAGAGTTCCGCGGTCCCCATGCCCATCGAGAATGTGGACACCGACCAGATCATCCCCGCCCGGTTCTTAAAAGCAACAGAGCGCAAAGGATTTGGCGATAATCTTTTCCGCGACTGGCGTTACAATTCGGACAATACGCCCAAAAAAGACTTCGTGCTGAACAACCCCATCTATTCCGGTGAGATACTGGTAGGCGGTAAGAACTTTGGCAGCGGCAGCAGCCGTGAGCACGCCGCATGGGCCATTTATGACTATGGATTCCGCTGTGTGGTATCCAGCTTTTTTGCCGACATCTTTAAGAACAACTCCCTCAACATCGGTATCCTTCCTGTACAGGTAAGCCCTGCATTTTTAGATAAGATCTTTCGCGCCATCGAGTCCGATCCCAAAACGGAGCTGGAGGTGAACCTTCCTGATCAGACCATTACGATCCTTGCCACAGGCGAGAGCGAAAAGTTCGAGATCAACAGCTATAAAAAGCACAACCTGATGAATGGCTATGACGATATCGACTATTTGCAGGCCATGAAAGAGGATATCCGTGTCTATGCGGAGAAGAGCATCTACTAATCTACCTATAACAACATGTCTCCAGCAGCCCCTCGCCATATTGAAATTATGGATACCACCCTTCGGGATGGTGAGCAGACCAGTGGCGTTTCTTTTTCGCCTTCGGAGAAACTGACGATAGCGCAGCTTTTACTGACCGAGCTGAATGTAGACAGGATCGAGATCGCATCGGCCCGCGTGTCGGAAGGAGAGCTGGCGGCCGTAAAGGCGATCACCAAATGGGCAAAGGCCAATGGGATACTGAACAGGATCGAGGTGCTCACATTTGTCGACGGGGATGTTTCCATCAAATGGATGCAGGAGGCGGGCGCCAGGGTCATGAACCTGTTGACCAAGGGTTCATTGAACCATTTGACACACCAGCTGAAAAAGAAGCCCGAGCAGCACTTCGAGGAAGTGGCGGCCGTCATTGCGCTGGGAAAGAAGAAAGGACTGGAATGCAATGTGTACCTCGAGGACTGGAGCAATGGTATGCGGCATTCGCGGGACTATGTCTTCCAATATTTGGATTTTTTGCAGCATCAGCCCATCCGGCGGATCATGCTGCCCGACACGTTAGGGGTACTCACCCCATCGGAGGTCGCAGAATATATTGCTGCTATTGTTCAACGCTATCCGAAATTGCATTTCGACTTCCACGCACATAATGATTACGACCTCGGTACGGCCAACGTCCTGGAAGGGGTAAAGGCGGGCGCGCACGGTATCCATCTTACCGTCAACGGCATGGGCGAACGGGCTGGTAATGCGCCGCTGGCAAGTGCAGTCGCAGTATTGAATGATTTTCTGCCTTCTGTGCGGACGAATGTGAATGAGGCCTCTCTTTACCGCGTGAGCAAACTGGTGGAGACGTTCTCTGGCATCCGTATCCCGGCCAATAAGCCCGTGGTGGGAGAGAATGTGTTTACACAGACGGCAGGTATACATGCCGACGGGGATAAAAAGAATAAGCTCTATTTCAGCGATCTCATGCCCGAACGTTTTGGCCGTCAGCGGAAATATGCGCTGGGCAAGACCAGCGGGAAGGCCAATATCGAGAACAACCTGGCGCAGCTGGGCATCCAGCTGTCCGATCCGGACTTGAAACTGGTGACCCAGCGGATCATAGAATTAGGCGATCGGAAGGAAGTAGTGACGCAAGCCGACCTGCCCTATATCATTTCCGACATCCTGGACAGCAAGGCAATACAAGAGAAGGTGCGGATAGATAACTATGTGCTCACGCATTCGAAGAGCCTTCGTCCATCCGTGACCGTGAAAATATCCATTAACGGAGAGGTGTTCGAAGAGCATGCACAGGGGGACGGACAGTACGATGCTTTTATGAATGCCCTGAAGAAGGTGTACAAGAAGCAAAAGCAGGAACTGCCGGCGCTGACGGATTATATGGTACGTATCCCGCCGGGTGGTAAGAGCGACGCTTTGTGCGAGACCGTGATCACCTGGAATGCCAATAACAGGGAATTTAAAACAAGGGGCCTTGACAGCGACCAGACGGTATCTGCCATCAAGGCGACACAAAAAATGTTGAACTTAATTTAAGACAAATACATTTCGAATGGCAAACAAGCATATCCTCATCGTTCCGGGCGACGGCATCGGACAGGAAGTAACGGCAGTCGGTAAAAAGGTTTTAGACAAGATTGCGGCAAAATTCGGGCACAACTTCACCTATGACGAAGCGTTGATCGGGCATGTTGCCATCGAAGCCACGGGCGTACCCCTGCCTGACGAGAGCCTGGAGAAAATGCGTAAGTCCGATGCGGTGCTGTTTGGCGCCGTTGGTCATCCGAAGTACGATAACGACCCTTCCGCCAAGGTGCGCCCCGAGCAGGGATTGCTGAAGATGCGCAAGGAGCTTGGGCTGTATGCCAATCTTCGCCCCATCAAACTATTCGATGAACTGCTGGGCGCCAGCAGCATAAAGCCTGAAATATTGAAGGGCGCCGATATCCTTTTTTTCCGCGAGTTGACAGGCGATATTTATTTTGGGGAGAAGGGACGTAAGAACAATGGGGATACCGCGTATGATATTGCGGAATACAGCAGATACGAAGTAGAACGCATAGCCCGCAAAGCCTTTGAGGCTGCCCGCACTCGTCGCAAGAAACTATGCTCCGTGGACAAGGCCAATGTCATCGAGACGTCCCGGCTTTGGAGGGAGGTGGTGCAGAAAGTAGCAAAAGACTATCCGGACGTGGAGGTCGAGCACCAGTTCGTAGATGCTACGGCTATGCTGCTGATAAAAGATCCTCGTAAATTTGATGTTGTAGTTACCGCCAACCTTTTTGGCGACATCCTTACCGATGAGGCTTCGCAGATTGCGGGCTCCATGGGGATGCTGGCCTCCGCCAGTGTCGGTGACGGTACGGGTGTGTATGAGCCCATCCACGGCTCCGCGCATGATATTACGGGCAAGGGAGTAGCCAATCCCCTGGCTTCCATATTGTCGGCGGCGCTGCTGCTGGATATTTCCTTTGGCATGAAGGCTGAGTCCGAGGCTGTCATCAATGCCGTGGACAAGGTGCTGAAGGCCGGTTGGAGGACACGGGATATTGCGGATGCGACTACGCCCGCTGAAAAGATACTTGGCACGGAAGCCATCGGGGCGGAAGTGCTGAAACATATCTAATTGCCGGACTCGCCAAAGATCAGCTCGTTGTCCAGGTGACCTTTACGGATGTCCCCAATGATACGCATCAGCAGGAGGTTGACCATAGGGAACCTTCTTACATTGCGATTCAGCGGGCTCTCCCCGATGAGGTATTGTTTGTAGCCTACAATGGCCAGCCATAGGTCGTCTGTTATTGGGATACCTGCCAATGAGGGCCAGAACTCCTGCCCATCCGGTGTGCAAACTTCCAGTATCTTCTTTCCGTCCGTGTCTGTCGTCTCTTCCCACTGGGCCAGGCCGGGCATGATCTCGGGCAGCCATCCTTGTATGCCAGCGACCAGGGGGCGCCCGGTCTTCTCATCATAAGATGTTATCTCGAATCCATGCTGGTAGCCTTCTTTGACGTTTTTGAACTTGGCGTCCAGCTGTTTTCGCAGTTTGTCCAGGAAAGTGGCAGCCATTTCACGTATGGTTTGCATATCCTTTTCGCTCAACAGGACTGCGGTGGGAGCGTCCTCTTTCGTTAGCTTTTTTTTGACGTATTGCAGGCTTTCCCTTGCCAGATCGTCTGTCGGGTCTAGCGTGAGCGCTTTTTCAAGATCTTTTAATGCCTCTTCATTCCTTTCCAATACGGCCAGTAAGATACCACGATAGCAATACGATTCCTGGCGGTAGGGCTCGAGCCGGATGGATTCGCCGTAATCCTTTACCGCCAGCTCAATTTCTTTTTCCGGCAGGCCGGGCTCTTCTTCCAGCTTGTCATGGATGGTCTTGCCTCTGTCGAACCAATAGTATTCCACAGTAGGGTCGATGCCGATGGCCATGGTATAGTCCTTTATGGCCTTGTCATATTCCTTCAAAGCATGCCATGCGTCCCCTCTTTTACTATAGCCGATGTCTTCATATGGTTCCAGCTGGAGGAATTTCGAAAGATCTTCGATGGCTTTATGGTAATCTTTTTCTTCAAGCCAGATTGCTCCCCGGCCGTAAAGGCTCCATGCGTCATCAGGGGCCATCGCCAGGACGTTGTTCAGGTCTTTCAATGCCTTGTCATAATCGCCCAGGAAATACCAGGCATCGGACCGATGGCGCCAGAGTTCGGGATCGTTGTGTTGAGTAAGGATGTTGTCGGGCAACAGATCGATGATCTGCTGGTATTGCTTTTGCTCTGCGAGTTCGGTGATGTGGTCGAGGATAGTAGCTTGCATGCGGTTAGGGTTAGGAATGCTAAGAGCGGTAAATATAGGGAATTTGTCGCTCTCTACGGGCGTCATTCCTTCAACCAGTCTTTTCTGATAAATGTCTGCAACGGATCAACCTGCGTTCGCATGACGTCGTCCAGGGATTTTTTATTGGCCGTGTGATGGCGGATGGCCAGATCCAGGAGCAGCCCTATGGCAGGGCTTTTTTGGTAATAGGAAATGGAAGAGTCGGGATTACCGCCGAAGGGCCCTTCGGACCAAGTATCCTCGCTGGCTCGGCATCCAGGCCGGCATTTTATGGTCGAGGGTGGGGGCATCGAACTCTGTGCAGCGGAGGGAGACGTGAAATTTATGGGAGGAGGGGGGGCCATGATCAGTCTGGTGAAATTCATTTAATCAATATAGGCTATTGGGGGGGATAGGGGTTTGCGGATTTTAACCGATGCTTTGCGGATTAGATCCGGATACGAACTATTTTACGGATGCGGACCTCTCGATATTGGGCGCGGATGCCGCTCTGTATGATGCGTATGCGCGGGATGTGCTCTCCAGGGGAGTGGGTAGAAGAATTGAAGAAAATGTCCTTATTCCCCGTTTTTTGGGCCAAAAAATTTATACCAGCGGCAAAAAGTGCTAAATTGCGGGTGATCCCACTGTTTAGCGATTGCATCCATCTTCCTTGAATTGCTCCCCTCCAATCTCCATCTTTACTCCTTTACCTATTTGACCTTTTAATTTCGAATCGTCCTATCTTACGTCAACGACCATTCAAGCTATTATGCGTGGTGGCTTTATGCCGCCTCGCTACTCACTCCTAACAAGACCTGAAAATGAAATTTATTGCAAAAGCCATTCCGGCTCTTACGCTAGTTATTGCCCTGACCCATGTACGGCAGGTTAGTGGTCAGAGCATCATGGATCCTAGTGACTCCGTGTACACTTACAGTTCCAGCGCTACGAAGGGGACACCCAACAACCCTAACCAACCGGCTGCCAATACCATCGGCAAGTGGATAAGGACCGTCCGCATGAGCTGGAACACTAACCAGTGGAAAGCATACATCTATAATGGGATGCAATTCCGCCTGATCTTCCCCAAGAGCTACAACCCTACGGCCAATGACGGGAAGAAGTACCCTGTATTGGTATTCTACCATGGCGCAGGTGAGCTTGGTGTCACTACGGACAACGAGATATCCCTGGCGCATGGCGGCCAGAATGTATTCCAGGCCAAAGTCAATAGTGGCGTATGGGATGGTTATATCCTGATACCGCAGAACGCGAACGGCGCCTGGGACCCTTCTCAGATCACATACGTCAAACAGATCACGGATTACATGATCAGCAACAACAAGCTGGACCCCTTCCATATTCTTTCCAACGGATTGTCGGCCGGGGGCGCTGCCTGCTGGCAGAGCTTGCAGATGTATCCGCAGGCGTTTTGCGGAACGCCGATCTTTTCTGCGAACTTCCAGGGTAATGCCAGCTCTACCAACATACCCAAGACCAAGTTCCTGGCTATATGGGACTTCCAGGGTGGCCTGGACTCCTGGCCAGACCCAAACGATGCAGGTATTGTGAACCAGGCCATGATCGCTGCCGGCGCACAATATAAGTATACGCTATATCCCGACCTGGGGCATGGCACCTGGGACCGTG
>MKTZ01000015.1 GCA_001898505.1 Sphingobacteriales bacterium 50-39
GTGATGCGGGTATCCACACGGCTCCAGATGTCGACGATCTGGTTGTAACGTTCGTTGTTCGTGATCAGACCCATATTGTAGTTGTCCCACACCTCATTCACCTCACCCTTGGCATTCTCCAGCAATTCTTCCTTCGTATCGGGAATGATCAGGTCATTGATATTAAAGGACAATCCACCACGGAAGGCCATACGGAAACCAAGTTGCTTGATATCATCCAGGAACTTCACCGTCTTGGGGATATTCGTCCATTTGATGATATTACCGATGATCTCCCGGAGGGATTTCTTCGTCAGCAGGGCATTCACAAAACCTACTTCCGTAGGAACGAACTGGTTGAACAGTACCCTTCCCACCGTAGTCTCGAGCAGCTTGTTCTCCAGCTGGTCATTATTGCCTCTTACCTGTGTCTTGACCTTTATATAAGCGTGCAGGTCTACACGTTGCTCGTTATAAGCTATAATTACTTCTTCGGCACTGTAGAAAATCTTGGCTTCACCTTTCACCTTCTCCTTGTCTGTAGACTTCCGGCCCTTGGTGATATAGTAAAGACCCAACACCATGTCCTGGCTGGGCAGCGTGATAGGCGTACCATTCTGCGGGTTGAGAATGTTGTGAGAAGACAGCATCAGCAGCTGCGCTTCCAGGATGGCCGCGCTGCTCAGCGGTACGTGAACCGCCATCTGGTCACCGTCAAAGTCGGCGTTGAAGGCCGTACACACCAGCGGGTGCAGCTGAATAGCCTTACCTTCGATCAGCTTGGGCTGGAAGGCCTGGATAGACAACCTGTGCAGCGTTGGAGCACGGTTCAGCATCACCGGATGCCCTTTCAATATATTTTCGAGGATATCCCAAACAATGGCTTCTTTCTTGTCTACCAGCTTCCTGGCGCTCTTCACCGTCTTTACGATACCCCTCTCGATCAGCTTGCGGATGATAAAGGGTTTGAACAGCTCGGCAGCCATGTCCTTCGGAAGACCGCACTCGTGCAGCTTCAGCTCAGGCCCTACAACGATAACGCTTCTGCCGGAGTAGTCCACGCGTTTACCCAACAGGTTCTGACGGAACCGGCCTTGCTTGCCCTTCAATACGTCGCTGAGGGACTTCAACGCACGTCCACCCTCCGCCTTTACGGCATTGGACTTACGGCTGTTGTCGAACAGAGAGTCGATCGCCTCCTGCAGCATACGCTTTTCGTTACGTAAGATCACCTCAGGAGCCTTGATCTCCAACAATCGCTTCAGACGGTTGTTACGGATGATCACCCTGCGGTAAAGATCATTCAGGTCGGAAGACGCAAAACGTCCGCCATCCAGCGGTACCAGGGGACGCAGTTCCGGAGGTATCACCGGAATATATTGCATTACCATCCACTCGGGACGGTTCGTGATCCTGGAATTGGCATCCCGGAACGCTTCTACCACGCTCAGACGCTTCAAGGCATCCGCCTTGCGCTGCTGGGAAGTCTCATTGGCGGCAGCATTCCGCAGATCAAAGGACAGCTGATCCAGCTCGATCCTTTCCAGCAGATCATGTACTGCCTCCGCTCCCATCTTGGCAATGAACTTCGCGGGATCTTCATCCGGCAGATACTGATTGTCCTTTGGCAGGGTGTCCAGTATCTCTAAATATTCTTCTTCCGTGAGCAGGTCGCCGTAATTCTGCCCCTTATCCGTACGGATACCAGGCTGGATCACGACATATCTTTCATAATAAACGATACTTTCCAATTTCTTCGAGCTCATGCCCAATAAATAACCGATCTTGTTAGGCAGGGACTTGAAGTACCAAATATGAACTACAGGCACCACCAGCTTGATGTGGCCCATGCGTTCCCGGCGCACCTTCTTCTCCGTCACCTCCACACCACAACGGTCGCAGACAATGCCCTTATACCGGATCCTCTTATACTTGCCGCAGGCGCACTCGTAATCCTTCACAGGACCGAATATACGCTCGCAGAACAGCCCATCCCTTTCAGGCTTGTACGTGCGGTAGTTGATGGTTTCCGGCTTGAGGACCTCCCCGTAGGACCTTTCCAGGATACTGTCGGGAGAAGCTAATCCGATGGTGATTTTTGAGAAAGTGGCTCTGGGACGATTTTCTTTTTTAATAGCCATATTGCAATATGCGGTTTTTTATACTGATAACCAATAAGTTAGGCTCAACGCTCAGGATCGAGCTACCCACTGAGCCCAAATTAAGGAGGGCAAAGGTACGAATTTAATTAGAAATAACATTAACCCAAAATCTTTTACAGCTCTCTTTTGGTTCGCCCTTCGCCCCCCTTTTTGGTCCCCCGGTCAACCACCGGGCCAGCCACTAAAAAACACCTGCTTAGCTCAAAAGGTTCAGCTCACAAAGTTCAGCTCTCCGGCAAATGTCTGACGGAGTATCTTACCTTCCTTCATTATAAAAGTGTCGGTCGCAAACGGCACGACAAGGCGTGGCGTCCTGGCATGCCAGACGATCAGTATCAATTCGTCCACGACTACCGTTTTGTCCAGCTCAAAAGAGGTCTGCAGCTTGGGAAAATATACTATCAGGTCCGTAAAAAAACCCTCAATCTCCTTTGGGCCTGAATAGGTCCCCTGCGGGGTCACCATGACGGACTCCTCCGTATAGTCGGACATCAACGTCTTCAGGTCATGCTCCATAAACGCGTTCAAATGCCGCGTCAGAATAGCCCTGGAAACATTGTTCAGGGTTTTTGGCTCGTTTAGATCTTTTATCATATGCTTATAAATTCATCGTTCAATACAATAGACATATCATACTGCTCCACCCGCAGCGACTCAGGCAACACACCATATCTCACCGGTATATAACTGGCAAGCTCAGAATTCAAAAATTCCTTTCTTGCAGCTTGATCCTCAAATATATAGATCCCACTAATGGCGCCTGTGGAGACTTCGCTCAGGTAGTATTTCTGAATAAGACCGGGCACCTCCCTGAAAGCTTCCAGGTCCTCGGAACAGATGGTCATCAGCTCCTCCGCACTAAAAGAGGACTGGAATTTCACCGACAATACCGCTTCCGCGTTTTTCATTTCAGCTGATTTATTGATTAAGAATGTCCGGAGAACGGAACCGGGGATCCGTTCCGGTAAACAGCAAAGGTAGAAGCAGAGGATGCCCCACCTGTCGACTGAACAGCCGCAAAAATCGACTCTGCGGTCTAAATTCCGGCCACGGGCGTCCCGGAATGCTGCTGGCGGTATTGTAATGGCGTGAGCCCGTATTTGGACTTGAATACCCTGATAAAATGAGAAGTATCCTCAAATCCACATTCCAAAGAAATATCGTGTACAGGCAGGTCCGTGCCCAGCAATTTCCGATGAGCATGCTCAAGCCTCCTCGATTTAAGCCAGGCTGCAGGAGTGGTCCCATAATGCTGCCCGAAAGCTTTTTTAAAGGTGGTCAGGCTCATATGACACAGCCGGGCATAATCCTTCAATTGGAGATTATAGGCGAAATTGGCTTCCATTATCCTTCCCATATGGAATTCCCCATCCCGGGTCAGCGATAGGAAATAGTCCGTCAGCTCCCGGTGCTTTTCATGGTGGAACAGGCTTAAGAGCAGCTCTTCGAATTTCAGCAGCAGCAGCTCTTCATGCGGTTTCTCGGACAGGGACAAATAACTCTGGATGGATTGGTAGTAGCTCTTCAGCAATACATCCGGCTCCACCCGTAGGACCGCATCCTGCTCGGAAATATCCTGCTCCGGCGCATTGGTCAATTCTTCATGTTTCAATAAGAATGCCCGGATGAAATCGTCCGGGATAAACATGAATATGGCGCAGAACTCCTCCTCGAAGAATTGATGAGATAGATTCGCGCCTTTTTTAATAAAGAGGATATCCCCATCGTTCACCTCATACGTATGGTACACCGTCCGCCATGCCTTCTTACCCGATGCTATAAAGGCGAAATAATTCCTGTCCGACCAGAACCCAAGTTTCGTCTCCTCCGTCATACAGGTGTATTCGGCAAACAGCAATTCGCTGACTTCTATTTTAGGAGTTAGACTGCTGTCTTTTATAAAGGAATATAAGTTGATCATGGCATTATAGCCCGCCTGCCTCCTTTCAGGTATTTTTCCCTGATCACATCCTGCACCGGCACATTCTCCATCTTGCTCTCCAGCCAGGAAATAATGTCCAGATACACAAAAGCCCTGGTCTCGAACCTGTTCTTCTCATATTTCTTCAACTTCTCCAACAGCTTCTCCAATTCAGGACGTATCCTGTCCGGTGAAAGATTGAAGGACTTCCGAAGGAATCTAAATATTTCCTCTTCCACCAGGCTCAAATTCTCCATTTTCGCCATAAATCGGTACACCGATTTGGTCAGGTACTCCAGCAATTGGTAATTCCCCAGCTCATAATGCGCGATCAGATGCAGCAGCCTTGAATAACACTGAAGATCCGTCCGCAGGTCCACCTTCCAATTAATGATCTTGTTCAGATAGTCTATCGTCCGCTCATAATCCCCGCTCCCAAAATACAGACACGCTATCTTGTAATAAAAAACCAGAATCCTGTGCCGATCCAGATAGATCCAGTACTCCCCCAGCTTCTCCTCTATGTACGGCACCAGCTCCAGCCCCTCCGTAAAAGTCCCGTCCAGGAAATGCTTGTTCAGCTTGGATATATACAGGTACACAAAGGTCTGTATCCGGTTGTTTATATTCCCCGTCACAATGGGAGATTGAGAGAACTCCTCGAACTGCCGCAACGTCTCCGTGAACCTGGGATAATTCATAAGGTCAAAATGTGCCCCTAGAAGGTTATGCATCCCCTTGATATAATGCGACGTCTCGATAGCCAGCATATATGGCTCCTTCTCGAAAAGATCCACCCACCGCTGCGTATAGCGATAATACATAAGAAAATCCTGCCGGATAAAAGCATACCAGCAGAAGCTTTGATATTGATACAGCTTCTCGTAAAAACCGGAGCACTCGCTAAGGTCGGCCGGAAGGTTCTTCTCGAAGAACTCCTGCACCGCGATCTCGTCCTTCTCGTTGCGGGCTACCCCATTGCGGATATACCAGCTGTATAGCTTAAGCGCCAGGTTGGAGAGCTTGCTCATCAATTGCAGATGTGCATTCACTTCATCTACCTCCGACGTCAGCCTGTCTGCCCTATCCTGCATACTTCGTGTTATATGCAGCGCCTCGATGGTCTTTTCAAAGAAAAGTATTTGCAAAAGGAAAGTGGTTTGATTATGGGCCTTCGCATTCTCCTTTATCTTATCTAACACCTTGAGACTCTGAAGATATAACCCCTTATTGTAAAGTATTCTTGCATGATCCAGCTGCTCGTGCAGCAGGATGTCGATATTTGCTTCCTGCCGGATGAGCCGCAGGCTGGTGAGTATCTCCCGATACAAATGAGCCTTTGCGTTGGACAGCTGTTGTTTCTTGAGGCTTTTGCTTTTCTTTAACAATTGCGCCTCGTCATACTCCTCCATTTTATCCAGAGCGTCAAAGAGTTGTATGCTTTGCAGATCCTCGCTGGCTGAATTTCGCTTGATATAGAGCTTAAAGTTGCGTTTCTCCGACTTTTCCAGAGATTTTACCAGTTGGAACAGGGCATCTGAACTTCGGTTGGGCATCGTAATTTAAAACTTTAAAATCCTTTACAGCAGCGGGTTTTGGAAGAAAAAGCCCCCATTAAAAGGTGTAAAATCATATTAATTATGATTTTAAGCCCAAAATAAAGAAAGCTAAATTTATTTTTCCGGAATAGGCATACAAAGATAATATCCGTTCCCGAAACGAACCAATGGTTCGTTGTCCGTGAGGACAGACATTAAACATCTAACACCTATAAATAATTCTATGTCCGACAAAAAGATCTACATTTTCGATACCACTCTCCGGGATGGCGAGCAGGTGCCTGGCTGTAAGCTCAATACTGCTGAAAAGGTCGAGCTGGCCCAGCACCTGGAAGCCCTTGGCGTCGATATCATCGAAGCGGGCTTCCCCATCTCCAGCCCCGGTGACTTTCACTCCGTGGAAGAGATCGCCAAGATCGTTAAAGAAGCCACCGTCTGCGGCCTCACCCGCGCCGTTCAGAAGGATATAGAGTGCGCCGCACAGGCGCTCAAACACGCCAAACGCCCCCGTATCCACACCGGCATCGGCACGTCCGACTTTCACATAAAGAGCAAGTTCAACTCCACCCGGGATGAGATCATTCAACGCGCCGTTCAGGCCGTAAAATGGGCCCGCAACCTCGTGGATGACGTAGAGTTCTTCGCGGAAGACGCCGGCCGCACCGATAACGAATACCTGGCCCGTGTAGTCGAAGCCGTCATCGCCGCCGGAGCCACGGTCGTCAATATACCCGATACCACAGGCTACTGCCTTCCCGATCAATACGGTGAAAAGATAGCTTTCCTGATCAACAACGTAAAGAATGTCGACAAGGCCGTCCTCTCCTGCCATTGCCACAACGACCTCGGCCTGGCTACTGCCAACTCCATCGCCGGCATCCGCGGCGGCGCCCGCCAGATAGAATGTACTATCAACGGCCTCGGCGAAAGAGCCGGCAACACTTCCCTGGAAGAAGTGGTCATGGTGATCAAACAGCACAAACACCTGGGATTCTATACCAATATAAAAACAGAAAAGCTCAACCCCATGAGCCGCCTGGTTTCGGACACCATGCGCATGCCCGTACAGCCCAACAAGGCCATCGTAGGGGCCAACGCCTTCTCCCACTCCTCCGGCATCCACCAGGACGGATTCCTCAAGGACGCCTCCACCTACGAGATCATCAACCCCGATGAAGTGGGCGCCGACGGCTCCAAGATCGTACTGACAGCCCGCAGCGGCCGCAGCGCCCTCGCCTTCCGCTTCCAGAAGCTGGGCTACACATTTAATCGCAACGACATCGACGTATTATACGAAAGGTTCCTAAAAGTAGCAGACACGAAAAAAGAGGTAGTTGAAGCTGACCTTGAAGAGCTGGCAAAAGCTTATAACAAGACAGCCGTTACTGCCTGAGTGGACCTGCGGTCCACCGGCACAACAAGAGTGAGTATGGCAAAAACACTATTTGAAAAGATCTGGGACAGCCACGTGGTTAAAACCATCGAGGGAGGCCCCTCCGTCTTGTACATCGACAAACATTTCATTCACGAAGTCACCAGCCCCCAGGCATTCAAAGGGCTGGAGAAAAGAGGCATGGAAGTATTCCGCCCCCGGCAGATCGTTGCCACGGCGGACCACAACGTCCCCACCATCGACCAGCACCTTCCCATCAAGGACGAATTGTCCAGACTGCAGGTACAGCAGTTGATTGCCAACTGCGCCCGGTATGGAGTTGAGCTGTACGGTCTCGGACATCCCTACCAGGGCATCGTACACGTGATTGGCCCCGAATTGGGCATCACACAGCCCGGTATGACCATCGTATGCGGCGATAGCCACACCTCTACCCACGGTGCCTTCGGCGCCATCGCTTTTGGCATCGGTACCAGCGAAGTGGAAATGGTAATGGCCACCCAATGCCTGCTGCAGAGCAAGCCGAAACTGATGCGCATCAATGTAGAAGGCCAGTTGGGCAAAGGCGTCGTTTCAAAGGATATTATTCTATACATCATAGGGATGACAACTGCCAGCGGCGCCACCGGCTACTTCGTTGAATATGCAGGCTCCGCCATCCGCAACCTCTCCATGGAAGCCCGGATGACCATCTGCAATATGAGCATCGAAATGGGCGCACGCGGTGGCATGATCGCACCCGACCAGACCACGTTCGCGTATATCAAAGGACGCGAGTTCGCCCCCAAAGGCGCGGAGTGGGATAAAAAGGTCGCCCAATGGTCAGAGCTCTATTCCGACCCGGACGCCCGATTCGATATCGAGATCAACATCGACGCAGCCGATATCGAGCCCATGGTCACTTACGGCACCAACCCAGGGATGGGCATTGGTATTACGGGACACATTCCCGCCCTGACGGAGATCTCCGAAAAGGAAAAACCAGGCTTTCTCAAATCCCTCGCCTATATGGGCCTGCAGGCAGGCGCCCCTATCAAAGGCAGAAAAGTGGACTATGTCTTCATCGGAAGCTGTACCAACTCCCGCATCGAAGATCTGCGCATGGTAGCCTCCTTCGTAAAAGGCCGCCACAAATCAAAAGACACCGAGGTCTGGATCGTCCCCGGCAGCAAGCAGGTAGAAAAACAGGCAATAGAAGAAGGTCTCGATAAAGTATTCGAAGAAGCAGGATTCCATCTTCGCCAACCCGGTTGCTCAGCCTGCCTGGGAATGAATGAAGACAAGATCCCCGCAGGAAAATATTGTATCTCCACCTCCAACCGCAACTTCGAAGGCAGACAAGGCCCCAATGCCCGTACACTGCTCGCCAGCCCGCTGACCGCAGCCCTGGCGGCTATTACAGGAGAAGTCGCAGACGTGAGGGAATATTTATAATAAAATGAGCAACAAATCTATAAATACCGTTCACTCCACCGCCGTCCCGCTCAACGTGGAGAACGTGGACACGGATCAGATCATACCCGCACGCTTCCTGAAGGCCACCAGCCGGGATGGGTTCGGGGAAAATTTATTCCGCGACTGGCGTTATAACACCGACGGCAGCCCGAAAAAAGATTTCGTGCTCAATAACCCTGCCTGGGCAGGCAGGATACTGGTGGCTGCAAAGAACTTCGGATGCGGATCGAGCCGCGAACATGCCGCATGGGCTATCAAGGACGCAGGATTTGATGTCGTCATCAGTAGCTTCTTCGCGGATATTTTTAAAAACAATGCGCTGAATAATTTTCTGCTGCCTGTCACAGTGAGCGAAGACTTCCTTAAGGATATCTTCACCGCCATTGAAAAAGACCCATCCACCGTCATCACTGTCGATCTGCCCCAGCAGACCATCACATTGGAACCCACTGGCCGGAAAGAAAAATTTGATATCAATAATTATAAAAAGACCTGCTTGCTGAATGGCTATGACGACATCGATTATCTGCTCAGCATCAGGAACGAAATCGAATCCTTTGAGTCTAATTTCTGTCCTTCGGACAACGAACCCGTGGTTCGTTCTGGAAGTCACTGATCATTTTAACCCTATACCAAACTCTATCGTATGCAAAAGAACATCGTTGTAATTGAAGGGGACGGCATCGGTCCCGAAGTCACCCGGCAGGCTATTAAAGTGCTCGACGCAGTAGCCGAACAAGGAGGACATGAGTTCACTTACAAATACTGCCTGATGGGTGCAGACGCCATCGACAAGACAGGCACCCCCCTGCCCGATGAGACCATCGAAGCAGCCCTCAACAGCGATGCCATCCTCTTCGGCGCCATCGGTCATCCCAGGTACGACAATGACCCCACCGCCAAAGTTCGCCCCGAGCAGGGATTGCTCAAATTAAGGAAGTCATTACAATTGTTTGCCAATATCAGGCCGGTGACCACTTATCCGGCCTTACAACATTTATCCCCCCTCAAGGCCAAAATCCTCGAGGACGTGGATTTTATCATTTTCCGTGAGCTGACAGGCGGTATCTACTTTGGGAAAAAAGAAACCTCCGCCGACGGCAGCCAGGCCCTCGACGATTGCACCTACACCCGTGAAGAGATCGAACGCATCGCTCACCTCGCCTTCCGCCAGGCTCAGCAAAGAAGAAAAAAGCTGACCCTCGTGGATAAGGCCAACGTACTGGAAACCTCCCGCCTGTGGAGAAAAGTCATCCAGGAGCTCGCCGGCAGCTACAGCGATGTCAAATTGGATTTCCTCTTCGTGGACAATGCCGCCATGCAGATCATTCTCAACCCCAAACAGTTCGACGTCATCCTGACCGAGAATATGTTCGGCGACATCCTCAGCGATGAGGCCAGCGTCATCAGCGGCTCACTCGGTCTGCTTCCCTCGGCATCCATCGGTAAGGGAGCCGCCCTCTTCGAACCCATACACGGCTCCTATCCCCAGGCCGCCGGTAAGGACATCGCTAACCCCCTGGGCAGCATCCTCTCCGCAGCCATGCTGCTGGATCATTTCGGGTTGCATAAAGAAGCTGGAAAAATACGCGAAGCCGCCAACTGGACATTGCAGAACAGCTTCGTAACAAAGGACATCGACCCGGTGAATTTTTATTTCACCTCTACCATCGGCGAGCTCATCAGCGACTATGTCGGCGGCAAGATCCCGGGCGATATCCATAAGGAAAATATAGAGTTGCGTAAGTCAACCATCATATAGAGTTTTTGCGCTCCGCGCAAAAACTCACAAAAAGTTCTTTGTTTATTCGATTGGCGGGAGTATCTTTGATACGAACACATCCCTCATGGACCAACGCAGATTAAATAATGTTATCACTCGACTAGCTGCCACAGCGCTTGTGGTGGTGGTGATTATTATTCCTGCGATCCAGGGAGGAGGGTGGTAATAGAATAACTATACAAATCAAAATACCAGCGACCCGCCTCCCAAAGGCGGGTCGCTTTTTTTTAGACCCCGACTAGGACCAACCGTTTTGCACCACAGGTGCAAAGCCCGAAGGGCCGACATTAGCGTCCTTGAAAAATCAATGGTCTGGTCCGACTAGGACCAACAACTATAAAAAGATATTATATGGCATACTACAATGAAAATACCGTTCTCTGGCTGGACGGCAACATCGTGAAGGCTTCGGAAGCCAAAACCGACCTCTATGGTCAGTCCCTCCACTACGGCTACGCCGTATTCGAAGGCATCCGCTCCTATCGCACCGCCGCCGGCGCCACCAGGATCTTCAAGGAAGTCGAACACTACGACCGCCTCCGCAGATCCGCCGAAGCATTGAATATGCCCTATCGCTACACCACAAGCGAACTCATCGAAGCCACGTACGACATCCTGGAAAAGAACAAGCTCCAGGACGCCTATATCCGGCCCGTCGTCTACGGCCCCGCCAATATGAGCTTTTCCCCCAACACCGAATCCTACACCGTCATCCAGGTCTGGGAAATGGCTCCCTTCCTCGGTGAAAAACTATTACGCGTCATGACCTCCTCCTTCCAACGCCCCAATCCAAAAGGCTTTAAGATCGAGGCAAAAGCATCCGGTCATTACGTCAACTCCATCCTCGCCAGCCAGGAAGCCAAGGCCAAAGGCTTTGACGAGGCCCTGCTCACTGACATGAATGGATTCATCGCCGAAGGCCCCGGCGCCAATATGTTCTTTGAAAAGGACGGAAAGCTCTTTACCCCGGCCCCAGGCAATATCCTGCCAGGCATCACCCGCGCTACGGTGCTGGAAATAGCCGCCGAACTGGGCATACCCGTCGAAGAAGGTCAGTATACCATCCAACAGCTGAAAACAGCCGACGCCGCCTTCTTCTGCGGCACCGCAGCAGAGGTCATTGGCTGGGATTCTATCGACAACACGAAATTCCCTACCCCCTGGAAAGACACCACGGGACGCAGGATACAACAGGCCTATATGGACAGGGTCACAGAACAACAGCATCAAACAGCAAAACAGACTCAATTAGCAACAGCATAAAATAACCAGCAGCACAGCAATGGAACTGAATAAATACAGCAAGACACTCACACAGGACATTACACAACCCGCCGCACAAGCGATGTTGTACGGTATTGGATTGACAGATGAAGACCTCCAAAAGGCACAGGTAGGCATCGCCAGCATGGGCTACGATGGCAACACCTGCAACATGCACCTCAACGACCTCGCCAAACTGGTAAAAGAAGGCGTATGGGACAAAGACCTGGTAGGACTCATCTTCAATACCATCGGCGTCAGCGACGGCATGAGCAATGGCACAGACGGTATGCGCTATTCCCTCGTCAGCCGCGATATCATCGCCGACTCCATCGAAGCCGTCTGCGGCGCACAATACTACGACGGGCTCATCGCCCTGCCCGGCTGCGATAAGAACATGCCCGGCACCATTATAGCCATGGGCAGGCTCAACCGCCCCTCCATCATGGTGTACGGCGGCACCATCGCCCCGGGTCACTACAAAGGACAGGATCTCAACATCGTCTCCGCCTTCGAAGCGCTGGGACAAAAGATTGCCGGTAAGCTCGACGATGCCGACTTTAAAGGCATCGTGATGAACTCCTGTCCCGGCGCAGGCGCCTGCGGCGGCATGTACACGGCCAATACGATGGCAGCCGCCATCGAAGCCCTCGGCATGAGCCTCCCCTACTCCTCTTCCAACCCCGCCCTCAGCGAAGACAAAAAGAAAGAATGCCACGCAGCCGGCGGCGCCATCCGCCTCCTGCTGGAAAAAGATATAAAGCCCCGCGACATCATGACCCGCAAGGCTTTTGAAAATGCCATCACCACCATCATGGTACTGGGAGGCAGCACCAACGCGGTTCTTCACCTCATCGCCATGGCCCGCAGCGTGGACGTCCCGCTGACACAAGACGATTTCCAGGCCATCAGCGACAGGATACCCGTACTGGCCGACTTTAAGCCCAGCGGCAAATACCTGATGCAGGACCTTCACGACCACGGAGGCATCCCGGCCGTCATGAAATATCTCCTTGAAAAAGGACTGCTCCACGGCGACTGCCTCACGGTCACAGGCAAGACACTGGCTGAGAATCTGAAAGACATCCCCGCCATCGATTTTAAAAAACAGGATATCATCTATCCCCTGGAAAAACCCATCAAAGCCACCGGCCACCTGCAGATCCTCTACGGTAACCTCGCCTCCGGCGGCAGCGTTGCCAAGATCAGCGGCAAGGAAGGCGAAAGGTTTGAAGGACCCGCGCGTGTATTCGATGGCGAACATGACCTGATCAATGGCATCAATACGGGGAAGATAAGATCCGGCGACGTAGTGGTCATCCGCTACGTGGGACCCAAGGGCGCCCCCGGTATGCCCGAAATGCTGAAACCCACCTCCGCGCTCATCGGCGCCGGACTGGGCAAAAGCGTAGCCCTCATCACGGATGGCCGGTTCAGTGGCGGCACCCACGGTTTCGTGGTAGGTCATATCACACCCGAAGCCCACGAAGGCGGCGCCATCGCACTCGTACAGGACGATGATACCATCGAGCTCGATGCAGTAAAGAACACCATCACTCTGAAGATATCCCCGGAAGAATTAGCCAAAAGACAGGCGGCCTGGAAACAGCCACCGCTGAAGGCTACCAAGGGTCTCTTATATAAATACGCAAAACAAGTGAAGAACGCAGCCGAAGGATGCGTTACTGACGAATTTTAACTCCGGTCCGCCGACCGCGTTGAACAACTGATTTTGCGCTCGGGATGCCGGCCAAATTTGCCCCCGGCGCAAAATCCGCTAATGATGGCCCTTCGGGCAGCGTGGTCCGCTTTGAAATGGAACAGGAATTTTAAAAAATTATTTTATGAGCAACAGCACAACAACATCCGCCCCCACACAGCCAAAGGCCAAAGCCGCCGCCCAAAAGCCCGCTGCCCGCGAGATCAGCGGCTCCGCCGCCGTCCTCGAAGCTTTCCTGGAAGAAGGCGTAGACACCATATTCGGCTATCCGGGTGGCGCTATCATGCCTATCTATGATGCGCTCTACGACTATCAGGATAAATTGAAACATATCCTCGTCCGGCACGAACAGGGTGGCATACACGCCGCACAGGGCTATGCCCGCGCCTCCGGCAGAACAGGTGTTGTATTCGCTACCAGCGGCCCCGGCGCCACCAACCTCGTCACCGGCCTGGCTGACGCCCTCATCGATAGCACCCCGCTCGTTTGTATCACCGGACAGGTCTTTGCTCACCTGCTCGGCACAGACGCCTTCCAGGAGACAGACGTGATCAATATCACCACTCCCATCACCAAGTGGAACTACCAGGTCACCGACGCCACGGAAATACCTTCCGTCCTGGCAAAAGCATTTTACATCGCCGGCAGCGGCCGCCCCGGTCCTGTGCTCATCGATATCACCAAGAATGCTCAGATACAGAAGTTCAACTACGAAGGCTATCAGAAATGCAACCATATCCGCAGCTATAGGCCAAAACCTATCGTCCGTAAAGAATACGTCCAAAAAGCAGCCGAACTGATCAACAAGGCACAACGCCCCTTTATCCTTTTCGGACAGGGAGTGATCCTCGGCAAGGCGGAGAAAGAGTTCCGGGCCTTCATTGAAAAGACAGGCATTCCCTCCGCATGGACCATCATGGGTCTTAGCGCCCTGCCCACCGACCACCCACTCAACGTAGGCATGCTGGGCATGCATGGCAACTACGGCCCCAACGTGCTCACCAATGAATGCGATGTGCTGATCGCGATAGGCATGCGCTTTGACGATCGGGTGACGGGTCGCCTCGACAAATACGCCAAACAGGCCCAGGTCATCCACCTGGACATCGATCCGGCGGAAATAGATAAGAACGTAAAGTCCGCCGTACCCGTCTGGGGCGACTGTAAAGAAACCCTGCCCATGCTCACCGAGCTGGTGGAGAAAAAGACTCACACCCAATGGCTTCAAAAATTCAAGGACTATTATAAGGAAGAGGTAGACGCCGTCATACACGACGAGCTCAACCCCACCGCCGAACAGATGACGATGGGCGAAGTGATGAAATCGCTCAACGAGCTCACAGGCGGTGACGCCATCATCGTGACAGATGTAGGCCAGCACCAGATGGTAGCCTGCCGCTATGCCCGGTTCAACCAGTCCCACAGCAATATCACCTCCGGAGGGCTTGGCACCATGGGCTTTGGATTACCCGCTGCCATCGGCGCCAAATTCGGCGCACCCGACCGCACCGTAGTCGCCATCATCGGTGATGGAGGCTTCCAAATGACCCTCCAGGAACTAGGCACCATCATGCAAAGCGAGATAGACGTGAAGATCCTGATCCTGAACAATCGCTTCCTGGGAATGGTCCGCCAGTGGCAGCAGCTCTTCCATGACAAACGCTATTCCTTTGTTGACATCACCAGCCCCGATTTCGTTACCGTGGCCAAAGGTTATGGCATCGCAGGCAACAGCATCGATAAAAGAAAGGATTTGCATCAGGCGCTAAAAGCTATGCTCGATCACAAAGGATCCTACCTGCTGGAAGTATTCGTAGGTAAGGAAAACAACGTATTCCCCATGGTACCCCAGGGCTGCAGCGTTGCCGAGATCAGGCTTAAATAATCCGCCCCCAGCCCGCCGGCCCGGCCGCGGTCTGTTTAAAAACATAAGGAATGCAAACAAGGACAAATACCAGCTGGAATGCCGCCCTCTACGAAGACAAACATTCGTTTGTCTTCAAATACGGAGAGGACCTGATCAGCATGCTCGCCCCACAGGCAGGTGAAAGGATCCTGGACCTGGGCTGCGGTACAGGACACCTCACCCACCAGATATCCCTCACCGGCGCACGGGTGACAGGCATCGACAGCTCCGCCTCCATGATCGGGAAGGCATCCGTTATCTTTCCGGACATCGACTTCCGGGTCATGTCCGCCACGGATTTCCATTTTGATGAGTCGTTCGATGCCATTTTCTCCAATGCCGTACTGCATTGGGTGCTGGATAAAGAAACCGCCATCGACTGCATCACACACCACCTCCGCCCCGGTGGTCGTCTCGTGCTCGAGATGGGTGGGAAAGGTAATGTGGAAGACATCGTGGTCAATACCCGTAAGGTCCTCACCCGGCACGGGTATTATAAGAATGCAACCACCCAGCTCTGGTACTTCCCTTCCCTGGGAGAATATACCTCCCTCCTGGAAAAGAAAGGCTTTCGTATCAACTATGCATCGCATTACGACCGACCGACTGAACTCCAGGACACCGAAAATGGCATCAAGGACTGGATCAGGATGTTCGGCAATGCGTTCTTTAAGGATATCCCCCAAAAAGACATCGACCCCGTTCTGGAAGAGATACAGGAATCCGTACGGTCCACCAACTATCGCAATCACAAATGGTATGGTAATTATAAAAGACTGAGAATAGAAGCAGTCAAAAATTAAAAAATATGAACTCGAACAAGCAACAATACACCATCACCGTCTACACGGAAAACCAGATCGGCCTGCTCAACCGCATCGCCATCCTGTTCTCCCGCCGTAAGATCAATGTCGAGAGCCTCAACACCTCTCCCTCCGAGGCGGAAGGCATCCATCGCTTCACCATCGTTATCAACGAGACGGAAGAAGTGGTGAGAAAGCTCTGCCGCCAGATAGAAAAGCAGGTGGACATCCTCAAGGCCTATTACAACACCAATGAAGAGATCATCTGGCAGGAGATGGCCCTGTACAAAGTGTCCACGGAAGAGATAGCCGAAAAAGTAAAGGTGGAACGCCTCCTTCGCGAATACGGTGCCCGCGCCGTAGTGATCCGTAAGGACTACACCGTCTTCGAGACCACCGGACAAAGGGAGGAGACCAACAAGCTCATCGAAGTGCTGGAACCCTACGGTCTCATCGAATTCGTACGCAGCGCCCGGATCGCGATTATCAAGGACAGCCACGGCTTCCATGAAAAATTGAAAGAGTTCGAATCCAGCGAACCTGGCGAGAACGTAGTAGCAAACGAGTATCTCAATCAGCAGGACAAGGTCTTCACTATGTAGACCCGGTCAAACAAAGGATCAACAAAATCAACTATACAAAACTCCAAAAAACAGAATAACATGGCAAAGTTAAATTTCGGCGGCGTGGAAGAAAATGTAGTCACAAGGGATGAATTCCCACTCGCCAAAGCACAGCAGGTATTGAAAAATGAAGTGGTAGCCGTCATCGGCTATGGTGTCCAGGGACCCGGCCAGTCGCTGAATCAGAAAGATAATGGTATCAATGTCATCGTAGGACAACGGAAAAATTCCAAATCCTGGGATAAAGCAGTAAAAGACGGATTCGTTCCCGGCCAGACGCTGTTCGACATCGAAGAAGCTCTCCAGAAAGGCACCATCATCTGCTACCTGCTCAGCGACGCCGCCCAGATCCAATTGTGGCCCACTGTAAAAAAACACCTGACCCCCGGTAAGGCATTATATTTCTCTCATGGCTTCGGTATCACCTTTAACGAACAGACAGGCATCGTTCCTCCCAAGGACGTGGACGTATTCCTGGTTGCTCCTAAAGGCTCCGGCACCTCGCTGAGAAGAATGTTCCTCCAGGGTCGTGGGCTCAATAGCAGCTACGCCATCTTCCAGGACGCCACCGGCAAAGCAAAGGACCGCGTTATCGCACTGGGCATCGCCGTAGGTAGCGGCTATTTGTTCGAGACGGACTTCAGAAAAGAAGTATTCAGCGACCTGACTGGCGAACGCGGTACGCTGATGGGCGCCATCCAGGGGATCTTCGCAGCCCAGTATGAAGTATTACGCAAAAAAGGACACACTCCCTCCGAAGCCTTCAACGAGACAGTGGAAGAGCTGACACAATCCCTGATGCCGCTGGTAGCAGAGAATGGTATGGACTGGATGTACGCCAACTGTTCCACTACTGCGCAAAGAGGCGCGCTGGACTGGTGGAAAAAATTCCGCGACGCCACCCTGCCCGTCTTCAACGAGCTGTATGAAAGCGTAGCCACCGGCAAGGAATCCCAACGCTCCATCGACTCCAACAGCCAACCCGACTATCGCGAAAAGCTGGAAGCCGAACTGAAGGAACTCCGTGAAAGCGAACTGTGGCAGGCAGGCAAGACGGTAAGAAGCCTCCGCCCCGAGAACCAGGCCGTTCCCGAAAAGAAAGCCAAAGAAACAGTAAATGCATAGCATATCACTTTCTCCGGCGCCCCCGACAGGGGCGCCGGAATTAAATTTCCAGGCAGCAGCCGGCAGATTGAAGAAAGTAGTGAAAAGGACACCCCTGACCTACAATCACAATCTCTCCCGCAAATATGCCTGCAAAGTCTATCTGAAAAGAGAAGACTTGCAGGTAGTCCGTTCCTATAAGCTAAGAGGCGCCTACAACATGATGGTAAGCCTGCCCCCCGCACAATTGCAGAAAGGCGTCGTATGCGCCAGCGCAGGCAATCATGCCCAGGGTTTTGCTTTCTCCTGCCGCAAACTAGGCGTAAAAGGAGTCGTATTTATGCCCATCATCACCCCCAAACAAAAGGTCACACAGACCCGCATGTTTGGAGAGAACAATATCGAGATCATCCTCACAGGCGATACATTCGACGACTGCGCCGTCGCAGCCCGCGAGTATACGACCTCCAACGGAATGACCTTTATCCCCCCCTTCGACGATCTCCGTATCATCGAAGGACAAGGCACCGTGGCAGTGGAAATACTGGAAGATCAGCCCGATATCGACTACCTCTTCGTCCCCGTGGGCGGCGGTGGCCTCGCATCCGGCGTAGGCTCCTATTTCAAGACACACTCGCCCGGCACGAAGATCATCGGCGTCGAACCCGAAGGCGCCCCCTCCATGAAGGAAGCCCTGAAAGCCGGCCACCCGGTGACCCTCGATAATATCGAACGGTTCGTAGACGGCGCCGCCGTAAAAAGAGTAGGCGACCTCACCTTCCGCTTCTGCCAGGAAGCTTTGGACGAAATGCACCTCGTTCCCGAAGGAAAAGCCTGCTCCACCATCCTCAAACTGTACAACGAGGACGCCATCGTCGTCGAGCCCGCCGGCGCCCTCAGCATCGCAGCCCTGGATGATTACGCCGACGCCATAAAAGGCAAGACAGTCGTATGCATCGTCAGCGGCAGCAACAACGACATCGATCGCATGCAGGAGATAAAGGAAAGGTCCCTGCAGTACGAAGGACTAAAACACTATTTCCTGGTAAAATTCGCTCAGCGTCCCGGCGCATTAAAGGAATTCGTGAACCATGTCCTCGGCCCCGGCGACGATATCACCCGCTTCGAATACATGCAGAAACACAACAAAGAGACAGGCCACGCCCTGGTAGGCATCGAGCTCCGCGCCCGGGAAGATTACCAGACACTCATCGACAACCTGAAAAAATTCAATATATCCTATACAGAGCTCAATAAGAACGATACCCTTTTCAGCTACCTCGTGTAGCCCCCCACCCGCGGCCGGGTCCTGGTCAAAATATGATCCGGATCATCCACACCTGTGAAAAACTAATTAATAGAAATTTAATTATACGGGATTTTTTCCGTACTTTTATTCGCTTGCTTGCTATCCTTCTTAGAATATTTTCTAAGGATTCATATAAAAAATTGAAAAAAGTCTAATTTATTAATTGCGTATGGTAAGCAAAGGTTTATACCGCCCTGAGTTTGAACACGATGCATGTGGCATCGGATTCGTTGCCAATATCAAAAGCAACAAATCCCACCAGATCATTTCAGACGCACTGACGATCCTGGAGAACATGGAGCATCGCGGGGCCTGTGGCTGTGAGAACAACACCGGCGACGGAGCCGGCATCATGATCCAGACTCCCCATGAGTTCTTTTTCGACGAATGTGTCAAGCTGGGCATCCATTTACCCCCTTATGGCAAATATGGCGTAGGCATGCTCTTCTTCCCCCGGGACATCCGGTTAAAAGAAGAGTGCCGTGATATCTTCTCCCGCTCCGCCGAGAAGCTGGGCCTGGAGATCCTGGGCTATCGTAAGGTTCCCGTCAACCCCGAAGGCATCGGCCCCACCGCCCTTTCCGTCGAGCCCGAAATGGAACAGGTATTCATAGCCTGCCCCGACCATATCAAACAGCCCGACGATTTCGAAAGGAAGCTGTTTTTGCTGCGTAACTACGCCAGCAACACCATCAACAATACGATAAAAAAGGACGCCATCGGATTCTACGTGGCATCCCTCTCCTATAAGACGGTCGTCTACAAAGGCCAGCTCACCAGCAGCCAGGTAAGACATTACTTTCCCGATCTGAGCAACAAGCGTCTCGTTTCGGCCTTCGGTCTCGTACACAGCCGCTTTGCCACCAACACCTTCCCCTCCTGGAAGCTGGCCCAGCCCTTCCGCTTCATCGCCCACAACGGGGAGATCAATACCCTCCAGGGTAATCTCAACTGGCTGAAGACAGGCGAGAAAGGCTTTACCTCTCCCTACTTCACCAAGGAGGAAATGGAAATGTTGCTGCCCATCATCGCGGAAGGCCAGTCCGACTCCGCCTGCCTGGATAATGTCATCGAGCTGCTGACCCTCTGCGGTCGCTCGCTCCCCCATGTGATGATGATGCTGATACCTGAAGCATGGGATGGCAACGAACAGATGGACCCCGTGAAAAAAGCATTTTATGAATTTCACGCTTCCATCATGGAGCCCTGGGACGGCCCCGCCTCCATCTCCTTCACGGATGGAAAGATCATCGGCGCTACCCTCGATCGCAACGGCCTCCGCCCTTCCCGTTACTGCGTCACCACGGACGACAGGGTCATCATGGCTTCCGAAACAGGCGCCCTGCCCGTCGACCCACGACTGGTCAAGGAAAAAGGAAGACTCCAGCCCGGTAAGATGTTTGTAGTCGACCTGGAGCAGGAACGCATCATCAGCGACGACGAGCTCAAAAGCACGATCTGCTCTCAGAAGCCCTATGCAGAATGGCTGAATAAATACAAGATCCGGCTGGAAGAGCTGCCCGAACCAAGGGTCATGTTCACCCACCTCGAATCCGATCAGATATTCAAATACCAGAAAGCCTTCGGTTATTCCACCGAAGACCTGGATAACCTCATTGCTCCCATGGCTCTCGATGGCAAAGAGCCTATTGGCTCCATGGGTACCGACGTGCCCCTGGCCGTGCTCAGCGATCAGCCCCAGCACCTCAGCAGCTACTTCAAACAGCTCTTCGCCCAGGTGACCAACCCGCCCATCGATCCCATTCGTGAACGATTGGTGATGTCCCTGGCCAGCTTCGTGGGCGGTAACGCCAACCTGCTGGAAGAAGATCCTCTGGCCTGCCATAGCGTGGCCCTCAAGCACCCCGTGCTGAGCAACCACGAGCTGGAAAAGATCCGCAGCATCGACACAGGCGTATTCCAGGCCAAGACGCTGCAGACCTATTTCAGGGCCGACGGTAAGCCCGGCTCCCTCCAGGCTGGTCTCGATCGCCTCTGCCGTTATGCAGTGGACGCCGTGGAAGACGGCTTCGAGGTATTGATCCTGACAGATCGCGCCATCGACTCCGATCACGCGCCGATCCCCTCCCTGCTGGCAGCCTCCGCCGTGCACCACCATCTCATCCGCAAAGGCTATCGCGGACAGGTAGGCATCATCGTGGAAGCCGGCGACGTATGGGAGGTACATCATTTCGCCTGTCTCATCGGGTTCGGCGCCACCGCCATCAACCCTTACCTGGCCCTCTCCTCCATCCGCGACATGAAACTGTCCAGCCGCCTGGAGACAGACCTGGATGCAGAACAGCTGAAAAAGAACTATATCAAGGCCGTCTGCGACGGATTGTTGAAGGTCTTCTCCAAGATGGGCATCTCCACCCTGCAAAGCTACCAGGGAGCGCAGATCTTCGAGATCATCGGCCTCAACCATACCGTTGTCGATAAATATTTCACCGGCGCCACCTCCCGCATCGAAGGGATGGGCCTCGACGAGATTGCCAAAGAGACACTGTCTAAACATTACTTCGCATTCAGCCGCAAAGACGTTCCCGTTGAACGGCTGCCCGTAGGAGGCGTCTACCAGTGGAAGAGAAAAGGTGAATTCCACCTCTTCAACCCCCAAACCATCCACCTGCTGCAGTATTCCACACGGATGAACGACTACAATACGTTCAAGAAATATTCCAAGCTCGTCAACGATCAGAGCGAAAAGGCAGCCACGCTGAGAAGCCTGCTCACCTTCAAAAGGAACAGACCCTCTATTTCCCTCGATGAGGTCGAGCCGGCCGAAAGCATTTACAAAAGGTTTGCCACCGGCGCCATGTCCTTTGGCTCCATCAGCCACGAAGCCCACTCCACCCTGGCTATCGCCATGAACAGGCTAGGCGGAAAAAGCAACACCGGCGAAGGAGGCGAGGACGAGATCCGCTACGAGACCCTGCCCAATGGCGACTCCATGCGCTCCGCTATCAAACAGGTAGCGTCCGCCCGCTTTGGCGTCACCAGCTACTACCTTACCATGGCCGACGAGCTCCAGATAAAGATGGCGCAGGGCGCAAAACCCGGCGAAGGCGGACAGCTCCCCGGGCATAAGGTAGACGAATGGATCGGCAAGGTACGCCACTCTACCCCCGGCGTGGGCCTTATCTCACCCCCGCCCCACCACGATATCTATTCTATCGAAGACCTGGCACAGCTGATCTTCGATCTTAAAAATTCCAACCGCGCCGCACGCATCAGCGTCAAGCTCGTGTCCAAAGCCGGTGTAGGCACCATCGCTGCCGGCGTGGCCAAGGCCAAGTCGGACGTCATCCTCATTTCAGGACACGACGGCGGTACAGGCGCTTCCCCCATCAGCTCTATCAAGCACGCAGGTCTGCCATGGGAATTAGGATTGGCTGAATCACACCAGACGCTGGTAAGAAATAAGTTGCGTAGCCGCGTAGTACTGCAGGCTGATGGACAGATGAAAACAGGACGCGATATCGCCATCGCTACCCTCTTAGGTGCCGAAGAATGGGGCCTCGCTACCACCGCGCTCGTAGTGGAAGGATGTATCATGATGCGCAAATGCCATCTCAATACCTGCCCCGTAGGCGTGGCCACACAAGACCCCGAGCTGCGCAAACGTTTCTCCGGCAATGCGGACCACGTGGTAAACTTCTTCAAGTTCATCACCAATGAATTGAGAGAGATCATGGCCGAGCTTGGCTTCCGCACCATCGACGAAATGGTCGGCCAGGTAGACTGCCTCGACATACGGGAAAATATCAGCCACTGGAAATACAGCAGGCTCGACCTCACCCCCATCCTGTACAAGGAACCCGCTTCCATGTACACAGGACTCCACAAACAAGAGGAGCAGGATCACGGACTGGAAGGACTGCTGGACTGGAAGCTTCTCGATGCGGCGCAGCCGGCCTTACACCAACGGCAAAAAGTATACGCCGCCTTTGCCATCCGGAACACCGACCGCACCGTAGGCACCATCCTCTCCAACGAGATATCCAAACTGTACAAGTCTGCCGGCCTGCCCGAAGATACCCTGCACTTTAAGTTCACAGGCACCGCAGGACAAAGCTTTGGCGCCTTCGCCACCAATGGCGTGACGCTCGAGCTCGAAGGTGACGCCAATGACTACTTCGGTAAAGGACTATCCGGCACCCGGCTCATCGTATACCCATCCTCCAACGCCGCCTTTGTGCCCGAGGAAAACAGCATCATCGGCAACGTGGCCTTCTATGGAGCCACCTCCGGCGAAGCCTTTATCCGTGGCAAGGCGGGCGAAAGATTTGCCGTCCGCAACTCCGGCGCACAGGCCGTAGTCGAAGGCGTGGGTGATCACGGTTGCGAATACATGACAGGAGGCAGGGTCGTCATCCTCGGTAACACTGGCCGCAACTTCGCCGCAGGTATGAGCGGTGGCATCGCCTATGTGTACGATGTAAGAGGACAGTTCCCCGCACTCTGTAATAAAGAGATGGTAGACCTGGATCCCGTAGGCGCCGGCGATATAGCCGAGCTGAAAGACATGATCCAGCGGCACTACGCCTATACAAACAGCACCGTCGCCAAATTCGTCCTCGACGACTTTGAGAACCAGCTGCAACATTTTGTAAAGGTCTTCCCGAGGGATTATAAAAAAGTATTACTGGAAAAAAGTCATAAACAAACGGTCCGCTCATAAATGGATCGCGCCGCCCACAGAGAAACGTATTGAGAACGCGGAGTAGGCTCTCATGTGTGACTCAGCCACTCCGTTGTTCTCTGTGGGCGGAAACATTGGAAATAACACGTTAAATAAAGTAAAGAGAAATGGGCAAACCCACAGGATTTCTGGAATTTACCAGAGAATTACCCTCCAAACGCCCCGTGCAGGAGAGGAAGAATGATTACAACGAATTCGTATCCCCCTACAAGGACACCCAGCTCAACCAGCAGGCCGCCCGTTGTATGAACTGCGGGATACCCTTTTGTCACCACGGATGCCCCCTGGGAAATGTCATCCCCGAATTCAATGATGCCGTCTATCGTCAGAATTGGAAAGATGCATACGATATCCTCACCTCCACCAACAACTTCCCCGAATTCACGGGCCGCATCTGCCCCGCCCCCTGCGAAAGCAGCTGCGTGCTGGGTATCAACCAGCCACCCGTGGCCATCGAAGAGATAGAAAAACATATTATTGAAATAGCCTTCCAGAAAGGTCTCGTCAAAGCCCGCAAACCGGCCGTTCGCACCGGCAAGAAGGTAGCCGTCATAGGCTCCGGCCCCGCCGGACTGGCTGCAGCCGACCAGCTCAACGCTGCCGGACACACCGTCACCGTCTTCGAAAGGGACGACGAGCCAGGCGGACTACTCCGCTACGGCATCCCCGATTTCAAGCTGGAAAAATGGGTAGTGGCCCGCCGGGTCAAACTCATGGAAGAAGAAGGCATCACCTTTAAATGCAATGCCAACGTAGGGGTCAACGTTAGCATCAACGACCTGCTCCGCGAATACCACGCCATTGTACTGGCGGGAGGAGCAACCATCCCCCGCGATCTGCCCATAGCCGGACGGGAATTGAAAGGCGTCCACTTTGCCATGGACTTCCTCAAACAACAGAACAAAAGGGTCAGCAACCTGCCCATCGACAATGAAGCCATCATGGCCACCGGCAAGAACGTAGTGGTCATCGGCGGCGGCGACACCGGCAGCGACTGCGTAGGCACCTCCAACAGACATAAGGCCAAATCCATCACCCAATTCGAGCTCCTGCCCAAGCCGCCGGAAACACGCACCGCCTTCATGCCCTGGCCTACCTACCCCATGCTCCTCAAGACCTCCTCTTCTCACGAAGAAGGAGCCGACAGACACTGGGCCGTCGCTACCAAAGAATTCATTGGCGATGGAAAAGGTAACCTCAAGGCACTGAAGATCGTCACCCTCGAATGGAAGCTCACCGAAGAAGGCCGCGCCGCCAACTTCGTAGAAGTAGCCGGCAGCGAAAGAGAATTACCCTGCGAGCTTGCTCTCTTTGCCATGGGCTTCGTACACCCCCAGCACGAAGGACTCCTCCAGGAGCTCGGCGTCGAGCTGGACGAAAGAGGCAATGTCAAAGCCCCCGAAAAAAGCTATCAGACCAATATCGCCAAAGTATTCACGGCAGGCGATATGCGCCGGGGACAGTCCCTCGTCGTCTGGGCCATTAGCGAAGGCCGCGAATGCGCACGCAAGGTCGACGAATACCTCATGGGAACATCCCTGCTGGAAAGAAAAGATCAGAGTCTTATAGCGCTCTAAAGACATCCCCAATAATATACCGCCCCCTCTTTGTCTAAAAGAGGGGGTTTTTCTTTTCATATTGAAAAAGTTCGCTCAATTTTCCTTAAATAAACCTCCAATTTTCTCCGCTTTTTTTAAACAGCTTCGATATTTAATTTCATAAAGAAATTATAAAGACGGCCGTAATTATTTAATTATTAATTTTTTAAGATCATTTAACGCTGTTAGATTTAACATATTAGTTTTTACTATATACAATAGTTAATAGCCAACTTTCCATTTCGATGACTATATTAGCATTACAAACATCACTTATAAATATTTTTAATGTGACAATCCGGTAAACCCTTCTCCTAAAAGCTGTCAGCCCGGTAGACAGTAACCCTCGACCCTTTTTTATTTATTAACCAAAACAATCAGCCAATGTTAAGGATTATCACCTTTTGCCTTACAACGACTTTCGTGTCTTCTTCCATCTGGGCGCAGACAACTACGGCAACAACAACGACAGACACTGCTAAGGCTGCCACACCCGCACCCGCACCTGCACCCGCACCTGCCCTGTCCATTACCGGCTCAGCCGATTTTTACTATCGCTATAACTTTGACAAGCAGGTAAATAGCTACACCAGCTTCACAAGCACCCACAACAATTTCAAGTTGGGCATGGCCAGCGTCAAACTGGAACACAAGACAGCTAAAATGGATATGGTCGCTGATCTCGGTTTCGGCCCCCGCGCACAGGAATTTGCCTACAACGACAACGGTATCGTTCAGGCTATCAAACAATTGTATATCAGCTACTCACCCACAGCCTGGGTCAAATTCACAGGCGGTACCTGGGCCACCCACGTCGGTTACGAAGTATTGGACGCTTATGCCAACCGTAACTACAGCATGTCCTATATGTTCACCAACGGCCCATTCTCCCACACCGGCGTTCGCGCTGACTTCACCGTCGGTAAGTCCGGTATTATGGTCGGCGTCTCCAACCCCACCGACTGGAGAAGCGTCCCCACAGCCTATACCAATAAAAAGAACCTCATCGCTCAATATAGCTACGCTCCGAACGACAATATCAAGCTCTACCTCAACTACGTTGGCGGCAGAGACACTGGCGACAATAAGGTACATCAATACGACTTCGTAGGCACCTTCAAACTTAGCAGCCTCTTCAACGTAGGCGTCAATGGTACCCTCAACAAATCCAGCCGCTTCGTGGAAGACTACGTTACCAGCCGCACCTGGTATGGCGCCGCAGCCTATCTCAACCTCGACCCGAAACCCTGGTTCGGCCTCACGCTCCGCGAAGAATACTTCAGCGACAAGGATGGCGTCAAGCTGCCCGTGCCCTCTAAGGTCTTCGCCAGCACCCTCACGGCTCAGTTCAAAGTGGACGGGTTCATCTTTATGCCCGAATTCCGTTTGGACAACGCCAACGTAGAAGTATTCGGCAAGAGCGACGGCACTGCCTCCAAATCCACCGCCAGCTTCATGTTCGCAGCTATTTACTCATTCTAAGCAACACACCACACAAAACCAAAATACCAATCAACCTTATTAAATATGATCTAACCATCTAAACATTCTTTCACAAATAAAAACCAACGCAAAATGGGAGTAACCAATTTTATTAAAGGTAGACTGGGACTGGCAGGAAATGGGAGCCTGCCGGTAATGGTCAAATTGACAAAAAAAGATAAGTGGCGCATCGCCGGTGGTATGTTCGCCGGTAAGATCATAGGCATCTTCATAGTCCTGCTGGCTATGGGATTCCTGCCCGCTATCATCGGTGGCACGCCGGCACACGCACAGGCGCCCACCTATACGGCCCATGAGACCACATTAATGAACACAGCCAACACCATCTGGACACTCGTCGCTGCATTCCTCGTATTCGGTATGCAGCCCGGTTTCGTATTCCTGGAAGCAGGTTTCGCCCGGAAAAAAGAGACAGTCAACGTCCTCATGGAATGTATCTTCGATACCTGCATATGCGGCATCCTCTTCTGGGCCATCGGATATGCCTTTATGTTTGGTCAGGGCAATGGCTTCATTGGATGGGGCGGCGGCGCCCTGGCAGGCGGTGACCCCAAACCCTGGTTCTTCCTCCAGAACACCCCCGAGACATACGGCAGCACCGGCGTTCCGGTACTGGCTCACTGGATATTCCAGTTCGCTTTCGCAGACACTACATCTACGGTGACTTCCGGCGCGATGATTGGTCGCACCAGCTTCCGCGGTGATATTCTTTATAGCATCGGCGTTACAGGTTTCATCTATCCCATCGTTGGTCACTGGGCCTGGGGACCCGATGGCTGGCTGGTGCTCATGGGCTCAAAAGATCACTTCCTCCCCGGTCTGGGACAAGGCTTCCGCGACTTCGCAGGATCCACCGTCGTACACACCATCGGCGGTATGGTATCCCTTGCCGGCGCCATCGTACTCGGTCCTCGTCTCGGCCGCGTATTCAAACGCGATGGAGGAGGCATGCCCGCTCCACACAACCTGACAATAGCTGCGGTGGGTGGCTTCATCCTCTGGTTCGGATGGTATGGCTTCAACCCGGGTAGCACCCTCTCGGCCGTAGACATGCAAGGCATCGGTCGTGTAGCCGCCAATACCACCCTGGCAGCCTGCGCGGCCGGTATCTCCGCCATGTACATGGCCCTCTGGTTCGGCGAGACAAAAGGTAAGTTCGACCTCGGCTATACTACCAACGGTTTCCTCGCAGGTCTCGTTGCCATCACCTGCCCCTGCTACTGGGTATCCCCCTTCGGCGCTATCATCCTTGGCCTCGTCGCCGGGATCGTGGTCTGGATAGGCATCAAGGTGTTGGAACACTGGCGCATCGATGACCCCATCGGCGCAGTGGCCGTTCACGGCTTTGCCGGCATCTGGGGCACCCTGTCCCTGGGCCTCTTCGCCTGCGGCAAATATGGCCTTACCGGCCCCACAGGCCCCGATAACTCGGCTCCGGTCGCAGGTCTCTTCTACGGCGGCGGCGCCGACGTTCTGAAAGCACAGTTCATCGGCAGCTTCAGCATCACCGTAGCAACCCTCGTCATTTCCTTCATCCTCATGTGGGTGATCAAACAACTCCCCTATCCCTGGAAACTCCGCGTCGAACCCGAAGGCGAAACAGGCCCTGGCGGTCTCGATGTATTCGAACACGGCATCGAAGCTTACCCTTCCCAGGAACTGGAGCCCCATCCGGTGGTTCGTTCAAAGGAAAGACGCTTTACAGAAACTGTCTGACATCCTATAACTACTACTACATAAAGATCCCGGGCCGTGGCCCGGGATCTTGCATTAGGTATCTTTTACCGGCCCACAATTAGCCAGCGGCCTATAGCCGCCCCAAGCATGAGCAATAGGAACAAGGCATACAATAAATGAATGGGCTGGATTCTTTTGCGCATATATCTGAAATAACTATTCATATGTCTCTTTTGATCTATGTAGGTCAAATGACAAGCCAGCCCACTCGCAATGAGCAAACCATTGATTGACAATAAAAAGCTCCAGAGCCTATTGGAGATGATCCTTCTCTTTTGGAAATGGTTTTTCAAAATGAACCGGTCATGCTTATCGCTAAGGCCGATCGCCTTATCTTTCGTGGTGTTTTGTATCTTCCAGCTTTCTGTATAAAGTGGCAATCCCAATATTCAATAGCTTGGCCGCCTGCGCCTTATTGCCACCCGTATATTGTAATACGCGTTGAATATGCTCCTGCTCGACCCTGGCAAGCTCAAAAGCAGAAGGCGATTTTGACTTCAATGTCGTGTATTGCAACTCCAACGGCAAGTTCTCGATAGTCAGCCGATCACCGCTGCATAAAATGAGGGACCGCTCGATCACATTCTTCAGTTCACGGATATTGCCCCGCCAGTCATGCTTCGCTAAATGCGCCACATAACTTTCGGACATTCCTTTGACATGCTCATAGGAACCTTTGGTCAATTTTTGTAGAAAAAAATCTGCCAGTAAAGGAATGTCGGTTTGGCGTTCCCTTAGCGCAGGTAATTGAATAGTGATCAGATTCAGCCGGTAAAAAAGGTCCTCTCTGAATTTTCCTTCGACGATATCCTGCCGCAGATTTCGGTTGGTAGCCGCTATTATCCGGATATCGACCTTCTGCAAATGCGTGTCCCCGACCTTGATAAATTCACTGGTCTCGAGCAGCCTTAGCAGCTTTGCCTGCAAGTCCAACGGCATTTCACCTATCTCATCCAGGAACAGGGTTCCTCCATTAGCTTCCTCGATCAGCCCTCTCTTGTCTTTCATGGCGCCGGTGAAAGCGCCGCTCTTGTAACCAAAAAGCTCGCTTTCCAAAAGGGTCGATGAAAATGCGCTGCAATTCAGACCAAGGAAAGTCTTTCTGCATCTCTTGCTTGCCGAATGTATTGCCTGAGCGAAAATTTCTTTACCACTGCCGGTTTCCCCCAGCAGGAGCACCGGCGCTTCTGTCGGCGCGGCTATTTGAGCCATTACCTTTGCCTCCATGATCTGCGGAGAATTGCCGATAACAGATTCAAAGCTGGCATATTTTTCGGCCACCTGTTTTTCCAGTCTCGCCACTTTTTTCCCCAGATTGATCCTCTCCAAAGCGCTGTAAAGCAATGGTAGGATCCTGTCATTGTCATCGACTTTTATCAGGTAGTCGAAGGCGCCGTTCTTTATTGCCCGGACACTGTCCGGTATATTTCCATAGGCGGTAAGAACGATTATCTCCAGCAGGGGAAAGGAGGATTTCATCCGTTTAATAAGATCGACCCCATCCCCATCCGGCAATTTCACATCGCACAATACCAGATCGATCTTTTCATTTTCTAAAACTTTCAGGGCGGATTGGCAATTGGCAGCCTCGAACATAGTGAACCCTTCAAGGGCGATCACCCTTTTCAAAAGCTGACGGACATCAACTTCATCTTCTATTAACAGCACTCGTGCAGTACTCATGTTAAAAGGTTGACAGGATCTAAACTTGCCTCTGCCGCAAGACTGAATCCGAAAGTGCTTCCCTTGCCAAAATCACTTCTGACCCAGATGGCTCCCCCTAATGCTTCGATAAACTCCTTCGAAATAGCCAGCCCTAAACCCGTTCCAATCTTTTCCCTGCTTCCGGGGACCTTGAAATATTTTTCAAAGATATAAGGCAAATATTTTTCCTCTATTCCTCTGCCATGATCTGTAACAATGAAATCGATATTCCCTTTGTTCCGTCTAACCTGTACATCGATATGCCCTCCTTTGTTAGAATATCGGATGGCATTTGTCATCAGATTGATCAATACCCAGGTCACCTTTTCCGCATCCATCCTTATGGAAGGAAGGTCCGATTCGACGGCCGGAGTTATCGCTATTCCTAACTGACCTGCTTCCAGATCGACAGCTTCGATCGCGCTCCTGGTTATCTCTCCCGGCTGAACAGACTCCAGCTTTAGCTGCATCTTTCCTGTCTCGACCTGGGACATATTCAACAGCTCCGCCGTTATTCTGAGCAACCGTTCCGTATTGCCCCGTATGGTCCCTAATATCTCCGCCTGATCGTCGTTCAATTGCCCCAGCCGCCTGTCATCCAGCAATTGGGCGCCCACCTTCAACGCAAACAGGGGTGTTTTCAGCTCGTGAGATACAGTAGCGATAAAATTTGTTTTGGCAACATCCTGTTCCTGGAACGGTGTCACATTTCGAAGCAGGATCACCTGTCCGCCGTCGCCATTTTCAGAATGGATAAAAACAGATTCCCTGGCAAAGAAGCATTCCTTGCTGTCTGCAACGATCCGGAATGTCTTCTTCGAATCCTTCTGCAGAAGGGCTCTCAACAGGTCATTGTCCAACGCGATATCCGGCGCATAACGTCCAATTACGTTCCTGTCGCGCAATCCAAATAATTTTTCTGCGGTGTTATTAAAGAACAGGATCTCCTGTTTATCACTCAGCACAATGATCCCGTCGTTGATCTTATTGATGATCGTTTCGACCCTGTTCTTTTCAAACTTCATTTCCGCCAGGTTGCTATGTTCATATTCGTCCAGCTTTTCCGCCATGGAATTGAAAGCTTCGGCCAGATCGCCAAACTCGTCATGACGATTGAGATCGATCCGTTTGCTGTAATTCTTGCTGGCAATCTCCTTTATCCCTCCGGTGAGTATCCGGATCGGCCTGGTGATCATTGATGGAAAATTAAGAATAAAGGCAAAGGCCGCAATACTCAGGACACTTACGACCAGTGTAAGCCAGAAGGTTGCCTGGATGGCCGTATTGGCAGCGACGATATTCTTATTGATGATAGCGATCTGGTTGACATCCTCAATCTCCAGGATCGCCCTTCGCATTCTCTTGTAATCCTGGAAGCCCTTCGGGTCTTTCTTCAACTGCTCGAACAGGGACCTCACTTCCGCCGCCGCCTCATATTCCCCGGGCTCGGTGATATTATTCTCTTCCAGTTTCAGGTTGTTCTCGAAGACAGCCTCCTTCGAATGATCATCCGGCAGGTCATCCAGAGCCTTCAACATGTGATTGCAATATTCCAGGCTGATATGGTTGTCCTTAAGGATCATGCTGGCATCAGCACTCAGCCGCTTGACATAAAAAATGCCCAGCCCGCCGAATGCCAGGATGATCGCAAACAGGATCAATAGCCCAGCCGTCAATTTCGTCTTAATATTTGTACGCATACCAATGCCAAAGATACTACGGTTCACCGGAATCGAGCCGTCAGGCCGGCTGTAAGCCAAAGGTCTTTATTGGTGATCATCGTCCCGTCCCGCTTGGGATAAAGCTGTTCAGGCGAGCCGAAATAACGCGCCTCCAGACGGAAGAGCACTTCGTCAGTCACGGCCAGGTTATAGCCCAGGCTGGCGCTCGACAGCTTGAACCCGGAGGCGCCGGTGACAGGCGTGAGCAACACCTGGTAGGGATCGCGAAAATGCTCGATCCTTGCCGAAAAAGAGTTCCCCGGCGCAAAGGTATAGCGTGCGCAAAGATTGACGCTCCACCATTCCCGGGTCGTTATGAGGTCGGCCTCCGCTCTTCGCTGCCAGCCGATATAGGCATCCGCCGTAAAAGTCCATTTATTGGAAGCTGTGTACGTAGCATACAGATCCGTAAAGCATCGTGTCTTGTATCCGGGATATACCGCCGAGCTCTCATTGCCGATGTACGTATTCCAGTTGATATCCCATTTGCCGTTCGGTTTGAATTCCAGCTGCGATCCGAAATCCAGCGGGTCATGCTGCGCCTGGATCACCTGCCATCCATTCAGAAGATAGAGATACGCTGTCCATTTGCCCAGCGGGACAGTAAGCTTTGCCCCGGTGAGATAATAGGGGACGTTCTCGGAAGCCAGGCTCCGCGTATACGGGATCTGGTCGAAAGAATAGGCACTCTCATTTGTAAAGGGCGAACCAATAACACCCGCATCCAGCCAGATATCCTTTTTGCTGAACAGCTTCACCCCCACATTCGCCTCCAGCAGGTTCTGCAGCGTCTGTCTCTCGGTGGCATAGTTGGCATTCATATAGGTTCCAAAGCCGGGCGTGAAGGTCGCCCGAACTCTATCCGATGTATATTTCAGACTGATATAGGCGAGGTTCACATTGATCTCATTATCCCTGTTGTACGATACAACGTAGGGATGTGTAGCATCTTTGGGATGACTGACGGAATAAGAGTAATAAGCATCCACATACCCCTCGAGCGTCAATTTACCTTTTTTAAACAATGAATTTTGTGACGAATCCACTTGCTGTTGCGCGCTCAAAGGAAGCACGAAAATGAACAGGATTGCAGGCAGCGATAAAATTTTCTTTAACGATAGCATAAAAATTCTTTTCTCTGTTACTTCAAATTATCCAATGCGATATTCAATTGCAGCACATTTACTTTTGACGGTCCGAACATCCCCACAAAAGGATGCTCCGTATGCTGATCCACCAGATCCCTCAGCGTTTGCTCGGAAATATGCCGCGCAGCAGCTATACGGGGGATCTGGATCTTAGCGCCGGCAGGAGAAAGATCAGGATCGAGCCCGCTGCCCGAGTAGGTCACCAGCTCAGCAGGGATTTGATCTTTGCGAACACCCGGATTGTGCGCCAGAAAACTGTCGATCCTGGCTTGAACATCTTTCAGATAATCCGGATTGGTCGGCCCTTTGTTGCTTCCCCCGCTGCCGGCGGCATTGTAGCCTACCGCCGAAGGACGGCTCCAGAAATAATTATCCCGGTCGAACTTCTGGCCTACATTGGCATATCCTACCGCTTTTCCATTCACCGGCAAAGTTTGCCCGCGGCCCCCGCCAGGAGCTAACCTGGCTACCGCCGCTATTACCAGGGGATAGATCACCGAACAGATAATGATGAATACGGCGGTGAGTTTCAATGAGACCAGTATATGCTTTTTCATTTTTTCAATTTTATTGGTTACATAAACAGCGCAAGAATGAGATCGATGAGCTTGATACCGATGAAGGGTACGATGATACCGCCAAGTCCGTAGATAAAAAGGTTTCGCCTCAACAGGGGACCGGCTCCGATTGGCCGGTAAGCTACCCCTCTCAGCGCCAGCGGTATCAAGATCGGGATAATGATGGCGTTGAAGATCACCGCTGAAAGAATAGCACTTTGAGGACTGCGTAACCCCATAATATTCAGCGACTGAAGAGCTGGAATAGTAGCGATAAACAAAGCCGGCACGATCGCGAAATATTTGGCCACATCATTGGCAATGGAGAAAGTGGTCAGGGTACCCCTCGTCATCAGCAACTGCTTGCCTATCTCGACGATCTCGATCAGTTTCGTAGGATCATTATCGAGATCCACCATATTGCCCGCCTCCTTGGCCGCCTGTGTACCGCTGTTCATAGCTACCCCTACATCCGCCTGCGCCAGCGCAGGGGCGTCATTGGTGCCATCACCCATCATCGCTACCAGTTTGCCGCCAGTCTGCTCCTTCCGTATATAGTTCATTTTATCCTCCGGCTTGGCTTCGGCAATGAAGTCGTCCACTCCCGCCTTATTGGCAATGAATTTTGCAGTCAACGGATTGTCACCGGTGACCATTACGGTCTTGACGCCCATTTTCCGCAGTCGCATAAACCTTTCGCTGATGCCCGGTTTGATGATATCCTGCAATTCTATTACTCCAAGCACTTCCGAATTCCGGCTTACAACCAAAGGAGTGCCGCCATTGGAGGAAATCGTCTTTACCTGCTGCTCCGTATCATCGGGGAAAGCCTTCCCGGCCTTTCTGACCTGGTTAAGGATTGCGTCGAAAGCGCCTTTCCGGATCTCCATGCCATTTACATCGACGCCACTGAAGCGGGTCTCCGCGGAAAAGGGAACAAACCTGGTCCCGCCATCCGCCTGTAAAGAAGGTGTTTTGTACCCCTTACTATTGCCCAGCTCGATAATAGACCTCCCTTCCGGGGTCTCATCGGCCAGGGAGCCAAGGATACAAGCCTCGACAAAAACGGCCTCGTCTATTTTGCCAGTAGGGTAGAAATGGGTAGCCTTCCTGTTGCCGATGGTAATGGTCCCGGTCTTGTCCAGGAGCAGCGTGTCCAGGTCCCCGGCCGTCTCCACCGCCTTACCGCTTTTTGCTATCACGTTTGCCCTCAGGGCCCTGTCCATACCAGCAATACCGATCGCACTAAGCAATCCGCCGATGGTGGTCGGTATCAGGCATACATAAAGGGAAATGAATGCGGCTATGGTAATGGGCGTATTCGCATAGTCCGCAAAAGGCTTCAGCGTAACGCAGACCAACAAAAAGATAATGGTAAAACTTGCCAGCAGAATGGTTAACGCTATTTCGTTGGGAGTTTTTTGCCGGGAGGCGCCTTCCACCAGCGCAATCATCTTGTCAAGGAAACTTTCGCCCGGATCTGTCGTAACCCGCACCTTGATCGAATCGCTCAGCACTTTGGTGCCACCCGTCACAGAGCTCTTGTCACCACCCGATTCGCGAATGACAGGCGCCGACTCACCAGTAATAGCCGATTCGTCGATAGTAGCAATGCCTTCAATGATCTCTCCATCCATAGGAATGACATCGCCTGCTTCACACAGAAAGATATCCCCCTTTCTCAGACTGGAAGACTGAACGATCCCCCATTTGGTTTTATCCTTCGAATGGGGATCAGTGATTTTTTTCGCAGGCGTATCTTCCCGCGTCTTACGCAGGCTTTCGGCCTGGGCCTTGCCCCTTGCCTCCGCAATAGCCTCGGCAAAATTGGCAAACAGGACAGTGACAAGCAGTATGATAAAAATGGTAAAATTATATCCAAGACTCCCCTGTGAATTTTCGCCCGCCATTATCCAAACGCAGACACCCAGGAGAATGATCGTTCCTAAATATACGGTGAACATTACCGGGTTCCTGATCATGGTCGCCGGCTTTAGTTTAATGATCGATTGCTTTAGCGCCTCCTTCACCAGTGAGGCATTGAGCAGTTTATTGGAATTAACGTTCTGCATAAATATTATTTATAGAATTTGTCAATGCATATTCAGATATTCGGCAATGGGACCAAGTACCAGCGGAGGGAAATAAGACAACGCGGTAATGATAATGATGACGGCAAAGGTCATCACGCCAAAAGTATACGAATCGACTTTTAATGTTCCCTGGGACTCCGGAATGTATTTCTTTCCGGCCAGCAACCCCACTATGGCGACAGGTCCGATGATCGGCAGGAATCTGCCAAGGATCATGGCCAGACCACCTGTAATATTCCAAAAGGGATTGTTGTCCGACAAACCTTCGAACCCGCTGCCGTTATTGGCATTGGTGGACGTGAACTGGTACAGCATCTCGGAGAAACCATGATACCCCGGATTGTTCAGCCAGTTGGCTGGCTTCACCGCCCAGTCGGCGTTGGCATGATGCACGAAATAATAAGCCGCCAGCGCGGTAAAACCCTTGATGACAAAAGCAGACAACAACGTCACCAATGCGGCGATCTTTACCTCCCTCGCCTCGACCTTATGGCCCATGAACTCCGGTGTGCGTCCGATCATCAAACCAGCTATGAATACGGCAATAATGATATAGATGAGGTAGTTCAGAAAACCTACCCCGCATCCCCCATAAAAGGAATTGATCATCATCCCCAACATTTGCATTAGTCCGGAAACAGGCATGGAACTGTCATGCATGGAATTGACCGAACCCGTGGAGATGATGGTGGTCATAATGCTCCAGTAGCCTGAAGCCGCAGGGCCAAGACGGACCTCTTTACCTTCCATGGCCCCCGTAGCCTGCAATACACCCATCCGGGTTATTTCCGGGTTTCCCCTGATCTCCGAGATCACGGTAGGTAGCATCAGGCATAGCATTCCCACCGTCATGATCCCAAAGACGACATAGGCAAATTTTTTACGCCGGATGTAAATTCCCATCGCGAATAGCAAAGCGACAGGTATCAACACCTGGGCCGTGATCTCGAGCATGTTGGTGAAATAATTGGGATTTTCCAGGGGATGTGCCGAGTTGGCGCCAAACCATCCGCCACCGTTGGTCCCAAGATGCTTGATAGCGATCATTCCAGCCGCAGGTCCGCGGGACACTTGTACAGTATCTCCCTGTAATGTCGTAATAGTATCCTTACCATCGAAGCTCGCCGGGGTACCGTTGAAGACCAGTAGAATGGCCATGATCAGGGCCAGCGGCAGCAGGATACGGGTCATCGTTTGCGTAAAGATCACCCAGAAATTCCCCAGGTTCTTCGTTGTTTTTTCTTTCAGACCATTGAACACAGCCACCAGACAGGCAATACCCGTAGCCGCGCTCACAAACTGAAGAAAGGTAATTACAAATAGTTGGGTGAGATAGGTCACGCCCGTCTCGCCCGAATAGTCCTGCAGGTTGCAGTTCACCAGAAAGCTGATCGCCGTATTGAAGGTCAGGTCAGCCGGCATATCAGGATTTTTATCCGGGTTCAGCGGCAGATGCCCCTGGAACAGGAGCAGGACAAACGCATAGATCAGCCACAATAAATTAATGGTCAGCATGGCTTTAAGGAACTCCTTCCAACCCATGCCTTTCTTAGGATCGACATGGCAAAACTTGTAGATGAACCTCTCCAGAGGACTCAAAAAATCCGTAAAGGTCTTCTCCCCGGCATAGACCTTTGCGATATACCTGCCTAGCGGGATCGCCAGCAGCACGGTTATCAGAAATGAGGCAATGATGCCTGTGATCTCAGTATTCATAAATAGCTCGTTAAAATTTTTCAGGTTTCAATAAAACATAGATCAGGTAAAAAAGTACCGCAATAGCGAGAATAAACAGAAATGTCGTCATGAGCTTTGGTATTTATATTTTTTCGAAATAGTCGATGGATTTGAAGAATAGCCAAAAACATAGCAAGCAGACCAGTAAGAGAATAATTGCATTCATTTGTATTCATTTTTATCAGTGAAAGATGTGTTTGAGCAGTCCCAGCTTGATAATAAAAAGATAAAGGAGCGACAGCGCCATTAACCACGCTACGATGATCAGGACGATGTCCACTAGCTTTCCTTTCATCTTTTTAGCACCCATTGATGTAAATTTTCACGGTATTATTCCAAAAAAATGCCTGACTGCGCCAGCGAGTAGCCCGCTCTTTATAGCGTAATGGCATTCAATTAATTAAAAGCAATTAAAAGACAGGAATAAATACTAAAGGGGAGCAATAAAAACCTATCAATATGAGAGACGCTCTCAATTTGAGCAAATGAGGGATTTCGACCGCCTTCAAAAAAACTTTATAATAATTTTAGAAAAAATTTTCGCATATATTGAATAAATACATAATATAAATCTCAGCTAAGATTTATCGCATGGACAGTTTCTATCCTTAAAAAAAGTTGAATTTTTAATCTTCCTCTTCCTTTTTTCTCTTCACACCTCTCTCAAAACTCGGATTTTTATCACCTCCTTCACATGAAACCCTTGCCAGCAAAGGGCTTCAGCCTATTGCACCTCAACGCACACTATGGATTTGGAACAATATTAGTTCTAACTTTACGTCATAATCACACGAAAAAACAGTTCGTACAGCTCTAACAAAACACATTAGATATATGCACCAGGACCTTAAACACCGCTTACTTGCCTGGAAAAATGATGTTCAGCCCGGAGAGATCAAAAAGGTGTTCATCGCCGATAACCCCTTCACCGCAGGAGAAGATATCATCCGTCTTGAAATTAGTCTGTCCAACAGACTCACCGGAAAAAGCAGCCCGCTGATCACATCCGGAAAATTCCTGACTACTCGACATCTTTCCAGCGACATCGATCATCTCAACAGCGTCATCGTATCCCTGGAAAAAGAATTCAACCATCGACTCGAACAAATATTTCACCATACTGATAAGGAACAGTTGGCCCGTTACGCCGAGCTTAACTAGCCTTGCCAAAAAACTTTTTACTAAACAAACACACTATGACAACGATTCTTTCATTCGTAGTTTTAATGATCGTGATGCTGGCTCCTCTGGTAAAATCGAGAAAAGCCGCTCACTAAAAGATAAAGGGCCGTCTCGATAAAGACGGCCTTTTTATTACAAAGAGGCCGTAGAAACGGCCTCCTTCAACTTTTACAGTGTATTATGATCATGACATCACTAAAGCCTGAATAGCAGCGCAAAAATAATCCTGTCCTCCGACTGCACCAGGTCAGGCCTCCAATCCGGAGGCAGCGGCGTCGTCGTATATCCATCCGGTGAAGTGACCCCGCCAGGGCCCGCAAAATATGGTACGCTGGCATGACGATGCACATACTCCACACGGAATAAAAAACTCTGATTCGGCATCCAGTCCAGGTTCGTCGAACAATCCCATCCCTTGAATTGATCACCGGGATTGGCGCTGAAAGGATACTTCCCCTCCGTCTGCGTAGGATTGTTGGGATCAGGTAACGGACTGGCTTGTCCTGTAGGATACAATACCAGGTAGCGACCGGGGTTAGTCATCACCCCCCCGCCAAACGTCCACGCAAACTTGTTCTTGGCAAACCAGGTACGATTGTACAACATCGCACTCAAAAAATACTGTGCCGGCCCTTTCACCCCATCGGACTTGAAACCATTCACTCCACCACCCGTCTCGAATCCCAGGTCGCCGGTCAACGACAACGCCATCCTGCTGATACCGCTGCTGTTCGGATTATTGAAATAGCGCAGCAGCATGCTGTTGTCCGAGTGGAAACGCTTCCGCGCAGGCAATCCACCCGCATCCGTACCATAATAATCATTCGTCAGCAGCTTGAAGCTGCTCGTGGGGTTCCAGGTAATATTCGCACCCACACCCGGCATGCTGTTGAACTTTCCATAGCTCTGCCACCCATTGATGATCCAGGGCTCTATCTTCAGATACTTGGAAGGAAAGATTTGTATCCGCACTCCATTGAAGAACCAGGGCGTGTTGTCCGAAGTAAAGGAAGCCTGGTAATCCCAATTCTCCACCTGGTAGTAGGAATTCAACCCGATATAGGACATAAAGAGACCCGCGTCCACATTGATCCCATACCACTTGTTAAAATGATAGCCTATATACGCTTCACTCAGATAGCGGTATGCATCCGCCAGCTTATACTGCCCCCGGTAAGGACTAAGGTCATTTCGTGGCACCACCTGCGTCCTTGTCCCCAATTGCATGAGAAACCGCGCCCTGGCATTCTCATAGTTGAAGTCTCCGCCAAAGCTCAGCTGCGACAGCTGCACCTCATTGTTCCGCGCCAGCGCCGTCGAACCAACTACCGTATTGTCATTAGGGTGATTGAAAGAATGCGTGTAGTTCACATCCACCATGACGGTAGGTATAAAATACTTGCCATGGAACACCGTGGAATCCCTCCTGTCGCTCCCATTCTGCCAGTTGGTCTCTATTCCATCAAAAGGGACCTTTGCACTCGTAGAGTCCTGCGATCTTACATTCATTGCCAGCGCTGTAAATAGCGCGCTTGTGAGGATTAGCTTTTTCATTTGGTCATTTTTGTATGATAGACCCTCCGTTTCAAAACTCATTCCTCAAACGCAAATAATTAAGGATCAATATCATACTAAAAGCCAACCCCCTACCGTTTTGAAAAAGCCTATCAATTCGGCATGTCAATGTTCGACGCATTCAAATACGGCCCGTTCAATCCATACTCCTCCATCTTTCGATAGACGGTCGTCAGCCCGATGTTCAACAGCTTCGCCGCCTCCACCTTGTTGCCATGCGTATAATTGAGCACACGCTGTATATGCAGCTTCTCTACACTGGCCAGGTCAAAGGCGGATAACGCCTGTACAATCGAAGACTCCATGCTCCACGCAGCAGGCAATGTCTCTACTCCCAGCTCCTCCCCATCCGACAGGATCACCGCCCGCTCGATCACATTCTTTAGTTCCCGTATATTCCCTTTCCAGGGCTGCCGTTCCAGCGCATGCAGGAACTCCCTGCTCATCCCCGTTACCCGCTTGTTCAGCTTGTCCGAGAACAGCTTCATAAAATATTTCGCCAGCAAGGGTATATCCTTCCGCCGGTCCCTTAGTGGAGGTATCTCCACCGTAAAAACATTCAATCGATAATAAAGATCTTCCCTGAATGCACCCTCTTTCACCTGCTGGATGAGGTTCCTGTTCGTAGCGGAGAGCACCCTGACATTGGCCAAGGTTGGCGTAGTGCTCCCGACCTTGAAGAACTGGCCGACTTCAAGCACCCTCAATAGCTTCGCCTGAAGGTCCAGCTGCATCTCGCCGATCTCATCCAGGAACAGCGTTCCCCCATCCGCCTCTTCGATCAACCCCTTCTTGTCCTTCATCGCTCCCGTAAAAGCGCCCGCCTTATGCCCAAAGAGCTCGCTCTCGAGCAGATCCTTGGAAAAAGCGCTACAGTTCAGCGCAACAAAAGGAAAAGAAGCTCTTTCGCTGCCCGCATGAATAGCCTTTGCAAACAGCTCCTTCCCCGTCCCCGTCTCACCCAGCAGCAGCACAGTCGTATCCGATCCCGTTACCTTACGGACCATCGCTATCGTCTCCCGTATAGCGGTCGAATCCCCGATGATATTGTCAAAGCTGAATGCATGCTTTACCTGCTCTTGCAACAGCCTTACCCGCTTCTGCAAACGCGCCTTCTCTATGGCATGTGCGATCAGGGGCAACAGCTTGTCATTATCGTCCCCCTTGCTGATATAGTCGAATGCCCCCGATCGCATAGCCTTGACAACGTCAGGGATATTCGCATGCGCCGTCAGCAGTATGATCTCCGCGTCAGAGGCCCTGGACTTGATGCTCCGGGTAAGGTCCAGACCATTGCCGTCCGGCAGACGTATATCGCAGACCACTACATCGATGTCTTCCTTGTTCAGGACCTTCCACGCGCCCTTGCAATCACTGGCCTCATGCACGATATAGCCTTCCAGCGTAATGATCCGTTTTAACAGCCCCCGAAGCTTGTCTTCATCATCCACAACCAGAATATTTCCTGCTGCCGACATATATGATTATTTTATGGCCTGACTATATAAATACTTGATCTTATACATCCTTATCGCCTTGTCATATGCTATCAGCTGCTTGTCCCCATGGAACGAGGCTTCCAGCGAATAGCGGAACTTTGGATTGGATGCAAATGCTTTCTCGAGATTGTCCATCGTAAGCTCCAAGACAGGCGACTCCTTGTCAACGCTAAAAAAATACACCGTCTCCGGTCGCGCGATCTTTTCACCCTGCACCAACATGTTGTAACTGTACAGATAAAATCCGACCGTGTCGACGATCGTATATTTCCTTTTCCCTACCTCGCGATAACCCTGTCCGTTAAGGATACCGGCATACAGAAGAATACTCAATAACATGATTTTCATAACCAACATTTTAAGGCCCCCGCCGGCACTCGCCAGCGGGGATCCGTGAAAAATTCTATTTAAAAAAATTTAAAACCTGACCAGGAATGCCAATACGATCCTGGATTCCGCCTTCCGCAGGTCCGGCATCCACTGACTTCCATCCGCATTGGTCTGACCGCTCAACGGTCCCGGAACGGAGGCCCCGCTGGACGTCCAGTTATACCCTGTCGTGTTCGTATATCCCGAAGGGCCCGAAACTCCGCCGGGTCCGGCAAAATATCCATTCAGAGAAGTGGTGCTACCCGTCGCAGCACCTATCTCTGTCACCGCTCTGTGTACAAACTCCAACTTCAATGTCAGACCTGGCAGCGGCATATAGTCGATGGAAGTAGACCAATCCCATGCCTTGAAGGTAGAGCCGATACCCGTCTGTTGCTGATACAGCGTATCCGCATATCCGGTAGGAGCCAGCACCAGATACTGACCAGGGTTCGTCATATAACCACCCCCTGCCGTCCAGGCCCATTTTTGCTTCGCGCCAAACCACAACCTGTTATAGATCATTCCGCTGATAAAGTTCTGCGCAGGTCTATATATACCCGTCTTCACATCCCTTTTTCCAAAAGGAGAAACGCCATCCCCGTTCTCGATGCCGAAGTCCCCGGTAATGGAAAATGCCGCCTTCGTGACAAACCCATGCCTGCGATTCAGGTACCGCAGCTGGTAACTGTTGTCGCTGTGGAATCGATATCTCCCGGGAGCGCCCTGGTCATCTTTCCCATAGTATTCGTTGAACACATAATCCACCGTCTCCTTGGGCCTGTAATAGATCGAAACTCCCATCCCAGGCGAGTGGTTGAACCTGCCATAGCTCTGCCATCCATTCACCAGCCAGAACTCCAGTTTCAACTTGTCCGTAGGAAAGGTCTGCAGCCGCAAGCCATTAAAAAACCACGGCGTATTGTCCGATGTATACGAAGGCTGATAACCCCAGTTCTCGAAATTGTTGTACGAGAACAGTCCTATATACGACATGAATATCCCCGCATCCAGGTTGATTCCATGCCAGACATCCCAGTGATAGCCCGCATACGCCTCGCTGATGTACCTGTAGATGGTCTGCAGATCATATTGCCCCTTGTAAGAGCTGCCGTCATTACGCGGCACCACCGTACTCCGGGTGCCAAACTGCATCATGACCCGTCCCCTTACATTGTTTACATGAATATCACCCCCCACTCCCATAAAAGATAGCTGCAGCTCATTGTTCCGCGCCAACGCCGTACTACCTACCACCGTATTGTCGATGGGGTTGTTGTAAGAATGCGTATAGTTCAGGTCGAACGTGACATCCCCCGTAAAATATTTGGAGTCGAATGCCGGTGGCGTCGTCTTCCGGCTCGTGCCATTCAACCACGAAAAATCTCCGAAAGCAAATGGCTCGCTGGCAGGCTCCTTCGCCGGCGTCTCGCCCGAATCTTTCTTGAACAGATGAACAAGCCCACTCAGCAACCCACGCCGCGACCCATTACTCCTGTTAATAGTGTCCTTCCATTCATTAACATTGGCAGGTGCAGAAGAAGCGACTTGGGTCTGTACGTCAGTTTTGACAAGATCAGCCGACTGGCTGTATCCTTTAAAAAAAAGAACCAGTGCTCCAATAACAACAAATGATCTCTTAAGCATAGTCAGTATTTAATTAGTAAACAATAGCACGCCGGAATCCTTCCGTCGTTCATTAAAAATGACTAATTGTATACCAGACAGGGATGGCCAACGACTCCATATATCCGAAACTCAATGCCACAAAGGTTTTCATAGGTATAGATCCATTTCATCTGTCATAGAGGAGTAGAGCGTTGTATATTGCCGATTTGAAAATTTCTTTTCATTTCGATAAAGAATAACATTCGACATTTCAAAAGCTAACTCACTGAATAAGGCATACTTCAGCACGACCTATCGATTGTTAACAGCTGGTTAATGGGATTTTCTTCAAAAAAATCCTTCTCGAACTAAAAAATCCAGTGAAAACAATATCAAATTTTTATATTACAATTAGACCTCATTCATTTTTCCAAATTGAAAAATTTTTAGCACACCACAGATCGTGCCGGTTCATACAGCATGGCCGTACAAAGACAGATTTTTCTATTCTTCCCTTGTAGCAACGGATAGTTGATACAGGCTTTGCACTGATCCCAGAAGGTCGCATCCTTCGTGATCTCCGAATAGGTCACGGGTCTGAACCCCAATTCATGGTTCATGGCCAATACGGCCCCGCCCGTAGTGATGCTGAAAATATTTGCGTCCGGATATAGTTGTCTTGACAGCTCGAAGGTCAGTTCCTTGATCCGGGCAGCGATATGCATCCCCCGAAACTCCGGACGCACGATCAACCCGCTGTTCGAAACAAAGGCGCCATCCTGCCAGGACTGGATATACGAAAATCCGGCCCACTCACCCGCAGGGGTCACCGCTATCACAGCATGACCTTTATATATCTTTTGACAAATGGACTGAGGACTTCGACGGGCTATACCCGTTCCCCTTTCACGCGCACTGCGCTCCATTTCATAAAGAATAGGATAAACATATTTTACATCGGCCGGCACAGCCACACGAATGATAAACGCCGAGTCTTCTTCCATTTTATAACATTTATGGTTGATAACAAGGGTCCAAACCCCATTCCCTATTCACAAATAACTGATAATCAAAAAAATAAACCAAACCCCCACCCTGTCTTTTTGGAAAGCTTTTTCCATTCCGGAGCACTCCGGCAGCCAGCGGCAGTTGACGGCAGCCCGCCCAACCCCCACAAAAACTATTGCTGAACAGTCACTTACAGAAGACCATCCCTACCACAGCTCCAAACAGGCACTCGTTTTGGCATTGGTATTACAAACCCAAAGAAAATGTTAGATCAATATGAAGTACCGGTATATATAGCCGGCCGTATGCCCCAGTTGAAGATGAATGACAAAGACATCTACCAATCCATGCAGGCATTGACTGACTATACCAAACGCATGGCGCTCGAACATAATTTCAAAATGGTGGAAAAATGCCTGGGGCTGGTGGAAAGGATCTACGACAAAGGCACCGCCCTCGTAAAGAATGCCGTGGAGAATATCTTCATCTTTTCCTTTTCTTCGATGAGGATGTTGTGTAATATAGTAGAGTGGAGGATGGTACAATCCTATATGCCCGCCGGTCTGTATGCATTGTATATACAGCAGGTGTTGTGCTCGAAGGACTGAGCTGCCTCTTAAAGGCATTCATCGCCTTGAAGCTCCTGGTCGTTACGCCGAATTCCGTGCCGCATTGATGATCCCAAAACTGCTGCGGATGATCAGCTTCTCATATACCTCCTTCATAGGCTTATTGTCCCCGCTCTTCTCGATGGCCTGGAATTTACTAAGCGCATATTGCTGAATGGTGCTGAGAGGCAATACGATCCTTTCCCGCATCTGGATGGATAACTGATCCACCGGGTAGTCCGCCATCAGTTCATTCTTGCCTGACAGCTTAAAGATATATTTCTGCGTAAGCTCGAACTCATCATAGATCAGGGTCCATATTTCCCCATAGACAGGGTGACGCGAATAATGCTCCGTCAATGGAAAGAAACATTTCTTCATCGCCATCTCGCAATTGTCCAGCAGGGTCTTGAAAAAAGGAGAGTTCTCGTACAAACGCTTCACGTCCTTCCACTTTCCTTTCTTGTCCAGGATCTGTAAAGCCTTGCCCACCCCATAATATCCCGTGACATTTTGCTTCAGCTGGCTCCAGGACCCTACATAAGGTATAGCTCTAAGATCCTTTAATTCCAGTCTGCCCGAACTTTTCCGCTTTGTGGGGCGGCTGGCGATATTCGTCTCGTTGTAGAATCGCAAGGGGCTTACCTCATTCAGGTACTGAAGAAAATAAGGATGCTCCTTCAACATGGAATAAGCCTTATAGCTCTCCAGGGACAGCTCATGCAACAGTTCTTCTTCCCCGGCCTCCAATGTCACCTCCTTGGAAGAAAATAGATCATTGGACACCCCTGCATGCAATAGTTGTTCGATATTGAACTGCGCCGTGTCGATGGTCCCGAAATTGGAGCTCACCGTCTGCCCCTGTATCGTAAGCTGGATCTCTTTGTTGGCGATATTCTTTCCCATCGACGCATAGAACTTATGCGTCTTTCCTCCTCCTCTCGCGGGAGGACCACCCCTGCCGTCAAAGAATACCACATCGATGTCATATTCCTTGGAGATACGCGTCAGTTCCTCCTTCGCCTTGTAAATACCCCAGTTAGCCATCAGATAACCCCCATCCTTTGTGCCATCCGAGAACCCTAACATGATGGTCTGCGTCTTTCCTCTTTTCTGCAGATGTTTATTATAGACCTTGTTCTCGTACAATTGCTTCATCACACCCGCAGCATGCTGCAGATCGTCCACTGTCTCGAAAAGAGGCACGATATCCACGGGCATCTTCTCCTTCTTCCATCCACTGACCAGGAAGAGACCAAACACCTCCAGCACATTCAACGCGCTGTTACACTGGCTGATGATATATCTGTTGCAGCCCTCCTCCCCATTGTACTTCTGTATGGTCGCAACACCCGCAATGGACTCCAGCGTATCCTTCACAAGCGCATCTTCATATAGTTCCGGACGCGCTTCACCACTCAGCTCTGTAAGCACATCGATCTTTTCCGCTTCGGACATGCTCTTGTAATTCTCCGGCACCAGCTTCTCTTTGGCAGCTATCGCCTCCAGCACATTCCCATGAACAGAGCTGTCCTGCCGTATGTCCAGCGTGGCGAAATGAAGCCCGAAGATCATTACCTTGCTGATCAAATTATCCACCAGGTGAACAAAAAGGCTATTGTGCTGATAAATGATGATCTCCCGTATCTGGATCAGCGGATCCAGTATCTCCTCCTTATGGAGCTCTATCTTCTGACCGGGAATAAAAATATTGTTGTACAGCTTCTGCTCCAGCTCTGCGATGATGGTATCCACGCCCTTGAAGGTGAGTCTGCGCTTCAGCCTCCGTACATCCAGGTAATAACATTTGATGATGGCGCCCCTCAGGGACTCCGCCACCTTCAAGGTCGTATCCGTCTTTACAAAAGGATTCCCATCCCGGTCGCCCCCCGGCCAGAATCCCATCTTGATCACGGCATTCCGCTTGTCGACGGCATCCGGGAATTGATTCTGCAACGTGGCAATGATCTTCCCACAGGCATGATAGAACACATTCTCCAGGTACCAGATCAGGCTGATAGCCTCGTCAAAAGGCGTAGGCTTCTGCTTTTTCAAAAAAGGCGTTTTACCCAGCTGCTGTAAATATAAATTGATCTCGGCCGCATTGTTCTCGATGACGGCCCTCGACAGGTCATTGATGATCCCCAGCACTGGCCCCGGATAGAACTGCGTCGGGTGCGCCGTCAGCACCATTCTTACAGAATAATCCTTTAATTTGTCCGTCAGTTCCTCTTCCTTCCCCGTTTGCAGCACTTCCGAGATCAGATGCTTCAATGTTCCCGCTCCTCCCATATCATTGACATGCCGGAAGGCTGCATCCTCCAGGGCATCGAACAATACGATCTGACGCTCCACATATTGGACAAATCGGAAAAGGATATCCGCTTTCTCCCGCTCGCCCGATAATGCCGTATGCTTACGAAAGAACTCTTCCATGATCTCCTCGGGGCTCTGCTTCTTCTTATAGCCATCCTCACAAATAGTCAACAGCAGGGACAATAGAATTCCGGTCTTCTCTATACGATGAAATGGCAGAGAAGTAAAAAGACTGTTATAGAGCTGGAATTTGATCCCGACCAGGTTCTTAAATTGCTGCAACCCCTGTGAAGACTGAATGCTCATGGTTATTTACCCTCCGGTTTGTTATTGTTCAAGGAAATTATCAATTTGGCAGCAATAATTCAATTAGGAACCAAAACTACCCAATTTTCATCAAAAAAATCGACTATTTATTGTTTTTTGAATAGCATCCACTATCTTTACCCCACTTTAATACCAAAGGTGATCGGTTTTAACAACCATATTATCTCATCTCCTACGACGCACGCAGAACCCATTTCCGCTGCGCAAGTTACAACTATTATCACCTCCACGACAACATCCACAACCCGTTAAGGGTTGTCAATTTCCATATTATAACATGGGCCTTTAACGAGGCTTCTCAAACCCGGAAAGAGTCATTCTTTACATTCATTCACAAAATCATTATATGCAGGTCTTAAAATTCGGAGGTACTTCAGTAGCCAACGGGGAAAATATAAACAAGGTCGTTCAATTGGTACGCACAGCCATGGCAAAGGATAGGACTATCCTGGTCGTTTCAGCGCTGGGAGGGGTCACGGATATGCTCATCCAGGCCGGTCTTGCCGCCGCCGCAGGAGATGAATCCTACAAAGAAAAATTACACGTGGTGGAACAACGCCACCTGGAAGCCGTAAAACATCTTATCCCGCTCACCCGTCAGAGCAGCATCCTCAGCCTGGTCAAAACAAAATGCAATGAGATAGAAGACATCTGCAACGGCGTATTCCTCCTCAGCGAATTGTCGAACCGCACCCGCGACAAGATCGTCAGCTATGGCGAGCTGCTCTCTTCTCTCATCATCGCCGCCCGCTTTGACGCATTGGAAGTCCGAAATACGTGGAAGGATTCCCGTGAGCTCATCAGCACCGACTCCAATTTCGGCTATGCCGCCGTGGATTTCCCTCTCACCAATCAAAAGATCCGGGAATACTTCGACAATAATAAAGGAGATCTCTTTATACTGCCGGGCTTCATAGCTTCCGACAGCCATGGCATCACCACTACCCTTGGACGGGGTGGTTCGGACTATACGGCAGCCATACTCGCCGCAGCGGTAGACGCTCATGCATTGGAAATATGGACGGACGTCTCCGGCATGATGACGGCCGATCCCCGCCTGGTATCCAACGTAAAGCTCATCCCGCATATATCCTACCAGGAGGCCATGGAGCTGTCCCATTTTGGCGCAAAAGTAATCTATCCACCCACTATCCAGCCGGTAATGGCAAAAGGCATCCCCGTCTGGATAAAGAATACTTTTTCGCCTTCCGACACCGGCACCTTGATAGAACACGAATCTGCCCGTAATGGCGGTGGCAGCATCCGCGGCATCTCCAGCATCGGGAAGATCGCGCTCCTTAGCCTGGAAGGCAGCGGCATGGTAGGCATACCAGGCTTCTCCAAACGTCTTTTCGAAGCCCTCTCCAATGAAAAGATCAACGTTATACTCATTACCCAGGGCTCTTCCGAGCACTCGATATGCGTAGGCGTGGAAGAAGCCAGCGCCGACGCTGCCAAGACAGCCGTAGACCGCGCCTTTAGCCACGAGATCGAGACGGAAAAAGTAGAACCTCTTATCCTGGAAAAGGATCTTTCCATCGTAGCTCTCGTAGGCGATCATATGAAGAGCCACCCGGGGGTCAGTGGAAAAATGTTCGGGGTGCTGGGACGCAATGGCGTCAATGTCCGCGCCATCGCCCAGGGATCCTCGGAAAGGAATATCTCCGCGGTCATCGCCGCCGCAGATGTAAAGAAGGCCATCAACGTATTGCACGAAGGCTTCTTTTCCACCACCTACAAACAGATCAACCTCTTCATCACAGGCGCAGGTAATGTAGGACGCCGTCTGCTGGACCAGCTAAAACAGCAACATAGCTACCTGCAGGATCAGCTTCGTCTGCAGGTACGTGTCATCGGCATTGCCAATAGCCGTAAAATGATCTTCAATGACAATGGTATCCCCCTCGACAGCTGGAAACAGGCCCTGGAAGAAGGCGTCCCGATGAGCCTCCCCGCATGGGTGGAAGGCATCACGTCGAGGAATCTGCGTAACGCAGTCTTTGCAGATATCACCGCCCATCCCGATGTGGCCGTCTGTTACGACAGCCTGCTGCAGAAGAGCATTGCCGTAGTGGCCTGTAATAAGATAGCCTGCTCTTCTCCCTATGACTATTACCGCCGTCTGAAAGACCTTTCCCGCGAATACAACGCCCCCTTCCTCTTCGAGACCAATGTAGGCGCCGGCCTCCCGGTCATCGGTACGCTGAACGACCTGCTGCGCAGCGGCGATAAGGTCGGCAGGATCGAAGCCGTACTAAGCGGAACCCTCAACTTCGTTTTCAATCACTACAACGGGGAGAGATCCTTCTCGGAAGTGGTCCGTCAGGCACAAAAGGAAGGCTATACCGAGCCGGATCCTCGCCTCGACCTCAGCGGTACGGATGTCATGCGTAAGATCATGATCCTGGCCAGGGAGGCAGGGCAAAAAATAGAAATGGAGGACATAGAGAACCATTCTTTCCTGCCCGCATCCTGTCTCAAAGGCAGCGTTGAAGACTTCTATAAGGCCATGACAGAAGAAGAGGCGCACTTTAAAAAGCTGTACGACGCGGCCTTCAAGGCAGGGAAAAAACTGAAATTCGTGGCCCAGTACGAGCATGGTAAGGCTTCCGTAGGATTGCAGCACATCGGCCCCGAACAGGACCTGTATCATTTGTATGGTAAGGACAATGTCGTACTGTTCTACACCGATCGCTATCCCGAACAGCCCCTGGTGATCAAGGGTGCGGGCGCAGGTGCAGAAGTGACAGCCTCCGGTGTATTCGCAGATATTATCCGGGCCGCAAGAGTCTAAGCCGGCCCCAGTCGGCCACAGTCTAACAAAAATCATTTTAAAAATAATTTCATGAGCAAGATCACCGTCCAATGCCCCGCCACCGTCGCCAACCTCGTCTGCGGATTCGACGTGCTGGGAATGGCCCTGGATGAACCATACGATATCATGGAGGTGAGCCTCCTGGAAGAACCCGTCATACGCATCGTCAGCGGGGACGGCTTCCCCCTGCCCTCCGACCCCGCACAAAATACGGCAGGCGCCCCGCTCATTGCCATGCAGGACGAGCTGGAAAAACCCGTCGGATTCGAGGTCATTATCCACAAAAAGATAAAGCCCGGCAGTGGCGTAGGCAGCAGCGCCGCCAGCGCAGCAGGCGCCGTGGTAGCAGCCAACCATTTATTAAAAAATAGATTCTCCAAAGAAGACCTTGTCCGCTTTGCCATGTTCGGAGAGAAAGTGGCCTCGGGCGTCAAGCACGCCGACAATATCGCCCCCTGTATCTATGGTGGCATCACCCTTATCCGGTCCATCTTTCCCCTCGACATCGTATCCATACCGGCCCCCCTCCTGCATGTCACAGTGGTCCACCCGCAGATAGAAGTAAAGACGGCGGACGCAAGACAGATACTCCGGAAGGAAGTGCTGTTAAAGGATGCTATCCGTCAATGGGGCAACATCGCCGGACTGGTAGCAGGGTTTATAAAGAACGATTATGAGCTGATAGGCCGCTCGCTCGAAGACGTGATCATCGAGCCAGTCCGCAGCATGCTCATTCCCGGCTTCGACCATGTCAAAAGCCAGTGCAAGACAGCCGGCGCCCTGGGTGGCGGCATCTCCGGATCAGGCCCCTCTATCTTCATGCTCAGCAGGGATATCCAGACAGCCCGCGCGATCGAGCAGGTAATGAAAAATATATACAACGACATTGGACTCGATTACCACACCTATGTGACAACCATCAACCACACAGGCGTAAAAACAGCATAATATGAACTACTATAGTCTCAACGATCCTTCTACCAAAGTCTCCTTTAAAGAAGCCACCATCAGAGGCCAGGCTCCCGACAAAGGGCTTTATTTCCCCGAACAGATACCTACCCTGCCAGAGCAGCTGATCCGGGACATCGACAATATTTCACCTGAAGAGCTCGCGGAAAAGATCATCAGCCCTTATGTTGGCAATACCATCCCGGAGACCGACCTCCGTCGCATCGTGGCCGAGACGATCAATTTCCCCTTTCCACTGGTACAGGTCACAGACAGCATCAGCTCCCTGGAGCTATTCCATGGTCCTACCCTGGCCTTCAAGGACGTTGGCGCCCGGTTCATGAGCCGCTGCCTGGGATATTTTGTAAAGGACAAGAACCAGCCCGTGACCGTGCTGGTCGCCACCTCCGGGGACACGGGCGGCGCAGTCGCCAGCGGCTTCTACGACGTCGAAGGCATCGATGTCGTCATCCTTTATCCCTCCGGAAAGGTCAGCAGCGTACAGGAGCTGCAGCTCACTACATTGGGGAAGAATATCACCGCGCTGGAGGTAAGTGGCAGCTTTGACGACTGCCAGCGGATGGTAAAAGCTGCCTTTGCAGACCCCGACCTCAATCGCGCACTATTCCTTACCTCCGCCAATTCCATCAACGTCGCAAGGTGGCTGCCTCAGCAATTCTATTATTTCTTTGCATACCAGCAATGGGCCGACAAGGAGCATCCCCCTGTCATCAGCGTACCCAGCGGCAATTTCGGCAACATCTGCGCCGGTCTCCTCGCTCATCGTTCAGGCCTGCCCGTCAAACACTTCATCGCCGCCTGCAATGCCAACGATGTCGTCCCCGCCTACCTGCAGACAGGCGCCTATACTACAAAACCTGCCGTCCCCACACTCTCCAACGCCATGGATGTGGGTGACCCCAGCAACTTTGTCCGCATATTGGAGATATTCAACCACGAATTCACCTCCCTGAAAAAAGTGCTCACCAGCTATAGCATCTCGGACGATGAGACAAAGGCCACCATCCGTAACGTGCACGATCGCTATCGCTATCTCCCCGATCCCCACGGCGCGGTAGGATTTCTGGCCCTCGAACGATATTTGCAAAAACACCCCGGCGATAAAGGCATATTCCTGGAAACAGCCCACCCGGTAAAATTTTACGATGCCGTAGAGGCCGAGACAGGCGAAAAAATTCCCCTGCCCGACAGCGTCAGCCATCTGCTTGGAAAGGAAAAACAAAGCATAAGGATCGTACCCGAATTCAGCAACTTGAAGGAGTATCTGATCAACAGTTAGCCCCTCAAGTCTTAAAGCTTATACACCACACCCAGGGTCCAGAAAAAACTGTTCTCCAGTTTTTCCACCCGCATTCTGTCGGTGATAGTACCCGTGGAATAGACGGAATGGATGTTAAGCGCCGCGGGATGAACAGGCAATGCATAGATAGGATTAAAACTAAAGGTCCATCTCCCTGCAAAATATTTGACAGACATCCCTGGCTCGTAATCCAATATCTTAAAAGCAGAAGCATCTTCTACCGTACCCGTGATGCTTACAGTCCCCGAGATGGTCTTCTGCCCTTTTCGCTTTGTAAAATGTTTTGTCCTATAGTAACTGTTGTAGAAGTTTAAAGTACTCCCATTGGCGACTATGGAAGGCGTTATCTCCAGCTTGTCCTTAAACAGCTCAAAGGTATGCTCCAGACCAAGAGCGCCCTGGAAGTCCGTTTTCGTGCCAAGATCCAGCGTCGTCGTCAGGGTTGGCTTGATAAATCCAAAGTCATATTCATTCTCAAATGCCAGCGAAGCCGTTATACCCGACGTCACACTGGTGCTTTGACTGTTATAAAAATACTTTGAAAGATATACCTCCCCATCATACTTCCCGGCCGTAAAGTCGTACCCGCCTTCCAACGTTACTACATCGATCCGCTGGTCCGTCGAAGTAGGCAGGTACGAGGCGCTGGCGGAGAAATAAATCCCCGACTTATGATAATAGGTTATCATCGGAATAAAGTATGGCAACGCTACCGTATCCTTCCTGCCCAGATACACATTGTCGTTCTGGTAGTTCATGGAAGCTTTAAAATACGACCGCGTGCTATCCTGTGCAAAAGCCATATAGGATCCCAGCAGCATGATCAGGCTTGTATATAAGTGCTTCATAAGGCTGAACAATAAAATACCTGGAAACATCCCCCTTTTCAGAAGACGCTTCCAGGTATAGGTTAAAATATTTATTGATTGCTGGTAGCCGGTGTCGCCGCGTCCTGCTTGTCGTCCTTCAGGTCCTTCCTGTCCTTTTTAAGATCAGACTTGTCCTTGCCTAAATCCTTCCTGTCCTTGGACAGATCTTTTCTATCGCCTGCCAGGTCTTTCTTATCCTGATGGATATCCTTACGATCCTGGTGCAGGTCTTTTCTGTCGGCATTCCTATCCTTTCTGTCGGCCGAAAGATCTTTCTTATCCGCATTGATATCCTTCTGCTCCGCTGCGGCATCCTTATAATCATGGTTCTTTACGTCTTGGTTCCTTTCCTTACGGTCGGTAGCGATATCCTTCTTATCCTTAGCGATATCCTTGTTATCATGGTTCAAATCCTTCCTGTCGGATGCAGCATCCTTCCGGTCGCTTCTCAGGTCCGTCTTGTCCCCGGCGATATCTTTCTTATCACCTTGGATGTCCTTCTTGTCATGATTAATATCCTTCTTGTCATGATGGATATCCTGTCTGTCATGATGGATGTCATGCTTAACGTGAGGAGCCCGTTGGGCGTTTGCAATAATAGTGCTGCCGAGTATGGCCAGTGCAAGCAAAAACGTGAGTTTTTTCATAATGAACGTTTTAGTTTTAAATCAAGAGGTTTTTAAGTTCATATGAGAACGGTTTTCGCCCTGAAAATTTAACCGCTCACCGACCCTTAACGACCAATTAACAAGTCAATATCTCCTAAAACATTCATACTGCGTTGATAGGCAATCCAATATACATCAACATCGTTAACCCGGCTTCGCTTACCACACATTCTCCAGGTCCTGCTTCGTAAAAGAGTGTTCCCGGTCGGTAAAATTAGTCTGCTGCCCCTCCCGGACACGCAGCAAGTTCCCCTTGCCCAGCAGGCGCCTGATAAGTCCCATAGGCGTCAGCACCAGAAAAAAGATCAGGGTGAGCAATAGCGTGTTGCTGATCCTGCCTAATAAAAGCGAAAGCTTATTCCATACTATGTCGATCTTCTCACTCAGCCATGACGATAATAAACCCGCCAGTCCGATGACAAACGACACCGTCAGAAAAATACGATGCTTAAAGATCAGGTACAGCGCCAGGAATCCTACCGTGATCACCAGTACCGTCTCTTTCGATGTGCTTTTCGTAGAGCTGGACATGCAATCTAAAAGATTTTAGAATAGAGAATAAATAAAAGGAGCCAGCGCTGTTGTGCTGCCCAGAACGATCAGGACAGTCAGCAGTACGATGAGGATGATCAGCGGGAGCAGCCACCATTTCTTTCTTTCTTTTAAAAAAAGCCAAAGGTCCTTTAAGAATTCCATACAAAACTTTTAATCATTGAAGATACTCGTTTTCCCATCCTTTTCGATAAGATCAGCCAGGGCCTGGGCAATCCGTCCATTTGCATTGCTCGTAAAATGACAATAGTCGACAAATACCCAGCCCGGCCATTTGTGCACTTCGGTCATACGCCGGATATGCGGGTTTTCATGTGAAAGGATGCTTATCGTATCATATAGCTTTTTTAGAAATCCGACCTTATATTTGTCATTTTCTTCCCTACGCAGGTAATTGTTTAAAGCCCTCTCCTCACTGGTCATCACCGTGGTATCCCTAAAAGCCAGATAAGGCTGAACTAAAAAAAGGTATTTTTTCCCGTCCTCGTTCAGCCGGCTCTCGAACAAATGCATTTCCTTTAAAAAGGCTTTGCATGACACGCTGACCCGGGGATCAGTACTGTCAATATCCAGCCTGGGAATAGATTGATCCGCCCAGTATTTCCGTTCGGGAAAACCTTTCGCCTCATTCTTCTTCATCCTGAAATGCAATCTTGCATAATAAAATTCCTGTTTTAGGGTATTGAATAAGGCCGAATGCTGAGTGACAGGCACTATATATTTAAGAGGGGGGCCGTGAAAAGGAAAAGTTGAAAAGTAAAAATGATTATATGCCAGCTCGTCCCTCTCCTCATCACCTGACAATGTATCGCATTCATTAACGCCATCCATGGTGATAACCCAGTCAAAATTATATTTCTTGGATAAGGCCTGATATTTCAAAAAGCCCTGGCTAAGCGTAAATCCGGAGACAGCGGCATTGAACACCCTTACCTTCCGGCTAGGGTATTTTTCTTGCAGATTGGCCTGGAGATACGCTGCGATCGTCTCATTGTAAGGATGGTCCTGTACGTTTGTAATATCGAACCATTTACCGTCCCTATTGGACCCCATCCCCTCCATAGCCGAACCTCCCAATAGTAATATCCACAACTCATTGCCTTTGCTGTCAGGCATCCTGAAATCCCCCGGCAAGGACTTCATTCCTTCTTCATTATGCTGGAACCTTTTTTCATAATCCACATAAAAAGGCCTGTTGTTATAGACTGATAAAGGGTCTTCCGCCTGGATCGGGCTTCCCTGAATATAGACGCTCGTGCTCATCCCCCTGAACTTGCTATAAAAAAAGATCCGGGCAGCTAATTCCGCTACTACTAAAAGTAAGAGAATAGAAATGACTGAAAATTTGAATAGCTTCCATTTACTCCAGTTATTTGTGCTTCCTTTTTGCATAGCCGTTATTGATCCTCCTTGTAAATTAAGAAATTTTCCATCACCAAAATATCCATTTTTGTATGCATAAAACAATGAATGGCGTCTTCCGCGCTGCATACGATGGGCTCATCCCGTACATTGAAGCTCGTATTGATCAAAAGCCCTTCTCCCGTCAGCTCCTCGAAGACCTTTAAAAGCTGCCACAGACGGGGATTGCTGCCTTTCGTCACCGTCTGCACCCGGCAGGAAAGATCCACATGCGTAATGGAGGGAAAAGTGCTCCGCACTGTATCCAGCTTTTCACGGATATTTAGACTTGCATATCCTTCCGGCAGCGGCAGACAAAAACGCCCGGCCAGCGGCCGCGTCAGCAGCATATAGGGTGACGGGACATCCAGGTTGAAGTAACGCCCCGCATTCTCCACCCGGCACACCGGCGCAAACGGCCGGAAACCCTCCCTGTATTTAATGCTAAGGTTCAGTTTCCGCTGCATCTCCGGATCCGCAGCGTCGGCCAGGATGCTCCTGTTGCCCAATGCCCGCGGGCCGAATTCCATCCTGCCCTGGAACCATCCCACGATCTTCTTCTCCTTGAGACAACGGGCTACCTCCGCTATCAATACAGCTTCATCCTTATACTCCAGCCCCACCATTTTTTTTCTCCGAAGCGCTTTCACAATGTGTTCATAGCCAAAGGCGGGCCCCAGGTAGGCGTGTTGCATACTATCCTCATCCGAATAAAGCGCCCTCTCCCGCCCAAAATATATATGATAAGCCGCCAGCGCAGCCCCCAACGCCCCGCCGGCATCTCCTGCGGCAGGTTGAATAAAAATATTCCGGAACAGTCCCTTATCGAGAATTTTCCCGTTGGCCACGCAATTCAGCGCTACTCCTCCCGCCAGGCATAGACTCTCCAGCCCTGTCAGCTGTTTGGTAGTAGCCGCCAGCTTTAACACGACGTCTTCCGTCACCTTTTGAATGGCCAGCGCCAGATTGCAATGACAGGGCTCTAATGCGCTCTCCGGCTTACGGCGCGGGAATCCGAATAACGCCTCCCATTTCTTCTCATGCACCATCCTCAACCCCGAGACATAATTGAAATATTCCTGGTGCAGTACAAAGGATCCGTCCTCATACACTGTAATAAGCTTTTCAAGGATGGTTTGCTTCATCCGCAGGAACTCCTCCGATCCCGGATCGCCATAAGGCGCCAGACCCATTAGCTTGTATTCACCGGCATTGACCTCGAATCCACAGTAATAGGTGAAGCTGCTGTACAGCAATCCCAGGGAGTGCGGGAATCGTATCTCCTTCAATACCCGTATATCTTTCCCTTTTCCGGCGCTGATAGAAGTAGTCGCCCATTCCCCTACCCCGTCGATGGTCAGGATGGCGGCCTCCTCATAAGGAGAGACATAAAAAGTGCTGGCAGCATGCGATAAGTGATGCTCGCAGAAAAGTAGACGCAGCTTCTTTTTGTTGTAGCCGGGCAGCACAGACAATTCATCCCGGATGACCTTTTTCAGCATCATCTTTTGCTTCATCCACACCGGCATGGATGTAAGAAAAGAGCGCCATCCAAAAGGCGCCCGCGCATGATACGACTCCAATAGTCTTTCCAACTTCAAAAGTGGCTTGTCATAAAATACAACCGCATCCAGTTCGTCGACGGATACATGGGCTATATCCAGACAGTTCCGGATGGCGTTCAGGGGAAAGGAAGCATCATTTTTGATACGGGTAAATCGCTCTTCCTGGGCGGCAGCCATGATCTCTCCATCCCTTATAAGCGCGGCGGCAGCATCATGAAAAAAAGCCGAGATTCCCAGTATCAACATGCGGAAAATTAACTATATTTTACCTAATATTTCATTCTTAACAAATATAAGTCTTTCACAGGCGTTATTAAATTAAGTCCTCCACCGAATGAAAAACAATCAGATTCTGCTGCTTGCCCTTCTGCTGCTATCTCTGCATAAATTGTCCTGGTCCCAGGCTATATGTGGCTTTGATGAGGTTCATAAACAACACATGCAGACAGATGCATCCTACCGTCAGCGCGTCAAGGCAGGAGAATCCGCCATCCATCTTTATTTGCAACAGCATCCCAAAATAGGGCAACCCTCCCGCATCACAGTGGATAATATAGGTGGCGCCCACGCCCTGGGAGCCCCTCCTTATACTATTCCCGTCGTGGTTCATGTCGTTCATACTGGAGGCGCTATAGGTACTATATACAATCCTACAGACGCCCAGATACAGGGAGCCATCGATTACCTCAATGCCGTCTATAATGGCACGTATCCCACGCTATCCGGCGGCGTAGGCGATCTGCAGATACAATTCGTCCTTGCCAAACGGGACCCCAATTGCAACCCTACTACCGGCATTGATCGCATCGACGGTTCCAGCGTGGCCAACTATGCCGCTTCGGGCATACGGACGTCCTCATCCTATCCGGGCACCGACGACATCAATATAAAGAACCTTATCCGCTGGGACCCCACCCAATACTACAATGTATGGGTGGTGGATAAGATCAACGGCGCAGATGGCACAGCTGGCCAGTTCATCGCTGGCTTTGCCTATTTCCCAGGTGCATCGGCCAGTCTCGACGGCATCGTCATGCTCGCTACGCAGATGGTCACAGGCCAGAAAACCCTCCCCCATGAGATAGGTCATGCATTTAATTTGTATCATCCTTTCCAGGGTTCCACGGATGTCAGTGTCTGCCCTGTCAATAATAATTGCAGTTTGGATGGGGATCAGATCTGCGATACCGACCCGATTTCCGAGAACATCAATAGCAGCACCGGCGTCGTGGATTTCACTTGCAGGACAGGTACCAATACCTGCGTAAGCCCGGCTGCTGCCTACAGCATCAATACCGAGAACAATTACATGAACTATACCAACTGCTATACCCTTTTCACAGCCGGTCAGAAAGCCCGTATGCTGGCCGCTGCCGCAGGGGTGTACCCGTCCAGCCTCACTACCTCACAGGGAGGCACAGCCCCCAATGCGGGCTCGAGCCCCTGTGTTCCCAAGATCAACTTCGAGACCAGCAGTGATCAGGCAACGGAGACAACGGCCGCTACTTCCGGCTGCCGCGCTTATAAGGACTATACCTATAATATGGTCATCGGTAATACTCCTACCGCTACAGCCACAGCTACGCTCAATGTCAGTTCCGGCAACGCACAGCAGGGGTTGGATTTCGATATCACCACCAACGGCAGCTTTACAAGCCCGTCGCAGGTATTGACCTTCCCATCCGGCTCGATGACCTCTCAGTCGTTCACCGTACGCATATATGATGATGCCAGCGTCAACGGCACCCGCAGCTTTACCCTGGGCTTTACGGTCAACAACGGTGGAGGCAATGCCGTAGCCGGCGATGGTATCCCCAACTTTACCTTTACCATTCTGGACAACGATTCTGCGCCTACGGGAGGTACTTCCAATGGAGTCATTACCATCGGCAGCACTTCAGCCCAGATCCCAGATGCCCCATTCAACGACTCGATCAATTCCCAGCGTGCTCAATTCCTCTACAAGGCTTCTGAACTGACGGCAGCAGGCGTCCCCGCCGGGCAATTGACAGGTCTGAGTTTACAGGTAATGACAAAACACAGCACCCGCCCCTTCACCAACCTGAATATAAAGGTCGGCGCCACCAGTGTCAGCTATCTCATCAACGGATCCACTATCACAGTCGGCTCCGGACTGACTACGGTAAAGACGCTTCCCTCTTACAGCACAGTCGCCGGATGGAATAACTTTTCTTTCGACACCCCCTTCACCTGGGATGGCGTCAGCAACCTCATAGTCGAATTATGCTATGACAATGGCAGCATCCTCTCCGGCTCCGGCCTGGATAATGTATATTATTACAGCGACGGTGGCACCTCCTCTCAGTACAATATGTTCTGGCAGAATGGCATCAACTGCTCCCAACCCTTTAGCTCCCTCAACGCCTATAGTATGGGGATCAAGCCCATGGCCAAATTCTGGTATGGCATACCTGCTACTATAGTACAGACGGCCCTTAACTCCTCCGTACAGCAATACCTTGGCCCCAATGCAGATGTTTATTTCTACGATCAGACCAACCATCAGCTGATGGCCCGGATACAAAACCTCAGCGGTTTCGACTACGGCTGTACCCAGGTCGTCATCGATCGCCAGGGCACGGGCTCCAGCCAGTTCTGGAATAATAATACAGCCAATTATCTCATGAATAAGACCTTCAGGGTCCTGCCCACCAACAACAACACTTCGGGCAGCTATAACATTACGCTCTATTACACACAGGCAGAGATCAATGGCTGGACAGCAGCAACAACACAATCGCTCAGCAATATCCAATTGGTAAAGGTCACGGGGCAGATATCCAGCGTTACACCCGCCAACCCCACCGGTGCAGGTACCGTAGTCATCGGCAACCCCACTGTCAGCAGTCTCGGCACCAATACCGCGCTGACCTATAATTTCACCACCGGCTTCTCCGGCTTTGGAGCAGGCGTCCCCGCTGTGGCCCTGCCATTGACCTTATTGAACTTTGAAGGACAGCTCCTGCAGCAGCACGTAGACCTTCAATGGTCCACTGCCTTTGAATCCAATACCAAACGCTTTGGGGTGGAAAGGTCCTATGATGGCGTCAGCTATGGCAACATCGGGTATGTGGGCGCCGCCGGCAACAGCAACTCAGAGCACCAATACATATTCACCGACACCGCGCTGGCCCGGCTTAAGAACTTCTACCGTCTGAATGAGATGGACCTGGACGGCCATTCCACCTATAGTAAGGTGCTGATGATCACCAATACGAATAGAGATGTCTCCTTTACCGCCTCTCCCAGCCCGTTCACCACCAGCCTCGACCTCGTATTCGGTCAGGCCCTGGAAGGCAAGACAAGCATCCGGCTGCTGGATATGACAGGTAAGGCGCTTTTCAGACAGGACAGCAACCCGGCAGGACAGGATCACATCCATCTCGACCTCTCCGGCCTCAGCCTGGCATCAGGTCTCTATCTGCTGGAAGTGCGCACCAGCAACAATGTCTATATCTCCAGAATAGTGAAAGCCCGGCTTTAGCCAGGCTTTCACACTTGTATTATTCATCAGTTAGCGGAGTACCTTAGTCGCTCCCGCGCGCTTTAATCGAACTTCAGATCCAGACCCAATCCGCGCAGCTCATGTACCAACACGTTGAAGGATTCGGGAATACCCGCTCTCGGGATATTATCCCCCTTCACGATAGACTCATAGGTCTTGGCCCTGCCGATGATATCATCCGACTTCAGCGTCAATAGTTCCTGCAGAATGTTGGAAGCACCGTAAGCCTCGAGCGCCCACACTTCCATTTCCCCAAAACGCTGACCACCAAACTGTGCCTTACCACCCAACGGCTGTTGCGTGATCAAGCTGTACGGTCCGATGCTACGAGCGTGCATCTTGTCGTCCACCATGTGGTGCAGCTTAATGATATAGATGATCCCTACGGTTGCCTTCTGGTCAAAGCGTTCGCCCGTCTCACCATCATAGAGGTGAGTATGACCAAAGCTTGGCAATCCGGCTCTCGATATATGATCGGCAATTTCTTCTACCGTAGCACCGTCGAAGATAGGAGTGGCGAATCTTACCCCGAGCTTCTCACCCGCCCAACCCAGTACAGTCTCATATATCTGTCCGAGGTTCATACGGGAAGGTACACCCAGCGGGTTCAATACCACATCCACAGGAGTTCCGTCTTCCAGGAATGGCATATCTTCCGCCCTTACGATCTTGGCAACGATACCCTTGTTCCCGTGACGTCCGGCCATCTTATCACCTACCTTCAGCTTACGCTTGACGGCCAGATAAACCTTGGCCAGCTTCAATACACCCGCAGGCAATTCGTCCCCGATGGAGATATTGAACTTCTCTCTCTTATAGCGACCCAGCTCTTCATTGTACTTGATGCTGTAGTTGTGCAGAAGAATGTTGATGGAGTCATCGGTCTTTGTGTCACCGGTCCAGCCCAGAGGATTTACGTTGAGATAGTCGATCCCGGCCAGGTTCTTGGACGTAAACTTCGCGCCCTTGCCGATCTGCACCTCTCCAAAATTGTTATTCACACCCGCGGATGCATGATCTTTCAGCAGCACTTGTAATTTGCCCAACAATACATCCATCAGGTCGGTCGTATTCTTCTCATGCACCTTCTCTATCTTTTCCAGGGCTGCCTTTTCACGCACCTTGGCATTCTTATCTTTTTTGGCTCGCTGGAACAGCTTCTTGGAGATAACCACACCTTCCGTACCACTGGGAGCCTTCAGAGAGGCATCCTTGGCGTCCCCGGCCTTGTCACCGAAGATGGCGCGGAGCAGCTTCTCTTCCGGAGTAGGATCGCTCTCGCCTTTGGGTGTGATCTTACCGATGAGGATATCACCTTCCTTGATCTGGGCGCCCACACGGATGATACCGTTCTCGTCCAGGTCCTTGGTAGCCTCTTCAGAGACGTTGGGGATATCAGGTGTCAGCTCTTCTTCACCCAGCTTGGTATCCCGTACCTCCAGCTCATATTCGGAAATATGCACGGAAGTGAAAAGATCTTCCTTGACAACTTTCTCGCTGATCACGATGGCATCCTCGAAGTTGTAACCCTTCCAGGGCATGAAAGCCACTTTCAGGTTACGACCCAGCGCCAGCTCACCGTCCTGTACAGCGTATCCTTCCGTGAGGAAGTCGCCTTCTTTCACCTTTTGTCCCTTCTTTACGGCAGGCTTCAGGTTGATACAGGTCTCCTGGTTGGTCTTGATGAACTTCGTGAGCTTATAAACTTTCAGATCTTCTTCAAAAGAAACAAGCTTCTGCGCTTCGCTACGGTCATAACGTACATGGATCTCGTTGGCATCCACGAACTCTACGACACCTTCACCTTCAGCGTGGATCTGGATACGAGCGTCACGGGCAGCCTTTGCTTCCAGCCCGGTGCCAACGATAGGCATTTCAGGACGGATCAGCGGTACAGCCTGACGTTGCATGTTCGATCCCATCAGCGCACGGTTGGCGTCATCATGCTCGAGGAAGGGGATCAGCGAGGCGCTCAAACCAACGATCTGGTTGGGGGCCACGTCCATATATTCTACCTCTCCCTTGTCCAGGATGGGGAAATCACCCGTCTGACGGGAGACGATCTTGTCTTCAACGAAGTTGCCCTTCTCATCCAGACTAATATTTGCCTGGGCGATCTTGGCTATGTCTTCTTCTTCAGCGCTCAGGTAGGTCAGCTTCTTCAGCTCGACCTTTCCGTCCTGCACCTTACGATACGGGGTCTCGATAAAGCCCATTTCGTTGATCTTGGCATGGACACAAAGCGTGGAGATAAGTCCGATATTCGGTCCTTCCGGAGTCTCGATGGTACAGAGACGTCCGTAGTGGGAATAGTGTACGTCACGAACTTCGAAGCCGGCGCGCTCACGGGAAAGACCTCCAGGTCCAAGGGCGGAGATACGACGTTTGTGCGTGATCTCGCTCAAAGGGTTGGTCTGGTCCAGGAACTGGGACAGCTGGGAAGTACCAAAGAATGAGTTGATGACGGAAGACAGTGTACGCGCGTTGATCAGGTCCACAGGAGTGAACACCTCATTGTCGCGGACGTTCATACGCTCGCGGATGGTCCTGGCCATACGGGCCAGACCCACGCCAAACTGAGCGTACAATTGCTCCCCTACCGTACGGACACGACGGTTGCTCAGGTGATCGATATCGTCGATCTCGGCCTTGGCATTGGTCAGACGAACAAGATACTTGATGATCTCGATCATATCTTCCTTTGTCAGCGTCTTCTGGTCCAGGGGCTGGTTGAGGTTCAGCTTACGGTTGATCTTGTAACGGCCTACCTCGCCCAGGTCATAACGTTTGTCGCTGAAGAACAGCTTATCGATAATACCTCTCGCCGTCTCGTCATCGGGAGCGTCGGCGCCGCGCAATTGGCGATAGATATGCTGAACAGCTTCCAGTTCCGAGTTGGAGGTATCCTTATTCAGGGTGTTGTAAATGATGGCATAGTCGCCGCCAACGTCTTCTTTCTGGATAAAGACGCTCTTCACGTCCATCTCCACTACCATGTCGATGGCTTCTTCATCCAGGATAGTATCGCGCTCCAGCACGATCTCGTTCCTTTCGATAGATACCACCTCACCGGTGTCCTCATCGACGAAGTCCTCTACCCAGGTACGGAGCACGCGGGCAGCCAGCTTCTTGCCAATATATTTCTGCAGCGCCTTCTTGTCGGCCTTTACTTCATCGGCCATACCGAAGAGCTCCAGGATATCCTTATCCGTCTCATACCCGATGGAACGCAACAGGGTAGTGACAGGGAATTTTTTCTTACGATCGATATACGCGTACATCACATTGTTGATGTCCGTAGCGAACTCCATCCAGGCGCCCTTGAAAGGGATCACACGGGCCGAGTAGATCTTGGTCCCGTTGGGGTGGATGGACTGGCCAAAGAATACCCCGGGACTGCGGTGCAGCTGGGATACGACTACGCGTTCTGCCCCGTTGATCACGAACGTGCCACGGGGGGTCATATAAGGGATATTGCCCAAAAATACGTCCTGGACAATGGTCTGGAAATCTACGTGCTCTTCGTCATTACAACTCAGCCGGAGCTTGGCCTTCAGAGGAACAGCATAGGTCAGACCGCGTTCCATACACTCCTCGATGGTGTAACGGGGAGGATCGATGAAGTAATCCAGGAATTCCAGCATGAAAATATTCCGCGTATCAGTGATCGGGAAATTCTCTTTGAACACCTTGAACAAACCTTCGATATTACGTTTGTCCGGGGTAGTCTCTAACTGGAAAAATTCTTTAAAAGATTGGATCTGCACTTCAAGAAGGTCAGGAGTTTCGGCAAGGTGCTTGATTTTACCGAAATTGATCCTGTTTTGCAATTTTGTTGAAGACATATTGATTACTACCGGTTTTTAATGATTCGTGCTCAAAATCGTCTGGCGCCAATAACTGCTTGATTAATTGACTATCAGCAGTTTATACATTTAAACAAATCTCAACGGCTAATTAGCTTTAGGGAAACGGACCGCAAAGTTATGAAATTAGCAATAAAAAACAAAAAAGAGGCGCCCCGGAAGAAAAAAATCGGGGCTTGCCTCTTTTTTAGCATCATGTCCTGACCTGCTTCGCAGATCAGGGTAGAGGCAGCCACCTGCCCCTTTTTTGAACATTTTCATTCTGCCGGAAAAACCAGCCGAAAACCTTAGTTAACCTCAACTTCAGCGCCAGCTTCTTTCAGCTTGGCAACCAGAGCGTCAGCGTCAGCCTTGCTAACACCTTCCTTAACGGGCTTGGGAGCACCGTCAACCAGGTCCTTGGCTTCCTTCAGACCGAGGCCAGTCAGGTCCTTAACGATCTTCACAACGTTCAGCTTGTTAGCGCCGGCGCTCTTCAGGATTACGTTAAAGGCGGTCTTTTCTTCAGCAGCAGCAGCAGCGCCACCACCAGCAGCAGGACCAGCAACAGCTACAGCAGCAGCTGCAGGCTCGATGCCGTATTCTTCCTTCAGGATCTTTGCTAATTCGTTTACTTCTTTTACAGTCAGCCCTACGAGCTGCTCAGCAAATGCTTTTAAGTCTGCCATGTTTTACAATTTTTTCCGCCTTCACAGCTATTTTGCTCCAGCGGATGGTTTAAAAAAATTAGCCTTAGTTGGTTAGCCCCCAGGCCTGGGCTTTATTTTCTATACCGGCTCTTCACCGGCAGTTGAAACTTAGTTCGCTCCTGCACGATCTTCCAGCGCCTTGATCAGGCCAGCCAGCTTGTTGCCGGCATTCAGGCCGCTGATAACATTCTTGGCGGGAGACTGCAACAGACCGATGATCTCGCCGATAAGGTCTTGCTTGCTTTTCAGCGTGGTCAGCGTCTTGAGCTGGGTGTCGCCTTCGAATACGTCTCCGTCGATAAAAGCCGCCTTCAACACCGGCTTTTCCCCATTGCTGGCTTTACGGAAATCGGAGATGATCAGAGCGGGCTCCTTGGCATTCTCGGAGAAGAGCAGCGCAGTTACGCCGTTCAGGGATTCGTACATGCCGGCAAAACGCTTGTCGTCGATGCCTTCCAGGGCCTTCTTGATCAGGGTGTTCTTAGCCACCTTCATCTCAACCTTCTTGTCGAAGCAGATGCGGCGCAGCTTCCCGATCTGTTCTACGGTCAGTGACTCGGTGTTGGTCACGTAGAAGTTGTTATATTGATTGAACTTGTCTTTCAACAGTTCAATTACTTCATTTTTTTGATCTTTGTTCATAACGCTTTTTTTAATCCCGGCTCCCCGGGCTCACGGTGATTAGATTAGTGGACAAAGGCTTTTGTGTCGATGGCAATACCAGGGCTCATTGAGCTGGCCATAAATACGCTCTTGACATAAGTGCCTTTCGCAGTGGCTGGCTTGGCCTTGATGATCGCATTGATCAGCTCCTGGCTGTTCTCGACGATCTTCTCAGGAGTAAAGCTCACCCGGCCGATGCTGGCATGGATGATACCAGCCTTGTCAACCTTGAACGCGATCTTACCACCCTTTACTTCATTCACGGCAGCCGCAACATCGTTCGTAACCGTGCCCGTCTTCGGGTTGGGCATCAGATTACGGGGACCGAGGATCTTACCGAGTTTACCGATCTTAGGCATTACAGAGGGCGTAGCGACAATGACGTCCACATCAACCCATCCACCTTCGATCTTTTGGATAAATTCATCCAGACCTACATAGTCGGCGCCGGCTGCCTTTGCATCGGCTTCCTTGTCGGGCGTGCAAAGTACCAGTACCCGCTTGGTCTTACCCGTGCCATGAGGCAGGCTCACCGTACCGCGGATGGACTGATCGGCTTTTTTGGGATCTACACCCAGACGTACGTGCAGGTCTACGGAAGAATCGAATTTCGTAGTATTTACCTCCTTCACCAGGGCAGAAGCCTCCTTGAGGGAGTAAACTTTATTTTTATCAACCTTTGACAAGGCTGCTTTTCTTTTTTTACTGATTGCCATTTCGTAATGTTTTTGGTGTTAGGAGATTAATTTGCCCAGGGAGCTTTACCCTCTACAGTAATACCCATGCTGCGTGCCGTACCGGCTACCATGCGCATGGCGCTTTCAACAGTAAAGCAGTTCAGGTCAGGCATCTTGTCCTTCGCAATAGCCTCTACCTGCGCCCAGGTTACTTTTCCAACCTTGTTACGATTTGGCTCCTTGCTTCCGCTCTGGAGCTTGGATGCTTCCAGCAGCTGTACCGCCGCGGGAGGAGTCTTGATGATAAATTCGAAGGACTTGTCCGTATACACTGTGAGGACAACGGGGAGTACCTTGCCCATCTTATCTTGGGTCCTGGCATTAAATTGCTTGCAGAACTCCATGATATTCACGCCTTTAGAACCTAATGCAGGTCCAATGGGAGGTGCAGGATTGGCTTGACCGCCTTTAACCTGCAACTTGACATAACCGCTAATTTCTTTTGCCATGTTGCTTCTTTTTTTGGTGTTAACGTCCCCCTCGTTTATTGAGAAACGGATGGGAACTCCCAAAACAATTGTCCGTAAGAACTATTTGGGGACGCAAAGTTAGTAAAATTTTGAGGTATAACAAGCCAAATCCCCTCTTTTTTTAAAGGTTCCCGCCCATCCTCGTCCACACATTCGTACCGTTCGCACCTCGGGCTGCGCCCGCAACCTTCGTCGAAGCTCCGAGCCCTCGCTCCTCCTCGGTTATCTCGAAAGCTTCTCCCCCGACAGTTCCCCGACAAATGGCATCACAAACCACATCACAACCTATCCTACCGGCGCCGCATATAGGCCCCACAACCCCCGCCCAACCGCTTTCTCAGCCCCATCCCAACACCCGCCATGGAATTTTTTGTGAAGAAAATTGCCTGCCATTTTTTTCTATTTGAATTTTTCTAACTAACTTTTCCGATAATAACTCTATTAAATTCTCATAACAACTTAAAACGCTCAACAAACTATGTCAAAGTCTAAGAAAAAGCCGGCGAAAAAAGCAGCCCCTAAAAAGGCCGCTAAGAAAAAATCAGCTCCTAAAAAAGCTGCAAAAAAAGCCGCTAAGAAAAAGGCTGCACCAAAAAAGAAAGCCGCTCCTAAGAAAAAAGCAGCTGCGAAAAAGAAAGCAGCTCCCAAGAAAAAGGCCGCTAAGAAAAAGGCAGCTCCTAAAAAAGCAGCTTCCAAAAAAGCAGCCCCTAAAAAGGCCGCTAAGAAAAAAGCCGCTCCTAAAAAGAAAGCAGCTGCGAAGCCTGCTGCCATGCCGACTCCTGCAGCATCTGAGCCTACGCTGTTCTCGCCAGCGCCTGAAGAGCCGACACCATCTTTCGGTTTTGACAACGACAATAACGACAACTAAGAAGTATAAAAAAACCCTCCAAATGGAGGGTTTTTTATTTCAATACTTTCTGTAAGGTCTACGCAATCTTCTCCACCTGCATATAGTTCAACTCCACCGGCGTACTGCGACCAAATATCTTTACAGTTACTTTCAACTTCTTCTTCTCATCATTCACCTCTTCAATAATACCATTGAAATCATTGAACGGCCCTTCGATGATCTTGATCGTCTCCCCAATGATGAAAGGCTCGCTCATGCTCATACCACCCGACTCAGCCATCTCATCCATTTTGCCCAGCATCTTGTTCACCTCCGCCTTACGCAGGGCTATGGGATTCTCCTTACCTAAAAAGTGAATAACACTATTGGTATTCTTGATCGCCTCACGCAGATCATCTCCCAATTTGCCATCCGTTACCTCGATCATCACATACCCGGGATAATAGTTACGCTCACGCATCACCTTCTTGCCATTCTGCACCTTGTATACCTTCTCCACAGGCAGAAAAACCTGCTTCACCACCTCACCCCATCCGCCACGGGTAATCTCCTTGTCAAGGTATTCCTTTACCTTACGCTCCTTACCACTGACCACACGCAGCACATACCACTTGGTTTCCGGAGCAGGCTTACCTTCAGCGGGCTTGACCTCTTGTTGGTTTACAGTTTCCATGTTTTATCCAAATAAAGAGTAGATAAAATGTAATACAGTACTGGATGCCAGATCCATGATCCAGACCAGCAGCGTGATCAATAATGTAGCCACCAGCACAATTACAGTAGACTGCTGCAGCTGTGTCCAGGAAGGCCAGGTCACCTTTTCCAGCAACTCCTTATAGGACTCGCGGAAATATGTAGTGATTTTGTTCATATCCGATTTTCTTGCACGGGCACTAGGATTCGAACCCAGACCAAAGGTTTTGGAGACCTCTATCCTACCGTTAGACTATGCCCGTTCTTGTATCTAATATCTGTCCTGCGGACTAGCTGCCATAGGCAGCTAAAAGGCTAAAAGCTATCCCGCATATCAATTTGGAACAGCTTTTAGACTTATTACAAAGATACTAAAATAATCTCTAAGTTATTTTATGATATCAGTTACCTGTCCGGCGCCTACCGTACGACCACCCTCGCGGATAGCGAACTTCAGACCTTTCTCCATCGCGATGGGCTGGATCAGCACAACGTGGAGAGAAGTATTATCGCCAGGCATAACCATCTCAGTACCAGCTGGTAAGGTAACTTCGCCCGTTACGTCCGTTGTACGGAAGTAGAATTGAGGACGATATTTGTTGAAGAAAGGAGTGTGACGACCACCTTCTTCCTTGCTCAGTACATAAACTTCACCCTTGAACTCAGTGTGAGGGGTGATAGAGCCGGGTTTTACAAGCACCATACCACGACGGATCTGGGTCTTTTCAATACCACGGAGCAGCAAGCCTGCATTGTCACCAGCTTCACCCTGATCCAGCAGCTTACGGAACATTTCAACACCCGTAACAGTGGAGGTCAAAGGAGCTTCCATCAGACCTACGATCTCGATAGCTTCACCTACCTTGATACGACCTCTCTCGATACGGCCGGTAGCAACTGTACCACGACCAGTGATAGAGAACACATCCTCAACAGACATCAGGAAGGGCTGATCAACAGGACGGGGAGGCAGGGGAATGTAGCTGTCAACAGCTGCCATCAGCTCGTCGATAGCCTTGACCCACTTGTCTTCACCAGCCAGGGCGCCAGTAGCAGACCCCTTGATGATCGGCGTATTGTCACCGTCAAATCCATAAGAAGACAGCAGCTCGCGGATTTCCATTTCTACCAGTTCCAGCAGCTCAGGATCATCCACCAGGTCTACTTTATTCATAAATACCACGATACGAGGTACACCTACCTGGCGAGCCAGAAGAATGTGCTCCTTCGTCTGAGGCATAGGACCGTCTGTAGCGGCAACCACCAGGATAGCACCATCCATCTGGGCAGCACCGGTGATCATATTTTTCACATAGTCAGCGTGACCAGGGCAATCCACGTGAGCATAGTGACGGTTGGCCGTTTGGTACTCGACGTGAGCTGTGTTGATGGTAATACCACGCTCCTTTTCTTCCGGAGCAGCATCGATCTCATCATACTTTTTTGCTTCTGCCAACCCTCTTTGCGCTAAGATCGAGGTGATAGCAGCAGTCAAAGTGGTTTTACCGTGGTCAACGTGACCGATGGTACCAACGTTAACGTGGGGTTTGTCCCTCTTGAAGGTCTCTTTTGACATTGTTATCTGTTTTAATAGTTGTGTTTAATAATAATTCCGGCACCTCTATCCGGGCCGGTATCCGGTTTTTACAAAAACTTCTTACATCTCTAAATGCCTGGCACTCAGCCAGCGAACCCACGGTTCAGAACGAGCCAAAGGCTCGTTGTCCGAAGGCTTCCATCATTAAACCTTTCCGAAAACGGGCTATATTTCCCAGGCGGCCCGTTTTTCGGATATAATAATTTCAGAGCCGTTGATGAGAATTGAACTCACGACCTCTTCCTTACCAAGGAAGTGCTCTACCCCTGAGCTACAACGGCTTATGAGTCAACTCAATCCAAACTCCGGAACCGGTTCGGTCGAAGGTCAGACATTAGCCCGAACTTATTGAGCGGAAGACGAGGTTCGAACCCGCGACCTACAGCTTGGAAGGCTGTCGCTCTACCAACTGAGCTACTTCCGCATACAGGACGAACCGGAGGTTCGTCGTCCGAAGGACAGACATTAGCGCTTCCTAAAAAAATCGCCCGATTTTTTTAGGTTCTGTACTCCGAATTTTACAAAGAACTCTTCACCGCAGTGAATTACGTGGGCAAGGATGGATTCGAACCACCGAACTCCGAAGAGGACAGATTTACAGTCTGTTGCCGTTGGCCACTTGGCTACTTGCCCGAAATTTCAATACCAGGGAATCTATCTCCCCCCGTGAGCCGGCGGATGGAATCGAACCTCCGACCTACTGATTACAAATCAGTTGCTCTACCAGCTGAGCTACGCCGGCCTATGCTCACTCAAAAAACCACCCAAATCTCGCTTATCAGATCCCCCCTAAACTCACCGAAATCTCACTTATCACACTGAATCACTGCTTTTTTTGGGAAGGCAAAGGTACGTGAAAATGTCAAATTCAAAAATTTTGTACCCTTTTTTTTACTATCTTCTCTCCAATCGGGAGGAAACACAATTTACGTCTCTTGTATTAATTGTAAGTTTGGCGAAACAATTCCCCTACGCCGACGGTCCATTTATTGATCGATAGACTAATACAGGGCGTGTTTTATCGTGCCAGCGCTAAGGCGGCAGACCTTCGATCGCCCACGGCCAGGATGCCTGATGATCAGGCATCCTGTATATCCAAAATAAATGATAGTTTCATGCCCCCAAAACAGCATTCATGGCATTATCACTGTCGAAAAAAAATTCATTGTTTATCTGGATATGTATCTTTCTCTGTCTGCTGCCCTTCGTTATTCTCTCTTTTTTTAATGTCATAGCGTATGACGACTATGCTGGTATAGGAGCTTTTGACAAATATGGATTCCTCAAGACACAGCAATTGATCTACACCTACTGGGAAGGCAGATTCACGGCTACATTTATCTGCGGAGTATGCGTGAAACTGGGCATTCTTACCCATTATTACTATCTCGTCTTCTTTTTATGGGCAATCTTTAGCTGGGGAGCCATTTTCTTTTTTTTGCGATCGATTAATACCTATTTTCTAAACAGGACCTTTTCAAGACAGGGTATCGTGCAGGCAAGTCTAATACTATTTATCCTCGACATCTATGTTATGGTAGAGATGTCTTCGGGTATTTACTGGTTTAGCCCGACCGCCGTTTACCAGACTGCCTTTATACTATTTATAACCCTAATGGGATGCCTGATCCGCCAACTGTCGGCCCCCGTCCGTCCGGGGAAGCGGGCAGCCTTTTTGAACACGGTGATCCTTCTTCTATGTATACTTATTGCAGGCAGCAACGAGGTGATCAGCATTGCCCTCGTCTGCTTCTTCATACTTCTAACAGGAATTTATCGCTACTACGGCAGCCCTATCCCAAGGTCGCTATTCCTTTATCTGGGTGTGCTTCTACTGGCAGGAGTGACCATCATGCTCAGTTCGGGCACTTTGTCTTTCCGGCAACAGTTGATGCAGGGTCATACAGGATATGCAGGCGTGGTGCCCATTCTGTTGTTCCGGGTGCTCGCCATCTTTTATTATGTCCTGAAAGAGCCCTTGTTCTGGGCTGTCTCCGGAACCAGCTTTGCCCTGGGGATGCGGGCTGCCTCCATACCCTCCCTTTCCGGATTTGTTGCTGCTCTGAAAAGCAGGCCTTTTTTTATACGGGGCATCGCAGCGGTGCTGCTGCTGATGCTATTTGTTCTGGCCCCTATACTTTGGGTCACGCGCGGCTCCATTCCCGAACGAGCGCTCAATGATATGACATCCCTGGCGGCCTTTGGACTGCTGGCAGTTGTTTTTTTGCTGGGTGTTGGCAATCCTTCTTTAAGCAGGATCGTACTGCCCATGAAACATCTTTCAACCCTGATCATTGTTGTATTAACCTGTGGACTGCTGGCCAGCTATAACTACAAGGAGGCCTGGAAAAATGTCATTACAGGGTATTTCTATCATGCTATTCAAAAAGACAGACAGAAGATATTCGAAGCGGCCCGCGAACGCCATGAACGCGTAACCACAATATTGTCTTATGAAGCGGCATTGGATGAGAAGGTTCGGCAACTGTTCCCCCATGGAGCACCGGTGACACTGCAACGCTGGCTGGCGGCGCGCCCCACCCTACTGTATTTTGACAACGAGGCGGAAGATCATACCGGCCCCTACCTTCGTCAATTCTACGGATTGGACAGCATTTTGGTGCGCTCCGACCTTAGAGGACGCTAGCCGTGCAGCCACCGCCCTTTTTTCAAGCTTTATTAACCCCGACAAATATTACGGACAAAAAAAAGACCCCCGTTAGGAGGTCTCTTCCGGTAATATCTTTCTGGCGTTTCTGCCGACGAACCTTTGGTTCATCAGGGACGTCAATCCTTCCCGGAACTATGCAAGCTGTTTTTCTTTCTTCTTTTTTACCTGGTTCACCAATGACTCGAAGGCGCTGTCAAAAGACTCTTCGAAAGACTTGGAAGAACATTTTACAAAAAAGTGGTGTTTGGGAACATGAACTCTGATCTCTGCTATCTTGTCCTTGATCGTGTGGACCACGTTATCCAACTTCAAGAACACGTCAACTTTAATGATCCTGTCGTGAAAGGTGGTTAATTTAGACATTTTTTTGTTTACATAATCTACTAATTTTCCATCTGCATCGAAGTGCACAGTTTGAATTCTGACATTCATAGCTATCCCATTTTTAAACAGTGAACAATAAATACAAAGAACTTGCTGCTGAGGTGCATGTGTACATCGAGATACTCTTGTATCTCAGGAACTACAGAAGGATAAGGTGGGACAATGAAGTTAATCTTTCAACGCTGTTTTTCCAAATAAATAGCCGTATATAATATCGTTAAAACCGCTACTTTCAAAAGCCCCTGGAAGGGACTCGTCCGAAGGACAGACATTAGCGGTCAACCAAACTCCTCGTTACATAAATACGCATCCTCGGCCCATATGAGGTCGGCTTATCATCCGCCCACAACACATACCTTTTACCCAAAACATCCAAAGGCAACGGCATATTCAGCCCTTCCGGCATAAAAATTACATCTCCCCCCACCACGGTCCTGCTAAAGAACACCTCCTTTTCCCTCCCCTTCCGGATGAGGTACTCCTGGACGTACATGGGATAAAAATCATCAGAAGTCGTTCTCTGCCAAGTAGTTGGATGAAGCCCATCCAACTCCCTTATATCCTTTTCCACCCCCCGGACTATCCGCGTATCTATCCGGTGCTCGAGCCCGGACTGATCCCGGTATAACCCCCTTACACTACCCCCTATTTTCACTACCAGGAGCAACCCCAGCGCCAATGACACATAATACCTTCGCACAAGCCGCCACTTAAACAATAAATCATAACACCCTTTTATAAACACGAGATTTATCGCCGGCACAACATAACATAATCCACGTTCCACGGGATAAATCTTTTTATATAATGTCCACCCTGTCAGCGATACCACAAGCGCTACGAGATATAAGAACATATTATCATAGAACATACCCACAATGATCTTCTTTCTGTATGCAACAAACAACCCTACAGCACATACCACCATAAAAAACACCCCGGGTATATCCCAATGTATAAAGTCTTTTACGATATAGGCTCCATTCCGTATATGAGCAAAGAGAATCGCATAGCTGCCCCCGGTCACATAATCATTCGCCATCAGGGCGCCCCAGCTGCTGGATAAGATCAATGGCATATACAATACTGCCAGCCACCCTGCCATGATACCCACGCACCGAACAAAAAAAAGAAAGCCTGCCCTGTCCTTTTCCCGCCAGCAATGCCACAGATACGCTAGCCCCAATGCGGTCAGATGATACACAAACACAGGATTGATATAAAGACCCACCACCACTCCAGCAATAAACAAAGTATACCCACGACGCTCCCTCCTGCCGGCCCCAAAAAAACATTCCCAACAACTAACCGCACTCACCAGCGCACAAACCTCCTGCCACTGATACCCCCTTCCCTGTACAGCATAATAGGACGTGACATAGCAAAAAGCAATCGCGGCTACAGATATCATCGCCCTCCAATACCCATCCCACCGCCTGACCAGACAAAAGATACTATACAGCAGAAAAAGATCACCCAGGATGCTGGGCAACCGCATCACAGCCTTGACGGACAACCCCGGTATAAGGTTCAGCAAAGCGCAGCAGCCATTAAAAAACACATGATTGTTGGGGATGGGATAGCTTGTAAGGGAAATGAATAATCCCGGTCGCACAAAATACAGATAAGAACAAACCTCGTCGGTCTGCAATGGGTTCGCAACATAAAAATACAGCCGGTAGGCCAGCACACCCGCCGTCAAAAGAAAGAACGCGCCTTTTTCAGCCCCGCTGCATCCTTTCAGCCCCCCGGCCAAAAAGACCAGCCCCCTCCACAGTTCGCCCACCAGCCTCCGGAAAAATCTCCAGATACTCCGGCTAAAAGCCAGGTAGAGGACAGGCATCGCCGTCAGCAATACAAATCCCGCCAGCCGATGCGTTCCTATCCATTCATGCCAGGCCGGCGTGAAGCTTTGCACAGCTATAGTGTACGTATCAAAAGCCTGGGGAAAAGTCTTGCTGTAGAGGGCTAAAAGATTGTCATAGCTATTCCCGGCCAGCAGACGGAAGATCCCCAGCGACAGCAACATATACCCCAATGGAATAAGAAATAACACGGTGCACAACAGCCATCCGGCTGCCCGCCTGACCGCGCCCTTGTGCAGGGTCGGACTCCCATCCATACTATGCCTTGGGATGCGCTTTTTTATAAACATCCTTCAGCTTTTCGATGGTATTATGTGTATACACCTGCGTGGCCGCAAGACTGGCATGTCCCAACAGCTCCTTTACGGAATTCAATTCGGCGCCCTCATTCATCAGATGCGTAGCAAAAGAATGCCGCAATACGTGCGGACTTTTCTTATCGATGGTGGTCACCTGCGAAAGATATTTCTTCACCACCCGGTAGACATATTTGGCATAAAGCTTTTTTCCACTCTTTCCTACAAACAGATACCGTACATCCGGCTCCTCGAACTCTGCTCGCTTCTTCTGGCAGTACGCTTCGATCTCTCCTATCAGCATGGGTCCTATAGGAATAATCCTTTCTTTTTTACCCTTTCCCAATACCTTGATGGTCCTGTTCCCCTTGTCCACCTGCCGCTCCTGCAAATGCAGCAGCTCGCTCAGACGGACACCGGTGTGATAAAAGACGGCCAGGAGCAGCCTGTCGGTCCAGCCTTCCCAGCTGTCGGGAAAGCTGATATTCTCAAAAAGGGTCGCGATATCCTGCTGCTCCACATAGACAGGCAGCCGTTTGCTGACCTTGGGACTCGTAATAGCGATCATGGGGGATTGCTCTACCTCGCCCGAGCGCATCTGGTATTTAAAAAAAGACTTTAAGGAAGATATCTTCCGGTTGATGCTCCTGTTGTTCAATCCCTCGTCCTTTAAGGACGCCAGCCAGCTGCGGATAATAGCAGGAGTGATGGCTTTCAGCGACTGCTCTCCGAACTGCAGCGCCATGTAGTCGAAGAATTGCACCAGGTCATCCTGGTACGACCGTATCGTATTGGGCGAATAATGCTTTTCAAACGTCAGATAGTCGATAAAGGATTGGATCATTGCGTGACCGCTTAATTTCTGCAAATTTACCAAAAATACCTGTCCTTCTCAGTTGTCAACGGACGATCACCTTTTTTTGAAAATAGTCGGATATGTGAAAGTCATTGACATCCGCAGAGTCATAACGCAGCGTGATGGATGTATGACGCAGGTAAGGCACCACACAGCTGTCCGCCCTGCATTTCAGGATCAGCTGATAACGCTGGTTCATTTCCTTGTCATACTGATAGGCGTTGCCGGACACCAGTTCCCGGACGGCAATGGATACATTGTTTTTACACATAAATCCCGATATCAGCAGCAGCGCCACGGCAATATTCCTGTATTGCCCAAACTTTGCAAATGGCCCTCTCCCACGGGTCGCCCGGGTTCCGAAATACATCAACCCTATGAGCTGAAAGAAAAAGACCATATTAACCACCCGGTAGGGAGGATGCAGCCCCGATAGATACAGCACAATAAAAGGGATAGTAAAGAGTATAAAAAGCCAGCCGGCCGTAAAATAAGACACGGCATTCAACAGTTCCTGCTGCACACCATACACGCTCCTGCACCAGCGTATAAAAGGATCATACGCCGCGATCAGCGCCGCCAGGCAAAAAGGGCTGATCAGCGCTTTTAAAACACAAAAGCCGGATACCAGGATGGAAAATCCGGCCGAATACCAAAACTTGGCGCTGTCCGTGGTCTGCATAAGGGCCAGGCGGTGTGGCGCCCCTTTAAAACAGGCAACAAACCCCACTGAGAGCCCCAATAGGCTCAAAAGCAGCACGGTCGCACGGTCAATTCCCCTCTTCCTCCTGATCCTGTAAAGGTTCACCACGCCCAATATTACCAGGCTTACAACGGTGATGATCTCGTTTGAACCCGCCATGGCCAGGAAACAAACGCCGATCCCAGCCAATACCCATCTACTTCGGCGCCCCCTGTACCACATCACCAATAAATTGACCCAGCATACAAAGAGCAACAACCCTATCCCAAAAACGATAAGGGCAGAGACCCAATAGATCCCCCCTCCGATGCCCGGTGCGGCGGATAAAAAAACAGCGGTAAAGAGTATGGCCAACTCGTAACAGCTTTTTCTGGTAACCCCGGGACTATACCCCGACAACGTCCTGAACAGCCCTGCCATAGCCGCAATAAACAACAGGAGAAATACAACAGGAATGACCTTATACCCCCAAAAATTACCCCAGGACAAAGGACTGAAACAGGACAGTCCCAGGGCCAGCCAACGGGGAGGTACAGTATTATACAGCTCCACCTGGGCATGCAAAAAGCCCAGCCGGCGAACCATGCCAGTAGACCAATAATCGTCCCCCAACGGGTGGTTAAAAAAGGAAATAACAAAAAAGGGAAGAAGGATAATAAGGGCCGTCGCCCGGGACAGGAATGCCTGTCCTTTGGACAATGACCCATCGGTGCGTTTAGTGGCCAATAGTCTTTCCATTCAAAAAGTCCATAGGAGCTGAAAGGTAATACCTCGTAAACAAAGATAGGGATTATGGGCCCTTCTTCTCACGCCTCAAAGCATCTCCTAAAACTGAAAATAAATAAAGGACTGCCCGCTGAAAACACCCCACATAAGGATGCTGGTCAGCATAAATACCCCAAAAGCAATATCAGGCCAAAACCGGCCCTTCAGCTCTTCCAGTTTGGACGAAGTATACCTCTCCAGTATCAAAAGAAGCGCGATAAAAATAAAGCCCACGGCAATGGAGGTCCGCGTGATCCACTGTACATAAAAGCTATTCCCTTTCGCTACAAAAAGATGCCGCAGTACGGTCAGCGACTGATCCAGGGTGGCGCTTCTGAAGAATACCCATGCAACGCTCACCAGGCAAAAGGTCACTACGACTCCCAATACGCGTGTCATTTTCCCCCCTTCTGTTTTCCTATTTCTATCCCTCCGCCACATCCACACCACCATCATCACCCCATGCAGGGCGCCCCAGATAAGAAAATTCCAGCCCGCGCCATGCCATATCCCGCTGAGTAGGAAGACGACCAGGACATTGAAATATTTCCTGTACCGTCCCACTCGATTGCCGCCCAGAGGAATATACACATAGTCCCTAAACCAGCTCGTTAGTGATATATGCCACCTGGACCAGAATTCGCGGATATTCCAGGCGAAATAGGGACGTGAAAAGTTGTCCATCAGATCAAAGCCCATTGTCCTGGCAGCCCCGATGGCGATATCGGAATATCCGGAGAAATCACAATATACCTGGAAGGAAAAAAATACCACAGCCACTATGACATACGAATATGGCAAATACTGTGCATGGTCATACACATAATTTACATACGCCGAAAGCCTGTCGGCGATGACCAGCTTCTTAAAGAATCCCAACAACATCAGCCTGAGCCCCGCCCCGAGGTTCTCCCAGCTGAAATAATGACGTTCCCTCAACTGTGGCAGCAGCTGATAAGGTCGCTCGATAGGGCCTGCCACCAATTGAGGATAGAACATGACATACAGCGCATAGATACCAAAATGCCGCTCGGCCGCCTGACGCCCCCTGTACACTTCTATCGTATAGCTCATGGCCTGAAAAGTATGAAAAGACAGCCCTATCGGCAATATAAGACTCCAGGAGGAGGATATCCATCCTGCATATTTAAAGACAAAGAGGACCCCGAGATTGGCGGCAATGCTCATGAGCAGAAAAAGCTGTCGTCGCCGCCCAGCCGACCTTTCGATAACGATGCCGGCTACATAATCCACCCCTATCGTAAATACCAGGATAAGCAGATAGGCAGGAATAAAATACATGTAAAAGATGCAACTGGCCACCAGGAGCTGAAGCCATCTCCACCGGTGAGGCAATATGAAATATAGCAAGGTTACCACAGGGAAAAAAACCAGAAAACTCAACGAGTTGAATAGCATAGGCGTTGTTGAATAGCGCTTATTGTTCCCTTATCCCTTCCAAACGGCTGAGCCGTGAAGCCAGTTCCATAGAATATAGCTCCGCCCCGCCGAAATTGAGATGATTGGTATTATAAAAATATTGCTTATCCATCGACAGTGTATCCTTCATCATATTGAGATAAGGTACGTTCCCGCTCTTTGCCGATGCCTCTATTTTTTCGGCCATACTGTCTGCATTTATAATTACTTTATAGTAATCCTTGTACACTGGCGCTGTTACAAGGACCAGCCGGATACCCTGCTCTTTACAGGTATGTATGATGTCGTTCAGCAGCTCAAATCCTTCCTCCTGCCACGGCGCTCGGGACGGAGGTTCATAGGGCGCATGATAGCTTGCATGGCTCGGCCTGAACCCCTTACCAAGGTAGACGCCGGTGTCCCCCCATAATGACCGCACCCTTTGATGGAACTTCTCCGTACTCTCCGTCAAACCCTCCATCTTGAACCCGTCATTGATGCCTAGGCATTTCTGCAGCTTGTAAAAAAAATATTTCCATTTGTACTTATACCGGTCCTGTACAGCAGCCATCGTACGGTATACTACACTGTCCCTGAGCGCATAATCGAATACCTGGTCAAAATTATAATAAACGCCCACCACCTGTAAAGTAGCGGGATCGACATTTAATACCAGCACCCTGGGAGCTTTTCCCTGCCGGATACAGACATCCAGCATCATCCTCAGTTCCGCAATAGTCAAACCTTCCACTCCCAAATTATAACTGTCTACATGGCAAACGGAATCGATCACCCGGGGGTCGATATGCAGCAGCACCCTCGATGAACCAAGGAACAACATATCATGTTTATGGGCGCTGTCATATAAATAGTTCATTTTGTCCCGGAAAGCATTGGGGGCTTCGTATACAAAAGAAACTTTCCTATAGAAAAGAAAGGAACCTATAACCGGCAGCACAATGATCAGGAGAATTTTAATAATGCGACGACGCATAATCATGCCCCGGGTTTATGAGGGATAAATATACAAAAAACATAGGCCATCCGCCATTTGGACAGACAGCCTATATTAAATATCTGTAGCTCAATATCTTAAAGATCAACCTTGCCGGCAGCAACCTGCTGCTTGTAGACTGCCTTCAACACCTCACCTCTGCGCCTGACAGAAGGCTTGGTAAAAGACTGACGCTCCCTTAATTGAATAAGGATCTTAGCCTTCTCAAACTTCTTCTTGTACTTTTTGAGCGCCTTGTCAATGTTTTCGCAATCTTTGGAATCGATAATCAACATATCTATTTATTAATTTGCGCACCGGGTATGGTTTACACCGAAAACTAACCCATCCCCGGTGCACGGCTAATGATGGGCCTTCGGCCGACGGACCTGTGGCCCGTTCTGCGGGTTGCAAATATACTACAAAACTGCGAAAAAGGAAATTTTACGCTAAAAAATGCGAAATTCGTCCCCATGTTTACAGGAATCATCGAATCGCTAGGGCGTGTTAAAAAGGCTGAATCTCAAGGCACTAATCGTACTTATTGGATTGAATCCCCCATCTCGGAGGAGCTGAAGGTCGACCAAAGCATTTCCCACAATGGTGTCTGCCTCACCGTGGAAGAGGTGGCGGGTGGCGCCCACAGGGTCACCGCCATTGAAGAAACTCTCGAAAAGACCAACCTGGAAAGCTGGCAGCCGGGCCATCTGGTCAACCTGGAAAGATGTATGCAGCTGAATGGACGCCTGGATGGCCATATCGTCCAGGGCCATGTAGATACCACGGCAGTTTGCGCTCACCGGAAAGAGCTCAACGGCAGCTGGGAGTATCGCTTCGAATTCCCCAAAAAATTCGGCCACCTGGTCATTGAAAAAGGCTCTATCAGCCTGAATGGCATCAGCCTCACCATCTTCAATGTTAAGAAATCCCGGTTTGACGTGGCCATCATCCCTTATACCTATGAACATACCAATATGCAATCCATACAACCCGGCAGTCTCGTCAACCTGGAATTTGACATGATAGGAAAGTATGTCGCCAGGTTCTTACAATAAATACGAAATTCGCCCCGTGTTTACAGCGCCCAAAGACTTTCATCATATATGCCGACGCTTATGATCGCAGGCCGTCCACTGGAAGAATACCTCACATCCCCGGGACAGAACAACTTCCAGCTTGTGCGTCTCCTTGCCGCATCTATGGTGGTCGAAACCCATTCCCATATCCTCTTTTATGACGACAGCAGAATAGCTTACCTGAATCAACCTTTTCACCTGTCTTTCCTTGGATTGCCTGCGTTTTTTTTTCTTAGCGGGCTGTTGGTTACCCAAAGCTTTTTCAAAAGTTCATCCTCAAAGAATTTTCTTTGGAAAAGATTCTTGCGTATTTATCCTGCTGCCTGGTTTTGCCTGCTGATGACAGCTTTTATCATGGGCCCTGCCGTTACTACCCTCCCCCTGAAAGACTATTTCTCCTCCCCTCAGTTATATAGGTTTCTCGTATCCCTTTCTCTGTTCCATACCAATCTGTATCTGCCCGGGGTCTTTACCCACTCCGTGCTCGGCACCTCCTCCACCAACTCCTCCCTGTGGACAATAAGCTTGGAGCTGAAGCTTTACCTGGCTCTCACGTTCGCCGGCCCGGTCATAAAAAAAATTCCTGCCGCCAAACACCTGCTGCTCCCCGTCATCGTCTCCGCCGTTGCATTTTACGGTTGGAAGAACCCATCGATCCCATCTGCTGTTAAGCCCTGGTGTACATATGGGGTTCAGTTCCTTTCTGGGGTCGCATGCTATCTTTACAGAGACAAGATCATCATCCGGCCCTTCCTCATTTTGCTCCTGCCCTTCCTGTTCTTCCTGAGCTTTCGCCTGCACATCTACTTTTATACTGCCTATCTGCTCATCCCCGCAACCGTCATCCTGTCCGGCACCTTCGCCGTGACGCAACTTCACAGGATAACACCCGCCCCGGATCTTTCGTACGGCATATATATATTCGCCTTCCCTATACAACAGCTCATCGCCAACTATATTCTCCCTTCAGGACCCATACAGTTCTTCCTCCTCTCCATGGCTGCTATCATACCCGTTGCGATCATCTCCTGGTATGGAATAGAAAAAAGAGCGCTCGGCCTTAAAAACAGGGTCAGCCGGCGCCATCCATTGTTATCTCGACGGAAGATCCCGCGTCAGGAGCTTTGACAACGCCCGCGCGATCTTTTCATGACCAGACGCCTTGAAATGCGCATCCAAAATATAATGATCGTCCGGTGTCAGCAATTTCCCTGCATCCATAAACAGCAACCCCTTCCCAAACCTTTCCCTATACGGCATCTGCATTGATAACCGTTCTGCCTCCTTTAAAAATGTACCCTGCATATTTTCTGGGTCATCCATCATCGTAATGACCACCTTTAATTTTCCAAAGTTGATACCTGAGTGGTAAAGTAAGTCCAGGAATATCCTGGCCTGATCCTCCTGCCCTTTACCCCAATCCTTTCGTTCCCATGGTAATGAGAAAAAAGGATAGATCTTGTTGAGCAGGCTCTTCCCAAAAAAGTTTCCGATAATGAGAAAATATTTACCGGGGAAGTATATACGCGAGCTTCGTGCAGCCCGAACGAGATCCTCATATGTATCCCTGGACGAGATAGGCAGCTTGTATCCATGCTTCTGGCAAGCCAGGTTCTCCCCCTGGTCATTGCAGCAGTATTGGATGATAAGACATCGCAGTTTGGAGGTATCGACCCTCCCCAATCCCTTCAGTTCCCGCGCCGTGCCATAAGACGCCATTCCCAGATTGGCAACCTTCCACCCGGATAAAGCTGCAAGCCTGACGGGAAACGACGAATCCTGTTCCACTCCCCAGCCCATCGTATAAGAATCTCCCAAACATATTACTTGTGCGGAGGATAGGATACTATCCCCATCCCGTAATCCCACGCGGTTGGTCCTGTATTCATTGTCGAACTCGATATTCCTGAAAGAAAAACGACTTTCCGGCTTCAACGTATAAAAAAGCCCTGTATCGTATACTGCATACCGTGCATCGAATTGCAGCAGGTCCTCCTGGAAATAATCGTAATAATAGGCAAATGAAGGACGAAAGGATACGGGCAGGCGGTCAGGATGATGCATCCACCATGCCAGCAGGCATTCCATGACGGTCACCCATATCCCTATAGTGAAAGATGCCATCGCTACAGGTCTGCGTGCCGAAAAAAACTTCCGCAGTATCCAGGCGCAAAACCAAACGCCTGTGAATGCCATCACTAAAAAAAATTGCATGCACCCGCAAATGATCGCTCCCAATACCGACCATGGCAGCGTTTGCCTCGAAAGTACTACCTTGATCACCTGCAATATCAGCAACACGACGATAAACCAAAGCGCATTCCTTAATATCTTCATTGCCGTGCCGCCATTTAAGTGAAGGATTGTCCGAAAAGATCGTGAAAATTAGATATTTTCGCCCTGCAGTCCAAAATAATTTCATCTGGTACATAAATCTTGTATGAATGTTATACCAGTTATTCTTCTATGTGCTCATCTCCTGCGTATGTTTATGGTCCGGCATGATCTTTTACTCTTTCTTCATCAATAGTGAGCAGGCCGATAGCTCCTATCAGCGGCCGCTTGCCAGTTACTTCTTCAGCGGGTTGATCATGCTTGCGGCATTGGGACAATGGTTCGTGCTTTTTTTACCCTTGAATGCATACATCCTTTGGTTCTTCATTCTGCCCCCCCTCTCGATCCTTTCCATCCTCTTCAGACGACGCTTGGCGAGGATCATTGCTACTATTCGCTCGCAAGGACCGGCATCCTCCTTTCTTTTTCCTATCCTCGCCGCCTTTGTAGTAATGGTCCTCGTCCTGAACAGCGGACCTACGGTCATGGACGACACCGACAGCTACCATATCCAAATGGTAAAATGGGCGCAGGAACATGGCACCGTACCGGGCGTCGCCAACCTCCACCTTCGGTACGGCTTTAATTCTTCCTGGTTCCTCGCCATCGCCTTACTGATCCCTCCGTCTCCGGGCATCAACCATTATATGACGCTCAATGGCCTTATTTCCATCTGGCTTTGTTATTATCTGCTTTGCAAGGTGACGACGGCTTTTTCTTCCGGCCCTGTTGCCAGGAACTACAATAGCGCCATCGGTGCATTCATTGTGCTTATCCTGGGTCTCGCGGTATGGCCCATGATAAGAGGCAACGCCACGACTGCCAACTATGATTTCATCAGCACCTGCATTATCATCATTCTCTTCATGGAGGCAGGCGTGACACGAAAGCCTGCGCTTATGCCGGAATGGATCGTTTGGCCTCTTTTCCTTTGTACGATCAAGTTGGTCAACATCGTGATGCTAGCCTGCTGCCTGCAGTCCCTGTTGATATATTTTAGCCGCCGGAGTCTCCGGCTCTATATTGCGGCAGCCTTCTTTATCCTCATCCCCTTCTTTCTGCGCAATCTCATATTATCAGGTTACATACTCTATCCCCTATACCAATTGGATTTCTTTTACTTCGACTGGAAGGTACCCCGGCAACTGGTCGTCGAAATAATGGATTATGTGGAGTATTTCAACCGGAGCAATGGGAATCAGGAGCTGGTCATACATCGCCCTTTTCCGGATTGGGTTCCGATATGGCATACGCAACTGGTATTGTACGACAAAGTGCTCACGGACCTGTCCGTTCTATGCTGGGCCCTGGTCCTGCTCCGGTGGAAAAAGCTGACAGCGACCTTTTCCAGTCAGTACAGGATCCTGCTGCTTACCCTGCTCCTTATGCTGGCGGTATGGTTCTTTGTTGCGCCGGATCCAAGATTTATATACGGTGTCCTTTTGGCCGGCGTCTACACGCTTATCATGACCCTGCCGCCCCTGCTATCTCAATGGGGTCCCCGTCGCATCCTCGGCGTGGGAACGATATCCCTGTCTTGCTGCATCCTGGTTTATACAATAGTCAAGATCGCTAGCCATCAGGATTATCGCAACTGGACGCTCCCTCATCCGCTACCCGTTCCCGCCGTACAATTGGTCACCGTAGATGGCATAGAAATGCAGATACCGGAAAGAGCGCTGGGCAACTGGAACCCGCGCTGCTATGATCTTAGCTTACCTTGTCTGTATACCGTGAGCCCATTCCTCCATGCCAGGGGCAAACACATCAGCGACGGATTTAAAATGGTCACAGGCCAGGCGAAGAAACCGATTCGGGGAGAATTTAACAATTATCAAACCCATTACTGACCATGCTAATCAGCCTTCTCGCCTGGACCTATCTTTCCATCCTCTGCCTGGTGTGGGGACACATGCTATTATATATTATAACGCCGGTGGAGAAAGATGATGCGGCCTGGCCTCATCCCTGCCTCGTTTGTCTGGCAGGCCTCGCAGCGGTCTCATCCTTATCGTTCGGTTTGTCGCTGGCAATCCCACTTGGCGGGAAGGCGCATGTAATTTTTCTGGGATGCGCCCTTCTGTGGCTGCTGAATAAAAAAGCCCGCCGGCAGATAAGGATGCTTCTACACCGCCTGTTTGAAAACTATACTACCCTTCCATCTGTGCTGCTGGCAGCTGGCATCGCCATGGTCCTCGTCATCAGCGTTCATACCATCAATCACCCCGATACCCTGATCTACCACGCCAAAGCCATCTTCCTTCTTCAGCGGTACCCTCCCATACCGGGCATCGCCAACCTACGGGTGCAATTGGGCTATCAAAGCTGCTGGTTCGCGGCGCTGGCCGTTACCAACCCCTTCCCCCAACAATACGATATCATATTTCTCAACGGATCCGTTCTCTGCTGGTTCCTTATCTACGTGGCGCCTACTCTTCGCAGGTCATGGACATGCTGGGCGCTGCTGGCCTATTCCCTGGCCTCCTGGACACAAATACGCCTTACCGCAGCCTCTGCCAGCCCCGACTTCATCGTCGCGCTTTACTGCTGGGCAGCCATCCTGGCTTTCCTTGACGATCATCCGGCACGCCGGAACAGTTGCCGGGCGCTGGTCGTAATATTTTGCATGGCCGCTGTCCTGACGAAAATGTCTGGCATGATGATCTTACTCCTGGCAGTACCTGCTTTAGCGGCCGGCAAGCCGGCAGAGACGCTCAAGCTCCTGGCCTGGTGCCTGGTGTCAACAGTGATTTTATGTGTGAGAAATGTATTGGCATCCGGATATATGCTCTTTCCTTCTTCCTGGCCGGATGTTTTTAACGTGCCCTGGAAAATACCCCTTACGTATATGCGCCAGAACCGCGACTATACCACCGAATACGCTTTCATGTCCAACGCTTCTCCTGGCACGTTCCTGTCTCTGTCTCCGGTCCAAAAGATCCTGGAATGGTGGAGTCATATCGAACTCCCGGACCGGGTCCTTCTCCTGGCCATTGCAGGTGGATTGCTGGTTCGGCTCGGACTTATTATAGTCCGAAGGGATAGATCCTTCTTATCCGGCCGGAATGTCTTCCCGTTCCTGGTCGCCCTGGCCGGCAGTTGTCTCTGGATGCTCAAGATCCCCAGCCCAAGGTTCGGAACAGGCTTTCTGGTTCCCCTGGCTTATTTCCTCTGGCATCCCCTCCCGTGGCCAAAAATGCCTGTCTTACAGCCTTATTTGATCCGCGGAACAGCCTGGTGCATGATTGCAGCCGTCAGCGCGTATACCATCTATCGTTGTATCCGCTTCACCACCACCTCCAATCTGCTAACTCCGTCCGGTATTGCGCTCAATGCATATAAACCCAATGGCTGCGACCAGGTCAAGGTAGACTTGTTGCACGATACGATCATCTCTCAAGGCCCCTCCGCGAAATGTCTTGGCAGTTTCTTCAACAGCTTCCACCCCATGGGCGCCACCATTCGCCAGGGCTTCGAACCTGCGGTTCCATCTCCTTAGCCGCCAGCGGATATCCTTATCTCATCAGATACATTTTTCCATAGCCATTGTTGAAATACTTATCGGTATTATCCCCCGCCGCCTTGTACTTGTCCAACGAATGTCCATTGAGGTTCGTCACCACATGATACAGGTATACGCCATTGGCAAGTCGCTGACCATACATGTCCGTACCATTCCATTTGAAATCCGTGATATTACGACCTATATGCAATGGTCCCAGCTCATCTTTTGTGATCTCCCGCACGATCTTCCCCGTGATAGTCAGTATCTGTATCTTGATATTTTGCGGCACCTCCGATCCCGTTATGGTAAACACAAATGCCGTAGACGTGGTGAAAGGATTGGGGTAGTTCAGCAGATTGGAGATCATCGGCTTTGATATGACTATGAAGCTGATCCGGTAAGCAGCGGTACCAGCAGTATTGCCCGCTTGATCCTTGCCGGACACAATCAACTGGTAAGTATCACCCGACGCATTGATCTGGTTCGTAAAATTAGGCGTAAAATCTACGGTGGCCGTATTATCAGTGCCGCTGGCAGCAGGCGTGAAACGGACCGAGTCATTGTTAAACCCGATGGTTCTCAAGGTCCCGTCAGGATACCTCAACTGCAGTGTTATCAGGGAAGTATCCGTCAGGAGAAGATAGCTGGACAGGCTCTTCAGCTTGATCTGGATATGAGGCTTCGCCGATACGATGTCGTCGTTCAGGATATGCACGTTGTCGAAAGTGACATCCAACGTTGGCTTCCGGGCATCCCCCACCACGAAGAAGTTCTTATAAAGGAAATTATTGAAATGATATTGCTCTGGCTGGTTGTTGTCGGGATTTACGTCCAGATAAAGAACATTCGCTCCGGGATAAGCTTTAGTATCCAGTTGGAAAGATGCGATCAGTGTATCCCCGCTGATCAACGGTTTCTTTTTAGGCAGCACAAATGTATGCGTCACATTGTTCGCATCTATAATATTGACCTTTATTGCCATACTGTCGAAGGCCGTCGGGCTGACATTTTTAAAAGCAATGCCGAAATTCAGCGTCTCACCCAGGACCAGGGTATCCTTGCCTGTCAGGAAAAGATTGGCCGCCAGCGCTCCTTCAGGAGTCGGGTCATCCGTCAGCCTCCAGTATTTCAGCTGATAGGGTGTTCCTTTTGACGTATCTTGAAAGGCCATCTTTATTTGCAGATAGGGATATTTTTTTGCGTCCACACTACTTATATCGAAATCCTGGCTTCCAAATCCCAGGCCGCCGTATAAGAGGGCTATATTCCCGGAAGTATCCACCCCATATAAGCTCAACAATGCATTATCCGCTGAGGGAGATTCCAGACTCGACCCTCTCCACTGCAGCTTTTTCCATGCCTTGGCAGGTCCGAACAAGGGCGATTGGAGACTGCCTTCCAATGAAGGGGTCTGACAATCCACCGATAAGGCCACCGCATCATAAATGCCCGACGTTATCTGATACTTCGTACCAAAGGAGGGATTACCCTTCTGATACACCGTGCCAAATGCCCTGGGTGTGGTAAACGAGTCGATGCATAATATACCCGCATTCAACAATGTGTGATACAAACTATTACCCGAACCATACAAGGCAGTATCAGCCTTCCATTGGTCTATAAACACATTGTTGGAAGGAGTAGGATCGTCGTTATTCCTGATCACCACGAAATACCCGTTCGGAACAACATTATTCAGGAAGTCCATCGCCAGTTTTCTATTGGCCGCATCTGTATATAAGAAGTCGAAGTTATATTCCCGCTGCGTACCGCACACAGCCCGCTCACTGCCATACAGGCCGGTGGTCCCTGAATAGTTATTCATCCAGGGCTTGAATGTCACAGGGTCGATGACGTTTATGATCAGCTCGTTCGCGTTACAGCCGGGTCCGATATACGCATTGCTGTTGAGCGCCACTGTGTACGAAGCCTGACTGCCCGAGCCAGTCGGGAAGGTTGTGTTCCTGACATAAATATTGTCGGTCAGGTTTATGAACTTCCAAATCCTGCTGGCCGAATCGATATATATGCTGTCTCCCACGGACTGCGTATGCTGGAAAAAATGCGATTGATTGTACCCGCCCCCCGGGCTGGTGACAGGGTCCAGATAAATGAACGAGAATGTATTCCAGACATAAGGGCTGTCAGGTGTCGAGGGCGCGATAGCCACCCTCCAATAATACACGGTACTATCCATATATGTCATATGCGGATCGAACTCGAGCACACCTCCTGTAGATGTCACATTCCCTGCTACTTTCAGGCTGGAATTGAATAGCGCCGTAGTGTCTATCTGAAAGGCGTATTTTTTTAACTGGCTGAGCGGATTGGCCGTGGATGCATATAATTTCTGCGAGCTTGCATTGATAATGCTATAGTTGAATGGATATATCGGGCTCGCTTCATCTTCATACACATAGACGCTGGTCGACACCGTATTGTTGGAAAGGGTTGTTTCCGTCACATCATTATCTACATTGAGAGAGATCGTGATATAGTTCTGGCCTTTGTCCCTGATGGCGATGATAGGCACAGCCAGCGACAGCGAGTCGGCATAAACGATGCCTGGTATCCGCTTCTTAAGCAACACGGCACTGCTCCCATTCGGATATTTTCTCGTAACAAGGACCGATATGCTGTCCGACACTACCTTACCAAGGTTATAAAACCGGGCTTTGATAATGAAGTTGTTGTCGGCGATGGAGACAAATGTTGGATTTATGACTACCTGCGATGCTTCAATATCGTAGTCAGGTAGGACGGGCTGATTCAGCTTTAAATACGGATCGCCATGCGTAGTCATCTCCTCGGCATGCAGCCGCGCAAAATAGTCCCCGGGCGCCACATTGACAAGTCCCTGCAAGGCATCCTTTTGAAGGATACCCAGGGGCTTTCCATAATCCGTCTGGTCTATATACGTATATAGACCATATAGCAGGAGGTTGAGATAGTTTACGATGCCGAAATGCGTACTGGCTATAAATGCTATAGCCCCCCTGTCTTTCGCGAGTACAAAAAGTTCCGATAGGGTCTTGCTTGTACCAAATCGTTGTGAATCATATACAAAAAAGTCTCCGGCATCGCATCCATTGATAAAAAATACAGGATATTTCCCCTGATTATCATAATCCTTTGGATCGTTCAGGTTATAACCCAATGTCGTATTGTTGGAGTGTCCGAAATAATTCAGCATGCTGAACCCCTTGCTGAAAAGGCCGGAAATAAGATCCAGGGGCACCTGGCTCACCTGTCCTGCATTCCCATCACATAGGGTGTAGACGTTGGCCCCAAAGAGGCTGTCATCGATGATGTTTTTATAGGAATACATATAGTTACAGAGGATCGTCCCCAGGAAAGGTTCGCTCACCCCTGTAAGCTGCAGCACATTCTTCATCCAAAGCCGCCCGTCTATCGTATTGGGAGCAGTCGCCTGCGTCAACTCATATTGCTTGACCTTATCCAGGTAAGGTTCGATCTCGGCCCCGGTGACCACGGACAGCCTTCCGATAGGCGTGATGGGGATGGCATCCAGCACATTGCCTGCGGACAGTTTGTTGTCCGATGCAGGATAGCCAAAGGTCGGTATAAGGTTCAGCTTATCCGCCAATGGATCATGTTGCTGGTCGGCATAGGAGTTATAGTCCACATACGTCATACCATGCCCCATCAATAGCACAAATTGAGGTTTGGCCGCAAAGGTCGCACGGGCATAACGGAGAAAATTCATGACGGACAGCGGATGTTTCTTGATCCCGAAGGCAAACTGGTCTTGCAGCTCATCGATGTCGTAGATACTGGTGTTGAAGCTGCCCCCCGCCGGAGAGTTCCGGTAATTGGCATAATCCGCGACGGGATTGTTGCCATGGGAGCCGACAAATAAGGACGAATGAGCGATGATGAGATAATTACCCTGGTTGGCGGGGAGGGCGTAATTGGTAAAGGTCCTGGACGTGAGACCCGTGACGGTGTTCACGGTAGTAGGATCTTCATTCACGAGCACCAGCCTGCGCATGGAAGCCGACCCCGCGAGCAAAAAGGACAGCGTGCTGCCGGGGCCTACGATGGCGGTATAACGAAGTCCATTGGTAAGATCATACAGGACAGGCGTGCTGCCGCCCACTACGGCCAGATTATTTATTTTCAAAAAATAGCCCGCAGGCTTCGCCGGCAGCTCGAAATAAAAATTAGGCCGGCCGCCGAAATCGAACTGGCGGGGATATTGCAGCTCATAGTAGGAAGCCACGATCCTGTCATTCGCGGTAGAGCTCGTATTGATAAATTGTACGTTGGCTGTATTGCCGCTGAGCATGCCTATCGGCACGGGCTTGGTGACATTCATGTCATTGAAGCTGACCACGGCCGTATCGATAAGGGGAGTACCGTTCAATGTCACGCGCATGGTACGGTTGTAGTCGGCACATCCCATCGCCCCAAAGCTCATTGTCGCATCGGGGCCTCCGGAATACACGGCTAAGTTGTTCTGGGCGTCAGACACGGGGGTGCCCGGGTAAATATAGGTCGTCGACCAGAACTCTCCCAGATCATAGGAAGAGGAATAAATATATTCGCCCACTATCTGAGCGTAGCCGGGATTGATATTTTGTTTGAACCAGGTCCCCGCCTTATACATAAAATAAGGCTCCACCGTAAGGGCAGTGCCCGTCGTATCATTCGTAGTATTGCTATAATGAAAAGTAGCCCCTGTATTGTTCACCGTTAAGAAGTACACTGCCGTATCGGTCTCCAGGCTCCAATGCTTTGTATGCTGATAGGTAGGGCTTCTGTATAATACCTGGTCGGGGGCGCCGTCATTGAACCTTCCCCAAAATTCGATATAGTCGCTGGCGCCTAACGTGCCGGCGGCAACGGATGTATAGATAGGAACTTCCTGTCCATTGCGGAAGAGCTGGAAATTCTGAACAGGCACAGCGCCAAGTCCCGCACCGGCCAGCACGGACTGAGGTATACGATAGAGACCATCGCTGCCCACCTTGAATTTAAAATATGTCTTACTAAAGTCGATCCATTCGTTATTGTAAGACTGGGCGGCAAGTCCCATCGTGATCAGTAAGAGAAAACCAGTAAAAAATGTTTTCATACGATTGGGCTTATTTTTTCTTTTCCTTTCTCTTCATATCGATCCTTAATGAGAATACGTGTGTATACAAAGGATAAGATTGATTGGCCAGATTGGTAAATGCATAGTCGATCTGCACATCCCCTACCTTGAATCCGGCCCCTACGCTGGGCTGATAGATCCATAACTTCTTCTGGTTGGTGGTGTCCTTGTCATCCAGCGCCTTTTGAAAATTATTGATACCCGCCCGGACAAAGAACACATCCTTAAAGGACAGCTCCAATCCTAATTTCGGATCGATGCTAATGGGGTTGGTGCTGACCACCGTATTGCGCCGTCCGTCGAATGTGGCATCCAGATCGGCTTCTGCCAGCAGGTTCAGCTTCTTGCTCAGCCTGAAATTATACGATCCACCCAGTATCAGCTGCGGGGCGGTCAATTCCGTGGACTTGGTCGGGATCTCGTTCTGCGTCATATAAAACACCTCTCTCATCTGCTGATCGATGCTGTATGACCAGGCATTGAACGTGGTGGTGACATCCTTGGCTACTACGCCCAGTTTCCACCGATTGCCGATAAGCTGGGCGGCGGCGTCGAAGCCAAATCCCCATGCCGTGGCAAAGTCCCCCGCCTTGCGGTAGATCACTTTGGCATTTACACCGACGTCGAACTTTCTGCCTCCACTGAGATCAGCCCGCTGTGCCAGGGAAAATATAAATGCATAGTCAGCCGAAGAAAAGGTCTTGATATTGTCGAAGTTCACGGTTCCATCGGGCTGCACAAGAAAAATGGTATTGGGGATATCATCCACGGCAAAACGCAGAACGGTAATACCCAGCGTTCTTTTGTTATCCTTCATGGGCAATACCAGGTTGCCAAAATCGTATTTGCCGATGCCCGCATAATATTCCGCATGCATCAGGTTCAGCTGCGGTGCGTTGCGGATATCCGCCAGGGCCGCCGGATTCCAGTACCCGGCCGTACCATCCGATACACTCGCTACCTGGGCCCCTGCCATGGACATCCCCCTGGCGCCGGCGCCGATATTCAAAAATTCGTTGGAGTATTTGGTAAATTGAGCAGATGCGGAAAAACAGGAGAATAACGATCCAATCAGCAGTAAAGGGTTCCTACACATACCCCGCATTCTTTTCAGCATAAGCCTATGGTTATGGTTTATTTTACGGTTGAGCTTTCCAGGGGGTTTTCGGATCATAACGGTTGTCTGGCGAAACTGCCACATCGGGTTGTCAGGTATAACGCCCTTCCATTCAGAATATTGTACCTGAAATGCTGTACTTTTGCCCCCGTTAACAAGGTTTCTCCCGGGCGGGAAGGCCTTGGGGCATGAATCATTTAACTGATTGATTATCAAACATGAACTTAATAACTGAATTGACCTGGAGGGGCATGATACAGGACATCATGACCGGCACTGAAGAGCAGCTTGAAAAGGAAATGACGACGGGCTATATTGGGTTCGATCCGACAGCGGATAGCCTGCACGTGGGCAGCCTGGTCCCCATTCTCCTCCTGGTGCATCTGCAAAAGGCTGGTCATAAGCCCATTGCGCTCGTCGGTGGCGCCACGGGTATGGTGGGAGACCCCAGCGGTAAAAGCGCGGAACGTAATCTCCTGGACGACGCCACCCTCAACCACAACCTGCAAGGCATCAAAAACCAGTTGTCAAAATACCTGGATTTTACGGCTTCTTCCCCCAATGCGGCAGAAATGGTCAACAACTACGACTGGTTCAAGGAGATGGGCTTTCTCCAGTTCATCCGGGATGTGGGCAAACACATTACAGTTAATTACATGTCTGCAAAAGACAGCGTAAAAAAGAGATTGGAAGGCGAGAATGGGATGAGTTTCACGGAATTTACCTACCAATTGGTGCAGGGATACGATTTTTACTGGCTATATGTGAATAAAAATGCCAAGCTCCAAATGGGTGGCAGCGATCAGTGGGGGAACATTACCACCGGCACGGAACTGATCCGTCGCAAGGCTGCCGGCGAGGCCTTTGCCTTTACCTGCCCCCTGATCACCAAGGCGGACGGGACCAAGTTCGGCAAGTCGGAAAAAGGCAATATATGGCTGGACCCTGCCAAGACCTCGTACTTCGACTTCTACCAGTTCTGGCTCAATGCAGCCGACGCAGACGCAGAAAAATGGATAAAGATCTTCACCTTCTTGTCCAAAGATGAGATCACAGACCTTATAGCGCAGCATGCCGTCAACCCAGGCGACCGGGTTTTGCAAAAAGCCCTGGCGCGTGAGATCACCACTTTTGTTCATGGGCCGGAAGGTCTTAACCAGGCCCTGGCGGATACGGAAAAGATGTTTGCGGGCAGGACTGCTCCTGCCGAAAGTCTCAGCGAGGCGGATCTGGAATCCCTGGAAGGGGTTGCACGCTTCAGCTATCCCGTGGACAAGCTCGGTGCGGGCATTGACATCGTCAGCTTCCTCGCGGAGACGGGTATCCTGGCCAGTAAGGGGGAAGCCCGCAAGCTGGTGGAAGGCGGCGGCATCAGCGTCAACAGGAAAAAAGTGGAGTCGGTGAAGACCACCGTGGATAGCTCCCTGCTCCTGCACGGGAAATATATCCTCGTGCAAAAGGGGAAAAAGAGTTATTATCTGGTGCAGGCGGGTTAAACTACTTCCCGGGCCCGGGGGCTACGCCCCCCGGGCCGCCGAGTCCTAGCTCAGCAGGGCCGGCCTCTCTCTATAAGTTTTCAAAACAAACTCTCCAAACAGCGTATTGGCCCACGCAAACCATTTCCGGGTGAATTTACTCACGTCATCCTTATGGAAGGATTCGTGCATAAACCCTGTACCGGCATGGCTGTTCTGCAACATCTTCAGACAAAGGGCAGTCTCTTGCGTGTCATGGCTGGTAAGTCCCCTCACGATGATGCTCAAAGGCCAGATCATGTTCAATCCTGCATGAGGACCGCCGATGCCTTCGCCTGCCTTGCCTTTAAAATAAAAAGGATTGCTATCGCTGAGCAGCATCCGTCTCGTGTTCTGATAAACAGTGTAGCCATGCTTCTCGGCATGCAGCACGGAAAGGTCGCCGCCAAAGATGGGAGATTGAATATATGGGAGCGCCAGCAGGCTGGGCACATTGGCGTCGTCCATGAAGGTATGGTTCCCAAAACCGTCGGCTTCGTAGGCAAACACTTCTCCAAAGACGGGATGTGTAACAACGGCATGTTCGCCCAGCGCCTTGACGAGGTCGTTCTCCAGTGCAAAACAGGTCTCGATCATATCCTTACCGGTCTTCATGGTGTCCAGCAATGCACGCAGATTCCGCAGGCTGCTGAGGGCAAATAAATTGGAAGGGATCAGAAAGGGATAGATAGTGGCGTCATCGCTGGGCCGGAACATGGAATGGATCAGGCCTACCTTTTTTGTCGGGTATCCATAACCTCCCAGGGGGACGCCGTCGGTGGCCCAGCTTGTCTTACGCTGGAAGTGATAGGGTCCTTCTTCGTCCTTGCGTTGCTGTTCTTTAAAGGTCTTTAGCACCAGGTGCATGGCATCCAGCCAGTCTTTGTCGAAGGGTGTGGTATCCTTTGTCTCCATCCAGTATCCATAGCTCAGTCGGATGGGATAGCACAGGCTGTCGATCTCCCATTTGCGCTCATGGATGCCGGGCTTCATATCCGTGTCGTCCGTCTCCTTCCATTCGCTGATCTTCTTTTCATCCTTGTAGAAGGCATTGGCATAGGGGTCCTTGAGGATACATTTCACCTGGCGGTGGATGACGCCCTGGATCAGCTGTTGCAGGTCCTTGTCTTCCTTACACAGCGACAGATAGGGATATACCTGCGCACTGCTGTCCCTTAGCCACATGGCATCGATATCGCCGGTGATGACATAGGTATCGGGCTTTCCTCCGATGATCTCGAACTCCACCGTAGTATCCAATGTATTGGGGAAACAGTTCTCGAAGAGCCACCCTATTTCTTTGTTGCCGACATTGGTTCTCACTTCTCGGATGATCTTCTCGACGGACTTGCTCTTAAATTTTCTTTGCCCTTCGGGTATGCGGACAACGGGAAAATCCTTGATATTGCCCGGTCCGGCCAGTGCCGACATCCCTGGTTTGAATAAAAGTCCCGCGGCAGCGATCGTGCTTTGTTGAAGAAAGGTTCTACGTTCCATACAGCGAACCTACGTTATTTTTCCGCACTAAGTTCTCTTTTTCTCCTACTTGCCGCCGGTTGCCGGCGCCTAAAGTTTAGCAACGCCCCATTTCCCTCTCGTAAGAAAATAAACGACGACACCGACACTGGCCAGCGCAAGCCCATACAGGGCGAACTTTCCTGTCGTCCCCCATATGAATAGCCATATACAGATAGAAAGTATGACAGGCAAGGGATAGAGCCACATTTTGAACGGCAGCTTTTCTACACCCTCCCTTTTCCGGAGGATCACCACTCCCACCGCCTGTGCGACGAACTGAACGAGTATCCGCATGGCGAGGATAGCGCTGATGGCCTGATCCAATCGCACGCGTATGCTGAAAAGAAAGCCCAATGCGCCGATGAACAAAAGTGAAATATAAGGGAATGATTTCGTCGGATGCAGTCGGGCGAAGATGGGAAAAAAATGGCCATCCACCGCCGCCGCATAAGGCACCCGCGAGTAGCCCAGCACCACGGCAAAGAGGGAAGCGAATGCTACCCATAAGATCAGCCCCGTCGCTACCAGCGCCGTCTTGTGACCATAGATCCTCTCCATGAACGTGCTGATGACGGCATCCGAATGCATGGCCTCCTGCCAGGGCACAACTCCTACTACGCTCAGGTTCATGCTCAGATAGAGAATGGCGATACAGATGATGGATATAAAGATGCTTCGGGGGATATTACGGCTTGGGTTGCGGATCTCTCCACCCAGGTGACATACATTGTAATACCCCAAGAACGAATAGATGGTCTTACCCGAAGCCTGTCCCAGCAGCAGCGCAAAGCTCCAGTTGAACATGGACTGCCCTTCCGAAGGCAGACAGGAAAAGGACGTCTGCCGATGGGTCAGTCCGCTAAAGATGATCCACAGCATAGTGATGATGACACCAGCCCACAGAAATACCGAAATCTTTCCGATGGTCTTTATGTTCCGGTAGAGCAACAGCACGATAAGGATAACGACCGTCCCCGACACCAATTTTTGTTCGAACTCATTCAATGGTATGAGATATCTGAAATAGGTAGAGAACCCGATGGCTCCCGAAGCCACTACCAGCGGGGCCTGTAGACAGGTCTGCCATACGAAGAGAAAGGACATCATCGGCCCCCATTTTGGACCATATGCCGCTTTCAGGAAATTGTAGCTGCCACCCGCCAGTGGATAGGCAGCTCCCAGCTCGCTCCAGATCATCCCGTCGACCAGTGCCGTAATGGCCCCGAATACCCATGCCCAAAGAAAAAGATTGCTGCCAATGATCTTTATTACCAACGCCAGCGTGACGAATGGGCCGATGCCCACCATATCGATCATGTTGATAGAAGTTGCCTGCAGTAATCCGATTTCCCGCTTCAGTTGAGGAGAAGACATAGGCTGTTATCCTTTCATGTGAGCTTTTTCCAAAAGGCGAATATCGGTCAATTACGGGAGATTTCCCGGCCCCTGCATCTGGCCCTTCCGGTCCCCCGCGCCCTATGCTTTCGCCAGCTCCCCGATGGCCCTGATCAGCACATCCAGGTTTTTGGTCGTCGTGTATACGTTAGGCGTTATTCTCAATCCATGAAAATGCTCCCAGTCGATGGCCACGGTATGGATCCTGTAGGTGTTGAAAAGAGCAGACTCCAGGTCGCTGGCCTTCTTCCCGCCGATGCTTACCATACCGATGGCACAGCCGAACTCCGGCTTCATGGACGTATGTAGTTTGACCTTGGGGATGTCCTTTACCGCACCCATCCAATAGTTCTTGAGATACTGCAGCCGCTGCTCCTTTCGGGCGGCGCCGATCATGTCGTAAAAGTCGATGGCTTTGCCAATGGCCTGCTCGATAAAAAAGGGGCGAGTACCCAGGGTTTCGAACTTCCGGATATTATCGGACTTGGGTTCTCCATGGGCAAACAGCGGATAGATGGGCGCTATTTTCTCTTTCTTTATATAGAGCATGCCGGTGCCGATACAGGCGGTCAGCCATTTATGCAGGCTGGTCCCAAAATAGTCACAGCCAAGGGAGGGAATGGTAAATTCAAACTGAGCAAAAGAATGCGCCCCGTCCACCAGCACTTCGATGCCCCGCTGATGAGCCGCATCGGCGATCTTCCGCACAGGCAGTATCTGCCCGTTCCAGTTGATGACATGGGTGACATGCACCACCTTTGTCCGGGGCGTAAATGCTTTTACATATTGGCTTGTCAGGTATTCGCTGTCTTCGCTGGGCAGCTCCAGGTCGATCCACACCAGCTTGACCCCGTCCCGCATTTCCCGCTGCCGCCAGGCATTGATCATATTGGGATAATCCTGTTTGGAAAGCACCACTTCATCTCCCGCCCGCAGTGGCAGTCCAAAGATCACCGTCTCCAATGCCTCGGATGCGTTGCGGTGGATGGCAATCTCCTCGGGAGATGTGCCCGCGATACGGGCAAGATTGTTGCGAAGAGGCTCTCTTCCCTGGTCGAGTATCCGCCACATGTAATAGCTGGGCATTTCATTGCACATGTCGTGGTAGCGCTTCATGGCCTCCTGTACCACCTTCGGGGAAGGAGACACTCCCCCATTGTTGAGATTGATCAGTTCGGGAGAGGTGGTAAAGGATTGTTGTACGAAATACCAGAAATCCTCGTCGCCCGCCAGTTCCGACGCTGGCCGGTCTTCTGCATGATAAAGGGCCTTATCCAGGTTGCGGCTCCAGGCTGGGCGGCTGAGTGAGCTTAAGAAGGCGGTGGCGGAAAAAGTTCCCAGCGTATCCAGGAACCGGCGGCGGTTGAAGGCAGTCATGGTGATAGAAGTTTTGTACTTCAATATAGCGAAAAAGCGCTGACCCGCGACAGCATCTTCCCGCCCGGGCAACTCCCCGGACTATCGTATATTTGCCCCTCCATGAAGTATTATATCATTGCCGGCGAGGCGTCCGGCGACCTCCACGGCAGCAATCTCATAAAAGAATTGAGGAAAACAGATCCTGCGACCGAGGTCCGTTGCTGGGGAGGCGACCTGATGGCAGCGGCAGGGGCCACGCTGGTCAGGCATTACAAGGACCTTGCCTTCATGGGTTTTGTGGAAGTGCTAAGCAATCTCCGCACCATCTTCCGGAACCTGGAGTTCTGCCGCCAGGACATACTGGCCTATCAGCCCGATGCCCTCATACTGGTGGACTATCCCGGATTTAATTTAAGGATTGCAAAATGGGCTCACCGCCAGGGTCTGAAAGTGATCTACTATATATCTCCGCAGGTATGGGCCTGGAAGGAAAACCGTGTACGGCAGATCAAGGAGAATGTCGACAAGATGCTCGTCATCCTTCCCTTCGAAAAGGATTTCTATCGTCGCTGGGATTATGAAGTGGAATATGTGGGGCATCCCCTGGTAGAGGTCATCGACAGTTTCCGGGCCGACCCAGGCCGGCATGTTCTGCAAACGCTGTCTCCGGCATATACAGACAGCTCTGCCTCCAGCACGCCACACCTTGCCCGCCCCATCATTGCGCTCCTCCCCGGATCGCGCCGCCAGGAGATATTGAAAAAGCTGCCCATCATGCTGGCTGTTGCGCCTCTCTTCCCGGACCATCAATTCGTAGTGGCCAAAGCGCCGGGCCTTGAAGACAGCTTTTACGACCTGCTGTTAAAGGATCAACCCAATGTCTCCTCTGTTCGTAATGAAACATACGCCCTGCTGTCACGCGCCAAAGCAGCCTTCGTTACCTCCGGCACAGCCACCCTGGAGACGGCGCTGTTCGGTGTGCCTGAAGTAGTCTGTTACAAAGGCAGCCCCGTTTCCTACCACATCGCCAAAAGGCTTATCAAGGTAAAGTATATTTCTTTGGTCAATCTGATCATGGACAAGCCAGTGGTGAAGGAACTGATACAGGACAAGCTCACCCCGGGGAATTTAAAGAACGAGCTGGATGGTCTGCTGCATGACCCTAAAAGGATGGAACAGCTCCACGCAGATTACACGGCGCTCAAGGAGCTCCTCAGCCAGGGCGGACATGCGTCTGCCAATGCAGCGCACAGTATACTGCAATTCATGAGTGCGGCATCCCGCTGATGTGCAGACCAGGCGCCAGCCCCCACTCCTTAATGTTTCCTGAAAAAAACCATCCGGATGATGATGATGATAATGGCCACCAGGAACATAAAGATGGATAGCCGATTGATAAAGTGCATATATCGGATCCATCCTGTATTCGGCTCTTTTGGGTCCCTCTTTTTGATGTAGAAGTACTCCGCTATTTGTCTTAAAAAACCCATAAAAATTAAGCTGCAACTTATGTGCCCCGGTAAAGATAAAGAACAACCCCAATTTTTAAATTGTTTAGATCAAAAACCTCTATATTTGCACTCCCAAATAGGGCCCGGTGTCTGTCCATAGGACAACGAACCTCCGGTTCGTTCGGCACAGACGGATCCTGGGGCCATTCCGGGCCGGTCGCCTACAGCCGTCCCGGAATGAGGAAGGGGAATTAGCTCAGTTGGCTAGAGCGCTTGCATGGCATGCAAGAGGTCACGAGTTCGACTCTCGTATTCTCCACAAAAGCCGGACATGAAGTCCGGCTTTTTTTGATCTAAAGATCCCCTCACCACACCTTTATTCTTTGCCTCCCGCTGCCCACTATCTCCAATGGTCCCGGCGATGGATGGACAATATTTCTTTTCCTTCCCAGGTAGTCCGTATCGACCCTGACAGGCGATCCGTCCGTATTTTCGAACGGCAGCCCCGGCACGATGGCCCTGCCTAAGACCTCCGTAGTCACCAGCTTTCTTTTTGGCGCCTTCAGCCAGTCCGGGTCCCAGGCAATATCCAGGTACACCGCGTTCCCTTCCACTACCAGACCTGTTGCAGCGTCAAAACCCTGCCTGTACAGCTCGCCTGTCTCCGTCTTGTCCTTCAGGGCCGCCTGCTGGTCCTTGCTCAAAGTCCTGGTAGGGTCTCCCCCTGGCTGGTTGGTCCCTTTTGTATACACATTCCCCGAAAATACCACGGGCTGGAGAGCATTATCATATTGCCTGGCATTGCCTTTATTGACAAAGAGGTTGTTGATAAACCGGATATCGCCGCCAGGATTGTCATGAAGGGCTGTAACAAAAGTGGAGTGCGGCTTATGATAAGGCGTCAGCCGGTCGTCGTACGCGATTACCTCCATGGTCCCGCCGAACAGGTTATGGGCAAAGGCGACGCCACCTGAATTCATCAGCAAACTCTGCCCGGACAGGGAAATATTATTGCAGACAAGAATAGGCCCATGCTGGACCTCTAAAAATATATCCAGTGAATTATCATGGAACAGATTCTCCTTCACCTGCGCCCCTTGCGCCATCCAGTCGAGCCATACGCCCATATTGGTACGGTAGATATGGTTGTGCGCGATCTGCACATCCACGCCGCCATGGAATTTGATACCCGCCATTTCAGCTCCGCTGAATAGTCGCCGGATATGAATGTCATGGATGACATTTCCCTTTATGATGCTGAACGAACAGCCCATGCTGCCTACGATGCCTGTCTGCTCGCAGTAAGCTATCTTGTTGTTCTGCACCAGGTGCCCGCCAATAGTGCCTTTGTTCCATCCAAAAGCCAGCGCCCGGTGGATCGTACCCACATATCCCTCCGCCGACTCGGTATTGTTGTTGTCCCACTTATCTCCATACTTTCCCAAAGCAATACCCGAGCACTTGGAGTATTGAATGGTATTATCCTCGATGATCCAGCCCCTGCTCCAGTGCGTACCGATCAGGCCCATCTGCTCTGCCGTCGGCGGCGCCCAGTTGGTGGCAGCCTGCTCCATCGTAAAACCCCGGACGGTGATAAAATTCATAAAAGGCTTGTCGGGATAAAAGACAGCCTGGCGTGCATTGATCTCTACCGTCTCCTTATTAGGGTCCGCGCCCTTGAATTGCGCCCAGATAGTGGTCGTCGTAGAATCAACAACAGCCCACCACAGTGGGTTCTTCACATCCGCAGCCCGCATGACTTCCTCCTGGTTAGCCGCTTCCATCAGCCAGTCCCCATTCAGGTACACAGCACCGGTATGATATTTTCGCTCTTTTGGTGTTGGATAGAACCAATCCCCGCGGATCAGGTCATCATAAGGATTGAATTTCCCAAAGAACCGATTCGGGAGCCTTACCACCCAGGTATCATTGCCTGCCCGCTCCCAGCCTTTGATAATTTCCGATCCCTTGATCACCACTTTCTCTCCCTTAGCCGCCTGGTATACGATCCGCTCCCGGTCCGAATTCCCACCCCTGGGCGGCGTGATCTGCTCCCGGTAGGTCCCGGCATGCACGGTGATCACATCCCCCGGCATGGCCAGGTTGGCGGCGGTCATGATGGTTCGCAAGGGCCTGGAGGCTGATCCATCCCCCGCATCATTGCCATTCACCGACACATGGTATTCCTTATTCACAACCACAAGGTGTTCTTTCGAAAGGGCCACCCGATCGCTGGGTTGACCAAAAACAACGCCGTTTAGAAATATTGACAAGAAAGCTCCGAGCCATTGTACGATAACATTACGTTTACTCATTATTTATCACTATTGTCAGGGTTTCATATTCAATGTAACCGACTTATTGAAAGCTGCAACAATTTCGGGCGCCAATTTTGCCTTGGCTTTCCACGACCCGTCTCCATATACACCAGCTTTTGTATAGTCAAACGGTTTGAAGCCAACACGATTGGCCGCGCTATTATTTTTGAGCTTAAAATTCCTATTTTTTGCATCCACAAATTCCGGATCGGCTAAAATGCTGTGGCCGTCCTTTCCGCTGACTTGCTGCCACTCCCTAAAAGTACCGATCCTTGTCTTCCCATCATTTCCAGTGATGGGAAAACCGCATGCAGCATTATTCATATTCCAATAGCAATTGCTATCCAAAAGAACATCACCCTGTTTCCATGGCCCTTGAAGCATGACACCTCTATCAGAAATAATAATGTTGTGCATAAACTCAAAGCTCCTATGGTCTTCTACCCTTGTATACTGTGCCTGAAAATTTTTGCTGAATGCAATGATGTTGTTTCGAATAATATTCTCTTTTCCATAATGCTGATGAAACCCGCCTGTCTTTGTATTATACACCAAATTATTTTCCATCCGGATGCCGGTCGACCCCTCATCGGTATAAAGCCCCCAACCACCATAGTCATATGAATAAACATCGTGAACAACATTGTTGCTGACCTCGGTCCCGGGAGAAACGCCAAGTGTGTAAACTGCGGCCATATCACTCAACACCCCCCAGCCGATATGATGTATATGATTATAAATGATCTTATTGTTTATGGAAGGACTAAAGGAATAGCCCCAAACCCACCCTACTGACACGCCGGTATAACGAAAGTCGGCAATATCGTTATGCGAAACGACATTGTTGGCAGTATGCGTGAGCAGCACGCCTACTGCCGAGGGATAATGATAGCCGCCTGATTGAATGATACAATTATCGATGGTGTTGCCCGACGGAAATCTCATTTGTTCGTTTATCGCTGCTTGTGGGATCACCTCTCCAATACGTATCCCTCCGCCTCCCAGATCATGTATATAGCAGTGGTTAAAGAGGCAATGATCGCTCTCGGATCGTAACCATACAGCATATTGTCCAGTGTAGCCGATCTCGCAATGATTGAATTGAATATTATCGGCATCATCGATCATGACAGCCGCATCGATCGTTGCAGCGGCTTGCAGCGGCTCAAAAGGCGCATAGCGTCGATTGCTGTATCTAAAAGCAATCCCCTGAAAAACAATATTGCTTACATGTGTATTTTTGTCGCCTTTTACAATAACGAATTTTTCCACTACGGGAACAACGGCTTCCTGTTGCTGCACATCTTTATTTTCCGGAATGTACATCAGCTTATTTCCCGATATCATCCACTCGTTAGAGGTATCAAGCGCTGCCGGAAAATTTTGCACATAAAAAATAGCGTCTTCATCGATGGTGTTCCATGGCTGCCATATCTTACCCATTGAATAAAAAGCAGCGCCGTCAGTCGCCAACGAGTCGATAGTTCTTGTCGTATTGTCCCATTTGTGGTAAATAGTAAACCGCACTTGCTTTAATTGGCTCGAAGTGAGAGCAGACAGCTGCCCATCGAGCGAGGCAGGGATTTCGTACCGCTGTAATGAATTCCCTTTCCCGAACAAAACAGAGTCCACTGTCTGAAGCGTATTTCCCAGCTTATAAAACCCTTCGTTAGGGCTTCGGGCCAGTGTTGCCCGTTTTCCATTTACATACAGGTCATTGGGCTGAAAATCCTGCAATGAAGCAATATCGGCGCTTAAAACACCTTTCCCTCTCAGCAGTATTCTTCTGCCGCCGCTAATCACCGGCTGTTCATTGGGCGCCGCCTTAAAAATAATTTTCAACGCTTCCGTACCTCCGTTTTCCTGCGTAAACAAGAGCGGCTGGTTCAATTCGTACTCTCCTTGTTGTAAAACAATTGTAATACTTCCTTTAGGGTTTTCTTTCTTTAACCCTGGGAGCATGCTCATCGCCTTGCTTAAAGAAGCCGGGTGACTTTTTGTTCCATCGCCTTTTGCTTTGGGAGAAACGTAAATAGTAATGTCCGATGCCATTGCAACAAAGGAAGATATCAATACCAGTAATAGCAGCACGCCTTTCGACCACCGTTGCCTCAGCATCCGCATCATCCAGGCATTCACTTCCCACTGACTGACGATTGGCTGCCTCGAATAAGGCAGCTCCACCATATAGGGGTAAGGCCCGAATTCCGGCGTGATAGTCAGGGGCTTTGTATCACCCTGCTCCCGCCTGCGCGCAGCCGCAGCATCCCCCTTCCAACGTGCAACCACCGCATCCCACCAATCCAGGTGGTGCCCCAGCGCTTCCTGCCATTCCGGGGCCCGTGGATCGGGGACCTGTGGCCCACAAATGTAGCCGACGCGCGCATGGATATGTCCGGTACGCTCGATGGCAAGATCCATGGCCTCGGGCTGGTCCTGTAAGAACGTCTCCGCCACGCAGACCCAGTGCGACGCATCCAGCGTGATCTTCAAGTCAGGTATCTTTTCCAGGTATACTTTGGCGATATGCGCCGCAAAAGACCACTTATTACGGTGTGTCTCATGGACGACCTCGATACCGGTGGCATTAGCAAACTGTCTGGCCACGCCGATCAATGCCTCATTCTGCTCAAAGCTGAAAATATCCCTTCCGGTCTGTGAATTGATCTTTACCACCGGATAGTCCTTCATCCTGTCAAGCCACGCATGGTACTTCTCATAGTGCCGGTCGAAGTTTGCATCCACGGTATCATAATGCTGCGCCAGCAGCAGGAGTCCCCATTGTTCGGCCTTGTTGCAGATATCCTCGATCTCCCTCCGTTCCGTGGAACCGGCAACGCCGAACTCTACCCCATCATATCCTTCGTCGCGCACACGGCCCAGGAATTCATCCCACGACAGTTGCTCGCTACCCCATCGAGGGCAAAAAAATTGTAGTTGCAGCGATTGGGTCATAGATCTGTTTTAATTTTTAGTATCTCGGGCCTTAAGTAAGGCCTGTTAAGGTCGACGATGCCCTTCCACGCATATGGATCGACGCCGGCCACCGGCACAATGTCCCGCAGGTCCTCCGTGGGCTCTAGTTTACCGTCCTGATCCCAGGGCAGCATGGACTCCGCGCTCATATAATGGTTCACCAGGGCGGTCCGGAAATTGTCCGTGGTCTTATTGCGCAACGAACTGTGCAGGGTATACCCATTGAAGAAGACCACCGAGCCACGCTTTACCTCCACCGGGATGACCGCCTCTTTCGCATACCCGGACACATCGACTGTATCCACATCCGCATACTCGGTAGAGCTACTGGCCACCCGCCTGAACAGATAACCTGGCTGGTGCGACCCCGGAATGATCCACAGACAACCATTGCCGATGGTGGCATCATCGATAGCGATCCAGGCCCCCACCAGCGATCGGTCCCGGGTCGGGATATAATACTCATCCTGATGCCAGGATTGGCCGGCCTTCCCCGGACCCTTAACAAAAAGCATGGATTGCATGCACTTCAGGTTCGGACTGACGATGCGGGTCAGTATTTTAACCACGGCCGGATGCGACAGATATGCGTGGATGGTTGGCGAGATCTTGTTAGGGAAATGGATCGCCACATATTTTTTCAACACTTCCTCATCCGGCAGCCCTTCCACATCCAACATGCCTTCCACATGCCCCCTATTCCCCCTAAAGATCTCCACCGTCTCTTTTTTTAAGGCTGCTATCTCTTCGTCAGCAAACAAGCCCGGCGCGACGAGATAACCCTGCTCCCGGTAGAAGGCGATATTCTCCCCGCTCACCCCTTCAGGCGCCACTGTTCCATGTGCAGTATTCATAAATTTTTATTTTATCTGGTAAATAAATTTTCCGTCTCTTCCAGCGACCGCCCCTTCGTCTCCGGCACCCGGCGCAGGATGTAGACAAAGGCAATCCCGCAAAACGCCGCATACACGAAAAAAGTCCCGGAAGAGCCTACCTTTCCTGTCAGGACGGGAAAGGTATAAGTGACCGCAAAGTCAGCCAGCCACAAGGCCAGCGTCGCCACCGACATGGCAATGCCCCGTATCCGGTTGGGAAACATTTCGGACAGGTATACCCAGACCACGGCTCCCAGCGTACAACCAAAAGCCGCCACATACAACAACATAAAAATGAGCACCCAATAATGTTGGAAATATCCAAAGCGGAAGCACAGACCCACTGCCATCAACATCAGCCCCATCATAAAACAGCCCGTCACTAAGAGCCGCCTTCGGCCCCATCTGTCCACCAGGGCGATAGCAACGCAGGTCGATATGACATTCACCACTCCAATTGCAATGGTTTGCAGCAAAGGGGAAGCGCCGGGCCCCGTCTGTTGAAAGATCACGGGAGCATAATAAATGATGGCATTGATGCCGGTGACCTGCTGAAAAACAGCCAGCAAAATTCCGGTAACAAGCGCCCGCCGGTGGCCCTTCTTCCATATTTCGCCCTTTCCCGGCTCCGGCCCCGTAAAACTTTTCCCGATGTCCTGCAGCAGCGAGGCCGCCGCCTTCGGGCCGTTCATCTTCGTAAGAACACCCAACGCTTCCGCCTTCCTGTTCTTTGCCGCCAGCCAACGTGGTGTCTCGGGAACAAAACATAACAGGACCCCGAACAATACAGAGGGCGCCGCCTGTGAAGCAAACATCCAGCGCCAGCTATTCGTTCCCGTACCTTCCAGTGCATAATTTGAGAAATAGGCCCCCAGTATCCCCAATACAATGGCCAGCTGATACAAGGACACCAGTCTTCCCCGCCAGGCCGCCGGTGCAATCTCGGCAATATACATGGGTGAGATCATAGCCGCTGCTCCCACTCCCAGCCCACCCAGCAGGCGAAATAGTATAAAGACAGTGAGAGAATTCGACAATCCCGCCCCAATACCAGAGGCCGCAAACAAAAAGGCGCAGACCAACAGCATATAGCGCCTCCCAAGCCGATCGGCCAGTTTGCCGGCCAATAAAGCGCCTGCTGCACAGCCGATCAATACAGCACCAACAGCCCAACCCAGCCAATAATCATTCAGCTTGAAATAGTTGGTTATAGCCGGTATCGCGCCCGAGATCACCGCCGTATCAAAGCCAAAGAGCAGGCCGCCCAACGCTGCCACGCCGCTGACTGTCAGCATGAACCCCTTCCGGTGAGGTTGGGTATCCTGTAAATCCGGGGCCAAAGGTTTTACCCGGGGAGAGAAAGTTTCCATATAGCAAACAATTAAACTAAAAAGTCAACTATCCTTGTCATCTCGAAATTAGCGGCCCCTGTACTCTTATCATTATCCCATCCTATCGAAAAACTAAACTATTTTAATCCCGAAAAGCATCTTACCTTTCACATCGGGAAAATCTGGTTCAATTATGAAACCTCTCATACAGAAGCTACCCCTCCACCCGGACCACTCATTTGTCGCAAAGACCTTCCGTACTCCGCATTTTGAAGTGGGGTGGCACCAGCACATCGAGTATGAGCTGATCCTCTTTACGGAAGGCGCGGGACTAAGCTTTATCGGCAACCATGTCGGTGAGTTCGACACGGGAGACGTCTACCTGTTGGGGAGCAACCTGCCCCATACATTTCAGAAACACATACCCGATCTTATTACCAGCGCGGTGGTCGTGCAATTCCCCGACAGCTTTTGGGGCCATGATCTTACCAACATCCCCGAAACCCGTGCTATCCGAAAGCTGCTCGATGATTCCCAACAGGGCCTTAAAATGCACGACTCACTGGCACGACAGCTGGCGCCTCTCCTGCAAGCCCTGGAATATGCCAGTGGCTTCAGACGCATCCTGCAATTAGGCGAATGCCTGCATCGAATGGCCGAAGAACGTGATTATTTTGCGGTATCCACCCAGGACATTAAAGTCTACAATGCCAGGGAAGCGGCCTGCATCGACAGGGTGATCCGGTTCACTATCGACTCCTTCAGAGAACGGATCAATTTGTCCCAGGTTGCCGCCATCGCTTGTATGAGCGTCCCCGCCTTTTGCAACTACTTTAAAAGGAGCACAAAAAAAACCTATATCGACTTCCTGAACGAAGTGCGCATCGGCTACGCCTCCACCCAGCTCCTGGAAACGCAAAACTCCGTCCTGGACATCTGCTATGACAGCGGGTACAACACGATGGCCAATTTCCATAAGCAATTCCTCCGGCTCCGACGGGTTACTCCGCTACAATACCGGAAGCAGTTCAGGAACAAATTATCACTGCCACAGAATAACATCGGCATCGTGGATCAATAATACAAACAATACAATTTTCATATCCTACATAAATTTTCTGCCTCTGCCGTTTACTCATTTCAACAAAAATGTCCTCGGCTGATTGGCCCCTATCTCAAAAACAAAGGAATTGTTGGAAATAGGAATGCCTGCAGCATTGCCTATTCTTTCGCCGCGCAAATTACAAGGATACGCCAGCTTAAAGGACGAATTCCGGGGCAGCGTCACGGTACATTTTCCGGAGCGACCCGCCTGTTCCCACATACGGATCATAGCCTCATTCCCATGTTTATTGCATGACGTTACCAGGATTCCTTTACGATCGAGCATAAGTCCACTCTGTGTATCGGGTAGTTCTCCCTGGGTTTCATAATTATGGGCAAATGAAAGACCCGACGGCGCATAAAAGGCGGCGCTCAATGGCGTACGCGTTTCCTCGGCGGGTGTGATAAAGGTTGATTCCGCGTCATAATTTTTATAGCTCCAAACATAGAATTTTGCCGCATGCGACCCTTCAACCCATTCGGTAAAGTTGGTACCCCAGGCATTGTTGTACAAATTCGAAAAGACGGTGCCCGAAGTCAGGGTTCTGGACTTTGAATATACTCCAACTCCGGGCCGGTCGATACTTACACCGGGTGTGTGCGGACAATTCAGCCCAACGCCGCCGCTTTTATCGTACATGGCCATGGCGGTGTTGAGAAAATAAAAATCATGATTCGCTCCGTATACCAGGTCTTTTTGCGGATCTACAATACCACCGGTGCGGAGCAGCCTGTACTCCGGCCTGTCTAGGCTGAACGGAAAGGCCACCCACCCTGCTTCGGGATTGGACACGGGCTTCTTTCCATCCAGCCCGACGGTGATCTCGATATAGGGTTCATTATCGTACAAGGTATAGCTTACCAGGTAACGCGGAGCGCTGCTGTCGTTTAATTGACATAACGCGGTCGCGCGTATCATGCTCTTGTTGCGGAGCCACTCTATTCTATCACATTTTCCGGCATATTTTATATTATGCTGATTGTGCACTTTCAGTCGGATAAATTCCTGGCCCGCCCAATCGACATTGCCGGGCTTGATATAATTGCTATCGTACGCATCGATCTGGTCCTGCCCCAATTGCTCATATACATATTCGCCGAAGCCGTATTTACTTTTAGTATCCACCAGTTCACGACTGTTCAATTTATCAAAGACAGATTGCAACGTTCCCGTGTACGGATTTATCGTCAGTTTGAAATAGTTGTTTTCCATGATAGGACCTTGCTCGTCATTTGAAAGGGACGAGGACAGCTCTCCGGGGTTGTCAACCACCACAAAAGTTTTATATCCGCCGGCAGGGATCTCCGTTGCATCGAAGGACAGCAAATTATGGTCCTGGTACACGGAGATTAGCTTCCCCGTTCCGGGATCTTTCAGCGCCGCGACGACCGGCACCTCATGAACAGGATTTTCATAATAGCTCTGGAACAAACTGACACGCCCGCTCCTTGCCCAGGGCAGGGGATTATAAACGGTGACATGCCGCCCCTTGTCTTTCACCGACTTCACCAATTCGAAAAGGAGATTACGTTTCACCGGCCATATTGTCTTCTCGGCCGTTCGCGGATAGGCGGATTTCTCCTCCCATGACCTCTCCAGAAAATAATAATTGCCTTCAGCCCGATTGATCTTAAAATCATCCCCATACTTCCAAAAAAGCTGGTGGCCATGCGAGATCGCTCCACCAAAGGTATGTTCATCGAATAACAGCATATTTTCTGCCGCCTTGTCCACATATTTATCTATTGAAACATCCTTGCCTTTCCACAAATTCATGTGGGTATTCAACTGCTCGGCCACATACGTTTCACGTTGAAAGGTCTTATTCGTCTTCACTTCCTCCGGCATCGACATAAAGCCATGGATCCAGGTATCCGGCATGTCCCCTTTTATCACCGGCAATTGGGGTTTCTCCTTCATCAGCAGGTCGTAAAAATCAGAAAGACGTCCGATGTGCACCCGTGCATGGGGCATCTTCTGCCTGGCTTCTTTCAACAACCCGGCTACATATTCAGGATCAGGCGCGCCGGTATTTTCATGCGTCATGATCATGGCCAACCAGGTCTTGTAAGGCCAGTTCTTTGGAGGCAGGATACCGGAACCATAATATTTATCCCAGTAGAAGGTCAGCAGCTTTGAACTATCGGGGCCCTGCCACCAAAACAAGGTGGGCAGATCCGGTGAAGCCGATCCCGGGTTACAGCCAATATGCAACATATCCACCCCCGCATTTTTCAAAAGGGTCGGAATTACCCATGAGTGTTCAGGCACATCCGTAAACTTGGCGTCGCGTGCAGGTTTTAATCCGTACCGGCGGTTGATATTATCCGCAAACGACAACCCGCGGGTGAGGTTCTCCATATCGCTCGACTCGGTCTCTACGGTAAAGGGCATGGCGTGCGGAATGATGCGCTGCTCCTTGATGGCTTTCTCAAGCCGGACTTTATTTTGAGGTGAACAATTGTCCAGCATATATTGTAACGGCCAGCCCGGCACGGTCCACACAAACTGTTCATTTTTTGGCAGCGAGGCTGTCTGGTCGATAAACCGCAGTGTCTTTTCCAACATAGGGCCGGAATATTTCTGAAGCACAGCTCCGGCCCAGTCGGTGTAGCCGATGTCAAAATGCATTTTAAAGACGACCACTATGTCCGTGACATTATTATTTTCCGTTCCCTTCCCTGCATCGACGGCACTTATCTGTGCTTGTAATACAACAGGGAAGAACAATAAAAAAGCCAGTAGTTTATTTCTCATACAATTCCTCCGGATTTATGGTGGGCACTTTTTTTATCAATCCTTCCAATCCCCTGTCGCCCTCGAATAACAGCGGGAACCACCGGCTGTCCAGCACCTTGTCCTGCTCCATGGCGGGGAAGCTGTGCAATGCTTCCATCCGGTGATAATTGGCCGTGTTGCCTCGCGTACCATCTGCCATGGCATTTAGCACAATGGCTCTTCTGGGCCTGTCAGAATGATTGGCATAAGATCCATGCATGGTCAGCGGATGATGGAAGCTGGCATATCCTCTTGGTAATTCATTGGCGACTTTTTCCTCGAAATCCGCCCTTTGTTCTGCATTTAAAATTTCCGTCACCGCATCCATATCTCCCGTCAGACCCGTAATGGGTAGCAGTCCCCATTTATGACTGCGCGGCACGAAATATAAACATCCGTTTTCCTTATTGGCATCATCCAATCCTATCCAGCAAGTCAGATGATGCATCGGCTTTGTAAAGGTCCAGTATGAAAAGTCCTGGTGCCATGCCACGACACCACCATGCCTGGCGGGTTTGCAGAACAGCTGGTCGTGGAAGAGCCGGAAGGATTGACCCAATAACTGATAAGCCGCCATCCGATAGGCAGGCGACCAGATGAGGTCATGGAATCCGGGAGTAACCCTCCATCCGCCGATGGCGTGAAAAAGCACCTTGCTGGGGTCTTCCGACTCGTTGCTCTCATAATGGTAAAATAGTTTTCTTCCCTCCGCGTCAACGGATTGCAATTTCACCAGCTCCTCATTCAGTCTCTCTACCTGTTCCTCCGTCAGTATTTTTATCCCCCCGACAAACCCATCCCTTTTGAATGCTTCGACCTGCTCGCTGGTAAGCATATACTGCTCCCATTCCTCTGCGCTTCTTGGCTGCTCGAACATACCGCCGATCGGGCCGCTGTAATTGGCAAGATCAAAAGACAGTTCCATCCCTGACGTATTCATATATGCTGGTTTAAATAAAGAATTTCATTATGTTCAAACATACTAACATTTTTAAAACAAACCAACCATTTTTTTAATGTGTTTTAAACAAATATGGCCCCGGCTGGAAATGCCGGGGCCTCCACATAACCTGTAATTCTAAGCAGCCCTCGCTACTTAACACGTATATACCTCACCATACCTACTGGAAGGGATCGAAGCTCCCGCCATTCCAGCCATTGTTCTGCTGGAACTTGGGATTGCGCTGCAATATGGTATAGGGGATACCGTAGATATAACAATTGTCGGAAATGTTCAAAGGGCCCGCATCCGCGGTGATCTTCGTATAGTCGAACTTGTTCCAGGCAGTATTGATATCCTCCATGGGTGTTACGGCCGGTGCAGATACGGAAGCTTTCTTGACTACTGCCAATCCATGCCTTTGTCCCATGGCTCTTAGCTTGCCGAATAATTTCCATCTCCGGATATCATCCCACCTTTTGCCTTCAAAAGCAAATTCTACAAATCTTTCATTCTGATAGGCAGTCCGGATATCGGCCTGGGTCAGGGCCGTAATACCGTAATTGCCGCCAATGCCCGGTGCGATGCCAGCCCGCTGGCGGATCTGATACAGTACCTTCAATGCATCTGCGGTGTTGCCCAACTCGTTGGCCGCCTCACCCATATTCATCAACACTTCCGCATACCGGATCTCGGGCCAGTCGGTACCTGAGTGTTCGACGCTTTGCGCAGACTGGTCCACGCCTTTAAGCCGGAAGAAGAAAAGGTTCTCTTCGCCCCAGCCTTCCCATGAAGAGGTGACGGTATTCCGGGTACCGGACATTCCTCCCGCACCAGTCACCGTTCCATTGTCCAGGTAGGTCCAGAAATATTCCTTCTTGCTCACCATCTGAGGTGAGAATTGTACCGGGGCGCCATTGTAAATGATGGTGGCATAGAACCTGTCATCCCTGTGCATGAACAACGTATCATATGCCATCGTCGTAGGGTCCCAGGCTGAGCCATCGGACATGGGAAAGGCATTCAACAATTCCAGTGAAGCGCAATCCACTCCCCAGTCGTCGGCGGTATATCGGAGAGGAATGATCCCGGGAACGGGGTAATCGCTGCCAGGCGTAGAAAATCGCCGAACCATGATCACTTCTTTGTTCAAGCGGTCTGACCATATATTCTTGAATGGCGCATACAACCCCTTCCCCTGTCCATCCACAAAAGTTTTGGCTGCCAGACAGGCGTCATAGGCCTTTTGCCAGGTGGCAATGCCATTCAATCCATTGAAAAGCGGGCTCGCAAAGAACAGGAGCACTCTTCCCTTGAACGCCATGGCGGCGCCCTTGTCTATCCTGCCCACATCAGCGCCCGACCACGAATTCGGCAACAGGGCGATGGCGCTGTCCAGGTCGCTCAGTATCTGTGTCACACATTCGGAAGTCTTATTCCTTGGTAGCTGCAGACTGGTCAGATCCGTAACGGGCTGGGGTTTCAGGATCAGCGGCACACCGCCAATGTCCTTCACCAGCTTGTTATAAGCCCATGCCCTGAAGAATAACGCCTGTCCTTTGATGAGGTCCTTATCCGCCTGGTCGAAGCTGGCCCCGTCGACATTGGCAAGGATCTGGTTGATCGTACGGATGTCCTGGAAGGTACCCACGGCCCAGTTATTGACAACGCCCAATGCCGCGTTGTCGTAATTCTCCAAAAAGTCGTAGGTAGCCGTACCTAATAAGAACTTATCAGTGCCACGCATGGTAGGGATAGCCTCGTCCGTACCGTTGCCATTCCCATAATTCACCAGGTTGGTGTTGGACACCCAGCCGCCCCACCACCAGTTATTGATCACGGGGCTGCAGCCGCCGGCATTACCCGTACCATAGGGCATACAGGGCATTTCATTATAATATACTCCGTTGAGATAGGAGGTGGCCGCCGCCGGGCTGCTCCACAGATCGCTGGAGGTAAGAGCGGTCAGCGGTGATTTATCCAATACTTTCGTGCAATTCGAGAATAGGATGCTTGTGACTGCTGCCAGGCTCCATGTTAATATATGTTTGGTTTTCATTGCTGTTGATTGAGAATTTAAAAACGGAGGTTTACGCCAGTGGTGATGGTGGTCACATTGGGATAGCTGGCATTGGAATATGTTTCGGGATCATAATATTTGAACTTCCTCAGGATGAAGAGGTTCGTCCCGCCTGCAAACACGGAGATGGATTTGAAGCCTGTCCGATTCAAAATGTTCTGCGGGATCTCGTAATACAAATTCAGGTTCTTCAGCCGCAGGAAATTTCCGCTGTAAATAGAAAAGGTGGAAGGCACCACATATCCATTGGCCCTGGCATCCCCGCTGGGGAATATCTTCGGCATCCTTGCATTGGGGTTATTGACCGTCCATGAATCATTGTAATATGCAGGTACAATAATACCATTGGAATAATTCCTGCCCCAGGGATCGTTGTACAGGATCGTATAGCCGGCCAGCGCGCTGAACAGGGCGCTCAACGTAAATCCTTTATAGGAAATATTGAAATTAAGCCCCATAGAAATAGGCGCGGATGTGGGTGAGCCGTACTTGGCTATCTCCACCCTGTCATACTCATCGATGACGCCATCCGGCTTGCCATTCGGCCCCGACACATCTGCAAAGTCCATCATGCCAAGTTCCGGTTTAGCTCCGAAAATGGTATAGTTTGCCGGCAAAGCATTCAAAGCCTGCTGATCCCTGATAATACCTTTAGCCTTGTAGCCGATGAGGTAGTTCAGCGGCTTGCCGTTGGGATTCTCGGCTGGCAATGAATTGGCGCCATAGTCCTTCCTCACCACATTGGTAGTGGCCAGGCTGAAATTCAGTTTCGCATTGAAAGTGATATCATGACCGATCTTTCCATTAGAATAGCCCAGATCAAATTCCAATCCTTTAGCATCCACGATCCCATAGTTCACCGCGGGGAAGGAAGTACCAAACTCGATGGGCAGGGCCAATATCCGGGTGCCCAGGATATTATAAGAATGCTTTTTCCAGAATTCCGCAGTGAAGTTCCAATTCCCGAGGAATGTCAGGTCCAAACCTATATTGGAGGAAGTGGCGCTCTCCCAGGTCAGGCTGGGGTTGGATAATCCCCCGTAGTTCAATATGGGAGCAGGCGATCCCCCAACATAGAAGCTCGAGTCGGATAAGTTATAGAGCTCCTGCCACAGCCATCCGCCTATAGCGTCATTACCCGTGGTGCCATAAGAGAACCGTAGTTTCAGCTGATTGATAAAGCTCAACGTATTTGACTTCTGGAAGAAATTTTCTTTCGACAGTACCCATCCGGCGGACACGGAGGGGAACAGGCCCCACCGGTGGCCAGGTGCAAATTTGATAGAACCGTCTTCACGTGCAGAGGCTGAGATCAGATATTTTCCCGCATAGTCGTAATTGACCCTTCCGATGTAAGACAGTCTTCCATCCTGCATCTCATATCCTGTCGCCTTGGTATTGGCAGGGTCCTGGCTGGCAAAGGCAAACTGGTCGATGGTGGAAATAGGGAAATTATATTTATAGATAGAAGAATATTTCCCGGAGCTCTCATATTGTTCATACACGCCCATAACATTGATATGATGCTGACCGAAAGTTCTGTCATAGGTGATTCCGCCATTCAACTGATAGGAGGACACGGTGATATTATCATTTCCTATCAGCGGTTGTGCGGGGAAGCCGGTCAGCTGGCTGCCAATGACTGAATCCGTAAGCACCTGTCCGATACCGCTCCTGGGGTCCTTGGCAAAATTGTATAACAGCGGCTTGGGAGCAAACGCCTTTTTAAGCACATTGTCATTGTTGTGGCTATAGTTGAACCGGACGGAGAGTCCCTTGATAAAGGGTATCTTATACTCAGCCGTGATAAGTGCGTCCAGCTTCTGATCATTTACTTTATTGTAGCCGCCCTCCTTCATGGATACCACCGCATTTCCTCCGGCCCATCCCGGGTACACAGGCTTGCCATCGATATAGGGAGGAATAAACCCATTACCCAGGTAATACAGCTTCTCATAAAACCCTGAAAGGTCCGCGTCACTGGCCAGATAGGAATAGAACCGGTTGCTGGCGTTATTGCTGGTATGGAGATTCAATCCCAGGGTCAGGTCCTTCGTTAGGGAAGCCTGAACATTGGCCCGGAGATTGTATCGCTGAAATTTCAGGTGTGGCAGAAACCCGGTCTGATCAAAGAACGAGCCCCCCATGAAGTAGGTTACATTGTCGCCTCCACCAGATACATTCAATGTATGCTTTTCGCTGAAGGGATGCTGATAGGCCGCATCGAAATACATCTTGCCATCTGGGTTATTGGTATGTACCCAGTTCCTGTCGAAATCATTGATCTGGTTGGTGCTGTGCAGCTGGTTGTATAGATCCATACCTTGATCCACGCTCATGTATTTCATCTGCACCTCCGGCTTGCTGTATACGCCGAACACGGAGCTAAGCTGGACGCTGGGCTTTCCCTTCTGACCGGTCTTGGTGGTTACCAGCACAACGCCATTGGACGAACGTGAACCATATATGGCTGCTGATGCCGCATCCTTGAGAATGGAAAAATTGGCAATTTCCGTAGGATCCAGCGCGTCAAAGGCGGATGAATCCCGAACCACCCCATCGATGACAAACAAGGGACTTCCCCCATTCCAGGAAGAAGATGCCCTGATCCTTACAATGGAGGTCCCACCGGGCAGGCCGGAAGGAGTTTGAACAAAAGTTCCCGATGCCCGTCCCGCCAGCATATTGGACAGGCTGGAAGCAGGGATGTTAGCCATCTCAGCGGCATTCACCGTAGTCACCGCCGCGGTCATGCTGGCCTTCTTTTGCGTTCCATAGCCAATAATGACTAAATCATCCAGCGAGCTCACTTTTGTCTTCAAGGCCAATGCCAGCTCTGTCCGGCCATTCAGCCTGACAGTGGACGTCTCCACATTGGTGCTGCTCAATACCAGCGTCGCGTCATTGCCCACATTTTTCAATGTAAACTCTCCATTGGCATCCGTGGAGACGGCGTTATTTGTTCCTTTGACCATGACGGTGACACCGGCCACGGGTTCGCCTTTTTCATTGGTCACGCGACCATGTACATTGATGGGGGGCGGCGGAGGTGCCAATTCAGTGACAGCCGATGTAAGCACAGGCGGCGTGATCGGTTTCGCTTTGACTACGATGGCTCCCCCCTCGATGGAATAATTGAATGGCTCATTGCGCAGACAAAGCCCAAGGACCTCATTGACAGGCATGTTGCGTACGTTCAATGTAACCTTTCCAACCTTTTCCAGCAGCGTCTCCTCGACCAGTACATTGAGCCCCGTTTGTTTCCTTATCTCCCGGAACACGTGTTTCATGGGAGCATCTTTTACCGAAATACTTACGGTTTGCCCGGCTGTTCGGGCCGAGACCTGCAGACAGGCAGCAAGCATTAGAATAGCAGTAATTTTCATAACCCTGACCATTTTGCGGGTTATCCCACCCCCAGAGCTATGGGGACGGAAAATAGCAGTTAATTGCATAGCTTTGCAATAATTTGGTGATTGAATAAATGATTCCGACAAGCCTTGTTTATTGATCCCAATTCAGCCAGAGATGTTCGCTGCATTTCTGGCTTTTTAGTATCCTACATGGATGTTACATACAGCTTCTTCCCTTCGATCCTGAATTTGATATCACTGGCCTTCAACATCTGGAGCACACCCGCCAGCGTACTGTTCCGGCTGATGATGCCAAAGAATTTTCTCTCTTTTACTTCGCCCTCGTATACGACCTCTACATCATACCATCTCGCCAGCCGACGAAGAATGGTCCGGATGTCCGCGCTTTCGAACTGGAAATTGCCCTCCTTCCAGGAAACGACCTCCTCTACATCTACATCCTTTGGCTGGGACAATTGTCCGTCGTTGTCCAAATGCGCCTGCTCTCCGGGCTTTAAGATGGCATGCGCTGATCCCCCAGTCAGCTTCACCGCTCCCTCGACCAGCGTGGTATTGATATTGTCTTCATCGCTATAAGCGTTGATATCGAACTCCGTACCCAGCGCCTGTACATCCAAGCCGCGAGCTGTGGCAATAAAGGTCTTTGAGGGGTCCTTTGCTACCTGTACATACACCTCACCGGTGATCTTAATTCGTCGTTCCTTGCCTGGAAAGGCTACGGGGAAATTGATCGAAGACGCAGAGTTCAGCCACACTCTCGAACCGTCGGCAAGGGTAAAAGTATAGGTTTCACCCTTGCCCGTTGCTATCGTATTGTACATTACCGCACCCGTATCTTTCTTGCCTGTCTGATAGGCAACCTGGCCATTTTTATTCACCACTGCTGTGTTCCCCTGCTGGGCCAGCTTTCCCATCCCTGCGCTGTCGAGCACGATCCTGCTGCCGTCTGCCAGGACCAGGCTGGCCTTATAGCTTCCGGGTTTGACATCCGCCGCATGCAGTTGGGCAATGGGCGTGTTCACCGCATGGGTGGGCCGGTGGTTCCACAGCTGGAAGCCACGCAAGATGAGCAAAAGCACAGCCGCCGCCGCTGTCACCCGCAGCCAGCCTGGGATCCTCCGTACCTGCGTTCCTTTCCGGACATCCACAAGGGCAAGGGAAGGAGGCTCGTGCAGTATATGCCGCAGCATTTCCTCCGTGCGCTCAGCAGAAATGACCGTGCCTCCCCCCTCATATTTTTCCCATGCATCGGCAAATAGCTGCATGACTTGCTCCCTGTAGTTTTCCATAGTTATAAGATGGGCCAGTTCCGCCTTCTCTTCCGGGCTGGCTGTCTTGGCATAATATTTCTCAAATAGGTATGTTAACCGGGCGTCATTCATAAAAAATCCGGGATTGTATAACGTTCCCTGTAAGAGAGACGACCGGATCAAAAAAAGGGGGGAATGGATGGCTAAAAAATTTTTAGCAGAGTTGTTGCCACCAATGCAAACTCCGCCGGATGGCTCCGGATAAAGGCACCAATGGAATGGATCGCCAGCCTGATATGTGTTTTGACAGACTCCTGCGAAATGTCCAGCCGGGCTGCAATTTCCTTGTATTTTAACCGTTCGTTGCGGCTCAGCTGGAACACTTCCTTCCGACGAGGCGGCAGGCTTTCGATGGCCTGCTCGATAAGGGAGTGCATGATCAGTTCCTCTTCATTGTCGATGACCAACTGTTCCGGCACGTTCTCCTTTTCCCATCCCCGCCGAAGCGCTTTTTCCCGCAATTGTTTCTTCATCACATCAAACGCCTTGTTACGGCTGACCACCAGCAAAAAATGCTTGAAATTATTGATCTCCGTCATCGTCTCCCGGATCGTCCAGATCTTCATAAATACATCCTGGACGATCTCTTCGGTGGACTCGCGGGATTCCGTTATCCGGAAGATATAGCCGGCCAGCAGCTGATGCCAATGCCTAAAGAGCTGGCAAAAGGCGGACTCATCGCCCTCCGCGACCCTCGCAAGTAATGCTCTTTCATCATATGGGCCTTCGATATTCAAATCAGATCTTAGGTTCTTATTGGACATGCACAACATTTCATTGATCGTGTCCGCCCGCCTGCACCGTAACGGATGCTTTCTCCATCCCCTCACTTTCCGCTGTCACGATCAGTTGCCCTTTCGCCCCTTTTTTTGCCTTTACGATAACGACGGCCATGCCATTGAACGCGGGCCGCTCAGGATTGGAAAAAGGGACGAAGCTGGTGGCATCGCCATTGTCTGTGGCAACAATCTCCCCTGGCCCCTGGATGCTGAAACGGATCACTGGGTGACTGCGGGGAACCGTCAACCCTTCCGCATCCTGGACCTTTACCGTAATAAAAGCAAGCTCATCTTCGGCGGGATTGATGACGCGGTGGTTGGTTGTAAGAGACAATTTTGCTGCCTCACCCGTGGTCTTCACCGAATCGACGGCCCATACTACCCCATTCTTATACGCGACCACCTTCAGCTCGCCGGGTTCATATATCACCTCATTCCAGGCCAGGCGAAAATCTTCGCCGGCTGTCTTTTTCTTTCTCCCCAGGCTCCGGCCATTCAAAAACAATTCGGCTTCATCCCCGGAAGTATATACATTCACGGGCGTCACCTGCCCCACTCTCTCTTTCCAATTCCAATGCGGGAAGATATGCGCCATGGGGAAATCCGGCCGCCACTGCGCCTGGTAGCTGTAGAAGCGATCCTTGGGAATCCCGGCAAGGTCTATGATGCCAAAATAGCTGCTTCGTGATGGGGGTTGCTTTTTACTTATTTCATCCAGTATTTTTTGCAGCTCGGCCCTTTTGGTAGGATCGTTCCGAAAATTCAGCAGGTTGGTCTCATCGGAATTGTAAGGGGTGGGCTCGCCGAGATAGTCGAACCCGGTCCAGACATATTCGCCCAGCAGACCGGGATATTTAGCAAGGGTCCTGAACTGCACGTCGGGAGCACAGCCCCAGCCCGGACTGGCCGAGTCGTAGGAAGATACCTGCCAGTTAGAATGATCCGTTCCGAAAAAATATTCTCCTCTCGATGTGACGCAGGAAGAAGTTTCACTGCCGATGGTAGGCTTGTCTTTGTAACGGGGGTCTGCCTCCCAGCGAACCTGCTGTCCAAAAAAATAATTGACACCCATGATATCGAGCGCCATGGCAGCGCCGGACTCCCGACCCCCATCGGGGTCGTTATATCCGTTGGAGACGGGTCGCGTGGGGTCTTCTTCATGAACGATGTCCACCAGGTGCTTCGTCAGGGCAACATCGCCCTGATCCATCACTTCATTGCCGATGGACCAGATAAATACCGATGGATGGTTCCGGTCCCGGCGAACCATTGCCTGCAGGTCTTTCCTATGCCATTCCTGGAACAGTTTATTGTAATCATTTTTCCGTTTACCCGTTTTCCAGCAATCGAACGCTTCATCCCAAACGAGGAACCCCAGTTCATCGGCCAGTTCCAGCAATTCTGGAGCCGGCGGGTTATGAGAAGTCCTCAGGGAATTGCACCCCATTTCTTTTAATAACAATAGTTGTCTTCTCAGCGCGCTGGTATTGATCGCGGCGCCCAGCGCCCCCAGGTCATGGTGATTGCAGGTGCCATGGATATCTACCCTTCTGCCATTCAGCAGGAAACCATTATGCGCGGTAAATTCCAGGGTACGCACGCCAAATATCGTAGAGTAATGATCCACCGCCCTGCCGCCCGTCCATATCGAAGTTCTTGCAACGTAACGATTAGGGCTTTCCGGGCTCCAACGTTTGGGATGAAGTATCTCGCCGCGAACGCAAACAGTTGCTGAATCACCTGCGGGTATCTGTACCGTTGTATCTCCGAGGGATGCTACGAGGGCGCCCGCCTGTCCGGCAGCATTCAGTTCAAATATATCCGTATGTATCCTGGCTGAAGTATTTTTCTTGTCCTGGTTGTCGACGGTGACGCCCAGCCGGACCTTGGCAAGATTGTCATCGACGGAAGGAGTGGTAATACTGGTGCCCCAGTGGCCCACATGCACGGGGTCGGTCTTGACCAGCCATACATGCCGGTAGATACCCGCACCGGGGTACCATCTTGAATCCCATTTTTCCGTGTCGAGTCGTACGGCAAGCACATTCTCCTGCCCAAACTTCAGATACGGGGTCAGCTCCATTCGGAATGAGCTATACCCATAGGGCCAGGTTCCGAGATAATGGCCGTTCAGCCACACTTGGGCATAAGCCATGGCGCCGTCAAAATCCAGGAATACACGCTTTGCCCGGTCTGCAATAGGCAAAGTGAAATGCTTACGGTACCAGCCGATGCCTTTCCAGGGAAGTTTCCCCGTTCCTCCCTCCAGCTCTATCCGAAATGGGCCGCTGATCGCCCAGTCATGGGGCAGATCGAGCAATTGCCAACCATGATCATCTGTCCCGGGTTGTTCAAGACCCGCCGGTTCGGGTTTACTGGTCCCATCGGCCTGAAGGCCCCATCGGGAAAATCGCCATCCTTCGTCAAATGAATGGGTATCAGCGTTTCCATCTCTCGCGACAGTCGTCACTCCCCAGCATACAATACATGCGAATAAACAGAGTCTTTTCAAATCCATAAGCGTCACCACTCACCGGTGTGCGTGCAAAATATGTCCCTCCGGAATAAAAAACTAGTTCAAATTTGCCTGGTTTCGATGCTTTATTGACCTCGGGGCGCTCCATCAATATAACATCGGTATTAGTCAATTCTATGATATTATTAACGGGAGTTGAATTTTGGCAGCCTCTGAATTTTTCGTTTCTTGTACCATCTTTTTAAATAAATTATAAAACTTTCTTCCTAGCGTTTGAAGGTTGCTCTATGAGCGGGAAAAAAGTGAGAAAGATCAAGGAGATTCTTAAACAGTTATATTGTCCTCCTTTACTCCGGTATGAGAAAAACTGCTGCTTGTATTATTTTGCTGTTCGCCGGCCTGATAACCGTCAATGCCCAGCCGGTGACCTACCGGACCGTAGCGCCCGTCATTTTCAATAAATGCGCTACCTGTCACAGAGCCGGTGATGCTGCTCCTTTTTCACTGACGAGCTACCCGGATGTCCGTAAAAGAATTTCCTTCATAAAAAAGGTGATTACCGACGGCTATATGCCGCCCTGGCGGGCGGATGCACGCTACAGGGATTTTGCCAATCACCGTCTGCTTACTGAAGGAGAAAAGCAGCTCCTGCTGCAATGGATCGACAATAACGCTCCTGAAGGAACCAATAATGCTCCTGACGGCGGGCACGAAGACCAGGTGGAAGCGCGTCGCAGCTTATTACAAGTGACTGGCTGGTATCGCAAACCGGATCTGACAATGAAGCTTGACTCCGCCTTCACCGTGAAGGGCGACAATACGGAGCGATTCATCGTATTCAAGCTGCCTTTTGAGTTTTCCGAAGAGCATTCGATCGAAGCAATAGAATTCTTCACGAACAACAAAAAAATCATTCATCATGCCAACTATGGGTTCTATGAAATTGCGGACACGGCCGTCGACATCGGTGGTGGTCCCCGCCTTGTGAATTCGGCGGATGATGATAGGCGGCGGCCGGATCCATATGGTCTCTACAAGAAGAAGATGACATATTACACTGGTTGGATCCCGGGCACTTCAGTCGAAAGCTATCCGAATGATTTCGGTTGGGTCATGCCAAAACGTGGGGTTTTGCTGATCACGACGCATTATTCGGCAAGCGCGCTGGACGAGCAGTCTATCGTTGGCGTAAACCTTTTTTTCAGGAAGGGGGCTGTCAGGAGGCCGGTACAGATCATCAGCCTGGGTTCCGGTGGTGTGGCGGAAAGCGATATTTCGCCGCCATTCTTTATTCCCCGGGACAGAGTCAGCACCTTTCACCTGAAAGTGAAGACGAAGGACGAGCAGTCCCTGCTCGCCGTCTGGCCGCATATGCACCTGCTGGGTAAGGAATTCTTTGCTTATGCGGTTACTCCCGCCGGAGACACGATCCATCTCGTGCATATCCCGGACTGGGATTTCAGATGGCAGGAGCTGTATAAATTCAAAAACCTGATCAGGATCCCGAAAGGATCGGTCATCAATATGGATTGTACATATGACAATACGGCGAATAATCCTTTCAACCCGAATGCGCCGCCCGAGGGCGTATTTTCGGTGGGAGATATGAGTTCAAAGAATGAGATGATGACCCTTTTGCTGATCTATGTTCCTTATAGGGAAGGAGATGAGCAGATGGTGCTTTAGCTTTTTTATTATTTATTCACGCTAACCAGGCTAAGATGCTTTATACCGATTATACGGATGATCAACTGCTGCCATTGATCAGGGAAGGGGATGCTGCTGCCTTCGAGGTTCTATACCGGCGGCATTGGCAGTCGCTGTATGCCGTCGCAAAGAATATTCTCCGCTCTTCCGAACTGGCGAAGGACATCGTGCAGGAAGTGTTCGCTTCTTTCTGGCAGCGCAGGTCCGATCTGGAAATAGTTTATCCCAAGGCATATCTGCAACAGGCTGTTCGTTACCAGGTCCTGAATGCGATCCGGGCCGATAAAGTAGATGCCGGTTTTTACCAACGCCTGGCAGACACATCCCGGGAGATAGTTGAGGAAAATCCGCTTATTTTCAAGGAACTGCAGCATGTCCTGGCCGACCTGGTCGGGTCGCTCCCCGAAGACTGCCGCCTGGCATTTCATTTGAGTCGCGAAGAGGAGCTGACATACAACCAGATCGCGGATTATTTGAATATATCGGTAAAGACGGTCGAGAAAAAGATGTCCCGGTCCCTTCGTTTTCTTCGCTCCCGGCTGGACAGATCGGCCATTTCCATTATTGTCGTTTTGTCTTTTTTCAGGTAAGGCGGAAAAAAGACGATTTTTCCGTAGGGTGTTCCCTCATTTTTGTTACTAATATAAATAACATGCGTAAGGAGCTATTTAAACAATTGCTGAACAAGTATATGGACGGGACTGCCAGTCCGGCGGAGCGCCGATTGGTGGAGGAGTACTATATGCGGCTGGCGGCAAAGGAGGCCCCTGAAACAAAGTCATGGCCATACAGGATGCGGGTATGGATACCTGCGGCGCTGCTGGCGCTTACGGCAGCCGGCGCATTTTTCTGGGCGAGTCACCTGAAAGGCCACGCGGTGACAAGGATAAAGGAAACCCCGTCATTGAAAGCAGATATTGCGCCTGGCGGAAACAAAGCGATCCTCACACTGGCTGATGGGCGCAATATCGTTCTCGATTCGACCAGGAACGGGGCGATCACACGGCAGGGAAGCGCCAAGGTAACGAAGCTGGGCGATGGACGCCTGGCTTATGCCGCAGGCGGCGCGAGGGACATGAGCGCCGATGCTAACCAGGCCAGGGTGGAGTATAATATGCTTTCCACTCCCCGTGGCGGCCGGTACAAGGTCTCTTTGTCCGACGGCAGCAATGTGTGGCTGAATGCCGCATCCTCCGTACGGTACCCAACGGTATTTTCAGGAAATCAGCGGGTGGTGGAGATCACCGGGGAAGCTTATTTCGAAGTGAAAAAGGATCCGGACATGCCGTTCATCGTAAAGGTCAACGGCGCCGAAGTCCGGGTATTGGGCACGGATTTCAATGTGATGGCCTACAAGGACGAGGATGATTGGCGGACCACCCTCGTGAATGGTTCTGTGATCGTAAGGGAGGGTAGCTCTTCCGGGTCACTGAAACCTGGAGAACAGGCTATAGCACGCCCTTCCGAAGGTGTGAGATTGGCGAAAGATCCCGACCTGGAAGAAGCCCTGGCGTGGAAGAATGATCTGTTCTCCTTCAATAACGCGGATATACATGCCGTAATGCGCCAGCTTTCTCGTTGGTATGACGTCGACGTACGATATGAGGGAAATGTAGTACAGCATTTCAACGGAGACATCCCGCGGTCGGTGACTGTATCGCGGGTCTTTAAAATGCTGGAGCTCACCGGCGGCGTTCATTTCAGGATAGAGGGGAAGCAGATAGTAGTGACTCCCTGAAAAATTTGGATAAAAATATAACTCAACCTGTTGAGTGCAACATACTGATCGATTTAAACAAAACCGGGTCTCGTTGGAGCGAAACCCGGCAGCTGTCCGTATGGTAAGGGACAGGTTCAGATTCGATCAAGACAATCTGTTAACTGCTTTATTTAATCTAAACATTACAAAAGTATGAAATTGACTTTTTGTAGGCCCCGTTATTTTCCGGGGTTTTTAACCAAAACTCAAATGGTTATGAAACTGACCATTGCACTATTGCTCGCCACCTGTCTGCAGGTTTATGCAAAAGAAGGGTACACCCAGCGGGTCACTTTGAATGAAAAGGATGTGGCCCTGGAAAAGGTATTCAAACAGATCCGAAAACAGTCCCATTATTTATTTCTCTATACAAGGGAAGTCCTCCAGGATGCCCAAAAAGTGGACGTCAATGTGAAAGATGCCTCTATCGAAGAGATTATGTCCTTATGCATGAAGGGGCAGTCGCTGACATATACTATCCTGGAAAATACAGTTATCATCAAACGCGCTGAAGCGGAGGTCCATAAGGAGGCTGCGGAAAACAAGCCCATCGCCATCGTCATCCAGGGTACGATCACCGATTCCACCGGCAAACCAGTACCCGGCGTCACCGTCCTGGTCAAAGGCACCAAGACCCAAACAATGTCCGATGGTAATGGAAGTTTCAAGATTTCCGTGCCGTCAGGGAATGCGATCCTGGTCTTCACTTCTGTGGGATTCAAAAAGAAGGAAATAGCGGTGGGGGCTCAGACCTTTATGAATGTCTCCCTGGAAGGCAATCCCCGGGAATTAAGTGAGATAGTGGTCACCGGTTTCGGGGAAAGCCGTGCAAAAAGGAACCTGGGATATTCGGTTGCACAGGTCAGCGGGGACGAGATCCGGCAGACCACGGCCCTCAATCCTATCACCGCCCTGCAGGGACTCGTAACAGGACTACAGGTAACGCCGGGTGTGAGCGGACCTTCCGCCACTCCCAAGTTCCTCATCAGGGGGAGCAGCTCGCTGAACCCATATGGTAATACACCCCTGATCGTCGTGGATGGCGTGATCCTGGACCAGCAGTCCGTGACGCCCAATGTGGGAGTCGGTCCCGATTTCGGCAATATCCTCAAGGACCTTAACCCGGACGATATCGAATCCATGAGCGTACTGAAGGGAGGGGCCGTTACCGCCCTATATGGCAGCCGTGCCGCCAACGGGGTGATCCTTGTCAAGACCAAAAAAGGTTTCCACCAGAAGGGACTTGGTGTTTCCGTGTCACAGACGGTGATGCTGGAGAAGGCATACAAACAAGTAGATTTCCAGAATCAGTTCGGCGCTGGTCTTTATCAGACGGATTTCATTACGTCCCCCACCGGGCAATTACAGGTAAATCCAAATGACTATGGCATCAGCTTCGGACCGCCCATGACGGGACAGACGGTCCTGGATGTGACGGGCCAGGTCAGGAAGAACCTTCCGAACTCCCATGACCTGCTGGACCTTTACCGGACCGGCATTTCCTCCAATACCAACGTGGCGATTTCCGGGGGTAATGAGACGAGCACTTTCCGCTTCTCCTATTCCAGGCTGAGCGAAAAAGCCGCGACCCCGAATAATAATTTCGACCGGAACAGCTTTATGCTGAGGGCTACCCACCGCATCGCAAATAAGGTGCTGCTGGATGGTAATATCAGCTACACCCGTTCGGGTACCCTGAACCCCGCCCTCCAGGGAGGAAGCAGCCCCCTTTATCAATTTGCCTATGACGGAGCCCGCAACTATGACGCGAAATACTGGTCTACCCATTATATCGATTCAGCGAATGGCGGCGTCAACAACAACGATCCCGCCGGCCTCACGTCTCTTATTTTCTATCCATTGTATCAAAATCATGATCTTCAGAATGAGAATAATTTCAGGGGCGGCCTGGACATGACGGCCTATATAAGACCCTGGCTCACTTTCCAGGGCAACACCAGCGTGAACTATTATTCAAAAGAATACGAAGCGCATCATCGGGGAGCGAACCCCGGATTCGCTGGTCCCGGATATTACAATAATATCAACGATCTCCTGTCCCTGCGCTACAGGGGAGATCTGGAGGCCCACAAACAGTTCGGCGAATTTGCCACCGACCTCCATGTGGGGGGTGAAGTAACGACATCGGAAACAAAGGGCGCATCCTATAGTACCAACGGGGCTATCCTTCCTGATGTCTATCGCTTGTCCAATTCCAAGAATCCTGCGAACGTATCCGAGGTAAAACCATCTGAGCAACAGATCAGCTCCGCCTATTTCCAGGGCAGTGTTTACTGGCGTGACTTCTCCTTCAACGTCTATGGAAGGAACGACTGGAACTCCACCCTCGTATACAATGACGGGCACGGAACTTACTCCTATTTTTATGGCGGAGCGGACATGGCCTGGATATTTACAGACCGGTTCAAAAACCTGCCGTCGTTTATTGATTTCGGTAAGGTGAGGCTGTCCTACGCATCGGCCGGCAATGGCACCGGTTCCTATACCGCCAATACCGGCAACTATTCGGCGGGGAATTACCAGACGCTGAACAACGGGACGGTTACTACCTATTCCTACGCGTCGGGTTCGCTGCCCAATCAGCACCTGGTTCCTGAAAGGACCAATAAAGTCGAGACCGGGCTTGAGTTCCGGATGTTCCAGAAAAGATTAGGAGGCGAAATCACCTATTATACGCAACAGACCAGCAAGCAGATCATCGGGTTCAGTGTTCCGTCGGCCTCAGGGGTAGGTTCCGCCCTGCTGAATGGGGGGATTGTCCGCAATCGCGGCCTCGAGGTGACATTGTATGGAACACCCATCCAGACAAAGCAATTCACCTGGAATACACGGCTCCTCTATACAAGGAACACCAATACGGTAGTCACGCTGCCATTCGGCGTCGACTATCTTGGATTAGGAGGCGAGGACGGGATCAGGACGATAGCCGTCAAGGGAGGTGATTATGCACTGATGGTAGCCGGCTACGGTTATGCACGTTACCAGGCAACCGACGCCAACGGCAAGCCTGTCGCCAGCCCGCTGAACGGGCAGCATGTACTGGGCATGTTCGCCAACAACACCCAGGCCTATTATGTGAGGGCCAGCAATTATGGGACCGATCCTCACAGCAGAGAGCCCGTTATAGGTTCTACCCTTCCCAAGTTCCTCGGCAGCTGGAATAATACGTTTTCATACAAGGGATTTTACCTGAATATATTCCTCGACGCCAAGATCGGCGGATTGGAATATTCCACTACTTATTTCTACGGCAGCCAGGATGGAAATATCCGCAGCACCTTGTTTGGCAGGAACAAGGCATTGGGCGGCCTCTCCTATGTTCCGGTAACGGCCAATTCCCAATACCTGGGATTCCCGCTGGGCAGTTCAAGGGATGACGGTATTGCTTTAAGCGGAGTATTTCGGGATGGCTCCAAAAGCGTCGGTTCGGACGGCAACACGCACGATGTTTCGGGCATGACTTTCGACCAGGCTTATAAGCAAGGATTTGTCACGCCCGTCAACGCGGCTGATTACTATGTCCGTACGTATAGCTGGAGCAAGGGTATCCGGGAAGCCGGCACGTTTACAAACTCATGGGTGTCCCTGAGAGAGGTCTCCCTCGGGTATGAGCTTCCATCATCCATTGCAACCAAGGTGAAAATGAACAATCTGCGGTTGACCCTGATAGCAAGGAATCCTATGTACCTGTACAACAGCGCACCGAACCATATCAACCCGGACAATCTTACCGATACCGGTTCCGGCAGCGCCTTCGAGGAAGGAGGTATTCCCTATATGAGGCGTTATGGATTTATGCTGAATGCGAGCTTCTAATTTTTCAACATTTTAATCAGTGTTTATGTTTATCAATAAAAATATTTATGTGTACCTGGGGTTACTGCTTCTCGCCTTTTCCTCCTGCAGCCGATCAAAGTTCGCCGCGATGAACACGGACCCGGACGCCGTGCTGGTCATCGACCCTGCCACGGAGCTCACACCCGGTGAATTGAGCATACACAGCAATAACTTTGAAGTGTTCTATGATTTCGTAAGGAATATCAATCCCTGGACACAGAAATATGTCGGACTTACCGGCAATTCCGCGACGTTCCAACAATCCGGCGGCAATATCAACAACCGTTGGGGAACTTTTTATGGCGGCGTGGGTACAAACCTTGCCGACGTGATGCATATCATCGATATTATGCCGGCCGACAAGAAGGCGCAATATGCTTTCTTAAGGGCCATCGCCGGGATCCCATACGCCTATTACGCTTTTTATGTGTCCGATGCCAATGGCAGCATGCCTTACACACAGGCGTTCAGGGCGAGATATACCACTCCGCCGCTCCTTACCCCTCAATATGATCCGCAGCAGGCATTGTTCGATACCCTCGATGCGCAGCTGAAAGCAATCGTGGCCGTTTTAAAATCCAATCCATCCGTCAATCAGATACTACCCGGCAACAACGATATTTATTACCAGGGTAATGTCCAGAACTGGATCAAGGCGGCCAATAGCCTGCGCCTGAAGATCGCCATGCGGCTGATGAAGCGCAACCCCACCAAGCTGACCGCGATCGCCAACGAGGTGATTAACGACCCGGTCGGATTGATCAGCTCCGTAGCGGAGGACTGGGTATTCTATGCCGGGCCAGGCTTCGGTAACGGCGGCAACTCCAATCCGGGCGCCCTCTGCGGGGAGATCAATACCGTGAGCTTCATGTGGAAGACGCAGGATCCCCGAACCAGGATCTTCTATCAGAAGAGCGGCATCACTTCCCAGGCAATGTTCGATTCCGCACAGGCACAGGGACAAATACCCGCGTCCGCAACATGGGACGGTCAATCGTACAGAGGGCAGTTCGCCAATCCCGGCGCAAGCCAGAACCCCGCCAATGCGGCTTATTTCAAGACCCTCAATTTTTCTTTCAACGGGGCGCAGCAGTCGGTGAATTACCCTTCGCAGATCCAGCAGACACTGACCTACGCCGCTTACAATTCGAATGGCAACGGAACCAACGTCTTTCCTGTCATCACCTATGCGGACGTGTGCTTTATGCGCGCGGAGCTGGCTGCCGGGGGATTGAGCAGCGATCCTCTTACGCCGGCCCAATTGTACTACAACGGGATCACGGCTTCCATTACCAACTATGACCACTGGGGTAAAACGACACAACTGCCTGATTACACACCACTGGGCTCCAATGAGATCACCAACTACCTGGCACAGCCCGGCGTGGTCTTCGATCCCACCCATGCCATCGAGCAGATATGTGTCCAGGAATACCTTAATTTTTATATCAACCCCAATGAGACCTGGGCCCTAATCAAGCGGACCGGCTACCCTTCTGCCACCGGAGCGATCATGCCGCTGGAAGATGTGAGCACCTACGGCGCCATGCCCAGAAGGTATTCAGCCAGCTACCCGTCATTGGGTGACCTGAACTTTAACAACGCCACCCAGGCCATCGACGATATGCGCAAGGATCCTTCGTACGGCGATCCTTCTGATATTACGGGTCATGTCTGGTGGGATGCTCCTTAGAAACCGTGATATAATACAAGCTTAGCTTAAAAAGGGCGCTACAATTTCGTAGCGCCCTTTTTTTAAATAGCGGATAATTATTGATTACACGTTGAAATACAGCTTCGATACATGTTATCGCAGTCGGCCTGCGTATATGTATTGTTGATATATAGGATAGTGGTCCAGGTGGGGTTAAATACAGTAGACATAAAGGTGTGGCCAGCAGAATTTACCAAATCCACCGTAATGGAATTTTCATAGGTGGTCTGGACAGTTCCAATATAGGGCTGTAAACACGACTGATAGTCCACGACACATTTCCAACACTCCGGTCTTATTCCGCCGGGGCCAGCTGCAGGTCTTACTCCAGGCTGGCCATGGCTTTTAGCGAGCAAATTGCTGTCGGCAATGTATTTTAGCTCTCTATTCCTCAATCCATTAAAAAACAACTTTTGATCGTTGCCGGCAAGGTTAAATACGTCATATTTCTTCGCTAATGACACGAACAGTTTCACATACGCACGATAATCATCCATGTCCTTAAACCCTAAACAGGCAACAATGTAGTTTGATTCTTCCTTTGAAAAATTGGCCTTTTTGGATAACTCATGCCATCTTTCTTCCTTAGCTGCAGCAGGGTTTGAAACCTGAAGCAAGAACCTATCCAGGTCTTCGCTTGTAATCTGTTGATACATGGGATCGACAAACGCCTCATCGACTAATTTCGCCATCGCTTCTTCCGTTAAGGTAGAAGAGCCCAGCGTGCCTTTTGGGGAGTTTGATTTTGGAACATGGGACATCAACAACGTAGAAATAATACTGCAGGCAAAAACAATAAGAATGGCGGGAATAATACACTTTTTCATGGTAATAAATTGGTTAAATGGTTATATGTATCACTATCAAGTTCGAGAGACTTTTACCAAAAGTCAAATGCTATTTTGACGAATACTGACGTCTTTTTGATCGTCAACCGGTATAAAACTGCGTTTATTTCATCCACCAGACTTTGACGTCTGAATTATTGGTTCCCATCTTCGATACTTGGGCATTGAAATTATCCGTATTGTTCACCGCTTCATCCTGGGCATAAGGCAGCCGATAGAATTTCGTATAGGCAGTAGAGGGATTGCTGGCTGGGTCCTTTGGGGTCATGCCGCCAGTCCTTCGCCAAAGATTGAAAGCCAGCCAGGGCTCCCGGTAAAAGGACAGCCACTCCTGGGCATAGATCTTGGTCAAAGCATCTTGCGCAGTCCCCGTAAATTTAACCTTGGGGTTAGCAAAGAGATTGCCCATGGCCGTTGCATCCGGCGGGGCCGGTGCGGCCGCAGACCATTTCAGATGCGCCACGTTATCGGCCTTGCTGACTATATAATACCAGAAATTGACGGAAGAGGTGATCCCTGCTTTATATTGGGTTTCAGCCATGGTCAGGTCCTGTGTAACCCCAAGACCTCTGGCATACGCTTCGGCCTTCAGGAAATCCACTTCGGCGGCCGTAAAGATCAATTCGGGAATATACCATTCGTCGCGTACCAGGTACCAGTTGAATCGGCTGAATAAAGCCCCCGCCTTGGCGCTGGGGTCCGTGGGGGAGGCATACGCGTCCACATTATCGCTGGCATTGCTGCCAATGGTATACGGCGCCCAGTTTCCGGCGGCATTGGGATCGACAAATATTTTGGCGCGCGGATCGAAGATATTCGCATCGGCATTACCATCGGATACCATCTGCCAAAATGTACTGCTCATCCGCGTAAAGCCTGCACCACCAGACGAGAAGCTCCACCATTTTCCCGGAAGATCGAGTCCTCCCAGGTCGGCCGGCCACATACCCACATCTTCCCCTTCCCCGATCAGCGGGGTGCCGGAAGCCAGCACAGCCTGAAGGATGGGAGTTGCCGTAGCAGGGTCTTTTTCCACCATCTGCATAGCATAACGAAGGCGCAGGGAATTGGCGAATTTTAGCCATTTGGACATATCGCCCTTGAAAAAAGTGTCAAAACTACCAAGAGCCGCATAAGGCGTTCCGGAAGCGCTCACGGGCGCCTGGTCTGTCTTTATATGGTCCGCGGCCCATTTGAGATCGCTCAGCAGGGAATCATAGATCGCTTGCTGGGGATCATACGCCACCCTGAAATTGCTCACACTCCCGGAATAAGCTTTGCCCGCCTTAAAATAGGGGATATCGCCGAACTGGTCGGTGATCCGGAAGGTCTTATAGGCGCGCAAAATATATAACACCGCCTGGATATTATTCATAGACTCCTTATCCTTGACGGAATTGATCATGTCCAGCGCCAGGTTCATATTCTGCAGATTGCCATAATAACTGCTCCAGACGCTGGATATGGCGCTGCTCAATATATATCCGGATACGGTACTGATGGCCCCAAGCTGGGTTACAGGATAGTAGTAGTCGTTGTGTATGGAGGCCTGTTCCGTCCAGTCGAGGAGCAGTGAGCTGATTACGCCATTTACCAATGGTTTCACCGTCGTGGAGGAAGGTTTGTCCTGGGTTGCGTTCAGTTTCTGGAAATCCTTGGTGCAGGAGACCAAAAAAACGGCGGGCAGCAGGTATATAAAAATTTTCTTCGCAGTGATCATATAAATATGTTTATACATTGAGAGATGAGGGTTCGTATTTACCTGTTTTAGAATGATAATCTTGCCTGGATGCCGAAGGAACGGACGCCCGGCAGGGACGCGAATTCTATGCCTTGCGCATTGCCTGCGCCATTGGATCCTTCCGGATTGATATGGTCCGGCAGGGAGCTGTACAGGTAGAAAAGATCCCGGCCCACCAGGGAGATAGAGGCCGCCTGGAAAGCTTTGGTCTTTCTCACAAGGCTCAATGGCAAATCATAGTTTACAGAGACTTCGCGTAACTTATACCAGGTATCATTAAAGACAGCGGTACTGTGTATCCAGCTGCTGCCGATGGGGCCGCTGCTCCATACGCCGTATTGCATATACTTGAAATAGTAGTGAACGACCTTGGTATTCTCCGCTCCGTCAGGATATACACCAGGCAGGATCACCCCGGAGTTGGAAGTGACTCCACCGGGAGAAGTATAGGGTAGTCCGCCGCCATTTCTTTCCTTTAGCGTTTCGGGAGCAGTGCCCTGCTGCATCATGGAGGCATAGGTGCCCGACCACATTTGTCCGCCGATCTTACAATCGATCAGCGCACTGACAGAGAAACCATTTTTGAAAGAGAAGGTATTGGTAATGCCCCCCCTGAATTTGGGAGTAGAGTTTCCAATCGGGACGATGCTGGACGTAGACTGGTACATGGTACCCTTCATTTGCGCAGCTGTTGTCGCATCCACGCCGAAATTCTGCCTGATCATTGCCTCATCCTGCAGGATGGGTTTATGCGTTTTTCCGTCATATACATAATCATAACCCATGATGGCGCCGAACTCCTGTCCTACAACGGCAGAAATGTAATTGCCACTGGCGCCCCAGATATTGTTCATATCATATCGGTTCGCTCCGGGGGCCAGCGACAGGAGCCGATTGTAATTTTTAGACATATTGAAGCTCAGGTCCCAGCTAAAGGAGGGCCGATCCACCAGTTTGGCCCGCAGTATCATTTCGATGCCCGAATTTTCGAGCACACCCGTATTTACGATGATGCCGCTAACACCTGAACTTTGAGGCAGCGGGGAGCTCAGCACCTGATTTTTCGAGCGGCCACGGTAATACCTGAAGTCGAAATTGAACCGGTCATTTATAAACCCGAGATTGATCCCCAGGTCCGCCGTTGTATTGATCTGCGGCTTATAGTTGATGGCGGGCAAGCTTCCGGGCAGACCGGAAGTCGGCGATCCTGCAAAAGTGCCCGTATTAAAGATCGTGTTTATGATCTTGTACGGTACGTCCACCGCGCCTTTCGCCCAGGCGGCCCTGAACTTTCCGAAACTAAGTACATTGGGGTCGACGTGCAGCAGTTCCGAAAATACAAAGGCGGCGGAAAAAGACGGGAAGAAATAGGACCATTGTCCTTTGGGTAAAGTGGACGCCCAGTCATTCCGGGCCGTTGCGTCCAGGAACAGGAAGTTCTTATAAGACAGGTTCAGGAAGCCATAAAGTGAATTCAGCCTTTTCTCATACCAGTCCTCTGAAGGAACCTGGCTGGATTGTGTATTCCCTGAATAGTTCCCAAAAGCGTTCATATAGGGAACGTTATAAGTGAGCCCATTGCTGCCCGAAATACTATAGGAACTTCTGCTGTAGGCAGTTCCTCCTACAGAAAATTTAGCTCCGACGTCCGAGCCGAAGAGATGGTCTTTATGCAGGGTACCCAACCAGTCGATATTGCTCGCATTATCCCGGGTGAGTCCGTGCCCATAGCTGCCGCCATTCGTTCCGGTGTTGTCGGTGGGATCGTTAATGGTCTTGTCTTCGTTGTTATTCGCGTCGATGCTGGCCCTGAACATGAAATTCAGGAAGCTGGTGGCATCGTAATTCAACTGGGCCGATCCGATCAGTTTCCGTCTTGTCACGGTCTCATTATTCGCATAGGTATTCCAATACAGAAATTGCGCGGCCCCGTTGCCCGCCCAGGGGAATCCATTGAATTTATTCTGGGACAGGTCCGGCAAACGATAGTTGCCGTTATCGGCCTTGCCTTTATAATCCCTTCCATAGGCATAGATCAGGTTGGATTGCAGGCCGCTCTCCGTATTTCCCAGGGCCGGCGCATTGTGATACACATTGGTGAAATAAGAGACATTGACCTGCACATTTACTCTTTTCGTGAGTTTTATACTGGTCCCGAGGTTAAAGGAATTTTGGTTATAATCGGAATTTGGAATGATCGAGGTATTGTCCAGCCGCGTATAGGACGCCCGTAAAGTAGCATTCTCACTACCTCCCTGTACAGATACATTATGTGTCACCTGGCTGCCATTCCGGTAATAAGAATTGACGTTATTGGGCTGGGGATTGTCCGGCTGCATGGTGCCGTCCCACCACTTTATCATAGTCCCATCCATTTTCGGCCCCCAGGAAAGGCCCGTGCCGGGCCAGCTTACAAGATTCCAGGTAGCAACGCCATAAGGGCCCGCATTTGTTTTGGGGTCTACGAACAGGCCGTTCCAGCCATCCGTCAGCACAGGATTGCCGGACCCGTCGGTCAGGCGTTGAACAGGCTCCAGAGAAACCATGCCGCCCGCTCCATATTGGTTTTGCATATCGATGTAGCGATAAGGACGTATGGTCTTATATCCCATATTATAGTCCACGCCGAGCCCATTTCTTTTGGTCCCTTTTTTCAGCGTTATCAGGATGACGCCATTGGCGCCGCGGCCTCCATACAGGGCGGCGGCAGCCGGCCCCTTCAGTACACTGAAGTCTTCTATATCCTGGGGGTTGATGAGATTGATAGCGCTGCCCCAGTCCTTTGGCGCCGTAACATCCTGGGCAGCGGCGGGAATGGTATTGTCCATCGGCATTCCATCTATAATGATCAAGGGCTGGTTATCCTGGGTGATCGTATTATTGCCTCCGATGATGATCCGGGTACTGCCTCCGTCTACCCCATTCGGAGAAGTGATATTCACGCCTGCCATTTTCCCGCTCAGCGCGTTGATAACATTGGGTGCATTGGATTTGGTCAGCTCGCTTCCCTTGATCTGCTCCTGGGAATAGCCAAGGGCCCTTTTCTGGCGACCAATTCCCAGGGCGGTAACCACCACTTCATTCAACGCATTCTCATTCTTGGAAAGCATTACGGTAACAACGGCTGAGGAGCCCAGCGTCAGTTTCTGCACCGTATATCCCACAGAAGAAAATAGCAGGACCTGTCCCGGCTCTGCCTGGATCTGGAAAAAGCCTTTTTCATCCGTGACGGTGCCACGTTGGGTCCCTACGACTGTGACGCTGACGCCTTGCAGGGGGGGTCCGTCAGGACCAACGACGGTGCCGGTGATGGGCTTGAACAAACCCTCCAATGAATCCGGGATAAGTATCTGCCCCAGGATGCCCGTTTCCTGTCTTTTCAAAATGATCTGTTTACCGATGACTTCGAAGGAGATGTGGAGAGGCTTGAAAATTTTTTCCAGCACATCTCCCAACCTTTCTTCATGCGCGATGACCGTGACCTTCTGCTTGCCCGGAAGTACGCTATTGCTATAGGTAAAGCCCACTTCGGTAGTAGAGGCAATCGTTTTCAGCACCGCTCTTATTTCGCGGGCGGGCAGGTTGAAAGACACCCTTTTGTCCAATATCTCCTGTCCGCTCGCATCATTTGCGAACGCATAGCTCATAAAGCCGGCCGCCAGGAAAATTTGCAGTAGTGAAGCTCTCATAATGAATAAAACAGCTTGTTTTGGTTTTCCGGTTTTGTTCATAACTTTAGTCGGTTTTGTCAATTTTGAAAAATGATGGCAAGATCATCCCCTTTCTCTCGTTCGGCAGAATGACAGTAAAAAAGGGGCTCACTCGGATGGTGGTGTTCCCGCATCACCATCCTTATATTCTTCTTATATTTCTCTATCGTGATTTTTATTTTCTCATAGCGCTTATTTAGTTTATGGATTGTTTTGGTTAATGGGCGTTTTCTCCCCATTACAGGAGCCGCCAACAATAAAGACACTGTTGTCGGAGAGCCGGTAATTGGCGCCGATGGCCTCACAGATGATCTTTAGTTTCACCTCGAAAGATTCTTCGCCAAGGGAGGTGGTGATTCGGCAACCCGCAAGGCTTTGCTTATCGAAATGGATCGTGATCCCATAAGCGTTCTCCAGTGATTGGAATATCTTTTCCACGGGTATCTCTTCAAAGTCGAAGTTAAAGGCAAGATTGGCCGGGGTTTTGTCAACCAAGGTTTCTAAACTACTCAGGCGGGATTGCATAAGATGCCTCGTCCGGGCATCATACAGTGCACGCTGATTTTGGGTAAGGACCAGTTGCGCCTGCTGCTTACTCGATTTTCTATAGACCGACACTTTCCCGGTTCTTACTATTACAGAAATGTTCCCGTTGTTCGAATCGACGGAGACGTTAAAGCTGGTGCCCAGGACACGCATGACGATATCTTTCGTATAAACGTAGAATGGACGGGCCGGGTCCTCAGCTACTTCGAAAAAGGCATTACCTTCCAGAAAGATCTCTCTCTTGTCTTTTTGAAGGAATATCGCATGGTTGATAGAGGAGCCGGGCTGAAGAACAACTTTTGAGCCATCTACAAGGTAAAGCACCTGGTTGGACTGGGTCTGGTTGGTCCTTTTCAGGTTGTCATTTACCAATACCCGGGCAATTTTTTGTTCTGCAGGCCCAGGGGATGCCGGGCCATTCATATGCCCGGGGCGGGAATAATAATAAATACCTGCACCAAGCAATAGCGCACCTGCAAGGGCCACCGCTATCCCATATCTTCTCCAGTGAAGCCTTTTGAGAGCGGGTGTACGAGAGGAGTTCTCCAGTGGAGTGACGACTGTATGGGTGGTGGCAGCCGGCTCGATGTCGATATCGCTGTTCACCCTGTCCCAAATAACTTCCGAAAGAGATTGGGCATCCGAGGGAATCGCGTTCATGGTCATATCTATGAGGATCTGCCTTGCCTTATGCAGGGCCCCGGCCCGTCCGGGACTCTGCCTCTTCCAGTTTTCCCAATAAGTCGAGCTCTCAGCATCGGGCTCACGGACCCACTGTAAGAAATGGTCATTCTGAAGGAGCCACCATACCTGTTCTTCAAAATTATTCTCCATAGTGGGAAATGTACCCGAAGAACAATTTATACTCAAAAAAGGCAGAAAATTTTCAGGACCCTCCCATTAGACAAAAAACAGGAGGCACGAAAAAATGGAAATGATAACGTCATGGAGCCTTACTGCTTCTTTGAGCTTGCATAAAGCCGTATACAGCAAATTGCTCACCGATTGATAGTGCATATGCATCAGTTCGGCTATCTGTTGATTAGTAAATCCCTGGTAATAGCGAAGCTGGATCACTTCCTGCTGCCTGGCAGTCAGCTGCTTAACGGCTTTCTGCAGCAGGGCGGCATGGTATGCATGATCTTCCCGTAAGATAATCTCCACTTCAATGGGATTGTCGACTTCCTCATCCAGCCAATCGGTCCGGGGTAGGATGGCGTGGGATTGGATACGCTGCCTTTTCTCCTGTCGGATCAGTTTATAACGAAGTGCCGAAAACAGATAAAATTTGACCGAATCAGTGGGGGCCAGGCGGCTCCTGGAATTCCACAATTCAACGAAGAGCTCGTGAATACAATCTTTGAGAACCTCGCGGTCCGGGCAGATCTTAGTCCCGTAAGCGATCAGGGGCAGTATATGCCGATGGTAGAGGGAGGCAAAAGCCTCTCTATCGCCATTTTTAAATTGTACCCAGAGCAAGCAGTCGATATCACCTGTTTTGTTCATCCGTCAGTTTGGCATGTTGTAGTAGTCCTGGGGGCAAGCGATTCCGGACCCAAGGCAGTACAAAGTAAAAAAAAGAACAGATACTCCAAAAAATAGTCAGGTCTAATGGCTGTAGTTTACATGAGGGTTCAGTCTGAGATGCTCGCATCTTTCCATGACAAGCGCGGCAGCTCCTATGAGCTCGGCATCGTATCCCAGCTGGGACAAACGTATCTCCGTATTTTCAAATAGCCGGGGGATGCAGTGGTCGTTCAATGCCTGCTGAATGGGAGGCAGCCATATCCTGCCGGCCAGGGAACCTCTTCCGCTGAGCACCACCAGGTCCGGGTTTAATAAATGTATAAGGATCGAAAGGCCCCTGCCTATTTCGTACCCGGCCGACGAAAAAAGGTCGACGGAAAATTTATCTCCTTTCGCAGCCGCGGCCCTTATTGTTTCGAAGGACTTCTCCAGGTCTTCCCGATCCAGGTCGGCGGGATTGATACTGGACAGCCTGCCATTTGACAGTCCTTCAATGGCCTTTTCAACGATGACGCAAAGGGACGATTCCGTCTCCAGGCAACCTGACTTGCCGCAGTTGCAGAGCTTATTATTCTCGAACAGGGGGATATGGCTGAACTCTCCTGCAAATCCCTTCGAACCCCTGAAAAGGCGACCGTCGACGACAAGCCCGAGCCCCACCCCCCAGCCAATGTTCAGGACCATGGCATTCTGGACATTGCGCGCCATACCAAATTTCATTTCTGCGAGGGCTATGCTGCTGGAATCATTCTCTATGTAGACGGGCAGCCCAGTCGTTGATGAAATATATCCTGCAACAGACCGGTTCTCAGAAATGGAATAATTGATCCCCTTATTGACTTCAACAAACCCGGGCATTCCGATACCTATTCCCGCGATCTGCTCCTTCTCCACACCTCCGGCTGCGATATATTCTTTGATGATCTCAGCCAGTTCAGAAAGAGCGTCCGAATTGTTCAGCAGTTTCAGCTCATATTTCTCAGGGGCTACGACAAAATTATTTTGGAGATCCAGCAGCGCTATGCGTGCTACAAACTGGTCCAGCGCAACGGACAGGATATAGAACAGGTCGGGTCGAAGGCTGTACATCTGCGGCTTGCGTCCACCTGTAGAGGGCGCATGCCCTGTCTCGACGATATATCCACCGCGCTGCAATTCATTGATCCTAGCCATGGTGTGAGGCTGGCTCTTGCCCAGCTTCATGCTCAGGGATGTGCAGCTGATGGGTGCTGAATAATATAAATGTCTAAAGATCTCTCCGATCCGTTGGGTCTTAGTTTCTCTCATATATAAGGTAGCGTTAGTAGGGTGCGGGCTTTTGAAAAAGTTTATAAAACTTTGCTCAAAAAATTATTTAACTAACCTAAGTTCAAAATATTTTTACCCGGCTTCAAATGCTATATTGACGAAAACCGATGTCTTTTTGATCCTGCTGCATCTGACCTCTCCATTATTTTGCCCAAAACCAATGCTATATTGCCCTCTTCATCGTTGATAATAAATTATAATTTTTTTTATTTGAAATATTTGATTAGGTTTAATAAGATATATTCATTTGGAATTGGTGTGCGATTGACAAATCATTTGGTTTAACATGATAGATCCAATTCAACTACAACAACTGCTTGAGCGAATTGCTGTCTTTGGCGATCACGATGCCTATAAAGATCTTTTTTGGGCTTTTTATAAAGACCTGAAACGCTTTGCTTACTCATTTGTAGCATCGAATGAAGTTGCCGAAGAAATTGTTTCGGATGTGTTTGTCAATCTTTGGAAAAACAGAATGCGCCTGCTTGAAATTGAAAACCTGAAAGTGTATTTGTATATCGCGGTAAAAAATCTATCTATAAGACACAGTAACAGGAACCACCGGGATCATCTCATCAGCCTTGACGACCTTTCCGTCGATATCCCATCAGCTTCCACATATGCCAATCCGGAAGAAATATGTATTTCCGCCGATTTAGCAGCGGCCATACACACCGCCATTCAAAAATTGCCGCCACGCTGCAAAATAATCTATAAGTTGATCAGGGAAGATGGCCTCAGGTATAAAGAAGCTGCCGATATATTGCACCTTTCCGTAAAAACCATTGACGCTCAAATGACCATCGCTACCAAAAAAATTTGCCAGTCCATCAACTTTGTACTAAAGTAAGTTCCAGACATTCCGGCAAACCCCTCCTGATAATCAACAGTTTAAAAAAATTTCAAACCCTTTAGGGAAAGACGCTGAAAAATGGATCCTTATATATAAGGGATCTATCGATATGCAGACAAATCGCATTTGGCAGTTATTATCACGAAAGATGGATGGCGAAGCCTCTATGGACGAATTGCGTGAACTGGAGCAATTGCTGATGGATCTGCCCGACGATGCCTATAAGATCGATATCGTCACCTCTTACCTGAAAAAAAGATCTGACTCCGGAACATTCGACGAAGAAGATGCCCTTGCATGGGAAAAGCACATCGGGGTAATGCACAATTTGTATCCTGAAGAATTTGAGGATGGGACTTCAGTCATTTCCCCACCCCGTCGACGTTCTTTAACCGGCCATCTCCGGCGGCCTATAGTCGTTTTATTTTCCATATTGTTTGTTGCCGTTCCCGCTGCATCCTGGTTCTTTTATCATAAACAGGCCGGCTCTTCCCTACCTCACAAGACTGATCCTGTTCAATTATCAGATCAAAATAACCTTCCACATCCGTCAAAAACAAAAAAGATATTGCCTGATGGAACGCAAGTATGGCTAAATGGCAATAGCCGCATAAGTTACCTGGATAATTTCGGCAAGAACAACAAACGGGAAGTTGTGCTCGTCGGCGAAGCGTTCTTTGATGTGACACATGACAAGCATGTGCCATTCATTGTACATGCAAAATCAATCAATATCACCGTAAAAGGGACGGCGTTTAATGTAAAAGCCTACCCGGAGGATAAAAATGTGGAAACCTCCTTGCTGAGAGGAATGGTCGAAGTGTCTACCAGATCTGACCCGAAAAGAAAGTTCGTTTTAAAGCCCAGTGAAAAAATAAACATTTCTGTTGCTACTGATACTGAAATGCTACAGCCCGTATCCGGGAAAAAAACATCGCCTGAAAGGACTGATGATAATAATATTTACAGCATTGACAAACTCCAGCCAGATCGCGGCAGCAATATAATTCCGGAAGTTGCTTGGCTACATGATAAATTGATGTTCAGCAGCGAGCCCCTAGAGGAAATTGTTGAAAAAATGCAGCGATGGTACGGCGTGACTATAGTAATAAAAGACGACCGCCTGAAGGATCTAAGATTTACCGGAGCTTTCAGCAATGAAACGCTCCGCCAGGCGCTGAGCGCCTTACAAGCTACTTATCCGTTTGAAATCACCATGGACAATAATGTGGTAATGCTTTATATGAAGCAATAGTATTGTCTTAATGTAAACCATGGATAGAGGTCGGCAATACGTCCTTTCTAATAACATTAGTTAAATAACAAAACCGTCGCGTATGAGAAAATAAAAAAATACAAAAAAGGAGGTGCGTCAACACCTCCCTCAAACTTACGACCAAAACAAGAACCCGTTCAATTTGGAAGATTAGGCGGATTCTCATTATTTATCAATAAGCATCACAAAAGTATGAAAAAGAACAAAACTGCTAAGCTAATTTTTTTAGCGACATCACCAAACCTGAAACGCCTTTTTCTTACCATGAAATTGTCCACTTTCTTGATATTTGCTGTCTGCGTACAGACCTACGCAAATGGGTTTGCCCAGAAAAAAATCAACCTGTCGGTGAAACACATGGAGCTGAAAAGGCTATTCTCCATGATTGAAAAAAACACCGATTATCGCTTTTTGTATTTCGATGCGGCCATCCCCCAACACCAAAAAGTGGATTTACAGATGATTGACGCATCTATTGAACAGGTGCTTGACAAGGCATTCCTTAATACTCCGCTCAAATACAAAATAATAAATAATAACCTGGTAGTCATATCTTCCGCCGACATTCCATTGGATAATATAACAGTAAAAGGGCGGATCACGGACGAAAAGAATTTGCCGTTGGAAGGAACCAGCATCAAGATCAAAGGGGCACGCTCAGGCACCACTTCCAACGCCAACGGCGAATTTACGCTAAGAGTACCAGCTCACTCGACCATCGTGATTTCCCATGTAGGTTACCAGGCCATAGAAATGGTAATCGACAAAGAGGAAACCATTACCGTACAAATGCAGCCCGGCAGTAAAGCATTGGACGATGTGGTTGTAACGGCCTTAGGCATCAGTAAGGAAAAAAGAGCTTTGGGTTATTCCACCAGCACCATAAAGGCAGATGTAATAGGAGAAGCAGGATCACCCAATGTGGTGACGGCTCTTTACGGAGATATACCGGGCGTAAAAATCGCCGCTGCACCTGGTGGCGCCACCAGCGGCGTAAGCGTTATCATCCGTGGAGCTTCTTCGATCAATTACCAGCAGCAGCCATTGTTGATCATCGACGGGGTACCCGCAAGAAACGGCGACTTCAACTCGAATAGCGGCCGCATCGGCAATAACGGTATTTCCGAGATCAACCCGGAAGATGTGGAAAGTGTCACTGTTTTGAAAGGAGCCGCTGCCGCCGCCCTGTATGGCTCAGAGGCTTCCAATGGGGTTATTTTAATAACTACAAAATCCGGTAAAGGCAAAAAAGGGTTTGGCATAGAGTTCAATACCTATTATGACGAAGATCGTATTGCCTATATGCCGCAGTTTCAGACAGTCAGGGGACCCGGCCATATGATTGACTATTCAACCTTACACACAGGAAATATCAACGCCTCGAACGAAAATGGTTTGGACCCGGAGGGCTGGGACCATGTGACCTACAACGGGACCACCTACCGTAGCCTGGTAAAGTCAATCAATACGGGCGGAAGTACAACCCCCAATCTTTATTTCGGTCCTCTTTACGACGGTAAGCCAACCATTTACTGGGACCACCAGGTGAGGCCTTATCTCCCGCAAAAAAATAGCTATGCCGACACCTGGCAGACCGCGCATAACCAAACTACCAATATCGCATTTACAAACAATACGGACAAAACCACTACAAGGTTTTCTTATACCTACAATCATACGGAAGGATTAAGCCTGGCATCCCGTAATGATAAACATACTGTCAGTTTAAACAATACTTTCCGTTTGACTCCCAGTCTCACCATTCAAACGATCGTGAACTATTTTAACTGGCATGTTCACAACCGTCCTACCGGTACGGGTAACCTGCTCCTTGGTTTCGGCGGCATGCTGGGACCGGCGGACAATGGAAAATGGTATAGAAAGGCATACAAAACAAGTTTGGGTTACAAATATGTGACGGGGCAAAATACCAATAGTTTGACCCCGGATGAAAATATCTGGTTCGGCAACCTAAAGAACGGCACCATTGATTATGTATGGGACCGGTTAGCCAACAATGAAGATGAGAACGAAAACAGGATCAACGGGGTGATCAAAGCCGATTGGAAAATAAACAAGGATTTTCTGTTCACAGTGAGAACCTCGACTGATTTTACCAATACCCTCACCTACAATAAGCAAAGAAGCGCAATACCCCTGTCGCTCGGCAATTCCGGCGGCTATAGCGTAGGGACGTTCAATGATGAAATATATTATGGGGACGCAAAACTGAACTATACCAAAGATCTGACAAAAGACATTGGCTTGAATGTTTCTGCAGGTTATACCGCTCAGTATGAAAAAACGCTGAATAATAGTATCAGCACCAGCGGAGGATTAAGCGTTGAAAACAAATTTGACCTGTCCGCCACCATCAACCCCGTTTCGGCAAGCTCATCACAAGGCTATTTATTAAAAGATGCATTATTTGGAATCGTAGACCTGAGCTATAAGAATTATTTGTTCTTAGAAGGAACGTTAAGACAGGACAGGACATCTACCATGCCCCCCGGCAATAACACTTTCTACTATCCGGCGGTGAACGTATCTTATATACTAACCGATGCGCTTAATTTACCCTCGACATTTAATTATTTAAAAGTTCGTGCTTCGTATGGGCTGGTAGGCAACTATCCCCAGCAATACATTTCAAACGTGTCGTATGGTCTGTCCAGCGTCGGTGGCTATCCGTATACGACCGTCAATACCGGCCCCTACGGTAATGAATATATCAAGCCCGAAAGAAGGCATGAAGCGGAAGTCGGGGTAGAAGGCCAGCTTTTGAAGAACAGGCTGGGTTTTGACATTACATACTATTACAATAAGATCACCGACCAAATCACGAATTTGACCCTTCCTTATACCACGGGCGCTACAAGCATACTTCAAAATGCAGGCGCGCTGAGCAACGCCGGTGTGGAGATCAATCTAAACGCCACTCCCGTTAAAACAAAGAATTTCGTATGGAATGTCATCGTGAATTTCACACACAATACCAACAAGCTGTTGAGCCTGGCTTCCGGTCAAAACGAAATGTTGTTAGGCACCTTCGACGGAGAAGTGGCCTATAAAGCCAAAGTGGGCAGACCGCTGGGCGATTATTGGGCTCCTACCATTTATCAAACCAAGGGGCAGAATACTATAAATACAAATGGGCTTTACCTGTTGAATTATCAGCAATTGCAAAATGTTGGTAATTCGCAGGAAACCGGGGTAGGCGGCTTCAGGAATACGTTCAAGTATAAAAATTTCGGCTTGAATTTTTCAGTTGATTTCAAACTTGGCGGATCAGAGTCGACAACGGCCCTGCAATGGTTAACGGCGCTGGGCTATACGAAGAACACCTTATACGCTATGGATGCCGCACACGGCGGGCTTTCCTATTATCAAGTAGCAAACAATGGGGCTATCCAGGGTGTTCAAACCAACGCTACTGTCGGTCCTCAGGGGCAAACTGTTTATCATAACGGGATGCTTTTAAAAGGGGTGCAGCAGGACGGAACGCCTAATACAGTAGTGGTATCATCTCCGTATTTTTATCGTACGGAATTCAATTCCGGTGACGCCAGCTTATCAAGCGTAGGGCCTACACAAGGCGATTTAGAGTACCTATATGTATCTAAAAACACCTATTTCAAATTCCGGGAAATTGCATTTTCTTACACCTTACCCACTCCTATTCTCAATAAAATACACGCGACTAATTTGAGCTTGTCGGTATTCGGAAGAAACCTCTTCTACATATACAGGACGATCAAAGATGCCGATGCCGAGCAGTTTACCTCTGCCAGCGGTTACGGTTTCCAAAATGGCAGCCCGACAAGTAATATGGGTAATACGAATCCATCATCCCGTTCTTACGGAATCATGTTGAGAGCCAATTTCTAATCGGACCGGCTAAATTTATTTGTCTTAAAAAAGAAAAAATTATGAAAAGAATATTATTATACTACATAATTCTTCTTATTGTCGCTTTTTCTGCCTGCAGTAAAAGCAAATTTGGAGATTATTATCAAAATCCTGCAAGCACAAGTACTACTACCATAGAAAAACAATGGACAGGGTTTAACTATGCGTTATTTAGCTATGAATCCTTTCAGTACTATCCGTACTTTGTAGAGTGGCAGACTACCGCGCTGAACTTCACCCAGGCAACTGCTTACGTAAATGTCGCTCACAGATATGAGCCTGTATTTCAATACGCCAGTATCGATGATAAATGGAACAATTACTATAACTTTTTATCGCAGTATAAGAATTTTGTAGCTGAATATTCCAGCCAGCCGGCTGCTACGCAGAACCTTTACAGGATTTTCAAGATCACGGCCGATATTCATTTTTACGATCAGACTCAAAAGATGGTTGACACTTACGGCGATATCCCATGGTCAAAAGCCGGGTTGATAACGACCAATGGAGGGAATGTTTCGGCATCGTATGCATCGTACGACAAGGCGCCGGATATTTATGCGACAATGTTGGATAGTTTGAAAGCCCATGCCACTGAATTAAACGCTTTATCCGGACCCAATGGGATCACATCCACTATTACTACTATTTTTAATCATCAGGATTTTATTAACCAGGGCAGTATTCTTAAATGGCAGAAGTATTGCAATTCTCTAAGAATAAAAATGCTGATGCGTGTTTCCGGCACATCACAATTTGGTTCGAGAGCCAATACAGAGATCGCATCTATTTTGTCCGATCCTGCAACTTATCCTATTTGCAATGGTGGCAGTACGGGCGCCGGTACTTTTGGCAGCGCATCCAACGGCTATCAGGATGGTATTTATGTGACTCCTCCATCCAGCAAAACCGCTTTTACTTCCAGCCTATATAGCGGATTGATTGGATGGGGTAATGGCGACCGGGCCACAAAAGTAATGATAGATACCCTGGTTAATAACAGTGATCCAAGATTGAATTTACTATTTCAACCCGGCCCCGGATCACCCAATACGTTTATAGGATTGGACGAAAGTCTGGATGGCGCTACTCAAAGTTCATTGCTGCAGGGGACGACCATTGCCGGCTATAATTACAACATTTCAAATAGCAGCTTTCTTCCGATGCTGTATATTACATCTCAGGAAATACAGCTATTATTAGCCGATTATTATACAAATATCGCCCCGAATTCCACGTTAGCGGGCCAGGCGTATACGGCTGCTATTACCAATTCTATCAATTGGTATAGCTGGCTTTATTCAATAAGTGATAATACTAAACCAATCTATGGAAGCTATACATATTCGGCGCCCACTTCCGCTGCAATCTCAGGTTATATTAATGGAAGTAATATGAGTTGGGCTACTGCCACCACTACTGCTCAGCAGAACGAGTTGATAGGCTTGCAAAAATGGATAAATTATAATGTATTTCAACCCAACGAGTCTTGGGCTGAACTCAGAAGGACAGGATATCCTACATTAAATTTCGTAACAGACGATGCTTCTAATGTTTGCAAACAGCCGGCAACCAGGTTTTACTATCCGGTAAATGAGGTATTATACAATACTACCAATTATAATGCTGCAACAAATAGTGGTGCCACCAATATCCCGACGAAAAAAGTATTTTGGCAACATTAAATTGAGCTATATCCCCTAAATAGTAAAGGTTGCCATATGGCAGCCTTTATTGTTTTATTGCAGCCCTCCTTGCCCTCTGTACAGGCTCAGCGGCCTGTCGAGCTTTATCTTCAGCACGGTGACATACTTGTCTGCCGCCGATGCGGGCACATCGATATACACGAGTCCGGGGATGGGGCTCCAGGATATCTTTCCCACGACTTTCGGCTGCAGCTTTGTGCCATTCCCCAATACGGTGACCTCTTCTATCTTATTCTTCAATCCTTTGATCATCACCGGCCCCTCCTGTCGGCCATGCAAAAACAAATACAGCGTGGTTGAATCCTTCGACAACGTAGAAGGACCGTAAAAATGGCCTTGCGGCAGACCGCCCACCGTGCTGAATATCGATTCTTCATGCTTTCTGTTCCAGGCGCCCAGTTCCTTCAGGATATGAATTTGCTCTTCGGGAATGGTGCCATCTTCCCTTGGCCCTATGTCCAGTAGGAGATTTCCGCCGTTGGATACGACGTCCACAAAAATGGTGATCACCTCGTAAGGTGTCTTCCAATTGTTGTCATGATGAAAACCCCAATTATCATTGCTGGTCATACACAGCTCCCACCAGCTGAAGTTGGGACGCGACACAGGGAAATTCTGCTCGGGCGTCTCATAATCTCCCCAGCCCTGCAGCCGGCCGTTGATGATGGCCTGCGGATTGCCGGATAAAATAATACTCCTCACTTTTTGAGCCTCCCACTCCTCCCCGCTATGTTCCCAGTCGCCGTCGAACCACCACAGATCAGGTTTGAATAGAGTATTGATCTCGCTGATCTGGCCCTGAAAAAATTTCCGGAACCTGTTCCAACGGTCATAATCTTTTGACACAACGTACCGGGCGCTGTCCTTCAGGAACCCCGGATAGTTATTATCCGACCAGTCGATGAGGGAATAATAGGCGCCGCATTTGATATTCCGTTTGCGCAGCTCCTCGAAAAATGGCTTGATCATATCCCGCCTGGCGGGAGACTTTTTTACGATGCTGAGGTCGCCCATATGCGTATCGTACATCGCCACCCCATCGTGGTGCTTGGTGGTAATGACGGAATAACGCGCCCCGCTCTCCCTGATCAGGTCGGCCCAGTAGGCGGGGTCATACTTCTTTAAAGTAAACCCGCTCAGCTGCTTCATATAGTCGGCATACCCGATCTTTTTATTATGAAAGCTCCAGGACTCATCGATGCCATTCACCGCATAGATCCCGGCGTGTATAAAAATGCCGAGCTTGGCATCGGCAAACCACTGCATCTTTTCACGGATATCTTTTGGGTCGATGTTTTTTTGGCTATATACGGCCTGCGTAAAAATAAGGGTCAGAGCAAATACAACAATTGTTTTCATAAATAACTCATTAATTTGAAGGTCTTATCCAAATAGCCTGTCCCCCGGAGGGAAGCAGGTGCATTGGCAATACTATGGCACTGGTCACATCCAGCTGTTTTATCGACACACGGGTCCGCACCGGCGACGCGGGATCATCATAATAGACGGTGGCCTTATATTTTTTGCCAGATGTTAAAAAGGAGAGGTTGAGATCCAGGTCCCGCGCATCATTATTGGTAATGCAGCCCACGAACCACTCATCCCCCTTGCGCCGCGCTACCGTAATGAATTTGCCGACCTCGCCACCTACCACCCTGGTGTCGTCCCAGACAGTCGGTACACGGTCAAAGAACTCCAGTTCCGGCTCATCCCTTGAATCTTCCGGTCTGTCATACCAATATAAGAATTGCAGCGGGCTATAATATATCACGGACAACGCCATTTGGTGCATGGAGGTCGTCTTCAACACGCGGGCATTCCGGGATTTCGCCAGGTACGGCTTCCACTCAGGACGATGATAATAGCAAATGGTGTAATCAGCCGGCCCGCACAGGAACCGGGTGAAGGGAAGGATCGTATTGTGGTTGGCATCGGGCATTTCCTCATTTCCTCTTATCCCCTCTGCCGTGAGCAAATTAGGATAGCTGCGGCTGAATCCGGTGGGACGATATTCATCATGCACGTCCACCATCAGATGATAACGTGCACACTTCTTTACCGCCTCGTGCAGCCAGACTGTCCATCGGTAAGATCCCACATGTACAAATCCGAACTTGATACCCGCCACACCCCATTTATGATACAGGGGCAGCAGACTATCGAGGTCCTTTTCCAGGGCAATGTGGTTGACATACAGGAACACTCCGATCCCCCTCTCCTTCGCATAACGGATCACTTCGGCCAGGTTAAGGTCGTTATGGGGATTCCGGCGGGGATCAACATTCACCCTGGATGCATCGGATGCCCGGGAGTATTCATACCCATACCAGCCCGCGTCAAAATGAATGTAATCGAGATGACGCTTTACGGCAAAATCGACCAGCTTCTCCGCCCCCTGCGTGGACAAGGTCATCTCCCGCATGATCTTCCCCGGCCTGACCCAGCCCGTATCTTTAATCTGACAAGGCAAGTTCAGGTTCAGGAAAATGTCGTCGTGTTCCAGCAGGGAAGTTGCCTTTTCGGCGACCATAATGACACGCCAGGGCGTGGCAAAAGGAGTGGTAAAGTCCACCCTGTCGTACATAGAGCAGGCAATGGTATTGGACTTCTTCGGATCGAGGATAAATTTAGTTCGGCAATAGTCCACCACCCCCGCCTCCGCCAGCGCCGCATAGAGGCCATTTTCCAGCTGCAATGTCAACGGCCGCTCGGCTTCGTCCGGCCAGTTTTTTAAGGGCAGCAGGCTATAGCTCCCCTGGGCGCGATTGGTAAAGTAAGCCAGGGTCCCCTCCGGAACAGTGAAGTCCGTCAATTCCCTTCCGATGCTTATATCCCGGCCTCCGCCGGGCTCCTCGGGGAAAGCATACCGGAATGCAACTCCCCCATCATATGCACGAACTTCAACCTGGAAGTGCTGCGAACGATCCTGTGCTCTCACGAACGTGAAAGTCGTAGCGTTATATTCGTCCCGTATGACATTTCTTTCCCCATACAGCGGATGCCATGAAGTATCTTTTCTGGTTGAAATAGCTGATTGCAGTTCCAATTTATCCCCCCAACCCTCGGTACCCAGCCTGGAAGGTCTTATGAATTCCTTTTCCTGCCAGGCCACCGTATAATTCAACTGCCCATCCTCTCCGGCCATCAGTCGGAATCGAATGTTACCTCCGGGGGATCGAACCTGCAAAGAGTCTTGCGCCAATATTGTAACAGGCAGCAAAACCCAACACCAAAAAGCGATTATCTTAGTCATGCTTATCATCATGCATATATGTCAGACCCGCGTTTGAAAGCCTCTCCGCCCTGCCGGTAACAGGGACCACCAGTTCCAGCTTTACCTTTTCATTACCTCCATGCAGGGCGCTTACGAAGAGAGCGCTTTGCCCCTTGTTGATTTGAAGGCTTTCGTTCATGGCTATTTCCTCCAGCGGCTTACGGCCCTTGTCAGCCAGGTAAAGTCTGCCCTTTTTATAGATCACGAACTGCCCGGGATGGATCTGCCGGTCGATACGTATATCCTTTCCGCCGCCCACCCGGATCTTTAACCCCTCCACCGTCGTTTCCTTTGGCATCATCACTCTGAGTGAAAATTCCAGCGGCTGCGTTTCAAACTCATTCTGCAATTGGACCCGTATCCCTTCCTGCCGGCAGGCCAGGTCCATGGAACGGTTTTCTTTCACGGGGTACAACAGGAACGTGCTATCCGCTGTCTGCTCCAGGTGGAACTTATAATGAAGGTCTTTGAGTTTTTCCTTGTATGCCTGCGGGAACACACCGGCTTTACGGGCATTTTCCCAGGTCCGGAATGCCTTTAAGATAGCCGCCTTTTCAGCGCTGGCCTCTACGGATTGCTGGCTCAGCCCCAGCATATAGGTAGCATTCCAGCCGATGGACTTTGCCTCGAGGTTCTCTGCATCATACAGGCTCCAGTCGGGCTGGTAGTTTTGTATGCCGAAGGTGGCCGGGAAATAACTGCTTTCAAAGACATAACGCATATCTTTCCCTTCGATGCCCCATTTGTTAAGCACGGGACTGAACATATTATCGCCGCCGCCCACATTGCATACACTCATGTAATGCCAGTTGCCTTCCTGGACCGCACTGCCCATCACACGCAGGTATTTTCCGTCATTACGGACATAGCTGTCGAACAACCCACGGAAGAACCGTTTGAAGGAGTACTGGCCATGCCCCTGGTACATACAGCTTTCCAGTCCGTCAAAGTCTATATAATCCATGGCTCCCTCTGTCAGCCATTTCCCATAGTAATCCGCATACACATCCTGCAGACGCATATCGGGCGCAAAACCACGGTAACAATTCGGCTGTAGTTTTACAATGGTGGTCCCGGTCCTGTAAGAGCCGCGGGTCGTGCCATGAAAACCTCTTTTTACATGCAGGAAGGTATAGGGAATGGTGCGGGTGATGCCATCGTACTCTATCAGCTCGCTGCCGATCTTCAACACGTTGGTATGGTTCCCCTCCCATCCTCCGAACTCGTTGAACCAGGCGGTATCTGCCACGGTAATGACGGTATCTTCTGCTGAAAGGTTCTTTGTAAGGATGGTGCGCTGCATGATGGCCAGGCTATCGCTGGGTACAGGAGCCACATCGCTGTTGTTGTCCGGCTGGAGAAATTCGCAAAGCGTATGCAATCCATATCGTATGCCGTCCTTTTGTAAAAGCTTTCCATATTCCGGGATGGTCATCGGCTCCCGCCCCGAGAAACCAATGCCCTTTTTTGTCCAGCGGTTCGCAGGATTGGGATAGTACTCGCCCCAGCCTTCATCCTGCACATTGCTGATCGCAAGCTGTCTGGCGTAAGAGGCCAGGCTGTCATGAGGTCCCCACCAGGCAATATCAGGCCGGTAGGCCGCAGGATCTTTGATCCATTTTCCGTCTATGACAGGATGCGGCAGCCCCTCCGCCAGCACCACCTGTTCTATCGTATGCAGGCCTTGAGCATCCGGGCATGCATACAAAGCAATGGAAGAACCAATATAGTCTGCATCGGTGGCCGTTACGAGCTGATGCCGGGCCGAGTTGGCCTTACCGTCGATGTTGTCCGGGTATTCGGGGAAAAGGATCATCTGCTCCTTCCGGCGATCGCGTGCATGCATACAGATGCTGGCGCCAAATGCAGGTTCGAGCCATGCTCCGTTGCCATAATTCATACGGAAATACTCTTCCGGCTGTGAATAAAATGCCACATCGTTCACACCGTCGCCGCCGATGCTGAAGGTCTGCCCTTCTTTCAGATGGGAAGGCAATGGGTATTTTTGGGGATCAGGAGAATGGATATAATAATACATAAATGACATATCGCCTTCGCTGGGCGGTCCGCCGGTGGTATTATCATCCAATCCGAGCAGGCCAAAGGCAAAATCGTCATTGCGTACTACACTCAACAGGTCCCCGATCCATTTTGAAATAGTCGTTTTATAAGGTCCCCATACGATATTGTCTATCTCATCCCTGTTGGTCAGCGAGATCAGTTTCAGCTTAATGTAAGCCGGTCTTTGCTCAAACGATACCGTTGCGACCGAACCATTGGGGTATGATAAGAGCACATGACCATCCGCAGCAGTCTTTGCGGACAAAGGAAGTATATATTTCTTATGACTGTACAAACTCAGCAGCGCTGAAGGCCGGCCGGCCGGACAATACTCTTTTCCGGACGCCCTGTCTTTGATCGATACGATAAATCCTTTACCGTCCACGATGACCGCGGCATATTTTGTTTGCCACTTCCATGATTGCGCACGGACGGCAGGACAAAAGAACAATAGTGCAAGGGCACAGAGGCCTATGCGGGCACTTCTTATATGATCCATATTTATAATACTGAATAACAATTCTTTATAGTTATTTTCACCTCGTTCGCCGGCAAAAATGCGTATATTGTATTTGAGTTTCCACAACGAATTTGACTATATTTGATGATATTTTTGCAAGTGTTGAGCGCCTCTAAATGCCATTTGAATGCAATTTTTATATGAAAACTTTACGTTTCCCCCTGACCAGTCATTCACCATCCGGTCTGAATTCCTGGAGATAAAAAAATGGCAAACCTTCAAATGCCACGTAAATTTTGAAATTGCATTGATCGAGAACAGCTGTGGCAAACGGTTTATCGGGGATCATATCGAAGACTTTGATGGAACGGAACTGGTGCTGATGGCCAGTTACCTGCCACACTGCTGGCAATACTACCGGACCATCGATCCTGAGACGCCGGCCCATGCCATAGTGGTGCATTTCTTCCCCGACTTTTTAGGAAAGGATATTTTTAATAAACCCGAGGCCGGTCCGCTGCCAAAATTGTTCTCGGATGCCTCCAAGGGCATCCTCTACACAGGAGACACCCTTACCAGCGCCCGAACGATACTGAAGGAAATGCTTTGCGCAAAGGGACTGAGCCGGTCGGCATTGATGCTGCGTTTGCTGGATGTGCTCGCTCATTCGACATCTTATAAGATACTTAGCTCGCCGGGATTTAATATTCTGGGCGACACCATGGAGGCTAACAGGATCAACAGTATATTCGACTATATTTTTAAAAAATTCAGGGACCCCATCAAGCTGGAAGAAGTGGCGGCTATCATACCCATGTCGCCGGCTGCCTTTTGCCGATTCTTTAAATCCAAGACGAACAGGACCCTTACCGACTTTATAAAAGAAGTGCGCATCGGCCATGCCGCCCGGCTTTTATTGTCCGGAGACCACAACGTATCCGAAGCCTGCTACGACAGCGGATATAACAATGTCTCCAACTTCAATAAACACTTCCGGGAAATAAAAGGGGTCGCGCCAAAGGAGTTCGTCAAAAGATTTATTCATTCTTAGTTTAAAAGTCCAGTGACCACCTTCCCACTCTACGCAAACGGCTCACTGCTGCAACGCCTGGAAGGGCAGCGCATCGATATTCTCCCAGATGGCGGATTTAACATTCCCTCTGCAAATTAAACCCGGATTTCCCTACCCGTATCGAATGATCCTTGGTATATTGCCCGGTATATGAAACATCCTATCGGGTATACCTGCCTGTTTTGTCTCGCGCTACTCACCCATCATTTACTGGCGCAATCCGCACCGGGTTTTATCATTCATGGCGCCATCTATGGTGCAAAAGACGGTGCGACCGTAAAGCTGTATGACCTGGACGCACAACATACCATCGACTCCACCCGGATAGCAAAAGGTAAATTCATACTAAAAGGGAAAGTCGATCAGCCTGCCGTCTGCTGGTTGCAGTGCGAAAATGAATACGCGACGATCATGGTAGAAAACCTGCCGATGATCTTTGAATCGCCGCTAAAGAACATGTTCCTGGAACACAAAGCCAAATCCGGTAAAGAACAGGCGCTCATCAGCGAAATGGAAAGGAGACAGTACCCTTATAATAAGAGGTACCTGAGCGCCTTCGATAGTCTTATGCATGATCTTTATTCCAGCGATGCCGACAAGAGCCGCCTAAAAGAGGTCTTTGAATCTTCGCAGGATTCATCCATGAAGATTTATGTCGAATTTGGAAAGCAACATGCCAACAGCTATTATGGGCAGGACATTATCTATCGCAACCGGAAAAGTATACCGCACGATACGCTTGATCGTCTTTACAAAGCAATGCCTCTGACACTAAAGACCAGCCAAAAAGGCCAGGGATTGAAGGTATTCTTATACAGCGAGCTGGCCCAAAAAGGGAAGCCAATGATAGACTTTGAAGTGAGGACCATCGGGGGCCGGCCGTTCAAACTTTCTTCATTGAAAGGGAAATACATTTATCTGACCTTCGGGAGCGCAGGCTGCGGGCCGTGCCGCATGGAAAATAAGGCCTTGGCAGCCAGCTACAGCAAACTCCAGCCTGATATTGAAATAGTAACATTCTCGCTGGACCGGCATCTTACTGATTGGGAAAAAATGACCCGCGAGGACAAGATCAGCTGGTACAATGTTTCGGACATGAAAGGAGACGGGGAAGTAAAAAACTTATACAATGTCCAGAGCATACCTGTCGCCTTTTTGATCGACAGGAAGGGGATCATTATTGAAAGATATGACGGTTATTCGGAAAACCTGGTCCATGACATCGAGGAAAAGATAAAGCAGTAAGATCAGGGAATAAAGAAAACCCATATATTTTATCAATTGCCATATTTATAAAAAGATTTCATCTCCACCCAGGTCGCCCCTTTTGGAGCCCCTGGCACACCCGTCTGGTAGGTGGCCATCAGCTTGTTCCACGCTGCGCAGCGGGGACTGTAGGATTCCGCCAGCCGGCTCATGCTGTCCAGGTTGGCGCCCTGGGGAACAGTAATGGTCATCACCAGCAAATGGTCATACCGATACAACACGATGTCTTTGTAACCAGCCTTTTTAAAACCGGCCTCCACCTCCGGCCAGATCTGATGATGATAATCCAGGTATTCGTTCAATAGCTGATCCCCGGGGATGATGTTCACAACAAATATCCGCTCCTGGTAAGCTGCGTCGTTGACATAGGAAGTCTGCGGACGGCCACAGGAATATAGCACTACGGCGGCAAACAGCATCGGTGCAATGAACAAAAAAAAGTTTCTCATAATTACATCAGTTGAACAGCAAATAAATAAAGAACATGATGACAGCCAGGATGGCCCATCGGAACCACACCTGCCGGGCATTGCTCCCGGAGTCACCACCCGCCTCGGAGGACGTCCCGCCCGAACCGAAGGACGATGGAGCTATATTCACGGCTGGTTTTGAAATCAGCGTAATGATAACGATAACAGCAGCCAATCCGAGAAAAAGGTATACCGACAGCAATAAGAAGTGTGGCCAGAAACCAGGATAGGGAAAGTTCAAAATATGGCATATCCCTACTCCCATGCAAATAAGCCCTCCTCCATACAGTACCGTTTCCACCGCCAGGCTGCTTACCTTCTTCCAGGCAATGCCGGCTAAAAATACGACTGACAAAGGGGGAGATAATATGGATACCAGCCCCTGGCTTAATTCAAAAAAACCTTTCCCCGATCGCGAATATAAGTACGCAATCCCAACTGACAAACCTGCCGCGATCAATGTTACCCATCTGCCCATCCTGCGTCGGGCGGTATCGTCCATCTCGATCCATCTTCCGGCAAGGTCCAGCGTAAATACAGTGCTGAAAGAGTTCAGCCCGGATGATACGGTATCGATCAGGGCGGCGATCAGGGCGGCTATGCATAATCCCAGCAAGCCATGGGGCATCAGCTGCTTTACGAGAGTAATATAGGCGGTATCGGGCCGTGCGGAATTCCTGTATAGGACAAAGCACATGATGCCGGGAAAAATAAAAATGAAAGGCATGATAATTTTGAGCAGCGCCAGGAAAAGTGCACCGTATTGACCGTTCCTGAGATCTTTTGCAGCCAGCACTTTTTGAACGATCGTCTGGTCCGCGCACCAATAATAAATGGCTACAACAGGATACCCCAGTATGACAGCGATCCAGGAATATTCCGGGTCCGAGGCCGGACGAAACAGCTTCCAATAATTGCCGGGTACTGATCCGGCCAGTCGCCCGGCCCCACCCACCGCCCTGAACCCGAGAAAGGTGAGGATCACCGACGACAAAATGATGATCAGCGATTGGAATATCCCGGTACGGATCACGGCCTTCAACCCGCCAATAGCCGTAAAACTGGCGGCGATAAGGACTATTATTGCAATAGAGCCCATCAACGACCAGTTAAATACCTCCGAGATCAGCAGACCGCCCGCATAAAGAGCCCCGCCCAACCAGACCAGCAGGATGGAGATCAGGCTGTATATCACCAGGAAGTTATAGGAACGCATCCCAAACCGTAGTTTCAGGAACTGCGGGATCGTACTGATCTTCGCCGTGAGATAACGAGGCAAAAAGAACATTGCCAGCATCAGGATAAAAACCCATGCCAGCCATTCAAAATTACTTCCTACCACTCCATGTGAAAATCCTATGCCTGCAAACCCTACCACCATCATCGGACCGGCATTGGCGCTGAAAAGAGAGAACCCGATCTGCCACCAGCGGAGCGTCCTGCCCCCTAAAAAGATATCTGCATTCCCTTTTTTGTCCCTGCGATTCAGGTAAAACCCCACCATCAGCAATGCAATGAGGTAGATCAGCAGCACTATATAATCACTGAGGGCAAGGGAGATATTCACTGGTATCCTGTTTATCCATGAAGTTACATGGTTACAGTAGGATTATAGGCGGACAGCTGATCTTTTGTCCAGACCCGGTTCATAATAATTTTATCGGCTTTTTCCCAATAGCCCCAGTCAATGCGGACCGGGACTCCTTCGATGTCCGGCAGTTTAAATCTCCCCTGGTGCCAGACAGGGCGTACTATAAAGTACCGTTCCAGTCCATACATAAGAGAATACAGGTACTCCACGGCACAATCATCCGGTGCGGTGGCCAGCATCGGAGCTGTATAAAACGAATACCCGCCGGATGTAAGATCCAGTCCATTTTTTATGGCCAGGTCCCTGACCTCTGCCCATTCTTTGATCCCGCCGAGCTGTGTGGGTACGGGCTGCAAATGCGCAACTCCTATATGCACCAGCGAAGGGAACATTTTTGCCGTACGCTCCGACTCCCCATAAGCAATGGGTACGGGGGACAGCCGGCAAAGTTTTTCTATTTCCAGGTAATGTGCGGAATGGATCGGCTCTTCCACCCAGGCAATATCATCTATTCCCACCTTGTCGATAAAAGCAAGGGCCTGATCGGTACTCCAGGTCTGGTTGGCATCGACAGCCAATTTGACCTCGCCGCCAATTAAACTCCTTACGAACCGGACACGCTCGATGTCCCGCTCCATTTTTGTTCCGAACTGACTGCCGACCTTGATTTTGACGCAATCTACCCCTGCATCGAGGAAGAGCTTCATTTCTTTTTCCAATTCTTCCAGACTGTAATTGGTGCCCCCTCCGCTGCCATACATTTTAACGGAGTCCCTCGTCCCTCCCAGGTACCGGTACAGCGGAAGCCCCTTCCTCCTGGCCGCCAGATCAAAGAGGGCCAGATCCAACTGGCCAAGCAGCGCTGATGCCTGGCCCCTGAAACCCTCATTTCGGATGGACCAGTACAACAGGCGATACAATTTTTCATAAGGCAGGTCATGATTATGGAACAGGATGGGTAAAAAACATTTCTCCAGGATATTGATATAGGTGTTAAAAACAGGCGCCTCCCCAAGATTGCCATCCTTGTCCTGGACAGTCAATATGGAAAGACCAAATGAATCGAAAGGCCCCATGGTAGCGTCCTGGAAAGCTGTAACGGCACGCACCGGTTCCAATACCCTGAGCTGGGCCCTGGTGATATTAAATACTTCGCGATCGATTGGGTGCATAGCTCAGCTGTTGACGTGTTGTTCCTTCAAAATGCGGTTAACTATTTTGTTATAAATCCCTTCATCCAGCGGTCCCGCTCCGATGCCGGAAAGCGTATCCCGCAACTCCTCACCATTGGCGGCCCCGATGACGATATGGAACGGGTAGGGAATGTTCAGCAGGAACCGGTGGGCCAGCGCGGTGAGAGAGATATGTTCACTGTCGGCAATCTCCTTTGCGGAACGTGCCAGCGCGAGGTGACGGGCAGGTAGCCATTCCGGCCTATTGGCCTGGAACTCCTCATACCTGCGGCCAAGCAGCCCCATATACAGCGGGCTGGCTATCCAGCATTCGGCTCCAGCGTCCCGGGCGCCCCCGGCGCCCCCGGCATGCTTAAGACCAGAATCCAAAGCATCCAGGCAGCAGACGTTCAGCCTGTTGAACTCCATCACCACGTCAAAGATCCCCTGTTTTATGAATGGCCGGAACGAGGGAGGGTAATTCCCCCCTACACCGATCCGATGAGCCAGACCCCTTTTTTTAAATCCTATCATTGTTTCAATCACCTGCTCTTTCCGGTCTTTCGGGACAGCATCCGGTTCATGAAGAAAAAGCACGTCGATGGCGTCTATCCCCATCTCCTTCAGGCTGTTACCCACGCTGGACTCCATGCCGGACAGGCTGTAGTCATAGATACCCTCGTGCGCTGCATAGCTCTTAAGCCGTCCCACCTTAGTGCTTATCTGAGGTCTCTTTCCCCGCCATTTTTTCAATGCCTCTCCAATAAACTGCTCGGCATCCCCATAGGAAGGAGCGGTGTCCAGCACATCCAATCCATGCTCCAGTGCGCCGAGGATCGTTCGGACAGACTCGTCGGGCTGTACTTTCCCCCAAACCCCGCCAATTCCGGCAGTACCCAATACGATCTTTTTGGCATTTCTTTCCAGCACATGGGATAGTTTCATATTCATGTAAGTTGCTGTCTGTAAATTTATCGCATCCTACAGATATCCTATATTCCTGGATTGCTTAATTATTATGCTTTTTTTGCATCCCGGTGACGTCTGTAGCGGCCTTCTCATTCTTTAACAGCCGACTGAACGTGCCTTCGATTTGCCGGTTGTTGAGTCCCAGGCCTGCGGCAAGACACAACCGTAACACTTTCGTACAATGCCATTGGATGTACCTGCGCACAATGGAGCTATTCAAGCCAGGAAGGTGACACACACCAAAATAAAGGTCCTCAGGAACGGTCACGCCATAAAACATACCTACTAAATTGTAGCATACTATCCAAAAAGTAAGTAATGAGGGGATTGGGCGGCCGCTGGAAAATTGGTACATTGACATCGAAATATACATTTGAAAACTCCATGCTCCCGATAGAAAAATTCCCAAAAATAGATGCCCATTTTCATTCAACTTTTAACGACAGCCGCTATCAAAAAATAGCCGGCGCGTTTAATGTCCGTTATATCAATATCAATACCGATGCCGACGTTTTCCCGTCCCTGGAAACACAAGAACAGGTAGCTCTATCGTATGCAAACGCCTCGCCACAACATTTTGCATATATATGCAGTTTTGAAATGAATAACTGGACAGAGACAAATTGGTACAACGACGTTCTTGCATCCATAAAAAAGTCTATACAAAATGGGGCTGTTGGAATTAAGATATGGAAAAACATCGGCATGGGAATTTTGAAGCCGGATAGGTCATTCCTGATGATCGACGATCCATTCTTTATCCCACTCTTTGAATTCTTACAAGAGAACAAGATCCCCGTCCTGGCCCATTTAGGGGAGCCCAAAAATTGCTGGCTGCCGTTAGAAAAAATGACGTCCCGACGGAACAGAGCCTATTATGAAAAGCACCCGGCATTTCATGCTTACCTGCATCCCGAGATCCCGTCCTATCAACGTCAAATAGCCGCCAGGGACGCCATCCTGGAAACATTTCCCGATCTCACCCTGGTGGGAGCTCATTTAGGAAGCATGGAGTGGAGTTATGAAGAATTAGCAAAACGTTTTGACAAATACCCCAATTTTTCAGTCGATATCTCTTCCCGTCTCGGACATTTACAAATGCAAGCCGCACAACATCCGGAAAAAATACGAGATTTCTTTATTCAGTATGCTGACAGGATAATGTATGGAACGGATGCCTATAACAATCATGAAAAACTGGAGACTTCCCTGATCAATGACTGGAAATATTTTACAACGAGGGAATACTGCCAGTCCACCGAGGTAGACGGCTTGTTTCAGGGGATACAGCTACCCGAAGAAGTCTTGTACAAATTATATTTTTCAAACGCAAAGACTATCTATAGCCGGCTGGTCTTTTAGCTACTTCACGATCATGACATCCCCCATGCGATACCATCCATCTTCGGTGCGGCCGGTTATTGCGAGCCGCACCGTCGGCGCTAACGTCCCCGGCGACACGATCCCTACTTCGACCTGGTACTTTCCCAACGGCATATCGTAAGGGATAAAAAAATTCTCCTCATACACAATGTCTCCCGGCAGCCAGTTCAGCAACTTCGTATCGGAGAGATATACCCTCGCCCGGCCAGGGCCTTTCAGGCGGACAGCCAGCCGATAGTCCTTATAGAGGGGCGCTACACCTACATTCTCCCATAAGGACGTGATGGACAATTGACCATTGGGCGAAAGCCTGGAAGGATATTCGAAACGCCTGATCACGAATCTGTACCCCATCCTGTTCAGCCATTTCTCCACCAAAGGCCCCCAGACCTTTGGCACCGGCGAGCTCTTGGCATTGAAAGAGCTGATATGCCACTTGAGCGCTTCAGCAAAAATATATTGGACGGTCCTGTCGTCATATTTCAAGGAATCCAGCCATTGCAGAAAGGTGCCGCAAATCTCCATCGTCACCGGCCTTTTCTTCCATGCCTCCGACATCCCGCTTTTAACAATGTCCCTCGGGTATACATCCCCCATATGACTCCATTGCTGCTCAGGCCACAGGTCTGTCGTCATGTCCCCTAGACAGTCGCAACGAAGGCCTAGCGGCCGCATCCCATCCCCCACTCCATTGTTTCTTCCATCTGCCCAGAATGCCTCGATAGGCGTACCCCGTACAAGGACGCCCGGATCAGGGGCATCGCCATTCAATGGCTGAAAGGTCAGTGGCGTTCTTTTAAAATTCTCCAGGTAACAATCGATAAGCGCGACGCGGGTTCGCTCACTTAACAAATGCGAACCGTCTCCTTCACCCCAAAACCCGGTCAATGCGATATCTACGGACTCGAGGGTGGGATTCCCATCATAACGCTGACCCAGCGCCCTGATAAGCCCTCCGAAATACTGCAGGTATCTGGGATCTTCCGGGTCGGTTCGCCATTTCACGGACAACAGTTTGTCTTCCTTACCGACCATTTGCCGATACCACGCCGGTACATCACGGTCGCCATCCTCATAAGGTGCGACGCGGAACATGAGGGTCTGTCCGCGGGATGCTGCAGTGCTGAGCGCCTTGTCGATCATCGCCCAGTCATACTTTTCCCTTTCGGGCTCCAGGAAGGCCCAGTCCACCCTGAAATAGGCAATACTGGTCGATGGATGGCTCTTATTGACAAGGCCGCCGTTAAAGGTCTGGTACACGATGGGCAGCCCTTCCGTCCATCCGGAGCCAGGGTTGAGCGTATCTCCATTAAACCGTTGAAAGGTGGTAAATCCAATACCGGGATTGTTCAGCACGTCCTGGATCTCGGCGGGCTTGACCCTGGTCCTTCCACGGACCTCCGACACGGTCTGTCCAAATAATGACAATCCCTGGAACCCCAATAGCAGAAAAAAAACGCAAAATGTCTTTATCATTTTTTATCGATTGTACAACGGTGTAATAATATCTTCCGGCGCGTTCGCATCTCCTTTTGCCGGTCCATGCCAAACGCCTCCGCCAAATGTCATAATATAAACCTTTTCGACATCGGCAGGGTCCGGGGTCACTTTCCTGCCCCACTTGAAATTATAGCCCCGGATCCTCACCCAGCTTTTAGCGCCATCCTCCGAATAATACGCTGACCCGTTAAAACCGCAGGCATACAGGCGGTCCACCCGCGGGTCGAATGTCAGGTCGCTGATATGCTGATCACGGACCAGCGACTCCTCCCAGCTCACGCCGTCATTATGCGAGATAAATATACCGCCTCCTGTGTCCGGAGAAAATTCACCACCGGAGACTCTACCCCAGGCCGATAGGATCAAGGTCGCAGGGTCTTTCTCTGAAGTCAACAGGCTGGTAGGGCCATTGGTGCCGGGAGGCAATGCTATTTTTCTCCAGGTCTCCGCATTGTCATCCGACCGGTATAAAGCGCCATCGCCTTCATCACCTATCCGGCCATCTTCGCTCCGGCGGCTTACAATAAGGAATAAGCTGCCATGGGGACCGCGTTGTACGATCCGCCACGCAAAAGGCTCCGCACCTTCGATCCCCTTGTTCTTCGGCAGCCAGGTCTCGCCGCCATCGACAGATTTGAAAACGCCTTTCCCAAAAACACAAGCATATAATGTATTGCCCGTCCCTTCCCGGGCGGTATCCAGCAATAATCCTGTCACAGCCCCCTGGCCGACACCGGCGCTGACCACCCGCCATGATCTCCCGCCATCCTCCGTGCGCACAATCCCTCCGTTGAAATTCTTCACGCCATTGCGCCGGAACATCTTCGGTCTGGGCAGATCGTGGATCCCGCTCATCGCCGCCCATGCTCTTCCTTTTACCTTTGGATCGAGTACAAGCGAATAACAGGTATTCGTCCACGCTTCGGGGATAGCCGTGTCTCTCGTGGCGCTCCTCCAACTTATACCTCCATTATGGCTTTCGAACAGTCCTATATCCGTATACAGCAGGTACAAATGCAGACTGTCAAAGGGGTCGGACACGATATCGTAGTTGGTCGTCACCTCCAATCCCCGCGAGCTCCAGCTCGCGGCATCTTTATACAACGTTGAATATACTCCTTCCCATGTTTTCCCACCGTCCTGTGTCCGAATGGTCCGGCCGAAGTCCGTGCCATAGCATATCGCCGGATTCGACGGAGATACTCCCAGGCAAAGAGGATTCTCACCCCATCCGACACCAAAACGTTCATTGATCCAATCCCTCCCGAAATTCCGGGACACCCGCATACCTCCCGGAAAGACGGTGTCCTGCCATACCAGCTTCCAATTCCTGCCGTAATCATCGGTCCTGGCCACACCGGAACAGACTGTATCTCCCCCGCACCGTAGATGGCTGTACGAGACATAGGCTATACCGGGGGCTGTACTACAAGCCGACACCGCACGATACAGCGGACCGTCACCGCCGGTGCGTGCAAAGGCCATAATACCCTTGTCCCTTCTTTGCCATGAACTTCCTCCGTCGCGGCTGACATAGATACCCCGCACGGCGCCGCCTTGCGGAACATCCTGTCCCCATAATCCATAGATGCAGTATTTGCCTGCTCTCTTATCCCATCCGCCGGAATACTCCAATGCCTTCGCATCCTTATCCGGCCCGGGAAACCGACGCCATATTCCATGCTTTTTTTGAACGATGCCCTTGTCGTCGGCAATATATAATGTCCTGTCACCGGCAGCAGATCCGGGGTCCACCAAAATAGTACGGGCGCCCTGCGGGATATCCCTTTCCTTTCGCCAATGCCGCCCCCCATCTTCGGAAATATAAAGCCCCTTCTTTCCTTTTTCCTCTATGCCCGCATACAACCGAACGGAGGAGGCAGGATCCACCGCGAAAGCAAGCAGCTTCTTTCTTATGCTGTCTTTCGTCACCAACCGCTCTTCGGCATGATCTCCTTTTGAAATGACCCGGATCACGTCCAAAGGTTGGGGGTACAACAGTTCCCAGGTCATCCCTTTGTCCCGGCTTTTGAATAGACCTTCACAAACAGCATACACAACATTACTGTCCACCGGATCGAACACAAAGGAACGAACCCTGTTCACCAGGTTGAACATCCTCCATTGCCGGCCGCCGTCATAAGTAACATACGATCCGCCCATATCACAGGCTACAAAGACCAGGTTCGTATCATGGGGGCTGATGGCAGGGTAGAACATAGCTCCACCTCCTCCCACACCCGTGTAACCCCATCGATCAGCCCCCCGGACATTCTCCGACTGCATGGTATCATCTGTGACAAAATACTCCCAGTCCTTTATCCACCTGCTATGCAGGCGTTCCCTGAACTTTTGTTTATCGGTCGCGTTCGAATCCAGCGTAGCATCGGTGCCGTAGATCAGGCGGTCCTGGTATCGCAGCACGAAATCCCGCACCTTCTTCCAATCCTTCTGCGACTGGTACTGCAGATGCGAAAGCCTTTCCGTGACATCGGCGGCCATGTTGGGGAATCTATCGAATCGTTTGGCAAGCTCGTCCACATTCCATTCTAATGAACCCAGATGCGCTGCCACAAAACGCAGATCCGGATGCCGCTCCAAAAATCTGTCGCGGGCGGCTATTTGCTGTTCATAGGAAGGGAACCCGGGGTGAAGGTACATGTGGTATTCCGGGTGCGCCTGATAATATCTCCTGTCGTTAAGAACAGTCATCTGATCGACAGGCAGCCAGCAATTCTTCGGCTCGCCTAAATGTCCAAGGACCGTTTTCCCTTCCCGAATGACAAAGTCGATCACGCTATCAAATCGGGGATCGTCGATCATGATGAACCTGCCTGAGCTGTCCCGGCACGTCATTCCGATGTTCTTCCATATTTTGATCCCCAACGCTCCATCCTCGAAATCCTGTTTCAGGCGGGCAATCGTCGTTGAAAACCAACCGGGCTGCAGGAACCCATCCATGGAGAAGGCAGTGAGGAATTCGGCATTGCGTGGAAATGCCCGTTGCTGGAAAAGAGCATCCTCTTTCTGCTCCGCCAGTTCCGCCTTGCCCGCCACGTCGACATTGACATCCAGGATATCGAAACCATCTTCCCTCGCCTGCTCTGCAAAGGCAGTCTCCCGTACAAATAGGTGCGTGTGCGCATCCACCTTCTGAACGTTAGAGAAATCACCCAAATGGTAATAGCTGTCCCCGGAGGCCTGCACAAGCGCCAGTATACCGATGATGCCAGGAATAAGAGCCGTTATTTTATGGATCATAGTTTTTGAATTTGATAATGATCACCCTTTTAACTATAAGGCCTTTCGCCATGCATAGGACCGGATCCATTCGACCAGGGGCCCCATCCATTCCTCCGCCGGTATGTTCAGGGCAAACCCATGTTCCCCGGTAGGATGTAAATGCATCTCTGCCGGCACACCCTTTTCTTTCAATGCATGATAAAAAAGCGTGCTGTGCTCTACCGATACGGTGGAGTCGTCTTCCCGATGGGTGATCCAGGAGGGCGGCGTCCCTTCCGTCACCTGCAGTTCATTCGAAAATCTTTTTATCATGTCCTGTGTCGGATATTCGCCCAACAAATGCAGCCTCGAATCGTGGTGCATCAGTCTGTCGGACATGCTGATCAAAGGGTACACCAGCGCCATGAAGTCCGGCCGGAGGCTGACGCTTCGCTTGTTGGGGACATAGTTCTTGCTGAAATGCGTACCGGCTGTGGCGGCCAGGTGGCCGCCGGCAGAAAATCCCATAATACCCACCTGTCGGGGATCGATGTTCCAGATCCCCGCCTTTTGCCGGATCACTTTGATGGCCTGCTGCGCATCCTGCAAAGGCCCGATGGATTTATCTTTCATCGTGCGGTCGGACGGCAGCCGGTATTTCAGCACGATCCCTGCGATGCCCGTTGAGGCCAGGTATCGGGCGATATTGATCCCTTCATCCTGGTAAGCCTCCTTCATATAGGCGCCACCCGGGCAGATGATCACGGCAGGCGTGCAGCCGGCGTCCTGCAAGGGAAGGAACAACTCCAGCGTTGGCACCGTAATATTGGTATACCCTCCGAAAACGCCTTCTTCCCAATAAATCGTGTCTTCCACTACATCATTGGGCACGGTATTGGGTATACCAAATGAATATAGCTGAATGAGCTTCTGTGAATATTTTTTTGCAGCCATAACAATTCAAATTATCAGCATTCGGCCCGAACAAAAAATTTACTCCGACAACAGATATATTCCAGCCATCGCCAGCCCGACGCCTGTCAGCAGGATGGGGCCGGGTATCACTGCATATAGTATCAGGGAGATCCCCACCGTAATAAGAGGGGACAGTCCCGTCATCGGCACTACAACGATGGCTTTGCCATAACGCAGCGCATAGACCAGCGTCAGGGCGCCGATGGAATTGAGCACGTGGATCATGGCAGCCAGCCAGGGCCCGCGAAATCCAACATTGATCGCACCGGAAAAAGAGGTCATGTACAGGGCGACAGGCGTCAGCAGGAGCGCTCCCGCCATCATATAGAAGAAGATGCTTTCTTCATTCATGCGCTGCGTGGCAAACTTCATGATAAACGCCTGGGCTCCCCACAGGATAAATACCAGAATGGCCAACAGAAGCCAGACAATAGATCGGACCCTGCCGCCGGTGGCCGGTTGGTACGACAGCAGAAAAATGGCGGCCAGAGAGACCCCGATCCCGGCCCATTGTCTAACAGATCCTCTCTCCCGGAGGAACAGCATCGAAAGGACCACGGTTAGTATCGGGAACAGGGAAACTATTGGAAAAACAATATAGGCGGGTCCTTCACGCAGCGCTTCGAAAAGCAGCAATTGTCCCCCGGCGCCGAATAATCCTACGATCAGTCCATAGAATACGGAACGACCGTCCCTTGCCAGCTTTACCCTGCTGATCCACAGCGCTGACAACGCACAAGGGACCATCGTCAGGCTCCACACCACGTAACCCAGGGTTGCGGGGAAGCCGGACTTCTCCGGCAGCTCGATAAGCGCTCCCCAGACGCCCCAGCTTATCGTCGTTACCGCCGCGTAAAAAAGCCAATTGTTTTTCTTCATCCTCTATCGACAGGTTTATATTAATATCCCGCGTTCTGTCCGATGTATTTCGCGTCCGACGGTGGTATCGGGAACAGGTAATCATGATCGTCATAATCATTCGCATTGTCGGGCAGGTTCACGTCCTTGAGTATCCTTTTCCTAAGCACGTCGAAATACCGGTCGAACTCAAAACACAGTTCATAGTTCCGCTCCTGGAGGACCTTTTGGTCAAAATCCGCCATCGCCATATTCATGTTGGCCAGCGGCTCGGTCCCCGTCTGCTGCGGATTACCATACACATCGTTCCCATAAGGCGTGTTCGCCCTCGTGATGATCCTGTTGAGGTAATCGACGGCCTTCTGCGTCGGCCCTCCATTGGCCATATTGGCCGCCTCTGCGTACATCAGCAGCACGTCGGCAAACCGCAATATCGGGGGCGCCATCGTAGTATAGCCGTACAGCTCTTCCTGAACCGTCAGATTGGGCCAGTTCCATTTCCCCATCCAGGGCGTTCCCAGATTGGAAGAAGCATAGTTTACGATGTTTGCGGTGGGGTTCGTAAGATCTTTTGGCCAGTCCAGCAGGATATAGCAGTGCTTGCGCGGCTGCTCGGGGTACGCCTGCGCCCATAAGACTTTAACCGGTCCTACTCCCCAACCGCCCCATTCGTCCGGCGCCCAGGCAATACCTGGCATAGAGGGGTAGTCAGAAGAGGACTGGAAGGCGAACATCACTTCATTGTTGTTGTTATTGCCCGATTTAAATACCTGGCTTATATCCGTCAGAAGATCATAAGGTCCATTGTCGATCACATCGGCTGCCATATCTCTCGCCTTGGCATAGTTATCCTTTTCATTCAGCGGCGCTGTCGCACGCGTAAGATATACTTTTGCCAGCATCCCTTTCGCGGCCCATTTATTCGGCTTGCCGGGAGTGGATGCATCATAGTCACCCATATTACCCGACGCAAAGAGCAGATCCTCCTCTATCTTATCGTAAATGGTATCGATACCCAGCCTCGATGCGGGTGTCAGCGGATGCGTCACCGGGTCGGGCGTATTCTCATCTATGAAAGGGATACGTCCGTACAACCTGACGAGAAAGAAATAATTGAGCGCCCTCAAAAATCGCGCTTCGCCTTCCACGCTGTTCACCACATCCGCCGGATAGCTGCTCAATTTTCCCGCTTTGATCGCCTTGATCACCGGGTTGATGTTCGCGATAGCCTTATAATGCCATTGCCAGTGCACATTGAACGAAGTGGAGGTGAAGGCGAGGGAAGCTCCGTCCTGCTGGCCATCCGGCCAGGACGGTGTAGCATTGTAGCCATTCCAGGTAGAATACAGGAAGCTCATCGAGCCCGTGAGCGCCGCTTCACACTGGGCAGGCGTGCTGTAAAAGGCATCGGGTGTCAGGGAGCTTTCCGGCGTTTCCTTCAGTTTCTGACAGGACATCATCAATCCGGGCACGCAGGAAACCAGCAACAGGTATATTTTGTATGAATTGAATTTCTTCATAATGGATCCATTTTAAAAAGTGAGGTTTAGACCAAGTATGACGGATTTAGCGCTCGGATAATTGCTCAGGTCGATCCCAAGCCCTCCGGCCCTGACCCTTGCGCCCCGGTTGAAGGAGCTGACCTCGGGATCATAACCGCTGTATTGGGTGATAGTGACGAGGTTGGCCCCGGTAGCGTACACGGATAGCCGTGATATCCCCAGCCTTTTCAGGGCAGGCCCGGGAACATTGTAAGTCAGCGTAATATTCTTAAGACGCATATAGGACCCTTTCTCCACCCATCTGCTGGACCTGTTGTCGACACCGATAAAGATCCCGGATGGATGTCCGCTCAACTCCGCGGTGCGTGTCCTTGAGTCGATAAAGGCGGGTACCGGCGTATTTTGGTTGGAGGATGTCCACCTTGCATTCAAATTCTTAGATGTCCCATTGGCAGGGTTCTCGGTCTTGATCCGCACGGCGTTGAATATATCATTGCCATACGTGCCCTGTATCAGGAATGCCAGGTCGAAATTCTTATAGGTAAAACTGTTATTCCATCCGTAGATGAATTTGGGAGTGGCGTTGCCGATGACCTGGTTGCCATCCCCATTCCGTGTGATCTTTCCATCATGATCCACATCCTTCCATTTCGGGTCCCCCGGCAATTGCCCATATGCCAGCGCCGCTGCTCTCTCGGACTCCTTCCATGTCCCTTCATATACATAGCCGCGCATCTGGTCGATGGGCTGTCCCGCCTTCAGGTATTTGAGCGAGTAGCCGCTGCTGTAAATATTATACCCTCCGCCTGTATTGGTGATGATCGGCAGGGCATTGCTATCCACCAGGGCCAGGACCTTCCCGCTGTTGAATGATATCGTGAGATCCGAACTCCATCTGAAATCGCTGTTTACCACGGGCTTCGCCCCTATGCCGATCTCGAGTCCCTTATTTTCCACTGCTCCTACATTTGTCAGCACGGAGGTGAACCCAGTGTAGTAAGGTAACAGCTGATTCAACAACAGGTTTGTCGTCTTCTTCCTGTACACATCCACCACACCCGTCAGCCGGTTCTGGAAGAAGCCGAACTCCAGGCCCAGATCGGTCTGTGCCGTCGTCTCCCATTTCAGGTTGGGATTGGCAGGGTTGGACAGGGCATATCCTATATCCACCGAACCCGCGCCCTCGTAAGGATAGTTGAAGCCGGAGGCCACGGTGGCCAGGGACTGATAGGGTTGAATAGCCTGGTTCCCGGTCTTGCCCCAGCTGGCTCTCAGTTTCAGGTCGGAAAAAACTTGTAGGCTTCGGATAAAATCCTCTTCACCTGCCTTCCAGGCTACGGAGGCAGAAGGGAAATACCCCCATTTGTTATTATTCCCAAACACCGACGAGCCATCTGCGCGGAAGCTGGCAGTAAGCAGGTATTTGTCCGAAAAACCATAGTTTATCCTGCCCAGATACGAATTCAGCGAAGTCTTGGAGCTGGTATTGTATCTCGAATTGATCTGCTGGGCGCTGCCCAGGTCGTTGATCCCGGTGTAATCGCTGAAAAAGCCCTGTGCCTGTATATAGGCATATTTGGTAGAGGTATTCTGCTGTTCAGCCACGCCAGTGACGGTCAGATGATGTTTACCGCCAAATAGCTTATCATAGGTGAGGATATTGGAGTTCTGGTAATACTGGTCCGTCTCGTATTCCAGCTGACCCAATCCGCCCGCCAAAGATCCCGGCTGAGTTTTGGAATTGTAGTATAGCTGGTTATTGTAATTATAGACGCGCGCCGCTCCTTCTATCTTAAATGTCAGCCCGTCCAGCAATCGGAATTCCAGGAAAGTGCTGACCTCCGTATTGAACTCGTTCTTGGCCGCCTTCGTCTCCCTGGCCGACGCCACGGGATTCCAGACATCGGGGTCGGCATACCCCTTCGTACTGTCTGGGCCGCCCCGCAGGGCCTTGAAATTGTATTGCCCCGAAGCATTATACACCGGCGTAATGGGATCAAACCGGGCAACCCCATTCACCACCTGGCCCAAAATATCGCCGAAATAAGTGCCTTCCCCCGTAGGCGGAACATTGCCGACGGCCTTCATCAGGTTGAGATTGACACCCGCGTTCAACCACTTGTTGATCTTCGCGTCCACATTGCTGCGAAGCGTATACCTTTTATATTTCGTATTGATCAGGATACCCTGCTGGTCCATATATCCCCCCGACAGGAAATAACGGACATTCTCATTTCCGCCGGTCACAGACAGCTGATGGTTCATGATCCCTCCGGGCTTGAAAATTTCCTTTTGCCAGTCGGTGCCGCCGCCCGTGGAAAGTTTTTGTATCTGCGCGTCGGTAAATGGCAGCACGGGGGTGATAGGGCTCGCATCCGTACCGTTGACGGTAGCAGCATAGTCGTTTGACTTCCGCGCATATTCAGCTGCATTCATCAGGGCCAGCCGGTGACCTACCCATTGCGTACCGGCGCCGGCATTATAGCTGACCCTGGGCTTGCCCAAAACGCCTCTTTTCGTCGTGATGAGGATGACGCCGTTGGCGCCTCTGGCCCCATAGATCGCTGTTGCCGAAGCATCTTTGAGAACCTCTACAGCCTCCACATCGTTGGGATTGATCGTACTTATATTACCGCCTTGCAAACCATCAATCACGACCAGCGCATCGTTCCCCCCTATAATGGAATTCCCGCCCCGCACGCGGATAGTGACATTACCGCCCGGCTGGCCATCCGTATTCTGGACAGACACGCCGGTTGCGCGACCCTGGAGGGCCTGATCCACCCGCTGCGTCGGCAGCTTGTTCAGATCGCCGCCTTTTACAGAACTGATGGCGCCGGTGAGGTCGGATTTCTTCTGTTTGCCATAACCTACCACCACGACGTCATTCAACGCCCCATCTTTTCTAACGAGCACGATATTGAGCCCGTCCTTACTCCCTACCGCCACTTCGCGGGCAACGCACCCGGTAGCGGAAATGATAAGGACGGATGCATTGTCAGGCAGCCCGAGCGTAAATCGCCCTTGCTCATCGGTGGTCGTGCCCCGTTTCGTTCCCTTGACGGTGATGCTCGCGCCCTGAAGAGGAACACCATCCTCGTCCCTGACTGTTCCGGATATCTGTTTGTCAAAGCTGCCCTCCATTATTGCTCCGGAAGGGCGCCGGTCCCTTTCCCAAGGGCTGCCCAGGGTTTGCATGCTCAATGTGAAGAGCAGCACGCCCAGGAAGCAGGCGATCAGGTTTCGTTCATTTGCAGTCATAACTTTCTCGCGTTTTATTTTGGTTGTAGATAATTTCGAATTCCATGTCTCTTATTTCACCTACTCGGTCACTGCCTGGTATACCAACGCTTTGAACTTGCCATTCAGCTCCTCCTCATGCTGATCATTCCACATTTGGCGATACAGGAGGCCAATGATCTTTTTGCGCGGATCGACCCAGTACACCGTGGAGAACGCGCCGCCCCAGCCGAATGTCCCTTCGCTCTGCGGTGTAAGGGCGCTGCCCTCTGCGCTTATTACCAGGAACCCCAGGCCGAATTTTTGCGAGTGGCAGAGCAGCGGCCCTATCTGGTTCATCGTCATAAGCCGTACGCTGGTGGAGCTGAGTATTCTTTTGCCGTTATATGCTCCGCCGTCCAGCAACATCTGCAGGAAATGCGCATAGTCCGTTATAGTGGAGACAAGACCGGCGCCACCGGAATAATAGCTTCCTTCCGTGGCAGGGTAATCCTTCAGCACGCTCCCGCTCGTTTCGAAATAACCCGGGGATTTGACGAGTACGCCGCTGTCATCCACTATATACAGGTTCACCAGTCGCTTATACTTTTCTTTCGGCAGATAGAAATAGGTATCCCGCATGTCCAGCGGCCCAAAGATGTAGCGCTTGAAAAACGCATCCAGGGATATGCCCGACACCCGCTCTACGATGTATCCAAGCACATCGACATTCAGCCCGTACGTAAATCGCTCACCGGGCTCATGTGCCAGCGGAAGTGTCCCCAATTCATTCATAACCTCCGACAGGCTACGGTGCTGGCTGCCCAGTCCGCACGGTATCCGGTGCTTGCAATAGATCTCGTTCAACGCGCCGTCGCCTATCTGCGAATATCCCAGCCCGGACGTATGCGTAAGCAAGTGCCGTATGGTAATTTCCTTTTTTGCGGGGATCACCGAATAGCTGGTATCCGACGGATGGTATACATCCAATATTTTGGGGTTTCGGAAGGCGGGAATATACTTGCTCACCGGATCATCCAGCAGCAGCTTGCCCTGTTCATACAATATCATGACAGCAACGCTCGTGATGGCCTTGGTCTGCGACGCCACCCGGTAGATGGCATTCATTTCCAGTTTCTTTCCAGACGCCGGGTCATCTGAACCAAATACTTTGTGATAGGCCACTTTTCCTCCGCGGATCACAAGCGCCTCCATTCCCGGCGCCCACTTGTTATCTACAGCCTGCTGCAATACCGTGTCCAGCAGCCGCAGACGTTCCGCAGACATCCCGGTCTGGCCGCGGGGCTCATAAGTCACCGGGCGTGTCGATTGCGTCCTGGCGCCGACAGCAAAAGGCAAAAAGGTCAAAATAAGTATGTATTTCCTCATAATAGCATTGTTTGTAACTGTTCTGATCGTCATTGTCCTTCCGGGAGGGCGAAGGCTATATAGCTGTCCCCCGAAGGCGTCCCCACCTTACCACCTCCCCCGGCAGCAATGACGATGTATTGTCTGCCATTGACCATATAGGTGGATGGTGTCGCGTAGCCCCCGGCGGGCAGTTTGTATTGCCACAACAATTTACCGGTGAGTTTGTCGAAGACCCGCAGCCGCTCGTCACTGGCAGCTCCGATCACCACCAGTCCACCGGCCGTCACGATACAACCACCGAGATTTTGCGTGCCGGTAGGCGGTACTCCCCGCTTTTTTAAATCTTCGTATTCTCCCAACGGCACCCGCCACAATAACTCCCCTTTGTTAAGGTCGATGGCGTTCAGTGTTCCCCAGGGAGGCTTTATCCCCGGATGGCCATCCTGGTCCATCAGCTGGGTCCAGCCATTGTTCACATAACGCCCTGGCCCATGCGCCGACAACGCCCTATCCGTTGCCTTGCTGATTGTCCGATCTCCCAGCAGCCAGCCCACGAGCGCCTTTCGATCCTCCTTGGAAAGCCCGGGAAAGGATGGCATCTGGCCACGCCCTGTCCGCAGCAATGCTTCCACCCGGTCCCGGTTCATCCTGTCAGCCAGATGCTTCAACGAAGGAAAAGAGCCTATACCTTCCCGTTGGGCCCCATGACACATCGCACAGCCGTTGACCGCAAAAACGCGTCCACCATCCGTTGCCGGCTGATTGTCTTCATCGGGCAGCCTTGCCATTTTTAACAGGAGAGGAAGTTCATTCGCATTGACATAGAGCAGCCCCGTCTCAGGGTCGAAGGAAGCGCCGCCCCATTCCGCTCCACCCCGGGTTCCGGGCAGTTGCACGGTGCCGCCTGTGTCGGGCGGCGTATATATATCCCCCATCCGCGCGGTACCGATCCTGTGTCTTACAAAAGAATACGCGGAATCTGAAATGTCGGTTATGTCCTTCTCCGAAAAATGTTGCCGGACAAAAGGCGCGGGTTTCTTAGGAAAAGGTTGTGTCGGCCACGCCTCCTCGCCCGGCAGACGCGAGACGCCTGTCTTACGCTCCTCTATCGGGAACACCGGCCGCCCGGTGGTTCGGTCGAAGAGAAATAACATTCCCATCTTGGTCACCTGCGCCACCGCATATTTTATCGTATCGTTGCGCAATGTCACCAGCGTCGGCGGTGCAGGAAGATCATAATCCCACAGATCATGATGTACCAGCTGAAAATGCCAGATACGCCGGCCGGTGGCAGCATCCAGGGCAACGAGACTGTTCCCGAACAAATTCTCCCCCTTCCTGTTGGCGCCATAGAAATCAAAGGCAGGAGAACCTAATGGAATAAATACGATCCCCCTCCCCTCGTCCAGGCTCATTCCAGCCCAGGCATTTGTTCCTCCTACATGACGATAGGAATCCTTGTCCCATGTATCGTATCCGAACTCGCCCGGTTGCGGTATCGTATGAAATGTCCAAACGGTTCTTCCGGTGCGCGCATCATAGGCCCGGACAAAGCCGGGCGCCGCATCGTAGCCTTCATCTACGGTACAACCCTGTATCAGCAGGTCCCGGTAAACAACTCCCGGCGACGTAGACCACACGGCCAGCCTTGAAGCCTCCCTCCCAAGACCGGCACGCAGGTCGATCTTCCCATGATCTCCGAATGCATCGAGGGGCTTGCCATTCAAAGCATCGAGGGCATATACAAAGGCGCCGGCCGAAAAAAATATTCTTTTCTCCTTCTCTCCATCGTCCCAATACGTTACCCCCCGGTTGACACCTGAAGCCTCGCCACCGGCAAAAGGATCGAATCGCCAGATCTCCCTGCCCGTTGCTGCATCAAGGGCCATCAGCTTAAGCATGGGGGACGTCACATACATGATCCCCTGCACGATGATGGGATTACACTGTATGGTCCCCCGGTTGCCGGGTCTGGCATCGCCGGTATGAAAGGTCCATACGGGCGTCAAGCTGCTGACATTGGATCTGTTTATCTGCGACAGTGAAGAATATCCCGTGCTGCCCTTGTCGCCGCGGTAGACTGGCCACGAAGCGGAGTCGCCGCCCGGCTGCCTGCAGGCCGGGAGCATAAGACAATAGCAATACACCAGGGCAGCAGCCCTTATGAGATCTCTCATCATGGCAAGTTTCTTTATATTCTTATCCTGCGATCACTTCCAGTTTGCCGGTGATCAGTTCGGTCACCGAAGCGGTACCCCGCGGAAAAACCTTGCGCAGGTCGATCTCGGGGGATTCAACCAATACTTTCTTCAGGCTCTTCATAAACACGTTCTTTATCTCCGTGGCAAGATTGATCTTTGCGATCCCATTTTTGATCGCCCTCCTGATCTGCTCATCCGGTATCCCGGACGACCCGTGAAGGACCAATGCGCAAGGCGTCGCACGATGTATCTCGAACAACAATTCAAGCTGCAGGTTCGGCGGCTCTGTGTAAAACCCGTGCGCCGAACCGATGGCGACTGCCAGTGCATTGATGCCGGTGGCCTCAACAAAACGCCGGGCCTCGTCGGGCTGGGTATAGATCCCTGTAACCTGCGCCTGGCCTAATTTAGCGACATAGCCGAGCTCCGCCTCCACATTGACGTTGTAGCGGGCTGCGATCTTTACCACTTCGGAAGTGATCCGGACATTTTCCGCAAATGGTTTTTCGCTCGCATCGATCATCACGGAATCGAATCCTGCATCCAGGCAGCGCCTGACCATGTCCACAGAGCCGCCATGATCCAGGTGGAGCCATGCACGCACCCCATACTGCTCCATGGCGCATTTCCCCAACCCCGCTGCGACCTTCAACCCCATATAGTCGATGGAGCTCTCCGATAGCTGCAGGATCAGCGGCTGGCTCTTCTGCCGCGCCGCCATCAGCACCCCCGACAATGTCTCGAAGTTGTAAAAGTTGGTAGCCAGCAAGGCCTCCCCTTTCAAACTACATTGTAATAATTTATCCTTGAGCAACATCCTGGAGGGTATTATTGAACAAAAAATTGGCCGCCTGCTGAAAATCCTCCAGCGTGCTGAACGCCGCAGTCCCGCCTTTGCTGGTCGTATTGACCGCACCGGCAAGGCAACCCATTCGAAGACAGTCGGCAAAAGGTCTTCCCTGCAGGTAATAATGTATAAATCCGGCATTGAAACTATCGCCGGCGCCCACCGTATCTACTACCGCGGTGTGCGAAAAGGCCTGTTGGACTATCTCCATATCCTTTCCATAAAGCGCAGCCCCTGCATTGCCCTGCTTCACCACCACGATAGTATCGTGCCCTCTTATCTCCTTCACTGCTGCATCCGTAGTAGCCGCACCTGTCATGGCCATCAACTCTTCCGCATTGGGCAGGAACAGGTCCACACAGGTCAATAAGTCGCGCAGATCGACATCCCATTTCTCGGCCGGATCCCATTGCGGATCGATGGAAACGGTAAGCCCTTTCGCCTTTGCTCTCCTGAGCAGCGACAACAGGCCGTCCTTCAATCGCCGCTGTAAAAAAATGGAACTGATATGCAAATGCCGTGTGGAATCCAGCATCTCATCGTCCACGTCTTCGACCGACAGTTCCTCCATCGCACCCGGGAACGTCACATTGGCACGATCATCCAGGTAGCTCAAAACAACCGTGCACCCGGTTCGGCTTTTGTCGGCATAAAGGATATCGTCCGTATGCACGCCCCTTTCCCTCAGCGCAGAAAGAACAAGCTCTCCAAAGCTATCGCGGCCGATCATCCCCAGGAAATTGACACTGGATCCCAACGTACTGATGTTACTTGCAAAGATGGCCGAGCTGCTTCCCAGCGCAAGGGCCATATCGTTCGCAATGATCTCCTTGCCGACCGAAGGAAATCCCTGGATCCCGTTGAGGATCAGATCCACGTTCAATTCTCCCACTACTAATACATCGTACCTTTTATCCATAATTTCAATGCTGTCGTCAGTAAATATTGACCCCTTCCACCACCCTTGTGATGGCTCCGCTGGCCGATGGCTCGTCGGGTCTCAATCCCAGGCGCAGGGACTTGTAGAACCCCAGCAGCTGTCCCAGAAGAATGTAACACACGGCGAGATATTCATCATCCGTGCGCCATCTGCCCGTTACATCCAGCCGAAATGAATATCCCAACTTTTTATCCACTCCCGTAATATTCCCCTCGGCTACCGCCATTTCCAGCATAGGCCGCGTCCCCCGATCGGACTCGATCAGGTCTTTCTCATAAAGAGCCGCAAATTTGTTCCCCGAAAGAAAATAAACGATGAGCGTATGTTCATCCACCACCGCTTTTGGACCATGCCGGAATCCAAGATAGGAATCGCTTTTGCATATTACTTTTCCATCCGTCAGCTCCTGCAGCTTCAAATGCGACTCCGTAGCCGTTCCGTAAAAACTGCCCGATCCCAGGAAAAATGCCCTGTTAAAATCACTGTCGCAAATCTTTTTAACAATGGGAGCAAACTCGCCGATGATCCTTTCTCCATAACCCGCGATCCGGGCTACTACCTCCTTATCTGCATCCGCTTCGCCAATCCTTGCCATCAGGACTCCCGCCAGGAGCATCCCTGAATAACTGCTGGTCATCGCGAGGCTAAGATCATTGGCCTCATTGGGCAGGACAAACACAAACTTCTCACAAGAGGTGTTATAATTTGCCAGCTCCCCATCCTTATTGCAGGTAATGATAAGATGATAACACAGCGGACAATATTCGTCGGCCAGTTTAAGGACAGCGGTGCTTTCGGGGCTGTTACCCGACCGGGCAAACGATATCAATAACGTGGGTATGTCCCGGTGAAAAAAATCCTCCGGATGCGTTACGATATCCGTGCTGGCTATGGCCTCGGCAATGATGCCGGTGCTCCGCTGCCACAGCCCTTTTAGTGACAGCCCGATATAAGCGCTCGTCCCGGCCCCGGTGAGTACGATCCGCTTTGATTGCGCCAATGCCGTGCGTAAGAAGATCTCAACGGATTCCTTTCTCGCACACACCTTCTCCCACACCTGCCCCCAAACATTCGGTTGCTGGCAGATCTCCCGGGCTGTGTGTATAGCGCCAAGACGTGTCAGTTCCGTATCATCAATATTTAGATAAGTCATAGTTTATAATGCTTCAATACGTATCCAAATATACATTCAATAACAAAAGAAACAAAAAATAACTATAAAATATTTCCTTTTATTTCTTTTTTAAAGAAATAACCTATCATAAAAACCTTACTTATACGATTTGAATCAACTTATCTATCTTTACCTTTGTTTCACCTTAACTATTAAGTATGGCAAATGAAAATGAAAGCACCGTCAGTCGTCGGAAGGAAATTTTGCGGTTGCTGAACGAGAACGGGCGGGTGTTTGTAGAAGAATTAAGTAACACATTCAGTGTCAGCAAAGTAACTATTCGGAAGGATCTTGATCAATTGGAACAGAAGAATGTTCTTATCAAGGCCAGGGGCGGCGCGTTAAAGATCGACACGCTGGTCCCGGACCAGCGTGTCACCGACAAAATAAAATTGAACTTCGAAGAAAAGGCAAGAATAGGTAAAAAGGCGGCAGAGCTCATCCGGGAGTCCGAAAACATCCTTATCGATTCGGGCTCCACCACCTCGGAATTGGTACGAAACCTCCCGGACTTTCAGGACCTTACCATCATTACCAATGCATTTACAATTGCGAATCAGCTCCTTTCAAAACCCAACATCAATATGATCGTGCCGGGGGGCTATTTCCGAAAGAACTCCCAATCGCTGGTAGGCCCCCTTGCCGAAAAAAGCCTGCGGAATTTTCATGTGGACAAGGTGTTTTTGGGCGTCGATGGGTTCGATACCCGGCTGGGCATTTTTACCCCTATCCCGGAAGAAGCCCGGCTGAACGAGGTCATGATCGAGATCTCCAAAGAGGTCATCGTGCTGGCGGACTCGACAAAGTTCAACAAGAAAAGTTTCGCCTTTATTTGTCCGCTGGAGAGCATTCACAAAGTCGTCACCGACAGCAAGATCCATACGGACGACAAACAAAGGCTGCAGGATGCAGGGATCGAGGTCATCATTGCCTGAGACTAATCCCTCTAATTCGGCGTCGCATCATACACCTTGTAAGTATCCTGCGGACCATCCGTAAACAACACGAGCTTACTATCATGCCCGGCATCAGTATCACTGATCCTGAACCCCTTGAAAGAGAGGGTCTTTGTCTTTGTCAGTCCGTGGTCGCTGACAAAATTGAGTCGCACCACCATAGAGGCAAAATCCCAGTCATCGCTGTGTCCATGCGCGATCAGCTTGAAAGCCAGAAGGCCTCCATTGTTGCTGAACTCATCCATCTTCACCGGGGCCGGATTTGGGAACGTAAGCGTATAGTCATTCCCCTGTTTATTGAATTTGGAATGGTTGTCATAGATCTGGGCGACCCAATGCGGATTGTGCTCATTCCCTGATGCAATCGAGAGCCAGAATTCGGAATTGTCATTCTTATCATCATCCCCGGTCGCAAACGAGACATTGGCTGATTGTAATGTATAGACCTGGTTCGCGGGTGTACATTCCTGAATGGTGGTCTTGTCCGTGATGCTTTCGATACCCATCTCATTGCCATTGAGGTCGGTGAGGGTATATTGCAATGGTTTCGCATCAGTATAGTCGCAGACCGTCCAAAAATTGTTCAGCAGGCCCAGGAAATTGTCCAGGTCTGTATTGAAGGTCCCCGGGAATTTCGGCGGGAATCCCACCAGGAGGCCATTGATAGTAACAGTAGCGTTCTTGTTGGCTATGGCGCCTTTCAGATCGACAAAGGCCGAAGCCCCGATACTATTGTACTGGAAATTGAGCCCTGCGGTGTCTCCACTGGTCTGCAAGGCAATATCCATATTGGCCAATACCCTTGCACCATACACGACATTGTTGATCATGACCGGGAATCCGCTGCCTGGCTGCGGCCCCTGACCGGGAGGATATAACGAAGTCGAGTCGGGCATGACATTGACCGTAAAAAGCTCCTTGATCGCATCGATAGTATAATAAATATGGTATTTGGAATCAGTGTGAGAATAATTAGCCCTCCCGGAATAGGCGCCATAAGAACCTCCGGCCGTCACCGCCAAAGACTGTTCAGCCAGCGATTCGGTCCGGGTGATCTGGTAGAGCTCGGTGCCGCCGCCGGGACTGCCGCCGAAACTCTTGCGCAGCGACTCTATGCCATCGTTGATCGTTGTTGCATTGGGATTGGCAACATCTACACTGGAATTTCCCTGGGAAACCACCGGTACAAACAGGCTGATCGGGTATCTATTAAAATTCAATACCTGGTGAGGGAAGTTACCATTGGAGATATCCTCAAAGGTATAGATCATACCGGGCATCAGCATAGCCCCCTGTGATTCGGGCTGGGCGGACATAAAACTTTTGCTTTGCGCACTAAAGGTCATCGTGATCGTATGACAATCCAATCCGGTCCCCTGGTCGGGTTGCAAAGGCGTTTCTGCCACCTTCTTCGGCACGATGAGAGGATCATCGCTCCAGCTGCGGATATCGTTATTGGACCTCAATGTATAGCTGACATTGGTGCCTCCGATGTTCTTAGTAACTCTCGGCGAAGATATATACTCGTTGACCATAGAAGAGTTATTGACAGAGGACAGGTTTTGCCGGTTGCCCACAGGCCTGGAGTAATCCATGACCCTGTTTCCGGATGCTGCCTGGCCGGGATAACGCCGTACGCCCTGGTTGGCGACAAATATATTTTGGCGCACACTATGAGGTCCGACGGAGAACCTATTCGCCAGGTGATGGAAACGGATAAAACCCCTTTGCGGAACCATCCCGAGAGCCAATGGACGAAATCCATTGTTCCTGTTAAAGGATCTCTGATCGGAAGAATTGGGGCGACCGGGTGCGGGTGAATTGGGGCGGCTCATCGCGGGTTGATTGACCGCAGACGGAGCAGTCATCACTCTCTTTATCTGGGCGCTGACGCTGATGGAGAGCATCATTAGCAAACAAACTTGCCAGTAGTACTTTTTCATATTGGTAAAAGTTTTTGGGTGTAAAGTTTCCAGACGGGATACGCCTGAAATTTAAATTTACTTTAGAAGGCATAGCCCCAAAAAGGGGAAATTCGCGAACGACATTATTAATTGACGAACTGCATCCGGCTGACAGCAGCGGGCCCGAACAAGTATAGGTGTTCGTCATTGACATATTTTTCCGGTAGTTGACGAATTTGTACTTGCGATCCGGCCCGGCCGGACATTATATTCGTCTCATGAAAACATCATTACTATTTTCAATGATCTTTGCGCCGCTTGTCCTCCCGGTGTCTGCATGGTCACAGCAGCGATCCGGCGACGCCTTTGACAGGGCCAACAACGCGCTCAACAAGGTGACCAATACCATAGCGGTATTCCAACCTTATTTGCTGAAAGCCCGTCAGCTCTTTTACGACGGGAAGCAGCTGGCGAATGATGTCCGGAATGCCGCCAAGCAAAATTTTGGAAAGCATGGCGCAGACAGCGCAGGAGGATACAACAACGGGTACAATAACAGCAGCTACAACAACAACAGCAACAACGGGTACAATACCTCCAATCCCAACGGGAACTATGGGAACAACGGGAATGGCAACGGAGGGTATTACAACGGTGGCTCCAACAATAATGGCACACAGAACTATCTGCCCGGCCAAAGCCTACCGGTCAATAACCCCGCCACGATCAATAATGATGGTACGGGCAATTGGGGAAATCAGAACAACGGTCTTTATGGAAACTGTCTGGACGTACTCACAGGGACTGTCATGGGGATGGGCGATGCGGCTCAATCTCCTTCCTCCGTAGACCTGATGTTCTTTGCTCCGGCCGACGGTCAGAATACTTATACATTGATGACACCGGGATTCGCCCGCAACAACAGCACGGCCGGATATATGACGGAACACGTAAGCGAACAGGTGCAGCAATGGAGCGACGTCAACGAGAGCGAGGTCTCCCCTACCCGGCTGACCCTGGGACAGTTCAACCAGATCCAAAACAACAGCCAGATCCAGAACGCGGTCCGCAACGCTCATGACTACGCAGGCTATTACAATTCAGCCGGGCAAAAGCTCGATGGCCAGGTCTTTGCCGTAAAAGTGCAGGCGGACCACCGGGAAGTATACGCCCTGGTGGCCATTTTCAAACAATTCGGCACCAGCGGCAGCAATGGCTATCTTAAAATAACGATCAAGTCCATCGGTATTGACGCCAACCATGACGGCCAGCCGGATGCCAACGCCTACATACGCTAAAGGATCAACCATGAAATACGCTTCAGCCAGGCTGCTATTGTTCTTCCTGCTGGTCTCATCCCCAGCCCTGTCTACAAATGCACAAAGGGTAGTCGAGCGCTGGGTACACCCAAACATTCTGTTAGATGCCCGTCAGCTGCTGGGACACATCGGCCCTGAGAACACGGATTACCGGCATAAGGACAACCTCGTCAGTTGGGGAGAGAACGGGACGACATGGCAATGCTATGCGGACTGCAGTGGATTTATCAATGCGCTGCTTGTCCACACCTATAAATTTACGGAGGACATGTTCGAAAAGAATTTCGGGCATCGCCGAATGTATGCCTACCATTATTTCGATGCCATCCAAAATGGAAAGCATTTTTACCGCATCCGGAACATCCGGGATATCCGTCCCGGAGATATAATTGCTTTACAATATGCCGACCGCTCTGAGCATGACGACAATACAGGCCATGTCATGGTGGTCGACTCCCTCCCGGAAGTTCACCGGCCTTCAAAGGTGTTTGCGCCCAATACCCGGCAATTCCTGGTCCCGGTCATCGACTGCAGCCGCAGCGCGCATGGCAGCACAGACACACGATACGAAAAAAGCTATAGTGGACTTGGACGGGGCGCCTTCCGTCTGTATACGGACCCGAATGGTGAGATCGTCGGCTACAGCTGGAGCGGAGGCAATCCCAAGGAAGGCTTTGATCCCTTTGAGAATGCCATCGTGGTGGGACGGACCCTCTTTTAAAAATATAAGCTATGAAAATATTCAGCATTATCTTTATCGGAACCCTGCTGGTGAACGGCGCCATCCCGTGTACCGCCCAAACGATCACGGGGTCCTGGATAAAAACGGAGGAGGTGGTGATCCACCAGGATGGAACGACGGCCCAGACATTCATTAAAATGACAAAGCTGGCTCCCTGTCTCAAAACAGTGGTCTATACTTTTTCGTCGGACGGCAAGATAAACGAAGATGCATCTCACTGTAAACCGGAATTCCAAAAGATAGCATCGACCAGCCTGCGTGGAGCCGGGTGGTCGATGACCGGAGACAAGGTGACGCTGACAGTGGCGGACAAGACATCTCCTTTTTCCCGGATGATATTCCATGTCAAAAAGGACGGAAGTGATAAGATGGTCTGGACTTTTGTCTATGCAGAAAATCCGGGCATCCCAAGCCTGACAAAGGCAAAAGAAATGATCACCACCTACGAAAGGGTCAACTGATGGCCGCCTCGGTCTGTGAAAAACTAAGTACAAATCGCATCCCCCCGTCGGGCATAGGCTGTGCCTCTATACGACAGCCAATGGCCTTGGCCAGATCGCGGATGATATGTAATCCCAGCCCGTGGTTGGAGCCTCCAATCGGCCGCTCTTCGAAAAGTGCCGCCAGCTGTTCACGGTGACTGATCCCTGCGCCATTGTCGGTAATGGAAAGATGTATTGCACCGGACTCTTCCCAGGCATTCCACTCTATCCGGGCATCGGGCAAGCCGCCTACAGCCTTTGTCGCATTGGCGGTAAGATTGTGCATGATGCTGCGGAGGTAGTAATGATCCGTCCGGACCTTGAGATTGCCGGGATCGCGAAATATAAATAAAATGGAGTCCTGGGCCGGGAATACCTCCTGCAGCTCTGCGAACATCTCCCCCACATCGACCTCTGCCATTTCCGGCCAAAACCGTTCCATCTGGCCTTTGCTCCACAGCAGCATGGTCTCCATAGTGCCCAATACATTTTGTGCAAGGCCCCTTATTCTGCTCGACTGTTCCCGGGCCTCTCCGGCTGTAACCATCTCCGGCGCCATTTCCTGCAATTGCAGCAGATGTACCAGTCTGGCCACCGGGCTCCGTAGGTCATGGCTTAATATGCCAAAAAAACGGGCCTTTATTTTATTGGCCTCGTCCAGCTCGGCATTCAGGCGTTTGAGCTCGGCATTGTTCTTCTTTCGGATACGCGCCTGCCGGTAGACCAGCCCCCCCGTCACTGCCAGCAGGGCTATACAGCTCGCAAGGAGCCACATCTTCTTATGCTGGTTGGCTATCTGCAGTTCCTTGTTGGCAATTTCATGATTCTTGCGATCGATGGTGCGAGCGTTTTCGATGGTAGATATCTGGTTCTTATGCTCCTGGGAAAAGATGGAGTCGGTGATACCCTGATAGGAATGGAAATGATAATATGCGTTACGAAAATCGCCCTTTTGTTCTTCCAGCTCCGCCAGCAACCCGGTGAAATAAGCCGAGTCTTGCACATCGCCGTTAGCATGGCCCATTTGGATGGCGGTTCGCAAATATTTCTCACCCAGCGTAAGCAGCCCGCTCCTGGAATGTGGAATGATATCCGATGCAGGCAGGGTCGGCCATATATTGTTACGTACCAGGTCGAGATAGTATTCCCCGATATTGCCCACGTTCACGGTTGGGAGTATGTTATTGACAGGATACTTTTCCCAAAGAGCCTTGGCTTTTAGCTGAAGCGCTAATGTCTGGACAGGGTCGCTATGCATCAATATAGATTCATTGGCATATAGTCCGGCCATTTCCCGGAAATCATTCAGGTTCTCGAACACCGGCAACGCCAGCTGATAATAATGTTTGGCCAGGGAGGAGTCGCCTTTTTGAAGGTAGGTGTCACCCAAAGATTTCAGCGCCGCGGCCGTCAGGGAAGGGTCGTGCAGGTTTTTCAGAATGTCCAGCGCTTTTTGATCCGCTGCGATAGATCCGGCCAGGTCGCCTTCCTCAAAGTGTAATACCGATATATTCCTATATTCGTCCGCGGCAAGCCGAAGATCATTTGCCTTTTCGGCAATTTCCAGGCTTTCGGTAAAACATTGTGCCGCCTGTACAAAGTCCGACCGGATCATATAAAGCCTGCCCAAAGAGGATAAGGCTTCTCCCCTGGTAGTGTCGGATGATCGCAGCGGTCCGGCCAGCAGTGTCTTGATGGAATCGATTTGCTTTTGCCGCTGGTCCTGGGCGACGGCAGCGGACATCAGTGTTCCTGTCAGGATCACGGCAATGATCGACCTGCTAACGTGCCAGTTCATGCAAGGTGTCTTTATAAGTTCGTCCTACGGGCAATGTCCTGCCCTGAACATCCACATCCGCAGTTCCGATGCGGGTTACATAATTCTTTTGTACGGCGAAGCTGCGGTGTATCCGCACAAAGCAGCGGAAAGCATTTTCAGTCAGCAATCCATTCAAAGGAGCAAGGACGGTATATTTCCTGTCGGCGGTAACGATACAGGTGTATTTGTTAAAAGCTTCGAGGTACAGCACCTCGTCCAGACGGATCTTCTTTTTATCGTAACCTTCCTTTATGAAAATGACATCGGCGCCAAGCGTGTGGCTTAGTTGATCCGAACGCCTGCGCAGCCCTATATATTCGTCCAGACGCTGAATAGCTTTTTCAAATCGCTGCCCGGTATAGGGCTTTACCAGGAAATCCAGGGCGGATAGCTCAAATGCATCCACCGCATATTCAGGGAATGCCGTTATAAAAATGCATACGGGTATATCGAGCAGCTGCTGACGTACCTGCAATCCTGTCAACCCCGGCATATCGACATCCAGGAACAACACTTCGGGCTGTCGGTCGATGATGGCTGCCATAGCTGTCTCGGCCGACGTATAGGAGCCAATACAATCCAGATGGGGATAGCGCTGCAAAAAAGCCAGAACGGTGAGACAGTCTATTTTGTCGTCATCCAGCACCATGCAGGTAATCTTACCCATCGCATATATTTTTTACAATATATGAAAATATCCCAACTTCACCCGCATAGAGCCTGTTGTAAAATTATTTCCGTGTTGTAGACTCCCGGACAACCAGCTTTGTCGGTAACGTCAGTTCCTGGGGAGGGAAATTTTTCTTATTGATATGGTTGAGCAGGAATTCGCAGCTCTTGCGCCCTACTTCCAACGCCGGCTCTTCTATCGTCGTAAGTGTCGGAGAAATGATCTCACACATGGGATCGTTGGTGAACCCGATGATCCCCATCTGCTTCCCGATCTCGATATGGTGCTCTTTCAACGTCAGCATAGCGCCGATGGCTTTTCTGTCATTTACGGCAAAGATCGCATCGGGCGTGGTTTTGCATTGCAACAGCTGCAACGCGTCCCTCTTTCCGAAATCCATGGAGAACCCTGAATGGATGATCCATTCATCTTTTACTGACAGCCGGTGCTCTTTCATGGCTGCTATGAAACCTTCCATCCTCGTCTCTGTAAACAACATACCCGCAGGGCCCGTGATATGCGCAATCCTCGTATACCCCTGCCCAATCAAGTGCTCTACGGCCTGGTAGGCGCCGTGATAATCGTCCTGCAAGATCTTCGAAGCCCTGATATCCGACGCCACTCTGTCAAAGAAGACGATCGGGATGCCGTCAGTAAGCACCTGCTGAAAATGATCGTTCTGCCCTGACCGCGAGCAAACACTCGCCAGCAAGCCATCGATATTTCCAAGGGAAAGCTCATTCAGGATATCCTTTTCCCGTTCCTCCGAATCATTGGTGATGTACAACACAATATTATACCCTTTTGCATAGGCCACTTCCTGTATGCCTGTAACAACGGTGGAAAAATAATAGTTGGTGATGGAAGGCAGGACAATGCCGATGTTGTGAGAACTATTCTTTACCAGTCCTGTGGCGTTAAAGTTGGGTTTGTAGTTCAGCTCTTCGGCTTTTTTGAGCACCAGCTGTCTTGTCTCCTGGTTGACATCGTAGGTATCCCTTAACGCCCTGGACACCGTAGCTACGGAGATCTTCAACTCTCTGGCAATATCCTTGATAGTGACGAAGTGACGTTTCATACGCCAACGAAAGATAAGCAAAAAAGTCTTCGAGAACGTTCTCGCTGATATATTGGCCGCATTTCACGATGCGTAATGTTTTTACGGCGAATTTTGTTTGCACTGACTGTTTACGAAAAAATAACAACATGAACGATCGCAGACGCTTTCTGAAGTACGCCGGTCTTGTTGCCGGAGGTCTTGCCACCGGTGCTGTAAAAGGTTGGGCGAACGGGCATCCTCAGTTATCCTCCGGCCCTGCCGGCATACAGCCACCCGGACCCGGGATCTTCAACATGTGCGGTTATGCAGCCCCCAAAATAGAAACGATACGTATCGGATTCATCGGCCTGGGCAATCGGGGATCGGAAGCCGTTCCCAGGATCATTCATATCGACGGCGTAGATGTCAGGGCCCTTTGCGATATCAGGGCGGACCTGGTCCAACAGGCAAAAAATGAGCTGAAGGGCACCTCGCATGATCCGGCCCTATACTCGGGCAGCGAAGAGGTATGGAAGAAGTTATGCCAGCGGGAGGATATCGATGTCGTCTATATCGCCACCCCCTGGGCATGGCATACCACTATGGCGGTGTACGCCATGGAACATGGCAAACATGTGGCGCTCGAAGTCCCGGCAGCAAAAACATTGGAAGAATGCTGGGCGCTCGTAAACACCTCCGAAAAGACCAAAAAGCACCTCATTTTCCTGGAAAATGAATGCTATGATTTCTTTGAACTACTGACACTGAATATGGCCCGACAGGGATTTTTTGGAGAGATCATCCATGGGGAAGGAGCTTATATCCATAGCATCGGAGAAAGCCTGTTCGACCCGGTGAGGCGCCCCGGTCTCTGGCGCCTGGCCGAAAATGCGGCCCGGAACGGCAACCTATACCCGACACATGGCCTGGGACCGGTGTGTGTCATTATGAATATCAACCGGGGGGATAAGATGGAGTACCTGACCTCCATGAGCAGCAACGACTTCAGCCTGCATCCTTATGCAGTGCAGCTGGCTGCCAAAGACCCCAACTATACCAAATATACGGACAAGCATTTCCGGGGCAATATGAATACAACGACTATCCGTACCTGGAAGGGGCGGACGATCATGCTGCAACACGACACTTCCTCTCCCAGGGTCAAATCCTCCCGTTACCTGATCAGCGGCACCAGGGCTACTGCTCAATGCGATGCGGACACGCCGCGGATCGCTACAAGTCATGAAGGATGGGTTTCCCAGGACGTATACGGCCAGCTGGAAAAACAATATACCCCTGCCATCGTGCAGAAAATGGGGGAAATGGCCCGGGTGGTCGGAGGACATGGCGGGATGGATTTTCTGATGGACTGGCGCTGGATAGATTGTGTGCGCAACGGGCTGCCCATCGACCACGATGTCTATGACGCCGCTCTTTGGAGCTGTATGTCCCCGCTGAGCGAATGGTCTGTCGCACACCGATCCAGCCCTGTCGACATACCGGACTTCACCCGGGGCGCCTGGGAGAAAAATACCCCGGTGAGCCTCTCCATCGATCACGACCATCTCACCACCGCAAAATAGCATAACTAAAAAAGAACTATAAAAGGCCAAATGATGAAAGTAACTGTCGAACAAAACGCGAAGAGCCTTGGAATTGCCGCAGGTAAAGCAGCCGCTGCACTCATCAAAGCTGCCATTGAAGAAAAAGGTCAGGCAAATATCATTTTGGGCACAGGCGCCAGCCAGTTCGAGACGCTGAAACAGCTCACCGCTTCAAAGGACATCGAATGGCATAAGGTGGTGATGTTCCACCTGGATGAATACATCGGTCTGCCTGTCACACATCCCGCCAGCTTCCGCAAGTACCTGAAAGAGCGGTTCCTCGACGAGGTATCCTTATTGAAAGCCTATCACCTCATCGACGGCAATGCAGATCCCGTGGTAGAATGCATGCGGCTGGGTTACCTGATCGGCAGCCACCCGATAGATGTGGCGCTGGCCGGCATCGGGGAGAACGGGCATCTGGCCTTTAACGATCCTCCTGCGGATTTCGAGACGACCAAAGCCTATATCATCGCCCACCTAGATGAAGCATGCAGGAAACAACAGCTGGGTGAAGGCTGGTTCAAGAACATCGATGAGGTGCCGCAAACGGCCATCAGCATGTCCGTACAGCAGCTGATGAAATCCAAACATATCATTTGTTCGGTGCCCGACCTGCGGAAAGCAAAGGCCCTGAAGAACAGTTTCGAGCAGCCGGTAAGCAATATGTTCCCGGCCAGCATATTGAGAAGACATCCGGATTGCCAGTTCTTTCTGGATATCTTTTCCGTCTCCATGTTGTCGAGAGAAGCATCCTCGTACCGCTAAAGCACCCCGTATCGCAAAAAATCATTAATGCCCCGCACCAGAACCATACTATTGCTCTGCCTGTTGTTCCCCGCAACCCTGTTTGCGGAACCAACCCAGGTCCTTGGGGGGCTCTCAGACGCCCTTGGCGGGCCAACCGATCCTCTTGGGCCGCAGTTTGCCCTGTTCCCGGTGCCACAGCGCATCGAGCAGATCAACGGCCATGGGCTGTTATACAGGGAACTGCTCGCAGTCGAAGTGGAAAGTCCCGGCCAGGCCCGCCTTTTGTCGGACTATTGCGCCGCATTGCCCATACATATTTCGTACGGACAGTCCATGTATGTTTCCCCTGGACAGTCAGCAGGAATGCTCAGCCTCCGGATAGACAGCACACTGGACCTCCCCTCTCCGGAAGGATATGTCCTTCGGGTGGCGGACAAAGGAGTCACCATTCGGGCCAAAACCCAGGCCGGGCTGTTCTATGGTCTGCAGACCCTGAACCAATTGCTGGAAGACTCACATGACCAGGACATCGCCATACCGGCCTGCGTCATTACGGACTACCCCTCCATTGCAGTAAGGGCCGTTCACATCGACCTGAAACATCACCTGGACGCCGGTTTTTATTATTATCATATCATCGACGTGCTGGCGAGCATCAAAGTGAACACGGTGTTTTTCGAGTTCGAAGACAAGCTGCGCTATCGGAAGGCGCCGGCCGTTGGCGCGCCACAGGCTATTTCCATCGAAGAATTCGCCGCACTAAGCAAATATGCCCATGACCGCTACATAGAGATCAACCCGCTGGTGCAGGGGCTGGGGCATGCATCCTTTATCCTCAAGCACGAACAGTATAAGGAACTACGTGACGATCCCGCTTCGGACTGGGCTTTCGACCCCCTAAACCCTAAGACCTATGCCTTGCAGTTCGCGCTGTATGAAGATGCCATAGCGGCCACGCCTTATGGGAAATACCTGCACATCGGTGGCGATGAAGTGGGCACGCTGGGCAAATCAGCCCGGACGAAAAGGTCGGGCAAGTCGGCCATCCAATTGCAAATGTACTGGCTGAAGAAAGTGACGGAATTCGCACAGGCGCATCACAGGACCCCCATCTTCTGGGATGATATGGTCTTTAAACTGTCGGGGTTGTACAAAACCACCTATGATACGACACTAAACAATGATACTGTCACCGTCCTCTGGAAAAAGAACAGTCCAAAATTGGACGCCAATATCTCACTGTTTCCCACGGGCTGTATCTATATGCGCTGGAACTATGAGAGCCCAAACGCACCGGGGAATCGCCTGGCCATCGACTGGTACAAGGCCCATCACCTCGACGTAATGCCGGCCACCTCCGCCCAGCAATCCTATGCTGTATTGCAGCGCAACCACTCGAACTTCCCATACATCCGTGACTTTTGTCTCATCGCAAAAGCCAAAAACCTGGATAAGATACTCTGCACGGTTTGGGATGACAGCTCACCTCATTTTGAGACCATCTGGCGCGGACTATACGATTTTGCCTGGTTCAGCTGGAATGCGGTTGATGCGGGCGAAGACAAAATTCATGCTGCATACCGTCACCGTTTTTTCTCGCCGGCGCTCGCCGGACAGGAATATGAGTGCAGGGATCAGTTGGAAGAGGCCATCACGTTTTGGGAAACAGCTTTTTTGCAAAAGGGCGATCGGGAGAGTTACTACCCCTCTTTCCAACTCATGGACCTGCCCGCGCCGGCGCCCGCTCACGCCAAAGGACAATGGAGCCGCCGGTATGAACAAAAATTACAGGGCGCAGCTGCCAGCATGGAGATATATCACCTGGTCAAAGAAAAGATCCAACGCTGTTTGGCGCTGTCCCGAAGGAACCGCTACGCATTGGAAATACTGGACCAGATCAACGAATTGCAAGGCTATTCCGCCAACCTGCTGTTACTGCTAAAAAAATATGACGACTCGGACACGGAAGAAGAAAAAAAGCAGATCCTTATCCGGATCAGGGAATGGATCGACGGTTTTGCCGCGACGCGTTCACAGCTGGAAGAAGTCTTCGGCAGGACCCGCATGATGGGCAACCCCGAAGGATATATACGGGATGCCAACCAGCATCTTCACCTGGCCAATGGGACCAACAACACGGACTGGATGTATTATTACGAGTTGCCCATGAATAGTAAAGCGCAGAAATGGATTCAGTCTCGGAAAAAGTATAAATAGGGCTCTTATATTATAAACTACCAAAACTTCGCTTATGCATCGGATTAGAAGCACATGGAGACTCCTCCTGCTCTTGCTGCTCCCCTCCTCCCTACTCGCTCAGACGAGAACTATTACCGGCACCATCCGGGATGAAAACGGGCGACCGATGTCGGGCGCTTCCGTAACGGTTAAAAGGACGGGCGTTGGCACGAGCACGGACACTACCGGGAAGTTCTCGGTACAGGCGGCCACGGGTTCCGTCATTATTCTTTCCGCCGTCAACTACGAGGATGTATCCATCGTGGTGGAACAGGCCAGCCATTATAACATCGCATTCAAGCAGAAGGCCTCCCAGCTGAACGACGTCGTCGTAGTCGGATATGGCACCCAAAAGAAAGCAGACATCACCGGCGCTATTGCCACGGTGGATAAGAAACTGATCGAGAACAGGCCGGTAACAAACTCCGTCGCTGCCCTGCAGGGCGCCTCTCCCGGCCTTATCATAACCCGCTTCAGCGGACAACCGGGGAAAGAAGAATATACCGCCAATATCCGCGGGTTCTCCTCCATCAACGGGACCAATACGGCATTGATACTTATCGATGGCGTCGAAGGCGATCTGACACTGCTGAACCCGAACGATATCGAATCCATCAGCGTCCTCAAAGACGCGGCAGCCGTGTCGATCTATGGTGCGAAGGCAGCCGGAGGGGCCATCCTCGTAACGACCAAAAAGGGAACACCGGACAGGCTCACCCTCACTTACTCGGGTCTCAGGACCTTTAACCATGCCTTTGGCATCCCTCAGCGGAACCATTCATGGGAGGATGCAGAAATGCAGAACGAGGCGTTCAGGAATGCCGGCTACAACCCTGCCTACACGCAACAGGACCTGGGCTATATGAAGGATCCGAATATTAATTATATCGTCAATCCCTCCAATCCCAACGTATACAAATACTATTATGATCTCAACCAGATCAATATCCTCATGAGGAAGACCTCTCTCAGCCAATCGCATAATATTTCCTTACGAGGCGGGTCCGATAAGACCCAATACCTCTTCTCCATCGGGTATTTCGACCAGAACGGCGTGTTTACGCTAGGGCCGGACGGTACGAAACGGTACAACGGGCGATTTAATATCAATACACGACTGAGCAAGATCTTCAATATCGACGCCAGGGTTGGATATGCACAAACGCACACCATGTCCCCCGCCGGCGATACCTACGCGGACTATGGATTGATATACGGCATTTACCAGCTTCGGGAGATCTATCCCATTTTCCTGCCAGGCTCCAACAATACGAAATATGCCCGGGCCAGCAGCGCCCCTACCACTTATCAGATCCTGAAGGACGGAGGGTATGGGGAAGATATTCGTCATAACCTGGACGGCGTGTTTACTTTAAAAGCCGAGAATTTTGTAAAAGGCCTTTCCGCACGGCTGATCTATGCCCCACAAGTAGTCTTTGGCGCGAACAACTACTTTGAAAAGACCATACCATTGTATGACATCGGACCAAATCCGACAAAGTATATCTTCAATCCGAACTCGTTTACAAAGATCAGGGACGTTACGGACAGGACCAACCTGCAAGCCCTCGTGGACTATGATCTCGAACTGGCTTCGGTCCACCACTTCCATTTACTGGGAGGCTATCAATACCAATATTTTCATGCAGACACGACCATGGCCACTGCGAGCGCGCTGATCTCGAACGACCTCCCCTCCCTTAACCTCAGCGGCGACCCTACGGTACCTCCTACTGTAGGCGATGATGTCCAGACAAGTGCCCTGATCTCCTGGTTCGGAAGGTTCAATTACAACTATGACGAAAAATATTTCTTCGAGGCCACATTGAGGAATGATGCCAGCTCCCAGCTGGCGCCGGGGCATAGAAGTCAATACTTCCCCTCTCTGTCGGCTGCCTGGAGATTGAGTAAAGAGGGCTGGTTCAAGAACGCCCTTCCCCTATTCGATGAATTCAAACTGAGGGGTTCATGGGGAAAGCTGGGAAATTCCAATGTCCTGGGCAACTATGACTATATATCCATGCTGAACCAGGGACCTGTCTATCCATTCAACAACACCCGGAACAATTCACTGTATCAGGCAGTGCTAGCCTCACCCGAGAAGACATGGGAACGGCTCGCCACCACGGACGGCGGTATCGACCTGGGCTTGCTGGGCCAGCGGTTAACAGCCAGCTTCGACTACTATGTCCGTACCAACGAGAACATGCTGGTAGTGGTGAACGCTCCGGCTACCCTCGGGCTTATCCCCAGCGCAACCAACTCCGCCCGCCTGAGAACAAAAGGCTGGGAAGCCACTATCGGATGGAAAGATCACACCGCCAGGCTGAACTACTGGGTCAACTTCAATATATCGGACAACAAAGATGTCGTCACACGCTATGACGGACAAAATGTGATCGCCGAAGGCCTGAACACGGTGATCCAGGGGATGCCGGTCAATTCCATTTTCGGCTACATAGCGGAAGGTTATTTCAAATCCGATGCGGATGTCTCGGCCCATGCATTTCAGGACGACAGAACAGGAGCGGGCGACCTTATTTACAAAGACATGAACAAGGATGGTTTTATCAACGGCGGGCTCAACAGGCCGGATGACCACGGCGACCTCGTATACCTGGGCAACACCAGCCCGCGCTACACCTTTGGCCTCAACCTTGGTGTTGAATGGAACGGCTTCGACCTGTCCGCCCTCTTTCAGGGAGTAGGCAAACGGAACATGCTGATCTATCCCTCCGCCATCGTTCCCTTTGTCGATGCGTGGAGACAGCCCTGGGCCATCAACAAGGATTACTGGACGCCGGATCATACCAACGCGCTTTTCCCGCGTCTCTACGTAGGCGGCACGCAGAATACGCACACTTCCACGAAATGGGTGCAGAATGCGGCGTACATCCGGCTGAAGAACCTGCAGGTGGGATACACCCTGCCACAGCGGCTCACCGCCAAAGTCAAGATCCAGAAAGCACGCATCTTCTTCTCCGGACAGGACATCTGGGAGCACAGCAAAATGTGGTACAAGTATTTCGACGCGGAGAGCCCGAATAATGCTGCCTACAACTATCCATTCTTCCGCAGTTACGCTGCCGGTCTGAACATTACTTTCTAACCCGGGAATGTTAAAATAAATCATATGAATACGCTATATAAAAGAACGATCCTGCTGACACTTACAGCATTGTGGTTTTTCAGCTGTTCAAAAAAGCTGGACCAGATCCCGCAGACGGACCTGTCGGACGCCAATTTCTGGAATAACACCAACGACATGAAGCTGGCCTGTAACTATCTCTATTCCCAATTGCCCCCTATCGAGACCCACACGGACGATGTGATGTCCGCGGATGCCTTTGGACTGAGCGCCAATACGACCAGCGACGGCTCCTGGCTGCCACCCGCCACTTCCGACAGCTGGAACGGCGATTATAGCCTCATCAGGGCCTGCAACAATATCCTGGAGAAGTCGGCGCACGTGGTCGGAGATCAGAACATTATCAACAAGTATCTGGGAGAAACGAGATTTTTCCGCGCCTGGGCCTACTTTGACCTGGTCAAACGATATGGTGACGTACCCTTTGTCACGAAGACCTTGCAATTGACCGATACGCTGCTATTCTCCGCCAAGACCCATCGGGAGCTGATACTGGACTCGGTCTATGCGGACCTGGATTTCGCGGCAGCCAATCTTCCCAGGTCCGACCAACAGGCCGGCGAAGAATACGGCCGTATCACCAGCACGGCGGCACTCGCATTCACCTCGCGGGTCGCTCTCTTCGAGGGCACACGGATGAAATTCTTTAACCAGTCGGGCTACCAGAGCCATCTGCAGAAGGCTATCGCCGCCAGCGATGCGATCATTGCCTCCGGCAGCAATTCGTTGTTCACCTATTCGGCCAATCCCGACAGCAGCTATTATTTTCTATTCCAATATACAGGAGAGGGGCAGGGCAATCCGGAGAATATCCTGGTCCGTATCTACGGAGAGAACCAGCTGAATAGTATCTCCGCCAACAATTACACCCGGGCGGTGCTGGACGAAGGACTGCTGATGCCAACAGGTAATTTCACCTCGGCATACCTGTACACGGATGGTCTGCCCGCCAGCAAATCACCTTATGACAAGACCCAGACGAATACCTATACCGAATTCGAGAACAGGGACCCCCGAATGGCAATGACGGTCTTCAATATAAGATCATGGTATGTTTCCAGCTATTATGTCCCTACCTTCGAATATTCCCAAACGGGCTACCGGTCTTGTAAATATTATATCGCAGCGGACTGGACGCCCAATGTGAGCTATATCGATAACATCATCATCCGGTATGCCGAAGTGCTGCTGAACAACATCGAGGCCCGATTTGAGCTCAACGGTTCCGTTACGGACCAGGAGCTGGATGCCACGCTGAACCTTATCCGCGTCCGGGCAAAAATGCCCAGCCTGACCAATAATTTTGTCACTTCCAACGGTCTGGACATGCGCACCGAGATCCGTAGAGAAAGAAGGGTCGAGCTGGCCTTTGAAGGGTTTCGCTATTGGGACCTCCTTCGCTGGAAGACAGCAGAAACAGAATTACCGCAGTCTATTCTTGGCGTGAGGTATTTTCCGAACGAGCAGGGACAGCTGGATAATCCCCATCTCACCACGGACAGCACGGTCATCGTGGAGGACGCCAGCAAACGCCATTTCCGGCCGGATAGGGATTATCTCTGGCCTATTCCCACACAGGAGCTTGGATTGAACAAGAATTTAACCCCTAACCCCAATTGGTAACACCAGGATGAAATACCGGATACTGTTATTGATCGTCGGACTGATCTCGAACTTCGCGTCTGCGCAGCAGCCGATGCGCAAATTGGTGGAGAACGATCTTGCATTTGCCAAAGGGCAATATAAGACCCTCATGGAAAAGCTGCCGGCGGGACGGATGCCACGCACGTATGATGTCAGGACGGACACGCTGGAGACTTCCGGTGCGGACTGGTGGTGCAGCGGTTTTTATCCGGGCGCCCTCTGGTATCTCTATGAATATTCCCATGACCCGGTGTTCAAGCACGAGGCAGAAAAAAGAATGGCTCTCATCGAAGGAGAGAAGGACAATCGCAGCGACCATGATCTGGGATTCAAAATAATGTGCAGCTATGGAAATGCCTATCGGATCACGGGAAACCCCAACTATAGGAAAGTGCTGTTCGATGCCGTACAATCGCTCATGTCCCGATTCCGGCCCTCCATCCGGAGCATCCAGTCCTGGGACTCTTCTTCCCGCTACCGGTGTCCGGTCATCATCGACAACCTGATGAACCTTGAATTGCTGGAATGGGGCGACCCACAGGATACCATGGCCATCCAGCACGCAAATACGGCCATGCGGAACCATTTCCGGAAAGATTACAGCACCTGGCATGTAGTAGACTATGACCTGCCAACAGGCAAGCCGTCGCGAAAGATCACCCGCCAGGGCGCTGCAGATGCTTCCACCTGGAGCAGAGGCGAAGCGTGGGCCCTTTACGCCTATACCATGTTGTATCGTTATACCCGCGATCAGGCATATCTGTCACAGGCGGAACATATCGCCGGCTTTATCCTGGATCACCCCCGACTGCCCGCGGATGGGATACCCTATTGGGATTTCGATGCACCGGACATTCCCCATGCCTACAGAGATGCCTCCGCCGCCGCTGTCATGGCCTCCGCATTCCTGGAACTGGGACTTTATACAAGCACAACGAATAGCCGGCGTTATGTTGCCGCCGCCGAAAAAATGCTGCGCTCCTTGTCCTCGCCCGCCTACCGGGCCGCCCCGGGAGCCAACGGAGGATTTTTATTGATGCACAGCGTGGGCGCCCTTCCATTCCGGAGCGAGGTAGACCAGCCCCTGACCTATGCCGATTATTATTTCCTGGAAGCATTGCTTCGATACCGGAACTGGTGGCTGGACAGCACGCGGACTCGGCCAACAGGCCCTGCCTATCGCTCCACCTCGTCGTCCCCACAACCGAAATATCTCACCGACTCCATGAAATTCTATGACGGCCGGAGCCTAACGGTCATCGGCCAGTGCCATGATGAGAACAACTACCGCCGCCTGCCGCAAAAATATAAGGGTGTCGTACGAGATCCGGTATGGGGTGAAAGCACATCGGCAGCCGGAATATCGATCCGTTTCAGGACCAATGCGGCAACCTTGCGGCTCCGATGGAAACTGGCGGAGATTGGAAGGTCAGGGAACATGAACTCCGCCGGGGCAGACGGCCTGGACCTGTATACGCATACAGACAAAGGCTGGCAATATGTAAATACCGCCCTGGCAAAGGATACGGTCAATGAATTTACGCTGTTGCGAAACAGCGAGCCTGTCTACCGCGAATATCTGCTGAACCTGCCCCTGTACAATTGCGTAACGCAGCTTTCCATCGGGGTCAATCAATGGGCGGACGTCCGGGAGCCATCGGAAAGACTTTTGCTGGATAAGAAACCCATCGTCTATTACGGCAGCAGCATCGCCCAGGGCGCGTCGGCCAGCCGCCCCGGTCTGGCATATACGAACTTAATGTCGCGCCGCCTGGACAGGCCCTTTATCAACCTGGGTTTCAGCGGGGAAGGGACTTTTGACGAGTCGGTCGGTCAGGCTATGTCGGAGATCGATGCCGCCCTGTATGCCATCGACTGCACGCCAAATTCGAAAAAGGAGATCATTTACGATCGGGCCGTTGCGCTCGTCAAACAGCTAAAGGGCAGGGCGCCGGCAACACCCATCCTGCTGATAGAAGGGTTTTATTATGACGATGTTGTCTTTGAAAAGGATGGCAACGCGAACATCGACGCGAAAAGAAAGGAGCTTCACCGTGCCTATGACACATTGATACGGCATGGCATCAAAGGGCTGTATTACAAGACAGGGGATGGTCTCACCGGCTTCGACCACGAAGCTACCGTGGACGGCGTGCATCCGAATGACATCGGGATGCAGCGTTTTGCAGAACAAATGCAGCCCGTGATAGCTGGCATCCTTGCCAAACACCCATCCGAAGCTCCCGTTGCGGAATACTATACCGTGGGCGATTTTGCCTCCGTAAAGAAGATCGATGCGCACGTCCATCTCACGGAGGAGGTAGACACGGCCTTTGTAAAACAGGCAGAAGACGATAACTTCCGGTTATTGAACATCAACTTATATACCACCAACGGAACGCCGCTGGAAGAGCAGCAAAACTTTGCGCTGCATGAAGTACAGGCTTTCCCCGGCCGGGTGGCGTATGCAACAGCCTTTTCGCTAAAACATTTTAACGACACCGGGTGGCGCCGGGAAGTGATTGCCTGGCTGGAACAAGCTTTCTCGCATGGCGCCGTCGCGGTAAAGGTCTGGAAGAATGTGGGTCTGGAATTGCGGGATACCACCGGTCGCCTGGTCATGATCGACGATCCCCGCTTCGATCCAGTCCTGGACTTTATCGCGAAAAGGGGCATAACGCTGATCGGTCACCTGGGCGAGCACCGAAACTCCTGGCTGCCCCTGGATAAAATGACGGTCAAAGGCAACAGGGACTACGCAGCCGCCCACCCGCAGGAATATATGTACCTGCATCCGGAACGGCCATCGTACTTTACGTATATACGCGCCCGTGACCATATGCTGGAAAAACATCCGGACCTCAGCTTTGTGGGCGCTCACCTGGGAAGCCTCGAGTGGAGCGTGGATGAACTGGCCAAGCGACTGGACAAATATCCCAATATGGCGGTGGACCTGGCGGAACGCATCTCGCACCTGCAATACCAGGCTTTGACCCAATGGAAGAAAGTGCATGACTTTTTGATAAAATACCAGGACAGGCTCATTTACGGAACAGATATGCGCCATGAGGCCATGGATATCGTGGGCGAACAGATAACAGGATACGAGGGTTTGAAAAAACACGCACACGAGGTCTGGCTGCGGCATTGGCGTTTCTTTACGACGGGTGACACGATGACCGTGCCAAAGGTACAGGGAACGTTCAAAGGAATGAGGCTGCCCCGACAGGTAGTGGATAAGATCTATTTTGGGAATTCTCTGAAATGGTATCCCCGGCTGTCGGGGACCATCGACTAAATCGACATCTATGCCCGGAAACTATCGCTGGTTCATTTGTATGCTTCTTTTTGCAGCCACCACTATCAATTACATCGACCGGCAGATCTTTGGCTTGTTGAAGCCGGAGCTGGAGAAGGTGTTCAACTGGACAGAAACGGATTACAGCAGGATCGTAATGGCGTTTACGGTCTGTTATGCGGCCGGTCTTTTAGTCTATGGGAGGATCATCGACCGTATTGGCACCCGGCTCGGCTATACGATCTCGGTAGCAGTCTGGAGCACGGTGGCGATGCTGCATGCCGTTGTCAGAAGCGCGCTGGGGTTCGGAATTGTGCGCGCACTCCTTGGCTTGGGCGAGTCGGGGAATTACCCTGCGGGTGTCAAGACAGTAGGCGAATGGTTTCCCCCAAAAGAAAGGGCGCTGGCCATTGGGATACTCGACTCGGGCTGCAATATCGGCGCTTGTGTGGGTCCTTTGCTTGTTCCCTGGCTCCTGGCTGTGTACGGCTGGCAGGCAGCCTTTGTCGTGACCGGGTCCCTGGGCTTCCTCTGGCTGATCCTCTGGCTGCGGGTGTACCGTGCGCCGGCCAAGCACCCGCGCGTGACGCCTGCGGAGCTCACCTATATACAGAGCGGGGAGGAAGAAGCTGTCGCCCCGACGGCCCGGCTGACCTGGGGACAATTGCTGCGGCTCCGCCAGACCTGGGCATTTATCATCGGCAAATTCTTTACCGACCCCATCTGGTTCTTTTTCCTTTTCTGGCTTCCTTCTTATTTCAGCGCCCATTTTCATCTTGACCTTCGCAAACCAAGCCTGCCGCTGGTGATCGTGTATGCAGGCACCATGATCGGAAGCCTGGGCGGCGGTCAGCTTTCTTCCTGGCTTATCAAAAAAGGCTGGCCGGTCCACAAAGCACGCAAAACAGCGCTGCTGGCGGCAGCAGCGTGTGTGATACCGATCGTGATCACTCGCTACACCACCGACATCCGCGTCGTGGTTGCCCTCATCGGTCTGTCAGCAGCAGCCAACCAGGCCTGGAGCGCCAATATATTTGCGATCGTACCGGACATGTTCCCCCAGAACGCGATCAGTTCCGTTGTGGGGCTGGGCGGGATGGCCGGCGCCATCGGCAGCTTCCTCTTCCCCATCTTCATCGGCTTTATTCTCGACTTTTATAAGAATGCCGGTAATATCGTTGCCGGGTACAATATCATTTTCCTGGTTTGTGGAACCTCTTTCCTGGCGGCCTGGGTCCTTATACATTATGTCACGCCTAAAATGGAAAAAATAGCATGAGCACAACCGCTCCACCCCCGGCCCGGCGACTGCTGTCCCTGGACTTTATGCGCGGGCTGATCATGGTCCTGCTGATGCTGGAAGCCACGGATCTGTATGAGCGACTGGCGGAGGCGGCAAAAGGGACGGCCTTTGCACCATTGGTCGATCAGCTGTTCCACCATCCCTGGAATGGTCTTCGTTTCTGGGACCTTATCCAGCCGGGATTTATGTTCATCGCAGGCACGGCAATGGCCTATTCCCTGCATCAACAAACTGCGAAGGGAGCGCCCTGGCGGAAGTCATTCCAAAAAGTGCTGAAACGTTCCGGTCTATTGTTGTTCTGGGGCATCTTCATCCGGTCAGTCCATCCGGACGGTCTTAGCTTCGAACTGTGGAACGTCCTGGTCCAGCTGGCTTTTACTACATTGCTGGCCTTTCTCATTTTCTATTGGCCAGCCCGGCAACAGATCCTTTTCAGCCTTGGTTTGCTGGTATTGACGGAGCTGTTGTACCGCTGTATCCGGGTCCCGGGTTTCGACCAGTCCTTTACCAATCAGCATAATTTTGGCAATTACATCGATATGCTGCTGATGCATAAGACGAGCCCGGGCGGATGGGTTGCGATCAACTGTATCCCCACGGCATGCCATACGATCTGGGGGGCTTTGGCGGGGAAGCTCCTGTTGTCGCAAAGAACGGATGCCGAAAAATGGAAAGGACTCGGCCTGGTAGGGCTGATTGCACTGGCAGCGGGCTATGGTCTCGGCTGGACAGTTACGCCTATCATCAAGCGGATCGCTACCTCTTCCTTTACGCTGGCTTCCGGTGGCTGGTGCCTGCTGGGGTTGGCCTTTTTTTATTGGTGGATCGATATCCGCGGTCATCAAAAATTTGTATGGTTCTTTTCCGTCGTGGGGGTCAATTCCCTTTTCATTTACCTTTGGATGAATACGGTGGGTGGGGGAATTGACGAATACGCGGGCAAGCTGGCGGGCGGCTACCTGCCGCTGATCCACCTGCCGACGATGGGTATCCGGCTGATAGGGTGCGCGCTGGCTTTTTTTATGAACTGGTATGTATGCTGGTTCCTGTTTAAAAGGAAGATCTTCATTAAGATATGAAGGGAAAACGACATGCCTATACTTGTAATGCCGTCTCGAAAAAATTATCGATGTTTTTCACAGCGCATCCTAAAAGGTTGGCGAACTCACCTAATTCCGAAGAAACGATCTGCGCCTTTTCTCTTATTTGAGTCATACAGTACGTATTGATAGCTTGTAACATCGGTATCGTAATATATTGTCTGGCGGCGGCAATCCTGCCTTCCAAAATGACCAATTCAGGATTGAATATCTGAATGAGCGTGGAAATCCCTTTCCCCATGCTGGAGCCGATATTGGATAAGAGCTTTATGGCGTATAGATCTCCTTTGTTGGCGGCTTCTACGATCAATCTGGGTTCAATTTTGTCGATCTCTTTATTGCTCAATTCATTTAAAATAGATATCTGTCCGGACCCGATGCCTGCCTTGGCCATTCTTGCCAGTGCAATCCCGGAAGCAACAGTCTCGAGACATCCGTGCTTGCCGCAGTAGCAGAGTGCGCCATTATCTTCAAAGGGAATATGTCCTATCTCACCGGAAAACCCCGACGTGCCTATTCGAACGTCTCCATCCATGATGATCCCAAGGCCGACCCCCCAATCCATTAAAAGCACCAGGACATTTTTCTTCCCCTTTGCTTTTCCACACCTCAACTCGCCAAGCGCGGCTGCTTTTACATCATTCTGAATGCACACGGGCACATCGAAAAAAGCCCTGCAATACTCTGCCAACGTCCTTTGGTCATTATTGTCGATCAGATAACTAAAACTCTCTCCTGTATCCGTGTTGACCAGACCGGGAAGGCTTATGCATACGCCAATTAATTTATTCGCGGGTATATTTGCCGAAGCGATCAATTTTTGCGCGTACGCAAGAACACTATCCAGGTCTTTCCTGTTCTTAGGAAGTATATAGGGAATAGAGACCTTATTCCCCTGTAGGCTCAGCGTATTGTCAAAAACGGCAATATGAGCCATAAACAATTCGATATCGATACAAAGAACAAAAAATGATTTCGCCACCAACCCCACCAGATCGGGCCTCCTGCCGCCAAACGAAATCCCGGGCCCTTTTTTTTCAATCCAGCCGGCATCCGTCAATTCGGACAATAATTTCAATACGGTGGGCATACTCAACCCTATGTCCTTGCAGATCTCGGGCGTAGATGCTTTCTCCGACCGAAATAAATACTTCAATAGCTGGATTTTATTAACCCCTGTCTTCCCTTCCATTTTTAGCCCATCCAATGGATGCTGTACTGCCGGATCTTGCTTTGGCATATATCGCCTTTAGTTAAAAAATAGCTAAAGAGAAAATTAATAATATGAATATTTTATTGAAGTTAAGTAATTATTATATTTTTTTATTTAACTAGTTTTAGAAACTAAAAAAATTATTAGGTTTGTTTAGTAAGAAAAGAAAATAATCTACTCTCACTGGATTTCAAAAAAAGTCGCCATGAACAATGATTACTCTTCCCGCAGGAAATTTCTGAAGATGCTCGGCCTGTCTTCCGGAGCTTTAGCTGCCGGGAAATATGCGGAAGCTTTTGCGGGCAGCAATAGCGGTACATATGTTATCCGTCTTGACAAACAGCAACGGCTTTCCTCCAACGACAATCTACAGATCGCCCTGATCGGCGCAGGCGGCATGGGTACGAACGACACCAACACCGCTTTGCAGGTCCCGGGCATAAAACTGGTCGCGGTATGTGACCTGTATACAGGCAGACTGGAAACGGCCAAAAAGAACTGGGGCAATGATATTTTTACCACAAAACATTATAAAGACATTCTTAGCCGGAAGGACATCGATGCGGTCATCGTTGCGACGCCCGATCATTGGCACAAGCAAATCTCCATCGATGCGCTGAATGCCGGCAAACATGTCTATTGCGAGAAGCCAATGGTTCATTCGGTGGAAGAAGGGCCTGCCGTTATTGCAGCACAAAAGAGCTCAGGAAAGATATTCCAGGTGGGCAGCCAGGGAGTTTCTTCTCTGGGTAATGAAAAGGCAAAACAATTGCTCAAAGAGGGCGCCATCGGTGAACTTAACTATGCCGAGGGTTTTTGGGCACGCCGCGATCCTGTTTCCGTCTGGCAATACCCCATACCGGAAGACGCATCGGAGCAAACCGTGGACTGGGACACCTATATAAGCAATACGGTGAAAAGGCCGTTCGATAGCAAACGATTTTTCCGTTGGCGTAACTATACCGACTATGGCACGGGCATGGCGGGGGACCTGTTTGTACATCTTTTCTCCAGCCTGCATTTTATTACGAACTCTCTGGGCCCTGACCGTATATACTCAACAGGAGGATTGCGTTTCTGGAACGACGGACGGGAAGTGCCGGACGTGCTGCTCGGCTCTTTTGATTACCCCAAAACCATGGTGCACCCCGCGTTCAACCTGTCGTTGCGTTGCAATTTCGTAGACGGCACCAGCGGCACAACCTATTTAAAACTGGTAGGCAGCGAAGGGGCGATGGATGTGACCTGGGACGACGTGGTCTTAAAAAAGAACACGGCGCATGAGGAGGACCCTTTCCTGAAAACAAAGGGTAAGCAAAATGAAATGAGAAAGCAGATCCTGCCGCCCAGCTCCATTACTTACAAAGCTGAAGAAGGCTACAAAGGCGGGCCATACGACCATATGTTCAACTTCTTTTCTGCCATTCGCAACAATGGAAAGGTAGTGGAAGACGCTGTGTTCGGATACCGTGCCGCAGCACCTGCCCTGCTTTGTAATGACAGCTACCGTGAAAAAAGACCGATGACCTGGGATCCCGAAGCCATGAAAAAAGCCTGACGTGAATGAGCAAATGTAGAAACATAAACCAGACACCAACAATGAAAAAATCAATTTTAGCACTTGCAACGATTGCATTATGTCTTTTGTGTACCCATTCGCCTGCGCAGGAGAAAGGGAAATGGATCAAACTTTTTGATGGCAAAACACTGAAAGGCTGGCACGGCTTTAACAAAGGCGCCGCCCCGGTAAAGAACTGGACAGTCATCGACGGAGCCCTGGTTTGCCTTGGGGCAGCCCCCGATGCAGCCGGCGGAGACCTGGTTTCGGATGGCCAGTATGAGAACTTTATTTTAGAGTGGGACTGGAAAGTGGACAAAGGCAGTAACAGCGGTGTGATGTACCATGTAGTGGAAGATAAAAAGTATCATAGCCCCTATCAAACAGGCCCTGAGTACCAGATCATCGATGATGTCACCTTCCCGGAGAAACTGGAGGAATGGCAAAAAGCCGGAGCAGACTATGCGATGCATCCCGCCAATGCGAATAAGAAATTAGCGCAGGTGGGTCAATGGAACTCAAGTAAAATTGTTTTCAACCACGGGCATGTGGAGCATTGGCTCAACGGAAAGAAGATCGTTGAATTCACCGCATGGGATAAGGATTGGAACAATAAGAAAGCCAAGGGCAAATGGAAGGACTATCCCGACTATGGCCTGGCCAGGACCGGATTCCTTGCGTTGCAGGATCATGGCAATAAAGCATATTATAAAAACATCAGGATCAAAGCCTTATAACCAGGCTTTTATCTCATTTCTTCAAAGCCCGCTGTCATAGCGGGTTTTTTTTTCCTGAATCGATAGCTTTGCATCGAATGCAGGTATCTCCATCCATAGAACTGTCTGCCTTTGTCAGGCATTATCTTTTCCTAAACATAACGAAAGCTTCTACCCTGAAGCTTCGTCTGTTTTCCGATGGTAATACCGGGATCGTTCTCAATTCCTATCCCAATCTTGTTCTGGACTCCAAGCCCCTTCCTGAAGCCTTTCTTTACGGACAGATAACGGAATTCAAAGAAGTTTACTGTCAAGGCCCCGCCCAGTTGTCGATTATTGTATTTCATTCTCACGGGCTCGCTCGTATTCTTAACATACCTGCCAGCGAACTAAATAATAAGGTCATTCCTCTTGCCGGGCTTTTTGGGGATGCCGGCGCTATCTTCCAAAGGGATATGAGGGCCTCTGGAAAATTAAGCGAAAAAATAAACCTTATGGAGGATTTTGTCCGGAAGATGGCGGACAGTCATCCGTCAACGGGCGACCCAATGGTTGCTATTGCCCTTGATCTTATTCAAAGACACAAGGGGGTGATCCCCATTCATCACCTCACCGATATTATTGGTTGCCAGCCCCGGCAACTTGAACGCAAATTCATTTCCGCAGTCGGAATTAGTCCCAAACATTTATGTAACATTGTCCGGGTCCATGCCTTTATCAAACTTTTACAAAGCGATAAAAAATACAACCTTACAGGATTTGCATATGACAGCGGATATTATGACCAGGCTCATCTTATTCGGGATTTCAGAAAGATCACGGGACTTACCCCAACTCAATATATCAGAAATTCCACGCCGCTGGCGGTCAACTTCCTTCAACTGTAGTCCCGGGAAATGACCTGTCGCATTTGTACAATTTCATTTCATCGGCTTTCCGCAACTTTGGCATATGGAAAAAATCATAATTGCAACTGCTCAATTCGAACATCGCAGCGGCGACAAAGCCTATAATCTCAACACGATTGAACGCATGACGGCAAACGCCGCTGCGCTTGGCGCAAAGGCCATTGCATTCCATGAATGTTCGATCACCGGATATACCTTTGCCCGCAAACTCTCCAAAGAACAAATGCTTGATCTGGCCGAACGGATCCCGGAAGGCCCCTCTATAAGGAGGCTGGCAGCTATTTCTGAAAAGTACGGGGTCGCTATTCTTGCCGGCCTCTTTGAAAAAGACCAAAAAGACCGCCTCTATAAAGCTTATGTCTGCGTGGCTAAAAATGGGGTTGTGGCTAAATTCAGAAAGCTTCACCCTTTCATCAATCCCCATATTACTCCTGGCAGTGAGTATTGTGTATTCGACCTCTTCGGCTGGAAATGCGGCATTTTGATATGTTATGACAACAACATCATCGAGCATGTAAGGGCGACACGGTTATTGGGCGCCGAGATCCTGTTTATGCCGCATTCCACCATGTGTACCCCCTCGCCCCGGCCGGGAGCGGGTTTTGTGGATCCATCTTTGTGGGAGAACAGAGAGGCTGACCCCACATCCCTTCGCCTGGAATTTGAAGGAATGAAAGGGCGGGAATGGCTAATGAAATGGCTCCCTGCAAGAGCACATGATAATGGTATCTATTGTGTCTTTTCAAACCCCATCGGTATGGACGATGACCAGGTAAGGAACGGACGATCCATGATCATTGATCCCTTTGGGGATATCCTTTCTGAATGCACTGAATTGGGAGATCAATTGGTGACCGCCACGATGACCCCGGAAAAGCTACAGCTGGCTGGTGGCTACCGGTACATCCAAGCCCGCCGTCCGGAACTCTATCGGGCGATCATAGGGCAGGAACATCAGTCTGAACAAAAAGTCGCCTGGATGCAGGGGAATTTAAAAGATTGATCCATGACCGGTTTTAATTATCACCCGATCTGCCGTAATTTCATGGTTTAAAGCTTGTTTTATGCGAAAATTACTCTACATAGCCGGCATCATAGTTATGGCAGCCTGCCAGGCCTGCTCATCGGGAGAAACCTCGATGCCCAAGGCCAATGCTTCACCCACGATCAACAGTGCGACGAAAGTTGCCGAAAATCTGAAAAACCTGAAGTTCGACTACCCAAAAGACCCTAAATGCGGGGCAGCCTTATCGGAAGGCGTGGGAGATACCACAGAATATAAAGGCAAATTATACGGGTTTTGCTCAAAAGAGTGTAAGGATGAATTCCTAAAAAGCCCTGAGTCCTTTTTGTCTCGTATAGCCATACCGTGATATGCCGAGACCCAGCTCCCCCTGCGATCAGACCACGCTCATCCGGTGGCTCCTTGTTACATGCTGCCTGATCCTATCCCCGGCCGTCTTTCCGGCAATCCTCATCGTCTCTACAAATGCCGATAACGGGCCTGGTTCTCTGCGAGACGCGATCAATCAGGCATCGGCCAATGGCACATCCACCCGCGACTCCATCATTTTCGCCCTTCCAGATAACAGTCAGGCCGGTAGAACGATCACCCTTTTATCACCTTTGCCGCCATTGACATCCAATATGGCGATCAACGGCATTTCCCAGGGCGGCAGTCCCGTCGGTCCCAGTCAGGCACAAATCCTGCTGTTCCTGGGCACTACTACCACAAACTTCGATTTCCTCCGGGTTTATGATTGCACCGACGTGGGTATATACGGGTTAGCAATGATATCCACGGCGAATACGGGGAGTAACGGCGTCTTCGTCTATGGCATTTCCTATGTCCGTTGTCATAACCTGCAGATCGGCCAGCCGGGAGCCGGCAATTATGTACTGGGTTGCAATTATTCCATACACAGTGCTACAGGCGGCTATGGATTCTATGTCACCGGGGACACCAGCCGGCAAGTAGTGATCCAATCCAATGTCATCGGCCTGGACATGGCCGGAGGATTCAGCAATCGATACGGGAGCGCGACCCTCTCCCTGGTCTATAATTGCCTCTACCTTATCAACACCTCGGATATTACCATTGGCGGTAGCGACCCTGCTCAGGGAAATACCATCGTTTCCGGCAACCCTGATCCTGGGTACTCCGTTACGACGATCAATATCATGGTGCAAACCTATCGCTATTCCGGTAACGGGCAGCTGACCATCAGCAACAATAAATTTGGTACCCGTACTGATGGGACGCTCGACGCCGCCAATCCGCAAATTCCTATTTTTCTGGATATTTTCGGGGGCAACGACTATGTGGCCCGGGTGACGAATAATGTACTGCAAGGGTATCTTTATTTAAATAGCCTGGGGCAGCCCTTTACTATCCAGGGTAATACTATTTTCAACATCAAAGTCAACAACCTGTATTCTTTTGGCATCACCATCAGCCAGTGTGGTGGCGGGGGCCTCATCGGCGGAGACCTCCCTTCACAGCAAAATATCATCTCGAATACTTATACCGACACCATTTATTATTTTAAGGATAACACCTATGAGGGTAGTATCCGCTATGATCAATTTTCTCATCCAACCATCCGCAACAATATAACCCTCTGCAACAGCTATCACAGTTCAGGCATCCGGGATGATGATTTCGGCTATTACTACGACCAGTTGGCCTTCGTCCGGATCGACTCCACCGCCGCCAATTTTGTCCGGGGCATGGCTACCCCCGGTACGCGCATCGATGTCTATCTGGACGACGATTGCGATGCGTGCGAAGGAAAACAATATTTAGGATTTACTATGGCCAATGCCGATAGCAGCTGGAAATATACAGGGGTTTTCAATTCCCCCGTCGTCGCCACCTCCACCACTTCCATGACCGGGCAGACCTCCGAATTCTCCCAACCTTTTGTGGACAATAGCAGTGTCGTGGTGAAGCAACCTACCTGTGGCAAAAAGACCGGCTATATCAGAGGGATGCACATCACGGGAGGAGACAATGTCAAATGGCATCTGATGCGTCAGGTGGCAGGTGTATGGACCGACTCCATCTATTCGACCAAACTCGACCTCGACAGCGCGATGCCGGGAATATATTTTTTTGATGCCTGGCTGGGCAAATCCTGTCGCAGCGCCTACGTCCGATATGACCTCACCGACATTGAATTCCACCTTGACGCTTCCGGCATATCGCTCCAAAACCCAAGCTGCGGCAAATTCAACGGCTCCATCTCCAATATACAATTGTCCAACACGCAGGACGTGCGGATATCCTGGAAAGACGCCGCCGGCAATACGGTATCCAGCCAGCTGAACCTCGCCAGTGCGGGAGCCGGTCAATACCGGCTCGTGGCGCTCGACACCGTGACCAATTGCGGCGACTCCACCGGTTTTTACGCCCTCGTGAATCAGAGTGGACCTGCCCTGGACCTCAGCGGCGCCCAGGTACAGCCTGCAACCTGCGGTTCGGCCAACGGCAGCATTTCCCGGATCCAGTTCAGCAATGTCAGCGGCAGCGCCTACTATGGCTGGCTCGACTCGCTGGGTCATCTTGTCGGGAATGCCGCAGACCTCCCGAATGTACCTGCAGGGAGCTACCGCCTTCAATTCAAAGATGCTTCGGCCTGCGACACGATCACTACTCCAGCGATAGCTGTTCCGTCCGCAGGGATCATCTCCATCGACACGACAGCCAGGGTCATCGATCCCAGCCATTGCAATCATCCAACGGGCTCGATCAGTGGCATTACAGTCGTCAACGGTTATAGCTATTCCTGGGTGGACTCCCTGACAGGCGCTGTCGTTTCAACCAGCCTGCCCCTGAGTCAGGTGCCGGCCGGGTATTATCAACTATTTACCAAAAGTGCAGCAGGCTGCACGGGGCATACACATAGCTTCCATATAGCCGAAGCCTTAGTCCCATTCAACTTTACCAGCGCTACCCCCATCGATGAAAGCTGCCAAAAAAGCAATGGCCAGGTGCAGATCGAAGGTTTTTCACCTAACGATGGCAGTTTCACTTTTTCATGGACGGACGGCAATGGAGCTCCACTTAGCACGACAGGTCTCACCGAATCGAACCTCCCCGCCGGGGTCTATAGCTGCTTTGCTACGGATGCCAATGGGTGTACTCAATTTGTAGCAAAAGAGACAGTGGTTAACGAACCTGCGGCGAAGGTGGACTATGGCCAGGCCAAAGTACAGCCGGATATCTGTACCCAGGGAGTAGGCTCTATTGCTCAATTGAACATCAGCGGATCAGGCCCCTTTTCTTACACCTGGAAGGATGCGAACAATCAGTCCGTGGGTACAGAAAAAGATCTGCATGACGTTGGGCCAGGTAATTATTATTTGATCATTCAGGATGCCAACCAATGTATCGACACCAGCCGCATTTTTACCCTCACAGACTCTACCGTTCTGCCACGCGAGGCCAGCTATGGAACGATCATTACTTTGAAAGATTCGGTGGCCATTCTCGTCATCCGGGATCCTGTGAATGCTACTTACAGACTTTATCCGACCTCCGATACTTCGGCCGGTGCGGTGCAGCAGGATCAAAGCGGCAATTTTAGGACGGGGCCGCTGCAAAACGACACCACAGTATATATCACCACCACTATCGGATCGTGCACCAATGGACCAACTGCCGTACCCATCAAAGTTGTCGAAACCCTGCAGCTACTTATGCCCGGGGCCTTTACGCCCAATGGAGACGGCAACAACGACCTGTTCCATGTCAAATACCCTGCGCTGCTAAAAAGCTTCCATATGGTTGTCTTCAACCGATGGGGCATGCGTGTATGCGACACGTCCGATCCCGTCAAAGGCTGGGATGGGCGCTTCCAGGGCGTGATGCAGCCCACTGGCGCCTATGTATGGTATATCAGCTATGTCGATATCCTGGGGCGAAGCAAGACGATCTCCGGCGATGTCTTACTTGTACGATAGAAGGATAATCTCCATGAAACTGCCCGAATAATTTTATATATTACTAATAAATTTAGTAATATTGTGTAGCAAAATCAGCGATCCAACGGAAATTTCAATTTGTCGCCATGTCTGTCCAACAGGATATCATTCACCGCCTGCAGCGCGAAATTTTACAGTTGCAAGGTTCCAGGCCTCCGGCCCCGGGACAGGTGGAGCTGGATATGGGACCCATAAATACAGCCTTTCCCAATAAAACCTTCCCAATAGGCGCTATTCACGAATTTATCTGTCCGAGACCACCGGATGAGGCGGCGACAGCAGGATTCACTGCGGGACTTATCTCCGGACTTATGCAGCTGGGTGGCGTTTGTGTCTGGGTCAGCGCAGGCCGGAAGGTTTACCCTCCGGGTCTAAAGATCTTCGGGGTGGCGCCGGACAGGGTGATCTTTATGGATATGCGCACCGAAAAAGAAGTGCTATGGGTAATGGAAGAAGCGCTGAAATGCGAAAGGCTGGCAGCCGTGGTAGGCGAACTGCGTGAGTTGGGTATGACTGTCTCACGAAGATATCAACTGGCGGTGGAACAAAGCCGCGTCACAGGTTTGGTCATCCGGCAGCAGCCACGACAGCTTTATCCCAACGCAGCGGTCGCCCGCTGGCATGTGACACATCTTCCGGGTCTGATCGGGCCAGACATGCCGGGAGTAGGTTTTCCCCGATGGAATATACAATTAAGCCGCATCCGGAACGGACATCCGGGTAGTTGGGAGGTGGGATGGCAGGCAGGCCGGTTCCACTTCGAGACAGCAAAAGCCAGCGTGCAGGAAAAGGTCTTGCAAAAGCTGACGGGGTAGCGTCAATGGGTAAACGCTTTCTCTCGCTGTGGTTCCGTCGTCTGACGACGGACTATGTGTCCATCCGCCGGCCTGCCTTACTCCACCAGCCTTTTGTACTGGCACTTCCTGACCACGGACGAATGGTGATCACGGCAGCAAGCGCATTAGCCATGGAGGAAGGCATACAAACTGGTATGGCGGTGGCAGATGCGCGGGTACTGGTACCTACCCTGGAAGTATTGGATGATAAGGAGGGGTTGACTTCAAAGCTGCTCCGGCAACTGGCGCTTTGGTGCATTCGCTATACTCCCATTGTCGCCATCGACGCTCCGAACGGATTGCTCCTGGACATAAGCGGCTGCCCTCATCTATGGGGCGGAGAAAAGGTCTATCTCCAACAAATTGTACATACACTGAGAAACAAGGGTTATGATGTACGAGGTGCTATCGCAGACACGGTAGGTGCAGCCTGGGCGATAGCGCGATACGGACGTGTGACACCGATAATCGAGCCGGGTGAACAGGCGGATGCATTGCTTGGTCTGCCACCGGCAGCCCTCCGGATCGATCCATTGATCGCCGGCAGATTGCAAAAGCTGGGCCTGGACAGGATACACCGCATTGCAGGAATGGCACGGCAGTCATTACGTACGCGGTTCGGCAATGAATTGCTGTTACGCCTGGATCAGGCTTTTGGCCGTGCCGACGAACTCATCGAGTCTGTCATTCCGCCGGCAGTTTATATGGAGCGCCTGCCCTGTCTGGAGCCCATCTGTACGGCAGGAGGCATCGAGATCGCACTGACGAAATTACTGGACACGCTTTGCAGCCGGATGCAGCACGATGGCAAGGGGTTGCGGACCGCTATATTCAAAGGACACCGCGTGGATGGCCAGATGATACAGGCAGCCATTGGGACACATCGGGCCACACATAATATCGCACATCTTTTTAAACTGTTTGAAGAAAAGATCCCAACACTGGAGCCCGGTCTGGGGATCGAGGTCTTTACCCTGGAGGCGCCAAAGACAGAGGATACCGGACCTTCACAAACCACCATCTGGGAGGGTGCCGGCGGGTGGCTCGACAAGAATCTCCCGGAGTTGATCGATCGGGTGAGCAATAAAATGGGGGCGGATAGAGTACATCGTTATACACCGTCGGAACACTATTGGCCGGAACGGGCCATCACCGCAACGGACTCGTTGGACGAAATAGCATTGGACCGCTGGTCGGTGACAAGACCCAGGCCTGTTTACCTGCTTGCTCATCCGGAACCCATCGAAGTGACGGCGCCGATACCCGACTATCCGCCCATGCTGTTCCGGCATCGGGGCGGCCTGCATAAGATCATCCGGGCGGAAGGGCCGGAACGGATCGAGCAGGAATGGTGGATCGCTATGGGACAGCACCGGGATTATTATATGGTAGAGGACGAGAGCGGAGTCCGGTACTGGATCTTCCGCAGCGGGCATTATAAGGGCACAGGGCCACATCAATGGTTCCTTCACGGCTATTTTGCCTAAACTATGGACCACATGCATTACACAGACCTACAGGTGACGAGCAATTTCAGTTTCTTGCGGGGAGCTTCGCACCCGGAGGAGATGGTGGACCAGGCCGTGGCAATGGGACATAAGGCCATGGCGATCACGGACCGGAATACGCTCGCTGGCATCGTGCGGGCGCATAGCCGGGCAAAAAAGCTGGGTAATATTCGTCTCCTCCCCGGAGCCCGGCTGGACCTGCTGGACGGCCCGAGCCTGCTGGCCCTGCCGACGGACAAGGATGCATACAGCCGGCTGTCCGCGCTACTGACGCTGGGCAATCGCCGGGCGGAAAAGGGAGAATGTCATCTGTACAAAGTTGACGCCTACGCCCATGCGAAAGGCATGCAGTTTATCGTCATTCCACCCGACACGTTGAACGATCTTTTTGACTTCGAACCTTCTTTTCATAGCACCCTTCGGGAATACCGGGATGCCTTTGCCAACAGCTGCTACCTGGCCGGTTGTCGCTATTATCGGGGTGACGATGCAAAACAGTTATTCAGATTGTATGAGCTTTCCAAAAGCTTACAGATGCCAATGGTGGCGACCAACGATGTGCACTATCATCACCCTATGCGTAGACAGTTGCAGGACGTGCTGACCTGTATCAGGGAGAGATGTACTATCTACGATGCAGGTTATAGGTTGCATCCAAATGCGGAACGATACATGAAGCCGGCAGCGGAGATGCAGCGGCTGTTCCGGCAATATCCCGGCGCGATCCGGCGAACGCAGGAGATCGCAGAGGCCTGCCAGTTTTCGCTGGACAGTTTGCAATATGTTTATCCCGAGGAGATCACGCGGGAGGGACGTACGCCAATGGAAGAGCTGACCTTTCTCGCCTGGGAAGGAGCGCGGCAAATGTTCGGAGATACGATCCCGGAAATGATCCAAACAAATATCCGGTATGAGCTCGACTTTATCCAACGGATGAACTACCCGGCCTATTTTCTTACGGTGTACGATGTGGTCCGGTATGCGCGGGCGCACGGCATTCTTTGCCAGGGGCGTGGTTCGGCGGCCAACTCGACGATATGCTATTGTCTGGGGATCACATCGGTGGACCCGACAAAATTCGACCTCTTGTTCGAACGATTCCTCTCCGCGGCAAGGAACGAGCCGCCGGACATCGATGTGGATTTTGAACATGAGCGACGGGAGGAGGTGATCCAGTACATCTACCAGAAATATGGCCGTGACAGGGCAGGCATCGTAGCAACAGTGACACAGGTCCACGCCAAGGGCGCTATCCGCGATGTGGGACGTGCGATGGGATTATCCGTTGATGCGGTCGACCGGCTCTCGAAGTCGATCCATGAATTTGATGAAATGCTGGATCCTGAACTGGTACAGGCACAGGGCTTCCGGGGCAACAGGACACACCTGGAAAAGGTCCTGGAGCTGACGTCGCAATATATAGGTTTCCCGCGGCAGCTGGGCCAGCATACGGGTGGTTTTGTCATCACCCGCGGACAGCTGAGTGACCTATGCCCCATACTGAATGCGCGGATGGAAGACCGGACAAACATCGAGTGGAACAAGGACGATATCGATGTCCTGGGCTTTCTCAAAATAGATGTGCTGGCGCTGGGGATGCTGAGCGCGGTGCGACGGGCCTTTGACCTGGCCAAACAGCACTACGGACTGGATCTCACGCTGGCGAATATCCCACAGGACGATCCGGCCATTTATGAGATGTGTTCGCATGCCGACACCATCGGCGTATTCCAGATCGAGAGTCGGGCACAACAGTCGATGCTGCCCCGTCTGCGCCCGGAAAACTTTTACGACCTGGTGATCGAAGTGGCGATCGTGCGGCCAGGCCCCATACAGGGAGATATGGTGCATCCCTATCTGCGGCGGCGCAACAAACTGGAACCAGTGGTATTTCCTTCAAAAGAGCTGGAAGATATACTGGGTCGTACGCTGGGGGTGCCGCTGTTCCAGGAACAGGCCATGAAGATCGCGATCGTAGCGGCGGGTTTTACACCGTCCGAGGCGGATGAGCTGCGGCGAAGCATGGCGACATTTAAGGCGCAGGGACTGATATCCGCATTTCGCGACAAGCTCATCAACGGCATGGTGGGCAATGGCTATTCGGAGGAATATGCGCAACGCGTGTTCCGGCAGCTGGAGGGATTTGGGAGCTATGGCTTCCCCGAAAGCCATGCGGTGAGCTTTGCCTTGCTGGTCTATATATCAGCCTGGATCAAGTGGTACTACCCGGATATCTTTCTTTGTGCATTGCTGAACAGCCAGCCGATGGGCTTTTATGCACCGGCGCAATTGATCATTTGCGCGCAAAATCATGGAGTGCATTGTCGACCGGTGGATGTCAACCACTCGGAGTGGGATAATACAATAGAGGAGCAGGAAGGAAAATACCGTGCCGTGCGGCTTGGTTTCCGGCAAGTGGATGGATTACAACAGGAGAATATGCTCTTGCTGCTGGCACGGCGTCTGAAACCATATACCAGCATCCGGGCCTTACAGGAGGCGGGATTGTCGCAGACGGCATTGGAAAAGCTCGCGGATGCGGATGCATTCCGGTCCATAGGCATCGACAGACGGGAAGCCATGTGGCAGGTGGCGGCGCTGCAAAAAGAACAATTCGTAAAAACGCTCAAAGGCAAGGCCCCGGTCTTCGAAGGTCGCGCACTTACCTTGTTCGAAGACCAGGATGAAAAAGTATCGCTGCCTGTCATGACAGATGCAGAGCATGTGATACAGGACTATGCTTCGATGTCCTTATCGTTAAAGGCGCACCCCGTGAGCTTTGTCCGGGACAACCTCCGCGCGCTGGGAGTTTCCACCGCCGCGGAACACGGCAGACTTCACAACGGCCAATTTATCAAAGCAGCAGGCCTTGTGCTGGTACGGCAGCGGCCAGGCACGGCCAGCGGGATCTGCTTTATCACGCTGGAGGACGAGACGGGTACTTTCAACCTGGTGGTATGGAGGGACCTGTTCGAGCAGTATCGCAAACAGATATTAGGTGCAAAGCTGCTGATGGTGGAGGGTAACTTACAGATAGAAGGAGAGGTGATACATGTCATCGTGCAGCGTTGTCATAACCTGAATCCACTGTTGGGACTGCTGTCGCCGTCCGATGAGATGTTCCCCAGCGGCCGAAATTTTAAATAACCAAGGAGCGCTCCTTATTTCTTATACACCTCGCCCCCTTTCATGACAAAATCCACCTTCTCCAGCGCCTTGATATCTTTTAAAGGATCTTCCTTTACGGCAATGATATCCGCAAAGCCTCCAACCCGGATACTTCCAATACGCGTATTGCCGATGAGGTCGGCGGCATTCGACGTGGCAGCCTGTATCGCCTGCATGGGCGTGAGCCCGAATTTTTCCATATAAAAGAATTGCCGTGCATTCCACCCGTGGGGATAGACGCCGGCATCGGTGCCAAAAGCTATTTTAACCCCGGCCAGCGCAGCCTTGCGAAAACTTTCCCGTTGCACCCGTCCCACCTGCCGCTCCTTGTCGATGATCTTTTGCGGAAATCCGAGCCGCGCATATTCACTGAGGATATAGTCGTCATTGTAAATATCCGCTACCAGGTAAGTTCCCCTCTCCTTCATCAAACGGATAGCTTCATCATCCAGCATGCTGCCATGTTCGATAGACGCTACGCCTGCCTTGACAGCCATCTTGATGGCCACCGTCCCATGCGCATGCGCACAGGCCTTACGTCCCCAAAGACGCGCCTCGTCGACGATGGCATTCATCTCTTCCTGTGTATATTGCGGGGCGCCGACAGATTCCTCCTCGGTGAGAACACCCGCACTGGCGCCAAATTTGATCACATCCGCCCCATACTTTACATTGAATCGCACCTGCTGACGTACTCCCTCTACCCCATTGGCAACCCCGCTCAGTTCCTTGGGGCCATCGGTCCAGGACAGATAAGGTGAAAAACCGTTCAGGTCCCCATGGCTGCCGGTGCTCCCAATAAATAGTGTGGCTACAAACATGCGAGGGCCGGGTATATCCCCCCGATTGATCGCATTCCGCAACGCTACATCCACGAGTCCACGGGCTCCCACATCCCTGCAGCTGGTAAATCCTGCCACGAGTGTACGCAAGGCATAGGTAGGCGCCATCACGGCATCATCCACAGGCATCTTCCGAAAGATATCGGCATAATAGTCCCCGCTGGGCTGCCCGGTGACATGGGTATGGCAATCGATAAGACCCGGGAGCACAGTATACGCGCTGAGATCGATGACCTGGGCAGAATCGGGCGCCGGTATATCCTTCCCTATCCTGCTGACGGTGTCGTGGTCGATGAGGATCGTGACATGTTCCAGGACCTTCCCCGCCAGGGGATCGATCAACCGGCCTGCAATGATGGCCTTTACAGGGCGGGAAGGGCTTCCAGAGGTTTGAGCAGATGAAAAATGGTAAAAAAGGAAAATGCAGACGCTGGCGATAAATATTCTCATGTTGGAGGTTTTGGTCATGAGGCTAAACTTACTATTTTTTCTTATTGACTCCGCCGAAATAAAAAAGGCCATCTGGCCTTCAGAGGCTGCAGATGACCTGACCCTTAATTAAAACAACCTGTCGCAAGCGTTCAAATAAGATAAACAGGGGCCGCGTGTAGGGTTATATGTGGTAAGTAGTGCTTATGCTTTTTGCTGTTCTCTAATATTAGTACGAGCAGAGTGTAGTAATGTAACTACAATTTTGAGATTTTTTATTAATTCATAAAAATCACTCAAAACATTTACTATCAATAATTTAAGGAAATTTATGCCGCCGGCGCCTGTAGTTCGATACGAAAAGTAGTCCCTTGATGTTCCTCGCTCATTACGGATATGTTCCCGCCATGGACCCTTATGATCTGGCTCACGATGGCAAGCCCCAGGCCAAACGAAGCTTCGCCTGCCGTACCCGATCGCTTTACGCCGGCGTCCACGGAGAACAGCTTCCCCTCCATGTCTTTGGGAATACCGATCCCCTTGTCGCTGACGGTGATGATCGCCTTGTTTTCCCGCCGGTACAGCTTTATGTCGATGTCCGCCCCAACGGGACTGAACTTGATGGCATTGTCTAATAAATTGATGATGACACGCCAAAGCTTGTCATGATCCGCAGGAAGGGTGATAGGCTCTGCCTCCAGGCGGATCGTTTGCTTCTTCTCTCCCGCACGGAATTGTAGTGTGGCACAACAGCTCTCCAACAATTTCTCCAGTTCCACAGGCTCCATCTTTAAGCTGCCCATGGGCAGGTCCAGCTGCATGATCCCGCTGACCAGGTGAAGGGAACTATCTGCGGATTGCCGGATCAGGTTCAGCATGGTCTTCGACTGTTGGTCAAATTCCTGGTGTTGCTGCAGCAGGCTTACGGCGGAAGATATCGCTCCCACCGGATTGCGGAGATCATGAGCAATGGTCTTGAGGCTCCGCAGATACATGGCCTGATCCTCGTTCAATGCTTTTATCGCCGTCTGCGTTTGCCTGTTCTCGGCACGCAACGCCTTATTGAGCGCGTTCAATTGCAGGATATGGGCATTCGACCTTCGCGCGCCACGTCGGATCAGCAGCGCAATGATCACCAGCATGAGAACGATGAGCAAGGCCAGCGTCAGGTAAGCCGTCTTTTCCTGGTCGCGTTGTTGTAATACGTGAATGGTGTTTTTGTCTTCCAGGTGCACCAGCGCATCCGGCACATCGACGGTCGACGCAAAAGCTCTGGCAGAATAAAGAGAGTCTTTCAGATCCGTCAAAGCATGTAATGACTGCCACGCCCCGGAAATGTCACCCGATCTCGCAAGCCATTCTGCGTGCAGCTTTCGCCAGTCCAGGTCCATATCGGCATCGGGTCTGCGATCGAGCATCGTGCGAACATTCCGAAGGACTGTACCCGCCTCGCGAAGCTGTCCCTGCGCCAGGTGGAGACGCACCGATTTCACCAGCACGGTGAGCGCATTACCGGAGTCGTGGAGCGGCCGCATATTTAGGAGGATGCTCTTTTGATAAAGTAGCCAGGCCGTAGCGGTATCCTGCCGGTGAAGCGAACAGTCGCCCTGGTTGCCGTAGACAACAGCCCTGGCAGTCTCGATATACGCACGATGTCCGGAGTCGCTCATAAAAGGTGCGCATTCCCTGCCGATGTAGGAAAGGGTACTGTCATAATAGTAGGCGGCGCTGTCCCATTTCTTCATGGCGGCATAGCTCTCCCCGATATTGTCGAGGTTGCATTGCCCATACACAAAGGACTTGAAGGCAGGCCTGCAGGCGGCAAACTGATGGAACGCCAGCTCAAAAAGATGACGGGCCTCGGAAAAACGTCCGGCCCGGTAGCTGGCCATGGCTACCCGTTGGGTATATTCGGCCATCGTACAGCTATCTCCAAGGTCCCGGATTGCTTCCAACCCTTTGCGATAATAAAAGAGGGCATTTTCATAATTGTTCTCCAGCTGATAGGTCTCGGCTTTGTCGATCAGGCATTTGGCATATTGACTGCGGTATCGGCTTTGTTCCTCCGGTCCGGATAAAAGCAGCAGGCTGCTGTCTATACATCGCATGGTATTCTCAAGATCATGCGCGCGATAGAAATAGTATTGGCCTTTGTAATCCAGCCGACGCAGACGGTCGTTGACCCCTGGCGAAGGGAAGTGGGTATAAACAGAGTCTACAAATTGAAATGCCTGATCCGGGGGAAGATTCATACTGTCCAGCCGGTGGAATATCTTGTCGAAATAGGCAGGATGGTCCGGAGGAAGGGAGGATGGCTTATGACACGCCACCAGTAACACCACCATAACGACGGCCAGCCACCATTTTTTGGGGAGGATATCAGCGTTTAAACCAGGCATACAAAAAATGGCAAACGAAAGAGTAGGTTCATTCAGTATAGGGAAAAGACTGGATTTTCCCTTTTGTGGAAAAATAAGTGGTTATGCGTACTTCATTTCTTCTTATAATACGCACACTCATTCCTCATAACACAAACCTCACACAATGGTTTTGGCCGGCAGATCTCTCTCCCCAGGAAAGACATGGCCATACCCGCATCCCACTCCTCCCGGGGCAACACTTTCATCATCCGCTCTTCTATCTTGGAAGGGTCTTCATCCTTTGTGATCCCCAGCCTTGTCGCTACCCGTATGGTATGCAGATCCACCATGATCCCTTCCGCAGGCCGACCGGTCTCACGCAGAATAACATTGGCCGACTTGCGACCGATGCCCGGGAGGGCGGTCAGTCCCTCCATGTCCAGCGGGATCGCGCTATTGGATTTTAGCTGTTGAGCTATTTTTACCAGCCACTCTGCCTTGTGCCCAAAATTGGTCACACCTTTCAGGTAAGGGAACAGATCTTTAGCATCGGCCCCGGACAAGGCCTGCATATCCTTATACGCGCTAAAGAAAGTCGGAGCTATAGCATTGATATGAACATCCGTACTCCGGGCGGATAGGACTACCATCACCAGCAATTGATAAACGTCATGGTATTCCAACGGATGCTTCTGCCCTTTGTACTTCCGTAAAAGGGGGCGCATTGCTGCCGCCCAGTCTTTTTTTGCGGCCATATTATCCTTTTCCGCAAAGTTAGGGAATTGGCCTCGCAGACGGATTCTCTCTGTAGTACTGGATCTTCGACAAAAACATCTCTGCCATCCTCGAAGCCCGCCATTTTGCCTCACTTGCTTTTGTTCCCTCGAAGAGCTCATCCACGGCGCCATGCCACAGCGCGAGCCAGGTGTCGAAATGCTGCTTCTCCAACGGCATCCGGGCATGTGGTGGGAAAGGGCTACCGAAATAGGTATGCTCTTCCATAAGCACGGTCTGCCAGAATCGGTACATCTTATCCAGATGCTCGGGCCACCGGTCCTGTATAGCGCCTATAAAGATGGGACCAATGAGTTTGTCCTTCCGGACCCTTCCATAAAAGGTATCGACCAGCAGGCGAATGTCCTCTATACTACTAATATCCATGCTGCAAAGGTAAGGATCGGCAAGGCATAAAAGACAAAAAAGTCTTTTATTTTGCCCATATCATGCCGTCTGAACTTCAGACTGATGGCTTAACAGAGGGGATACCTATCGGGGAGTACTATATTTTGGTTTAAAAAAACACCAATTTTAGTACTCTGAGTACGAAAATTCGATAAAAAATAAACCAAATTGCCCTGCCCTTAAAACATAGTCGTACTTCCCCGGCCGCCTAATAATCCACCGGCATTCCCTTCGCCTTGCGCCATTCTATGATAGGCTGAAAAGGCCCATATTTATGCTGCGCCACGGAAAAACTATCCGAAAAAGGCCCCCGGTCATAGTCGATAGGCTTCAGCATCGCCTCGGGATATTCAAAAGACTTTGGCCGGGGCCGCTGATGGATCGCATCATTATTGATAAATGCCGCCACATCCAACGCCTGCTCATCCGTAAGAAAAGGCTTTCCTAAAGCCACTTTGTTATACGGCATATTGGCCTTCAGCCACCGCGCCATCTTTATAATACGATGCATACTGGAGCCGGGCTGGTAAGCCTGCATCCCCCACAAAGGAGGATAGACATAGGTCGTCTTCTCTGCATTCAGCTGCCCTGCCCCATCCTTCCCATGACAGCTCGCACAGCTCTCCATAAATATCTTTTCCCCTCTCTCGGGACTCGCCGCCGCCACCGGCAGCCCGACAACCAGGTTCTGCCTCCCTTCGAAATTGCTTCCTTTTTGAACAAAGCCATTGATCCACTTCAGATACGACAATATCGCCACCATCTCCCGGCTGTCCAATGGCAAGGGCCGGCCATTATGCGGATGCATAATGCAATTGTTCACTCTTTCAGCCAGCGTGAGGATCTTCCCCTCCCTCGCCCGGTACTGGGGATAGTTATCATGCGAAGCCAGCAAATTGAAAGAGTAAGGCTTCGTACCGGCATCCTGGTGACAATTCGTACAATTCATCTTATTCCCCAGGTAATGCCCGGCCACTCCATCCGGACCGATATAATACGCTGTATTCAGCAACAGCTGCCTGCCATAGCGGACCTCCTCGCCAAACTTATCTTTTGGGATTTGAGCGGTATCAGGGATCACCATCGCCGTCTTCGGCGCGCCGCCGGCATTCTTAGCTGTGTCCTTCCCTGCAGCACGCTCGCAACCAGGCGCCACCCACCAGGCCATAACCAGGATCATCATCAAAATAATTACTGCTCTCAGCTTCATTTCTTGCGTTTTTATGCGTGACTCAACATCAATCCAGTATATAAGGTCTCACCTGCGCAGCCGGGATAAACTCCACCCGGTAAGGTGGTATTGCGGTATCCAGCGTCCAGATGATCTGCCCCTTTTTATTCACCAGCACGGTGATATGCCGCTTGGAACAACAGCACAGCACCAGCGAGTCATTGATCATATAGGCGCTCCCCATCCGGTCGTTGTATATCTCCGCAGGCAACTTGATATGCCAATCCACGGTAGCAGACCGCGCAGTTGTATCGATCCGGTAGGCAAACACACCCGACTGCTTCCGTTCCACTCCATTGTCAAACAACATCAGGCTGCCGGAGGCATCGATATGCACGGCATGCGATTGAGAAAAGATATCCGTAGCAGGCATATGCAGGGTCCCTCCCTTGCCAAGCTTCCACATGACCCTGCCGCTGTGCGCATCCACCTTCCACACCTGCCCGAGATTATAAAATGACAGCAGGTAATTGCTGTCGGTGTCGAAGCTGAGACTGTTGGCATGCATCCAGTCCTTCTTGTGTTTTAACAGCTCGGGGTCCGCAAATGGATCGCTCACATCAAAAACAGACCATTGCCATACCTTCTTACCATTTCTGTCCAGCACGAGTATCCCGTCGCCATTCACGGTGTCGGCCTTGCCTCCTCCCACCCGGCTCAGGTCCATGATACGGGGGTCTTCATAGATGGTCACCACATTCCCGCTCTTGTTCTTGATCACCTCATGATGAATGGTATACCGCAGATCGCCCTGTCCTTTTTTGAAATGCAGCAGCGTATCTCCTGAGAGATTGATCTCCAGTATCTCGCTGCCATAGCTCGTGGGCTCATCGCTCTTGCCCAATATGGAGATAATAGTCCTGTCCGCGGTGAAATGCGCCACTTTCACACCGGTGCCATCCACCATATGATACCACCGAAGCCGCCCTCGGACGTCGACAATGTACAGTAGCCCCGGCGCCTCCCGTTTGTTCATCAGCATAAAACCCTCTTTGAATGTATCCGGCAACAGTTCGGGCCGGGTACAGCTGTATTTGAACTGATCTTGCAACCACATGGGCAATGCCCTGCTCCGGAATGGGTAGATCTTACTTTCACTTCGCACTCCACCCTTCTCAGTGATCACCCGAAAAGAATAGCCTGTCAGGGGGAGTATATTACCAAGCACAAGGGCATGATACAGTCCGCTATTGGACACCGACGAAACATATTTTTGCGCAGCATTGCTGTCGGGCCAGTACTCCGCAAATACTTTGGCCTCGGCATTGGTAGTGACATCCACCTCGATCTTCAGCTCGTTATTGGCATGCAGACCAATACCTATCTCACGGATCAAACCGCCGCCCCCGGAACAGCCGGAGAGCATGATCCCCAGCGCCGCCACTATCATTATTTTCTTATGCGTCACCATATTTTTCTATCTGTTCGAATTATCCAGGTTCGGGTCCAGGTTGACCTGCCCCTGCGGATACGGGAAATACGTGTTCTTCGGCATCGTAATATTCGAAGGCTGACCGATCCTGTTCAGGTAGGCATTGACGAGGACGTCGTATTTGCCCATCCGTATCAGGTCCGCCCTCCGCTTGCCTTCATAAAAGAACTCCCACCCACGCTCCTGTAAGATCGCATCCCGTAACGTGGATTGATTGTAGTCGGCCAGGTTCAGCTGCTTGGCATGGCTCCTGGCCTTCACCTGGTTGATCAGCCCGATGCCTTCCGCATTCGGACCATTGATCTCATTCAATGCCTCGGCCCTGCTCAGCAGCACATCCGCATAACGGAGGATGTCCACGCTGTGTCCGTCATAATATGTCGTCGAGCCCAATGAATCCGCATACTTCTTCGTAGCCACATCGGCCATATAGCTGAATCCCGGAGGAGGTGCGGCGCCCGGGGTCGGAGCCTGCATATAGATCAGGTTGTCTACGCCCAGATAGTATGGATAAAAGAGTTTCTTCCTGTCATCCGCCGCATCGAAGGAGTTGTAAAAATCCCAGGCAACGGCATAATACTGCCAGCGATTCTGAAGGGCGGGGGTAGGATTGTTTAAAGGACCGAAGTGATTCAACAGCTCCGTCCCATTGGTGTTGGCATCCGCCAGCACGGAAAAGATATTCTCTACACACCATTTGTTAGCCTCCGTAAACAATCCCAAATAGTCGGGGTAAAGATCATACGCCTTCAGATCCATCACCCGCTGGGTATAGGAGAGCACATTCTGCCAGTCCTTGCGCCGCAGATAAAGTTTGGCCAGCAGGGTCAGCGCGGCGCCCTTTGACGCACGTCCTACATCATTGCCTGGATAGATGGCATTGCTTTGGTAGTTCAGAGGTAAGGTCCCGGCGGCATCGTTGAGGTCGCCGATCAGCAAGGTCTCGATATCCGCCACGGACGCAGGCTTTGGCTGACTGACGAACTGTGCGTTGGGAATATCCTTTTCGGTCAGCAGTATGATGGGCCCAAATGCATCCGTAAGATCCATATACGCTACGGCCCGCAGGAATTTCAGCTCTGCGAGGAACTGCTTTTTCTCCGCATCCGTGATGGCGGTCATCGCTGAAATATTGTAAATGGCATTGTTGGCATTGGCGATGAGCTTATAGGCATACTGCCAGTCCTGCCCCAAGAGCCCGTTGGTGGAGTTCCATAAACCCAGGGACAGCTGACCGGGATCACCCCCATAATTACAATGCCCGATATCTGTCGTAAGATCGGTAAGCGCAAAATGCCGTACCGTCCAATAGGTGAAGTTGTCGCCGACCACCGGTCCCTTGAGACGGGCATAGACCGCATTGACGGCGGCAATGGCATCCGACTTCGTCTGGAAGGCGTTGGTATTCGTCAGCGTGCTGTATACTTTTGGCTCCAGGTTCTTGTTACAGCTGTACTGCACAAGGATCGCCGGTAGCAGAAGAAGGGATATGATATACTTGTTCATTGGATGTCTTGTTTTAGTGTATGGATAATTTAATACCCGCTACAAAAGTGCGGTAGGCCGGGAACGAGTTGAAGTCGATGCCGCCCGCCAGGTTCCCAAAAGCATTTGAAGGGTTATTGCTGCCACCTGCCGAAGTATTGACATGCGAGTTCACCTCAGGATCGGTTCCGGTATATTTGGTGATCGTCAGCAGGTTCTGGCCGGATACATAGATCCTCACCCCGTCTATTATCCCCGTCCTGCTCAGCAGCCCCGAAGGCAGATCATAGCTCAGCGACACCATTTTCAACCGCACATAAGTGGCATCTTCGACAAATCGGGAATTAACGTAGCTTCCATACGAGCTGAGAAAATATCCTTCCCGCGGGATGTCCGTGTTCTCATTCTTGCCTGCTACGAATCTGTTCAATATATCAGTGCTGGTAGTAGACTCCAGTACCAACCGGTTCATATTGTAGAGATGATACCCAAAGGCCCCCTGGAAAAATATGTTCAGGCTGAAACCCTTATACTGGAATTCATTCCCCAATCCGGCGATATAGTGCGGGGTAGTATTCCCCAGGTAGGTCCTGTCATCCTGCGTAATGGAGCCGCTCTTGTCCAGGTCGGCATACTTGGGATCGCCGGGTTTTGAAAGGGGCTGCGGCGCATAGGTCTCGCCGGACTTGATAACACCCAGGTATTTGAAACCATAGATAACGCCCAGTTCTTTTCCTGGCTCCAGCCGGGTGAACTCACGGGCGGAAACGACACCGCTGGGATTGGCCGTATTCGTGCTGATAATTTTTACATTGTTCGCCAGCGAAAGACATTTCTGCCGGTTGTACGCAATATTGAAAGACGTATTCCAGGTAAAGTCGCCGTCCTTTACATTGGTCGAGTTGACGGACAGCTCGATCCCCTTATTCTCGATCGAGCCGGCATTGAGGATCTGGCTGCTGAACCCCCACCATTGCCCGATGGGCACGGCCAGCAACAGGTCGGTCGTCTTTTTCCGGTACAGGTCGATCGTTGCGCTCAGTTTGCCACGCAGGAAACCCATGTCGATACCCACATTTGCCTGTGCATTGCTTTCCCATTTCAGGTTATTATTGATCAGGGATACGGGCTCCAGCCCTGGCGAAAGGACCCCTGAACCATTTAACGTGGTGCCGTAAGCACCGAATCGGCTCATGTAGGAATAATCCCCGATCCTGTCGTTACCCGCTACGCCATAGCTCACCCGCAGCTTCAGGTTGGAGAAAGTATTCATGTTCGCGATAAAGGGAAGGTCGGTCATCTTCCATGCCAACGCGCCGGAAGGGAAGGTACCATACCGGTGATTGGGCGCAAACCGCGAAGATCCATCCCTTCTTATCGTGAATGTCGCCAGTATCCGGTCATTGAAAGAATAATTCACCCTTCCAAAATAGGAAGTAAGCTTCGTCTCTATCTTGCTGCTGCCAGGCGTATTAGTCGAGCCCGCTACCTGTGGGATGGAGGCGGCGTTCAGGTTGTAGAACAGATACAGGTCCGTAGAGAACCCCCTGCCGCCAGCGCCCAGCCCTTCCGCTACATCCTTCTGGTTCGAGGTACCGGCCATTACGGTAAGATCATGTGCCCCCTTCTTGAACTTATAGGTAAGATACTGCTCTACCAGCCACCGGAAGGACGAGTTGCTCTGCTCCGACGCCACACCGCTATTGGCCTGCCCATTCACCAGCGTCCGCGGTATATACTGTCCTGCCGTGGTCTGTGAATACTCCGCGCCTCCGCTGATATGATACGTGAGGTCCTTCAGGATATCATAGTCGGCAAACATATTGGCGTTTATCAGCTTATTTTGCGAAACGTTCGTAGGCTCGAGCAAACCCGCCAGCGGATTATCCTTCCCCTGGTATTTATAATAGGTTCCGTCGGCATTGTATACAGGTATGGCGGGAGGTGAAGTGAATACCCCATACAAAGGCGCCGTGATGTCTGCTACATACCGCTGTAAATGGCTGCTGGTAGCAGCGCCATAGAAGTTGGAGCCGATCTTCACCCTGTCGCTGAATCGCTTTTCCGCCCCCATACGCACGGAATATCTTTCCATATCCGTATTCTTCAATACCCCAATCTGCTTCATGTAATTGCCCGACAGATAGAATTTCGAATTCTTGTCGCTGCTGCTGAGCCCGATCTGCCGGTTCAACACGGATGACTGCTGCGTAGCCAGCTTCCACCAATTGGTATTCGCCACCGGGAAGGTGGAGGGGAACACGGGCGACTTGCCATCTTCGGCGGCAATGGCATTCTGCACATCGGCATATTGCTGCCCAGTCACCAGGGATGGTTTATAGGTGAGATATTGATAGCCATTGGAAACATCCGCATCTATCTGCATCCTCCCCGGCCGGCCTTTTTTGGTAGTGATGAGTATTACACCATTACCGCCGCGCGCGCCATAGATAGCCGTGGCAGAGGCATCCTTTAGTATCTCGATGTCTTCGATGTCGTTGGGGTTGATATATTTTCCATTGTCGGTGATAAATCCATCTACCACATAGAGAGGCTCATTGGTGGTATTGATGGAGTTGCCGCCCCGGATGGTGATCGACATGCTGCCGCCGGGTGAAAAGTCCGACTGCTGCACATTCACGCCCGCCGCACGTCCCTGGATGGCCTGCGCGATATTGGCAGTGGTGCCGCCCAGGTTCATATGGTCGCTGTTCACCGAGGCAATGGCCCCGGTAATATCCTTTCGCTTCTGTATGCCATATCCCACAACAACGACCTGCTCCTGCTGCTCTGTCCGGATCTTCAATGTCATGTTGATCTCGCTCTTCCCGCTCACGGGTATTTCCTTCGTCTCCGTACTCACCGAAGAGAACACCAGTATACTTGTCGCGTTGGGGACCTCTATTTTAAAAAGACCATTTACATCCGTGACGGTCCCGACGGATGAATTGCCCTTTACATACACCGATACGCCCGATATAGCATTCCCCGATTCATCGGTGACCTTGCCGTGTACAGGCAGGGTGACAGGCGCCACCGTCTCCACCTCGACATTGCCCTGCCCAAGATCTTTGCGTTTCGGGAAGATGAGGATCGTGTTGTTGTCCTGTCTGAAATCCAGCTGTGTGCCGGTGAGTATCAGTTGCAGGGTGCTGGCCACGGAACGGGTCCCCTTTTCCAACGTGACATTCCCGTATCTCCCCACTTGCTCGAGTACATAAGCCATGCGGAAACCGGAGCTCACCTCTATCCGGTCAAGGGCATGGCGCAACGGCACATTCCTTAATTCCAATGTGATAAGCTTGTCCTCCATCTTCTGAGCGTAGCCTTCACGCGCCGTCAGTAACTGGGTGAACATAAGCAGGATCATCATGGCTACCAGACTCACTTTCATAAAAAATCGCAGATTGAATGCAAGAATTTTTTGCATAAATTGCAGTAGTTTAAAATGATTAGCATATTATTTTGAACCAACCCCTCCCATGCTTTCCAGGGCGAGAGGGGTTTTTCATATACCCTAGATTTATCCGCCACAGCCTTCCCCATCCAGGACCACAGTCTTCTCATCCACCAGGCTATAGCTCGTATTGCTGATAGTACACAACCTGTTCAGCACTCTTTCCAGCGTTTCCGTACCATCAAAGAAGACCTTGATAGTGCATTTTTTCAGGTTGTCCTTTTTGAACCGGATATCCACTCCGTATCTTTTCCCGAGCATTTCCGCCACTTCTTCAAACGACTGTCCGTCGAATGCCATCTCCCGCTTCGTCCAGTCTGTTACCAGGCTGGCGGCATTCACGCTGTCCCTCGATACGGCTAAAGAGACGGGTTGGTATTTTACCTGCTGGTTGGAGGTCAGCACAGCGAGGAGTTTCTGGTTGTCTTCCACCTTTACCTTTCCGGTGGTCACCGAGACGACAACTTCCTTATCATTGGGCAACGCACGGATATTGAATGCGGTACCTAAAACTGTAGTCCGTATCCTGCCGGTGTGTATGACAAATGGTTTTGAACCATCTTCCGCTACATCGAAATAGGCTTCTCCGGACAGGCTCACTTCCCGGACGTTGCCCGTAAATTGTTTTGGATAATCCAGTCGGCTGCCCGTCTGCAATACCACGTGGGTGCCGTCCGGGAGTGTGAAGTGACGGATAAAATCGGTAGGCTTCTCCGCCGTCTGATGCGTTGCAGGATGTACCATGGCAACAGCAGGCTGCTCGCTCCTGTGCCTTGTCGCCCGCCATATAAAGACGCTCCCTGCAATGACTACCACCGCGGCAGCTACCCGCCACCATTTGATCATATGCACGGTCCGGGCGCTTACTCCGGCACACATCTCCGCGTTGATCCTGTCATATATCCTGCTCCGCAATTCCTCCTCTGTCTCATTGCCCGGCCATTCAATGCTGTTCGGTGACTGTTCATTGTACCAGCTTTCGAAAAGGGCGCGTTCTTCCTCGGATAAGGTCCCTTTCATCCATTTTTCCGATAGCTCTTTTATTTTTTCTTTCGAAATACCTTGGTTCATAGAAAAAGTATCTGGTCCTCTTATATAGCGGGTAAAAAAAGGATCATCCCCTAGTCGGTGTAAAACTTTTTTTGGGGGGCTAAAACAGACTTGTCAACTGGCGCAGGGATGCGCTCAAAGCCTTCAGTGCCCTATTCATGTGAGCTTCAACTGTTTTGGGGGAAATGTCGAGGGAAGTTGCGATCTGCTTGCCGGAAAGCCCTTCTTCCCGGCTCAGGCGGAATACAAGCCGGCATTTTTCGGGGAGCGCGGCTACAGTCTTTTCAATGTCTTCCAGGAGCTGCTCGTACTCGAGCCATTCCACAGTGCCGTTGTCTTCTGCCTGCTGCAATGACACAAGCCGCTGTTTCAAAAGGCTTTCCTTTCTCCGCCGGGCAAAGGATGCGATGATCTCGTATTTGAGCATGGCTGCGAGATAGGTGGACAGCGCGCACCGGACCTGGAGCGTATTCCGCCGGCGCCAGAGATTGACAAATACGGTTTGAACGATCTCCTCCGCCTCCTCCTGCGACCCTGTTCTTATCAGCGCCTGCACCAGCAACTTCTTCCAGTAGCGATCGTACAAAACACGAAAGGATCGTTCGTCATTCTGGCAAATCAGCAGCAGCAAATGCTCATCATTGTATGATTGCAATATCTTCTCCACAGCAGTTATACATTGAAATTACTCAACACATAACCGGAAAACGCACGCAAACGTTTGCGTCATTTTTTGCACCAGGTTCACCCGACCTCCACATGCACTGTCTGCAAATGTTCGACTGTCAACCTCTTGTCGAGAACTACCAGCAGTTCATTGGATCGTTGATCCAAACGGGCATTCACCACCTGTTCCCCCAACTTCACCCGGACATATGTTGCCTTATGCGCGACCTCAAAGGACATCGTTCTTATTTCCAGCCTGCCATAACGCACCCGGAAAGATGCCCTAAAGCTGTTGTTGCCATGCTGCTGTGCATATGTCCCCCAACCTTCCGCGCACGTAAAGGGGGCCTTGAAATTTTCCGCTCCCAGTTTCGGCGCCATCCGGATATATCCCCGGGGACCGTGGTATTCGAAACCGCAGGCAGTAATAAACGTGCCATAGCTCGCCAGCGCCCGCCCATAGTGATCGCTGCATTCTATTTCGTTGAATGGGTTTCGCTTCGAAGCATGGTATCTGTCATGTATCGCGCGTGTCAGCGTCATCGCCTCCTCCACCATCCCCTCGGCCATCATATGGGAAGCAACCTGGTGCTCGAAACCGCTCATACATTCATGAAAATATCCCATCTGCCAGGTGACGCCGTCGCCATAGGGTTTTTCTTCATGGGCCGGGTTCGTATTCATGACCATGCCTCCCTCTCCGGGCAGGGCATAGGGTCGCCAACCCGTATGAGTGTTGATATAAGGGCCAACATCCACCATGAAATTGTGTTTCCACAACGCCCTCAATGCCGACATCGTCTTGTCTTTGTCCAATATCCGCCCCAGTCCCACCTGGAAAGCCCAGCTCTGCCCTAAGACCTGGTCGATATGACAGGTGTTGTATGATCCTACGTTCGCTCTGCCCTTGATCGCATCCGGCCGATGGATAAAATATTCTCCATTGAACAATTGCTGCTCCATATTGGCCCTTCCCTTTTGTACATACGCCTCGCAGACGGCAGCAAAGGCCGTATCACCCATTTCTTCCGCCATCCGCTGGCCCGCCCGAACCGCTGCGATGCACAGACCAACTATCCACGCTATCTCACCATCCCATACTGCATCGAGCGTATTCTCCAGCGGAGTATCTTCCATACCATCTCCATTCCTGTCTTTGGCGATGACAAACTGTACGGCCCTCTTTGCCTTCTCCCAGTTCCTTTTGAGGAAATCATCGTCCCTGCTCATCTGGTGTTCCCGGTAAAATCCAAGGATGCGCCCCGCCTGACCATCGATGGCGGGCCTTTTATCATATTCTCCCCTGAACCAGATACCTCCATCTTCCTGTAGCGAAATGCCGAGATCGACCCGCTCCCGGTTGTCTCTCTCCATAGACGGGAATATCCTGCCGGTGGCCTGCGCATATTGCCACACATGCGTGCAATTACCCTCACAAGCGCCCACTCCTTCCCATGCCCAGCGTCTGCCGGACTTGAATCGGTGCGAGGTCGTCGTCGCCAGCGTAGAGATATTCAGGAATGTCCTCTCCAGGAACCAATACGGCAGACTGCTGTCATACCATACTTCCCGCCATAGTAGTGTATTATACTCGAGGTCCTTAAAATGGTCCACAACATATTGCGCTACATCCCGCGCTTGCCCGAACCTGTTTGCATACCAACGCCCCCTGTCCTCGGCAGGCAGCACCTTGCCATCCCCAATCACAAGGTTCGGCGTATGCCAGCTGATGATAAAATGAGACGCCATTTCTCCTGCCACAGCGATCGATCCCCGGGAACACACGCTTCCGGTCAGTCGTTGCAGAATAGATGCGGATGCACTCGCGGAGCCATTTTCGAAAATATTTTCCCACCCCCTTCCAGATGCCCGACAGATCGCCCCCTCATCCAGGGCAGCCAGGCACATCGTGCCAAAGTCGAATTTATCCGCGATCTTCACCTTTGCATATAACATATCCTCCACCGTCATATGAACACCGCTGCACCTGTCCTCCCGGAATGAGCTGTTCCTGTGCAGCTGACTGCCCGGTCGCGCTGAATACAAGGCAGTCTTATTCTCCAGCCATCCGGCCACTTCGGCATGCACTACATCATGTCCCTTGTTCCGCAACAGGATACTGAATACCGTAGCCGGCAATCCGGAATTTTCCTCATCCAGCGGAATGAAAGGGCTATATGCTTTCATCTCCACCTCGACAGGGAGCTCATGATCCGTATACCTTATCGTAGCCACGGGATAGGTCGCTTCAAAACTAACCTCATCCCAATCCGACTGCTGCAACCTGCGGACGATCTCCTTTCCCCGATAGCGCAAACGCACCGCAAATCCCTGATCCACCGGCATCAGTTCTTCCGCCCGCGCCGGAGCGACATAGGCGGAGCCATCCCGCGACCGTATTTTCCTCTTTTCTCCCTGCACCTCCCTGCCCCAGTCGATGTCCAACGGGTTGACCCCTTCCTGGTTCAGGTTGAAGATGTCCCATAACCACAATCGCCCATCACCACCCAGGTAAAGCGTGCCGGTATGTATGCCGCCCACCGGCATTCCGATATGGTCCAGCTCCTTCTTCGATTTGTAATACGTGGTGGCATGTCCCCGTTGGAACAGCGGCGGTCTTGGTCGTAGGGGATCGGTCCCTGCAGCATTCCCATCAGGTGCATAGAATGAAAGGGCGGCCATCCCCGAAACTTTTATAAAATTTCTTCTTTTCATATCTTATTCAACGATCACCTCGTCGGCAAATATCCACGAGTTCTGCCCTTCGCCGGGATGCCCCTTGGGACAGGGACCCGCATTCCTGGCCGTCACCCGCACATACCTCGCCTGCTGTTTCGGGATGGTAATAATAAAATCCTTGATGACAGCATCCCGCAGATCCATCGGTACGTTGTTATCCGCAACTCCCGCTTCCCTGAAATGCACTCCGTCATCCGACAGCTCGAATCGTACCTGGGAAGGTAAAAATATCCACTGTCCCCAGTTTTGTATACATCCCAGCGACAACGTGCCGATCTCCATGGATGATCCCAGGTCGATGGTCGCCACCAGGTCCTCTCCGCTGAAGGCATGCCACCCGCGACCAATTTCAGTAGTGCCTCTGATCCCATCGGTCAGCGTATTGGGGCCATCGGCGGGATAATAGCGACTGTTTGGATGCAAATATACCACCTCCCTGCCCGTAGCCTTATTCAGGGTAAAGGACTGCTCCGCCGGCGTCAGGTTCATTACCTTCCCCTGCAAGGTCATCACTGCCTTGACCCGCATGGTGCCCGTCACAGCTATAGGATGCTCATAACGCAATGAGCTGACACCCGGCATGCTCCCGTCTACGGAATAATAGATAACCCCGTCGGGATTTTCCGTCGCCATCCCGACAAACAGCTTTCCATCCTTCACCAGCGGCTTGATCTCCACTTTATAATTCCCATTGCAATAGTGCAGCCCGCGCTCTTCGAACCCGCGCAGGTGCGGCTGCAGACGGATATTGAAATCCTGCCAGTTCCTGCGATCCACCGGGGACCACAACACTTCCGACAAAGCCAGTATCCTCGGCAGGATCATATATTCGGCATGCTCCCAGGTGCTGATGTATTCCGTCCACAAGTTCGCCTGGGAACCCAGTACATGTAACGCCTGGCTTGCATCCAATGCCTGCGGAACGGGCTCATAGTCGTATACCCGCTTCAGCGTATTGAACCCTCCAATAGCCAGCGGCTCCGTGGCGGGGTCACCCTGGTAATGATCGAAATAACAAGGGTCGCCGGGTGTCATCACCACATCATGACCCATCTTCGCCGCCTGTATGCCGCCATCTTCGCCCCGCCAGCTCATGACAGTGGCGGAAGGCGCCAGTCCTCCCTCCAGGATCTCATCCCAGCCGATCATCCTCCGGTGGTGTATCAGAAGGAACTTCTCCATACGCTTCATAAAATAGCTCTGCAGCTCTTCCACAGTTTTCAATCCTTCCTGGTTCATCCTTCGCTGACATTTGTCACAGGTCTTCCAATCCGTCTTGTCCACCTCATCGCCGCCAAGATGTATATAGGTGGACGGAAATAGCTGCATCACCTCCGTGAGCACATCCTGTAAAAAGACAAAGCTGCTGTCATTGCCCGGACAGTAGTTGCTTTCTACATGTGTAGCCAAAAAATCGCCCTTGTTCCCGAAATGGTCACGCGGGTGACAGCTCAGCTGCGGATAGGCCGCCATGGCTATTTCCGAATGCCCAGGCATCTCTATCTCGGGCACGATGGTAATATTCCTGGCCGCGGCATAGGCTACGATATCCTTTACCTGCTCCTGCGTATAATATCCTCCATAGGTGGCCCTGCTCTTGTCGGCATTGAACATTACTTCACCCCAGTTCCAGGGTTTATCACGATCGTCCACCCGCCAGGCGGCCAGTGAAGTGAGTTTGGGATATTTCTTTATTTCCAGGCGCCAGCCTGCCCCATCCACCAAATGCCAGTGAAAGACATTCATCTTGTAGGATGCCAGCACGTCGATAAATTCCTTTACCATGTCGGGACTGAAGAAATGCCGGCTTACATCCAGCATCATGCCTCTCCAGGGGCACCGGGGCCGATCCATTACCTCCATGCAGGGGATGGCGGGTGGCTGATTCGTCCGGATAAAAGGCAGGGTCTGCAGCAGGGTCTCGACTCCATAAAACAGACCTTTTACACTGCCCGCGCTGACACGCACCAGCGTGGTGGTCGCCGCGATCCTGTACCCTTCGTCCCCCAGGCCCGTAGTGTCACCCAGCACAAACTCGATATGCCTGCCAGGCGCCGGGGCCTTCCGTACAGGCAGACGAATGCCCGACAACCGGGTCACCTGCTCCCTGAAAAAATTCACTACCCGGTCCGCCTTGCCGGCGTCGCCGGCGCGGTCGCCATTGCCTCCGCCGGATACCGTGATGGAAGTCCCCGCATCTATCCGGAACTCTCCGGGCCTCCTTTCCGCCTGGATTGGCTGCGGTAGGATGTGTAAGGGGGATTGCGCGCTCGATATGGCGCATGTAAAAGAGATAGCGATTGTAAATAATTGTTTCAGCATCATGTAAGTAATAGATCAGCGGACAAATTACCATATCCTTTTCGCTGATACTTACGCAAACGTTTGCCCTAATGTCTGTATTTTTGGAAGACCCCCCTACTTCCATCACTCGACACCCATAAAAAATTAAACCATGACACCATCTCAAAAATTCCTGAAGAGGTTGGGTTTAAAGGACCCGGAGGCGGTACAGCCCAGTCGCCGCTCTTTTTTAAAAAGGTCTCTATTGGGCGGTGTTGCCCTCGGCGGCGCCAGCCTCCTCTCTCCCATCGAGGACGTCATCGCGCAAAGCACGCAAAAGGTCAACCGCTACTCCAGTCCATCGGACCTGAAGATCACCGACATGCGGTACTGTATCATCCAGAATGTGGGCCGCACCCCCATCATACGTATCGATACCAACCAGGGGATCTATGGTCTCGGCGAGGTACGCGACGGCGCCGACGAAAGATATGCCCTCATGCTAAAGAGCCGTATACTGGGACAAAATCCCTGTAATGTGGAAATGCTGTTCAAGACCATCCGTCAGTTCGGTGGTCCCGCTCGTCAGGGCGGTGGTGTATGTGCCGTGGAGATGGCGCTATGGGACCTGGCCGGCAAAGCCTATAATATTCCCGTATGGCAATTGCTGGGTGGCCGGTACCGCGATAAGGTGCGGCTCTATGCCGACACTCCCGAGGCGCCCACCTTCGACGAGTTCAAGGCGAAGATCAAACACCGGCTGGAAGTACAGGGCATGACCTGGCTGAAAATGGATATCTCCATCGGCGAGGTCAAGGACAAGGAAGGCGCGCTGGTGAACAGTAAGTTTTGGGGCAGTAACCTTGCGCAATGGAATGGCGGATATATGGACTATGCCAATACCCAACACCCTTTCACCGCCATCCAGATCACCGAAAAAGGACTGGACGGCATGGCGCAGATCGTCAGCGATGTACGTTCCGCGATAGGATATGAGATACCACTTTCCAGCGATCACTATGGCCATTTCGATCTCAACAATGCTATTCGCTGGGGCAAAAAGGTAGAACCTTATCGCCTGGCCTGGCTGGAGGATATGGTGCCCTGGCAGTACACCGAGATGTACAAGAAAATATCCGATGCACTGGAAACACCCGTGCTGACGGGAGAAGATATTTATCTCCTCAATGGATTCAAACCCCTGATCGATGCAGGCGCGGTCGATATCATACACCCCGACCTGGCCACGGCGGGAGGCATTCTCGAAACCAAACGTATCGGAGACTATGCGGAAGAAAAAGGTATCGCCATGGCCATGCACTTTGCCGGCAGTCCGGTCTCTTTTATGGCCAACGTGCATTGCGCCGCTGCCACCCAGAACTTTTTGGCGCTGGAACATCATTCGCTGGACAATCCCTGGTGGGACAGTATCGTGAAGACCACGGACGGGCGCAAGCTGTTTGAAAAAGGGTACGCCAATGTTCCACTCACCGCACCGGGACTAGGCATCGAGCTGGTGGAAGAGGAGATCAAAAAACATTTGCTGCCCACCGATAAAAGCTACTTCGCGCCGACAAATGATTGGAACGATGTGCGATCGCATGACAGGCCGTGGAGTTGATCACCTTTGAGAGAAGATCTTTTAACCCTCTCTCAGTTGGAATGATCGTACATTTGGGCCTATGATTCGCATTGCCTCCCTCCTCATCGCCGCCATCCTGATCATCGCCCGGCCCATCGACGGCGCCGGGAACCACGATAAAAAACGCCCTACCAAAGCTCCGGCCATAACGGACAGGCTTCACCCCCTGGACAGCATATCACTCGGAGGCTATGTGGGCAGCAAGCTGGACGCATCCTATGAACACCGGATACTCGCGCAAGATGCGGGCAGATTGGTAGAGCCGTTCCGTCATCGTACGGAGTCTTCGTGCTGGCAAAGTGAATTTTGGGGCAAATGGTTTACCTCCGCCGTATTGGCCTATCGCTACAGACCGGAACCCCGGCTGCGCCGGCTCCTGGACTCCAGCGTCACCGATCTCATCGCAACCCAGACGACAGATGGCTATATTGGAAATTATAAAGAAGACAGAAGGCTCGAACAATGGGACATCTGGGGAAGGAAATATTGCATGCTGGGTCTGCTGGCCTGGTACGATGTCACCCACGATAAAAAATACCTGCAGGCAGCTTCCCGGCTGGCAGACAATCTCATTACCGAGCTCGCCGGGAAAAAAGCGGTCCTTGTAAAAAAAGGTAATCACCGGGGAATGGCAGCCTCTTCCGTACTCGAACCTATCGTGCTCCTCTATACGCGTACAAAAGATACCCGCTATCTGGACTTTGCGAAAAACATCGTACGCCAATGGGAATCTCCCGACGGCCCCAAACTTGTCTCCCTTTCTTCCGTAGATGTGGACAAACGCTTCCCCAAACCAAAAAGCTGGTTTGGATGGGAGCAGGGTGCAAAGGCCTATGAGATGATGTCCTGTTACGAAGGCCTGCTGGAACTGTACAGGGTTACGGACAATCCCGACTACCTGCACGCAGTGGAAGCTACCTGGGAACATATACTGAAAAATGAGATCAATATCACAGGTTCAGGTTCGGCCGTAGAATGCTGGTTCCATGGCGTCGATAAGCAGGCTTTTCCGGTGAGCCATTACCAGGAGACATGCGTGACAGCCACCTGGATCAAGCTGAATCAGCAGCTGCTGCGATTGACCGGCGATCCTAAATACGCCGACGCCATCGAAACCTCTTTCTATAACGCCCTCCTCGGCTCCATGAGCGAAGACGGGTCCACCTGGTCGAAATATACGCCGCTGCTGGGACTCCGACAGATAGGAGGGGAACAATGCGGCATGGGGATCAATTGCTGTATCGCCAGCGGACCGAGAGGATTATTTACCATCCCCTTCACCTCCATCATGCGCAGCAGGGAAGGTTTCCAGGTCAACTTCTTTATTCCCGGCAGCTACAGCTCCCGTACTCCGTCGGACCAAAACATGACGCTCACCCAAGTCACCGACTACCCGTCCGGCAGCACCACCTCCATCCGCCTGGACATGGCCCGCAGCGAAGAATTTACCATCAGCGTCAGGATACCCGCATGGAGCAGCCGCGCACAGCTCACAGTCAACGGCCAGCCCGTCGATGGCCTGATACCGGGTACACTGGCATCCATCCATCGGAAATGGTCAGCGGGAGATGAGATCGTACTGGTGAACGATATGCGGGGACGCATCATTACGCTCGGAAGCAGCCCTTCCTGGAAAGCCATCATGAGGGGACCGGTGGTGCTGGCCCGAGACCAGCGGCTGGGAGGCCCCAATGTGGATGATGTCATAACACCCGTCGCAGACACGGGCGGATATTTCCAGCTCGAGCCGGTGAACAATAAGGATAAAGATATGTGGATGATTTTTAAAGGAACTTTCCAGCGCGATTCGGAAAATGCGGGCGAGACTGCCAAAGGGCCGATATGGCTTTGCGACTATGCATCCGCGGGCAAGACCTATGACGATAAGTCCTGGTTCCGTGTCTGGTTCGACCAGTATCTCGATCCGGCCAAATAGATATGAGTGCTGGTAGATATCAAAAGTAAAACAGGCCACAAGGGCCTGTTTACGCTGCTTGACCGAACTCCAACTATCAATTATATCCAGGGTTCTGCTTAAGAACACCATTACTTCTCTTTATTTCCGAAGTCGGGATAGGGAATAAATAATAGTAATCGCCTACCCAGGGTTGTCTGACCTCCGCATTGGCAATCACACCGTAAGTATAAGACAGTTTCCCCAATGTATTGATATCTCCGGGAGGCACACCCGTCCAATCCATCGTTACACCTGTTAAACCGCGAATAGCGATATCGACATTTCCCGGTGCAGCTTTCCAGCGCATAAGGTCGAAAAACCGGTGGTCTTCCAGATGCAGCTCGATAGCCCTTTCATTTCTGTAGTCCCTTACCAGGTCGGCGCCGCTGGTGGTGATAGGCGGCATATTCACAGAAGGCCTGGCCCTTACCTTATTGATATAGTCTCTTGCAACTTGCTCATTGCCCAGGGCAATCTCTATCTCAGCGTAGTTCAAATAGAACTCGGCTATTCTTAAAAAGACGATGGCCTGGTTATAGTTGTAATCAAAGCTGGCCCTCGGACCGGTAAAATCCAACAGCTTCATGAAAGTATACCCCGTCTGCACTCTCCAATGGAAAGGCGTTAATCCTTTCACCCAATAAGATTTGGAATCGCGGCCAAAATTGAAAAGAGCCTGCCCGTTCTTGGGGTCGACAGTATTCGGATTGGTGCCGGGCGGCGGGGTACCGTCTTCCCAGTATTCATATGTCCTGGTAGTGCTTTTTGCGCCATCATTAATGGTGAATGGGCCTGCTCCCGGATAAATAATAAAGCTTTTGTAACGAGGGTCCCGGTTGACATTGGGGTTCTGCGGATCGTATCCCGATGCGGGATTTACCGTTACGCCATCAGCCAGGTAAGGATATTGTCCGTTGGTCATCTCGAACATATTTATAAAGGTCTGTGTCGGCACGATGCGTTGACGGGCATCAAAACCGCATGGCCAGTAGTCATAGTTAAAGCCCCAGTCGGGTATCCTGTTGCCCGGTGTATAGCTTTTACCGAGAATGATCTCATCCGCCTTCACCGGTCTTGTAAACAGGTCATCATGCGTCGGATGCAAGGTGAACCCAAGGTCGATAACAGCCTTGGTAGCGGCTTCGGCAGCCTGCCATTTCGATAGATCATTCGTCGGGTTATTCAGCGGGCTGGCCGCATACAGCAGCACTCTTGCTTTTAGGGCCATGGCCGCAGCCGCAGTGATCTTGCCGGTGGCCGGAGTCACGCTTTGCAACAGACCGGTGGCCTGGGACAATTCATCCAACACAAACGTTTCACATTCAGCATAGGTATTCCTGGCAACGTTAAAGCTGGAATCGTTCAATTGAAAGCTTTTGGTAATAATGGGTACGCCGCCATAATGCCGCATCAGGTCAAAATACATCCATGCCCGCAGAAAGTGCATTTCTCCTTTCATGGGGTTCAAAACACTGGTGTCGATAGTGGAGCTTTTTACCTGTTCGAAAAAAACATTGGCTTTTCTGATATAGCCGTACTCATCACTCCATACATTGGTGAGGTCGGTGATATTGTCCCCCGTAATGATACCGTCGATCCATTCGCGGATACCGCCGGCCCGGTCATGCGTTTCGGGCTGGTCAACGGCGACATCTGTCAGGGCCTCATATCCGCCGGTGCCTGGATTCCAGATAGGCCGCATACCATTATAGACATTATATACATAATCCTGAAGGAATGACGGGTCTGAAAATACGGCCGCATCGGTAAGTGTATCCAGGGGCTTTTTATCCAGCAGATCCCGGTTGCAAGACACCGCAATAGCCGTAACGCCCGCCAATAACAGGATACAAATCTTCCCCCTGTGCTTATTAAAATATTTTAATGATTTCATCGTGTTATGTTTTAGAAAGTGAGATTTGCCCCAAGGCTGAATGTTTTCATATTCGGATAGACGCCGCCATTCCCTGCAAGAAATTCAGGATCGCCCGCGCCATATTTTTTAAGGGAGTTAAACAACATGAATACATTGTCTCCGGAAAAATAGACCCTTAACGCTGAAATTTTCACCCTGGACAAAAGGCTCTTCGGCAATGTATAGCCCAGCTCCACATTTTTCAGGCGCATCCAGGTCGAGTTGTGATAATAAAAATCGCTGTTCGATCCTGCTAAACCCACCGGCTGTATCATCGGCAGAATGGCATTTGTGTTCTGTAATGAAAATGTATTCTGCGCTACATATTCCAATCCATTGCCACCGGCTCCTGAATTGAAGCCGTTGTCCAACCGGAATTTGCCCCCTGTCTGTCCCTGTAATAAAATGGCCAGGTCAAAATCCTGATAATCCAGCCCCAATGTCAACCCAAACTGCGCCTTCGGGAAGGGGGTGGCGTCATACCTGTATGTGTCATTGGAATTGATGGTACCACTATGGCTAAGGTTGGCAAAGATGAGATCGCCTACATGCGCGCCAGGATAGCTGGGGTACTTTGCAAGATCGGCCGCCGTTCTGTAGATCCCGATTGCCTTGTACACCAGGATGGAATTAAGAGGCCGGCCTTCCAGTTTCTGATAAGGTTCTGCCTGGGGAGTCTCGTCAAAGAAAATGATCTTGTTCTTCACATAAGAGAAATTGGCCCCTGCCCTGAACCCAACGCGGCCAAAATTTTGCCGGTAGCCCACCTGAAGCTCGAAACCCTGGCTGTTCATTTTTCCGATGTTCTCATCGGGGAGCACCAGTCCGGTATAGGCGGGAATGGAGGCATTTCTTTGTCCCAGGATCTTCGACGTCTTGGACTGGAACAGATCAAGCTCGAACGTGAGCCGGTTGTTTAAAAAGCCGGTTTCAAGACCCAGATCGGTTTTTTCACTTACCTCCCAGGTAATATTGGGATTGGGAGTAGAAGTGGCGGAAATACCTCTGAATTCGTTGCCATTCACCACCCATCCGTTGGCATAACCATAACCGCCCAGGTATTGGAAGGGCGCTACCCTGTCGTTACCCAGCCGGCCCCACGAAGCCCTGAGCTTCAGATTGCTGAAGATATTTTCTGGTATAAAGGATTCTCTGCTCATCACCCAACCCGCGGACACCTGGGGGAAAAAGCCAAAGCGGGTAGCCTGGGGGAAAATAGGAGAGCCGTCATACCGGGCGCTAAAGCCCAATAAATACTTGTTCTTAAATTCATAGTTGACACGGCCAAAATAATTTCTCCGTGCGTCTTCGGAAGCGCGTCCGCCATTATTCCAGTTCGCACGGTCGGGGCTGCCAGCAGAAAGCTGGTCGATCAATGCCGACTCATAGCCAAGCCTGGAAGCGAAGAGAGAGTCGAATCTATACTCCATCTGCTCATACGCTATGAAGGCCGAGATCTTATGATCGCCGAATACATTGTCATAAGAAAGTTTGATATTTTCAGTGGTCCTTGTGCTTTGGTAATAGCTCTCCCCAAGGCCTATATCCTCGACGGATCGGGATTTGAACTTGATAACCTTGCCGGGGTTGTTGGGGTCGCGTGCATAATAGAACCAGGTGTAATTGAAATATTTATCAAAATCAGTGGTCTTGATATACGAACCATATCCATCTAATGCAAGGCCCTTTATAAACGGCAATACATATTTAAAGCGAAGCGTCCCGCTGGCGTAATCGAATTTGTATTGCTGATAGCCGGGGCTGAGCAGGCGGGCGGCAGGATTTAACTGCGACCAACCCTCGCCGGGATAGCGATAGTCGCCATAGATATAAGCCTCTTGCAACGGGCTGGTATTGGCAAAGTACGATATCCCCCCGCCGGCGCCGCCCTGTGGCGTTTCGGTATTCTTCTGCCGGTAAGCGACATCCACGCCAACGTCGAAGTTATGGGCGACATTGATATCTATATTGCTCCTGAGGTTGTATTGATGGACTTTTGTTTTGTCATCGCCGCGAAGAATGCTTCCCTGCGTCGCGGTGCCAAGCGAAACAAAATAGCGAACCCTGTCGCTACCGCCCCTCATGGTAAGAGATTGCCTCGATTGCCTGGCCGGCGGGTCCACCAAGGCATTATACCAATTCTCAGGCCGTCTGGTGCCTGTTTTGAATGCGTCGATTACCGCATCGGGAAAATCATGTGAAGTGCTATCCAGGTCCCTTCTTTGATTGAGGACATTCATATACTCGAAGACATTCGCGGATTTTACCTTCATCGTCGGAGAAAGCCATGACTGCGTAGTCGTAAAATCAAAGCTGGGTTTGCCGGATTTGCCCCGCTTGGTCGTTACAAGAATAACGCCGCCGGCAGATTGAGCCCCATATACCGCGGCCGATGCATCTTTTAACACCGAGATAGACTCGATATCATTGGGATCGATACGGTTCAGCCCGTCCGGGTCTGCATTGGCAATTCCATCGATGACAATCAGCGCAGAACTGTTACGGTAGGTGTTGGGACCCCTCACCAGTATCTCGGCATCGTCAAAACCGGGAACTGAGCTGCGTTGATTGATGAATAAGCCGGCCAGCCTGCCCGATAGCGAGTTGGACAGGGAAATGGCATTGGATTTCTTCACATCCGAACCCGACACCTGCACCACTGCATTGGTCAATGACTTTTTCTTCTGTGTTCCATAGCCCACTACCACCACATCTTCCATGTTCTTCGAAAGAAGCTCCATTTTCACATCGACGATGGAAAGAACGCCAACCCTGGCCTCTTTTTCCAGGTAGCCTACATGGGAAAATACCAGTATGCTGCCCGTTCCTTTCACATTGATCGAAAACCTCCCATCAACGTCAGAAACTACCGCATTGCCGGTGCCTTTTTCCTTCACGGTTACATCCGACAGGCCGGCTCCTTTGTCATCCGTGACCTGGCCTTTAATAATTTTGTCGGCAACTCCTTTGAACTCTCCCGCCCCAGGAGAGCCCATGATCTTATTGTCCGGGGAATTGCTGTCGTGCGCCCATAGCGCGGAACATAAAAAACTTTGCAGGACCATCCAGCAAAGCAAGTACCTGGAATACACCCAAATACCTGGCAGCAGTCGTTTGGCGTTCATAATGGCAGTTTGGTTTATTGTGTTTAAATGTTAGCCGACATTTTACCGGATAAAAACTATATTTGTACATATGTCCATATGTATGGACATATCAAATGTAGAGAAAAAAATATGTCCTCAAAAAATATTTTTAAGATTTTGTACGATTCCTTGCCAAACCCAGATTTTATGCAACCCCGTTTTTACGTTGTCCTCCTATTGTTTCTGTGGTCCATCATAGCTTCCTGCCATGGGCATGATCCGCTATTCAGAGAGGTTTCCTCCAAACATTCAGGGATCGTCTTTAATAATAAGATCGTAGAAACGGATTCGATGAACCCCATCGATGTCACCAATATGTACAATGGCGGGGGTGTGGGCATCGGCGATTTCAATAACGACGGCTTGCAGGATATTTTTCTGGCGGGTAATATGGTGTCATCCAGGCTGTACCTGAACAAAGGGGGATTGAAGTTCGAGGACATAACGGACGCTTCCGGAACAAATACCAATGGCAGATGGTGCAAGGGCGTATCCGTAGTGGATATCAACAACGATGGTTGGATGGATATATATGTTTGCGTTTCTATGGACAAAGATCCGGCAAGGCGGAGAAACCTGCTGTACATTAACCAGGGTTTGAATAAAGACAAGGTCCCTGTCTTTAAAGAAGAAGCCGCCGCCTATGGCCTCAACGACCCCCTCTATTCCACCATGGCAAATTTCTTCGACTATGACAACGACGGCGATCTCGACGTTTATATCGCCGTAAACGAAATACCACAGGATGTAAACCCATCGGTATTCAGACCGAAAATCACCGATGGCTCCTTCCCCAGTACGGGCCGGCTTTACAGGAACGACTGGGACAGCTCATTACACCATCCGAAGTTTACGGATGTCACCAAACAGGCAGGCGTTACGATCGAAGGATATGCCCACGGGGTGACCGTCGCCGATATTAACCAGGACGGATGGAAAGATATTTTCGTATCCAATGACTTTATCGCCAACGATCTTTTATACATCAATAATCACGATGGGACATTTACGGATCGGTCGGCATCTTATTTTAAGCATACCTCCGCCAATGGCATGGGGCAGGATATCATCGACATAAACAATGACGGCTTGTCCGATATTATCGAAATGGACATGAACCCGGAAGATAACTACCGGAAAAAAACGATGCTGGGATCATCCAGCTACCGGACCTACCAGCTCAACGATTTTTTTAACTATCAGCATCAATATGTACGAAATACCCTGCAATTGAATATGGGGCCAAGGATCAACGGCAATGATTCTATCGGCGAGCCGGTGTTTGGCGACATCGGTCTTTTTGCCGGCGTGGCGGAAACGGACTGGAGCTGGACGCCGCTTGTGGCTGATTTTAACAATGACGGCCTTAGGGACTTGATAGCGACCAACGGTTTTCCTAAAGATATTACCGACCGGGATTTTCTTGCCTATCGCCGGGAAGCCACTCCCGCAACGTCACAGAAAAGGACACTGGCGCAGATCCCGGAAGTAAAATTGCACAATTATGCTTTTCAAAATAATGGCAATGGCAGGTTTTCCGATGTATCGGCTGAATGGGGATTGACGCAACCGACTTTCTCGAATGGCGCAGCTTATGTCGACCTCGATAATGACGGCGACCTGGATATGATCGTCAATAATGTCAACGACGAGGCTTCGGTTTATGAAAACACTTCGAGGGACCAGGGGGCCGGCGTTCATCATTATTTATCCGTACAACTGACAGGGGACGTCGCAAATATCAACGGGATAGGCGCCTGGGTCGAGCTTCACTATCACGGCAATTTACAGGTTTATGAACAAACGCCGTATAGGGGCTACTTGTCCACCATACAGCTTAACCCGCATTTTGGCCTGGATACGGTCTCCGTTATCGATTCGCTTATCGTAAAATGGCCCGATGGGAATATGCAGGTGATCACCGGTGTAGCAGCCAACCAAACGATCAAAGTAAATAAAAAGGACGCTACTATTCGCTTCGAATGGCAAAAACCACTGCAGGCAAACGCCAGCTTGTTTAAGGATATCACCGCCGCCACCGGAATAAACTACAGGCATTCCCAACAGGATTATATTGATTTCAACATCCAGAAAATATTGCCGCATAAGTTTTCGGAATACGGGCCAGCCCTGGCCACCGGTGATCTGAATGGCGATGGATTGGATGATGTGGTGCTCGGCGGAAATTCTTCGTTCCCGGCAATGGCCCTGTTCCAACAGCCCAACGGAAGTTTTATTCAGAAAGAAATAACACACCCGGCGCCATCGGGCTCTGCAGACTTCCAGGACATGGGGATCGCTTTGTTCGATGCGGACGGCGACGGTGATCTGGACCTTTACATAGCAAGAGGCGGCTACGAGTCGGCGCCGAATAGCAGTTCATACCAGGACTGTTTTTATATCAACGACGGCAAGGGAAATTTTAGCCTGGACAGCCTTGCCATCCCCCCCGGTAACTTTACCAGCAAATCCTGTGTACGGGTAGCAGACTATGACAAAGATGGCGACCTGGACCTATTCATCGCAGGCAGGGTCAGCCCGTGGAATTACCCACAGCCGGTGTCAAGCTTTATATACAGGAATGATTCGAAAAATGGCCATATAAAGTTTACAGACGTAACAAACGAGGTGGCAAAGGGACTGAATAATGTCGGACTGGTATGCGATGCCATATTCTCCGACTTTGACAATGACGGCTGGCCCGACCTGGTATTGGCAGGCGAATGGATGCCGCTGACCTTCTTTAAAAATGTTAACGGCAGTTTCAAGAACATGACAGGCGCCAGCGGGACAGAGAGCCAGGTGGGCTGGTGGAACAGCATTGTCGCCGGCGATTTTGACAATGACGGTGATATCGACTATGTAGTGGGGAATCTGGGAGAGAACTCCTTTCTAAAGGCCAGTCAGCAGTACCCTGTTTCCATTTATGCAAAAGACTTCGATAACAATAAAAGCTACGATGCCGTCCTTTCCCAATACCTGCCTGCCAGTCAACAAGACCAGGTAAAAAAAGAATTCCCTTTCCCTTTGAGAGACGACCTGATAAAACAGATCGTCGGAATGAGATCCAAATTCCCAACCTACAAATCGTACGCCAATGCAACCATGGACCAGGTCTTTTCAAAAGAGCAGCTCACCGGTGCATTGATCTTAAAAGCGAATAATTTCCAGTCGACATTTTTCAGGAATGAAGGCAACGGAAAATTTACACCGGCGCCACTCCCTTATATGGCCCAACTGTCCATCATCGATGGGATGGTGGCGGATGACTTTGACGGCGATGGCAACCTCGACCTTGTCATGAACACCAATGATTTTTCAACGGACGTAAATATAGGCCGGTATGACGCCTTGAACGGACTGCTGCTGAAAGGCGACGGCAAAGGGAATTTCTTACCCCAGTCCATCCTCGCCAGCGGGATCTTTATTCCGGGAAATGGAAAAGCAATGGCGAAGCTCAGAGGAGCCAATGGCAAATACCTGCTGGCCGCCACGCAAAACCGGGGGCCTTTGAAATTATATGAGCTTAAAACAGATTGCCGGAACATTCTGTTGCAACCCGATGACGTTAGCGCCGAGATAAGCTATCGTAATGGCAAAAAGCAAAAGCGGGAATTTTATTATGGCTCCTCCCTGCTGTCACAATCGGCAAGGTTCCTGAGCATAGATAAAAATGTCGGTGCAGTTAGCATTTTTGATAACAAGGGGGGAAAAAGGGATATCACACCAACCCCTCCCCGTTGATCTTAAATGCATAAGCATGTTCTCCGGGCCTCCTGTCAGGCAGTTGGACCTTCAACCCATCCTCTCCCCTGGTAAAGGCCACCTTCCCATGACCCAGCAATTGCACATCCGCAATGGTCGCCCCCCCGTGCGGTCCCCCCGAGCCCAGCGCCTTTATCACCACCTGTCCCCCACCGTCCGGCCAACCCATGACAAATGCATACAATGTCTTGCCCTTTGTGGTAAATCGCACATCCTCATAATTCATATCTTTTCGCTTCTCTTCATTGAAGGAGGCGCCCTCACCCTTTTTGGCAGCCCCACCCGCTGCAGGCCCTTCGCCAAACAGCTTCCACGGCCGGGTGGCATAAATACCCTCGCTGTTCACCGCCATCCACCGGGTGATACCTTCCAACACGGTCAGCTCATCATTGTCCAGCATGCCGCTGGCCGGCAGAGGGAAGTTCAACATGAGATTGCCATTGCGGCTGACAATATCGACCAACAGGTCGATCACGGTCTTGGCGCTTTTATAATTGCCCACCCGCTCCTTATTGTAATGCCAGTCGCCGATACAGGTATCTGTCTGCCAGGGCAGCGGCCAGATGGACTCCACTACCCCACGCTCCACATCGAAGACGCAAATACCCGTCCCTTCCGCGGCATCCTCTGCCCGCTTGCTCGTATACACGGCCTGCGTTATTCCTCCATGCCGGCCCGCACTCTTGTTGTACAGATGCGCCAGGATCGCAAGACCATGCTCCTCGAAAGGCATATGCCCATCGCAATACAACAGGTCGGGCTCATATTTGTCCACGAGGTCCTTTATCCTGTCGAACCAATGCTGTTTCCACGCCTCCGGTATCCAGTTCTCCTGCCATTCCAGGTTCCGGAACACCTCCTCGCATTTGCCATAATACTCGAAGTTCTTCGGGTCCGCCCCGTCATACGCCACGCCAGCCATCGGCCCTTTCTTATCACTGCCCTTGCTGGTGGAGAACCATTTGTAGCTGATCCAGAGATGGTCGCTGATCCCGAACTTGAGGCCGTGCTTGTCCGCCGCCTTTTTCCACATACCGACAATATCCTTACGAGGGCCCATATTGACAGCATTCCAGCGATTGAACTTCGAATCCCACAGATCGAAATTGTCATGGTGCACACCCATGCTCATAAAATATTTTGCGCCGGCCTTCTTATACAAACCCATCAAATAGTCCGGATCGAACTTCTCGGCCTTCCATGCAGGGATGGTATCCTTGAATCCAAACTTCGATGGATGACCATAGGTCTTTATATGATATTCGTATTGCTTCTCCCCTTGCATATACATGTTGCGGGCATACCAGTCGCCATACTCGACAGCTGACTGCGGTCCCCAATGCGCCCAGATACCGAATTTCGCATCCCGAAACCAATCGGGTATCTTATACGCCCGCAAGGACGCCCTCGTCGGCTCGAACGGGCCAGTGGCAATGGCGGGGAGCACGCCCGACACCGGGTCGCCAGACTTTCCGGGGGCCATCTCACCGGACCTCCTGCCACCGATAGCCAGGGCGGCAGGACCAAACTGTAATGCGGGGAGGCCCAAAGCAAGGCCTTTCAGGAGATCTCTTCTGGAGAATGACATAGCAGGCAATTTCTACAAATATATTACTTCCCCGCCCTGACCGCCTTGTCACAAAAAGACTTTCTTTTATACAAATCCGACTTTTTTGTACCTTACCCCCATGCAAAGGTTATTGGGACATACATTCTCCCTGCTGCACGTAGACAAGGTCAGGCTCAACGAAAAATGGAACTATGCCCATGTAGTCAGCCCCTACTTCAGGATCTACTACATCGACGATGGAGAAGGATTTATTTTCAGCGGAAAGGAAAAATGCAAGCTGGAGAAAGGCTACCTCTATATCATCCCGAGCTTCACCTTGTGCCATCTCCGCTGCGACCACCACCTCAGCCAGCATTTCCTCCATTTCTTCGAGGAGTCCCCACAAGGCATATCTCTTTTTGAAAGGGACAGGAAGGTGATGAAGGTCCCGGCCCGCGATATGGATATCGCCAACTTTAAACGATTATTGGAGATAAATCCGGGCAGAGGGATCAATCGAAGCGACAACCCGAAAGTGTATGAAAAGAATGTGTACTACATGCAGGAGCTCAACCGGCGGGTTAGCGACGCCACCCTCCTGGAGACGCAAGGCATCATATACCAGCTTATTTCCCGCTTCATCGGCTCACAGCAATTTAGCTCAGGTGATCCCGATCCCATGCCATCGAAGATACTGGAGGCCATCAACCACATACAATTAAATCTCAAGGACGAACTCACGGTCAGCACGCTGGCGGGAAGAGCCAATCTCCATCAGGACTATTTTTCAAGATTATTCCTAAGATATACAGGAGAAAGACCGCTGGCTTATATACACGTAAAAAGGATCCAGCGGGCGCAATACCTCATCGCCACCACCCGGCTGTCGTATACACAGATCGCAGAAGCTACGGGGTTCGAGACCCTCCCCTATTTCTCGAAGATCTTTAAAAAGGTCACCAGCCTCACACCGGGTGAATACAGAAAAAGGAACGAGATGGTGTAGCCCCGAAAGCCGCTGACTTATTCATTTGTGCTATAACCATTCGCCTTTGCCCGGTCCTGCATACAGCCCCCGAGTAAAATCCCAACCGATCAGCCGGATTGGCGGACAATGAGATCGCTGCGCAATAGTATAGATTGTATGAGCTTATTGGGTGTCGAGCCATCCAACTGGAACATGAGCTCTTGAACGGCCGATTCGCCCATCTGACGGGCCGGATAATGGACCGTGGTAAGAGAGGGCTGCGTAACCAGGGAAATTGGGTTGTTCCCAAAACCCGCGATAGCGATCTCTTCCGGGACCATTATGCCCTGTCCCTGTAAGACAGACATACAGCCCGCCGCGCAATCGTCACTGGCGGCTATAATGGCATCGGGTTTCTGCCGCCATTGCAAGATCGATTCAGCCACTTTGGCGCCATCGGCCCACGAAACTCCCCCCTTTAAGATATGCCTTCCTCCAACGACTATGCCTTCCTCCAGGAGTGCGCGTCTATATCCTTTTAATCTCTCCGGATCGGCTGCTAAGCGGCCTTGACTGTCAGCTATATATACGATCATCTCCCTCCCTTGCTCGAGAAAATGCCGCGTAACCTCATATCCGGACCTGGCATGATCGATGGCAATATTGATATAAGGAGAGGTCTCATTCGCTCCATTTAGCAGGATCACCGGAACATTCCTTTGAATAAACGGCGCAAAATGCGCGAGTTTCGTGCTTTCCGAAACAACTACGAATAGCCCGTCTACCATCTTGCTATATAATGCATTGGCACATGACGCCTCTCCCTCGGCCGTTTCGTTGGTCTGCATGATGACCAGGCTGTAATCGGTCTCCCGCGCTGATTTCTCCATGCCGGACACTATGGTAGCTGTGAAATTGCAATCCAGTCTCGGAACGATACAGCCCAGGATATGGCTCCGGGAATGTTTCAGCAGTCTCGCATGTTCATTCGCCCTGTAACCGATGCCCCGGGCCAGTTTTTGAACACGCCTTTTGGTCTGCGGTCGTACCGTTGGATCGTTGTTCAGGGCGCGGCTAATGGTGGCAGTGGAGAGATCCAGCATTTTTGCAAGGTCTCGAATCGTTATTCCTCCTTGATTATTAATCATTTGGTATAAAGCAAGCGTGATACCCATCCATAGGATGGACTGCCGGCGGATAAAATTCGATGTCAACGAGGGCGAAGTCTTGCACGATTAGGTAAAAAACTATCCCGAATGTTGCAGGATCGGGAGAATTGAGCCGATGGTCGCTTTTAACCAATGGCTTTTCGCTTCAGGGCGACATATTCTGAAGGAGAAAGATCGAATTTTGCTTTGAACGCCCGGGTAAAATAGTTGGGGGTAGTAAATCCGACAGCATACCCTATCTCCGCGATCTTCATATCGCCTCTTTCGAGGAGCTCTGCTGCCCTGTTTAGCCTGACGGATCGAACGAATTCCACGGGAGTCTCCCCCGTCAGGTCAACGATCTTTCGATAGAAGGAGGTCCGGCTCATGCAAAAATGATTGGAAAGCTCCTCGACCGACAACTGAGAGCTGTCGAGTTTCGACTCTATAAACTGGATCACTTTCAACAACAATTGGTCTTCCGCCGATGGCAGCTCCCGGGGAGGAGTTTCAATATTGACCCGTCGGGTGTATGTTTCACGCAAACGCTGGCTAAGTAAAATCAGATTTTTTATCTTGATATTCAAAACCTCGAAGCTGAACGGTTTGGTCAGGTAGTCGCTGGCGCCGGTCTCCAGCCCCGTCAGCTGATAGGCGTCGTCCGTCAGAGCCGTTAACAGGATCACCGGAATATGGCTGACCCGCCTGTCGGATTTAATTTTCCGGCTAAGTTCAATCCCGTCCATATTGGGCATGGTAATGTCGCTCACGATAACGTCCGGATGAGTGGACAGGGCCTTTTGCCACCCCACCTTGCCATCCGGGGCCTCAATTACCTTGTAATAGGGTTGCAGGCTGCTTCGAAGGTATTCCCGGAAGTCATCGTTGTCCTCTACCAACAGTACGGTCAGCTTTCTGAGGTCTCGCAGGTTGGCCGGCCGGCCTTCGGCAGCGCTTACAGCTTTAACAGAAGTTCTTTCACCATCTGCCTTGTTCACCGTCCCACTGCTGATATTTTCCAGCGGCAGCAGCGGCAGGCAGATCGTAAAGGTACTCCCGGCTCCCGGCTGGCTTTCGACAGCGATCGTCCCTCCGTGCAAAACCACAAACTCCCTGGTAATGGACAGACCAATCCCGGCGCCCTGGTTGGAGACATTTGCCTTGGCGCTGCCCTGGAAAAACCGGTCGAAAGCGCGCATTCTTTCATCCGCGGACATACCGACCCCCGTATCGGAAATGATGATCATCAATTCTTTCGAATCGGGGACCTCTTTTACTGTCAGCGACACGCAACCATCTTTTTCTGTAAACTTGAACGCATTTCCCAAAAGGTTGAATACAATTCGTTCGATTTTATCCTTGTCGAATGCCGTATAAAAACTGTCTATGGTAGTGGAGAAGGAGAAACGGATCTGCTTTCGGTCGGCCATGTCGCTGAACGAGTCGGAAGCATCCTTTAAGAACGAAATAATATCGCCTTCGCTCAAATTAAGTTTCAGTTCGTGATCCTCCAGCTTCCTGAAATCAAGCAACTGATTTACGAGGTTGAGCAACCGTCTCGCATTTCGCTTCACCATGGCAATATGCCTTTGTTTGTCGGGATTACCCTCCTTTTCCTGTAACTGCTCCAGGGGCCCGGTGATCAGGGAGATAGGCGTGCGAAACTCGTGGCTCAAATTGGTCAAAAATTTTATCTTCAGTTGATCGAACTCATGCAAACGCTCGGCCTCCAGCCTTTCCTGTTCCAGGAGCTGTTTCATACGCATACGCTCCTGCTCCAAGGCGTATTTGATCTTGAACTTCCGGATGCCACGATGCCGGATGCCCCAGACGATCAGTATGGCAACCAAAATATAAAGTGCGTAGGCATATCCTGTAAGCCAGAAGGGCGGCTTGACATAGATATGGATCGAGGTATCCGTCGCGCTCCATACGCCGTCATTATTACTTGCCTTTACATGAAAAGTATAGTCACCCGGGTCAAGGTTCGTGTAATAGGCCGTATTCATCGTCCCCACGTAGATCCAGTCTTTGTCAAAACCTTCCAGCTTATAGGCATACTGGTTTTGCTTCGGCAGCGTATAATTCAGGGCAACAAAGCTCAATGCCAAATTCTGCTTGTAGGCAAGACTGATCTTAGTGGCTATGGAAATATGTTCCTGAATGGCAGATTCCTTACCCGGAGCTACGGACTTATTTCCAATCCGAAGGTCTGTCAGCATCACAGAAGGTACATTGCTGTTAGCCGTCAACTTCGTCGGATCTATGTAATTGAATCCTTGCAGGCTACCGAAAAAAAGCTCGCCGTTTGACGCCTTGAACCCGGCCCCGTGTACGAAATTATCGATAGGGATGCCGTTATAGTGCGTGAAATTGCGGAAGTGCCTGGTAGCCACTTCGAACGTGCTGACCCCTGTGTTTGTGCTTATCCACAGTTTTCCTTTATTATCTTCCACCAGTTGGTAGATGGTGGTATTTTGTAAACCATCTTTTTCCGAGAAGTTAGTGAACTTTTCTGTCCTCTCATCAAACACACTCAAACCTCCGCCATAGGTGCCTATCCACATCAGACCGCGGCTGTCGCGGAGCAGCGCGTGTATCTTATCGCTGGGCAGCGGGCTGTTGCTTTGATTGTGCACGGTAAATTTTCCCGTATGCGGGTCATAGACAGTCAATCCTCCGCCGTGCGATCCGATCCAGATATTTCCCCGGCCGTCCTCTTCTATGGCCCTGATATATCCATTTATCGGCAGCAGGATATCGTCCGGTCCCGTCGGATTTGGCGTATAGCGAACGAGGCCATTATTATTTTTTAAAGCAATGACCCCGTCCCCGTTAGTGCCAAACCAGATCTGCCCCTTGCTGTCTTCCGTTATACAATAGATGTCTCCGCTGTTGAGGTCCTCGGCGCCATGGGCGGCTGACAGGTGTTTCGCTTTTCCTGTCACGGGATCCAGGACGATGGCTCCGTTCCCGGCTGTTCCGATATACAATGTGCCATTGTGCAATCTTCTCAAAGACAGGACGGACAAGTCATTTGATCTCAGCCCATCCAGCTGCACCTCACAACGGCGGATCCGATTCCCCTTCTCGTCGAATAGATAAATTCCGCCGCCATCCGTGCCGACCCAAACATGACCATCGTCTGCCTGCGCAAATGCCGTTACAATAGAGCTCTTTGATCCATTGTCATGAAATGTTGCCCAGAACTTGCCAGGGAATAGATTGAGATTCTTGTCATACTTGTTGACGCCGCCCCGGTATGTCCCAAACCAGTATATCCCTTCTTTGTCGATGTAGATGCTTCGGATGACCTTGCTGGTTAAACTATGCATGTTCCCTTCTTCCGGCAGGTAGGCCGCCGCACGGCCGGTATGCGGGTCCAGGGCATGTATCCCTGCCATCGTGCCTACCCACAATAGTCCTTCAGCATCCGCCCGGATCGCAGTGATCACTCCCTGCCTCAATTCATCATCGCTGCCATTCACGGTCCCGGCACGCACGAACCCTTTCTCATCGGGGCGCAGCATACATAATCCGCGCTCCGTGCCCACCCATAGATGGCCATCGTTGTCTTCTGCCAGGGACCTTACCCGATCATAGACAAGGCTTGACTCGTCGGTTATGTCATGCACGTAGCGTCTAAACGCCCCCTTTTCCCTGATATAAAGAAATAGTCCTCCGTCCGTACCCACCCAGACCCTATGCCGGCTATCTTCAAAAATGCAATTCAGGGGTATTGTTTTCGACTCCCGATGCCCATTAAAGAGATCCATTTTCGAAAGCTGGCCCGATGCGGGGTCCAGTACATAGGGAGCCTCAAATTGCGCCATCCAGATCATCCCCCGATCATCGCTGCACAGACCCCTGACCACCGCATTGGGCAGAAATCCGTCGCCTCCCCCATCCACAGGGTAATGGATAAATTTATCCCGCCTCCTGTCATACATGCTTAAAGCGCCCCCGCTCGTCCCGATCCAAATATTTCCGGCCTTGTCCTCATACAATGCCAGTATCTCATTGGCGCGCAGACTGGCAGAATCGCCGGCCTGGTGCCGGTATACCGTAAAATTCGTCCCGTCAAACTTATTGAGACCGTCATCCGTGGCGATCCACATCAGCCCGTATTTATCTTTTAAAATGGCGTTAACCGAATTGGATAATAATCCGTCCCGGGAAGTCAGTGAAGTGAATTTGATCTGGGACGGCTGTGCAGACGAAACCTTTGCCAGTATTATTAAGCATATGAAAAGATAGGTTCTCATTACCAACAAGTTACAAACAGTCGTTGTAACTCAAGATACTTCTTTTACGGCAAATCCGAACAAATTACCTGCATTCATATTGAACTTACCGGCCGGCCAAAGGCTTATACACAAAATTCTTAAACGTAACAGCACCTTCTCCAATGGAGCAAAGCCCGATGCGCACCGCCATAAAGCCACCCAAAGCATTGTGATTAAACCCGGATATATCCAATGAACTTTCAATCTTATTCCATTTATCCCCCTCCGCCCGGTAGTACAGATCAACTATATTATCGACATTCCTCACGCGAAGGAATACATGATGGGTCACCGCTTTTTTCTCCGCGGGATATTGCCATCCATTTAAATTTGCCAGGATGTCGCCATCTTTTGTAAGGATGCCCGAAACGGCTCTTTCGTTATAAAAGACGACCAATCCACCGGTAGCCCCGCCTTCGATAACCAGTTCCACTTCGGCTATATAAGAGTGGTCGGACGGCAGGAAAAGTAAGGGCGAAGAATTCCCAATGGCATTTCCTTTTGCTTTTACAATCAGACCATTCTCCGTTGAACGAAACCTGCCGGTATCATATTCTCTAAAGAACTTCCATTGTGGTTTTAAATAGCTGCCGTCAAATTTATCACTCCCGGCAAGATCAGACGTCGAGACGGCCAACTCCGGCTTTTTAATCGGCTGACCAGCTTCAATACCATCCGGTATTTTATACCATCCCTCTTTTGTCCATTCGACGGGCAGGAGCAAGGTCTGCCTCCCCATGTTATAAAATCCTTTTTCATAAGCATGGAACACCATCCACCATTTCCCTTTTGCATCTTCAAACAAAGTACCGTGGCCTTTCGACCGCCATGTATCTGAGCTGTTTGTCGTTCTGATAATGGGATTGTAAGGAGAATTTTCCCAGGGCCCCCACAGTGACTTCGACCTTGCCGAGATGACCATATGCCCCGTTGCCGGTCCGGCAGTTCCTCCTTCTGCCACAGTAAGATAATAATATTCACCTCTTTTTACCAACTTAGGGCCTTCCAGGCAAAAACACTCGATGGACCATTCACGAGGCACCGGCCACCCATCATAAGAGCTCTTGATCTCTCCTGCAACAGAAAGACCATCGTCTGACAAAGGAACAAAACCGCCGCTGCTAAAAAACAAATACCTTTTTCCATGCTCATCGACAATATGCCCGGGATCGATGTTGCCAATTTTCAAATCGACAGGATCGGTCCATTTGCCATTGATGGAATCAGCCGTAACGACATAGTTGGTTCCACCAGCGGGGAAATAGATGTAGTACTTGTTTTTATACTTCACCAGGTCGGGAGCATACACGGAACCCACATATTTATACAAAGCATTTGTCACCGGCGTCCAGTTCAACAGATCCTTTGAGTGCCAGATCAGCAGCCCGGGATAGTATTCAAAAGACGAATGAACCATGTAATAATCGTCCCCATCCCGAAGAATGCTTGGATCCGGATGGTCGCCGGCAAGGACAGGATTCTCATAAAAACCGGAACCTTTTACAGCAGTCCTGCTTTGAGTAAGTTTGATCAGCTTCAGAAAATAAACATCGTTTTCCCGCAGCGCCAGCTCCTTGACAAAAGGAATGCCGTCCTTTATCGTAACGATTTCTTTGTACAGGGGAGAACCATCGTTCTGGTCCTTTATCTGTTCCACCTCCTTCTTATTCAGCTGCACAGGCCTGCCCAGCGAGAGATAGGTAGAATAGGCGTCATTACACCGGTATCCGGTCTTGTAAACCTCCAGCGCATATATACCCGCCGGTGCCTTGTCGATGCTCACTTTCAGCCGGCCTTTGGATCGGGCGGGCAGGTCCCGTATATAATAGTCCTGGTTATTTGTCGAATCCGGCTGCGTAATGGTGAAATCCCATATCAACGCCTGGACATTTCCTGAGCTGTCCCTGCACACCCATGAGGAAGGATCATTATTGGCCAACTCGATATTTCCCAGCTGGTTCAGGAATTTATAGGCATAGAAAACAGGTTTATTGATCCCCTGGATGGTCAACATCCCAAACCCTCCGTGAAAGGGCGTAAACCGGGGGCCCGGCTCTTCGAAAATGTCCGTAAAAACCCAGTACGACATGGAATTCGCGGCATTGCCCACCTGCTTGAGCTTCTGCAGCACATAAGCGGCTTCGTGATAGCTGTCATGGATCGGATCGGCGGGCGTATAGGAAGCGCTCCACTCGGTGTAGTGCAACTCGAGGCTGGGTATGGCGGATTCCCCGATCTCCTTATGGGATTGAAGTACATCCCCGCTGAGGCTCATAGGGTTCTTATCCAGCACGGTGCCGGTGTTGCCGAACTCGTCCAGGAATCCCTGCCTTACGCCATAGGCATGCGTGCTGATAAAGTCCAGAGGCACATTATTATTATGACAATACGCGATCAGCTCCGGCTCCCAGGCCGCGCCGGCGGTGGCAGGTCCGCCCACCCGATAGGACGGATTGACGCTCTTGATCGCCCGGGCGCTGTAGCTATACAGCTTAAAATAATCCTGTTGGGTGCCCGCCCAAAATCCGTCCAGGTTCGGCTCATTCCATACTTCAAAGTACCATGTTTTTACTTCTTCGGCGCCATAACGCTCCGTGAAGTGCTCGACAAGGCTTCGCATCAATCCTGCCCATTTTTCATAATCCTTCGGAGGAGTGACATTACCTCGCCACCAGAAGATGGTCTTGCTGCCGCTGGCAAGCCGTGCGGGCATAAAACCAAGCTCTACAAAAGGCTTCATCCCGATGCTGTGCAAAAAATCGAATAAAACATCGACGTACATGAAATTATATTGTGGTTTTCCATTTTTATCTTCCGAGTACACCGCCATCTCGTCCGTCAACAGTCCATGCATGCGGATGTACCGGAACCCGCACTCTTTCCGCACATACGCCAGCTGCTGCTGCCAGTCGGCCCTTAGCCCTTCGGCCGCCCTGCCCGCCCCCACACATTCATTGAACATAGTATTCAATCGTCCGGCAGTCTTGCTGAAATCTATGTGAATGACCCTTTCTCCCCCAGCCGGCCGATCCTGACCAGGCTTTTGAGCATTCAATACCATCGAACCAAAAGAAAGCATGACTACCAACGACAGTGACCTTATTTTCATCCCAAAATTTTTTATATAGCAACATCTTACTCGCTCCATACCGCCACTCCGCTGGGCTGCAGCACGGACTCTCCGACAAGGACCTTGCCTGTAACAGGAACCTTCAAAGCATATTCCTCCGAAGAATAATTCACGGCGATATAAAAACCGTCCCGCCAGTAAACATACACGCCCGGCGGATAATCTTCGGTGTCGGCGCCGGCCTCGTGATATGCATTGCGCAACAGCTCCTTTTCGAGCTTGAACTCAGTGGTAGCCGCCCCGATATAGGTCACGGTACCCTTGCCGATGGCACGCCGAACGACCGCAGCAGCGCCCTTATAAAACTGGTCATTATAGACAGCCAGGACATCCGTCCCCTTGTCCGGCGTCAGCAGATCGGCCCAGCTATTCCAATTATAATCGACGGAGTCCATACGGATATCCCCATGGTTGTTACCCGGCATCATGTCGGTGGCCGTTATATGAGCGCCGATGAGCCCGGACAATGCCGAAGCCCACTCTCCTTCCCGGAAATGTCCCTGACTGTCCTTCGTGGCAGTTCGACAGGTAATGATCAAATGTCCTCCGCCCGCGACATACGCTTTCCACTTCCTGACCAATGCAGTGTCCGCCATTTCATAGGCCGGAACAATGACGACCTTATACGCCGACAGATCGGTCCCGGGCCCGACGACATCGACAGGTGCCCCAAGCGCTTTGGCTGCCTCGAGAAATCTGACGGGATAGTTCCATGCATCCCATAGATAGGTCTGCTTTTGCCGGTCGATTGACCAGAAATTCTCCAGGTTCCAAAGGATGGCAGTCTTGCGGGCCGCCAATTTTTCGGGCATCCTCGTCCCAGGCTGGTACAGCTTCCGCAACTCCCTGATCTCCTTCATGAATTGCATATACTCCTCGCCTCCCCGCGAAGGCGTAATGCCATCGGTCCGTATCACACCTGCATGGTATTGCTCCGCGCTGTAAAGTATCTGGCGATAGCGGTACGAACAGGCTATTTTCCCGCCCGCCCCGAATGCATGGTACAACCACATCCGCACCGTGCCCGGCAGCAACAGCGGATTGAAACTACCCCAGTTCACCGGGCCTGGCTGCATTTCCATCACCCCCGACAGCCCACCCGTCGCCTTGAAATATTCCGCGGCAAAAAGGATCGTTCTTTCATCTCCCAGCCGGAATCCCAGTTTTCCCCGATTGTCAGCCCCGCCATTGGGATAGGCAGTATAGGCAGCAAAATCAAGCTTTTTCGTCCGCCGTGGATCGGAGCCGGTGGCAACGGCGGTATAATTGGTGGTAATAAACTGGCCCGGAGAAATATATTTCCGCAATATAACAGCCTGACTATCCAAAAACGCAGCCTGCGCATCGGCCGAATATCGCTTAAGATCCAACAGCGCGTGCGGATTGTTACCCCACCACCCTACCAGCATTGTATTGGGGATGATCACCTGCCCGAACCTGTCGTACCATTGACTCCAGAAGGCAGTACCCCATGCGGCATTCAGCGCATCGATGGTCCGGTATTTTTTCTTCAGCCAATCCCTGAAAGCCTGTTCTGAGGAGGGACTGTAGTCGGGCTTTGCATCGGGTTCATTGTCGAGCTGCCATCCTATCACATTTGGATTGCGCCCATACCGCCGTCCCATCTCCGTTATGATCCTGCCCGCAAACCATCGGTATTTGGAGTTGACGATGGAGCCCAGTCCACGGGTGCCGTGCTCACCCCTTATGTAGTGCCCATCCATCACAAAGGTCTCGGGGTATTTTTCCCGCATCCACGCCGGCGTAGTGGCCGAAGGAGTGCATAGAAGGACCTTCACCTTGTATTTTGCACAAAGTCCTACGACCTTATCCAGCCAGGCAAAGTCAAACTTCCCCTCCTGCGGCTCCATTTTGAACCAGGCGAACTCGGCCAGGTGCACAAACTCATATCCCATGCGGCTGATGTTGGCAATGTCCCGCTCCCACTGGCTTTCGCTCCAATGTTCGGGATAATAATAGATCCCTGTCGTGACGAGGTCCTTTTCGGGAAAAAACCGGGTGGCATCCTGTGATCGTGCGGCAAATGCCGCCAGTATGATCAATTGAAAAAATAGAATGATACGTTTGTTCATACACTTAATTAGCTCCTGCATGTATAGCATTGATAGTGCGAGCATCAATCACGGTATCTGCCCGTCTGTCCAGTGCGCCGCCGGTGTCCCACCAGAAGGGCTTAAGGCCATGCATTATCGCCTGGTGGGTCACATAGGTTATCCAATAGTCCACGGCATCGTTGTGCGTGGCCAGATCTTTGGGGGTGGTCCGCCTGTATGCTCCGTATTCCCCCATGATAAATGGGATCCCTTTATCCACGAACTTTGCTTTCATTCTTTGAAAATAGTCCAGCTGAACGCTTTCCTCCCCCCATGTGGCATTGCGGTCGGGCTCGATGGTGGAATGGTGACCGGCGCCCCAATAATAAAACATTTTTCCCCAAGAAGCATCCTCACTCAAAAAACAAAATTGTGAAGGCGTGTAGTTATGCTCTTCGTACATCATCCGGCCCGCCATCGGGTCGACCGGGAACGTGTTCATCAGGTCGGATGACCCCTGCACCACCAACACCCTATAGTGGTTACGGCCGCCGGTGGAACGTACTGCATCGACGAATGTCTGGTGATACGAAAGAAGGACGCTCATGTTGGTAGCGTCATAGGCATTGGGCTCATTGGCGCTGGCAAACAACACATGCTCGTCGAAATCTCTCAGCGCTGTCGCTATCTGTTCCCAGAAAGCCTTTTGCTTGGCATTCACAGAATCTTTCTTGTCCGGTGTGCAATGATTCTCGAGCCAGCCGCCATCCCAATGTATATTGACCATGACATACATATCGTTGTTCACGCAATATTGAACGACCTGTTTTACCCGCGCCAGCCAGCTATCCTGGATCTTTGCCGTCTTTGCATCGGAATACTGATTCCAGGAGCAAGGCAGGCGGATGGCATTGAATCCACTCTGCTTTACAAACTTTATATAATCCTCGGTGATGGCAGGATTCCCCCAGGCAGTCTCGCCGCCGACGGCCTCCATGGTATTGCCGATGTTCCAGCCTAACCCGATCTTGGCAGCCAGCTGTATGGCCGTGCTGGTCATCCCGGTGGAATCCGGCGCCAGCGGCAAAGTATTGTAGGAAGGATAGATGGAGCTCACCTGGGAAACAATGATGCGTCTGACCTGGCCGTTGTCCGCGGAGACTTCCACAATCCCGCTGCGGGTGACGCCGGTGGTATTCGGGCTGGAGGTCAGCTTCACGGTGGCAGTGCCACTCGTGCCGGTCGTTGGGCTTATCTGCAGCCAGGAGGAAACTGGGTTCGTGACGCTCCACGCCGAGTTACAGGTGATGGTGATAGAGGAGTCAGCTCCCTGGGCCTGAAAATTAATAGTGGAGCTCGAGACAGACAGTTGAGGCGCACTGCCTGAATTTTTTTTGCACCCCAAAGAAAAGGCAACCGCCATCAAAGCAACCAAAAACACATTGGAAAAACCAGCTTTCATAAGTGTAAAATTTAATATCATCTATTGTCCATGCATTCTTATCGTAGCCACGAAGCCGCCTCTCTTTAAACAATGAACGCTGATCCGGCTGCCTTTTTTCACCTTTACCGTCCGCACCGCAAATGCCTTCCCCGTCGTGTCATCGGAGATCAGCTCCAGGTCATAGGTCCCGTCGCTCAAAAAGTCGAAATGAAGTTCCATCTCCTGGTCCTGGTCCTCGCCGTTCAAGCCGCCCAGATACCATACATGGCCCTTTCGACGGGCGATCACCACCTTTTTGCCCGGGTAACCATGGATGAGCTTTGTATCGTCCCATGCTGCAGGTACCTCCATTAGAAATTTCTTCGCGGCAGCAGGCAGTGCATAAAATACAGTTGGTTTGTCGGCAAAATGCTGCAACCCCGATTCGAAAACCACCGATAAGGCCAGTTCATGCGCATAGGTCGTCGTATGCGGGAAATTCTGGTCAGAGAAGGTCACGGGCGTATAGTCCATGGACCCGACCACATTGCGCGTAAATGGCAGCGTCGCATTGTGTGTTGCCCCCTGGTTCGTCAGGACGGGCGCATAGCCATACCACTCGGCGCCATATACGGCCTCCATGGTCATCAGGTTCGGATAGGTACGCCCCCATCCTTTCGGGATCGTCGCTCCGTGAAAATCCACCATGATGTGGTACTTCGCTGCATCTTCCAGCAGGTCGAGATAATAGGCCATCTCCTTTTGCCGGTCGTCCTCGAAGAAATCTACTTTAACACCATATACGCCGATCCTGTTCAGCCAGGAGAACTCCCTGCATCGCGCCTCATGCGTCAGCAGCCGTCCATACGGGTCCAGCCCCACAGACGAGCCGGCAGAATCCCTGGAGTTGTACCACATCAGCGGTTTTATTCCCTTGCTGCGCGCATACGTGACGACATCCTCGATATTCCCGCCATTGCCCATCCGGTCCCATTCCCAGTCGATAAGGACATAAGGCCAGTGCATTGCTTTGGCCAGATCAACATACTCTATCACCTTCCGGTAATCCTTGGAACCATGGTTATACGCCCAATACACCCAGGCTGCCGCCCCTGGCCGTATCCAGCCGGCAGTATCGATTGCCGGCGGCGAACTCACATCTGTCACCAGCGTCGACTCCACGATATCTGCCAAACCACCAATCATGAGCACCCGCCAGGCAGACTCCCAGGGCAGCCCCGCACTGATCTCGCTTTCCGGCATCGTGACGGTATAGACCTCCTCATTCCCGCGATTGGTCAGGTGGGAGGCGCAATTTGCTCTCGACACATTCGCTTCCGTGATCAGCACCCATACGGGCTGATCCTTTACTTTATACAAGGCGGGAAATCCCCATTCGTGATCTCCCGGCCCGTTTCCCTTACCATTGGTATTCAATGGGTACAACGCCTCATACGTGCTGGTATACTGCTGCATCCAACGCTTCGTTCCCGCCGGGATCATAAAGCCCGTGGCCTCACCCGTAACCTGGCAACTATCCCCTGTATTGCCGGGGAATCGGTACCGGAATGCAACGCCATTATCATAGGCGCGGAACACCATATCCAGCAGCTGCCCGTTCCCGTTACGGAACCGGAGCACTTTTTCCATGGCCTCGTTCCGGCAATCCTGCCGCTTGCCATGGATCATACGGTACCGGTCCACCACCTTCCGCTGACTTGTCAGCCCTACATACGTCAGTCCTTTGGAGAGGTCGCCATCCTTTCGTACGATGCCAAGGGTGCTTCGGGGTACCGCCGGTGCGCTCATTCCGCCTTTGGCGTAATCTGCTTTGTAGTATAGGACACCTTGCCCATCCAGGTCCAACGTCACCACCATAGCGCCGTTGGGCGATACGATGCGAAGGTCGGAGGACGTCTGGGCATTCAAAAAAGCCATACCTGCCAACATCCCTGTTACGGACAGCAAGCTTCGAAGGAATATCTTTTTCATAGCCAATGTGTAACGATGATCTTTCACTTCTCCTTAAAGTCCTGCCCCTGCCTTTAAAGAATCCAAAAGCTGCGGATCGTATACGACGTTATTGTGCCGGTCGATAAGATCATAGTAAGCGTCCCAAATGAATGGGGGGATACCATTCTTCTTTGCGGACTGCGTGACGTATTTGTAAAAATGGGCCCTGGAATTCAGGGACAGGATCGAGTCCTGCGGATGGCCCGTCAACGTGGCATTGTGTCGTGGCACACCGTATTCACCGATCAAAACAGGTATATTGTTATCTACAAATCTTCTTTTCATATAGGCCCACGTACTATCGACATATGACTCTTCGGTATTTGGCGTAGCGTTCCTTGCAGAGTCGTCTTTAGAATGGTAGTTAGCGCCCCAGTAACACCATTCCTTGCCCCAGGAGGCATCCGCTGAAAGGATGGCAAAGTTAGGCGGCGAATACCAATGCACTTCCATTACCAGTTTTTTCGGGACCTGGTCCACCGGCATGCCCGGTATCCCGATAAAATAATCGGCCAGATCGACGGACGTGGATGGAGCTTGAATGACCAGTGTGCGATTGGCATTCTTCCCGCCCGTGGAACGTACCGCATTAATAAAGATCTGGTGATAGTCCCTTAACACAGTGCTCGATGGCAGATCGGTGGCATTCGGTTCGTTGGCGCTGCCAAGTATCAAATGCTCATCAAAATCCCGCATCTCTGTAGCGATCTGTTCCCAATACGCCTTTTGTTTTGCCTTGATGATATCCAGTTTCGCGCCGGTGGCGGTGCAATCCAGCCAGCCGTCGTTGACGTGGTCATTCAGTAGAACATACACGCCATCATTGATGCAGTATTGCACTACTTCCTTGACTCTGCGAAGCCAGGCGGTATCGATGGCCGCGGTTGTTTGATCTGCATGAGAGTTCCAGGCACAGGGTATCCGGATGGCATTGAAGCCGCTGCTCTTTACCAGATCGATCAGCGCCTGCGTGACCACAGGATTTCCCCACCCTGTCTCACCACCGGGCGCTTCCAATGTATTGCCGAGGTTCCAGCCCAGCTTCATTTGCGCCACCAGCTGCGCGGCGGTGCTGCTCATACCCGAAGCATCGGCGGCAATAGCGGAAGTATTGTAAGACGGGAATATCCTTGGAAGCTGCAGAACGGTTATTCTCCTACTTTGGCCATTGGTTGAATTTAAGCTCAACAGCACGGTTCGACTGATGCCTGATGCATTAGCCGCTGCGGATAAACTGATGGTTGCCCCACCAGGATTACCCGATGTCTGGCTCAGGTGCAGCCATCCTGCTCCCGTGGTATCGATACTCCATGCGGCGTTAGAACTAAATGACAAAGCTACTGTTCCACCCCCTTCCGGAATCGTATCCGTTAAATTGGTAAGGGTTAGCGGTGAGGTTGTCGAGTCCGTCTTCTTGCAGGATACGGCTGCCAGGACTGCAAACAAAATTCCAAAAAATATATACGATCTAAGGGTTCTCATATAGGTATGTTATTTGATTTGTACAACTCTTAAATTATCAAATGCGGCATAAAAGCCCGTGGGTGTAGCGGAAGCGCTGTAATTATGTATATACACGGTACAGGCGCTTTTCCCCGTCGAGCCCGTAAGGTCCGCAATAGTGGAAATAGGAGCGCCTTTGCCTTCTCCCAATGTAGGGTCCTTTGCGCGGAACGTAGTCAAAGGAATGGTCACCGTCGTCCAGCCTTTTGTGGAATAAGGCGCGGTAGTGGTGGGTGATACCTGCCAGGGTTCCCACCGGGCTATATATGTGCCGAGTCCGCTCAGAATATCGATGGATCCGCCATTCCAGCCCTTGGGAATACTAACTTCAAATTTAAATGCCCAATTCCCGGCAGGGTCGCTCATATGAGCCGCCGGTACCCACTGCGCTGCATTCATCAGAAGGGCGTAACTGGAATAGGTATTCCCTTCACCAGGGGAGAGGCTGGCTGTTTTCAGTACCAAATATTGGCTTGGATTGCCGGGGAAGTCGGGGTTGTATGGAGGCCATCCGCTGCTGGGATTGCCGCAATTCAGGTTGGCGCCTCCCCACCATTGCCAGTTGAAATTGCCACCCCATTCCCAATTCGAAATCGAACCCGTTGCAATATCATTTACATTGTACACCGTTGTTGCCGTACCAAATTTTGTTGTCACCGAGACGGGACCACTTTGGGTCAGCGTTGGCAGCACAAACCCAACCGAGCTTCCGTCGGCGGATGCTGCAAAAGATGTTATACTGGCGCCGGCAAAAGACAACGATTGAATATTCTTAAGATAGGTACCGTAAATGTATACAGAATCACCCGGAATGGCATTTTCGTTCGAAACAGCCACGATCGTCGGAGTGGCGACTATCTTAAAATTAACAGTTCCGCTCCGGGTGGTTACCGTTACCTGGTCGGTGGGTGTCTGGGCAGGCATCAAAAATCCAAGGGATGTGCCATCCAGGCTGCTGTGGAAGGAAGTGATCGGGGTTCCTCCATAGGAGAACTGTTGAACCAATACCAGGTTTGCACCGTAAAGAAAAACCGAATCGCCAGGATTGGCAAATACATTCGAAATTGCCGTTACCGTCGGCGCTGCTGGGCCTAATTTAAATGCAAATGTCGTGGAACCCGCCCGTGTCATATATTTAATTGTATAGAGCTGGCTGGTATCGATGGTTGAAAACACGATCGCGGGTATTTGTACGACGGCGCTACTCGGAGCTAAAAGCGCCGTGTTGAAAGAGGCCGGTACTCCGTCAAATTCTATCCGCACTGGATTTTGCAGATTCTGCCCGGTGATGACTACCCATTGGCCGTTTGCCACCAGGCTGGTATATACCGTATCGTTCGGGGAGGCTACATAGTTCCTTACGCCCGTGATGGAAGGCACGCCTCCCGCATCTTTTTTACAAGCCGGCAATAGTGCCGCCATCAGAATGACCAGCGGCAAAAAATACAGGCTGCGACAAGAAAAATTGTTCATATAATATCTTTTAAAGGTTGAATTAAAAATAAGGTACTGGTGCTTCCGCCAGTTTCGGATCCGACGTCAGCTCCGTTGACGGGATCTGCAAGGTGAACGCGCTGATGGTAGCCGGAAGAATAGACGGAGCGGTCGTCGTATCCGGCTTCGCCATACGGGTGGTTGGATCGTAGGCAAACGTCATCCTTGCCTGGTGATTGATAATATAGATCGCCTTGTCCGGGTTGTAATACGATAATCTTACCAGGTCCAGCCAGTATTGTCCTTCGAAGCCAAATTCCGCCCTTCTTTCCCGCAGGATCGTGTCGGCGTCCAGCATAGGCGCAGCGTCTACACCTGCCCGGGCACGTACTTTGTTAAAATATAACAGTGCATCGGCATCGCTGGTGCTGGTATTGTTGCCCAGGATAGCATCGGCGTATACGAGGTATACATCTGCCAGTCGTAAGATCGAATTGTGCTCGATGGATGACCAGATGTCCATCGTCGGCGCATTATTATCTTTCTCGTTGCCGATAATGTGTTTCTTCATGCAAACGCCGGTCGCTTTAAAGCCACCACCCGCGGCATTCAATTCGGGGTAATAATCTCCATTCATCATAATGGTGGCTATACGCCTGACCGTGTCTTTCCAGTTGTAGTTCGCATAAAAGTCATAAGTGGGCTCCAATGCCGTCCATGCGCCCGTCTTCTGGGGATTTATATCGTTGCTGGGGGAAAAGGTCAGCCAGTCGTTGCCATTGCCGTAACCGACGCCTGCCGTCCATTGAAGGGCAAACAGCGATTCCGGGTTGTCGTTATATTGCGCCCTGAAAAGATTATAATAGTTGGGCAACAAGGACAATCCACTGTTCTTGCACACATTGCCTGCATATTTTTTGGCGCTGTCCAGCAAGGCCTGATTGCGTGTGCCGCCGCTCTGTCCCAGCCCAGCCTCTGTTAAATATACCTTGGCGAGCATGCCTTGTGCCGACCAGGTGGTTACCCTTCCTGTTGCATCCGTAATGGGAAGGTTTTGTACGGCAAAGCTGAGGTCATTGTTGATGAATTTATAGACATCGGAAACGATATTCCTGTTAAGGAGCGGATGATTGATCAGTTTGGTATTATCCTCGACGATAGGTACAGCGCCCCACAAAAGGGCCAAATGATAGTATGCTATGGCACGGATAAATCTTGCCTCGCCGATGGCAGCATTCTTATCGGTGGCGGAAATGGACGCTGAAGCCTGCTGCTGTATGGCATTGATCACCGTATTGCATTGTGCGATGACATTGTACAGGCCCGTCCAACCGCTGGACACAATGGCATTTTGTCCTGTGATGGTACGTGTATACAGCTGGACCAGGTCTCCCCAGTAGGGATAATAAGCATTGCCGCTCAGCGCATCTCCCAGCGGTAGCAAAGCGCCGTTATGCCATTGCCACCAGGGTGATCCGCCGTACAAGCTTGCGGTAGCAAGCCGGAGGTCCGAAGTGGTCTGGTAAAAATTATTGGAGCTTATCTGCGAGCTCGAGGGCCGGTTCAAAAAGCTCTTATTGCATCCTGCCATTGCGGCTGCGAATAGCAAAGTGATGATTATTTTATTAGCTGATCTCATAATTTAGCTCTTAAATGGTGATTGCTTTATTTGGCAAAGCCGATGTTTACGCCGATGGTATACATTCTCGATTGCGGATAATATCCCTGGTCCCAGCCTGCCTGAAGGGGATTCCAGGAGCCGATCTCAGGGTCCATGCCGGAATATTTCGTAACGACAAAGGCATTGGTCACCGATGCAAATACGCGGAAAGATTGCAGGTGTGCCGTGGATAGTATTCTTTCGGGCAATTTGTACCCCAGCGTGATGTTCTTGCATCTCAAAAAGGAACCGTCTTCGATAAACAGGTTGGACGACCGGTTGTTACTGTTGGTATTGTCATTCCGCAGCCCTACGACACTTGTATTGGGGTTGACAACATAAACATTGTTTATGTCGGATGCAGAGCCGTTGGGATTTACCAACGCCAGTTTTGAATAATTCAACACCGACGTAAAATAGCTGGTATTGTTCTGCGAGTTGGTATGGGAAATCGCCACCTCATTGAATACTTTATTGCCGACGCTACCGCTGAAGAAAATATTCAGGTCGAAATTTTTATAGTAGAAACTGTTATTGAACCCGAACTGGAATTTGGGGATGGGAGAGCCCAAAAATGTCTGGTCTCTCGTGTCGATGACGCCATCGCCATTCAAATCCTTGAATTTCCGGTCGCCATACCAAATCCCGCCGCCTGAAGGAGAGATCGGATAAACTTTGCCGCTTTGGTCCACCGGCAGCGCATGTTTTTGGAAATCGGCTGGGTTGGCAAATACTCCGTCAAATATATAGCCATAAAATTCGCCAATGGGCTGACCCACCACTGTCTTTTCGGCGATGTCGTTGATCACATAGGACTTTTGGCTCAGGTTAGCACCATCGCCGGCGCCTAAGCTGAGTACTTTATTGATGTTCCGCGATACGGTGACATCTGTCTTCCACGTGAAGTCCCTGGTGCTCATATTGGTAGTGCTGACCCTGAAGTCAAATCCTTTATTGCTGACAGAACCGACGTTGACATAAGGCGCCGCCATCGACCCTGGGGAATAGCCGGCAGTGGTACCGGAGTAGGCCGCGAGCGGGATCTTTAATAAAAGCCCGTCTGTTTTGCGATAGTACCCGTCGAATGAGAAACTTATCCGTCCATTGAGCAATGTTCCATCCAGACCTGCATTGTAGTAATTTGTCTTTTCCCAGGTGACTTTGGGGTTTGCCAGGTTGCTTTGGAACTGCGCGATACCCGACAAGCCATTGGCCACTGTTGTAAGTTGCGTTACCGAAGTGTTGCCCGGTATGCTCTGGTTGTTGGTAAGTCCATAACCAAGCCTCAATTTCAATTCGTTGATAGCCGTTATACTTTTCAGGAACGCCTCATTATTGATCTTCCAGGCAAATGCACCAGACCAGGTGGTCACCCAGCGGTTGTACGACGGAAAATTGGAAGAGCCATCATTCCTTATATTGCCGGTGAGCAGGTATTTATCGTTCCAGGAAAAATTGATGCGACCGAAATATGACTCCAGCGAAGAACCGAGACCGTTGTCGCCAGAATTCTTGGCGGTGGTAGCATCACCGGCATTAAGGGCCTGCACATTGTTGGATGGGAAATTCGACCGTGTGCCTCCGGCACTTTCGTAATTGGATGACTGCGCCTCGTGACCTACCAATGCATTGAGGTTAAATTGAGTGAAATAATGATTATACGTCAGGTAATTGCGGATTACTGTATAAATGTTGTTGTTTATATTGGTGCCGCCGAAGTTAGTGCCATTAATGACCTTCCCGAAAGTATACGTTGGCGTAAAATTATCCTGAGTACTAAAATCGAAGTTGCCGGATACTTCATTTCGCAGTGACAGATCCTTACAAAATTGTATCTCGGCATATGCGTTCCCAAATACCTGGTTCCTCTTTCTTTGGTTTTTGACGATTTGTGCTATCGCCACCGGGTTGATGACCCCTGGTACCCAACCGCTGGTGTTGGTAATACCACCCCAGGAACCATCGGGGTTTTGTACCGGAATATCGGGTGTAAGGCTCACTGCGGAGCCGATGATCCCGGAGGCTGTGGTATTCACATTTTCATAAACATGCGCCAGTTGAAGGCTGGTCCCTACTTTTAGCCAGTTGGTGGTCTTGTTATCCAGATTCAGCCGCACGGAATATCGTTGGAAGTCCGACCCTTGCGCCATTCCTTTTTGTTGAAAATAAGAGCCCGACAACAGATATTGGGTTCGGGCATCGCCGCCGCTGACAGTGAATGTATGATTCATCTCCGGCGCCTTCTTGAATAATTCTTTCTGCCAGTCGGTGCCGGCGCCTAAATATTTCGGATTCGCAAATTCGGGTCTGGCATCGAAACCCCATACCTGCGCCCGGGCGTTAATAAAAGTGGCAAATTGCTGCAGGTTCATGATAGGGAGCCGCTTCGGCAGTTCCTGATATCCGGCATAGGCATCATAATTGATCTGTGGCGCCGCAGCCCTACCTCTTTTTGTAGTAATAACTACTACACCGTTGGTTGCCTGCGAACCGTAAATAGCGGTGGCAGAAGCATCTTTCAATACATCGATCGATTCTATTTCAGAAGGATTGATCGTATTTAATGGATTCGAACCGTTGCCAGGATCATTGACGGGCGGTACAATAACCCCATCTATTACATATAATGGTGAATTGGTAGAGCCGCTCATCGAAGTCACGCCCCGTATTTGAATAGATACGCCGCCGCCGGGCTGTCCGGATACCTGCTGGACCACGACGCCCGCGACCTTACCCTGGAGGGCCTGGTCGAACGTTGCCGGCTGGGTCTTCATGAGCTCTGTACCGGTGATGGAAGAAATAGCACCGGTGACATCCGAGCGGCGCGCTTTTCCATACCCGATGACGACCACATCATTCAGCGTGCTATTATCCTGCACCTGCAACCGGACTTCTACAGTTTGCCGGGTTCCCACCCTGACCTCGGTGGGTGTATAACCTATATAGGTGATCAACAAAACTTCACCATCCTTGATATTCAAACTGAATTGGCCGTCCTTGTCTGTTTGTGTGCCGCCGGTACGGCCCTTGATCGAAACACTGGCGCCCTGGAGGGGTTTGTTCCCCGGGCCCACCACTACTTTACCGGTGATTTTTCTGAGGCCGGGTGGATTTTGCGCATGCGCGCCGGCAGAAAAGAAAAGGAGACTGAGCGCGCACCAGAGCAGGCACCTCATCGCTCTTTGGAGATTTTGCTTTTTCATATGCAATCGTCTTGGTTTTAACTTTAGATGGCAGCTTAAGACAAAACCAGTTCGGAAATGCTATTGGCTGCCTACATCGACAAAAATAATTTTATATGTCATTAGGCAGGGTAGAGCAGCTTGCAAATGAAGGTGTTGAATTGTTCGCCTTAGGGGTATAATTCCGTTATTTTTGGGGTAAGAACGGTTTATCTTGGAGCTGACATCCCCGCTGTCAGTGTCAGAATGCCGGCTTTTAATCCGTTGGAGCTTGCGGTGACCATTATTTTCCCCGGCTGATGGGTGCTTCTGATCACCACCAGGGCCCTGCCGTGCCAGGCCTTCCTGGAATTTCCGACATACCGGTCCGTGTCCTGTAGATCGGCATTGGCGACCCCGGCAATGGTCGCTGGACCATCGACCTTGAACATAAGCCGGTTATCGGCATTGGGGTTGATATTGCCGCCGCTGTCGGTTAATTCGACCTCGATAAATGAAAGATCCTGTCCATCGGCCATCAACATTGTTCGGTCAGCCTTCAATTGAATGGTGGATGGTTCCCCTGCCGTTTGCAGGATTACGGAGTCGACCCCGCGATCCCCGTCAATGCCAACCGCTTTTAATATTCCCGGGGAATAGGACAGGGTAAAGCCCGCCTCATATTCCTCTGCCGGTGTACAGCTCTTTTCACCGACGAGTTTGTCATTCAGGTACAGCCGTACTTTTGGATGCTTCGAGTAAACCTCCACCTGGATATCCTTTCCTTCCCTGCCCGGCCATGACCAGCTTTCCCAGGTGGGCCAGACGGACCAAAGGGTTTCTTTTATCTTCCCCGTGTCGGGATTTGGCTCCCTGACGGCCATATAAAGGCTTTCGGTGCTGTTATTCAATATATTCCTATAGTGTGCTATTGGCTTTCTCCATCCGGTGAGGTCGATGTCCCCGCAATAAGCCCCGTGCCAGGGAAAATGATCTCCTTCCCAATGCTCTCCAGGGGGCTCTCCCGGATAAATATTCCGCCCGATGGACGACTCTCCCAAATAGTCTATCGCGGTCCAGACAAAATCGCCGATAATATAGCTGTGGTGCCGAACAAGGTCCCAATTGGCAAAAGCATCTCGGGGATAGGACTCCGTCTGGACGATAATCCTGGAAGGAACCCGCTCATGGTCCGAAGGCGCCTTGTTCAATAGATAATTATATCCGCCAAGGTCCTGCACGGCAAACAGCGGATCATAAATCTCCCAATCCTTGTCCCATGAAGCCATAGCCGAGGTCACCGGTCGCGTAGCATCATATTGATGAACAAGCGCAACAAGCTCACGGGCAGTCTTCACCGCATCGGGGCTTTTCCTTTCTATGATCTCATTCCCTATGCTCCAGATAACGATGGAAGGATGATTCCTGTCCCGCAATACCATCGACGTCAGGTCCCGTCTCCACCAATCGTCAAAATACCGCGCATAGTCATAGGTGTTCTTCTGCGTTCTCCATCCATCGAATGCCTCATCGATCACCAGCAGACCGTACCGGTCGCACGCATCCAAAAAGGCCGTCGAGGGAGGATTGTGGGACGTTCGGACAGCATTGAATCCAGCCGCCTTCAGCAATTGCACCCTCTTTTCTTCCGCCCTGTCAAAGGCCGCGGCGCCCAGACAGCCATTATCATGATGTACACAACCTCCATTCAGCTTTATCGTTCTTCCATTCAGCTGAAACCCCTTGTCCGTCGAAAATTTAATGGTTCGGATCCCAAAACTGTTTATTTGAAGGTCCCGCTGCTTCCCTTCCTGGATCAGGGCCAATTCCGCGCGATACAAATTGGGGCTGTCCACTGACCAAAGCAACGGCCGGGGTATGGCTATCGTTCGGGTCACCTGCTTCTCACCTTTCCCATCCACCCGCAGGCTCATCTTATCGCGTGCAACCACCTCATTGCTCTTACCCAGAATGGTCGTTGACAAAACAACGTCCTGGGCGGCATCCTTATAGCTCTTTACCAGGGCATCGATCTTAACCAAAGCATTGTCAGGGCTCACATCAGATGTAGTAATGGCCACGCTCCATGGATCGATGTGGATCGGGTCTTTCACCATCAGGCGAACAGGACGATATATCCCGGAACCGTTGTACCACCTGCAATTTATCTGCGCTGAATTGTCGACGCGTACCGCAATCACATTTTCCTCACCAGGGTCCAAAATGGATGTTATATCATAATAGAAGCTGGTATATCCATATGGATGTATGCCCAAAGACTTTCCATTTACGAATACCTCCGCATTCATGTAAACCCCTTCGAAACAGATGGATATTTCTTTCCCCTTCCACGAGGACGGCGCGACAAATTTTTTCCGGTACCAACCTATCCCCGTGGGAAAATAACCCCCGGCAGCATTCGAGGGATTCTGCTTGTCTGGTGCGCCTTCGATGCTCCAGTCATGCGGAAGGTCGACATTTCTCCAGCCCGCATCATCAAAATCTTTTTGCCCGGCCATACCCTGATCGCCCAACGAAAATTTCCAGTTATCGCCAAAAAGAACCCCGGAAGAATGATGAACCGACTGGGCAATTGTATAAAAACAACTTACAAGAGACAATACCAACAAGAAAATCTTTCTTCCGGGGAAGCTCATATGTGGATGCGATAGTTTATCGTGTTACGTTGCTAAGCTACTTCATTTTAACGACTTTGAACGTCTTTGAACCGTTGGCTGTGCGGACTTCGACGATATACATGCCAGGTGATAGGGAAGCCCCGGCCGTTATCCGGCTGGCCGACAGCGGCTGCCCGATGACCTCTGCTACATGACCCGCCAGGTCGGATATTCGGATGGACTCCACTTTGGCCGGGTCGTCAACATTAATGGTAAATGTGGATGAGAAAGGATTGGGAGAGATACCGATCGTCCCGGACAAGAGGTCACCGATCGTAGCGCCCTGGGCAGTCGCTGTCTGGCTCCTGGCCGTTGCGGTCGTCAGACCAGTGGTATTTAATGTCCATTGCTGGGCGTCGCTGTTGCTGTAGCTCCACTGTCCCAGGTCCGAACCGTTGGTATAACGGTAAACCCCATCCAGGTACTGCCCTGTGGCCTTATTCCTTAATCTTATATAGCTTCCGGCGGGCTCGATGGACCATAGCTGGTTATCGCTGCCGCTGCTGCTCCACTGGCCGGCGGCATCGCCGTTCGTACGGTCGCCCAGGCCGTCGAGATACAATCCGGTGGCCTTGTTCTTTAATCTGATATAGCTGCCCACCGTCTCCATCTGCCATTTCTGGGCATCGCTGCCAGAATAGCTCCACTGACCGGCAGTAGCGCCATTATTGGATCGGTACATCCCATCGATCAGCAGACCGCTGGCATGGTTGACCAGGGAAACATAATCGGCATTCGCACCCTGGTTGATCGCATTGATCAGATCCCGGTCCAGCACAGCTCCCGTGCTACGATCGAACATTTGCCCGGGGATATCCCATACAATGGGGATCAGTCCTTTGTTCTTTGCCGAACCTACCAGGTATCTGTAAAAATACAGGCGGGAGGCAAGATGCAGCTGCTGGTCCGAGGGCGCAGTGAGGTTAGTGTGCTTGATCGACGCATATTCTCCGATGATGACGGGGATGCCCTTGTCGATGAACTTGGTCTTCATCAGCGTAAAATTGGAATCCAGGTAAGATTCCTCCCCGTAGGTAGCATTGCGGCCGGCGTCCGTGGTGGAATGATAGCCTTTACCCCAATAGTAAAACATATTCCCCCAGCTGGCGTCCTGTGTGAGGATACAGAATTGAGGGGGATCATAGTAGTGTATCTCCACCATCATCCTGCCTGCAATTTGATCCGTCGGCAGGGTGTTCATCAGCGTATTAGTCAACCCTATATTCGTATTCGGACCCTGTACGATCAGGGTGCGTGAACTGTTATTCCCGCCCGTCGCCCTGACCGCATTCACAAAAGTCTGGTGATAAGATAATAAAACCGACATGCCCGTGGCATCGCTGGCATTGGGCTCATTGGCGCTTGCAAAGAGGAGGTGTTCGTTGTAGCCTTTAAAATAATTCGCGATCTGCGTCCAATAGTTATTTTGTTTGGCATTCACGGATGACTGTGCGCTCGTGGTAACATTGTTCTCGAGCCAGCCCCCATCCCAATGGATATTCACGATCACGTACAGGTTATCATTTATACAATAATCCACCACCTGTTTCACACGGGCGAGCCATGTAGGGTCGATAACGCCATTGCTGGTATGGCAATCCCAGGCGCAAGGGAGCCGGATGGTGTTGAAGCCGGCAGCCTTTACGGAATCGATCAACCGCTGGGTGGTAACAGCGGCTCCCCAGGCCGTCTCGCCGCACTGGGCTTCCAGCGTATTGCCTAGATTCCATGCGAGCTTCATGTTGCTGGCGATGGTTTGAGCCGTAGGCAGCTGTGCGATGGCGTTGGTGGAAAGAAAAAAGCCCAGCACGCAGGCAAAAAGACGTACCAGGACCTTGCGGATAAGTTTGTTTTTCATATGCAATCGTTTTTTTGTTAATGTCAGGAAAACAGGCATCCGCCCGTTCTGACGATCCAAAAATAGCCGACGATATGAAACTCCGGGGTAGCACAACCCGCATATAAAGGGGTTGAAATGTTGATCACGGGGATAAATTCCGTTATTTCTGGGGCAACAACGGTTTATCTGGCGCATCACCGGTTTAACGAGGCCGTCAGACTTTTTTCCGCATCTCCGCCTGGTAGACGCTGGGCAGCTTGCCATAGACCTCTTTGAAATATCGGGCGAAATATTTAGGATTATTGAAGCCTACCATATAGGCGACTTCCGCCACATTGTGCTTTGTCTTTTCCAGCAACTGGGCCGCGCGCTTCATCCGGAAGTTGCGTATAAAGCTTATCGGGGTAGTCCCCGTGGCGGAAAGCACTCTTTTATATAAGGTGGTTCGGCTCAGACCCAGCTCGCGCGACCATTCATCCACCGAAAAATCAGGATTGGCAATATTTTTCTCCAGGATCTCCGCAGCCTGGCGAATAAAATCTTCCGCTGTCTCCTCCGGACCCGCTACTACGTCCACCGGCTCTATATGAACCCTCTTTTTAGCCGTATCCTCGACAGTACCTCTATACTCCAGCAGGTTCCGGATCCGTGAGACAAGTATTTCCACATTGAAAGGTTTGGAAATATAATCGTTGACACCCATTCCCAGCGCGCGCAGCTGGTCCTGTTCGCTTGAAAGGGCCGTCAGCAGGATCACGGGGATGTGACGTACCCGCTCATCGCTCTTTATTTTCCTGGAAAGCTCCAACCCATCCATCAATGGCATGTTGACATCGCTGACCACCAGGTCCGGCTGTGCGGCAAGTGTCTTTTGCCAGCCCTCCTTGCCATTCGCCGCTTCCAGTATGGTGAATAAGGAAGAAAGATTGTCCTTCAGGTAAAACCGGAAGTCGTCGTCGTCTTCCACCAGCAGGACCTTGAAACGCCTCACTCCACCGGCGGAAGAGGGCATTGGATTGTCCACAGGCTCGGCTGTTTTGGCTGCACTCTCCCCATCCTCTCCGCCACTCAATGGCGAGTGCTCCAAAGATGATTCGGCAAGTAGGGTCACGGGCAACAGCACGGTAAAGCAGCTTCCCTTGTCGGGAATACTCTCCACCTGGATGGTGCCGCCATGCATTTCTACAAATTCCCGGGTGATGGCAAGCCCGATGCCTGTACCCTGGTTTCGTATATGACCGGGAGCATCACCCTGGAAAAAGGATTCAAAGATCTTCCCTTTGAGCGCAGGCGGGATCCCGATACCCGTATCTCTTACGTTGAGCTCCAGGAGCATACTTTGTGCATCCCGCTCGGCAGCGGCAAGCTGCACTACCACAGAGCCTCCCGTCGAGGTGAATTTGAAGGCATTGGACAAAAGGTTGAAGAGTATACGCTCCACTTTATCCTTGTCGAAAAGCGCCGGCAGTTGCTCCAGCTGTGTCTCATAGCGAAAAACAATGCCCCTTTCCTCCGCAAGATCATTAAATGATTCCACGGTCGTCTTTATAAAGGCGGCAATATCGCCCCCGCGCATATTCAGCTTCAGCTCATTTACCTCCATCTTTCTCAGGTCCAGCAGTTGGTTCACCAGGTGCAGCAATCTTTTTGCATTCCGCTCGATGGTCATTGCCAGCTGCCTCCTCCCCGCATCTTCCATACTCCTGATCAGCTTGTCCACCGGCGATAGGATCAGTGTAAGGGGCGTACGAAATTCATGGCTGAGGTTGGTAAAAAATTTGATTTTCATCCTGTCCAGCTCATGTACCCGCAATGCTTCGCGCCGCTCTTCCGCCAGCGCAAACTTCGCTCTGGCCCGCCGGATGATACGGACTCGTCCAATATAGAGCAGTGCCACGATGATCAGGACATAGACAAAATAGGCAAAGCCTGTCTTCCAGAAAGGAGGCTTTACGATCACCCTCACGGTGATGCCTTTATCGTTCCATACCCCGTCGCTGTTGGAAGCCTTCACCTGGAAGACATACTCGCCCGGATCGATATTCGTATAGGTCACTCTCCTGTTCCTGCCGTCGGTCTGCATCCAGTCCTTATCGAATCCCTTCAGCCGATACCTGTATTGGTTCTTGCGCACATTAATATAGCTCAGTGCGGCAAACTGCAGTGTAAAATTATTTTCGTCGTAAGAAAGAACAAGCTCACTGTCCTTCAGGAGCGAAGGGGGCAATGGAACATCCTTATTATATAACTGCAACCCGGTTAATACCACAGGCGGAACCTGTTCATCCCGGCCGATCGATCCCGGTTTGAAAAGATTGAATCCATTGGCGCCTCCGAAAAGAAGTTCGCCCTCCCTTGTACGAAGCGCCGCACCCTGGTTGAAGTCCCTACCCTGTAGCCCGTCATATTCGTCAAAATTCAGGCATTTGATCCTGAAATGCCCGCCATCTTTGGTAACGGTGAGCCTGGAAAGACCCCCGGATGTGCTCACCCATAAAAAATGATCCCTGTCCTCCAGTACCTTCACGACTATATTGGAAGGTAGTCCGTCTTTCATGTGAAACACCTGGAACGTATCCCTGCCCGGCGCCATGACGCTCAGCCCATTTCTTGTCGCCGCCCACATGTTCCCTTCATGATCACACAACATACCGAACACGATGTTATCGCTCAGTTTGCTGCTCTCATTGGTAAAATACATGTATTTGCCGGTGCTCCGGTTCAATACATCGATGCCGTATACAGTACCGATCCACAGATTGGATAGGGAATCCTCCTCCAGAGAGGCGATATAGTTGGAATGGATGGAATACGGCATGGAAAAATTGTTATGATAGAATTTCCCCGTTGCTCTGTCCATCCGGTCCAGCCCACCCGTCATAGTGCCGACCCAAAGTACGCCGTCCACGTCTTCCCGGAGTGAATAGATATTGTTATCAGACAGACTGGAAAGATCGGCATCCCGGTGCCGGTAATGAATAAATCTTCTACCGTCATAACAATCGAGACCTCCCTGGTAGGTGCCGATCCAGAGCTTCCCGTCATGTCCCGCCGCAAGCGATATCACTACGTCGCTGGACAGGCTGTTCGGGTCTCTCGCCTCATGCCGGTACTGAGTAAATGTTCTCCGTGTCCTGTCGAAATAGATAAGGCCACCGCCATCGGTGCCGATCCAGATATTGCCTTTCCCGTCCTCCGCAAAGCACGCCACATCGTCGTTGGGAAGGCTCCCCTGCTGACCGGGCTGGCGCCTGTACAAAGGGAACCGCAGCATGTTTTGGTGGTAATAGCCGACGCCCTTTTTAAGCGTTCCCGCCCAGATGGTACCTGTGTTGTCCTTGTAAAGCACCGAGATGGTATTTTCCGGTAAGCTCCTTTCTTCATCCGAATTATGAAGGTTCCTGACAGTGTGTTTCTCCTGATCCAGCAGGTCCACTCCTCCCTGGTCCGAGGCAATCCACATCAATCCCTTGTCGTCCTCGGTGATGTAGCTTACAATATCGCCGCTCAGCCGGACATTGCCCGAATCTTTGTCAAAATGTGAGAATTTACCCGTATGCGGATCGAATTCCCAGAGGCCCCACAGTGTGCCAGGGGCGTAGAGCCAAAGCTTATCCTTGCTGTCGATAAACAGTTTATATCCATATAGGACAGGCGCTTTTTCCTGCAGCATGTCTGAATAAAAGGTGATCGCGTTACCTTGCAGATCGATCCGTTCCAGCCTGCCCTTTCCGTAAGATAGCCAAAGCCCGCCGGACGAATCGAGCTTCGCATCGCCAATACCGCCCGGTATTTCAGCGGAGGTCCGCACCTTGGGACGCAAGGGAACGGCTCCTTTGCCGGCATCGAAGCGATAAACCCCCGAATCTTTGTAAATAAAGAAAAACCGGCCTTCCTTCCCCGGCACGATGCAGGTCAGGTCATAACGTAACAGATGACGCGCCTTCAAATACGCATCCACATTCGGAACGAAATGCTCGGTCGACGGGTCATATAAATTCAGGCCGCCCGTTGCAGTGGATATATACAGTTTATCTTCAGGTCCTTGAAAAATACGGTTCACGTGATCGTCCGTCAGAGACGAAGAATCGGCTTCATCGTGTCTGAAAACCCTGAACGAATAGCCGTCATACCTGTTCAACCCGGAATTCGTCGCAAACCAGACATAACCCCGGCTGTCCTTGAATATATCGTCCACATGGTTATCCGACAGGCCATCCCGGATGTCCAGCCGTGAAAAAGGATAATCATTGACCTGGCAATACCCTACGCCCCCAACAATCAGCAGTCCAATAATAAGTAAGCAGCTCTTGATCATGTACACCGGCAATGGAATTACCGCTAAATATACAAATATTTGCTTATTCGTTACCCCTAGTGTGAATTATAATAATCCAGGCTCACATAGTTGTAGATACACCAGTTGTTGGCATCTTTTAATGCAATGACTTCCAGCCCATCGGCCGTCAGCGACTTTATGGCCATTTTTGCATACCAGTTGGCGATGTTGGGACCCTGGTTCGGGTCATGGATCAATTGCGCTCCGATGGTAGCCAGCTGGTTGGTGCTCGTATACAGCATAAAATGACCGCTGGCCTGCCCCAGCGATGGCAGCATTTTATTATCGGAACTGAAATTTGCATTGCCGATCAGATCAAAGGTCATCGTTCCATAAGTACTCGGATCACCTGCCGGGCAGATCCAGGAAGCCCAGCCGGCGTCCCATTCCCAACCTGTCCCGCCGAAGTAGATAGGTCCGTTGAATAGCTTACTTGCGCCGGATGATGTTACATCCAGCACCCAGGTTTTCGATTTTCCATATCCGCCCGTAAGGTTAATCCAGGCAGGAGTGCTTACGGCCGCCTGATCCAGCGTATTTATCGTCACGATAGTCGTATCTGCCTGGACAAGCCCGCCGGCGCTTTCCACCCCGTAAACAAATTTATATTGTCCGGGGAAAGGAACGTTGATGGTGTCCTTTACCCGCTGTGATTGACCGAAAGGCGTAACCCATACGGGGGTCATGCCGGGTGTCGAGCTTGTCAAAACAATATTATTGGGATTTGTCGACGAAGGCGCAATATTGAAGGACAACTTACTCTTATCCGCCAGCGGTCCTAATTCATATTTCTGCTTGGTGCAGGCAGAAAACACCAATGCTGATCCGATGAACGCAAAGGTCTTTTTTATCATATTTCTCATATGTGTATTATTTTAATTATTAAATGATCTTACCAGCCGGGATTTTGTTTCAGTACCCCTGACGACAACGTGATCTGATCGGAAGGTATTTGTTGAAATCCCCGCGTAGCGGTAATATTTGCCTGCAACGTTGCAGCGCTTGGTTGTGTTCCCGTGCCGTCGTTGATCAGGGACAAAGTCGTATTAGCCGCGATGGTCGATGCGGCCGTGGCAAGGCCCTGGCGTAACAGATCCCAGTACCGGATACCTTCTCCCACGAATTCAAGCCGGCGCTCTGCAAGGATGTCGTCTTTCGTGACGGCCGTAACAGCAGCAGCGGAAGGGATTGCCCGCTGATGTACCTGGTTGAAATAGCTTACAGCGTTCGGGCTTCCCAATTCAGCCGCCATCAATAACACATCCGAATAGCGAATAGCGAAGTAATCCTGGCTTTGGCCAACCAGATAGTTGCTGACGGGAAGAGGATTGTTATTGGAGTCGCAGATCGGGCTGTATTTCTTCATATAATATCCGGTGTACTCACGATTGGCTGCCGCCTTGCCGAAAGCAAGATTTTCCTTGGCAATATCCGTGATGGAAGCAAAATACCGGCTGTCTTTTGACGGATCGAACAGCGCCACCAGCTTGGGGTCCACCGTACAGCCACCCCATCCAAACCCATAGGGATAAAGGCTTTGTTCACGCATACCCGTCATTACCATCCAGTTATTGCCCGTAATGTTTCCATTGTAGTCCCCTGTGGAAGAATATTTGATGGAAAAAACCACCTCTTTGTTGGCTTCTCCCGCATAGGTGACTTTTTTTGCCAATGACGCTGCAGGCCAAAGGGTAGTGAAGTCGCTGACCAGTCCGTGTCCGCTGTGCGCGATCACGTCCTCTACCGCAGCCAATGCGGTGGCAGCCGATTCGTTGCCGATGGTAGACTTGCCATAATACCCTGAATAAAACAGATAAACGCGGGCAAGCATGGATTCCGCAGCCCACTTCGTCACCCTCCCGTTGGGTACGCTGGTATACGTTGCAGAAGGAAGGCTATCCGCTGCATAGCGCAGATCGCTCATGATCTGAGCATAGATGGAATCAGGACCTGACTGAGGCACATTTGCCAAAGTAGGGGTCGTCAGCAGCGGCACTTTTTCAAACAGCCGGGCCAGATCGAAATAACAGTAAGCACGAATAAATTTGGTCTCCGCCGTGTATTGATTTTTCAACGTGGTGCTGTCTCCCCAAGCGATCTGGTTCATGTGCTGAAGGAGAACATTACAACGATAGATGGCCTGGTAATAATTTTTCCATCCGCCGCTGTGCATAGACACGTCAGACGGGGAAATGGTCTTATTGAATTCATCCATCATTTCCCAGCCATATCCGTCTGAAGCGCCGGTGGCTCCAAAACAATTGTCTGAAAAAACCTCCATTATGGGCGGGATGGCTTCACCATTATAGATCAGATCCAGTCCGTTGTAACATCCCACCAGGGCGGTGAAGGCATCGGAAGGTGTCTTATAAAAGGAGACGTCCGTCTGCGAGGCGGCGGTGAGCTCCGTGGTCAGGAATTTCTTACATGAATTGAGCGAAAGCATTGCCAGCGCTGCCACGAGGCCGATGGTACTATATTTAATTTTTTTCATGTCTTTTTTTTATCAATTAGAAAATGATGCTTACCCCCACCATCGTCTTTCTTGGGCGGGGATAATATCCCAGGTCAACGCCTTGTCCGAAGTAATAAGCTCCGCTGGCATCCGAAGAGGTATATCCTACTTCGGGATCCATTCCATTGTACTTGGTGAAAGTAACCAGGTTCTCAGCTGCCACGTACAAACGGAATTGCGTCAGATATTTCCACTTCAACAGTTTCGCGAAATCGTATGCCAGGGTAATGTTCGATACTCTCAAATAGCTACCGTCATGAATAAAGAGATCGGAAAACTCGGCCCAGTTGATGTTGTTTTGCGTCACACGGGGCATTGAATTGGATGTACCTTCTCCGTGCCAGCGACTCAAAACAGCAGTCGTCCAGTTCCCATAAGCGCCCAGATCCCTATAGGACTGGACCAGTTTATTTCCGGCAACGCCACTTGTCGTGATGGAAAGATCGAAGTTTTTATAGTTGCCGGAAAACCTCAAACCAAAAACATGATGCGGGTTCGGATCGCCGATATTCGTCTTATCGGCGGCGGTAATAGCTCCGTCGCCATTCAAATCCACATATCTTACGTCACCCGGATGAGCTGAGGGTTGAAGGGCCCCATTCTTACCCTTCCATGACTGTACGTCCGCCTCAGTCTGGAAGATGCCGGCCGTCTTATATCCCCAGAAATACCCGACGGGGTTTCCGGAAGATGCCCGGAAAAATTCCGGGGCATTTACAAACAGGCTGTTCGAACCGCCATGAATGATCCCATCGGCCGTCGGAATATTATTCACCATATTTTTATTATAGGCGTAGGAACCCGATATGGAGTAGGCGAAATCTTTTCCGATCCTGTCGTTGTACGCCAGCTGGAGCTCTATTCCCTTATTGGTGACATTGCCCCCGTTGATATATGGGTTTGTCGAAACACCTGCGGTGGCCAGCAACGGCGCTGCAACCAGCCAGTCCTTTGTCAATTTATTATATACGTCGATACTTGCGCTTAGTTTGTTGTCCAGCAATTGGGCGTCGATCCCTATATTGGTTTGTCGGGAAGTTTCCCATTTTGTCTTTTGAACGCCGATGGTGGAAGGATAAGCCCCATTGGTCAGGCTCGTATTGGTGTTGCCAAAATTGTATTGTGCATTTGACAAGCTGATCAGGGACAGGTAATTGAAAGCAGTAATGCCATCGTTACCGTTGGATCCCCAGCTTGCTCTTAATTTCAGGAAGTTCAGCCAGGTCCTGGCCGGCGCCATGAAAGATTCACTGCTGACCACCCAACCTACTGACAGGGATGGGAAGTATCCCCATTGATGGTCCTTGGCAAACATCGTAGAACCATCTGCACGGAAGATAGCGGAAGCGAGGTATTTGTCCTGGTAAGAATAGTTGATCCTGCCGAAAAACGAAGCCTGCGCATAGACGGCATTTGCGTTCCCGTACAGCGACATGGAATGCGTTACCGTTTGCCTGTTGGCGGTGGTAGTATCGGCGCTCATCGATATAGACGTAAGATTTGAAGTACTGAGGTATCCCCGGTCGAAACTGGCGAATAAGGTAGGTCCGGTATTATTTCCACCTACAAACGTTCCCTGGTACTTGCGAATGGCGCTACCCGCGAGAAAATCAAATTTGTGCTCTTTGATCCTGAAAAGATAGTTCACGGTATTGTCCCAATTCACAGTGTATGACTGGGAACTGCCCTGACCGATGTTCTCGTTCCTGTTGTAAGCATATATCGACAAATTATCATACACGGGCGTATAACTATGATTAGCCGAAGATGAATAATTCAACCCAAAAGAAGTTCTGATCCTCAAATCCTTGATCGGCTGCAGTTCCGCATATACATCTCCAAACAATTTTTGCGTCTTCGTATCATTTTGATTATTGTAGACCGCCAATGCATAAGGGTTCGCTTCGGCAGTGTTCCATGGGCCACCATTGTATACGGTAGATTTGAGGCTGCTCAGATATTTACCGGCAGAGTCGTACATCGCCAGCAACGGGCTGGTGGTAAATGCACCGCGCAGGGTGTTGCCATATATTCCTCCATCCGAGATCCCGTATTGATTGATAAAGGAGAAGGTCAGGTGCTCGCCTATTTTCAGCGCCCCGTCATACATTTTGCGTTCGGTGTTGCTACGGAAATTGTAGCGCTCATAATTCGAAAGCTTCTGTCCGCCGACGATACCGCCCTGTTGTGTATAGGACATTCCCAATGAATAGGACGAAACATCTGATCCGCCACTGGCGGATAAGTTATAATTCTGCACCGGCACGTTGGAGGCGAACATCTGGTCCAGCCAGTTGGTTCCTTTTCCCAACGCATTGATTTGCGCTTGCGTAAAAAGGGGAGCAAGCCCTGAGTTGAGGGCGGCCTCATTCTGGATGACGGCGTACTGGTGTGCATCCAGCAGATTTGTTTTCGGAGGGGCGTTTTGATATCCGTAGTAGCCGTCGAACGATATTTGCCCGCCTGTCTTTCCGCCCATCTTCCCGCCTTTGGTCGTTATCAGCACAACGCCATTGGCTCCATTGATACCGTAGATGGCGCTCGATGCGGCATCTTTCAATACATCTACGGAGGCTATGTCCGATGGATTCAAAAAAGTAATATCGTTGGTAATCACACCATCTACCACGTACAAAGGATTCGCGTTCCCAATGGTACCGACTCCCCGGATATTCACTTTAAAGCCGCCGCCGGGCTGTCCCGAGGTGGACGTAATGTTGACCCCTGCGGCCTGTCCCTGCAATGCCTGTAATGCATTGGTGGTGTTGAGTTTGGCAAGGTCTTCGCCTTTGACGTGGGCAGTAGCGCCCGTCACTGCTTTCGACTTTTGCACGCCATAACCCACTACCACAATATCGTCCAGCTTTGCGATACTTTGATCGAGCTGAATGGTCAGGTCGTTTGTTTCCGCCTGTATTTTGACTGTTTTCAAACCATGGCCTACCGAACTGATCTCAAGGACCTCGCCGGTGTTCACCACAATACTGAAAACTCCATCGTTATTGGAAATAACGGCGTTTCGCGAGCCTTTTACGGCGATCGAGGCGCCTGCAACCGGCTGCCCGGTACCAGTCTCCGTGACCCTGCCCGTTATTTTTCGTCCAGTAGTCTGGGCAAAATCGTGGGCGCTCAAAAGCAGCAGGGTCAGCAGCATCAAGATTGGCTTTGACCACTTCCGTTTGATTTTCTTTTCTAGCATAAACAAGCAATTTTTGGTTAATAAAAAAAACTACTTAAGATCAATCCTCTTTTCATGGCCGGTATAAGTAACAACAGCGGTTGGTTTGCTTTTTCCGCCGATGCATTCGATCCTGAAAGTCCTTTGGAGAAGAGCGCCTGCGAATGACCCATTTCGCTCGCCAATGGTAAGCATCCGGGCTGCCTCGTTATAATGTAAGGCAATAGTTGAAAAGCTGCCTTTCTCATAATTGTAGTTGGTGCCTTCATCCTCGTACAGGGTGAAATCAGCGTCGCGACCGGTGTATACATACAATGTGATCGTGTCGGCAGGCCGCTCGCCTGTGTACTGCAGATCAGGCCCCATCGGAAGGATCGTTCCCTCTTTCACATAGACAGGCATACGCTGGTAGGGCGCCTCCGCGGTGATCCTTTGTCCCCCATCCACGATCTTGCCTGAGTAGAGATCGTACCAGCCCTGGCCTGCAGGAAGATAGACTTCCCGCTGTTGCGCCTTATATGTACAGACAGGGTTCACCAGCAGCGACGGGCCCAGCATAAATTCATCGGCAATATCCCTGACGGCCGTGTCATTCCCGAAGTCCATCACCAGTCCGCGCATCATCGTATAGTCATCATGCCATACCATACCCGCAAGAGAATAGAGATAAGGCAGCAGCCGGTAACGCAGCTTGTCGTAATACAAGATGCTCTGGTAGGCGGGATGATCCGGCGGCGCAATATTAAATATCTCGCGGTAAGGGAACTGGCCATGGGCGCGGAACAAAGGAACGAATGCGCCAAACTGATACCAGCGCGTATTCAGCTCTCTCCATTCCTCCAGGCTTTCCGCATTGGGTTTTTCAAACTTCTCCGGCACCACAAAGCCGCCGATGTCCATCGTCCAGTAAGGCAGGCCGGACATGGAGAAATTGACCCCCGCGGCGATCTGGTTTTTCATATCCCTCCAGGTGGAGCCGATGTCACCGCTCCATATGGCGGCGGCATATCGTTGAGAGCCCGCAAATCCTGATCGGGTGAGGAGGAACACTCTTCTGTCCGGATCATCCGCACGTTGCCCTTCATAGATACCCTTTGCATTTTGCAACGGATAGGCATTGAGGTATTCGGCAGCGCTTCCCAACGCGGTCGGCGTCATCTGAAGCTTTCTCTTTTCAGGACTGACGTTGGAAAGTATATCGGGTTCGCTGGCATCCATCCACCAGGCGTCGATGCCCTTGCTGTAAATTTTTTTGTGGATCAGATCCCAGAACCCTTTCCGGGCATCCGCGTTGAACGCATCGTAAAAGGTAGAAACATAGCCTTTCCCGATCCAGTCCCTTTGCCTGTCAGCGATATTCCTTTTATAAAGCCAGCCCTTCTTATCAAATTCGTCGTAAGAAGATATGCCTTCGTAAAACTTCGGCCACACCGAGATCATAAGGTGCGTATGATACTTTTTGTGCAGGACGTCGATCATGCTGTCCGGGCTGGGGAAACGGGTCTCATCGAATTCCTGGCTTCCCCACGCTGCTTCTTTCCAATAACTCCAGTCCAGAACGATATTGTCGATGGGGATCTCTCTTTTCCGGAACTCATCTATCGTGTTAATTATCTCATCCTGTGTTTTGTATCGTTCCCTGCTTTGCCAAAAACCCAATGCCCATTTGGGAACGATAGGCGCCTTGCCGGTGAGCTCCCGGTAACCTGCGATGACCCCATCCATGTTGCGGCCATAAATAAAATAATAATCTATCTGCTGACCTGCCTCCGAAGAAAAACCAAAACTGTTTTGCTCTGCGGGGGTCAGCGGTTCCTGCCATTTCAGGGAAAGATAGGACTCACCCCCTTCGGGGATCCATTCGATCCTGACAGGGACTTTTGCACCTTTTTCTAATTGAATAGGGACCATCGCCGGCGCCGGGTTCCACGCCTTGCGCCAGTGATCCAGCACGAGCTTACCATCGAGCCACACTTTTAGCGAGCCGCCAAAGGTGAACCGGAATTGATGAACACCGGAGAGATAACTGGCAACGCTGCCTTCCCAGGTCACCATCCCTGTCGCAGGTGTAAAGCTCGGGGGAAGCTGGATCTTTGAATCGCCCAGGAATGGCATATCGATGTTGCCCTCGGCTCTTTCGGTGACAACTTCCTGCGATTTCCGCTTGTCGTTGGCATAGGAAGCCGTAAGCCATCCCTGGTCTCCTGTCTTCGAAAAAAGCTGTAATGCAGACAGATCGTGCAGCGGCCTGGTATCCCCCGCCGCCGTAAGCGAATAATTATCCCAGAGGACACCGTAATTCCGGCAGGAGATCAGGAAGGGAATGCCTACTTCCGTATTGTTTTGAAAAAGTGTGACCTGCTGACCCTTGTAATTATATATCCCATCCTGGTGCTGGCCTAATCCATACCATGCATCTCCGGGGGTAGTTTGAAAGGTTTGAGCCAGCTTATAACAGCGTTTGCCATCGACCACCGAAGCCTGGAAACTTCTTCCGAGCGGCCGCTTTTCCTCAAGGATCTTTCCGCCCCTGGGGTCCCGGAAAGAAACAGCGCCTGTTTTCAGGTCGACGATCGCGGTGAGCTTTTTCGTTCTTAAGGTCAGGCTTTCTTTCGACGGGATGACCTCCCAGAAAACATCGGTCCTTTTCTTATCTAAGGTGACCAGGCTTTGAAGAGGCACGATCTCTTTTGCGGGGGCCGCCGTCACCCTTATAATATTGTCTGCGATTACCTCCAGCCTGACGGCATTGGATGTACCTGTAACCAGGCTGTCGGTGAATATTATCAGGCCGTCGGGGATCGTTTTGTAGGAAGGAGGAGCCGCCAACAGGACATTTACAATAGCAACGGTCAAAAGGCTGGATAACACTAAGCGTAACTTCATATATAAGCAATCCGGGGTAAATGATGAGCTGTAAAACTACCCCGTGAACATCTGAGATAAGGGCCTCAAATGTTGCAAACTATAGTATGAATTGTTGCAAAAAGGTGATTTTCAAATCATTTTCCCGTCATCCTTTTTGTCCGCTACGTATTGCGAAGGCGTAACCTTGAATTCCTCCTTAAAGAATTTTGTGAAATGGCGGGGATTATTGAACCCTACTTCATAAGCGATCTCGGCCACTGTTTTCCCGCTTTTTTCCAGCAATTGGGCGGCTCTTTTCAGCCGGATGGAACGTATAAATTCGATAGGCGTTTTGCCCGTGAGAGACAGGATCTTCCGGTAAAGCGTCACCCGGTTCATATGCATGTCCCGGCTAAGGTCCTCTACGGAAAATTCGGGATTGTCGATATGATCCTCAACATGTTTCAATGCCTCCTGCAGGAATTTCTCGTCGACGGAGGTAATGGTAACCTCCGCGGGATTGACGGCTATCTGTTTGTGGAATCTCTTCTGCAACAGCTTCTGCTGGGCCAGCAGGTTCCTGATCCGCGAAGCCAGTATTTCGAAGGTGAAGGGTTTCGTAATATAATCGTTCACGCCCGCCCGCAGACCTTCCAGCTGCTTTTCCTCGCTTCCCATGGCTGTCAGCAGGATCACCGGGATGTGGGCGGTAACAGTTTCGGTTTTGATCTTTCTCGCAAGTTCGACTCCATCCATCAATGGCATCATGATATCGCTGACTACGAGGTCCGGATTCACGTGCTTTATTTTCTCCCAGCCCTCGGAACCATTCACGGCCTCTTCGACACGATACTGCCCTTTCAGGTTGTCTTTCAAATAGAACCGCAGGTCTTCATTATCTTCAATTATCATGATGGTTTTCTTGCCGGTGCCCTTCCGGTCGCCGTCTAATATTACCTTTTCTTCCTCTTCCGGATCGACGGGGTGGACGGAGGTGCGTACGGAAGGTTCATATATCTTTTTCGCGGGCAGATGGACCGTAAAGCAGGCGCCTTTCCCGGCCTCGCTCTGTACGGTAATGACCCCGCCATGCAACTTTACAAATTCCTTCGTAATGGCAAGACCGATGCCGGTGCCCTGGTTCACCATGTCTTCCGGCACATCCGTTTGAAAAAATCTTTCGAAGATCTTCTCATGCTTATCCGCCGGGATGCCAATCCCGGTATCTTTTACTTCGATGGCAAGCGATCCGTCATCCTGCCCATTTAATGAGGGCTTATATATAAGGCTGACGCCAATGATACCGTTGTCCTCTGTATATTTGAAAGCATTGGAGATCAGGTTGAACAGGATCTTTTCGATCTTATCCCTGTCGAAATACATTTCGAGGCTGTCGATATTCGATGAGAACGAGAATTGAATACGCTTCTTTTCCGCAATATCTGTAAATGAAAGGCTTATATCTTTGCTGAACCCGACGATGTCACCAATGGAGGGATGAAGCTTTACTTCCTGCACCTCCATCTTTCTGAAGTCGAGCAGTTGATTTACCAGGTTCAAAAGCCGTTTTGCATTGCGTTGAACGAGATGCAATTGCTTTTTCTGCTCTTCGTTGGCGGCATGATCGATGATCTTGTTCAACGGCGCCATGATCAGGGTCAATGGCGTACGGAATTCATGGCTCACATTTGTAAAGAACTTTGTCTTTAGCTGTTCCAATGCGTGGGCCCTTTCCGCCTCTCTTCGCTGCTGCCGTAGCTCGAATCGCATATGTATCCTGTCTAATACAATACGCCGTACAACCACGAATAGCCCTGCCGCGATCAAAATATAGATAATATAGGCGACAGGCGTTCGCCAGAATGGCGGCGCGATATTGACCTGCAATTCCTTTACATCGCTCCACAGACCATCCGTATTCAGGACTTTTACTTTAAAAACATAATGCCCGGGGCCAAGATTGGTATAGGTGGCCTTTCTCTGGTTTCCATCGGCATACAACCACTCCGGGTTGAAACCCTCCATCATGTACGCATACTTATCCCTGGCGCCGCGCGTATAATCCGGCGATGTAAATTCAATGGAGAAAACATTCTCTTTATACTTTAGATCGATGCTTTGGACCCGCGACAAGGATCGATCCAACAGGATACGGTTATTTACCACTTCACCCGGCTCGACATCCCTGTTCAATAGCTGGAGTCCGGCGAAAACTATTTTAGGCCGGTGAGCAGGCGCCTTGATGATGGAAGGCTGGATAATATTAAAACCGGAAGGGCCCCCGAAGATCAATTCCCCTTCCCGTGTTTTGAGCGCCGCATTATCATTGAATTCACGGTTTTGCAGGTTATTGATCTCGTCATAATTGATAATAGAAACAAATCCACTGTCTTTTTGCCGGGGAATAGCGTTACACAATCCGTTGGGTGTAGATATCCAAAGCGTCTGGCGATCGTCTTCCAGGATGTTCAATATGATATTATCGGGGAGTCCGTCCGATGTGGTAAAGACCTTAAACGTTCGTGTTTGCTCGTCGAACAGGTTCAGACCATCCCTGGTCCCTACCCAAATCCTCCCCCTGCTGTCTTCCAGAAAGCAAATGATGCTATTACTGCTCAAGCTGTGCTTGCCGCCGGTGGTCTTAAAAAAAACAGGCGAATCTTTCTTTTCCAGAACGACGATCCCCGATACCGTACCTATCCAGACATTGCCTTTTCTATCCTGCAAGAAGGCCGTAATAATGTCGAAGAGTGATGGCCCCTGCGGGCTCTCTTTATATTGGTGATGGATGAACCGGTGAGTTCTCCTGTCCAGGATATCGATACCACTGCCCAGAGTGCCGATCCACAATCGCTGATCCCGGTCTTCAAAGATCTCCCATACATTGTCGTTTGCCAGGCTGGACGAGTCATTGTCATCATGTCTGTAGTGCGTAAACTTTTTTCCGTCATAACTATCGAGCCCCCCGAGAAAGGTCCCCACCCAAAGCACCCCTTCATGATCGATCCATAAACTGACAATTACATTGCTGCCGGGACTGTTCGTATTGCTCGGATCGTGCAGGTATTGTTGAAATAAATTCTTTTTCCTGTCGAAGTAGATCAACCCGCCGCCGTTGGTCCCGATCCAGATGTTGCCGGATCTGTCCTCCACAAAACGGTTTACATCATCGTATTGAAGGCTCCTGCTGTTGGATGCCTGATGATGATAATAGGGGAACCGGATTATGTTGGCGTTATAATAATTGATGCCCTGCTTATATGTACCCAGCCAGATGATCCCGTCATCATCTTTATACAGCGCGGTAACACTGTTATCGCTAAGGCTTTGAGGATCTTTTGGGTCGTTCGACAAATAGCTGGTCCTCAGATCGTTCTTTTTATCGATGAGCGTAACGCCGCCGTGATCCGTTGCGACCCAGATCAACCCGTTGTTATCCTGTACTATTTTGTAAACCAGGTTGGAGCTCATCCTGGATGGCCACGTGCTTTCATTAAATTGCCTGACCGAGTTGTCCGTCCGGTGAAAAAGCAAAGCCCCATAGATGTAACCCCATAACCAGATGTCTCCGTCACTGTCTATAAAAAGGTTGTGGGTGGTATTTTTCTTATACAGTCCCTGCACGGCAGTGCTGGAAAAGATAATCCTGCTTTCTTTTATATCATACTCCTCCAACAGTCCATTTTGATAGACCATCCATAGCTTCCCGTCCTTCGTTTCTGCGACAGACGTGATCTTTTGGGACAAATAGGACCGGACATGCTGCCCGAATGGTCCTGCCCTCTTCTCAGCGCTTGAATAGAGATACAGGCCGAGGCTGTCATAAAGGAACCAGTACCTGCCGTTGTTCCCCTTTACGACACCATTGACAGTTCCCGAAGGCAAACCAATACCGTGTAAGAAGCCGTTGGCGTCCGCATCGAATTTTTCAGTCTGTGGATTATAGATACATGGACCTCCCCGGGTCTTTACCCACATCTTTCCGTCCGGCAATTCATACAGGGACACAATGTCATTGTCGTACAAAGAAAGGCTGTCATTATATTTTTTATGGAATACCCTAAAGGAATGGCCGTCATACCGGTCGAGTCCCGATAGAGTGCCAAACCACAAAAAACCATCGCTATCCTTTAATATATCATTGACCTGGTTATGGGAAAGGCCGGAAAAAATATCGAGCCTGGAAAAATTATACCGCTCGCTTTGAGAAAAAACGGGGAGCGAAAGGAATAAAAAAACAACCCAGGCAAAAAAACGCATCACAATATGTTTAACATACAGGGCAGTCAGTTAAACTCAAATATAGATATAGTTTTCAAATATTCATCTTCCCGGTACGGCGGGTAGGAATATCAATTGAGCAAACCAATAAAGATCATTTTTCCACACCGGAAAATCATGTCCGCCCGCCTCCTTATAGAAAATATGATGGATCTGTTTTTTCTCAAGGTACTCATGCGTCCGCTGGCTCACGAACATCAGGTTGTCCTCCGTACCACAGGATATCCATAACAGTTTCAACTGCTGAATGCTTTTAGCAGCATCGGGTAGCAGCGCTTCCGGCGTCTTTGTATTGGGTGCAGGAGAAAATGCCCCGATCCAGCCGAATTTATCCGGATTGCCCAACCCGAAATTCAGCGATTGGCCCCCACCCATGGACAATCCGGCAATGGCACGATGTCCCGGGTCATTATAAACAGGATATTTTCCTTCTATAAAAGGGATCAGGTCCTTGAGCAAATCCTGCTCAAAGGTGGCAAATGCCCGCACTTTCGCACTGTCGAATTTGTTCTCGCCCGGCCTGTCATCTTTCATCGCCCTGCCGTTTGGCATCACAACGATCATGGGCTGGGCTTTTTTTTCTGCATAAAGGTTATCCAGGATGATCTGCGGAGGCGCCATGGCAGGCCACTCCTCTTCTGTGCCGGCAAGACCATGCAGCAGATACAGCACAGGATATTTTTTGCTGGGGTCAAAGCCGGGGGGCGTATAAACCAACGCCCTGCGTTCCACGCCTACGGTAGTCGAGAAATAATTGACGGCATCGATTTTTCCATGCGCAATACCGGCACGCACAGAATCGAATCCCGGTGGAGCGTGTTTTAATTCGCCCTGCGCGCCGTCACTTACCGATATTTTCACCTTCTGAAAAATATCACGGGATGAATTGCCCAATTGCAAAATATACTCGCCGGCCTCGGCATTCCATGCTTTTTTCGACTCGTCATAGAACGCCAGATCGGCGGCCTTTACCTGCATTTCAACGGTTTTTGATTCCCCGGGGTTCAAAAACACTTTCTCAAAAGCTTTCAGCTCTTTCTCCGGACGCAATACAGAGCACACCGGATCGCTCACATATAATTGTACAACTTCAGCGCCATAGGAGCCGCCTGTATTTCGGATGGTAAATTTGACACGGATAGTGTCGTCCTTTCCATATCCCGATCTATCACTCGAAAACTGGTCGACGGAAAAATGCGTATAGGACAACCCGTACCCAAACGGGAACTGCGGTTGGATCCCTTTGGTATCAAACCACCGGTACCCCACCAAAATATCTTCTTCATAATTCACCTTCATATCCCTTCCCGGATAATTACCGAGCGCATGTGCTGGCGATTGATCCAAAGAGACGGGCAGCGTAAAAGGGAGCTTACCGGAAGGATTCACCTTACCACTCAACAGATCCGCCACCGCATTGCCCGCTTCCATGCCCCCAAACCACGACCATAAGATGGAAGGGACCCGTTGAACGATACCCGCCAGCCCCACCGGACTTCCGGCAATGATCACCACCACGGTACGGGGGTTTGCTTTGGCGACCTCACGGATCAGCACTTCCTGCCCGTAGGGCAGGTCCATATCCTGCTTGTCCGAAGATTCCGTGTCGAAATCATGATTTAAGCCGCCGAATATTATGGCTACTTCCGACTCTTTTGCGGCCTTTACTGCTTCATCGATCAGTTTCCAATCTACCTTGCCTGCACCGGACTGACCGGAGTTATTCCCCTCCCTGAATGAAGATTGCTTTTCGTACCCCTGCGCATAATTTATCTTTACGGTAGCTCCGAACTTCTGCTGCAAGGCCTGCAGGGGAGTTATTTCATACAAGGCCTTGATCTCGGAGCTAAGACCGCCATTGCAATGTTTACGCGTCGCATTGTCACCGATGACGGCCACGGATCTGATCTTATCGAAATGCAACGGCAGTAAGTTCCCATTGTTCTGTAATAACACTGCCGCCTCGGCAGCAGAATTATAGGCTGCCCGCTGATGTTCCGGCGTATTCATCTTTCCTACCGCCCTGCCTCCTTGATCAAGCACCTTTGTCCTGATCATTACACGCAGCACATCCGATACTTTTTCGTCCACTACGGACATAGGCACTTTCCCTTCCTCCACCGCCCTGATCAACGGACCCGCAAAATACCATTCGTTATAGTCTTTTTTATCCGTGCCCATTTCCAGTCCCAGCCCCGTCAAAGCCGCTTTCACGGTGGAATGAGCTGCCCCCCAGTCGGTCATCAATACACCCTTAAACCCAAATTCCTTGCGAAGGATCTGCCGGTTGAGATATTCATTTTCAGAACACCAGTCGCCGCGGAATCTGTTGTAGGCCGCCATTACGGTCAGCGCGCCGCCCTCTTCGACGGAGGCCTTGAATCCGGGCAGGTAGATCTCACGCAATGCCCTTTCGCTCATGTATACGTCGATGGAATCCCTATGCTCTTCCTGGTTATTGGCCAGCCAATGCTTTACGCTGACCGCGACATCTTTGGATTGTAATGCCTTGATATAAGCAACGGCCATCCTGGAAATAAGAAAGGGGTCCTCGCTCATATACTCAAAATTCCGCCCACACAGCGGGGTACGGATGATGTTGATGCCCGGTCCCAATAAAATATCTTTTTTACGATACCGGGCTTCCTCTCCCAGGACCAGTCCGCGCTCATAGGCCAACTTCGGGTTCCAGGTGGCTGCCAGCGCCGTGCCCGGAGGGAAGCAGGTAGCCGAATCATTTGTCCACCCCGCATAAGCCCAGTCATTCCGGTTGATCTCCGCCCGTACGCCATGGGGGCCATCACTCAACGCCCATTCCGGGATACCCAGTCGTTTTATCCCGGCAACATAAAATTTGGAGTTGCCATGCAACAAACTCACTTTTTCCTGCAAGGTCATTTTGCTGACCAGGGTGCCGATCCTTGCTTCCTGCTTGTTGTCATTGATAGGATCTTGCGCACGTACCCCGATGCTGGCTAGCAATAGAAGGAAAACAGATCTAAAAGTCATATTGAAAAGCAATTGTTAATATAATCCTGTCATCGGCTGTAAGACGCTCCAAAATTAGATCGCCACATCCGAAGGAAGGGTAGGTTAATTTGTCAATCATGGTATTGGAATGTTAACCGATGGCTATAATTCTCGCTTTTTACGGGCAACATTCGTAAACCTTCCCCTACTTCACCATGACCCTGATCTTCTTCAGGTCCCTGTCCGCCGAGCTGTTCCCGTACCATACTTCAAAGTCCCCCGGCTCAACGGCCATCGAAAGTTGCTCATCGCTGTAGAATTCAAACGCGCTATATGGCAGCGCGACGGTGGCCATCACCGTCTTCCCCGCAGGCACGGCCACCCGGCTGAACCCGCGCAGGGTCTTTAACAGTCCGCTGGTGTCGCTGACCCTCCGGACATAGACCTGTACAACCTCTGTTCCCTGCCTTTTGCTATTATTCGACACGGGTATGGCCAGCGACAAACCGCCCTCTTTCGTCACGACCTTATCACCGGCATCGGCATCCCCGATAGTAAGGTTGGAATAGCTCAATCCAAATCCGAACGGGAAAAGTGCGTCGGACATGTACCGGTAGGTCCGCCCCTTCATCGAATAGCTCTCAAAATCCTTCAGCTGGTCCGAACTTCTATAAAAGGTCACGGGCAGCTTTCCGCCGGGATTGTAGTCGCCGAACAGCACATCGGCCACGGCCTGTCCGCCTGCCTCTCCGCCATACCAGGATTGCAGGATGGCATCGCAGCTCTCCGTCACGGGTGTCAGCGCGATCGCGGACCCGGAACAATTGATGAAGATGACCTTTTTGCCGGCATCCTTCAGCGCCTTCAGGCAATTGCGCTGCACCTCGGGCAACTCGATATCCGTCCTGTCTCCACCCTTGAAGCCGGGATAATGCACGGGCATCTCCTCCCCTTCCAGTAAAGTAGAAAGGCCGCCCGCAAAGATCACCACATCTACCCCCTTCAACCTGTTGATCAGGGTCGTAAAATCTATATCTACTTCTTTGCCAAAGTCGAATTCCAGATTGGCCTGCCAGTTGTTGAGCTGTGTATACCGGATCTCGATCTTGTATTTCCTGCCTTTCTCCACCTTTAACGGCACTCTCGATGGCAAGGTTCTCCAATTGTAGTATTTCGCCAGCGATACGCCATCGACAAATAGTTCGAAATAGCCGGTAGCGCCACATTTGAACACGATCTCTTCCGTCTCCGGCGCCTCGAACTGCGTCTCGTAGATGGCCGAGAACCCTTCCAGCTTCACGCCGGGCGCAAACTCGTGATCGCCGGCAGTCGTCAGCTTCAGCGGATTGGAGACCCGGATCTGCGTGGCCATGTCGCCCTTCATGTCCCTGTCGTTCCAATATCGGGCTTTAAACCCCGGTGCACCGTCAATCGATGTTTTTGAAAAATAACTTTGTGTCACTTTATTATCCACCAGATCGCAGGCTTTATCATACACGACGGATCGCTCGCCGAGCTTCGACCGGACGCCGCTCAGGATCGTTATAGTGTTCACCGGTGTGCCGTTGTAATTGCCCCACAGCATCGTCTTATTATCCGCATTGGGACCGATAACGGCCACACGTTTCGTCGTCCTGCTCAACGGGAGGATATTGCCCCTGTTCTGCAACAACGTCATCGACTCGCGAGCCATGGCGAGTGCCAGCTGCTGATGCTGCGGACTATTGATCACGGAGGACGGGATCTTCGCCCAGGGCACGAGGTCATCGCTGTCGAAATCGCCCAGCTCCATCCGGCCCGTCAAAATGCGCAAGAGATGTTTGTCGATCTCTTTTTCTGTGATCAGCCCCCTTTTTACGGCATCCGGCAAATGGGCAAAGGCATATCCGGCCCAGACACATTCCACGTCCGTCCCTGCCAGGGCGGCCTTTGCCGAAGCATGCACTCCATCGGAAGACACTTTGTGACTGGTATAGAAATCTGTCACGGCGCCGCAGTCCGAAACGATGATGTGCTTAAAACCCCAGTCCTCCCGGAGGATGGTCTGCAACAGACGGTTGCTGCCACAGCAGGGCTCATCGTCTATCCGCTGATAGGCACACATCACCTCCCGCACATCCGCGTCCCGCACCAGCGATTTGAAGGCAGGCAAATACGTTTCCCAAAGTTCCCGCGCGTCTACATTATTCACATTCAGCACATGCCTGCTCCACTCGGGTCCGGAATGCACCGCGAAATGCTTGGCACAGGCCAGCAGCTTCCGGTATTTGGCATCCTCAGGCCCCTGCAACCCTTTTACCACGGAGACGCCCATGCGCGATGTCAGGTACGGATCTTCCCCATACGTCTCCTGGCCGCGACCCCAACGGGGGTCCCGAAAGATGTTGATATTGGGCGTCCAGACGGACAGGCTTAAAAAACGTCTGTTGTCCCGGCCTCTCGCCAGAGCTTGATTGTACTTCGCTCTTGTTTCATCCGACACCGCATCGAATATTTTGTAGACCAGCGTGTCGTCGAAAGACGCCGCCATGCCTATCGGCTCCGGGAATACGGTAACGCTGTCGTTATTGGCCAGTCCATGCAAAGCCTCACTCCACCAGTTGAATTTTTTGATCCCCAGCCGGGGGATGGCAGGAGACTGATCCTGCATCAATAACGCCTTTTCTTCCAGGGTCAGCCGGGAGATCAGGTCCCGTGCCCTTTCTTCAAAACCCAATGCCGGGTCCTGGTAGGGCAGTTTTTGCGCAAAGCCGCTGACAGAAAATAACAGGCCCGCTATCAATAATATTTTCATCTGTTTAATGGTTTAAAGTCGCAGCCGCGGCCGACAGCAGAATATAATTCGCGCATATGCCCACCGTTACCTCATTCTCGCCCCAGAAGAAAGGCCAGTCCTCCTTGTTCTCGGGGAAGTCGGGCTTCAGGATCAGTATCCCCGGCACCACGCCTCCCGCAATATAGCTGAAGTCAGCCCGGTTGTTCCCATACGTGATCCTCTTGGAATGCGTCCCCACCGCCGAGACAAAGGACACGTTGGAATAAGGATGACATCCGAACAAATAGTTCAACCCCTTGTAAACATCTTCCGCGCCTACGATGTCCGGAAAATTTTTATGCGCATAGTAGTTCGTGATGGCCCAGTTGACGATGCCTCCGTTACCACCCCATCCGCCCGTCGCCATGGGTACGCCATAAGGGTTTTGTTTGGCATACCCTTCGCTTAGCGCCTTATACTTCTCCACATAGGCCTTCAGCTTCGTCTTATAATCATTGCCCATATACGCGCATGCCTGCAAGGCCGCCGTCATGCCGAACTGCACCGACCTGTCCAGCGCCTGCCAGATGCCATCACGGAATGCCGTCGCATATTGCTCGTCCTTCGTCGTAATATACAGCTGTAGTCCTGCGGAAGACCGCAGGTTGCGCCGGAACATCATCGCAAATCGTGAAGTATCGTTCTTACCCAGGCTGTCATTCTCATTCCATAACTTCTCCGCGCAGCGGAGGCTCCTGTCGGCGAGCGAGTCGTCGAAACCCTTCAAAGCCCGGCTGGCGGCCGCCAGCGCGGCGGCAGTATAATAGTCCAGAAAACTGGACCTTTCCGTGAACGCCCACCGGTCGTCCATCGTACCGCTGGACTTGCCATCTGTCTGATAGGGCTTGAGCGCAGGATTATACGGCAGATTGTCGGTCTCGTTCGTGGCATCACCTAGGTGATGATATTGGTGAAGATTAGGAACGACGATGCCTCGTACGGGGTGACCGATGTTCTCCACCTGCGCCACCATATTCAGGGTGCCGTGTTTTATCTGCTGCAGGATATCGGGCTTGCCGTCAGGCCGATGGATGTCCACATAATGGGTCGGATAGTCGATATAGGTCTCATCCCTTTCCGGCCGGAAATTCTCCCAGGCGTCCACCAGCGCCAGCACGGCGTCGCAATGACTTCCGGTCTGTATGTCGAAATCGCCGGCATCGAACCAGCCTCCCACCGCCAGCCCAGGAATACGCTCCAGCGGTTTGTACTTTGTCTGTGTAGATGCGCCCATGCTATACCCGTCGAAATGCGTGTGGTTCACGGGCGCCTGTAACGCATCGTCCATAAAAGGAACACCGTGCCACACCCGGTATGCTTCGTTGACCTCCATATGATCCATCTGCACGGGCAACCAGACATCCGAGGTGGGATGCCAGATATCATTGTATACATCGGGACTGATGGGAAATGCATTTGTCCGCTGATCGCCGTATTGAATAAAATACAGCCCCGGCTCCCGCACGGCGCTGAAGTCGAACTTCCCGTAATTATATCGTAGATACCTTCCCCAGTTCTTGACAGAGGCCTTTAATTTCTCTACGGACCTGCCGTCCTCGGTCACCTGGTACAGGGTCGCCTGCGGCAGCAGGGCATCGTTCTTATCCAGCTCGATCACGGCCGTCTTTACCTGCTCCGGACGATAGCCCACCTGCGAGAATCCGATCACGGGTTTTCGCGTCCAGTCCGGGATCGCATTGGGCTCGAGATACCAGCTCAGCACCTTTCCCGTCTTGTGCGCCGGCAGCAGGCTCCGCACGATGAACCATCCGTTCTGGCCCAGATTGCGCCCGTCGAACAACATCAGGTCCGCATCGGCACATCGTATGATAACCTTTCGCTCGGGGTCTTCCGGCGCCAGCGCAAGACTCTTCCCTGTCGCGAGAGGCCCGGGTACGATAAACTCATTCCGACCCCTGTCATCGAAGGTCGTGTGACCGGCAAATTGAGGTATCTTCTCGCTCAAAGGAGCCATCTTCGTCGGGCTGGATGGATACATGGGAAAAGTTCCCGGCTTGCCGCCCGCCAGGTAGCTCTTTTCATAATACGCGGATGGGAGGAACTCCATATTATACCCTGCGCGGCCCTCCAGCTTTCCCGGCAGGGGCTGGTTCAGGTATACGCTGATCTCTACCCCCTTGTCTTTTGCCGTCACCACCAATCTCGACGTAAAATCATACTCCTTATATTTCAGCACGGCCTCGATGCTGTTATTCGTCTTGTCTACTTTACGGCTCACCAGCACGGGTATCAGGTCCCATTGCTCCGGCGTATTCTGAAGCCGGATGGCGCCGCCGGTGGAAGTTCGCACGCCATGGTGGATCAGCTCGATGCCGGCCGTCTTCTCATCGAAGAACATCCCGTTGTACTGGCTGCTGAAGACAAAGACGTTGACACCGCGTTTCTCAAAATAGCCCGAATCATTGACTTGCAGCTTTTGTCCATTCGCATGGGATAGCACAAGGCAGGTGGCTATGACACCCGCCAGACAGTGTTTCCTGGAAAGAATACGCATATTGAAAGGTTATTTTTTACCTCTTTCCGCCGCCTCCGGCAGACCCCGTTTGAACACCCGGCAACGCCAGCATCTCCGCTGCATACCGCCTGCCCAGCTCCCGGTAACCCGCCGCATTGAAATGCAAATGATCCCCGCCTGCGGTACATCCCGCCGACGAAATGACATGTGCATTCGGAATGACAGCCGGCAGCGTCGCGATGATCTTATTCATGCCGGCGCACACGCCTCCCTGATCCGCATTCACGACCTCGCCCGCCAGCAACGGTATCGTCTCCGCCCGCAACCCCAGGTCACGCACCAAATTATCATAGACGACCTTCACCTTTGCCGGCCAAAGACTGTCGTTCGTATTGGATTCGCCCTGATGCAGCAGGATCCCCTTGATAACGCCAGACCGCTGCGCCAGCTTCGCCATTTCGACCAGCCTTCCATACGGATCGCCGCCATATTCTTTTATCATACCCTTCATCCAATCCGGCGCAGTAGCCGCATATGTTTCATAATGATCCCTATCGAACAGCTCGATCTTACATCCGGGTACGGAAACATTGATGATCCCTACCCGCACGCCTGCCGGCAGCCGCTCCACCAGCGTCCTGCCAAAATAATCTGCCGGCGACAATCCCGAATGACAACGGCATAAGGGAGGTACGGCCGTATACCAGCCGCCCTTGACCCGTCCGAGGGCGGGGCAATCCACTGCTTCCAATACCTGCAGGCGGCTGTCCACCGTGGAGTCCTGCGACTCAGCACGCGCGGCGCCGTCCATATTCGACTGTCCGAAACAGAGGAAAACATAAAAGTTGGGGTCGGGCCCCACATCCACCAGCGTATATTCCTTACCGGGAGCAGTCGGAAGATCATACAGCATTGTTGGTTTCAATGCCGGAGTCGTAATGACCGCCCGGTCCGACACGATGGGCGCAGGCGTCTCTTCTGTCTGATAAAAAGGGTTGGGGTTTGTCCCTGTTGCGGGTTTCAGCCGGATGCCGCCATCAGCCTTCATCGAACCCGTGCCGGCCGGCTTCATCGAACTCCCGCCGGCCAGCCTCAACGCATTCGGAACGCGCAGCCGCAGGTTCCCTCCCAGTCCGGATCTTATCACGAGCTTCACCACCCGTCCCTCCTTCCATTCGACACGTACGAGCTCGAAACCACCCCGCGCCCGCAGACCGCTGATGCTGCCCGACGGCCATGCATCCGGCAGGGCCGGCAAGAGATGCACCGCCCCATCGGAACTTTGCATAAGCATCTCCGTTATACCCGAGGTGCAGCCTAAATTCCCATCGATCTGAAAAGGAGGATGTGCGTCAAAAAGATTGTTGTATGTCCCGCCGCCGCCCTCGTTCGTCCCCATCGGCGACAGCTGATTTTTGATCAGCGTATAAGCATGATTGCCGTCCAGCATCCGCGCCCACCAGTTGATCTTCCAGCCCATACTCCATCCGGTGGATACATCGCCGCGCTGCAAAAGCGTATTCTTTGCCGCGCTGTACAGGGCGGGTGTACGATAAGGCGAGATCTGACTGGACGGGAAAAGCCCATATAGATGCGATATGTGCCGGTGATGGTCGTTTGGATCATCCACGTCGTCAAGCCACTCCTGCAATTGACTGTGCTGTCCGATATGCATGGGCGCCAGCCTGCCCCGCAGCTTTCTCAACGTGTCGGCAAACGACGCGTCGGTGTGCAGGATCCCCGCTGCCCTTATCACCGTGCTGAACACGTCGAAGACGATCTGGTTGGTCATGGTCACACCTGCGTCGACGGAAGACCCCTGGTGCGCAGCAGGCGCATTCTCGGGAGACATATCCGGACAAGCCACCAGCCAATGATATTTGGGATGCTCCACCAAAAAGTCCGCATAGAAAAGAGCCGCCCCCTTTAGCACGGGGTACATGGATGCGAGATAGTTCCTATCGCCGCTGTAGAGATAATGTTCCCATACATGCTGGCTCATCCATCCCCCGCCATTATTCCATATCCCCCAGAAGGCGCCGTCCACGGCGCCGGTGGCCCGCCAGATATCCGTGTTGTGATGCGCCATCCAGCCCCGCGCGCCATACATTTCCCGGGCCGTCCGCACACCGGTGACGGACAGGTCCTTTACCATCTGTAAAAAAGGTTCGTGCAGCTCCGCGAGGTTGGTCTTCTCGGCAGGCCAGTAGTTCATCTCCGCATTGATATTGATGGTATACTTGCTGTCCCAGGGCGGATACAGCTTGTTATTCCAGATACCCTGCAGGTTCGCCGGCTGACCACCGGGCTGGGAAGAAGATATCAGCAGGTACCGTCCATACTGGTAATACAGCTCTACCAGCTGCGGGTCATTACCTGTGCTGAATTGTTTCAACCGCACATCGGTGGATAGGTTAGCAACGGCCGTGGAGCCCAGGTCTAATGACACGCGGTTGAAATAACGCTGATAAGCAGCCACATGCGCACCCAGCAGAGAAGCATAGGGTTTGACAGTTGCCTTATTCAGCCAGCCGATGGCCCGTGTGTGCGGGTCCCCGCTGATATCATGATAGTTATTAAAATTCGTGGCGATGGATATATAGATCGTGACGGCATCCGCGCCTTTCACGACCAGCGCCGTATCGTGCGATGAGATCGTCCCACCCTCCAGCCTGCATCGCGCAATGCCTTCAAAACGCACCTTCCCGGGCACGGTCTCATGATCGATGGTGACACCCGTCATGACGAGGTCGTTACCCGTGGCTTTTACCGATGCCCGTGGCTGCGGTGTGTTATATGTGGCGGTGAACGAAATGCTGCCGGGCTTGCTGGCGGTGAGTCGCACCACGACAACTCTGTCGGGGAAGGAGGCAAAATACTCCCGCTTGTACGTGATCCCCTCTGCCTGGTAGGTTGTCCGCGCCACGGCCCGCGAAATGTCCAGCTCCCGGCGATAGCCGGTAAAGGTCTCAGCCCCTTCAAATGCCAGCCGCAGACTACCCAGCGGTTCGAACATTTGCCCATGCGATGTTTTTGAGACGATGGTCTTATTCGCCAGCTTTTCAGCCTCTTTTTGTCTGCCCTCGAAGATCAGCTTTCTCATCTCCGCCAGGGACGCCAGGGCATCGGGATTATCATTGCGGTTGGGACTGCCGCTCCACAGCGTATGTTCGTTCAGCTGCACGGTCTCGGTATCCACATTGCCATAGACCATGGCGCCCAGCCGGCCGTTGCCAACAGGCAGCGCATTCTCCCACACCGATCCGGAAGGCTTGTCATACCACAATTTCAAATCCCTTCCGGCATCTGAAGTAAAGGATCGTCGGATCCTGAAAAAGTCGAAATCCACATACCCTCCGGCAACCTTCGTCGCATAGTTGAAGAGCCCAAACCTATAGCCCATAAAATGCGGCAGCGTATACGCCATCTGCAACATCGTCCCTATCGGCTGCCAGCTCTTGCCGTCCGGGCTGTAATAAAAGTGCGCCTGGTCGGTCCGGTCCCTGAAGTCGCAATCGGCCTTGAGATACACGGTCTCCTGTCCAAGCGCTACGCTGTCTGTCACTATTCCCCCCTGTACCATAACAACATATCGGACTTTGCCCGTCACCTTCACACCCACCCAGCCATACTTCTTTTGCAACAGCATAAGCCCGGCCCTATCCCCCTCCTTCATATGCGAGACGTCGATGGCAGTGATCCCGGAGCATTCCGGTCCGAGTGTCCTTTGGGTCAGCATATTCCGGACCTGTAGGATCGACGTATCCACACGGCCTGTCGTTAACCGCAGAAAACCCGGACGTTTGCTCAACGACCACCACCTGTCATCCGGATTATGATTCCATTGCCACACCAGCGGCAACACACGCCCCCCTTTATGACGCGTAAATTCATCCGATGCCACCACACCAGGATCCAGTCCCTTGCTGACAGGCAGCGCCACGGTATCCGGCGCCCTGCCATCCACACCCAATACGGGCCAGCCGTCCTCCCATACTACAGGCACCATGTATGGGACGCGTCCCACCGAACCATAATCCCGGAACAGATAGGCCCACCACGCTCCATCGGGCGTATTGACAAGCCCGCCCTGTGCGACACCCTTGTCCTGCAAACCTACCCGACCTTCATAAGGACCGTCGATCCTGTCGGCACGATGTATCAGCACGGTGCGCATGCCTCCCCTGGGCCAGGTGATATTGAAGAGATAATATTTTCCATTGATCTTAAAAAGCTGCGACCCCTCTGCCCGCAGTCCTATATTCGGTCCCGCCACGCTGCTTGCATCCTCGATGATGGGCCGTGGCTCCGTACCCGGCTTTATCCCCGAAAGGTCATTGCTCAGCTCCGCCAGCATGATCCGTCCGCTGCCATAGACCATATAGACCTTACCATCGTCATCGAAGAACAGGGAATGATCGTGCAGGGATGGTTTGAAAGAGACAGCTTTCCAGGGACCTTTTTCTATATCCCGTGTGGTATAGATATAAGTTTTGTTCGTGGTACCGGAAAAAGTGCTGACATAGAACTGCCCGTTGTGGTAACGAAGGCTGCTGGCCCATGAACCCCTGCCGTACGCGCTCTTGCCATTCGCCAGGTTCAGCTCATCCACATCGTCCAGTCTGTCATAGGCATAGCTCACCAGCTCCCAGTTCACCAGGTCTTTCGACTTCATGATGGGAAGCCCAGGGCTCATATGCATGGTCGTGCTGCTCATGTAATAGGTGTCGCCCACCCGGATGATCGACATGTCCGGCACGTCCGCATAGAGGACAGGGTTACGCGCCGAATCAGGCTGCCTGGCGCCGGCCGCCACAAAACTTATCCAGTCCACATCCGCGTGGCCCTTAACGCCTCTTACAAAAAGATTATGCACCCCGGTCATAACAGAACCCCGATCCACCGGCGCAGACACCTTCCTCCATCCACCGGTCGCCTGCAAATCCACCCGTGCGATCACGGGCCCATCCAGCGCATCCAGCCTGATCTCGATCGCACCCGTCTCCGCCATGGCTCTTAGCTCGACGGCCTTCCACACCTCCTGTCCAAAATCGATGCTGTTGTACTGCACCCAGCCACCCGCCTCCAACGCCGTTTTCCAGCCTTTGAACCTGTCCGCCGTATCCAAACAGCGGACCACCGCGCCACCGTCGCTGATCCCACTGTACCTGTCCACCTGTATCATCTCCCCCGCCTTTGTCAACCCTACTCCGCACAACGTGGGAATGACCTTACGTATCGTTCCATCCTCGTTGAAAAATAAGCTGTCCACCCTCACAGACCTGTTCTTGTCAAAGTTTGGCGACAGATCATTATGATGATAGAACAAATACCATTGTCCCTTGAAGGGAATGATGGAATGATGATTGGTCCAGCATCCGTCCGGCCACTCGTCCATGATGACGCCCGTCACTTTGAAAGGACCCAGAGGACTAGAGCCCATGGCATATTCCAGCCGCTCCGTTTTCAGTCCCACATGCGGATAGGTCAGATAATAGACGCCGTTGCGTTCGATCATATACGGCCCTTCCTTCAACCCTTTCGACGGCAGCTCACCCAGGACCACCGGCTCCGACGCCAGCTCCAGCATATTGTCCTTCAGCTTCGCGCCATATATATTTCCCTGCGCCCAATACAGGTAAGCCTGACCATCCTTGTCGATAAATACATTGGGATCGATGCCATGTACACCCTGTAGCGGCTCCGGCTGCGGAACAAAAGGCCCATACGGCTTGTCCGATACGGCCACGCCCACCGCAAAGCCCTTCCGCCTGCCCGTATCCTGTTTCCCGGCAGGGAAATAGAAATAGTATTTGCCCTTGTGCGCGATACAGTCCGGCGCCCACATATTGTATCCTGCCGGGTCCGCCCAGGGCACCTTATCCTGGCTGACGATCACACCGTGATCAACCCAATGGCGCACATCGGCCGAAGAAAAGACATGATAGTCCTCCATCACAAACCAATCGGCCCGACCCCTCCCGTTGCCGCCACGGATATCATGTGACGGATATACATACACGCTGTCCCCGAAGACCCGCGCGGACGGATCCGCAGAGAACTGGTCGCTGATAAATGGGTTTTGTGCCCATCCGCCAACTATTGCCGCCAGCAGACCAATACCCGACAAAAAATATTTTTTCATTATCACTGAAATAACAAGGGTGCAAAATTATACAGGTTATTCCTCCACACCGGCCAGGTATGCCCGCCGGGATATTCGCTATAGCTGTGCTTTATCTTCAGCTCATCCAACCGCCCCAGCATCAGTTGACAGTTCTTATAGGCTATGTCTTCCTTACCCCCCATCCCGATCCATAATATTTTCAGATTGTTGTTGATCGTGTCGGCCCTCCGTTGCATCAGCGTATATTGGCCTTCCGCCAGGTCCTTCTGCATGGGCATTATCCACCCCGAGCTGAATACACCCAGATACGAGAACATATCCGTGTTATTGAGGCCCGTGTACAATGTATTGATCCCGCCCATCGACAGTCCCGCCAGCGCACGGCCACCGGCGTCGGTCTTCACCCGGTAGTTCTTCTCGATATAAGGAATGATCGCCCGCTTCATCTCCGACTCGAACATTCGTAGCCCCCCCCTCGCCAAACGGCGTACCCTGCACATTTATATTCGCATCCGGCATCACCACCAGCATCGGCTTTGCCTTCCTGTCCGCAATAAGGTTGTCCAGGATAAAGTTTGTCCTCCCCTGCATCGCCCATCCCCGCTGATCTTCACCGCCGCCGTGCAAAATGTACAGGACGGGAAATTGCTCACCCGCATGCTCGTCATAGCCGGGCGGCGTATACACATACAGGCTCCTCCAGGTATTGAGCACGGGAGAAAAATAATTTCTCACCCGTATGTCTCCATGCGGCACATCCTTTTCCGCATAGTAACCGCCCCCGCTGAAGGGTATCTCGATACCGCTGGCCATTCTTCCCATCCCATAAAAGGTCTCGCTCGCCGGATCGGCCAGCGCCACTCCATCGATGAGCAGCGAATAGTAATGGAACCCTTCGCTGACGCTGTCTGTCGTCACCACCCAGTATCCGCCCGTATCCCGTTTCAGATCATATTTTTTTACGAGGTCGATCTGCACCCGTTGCGCATCCGGCGCCTTCACCCGGAATATCACCCGGCCGTCGGGTAACACCTGCGGGTATTTTGCCGACCGCACATTCGTAGCAGCAGGCTCGCCCAGCGGACTGTATTTATTAAAGAGCGATGGATCGACGGGTTTAAAGATTAGCTGCGAGAACATATACAACCCATTTTTCCAAACCTTGAAATCATGCACACCGGGCTCGATATAATAAATATGCGGAACATCGTGCGCCACCAGGTACTCGTGTGTCCTCCTGCTGAAACCGATGAGCCCGTCGGCATCACCGCAGGATATCCAGAGCAGCTTTATCATCTTTTTCGCCCTCTCCGGATCAGGCACCAGCTCCTCCGGCCGCTTCGTATTCGGCGCGGAAGAAAATCCACCGATCCAGGCAAATTTGTCCAGATTGCCCAGCCCGAAGTTCAGGGATTGCCCGCCCCCCATCGACAGCCCCGCTATCGCACGGTGTTCCCTGTCGGTGTATACGGGAAATTTCTTTTCGATAAATGGGATCAGGTCGTCGAGCAGGTCCCGCTCGAAGGTGGCAAACGCCTGTACTTTGTCCGGCGCCATGATATTGCCCGTCGCCCTGTCATCCTTCATCGCGCGTCCATTCGGCAACACCACGATCATAGGCTCCAATTTGCCCTGCGCATACAAATTGTCCAGTATCACCTGCGGATGGCCGCCATTGAGCCATTCTTTTTCATCGCCCCCGATGCCATGCAGCAGGTACAGAACGGGATATTTTTTCTTTTTAGAAAAACCCGGCGGCGTATAGATCAATGTTCGTCGCTCCGTCCCCACCGTCTTCGACGAATAGGTAAGAGTATCGATCCTGCCATGAGGGATGTCCGCACGCAGCGAGTCGTATCCGGCAGGAGCATGTTGTTCAACGGACTGCGCCCCGGCCCAAAGGGAGCCTGCCATCACAACGGAAAAAAGAATAGCTTTTCTCATAATATCATTTTTTTCTCGTGAATATTATTTGTTTCACATACATCTCGTGATCGCTCCCCGGCGGGAACTTCACAAACACATCGTGACTGCCCGAGAGATCCTTTACGCTCGCTGCATACGAGACCCAGTCATTACCGCCGGTCGGCGCCACGGGTATGCGTGCGATGAGCCTGCCCGTTCTCAGATCATCCAGCCAGATCTCCAGCGTGCCGCCCTTACGGGCAGATACCAGCGCCTTTACCTGAGCCACCGCATCCTTCCCTTCCCCCAGCGCTACCCCCGAGAGCATGAACCATCCGCCATAGGACGAGGTGCTGGTCACCGCCGGCCCCTCGCGTGTTTCCATGGCCTTTCCCTCATCGGCTGGCCCGGCCGCTGTCTGTCCCATAGTCTCCACGCCATAGTAATTGCTATATCCCCCGGCGACCAGCGGCGAGAACCCGTCCTTGCAAACGAACAGGTCGAAATCCGCCGCCCTGCCTTCGGCAAACAAGCCTACACTGGTACCCACCCAGGAATTGAAGTTGGGTTGCTCCTTATCCAAAGCAACAGCGCTCACCGGCGCCCCCAGCGATACCCAGGACCGGCCATCGCTGCTGCAATAGCCCCGCAGCATATGTCCCACTCTCTCGAGCTTTAGCCAGACGGGACCGGTGACGGGATTCATCACACTGCGTACCGCCGTATCCAGTCTCAAAAAGATCTTTTTACCATATCCTGCATACAATTGTACATCCACCTTTTGATTGCCATTGGTCAGATAGATCCCGGCCCTGTCAGCCATGTCCTTCGCATCCATCTCCACCCTCGTGACGGCTGTATAAAAATGATCCGTCTCCTTTTGCACGAGGTGGGCCCTGCCGGTGGCTGGCGTCGTACCGGCCCCTGGCGTCCCTCCGGCCTCAGGCGTCAGCCGTACCCATCCTTTCCGCGCCGTCAGCGAATATTCGGCCGCAGCTGCCCTGTTCAAAAAATGCCACCACAGGCCCAGCGTGTCCCTGTCAAAATAGTCCGTATGTATACTCCTCCACGGGATACCCGATCGCGGCAGCCCCGGCGCCACCACAGGCGTGCTGGCAGGCGCCATCCCCCAGGGACGATCGCCTTCCCAAATGACAGGATACAACGACGTCTGACGGCCGGTGCCCGACCAGTCATCTGCACCCGCGCGCTCATAGCTCTGCCCTATCGTCCACCAGCTCCCGTCGGCCAGCTGCAGGGGAGCGGAGATGTGATTGGGACGGCGAAAACGTGCATGTGCATCCATCACGGGCTTAAAGAAATCGCCCAGCCGCTCCCATGCCGTCGAATCGCTCGTCAGCCTCTTTGTCCTCAATACATACTGCCCTCCGGTTACATCCCCCGCAGGGAAATAATAATAATATCCATTTCTTTTACACATCACGGGGCCTTCCGCCCAACTGTATTGCAATTGTGCATTGATCCAGTCCAGGTTGATCACGGTGTCGGTGAGCTGCCCGTCCCGGCCGAGGGCCTGTATGCGGTTTACTTTCTGTCCGTTCTTGATCACCATGTAGGGCTTGCCATCGTCATCCACGAATATGGAATTGTCATACCCCAGATCGCCGGTCTGGGGATTCGTATGCACTCTCTCCGGCACGGACCAGGGACCATAAGGCGTCGCCGCCTTGGCAAACCATTGCCCGCCCGACGAAAAATAGATCCAGTAAGAATCATAAAAATGCGTGATCGCCCCCTGCCAGATCCCGGCGGAAGGACGGTCCGACACAAACGCGGCCCTCGAAGGAGGCACCACCCGGCTGATGACTTCCCAATGCACCAGGTCCCTCGAATGATACACGGGCAGGTAAGGCGTAAAATGAAAGCTGGACCCGCAATGATAAAAATCGTCCCCTACCCGGATCAGTGTCGGGTCGGGATGGTCCCCTGGCAGAACAGGGTTGACATAGGTCTTCACTTCGTTGTAATAGCCGGATGAATCGTTACCATCACCCTGCCCATGTACGGCTGCACTGATCCATAAGAAACCAGCCAGGCCCAGGGCCTTGTAAAGATATTGTCCCATATTATTGTATAGTTACTTTACTTTAATACAAGGTCCCATACCAGCGCCTGAACCCCTTCAAGGCCTTTTGCGGGACCTTTATCGTTTGATCTTTATATGAAATATATAGTTGTACCACTTCTTCGCCGTCCAGCCGGCGCGTGATTCAGCATCTGCGCCACCTTCTCTTCCAGCGTCAACCGCTTTACCAGATCGTCGACGCGTTGTTCGAAAGACAATTTATGATCCCAAAAAGGAAGTTTTGCCGTGCCGGTTTGGGCACAGGTAGCAAGCCCCACGAACAGGGCAGCGGTAAAAAAAAGATTTTTTATCATATGGCATCTTTAGGGCATGGCGTTCCGCTAACCAACTATTTATCCTGGAAAAGCTTCGGCGCCAGCTGGTACAGGCTGCGTCTCCAGGTAAGGAACTCATGCGCCGTGTTCTCAGATACAAAGGAGACGGCATTATACCCGGTCTGTTTCAACGTGTCTGCCGCCTGTCTGACCCGATCGGGATTTTCGCGGCTGCCGCAGCTTATAAAGATCAGTTTCGGCTTTTGCTTATCCTTCAGTTCCTCCGGCGTATAAATGCCGCCGCTCAGCAACGCATACTGAGAGAAGACCTCCGGCCTATTCAGCGTTATCGTATGCGTTTCCATGCCACCCATAGACAGCCCTGCCATCGCCCTGTTCTCCCGGTTAGCCAATGTGCGGAAATGTGCATCTATATAAGGGACCAGCTCTTCCGTCAGGACTGTTTGAAACGTATCGATCTTGAATTCCTTCATGTGGCCGAACCTCAACTGGTTGGTAATACCGTAGGTCATGACGATGATGAAGGGTTTGATCCTGCCTTCGGCGATCAGGTTATCCATAATAAGGTTGGCGTGACCCTGGTTGCTCCAGGCGGTCTCATCTTCGCCCCAGCCATGCTGCAGGTACAACACCGGGTAACGCTTCTTTGGATCCATGTCATAACCTGGGGGTATATACACAAAGGCCCTGCGGGATGTATTGGTGCTTTTGGAAGGGAAAAGCACCTGCACCACATTGCCGTGCGGGACATCTTTCACTGCGTAAAAATCCTGGTCGTGTGCCGGTATTTCGATGCCGCTCTCCCAGCGGGTCGACCCATAGAAGTTGAGTGTGCCGGGATCGTTGAACACACCGCCGTCGACGGTGACATGATAGTAGTGAAACCCTTCATCCATCGGTCCTGCGGTAGTTCCCGTAAAAGATCCATCCGCACCTTTTGTAAGCAGCGTTCCGCCCCTGCCTCCCAACCCCAAACTCACTCTGACGCTGTCCGCTCCGGGCGCCAGTATCCTGAAACGGGCATAGCCCTGCGAGTTCACCTGCGGGTATGGTTGCCCCGGCTGGTTTAAAGTGGATGGCAAAAAATCTTCTTTGATATCCTGGGCCAGACAGCAATTGCCGGCCACGGCTGCCAAAGACACCAGGAGTAGTTTTTTCAGTTTCATGGTGCGTGTTTTTATTTAATAGCGACTTCTATTTGTACGAACGAGTGCGGGGGAAAGACATACTGCAATTTGCTGCCGTTGAGCTTGACAGGCGCTATCACCGGCGCATACTGTGATCGTTTGTCGAAAGAGAATGGTGCTTTAAGATCGTCACTGTTAATGACAGTCGCTTCCGCCCTGCCCGAAAAATCGCCGGATGCCATCGTAATATCCGTAGCAATGGCTTTGGACTGGTGACGGTTTATTACATTGATATATACAGTGCCTTTTGACCGGACATATACCGCAGTGACGTCGAGATAGGGAATGCCCCTGTATTGCGCTGTTCCAAAAGTATCGCAGGCTACATAAGCATCGACAGATGAGCCAAGACAGTTATTGGAGAATAGCTTGAAAGTATAGAACATGGGCGATTTAAACGTGCCGTGCCCCGGATCATTCGACAGCAGGGAGGTCAGCATGGTGAAATTCGCCATCTTTACTACATCCGCATGCCGGACGAATGAATTGAGGCATTGTGCGATCGGCAATACGGACATGAAACTCCTGGCAAAGGCGCCATATTCATCTACAGAAAGATAAATAGGGTTTGATAAGGCCATCTTTACCCTCGCTTCACGGATCTGGGCGGCCACCAGACTTATTTTTTCATCAAAATCCATGGCGCCATTCCCCATATAGTCATAATAATTATCCGGGGAGCCGCCTTCCCAGTAACGGTGGATGGAAAGGTAGTCTATCTTGTCCCCGATGCCTTCCAGTACTTTCCGGTTCCAATCGAACCATTTATTGGTCGGCTCGTAATAAGATGACCCGGACCCTACGAATTTTATGGTTGGATCCACCGACCTCATCGCTTTTGCGGCTTCTCTTGCTGTTTCCACATAATCCTCCGCACTCTTATGGCCAAGTTCCCAGGGGAGTCCGTCCACTTCATTACCCAGGTCCCATATCTTCACATTATAGGGATCTCGGTGACCATATTTCGCACGCAGATCGGAATAGTAGCTGCCTTTTTTATAATTACAGTATTCCACCCAATACGCCGCATCCATAATGGATCCGAGACCCAGGTTGACGCATACGATATTTTCACTGCCGATGGATTTGTTCAAGGCCATCCATTCATCCGTGCCGACATGATTATTTTCAGGCCCGCCCCACGCGAGATTGATACGCGTCGGACGCTGCCCTTTCGGGCCGATGCCGTCTTTCCAGTCATAGCCCATCAGGAAGTTGCCGCCGGGCCACCGCATATTGGTAATCTTCAATTCGCGCATGGCATCTATATAATCTTTCCTGAAACCATTCTCATCCGCCAGCGGGGACTTGGGGTCATACAAGGTCCCGTACAGCGTGTTGAAGTCCACGCTATCGGGCAAGCCCATTCGTCTCCCGTTAAAATGGATCGGCTCCATGAATACGCCATAGATCCTGGGGTCTATCTCGCCGCGGACCCTGTCCACATCGATCCTGACCCGTGCGTCCTGCGCGTGCAGCATGACAGGAAAGAGCAGCAGAAAATAAAAGATTTGTTTTTTCATATGAGCTTTAGTTAGTGAGCAAAAGGTTTTGGGCACCTTCTAATTTCAACCGATTGATAAAAAAGACTACCCGATGGTCATTTGAGGGTTAAAATGACCACCATCTGAACACGGGCGGATAAACGTCAAAGCTACATTTCAAATGTAGGGAGATTTTGCTAAAATTAAACCGATTGCAATTATTTTTTTCCACCGCTCGCCGACAGGTGGTTCATATTACAAAAAAGGGAAGGATGTCAACCATCCTTCCCTGTACATGAACTGCTTGCTTTTGCTTATGACAACTACTAATAATACCCGGGGTTTTGATATGCCAGCTTGTCCGCAGGGCTCATTTGCATCGCATCGATCTGTCCCTGAGGGATAGGCTGCAGGTACAACTGCGGCGTGATAGTACGCGTATTTACAATGGGGGTATGGTTGGCATAGGCTGCGCCGCCAATGGTATAGGTGGCGTAATTGTAGCCTTCCTGGTTATCCATCCCGAACCGCTGCGTACGCACCAGGTCGTAAAAACGATAGCCCTCTCCATAATACTCCCGTGAACGTTCCGCCAGTATATAGCCGACGGTGATCGTGGCAGGCGTTGCGGCCACCATGTCGGCGCTGTGATCCGCGACAAACGCAGTTCTGCCGGCGTTGCTGTATTTCCATTTACCGGCCCGTGCGCGGATGACATTGATCAGGCTCAAGGCATCATACCCGGCCTGCGTGGTGGCTCCCTTTACCGCGGCCTCCGCCGCAATAAAATAGAGCTCCGAGAACTTCGCGGCTATATACGGACGCGTGCTTCCGGCATTCGGGTTCCCCAGGCCGCCGTTATTGTCGGTGCGATAGGGTCCCAGCTTCCAGATGCCAGGGTATACGATCCTGTTGATAGCGCTGGGGCCGATGACATAATCTGCGCGGCCAGGCAATACTCCGGCCCCAATGCTGCTCTTGTACGTGCTGTTGGAATAATCGACGCCTGCGCTGTCGGCATTCAGGAAGGTCAGCACGGCATCGCCTTCGGCAATGGGCAGATTGTTGGCATTGAACAAGGTGGTATACGGCAGATTAGCCTCCTTCATATTGCAACGGTAGACGGTGGTGAAGGTTCCATCATAGCGGGAATCATTCGTCTTGTCGGCAAATGTCTGTGTAAACACCTCGATGGGAGGAGCATTCCGCACCCAGGGACGTCCGCCCCATTGTTCGGAAGCACGCTGGACAGAATTCACGGATTTCCAGGAGCCCGAAGTACTGGAGCTGGTTATCGTCGGATAGGACCAGGTCTGGAACCAGCTGGACCAGTTGTCCGGCGTGCCGCCGCCGCCATAGGTAAAGCTGCTGACATTGTATTGTGCATTCAGCTGTGTGTGGTCGGAATACAGCATGCATTCTTTATTGTAATCGTTGGTTGCCACGTTGACATCATAAAACGTCGGCTGCAGGCTGTACACACCGGGGTTCTGGATGGCATTTACGGCTATATCATATGCCTTCTGAAAATACCAGGCGGGATCGTGTCCGTCGGGGTCCGTCCTGGGGGCGCCCGCTTCCACCGGATAGGAAGGGATATTATTGGGGTTCTGCAGCCACCAGGCATAGGTAAGATAGGCTTTTGCCAGGAACAGCTGCGCCACCTGTTTGGTCACCGCACCGGTGACACGGGGCGTGCCGGATAAATTATTGACGGCGTCGTTCAGGTCCGGGAAGATCGCCTTGGTATAGACGATGGATACCGAATCCCTTTTGGAGCTGCGTATGGTGGAGGTATTGAATTGCAGCCTGCCCGATCCCAGGTCCAGGGGAACCCCGCCAAAGGTCTGCACCAGCAGGAAATAGTCCAGCGCACGGAAGAATTTCGCTTCTGCAATGAAGGAGGTGGAAACCCCTGCCGCGGATGCATATTGGATCACGCCACTGGCGGTGTTTATATAAGGGAATGTATTGCCCCATAATTGACCGGCATCGCTAAGCGTTGGCGTCGGATGCACGCCGGGGACGGAATAGTCCTGCGCCTGGAAATTGCTGCCGCTGCCGCCGCTCTGCCCCCAGGTGGTCTCGTCGGTGCCGCATTGACACATATTCCAATAATAGGCATTCCCGTAAATATTGCGCAGGTGGGCATACAACGCCGTCAGGCCTCCCATGACGCCATTGGCCGTCTGGAAATATTGCGGCGTAAAAGAGCTGCGCGGTGTTTCCTTCAAGATCTTGGTACAGCCGGTCGTGAGCAGCAGGCTCAACACGACCGTTCCCATACATATATTTATTAATATCCTCTTCATAGTATTCATTTTTTAAAATGTTACATTAAGTCCGAATAAGAAATTACGCGTAGAGGGCGTGTTGGTGCCGATGGTGAGCAGACGATGCGGTCCCGCCGACACTGCCGAGTTCTGATCGGCGTATGAGTTTGTTTCCGGGTCCATATGCGACATTTTCGTATACGGGGAAAAGAACACGAACGGGTTTTCCACCGTACAATACACACGCAGCCGCTGAACACCGACGGTCTTCATCCACTTCTGATCGAAGCTGTAACCCAATGTCATCGTGCGTACTTTCAGGTAGGAGGCGCTGAAGTAACCCATCGTACTTCCATAAGCGGGATTGTCACCGCCCACGCCACCTGGCCTCGGCGCAAACGTGGAAAAGTCATTGGCATGATTGTTCGTCGGGGTCCAGTATTCGACCTTTACATTGTTGCCGGACCTCGTGTTCAGGTTGTTCAAATATCCTACCGAAGAGTACAAGGTGCTGATCAGCGTACCGCCACTACGGAAGAAGCCGGTGATGCCCAGCTCGAACCCTTTATAGGACACGCTGGTATTGAAGCCGCCTTCAAAGTCGGGCTGCATATCGTAGATCTGGCGGTCGTCATTGTTCAGCGCCGTACCGGCCTGGTTCTTTCTGTTCGGCACGCCATTGGTGTAATGAAGGGAAGTATCTTTTCCATTGTAGGCCACCTTGATCATGCCCACATTGCCACCGGGATAGGCCGCCTTTAAATAGCCGCTGGAGCTGTCGGCATAGCTCATCAGACCGATCTTCTTATAGTCATACGCCACATCGATGGGATGACCGGGGAACCAGAGATTACCCTTGTCGTAGGGCTGGCCGGAGTAAAGACTTACCAGCTTGTTCCGATTGCGGTAAATATTGACGCCTACCTGCCATGTCCATCCGTGATAGTTGTCCAGGATCACACCATTCAGCGAGAGCTCTACGCCTTTGTTCTGGGTGGCGCCGATGTTGGCAACATAGCTGCTCACGCCGGAAGTCGTCGGAAGCCCAACGCTCAGCAGCACATTGCTCGTATTGATGGTATAATATTCGATGGTACCGCTCAACCTGCTTTTCAGCGTGGAAAATTCGACGCCATAGTTCCATGTCTTGGAGAACTCCCATCCCAGTGCAGGGTTCGGCAGTTGGGTAACATAATAGCCCATAGCATACCCCGAAGGGCCGAAATTGTAGGGGCTCGTGGTCAGAGCGCCCAAAGTCTGATAGGGATTGATCGCCTGGTTGGAGGTCTGGCCATATCCAACCCGCAGCTTCAATGCGTCTACAAAAGCGACATTGCTCAGGAACTTTTCATTCTTCATATTCCAACCCACCGATACGGCGGGATAGGAATGGTATTGATGACCCGGCGCCAGCACCGAAGAAGCATCGCTCCGGAAGGAAGCGCTCAGCATATAACGGTTGTCATAAGAATATTGTACGCGGCCCATATAGGACAGCAGACCGTTTTGCGAATAAGAGCCGCCGCCCACGGTGGAAGTGCCATTCTGGTCTGCCAGCACATACGACAGGTTGTAGAACTGGAAGGCGTCGGATGGCAGATGATTGGCCGAGGCCGATGAATACCAGTTGGTGTTTTGCTCAAAGGAATACAACGCCACCGCGCTGACATTATGCTTCCCCGCGAATGTCCGGTCGTACGTGAGCAGATTTTCCATAGTATAGCCCACGGCCTTTGTATTGCTGATAGAGGCGCTCGATGCAGTCGTGGGAGTGCCGCTAAAAACGCCTGTCCCTGTATAGGTGCCGTAATCATGCTGGTGAAAATTTAGTCCCAGGTTGGCGCGATATTTCAACCCTTCGACACCGGGTATCCTCAATTCGCCATAGATGGAGTTATAGGAACTGTAGCTCCGGGTGAGGTCTATATAGGCATCTCCCAATGCATTCAGCGCATGCTTGGTATACGCCCAGTTGGGTCCGGTGGTGTTCAAATTCACAACGGACTTCCAGGACCCGTCCGGGTTCTGCGGTCTGATGATGGGGGTAAGGTTCAGCGTAGTGTACGGTCCCAGGTTCTGATCATGACTTTTTACATAATAATTGTTGGTGACCAGACCCATACGGAACAAATTCCCAACCTTTTGCTCGAGGGAGGTACGAATGCTATACCGCTCGTAGTATTGCAGGGGTATTACCGCCTGGTCCTTAAAATAGGTGAACCCGACACTGTAGTTGCCTCTTTCCGAACCGCCCGTGATACTCAGGTCCTGGTTGGTGACATAACCTACCTGATAAAGCAGTTTCTGCCAGTCCGTATTGACGCTGTCATTCTCATCCAGCGTATTGGTGCGAATAGACGCACCGGGAGTGGCATTGTTCGCCTTACGAAGGGCGACATATTCCGGTCCATTCATCATGGGATATTCTCCCCAGACTTTTTTGAGACCGGCATATCCATTATAAGATATATGCGCTTTTTGTCCGGCCGCACCTTTGTTCGTCGTCACGAGTATCACGCCGTTGGCGCCGCGTGAGCCATAGATGGCGGTTGCCGACGCATCCTTTAAGATATCGATGCTCTTGATCTCGCTGGGACTGATATCATTGAGATACCCCGGGAAAGGAATGCCATCAAGCACTACCAGCGGGTCATTGGAAGCGTTCAGCGATCGCGCGCCCCGGATACGGATCTGCATGCCGGAACCCGGCTTCGACGAAGTCTGGGACATTTCGACACCCGCAATACGTCCCTGCAGGGCCCGTGAGATATCCACGGCCGGGACCTCGTTTACTTTTTCACCGCTGATCGAAGCTATGGAGGCGGTCACATCCTTTTTCCGCTGTGTACCATAACCAATGACGATGACATCGTTCACCGTACTGGCCACGGAAGTCAGTACTACCGAGAAGGCTGACTGGCTTTTCACCGGCACTTCCTGCTGGTTGAAACCCACAGAGGAGATCACCAGCACGCCCCTGGGAGGCGCACTTATCTCGAAATGGCCGGTCTCATCACATGCCACCCCTTTTGACTGCCCTTTTACAATGACAGAAGCATTCGGGACAGGCTGTCCGGTTTCGTTTTTTACCTGGCCCCTGACCATGATCGTGTTCTGTGCATACAAATGAGAAGTGAAAAAGGATAGCAAGGCAAATAATGCAGTTGTAAAGAAGGGTCTCAACAGCTTGTTGCCCCGGTGTCCTTCCTTTTTCAAACGGGAAACTGTTTTTTGCATAAACGTTAGTTTTAGAAATTAATAAGTGGTCCAAAAGGCGTCGGGAATCTTAAATTTCAAACGATTGTGAAAAAAGGGGTCCCGGACGGCCATTCTTAGATCGAAATAGCTACCGTCAAAAAATCAGGTCTATCGGAATTCTATCTGGCTATGCGTGGGTTTATGAAAGAATAGGTATAGCCCGCTGTCAGACAAGAGAGAGAAATTTGATACAAAATCCTTGCCTGATAAGCATTTCATGAATATTACCTTTTCATAAAAGCAAGCGACAACCGGCGTAGAAAGACGTTCAAAAAAAGGATAAACGTCAAATCTACATTTCAAATGTAGGGAGATTTTGTAAAATTTCAACCGATTGAAATTTATTTTTTTTAGCTTTGTTGGGAACCATATACGCTCCTGTATGCCAAGAGGAAAGGAAGTCACCATCTACGACATTGCCAATCAGCTGAATATATCGATCGCCACCGTCAGCCGGGCACTAAAGGACGACCTTGTTGTAAGCAAGAAAACAAAGAAAAGGATCTTTGAAACAGCGGAAAGACTGGGGTACAGGTCCAATCATTTCGCCAGCAACCTGCGGAAACAACAGACCATTATCCGCGGATCATCATTAAGATCCCCGGGTCGGTCCTAAGATATTATCAGCAGGCCGGCCTTAAAAAATGTTTATCAAAATGGCGGTCTTTTTAAAAATGTAACCGATTTAAATATTAGCTTCATATAAAAATTACCAGGGTTTTGCCTGCTATGTGGAATATTATGCGAACATTTTCCGTGAGGTCCGTTTTTAGGACATTACTGGTGACGGGCGTCTTGCTGACCTCCCTGCGACTGCCCGCCGAGGACGGTTACAGGCTATGGTTACGCTATGACAGGATCGACGACCCTGCCCTGCTGGCGCAGTACCGGAATGCGGTCGCCTGCATCGTCTTCCCTACCCCATCCCCCACCCTCCTCGTCGCCCGGAATGAATTGCTCGACGACCTGGGGTCCTTATTAAGCAAAAAAATGACGAACCGGACCAGTCTGGCCGACAACTGCCTGCTGGCGGGCACCCCTTCGACCTCGCCCATTATCGCAAAACTCCTGTCCTCACAATACCCTGACCTGGCCGGGGACGGCTATGTCATTCACACCCAGCAGTCGGAAGGTAAACATCTCCTTGTCATTGCCGCTCATTCCGACATCGGCGTGCTCTATGGCGTATTCGCCTTTCTCCGCCTGCTGCAGACGCATCAGCCTATCGGCAGCCTTTCCCTGTCCAGCAGCCCCCTGATCCAGCGTCGTATTCTCGACCACTGGGACAACCTCACCCGCACGGTGGAACGGGGCTATGCAGGCGCCTCCATATGGAACTGGCATCTGCTCCCCGGCTATATTGACCAACGCTATATCGATTATGCAAGAGCCAACGCCTCCATCGGCATCAACGGTACGGTGGTCACCAATGTCAATGCCAATTCTCTCGTCCTCACTCCTCTCTATCTCCAAAAGGTCCGGGCGCTGGCTGACATCTTTCGGCCTTATGGCATCAGGGTCTACCTTACGGCCAAATTCAGCGCCCCGGTAGATATTGGCGGTCTCAAGACTGCCGACCCACTCGATCCGGCAGTACAACAATGGTGGAAGGACAAGTGCAATGAAATATATTCCCTCATCCCGGACTTTGGCGGATTCCTGGTAAAGGCAAATTCCGAGGGGCAACCGGGCCCGCAGACATACGGGAGGACCCATATGGACGGCGCCAATATGTTTGCCGATGCGCTGGCGCCCCACGGCGGTATCGTCATGTGGCGCGCCTTCGTATATGATGCGGGGCGGGACAGCGCCGCGCCGGACAGGTTCAAACAGGCCTACACCGAATTCACGCCCTTCGACGGGAAGTTCAGACCCAATGTGCTGATACAGGTAAAGAACGGGCCTATCGACTTCCAGCCCCGCGAACCTTTCTCCCCCCTCTTCGGCGCCATGCCCAAGACTCCCGTGATGATGGAATTCCAGATCACACAGGAATATCTCGGCCAGGGCACGCACCTGGTGTATGAAGCGCCACTGTTCAAGGAAGTCTTTGACGCCGACACCTACGCCAACGGCAAAGGATCTACGGTCGCCAGGATCATCGACGGATCAGCATTTCACGCTCCCCTCACCGGCATGGCCGGCGTCTCCAACATCGGCAACGAACGCAACTGGACCAACCATCCCTTCGGACAGGCCAACTGGTACGCCTTCGGCAAACTGGCCTGGGATCATACCCTCTCTGCCCGACAAATAGCCGATGAATGGATCCGTCAGACATTCTCAAACGACGCCACGGCTGTAAGCACCATCGAAAAAATGATGATGGCCTCCCGGGAAGCTGTTGTCAATTATATGACTCCCCTGGGTCTCCACCATATCATGTCCTCCAGCGGTCACTATGGCCCGGGCCCCTGGCTCAACAATGCCCCCCGCGCCGACTGGAACCCCGTATATTATCACCGCGCCGATGCCTACGGCATCGGCTTCGACAGGACCCTCACGGGCAGCAATGCCCTTGCACAATATCAGCCCCAGGTGCGCCAGCAGTGGCTCGACTCCAATACCTGTGACGAAAATCTCCTCCTTTGGTTCCATCATATATCCTGGTCTCACAAAATGAAGGATGGACAAATTTTTTGGGATGAGTTATGCAACCGATATCAATCCGGTGTGGACACGGTGAAATGGATGCAACGACAATGGCAAAGCCTGACCGGCCTCATTGACAAAGAAAGATTCACACAGGTCAGCATGTTCCTCGACATCCAGGAGAAAGAAGCAGAATGGTGGAGAAATGCATGCATCCTCTATTTTCAAACATTTTCACGAATGCCTATACCACCTGGCGTCGGGAAGCCCGACCAGACCCTTGAATATTACAAGAGCCTGCGCTTTCCATATGCTCCGGGTACAGGCACGAGCTTATAAAATTCCTATGTAAACCCCAAGAGTTATGAACAAACTTGCAATTGTCACAGGCGGCGGATCAGGCATCGGATTGGCCATCACGGAAAAATTCGTGCGGACGGGTATCCGTACCGTCATCATCGGCAGGGACAAAAAAAAGCTCGACGAGACGCAGCATAGATTGGGGGCCCTTTGCGAGCCGGTGTGTTATGACCTCACCTGCCTCTCCGGTATTCCCAGGCTTGTGCAGGACCTGCACAAACGTTTTGGGCAGATCGATGTCCTCGTTAACAATGCGGGTATCAATCTGAAAAAAGAATTCACGGAAGTCACCGATGAAGAGTTCCAGAAAATACTGCGCACCAATGTTTCCAGCATCTTCGCCCTTTCGAGAGAGGTTGTAAAGGTCATGCTTGACAGCAGCGCCGGTGGCGCGGTGATCAATATCAGCTCCATGGCTTCCCAGTATGGCATCCCGAAGGTGATCGCCTACTCCGCCTCCAAGGCAGCGATAGAGGGCATGACAAGGGCCATGGCGGTGGAACTCTCGCCAAAAGGGATTCGCGTAAATTGCATTGCGCCGGGCTTTATCGCTACGGATATGAGCGCAAAGGCATTGAACAACGATCCGGAAAGAAAACAAAAAGTAATGTCGAGGACCCCGATGGGGCATCTGGGCACACCGGCCAATATCGGCGATGCAGCCCTCTTCCTCGCATCGGACGCAGCTAAATATATCACAGGCATCGTGCTCCCGGTGGACGGTGGGAATTCCATCGGATTCTAATAAAAACGCTTGCTATTATGCTACGGGTATTGGTCCTATTTTTCACTGCCGTCTTTTCATGGTCGATTGGGTCACATGCACAATCATTCGTCATGGACAAGTGGACACTGGGCGCTTTTCCTATCGTATCATCGGGCACGACCTCCGGCGGCTCCTCCCGGGCGGCCGCCATCTACGTGTCCCCCACGGACGACTGGCTGGTCCGTCAATCTGCCACACTCCTCCAGCAAGACATCGAAAGGATCACAGGGCGCAGACCGGAAATAATCTCCTCTATCCCGCCCTCCGGGAATGTTATCATTATCGGTACGATAGACGGTTGCGCATGGCTCGACAGCCTGGCCTCCGCGGACCGGCTGGACCTCGATAGCATCAAAGGCAAATGGGAAGCCTTTACCATCGCCACCCTGGATGGCCCTGCCAATAGGATGCCCGGTACGCCCACCCGCACGCTGGTCATTGCCGGCAGCGACAAACGCGGCGCCGCCTATGGCGTCTTTGAACTGTCCCGTCAGATGGGCGTATCCCCCTGGTACTGGTGGGCGGATGTCCCTCCCAAACAACATAAAGAGGTATATGTCAAACAAGGATTATACCACTATGGCTCTCCCTCCGTAAAATACAGAGGCATCTTCATCAACGATGAAGCACCTGCCTTCTCCGGCTGGGCAAAGGAAAAGTTCGGGAGTGTCAACCATCTCGTCTATGAAAAAATATTCGAGCTGTTGCTGCGGCTAAAAGCCAACTATCTCTGGCCGGCCATGTGGGGCAACGCCTTCAACGATGACGACACGCTCAACCCGGTGCTGGCCGACAAATGGGGCATCGTCATGGGCACCTCCCACCACGAACCCATGCTCCGCGCACAGCAGGAATGGAAACGCTATGGCCACGGTCCCTGGGATTATACTACCAACGACTCCGTCCTGCGCGCCTTCTGGAAGAAGGGCATCGAGAACATGGACCGCCACGAGAGCATCGTCACCATCGGCATGCGGGGCGACGGCGACAAACCTATGACGGAAGGTACGGCCACTCGGTTGCTGGAGAACATCGTTACCGACCAGCGCAAGATCATCTCATCCGTCACGGGCAAGGCGGCCTCCCAAACTCCGCAGCTTTGGGCGCTCTATAAGGAAGTGCAGGATTACTATGACAAAGGCATGCGTGTACCCGATGATGTGACCCTGCTGCTGTGCGACGACAACTGGGGCAATATCCGCCGTCTGCCAAAGCTCACCGACCCGCCCCGTACGGGTGGTTATGGCATCTATTATCACTTCGACTACGTAGGCGGCCCCCGTAATTACAAATGGCTCAACACAAATAATATCGCCCGGGTATGGGAACAAATGCACCTGGCTTATGAATACGGCGTACGCCAAATATGGATCGTCAACGTCGGCGACCTCAAACCCATGGAATTTCCCATCTCTTTCTTCCTGGACTATGCGTGGAATACGGGTAGCTACAATGCAGACAATCTCCCGGACTACTTCACCCATTGGGCTGCCGAACAGTTCGGGCCCGCACATGCAGCCGCCATCGGCAGGATCATTCAGCAGTATTCCCAGTACAATGCGCGGAGAAAGCCGGAGCTGCTGGATGCCCGGACCTACAACATCAATGAGACTGTTCTGGTAACCTATCAATGGGATAAACTCCTTCAGCAGGCCGAAACTATCGGCAAACAGCTACCCGGTCAGTATAAGGACGCCTACTTCGAGCTGGTGCTTCATCCTGTCGCGGCTTGCGCCAACCTGCAGCATCTGTATACGGCCGTTGCGCTGAATAAATACTTTGTACAAAAAGAGCCCGCTATGGTAAACATATTTGCCAACGAAGCCAAACAATATTATCTCAAAGACTCCCTCATCTCCCGGCAGTACAATCATATCGCCAACGGCAAATGGGATCACATGATGGACCAGACACATATTGGCTATACATACTGGCAACAACCGGACCGGCAAAAAATGCCGGAAGTCTCCTATATTCCGGAAGATACAGCCGCCACGGTCCATATTGCCGGCCGATTCGACTCCACCTTCATTCAAGTTTCGATCCCCGGCACTCCAGCTCCTCGGGTACAGGCCCCGGTCCCTATTGGCAGCTCTCCCAACTCCTTCTACGAAGCCGACGGCTATGTCTCCATCGAGGCCGCCCGCGCAACCCGACAGGTCGGCGCCTCGAACATCAAATGGAAAGTGATCCCTGGCATCGGTCGCGACGGCGATGGTATCACCACATTCCCTGTTACAGCGGCAATGCCGTCCCCCGGCCCCGGATCTCCCCGGCTGGAATACGTCATCTATACCTACGACACGGGCTTGTTCAGATTGAATGCTTATTTTTCTCCGACACTCAATTTCCATCACGACAGCACGGGGCTGCAATATGCGATCACTATCGACGACCAGCAACCGCAGATCGTGTCCATCAATAAGAACGATAATACCCCCCGCGCCTGGAACCAATGGGTGGCCGATAATATTATCATTACTACCACGACTCATCCCATCCGCAGCATGGGCCGTCATGTGATAAAGTACCGGGCGTTAAGCCCCGCCATCATCCTCCAGAAACTGGTCCTCGACTGCGGAGGGTTGCAAGCCAGCTACCTGGGACCGCAGGAAACCATCACCCATAAAAAAAGTAAATAATGATACAACGATCGATTCTTGTCACCACCTTACTGACCGCTGCCCTGACGGGACCAGCGCAAACACCCACTTTGAGGGAGGCCTTCAAAGACGACTTCCTCATCGGCATGGCCATCAACACCCGGCAGATAGAAGAAAAAGACCCGGCCGCCGCACGATTGATCCAGCAGCAGTTCAGCGCGGTGACACCCGAGAACATCATGAAGGCGGAGATAATACACCCCGGCTGGGATGTCTACAATTTCGACCTCGCCGACAAGCTGGTCGCCTACGCACAAAAGAACAATATAAAGGTCAACGCGCACAACCTGATCTGGCATAGCCAGCTACCGGGATATGTGCACCGGATAAACAACGCCGACTCCCTCCGCACCTGGTTCACCAACCACATCACCACGATAGCATCCCGCTATGATGGGAAGGTCTATTCCTGGGATGTCGTCAACGAAGCCCTCAATGAGGACGGCACATTGCGTAACTCCGTCTTCCTGCAGAAATTAGGACCCGACTACCTCATCGAAGCCTTCCGTCTGGCGCAAAAGGCGGCGCCGCATACAAAGCTTTATTACAACGACTACAATATCGAGCAGCCAAAGAAAAGGGCCGGCGCCATTGCCCTTATCAAAAAGATACAGGCGGCCGGTGTTCGTGTCGATGGCGTGGGCATCCAGGGACATTGGAGAGCGAATAATGTCCCCATGGCAGACATCGAAGCCAGCATCCGTGAATTCTCCGCGCTGGGCATCGAAGTAATGTTCACCGAACTGGACCTGGGCGTACTGCCCAATCCCTGGGACAATACCACCGCAGATGTGGGACAAACAGCAGCCAACCGGGCGGGCATGAACCCCTATCCCGGCGGTCTCCCTGACTCGGTCGCGGACATACAGGCAAAAGCCTATGCAGATTTGTTCCGGCTGTTCCTGAAATACAAAGGCAAGGTCACCCGCATCACCTTCTGGGGTCTGGATGACGGCATGTCCTGGCTGAACGACTGGCCCATCCGTGGACGCACCAACTATCCCCTGCTCTTCGACAGGAACTATCAACCCAAAAAAGCATACTTCAACGTCATCGCTACAAAACAACAACCCTAACGATATGCAGCCAAACGATCAACAAACCTCCGCATCAGGACAGCCGAACCTCTCAAGCCCTTCCGCATCCGGACAGCCCGGCCCGCAAAAACTTTCCGTGATGGAAAAGATAGGCTATAGCCTGGGCGACCTGGCAGCAAACCTCATTTTCCAGACACTGCTCGCCTTCCTCGCCTTCTTTTACACCGACATTTATAAAATACCTCCCGGTCGGGCCAGCCAGGTAATGCTCATCGGCGGCGTCATCGGCGCCTGTTTCAACCTTGTCATGGGCGCCATCGCAGACAGGACCGAGACCCGATGGGGCAAGTTCCGTCCCTGGATATTATGGACGGCGATCCCCTTTGGCGTCATCTCTCTCCTCGCCTTCTCTACCCCCGACTTTTCCGAAGGCGGAAAAATAGCTTATGCCTTTATCACCTATTTTCTGCTGGTCATCGTCTATAGCGCCAATAACCTCCCCTACTCGGCCCTCAGCGGTGTGCTCACGGGTGACATGAAAGAACGCAACAGCCTCTCCTCCTATCGCTTCGTCGCGGTGATGGTGGCACAATTCGTCGTTCAGGTGATCCTGCTGCCGCTGGCCATTTCCATGGGAGGAGGTAACGATCCCAAGGCCAGGGCCGCGGGCTTCGAGAAAGTCATGCTGATCTTTGCCATCACGGGCGTGATCTGCTTTATCATCACCTTTCTTACTACCAGAGAAAGGATCCATCCTCCCAAAGAACAAAAAACACCCGTCGGCCGGGATCTCGCCGACCTGTTCAGCAACAGGCCCTGGCTCATCATGCTGGCCCTCACGGTGCTCGTCTTTATTACGTTGTCGATCAAGGGGGGCATGAACATCTACTATTTCAAATACTATCTCACCGAACAGAGTGAATTGGACTTCCTGAACAAGGTGGGTTTCAACGGCATCATCGATGGTCTTAGCCATGTCTTCCATCCTAAGTCGTTCGAAGAGTTCCACAAGCCGGGTAGTGCGCCCTACTCCGCTGCCAGCTTTGCCAATGCATTCAGCACTATCGCGATGATCGTTGGCATCCTTTTTTCCAAGTCGCTGGCGGATAAGTTCGGCAAACGCAACATCTTTGGCAGTTTCCTGTCCCTCTCTGCCCTTTGCCTTATTGCCCTCTATTTCTTTAACAACACGGCCGTCATGGCTGCCTTCGTCATCCTGGTCCTCCACGGTCTCATCTATGGTATAACTATTCCCATACTCTGGGCCATGATCGCCGATGTGGCGGATTACAGCGAATGGAAAAGGAACCGCCGGGCCACAGCCATCGTATTCTCCGCCATGATCTTCGGGTTAAAGGTAGGATTGAGCGTCGGCGGCGCCCTATCGGCGTGGCTGCTTGGCATATTTGGATATGTCGCGGACGCACCGGTGCAGACAGACAGCGCTACCAGCGGGATACGGCTGCTGATGAGCGTCATACCAGGCTTGATATTCATAGCAGGAGCCCTGCTGCTTTTTGGATATCCCATCAATAAAAAAATGGAGGTCGCCATTGAATCCGACCTGAAAGCAAGAAAAAAAACATTGGCTCCTGTTTGATCATTCAACAGACAAAAATTATCAATCATTAAAACCATTTATCATGCCAGAAGAAAGCATCGCCCATCTCGACTTTGCTGAACTGACCAGCAAAGCCATCTCCCAGCCGCTGGTCCGGCATATCTACACCGCAGACCCGTCGGCGCACGTCTTCAACGGGAAGATCTATATATATCCCTCCCACGACATCGAAGCCGGTGTCCCCTTCGACGATCTGGGCAGCCACTTTGCCATGGAAGATTATCATGTCTTCTCCATGGACAGCCCCGACGGTCCCGCAACGGACAATGGGGTCGCCCTCCACATAAAGGACGTGCCCTGGGCAGAAAAACAAATGTGGGCTCCGGACGCAGCCAGCAGAAATGGTAAATATTATCTCTACTTCCCGGCCAAGCGGCCCGATGGCATTTTCCAGATCGGCGTGGCGACCGGCGACTCCCCCACGGGACCATTCCGGGCCGAGCCCGAAGCCATCAAGGGTAGCTATTCCATCGACCCGGCCGTGTTCATAGACGAGGATGACAAGGCCTATATGTATTTCGGTGGTCTCTGGGGAGGGCAATTACAATCCTATCGGAACAATAGCTATAGTGCACTTAACCAGGAACCGCCCGCCGGCGATCCCGCCCTCGGGCCACGCGTAGTCCTACTCACGGATGATATGACCCAGTTTGCCGAACCCGTGAAGGAGATCGTCATCACGGACGAACAGGGTCATCCATTACTGGCAGGCGACAACGACAGGAGGTTCTTCGAGGCGTCCTGGATACACAAGTTCAACGGGAAATACTATTTCTCCTATTCCACGGGCGACACCCATTATATTTGCTATGCCATAGGGGACAGCCCTTATGGTCCTTTTACTTATGCAGGGCGCATACTCAACCCCGTGGTAGGGTGGACCTCTCACCATTCCATTGTTGAATTCGGGGGCCAGTGGTGGCTGTTCTATCACGACAGCAGTCTCAGCAAGGGCGTGACCCACTTGCGCAGTATAAAGGTCACCCGTCTCAGCTACGATGAAAAAGGATATATAAAGACCATCGACCCGTACAGGGACCTGAAAGCGCTTGTCTGATCGAGGCTCTGCCCGCATAAAAGGAATAACATCGCATGAAAAAGCTATCTACCATTGCTGCAGCGCACCTGGCCGCAGTCCTGCTCCTTGCCGCCGTCCTTTCTCTTGTGTCCACCCGGGTTGCATCCGCCCAGGTCCGGCTCCCGCGCCTGATCAGGGACAGCATGGTACTTCAAAGGGACACCCGTATCAATGTCTGGGGCTGGGCTTCGAAAGGAGAAAAGGTCAGTGTAAAATTCAACGGCAGGTCCTACCGCACTACCATCGGCGCCGATGGGAAATGGATGGTGCAGCTGTCCGCTACCCCGGCAGGAGGACCTTATACCATGGACATCACGGGTAAGAACAAGATCACGTTGCATGATATCCTCGTGGGCGACGTATGGGTATGTTCGGGTCAGTCCAATATGGTGCATCAGATGAAATTGCACAGCGTCCGCTACCAGGAAGAGATCGATCATGCTAACTATCCACAAATACGGCATTTCTGGATACCAACGCTGACTGATCTCAGCGGCCCCCGCGACGATCTACCGGCAGGTGTATGGAAGTCCGCGAACCCGCAGGACGTGCTGGAATTTTCGGCAGTGGCTTACTTCTTTGCAAAAGATCTCTATGAAAAATTCCATATCCCCATTGGCCTGATCAATGCCAGTGTCGGCGGCTCTCCCATCGAAGCTTGGACCAGCCCGGAAGGCCTTCGGGCGTTCCCGGATATGGAAAAGGCCATTGAAAGAAATAAAGACACGGCGTATATCAATAGCTTCACCCGCCTCCGAGCCCCAGCCAGCCCTAACCCGCAGCCAGGTTCCTCCTCAACAGGCGCGAGCGTCCCGGCACCTCGCGACAAAGGCCTCTCCGGCCCCATTCCCTGGTACGATCCGACCTATACTCCAAATGGCTGGCGGCAGATAGCCGTCCCCGGCTACTGGGAAGACCAGGGGCTAAGGGATCTCAACGGGTCGGTCTGGTACAGAAAGGAGGTAGACGTGCCCGTCTCCATGACAGGGCGGGCTGCGAAGGTTTTTCTGGGCAGGATAGTAGATGCCGACCAATTTTATATCAATGGTCAGCCGGTGGGCAACACCACCTATATGTATCCCCAAAGAAGGTATGCCGTTCCCACCGGCCTGCTACACCCTGGCAAGAACCTTTTTGTCGTCCGCGTGATCAACAATTCCGGCAAGGGTGGCTTTGTCCCCGACAAACCCTACTGCCTCATCGCGGGCAGCGACACCATCGACCTCAAGGGATACTGGCAATACAAGGTCGGGGAAGTCTTCACACCACACTGGAATAGCAACGGTTTCCAATCACAGAACCAACCCACCGCCCTGTACAATGCCATGCTGGCACCGGTGACCACCTACACCATCAAGGGGTTCCTTTGGTACCAGGGCGAGTCCAATACCTCCCATGCGGTGGAATATGCCCGTCTGCAGCCCGCCCTGATCACCGACTGGCGAAGCAAATGGAAAGAGGGAGACCTCCCCTTCCTGTATGTCCAGCTCCCCGGCTTTGGTGACTACAATTACCTGCCCGCGGAAAGTCAGTGGGCGGAACTGAGAGAAGCCCAGTCAAAGTCTCTCTCCACCCCCAACACGGCGATGGCGGTCGCCATCGATCTGGGCGAATGGAATGACCTTCATCCGGACAGAAAAAAGCCGATGGGCGACAGGCTGGCGCTCGCCGCGGAAAAGCTGGTATATGGGATGGATGTGGTCTCCACGGGTCCAACCTACCGGAGGTCGACCATCGAAGATGGGCGGGTAACTATTCAGTTCGACAACACCGGCAGCGGGTTGATCACCAATGACGGCGAAGACCCGCAGGAATTTGCCATTGCCGGCGCCGACAAAAAATTCGTCTGGGCCAATGCCCGCATCGAAGGTGATAAAGTCGTGATATGGAATGATGCAATAAAAGAGCCAAAGTTCGTGCGCTATGCCTGGGCGGATGAGCCCGTCAATCCTAATCTGTATAACAAGGAAGGTTTACCCGCAGCGCCGTTTAGGGTCGGAGAGTAACCATAAAACCCACTCATAAACAATAAGTTGTATTAAAAAGTAACCAAATTGGTTACTTTTTAATATATTTGCTTAAACGATGGGCCTGGATGAATATCTATAACCGCAGTTCCCTTATTGCTTTTTACAAAAAGCATTCGGACTGCAAAGAGACACTCGAAAAGTGGTATCACGATGTATTATCGAAGTCGTGGCGGAAACCTGGAGATATTACCCGGGATTTCAACACTGGCAGAACAGTTAAGAATAACCGGGCGATCTTTAAGATCAATGAGAACGATTACCGGCTTATTGTTGAAGTCAACTATCAAAAGGGATGGGTATTCATTAAGTTTATCGGCACCCATAAAGAATACGATAAAGTAAATGCCGAGACAATAGATCAGTTTAAAGCTAACAAATAAAACGACCATATGCCTATCAAAATATTAAAAACAAAAAAGGAATACCAGCAATCGCTTCAAAGGTTTGAAGAGATCTTTCAGGCAAAATCAGGCACTCCGGAAAGCGACGAAGCCGATGTTCTTGCCTTGCTAATTGAGGACTATGAGGAAAAACACTATATCATTGCTGCTCCCAGTCCTATTGAAGCTATCAAATACCGTATGGAACAACAGGGATTAACCAACAAGGATCTTGCCGAAATCCTCGGCTTTAAAAGCCGCGTTTCCGATATTTTTAAGAAGAATCGGAAATTGAACCTAGGTATGATTAGGAAATTGTATAACGCACTGCATATTCCCCTGGAGACATTGGTGAAAGAATATTAAGCAGTTAGTAACCCCTTTACATAGCATGCCCCCTCAACGAAGACCCCCGGACAATAAGTCCCGACGGTACTATGGCCGTCTTGCTCTGCGGGGACGAAGACACGCCCGATAAATGATCCAGCAGGCTGATAGCCGCGGTCTTACCTATTTCAAACCCCGGATAGTCTATCGTGGACAGTGTCGGAGTGATCAGCCTGCCCATCGGGTCATTGTTGAATCCAACAATGGCGATATCCTCGGGTATACATATTCCCTCCTCCTTCAGCGTATGCATGCACATGGCGGCCACGAGGTCATTGGTAATGAACAACCCATCCGGCATCGGGTCCATATGCATGATCTGCCAGGCGGCGTCCAGCCCGCCGTCCTTGTCATTGTCCTCCAGTATCAGCAGATCCTCCGTAAAAGGGATCGTATAGTCTTTCAAAGCCTCCCGGAAACCCTTGTAACGTTGCGCATATACATTTCTCTTTAGGCTGGATGTGACGATCGCAATACGCCTGCATCCCTGTTTGATCAAATGCTCCGTCGCCATAAACCCGCACCGGGCATTGTCGATCACCACCATGTCGCTGTTACCCGTCTTTTCCACCCGGTCAAAGAACACCACCGGAACACCCTCGTCCGTGAATGCCGAAAAATGAGAAAGTCCTTTTGTCTCTACGGTCAGGGACGCCAGCAGGCCATCCACCCTCCTCTCGAACAATAGCTGCGCATTGGCCACCTCCATTTCCATGCTCTCCTGGGAATGCGTAATGATAAGCTCATACCCATGCGCAGCAGCTACCGCTTCCATCCCCTTCAAAGCACAGGTAATAAAATAGCTGTCCAGCTTATGTACTATGACACCGATGGTATTGGTCCTATCTGGCATGCATTCGGAATTTTTCTACTAACTAATTTAATAGTCTGGTCCGAAAAATATTCCGGGGGCGACAGATTTCGCGGGAGATTGAGACGCTTTGACCAAATTCTGATAAAAAAGTGCTATCCGCCGGCCCATACCAACCCCAGGGCAGCCGTGCTCATTTTTTCAGGGAGGATTGCCGCACGATGAGCTCAGCGCGTATTGTCATCGTGCTGATGCTGCCGATATTACCCGCTCCTTTTAAATGATTCACAAGACTCCTCGCAGCGGCCTCACCCATTTCCCTGCCGGGATAATTCACGGTGGTCAGGGTCGGCTTTATCAGCCTGCCTATTACTTCATTGTTGAATCCTACTACGGCAATGTCTTTCGGCACCCGGACGCCCTGTTCCAAAAAAGTGCGTATACACACCGCCGCTGCAAAGTCATTGGTGACAAATACCCCGTCAGGCATGGGTTTCAATCCCATGAGTTTTTTCGCGGCCGCCTCGCTGGCCTCCTCGGTCGGCTCTGCAATCACCAGCAACGACTCTTCGAACGGGAGCTTACTCTCCGCCAGCGCATCCCGGTAACCTTTGTACCGCAATGCATAGATATTATGCTGCAGGTCCGATGTTACATGGGCTATCCTGCGGCATCCCTGCCCAATAAGGTGTTTGGTGGCCATATAGCCGGTTTGCATGTTGTCGATGACCACCGAAGTACTTTCCGCCATCTCGCTCGTCCTGTCCAAAAAAATAACAGGGATATTCTTCTCGACGAATGGCGAAAAATGAGCGAGATCTTTTGTATCGGGCGCCAGTGATGCGATCATGCCATCCACCCGGCGGTGAAAAAGATTTTGGGCATTGGCTGCTTCCTTCACGGCGCTCTGGGAGGAATCGGTTATGATGATGCCATATCCCGCCTCGCCCGCTGCTTTTTCGATACCGGATACGACGGACGAAATAAAAGGACTGTCAAGATCACTCACGATCACGCCGATGGTCAACGATTGCTGCTGCCGCAGATTTTTGGCGAAAGGATTGGACCTGTACCCCATTTGAGCCGCTGTCTCGAAGATCTTTTTTCTCGTCTTTTTGCTCACAGTCGGATCGTCCTTCAAAGCCCGGCTGACCGTCGAGGGTGACACATTGAGGTTCTTTGCTATATCGTAAATGGTTATCTCTTTCGAATGGTCCATACTAATGGTTTTGATTTTCCTTCCTTATGGCAGCATATTCAGATGGCATCATATTGTATTTAGCCTTAAATGCTCTTGCAAAATAGTTCGGTGTGGAAAATCCTGTTTGGTAGGCTATTTCCGATATGGTCATATCACTTTTTTCCAACAGCATGGCCGCCTTCTCCAGCTTGAAGCTGCGTATGTACTCCACAGGGGTCTCGCCGGTGATATCCAGCATCTTGCTGTACAGCGAGCTCCTGCTCATACCCACCTCTCTGCTCAGGGACTCTACGGATAGCTGTGAACTGGTAAGGTTCTCTTCGAGATACTGCACTACTTTATGCAGAAGCTTTTCATCTTCCGACGCAACAGCCACCTCCAGCGTCAGCAGCTTTATTTGTCTGGTATACGTGGTTTGAAGCGTACTTTTTAATACCAGCAGGTTCTTTACCTTGGCATGCAGCACCCCGATATTAAAAGGCTTGGTGATATAGTCGTTGGCGCCCGTTCCCAGCCCCCTCAGCTGCTGCTCTTCCTCTGTCAGCGCGGTTAACAGGATGACGGGAATATGACTTGTCCGCCGGTCCGCCTTGAGCTTGTAGGTAAGCTCAATCCCATCCATAAAAGGCATGCTGATATCGCTCACGATCAATTGCGGGTGGCCCGACAAGGCCTTTTGCCAGCCTTCTTTGCCATTAGACGCCTCTATCACCCTATATTGATCCCGGAGATTGTCTCTCAGGTAGAACCTGAAATCCTCGTTGTCTTCCACCAAAAGTATCACCGGCATGGCTGTAGCGTCTGCGAGCGCGTCCGGATCAGGCGCCTCCTCCGCAACAACTGGCACAGGCTCAACCACAGGTACGGCGGGCTCCTCCTCCACCACCGTCAGCGGCAGTCGTATCGTAAATATGCTCCCCTGCCCCTGCTCACTCTCCACGTCTATTGCTCCTCCATGCATCCTGACAAACTCCTTCGTGATAGAAAGACCGATGCCCGAGCCCTGGTTGAGCACCGCCGCGGCGGAGGCATGCTGGAAAAATCGTTCGAAGATCTTTTCCTTCTTGTCCTCAGGGATACCGATACCCGTGTCTTTCACCTGTATGGAGACCCATTTCCGCGCCGGATCGTCACTCCCTTCCACCTCCCGCAGCAACAGTGTGATCGTTCCACCCCCCAATGTGAACTTGAACGCATTCGACAACAAGTTGAAAAGGATGCGCTCCATCTTATCCCGATCGAACAGCACATATAATCTGTCTATTCCACTTTCGAAAGTGAATTGTATATGTTTCCTTTCAGACAGGTCGGTAAAAGAATGACTGACATCCTTTATAAAAGATACCAAATCGCCTTCCGAAAGCTGCAGCCTGAGCTCATGTTCCTCCATCTTTCTGAAATCCAGCAGCTGGTTCACCAGGTTTAATAAGCGCCTCGCATTCCGCCTGACCATTTGCAGCTTGTCCGCCGACGGCTTATCCCGCTGTTCCGACAACAGCTGATCCACAGGACCCATGATGAGCGAGATGGGCGTTCTGAACTCATGGCTCAGGTTTGTCAGGAACTTTAGTTTCAGTCTGTCCAGCTCCTGTATGCGCCGGGACTCCTGCCGCTCCTGCTCCAGCGCAAATTTGCGCTTCAACCTCGAAAGCCCCCTGTGCCGGCTGTACAGCAACAGGCCACCCGCCGCCAATACGTAGAATATATACGCATACACCGTCCTCCAAAAAGGCGGTTTGACATAGATGCGTATGGACGTGTCTGCCGAGCTCCATACCCCGTCATTATTGCTGGCTTTCACATGAAAGACATATTCCCCGGGGTCGAGGTTGGTATAATAGGCCGTATTGGCGGAGCCGATATAGTTCCAGTCCTTGTCGAACCCGTCCAGCCTGTATGCATAATGGTTTTGCCTCGGCAGCGTATAGTTCAACGCAACAAAGCTCAGCGAAAAATTCTGCTTATAGGCCAGATGTATCTCCTTTGCAACAGAAATATGCTCTCCGATGGGAGACCCGTCGCCCGGAACGACAGGCTTGTTCGCCACCTGCAGGTTCGTTAAAATTACAGCCGGCACATTCCTATTGGTAGTAAGGTCCGCAGGATGAAAATAGTTGAATCCCTGCAACCCTCCGAAGAACAGCTCTCCATCCGATGCATGCACCCCCGAGGCATGTACGAAATTGTTATTTTGGATACCGTTGTAGCTCGTAAAATTGCTGAAGGTCTTCGTACCCACATCCAGACGGCTGATACCCGTATTGGTACTTACCCATATATAGCCCAGCGCATCTTCCACCACCTGGTAGACAGTCGTATTCTGCAATCCATCCTTTTCAGAAAAATTCGTGATCTGCCCTTTTTTATCGAATACACTCAACCCGCCTCCATACGTACCCACCCACATCAGTCCTCTGCTATCCAGCAGTAATGAATATATCTTGTCGCTCGGCAGCCTGCTGTTTCGCTGATCATATACCGTGAACCTGCCCGTCGCAGGATGATACACTGCCAAACCGCTGCCGTGCGATCCGATCCATATATTCCCTTCCCCATCTTCCTGTGTGGCCCTGATATAGCCATTCACGGGCATAAGTATATCACCCGGCAGCTTTGGTCTCGGCGTCAGCCGGAAGATGACCTTATTGTCCTTTAACACATTTACACCCGAGCCATTCGTACCCAGCCATATCTGCCCCTTGCTGTCTTCGTTGACGCAATAAATATCATTTGCATTCAGGTCATGTGCCCCCGTCCCCATGGTTAGATGTTCCACCTTTCCACCGGCAGGGTCCAGTATGATCAATCCTTTGCCAAATGTTCCTATATATAGCCTGCCCTCCCGTGTTTTCTTCAGGGCCAGCACCGATAATGGGTCTACCGTCCTGCCATCCAGTCGGACATCGACACGCCGCAGCTCCTCTGTCCGGTGGTCGAAGAGATAAAGGCCGCCCCCATCCGTCCCCAGCCATACATTACCATCACCCCGGTCCTCAAAGGCGGTGACTACGGAACTCTTCGAGCCGTTGTCATGAAATGCGTCGCTGAGCTTGACATTGAACAGGTTGAGGTTCCTGTCGTATTTATTGATGCCTCCCCGGTAAGTTCCCAGCCAGTAAATGCCATTCCTGTCGATGTATATGCTCCGGATGGCCCTGCTCGTAAGACTATGTACATTTCCCTCCTCCGGCGTATACGACACCGAGTGCCCGGTACGAGGGTCCAGTATATAAAGGCCGCTCATGGTGGCTATCCATAACATCCCATCCTTGTCCGGCGCAATGGCATTGATATTCGCACCGGCCAGCGCCGTTTTCATTCCTTCCTGCATGCGGACAAACCCCTTTTCATCCGGCCTCATCATGCATAGGCCATTCTCCGTCCCCACCCATAAATGCCCATCCTGATCCTCGGCCAGGGCTTTTGCATTGTCGTTTATAAGGCTCGATCCATCCAGGCTGTCATGTCGGTATTGCAAAAATGAATGCGTTGCCTGTATATAAAGGAATAGTCCCTTGTCCGTCCCCACCCACATCCTGTGTCGGCTGTCCTCGAAAACACAATACAGGGACCTCTTCGCCGCACCGCCATGATCATAAGGGGTCAGATCCATCTTCGAGATGCCACCGGTAGCAGGCTCGAGCACATACGGGCTCTCGAACTGGGCCAGCCATATTTTTCCATCGTGGTCGCCGCAGATGCTCCTCACCACCGCATTGGATAAAAAACCATTCCCGCCTACGCCGGCAGGATAGTGGATAAATTTATCCTTTCTTCTGTCATATTGACTTACGGCCCCCCCGCTGGTCCCCACCCACAGATTGCCTCCCGGGTCTTCATATAATGCCAGTATCTCATTCGCCCGCAGACTGGAACTATCCTCTGCCTGATGACGATAGACGGTAAAATTCGTTCCATCAAATTTATTCAGCCCGTCATCCGTAGCTATCCACATCAGACCGTACCTGTCTTTTAAAATGGCATTTACCGAATTGGACAATAACCCGTCCCTGGAGGTCAGCGAAGTGAAATTGATATGGGAAGGCTGGGCCGCGACGGCTGTCACCAGCTGTATAAAGCATATAAATAGTATGTATCTCCTTATCGGCATGCGTCTGTGATCACAACCTCAACAATATAATCGATTTGTCATGAATCTGAACAATTGTGCTACAAATTTCAACAAAATGAGCATACCTAACTTACTGACAAATATACTTTTGTAATTGATGATTGCCAATGCTACACATGAGTTATATCCTTCGGCATCCCGCCGGGAAACAGCACCCGCTGGTACTATCCTGCTCGCCGGCCGCGATAAGAGCGAGCTGAATACGCTCAGCAGACTGCTGGACGATACGTACGATGTCTTTACGGCCCAAAATGAACGAACTGCGCTCTATATCCTGAAAACACGTTCCATTCAGCTGATTATTAGCAATATGGACCTGGGTCACACGGACGGAAGCGAATTGTGCGCACAATTGAAGACCTCTGTACATTATGCTCATATCCCCGTGATCCTGCTTATTGCCGGTGGCTCTTCCAGGATCAAAGGGCTGGATTCCGGGGCAGATGCCTGTATGGAAAGCCCCTTCTCCGGGGAATACCTAAGGGCCCAGATAAAGAACCTGCTCACCAACCGGGCCCGGATAAAAGACTATTTCGCCCATTCCCTCTATGCACATATGGGCAGCAGCTCAAAAGAAAAGGAAAAATTCTTACACAAGCTGAATGACTTTATCTCCGGCAATCTTCAGAATATCGATCTGGATGTCGACACCCTGGCAAAACTCATGAACATGAGCCGACCGACGTTCTACAGAAAACTAAAATCTGTCTCCGATCTGACGCCCAATGAGCTGATCAACGTGGCCAGGCTCAACAAAGCGGCCGAGCTCATATCGACCACCGGACATAAGGTATGCGAGATAGCAAAAATGGTGGGATTCAACTCCCAAAGCAATTTCGGCAAGGCATTCCTGAAACGGTTTCATGCCACTCCGACAGAATACCAGCAAATGACCGCTCCTACTTTGTATATCGCTTAGCCCATCCAATAAACGTCGCCCAGTTCGGCCCCGTCGTATGTCCTCCGCTGTGCTGACGCCAGGCAATATCCCCGTCCAGCAGGGCAGTCTCTATCGGCGGGAATTCCATCGTACCATATCCCTTCTTCCCCAACAGCTCATACACGGGCGCCGCATACGCTCCACCAAGGAACATGCCCTTCGCATCCACCCACTGCCCTTCCACTTTCGGGCTACCGGAGCTGATAAATACAGGACGCGGCGCACATAGAGCCACCAGCTCATGCGCATCCACAGGCAGATCATTCGGCGTCGACGGACCGGCATATTTGATAAAATTGCCGGCAAACCAATGATATTCTCCCGATGAAGCCAGGTTCTCCACCTGCTCCCCCAACATCCGGTGCATGATCTTTACACCACCATTGCCGCTGGACCCGACAAACGCAATATGCAGCCGCGGCTCATACGCCATGGCAACGACGGTGGCCTTTCCGTATCTCGACAAACCTTCGATACCTATCTGTTTTGCATCCACATCCTTATCCGTCTCGAAATAATCTACGGCGCGACTCGCACCCCAGGCCCATGCACGCAACGCACCCCAGTCATCCGGCCGGCGCCGCTGTCCTTTATTACACAGCCCGATTATCCCCTGTGTCAGCCCTGCACCATTATCCGCCTGGTAACTCGTCGGCACCAGGATCGCATAACCCCAGCCCTGTTCCAATACCTGCTGCTGCCAGGGTTTATCCACCGGCGTACCGGGTGGTGGTGGAGGGAATCGAAATCCCGGTGGGAAAATAAACCCAAACTCCATCATCACAGGTACTGGCCTGCCCGCATTTTTTGGTACGGTGAGGGATAGCTGTATATCCACCTTGATAGCGGGATAGGATGAATTGTCGACATGCCCTGCAAGGTTCTTCGTGACGGCCGCGACACCACCGATGACGGTATCGGCAGTGCGTAGCACTTCCCATGTCACCCCGGGCGTGTTTTTAGGCACTCTCCCATAGATCTCCCGGTCGTAGTACGTTACGATCTCGGGACGCCGCCGGCTCCACCAGGTTTTTGCATCCGTGACCTTTTTGCCATTATTCAACGTCAGCGGATCAGGCAGCGATGTATAGGGAGAAGCTTTTGATTCATCTACATTCGCCGCATTGGGCGCCGATGGATTACCCGATGGACCGGGACGGACGGACTCGATGTGTAATTGGGCCAGCATATCTTTATAATCCAGTTCCGTGGCCTGCTGCTGGACCTTGAATACCTTATCACGGGTCTGCCATTCTTTTATATGGTCAGCCACGATGATCATCGGGGCGATCATGATATCTTTTTCATTGTCCTTAAGGAAGTGCAGGAACTCACTGTGCGCGGCGGGCGTCACATTTAAGGGATTACCTCCACCCACACCATGGAAGAGTATTACCAGCAACGAATTTGTCTTCATGGCGGACTGAGCCCATTCGATCAGCTGCGCGCCGGTCTCTCCATTTACGCCATAGCAATCCACGTTATAAAGATCGACCTCTCCTATCTTATGCATCTCATTCCTCACCGCCCTGGCAGCGACAAAATCATCCTTCATAGCGCCGATAAAAGAGGAATCTCCGATCTTCATATCCCCGCAGGTAAAAGCAAATGTCCGCCGTGTCTGTCCATCCAATGCCCGAAGAAATACATTGGTCATCCTCGTCTCATCCACCATCCGCTGTACGGTATAGTTCCGCATGTCGTACTCGGGCCGCACCCACTCTCTGCCCACGCCGCCGATACAGGGATGATATAAGGTATGATTGCCTAGCTCATGTCCCTCGGTGGCCAGCTTTTTCCACTCACTCATACGGGTCTGCATGCTATGGGAAAAGGCCGTAACATAAAAAGTGGCCTTCAGCCCAAGGGAGTCCAGCACGGGCACAGCATTGTCCAGCTGCTGGTTGATGGCATCGTCATAGGTCAGCACGACGGCGCATTTCTTTCCCTGCCAGGGTATATTGAATTGCGCATGAACGCTCATGATGGCCGACACGAGCAGGGCTAGCATAAAAATATTTTTCATATGACTATATATTTACTTAGACATGATTATTACCCGCCCGGTGCTGAGTCCTTTCGATCGGGCTGTTATCGTTATCACGCCCGCCCGCCCCTTCTTCGCGCGTACGATCACCAGCGCCATTCCATTAAAAGCCTTCCTTTCTTTCGAAACAAAGGATCGCAGGTCCGCTGGATCGCCATTATCCGTAGCCACTATCTCACCCGGGCCTTCTATCTCGAACGCTATCTCATTATCCGCCCGCGGTACAAGCACACCACGGCTATCGACGATTCGCACCGTGATAAAGGCAAGCCCCTTTCCATCGGCCTTGATCAGGCCCCAGTCTGCCTTGATCCGGCTCCTGTCTGTCTCGCTCTCCCCTCTGTCCGCTCGCAGCGCTAGCCTGGCCGCCTCTCCCGCCGTCCTTACCGTATCCGCCGCCCATATCCTTCCATCCCTGTAGCTGGTCACGCGCAGCTCCCCCGGCTCATACACCACACTATCCCAACGCAATCGGTATTCATACGATCCCTTCTTTTTCCTTCCCAGCGACCTCCCATTCAGGAACAGCTCGGCCTCGTCCCCCGACGTAAACACATGCACGGGTGTGATCTTCCCCACACGGTCGGGCCATGTCCAGTGCGGAAGGATATGTGCCATGGGAAGATCGGGACGCCAGCGGGATTGATAGAGATAGAACCGGTCCTTCTTAAAACCCGCCAGGTCGATAACACCCGAATAAGAACTGCGGGCGGAGTAATAAGGAGTGGGCTCACCCAGATAATCCCATCCGGACCAGACGAACTCTCCCGCCACATAAGGATGGTGATCCTGGGCGGAAAATACTTTATCAGGCGATGCGCCAAAGGCGGCCGTATACAGCTCATAAGCGCTCACGGACATATGCTCCGGATCACCACCCGTGCTATCGCTGACAGGAGCGCTTATCCCATCCGTCACCGGGAATATATAGGCGCCACGGGTACTGAGCGCCGATGCGGTCTCGCTGCTGACGATCATTTTCCATCGAAATCGCTCATGGAAGGCAGAATATAGTGGAGATGTTCGGATGCCTTTCAAATGAGCATAAGCAGGTGCATCACGTATCCCCTCTCCCTGGTAATTCAGGCATAATATATCCATCTCCCGCGGGAAGGGCATATCGGGCTTGGCATAGTTCATCGACGCCGTAGCCGGCCGGGTACTGTCTTCTTCATGGACCATATCGTGCAGATACGTGGCGAGGATGGCGCCGCTGTCGGCCGTGTATTGCTCTCCTACTTCATTGCCAAAGCTCCAGGCGATGACAGAAGGGTGATTGCGATCCCTGCGGACAAAAGATCGTACATCGGCCTCATGCCAGTCGGAAAAGATCAGGTGAAAATCCAGCGGTGTCTTCCCTTTCTCCCAGCAATCGAATATTTCATCTATTACGAGGAATCCCATCTGGTCCGTCAGATCGAGTAATTCAGGCGCCGGTGGATTGTGCGCCAGACGGATGGCATTGCACCCCATGTCTTGTAGCATCTCCAGCTGCCGCTCCGCCGCACTGACATTAAAGGCTGCTCCCAGAGCGCCCAGGTCATGATGCTGGTTCACTCCCTGCACACGTATAGGTACACCATTCACCAATATGCCTTTTTCGGGATCGAATTGCACATCGCGGATACCAAACCGCGTCTCGTATTCATCCACCATCTTTCCTGCGATATACAGATGCGTGACGGCGGCATACAGATGTGGTTTCGGTCCGGGTTGCCACAACAATGGATTATACAGCTTCCCGGGCAGGGTCACCTTCATCCGGGAGCCGGCCCGCATATTGGCTGCTGACGAACCGAGACTTGCCACCTTTACTCCCTTTTCCAGTTTGTCATTCAGTGTATAGATATCTGTCAGTACCTCCACCGGCTGCATAGTTGCCGACCTGTTAAGGATATCGACGTCGATGATAAGCAGGGCCGAGGAGGCCGAAACATTTTTTGTATGTATGAAAATTCCCGACTGCGCTACATGTATGGGGCTCAACTTGGTGATCCATACATTGCGGTAGATGCCACCGCCGGGATACCAGCGGGATGAATTAGGCGGATTATCCAGTCGTATGGCCAACTGATTGGCGCCGCCAAATTTTATATAGGGCGTGAGATCCAGCCGGAAGGAATTATAGCCATAAGGCCACCCCCCGACAAGGCTTCCATTCAACCACACCATGGCATACGACATAGCGCCATCGATGTCGAGATAAATGGTCCTGCCCTTATCTGTAAGAGGGATTTCCAGTTTCCTCCGGTACCATGCCACCCCCTGGCTGGGCAATCGCCCCATACCACCACCCACTGCCGCATGCTCCCCCTCATAGAAAGGACCCTTTATAGCCCAGTCATGCGGCAGGTCCACTTGCTCCCAATGGGAATCATCAAAGTCGTTTTGTACAAAGGGGAAGTTGCGACCGGGATTACCCTCGGGGCGTTTGTGCTGCATCAGGTATTCCCCGAAAAAAAGATCATCCATAGAAGGAAGGATCCAGTTTTTCAACGCATGGGTGGAAGAGGTTGCCACAGCCGCCTCGGATGCGCGGGTATCCGCTACCTTATTGTCATTACGATCCGTGACCAGGGGACGCGTGTCGTAGATCAGGGTATCCGGCTCGCCTGTGTAACGCATAAATCTCCAGCCGTCATTGATAGAGATCCGGTCCCTGTGGCCAGGAGGTGGAGGTTCGGGCAGACGCCTCGGAACAATGTCCTGCCCCAGACCTGTAAGGCCAGATAAAACAATCAAACAAGCAATTGCAGTAGATAAATTGTTCCGAAATAACATTTCTTGCAGCCCTGTAGTCGGTGGGGCTACCCGAAAATAGATAAATTCCGGGATAAAATGCAACCGATTGCAGAAATGTTTTTCTCGCCCCCCCTTTTCAATACAGAAAATGAAAAACGCCCGGACTTAGGGCGTTTTAGAGAATTTAGTCCCAGATGAGCAATAACAATTTTATCGTCCTCCGGTATATTTTTTCTTTGGGTTTCTGCTGGTATGGAAAATGGAGCTTATAGCAATAATCTTCTTTCGCTTGTGTATCCGGTATATGATGAGATAAGGGAAGATTTTGAGATTGGTTTCGCGAAAGCCTTTTCTGCGTTCGGCATATCGCTCGGGCGTCTTCGCGACCTGTTCTAGCCTCTTCTCAACTTCTCGCACGAACGATTTCAGCTTTGACGTCTGCAAATGAATAGCCCTTGTCTTTGCCGGACTCCCATGCCGCATATTCCTTTTCCAACTCAGCAACAAAAGCAGCATTATTCCACCATTCCGTTTCTTCGGCAATTTCGTCTTCCAGCATCATGTAAATGGCCTTGATCTTTTTGTCATCAGCCACCCTGATATAATCATATAATCTGTCTCTTATAGCTGCTGCGGTCATATTAAACAGGTGTTGATCGTAAAAAACATAGAACAAATTTAAGATATTTTACTCAGCTTTTTTGAAAAATATATGCATATTACGAATTGATTATCAGCGCATAGAGCGTCAATCAACTAATATTCAGAGCAGCTTGTGAGCGCCGTCAATGCACCTTAGCCTTCGCCTCCAACCCAATAGCTTCCATCTCCACCAGCTCCAGCGACCTCACCATACCCATGGTCGTGTTTTTGTATTTCTTAAAATGCGGTGTCTGCAGATGTGTCTTGTAGGCTTGCTCATCCGCATATACCTCCAGCACCGTGACATGGGTGGGATGATCCTTCTCATACACGGCATACAAGGTCAGTACTCCCGGCTCCACCCGCACCGCGGTCTCGATCCCCTCTTTCAGGGCGGCCCTGTACTTCTCCAACTGGGCTGAGTCGACGACGATCTTCGCCATCCGCACCATCGGCTTGCTGTCCTGGGCCGTAGCGATCCCGAGAGAAAGTACTGCCAGCATACATAGTATCGTTATTCTTATCATATCACCTCCTGTATTGATCATCACGGACCTTTTCCATCCAGTCGACGACCTTTCCATCGAGACTCTCCTGGATGGCTATATGCGTCATGGCAGTGGTCGGCGTGGCTCCATGCCAGTGTTTCTCCCCTGGTGCAAACCAAACCACATCCCCCGGATGGATCTCTTCGACAGGACCGCCTTCGTGCTGCGCCCAGCCACAACCCGATGTCACGATAAGGGTTTGCCCCAGCGGATGGGTATGCCATGCCGTACGAGCCCCCGGCTCGAAAGTGACACAAGCCCCCGCCCCATGCGCAGGAGCCGCCGCCGTGAATAAAGGATCGATGCGTACGGTGCCGGTGAACCAGTCTTCCGGCCCCTTTCCCGATGGACGGGAACCGACTCGTTTGATTTCCATAATGTTTAGCTTTTAAATTTTTGACACCTCCAAGACCCCTTAAAATTAGCGAATAAATTCCGTTGAAAAATTCCGCTACCTTTAAAGAAGCAATCCTTTTTCTTCATCCTTAAACCATACGATCATGCCTGCTCCATCAGCTGCCGAAAGCAAAAAAACCGACGCTTCACTCGACCCTTCAAAAATAATGCAGATAGGCATGGGATTCTGGCCGTCAAAGGTCCTGCTTACCGCGGTAAGGTTCGGACTGTTCACCCAGCTTGGACAGCGACCCTTATCGGGCAGGGAGGTCAAAGAAAAATTGGGTTTGAGCTGCTCTCCCCGGCATGTATTCGACTGGCTGGACACATTGGTATCCTTAGGTTTTTTGGAAAGAAAAGGATTATTGCAGGATGCTGTTTACTCCAATGCGGAAGACACCGGTTTTTTTCTTGATAAGAACAAGCCGGCCTATATGGGAGGCATCCTGGAAATGGCCGACGCCCGTCTGTACAACCACTGGAGATTCCTGGATGAAGGTTTGCTCACCGGCAGGCAACAAAACGAAGGGAAAGGAAATCCGCATGGCAATATGGAGTTCTTTACCGATCTCTATAAAGATGAAAATAAATTGAAAGAGTTCATCGATGCCATGCGTGGCATTCAAACAGGGAACTTCATAGCTTTGACAGAGCAGTTCGATTTTTCCAACTACAGCAGCTTCGTAGACATCGGAGGAGCCGACGGATGGCTGAGCGTACAGATCTGTTTACATCACCCCGCTATTCATTGCACCACCTTCGACCTGCCGCCGGTGCAGCCCCTTGCAGAACGGCTGATCGCACAATTCCATCTCACCGATCGCATCCGTGCCGTGTCCGGCGACTTCCGCAAAGACCCTCTACCCGCGGGAGATGTCATAGCAATGGGGAATATATTACATGGCATGAACGAAGAAGCCAAAGAAGAGCTGCTCAAAAAAGTTTACGATGCCTTGCCGGAGAACGGCGTTTTCATTGCTATTGAGAACATCATTGACGACCAGCGGACCCGGAATACTTTTGGCCTGCTGATGAGTCTGAACATGCTCATCGAGAACGGGGATGCCTTCGACTATTCCATGGCCGATTTTACAAAATGGGCCAGATCAGCCGGCTTTAGCCGCATCGAATCAAAGGCCCTGGCGGGACCAGCGAGCGCTGCCATCGCTTATAAATAGGCAGGTCACAAGGCCGGCCCCCTTAGAACTCGAACACCGCAGCGGCCTTCCCAATGGACTGCTCCAGACCCAGCTGAGCAAAATGGCTCATCTGTCCGAAATCTGCAAATTCGGTCACGGTCATTTCGGTCCTGTCTTTGCCAATGGACTTGAATGTCACCAACGTTCGCACATCTTCCGGGAAGTCCGCGGGCATGCCCAGTTCGGTAGGCTTCTTTCTGTTCCCCTTCTCATCGGCCAGGTTCATTATAAACTCGATACTTTCGTAAGGCACGATCTTCGTATACTTCCATATATTGTAATGGGACGCACCGCCGAAATCATCGGGCGCCTTCATACAGACCAGCGAAGTGCCGCCTTCTTTGAAATGTATATTGGCCAGGGGACAGGTAAACTTATCCGGCCCCCACCATTGCATTACATACTCCGGTTCCGTCCACAGCTTCCATACTTCTTCCACGGCAGCATCGAATAACTTACTAACTTTTACAAATTCAGCCATAACATTGTGTTTTTTAGGTTATCAATTCTTTTTCGTCGACTTTAATATCTTATCCATATGACGGAGACGGCCTTCCCACATCTCCCGGAACTGCTCCGCCCAGTCCGACACCTCCTTTATCTTCTGCGGGTTCAGCTGATAATAGATCTCCCGTCCCGACTGCTCCTGCTTCAATAGCTGGCATTCGGTGAGGATCTGTATATGTTTGGAAATAGTCTGCCGCGAGCTGTCAAAATGCTCGGCGATGGCATTCGGTGTCAAGCTCCCCACGGCGATCAGGCTCAATATGGCCCGTCGGGTGGGATCTGAAATAGCCTGGAATACGTCTCTTCGGAAATTCATTACGCAGTCATTTGACTGCAAATATATGCGCAGCTATTTGACTGCGCAAATTTATTTTCATTTTCTTCCAGCTGAGTGTTTGGAAGGATTACTCAGGATGACGGCACTACTATACCAAATGGAAGGTGGGAAAATTGGTTTAATTTTTCTTTTTTTTTCGTACTTGTAGTACTAAAATTTGACTTTTTTTAAACCATTTTGACCCTATCCATTTTCATGCATCCAGCCGCAGACCTGTCAAAAGCCCAAAGCTTGTAGCACCCTCCCATTGGACTCCTTCCCATTCTGCAGGTAGTCCCGCACCACCGTCTTATCGGGCTGCCCCCCTGTCAATTGGGTCTTCGCCCATTCCGCGGGTATCCTCTCCAATGCCGCCCGCGCCGCCTTGTCCTGCCCCAACGCAGCATAGCATCGATAGGTCATCCAATCCTCCAGCCGCAGGTCCTGGTCTTCCAGATAGGGCGCCCCTACACCTAATCGCTCGGGCCATTGCCGGGCCTCCCCGATGCGAGCCAGCGCCTTCTTATAGGCCCGTTTCTTCATCTCCTGCACAGCCAGCATCAGCTTGGTCTCCCGATATAACTCCCTGCCGATGGTCGCCCCCTCAAATGGAATGATGTTCAGCGATGCCAGCAGCTTGTCACAGGCTGCAAACTCATGGTTCAGCAGCAACGTTCTCGCATACAGCATACCCATGATATAATTGTCGGGGCGGGTCAGATAGGATCTTTGGGCAATGGCCCCGGCCTTTACTGGATCGTTATGCTGGATATAATATTCTGCCAGCAATTTGGCATATCTCCAATGAGGATCGAGCTCGGCGGCTTTTTCGAGGTCATGCATCACAGCGGAGGAGTCCTCTTTCACCGCCACAGCCGCACGCCATGCATAGAAGGGCGCATATGCAGGCTGATCACCGCAATCCCGCAGCAACCGCCTCGCCTCATCCGGACGGTCACGGTCCCAATAGATCAATGCCAGCTGATATCGTAAGAACCATGACGGATACTTTGGCAACATCGTCTCCAATACTTTCGCGGTCTCCCACCGGAAAGGAAATGCCCGCACAGGGTCCAGGCCTGCGACATTCAATGGCTCGCCGGTGAGATAAGCCAGCCAGATCTTTGCCTCTGCCACGGGTGGGCACAGCCGCAATATATGTATGGCATCGGATGAGAGCCCACAGTCATAATACCAGCAGGCCAGCTCCAGATAAACCTCCTGCGGCAGCTCGCCCCGGATCAGGGAGGTAAACTCCCGTAGGGGATGACGCGTGGAGTCACTCAAATAATATTCCCAACGTGAAAAATGATTCAACGCATCCAGCGATTGTAACGCACGCAGGGTCGCAAAATGACCGGCCGTATCGTCCTTGAGCCGATAGATCACGGCGCGAAGCTGCAACGCATCCACATTCTGCGACTGTGCCGCCAACGCCTTGCCGGTACAATCCAGCGCACGGTTCAGCAACCCCTTCCTGATATACAGCCGCGCCAGGGAAGTATAAGCCGCACCCCGATACGCCGGGTCCAGGCTGGCAATATCAAATCCATCCCTGGCATCTGTATAGTTTCCCAGCATATCATTCACCAGCCCATAGATAAAGTTGGCGCTCCCATCCTCGGTATGTATGCTAAGCGCATGCCGCGCCACCTGCAACGCCTCGGTGTACTGCATATTACGGTACAACAGCTCTGCCTTTTTCACAAGTGCGGGCAGATAATGCGCATCCATACCAAGCGCACTGTCCACGGCAACACCGGCACGATGATAGTCCTTCATATCCATGGCTTCGCATGCCTGCAGATAATGGCCATAGACGGAGCTCCAGTTAAAATCCGCGGGTGTCTGAACTGGACGCCCCAGGCTGTCATCGGAGTCGGTAGTATACTCCAGCAGATGGTCCCCCAGCATAGCTTTCAGCGATCCGGGCAGGCTCCCGCCCGGTGCGGCGGTACTAACGCCCGCCAGAACCACACTGTCGGAAAAGAGAGCCAACGGCCTGGCCTGTACCACACGCCTGTACACTTCCCTACCGGCAACAGATATTCGCAACGTATCATGTATGCTCTCCACGGGCGAAAGATATATCTTCAGCAAACCCTTCTCCACCTTTAGATTGAGCGCTCCATATTCACTGGCGGCCAGAATACCATGCGTGCCATCCACCGGATACCAGTACTCCTGCCAGCTGTCGGCGCCATAAGGAGCAAAACCACGATGCTTGAAAGGCGTAAGGCTGCTCTCCGCCGCATTTTGATTGAACAGCCTCCCGGACTGCAATTCGAAATATTGCCCGTCCGTATCCGTCAACAGCTTCTCCCAGATCATCCCCTGTCGCGACAGTCCCCATATCCACAGCTTCTTGCCGGACTTGTCATCGTGGGTGCCATACCGGATCATACCCCTGTCCTCATTGTGATAGTATGCGCCGGAAAAATCGGTATACCTGCCAAAAACATGATACGACTTGTACCCGCCAAAATCATTGTTCTTATACCAGGAGATAAGTTTCCCGTTCTGCTCATTCACAGGCCAGGCGGCATATTCTCCCCCATGTCCAATATACCTGTTACCGGGATAAATGAACTCGAGGTCATCACTCGCCTTCAGTCCCGCATTCATCCAGTGATAATAAGGCTGCTCCAATGGCGTCGTATTGTACCAGAACGATCGGGTTTGAAAGAACGCCTTGTCGGCGGGCAGTCGGATCTCCATACGCCAATAGCTCCGGGAGAGCAGGTCCAGCGTGCCGACGATACAGCTGACGCTGCCATCCTCATTGGTCCGGGTGAGATAATCCACGGGGCTCGAACAGGCGGGCGTGTGGCCGATAATACCATAGTTCGCCTCCAGCCCACCGCTGGTCCAGGGCCCGCGCATGGCAACATCCCTGAACTTGACGACATGATTATAATAAAGGAAAGACGCGCCCGTCTTCTTTTCCGTGGCGGCCCAGATCTTACCGCCTATCTCCGGCAGGATCATCACCCGGATATAATCGTTCTCCAGCACCACCGTCTTCCATTCCTTCTCTACAGGCACACTGGTAAACCCATCCCAACGATAGTAAGGATACACGGGCGGGGGCAAAGGAATAGGGTTGGGGTCGGAATAGGGGTAGGTAGTAAATTGCTGAGAAGACTCCGTCACGGTGGCAGAATGAGGCGTTTGGGCAGCAGCCGGCAGCCAGGCGGAAGCAAATAGCAATATCGTCAGACAGCGATGCAGATAGGCGAAAATGTTCATCCCTAATCGGTTTTTCCTAAATCTACAATTATTCAGGCAACCACCCCCGTGCAAACGGTTGAGTAAATTATTTATCTTGCGACGCATGAACAAGACTTCCGCCAAAAAGATCATACTATTACTCTGCCTTTTCAGCACACTTCAAACAATGGCCCAGGACACCGGCAACGCACTCGCCGCAACACCTCCCATGGGCTGGAACAGCTGGAATTTCTTCGAAGAAAAGATCGACGAGACCATCCTCAAACAGACGGCCGACGCCATGGCACAGAACGGCATGCTGGCGGCGGGATACAATTACATCGTCATCGACGACCACTGGGTTGGAGGCAGGGACCGTAAAAACAAATTATTTCCCGATCCGGTGCGCTTCCCGGGCGGCATGCGGGCGCTGGCGGATTATGTACACTCGCGGGGCCTGAAGCTCGGCATCTATTCCGATGCCGCAACCCTGACCTGTGGCGGAGTTACGGGCAGCTATGGTTTTGAAGAGCTGGATGCAAAGACATTCGCCGAATGGGGGATCGATTATCTGAAATACGATTACTGCAATGCGCCGGATGATGTGACGACGGCTTTTTCCCGATACAAAAAAATGGGCGACGCACTGAAGAACAGCGGGCGGCCCATTGTATACAGCATCTGCGAATGGGGTCAGCGGAAACCCTGGCTATGGGCACGGGCTGCCGGCGGACAGTTGTGGAGGACTACCTGGGACTCCAGGGATGTCTGGCAATCTCACGACAAGGATCTCACCGGCGTAATGGAAATATTCGATCAGCAGGACGGTCTCCAGCAATATGCCGGACCGGGAGGATGGAATGATCCGGACCTGCTCATGGTAGGACTATATGGCAAAGGCAGCTCTTCCAGTGTCGACGGGCGCTTTAAGGGTTGCAACACCACGGAATACCGCTCGCATTTTGCCTTGTGGTGTATGCTCGCCGCACCCCTGATGGTCAACTCCGACCTGCGTAATATCGAGCCTGTCACCCTGGCCCTGCTGACCAATCGGGATCTGATCGCCATCGATCAGGACGGGCTCGGCAGACAAGGACATATCGTATACAAAAAGGACAGTATCGAAGTGTTGGCAAAAGAGCTTGACAAAGGCGAGATCGCCCTTTGCGTATTGAACAGGTCGGCTCAGCCTGTCACCCTCTCCATCGATGTTCCCGGACAACTGGGCATCCGCGCGCCTTTTGGCCGGATAAAGGACATTTTCGGAGGCGCCGCCACCAAATACAATGGCAGGATAAAATGCTCCCTGGATGTCCATGATACAAGGGTATACAGGCTGAGCTTATAGCCCCGTCATCTTTTCCAGCGACTCGGGATACCGCTCCCCCTGTACGACGATCTTTGCCGCAGCGCCATCGATCTCACGAAGATCATCCGCCGTCAGCCTGATCTCCGCAGCCTTTATATTCTCTTCGAGACGATACAGCTTGGTAGTGCCGGGTATGGGAACGATCCAGGGCTTTTGAGCCAGCAGCCATGCCAGCGCTATCTGTGCCGGGGTCGCCTGCTTCCGCTGTGCCACCTGTCCTAACAGGTCGATCAATGCCTGGTTCGCGGCCAATGCTTCGGGCGCAAAGCGGGGCAGCGAATTGCGAAAATCCCCGCTTTCAAACCGGGTATTCGAATCCATCTTGCCGGTGAGAAATCCCCTGCCCAGCGGGCTATACGGGACAAATCCGATCCCAAGCTCTTCCAGCACAGACAGCACCTCGTGCTCGGGATCACGCGTCCACAATGAATATTCGCTCTGAAGCGCGGCCACAGGCTGCACCGCATGCGCACGACGTATGGTCTGTACCCCTGCTTCCGATAATCCGAAATAACGGACCTTCCCTTCCCGGATCAGATCTTTCACCGCGCCGGCCACATCCTCGATGGGTACATTCGGATCCACCCGGTGCTGATACAGCAGATCGATAACATCTACTTTTAGCCGTTTCAGCGAAGCCTCGGCCACCTCCCTGATATGCTTCGGATGACTATCCACGCCGACAGGTCTCGAACCACCCCCGCTCGCGAACTTGAACCCAAACTTGGTGGCAATCACCACCCGGTCCCGGACAGGCGCCAGCGCCTCACCTACCAGCTCTTCATTTGTCAGGGGGCCATATACTTCAGCCGTATCGAAGAAGGTCACGCCCTTGTCCACAGCAGCCCGGAGTAACGATACCATTTCCTTTTTATCCGCGGGCTTCCCATAAGCATAGTCCAGCCCCATGCAACCATAACCAAGTGCCGAGACCTCCAGACCGCTCTTGCCCAATTTTCGCTTTTCCATATCTTTTTTTGACAAAGTTAGAAAGGCCCGCCCCTTCGCCGTTAACATTTATCAAACCAAAAACTACAGATTTCAAACCCCCGTCCCCTTAACTTTGACAACATGAACACCACTGACAGGATCACCAGACAAAGCCCTTTTCCGCCCATCAACGCCCTGCTGAGAGTCTAAAACTTAAACCTCCCGGCCTTCCGCCCCCTTGCATAAGTCTCCGACTGGGCTGGCGACAATACGGATTTTACCTTTTCGTCAAACTCCAGCTGATTGACAGCCAGCGCATCTTTTTTCTGCTTTTCAGAACCCGCCCCCACCCTGATCTCATCCACGGTCTTGGTATTACCCAGATAAAGGTCAAATACCTTTCGGGTAGTCAGGCTGTCCAGACCCAGCGATTGTCGAAGCGTTTCCGAAAATTTTTTTGAACGGACAATTACATCCTTCGGCATCTGCCACTCATTCCCGGTCTTGACGGGTGTAGCAGGTTCTCCTGTTTGCGCAAACACATGCATGCCGGCCAATGTGAGGACGGCAAAACAACTGATCATCTTGTTCATAATTATGAGATTTAATTATTCACTTTTTTCGGCCTGCGGGGGAGCCGTGCTCCGTTAATGCATATACCGGACTGGCCATGGCAGCCCGTACCACCTGGTAGCTTATGGTCAGCATCGCCAGCAAAAAACTGACGCCCCCCGCCAGCACAAATCGCCACCAGGAAAGCGATACCCTGTATGGAAAGTTCTGCAGCCAGGCATGCATCGCCATCCAACCCGCCGGCAGCGCGATCACAAACCCAAGGACGATCCATCCGGCAAAATCTCTCGCCAGCACACACGACAATCCCGCTACAGACGCGCCCAGCACCTTTCTTATCCCTATCTCCTTTTTTCTTTTTTGCGCCGACAACATCGACAACGCGAATAACCCTGTTCCAGCGATAAGAATGACGATCACCGCGCCGAAGGAGATGATCTGCTTCCACCTGTTCTCCGGTTCATAATCCCTTCGATTGGCATCATCTACGAACTGATAGAAAAATGGATGATCGGGATCCAGCTGCCGGAATGTCTTCTCCAGCGCCAATACGGTGGCGGCCGTATGCCCCGGTGCGATCCGGACCCACATCTTCCCCAGGGGAAGAGACGCCTCCTGTGTAAAGACCATCGGCTCTATTCTTTTCTTCAACGATTCATAATGGAAGTCCCTGACAACACCCACGACCATCACCCGCCGTGTACCCCATCCCGGTATATTCATATAGTCGATAGTCTTCCCTACCGCATCAGTCCAGCCGGCCTGACGTACAAATGTCTCGTTGACCAGCACCGCATCAGCGGAGTCTGCCGCATACACAGCGGAGAAGTTCCGGCCACCGGCCAGCCTGACCCCTAATGTCGGCAGATACGCCTCATCGACGCGTACATATGTTGCAGTTAGTTCCTTGTTGCCCGCCAGCGTTTTGCCGCCAAAATGTCCGATATTCTGATAACCCGCGCTGAGCACGCCCGGCACGCGGGAGAGGGCGGACCGGTAATATTCCATCACAGACCTGTTTTGAATACCCCGATGGAGCGTAAAAGTCAATAACCCCTCATCGTGATATCCCAGATCTGTTTGCATCAGCAGGTTCAACTGCGCGTATATAAATAGAGTGGCGGTTATAAGAAATGTAGCCAGGGCTGACTGAAGGACAACCAGGCCACGGGCAAAATATCCCCGGCCTCCCACCTGCTGATTACCGGACAATATATCGGCAGGCCTGGAGCGCGACTGTATCATCGCCGGATATACACCGGCAGCGACACCGGTCAACAGGAACAATCCCACCAGCTCCAGGATCAGCCCCCCATCCACCAGGTAAGAAAGATCCAGTTGCCTATTGATCATCTGGCAAAAGACAGGCAAGATCAGTCTGGCTAACAATAAAGCAAGCAGAAAAGCCAATAAGCAGGTCAGCATCGACTCACCCAGGAATTGCAGGATCAGCTGACTTTGCCTGCCACCGATGACCTTTCGTATCCCTATCTCCCGCCTGCGCCTGAGAGATTGAGCAATGCTGAGATTGATAAAGTTGATACAGGCTATCAGCAGGATAAAAAGCGAAATTCCGCTCAGTATATATGAATAGACAGGATCGCTGGCCCCCGGCACGCCCTGGTACTCCTTTTGCAAATGCATGGACACCATCGGTGCAAGCCCCCATTCGAACCTGTTCTGATATCCTGCCAGATGGTTCAGGTCGAGCTCGTCCTTTGCCTGGCTTTCATAGATCCTCCGCATCTTTTGCTCGATTGCTTTTATGTCTGCCCGAGGCTCCACCAGGAAGTATGTCGGAAAGGACACCCACATCCACCCATTGTCCGGATACAGCGCTTCATAATACGGAAAGGACAACAGCATATTGAACTGAATGCTGGAGTTGGGAGGCGCATCCCGGGCAACACCGCTCACGACAAAAGGTTCGAACCTGCCATTCATCTGCAGCGACAGTATCTTACCCATTGCCTGTACAGTACCAAAATATTTGAAGGCAGCCCGTTCGCTCAACACAACGCTATGGGGGTCGGCAAGAGCGCTATGCGGGTCGCCCGATAGCAGGGGAAATGAGAACACCGAAAAGAAGGAAGGATCGACCCACGTGCCATTTTCGTTGAACAGGTCATTGTCTTTTTTGATGATGACATCGCCCGGACGCACCCGCACAAATTCCCTGATCTCTCCTATCCCCGCCCGAAACGCAGGTCCCTGTGCCAGGGCAGCTATCGCGAATTTCTCGCTCCTGCCATCCTGTTCCGTACGAACACAGGTTAATTGATAGATATGATCTTTTTGCAGGTGCCACTGGTCATAGCTTAGCTCGTCCTTGATGAACAGTAGTATCAGTATGCAACAGGCCAGACCGATGCTCAATCCGGCAATATTGATCACTGAAAATAGTTTATCTCTTATCAGATGCCGGAGAATGGCCTTAAAATAATGGCGGATCATTTCTAACGTTTGACTGGTCAAAACAATAAGCTACCGTTGCATGCCGGGGCATACACTTTCATACCACCGATGAACTGTGGTTTTTACCTTGAACGATGGTTCTACCGACAACTATGGTTTCTAAGGATGAGCGCCCTGGGGCTGGCGATGGACGGCCGCTGCTTCTGCTTCAGCCTTCAGTTTGGCTTCCATTTGCACCGATGGGCTGGCCCGTGTGGGGGTACTGACCTGTGTAGAAGCACCGGCCCGCGTAATATAGAAAGTAGGACGCAACCCCACGAAAAAGCAGGTGAGCGCCAGGAGTAAGGATAATAGGTGGGCCCTGTTCAATGTCCTGTTATAGCCGGCTGCCAGCCGCTCCACTCTGGGCAACATCCCGCCGCCGCCAAAAGCCATCGCATAGGAAGGAGCCCGCTGCTCTTCAAATCGCACAAGCGCACGTATATAGCCTATCTTGTCCTCCGTGTGCCGGATCACCATATCATCACAACAGTTCTCCCTTTCCGCCCGGATAAGAGAGGACACCCAAAGCACCGCCGGATTAAAGAACAGCAGGATGGAGATGATGCGTAAAAAAATATTGACCAGGTAATCCATCCGGCGTATATGCGCCAGCTCGTGCAAAAGAATGACTTCTAAGTCTTCGGGAGCCACTCTTGCGATCATTCCGGCAGGGACAAGGACCACCGGTCTGATATAGCCGATGACCAGCGGTGCCTTTACAATACCCGATTCAAGGACACCGATGACCTTCCGTATACCCAATCCGGCCGCCAGGCCATTCACACGTTTCAGCAGGTCCACCTCCAACGGCCTTACCCGCACCACTTTGAGCCGCTGCAACGTATATAGGTCGAAGCTTAGTTTTATTAGCTTCATACACATCACTGCAAACCAGACAGCCGCGACCATTCCCGCATGCTCCCCGATCCAGCCGCCGCCCCGGCTACCCGCCCAGCTCCCGGGCGACGCCGCGTGTTGTCCCAGCTCGTAAAAAAATGTAAAAAACACGGCAACAACGAACAGGGCAAGCGCTCCCACCAGCAGATTGTACCGCCGGGCAGCGCCGGACCGCTTGGTAAAGACTATGATCAACCCCGCTAGGAAGACAAGTCCCGCCCCTTCCCATAAGGAATGCAATAGCGTAAAACCCAGCGCCACCGTTATATTCTCTTGTATGAAAAGGATCATTTCTTTTGTTTTTGCGCCTCGTTTTCCAGCTGTTCCAGCAATAATCTCATCTTTTTCAGATCCTCCGCCGAGGTCCTCTTGTTCCCCGCCAGTTGCATCAGCAGACTGGTGGCGCTCCCGTCATAAACACTGTCCAGGAACTTATCCAATAAATGCTCCTTCGTCTCCATCTCATCTCCCGCCGGGTAATATATATGCTGCATCCTGCTCTCATCCCGCCGCAGAAGACCCTTATCCACCATCAGCTGCATCAGCTTGAGCGTAGCGGTATAGTTCAGCTCGCGTATCTTATTGATCTCTTCCATGACACGGCGGACAGGGCTGGGGCCATACTTCCACAACACCTGTAATATCTCCAGTTCGGACTTGGTAGGCTCCTTTTTTCCGCCCTCTTCCGGCAATTTTGGGTTATTCACATTCATTTCGATGTCTTTACGGTGTTCATGAAGTTCGTCTCAGACACAAACCTACGAATTTTTTTGTACCTACAAAACTTTTTGTAGGTTAAGCTTAGCCTATTGCATATCCTGGATTTTTGCTATATTTTTAAGTGATCCAACTCCTTAAACCATTTGAAAAACCAGGAACTTCTATCACCTGTTAAGGATCCCAAGACCAGCTTCTGGCGGCTCAATACGTTCATCGTAGTGGCCATGTGTTGCAACTTTATCAACTTTCTTTATTACCTCACGGATGGCATGATGCAGAGCGCCACCATCGAGATCGTTGGCATCTTTATACTCTTTATCTTCATCCTTTTCAATCTGAAAGGTCTTCCGGCCATCCCCACCCTGCTCAGCATCTTCTTTGTCAACCTGCACGCCTTCTCTCTCTGCTATGTACAAGGCACGAACCAAGCCGCTTTTCTCTACTTGTTCCCCTTCGTCATGGCCATGATCTTCTTCCTCCGTGTGCGGAAGGATAATTTTATCATCACGAGCTTTGTCATCTTTACGGCGCTGAACCTGCTGGTCATCATCCTCCTGTTCCCACCCCATAATTCCCGGTATGAGCGTGTAACGGACACCATCATCGACCACCACCGCAAGTTCAATATTATCGTCAATTTCCTGCTGGTCATCGTATTCTTCTATGTCGTTCTGCGGCTGCTGGACGCCAAGGAAAAGAGGAACAAAAAGCAGATCGCCTCCCTGGTACAGGCGGAAATAGAGATCACGCAGGCAAAAGATCGCGCCGAAAAGGCGGCTGGAGCCAAGACCCGATTTATGAGCAACATGAGTCACGAGCTCCGCACGCCCCTCAACGCCATCATCGGCACTACGCATCTGCTACGGCAGGAACACGAGCACTTACATAACAGCGACCATTTTAAGATATTGCTGGATTCCTCCAAGCACATGCTCCACCTGGTAAACGAGGTGCTGGACTTTTCGAAACTGGGCGAAGGGCGGCTGGAGCTGTTACTGGCGCCATTCGATCTCGCCGAAGTCCTCCAGCAGGCAGCCGACACCGTTACCACTACCATACAACAAAAGAACATCAGCCTCATCCTCGACACCGAATCCGTTCCTACAGATAAAAAGATAGTGGGCGATGAGATGAGGCTCAAACAGGTGCTCCTGAATCTCCTCTCCAATGCCGCCAAATTCACGGAGACAGGCTCCGTCACCTTGCGGGCGCATGTCAACCATCTCACCGACACCATTGCGAATATCTATTTTGCCGTAGTCGATACGGGCATTGGCATTCCTCCGGAAAAGAAAGACCTCATCTTCGACAGCTTTACACAGGCCGATGCGGAAACCACCCGTAAATACGGCGGGTCTGGTCTGGGTCTTAGCATCTGTAAAGAATTGGTAAGAAAAATGGGCGGCAAGCTGCAGGTACACAGCCAGCCGGGCCATGGAAGTACTTTTTATTTCAACCTGACCCTTCCCATCCAGCAGCAGACGGCAGCAGCCCCGGCAGAAAAGTCCGGCGGCGTAAAAAAGCTCCATGGCGTAAAGATCCTGCTGGTCGAAGACAATGCGGTGAATATGAAGATCGCCCGGCGCTTCCTCCACAGTTGGGGCGCCACCATCTCCATAGCGGAAAATGGCCATATAGCCTGGGAGCTGTTCCAGCAGGGAAGCTTCGACCTGCTGCTCATCGATCTGGAAATGCCTCTCATGGATGGCAAGACATTGCTGTCACATATACGAAGGATCAATAAGGAAATACCCGCCATCGCCTTTACTGCCGCGGTCTATGACAATATGTACGACGACCTGCAGCAACATGGCTTTAATGGATTCCTGCGCAAACCCTTCCATCCCGACGAAATGCACCGCAATATCATGCTGCACCTGGGAAAGAACTGAAATTATATATTTGCCCGTCCCGTTTTTAAAGCCTACCTTCAGCGCAGATTGGGATATACAACATTAAGTACTCGATTCGCCTCTTCTTCTCACTGTTGCTTTCGTTTCCTCTACTTTTTATTGCAATGCTCAGTTATTTTTAACCTTTTAATTTATTATTATGAATATGTATGTTTCAAACCTGAGCTCCCATGTCACAGACGAAGATCTGAGAACCTTATTTAATCAATACGGGGAAGTTACTTCGGCAAAAGTGATCTCCGACAGGGAGACTGGCAGGTCGAGAGGTTTCGCTTTTGTGGAAATGGCTGACAAAGCAGGTGAAACAGCGATGAAAGAGCTGAATGGCAAACAGGTGGAGGGAAGGGCGATAAGCGTCTCCATAGCCAGGCCAAAAACCGACAGCGGCAGCTCTTTTTCGCGTGACAGAGGCAATCGCTGGTAATCCGGAGCTCACTATCACACCTCGAAAATATTTAGCCTCCGGATCATCATCCGGAGGTTTCTGAATTCGGGTTACAGGTGAGCAGCTTCATATTCTTCTTCGCGTTTGAACGCATCGAAGGCAGCATGTGTTTCCTGCAATATATCATCCGGCAATCCGTTCACTTTTAGATTCTCCCAGCTAATCGTCAATGGCTGGAATTGAGCGAGACTTTGATGATGATTCCGCAGGTAATCACGGCTCTCGGAGGGCCAGCGTGGCTCTCCCTTTTCAAAAAAGCCAATGAACCTGGATTCTACCTTATCAAAATTTTTTTTTAAGAGCTCGATGCCCGTGGTTTTTTTAATCATGTATATGTTAAAGGTAAGCAAAATCGACGCCATTGCTTCCTGTTTTTTAACACCTTCGAAATGTACCGTTCTATCATCACCGGCTCCGGCGCTTATATCCCGGAGCATATCGTAAGCAACAGCGATTTTCTATCCAATGTTTTTTATTCGGAAGGAGGCCTTCCTATCGAAAATACTCCGGATCAGGTTGTAGAGAAATTCAGTAATATCACTGGTATTGTCCAGCGCCGGTATGCCACAGATGGACTTTCGGCATCCCATATGGCGGCCAGGGCAGCCGAACTGGCGATTTCGGACAGCGGCATGAACAAAGAAAGCCTTGATCATATCATCGTGGCCCATAACTTTGGCGATCTGAAGGGGAACATGTCTTTTCCTGATTTCGTACCTTCTCTGGCTGCCAGGGTCAAACATCTGTTGAACATAACCAATCCGGCCTGTATTCCCTATGACCTGATATTCGGCTGCCCCGGCTGGCTCCAGGGAATGATCCACAGCGATGCATTTTTCAAAGCCGGTATAGGAAAGACGGCGTTGATCATCGGCGCCGAAACCCTTTCCCGGGTCCTCGATCCACATGACCGCGACAGCATGATCTTTTCCGACGGAGCCGGGGCCATTACCCTCGAATATAAAGAAGTGCATGACCCCCTGACAGGCATACTGTCGACAAATGTCCGCTCGGACTCCCGCGAAGAATGCGGCTTTATACATATGGGCTCATCCTGTAATCCCGAAAAAATGTCAAATGCCCAATACCTGAAAATGAAGGGTCGTAAAGTATACGAGTATGCCTTGCGTCATGTTCCGGAAGCGATGAAGGAATGCCTGGACAGATCCGGCCAGGCTATAGGTAACCTAAAAGCTATATTTATTCATCAAGCTAATGAAAAAATGGACGAGGCCATTGTCAAAAATTTTTATGGTATGTATGGAATTGCCGAGCCCCCTGTAAATATCATGCCTATGTGTATTCAATGGCTGGGCAACAGTTCGGTCGCCACAATCCCCACGTTATTCGATCTTGTCAGAAGATCGTCCATGCCTGGATTCAGTCTCTCAAAGGGAGATATCATCCTTTTTGCCTCGGTCGGCGCGGGTATGAACATCAATGCAGTTTGTTACGGCTATATATGACAATTATTTCCGGCTGCTGTTACAATTGGCTCAGTAAAGTTCGGAAGGAAGCTGGCTTACAGAAATGATCTTTCCATCAAGGGTCGTCCTGTCGAGAGACGCTATTGCCTGCATGGCCTGCGCAGCCACAGGCATGCTGACATGCCCGCTTTTTAATGACCGGCCATTCAAAGCATTCCTATCGACCCTGGCCGTGTCCACATTTCCGTAAGGTGCGAATAGCTTTCTTAACTGGGCATCTGTGGTGTTCAGGCTGATATTGGATATTCTGATGTTCATAAAAGGGGATTGAATCTTAAATATACGCTATTTTGCGCCGAACCCACATAATAATACAGCCCCTCCCGGGGCACTGATTGCCCTACAGCGCCGCCGCCGCCGGGAAATCTATCGGTATCCTCGTCATCGCAAAAACATAGTTTGTATAGATCCTCACCACCACCAGCCCGATCAGCTCCATAAGCGCTCCTTCGTCAAAACCCGCGGCATAAAAATTATCCACCAGCTCCGGCGCAGGATAGCCTCTGGTTTCCGCTACGGCCTTTGCCAGCTGTACGATGGCCTTTATCTTCTCATCGCTGGACTGACCTCTCCGGATATCCAGCGTATCCTCCATCGTAAGTCGTTGCTTGATAGCCGCCACAGTATGCCCTGCAAGACAATACTCGCAATGATTCACTTCCGAGACCATGAGAGCTATCGCCTCCCGTTGCTTGCCGTTGAACGCCCCGCCGATAAGATCCGCCTCGATGTCCATAAAGGCTTTCAATGCATGCGATGAATAACCCATCGTAGCATACAGATTGGGTACCCGACCCAACCGCTTCTTCATTTGCTCAAATAATTGCTGCGTTTCGGGACTTAGCTCCTCCGGGGCGGGTACTGTTATTTGTTTCATTTTTTAAGGCAATATAACAAATCATTTTTCGCCGGGCTCCCCTTGTATTCAACGGTCTTGCGGACCTTGCCCACGACAATCATGAACTTCCTCGAAGACAACATCCCGGGGAAGCTTCCCTTCCTGTCCTCGATGCTCAGGGTCCGGGTCTTGTCATTCCAACGGAAACCTATCTCGCTCCGCAAACCCTTGGGGCCCCATGGCAGGATAGCCCCCGCCCGCACATACAATGGCAGAATGTCGATGGGCGTAGCCCGGTCAAGCGGCCTCCCGCCCCGCAGCGCATCTCCTGTCCAGAAGTCTAGGAATTAGATCATTTATTTCCAGGTTTTTCCTTTCCCATCCAAACTGTCATCTCTCCCGCTCCCCTGTTGGCCCAGGTATAGTAGGGTATCATCGTGATAGGCGCCGCGCTCACGACCCCGGAAACGCTGTCCTTTCTAAGCCCCTCCCCTTTCAGTACGGTGATCCTGCCCAGCTCGCCGTCCTGCACCACTGGCCGCAGCTTTACACCGGCAGGCAGTAAAAGATTACTAACCTTACCCCCATTGTCTTTCCATTCCAAACAGTACATCAACGGTCCGCGCTGTATCGCTACCTTGCCGGCATCCTCCTGCAGATGGGTATTGGCCCGCACTTCCCGCACGGGCATCAACAAGTTCATCGTGATCTTATCCCCTTTCTTCCACTTGCGGTTCAGAACAGCATAGCCTGCCTCCATCTTGTAGGGGACCCGCTCGCCATTGATCCGGATGAGAGGCATGCCACCCATCTTATCAGTAAAAGAGTATAACGAGGAAGGTATTTCCTCATCACGCACCCACCCGGGAATTCTAAGTCGCAAGGTCAAGGGTTCTGACATCGCCGCCCCAGTTGACCCCGCCCCGGTGGACAAAGTAAAGGACAAATTCCCGTCCCAGGGATAGTTGTTCTCCTGCACGATCTCCACCGCCCCATCGGCCATATTCACAGTGGTCTTGCTGCTGATAAAAAGATTGACGTACAGGTCGTGCTCCTTCTGTGCATAGATATATCCCGGCAGCGAAGGCAATAGACGCAATATGTTGGTGGGACAGCAGGAACATTCAAACCAGCCGGAACGCTGCCGCTCGAGAGCATTATGCGAAAACCCATCGGTCACCTGCATGGCATTCGTATAGAAAAATGATTTGCCATCCAGCCCCACGCCGGACAGCATCCCATTGTAAAGCACCTTTTCCATCAGGTCGATATATTTCGACTCGCCATGCAGCAGAAACATTCTTTGATTCCAGTACACATCTCCAATAGCTGCACAGGTCTCGTTGTAAGCTGTCCCGTTGGGCAGGTCATAATCTTCTCCAAACCGCTCACCAGCAGGGACAGAGCCAATACCCCCTTGAACATACATCTTCTTGTCGGTCATGTTGTTCCATAACCTGTCCACCGCCGCCACATACCGTTGATCCCCGGTAAGGGCCGCCACATCGGTCATCCCCGAATACAGGTACATGGCCCGTACGGCATGTCCCTCCACATCATCCTGGTCTACTACAGGCTTCTCGTCCTGCCAGTATTTCCCGTTCTTCCACTCGTCGGGGTTGCGCTTGTCGTAGGCGCGTTTGCCACGGGCGTCGATAAAGAACTTCGCCAGCTGAAGATAGTCGGTCTTGCCGGTGATGCGATACAGCTTCACGAGGCCCATCTCTACGATCTCATGCCCGGGAGCAACCTCCATCTTTCCGGGACCGAATGTGCGTACCAGCAGGTCGGCATTCTTCAATGCTATATCCAGCAGATTGCGCTGCCCCGTTGCCAAGTAATGCGCCGCCGCCGCTTCAAAAAGGTGACCGGAATTATACAATTCATGACTCAGCTCGTGCTCCTTCACCCACCTGTCAGGTCCCGACCACTCATGTGGATGCAAACTGTCGATGGTCCGGGCTGTATACAAATACCCGTCCGACTCCTGCGCCCTTGCCACCGTGTCGATCAACGCATCTACGTACGCCTTCAAGGCAGGGTCGGGATGCACGGCCAGCGAAAAAGAAGCGCCCTCCAGGGTCTTATAGATATCGGTGTCGTCAAAAGGGAATTTCGTTCCAAATTTCCCCTTCCGCTGTGCGGCCATGACAAAGTTCTGTACCCTCCCGGTGCTCTCACACCGTGCAAAGGATGCCGGTATCGTCACGGTCCTGTTCCGCTCGATACGGGGAGCCCAAAAAGAATCCATGAGCTGTACCTTGGTAAAATCTATAGGTCGTATGTGATAATCAGCAGATTGCGGGTGGGCCGCCACAAAGGGGCAGAATGTCAGGAGTAGAACGAGCTTTTTCATGTAGCAATGCTTTAGGCCCTACAATATTACATTTTTAATTGTCATTTGTACATTTTTATATTTTAGCAGCCCGCCGGCCCGCCACAGGCTCACAGGTTCCACCTGATCCCGTCACAGCCCCACCAGGCCCGGCTCTGGCCAATTTCCCCCTATTCACCGGCATAATCCCCCAATACCCCGAATGGCGCCTAAAAGAAGTGCCAATTCCCGCACATATTTTTTGTCCCCTCAGCCTTTTTCAATAAATTCAACGGCATTTAAGCTCGTCTATTGATGTCATTCAAAACTAATTTGCGCACATTGTATGCGCTCCTCCTTATTCTACCTTCATTCCTGCACGCCCAGCAAGCCGCTGGGGACTCTTCTTCCCGCATAGATCGATGGCCCATCGTGAATATTGCTGAAAAACAATTAGGCAATAACCTCCGGCTCTTCACAGGCGCCGAATATATCCGCAATGGCCAACACGCCCAGGGATACCCGTTTTTTCTGTCCGAATCGCCACTGGACGGATCAGTCTTATATGACGGCGTCAGCTATGAGCATGCCCCTCTTCAATACGATCTGGTCACCGGTGAGGTAGTTGCCCACGACTCGACCGGTGATGCCAATATAAGCCTGGTCCAGGACAAACTCCCCAGATTCTCCATCAAAGGCCACCATTTTATCAGGCTGCCCGCTGCCGGCGACTCGGACCGATCCATCAGCGCCTCCTATTATGAGCTGCTCGAAGACGGCCGCACTCCGCTGCTGGCCCGTCACGAAAAAAGGCTGGTTTTTCCCTTCAACAAGGAGGAGGCGGTAAAATACCTCGCCACCGACATTTATTTTGTACGTCTCGATGGCAGATACATACGCGTTGATGGGCGACGCTCCCTGTTAAATACCCTGGCAGATAAAAAAGATCAGCTGAGGAAATTTATCCGCCAGCATGATCTGGACTTTTCAAAAGACCTTGAAAATGCACTGCGACGAGCGATAGCTTACTATAATCAACTCAATTTCACCCAACTCAAGAACTGATATGGTACGGGCCCTCCATTCCTCCTTGCTCCTTATCCCCTTGATCTTTGTCTTACAAACAGCACATGGCCAGGATAAAAAGAACATCAGCGGCAACTTCACAGGCTATACCTTCCCCCGTCTTGTAGATTATCTGGAGAAGAATACACCCTTTACCTTTTATTACGATCCCAAAGAAGTAGACAGCATCTTCATCAATATACAGGTCACCAATGCCAGCCTCCGTCAATTGCTGGACCTGGTATTCCAGGGTACAGCGCTGCATTATGCCATCGACAGTTCCGGGAGGGTCTTTGTCTCCAATAGAGTGACTATCCGCACCGCGCTGCCGCCGGGCTTTTTCAGTCGCGACAAAGACACTATAGCGCTCATAAAGGAGCCGGCAGAAGAGGACAACCCTGCCCAAAAAACAAAATTCAAAGCATCGGAAGAATTCCAGCTCATCGCAGTGGGAGATAAGAACGCGCGGTCCGCCACAGGAAAAGCTACACTCGCAGGATACATCCGCGACATAGCCACAGGAGAAGCCATCGTTGGCGCCTTTCTCACGGTAGATACACCAGCCGTCAGCGTCGTCACGGACCAATTCGGCTATTATACCCTCTCCCTTCCAAAAGGCCGGCATCATATACGAATAACCAGCCAGGGTATGACACCCACACGGAGACAGATACAATTATACAGCGATGGCAAATTAGACATCAATTTAAAGGAGTACGTCGCCAACCTTAAGGCCGTTGTGGTCACCGCCGAAAAGACATCCAATACCCGCAGTCTGCAGATGGGTGTCAATCGTCTGTCCATCAGTACGATCAAACAAGTGCCCGCCGCCTTTGGCGAAGCCGACGTCCTGAAGGTCATTCTCACACTACCGGGTGTCACCTCGGCGGGCGAGGCCAGCAACGGGTTCAATGTACGGGGAGGCTCGGTCGACCAGAACCTCATCCTGCTGGATGATGCTACCATCTACAACCCTTCCCACCTGTTCGGGTTCTTCTCCGCATTCAACCCGGACATCGTCAAAGGCATCGAACTGTATAAAAGCGCCATCCCCGAGAAGTACGGAGGACGTCTGTCCTCGGTGCTGGACGTATCCATGCTGGATGGCAATAATAAAAAATGGACCGGCAATGTCGGCATAGGCCCGCTTACAAGCAAGATCTTCCTACAAGGGCCCATAAAAAAAGAAAAGACGACGCTGGTGCTCGGGCTTCGGTCTACCTATTCGGACTGGCTCCTCAAGAATATCCCCAACTCCGCCTATAGCAACAGCAGCGCCAACTTCTATGACGCCAACCTGCGTCTGACGCATATCATCAACAGCAGGAACACGATCTATCTGATGGGATATGCCAGCAAGGACAAATTCAATTTCAACAACGACACCACCTACAGATACAGCAATGCAAACGCCAATATAAAATGGAAACATTTCTTTTCACCCAGGTCTTACGGCTTGTTCACCGCAGGCATCGACAGGTATGAATACAGCATATCCGATACAAGGGATTCCACGAGTGCATTCAAGCTGGGCTTCGATATCCGCCAGACCTATGTCCGCGCCGACCTTAATTACAATCCAGGCAACAAACACTCCTTTAATTACGGGATCAGCAGCATCTACTATCAATTGCACCCAGGTTATTATGATCCCGTAGGTCCTCACTCCATCGTGGTCCCCGACAAAGTGGGGTCCGAACAGGCATTGGAGAGCGCCCTGCACATCGGCGATCAATACGCAGTCAATACAAGGCTCTCCTTTTCCGCCGGATTGCGCTTCTCTCTCTTCAATTATCTGGGTCCCCATGATGTCTATGGGTATGCGCCGGGTCAACCCAGACAGATCAATACCATTGTCGATACTACCACCTACGGGAATAACAAGGTCATCAAGACTTACTCGGCTCCGGAAATACGTCTGTCCGCCCGTTATAATCTCCCCGGCGAGGCGTCGATAAAATTCAGCTACAACACCCTTCAGCAATATATACACATGCTCTCCAATACGGTCACGGTCTCGCCCACCGATATTTGGAAATTGAGCGATCCATCCATAAAACCCCAGTCGGGCGATCAGTTCTCCCTGGGGTATTACCGTAATCTCCAATCGAATACCATCGAGCTGTCCATCGAAGTATATTACAAACGACTTAAGAACTTCCTCGACTACAAGAGTGGCGCGGAGCTGGTGCTGAACCACCACATCGAGACGGAGGTATTTACCACCCGTGGCAAAGCCTATGGCGCAGAGCTGCTGATCAAAAAGACTACCGGCAGGCTCAACGGCTGGCTGAGCTATACCTGGTCAAGGACCTTTTTGCGACAGGATGATCCTCTCGCGGGGGAGCTTGTCAATAAAGGCAAATTCTATCCCGCCAGCTTCGACAAACCCCATGCCGCCAACCTCATCGGCAACTATGCACTATCCCATCGCTACAGCTTCTCCTTGAACGTCGTCTATAGCACGGGTCGTCCTATAACGCTGCCGCTGGCCATCTTCAACCTGGGCGGCTCCCCGGGACTCTATTATTCAGCGCGCAATGCTTACCGTATCCCCGACTATTTCCGGACGGACCTCTCGGTCAACATAGACGGGAATCATAAAGTAAAACAACGCTTCCATAACTCCTGGTCCGCGGGGATATACAATCTGACAGGAAGACAAAATGCCTACTCCGTCTATTTCGTACAGGAAAATGGACTGGTCAAAGGCTATAAGATGTCCATTTTGGGCACCCCAATCCCCTTTGTCACCTATAACCTTAAATTCTAACCTTATGCTGATTGCCTTCCGAAAATATAGTATGATCCTGTGGCTGGCGCTCCTCGTCTCGGATTGTAAAAAACCTTATGACCCGCCCGCCATCGTCGGTCCCAACAATTACCTGGTAGTGGACGGCGTGATCAATACAGGGCCCAATTCCGTCACGATCATCAATCTCAATAGGACCCGCAACCTCAACGACACCATCGTCACGGGCATTCCCGAGCTAGGCGCACAGATATCCATAGTCGATCGCAATGGAGCCACCTATTCTCTGATCGACTCGGCTGGCAAAGGCTTATATAGCAGCAGCCCGCTCACCCTCGACCCCGCCGGGCAATACAAAATTGAAATAACCACCTCCGATAGTAGACAATACCGCTCGGACTTCGTCACTCCCAATGCCACCCCGCCCATAGACAGCGTCTTTTACGAACAGCCGCGCGATTTTACCTTATACCTCACCACCCACGACCCCGCCAACAGTACCCATTACTACCGGTGGGACTACCTGCAAACATGGGAGCACGACTCCCGTTATCAAAGCCCCTGGGAGCTACGCAGGGGACAGGTTTGGGCAAAAGATCCCGACTCCGGCTCACAGCAGACGGACAGATGCTGGACCACCACTATGTCCAATACCATCCTGTTGGGCAATACCACCGCCCTTAGCCGGGACCTCGTCGACAAAATGCCCATCATTACGATGATCAACAACGATCTCCGCCTCGACATCGCCTATTATATCCTCGTCCGTCAATACGCACTGACAAAAGACGCCTACAATTACTGGCAGCTGATCCAAAAGACCTCCCAGCAGGTAGGAACGCTCTTCGACCTCCAGCCTACCCAGCTCACGGGGAACATATACTGTACCACCAATCCCAATGAGCCTGTCATCGGGTATATGAGCGCCTCCTCTATCCAACAAGCTCACTTTTATATCGAAAACTACCAGCTAAAGGCCTGGCCTCACTATATCTATATGGAGGGCTGCCCTACCCATGAAGCCAGAAGACTGAGCCCGGATGATTTCCATAGCTGGCTTTATCCGGACACGGCCTATGGACCCTATTATTTTGTCAGCAACGGTCCCCTCATCGTCGCCCCCAAAAGATGTCTGGACTGTAGATCCCAGGGCGGCACCAATGTAAAACCCTCATTTATGCCTTAAAAATCGACCTCATGACCAAGATCCATTATATATTTTTCTTTCTCCTGGTAGCTGCCCACGCGGACATATATGCGCAGGACCCTGTCATTGCCCATATGGAAGACAGCTGGCGGCAATACCAAACCACGGACTACCAGGAAAAAATATTCCTCCACACCGACAAAACATTTTTTTTGTCAGGGGAAACCCTTTGGTTCAAAGTTTATAATGTAGATGCGGCTACCAATCAACCCGGCATCTCGGTCGTGGCCTATGTAGAATTGCTCAACAAGGAACAGTCACCTGTCCTGCAGGCAAGGGTTCAGCTCAAGCAAGGTCAGGGAGCCGGTTCATTCACTCTGCCTTCCACGATCCCTTCCGGCAATTACCACCTGCGTTGTTACACTTCCTGGATGAAGAACTTTACGCCTTTCGGATTTTTTCATCAGGGGGTCACCATCGTAAATACATTTACCAGCGGGGCTCCAGATCCCGCTACGCCTCCGTCTGTCTCTGTAAATTTCTTTCCCGAAGGTGGCAACCTGGTATATGGCCTCGCCTCCCGCGTCGCATTCAAGGCGGTGGATATACATCAGCATGGAGTGGATTGCAGGGGTGTGGTGGTCGATGAGGATAAGGATACGGTCGCGAAGTTCAGATCTACTCACCTGGGCATGGGCAGCTTTACCTTCACCCCCTTAAAAGGGAAAAAATACAAAGCCTTTGTAACCCTGACTGATACCTCCTTTACGCAGGGGATGCCCGCCATCTTTGACGATGGCTATGTCATGCATCTTATAAAAGAGAATGATAAGATCAAGGTCCTGGTCAACGCCGGGGTCCCACCTTCTCCCGCATCGTCCATCTACCTTTTTATACAGGCGCACCATCGGCTCACCACCATCCGGCAAGCCTCCTTTACAGGCAGCCAGGCTGTATTTTATGTCGATATAAAGGACCTCGATGAAGGCATATCTCATTTTACCATCTTCAACCAGGGCCATGTCCCCGTTTGCGAAAGGCTGTACTGCCCCCGGCTGACACAGCTCAATACCATGACGATCAGCCCCCAGCTTTCACAATCGTCCTATGGTCTTCGTAAAAGGGCGGACCTCACCCTTGCTGCTACGGACAGATCCGGCCTCCCTGTCAACGCCAACCTTTCCCTGTCAGTGTTCCTGATCGACTCCTTACAACCTGTTCCGGAAAACAATATCCTCACCTATCTGCTGCTTAGCTCCGAACTGAATGGGGTCATCGAAGAGCCGCAGTATTATATGCAAGCTTCCGCCGATGCTACTGACGCCCTCCACGCCACGGATACCGCAAATGCCGCCGATGCACTGGACAATCTTCTCCTGACACAGGGGTGGTCGCGGTACAAGTGGGAAGACATCTTTCAGTACAAGAAGCCGTATTTTGAATTCTTGCCGGAGACCAACGGATCACTCATCACCGGCAGGATCATCAACAGGACTACGGGACGCGCGGCGCCACCTACTATCGGCTATCTCTCCGTACCTGGAAAAGCATTTACTTTCAGCGCATCCAAAAGCCGCCCGGACGGCTCCATCATTTTTAACACAAAACATTTTACGGGTACGGGCGACATCATTGTACAAACGAACAGTACGACCGCAGACAGCAACTACCGCATAGACCTTGCCAACCCTTTTTACGACAGGGCGGATGGCTGGACCCCGACGCCGTTCAATATTTCCCCCTCTTTACAAAACCAGCTCACCGGACGCAGCATCGCCATGCAGGTGGAGAACGCTTACCTGCGCGACCTGAAAAGACAATGGCGTCCCGCCGATGAGAAGGATACACTCCCCTTCTACGGCCGGGGAGACCATAGATATAGATTGGATGATTACACCCGATTTCAAACCACGGAAGAAGTAATGCATGAATACATTGAAGAAGTACACCTTCCCAGGTCCTCGGGGAAAGTACATTTCAGGGTGAGGAATAATCTCTTTAACGCCTATTTCGACGACGACCCGTTAATGCTCATCGACGGCATACCTGTATACGATGCTGACAAGATCCTGGCCATCAATCCGCTAAAGTTCAGACAGATCGACATTGTCGCAAGAAAGTTCTATACCGGGGCGCTGCCCAACGATGGCATTGTATCTTACAAGACCTATGAAGGTGATCTGGGCGGCTATCAACTGGATCCCGGCGCAGTAGCCATTCACTATGAAGGTATTCAATTGCAACAGGAGTTTTATACGCCCGTCTATGACAAGGGCACGCTGCCATCACCCCGCATACCCGACTTCCGTAATCTTTTGCAATGGTCGCCGGATATCAATACAGGTGGGGAAGGGAAAGCCAGTTTGAACTTCTATACATCGGATATTCCCGGTACTTATCTTCTTTTTGTCCAGGGCATCACGGACCGGGGACAGCCGGGGAGCAAGATGGTGACGTTCACGGTGCATTGAGCGAAACAAAAAACACTAATAAGAAAGCAAAACGCTGACCTATCCTTATTGTCGGACCTCCCCGCCTTACACCTCGATACTCTCCCCAATCCCCGGCAGCAGCAGCGTCAACCCCTTACTGGTAAACTCCTTCACCGCCGCGGCTTTATCGATATGGATCAGTCCCCAGGTATCATAGTGCACTCCCACCACCTTGGTGGTCTTGACAAATTGAGCCGCTGCAACAGCATCTTCCACCCCCATGGTCAGCCTATCCCCTATCGGTAATACGGCAAAGTCGATGTCCGCCCATCTCGGTATCAAGGTCATGTCCAGGTTCAATCCCGTATCGCCGCTGTAATAAAAATTGCCATCGGCTGTTTTAAAGACAAACCCGGATGCCACACCCGCATAGCTGCCGTCCTGGAAGCTGCTGGAATGTATCGCGGCGACCGCTTTCACCGTCCCAAAATCAAAGCTGGCCTTGCCTCCGGGATTCAGCGGCTGGACGTTCTTCAGTCCCTGGTTCCCAAAATAAGTATATAGCTCCCACGAGCCAATGACCAGCGCGCCGGTGCGGCCCGCGATAGCTGCCACATCCAGCATATGATCGGAATGACCGTGTGATACGAAGATATAGTCGGCCTTGACATCCTCCAGACGGATGTTCTTTGCCAGGTCATTTCCAGTAATAAAAGGATCGAAAAGAAGATGCTTCCCACCTGCCACCACGGAGAAGCAGGCATGCCCGTAATATGTAAGATCCATCTTTTTTATTGCAAGTTAGGGGAATCCCGACTAAGCCCGGCAGGCGCCGTTTTATCTCAATCTCATCGTCTGCGTGAAAGCTCCATCCGCAGCAACATCCCACACTTCCAGCCGCACCCATTTGCGCCCGGTGAGATCAGCCGGCACATGAAAAGTCCTTGTGCCAAAGGATCCGTATGAAGAAAGATCGATCCGCTGCCGGTACACTTTCTCTCCATCACCCGACACCAGTTCGGCAAAGTTCAAAGGGAAGGTCCACTCAAGCGTAAAGGCAACCTTGGCCTGGCCGCTCGGCCCATTCACGCGGAAGGACGGGATCAGCACTTCCCCCGTTGTAGAAAAAAAGCTCCCCCGTCTCAGCGTATCCAATACAGCCCCCCACCCTTTGTCAAAAGCGGGCAGGGCTCCCATCTTCAGATAGTTTACATTCATATGCCCATACATCTCGTTGGCCCTGTCGATAGTGAAAAGGTCCGCCTCCGCCAGCACCCGCTTGTCCAGCCCCCAATTATTCATATCATCCATCAGGTCCAGCACCCGCCGGCCAAGCCTGGGCTGCGACAGGTCCGCGGGCAAAGCCTTCCAGGCCCCACCCAGCCAATGTTCAGAAAGAAAAAAAGAGTCCTTCTTATATGCATCCGGGTATCCGGTAGATCCCTTCGTTCTGGGATGCGCGGTCCAGGCCAGCCCCTGCTCCCGTTGCAGCAGATCCAGCATCTCAGCAGCGTTGCCTACCCGATATACCTTCCCACATACAGGATCATCCGTAACAAAAGCATCGCCGGGCTTGTGCGACATGACCCAATATACGGGCCGGGGAAAAAAGGCCAGCCAATGACCTCCAAAAAACTCATTGGGCTCCTCGCCAGGTAACAAAAGGAACTTGCTATCCGACAGACGACGACATTGCTGGAACAAAGCATCCAGCTCTTTCAGCCGCTGTTCATCTGGCCCTCTGGGATGCCCCACTCCATGGAACTCGGCCAAATGGACAATATTGATCCCGGCGTCTTTAAAATACCGGACAAACTCAGGTGTGTCTGGCACAGGTTTACCGGCCAATACCACTTTCGTGATAAATTCATTGTGGAAGTGACTGGAGAAGGTCTTGTACCCGGCGAGCGGCTTATAACGATCGCTACGAGTGTAGGTTTTCACGGCGTCTATAGCGCCTGCCAGGTCCTTATCCCCGGGCAGGCAAAAGAAATTAAGCCGCTGCTCCGTCCCCGGCGGGGCATTGAACCAGGGTACAAATCGATGGTCTCCTTCCGGGTCCTGCCGGATGCCGATGCCATGACTGCTCCACCAGACAAAGCGCAGATTGAAGGCCTCGTCCAACGGATAAAAATATTGATGTGGTGCAGGAAAAACAGCCAGCGAGCCCGTTGTCGCTCCTTCGGCAGTATTGGCAGACCCGCTCCGGACAGCGTTGGCAGACCCGCTCCGAACGGCGATGGCCCTGTATTTTACAGCTTCGGGATGGGCGCTGTCCGCCTGGACCGTCTGCACATGCAGCCCGCCGCCCACCTCACACCACCCTACAGTATCCCACTTCGCGCCTCTGCTCACCAGCCCGGCATCATACAGGATAGCAGTAGAATCCTCCTGCGTCGTCACCACCGCGGCTATATTCATCAGCAACGACCCGTGATATAACGTTATCTCAATACGCCCCGTAAAACCCGGCGCGCTGACGCCGTCCACAGCGACCACTGTCCGGGCAGCCGAATGTGTAACAAAAATCCTCTTCTTCTCCAGCCGCACCTCATAAGATCGATAGCCTTTCGAAGGCACCTTGTCAAAAAATATATTCCATCCATTTTGTGATAGGAGATCGCGACGGCCCACGCGGAGTAAAAAGACAGGATCCAGCTCGCTTGCTATTTTCCGGACGACACCGTGCTCCGTCACCGACAATTGTTTTATCAGGCTGCTGTCCTTCTTCATGGACAAAACTAACTTGCCCGTTCGATGCTCACCAGCAGGCCACTCGACCGTCTGCCCGATCACGGGTTGCAGCCAACAAAAAAACAATAAAACAACAAGGGATCTCATCGCCCATCCCCCTTGGGATATTTTACGCTGGACCCGCGGCAAATGACCTGGGGTTTCAACACCAGTTTCCGCGGATGCGCATGAAAAGGTTCCCCGCTACGCAGCCCCTCGAATAACAGCCGTGCTGCCTCTTCTCCCATGGTCACGGTCTGCTGATTCACGGTAGACAATGAAGGGGTAAGGTATTCTCCAAATGCCTCGTTGGCAAATCCGATAATGGCTATATCCTCCGGTATCCTCAGCCCGGCAGCCTTTATGGCCTGTATCGCTCCCAGGGCAGTAAAATCCTCCACGGCAAACACCGCATCCGGTATCACAGGCCGGGCCAGCAGCTGTTTCATACATTCCCTGCCACTGTCGATGCTCACCTTCCCATATACGATAAGGTCCTCGTTGAGAGGGATATTATGGACGTTCAGGGCTTCTATATATCCTTTTAGCCGGAGATTGAAAATATTCACATGCTGCTGTCCCGCGATATGCGCCACCCGGCGACACCCTTCTTCGATGAGATGACTGGTAGCCTGAAAGGCGCCGGCATAATCGTCCACCACCACGGAAGATACTCCCAGCTTATCATCCGTACGATCGAACAGCACCAGGGGGATGCCCCTGTTACGTATCTCGCTGTAATGATCCAGGTTGATCGTCTCCTTTGAAATGGAAGCCAATACGCCATCCACCCGGGATTGCAGGAATGTCTGTACCCCCTTCTTTTCATACTCGTACAGTTCGTTGGACTGGTAGATCAGCACCGTGTAATTATTTTCGGCTGCCACCTTCTCGATACCATGGACGACGGAGCCGAAGAAATTGATCTCCGCCGAGGGAATGATGACCCCCACGATATTGGACTTGCCGAGTCGCAGGGAAGAAGCAATCTTATTATGCTTGTAATTCAGACGGGTGGCAGTCTCCCGCACCGCCTTTTTTGTAGACTCACGGATGCCCGGATGATCGTTCAGCGCACGCGACACCGTTGCTGCGGTAATATTCAATTCCCGGGCAATATCAAGAATGGTCACTTTGGAGATCCGGTTGCTCATGGGTTAGTTTACCCCATTTAACTTTTTTATCAGGTTGACCTCATCCTGCCGGTAGGGCGTCCCATCCTTATGGAAAATATCATGAAACCATTCGATAGGCTGGCTTCCATCCGGCAGGGGCGTATCCCATGCATAGATAGTATTTGTTTTTCCATCTACAAAGCCCCAGTTGATCGCCGCCACATTTTCTTTTTTCAACATAGGCAGTATCGTCGAAAAACGGCTGTTCCGGGTGCGGGCCATATATTCCGTGCAGATCAACGGCTTGCCATAGGCCTTCAACACCTCCACTACCCGGTGGTGCATCGGCAGCTCTTCATAGTCATGATATGTGATCACATCCGAATTGGCTACCTGGAATGCATTCAGCTTCTCAAAGCTCCAATCCCAAAGACCCGCGCTGATGGGCTGGTCAGGGTTTACCGCCCGGGCCCATTCAAATACTTTGGTCAGCAGGGGCAGGGTCGAATCCTTCTTGCCGCTGTTGCCGGGCTCATTGTACAGATCCCAAAGAAGTATACGCCTGTCATGGGCAAAGGTCGTGAGCACATCTTTTACATACTTCTCCAGACCGGGAAAATTCGCCGCATCGGAAGAAGCTGCCTGTCCCGGGTCCTGCATCCAGCCGGAATTGTGTATACCGGGCTTGGGCGTTGGCTGTACCCCGGCCTTGGGAACCTTATTCCAGCAATCGTCGAAAAATACGAACAGCGGTTGGATATGATGCTTGTCTGCTATGGTCAGGAACTGATCCATCCTTTTCTTAAAGCCGGCCGGGTCCACCTTCCAGGCCACGGAATGCAGGAACACCCGCATGGTATTGAACCCAATGCTCTCGGCCCAGCCCAGCTCCTTATCGATGGTGGCCGGATCGAATGTCTCCGCCTGCCACATTTCCAGCTGGTTGATCGCATTTGCGGGAATATAATTGGCGCCCGTCAGCCACTTATGCTGGCTGTACCAGGCATTGGCTTTTTCTGCAGACCAAACCTTACCTTGACCAAGGGCCCTTCCTCCGGTCAGTGTCAGCAATAATACGCCAACACCAAAAAACATGCTTTTCTTCATAATTATTTATCGTTAATTTTTATCGATAGCCTGTATCAATGCTATCATATCGTCATTGCTTGAAAAATCAGTGTGATGGTCCTTAACCCAGTGGCTGATAAATTCTTTTTTAGCCGGGTATATATTGCTCAGCTGACGGACATTGCCCGCCGGACGGTACTGCCCGCCGGAAAGTATCCAGTGTTCGCGTTTGGCTACGATCTGAAATCCATCGGGCAATTTAAGGTTATACGCGCCCCCACTCTGGATCAACGACCGTAATGTCGTGGCGGCGGCCGTATTGGAGGTCATCCCATATCCCAGATTGCTACCCTCCTCCTTTATCGAAGAACTATATTCTGCGAGCAGCGGAAAAGCACAACGGCACAACAGCTCATAAAATTTCTTGTCCCCCGGGATAAATACCCGGCCCGCGATCACCACCGAATCCACCTTTTCCGGCTCCCCCATCGCAAGGTACTTCCCTCCGTCCTCATATACCATCTCGGCCGTCAGCGTATTATAGTTCAATGACACCTCCTGCGTGGAGCCCGACTTGAAAAAGATCTTCCCTTTCTGAAATTGGTCAAACACATAATGTGTCAAATAAACACCGTCTTGTGCGACCCCTCGCATACCCAGGATAAAGACGACACCGATGAGGCAGATGATATGTCGCATACACTATTTTTTAAGCTTCCCTTCCAGCACCTTAATAAAATAGCCACCTACCACGCTCCGCGCCTGGAACCCTACCTGCTTTGCATCCTCCGTCTCATGCCAGTCGCTCAACGGCACCCGGGTGGGCGTCTCCGTGGCATACAGGTACACAGGGTCGGTAATGGCTTCAAAGTCATGCTGATTATCCGTCAATGTCGCTGTCCACATGATCCAGTCCGACTTGGTGTATCCCTTTCGGCTGTCCAGCGGAAGGCCGTATTTGTTTTGTTTGGTCAGATAGTAAGCTACCTCCTTGTCATATACTTCTTTTGGAAAAAGCCCCAGCCCCAACAGCTTGTCCCATACCATATTGTATTTCTGGCTCCAGGTGCCTTTTCCGCCAAAAGTGAGCGAATAATGATCACCGTCATCGGCCATACCCGCCCATTTTGTAGCCATATCCTTTGCCATTGCGCTATATCTATCTGCCGTATCCTTCAGCCCCATCTGAGCCGCCAGCTGGGCATAGCCGCCCAATGCTACGATGGCCTTGACGGAAAGGTTGGCATTCCGGGCAAGATGCCCCGCGAAGTCATCCGTACATAGCTGATTGGCCGGGTCAAAACCATTCTTGGCCAGATAGTCGGCCCAGGTGCTCAGTGTCTGCCAATGCTTTTTCGCAAAATCTGCATTGCCCTCTATCTTTCCGATGGCAGCCGTGAGAATGATCATATTGCCGGACTCTTCCACCGGCATGCCCTCTCCGTATGTCTGACCATTGGCCAGGGGATAGGTACCCAGATCATGCGCCGCAAAAGGTTTTGTCCATTTGCCGCTCTCGCTGAAATAAAAGACGCCATTCAACATCCCTTTCAGCAGGTCAGGATTATATACAAGGAACAAAGGCGCGGAAGGATAAGTGACATCCACCGTATTGATGGAGCCGTTGCTGAAGTTCTCCTTGGAAAGGAAAAGGAGCTCGCCCTGCGGGCTCTTCAGCAGCTTGTGCGCCGCCACGCTTTGACGATAGGTCAGCTCACAAAGCCGGGCATATTTCTCACCACCCGCCTTCAGGGCATCCGAGTACAATTGCTGATTAAAAGATACGCATTTCTTTATTACATCTCCATAGCCAGTCGAGGCGGCCGCCAGTTCCTTCTCGATGCTGGCTCCCGGCTTATCCCTCCACCAGGCCCGGAGGTCCTGGTGAAAATATTGTATGGCATAGATATCATCATAGCCGACAAGGAATACCTGCTCCTTTGCTGCGCCGCCCACCTGTCCAAGGTTGGCTACGGTATTCAGCCAAAGATGCTTCCCTTGCTGGCTGGGTGCAGAGCCCGCACCCGCAAAAAAACTGGCGGGCGACACTGCCGTTGAAATAGATTGAGTGATATTTTTTCCAGCCGCGGCAACATACATATACCCCCAGTCGATACGAAGATCGTCTCCTTTCTTCTTCAACACAGGCTGCTCGATGGTGCCCGCTTTCAGGATGGCAAGACCCTCCGCCGTATACTTGTCCGCACGGACCGGCTGCGCAGGGGTATTGACGGCGATGTCCGTGGATGCTCCGAAATATACCTGTACGTTGTGTTTGGCGCCATCATTAGATTGCACGCTCACCGACACATACGATACGGGTCTGGACAATTGATCCAGATCGTTGGGCAGCAGAGGGGATGTAAAGGTCAGCGAAAGGTCTATCTTGCCACAGTTGAAAGCATATTTTGTCTGTGTCGCCTGGATGGTGACACTTTTCTGTTCAGCCTCTTTCACGGCCACGGCAGTAGGGTCTACTATCTTTTCTACAATACCCGCATCGAGCCATGCCCCACCCGCCGTATTGGCGACATGTATGGCCAGCACATTGCTGCCTGTCTTCAAAGCTTCTTTCTTCTCGCCTTCCAGGGGGATATAGATGAATTTGCCGGTCCATCCCTCGCGCTGATAGATCAACGTTCCATTGAGATATACTTCCACATTGTCGTCATGCTGCAATTTCAGGAACAATGGCTGGGAACGGCGTCCTGCAATATTGAAGGTCCTGCGCACCCAGAGGTCTTTCGACTTCCACAGCGTACCTGCCGCACTCTCATTATCGCTAAAAGGCGCTTTGCCTCTCTTCCAACTGCCGTCGCTAAAGTCCGCGGTTTTCCAGTCCCCGGCAGGGGCCGACTCCGTATACGCCATTTCATATGCCTTCTCATCCGCCGCGGGGAGTACGGTCTTATACCCCATATCTTCCGCCCCCAGGAATCTATAGGTGAGCCCATCCACTTTCACGATACCCAGCAACGGCTGTTCTGTGCCGGTCCAGTGTTTGGTGGGTGAGGCGGTAAGACGGTCCGAAGTGGACCAGATACTGAAATAAGGATCATGTGTGATGAGAGGATAAGCCGGGGCGCGGAAATCCTGGGCCCTTACCAAAGTGACCATAAAGAACAAGACCGTCAGAATACAAGTTTTTTTCATCCGAATTGCATTTGTTTTTAGTTATCTCATGCCCTCACGGGCCAGTTTCTTCTGCTCCGACCCGGGCCGTGTCCACGGCCCCGGGCCGGCAAATTTTTATCTCGAAGGCACAGGCAATGCCTCGCCATCCTTTACCGGCTCGCCAAAGACGGGCTCGCCCTGCGCATTCCAGGTAAACTTCTGCGCCCTGGGAGCCCGTGTATTTCCACAGCCCTGACCAGGCTGCGCATTTGCATGATACAGTATCCAATTCTCCTTCCCATCCGGCGAAAGAAAAAAGGAGTTGTGCCCGGTGGCATATACCTTGTTGGCCGGGGATTGTCTGAAAACGGGACTCTCCGACTTCTTCCATGATCCAGGGTCCAGGATATCTCCCTTCCCCGTATAACGCAGCATACCCAGCGCATAATCATCCGTCCAGCAGGCGCTGGCAGAATAAATGACAAAGAGATCATCGCCATGTACCAGCCCCTGTGGCCCCTCGTTGACATTGATATGTGGCGGATCGTCCTTGGGGTTTTTTATATCCCCTATCTTCTCCCAGCCATAGTCCGGGCCGCCGATCTTCACCCGCGGACTCTCGATAGTCAAAGGATCCTTCATCCGGGCAATATATATATCCTGCTCGCCATTCTGATCCCCTTCCCATCCCGACCATACCATATATAGCCGTCCCTTATATTTGAAAACGTCCCCATCTATCGCCCATTTGTCAGTGGCGTCGGTGATCTTGCCTTTAAAGACCCACTCGCCCGTCATGGGGTCGGGCGAGTCGCATTCCAGCACATACAGCCGGTGCGTCTTATTATGCCCGTCATCCGCCGCGTAGTACGCGTACCACTTCCCATCCAGGAACATCACCTCCGGCGCCCACAGGTCCCGGGAATATTCCTTGCCGGCGGGAGGAGTATAAATGACCTTGTGCTCGGCATGCCGGAGGTCGGTGATATCTTTTGTCTTCCAGAGCTCCAGACGATCGCCCATCGTATGAGTGTAATAATAATATCCATCCTTATAACAGCTGTAGGGATCGGGCCCCGAAGGCAGTAACGGATTCGTATAAGTACCTGCCCCATGTCCGTCGCCGGCTGGCCCGGCAGAAGCCTCCACCACCGGAAAGGCCGATATCCGCAGACGAGCCCCACCCATCGGCACCAGCGTCAATTCTTTCAACGGCTCGCCGGTCTCGACAGGACTCTGTGGCAATACGCCGCAAAGCCCGTATTGATCGACGGTCCAGGAAGGTATCTGCCGGCCCTTCGCCTCCAGGATGATAGGAGCGGCCGCATTGGTAAAGGGATTATTGTCGGCAGGCCATGGTCTCCTGACTACCGTAAAGGATCTGGCAAGATCGCCCGATGGGTCGAGCGCCAATCCATAGTTCCAGTCGGAGGCGGGCAGTATCTCGAAAGAAGGCCATGCACTTTCATCCGCATTTTGTTGCCAGCCCGCATCACCCTGGGCAGTTGCCCGGCTGTCCTTCCGGTTATATTTTTCATCTATCTTTAAAGAGAATCCCAGCGGTCCATAGCTGATGCTGACACTATTTTTATTCCTGTCCCAGGTCCGCAGCTTCAACGCCATCGGCAAGGTCAGCTTTATCTTATCGCCGTTCTTCCATACGTTGGACAGCCAGATATAAGCTCCGTCACCGCTGAACTGGGCGGCCTTGCCATTAACTTCCACCTGCGCTCCCGTACACCATCCGGGTACACGCAGATACAAGGGGAAGTTGGACGCGGTCTTTGTCATCACCGTAAACTCGACGGTCTCGTCAAAAGGATAATGTGTCTTTTCCGCTATCGACACCGTCTGTCCGGCGGCCCCTACTTTTCCAGTTATCTTTCCTTCTACATACAGTTGTGCAACCAGGCCATTGTCGGCCGTGGCCATCCAGGCATTCTCCGCATAATAGACCCATCCGGCCGCATGATTGTGCTGACAGCAACGGCTGCTGAAAGGGTTCATCATCAGAAAAGGCCCCTCGTTGGCAATACCCGGCGCGTGGTTCCGGCTGTCGCTGACAACCATATTTGGCGCGGTGAGATAACGCAGACTGCGGTAGTCGGGCATAAATGCGGCAGGGAAAGTATTGAACGCGACATCCTCGCAGTTCTCGGCCCATTTGGTGTCTCCCGTCATCTGCAGCAGGAACTGATCCGAGGTCATCTGTTCTACCATGCCACAGGTCTCCACCGCCTGACGCGGGTCGTCATATCCCTTCCGGGCGTTCTCGTCGGCCCCGAACATACCGCCGGGCGCCTGTCCATAAATATTTCTTATAAGAGCAAAATCATTATAGGTAGCATCCAGGTCCTCTTGTTTATGGCTCTGTAAATAATAGGTGGCAGGCTCCCGGAAACACTGGGCGATATTTACATTATGCCAGTTGGGTAAATTATTTTTCTGACGCCAGTTGGCTGTATTACGATCTATCTTCGTTGCGAGGTCCAGCAGCCAGGGCTCCCCGGTATGGTTGTACAGCCAGTACACGGTCAGCATATTATCTCCTCCCCTGCTGTTTTCCCAATAATCTTCCAGGAAATGCAGATCATCAATGGACAATTCCCACCGAAAATACTTACTCATAAATTTCAGTACACGAGGGTCATGGGAATACTCATAATAAGATTGCAGGCACCACAACATAGGCATGTTCGTCCATAGGTCCCTGTTGCCATTTCGCAGCACGGCAGGGCCGAAATCTCCGTCGGGGCGTTGATTGCTCAGCACGGTATTGATCCAGAACAAAGACTCTTTGATCATGGCGGAGTCGCGGAGCATATACCCGATATTCGCATATCCCTTCAGCCAGTAAGGCAATTCCTCCCATCCATACTTTCCCTTCCCATCCTTTGTCAGCCAGGCATTATCTTTCTTCGTGAGCCAGATGCTGATCTCACCCAGGTGACCGGTAAGACCCTCCCGCTGTAGCTCCAGCTGTCTCCTCAACCAGCCTCCCGGCTGAAAGGCGGTCACCGGCAGCTTGCTGAACGGCGCCCGAAGTAAGGGAGCGCGATTGCCCGTATACCACTTGTTATCTGTTGTAGCCGCGACGTGCTGGATCAGCTCCGCCCGAACCTGGGCCGTCGCCTTCATCTGGGCATAAGAAGACACCGATACCCAGCTGGAAATAATAAGGACCCCGATTTTTTTCACCATAAACATTTTGACTCCATCGACAATAAAAGGGGGCGGGCATCCCCGCCCCACTGGCAATTATACGAATTGAACTACCTGCCTTACTAAAGTTACTCTAAATTGTGCGGGAATTGGTCTTCGGCAAAAAATAGCCCAATTCCCGCAAGCCGCTAATGTCTGAGGCCTTCGTCGGAGCTGCTTCGCCACGCTCCTCCTCGGTCGGGATCTCCGGTCCTGGACGAACCGCTGAAATCGGTTCCTGGTGTCCCTCGGACAAAACCTACAGTTCCCGTCAAAAAGATATCTTCTGCAACGGCGAAAAGATCATGTCCTCCAATCCGGCGATCTTCAATCCTACCCGCGCATAAATATAATTTTGCGTCGGTGTCATCGAAGGAACAGCCACGCTCAGCGAAATATTATTTATATCCGTGATATTCGCGGCTGCCAGGTCCACCTTGGCGATATTGTCCCCGCCGGAAGCAAACTGGCTCTTATTGATGTAAAGACTCACTCTCTCCACATTCTTCGCATTGGCATCCGTAATGATCTTTTCCAGTTTGCAGGTGGCCGATGCCGTACCGCCACTAACGGTGATACTGGCACTACGGATCATGTAATAAGGCGTCACCTGCAGATTCACCGTCTGGTTCCCCTTCAGGTCGACAGTGACCGTATCCGGATTGCCGGCGGCTGTCTGCTTCCACAAAAAAGGTCCCTGCCCATTGGGGATGATGATCTTATACGTTCCATTGAAAAGCACTTGAGAATAGCTTCCATCCTGTGCGAATGTCGAGCCGATGGGCGCCACCTTTCCAAACCCATACTGGTAGATCTGAAAGGGTACCTGGTTCCTTTCTACCTGTATCGTATCGCTGTTATAAATCAGGTGGCCGGTTAATAGGGAGCTCGGAGCAGAATAGTTGTCCTTCTTGCAGGCTACTGCCGACGCAAGGGCCAGGACACCTAAAAAATATTTATAAGACATTTTCATGTTTCAATTTTTAAGACATTATTGGTTCGGTTGCCGTACCAGCTTGGGATTGGCAGCAATAACATTATCACTGATCTGAGAATAATAGTTCCCGAACAGGAATTTATTATAACCGGTGGCCAGTGCAGGCAGCGTCTCCTTGAAGATCCATTTGCCATTGGTGGTGGGATCGGCCGGGTTATACACCTTGTATGGCCACAGTCCCCAGGGCTGTGTGCTATGCGCATCGGCTACCCCAAGATTGGACTTCACATCTGCCAGGGTCGTAGGAGCGCCGTCCCAAACCTGGTGCGCCAGCCTCCAGCGTTTCATGTCGAATAGGATATGTCCTTCGAAAGCCAGTTCGATCCTCCGCTCATGTACGATACGGTCGAACGTAATATCCCCCGCCGCCAGCGGTGTCGTCAATCCGGCACGCGCACGTACCTGGTTCATATATGTGGCGGCATCATCCGGATGTCCCAGCTCGAACGAAGCCTCGGCCGCATTCAGGAGCACCTCGGCATAGCGGTACCGTATAAAGGCCACCGTGCTACCCTGACCACGTCTGCCGGAACCAGTCGTAGGGTCTAAATATTTACGGATATAGAATCCCGTTTGCGTCCTCAGCTCCAGGCCATTTACAGGACCATCGATACCTACTACCTGTACGGGTGTGGTCGTTCCAGGCAATGCCTTGGTATGACCGGCCTCATCACTGCTGAAAAGTGTACCGTCGGCAAGCACATAGCCAGCCCATATATCTACCTTCTTGCCTTTGAACAGACCGTCGGGCAATAATACAGTACCCGCCAGACGTGCATCCCTGCCGGCGAATATATCCTGCAGGTTGGTGTAATAGACAGGTTTGTTGCTTCCATCCACTGTCGCCAGCGGAGCAAAGCTATTGTCCAGTTTTTCATATTGTTCTACCAGGTTCAAAGAAGGATCGAGACGCCCGGCATCACCACCCTCATCCGACAGCGAATACGGCTGATCATTTGTCGTAAAGCCATGCGTCTTACCACCCGTCTTGAAATCCTCAAAATAGATGGTCTCGATACTGGCCTTGTCCAGGAACAGGTTGGCATAGTTGTCGGAGAGATTGCCGCCATTATTATACAGGCCGTAGTTCCCATCCGTACCTGCAATGATCTCCTTGGCCGCATTCAACGCCTTGGTGTAATAACCATTGGCCTTGGATGCATCGATACCTACTTCCCCTCCGGGCAACGATACGGCCGGAGTGGTGGCGCCATACTTGGCGATAGACGCTGCATACAAGGCAGCCCGGCATTCCATCGCTACGGCAGCAGCTCTGCTGGCCCTGGACTTGGTAGCCGGATCGGCCGGCAGATCACTCTTGATGGCTTCGGCCTCGCTGATCACAAAATCATAGATATCGGACTCCTTTGCACGGGGGAACTGGATAGAGCCGATGTCCTTCGTATTCCCAGGCAGGGTCAGCGAATGCGTGATCAGGGGCACACCGCCATATCGCTTCGCCAGCTCGAAATAATACATGGCCCTCAGAAAACGACCTTCTGCATAAAATCGCTTCTTGTCTGCATCGGCCAGCTGCGTACTGGCGCTGTCCCGCTCGAGGAAAAGATTCACCTCACGGATATAGGTGAAGGCAGTACCCCAGTCGATGCCCCACTGGCCATAACCCCAGCCGGTGCGTTGTACGAGAAAGGAGCTTCCGTTCTCGGAGGGGAAGCTTTCGCTGAAATCCGCAAATGTCCTCCATCCCGCTCCGTCGAGACTGTTACCGTCCAGGCTGGCAAAATCTTCTTGTCTGTTATACAGGTCCGCCAGCACGGTCAGGACCAGGTTTGGATCGGAAAATACCTGGTCGGTGGTCAAAAAGGTAGTTGGCTTCACATCCAGGAATTCACTATCCTTCTTACAACCTGCCAAACCAAGGACCAGGGCGGTGGTGATAGTTGTTATCGATAATATCTTTTTCATTCTGACTTTTTTTATAAGGAAAGATTGATACCGACATTGATCACCCTGTTCTGCGGGAACTGGAGACCATTGTCGTCGATGGTTTCAGGGTCAACATTGTACTTCGCCAGGTTGTCTATCGAGAAGGCATTGTACACATTCGCATAGAGCCTGCACCGCTGCATCCTGGCCTTTCTTATAATGGACGGAGGAAGCGAATATCCTACTTCTATCGTCCTGGCTCTGAAGGCCGTTACATTGTGCAGCCAGAAAGTAGACTGTGTCCCATAGTTGCTGTGCGAGGTGCCCACATTGTATCTGTTCGCGGGATATTTACCAGGCACCCAGGGGCTGTTCGGATCAAAGATATCCTGATGATGCCACCTGTCCTTGAAAATAGCGTTCATGTTGCCATTGTTCTGAAATGCCCAGCGCTGTTCCCAGTTCTGGTACCATGTATAGCCTGATGCACCGGAGAAGTCGGCATGGAAGTCGACACCCTTGTAGTTGAGGGCAATGCTAAAGCCGAAGTTGACCTGGGGTTGCGAGCCATAATTGTATCCGATGGGACGCATATCCAGGCCATCGATCTTCCCGTCCCCATTCACATCCTGATAGATCAGGTCGCCGGGCAGCAGGGTCTTGTTACCAAACCCATCGATGTCCACCTTGTAGCTGTTGATCTGGGCCTGAGAAGTGAACTGACCGATGCAGATATATCCCCAGCTTTTATTGGTGAACCGGTTTTCCCTTGAGTTATAGTATTGATCCATCGAATTATTGAACACAGGGTTATAATCATGCAGCCATTTGTTACGGGTGAAGCTCATGTTGCCGGTGATAGTAAAGCCTACCTGGCGTATCCTTCCGTTATAGGTCAATGATCCTTCCGTGCCATATTGCGCATCCGATCTGACATTATACGCCGGTAGGTTATAACCAAGCTCTATTGGTACGACTACATCGTTCTTGCCTCCGGGAATGCCTGTACGTTTGCGGTAGAACCAGTCGAACGTGCCGGTCAGACGGCCATTCAGGAAGCTAAAGTCCATACCTACGTCCGTAACCTTATCCTTCATCCAGGATATGGTAGTATAGGGCGCTCCCCTATCGCGGCTGGCAGTAACGGTAGCGCCATTCAGGATCGCCGGGGTCAACAAGCCGCCACCATTGTCAGTACCGTAGTTATACCCTTGTAAATAGGTGAAATCGGGGAGGATGGGATCGGTGCTGTTCAGCGCCCTGTCATCTCCCAGGATACCATAAGAACCTCTCAGCTTCAGGTCCGACAATATATGGTAATCGTTATTCAGCAGGTCCTTGAACCAGGATTCCTCGGTAATTTTCCAGCCTGCGGAGAAGCCAGGGAAATAACCCACGCGGTAGCCGGGCGCGAACAGATAGGAAGCATCCCTTCTGGCAGAAGCTTCGAAGAAATACTTGTTGGCGTAGCTATAAGTGAAGCGTCCTATATAGCCAGTCCTGGTCTGTGTCTGGTCGGCATCTTCGTACCTGTCCATGATTGAAAAGGTCACCAGTGGCAAATAATTGGACTGCGGCGAAGCATGCAGCCAGTTGCGCAGGTGGTGGTTATTGATCCTCTCCGCCACAACCGTAGCGCCAATGGTGTGTTTGCCGAATGTATTCGAATAGTTGGCTTGCAGCTGAATGTCCGTATTGATATTCTTGATCTGCTCTCTTTCACGCCAGGGATTCGTACTGCCGCCCGTGACCTTGTACGTATTGTTGCTGTCCACATAGGTATAGGCTTTATACGTATACTCCTGGTTGTTCAGCAGGTAGTCGGCAAAATAATAGGAACCCAACGCCCTTACCGATAACCCTTTTATACCCGGAATATCGTAGTCGATGTGGAAATTCGTCTGGATCACACGCCAGTCGCCGCGCAAATGCCCGGACAGCTTATTGTTCAGGAAGGCGTAGTTGGACTCCAGGTGGGGGCCAAGGTCATTCAGATACAATGGATTGTCATTGGCATACGGCCTTTCCATCGGCGTATTGCGCAATACAGCCAGGCGAGCCAACCAGTAGTCGTCCCCACCGGGAACACCGGGGTTCTGCCTGGTCTCCACGCGGCCATTGATATCAAAGCCTACCTTGAGTCCGGTAGACAGTTTCGCTGTCACGTTGGACTGGATATTCGTACGGTTGAAATTATATTCCTTTCCTAATACAGAGTTCTGATACAGGTTCGTACCCGATACATAATAGTTTACCTTGTCGTTACCACCATTGATATTGACGTTGACGGAGTTCAGCGGGGCGCCGTTATTGCCCATCACATATTTCCTCCAGTCGAAGCTCCTGTATTGCCCCTGCCCTTTCTTGGCTTCGTCCAGCACTGCCTGTGTCGTGCTCGTGCTGCCAAACCTGTTCATTTCCGCATCCGCCTTGTAATAGAGATATTCATATGTATTGTTCAATACCTTGGGGAACCTGAAAAAGCTCTGCCACCCATTGTAAGCATCCACATTGATAGTGTTCCTGCCGGTGGAGCCTTTTTTTGTCGTTACGACCACGACACCATTACCGGCACGTACCCCGTAAATGGCTGCGGAACCGTCCTTCAGTACGGTGATGCTCTCCACATCATTAGGCGCCAGGTTGTTGAACTGGCCCTCATCTTGTTGTACACCATCGATCACATACAGCGCAGGTCCGAAATTACGGATCTGGATACTCGCGCTGGCGCCCGGACGGCCTTCCGCCTGGCGGAATGTGACACCCGGCAGCTTACCGGCCAACGTAGTACTTACCGTACTGCCGCCATGCACCCGGTCGATGTCCTTGGATGTCACCGTGGCGATAGCCGCTGTAATGGACTCCTTCCTCTTCGTACCATAACCTACGACCACCACGTCCGAGAGGTCGCTGGCATTCCTGGTCATCGATATGGAGATGTCCGTAGAAGTTCCTACCGCCTGCTGAACAGGAGTGTAGCCTACAGAACTAAATGCCAATACAGAACCCGTACTGTTCACCTTTATGGTGAACTTACCATTGGCATCTGTAAAAGTTGCATTGTTGGTGCCGTTCTCTGTGACCGTCACCTGGGCGATGCCCTTTCCGGTGCTGTCTTTTACGGTTCCAGTAACAGTAATCTTGGCCTTACCTTGAGAAAAGACGGGACTCGTAAAAATTACAAGAAGGAGGCAACTGAGTAGCAACCTTCCTTTTTTGAGGGTCCCGGGGGGGAAGAATTCGCGCAGAAAATACCTACGAGGGAATTTCATACAGCAATTAATTGTTGGTTTTTTAAATAAATAGCCGCTCCGACACCAATGTGTGTGTGAGGCTGCAAACGTTTACAAGGATTTTTTCAGTCCAAATGACTATTTTTATCCTTTGCCGAAAGTAGAAGTTATATATGAGGCTGCTGATTCACTCCGTATCATAATTTTTGCAAAATGTTACATTCGAAATACATCCCCATATCAACCCTTCTGGTCATTATCTGCCTCTGCAGGGCAACGGCACAACCCTACTACTTCAGGCATTTCCAGGTAGAGAACGGTCTCTCCAACAGCACGGTCTTCTGCACTACACAGGATAAAAATGGCTTTCTCTGGTTCGGCACAAAAGCAGGGCTCAACAGATTTGACGGGTACCATTTCAAGCTGTTCACGCATACGGGCAGCGAGGGCTCCATGGGCAGCGACATGGTCTACTGCCTCTTCAGCGATCACAATGGCACGCTCTGGTCGGGCGGGCAGAACGGCCTCTTCAGATTCGACCAGGAAAAGGAGAAACTGGTCCGGGTCATCGACTCGCTGGTAGAGATCAACTGGATACAGACGGACGATAAGGGCAATCTCTGGTTCCTCTGTCTCAACAATGTCTACCGGTATAATCTTACCACCCGACAGCTCAAACACTTCCCCGAAACAAAATATTTTTATGCCACCTGCATCTGCAAGACGGAGAAAGGCGGGATTTGGTTCTGCGACAACAACGGTCGTATATGGAGATACAATGAAGATACGGAAGACTTCACCTCTTTCGACATGTTCTCCCACTCTCGTACGCCAACGTCCCGCTGGATGCAGCGTATACACTATGCAGGTAATAACCTCTTCCTCATCGCCACCAACGACCAGGGATTGAAGAGCTTTGACGCCACCACGGGACAGTACAAGGATATACTCACCTACAATCCCGACGGGTCTACCATTTATGTCCGGGATATATTGCAGTACTCTGCCGACGAATTCTGGGTGGCGACCGAGTCGGGCATATACATTATCAATACCAATACGGGCAAGGTCACCAACATCCGAAAGAAATTCCTCGATCCCTACTCCCTTTCCGACAATGCCGTCTATTCCCTTTGTAAGGATTCCGAGGGGGGTGTATGGGCTGGCACCTACTTTGGAGGCGTCAACTATTACTCGAAGACCATCTTCGAAAAGTGCTATCCGGACAACAGTTCCAGTTCCATCAGCGGCAGCGCCGTCCGCGAGATATGCCAGGACCCCTATAATAATATATGGATAGGCACCGAGGACGCCGGGCTGAATAAGCTCGATAGCAAGACTGGCTTCATCAGGCATTTTATGCCATCCGGCTCCCCAAAAGATATCGCCTATACCAATATACATGGGCTCCTCTCCACCGGCAATGAATTGTGGGTCGGCACTTTCGAACACGGACTGGACGTCATGGATGTAAGAACGGGTAAGGTCATACGTCATTATAATGCGGGGCCACGCCCGGGCGATCTGAAAAGCAATTTCGTCCTCACCCTCACAAGGACCTCCACGGGCAAAATAGTGCTGGGCTCTTCGGTGGGCGCGTACTGGTACAACGAAAAGACCAATGACTTCACTCCCCTGGCCGGCATCCCGCTCAATATTTTTGTCGCCATTATAATGGAGGACCATGATGGCGTGCTCTGGCTGGGCACCCACAACGCCGGCGTTTTTTATCTGGATCCCAGGACAGGACGCACAGGCCATCTCGAAGGGAATGCCACCGACGGCAAAGGGCTCTCCTCCCCCATCATCAATGCCATCGCAGAGGACAACGACCATAATATATGGTTCTCCACCGAAGGGGGAGGGCTCTGTAGGCTGGGCCCCGACAGAAAGACATTCTTCTCTTTCACTACGGCCAACGGAATGCCCACCAACTTCATTTTTAGACTCATACAGGACAATAACAACAACTATTGGGTGACCACCTCCAAGGGACTGGTCAATATCCATAAAGACAGCTCTACTATCAATATATATACCAGGGCCAACGGCCTGCTCAACGATCAGTTCAATTATAACTCGGGATTCAAGGACAAGGACGGACGGCTCTATTTCGGCAGTGTGAGGGGCATGATCACCTTTCATCCCAATGACCTGATCACCCCTGACTTCGAGCCTGCCATTTATATCACGGGCTTCCAGGTCGACAATGTCGAGCTGAAGATCAACCCTGACAGCTCACCACTGAAAAAGTCGATCCTCTATACGGACAAGATCACCCTCCCCTATGACCAGTCCTCCTTCAGCATCGACTTCGCCGCGCTGAGCTATGCCTCGCCTGAAAGGACGGAATACAGCTATTTCATGCAGGGCCTCGACAAAACATGGACCCGTATCCCGACCAATCGGAAAGCTTATTTTACCAAGCTCGCCCCCGGTCGCTATACCTTTATGCTAAAAGCAGCGGTAGGCGGCCACTGGGGTCACCAGGTCAAGGAACTGGCCGTAGAAGTCCTTCCCCCCTTCTGGGCCACCACCTGGGCCTATCTGTTATATGCCCTGCTGCTCATTTTCCTCGTCTGGTACATCGTCCGCAGCTACCACCGGCGTACGGAAATCAAAAAGGAAAAAGAAATATACGAGGCTAAGATCGACTTCTTCACCAACATCGCTCATGAAATTCGCACTCCGCTGACCTTGATAAAAGGTCCCGCGGAGAATTTAAAAGAAAAAATAGAAGAGCTGCCGGAGATAAAAGAGGACGTCATCACCATGGAGCGCAATACCAATCGGCTGATCGCCCTCGTCACACAGATCCTGGATTTCCGGCAGACGGAGACCAAGGGGTTCAGCCTCGACTTCTCCCGGGTCAATATTACAGCCGTGCTACAGGAGACCTGGCTCAGCTTCCAGGCCCTGGCTAAAAAGAAGAACCTTCACTATCATTTCGAACATCCTGTGTCGGACGTCTATGCCATGGCCGATGAAGAAGCGCTCAACAAGATATTCAGCAACCTATTCAGCAATGCAGTAAAATATGGGCACGAACAGATCCATGTCAGGCTGCTCCCCCCGCGGTCGGAAGAGGCGGATATTGTCATCGAGATTGCCAACGACGGCCCCATCATACCCGCGGAAATGAAAGAACGTATATTCGAGCCTTTTTACAGACTCAAGGAAACCATGCGGCAAAAAGGCACCGGCATCGGACTTGCCCTGGCCCGCTCGCTGGTGGAGCTGCATAAAGGACAGCTTTTCCTGGACGATAATTGGCCGGGCATGAATAAATTTGTGCTTGTTTTGCCCAACCCATAAAATTGAACCCTTATGTTGCCATTGATCTTATTAGTCGACGATGAAGAGGAGATACTGGAGTTCCTGGAGCGAATACTCAACAGCCGTTACTCCATCCTGAAAGCAGCCAACGGAAAAGAGGCCCTGCAGGTGCTGGAAGCCGAAGCCGTGCAGCTGGTGGTGAGTGATGTCATGATGCCCGGGATGGATGGATTCGAGTTGTGCAGGGTCATCAAGTCTACCGTGGACCATTCCCATATCCCGGTCATCCTTCTCACTGCCAAAAATACCATCCAGTCCAAAGTGGAAGGGCTCGAGCTGGGAGCCGACGCCTATATTGAAAAGCCATTCTCAAAAGAGCATCTTTTGGCCCAGATCTCCAGCCTCCTGAAAAATCGCAATATGGTGCGGGAATTCTTTGCCTCCTCACCCCTGGTACATATCAAAAGTATGGCCCACACACGCAGTGACGAGAAATTCCTGGAAACGCTTCATGATACCATCATGAAAAATATGGATGACGTAGACCTGGATGTGGAGAAACTGGCAAAGATCATGATGATGAGCCGTATCACCCTGTACCGAAAAATAAAGGCCCTCTCCGACCTATCCCCCATCGAGATCATCAATATCTCCCGCCTCAAAAGGGCGGCCGAGCTGCTGGCCAGCGGCGAACACCGCATCTATGAGATATCCGACATGGTAGGGTTCAGCTCCCAAAGCAACTTTGCCCGCAATTTTCAAAAACAGTTCAACATGACGCCTACGGAGTATATGCACTCCAAACAGCAAACGCCATAGCAATCTGAAAACCCTAAAATCCTGAACATGCGCTCGAGAACCCTTATCGCAAATGCCTTCCGTTGGATAGCCTTATTCTGTCCTTTTATCCTCCACGCCCAGCAAAACAAGACGGCAAGTGAGATCCCGCAAACCAGGACGGCAAGTGAAATATTAACCAGAAGCCAGGCGCTGTCCATCGTCAACGACTCGGTAAAAAAAGCGTTTAAGATCGACTACCCCATTTACCGTGTGTATAAATACACGGACGTGTCCGGGCAATATTTTTGCGTGCTGACGGAAAGCACCGACTCGATCGCTACGAATGCCGAAGGCGAGCCCGACACCGCTCATCATACCATCAGGGCCATCGACCTGAAGCTGGACAATGGGAAATTCACCAAAGTATGGGAGATAAATGATTTCATCCTGAAAAACGGTTCAGAGATATCCATCTGGTTCTGGACAAAGTTTTGCGAATTCCAGGATCTCGATAATGATGGCCTGATCGACCCCATTATTGTTTATGGGTCACATTCCATGGACGAGATCAATGGCAATCGGGTCAAGTTCATCATTTATTACAAAGGTCAGAAGATAGCCATCCGGCACCAGGACAGCGACCTGGATGAAGCCAGATCCACAGAGGTAGACAAAACCTTTCATCCCCTGCCTCAAAAATTAAAGGATGCAGTCAAGGCGGAAATGTTATTGATCAACAAGGCGGGCCTGGCAATTTTCGAGCGGGCTGCCTTGAATCAGTAGCGGAAGTAGTCATTCCATCAAGGATGCATCCTGGCGGCCACGAACTCCCCTATCTTCCGCCCCTCCTCCAATCCATACGCAATGGCCGGTTTGAAATGTATCCCGCCGTAGAATCGGCTGATAGCTGCCTCTTCCGCAGCATGTTGAAAGGACGTAAACGACCTCGGCGGCAGCCCAAACTCCACCTCCGTCGAGTCCGCAAAGGCAAAATGCTCCCCGAACAGCCGGGTCAGCACCACGGCCGCACAGGCGGACACAACGCTATGTCCGCTGGTATACTCCGGGAACGGCGGTGTTTGTAACAACGGCATCCAATCCTGGCTGATATACTGGTTGATATAGGTCTCCGGCCGGATGGCGTTGCTCCGGTACTTCTCATCCCAGCAGCTGATAAAAGCGTCCGCGATGACGACAGAGACCCAGGCATACGCCTGCAGGCTCCGCACCACATCCGAGCCAGCCTTCTGACAGGCCACGGACGTAATATTGATCCAATGCCCGCCGGGCGAGATCTTCTTCGTAGCAAACATCAAATGGCCATTCACATTCATCTTAAAAGGATTGCAATCCCAGAAATTCGCGATCCATCGCTGTTCTTCCGTCAGCTGAAGACCCGCCTCATACACCTCCATCGCATCCTTGTAAAAAGGGCTCCCCTTCTCTTGCGAAAAAGGAGTGGGAGGATGAGGTATGAACTGCCGCGCGGAGTCGATGACAAAGGTCCGCATCTTGCTCCAGTGGGGTTCCACCGCCTTCATATACGCGGGAGGAGTAGGTTTCCAGGTTGCCGCGTCGTTCCCCGGATCATATTTTGCCAGCGCCCTTGTCTCTTTGTAATGGTCCTTCCCGGCCCAGGCCAGGACATGCGCCGCCACCTTGTCCCCATATTCCACGGAGTTGGTATATACATCTGCCGGCAGGATGGCCTTCCTATCCGCCAGCAGCCGCACCCGGAAATCTTCTATCTGATCTTCCGAGATCACCAGGGTCTTGCCTACTTTAAGCACGGCCTCCACGGCAGACAGGGAAAAATCATATTTCTTTCCCGCCTCAGGCGCCGGCACGGCGTCCAACGCGTGCAACGTGCCCGCAAAAGAAGCAAAGGCGGTATTACCCTGACGGGCTGCTTCATAGCCGGCCACCGTCATATATGCATAAATGCGGCTGGCTACAGGGGGAGAAAAAATATCGTGTACCATCACATCCGTCACTTCCTTGATGCTCCGGTGGATCAGTTGCGGATCATCTGCCCGCAGCGACTGGCCCTCGAGGTCAGGCAGCCAAAAATCAAACGGTTCATCTCTTACGGCCACCAGTGTCCCGTCTTTGTACACGAGCTCGGCCACCTGTATCGAGCTTCGCTTCTCAGAATAAGGGTAGTCGCCGTCCTTATCCAGGGTGGCTTCACCATGCGTCTTTCTGCCCGGATGTGTAAAATAAAAAATATAGCTCTTATCTCCCACTACCACGACATCCGCATGCGCCCCCGTGGGTGAATCGTCAGGTCGCACGCCATTCTTATCCAGCACCAGTCCCTGTTTCTCCCAGGTGATGGCGTCCTTACTGCGATACACCCGCTGACCATGCCATTCATCCGTGATCATCCAATACCAGCCGGAGAACTGGAATATCTTTGGTCCCTCATGCGGCGCTCCGCCAATAGCGGGTTTTTCAGCCGACCGCCAATGTACAAGATCACCGCTCTCCGCTGTCATAGTGATGCTGTGATAGTCGTCTTTATACCATACATGCCATTTCCCATCCGGCAGCTTTAGGAAGGTCGGGTCGATGACATTGTCCGATATAAGTTTTAATGAGTCCTTAAAGGTCCAGTTCCAAAGGTCTTTGCTGGTAAAATGAACGATGTGCGCCTTGCCGCCCCAATTGTTGCGCACACCTCTTATATAGGCGACAAACATATGGTAAATTCCCTCATCGAAAAAAATGTCGGGAGCCCAGAAGGTATTCACCCCTTCTTCGAACTCCAGCTTCGGGGCGCCATGATATGACCAGGACTGCCCGTGATCATCCGTCACCGCCACTCCAATATTGGTCCCATAGCAAAAGGCGACACCCGCAGACTGGACATTGGCCCGGCGCTGTGTATAGAACATCCACCATTGTTTTTTTTCTCTGTTGTAGACCACTACCGGATCGGCAGCACCATCGTAGATGGGATCGCGAAAAAGGGGGGCGGGGGCTTTGTGTATTTGCTGGGCGTGCCCTCCTGTTTGCAGCAGGGTCAAAAGGAGGAGAGCGATGACAAGCTTCTTCATAAACGTTTACATTCTTTCCAGCGGCAACTTACCGCAGGAAACCCTGGCTACCTATCCAAATCCGATCATTTTATAGTCGATTTGTTTCAATTTTTATGCAAAAAATTGCACGGTTGACGGTTTTCCTATCTTGCATGACCAAAACGAAGCAAAAACCATATGAAATCCCGCCTCCTTTTACGGCCGTTTGCATTAATTTTTGCATTGCTTGCCTTTACGGCCTCGGCCTGGTCCCAACCCAAAGCGGCGGCGCAGAACAAGACCCTCTTCCAATTGCTTCCTCCTGCCCGCACAGGGATCAACTTTACCAACAAGATCTTCGAGAGCGACTCTTTAAATATTCTCAACCAGGCCAATATCTACAATGGCGGCGGTGTCGGGATCGGGGACTTCAACCACGATGGACTACAGGACATCTTTTTATCGGGAAATATGGTTTCCAGCAAGCTGTACCTGAACAAAGGCCATATGAAGTTCGAGGACATCACCGACCGGGCCGGCGTGACGGGAGACGGCAGATGGTGCACCGGTGTCTCCGTCGTCGATGTCAATGGAGATGGCTGGCTGGATATCTATGTATCCGCCAGCTTCCGAAAAGATGCCCGTCTGCGGACCAATCTGCTTTATATCAACCAGGGTGTAGACAAAAACGGCATCCCCACATTCAAGGAGTCCGCGGTGGCCTATGGCATTGCGGACACGGGCTTTAGCACACAAGGCATATTCTTCGACTACGACCACGATGGCGACCTGGATCTGTATATTGTGACAAACCAGATCAACGACCCCAGGACCCCTATCCGGTTCCGACCCAAACTGACGGATGGCAGCGCATTGAACAACGACAGGCTCTATCGCAACAACGGCAACGGCACTTTTACCAATGTCACCAAAGAGGCGGGTATACTGATAGAAGGATGGGGCCATGCAGGGTGTATCTCCGACTTCAACGGGGATGGCTGGCTCGATATATATATCGCCGACGATTTCGTGTCCAATGACCTGCTCTATATCAACAATCGTGATGGAACATTTACCGACAGACTCGGAGAGTATTTTCATCACACGGGCTGGAACGCCATGGGTACGGATGTAGTGGACATCAACAACGATGGACTGCCCGATATCGTCTCGATGGAAATGCTTCCCGAGAACAACCTTCGTAAAAAGAGAATGCTGGCCGGCAACGAATATTACAACTATTTCAACAGCCAGCGCTTCGGCTATACGCACCAGTATATTCGAAATGTGCTGCAGCTCAACAGGGGTATGTCGCCGGATGGCCATCCCGTCTTTAGCGAAGTGGGGTTCATGGCAGGCATCTACGAGACAGATTGGAGCTGGTGCCCGCTCGTTGCGGACTTCGACAATGACGGCTTTCGCGATCTGGTGGTTACCAACGGTCTCCCCCGTGACGTCACCGATCTCGACTATGTTGCTTACAATAGTGGACAGGGAGGTTTTGGACATTATGATCTCAAGATGGTAGACTCCCTCCCGATCGTGCGGTTGCCGGGTTATTCGTTCAAGAACAACGGCGGCTTTACATTCACCAATACCAGTACCGATTGGGGTTTTACGCATCCCAGTTTCTCCAATGGGGGCGCTTATGCGGACCTGGATAATGACGGCGACCTGGACCTGGTGATCAACAATATCAACGAGCCCGCCTTTGTTTATGAGAATACGCTGAACACGCCGGGACGTCCTGCAAAAAGTCATTGGCTGAGCGCGAGCTTCACCGGCGTAGGACAGAACCTCGACGGCATCGGATCCTCCATGCGTGTATATTACGATCACGGGAAGCAACAGTTTTATGAACACCAGCCCTGCCGTGGCTATATGTCTACCGATGATTACCGCGCGCATTTTGGGCTGGGTGGCGTAACACATATCGACAGCATACGGGTACGCTGGCCGGATGGCAGGACACAGCTGCTAAAGGATGTCTCCGTGGACCAGAACATTACCGTGTCTTATCGTGATGCCGCGGGTTATATTGCACCCTACGATTATCATGCATCCTCGCCGCTGTTCAGGAACGTAGCAGACAATTATGGTATTCACTTCAAGCCCCAGGAGAAGGACGTCATCGACTACAATATCCAGCCTGCGCTCCCTCACAAGCTGAGCCAGTATGGGCCTGGTATTGCCGTGGGTGATGTAGACAAGAATGGATATGAGGATTTTTATATCGGGGGTGCTGCGGGTCATAAAGGCATGTTCTTTATGCAGGATGAGAAAGGGAATTTCACCATCGACAGCACCCGCCTGCCGCTGGATGAAGGCCATCCCGGCGAGGATATGGGCGTACTGTTCTTCGATGCGGATGGTGACGGGGACCTCGACCTTTATGTGGTCAGCGGCAGCTACGAGCTGGCGCCCGGTAGCCCCGCCAGTCAGGATATACTGTATTTCAATGACGGACAGGGCAGGTTTACGCCTCACTACGATGCGCTGCCAAAAATGTTCTCCAATGGCAGCTGTGTCCGGGCCGCCGACTTCGACGGGGACGGGGACCTCGACCTTTTTGTGGCGGGGCGCGTGACCTCTGGCGCCTATCCTACCCCGCCGCAGTCCTATCTGTTGGAGAACCACTCCGGCAGTTTTTTCGACGTGACAAAAAGATGGTGTCCCGAGCTGCAGAACATCGGCATGGTCACCGATGCTCTTTGGTCCGACTTTGACGGGGATGGCAAACCCGACCTCGTGCTCACAGGTGAGTGGATGGCTCCTACCTTTCTGAAGAACACCGGTAAGGGTCTCGTCAATATCAGCGACTCCACGGGCATTGCCAGTCACAAAGGCTGGTGGAACAGCCTGGTGGCGGGAGATTTTGACAATGATGGCGACATCGATTATATAGCCGGCAATCTGGGACTTAACTCCAATTATAAGGGCACGCCTGCCGAGCCGATGGTGGTTTATGCAAAGGACCTGGATGATAATGGGCTGTTGGACGCCATGGTATTCTGCTATATGCGGGCGGAAGACGGCGCCCGCAAGCTCTTCCCCATGACGGCACGTGATGATATGGCCAGCCAGATGATCTCTATGCGTAAACGCTACCCTAGTTATAAGTCTTATGGACTGGCCACCATCGATGATCTTTGGAAACCAAAAGATCGGGAAAATGCCCTTATGTTCCAGGCTACGGATATGACTAGCAGTTATATCGAGAATCTGGGTAATGGGAAGTTTGCTATACACGCGCTGCCTGCCGAGGCGCAGATAGCGCCAGTCTACGGAATGGATGCCGTCGACATCGACGGTGATGGCGATCTCGACCTGCTGATGGTGGGTAATGATTATGGTATGGAACCCTATAGCGGGCGGCATGACGCCTTTATGGGTCTTTATATGAAGGGCGATGGCCGGGGCGGCTTTACGCCGTGGCCCCTGCCCGCCAGCGGCTTCTATGCAAAAGGGGACGCCAAAGGCCTGGCCCGGCTGCACACCGCGCGTAATGAGGACATCTGGGTCGCTACGCAGAACCAGGACAGCCTTGTTACGATGCATCTGGCGGCCCCGCCGGTACGCAAGTGGATCGATCTACAGCCCGGGGATTTTTCCATCGATGTCTTTTATGTCGATGGGCAGAAGAGACATATGGAGGCATACTATGGCTCTACATATCTCTCGCAGTCTTCGAGAAAAATCCCGGTGAATGGAAATGTAAAAAACGTAGTGATCACGGATTTCAGGGGGAATAAAAGGGAAGTTATGCCTTGATCTCGGCTCGTGGGCTTTATTCGTGAAGGTATTAGTTGCCAAAACCAGTATTTTTAGACCACTTTTGGCTAATAATAAATTTATTATCCGCCAAAACCATCTCTTTTTTCATACTTTTGGCGAATAATAACCTGACTATGAACACCACTATCATCGGTCGCGAAAATGAGATCAAAATTCTCGAAAGGCTGTTGCACTCGCAGGATCCGGAGTTATTGGCTATTTATGGCCGGCGAAGGATAGGCAAGACCTTTCTTATAAAATCATATTATCAGAAACATATCGCATTCTCATGTAGCGGGCAGTACAATGGAAAGACCCGGGAACAGCTGATCAATTTTACTGAGCAACTGAACCTGTATTTCCCTGAGAAAAAGATGCTTCTTGCTCCAACTACCTGGCAGGAGGCATTTAGCATTTTGCGCGAACGTCTCGATGGCTTGAAGGGAGCCAGTAAGAAGGTGATCTTTTTTGATGAGCTTCCCTGGCTGGACACTCATAAATCCGGCTTTCTGTCTGCATTCAGCTATTTTTGGAATATACATGCCTCCCAGCGTGGTGATATCCTGGTGGTGATCTGTGGCTCAGCTGCATCCTGGATCATCGATAAGGTAGTGAATAATAAGGGAGGGCTGCACAACCGCATAACGCAGCGTATACGGCTTCTCCCGTTCAATTTGAAAGAGACGGAAACATATCTGCGTTACAGAAATATTAAACTGGATCATTATCAGATCCTTCAATTATATATGGTAATGGGTGGAGTGCCCGCTTACCTGAAGGCTGTAGAGGGAGGCTTGAGTGCAGGACAGATCATCGAAAAATGTTGTTTTTCAAAGGACGGCATATTAGCCAATGAATTCGGCAACCTTTATGCTGCCTTGTTCAACAACCCCAATAAACACATCGAAGTTATACAAGCCCTTTCCAGGAAAAGCAAAGGGCTTACCAGATCGGAGATCTTAAAGACAAGCAAATTATCCACCGGCGGCAGTATAACAACCATCCTGAACGAGCTGACAGAAAGTGGTTTTATCCAAAAGACCTATCCATTTGAAAAGAAAGAAAAGGACAGTCTGTACCGCCTAGCAGACGAATTTTCCTTGTTTTATTTCAGGTTCATGCAACGGAGAGATGGCCACAGTTATGAAAAAGATACCTGGCTTGGATTACAGGCTACACAGACATATATAAGCTGGTGCGGCTATGCCTTCGAAAATATATGTATGAAACATATAGCTCAAATTAAGAAAGCACTGCAAATAGGTGGCGTGCAGTCTGTAGAGTCATCCTGGTATACACCGGGAAGAGGTAAGAACAGCGGTGCTCAGATAGACCTGCTGATCGACAGGGCTGACCACTGTATTAATATTTGCGAAATGAAATTCAACAAAAAGCCGTTTGTAATTGATAGAAAGTATGCAGCCGACCTTCAAAAAAGAGCAATGGTCTTCCGGGAAACAACAGATACAAAGAAGACCCTGTTTCTAACATTTATTACAACCTACGGTCTTTTTGACAATGACCATACACGTCAATTAAGCGATGCTGAAATTACAATGCAAGCTTTTTTTCAGTGACTTGATTCGCCCTCCCGCACATAACGCTCGATAATCTCCCGGTTGACACCTGTCCCTTCCACTTTCTCCTGTCCACGCTGGACCAGCGTATCCCCATGCAGGCTCACCGTAAAGGCGAAGGTTTGTCCTTCCCAGTTCCTGTCGTTGTAAAAGTCGAGGTGCTCGGTATATTGATCGCCTTTGAGGGTATAGCTGCCACCACCCGCATCGAAGTGGTTGGCCGAGTCCTTGGGAAGATTTGTATCGTGTTTTAAAAAGGCGAAATGTGATCCATTGATGATCTTGATCATTCGTGTCTTTCCCGTATAGTCGGTCACGGTAGACACGCCGCTGGTGATATTGGTTGCCGATACCAGCCGCCAGGTCCCTTCGATGGAAATATTGGACGAATGCTGGCAGGCCAGAAAAAGAAGACAGATCAGAGAGGTGATAATTCTTTTCATAAGGGAAATATACAGAAAAGGCGGCCCCCGTGACAGTTTTCGTCTCATTTCCGTACACTGTTCATATCAGGATCGTACACCATCTTTCCCGTCAAAAATTCCAATTAACTGATTCTCAAGCAAGAAAAAAAGTTGGCACTCGGCTGGAAACTGTATTGGCATACCAGGGACGCCTGGTAAGAACAAAAAAACGATAACACTTAAAAAAGATAATTTTATGAGACAGATAACTAACCTCCGCCGCACGGCCATCACGATGGCGCTCTTTCTAACCCTTGGCATCAGCTATAGTTTCGCCAGGCCTTCCTTGCCTTCTTTCAAGCCTTTCGGATCCAATGACGAGATCAGCGTCGCTTTTTCAAAGAGCTTCCGCCATGCACAGATCATAAGCAAAGAGTCGCACAAGACCTACACCAAGCTTACGTTCAGGATGAATGACATGATCATGTTCGCCTACTATTCAGAGAATGGGGAGTTGCTGGCCGTCACTCGCAATATCCTCTCCACGCAGCTACCCATGAACCTGCTGGTCGATCTCAGGACTGACTATAACAATTATTGGATCTCCGACCTTTTCGAGCTTTCCGGAGAAGGGCAGGATTGCTACTATGTCACGATCGAGAATGCGGATGTCAAGGTCACCCTGCACTCCGTCGGTGATAAATGGGAGGAATTCTCCAAGACCCAGAAACAATAATAACTCCATATATATAAGGGCAACCGCCTCCCGGAAGGGGGGCTTTTTTTTAAGGGTACAGGCCATTGGCATGTATGCATGAACGCAGCCGGCCCAGAGGCATCTAAAAATAGCCGGAAATGGCTATTTTATGCAATTCTTTTAATCCTTTTATTTGTCAAGTAAATCTAACTCAAGTTTGTTTGGTTTTGACCTGTTGAAGCGATTCTCCAATCAACTCCTAGAATAAACTAATTCATATGCCCCCAAACCATCTTCTATCGAAGTGTTTGCTATTCGTATTACTTTTTAGCTTTTCTCTTCAAATGGCCGCTCAAACAAAAAGGAATGCGGCAATTTCAAGAACCTCTTCCGTTGAAGCGCAGAAAAAGAAACTATTCGACTACTTAAGTAGCAAACTGCTTGCTTTCGGACTGGAAGTTAAATCTGTTGAATGTGATCCGCAATTCGGGGTGATAAATATTGCCTACGAATATGCGCCATTCTCCTTTGTTATTAACTTAACACAATGCGATACGAATGGCATCTCATGGGACAATACTGACAAAGGAATATTTATTCAAATAGCGGCGGGTGGTGACAAATATGCTCAAGCTGTTATCTTATCCGTTGACTCTGTAGAAGCATTCGCCGCCAGGGGCCAACATTCGGTTGACCAGGTGCTCCAGTGGATTAAACTGGAGATGAATCTTTCCCCCGCATATGAGTTAGGCAAATTGAGAGACAAATATATGTTTGTCAGGAAATATGCTCGCTTTATATTCGCCTTATCTAAGGTCGGGTCCGAACCCAATTTCCAGGACAATATCACCAAAACCGTAAAAAAACTAATTGTGCTATGTTCTCACTAGCATGCTGGAATCCAGGGATTAGATGCCTCCTCGTGTTCGTCTTTTTTCCGATCCTATCTTTCTCTCAATCACCCACAGTAGTTTCCAAGGTCGTTGGATCGGGACGATATATAGCCTTTTACAAGGATGAAACGCTGAAACGCAACGAGAAAGGTGAAGTGGTATCCGGAACATGCGTCGGCTCAAACGTGTTCACTCCCCAAGGAACTCAGTTGAATATTGCGTTCAAAAATGGAGCATTCATCGAATTTAACAGACTAGGACAAGTTGTTAAAGGGACGATCGCTGCGGATTACAATTTCAAAGGAAAGGATGGAATTTTCAAAACTTTTTTTAGCGGCGATGAAGTAGCCTTCGACGCCAAAGGTCAAGTAGTCCAAAAATCTGATCTAAAAGCGATAGAACCCTTGGGTAAGGTTTGCGAATACAACAATATTCCGTTTTATTGCAATTCAGTCCAAACTTTTCCAAAACAGGGCGGAGGCTATATAGTGACGAGTGGAGTAATTGCGAAGAGCAATATTACTTTTTTCCCTTGCGGAAATGGAGGCGTAAAGGCGAAAAAGAACACCCGGGTAGAATTTTTTGCCGGATGCTCCTGGAATGCTGCGGTGGGTGCGGATCGCGAGCAGGCTGAGGAAGAGGCAAAGCTTTGCAAATGCCTGACAGGCAGCATCACTCGCGTCACAATTGATGGAACACACAGGTTTTTTATGTACGGTTCAGCTCATGAAATCGAATTCCCGGATGGAACGGAAATTGAATTCTATGGTGTCGTCATGAAACCAGCCGTTTTCTGGACTTTTTACAACTATGTTTACAGTGCCAAATTGGGAAGAGACTGTTATATCCCTAATCTAGGCCTTGTAAAGAAGGGAAAAACAATTACGAGTGTACACTCGTTCAAAGAAGGTTTACAGACTTCGCAGGGATACCTGAAGGTGGAGTAGCTAGCTGTAGACTATATAAAATCACCCCCCATGGGCCTTTTTGGTCATTTGGATGCCACCATCCACCCCGTTTTCCCCATCCGATCCTGACCAGTCGCCCCAGACCTACCCGCCATTCCCCCCTTTTTCCGACCAGCCAGCCGGCGATCCCGCAACTCATCCTGCCTTTTCTACCGCTTAAACAGGTATTATGCCATTCCCTGTACTATGTATTGTAAAGTACCTGCCTTGTTCATTATCTTTGTTATGTCAACAATCACCAAAATCAACATCTTAAAAAATAGTTTTATGAACACGACAACCAACCTCCGCCAGAAACTTCTTAATGGAAGCAAAAAAGTAGCCATCACGATGGCAATGTTATTGACCTTAGGCGCCAGCTATAGCTTCGCCGCCAGCCCCGACTCCATCAACAGCGATGTAAGGACCTCTTTCAGGAAAGATTTCCACAACGCCCGGATCATCAGCACCGAAGTCCGCAAGAACTTCACCAAGCTAACCTTTAAGATGAACGACGTGGTCATGTTTGCTTACTACTCCGAGAATGGAGAATTGTTAGCCGTCACCCGCAACATCGTATCCTCTCAGCTGCCCATAAACCTGCAGATGAACCTGAAGAACAACTATACTGGTTACTGGATCACTGAACTGTTCGAACTCAGCGGCGACAACGACAGCTGCTATTATGTCTCCCTGGAAAGCGCCGACAGCAAGGTTACCCTGCGCAGCAACGGCGACACCTGGGAAGTCTACTCCAGCTCCATGAAACAATAGTCCCCCCAATATAGGCCATACAAAACTCACCCCGAGGGGTGAGTTTTTTTTGCGTACCGCAACTCCAAAATGTTGTTGTAATAGGCCTGACTTCCCTTCAGGACAAACTGCTTTTCCACCGCACGAGGTCCATCGAACAACGGAATACCTTCCCCCAGCACCACCGGTATCATATGCAGATACAGTTCATCGATCAGGTCATGCTCCATCAGCAACCCATTGATCTGCCCTCCTCCAATACACCAGATATCCCCTCCGGCGCCCTGTTTCAGATCGTGTACAAACCCGGCCGGGTCTCCCGAAACAAATTGTACAAACTCCGTATCCGCATAGTCTTTTGACCGCGTGAAGACAAAGTTCTTCTTATCCGCGTAAGGGAAGGGAATGTCAAAGGAAATTACCTGCTGATAGGTCTTATTGCCCATTAAGGTCGTATCCACCGTCCTGATAAATTCTGCATATCCAAAATCCAGGTTTTCCGGGTTGGGAAAGGAAGTAAGCCAGTCGATATTCCCATCCACCCTGGCCACATAGCCATCCAGGCTCAGGGCAGAAAACAAAGTGATCTTCCGCATGTTTTTTCACAAATAACGGTCATACGATCTCAATAAAATTGTACAGGATTTCCCTCGTAGAAGATAGTATTGGGAAATGCAGTATGCGCTTGCCCGGACAGCAAGGATCGCCTGTATTGCAATGGTGTGATACCCGAAAACTTCCGGAACACGCGGATAAAATGCGCCTGGTCATAAAACCCCTGCTCATAGGCCACTTCCGTCAGGCTCAGCCCGGGACAGTTTGCTATCATAACAACGGACTTATTCACCTGCACCAACTGCAGATAAGTCTGTGGTGTATGGCCGACGGCATTCTTAAAAGCCTGTATGAATTGCTTCGGTGTACGGCCAGTGTCACGTACATACGCTTTGATCCGGCCCTTCCGGAGAGGTTCTGTATGGACGGCCTCCAAAAAGTCCCCTACGACAGAAGGCATCCGGGGGAACTGTGCCAACCTTAGCAAAAACTTCTCCAGCCGCCGGATCTTTTCCGCCGGCGCCGTGTCTTCCAAAAGCTCTTCCTCCAAACACCGCATAGTGTCCACCCCTATGATCTCCGGCATTCCCACAGGCATCCCAAACCGCCAGGCAGGCAACCCGAACAGACGACAAAGCCCCTCCGGCTTGAAGATAACGCCCATGGCATGGTGCCTTCCCCTGACGCTGGTTGTCACAGGCGTCATATAGATCCCCGACAACGCCCCCGCCGTGGTATAGTCGAAGGATCGACCACCTGTCTCCACCCGAAAGCCGTCTCCCAGGTTAAAAAGCATCTCAGGGTGCAAAAATGGAATGCTCATGCATCGGCAGCTGAGCTCGTCCTCGGCATGATACCATATATAGTCGACGCTGTCCCGCAGCTCATTTTCAGGTATATAAATATGGGCACTCATCCATTCAAAATTACGCCAGTTTCCTCTGACCGGAGAGTCTTCTATTGCTTTTCCAGCCGCCCCACCCTATCTTTATCCAAAACTGACCTTCCATGAAACCAATCCAGCTATTGCTCCTATCCTTTATCTTATTCTCCTGTAGCAAATCCGGCAACGGGCCAACCCCCGCCCCGCCCAACAGCACGCCAACGGATACCCTTGGCAGCTGGAAAGTGGTCGGCCGCATTCCGATTCCCGGTGGCATCAACGATATTTGGTTCACCTCCCCTTCTCAGGGATTCACTGCCGTACAAGACGGCTACCTGTATAAATCCCAGGACAGTGGGAAGACCTGGACGAAGATCCCCAATACTTATATTAACTCCCAGGACGAGGCGATCAACCTGTTCTTCGTCGGGGATACGTATGGCTTCGCGCAAGGTCTCAGCCATTTGCTGGTCTCGCAAGATGGTGGCAATACCTGGGCGATACGCACCTTGCCCACATATAACGCCAGCAGCGAATTCTTTGCGAGCCCTTCCACAGGCTATTATGGAGACATCAATACAGGACTATATAAAACAACGGACACCGGCAAGACCTGGACACAAGGCTTTCACTCCTCCCGGAGCCCGGTGGCTTATACAACCTATTTTTTAGACCCGGGTAAAGGCTTCTTGTTCTGCGAAGATGCCACCTTCTCAAAAACAGTGGACAGCGCCGTCAGCTGGCAACAGGTACAGCAAAATATCTTTGTCACCAGCAACGCCCCTCCCGCATACAACTCGCTGCAATTCATCGACGGCCAGACCGGATATTATGGATGGGAGAATGGCGTGTTAAAGACCACCGATGGCGGCGTCTCCTGGAACAGCGTGTATCCGAAGGGGGGAAAAATAAATGTTGTCAAATTCTTTAACGCCACCACCGGGTATTACAAGTCGGATAAGATCATTTACAAGACCACCGACGGAGGTCAGACATGGACCACCAGCGCCAGGTTCATCTCCGACGATTATTTCATTGGCATTAGCTTCGTGGGTGGCGCCACCGGTTGGGCCTGCACCTTCAAGGGCCTGGTGCTACGGATAGATCACCCGTGATCAATACAGTGTTTTATCCCCCTTCTCCTTCCACAGCCCGAACAAGGCAGCTGCCTCCACCAGGGACTGATGGTCAAAAGGTATCTTTCTTTCACTGGCGGCAACATTGATCTCCAGATAAATAAAGGCGTCGTCAAATCCAGCCGCTGCTGCTTCATCCCGCGTACTGGCGTATATCACCCGTCTTGGCCTGGCCCAGTACAGCGCTCCCAAACACATCGGGCAGGGCTCACAGGAAGCATAGACATCACAATCCGTCAGCTGATAATCTCCCAGATGCCGGCAGGCATCCCGTATAGCTACCACCTCCGCATGCGCAGTAGGGTCATTAGTAGACGTCACCAAATTGGCTCCCTTCCCCACCACCTCACCGTCCTTGACTATAATACACCCAAAGGGACCGCCTGCGCCCTCCTCTATCCCCTGTTTTGCCAGCTCTATCGCTTGCTGTAAGAATTTTTTATCGATGTCAGCCGTCATACATAATATTTAAGATCCTCGCAAATTTACCAATTCCATCACGTTCTCCGATCCGCCGGTGTCACACCATCCCGTTCCGTATCCTGTACAACAGATCCAGTCCAAATCCGGCTATCAGCAACCATCGGCGATCTCCCACTCGCGGCCGGCCCCTCCTCCCAAGATACTCTACCAGCCGGTGTATCAGCGGCTTTCCCCCTCATATCCCTCCCGCTTCAGCAGCTTGAACCGCACCCGCTGTACGCCAAAAACTTCCCTGAACAGGGACGACAAAGCCACCATCTGCTCCTTCAAAGCCTGACACTCCCAAAGATGACTACCGAACAGCTCCCCCACTGGGCCACAGGCGACAGCTCCACAGGCTGAAAATTACAACCCCTCAAATGCCGCAAAGCCCCAAGCCCCCACTCCAGCATCCCGATCATATCCGGGTCCGCCGGATGTACGAATCGGTTGGCTCTGTATTGCTGCAACAATAAGGTGGGACGAATCCCTTCCACCTTTTTCTTATACACCGCCAGCAGCAGGGAATTCAATTCTGAGCCGGTGAGCCCCTCCGCCAACAGCTCTACTAAATTGGGTATACCCAGCTTGCCGCCAATATGCCTGGCTATTTTATCTTCCATGATACGCGATTATGGCATAATATAGGTAAAATGAAGAAATTCATCCACTTCTGAGGAAAATCTTCCCCATTTTTCACTCCCCTTCCACATGATCTTGACCCCCAAAAGAATTTCAAAGCGGGAAAAATCTTCTGGACCATCTTTTGCGTATACTATATCGGCTTTTAATAGGATATTGGATTTTAGCAACGGCCTGGATATCTATCTGGGCTTTTTTTTATTTTCACCCCTTCGGACAACCGACCTGTGGTCGGTTTTTTTCACCCCCTCCCACCCGCCTGTTGGCCGGAGACGCGCCAGTTCCTACATTTGTAGCATGCCCAAATCCAAGCTGCTTGTAATACTACTGACCTTATCCCTGGCAGCCCGCTGCCAAAATACATCCCCCACGCTTGCCGACCTGAACCAGGCCATCGGGCAGTCTAAACAATATGATGCCGAAAAGGAAAGGACGATCGCATTGCTACGGTCAGACCTTTTAGCATCCCGCCCGGACGATCTGGAATTACTCTTTCACCGCTACCAGCCTCTCTACGAGCAGTACAAGGTCTATAATTATGACTCCGCCTTTCATTATGCACGTGAATTATTACGGACAGCTCTTCGTCTGAACAACCCCTCCCGCATCGTATACGCCCGGCTCAAAACAGGCTTTTGTCTCCTCTCCTCCGGTATGTTCAAGGAAACCCTGGACTCGCTAAAAGAGATCAACATTGCGGGCACTCCCGACAGTCTGAAAGCTGAATACTATGCCCTGATGGGTCGCTACTATTATGACCTGGGAGATTTTGACAACGACGCCTACAACACCCCTGCCTATACGACCCTTGGCAATAAATACATCGATTCCGCCTTGCAGCTCTATACCCCCGGCACCTTCCCTGCTATCTATTACACAGGGTTGAAGGCAATCAAGACGGGCGACAGACCGGCCGCTATGACTCATCTCCGGAAGCTGCTCGCCCGTTCCGACCTCTCCGACCATGAGCTGGCGGTCGCTGCCTCCACCCTCAGCGATATCTATATTTATAACAGTCAGCCGGACACAGCCATGCAGCTGCTCATCCGGGCCGCCATCGCCGATATCCGCTCCTCTACCAAAGAGACAGCCGCCATTTTCAATCTGGCCCAGCTCCTCTATAAAAAAGGTGATGTAAAAAATGCATCTTCCTACATCGAAGCCGCCATCAGCGACGCCAGCTTTTATGGCGCCCGTCAAAGAAAGGTACAGGTCAGCGCTATCCTGCCCCTCATCGAAGGTGAGAAGATCAGCCGGGTAGAAGCTCAGAAAAGGACACTCGTCACTTACTCTGTCATCACGACCCTCCTGCTGCTCATCGTCATCGTCCTGGCCATCGTCATATTCCGGCAGGTGAATAAATTGAAGATCGCCCAACGCAAGATCACCGAAGCCCACGAGAAATTACAGGCAGCGAACGGGCGGCTGGTGGACACCAATTACAAACTATCCGAGGCTAATAAGATCAAGGAAGAGTATATAGGCTACTTCTTCAACGCCGACTCCGAATTTTTCGCCAAGATCGAAAAGTTTAAAAAATCCCTGGAGCAGAAGATCGCCTATCGCAAATGGGAGGACCTCATCACCCTGGTGAACAATACCAACCTGAAAAAAGAAAAAGAAGAACTTTTGCAGAACTTCGATAAAATATTCCTAAAGCTCTTTCCGGATTTTATACAAGGCTTCAACACTCTTTTCAAAGAAGAGGACAGAGTCCAGCTGAAAGACCATGAATTCCTCAATACGGACCTCCGCATATTCGCCCTGATAAGAATGGGTATCCATGACAATGAAAAGATCGCCCGTATCCTCGAATACTCCGTCAATACCATCAATACCTACAAGACGAAGATCAAGAATAAATCCATCGTGCCCAATGAGGAATTCGAACAACGTATCATGGAGATAAAGACGCTGTAGCGCCTGTCCAACCAGCGTGGCATGCCTGGGTCGGGTCACTTTAGCTTCCATTTAACATACGGTGGCTTATCTTACCAGGGCAAATAACTGCCGATGCTAAAAAGCTACTTCCTCATCGCCTGGCGCAATATTGCCCGCAATAAGATCTACGCCTGCATTAACATACTTGGACTCACGCTCGGGATATGCGCCTGCCTCGCCATTTTCCTTCTCATTCATCACGAGCTCAGCTTTGATAATTTTCATCCCGATGGAAAGCATTTGTACAGGGTAGTGGCAACTACACAGAGTGGAAATGACAAATTCACCAGCGCCATTGCGCCCCCTCCTCTTACCCAGGCCGCCCGGTCAGCAACATCCGGATGGGAGGCGATCGCCCCCTACTACCTGCTCAACGATTCCACCATCTTTACGGAACCATCCTGGTTCTCCATTTTCAAATACGACTGGCTGGCTGGCAATCCTGCCACCGCCCTTAACCGGCCCTTTAGCGTGGTATTGTCGGAATATAGTGCCCGCCGGCATTTCGGCAATGTGCCGTCTGCGGGGCTCATAGGAAAGGAGCTTGTCTACAGGGACTCGCTGAGAGTCACCGTCACCGGCATTGTAAAGGATTGGGAGGGCAATACGGATTTCCCTTACACCAACTTCATTTCTCTGAACACCGTACCCGTCAGCTTTATGAAGAACGAGATCCCACTGGATCAGTGGGGCGATGGGAATGTTTTCGGAGGAGGCAGGGTTCTTATAAAGCTTGGAAAAGACGCCTCACCCGCACGCATGGCAACCCAGCTCTCCACCATCGCCAGCGGCAAGGTTCGCCTGGAGCCCCATCAAAAACTGTCCCTCAGATTGCAGCCCCTGTCAGACATTCATTTTGATACCGGGGTTCTGGATGGCTATTCCAGGGCAAGCAGAGCCACCCAATATATCCTGGCCGGCATTGCGGCGTTTGTCCTTCTGCTGGCAGTGATCAATTTTATCAATCTTTCTACCGCACAGTCTATCCGGCGAGCCAAAGAAGTGGGGATACGAAAAGTATTGGGCAGCAGTCGAAGAGCCCTCACCATCCAATTCCTCGTCGAAACAGGTATTCTCACACTCTTTTCCGTGGTCCTGGCGGTACTGCTGGTGAACCCGGCCCTGCATCTATTCCATACAATGGTTCCTGTCCACCTGCATTTTAACCCTTTCACACCGGATGTACTGATTTTCCTCCTCTGCGTTGCGCTGCTAACTACCCTGCTGTCTGGCCTCTATCCCGCGCGGATCCTGTCTTCCTGGCTGCCGGTGTTATGCCTCAAAGGCAACGGCGCCCCCATAGGAGGTGAAAAATGGTGGCTTCGAAAAGGGTTGATCGTATTCCAGTTTACCATCTCTCTCATTTTCATCATCAGCACGCTGGTCATCCACCGGCAGATAGAATATATGAGTAGCGAGGGCCTGGGATTCTCCACCGACGCCATTCTGAACATCGAAACTGCAAGGGGGGATACTACCGGGCGTGCCAGGGTCCTTGCCGAAAAGCTGGCCCAACTCTCCGGTGTGAGCATGGTAGCCCGGCAATCGTTTGCTCCTATCTCCGGGTTTATGACCCAGGTGCCTTTACAATACAAAGGAGCACAGACAGTAAATATCCCCGCCGCCCTTCAGATAGCCGATGAACATTTTATTCCCTTATATCGGATAAAGCTATTGGCAGGCATTGGTCTCCGGCCCGCGGACAAATTAAAAGAGGTCGTCATCAATGAGACCATGGTCAGGGACATGGGTCTCAAAGACCCGCAGGATGCCATCGGCCGGCGCTTGCTCCTCGGCGATAGCGAGATCCCCATCATTGGAGTGGTAGCCGACTTCCACGAACACAGTTACCGGTACTCCATCACCCCCATCGTTATGGCCGACCTACCTGTCGCGGAGAACAGCATCGCCGTCGAGCTCGCGACCAATGGTAAAAGCATAAGCCATCTTCAAAATACGCTCGCCTCGATCGAGAAACAATGGAAAGCTATCTATCCCGAAACTCCGTTCAGCTACACCTTCCTCGATGAAAGCATCCAGCGCATATATGAAAAGGAAAGAGAGACGGCATTTTTGCTGAGCACCGCCATGTGCATTACCATTTTTATCTCCTGTATGGGGCTGTTCGGCCTGTCTATGTTCACGGCACGACAAAGAGCAAAAGAGGTCGGTATCCGTAAAATACTGGGAGCCAGCGCGACGAATATCACTATGCTGTTGAGCAGGAATGTCATTGCCCTGGTGGTGCTGGCCAATATCATCGCCGCTCCGATAGCCTGGTATGGCACACAGCTATGGCTGCGGGACTTTGCATACCGCGCCAGTATCAGTCCTTGGATATTTGTCATAGCTGGCCTTGCCGCGCTGTGCATAGCGTTGGTCACCATCAGTTTTCAAACCATTAAAACAGCGCTGATCAATCCGGCCTGGGTACTGAGGTCGGAATAAGGCTGCCGACCTGGCCAAGCCCCAGGGCGATCACTCCCCCTTTATACTCACCGCCACACCCCCACCGGCCGCCAGTTTCACGGTCAGCCTGGTCTTACTCGTCACCGTCATCTTCTCGATGGTATATGATTCGGGCTTGCTGCTCCAATCTGCATCCGTCCCATCTTTATAGATCGTAGCCTGGTATTTCTTACCCGCCTCGAGGAAGTCCAGCGAAAGGGTCGCCGTGCGGCTATTCTCATCCGTTATGGCCCCTATGTACCAGTCTGGTCTCCCCTTCTCCTTGCGAGCGATAGAAACATAATCCCCCGGCTCCGCCTCCAGCACCTTCGTATCATCCCAATCCACCGGCACATCCCGGATGAACTGGAACGCATCCATATGCGCCTCGTAATTCTCCGGCAGATCAGCCGCCATCTGCAGCGGGCTGTACAACGTCACATACAATGCCAGCTGCTTTGCCAGCGTCGTATGCACCTGCCGGCCGGGTACGGTAGAGTATCCCTTGATCCGGAAGATCCCCGGCGTATAATCCATCGGTCCACCCATCAGCCGCGTAAAAGGAAGTATCGTCTCATGCTCGGGGTTGTTCCCGATGCTAAAAGCATTGTATTCATTACCCCTGCCCGCCTCACAGGCCAGCCAATTGGGCCAGGTACGCTGCAGTCCGGTGGGACGCTCGGGCTCATGTGCATCCACCATCACGTGGTAATGCGCGGCTTTCTCGGCCACGCGATTGTAGTGATTCACCATCCACTGACCGTCATGATGCTCTCCCCTCGGTATGATCCTTCCTACATAACCGGTCTTGACGGAAGTATATCCGTACTTATTCATAAATCGAAAAGCTGTATCCATCCGCCGCTCGTAGTTGGTGGCCGAGCCCGACGTCTCATTGTGCATGATGATCTTTACCCCTTTGGAAGCCGCATACGACATCAGCTCCGCGACGTCAAAGTCAGGATATGGCGTGACGAAGTCGAATACATCCTCCTTCCAGTTGCCAAACCAGTCTTCCCATCCCGTATTCCAACCCTCGACCAACACGCCCTGTATATTATTCTTTGCCGCGAAATCTATATACTTCTTTACATTGGCCGTATTGGCGCCATGACGGCCATTTGGGATCAATTGCCCCTGCGCGTTCAGGCTGTCCGCAAAATCCGAATAGCTCCAGGTGGCCTTGCCGGTCTGCATCTCCCACCATACCCCCACAAACTTCATAGGATGTATCCAGCTGGGATCGGCCACTTTCGAAGGTTCATTCAGATTCAAAATAAGCTTGCTGGAAAGTATGTCCGCCGCCCGGTCACTGACGATCACCGTCCGCCAGGGAGTGGCAAAGGGCGCATGCAGATACGCCATATTCCCCACGGCATCCGGCACCAGCGCAGACGTCAGCACACGGCTCGCTCTGTCCACATGCAGCTGCATCGCGGGGTAATTGATCAGCCCCGCCTCATGTATATTGATATAAAGCCCATCCTCGCTCTTCATCATCAGCGGCGTCTGTACGGCATACCTGTCGGGAGCCACCCGTACGGCAATGTCAGTGGACTTCTCCACCAGCTCTTTATTGTCTATTTCGCTGATCCGTGAAGTCGTATACGGATATTCATTGGTATCGTAGTCCCCGGGTATCCAGAAGGTCTTGTGATCTCCCGCCAGGGCAAACTGCGTCATTTCGCCCGTCACGACAAAATAACCAAGTCCCGACGTTTTTGGGAATACATACCGAAAACCTATTCCGTCCTCAAATACGCGGAAGATAATATCCAGCCGGCTGGCGGCGACGGGGCCCTTCTTCTGCAAATGAACGATCAGCTGCTCGTGATGATCGCGGATGCGACCTACTTCACCCCACACCGGCTGCCAGCTCTCATCTGCCGAGGTCCTCTCCACACCCAGCAATTGGAAATTCCTGAAAAAAAGACTGTCCTTGTCGAGCTTGAAACCTAAATGCGAGGGCTTGATGACAGGCCTGCCCGAGAAGGATACTTCGTACATCGGCGAGCCATCGCTGTCCAGCATAAAGGACAGCTTTACCTTGTTCATCACTACTGTCTGTGGGCCTTCCCCGGACGGCGAAACATTGGTCTGCTGAGCACGGACGTCGTGTAAAAACAACACAAATAGTGTTGCGGCAAATACGCTGGATATCATATGCATAAGTCAAAATATACAATTTCAAAAAGTGACGGGGTCTCCCCCGCCACTTTTATTGGGCCCCGGCCTAAAATAGCCGGTTGTTTTCGCCCCCATCGGTCATCGGGAAAGTACCTCGGGGTCGAAAACGTCTAACGATGGTCCTGTCGGACAACCGGCCAGTGGCCGGTTTTTGAATGGTCCAGGCTTACGCCCGGCAGTCGGACGCGAGTAGGCTCGCGCATGATGTGCATGTCGCCGAAAACTCAATTGTACCCTGGGTTCTGATCCGCAATCGTAATTTTATTATTCGAATTGATCTCATTCAAGGGAATGGGCCACGCATAGCTCTTGTCCGGGAAGTTCAGTGCACCGCTGTGCACATTCAACGCCGAACCAAAAAAACTGGCTTCTGATGCACCCAGTTTCCACCGGCACAGATCGAACCACCAATGACCTTCATTGAACAGCTCTGCCCACCGCTCATAATACAAAGGGTTATTCCCCAGCACGGGATCTCCCGCCGCATGCGCGCTGGTCTGATCCGTCAGACTGGCATAATCCACCGGCGACACGGCATCTACCGGATAGCTATACGCTCTGCGTTTCACTTTGTTGATATATTCCAGCGCGTTTGCATTATCCCCGCTGTTCGCACAAGCCTCGGCATACAGGAGATATACATCCGCCAGACGCAGCAGATAAATATTGGCGCCATCGGCCTGACCACCCTTCACATTATTCACGCTATTGAAAATGGGAGAATACTTACGGATGCTGAAACCATACTTATCGGACTGGTTCGCATAAAAGTTGGGACGCGACACCCGCTGCCACACAGGAGCCTGAAATTGCACGGAATCGATCCAGGGCTGAAGGCCATTTACAAACAGGCGTGGATCTGCCGTCTGGTTCGTGCGAACCTGCATCGCCTGTGTCTTATAGGCAGGGTCCATGATCTTCTCAGGCCATTTGTCGGAGATATACCCATCCTTGTCGGGCTTGTAGCTGGCATCATAGTTGGGATTGTCCACCAGCCCATAGCTGCCGATGGAATACCCAAATCGCAGCACATTCTTATCATGCATGATCTCGTTGCCATATCCCAATGGAATAGCGCTCGCCTCGGTACCATCATAACCCAGCGCCCAGGGACACCAGATAAGACCATTGATGGACGTAGAGTTCGGTGCGTCGCCATATACCCCATAATCCCCGTTTGAATTCAGGTCGATGTTCAGCTCGAAGATGGACTCCTCGTTGAATTCATTGTCCGTAATACCTATAAAGGCATCGTGGTATTTGGCATAGGGCATAAGGGATTTGCCGCTGTGCTGGATGACATCCAGCAAGGTGGTCTTGGCATTAGCCCAGTCTTGTGTGAATACATATGCCTTACCCAGCAAGCCCTTGGCAGCCCATTCGCTGGCGCGCCCCCTGTCATTGCCCGTCCATACAGTGCCTTTCAACAAAGTGGCAGCCTGTTGCAAATCGCTCTCGATAAAGGCCCACACATCCTTTACGCTGCTACGCGGTTTCTGTGTGCTGTCGAGCCCCGTGGGTACGCTGGCAAAGATGGGTATGCCCTTCTTATCCCCGCCGCTGCTCTGGCTCATATAGCGCTCCCCGAAATAGCATTCCAGTTGGAAATAATAGAACGCCCGTAGAAAATACGCCTGCCCCCGGGCCTGGTCGATGGCCTGTTGCTCACCGGGCTTTGCGAAGTTCTTTGCATAAAAATCAGCGGCGCTCATCAATGTATTGCAGTTTTTTATCCCGGTATAGAACGACTGCCAGGTTCCCAGCACATAGGAGTTCGCGGTCGTCATATTGGTTGCCGCCATCTCGTTCCAGAATCCGTCCCCATCCCAGATGGAGTTGGCCGTATGCGTACAGTTGGCCAGCGCCTTTGGGAGAAGATTGAATCCATACAAATTGGGATCGCGGAGATTGGAGTAACAGGTGGCCAGCACGCTGTTCAGATCATCCAGGCTAGCCGGATAGTTGCTCGTGGAATATTGATTGGTAGGCGCCACCAGCGACGGGTCCTTGGTACAGCCCGTGATCAGCATCAGCGCCAGTATCGTCGGTATAATAAGTTTCTTCGTCATTGTAGGGAAATTTAAAAATTAAAGTCAATGCCGGCCGAATAAATACGGGTCTGCGGGTATTGCGACACAGCATCCAGCCCCCGGGTGGTCACTCCCACAGAGGTGCCGACAAACCCGTTCATCGATGCCTGCGAGAAGGCGCTGCCAACCTCAGGGTCGAGTCCGGAATAATGAGTGATCGTAAAGAGATTGTTGGCCATCACGAACAGCCGGGCATTCTTCATGGCAATCTTATTCAGTATGCCGCCCGAGAAAGTATAGCCTATTTGCAGGTTCTTCAGCTTCAGGTAGCTGCCGCTCTCCACGAAATAACTGTTCACCGACGTATAGTTCTTATTGGGGTCGAGATTGAAACTGCCGTCAGGATTTACGATCCCCAGACGTGGCTGCGAGGTCAGCCCGTTGCTGCCCAGGTAGCTGTCGCCAAAGACCTTGCTGGTAGTATTGCCGTCGGCAAAGGGATATTGCTCATACGCCCTCACCCCGTTGAACAGCTGCACACCCGCCACTCCATTGAAGAGAAGAGAGGCGTCAAAAGCCTTATAGTTCAGCCGGATGTTGATACCATATACCAGTTTAGGGTTGGGGTTGCCGATGACCTGTCTGTCCTGCAGGTTCAACGTCGAGCCATTCTTAGGATCATGGGCAAATTGCAGGTCACCCGCACGCGCTCCGGGTTGTGCCGTGGCAGCTGCAGCCTCTCCGTCCGTCCGGAAAAGCCCCAGCGCCTTATACCCATAGAAGCTGCCAAAGGGTAACCCGGCCTTTGTAATGGTCAGCGTCTGGTTGGCCATGATGCCATATCCCGAGTTCCCATTGTTGTAATAGTTGTAGCCGTCGTACAATGCATCCGTGGTAATACCATCCAGGTCGACCACCTTGTTCTTGTTAAATCCGCCGTTGACGCTGACATCATAACCCAGCTCGCCAATTTTGCTCCTGTATCCCAGCATGATGTCCACGCCCTTGCTGCTGACCTTGCCGATGTTGGTGAAATAGGGTACCGTAAATCCGGAGCTCAGCGACAGCGGTAAGGCGTACAGCACATCCTTTGTCGTCTTGTTATACCAGTCCACGGAGAAATACAGCTTGCCCTTCAATGCCTCTCCATCCAGTCCGATATTGGTCTCGTACACCGTCTCCCAATGCAGATTGGGGTTGGGTATGGAGTTGATCGCATTGCCGATCAGCAGCGGAGCCCCCGGTGCGAAGTTTGCTCCCGCCAGAGAACCCAGACCGGACGACCCGAGGAACTTGCTGTAAGTCGCCGCATACGTGTATGGAAGCAGATTGCTGTTACCCAAAGAGCCATAGCTGCCCCGCAGCTTCAGCACATTCACTGCATCCGTCAGCGGCTTGAAGAACGCCTCATCGCTGATATTCCAGCCGATACTGGCCGCGCCAAAGATGCCCCTTTGCTTATCGGGTCCAAATACCGTGAAATTGGCATCCTGCCGGATGGTGCCGGAGATATAATACCGATTGTCATAGTTATAGTACAGCTTGCCGAACAAGGATTTGATAAGTCCGTTGTTGTCATAATTGCCTGATGAAGAAATAGAGGACTGCGAGGTCTGTATAAACGAGTAATCCGCCAGGCCCACCGACGTCATCGTTGTATTCACCGTGTTGTAAGTGTTCCTGATCTGCTCATACCCGGCTACTGCGTTAATACTGTGCTTGCCAAAATGCTGATCATAGGTCAATACATAGTTGCTCAGCAGCTGGGTGCTCTCGATGTAGTATTTGTTGAGAGAGTTGTTCGTGTTGGTGACGCTCCCGAAGTTGAAGGAGTTCTGAAAATAATCCTGTGTCTCCAGGTAGTAGGAATACCCGAAATTCGCCCGGAAGGAGAGATGCAATGGCAGCTTCACCTCCGCATACACATTCGCCTGCAGGTTATTCCGGAAATTTTGGGCATTGGCCGAAGCCGCCGAGCCCACCGGGTTCGGACCGCCAAAAGCCAGTCCATTATACCCCGGGGGAACTACCCCCCAGTTGCCGTCATTTCTCATGACCGGAATGATCGGCTGTGTGCGGAAAGGAGCATTGTGCAGCTGCGCCTCGGTACCCACCAGCGGAACCGTCCTTCTCTGCGACACGGCCACTTCTTCCCCTATCTTCAGGAAATCCGCCAGTTTATAATTCGTATTGATGCGTGCGCCGGCGATGTTCGAATAGTTCTTGATATAAATACCTTTCTGGGCATTGTAAAAGCCGGAGAAAAGATAATCCATCACGTTACTTGACCCCGACACCGAAAGGTTGTAGTTCTGCTCGGACGCATTCCCATATAACGCCTTTACCCAGTCGGTATTAGCCAGGGTGTCGGTATGCGTAGCCCCCGCAAAAAAGGTGGGGTGCGTGATATTGTACAGCTTGATAAAATCATTCTTGTCCAGGAGGTGTACCAGCTTGGGCGTCGTCACGCCATAGCGGGCGTTGAGATTGATCACCGGTTTCGTACCTGCGCCTTTCCTGGTAGTGATGATGATGACGCCTCCCGCGGCAGCCGAACCATAGACAGCGGCGGCGCTTGCATCCTTCAGGATGTCGATGGTGGCAATATCCTGGATATTGATATTGTCCCCCGGTACCCGCACCCCGTCCACGATATACAAAGGCCCCGGCTGGTGCAGCGAGGAGATACCCCGGATAATGATCGTCGGTTGTGCATCCGGCTGACCTGAGTTCTTAATGATCTCCACCCCTGCGGCCCGGCCCTGCAACGCCTCCGTGACATTGGTCACCGGCTGGTTCTTTATCGCGCTGCCCTTTACGGAGGACACCGAGCCCGTTACATCCTTCCGCTTCTGAACGCCATACCCCACTACCACTACCTCATCCAGGCTGCTCTTCGTAGCCTGTAAGGTAATTTGCAGGAATGCCCCGCCGCGCAACGCGACCTCCTGTGTCTCAAATCCAACGTAAGATATCTCCAGCCTGGAAGTTCTGGCCGGCACTACAAGGGAAAAATTACCGGATACATCGGTGGCTACCCCGGAGCTGGCACCCTTTATTCTGACAGTGGCGCCGTTCAACGGCCCACCCTTTTCATCGCTGACCGTCCCGGTGATCGTCCGGTCCTGCGCATAGGCATAACCTAGCCCAAGTAGCATGAATGTGCCAATCAGGCAGACCAAAGGCCTGCAGGCTGTAACCGCAAGGTTACGACCGAGAAGGAGCGTGTCGAAGCAGCTCCGCCGAAGGTCTCTGACATTAAATGTGAATCGGGCGTGGCTCAATTTTCCGGGCAAGACATGCCCGATGAACCCAAGCAATCGCTTTTTGCTCATAAATAGCTGTTTGATTAGTTTGAATGGTGTGTAACAGCCGAACCGTGTTCGACTGAGTCGTGTATCAGTCAGGCGGAATGATCACGTGGAGCCTTCGGGAGAGAAGGGCATGCAATCGTTCCAATGACCTGTCAAAGAAAGAAGCCGAGGGAGCCAAATGCAACTTATATTCGGATAGTATAGGAAATATTGACCACAACAGTAGATGCGGCAAACGCAATATATTACAGATCAATATATTAATAATATATTATCATTTTTGAAATATAACGCTCTTTGAATGAGAAAGCCTGGAATTTTTCCAAGCTCGCCACCAGTAAACCTCATTGGTCGTGTCCGGTGTAACGGAAAGTCCCTCTTTTCTGGCTAACTTTAACCCTATCCAAAAGGTTCTCATAATATAGATCGATGCTTAGAAGCTATTTTATAATTGCCATAAGGCATCTTTCCAGGCAAAAGCTATTCTCCGCTATAAACATTCTTTGCCTGGCTATAGGACTTAGTTTTTCCATGTTGATCGGTATGTATGTCCTTAATGAAAAAGAGGTCAACTCGGGTATAAAGAACATCGGCAGCCAATACGTCCTAAAAAGTGAATGGAAAGAGGAAAATATAGGGGCGTCCATTACCACGCTTGGGCCTCTTGCCAGGACCATGAAAGAGGAATATCCCAACCTGGTGGAGAACTATTACAGGTTTGACCCTGTGGTGAATATAATATCCGTAGGGGAAAAACATTTTCGTACACAGATATCCGTAGGGGACACCGGTTTTGTGTCCATGTATGGGTTCCCATTGTTATATGGCAATCCGGCCCGGGCTTTTCGCAACAATCTGTCCGCCGTCGTGACGGAAGAATTCGCTCAAAAATTCTTTGGTAGGCCCGATGTGGTAGATCAGGTCATTACCGTACAAACGCCCGCTGACGGGGGCAAACACCAGTTTGTCATTACGGCTGTGCTCAAAGGCCTGCCGGTCAACACCGTAACGAATTTTACCACCACCCCCTACCAGGTCTATCTGCCCATGGATGCCAACCAGTATTTCCAGGGCGGCGACAGGGGAGATAACTGGTCGAATGTTTTTATGGTAGGGATGGTCGAGCTTAAAAAGGGGGTTCGTCCCGACGACCTGGCAAAACCGTTGGAGCATATCCTGGAGAAATATCAGCCACCTTTTGTCAAAGGCCGGTTGAAGGTACAATTGGCAGCCATGAGAGATTACCATATAAAGGATAATAACAACGCCATACAAAGAATGATCATTGCACTGAGTTCCACAGCGGGGCTGATCCTTTTGCTGGCCATCATCAATTTCATAAATATCAATATTGGAACATCGATGCGCCGGCTGAAGGAAATGGGGTTACGCAAGGTATTTGGAGGATTGAAGACCCAGCTCATTTTCCAGCATATGACGGAAGCAGTGGTATTGACGCTGATGGCCTCCGTAGTTTCCCTGGCATTATATGAACTATTGTTACCTGTTTTCAGTCAGCTGCTCGATACGCACCTCTATCACCTTTGGCAATTCGGCTTTAATAGATTGCTTTTTGTGCTTGCCCTTGTCATAGGGGTTGGGATCTTAGCAGGTATTTATCCCGCATTCATATTAAGCTCTTTCCATGTCGTTACAGCTATAAAAGGGAAGATAAATACCCACCGGGGCGCAGAAATACTTAGAAGGGCATTGCTGGTGGTCCAGTGCACGCTGGCGATCGTCGTTTTTATAACTGCTGTAAATGTATCAAACCAGGTATCCTACTTTTTCGAAAAAGACCTTGGATATAACAAGGACCAGATAATGATCGTCTCCTCCCTACCCCGTCAGTTTGATTCTATCGGGGTGATCAATATGGAGAATGCCAGGGCGCGGCTGTTCGACGTTCCGGGTGTGCAAGGCACATCCCTTTCCTATGATATCCCCGATGGGAACCCTTCAGGTAATACCACCGTGTACTTTAATAATAGTACCCTGAACGTCATGCTGATGCCTGTTGATGCCGGCTTTGAAAAGGTCTATAGTCTTCAGCTAAAAGAAGGGGCTTTCCTGCCCAACAGCGCCGGAGCCCCCGGCCGGATAGTACTGAATGACGCCGCCGTAAAAGCATTGGGATGGACCACCGCCGTAGGAAGAACGCTAAGACTCGGAGGGGCGGATGGCCCAATAATGACCGTAGCAGGCGTCGTAAAGGATTTTCATGTCGAGAGCCTGGAGAAAACTGTTCAGCCAATGATCATTGCCGGCCTGAACGAGCCTTTTACAAGATCCTATCGCTATTTCTCGGTGAAGCTCGACAATTCCAACATTGGCAGGACCATCGGTCAGATACAGGAGAAATTCAGGGCCTCATTCCCTGAAGCAGGTTTCGACTACAGTTTTATGGACAAGAAATTTCAATCACTTTATCAATCCGAGATCCGGCTAATGAAGGCAACCGGCATTGCCACCATCCTGAATTTTATTATCGTATTCCTGGGTATTTTTGGGATATTGACCTTTACGCTCGTCCGACGTACAAAAGAGATGGCGGTACGCAAGGTATTGGGAGCTGAGGTAAAGAACATTATTGCAATTTTCTTAAAGGAATACAGTATCGTACTACTTATTTCAAACCTTATTGCTTGGCCAATAGCCTATTTGATCGGCAATCAATGGCTGGAAAACTACGCCTATCGCATTCATCAGAATATCTTCGCATACCTGGTTGCGCTCGCATCTATCTTTCTCGTCGCCTATGTACTGATAGCCGTTCAATGCTTTGGCATAGCCAATGCAAATCCGGTGAACAAATTGAGAGCTGAATAGCCGCCATGCGTCGGATCTAAATTTTGAAGAGTTTTTCGAGAAGAATGTTGATGACCTCCGCGGCGACAAGGACAATAATGATCCATTCCAGCACGGTACTGTTCCGGTATTGCAGAAGGTCTTTGAACAGTTCCAGATTTTCTCTGATGATCTCCAGTCCTTCCTTTATATCCCTGAACCGTTCCTGCAGGTCAAAGGTTCTTTTGAGCCCCAGATCGATCTTGTTGAGATTTTCGTCCTCCCATGTCTCGGGGGGCGAGTCGAATATGTAAAGATTCTCCGAGATGCGATTCTTCAGGTTGAGGGTCTTTCCAATGTACTTCTTCAGGTTCATGCCTGATATGGCAAGCCGGCCTCTTCTTTCCAGGCTTTGTGTATGAGAGTTCGTTTCCTCCAGCAGCCGATTGGTCTGTTCGGAGTAATAATCCAACGCCACCGACTGGCTGACATTCAGCATGATCAGACGCAGCGTATCCGTATCCGCCCCGGTGATCTCTATCTTATTATACCCGAATTTGTTTTCCTTCGCGTCCGTCTCGATCTGGAATTCTTCGCTCAGATGCTGTTCGAATGGGTTCTTACAGTATGGTGCGATCTTGTCGAGAAAGAGATTGCAGGTATGCTCGTCCACATTTAAAAAACAGACGACTCCATATTTGAAGACATAGACATAGGACTCCGGCCCCATTTTGTAGAACAGCTCATCCGCATCGGAGTGATAGATCCCTTCGCTAAAGGTGGTTTTAAAGGATTTGACGTCTATACTGTCGGCTATCTGGTATGATACGACTGGAAGCATAGCCGTAAGGTAGGCCATTCCCCTCAAAATCCATATTTTTAAGTATATGGTTGTCGATAATCAGCTATGACGAGCTGTGTCAACCGGCTTGGGAAATCCCTTTTCCACTTTCTTGCGCTCTGCCGAGTCAAGCGTCTCTTTTTCCATGAGGTCTATTTCTTTGTTGATCATCACCATATCGCCAGACTTTAGGGTTTCCGGCTCATTGTCTGTAGAGGAATGATAGGACTTGGTCACCTTCAGCTGTCCCTCCAGCAGGTCCGCCTGTTCGCCGGGGCTGGAGGCAAAGGCATCGACATGCAGACGCGCAAACGGAGATTGTATGGTGATGATCAGCTGACGGGTACGGATGATGAAGGGTTTTTTATCGGCGTGCCAAACAATAAACCAGGCTTCACCGTCCAGTTCGAAGGTTCGGTCACCGGGATGATCGCTCTCGACAGCATGTAACTTCGTACTCACTGTCTGAAAAATCTTTGCCCCATCGGACAGGGTGTCGTCTATATCATGGACCGAGTCTATTTCCGTAATATCCACCGTATCTACCTGAACGCCACGGTGCGTCCCGGTGTCGGCGCCAGCAACCTTGGGCCCGGGGCCCTTACAGGATACTATGCCCCCTGCCAGCAGGGCGGCACATACAATACAAGTCAGTCGGGAGACAGATAAATTGATCATAGCAGGCGTGAAGCTACGAATTATCGTAGATTTGCACCATGATCCACGTCGGAGAATACAACACGCTGACAGTAAAAAAGGAACTCGCATTCGGCCTCATCCTGGAGGACGGCAAGGAAGGCATACTCCTGCCCAAAAGATTCGTCCCCAAAGGCGCCCGGCCTGGAGACAAGCTAAAAGTATTCCTGTACCACGACGGCGAGGACAGGCTGATCGCTACGACACAAAGTCCAAAAGGCATCCTGGGCGACATCGTCCTGCTCCGTGTCGTCAGCGTTACGCCTCAAGGCGCCTTCCTCGACTGGGGATTGATGAAAGACCTTTTTGTCCCAAAATCCCGCCAGCTCACCGGCATGCGCAAAGGGGGCGATTACCTGGTAAAAATATATTTGGACGAACAGACAGGCCGCCTGGCCGCGTCGGAGAAAATAGACTCCTACCTTAGCAACGAAAACCTCACCGTTAAAGAAAAGGACCTGGTCGACCTCACCGTGCTACGCCGTACCGACATCGGCTACACTGTTATCATCAACAACCTGCACACGGGCGTACTTCACTTTAATGAAGTGTTCCGGGATATCCGGGTCGGCGACAAGTTCCAGGGCTTTATAAAGAACATCGTTCCAGCCGAGAAGTCCCCCTCCGGCGAAACACAGATCGATGTGGTGGCGGGCAAGCCCGGCTATGAAAGAACAGAGGATGCCGCTGAAAAGATCCTCCGGCTGCTAAAGGAGCACAAAGGCCGGCTTCCTTATCATGACAAGTCCGATCCGGAGGACATCTATTCCTTCTTTGGCATGAGCAAGAAAACCTTTAAGATGACCACTGGGCGGCTGTATAAGGAAAGGAAGATAAAGATCACGGAAGAGGGAATAGAGCTCGTGAAATGAAAAAAAGCTGTATGATCATTCAATGGACAAATTCACCTTCTTCCCCAATCCAAATTCAAATATCCTGTACAAAGTAGAAAGCTGCACATCACAGTTGCCGTTCTCCAACCTGGATATATAGCTCTTCTTTGTCCCCACTTTCTCTGCCAACTGCTCCTGCGTCATATTCGCCTCTTTTCGCGCATCTTTCAATATCTCGCTGATAATAAAATGTTTCGCCTGCTTTTCAAATCTTTCCCGAGCCTTCACACCAGCCTTGCCATATTTGGTTTCCACCAGCTGATCAAAGCTCACGGTCCCTCTTATCTGTTCCTTCTTAGACATAATTCTTTTTTTACTGGTTGCGCCGCCCGTCGGCAATTTTGTTTTTTTCTTTGTAAATCTCCCCACAAATCTCTCCTAATAACCAATGCAAAATGAAAAAACTTTCTTCCTACAGGGAACTACTTATCAACTGTCACCATCCACCCCGTATCAAATAAAACAGGTGTTTCATCAACGGATCGAATGCGTACATGTAACCTGAACGGTTGGATCATGTAAAACCCAGCTGTGACAAACAACGACACGGCAACTCACGTGATGAGCGTTGCGTTTCTTTATCTCATTATATTATTTTAATTGTCACACTTATGAAAAGAAGAATCTTGTTTATCCTGCTGACGCTTGGGGCAGCGGCGGCTTGTAAAAAAAGTTATAACAATGGGTATGGCGGCAACCCCACCCCTCCTCCTATGCAGGCAAACTTCCAACAGACGAATCTCGTTTCCGACATCGATGGGAATATGGCGGCAAAGGTCGACCCGACCTTACTAAACCCATGGGGCCTGGCGATCAACCCTTCTGCAGGTATTGTCTGGCTTGGCACCAATCACAACGGCACCACCAATGTTTATGATTACAATGGCAACACGGTATTGCAGCCAATCTCTATTCCCTCAGGCGGTATGCCGAATGGCGGATCTCCCACCGGGGTAGTGTTCAATGGTACGGCAGATTTTGTCATCCCATCTGTGCAAGCAGCAGCCAAGTTCATCTTTGCGAGTGAGGACGGGACTATCTCCGCCTGGGCGCCGGGCCCGTCCGCTGGCTCCGCTGTAAAAGTCGCTGATCAGTCCGGTGCCAACGCCGTATACAAGGGCTGCGCTATTGCGAGTGACGGCGGGAATAATTTCCTGTATGCGGCTAACTTCAAAGGCGGAAAGATCGACGTTTTCGACAAGGGATTTGCACCCGTCTCCGGACGAAGCTTTACAGATCCGGCGATCCCTGCTGGTTTTGGGCCATTCAATATCGCCAATATCGATGGAATGCTGTATGTCACCTATGCCAGGTTGAAAGCACCCGACAATCAAGACGATCAGGCAGGCGCGGGCAATGGCTATGTCGATATCTATAGTCCCGATGGCAAACTGGTCAAAAACTTTGCCTCGAAGGGAGCGCTGAACTCTCCGTGGGGTATTGCGCAGGCGCCAAATGGTTTTGGCTTGCCTTTCCATTCCATCGTCGTGGGCAACTTTGGCGACGGCTGGATAAATGTATATGACTCGACGGGTGTTTACCTGGGGCCGATGAATAGCAATGGCAATCCTATTGTCATCAATGGGCTTTGGGCGCTGGATTTTCCTATCAATGAAGATCCTCATGGGGATCCGGCCAAGTTGTTATTTACCGCAGGACCCGGAGAGGAGGCGCATGGTTTGTATGGGTTTTTGAAGAAGCAGTAACGACCATTCAATTGTGAGCAAGGAAGGACGTCCCGATGGGGGCGTCCTTACCAGGAACCGCCGGCGGCGGTTCGTCCGAAGGACAGACATTAGCCCTATGCGGGAATTGGGCTATTTTCGGGCGAAGACCAATTCCCGCACTTATTATCTAACTAAACAAATACGCCACATCGTCCTGGGTCAGTTTCTTCACAAACCCACTCTCATCTCCCACCAGGTCCGCCGTCAGCTGACGCTTCTTCTCCTGCAGCTGCAATATCTTCTCCTCCACTGTATCCTTACATATCATCCGGTAGGCAAACACCTTTTTCACCTGTCCGATACGATGACTCCGGTCGATGGCCTGTTGTTCGGCCGCAGGGTTCCACCAGGGATCCACCAGGTATACATAATCCGCTGCGGTCAACGTCAAGCCCACTCCGCCTGCTTTCAAACTGATCAAAAAGACCCTCGTATCCTCCTGGTCCTGGAATTGCTGCACCGATCTTCTCCGCTCCTCTGCTCCCACACTCCCATCTAGGTACAGATATGGGATGCCCCGCTCAGACAATGCCTCGCGTATCAGTCCCAGCATAGATGTAAATTGTGAAAAGACGAGCGCCTTGTGGTGACCGGTATTCTCCTCTATCTCCCTTATCAGCTCATCCAGCTTGGCGCTGGCCGATGCTCCATTAATAGCTGTTTCAGGGCCGGCGGTGGCTTTTCCCGGGCCGGCGGTGACTTTTCCCGGACCCTCAGTGGATTTTTCCGCCCCCCCGGCAGCCTCTTTCAGCAATGCCGGGCTGTCACAGATCTGACGTAGCTTGGTAAGCCCCTCCAGGATATAAATACTGCTCCGTCCTACCCCATCCTCCGCGATATGCTCGAGTATGCTCTCCCTATAATGATCCTTATAGCTGTCGTATATCTTTCGCTGCTCGGCTCCCATCTCACACCACAAGATCATCTCCGTCCGGTCGGGAAGGTCACCCGCCACCTGTTCCTTGGTCCGTCGAAGTATAAAAGGATATACTAACTTACGGAGTCGCGCAGCCGCCTCTTTATCACCATTTTTATCGATAGGCGTGGCAAACTCCATACGAAAAAAATCCTGGCTGCCCAGCATGCTCGGATTTAAAAAGTCCATTTGCGCATAGAGATCAAAGGTGTTATTCTGTACAGGGGTCCCGCTCAATGCCAGCCGGTTTCGCGAAGACAGCTGCTGTATTGCCCTGCGCACCTGCGAGGCGGGATTCTTGATAGCCTGGCTCTCATCCAGTATGATATATCCAAACGTCCTGGAGGCAAAATGCTGTATATCGTTGCGCACCATCCCAAAGCTGGTAATGATCACATGAGCCCTGGCAAAGGTCTCGTCATCCAATACCCTGTCGGCCCCATAATGGATATGCCAGTCCAGCCCCGGCGCAAACTTTTTCAACTCCGCCTCCCAATTATATATCAGCGAGGTGGGACAGATCACCAGATGCGTCTCCTCCGGATAATGATCTACCAGGTGTTGCAGGAAAGTGATGGTCTGCAAGGTCTTCCCCAGGCCCATATCATCCGCCAGGATGCCGCCCCACCCCATTTCATCCAACAGGCACATCCATTGGAACCCCGCCTGCTGATAATCCCGGAGACGGGCCTGTATACCTGCCGGCACTGCATGATCCTTTGCTTCCCCAATGCCCAGCAGCCGCTGTTTTTTCAATTCCAGTTCCGCACGCAGCTCGCCTTTTCCAGACCCGGCGCCGCCACCCGTGGCAGGGTCTTCAGACAATCGCTCCTCCAATAGTCCCCAATGTACCTTTGGCAGCTTCAGCAGCCCATCCTTCACTTGTCCCATCTTCATCAACATGCCATACTGTTGTATCCACTCTTTTGGCAACATCCCCAGGCTGCCATCTCCCAACAGAATAAAATCCTGACGTCCCAGTATCGCTTTTCTCAATTCATGCAGCGGCACCACCTGATCCCCATAGCTAACACGTATAGTGAGGTCGAACCAATCGATACCCTTACCCGCTATCAGCTCCAGCCTGGGTACATTCGTATTGTATTTGAATTTTCGAAGCTTATTCATCCCCAGGACAGGGATGTCCAGCTGCAGCATCTTTTGATAGAATTGCAGGAACCAGCTTTTTTCCAATGCCTCCTTAAAGTTCAGATAGAAATATCCATTGTTCTGTCCGGAGAATTTCGGATGCAGTCCACGTATGGCCTCTGTGAGTACGTCCTCCTCCTCGCGACGCCGCGATACGACGAAAACACTGTTCTCCTGCTCGATCCTCGTCTGTTCCTCATACTCTCCCTCTATCTCCAGGTTCGAATAGAGCCACTTAGGTTTCAACAGGAGAAAATTCTCATTGAGCTCGCTGACATATACCCTTCCCTGCGGCGCGATATCCACCATCTCCGTGCGTATGACCGCATCCATGTCCACAGGATACTTTTCCGCCAGTGGCTTTACCACCGTCTCCATATAGCGCGGCAGACCCAGTTCAGGCACCATCTGCCATTCCGTACGGAAGGACTTCAGCACCTCCACATCTTCCTTCTTCAACAGGAAGAACTCATTCCCACTCTTCAGGAAAAAGGACAGCTGTGTAAAATCGTCCAGGGGAAAGGCATTGTTATTGATCGTGACGAAGCAACGCATCCCGAGACGACTATTTTCTTTTTCAACCTTGAATTGCAGACTGGGCGTAAAAGAGCTGATTGCCGCCGGTCGCACGCTATGGTTGGCAAAACCTACTCCCTCCGGCAGATAGAACAGCCGCTCGATGGCCGGCGCCAATGGCTTCAATTCCTGCAGGATGCCACCCACATAATCGTTCAATAATGGCAGATGCCGCTCATCCACGTGCTCAAAGGGCTTTTCCGCATCTTTCAGCCAGGCAAACCCACAACGGACAAGATGATCCACCAGGGCATCGTCCCTGAGACGTTTGATCACAGCAGCGACAGCTGCCGGCAGGCCATTCAGATAAGCCAGAAAGTTGGTCCCGGCGAGAGTGATACGTTGAAATGTCCGGCCTTCTTTCTTTTCCATTATCATCAGCAGCTCTACGGCCAGCCCTCCCCTCTTCGCATTGTTGAAATTCAACAATACACCCGTTGAGAAATTGCTCTTTCCCGTAGTTCCCGCAGTCGCCGCACTCGTATTTACAATGATCGTTTTTTTGGGAATATTTGTCATATTGAAAAACCAGCAATGATTTTTTTCACGTTGAAAAGGGGCGTAAAAATAATGTTAATTCTTTGTTACAGGCCGCAATTTTGTCCCCATCCCCCACCACCCCAGCGTACCTTTGCAGTCCATGCTTGCCTGGCCTGGAGCCTTCGCCCGGCCACAGCCTGCGGATCGCTCCCGCAATAATCATTATATAAATGGAGTTATAGCTCCGGAAAATCTGATCGCATGGGTACTATCGTAAATATATCCTACATAGAGACAAAAGTGAAAGCCATTATGATGGATAAGCTCGGTGTAGAAGAACATGCTCTGGACAGGAAAGCCTCCTTCCGGAATGACCTGGGTGTGGATTCACTGGACATGATCGAAACCATCATGGAGCTGGAAAAAGAATTCAGCATCACCATCCCCGATGAAGCCGCGGAAAAACTGACCACCGTAGGTTCCGTCATCGACTATATCGTTGCTCAAAAGAATTAGTCGTAACTTTATATCATGGCCACCGTAAAGAATATCTTACTCAAAGTATTCAAGGCGATCTTCATTCGCAAAAAGGATTGTTGTAAATAGCTGATTGCGACATTTATCAGTTATTACCCAACCACCCGTAGTACCAGTCTCCATCTATGGTGTTTATATTCCGCTGATCAAGATTAAAGCCCTCTGTTCCACAATACATATAATCTTTGTATGCCATACTTTATCTACGAACCACGCCACATTTTATCGTTATGAGAATCGTTTGCCTGCTCACCTCCATCTTGCTCATCCTGTCCTATACACCATCGTCTGCCCAGGGCAGGTCCGCTGTCCGAACTATGCCCCCAGCTACATCCGCCCTTCCTTACGACTTCCTCGCCCGGGATCTGGATCGCACGACGAGCCCGGTCACAGACTTTTTCACCTATGCCAATGGCGGATGGATCAAAAGAACACCCATCCCTCCCGAGGAGAGCTCCTGGGGCATCGGCCACCTGGTACAAGAAGACATTTACCGGCGTCTGCGTAAGATATCGGAAGATGCCGCCGTTGCAAAAGGCCCCGCGGGCAGCGTTACACAACAGATAGGCGACCTCTGGTACAGCGGCATGGACTCGGCGGTCATCAACAGCCAAAAACTCACACCTTTAAAAGAAACCTTTGACCGTATAGACAATATCCATACCACGGGGGACCTGCTCCGGGTTTCGGCCGCCCTCCACAGGAAAGGCATAGATGTCCTCTTCTCCGACAACATAGGGCAGGACGATATGAACAGCGAAAAGATGACCTATCAACTGTCCCAGGGAGGACTTGGAATGCCCAATCGCGATTATTATTTCAATACCGCCAAAAAGCCGGCCCAGGTACGCAAGGCATACAGACACTATCTCTTTCTTATCTTCCGGCGTCTGGAGCATGACAGCATTGCCGCACAGCAAAGGGCCGAAGCCGTCTTCCGTCTGGAGACAAGGCTTGCCAAAGCCTCCCGCAAGCTGGAGGACCTTCGCGATCCGATAAAGAATTACAATAAGCTTGGCCTCGATGCCCTCGGGAAGCTCTCACCTGCCATCAGCTGGAATGACTGGCTAAAAGACATGGGCATCAGTGGACCCGACTCGTTCATCGTACGTCAGCCCGAATTCTATACGGCATTGAATACTGAGCTCGCAGGCACATCACTCGCCGACTGGAAAAACTATCTCCGGGTGCATGTGCTATTAGCCGCCGCGCCCTACCTGGACGGGCGGTCCTATGCCGAATATTTCCAGTACCGCAGGACGCTTACGGGCGCCGCCATGCCAAGACCCCGCTGGAAAAGAGTTTTGGATGCGGAAGAAGGCGTCCTGGGTGAAGCCTTGGGACAGTTGTTTGTAAAAGAATATTTTAATGCAAAAGCCAAACAGCGCTACAGCGATCTCGTGGAAGCTATCCGCAGCGCATATGAGCAAAGGATCAAGAAGCTTACCTGGATGAGTGACAGCACCAAACAAAAGGCCCTGAACAAGCTGTCCCATATCACCAAAAAAGTAGGCTATCCGGATAAATGGAAGGATTTCAGCAGCCTGAAAATAGACAGGAGCTCCTATGTCCTCAATATGCAAAGGGCCGCGGAGTGGTGGAGCGATTACATGATCGGCAAATTGAACAAACCCGTCGACAGGACGGAATGGGATATGTCACCGCAGACCTACAACGCTTATTACAACCCCAACAACAACGAGATCGTGCTTCCTGCCGGCATATTTGCCGTGCCCGGCAAGAGAGATGAGGAGCTGGACGATGCTTTCGTATATGGTTATGCGGCGGCGTCTACCATCGGCCATGAGATCACGCATGGCTTTGACGACCAGGGGCGGCAGTTCGATGAGAAAGGCAATCTCAACAATTGGTGGCAGCCCGCCGATGAGCAGCAGTTCAAGCAACGGGCCGCGATGATCATAAAGCAGTTTTCCGAATTCAGCCCGGTGGACACCCTTCATGTCAATGGCGACGCCACACAGGGTGAGAACATCGCCGATCTGGGAGGCCTGCTCCTGGGACTGGATGCTTTCAAACTCACCGACACATATAAAAGGGGAGACACCATCGGGGGCCTCACACCTCTCCAGCGTTATTTTTTGGGCTATGCCTATGCGTGGCTGTACCAGGAGAGAAAAGAAGTGCTTGTTACGCAACTGCTAACGGATGTGCACGCCCCTGCCAGGGAGAGGGTTAATGGTCCTGTGGTCAATGTCCCCGAATTCTATGAAGCGTTCGGCGTGCGGCCCGGGGATAAGATGTATCGGGCAGACAGCCTGAGAGTGAGTATCTGGTAAGAATCTTCACCTGCCATATACTTTCCTGCGGACAATGTCGTTCTACGAGCATACCCACTTTTTATATGACCATCCGGACGGCATGCCTTTTCGTATGTGTGGTCTGCTCGCTGGTGGCCAGATCGCAGCAGCGTGACACCATGCGGATCATCCACACCCTCGATTCTTTGTATCGCTCCTTGTCTAAATGGGTCGATACTTTTTATCTGGCGGACTACATAATGCCTACCGACCGCGACCATAGTAATTACAGTGTTTCGGGGGAAGAGGCGCTACTGCTGAAAGATCTCATCGACAGCGGCGTGGAGGTGACCTTTACTCCTGAACAGGTTCGACAGCTATTCCTTCCTCACGAGGTTCACATCATCAGCCGAAAGGCATTCTTAGAAATGAAAAGGGCCCCATTGGTCCTGACCAGACCTGAAAGACATGTCCGTAACAAACAGAATCGACTGCTTCGGCGTTGGATAGAAGATGACATGGCCATAGATAAAAAATATCCTTCAGATTCGGCTCATTACAATTCTGAAGAATATATTTCTAAATGGAAGAAATACGATGAACGAGACTCCATGCTGCGCGCCAATAAATATGCCCAATCGGCGGACCTCAAACAAGTTCGGAACAGAAAAAGGCTGATGATCTTTGCACCCTTTCTACGATACAAAGATCATTGGATGATGGTGATGTATATATATTCCGGATACTATCATGAGCTGGATACGATATTTTCGATCATCCAGCTTTAGCTTCCTACCAGAATATCGTATACAATGCCGCCAGCAATCCGCAAATGATCAGCGCACCCACGGCAAATCCCGGATTGACCCTGAACATTTTCCTGTCAACTTCCAGTCCATGCGGCTGTACACCTCTCTTATTGTCCCGCAGGCTGATAAAGTACATGCCGACGACACAGATGACGAATACAAAACCCATCCTGTCCAGGAAAGGTATCTCATACACGCCGTTATCATTGGCCTTGGCAAACCCAAAGGGCGCCAGGAACGAAAGATTGGTCCATAAAGGAAGGAACTTGAAGAAGAAGGCAAAAACCAGCCCGCCCACCGTCGCAAAAAGAGCGGCGTTCGACGTAGTCTTCTTCCAGAAGAATCCCAGGATGAACATGGCGAATATGCCCGGAGAGAAAAATCCCGTATACTCCTGTATGAACTGGAATCCCCCCTTCTTATCGATGCCCAAAAAAGGCGATATGATAATGGCAACGATCATGGCTACCACCACCGTCATCCGGCCGATCCAAACCATCTTACGCTCGTCGGCCTCCGGCCTGATCTTCTTCTTGTAAATATCCAGGGTAAAGATGGTAGAGATGCTATTGACCTTGCCCGCCAGCGATGCTACCACCGCCGCCGTCAACGCAGCAAAGGCCAGCCCCTTCAATCCCGCCGGCAGCAGGTTCAGGAGCACGGGATACGCACGGTCCGGATTTACTTCCCCATTCTGGAGCATCTCCGTGCTGAACACATTTTGTTTATACAGCAGATAGGCCGCAATACCGGGAATGACCACGATCACCGGCATCAGCATCTTCAAAAAGGCGGCAAAAAGTATCCCACCGCGCGCCGTCTTCAGGTCAGCGCCCAAAGCACGCTGTGTAATATATTGATTGCATCCCCAGTAGTTCAGGTTCACGATCCACATCCCCCCGATCAGCACCGTAAGACCCGGCAGGTCCATATAATTGGGGTTATCCTTTTTAAAGATCATATGGAAGTGATCATCCACATGGGACGTCAGCAGCTTCATTCCATTGAGCACGCCCTTGGTCCCAAAATGCTCGGCTACCAGGTTCAACGCGATGTAGGTAGTGACAAGCCCGCCCAGTATGAGGAAGAACACTTGTATCACATCTGTATAGCCAATGACCTTCATACCTCCCAGCGAGATGACGATGGCAAAGATGGCCAGCCCCAGCATACAGGCCGTGAAAGGAAGTCCGGAAATGCTGCTCACCGCCAACGCGCCCAGATAAAGGATGGAAGTGAGGTTCACCACCACGTACAACAACAACCAGAAAACAGCCATGATCATCGCCACCAGGGAGTTATACCGCTGATGAAGAAATTGCGGCATGGTGTAGATCTTATTCTTGAGATACACCGGTATAAAAAAGATAGCCACGATCATCAACGTGGCTGCCGCCATCCATTCATACGTAGAGATGGCAAGACCCATCTTAAAACCGCTGCCGCTCATCCCGATGAACTGCTCGGCGGATATGTTGGAGGCGATCAGCGAAGCGCCAATGGCCCACCATGTCAACGAACCCTCCGCCAGGAAATAGTCCTTGGTGCTGGTCTGCGCTGACTTCTTACGTTGGTATACCCACCAGCCGTACAATGCAACAATGACAAAATAAATAAGGAAAACAATGTAATCGCGGGTCTGTAACATTTGCATATAGCAGCGGCTGTTTTTAGTGTAGGTGTAAAAATAGGGCAACCGGCCAATTATTCATCGATCCGGCGGCCCTTTTTATAGATTAAATTGTGCCAAAAATAGTCCATCACCCCGCGGAGAACTTCGTTCCCCGGGTAGGCCCAATCCACTAAATATACCGATTGATCAGGTTTTCCAGGTATTCCTGGCGCCCGCTGATCACTTTTGGCTCGCCGTTAGCGATCGCATACTCCCTCAGATCCTCCAGGGACAGGCCCCCTTTCTCATAAGCAGCCCCTTTGCCGCTGTCAAAGGACGCGTATCGCTCAGCGCGTATCTTTTTGTATTCAGATTGTTTCAAAATGGTATCCGCAACCAGCAACGCCCGGGCAAACGTATCGATCCCGCCGATATGCGCATGGAACAGGTCCTCCGCATCCGTGGAATTCCTGCGGCGCTTGGCGTCAAAGTTGATCCCTCCACCCTGGAATCCACCACCCTCGAGGATGATCAGCATGGCTTCTACCAGCTCATTGATGTTATTGGGGAACTGGTCCGTATCCCAGCCATTCTGATAATCGCCCCTGTTGGCGTCCATGGAGCCCAACATACCCGCATCTACCGCTACCTGCAGCTCGTGCGTAAAGGTGTGACCGGCCAGCGTGGCATGATTCACCTCGATGTTCAGCTTAAAATCCTTTAGCAGATCGTACTGGCGAAGGAAGCTGATGACCGTGGCGCTGTCATAGTCATATTGATGCTTGGTAGGCTCGCAGGGTTTCGGCTCGATAAAAAACACCCCCTTAAATCCTTGTTTGCGAGCATAATCTTTCGCTGTATGGAGGAACCGGGCCAGGTGTTCCTGTTCACGCTTCATATTGGTATTTAAGAGGCTCATATATCCTTCCCGTCCTCCCCAAAATACGTAATTATGTCCCCCCAGGGCTATCGTTGCATCCAGCGCAGCTTTGACCTGCGCGCCTGCATGGGCCAGCACGTGGAAGTCGGGATTGGTAGCCGCGCCATTCATATAACGGCGATTGGAGAAAAGATTGGCCGTACCCCACAACAGCTGCACCTGGCTGGCCGCCTGCTTCTGTTTCGCATACTCCGTCAGCGCTTGCAGTCTTTTCTCATTATCCGACACATCATTCGTATAATCCACCACATCCACGTCATGGAAACAATAGAATGGCAGGTCCAGCTTGGTGATGAATTCAAAGGCGGCATCCATCTTATCCTTGGCACGCGCTACAGCATCCGCCTTATCATTCCAATCATAAAGATGGGTAGGCTCTCCAAAAGGATCGGCCCCATTGCCACAGAAAGAATGCCAGTACGCAACGGCAAAACGCAAATGCTCTTTCATCGTCCGCCCCGCAACGGTCTTGTTCGCGTCGTACCAACGATAGGCCAGCGGATTGTCCGTCTGCGGCCCTTCATATTTTATTTGTCCTATCCCCTTAAAGAATTCTTTGTCACCCGTAATTACTGGCATAGCTGATTTTTTACGTCGTTTATAAATATTTAAGTAATATCTCTTTCCACCGGTTATACAATTCCTCGTACTCGCCGGCGCTTCCGGGATCAACCCGTTGCAGCGGCTTCCTTCCCGCAAATGCCTCTTTCCCGCTGCGGAAAATGCCCGCCCCGATGCCGGCGCCCAGGGCAGCCCCCACGCTGCCATCATTGTCATACAGCTCCACAGGCGTCCGCGTGGCGTTTACAAATGCTTCCGTAAACACGCTGCTCAGGAACATATTCGCCCGGCCGGCCCTGATCACCGAAGGGTTCATCCCCCCTTCGCGCATGATGTCCAATCCATAGCGAAAGGCGAAGGCAATACCTTCCTGGCCCGCCCGGTAGATATGCGCAGCGCCATGCTGGTTGAGGTCGATGTGCTGTATATGCGCCCCGATGATCCGATTGCGGAATATCCGCTCCGCGCCATTGCCAAATGGCAGCACCACCAGCCCCTCGCTGCCCGGCCGGATAAGAGCCGCCTCCTTGTTCAATGAGACATAGTCGGCGCCGCCCCCTGTATGATCGCGTATCCAGCGATTGAGGATACCGGTGCCGTTGATACAAAGCAGGATGCCGATGCGCTTCTCAGCCTCACCAGAACGAGCCGGAGGCTCGTTGTCCAGAACCGTAGGTTCCGACCGAGGAGGACCGTGTCGAAGCAGGTCCGACGAAGGCCTACCAACATTAGATACCGGGAGACGGTAGTTGACGTGTGCGAAGGAATTTACGCGTGAGGCCGGATCATAAACCAGTTTGTCGCTCACCCCATAGATGACCCCCGAAGTCCCCGCGGTGGCAGCTACCTCCCCGGGTTCCAGCACATTTAACGACAACGCATTGTTGGGCTGGTCCCCTGCCTTGTAGGTTACAGGTATTCCCTTCTTCAGTCCCAGCGTCTGCGCCACCTCGGCCATCAACTCTCCATGAGCCGAAAATACGGGCCGGATGGCAGGTATCAATCCCTTATCAAAACCAAAATAACGGAAGATGTCTTCAGAAAGCTCGTCCCTCTTAAAATCCCAGAAGATGCCCTCTGACAGGGCCGGAATGCTCGTAGTCACCTCGCCCGTCAGACGTAGTCCGATATAATCCCCGGGAAGCATTATCCGGTCAATCTTCTCATACACACGAGGTTCCTGGTCCTTGACCCAGGCCAGCTTGGCCGCTGTAAAATTGCCCGGTGAGTTCAACAGATGAGAGAGGGTTCTTTCTTCCCCAATGGCGGCAAAAGCCTTATCCCCATAGGGAACGGCCCGGCTGTCACACCAGATGATGCTGTCTCTCAATACCCGCCTGTCCTTGTCCACCGTCACCAGCCCGTGCATCTGATAAGCAATGCCGATGGCAGCGATATCCTGGGGATCATAGGCGCCCGAAGCATTCGCCTTCCGGATGGCCTGCTGTACATACTCCCACCATGTCTCGGGAGACTGCTCCGCCCATCCCGGCTGCCGGACAAGTATCGACGCTTCGGTATCGGGGTATTGAGCTGTCGCCAGCGTTCGCTGCGCAGCCGCATCCACCACAGCCACTTTTATCGATGAAGTTCCCAGATCAATCCCAAGTAATAGCATGCAGTCGCCTTTTTTTAATGTCCGAAAAACGGGTCTTAGGGAAATGTAGCCCTTTTTTAAAATCGGCGGTAAATATAGGTGAAAATGAGACGATAATGCAATCGGTTGCAATAAATATTTTGAAAAACCCATTTTGGCAAAAAAAGCTTCATATTTGTGCCAAAATCGTCTCTCCCACAAGCATGGACCCTAAAAAAGACATCACCATCTACGATATTGCCAAAGTGCTCAACCTCTCCCCCGCCACCGTCAGCAGGGGCCTGAAAGACCACCCCGCTATCAATATAAAGACCCGCAAACGGATCACCGACATGGCCCGTCAGATGGGCTACCGGTCCAATAACTTCGCCAGCAATCTTCGCCGGCAAAAGACCAATACCATCGGCATCATCGTACATGAGTTGAAAAGCCAGTTCATCAGCTCTGTCCTCGCCGGTATCGAAAAGGTCACCGCCGACGCTGGGTATGATCTTATCATCGGCCATTCCTCCGAAGACTATAAAAAAGAGGCTGCCAACGCCCACAACCTCTTTCACAAACGGGTAGATGGCCTCATTGCTTCCCTGGCCTTCGACACAAAGGACCTGGATCACTACACACCTTTTATTCAAAAGAAAATACCCATCGTATTCTTCGATAGGGTCGAGGAAGTCCCCTACGGTACAAGGGTCATCATCGACAACGTCCGGGCAGGCTATGAAGCCACCGCCCACCTTGCAGCACAAGGCTGCAAGCGTATCGCCCATCTAACGGCGAACCTCACCCGAAACGTATACGCAGGCCGTCTGAAAGGCTACAAGCAGGCCCTGGCAGACAACGGTCTGTCCTTCGACCCCGCCCTCCTGCTCGTAGGCGATCTCAGTGAAACGCATGCACTCCAGGCCGCAAAACAAGTCCTCAGCATGAACCCCAGACCCGACGGCATATTTATAACCAATGATTTTTGCGCAGCCGTATTTCAGCAGGCGCTGAAGGAAGCAGGTTGCAGGATCCCGGAAGATATAGCCATCGTTGGTTTTAACAACGATGTCATCTGCAAGATCATCGCCCCCAAGCTCACTACTATCAACTATCCCGGTGAAGAAATGGGGGAAAAAGCTGCTCGCAGCCTGCTCGAACAGATGGCCGGGCATGCGTCGGCAAAATCTACAGATACAATAATAATCAAGTCGGAATTGATAGTAAGAGAGTCGTCGGTGAAGAAGTAAGAGCTATTTCTTACGTAGCAGCTCTTCGGATTGATCGTGAATAGCTCGTTAATAAGAAAATTCTAATGAACTACTAATCCTTCTCTAATTCATCTTTTACTGGTCCCTAATACCCGCCTTCTACCTTTGTTCCGGATTCAATTGCATCGAGGGATAAACCTGCATGCAGCAATCCTGAAAAGCCATGCATATCCTTTTGGTAGAAGACGATCCGAAGACGGCCCATTTTATAAAAAAAGGTTTTACCGAGCTCGGAGATGAACTGGACATCGCCGTCGATGGGATTTCGGGCAAAAGGCTGGCTTTGCAAAGCAAGTACGACCTGGTGATCCTGGATGCCGTTCTGCCTTATCTCAACGGCTTCGAATTGTGCCGTCACATCCGCCAGGAAAACACCGAAGTCCCGATACTCATGCTGACAGGTCTTGGCAGTATCAAAGACAAGGTCGCAGGGCTGCAGACGGGAGCTGACGACTATCTCGTCAAGCCGTTCCATTTTGCAGAATTGCTTGCACGTGTACGGGCGCTGTATAGAAGAGGTCATCGGCCTGTGCCGGATGTCATACATAAGATAGGCGACCTTGAAGTAGACGTGCATCGGATGGCGGTACGCCGGGCCGGAAAGCTCATTCAGCTCACCAAAAAAGAATTTTTTCTTCTACGATTGCTGGTCCTTAACAAAGATGTTGCGTTGTCGAAGCATTTCATTGCGCAACAGGCATGGGGAGACTATACCGAAAAAGAAAACAATATAGTCGGCGTATATATCGGCTACCTGCGCGGCAAGATCGATAAAGGTTTCGCGACCCCGTTGATCCATACCGTGCCTGGCGGCAGCTATATGATAAAAGACACTGAAGACAGTACAGCAGACCACCCATTAACTACTTAATATTTGTTATGAATCCGAAACATTACACGCGCCTTGAAAATAGCATTACAAAAGAAAGAAAAAGCATGTTGCCCGCCCTGCTGCTTATCCTGGGGATGGGAACGCTGCCCGGCCTGTGCTTTGGCCAGGAAAGGATCATCAGGGGCATCGTGAATGACAGCACCGGTCACCAGCCGCTGGGCGGCGTGTCGGTGGCGGTAAAAGGGCAACGCAAAGGCACTACTTCCGGCGCAGACGGCGTCTGGGCCATACGGGTACCCGGCCCGAATGCCATCCTGGTATTCTCCTTTGTCGGGTATAAAAAACAGGAGATAGCGCTGCAAGACAGCACTACCTTTCTCTCCATCCATCTTGCTGCTGATTTCGGGTCGCTGAATGCCATGGTAGTCACCGGTTATACCCGGCAGAGCAAGGTCAAGACCACCGGCTCACTGACCACCATTCCCGGATCGACACTGCAAAATGTACCGGTAGCATCCCTCGATGTCATGCTTCAGGGAAGGGTACCCGGTCTTTATGTAGGCACGCCCACCGGCCAGCCCGGCGAGTCGGGCAGGATCACCTTGAGAGGTATGGGCTCGATCAACGGCGATGTACAGCCGTTGTATATCATGGATGGCGTGCAGGTCTCCAACAGCAGCTTCTCAGGGCTCAACCCGGATGATTTCGAGTCGGTGGTAATTCTGAAAGACCCGGCATCCACCGCCCAATACGGCTCCCGGGCCGCCAATGGGGTCATCGTCATCACCACGAAGAAAGGGAAGGCCTGGGAAGACGGCAAGACCAGGGTCGATCTCAAGACCTATTTTGGAGCTTCCAAAGTCAACAACTCCAAATGGGACCCGATGAACACCACCCAGCGCCTGCGTTTTGAAGAGATCATCCAGGATCCCACGCTGCCCGGCTGGGAATATTCCCCAAACAATCCTTATAAGACCGTAGGCGGCGCCCAGGTGGCAAAGACACAACAGGATTACCAATACGGGAATTATTATCTGGACAGCCTGCGCAAGATCAATACGGACTGGCGAAAATACCTGCTGCGCACCGGTCTGACCCAATCCGATGCCATTAGCCTGTCGGGCTCCAACGGGAATACCAGCTTCTATATCTCCATGGGATATCTTCACCAGGAAGGAGTGGCGCTGAACTCAGGTATCGAACGATATAGTCTCCGGGGCAATGTACAAAATACCAACGGCCGCCTGACGAGCACCCTGAACACCGGACTGGTCCGCTCGCAGATCCGATATATCCAGAATGAAGGGGTCGCACCGACCGCAGGCGGAGGGACATCCGCCGGAGGCGGGATCTCCGCCAACAATCCCATTGCCGCCCTCTATTTTGCCTTGCCATATGAAAAGCCCAACGTGAATAACACAGGTCCGGCAAACTACGGCTCCGATGCCCTGAATGAATATGCCAATTCCAGCCTTATGAATGTCCAGCTCAAGTCGGTAATCTCGCTCAATGAGACCTACCGTCTGTCAAACGCCTGGCAACTCACCGGTACGGCGGGAGTGGAATACCAGCAGGATCATGTCACCAATTATCTCGCCGCCAACTCTTATTTCGGACAACAGGTGAGTACAGGCAACCAGGGTATGTACCAGGACAGTCTTACCATGCGGTATCGCCTCGTCGCCAACGGCGGTGTCCGTTATCTGAAAAAGCTGGGCGGGGACCAGGAGATAGAAGCCAACCTGCTGGCGGAGGCCAACCGGAGCTATGGCACCTATGCCGGATTCACCGGTTATGGATTGAATCCACAGTTGGGCAACAACCCTTCAGCCATTACCCAGGGCACATCCGCCAACAACTTTATCCCCAATGTAGCCGGCAGCACCATTGCCAACAACCTGCTGCTCTCGCAGATCGCCTTGTTCCGCTACTCTTTCGGTACCAGGTATACGCTTACCGCAAGTTTTCGCCGGGATGGATCATCCCAGGTGCCTTCCAACAACCGGTATATCTACCTGTATGCCTTCGGCGGAAAATGGAATATACTGTCCGAACATTTTATGGATGGCTTCCGGAGTATCAGCACCCTGCGACTTAGAGGCAGCTGGGGCCTGACCGCCAACGCCGGCGGCTTCTCCAGTGACTACGGCTACAGGACTCTGTATGGGTTGTCGAACTACTCCGGTAATACGGCCCTCGTCCCCCAAACCCCCGGTAATCCCGGCTACAACTGGGAATACAACCGCACCGGTGACATCGGCCTCGAATATGGACTGCTCCACAACCGCATCTATGGCGAGATCGACTGGTACAACCGCGTCACCAACAATCTCTTTGTCAACAAGAACCTTTCCCTTACTTCCGGCTGGTCCAGTGTGGCCGCCAACCTCGGCAAGGTCAGGAACAGCGGAGTGGAGCTGGCCATCAACGGCGACCTCATCAAACGCACTGACCTCACCGTGACCCTCGGGATCAATTTTGCCTATAACAAAAACACCGTGCTCTCCCTTGGCGGCGACCAGCAACAGTTCATCGACGAGATATCGCTCAACCGGGTGGGATATCCGCTGGGAACTTTCTATGCCGTCCGTTGGGCCGGCGTCGACCCGGCGACGGGCGCGCCACAGTACCTGGACAAGAACGGCAAAGTTACTACTACCTACAGCACCGATAATGCAGTTCCCCTGAAGGCGACCTGGGACCCACCTTACAAAGGCGGCGCCTCTTTGACAGTGGCCTACAAGAGGCTGGAATTCTCCGTACTCTTCAGCTTCATCCGGGGCATGTCCCGCCTGCATTTCCCTTACCTGTACAGCCACTCCGCCGACCCCAATTACCGCGTGTACAACCAGTCCGTGGATATGTTGAAGATTTGGCAGCATCCTGGCGACAGGACCGACTTCCAGGGCGCTTCCTATACACGACAGATCAATTCCAGCGACGTACGCAGCTCGGATTATATCAAGCTGAGGAACCTTGCCATCAACTATGAGCTGCACGTAGGGCCGTCGATGGGAAAATATGTGCGCACCATCAAACTGTTCGCACAGGGACAAAACCTCTTCTCCTGGATGAAATGGAAAGGCTTCGACCCCGAAGACGCCAATGACATCGCACAATATGAATACCCCATGCCGCGTACCGTGACAGCCGGTCTGAATGTATCCTTCTAAATAAAAAATCAAATAACCCGTGAGTAAAATAATTAAATTCCTTGGGCTATCTGCCCTCATGCTTTCCTCCTGCTCCAAACAACTGAACATTACACCCAAAGACCAGGTGGATGCCACCACCGTATTCACCAATGCGAACGATCTCGAACAGGGGGTGCTCGGCGCCTATGCCAGCTGGAAAGAAGAGTATCTTGTGCGCATCGCATCCGTAACATCCGATGAGTGCAGGATAGGAACACAAAATTCCGGCGTCAGCCTCACCGATGCCGGGCAGAACCTTTTTCGCTGGGCTTTCACCGCAACAACCTCCGAGATCGGGCAGCCCTGGGCCAATGGTTATACCGTGATCAATAACGTCAACCTCATCCTGGACGCCATAGACGGTGTGCCCGTCGCCAACAGCAGCGACAGTCTCCGAAAGCAGCAGCTGAAAGGGGAATTACTGGCCATCCGTGCTTTCCAGCATTTCGACCTCTACCGTGTATATGCCTATTCAGGAGTCTATGATCCCAATGCGTATGCAATACCGTATGTAACCTCGACCAATATCTATAGCCAGCCATCCCGGCCCACCGTCGCAGCCTTCTTCACTCAGCTAAAACAGGATATGACAAATGCCGAATCGCTCATCGCCGCTGCTCCCGCCGTCACACGGATGGGTTTGACCTCGCTGTATGCGCTGGAAGCCCGCGTGGCATTGTACACCAATGACTGGCCTACGGCCATCGACCGCGCCGGCAAAGTGATCAACGCCGCCCCTTTGGCTTCCACAGCCACCTTCCCCTCTATCTGGACCGACGCAGGCACACAGGAAGTGATCTTCAAACTGGCAAGGACCAATCAAAGTCCTCTGCGTCCCGGGGATCTCTGGTACAATATCCCATATAACGTTTACCTCTTCGCTCCTTCCAAGACGTTGATGAGCCTGTATGATTCGACGAATGATATACGTTACCATAGCTATTTCTCCACGGATCCTGCGCTCACCGCCAGCGGTCAGCTCCCCGATGTCATTGTCAAATACGCCGGCACGGCAGGCGCACAAAACCTCAACGATTTGAAAGTCTTCCGCACCGGGGAGTTCTATCTCATCCGCGCCGAAGCCTATGCACGCAGCGGTGCTCTGCTCTCGGCCACCGCCGATCTGAATGCTTTACGGGCCGCACGGATCACCGGCTATCAGCCCGAAATATTCGCCAGCGTGAACGATTTCCTTACAGCCTTGTTTACAGAGAGGTATAAAGAGCTACCTTATGAAGGTCATAGGCTATACGATCTCAAACGGGCGGGGATGAATATCGTCCGTCAGCCCGCAGACTGGCCTCAGGGCGCCAGCACCGGTACGCTTACCCCTTCTGCTCGCTATTACAACATTCCTATTCCGCAGGCAGAAGTACTTGCCAACCCAAACATTAATCCGAACAATCCCGGCTGGTAAGGGCCTTCCTCCGTACCCTATGTTTCCATGACTATCCCGGTACAATACAACGTTTTCCCCGCCCGACCAGTCAACCTGCAAACTTCTTTAATGAAAAATATCCTCCTATTCCTGACCGCCGCCGCCATAACAGCCACCTCCTGCTCCAAATCCAGCCGCCCCGAGCCTCCGGACAATGGCTGCATCGAAAGGGTCGTGATCAGCCAATCCCCCTCCCTTCTCAACCTCACCCAAACCAGGACGGTAGACAGCCTCATGGATGTAAACCACATCAAAAGGTACACTCGACCATACCTACGGAGCGCCTAAGCAGGGGACGACTCTCGATACCGTGCCATCCCTCAGCCTGGCCCACCTAAGGACACTGTTTTCGAACGACCTTAAAAAACAGGAACATGAACATACCGTCACCTACGGGTTTAGAGACAGCATCGACTAGCCCGCATTATCAGCGCCCCGCGACCTTCCTGACCCTGAGACAGTCGATCATCGCCTGGTTGATATCCCCATTCATATTATCATCGAAATCCTCCAATCTCAATTCTATGACATGTCGCCCCTTCCCAAGCCTGATCTTCACCGGATTGCTATATCCCCAGTTGCTCCATTCGCCCTTTCCCCGCTGCGGCAATACAATGGTGCCCTCCACCCTGTCATCCACCGCCATCGTTCGTATAGCGCATTTATTCTCCGTATTGGTGGGACCATTCCCATTGGCATATCGTACGTCGATGACATACGCCCCGTCATCCGTCACATCCACCGGGAATCGCACCACCCGGTTAGTCCCGCCGCTGACCTCGATAAATCCTTCCCCCGTAAACCCCTTGTAATCGTAAGAAGCCCTTGATGCAATATCCTCCGCCTGATACAACAGAGAATACTTCTCCTCCCCCGTCATCAAGGGCTCGGAAGCAAAAGACTCGACCCCCGCAGTATCTATCGCAATCACCTGGTATTCCACCAGTGCACCGCCGCCTGGCGCCCGCATCCGGGTGGAACGTACAACTGCCGCCGGCTGCCCATTCTTCAACACTTTAAATCTCGCAGCCCCTTTTACAGCATGCCAGACCAGCTCTCCTTTTTCAACGTGCACCTCCGGCGTGGGCAGAGAGAAACGGACAGGGCGCAGCGTTGAAGAAATTCCGGTCGCCTGCCCCGACGCCGCTCCGGATACCACCCCTTCCGTCATCCGGATATATACGTTATGCCTACCCGTTAGCCCCGTAGGGATCACCCGTCCGGTCATAGTCTTCCCGTCCAGCCGGATATCCGCCATCCGATTGCCATACCCTTCCAGCTCAATATCCAGCACAGCACCCCTGTAACCAAAACCGCTCAACTTCCGGATGCCCCCCATCGTCCGGGGAACAAAAGGCTGGAAAGCGAGACCGCTGTCCGTCAATCGCAATCCAAATAGAACCTTATGTACAAGACTGATACTCCCCGAAAGGCTCCAGAGCATATTGCTGGAATTGATCTGCGTCCCCGCATAATCCCCATTGTCCGCCTCGAAATTCTCTTTATTCGTAAGGAACAACGCGGCAGGTCTGTAAATATCCCCTATCCCTTTCATCACCGCCCGCTCATCGCCCGCCCGGGCCGCCGCCAGCGTCCAGAAGGATTCTACAAAAGGCCAGATCGCATTGTTATGATAAGGAGGTATATCCGGGATCTGAGGATAAATACAGGGAATGCCAAAAGCCGTCATGGGAGCACGACGGATGATCTCCTTACTCCTATCGGCGCCGGCAATATCCCATAATATGCAAAGCGCCTCCCCCAATGCCTCCCACCTCGGCGAAACGATCAGGTTATTCCTGCCATAGAGATATTGGGCATAATATCCTTTTTCCGGCAACCATAAATACCGGTTGATCCCACGCCGGATCTGCTCGGCGACGGCAGCACGCTTTTGCGCGGTCGCTTCATCCTTTAAGAGATGGGCCATCTTCGACAGCACTTCGTTGGCGCGGAAATGTACGGCATTGGTGCCCAGACATTCACTCTGAAAGATATCCGCCGGCTGCATCCATCGCGGGTAGGTCTGCTCACGCCAGTCGAGAAAGGATGATTCTCCCATGACCAATCCCGTTACCCGGTCGTATGCAACATGATCGTCGTCCTCCATCGATCGCTTGATCACCTCGTAGGCTGTTTTGAGCCAGCCCTCATCCCCCGTGGCCAGATAGATCTCCCAGGCCGCCGCCGCCCAGATCATCCTGTCCGTGCTGCAGGGATAGGCGCCGCCCGTACCCGTATCCTGGATGATCCGTCCTTTTCCATTCACCTTCCGGAGAAGGCTTTTCATAGCCACCGCCGGCTGCATATACGCCATGGATAAAATAATACTATAGCTGACATCCCTCGTCCATACACCCGCCCACTCCTTGCCCGTCCGGAAAGTGCTGTCCTGCTCCACCGCCCTGCACATTTCTTCCAGGGAGAGGTTATACAGCGCATCCGACACAGGAAATGGTGATCGATATTGGGGGAAAGCAGCGACATCCTTCGACAGCTTCCACCGGGCCGCCGGCTGCTGCCTGTCCTCCGCCCGATTGAGCAACAAGGTCGCCTCATAAATATGATCGCCGTCCTCATCGGTGAGCTGCAGCTGCGGATGATTGACCAGGTTGTCGAAATCCCAGATCATCGGCGGAGTACTGCCGGCCACATACACTCCCTTGAAATCTTCTTTATAGATCTTATCTCCACGGAATGTCGTAAAATATCCCTGCTCCCCAAAAGCCTTGAAAACCTCGCGCAGGTCCGTACGCAACGTCAGCCGCGTGTCCGGGTCCAGGTACACCGGCCCGGCGGAAGGCTTCTCCGTCAGCTGTATTCCAAACCGTATCAGGGGTGTCACACACACCCCATCTTTCCCGATACACGTGAAATGATGGTCCGTCCCCGACACCATCTCGTTGTCCTTACCGTTGATACTGAACTTGAAGCTGATCCGCGCATCCTTGTATCGGGCGGCCGGGCTCTTATAATCCGATACTATCTCCGTAGACGACAACACCCGGGAGGTAAACTCCTTTTTCTGCACCACGCTGTCCGCATACACCGTATAATCGGGTGTCCTGAGAAGCACCCGAGCCGCAGAAGGCCTGGAGACATTAGCTTTTTGTCCAGACTGCGCATACCCCCTCCCGCCAGCGCCCGCCAATACCAGCGCAAGCACTGCCCGCAAAACATTTTTCATTGGTCAGTTTTTAATATTCCGCGACGATCATATCCCAATAGGTCAGTGATGGCAGGATAAAGGAAATGGCATTCCCGTTGCGGGTAAAAGATATCTCCTTCAAAACGCCTCCGTCCACATCCGGTGAGGCCATCCATAATTTTGATACGGGTTTCGTCGTCGTAAGTATAAAAGATAAGTTTGAATAAGTCGCAGGTACTGTCTGGCTACCGTTGGTATCCCGCCAGTCGAACGAGGCGGCCGAACTGAAATTGATCAGGTGTATCACCTGGCGGCTGCCCATGTCCTTGCCGATCATGGATATGCTGCCGTTCTGGGGCGGCCAGTTATTCAGGCTGATCTTCCCATCCACTGAAACAAGACCGGGATTATTGAAAGCGCCTCCATCCCTGAGCAGGTTCTCATATCCCGTGAGAAAATCATAATAGCGGACAATAGCCTGCTGGAGATCTGGTTTCATTTTCAGGTTGTCATTGGGAAAGTATTCCTTGCACAACATATGATCGCCCATCTCCAGGTGCGCTCCGCCAAAAGCAAAAATTACCGCATCCGCCAGCAGCACGCCGGGAGTATTGAAATAGCCCGGATTGTTCGCTAAATTCCAATTCATATAGGCAGTCAGTACCGGCTTTTTCGTATTCCCGCTCCAGGAATAGTCGTCCGTAATAATCCGGGCCAGATCGCTGAATCCTTCATTAGGCGCCCATACTTCCGTATAGAGAAAGTCTACAGGCGCCTTAGCGATATTTCCCTGCTGACCGAACTGGTTGACCGCATTCATCACCAGCCGCTTGGACGGCGCATAGCTCTTCATGGCAGCCAGGAAAGAACCAAAACCTGTCGCCACATCGATAACGTTTCCATTATAATCATACATAGTGCCCAGGTCTCCCACCTGGTCCACATGGTAGCCGTCGAAAGCATATACATCGTACATATCTTTCGTCCGCCCGGCGATATATTGCTGCCAGGCAGGATTGCCGGGATTCGTCAACCATATATTACTCTTGAAAGGGGCGCTGAGCCTGTACCCCGCCCAGACCTGGTGCTGCTGGTCCGTATACATATACCACTGATCCGAAACGCCGTCCGCCGCCGCATCATTCAGCGCGCCATAGCAGAGGTTATAGGACATGGCCATCATACCCCGTGCATGGGCAGCCGAAATATAGTGATCCACCGTCGTGCGATAACAATCCCTGCTGGCGATGTCCTTCCAACTGGCTGCCGGGCTGGACACCGTACCCGCCAATGGCTGATGATGCTCATAGCTCCAGTCATAGAATTGCAGCCCGTTGATATGCAGCCTGGTGAGATTGCTCACTACCGAGTCCATATAAGTACCCGTGAGCGCACCGAATGCAGATAGGTGTCCATATCGCGGAAAACGTCCCCAGTCCGAAGAAATGTCCACGGCAATGCTGCCATAGATCTTCTCTGTCCCGCCCGCTGCATTATATACATCCACCATGTACCCTGTAAAATCCGCCGATGGAGCCGTCCATTGCCAGCTCTTACCCGTGACACCCGTTTCGGCGATCACCCGAGACAGCTGCCGGTATCTCACCCTGGCTGTGGCAGGCAGCGCCTTGTCCATCGTAAACAGCACCGCATCGCCCGGCTTGTAAACAGCCTTGTCGGTAGTAAGCGCCACCGTTGTATCACCCGCATAAACAGGAGGGGTGGAATGACTCCCATCCTTCTTACAAGCCGTCAGGGAAAAGACCCCAGCCAGAATAATATTGATCATTGAGATACACTTATTGTTTGACAATGGATATCGTTTCATACAGCTGGTTGAACGTGATCGTGTAGTTGCCCGCCGCAGTGATCGACCACTTGTAATCATTGGCATCGGCCGTCCCGCCGCCGTGGGGCACAAAAGGAGCATTCCCATCCGTCAGCGCGGGATGATTCATATCCGGCCGGAAAAAATCGCAGCCCCAATCCCCCGTCTTCACGGGTATTTTGAACTCACCGGCGGTCAATGGGCCGCTATAGGTGAAGGTATACGGGTCTCCCGCCACCGGCGTCATCACAGTCGGACTATTGATATTCCATCCATTGGGCGTCGCATCCCCCACCATCCACAACGCCGTATAAGGAGTGAAGGGCACGATATGAATGGAATTGGAAAGGATATTCAGCGATATTTTGTATGGGCCCGCATTGGTGATCACCCACTTGTTGTCCGGAGGATTGGCATTGCCAAAGGTAAGCGCCGCCGTCGTATCCGTTATCGGCGGATGGTTGGTCAAAGGCCGGTAAAAGTCTCCACCCCAATTGCCCGTAGAAGTGGGAAATTTAAATTCGCCCGCCTTCAGCACTTCATTATAATGAAATACATAGGCATTGAAAGGATCTACCTTCAGCTGGTTGGGATTATCGATATTCCAGCCGTTGGGCGTCGCGTCCCCTACGATCCATAGTTTGGAGTATAAAGGAGCCTGCGCTTCCGACACTACGATGGTCAATGACAGCAAGTTTACATCGATGGTGTACAGATTACCCTTGCTGATCGTAAACTTGTCATCCGGATCGCTGTCCGCGGTGCGATAGAATAAATGAGCGCTGTCGGCGCCCTCGTTGTACGAAGGCAAAAAAGATCCCCGGGTGGTGATGAACTTGAACTGGCCGGGCGACAGCACACCCGTATAGTGAAAGAGCCCCGGGATGGCGGCATCCGGCGTCAGACTATCGGCCGCATTGGCGTTCCAGCCGGTGGCTGTTGCATCCCCGAAGATATACAGGGTAGTCGACACCGGCTTGTAAGGCGTCACCGTTATGGTCACAGGGACAGAAGTATCACCCTTCATGGTCCCGTCCCCGATGATGGTATAGATACGCGCCTGCAGGGTAAAGGCCGCACCCGCCGGGGCGGACCAGTAAGTGGACAATAGCGTGTTCATGGCAAGGTTCGTATAATTGAGGGAATAGACCCCCTTGCCGATATTGTTCTTCAGAGACGAAGAAAAGTTATTCCCCTTCTTATCCATCTCCAATACATAGGTGATGGAGGCGCCGTAGCCGTGATTGGAGCCGGTGGACCAATTCACCGTCAGCGCTGTTTTGTCCCTGCCCGACTCGTCGAGCCGCAGGGTGGAATCCGACAGACTGATCGTCAGTGGTCCATTGTTCGCTACAGGGGCGAAATTCTCTGTTTTTTTACAGGCCCCGAAGCATAGCATCAGCGCCGTCAGGCAACAGAGGGGCAGAAAATATATACGTGACATGGCAAGAGATTTTGGGATAAAAGATATTTGTTGGCAGGGTGTGGCACTGGCCAACCCAGCACGCGTTTTCAATAACCAGTGTTTTGCGTAAGATGAGGATTTGCATCCCGCTCGATCTGCGGTATCGGCATCAGCAAATTTTTCGCCGTCGCATTGGTCTTCCCGATGGAATGCAGGAAATTCAATCCATACTGTCCATTGTCCACCCGGATAAGATCGAACCAACGCTGCCCCTCGAAGGCCAGCTCCATCCGCCGCTCATGCAACACCGTATCCCGGAGGGCCGCCTTCGACAAGCCAGGCTGCACGTCCGGCAATCCCGCCCTCTCCCGCACACGGTTCAAAGGCGCCAGCGGGTCACCCTGTCCCGTCTCGTTCCTCGCCTCCGCCTCCATCAGCAGCACATCCGCATAGCGCAGCACGGGAAAATCCTCCGCACTGGTATTGTATTGCGGCGACACCGACGTAGGCACCAGGAATTTCCGCACATTGTAGCCCGTGGTGGAATAGCTGCCGTAGTATGCATTCCCGGAAAAATTCGGACCGCCCTCATACAGTATGGTAAGGTCCTTCCGGAGATCGCTTGCCTCATAGCTGTTTACAAACTCCTGGGTAGGCTGGTTCCACCCATAGCCGCCTCCGACAAAAGTCGTATTCCTCGGACCCATGAAAGGACTCGTCCAGGAAGCCTGGTTCAGGTCGTCGAAAAATCCATAGGTCGTCCCCCCGCTGTATTGCACTTCAAACAGCGATTCAGAGGAGTTCTTATGCGCCGGATCGAAATTGTCTGCATAGTTGCTGTTCAGGGTATAGCCCAGCGCCGTTACCTGTTGGCACAAAGGGATCGCGTCCGCATACCTGCCCAAGGTCAGATATACCTTCGCCAGTGTACCTACCGCAGCACCCTTCGAAGCCCTGCCGATATCCGCGCCGCTGTAAGTTTCCCTCCCCGGCAGCGAGGCGATGGCATCCTTCAGGTCCTGGATGATCTGGTCATATACCTGCGATTGGGGAGTGCGCGCTGGGTACAGATCATCCGAAGGAGTCTGCGGCTTCGTGATCAGCGGGATATCCCCGAAATACCGCACCAGGATGAAGTAATAATTCGCCCGCAGGAATTTAGCCTCCCCCACTATCCGACTTCTCAGCGTCGTATCGATATTCATGCCCGGCACATTCTGTATAACAAGATTGCAATAGAGGATGCCCGGATAGGGACCTCTGTAGAGATCCAGCACACCCGCATTGGACGGGTCCGTGGTGAAATTGGCCTCCTGCACGGTCTCGATCCCGTCCGTTCCCCCGCCTGCGCCTACGACGCTGTTCCCCGCAATGATGTCCGAAGTCCACATCCGCATATTATATAGCTTGGGTCGCTGCAAGGGCTGATAGGCAGCGTTGACAGCATTGAGAGCATCGTCCTTTGTCCGGAAATAATTGGCCGAATTGATCGTATCCAACGGAGCCTTGTCTAAATATTTCTTACAGCCGGCTATGGACAGCAAACAAAAGACGGCTATGATGTATTGACTATTCTTCATGATGGCAGCGTTTAAAGGTTAATGTTGATTCCTACACTGATGGTCCTTGTCACCGGGTAAACGCTATAATCCACTCCATTCACCCCCACCTCCGGATCAAAGCCGCTGTAATGGGTGAAAGTATAGACGTTCTGACAGGAGCCGTAGAGGCGCAGCGATGAGATACCCGCCCGCCGGGTGAGTGAAGGTGAAAAAGTATAGCCTAACGTTATATTCTTCACGCGGAGATAAGAGCCGTCCTCGATATATCGATTCGAAACGCGTGTATTCTGGTTGGGATCACCATAAATGGCGCGGGGCATGTAACTGCTCGTCCCCGGTCCCTCCCAACGCTGTAAAGTGCGGGTGGTCTGGTTCTGAGCGATGGACATGCTCTCCTGGTTGATATTGTTGGCGTTGAAGATCTTATTCCCATATACACCCTGCAGATAAATATTCAGGTCAAAGCCCTTGTAGGAAAAGCTGTTGCCCATGGAGTAAATAAACCTTGGGTTAGGGTCGCCGATATAAGTGCGGTCCTTCTCGTTGATCACCCCATCGCTGTTCAGGTCGGCAAACCGGATATCACCGGGACTCGTGCTGTTGGCAGCAGTAGTACCTGCCTGCTGGAGGGCATGATTATCCACCTCTTTCTGGCTCTGGAATATGCCGTTCATGACATATCCGTAAAATTCGTTGGCAGGATGTCCCACCTGGTCGATCCCGAAGTAAGCATTCAGGCCGTAATTGTCCACATACAAGGGTGTACTGTCGTTCAGACTTTTTATGATATTCTGGTTAAAAGAAATATTCAGGTCCGTGCTCCAGGTGAAAGGCCCCGTCATATTTTTGGTGGACACGGTAACCTCGATCCCCTTGTTCTGCATGCTGGCCGCATTTACGGAAGGCACCACCGTGCTGGAATATCCCGTTGTCACCGGTACGATGGCGGGCACCAGCATTTTGGAAGTGTTCTTCACATAAGCATCCACCGTGACATTCACCCTGCTGTCCAGCAGGGAGGCGTCGATGCCGATGTTGCCCTGCGACACCTGCTCCCACTGCACATTGGGATTGGGCAGCACCAATGGATATACGATACTCACCGGATGTCCATTGAAGTTATATTGTGCGATCTGCAGGGCGGAAGCAAAAGAGTAGTTCCCGATGTTCTGGTTCCCCGTAACCCCATAGCCCGCCCGCAGCTTCAGATCATTGATAAACGGCAATCCCTGAAAAAAATCTTCTTTGGAGATACGCCACGCCAGGCTGGCGGATGGGAAGGTCCCATACTTGTTGTTCCCGCCAAATCGGGAAGAGCCATCCCTTCTCAGCGTGGCAGTAACAAGGTATTTGTCCTGGTACGTATAATTCACACGCCCCATAAAGGAAAGCAGCGACCATTCCGAAGCGTTGCCCCCTGTATTGGTCACCCCCGTCCCGCTGCTCATCTGCTGGGTGACATCGCTGGGGAAGCCCGTCTTATTACCGTTGAGAAAATCGTACCGGTTGTTTTGCGCGCTGCTGCCCGCCAGCACCGTCAGGTGATGGTCGGCTCCGAAGTTCCGGTCATAGGTAAAATAATTGTCCCACAGATAGGTGAGGTTCTTGTTATATTGTTGGAAGAGGTAAGCCGAAGTCTGTGGATTGGGCTGAAAATTATAGACAGGCGCCCAGGACCTGCTGTCGAAAAATTGCGCCTGGATACCCCCCGTGGTTTTGAACTTCAGCCCTCTGAACAATGCCAGCTCCGCATACGCCGATCCAAGGACATTATACCCCTTTGTCTCATTTTGATTGACATGAGCCGTCCCGATCTGGTTGGTGATATCGCCATACCACAGCGGATTACCCAATACATTGGACCAGGTGCCGTCCTTATTATAAAGAGGCTGCACAGGGTTGGAAGCCATCGTGCTGCGTATATCGTAAGACCCGCTGGGTTTGTCGTCCACCGTCAGGGTAAGATTATTCCCGAAGCTGATCCAGTTCAGCGGTCTTGCCTGGCTGTTGAATTGCACCGTATAACGTTTGTAGCTGGTCTGGGTGACGATGCCCTGCTGGTCCAGCACCCCTCCGCTGACATAGTAATTGTATTTATCCGAGCCGCCCGAGTAAGACAGGGAAAAATGCCGCATAGGCGCCGTCCTGAAAAGGGCGCCCAGCCAGTCGGTGCCCTCGCCCAGCGAGTCGGGATGGGCAAAAGCCGGGTTGACCGTCTGATTGCCTGCCGTCAGCATCTCGTTGTTCAAAGCGGCAAATTGCGAGGCATTCAGCATCTTTACCACCTTGGCCGCACGCTGCCATGCGCTGTAATAGTTGAATGACAGGTGCCCTTTGCCGTTAGCGCCCTTCTTCGTGGACACCAGGATCACCCCATTGGCGCCCCTCGATCCATATATCGCCGCGGCAGACGCATCCTTCAATACGTCGAAAGAAGCGATATCGTTCGGATCGAGATTGTTCAGGGGTGCGTCCGTAGGAACCCCATCCACTACGATCAGCGGATCGGCATTATTGATCGTACCCGTACCCCTGATCCGGAAAGTGACATTGCTGCCCGGTGCGCCCGAAGAGATCACCTGCACCCCCGAGGCCCTTCCTTCCACCGCATCGCCGATGTTGGCAACAGGCAGTGAAGAAAGTTCTTTTGTATCCACCGAGGCGACGGAGCCGGTAAGGTCCTTTTTCTTCACCGTGCCATAACCGATGACGACGACATTCTGCAGCTTTCCGCCGGAAGGCGTCAGCGTTACCTCCACATTATCACGGCCATCCAGGGCAATCACAGCGGACTCATAGCCCGTATAAGAGAACAGGAGCGTATCCCGCGCTCCGGAAAAAATGGTGAACTGGCCCGCCGCATTGGTCACTGTCGCGGCATTAGCCCGGCCCTTTACCCGGACCGTAACACCCTCCATAGGCCCCCCGTCCCCGCCGGACAATATTTTACCGGAGACCTTCCCGGTCTGGGCCTGCGACAGGCATGGCGCCAGCAATAAGAGTAAGATGAGAAGAGAAAATGAATAACGTAAGCAGTTCATGATGCAATCGTTTAGGTGCGTAAAATAACGATCCGGCGGCGAATTCCTGTTTCCTATACGTACCAACTTATTATCAAAACGTCTCAATTTGTTCCACGGGATTACGATATCATTTCGCTATTTTTAGGCCCGCCGATGAAAAAATGGTTGCTGATATTATCAATGCTCACAGCGGGTAAATACCTGGCCGCGCAATCCTATTATTTCCGCAATTACCAGGTAGGCGATGGCATATCCAGCAACACGATTACCTGCATCGCTCAGGACAAAAAAGGGTTCCTGTGGTTCGGTACGCGCAATGGGCTTAACAGATATGACGGGGCCGGCTTCCGGCAATTCCGCAACGATGCGGGCGACCCCGGCAGCCTGGGCAACAACTCCATCCTATGCCTGGCGGAGGACACAGCGGAACATCTCTGGGTAGGCACCCATGAAGGCGTCTACCTTTATGATCCGGTGCATGAAAAATTTTCACGCTTCGACAGGATACCCCGCGCAGAAGTGCGGTTCGTAGCCGGCGACCACACGGGCAATATCTGGCTGATCTCCGGCAATGTCCTGTATAAATTCAACGCCACTTCCAACAAACTGCTGGCCTATTATATGTCCGGCGGCGGCGCCGTGGCGCTCGGCATCGGAGACAACGGCGCTATCTGGTGCGCTACCCTCTCCGGACTGGCTAAATTGTACGATCCATCCTCAGACAAATTCATCGACTATGACATCGCCGCATTGCAGAAAAGCGCCGCACCCATCTATATACAGACCCTCTATCCTGTAACGGACACTACCGTCCTCATCGCCACCCTGCAACAGGCTCTTCTGCTCGATACAAAGACCGGCCGTTGCCGCAATGTGTTCCAGGGACACCCCTGGGCAGATCATATCCAGGTGCATAAGATCATTCGCCAATCCGACGGCCGATTCTGGTTCGGGACAGAGAATGGATTGTATATACTCGACCTGTCCACCGGCGACGCTCAGCTCATACAGAAACGCTATGCCGACCCGTATTCCATCAACGACAACGTGATCACGGATTTCTGGAGAGACAAGGAAGGCAGCACCTGGGTAGGCACCTTCTTCGGCGGCGTCAATTACTATTCACGGCAGCTGAACCAGTTCCAGAAATATTTTCCTCAACCCGGAGCGGGTAGCCTCAGCGGCAACCTCGTCCATGAAATATGCGCGGACAAGGCGGGCAACCTTTGGATCGGTACGGAGGATGGAGGGTTGAACAAGCTGGATGCCCACACAGGCCTGTTCAAGCATTTCACACCGGGCAAAAAGCCTGGCGACATTTCCTACCAGAACATCCATGGGCTGCTGGCCGACGGCGACACCCTCTGGATCGGCACCTATGAACATGGCCTGGACCTCATGGACCTCCGGACGGAAAAGGTGATAAAGCATTATGAAAAAAACAATGAGCCGGGATCGCTGCGCGGGAACTTTATCGTCACCATTTACAAGACTCCAAAGGGAGATATCCTCATCGGAACCTGGGACGGCCTCTACCGGTACGACAGGAACAAAAAGAACTTCCAGCTGCTGCCCTATTTCAACCGGCAGGCCCAGGCCATCCATCAGGACGCCGAAGGAACGTTGTGGGTGGCCAGCTATGGCAGTGGCGTCTATTTCAATAATGAAGCCACAGGAGTGAAAGGGAATTTTCAACATGATCCTAAAGACACGAATTCCTTACCCAATAATTACGTCAACAATCTGTATGAAGACAGCCGGCATAATATCTGGTTCTGCACGGAAAGCGGACTCTGTAGATACGACCGCAGCCGCCGCAAGATCATACGTTGCGCGGAAGAGCCTGGCCTGAGAGACAAGCAGGTCTTCCGGGTGCTGGAAGACGACAACGGCATGATCTGGGTCTCCACCTCGAAAGGATTGGTTAGTATGGACCCGGAAAAGAATACAGGCAGGGTCTTCAACACCGACTATGGGCTTCTGAGCGATCAGTTCAACTATAACTCCGCCTACAAGGACAACAGCGGCAGGCTGTTCTTCGGGACGGTGAAAGGCATGATCAGCTTTGCACCCTCCGCCATCGTCCGCAATACCTTTATACCCCCCGTCGATATCACCAGCCTGCAGGTGAACAACAGCGACCTGAAGATCGGCGTCCCCGGTTCCCGCTTCCCCCAGGCCCTCCCTTATTCTACCTCCATCACCCTCCCCTACGACAGTTCTACCATCAGCATACAAGTGGCCGCCCTCAGCTATACCATGCCCTCCATGAACGAATACCTCTATAAAATGGAAGGACTGGACAAGGATTGGGTACACCTGAAGGGCGCCCGGAAGATCTACTATACCAAGCTGCCACCCGGGGACTATGTGTTCAAAGTAAAAGGTTCCTCCGCCGGAGAGGTATGGAATGATAAAGAGACCACCCTTGCCATCCACATCCTGCCGCCACTGTGGGCCCGTCCCTGGGCCTATGTGCTCTATGTGCTGACAGCGCTGGCCGTCGTGTTCATACTCGTCCGGTATTATTACATTGCATTGCGGGAAAAGAACCAGCGGAAAATTAAAACCCTGGAAATTGAAAAAGAGCGCGAAATTTACAACGCCAAGATCGAATTCTTTACCAATATCACTCATGAGATCCGGACACCGCTGACCCTTATAAAATTACCCGTTGAAAAATTATTAAGACACGGCGTCTCGGACCCTGCCCTAATCGAAAATCTGGTTATGATCGACAAGAATACCAACCGGCTCATCCACCTCACCGACCAGCTCCTGGACTTCCGCAAGGCTGAAGCCAACAACTACACCCTGAACTTCGTCAAGACGGATATCAACGAGCTGCTAAGAGAGCTCTTTGCCACCTATAAACCTATCGCCGAAGAAAAAAAGCTCAGCTTCCGGCTGGAGATACCCCGCGTGACCCTGCTGGCCTATGTAGACCCCGAAGCTTTCCGGAAGATCCTCAGCAATCTCTTCAGCAATGCCCTCAAATATGCCGATCAGACCATCCTCATCCGGCTCCTGCCGTTCAACAGCGACGACCATCAGTTCCATATAGAATTTAAAAATGACGGTTTCCGGATACCGGCGGATATGAGGGAAAGGATATTCGAGCCCTTCTTCCGGCTGAAACAAACGGAGAAATACGCCGGCACCGGCATCGGCCTTCCCCTGTCCAGATCGCTGGCGGAATTGCACAAGGGAACCCTCCGGCTGAAAGAACCTTCCGATACATTCAATACCTTCTACCTGTCTATTCCCATTCATCAGCAGAATGAGATCGACCTGGGTGAATACGAGACCATTGAAAGCAGCGCCCATCCTTCTTCTCCTGAAGATGTACAAGACCGTCCTTATCATCCCTCTCAACCCACCCTGCTCCTCGTCGAGGACAATAAGGAGATCGCCGGCTTCCTGCAGAAAGAGCTGTACTCCAAATTCAACGTACACACAGCGTCCAACGGCCAGGAGGCGCTCGAGGTGCTGTCCGGCGAAACTATACAATTGGTGATCAGCGATATCATGATGCCCGTCATGGATGGGATAGAGCTATGCCGGAAAATGAAGACGGACATTCAATACAGCCACATACCCATCATCCTGCTCACCGCGAAGAACACGATAAAGTCCAGGATCGAAGGGCTGGAAACAGGCGCCGACGCCTACATCGAAAAACCCTTTGTATTCGAGCACCTGCTGGCGCAGATCAACAACCTGCTGCACAACCGCAACATCGTAAAAGAATACTACGCCCATTCTCCCCTCGCTCATATAAAAGGGATCGCTTCCTCGAAGGCCGATACATCCTTCCTGGAAGAGCTGCAGCGGATCATCGACGAAAGAATTACGGACACCGACCTGGATGTGGATATGCTTGCCAGGATGATGAATATGAGCAGGGGCACTTTTTACAGAAAGATAAAAGGTCTCTCCGATCTGACCCCTAATGAGCTGATCACTATCTCCCGGTTAAAAAAGGCGGCCGAACTGCTGGCCGAAGGGAAATATAAGATCACGGAGGTGGGCCGTATGGTAGGCTATCACCTGAACAGTAATTTTTCCAGGGACTTTTCCAGGCAGTTCGGCATGTCGCCCTCTGTCTATGTGAAGAACCTTCAAGGATCCTAACCTCACCCTATTCAGCCCATCCCCCGTCCCTAATGCAACGTTTTCCCCGCCCAGCGTGTCAATCTACAAATCGCTCTCATGAGAAACTTGCTCCTTTTCCTGGCCGCAACCACTACTACCGTCCTAACAGCCACCTCCTGCTCGAGGTCCAGCTCTCCAGCCCCTGACAATGGCTGCATCCAACGGATCGTGATCAAACAGTCCGATGCCGGCCTCTCTCCCGAACATACCAGGACGGCAGACAGCCTCTTTGATGTAAACCACATCGATCATCGCAATTATCGATACTATGCATTTCAATCCGACACCTTTCAGACACTATATTCCCCTTTTAAAAAATATGACGAGAAAGTCATCCGGCTGGACCAGTACGTCAATGGACTGAGAATATTCAATGGAGAGATAAACTATATCTTTTGGGACGGGGCACTCCATTATATAGCCGGCAAGCCGATACAAAGCGCCAATCTCGATACCATTTCATCCCTTTCTCTCCGACGGTTACGAACAATGTTCACCAGCGAGCTCCTCAGGCCAGGCGCCAATGTCACCCCGGGATTCACCGACAGTTGCTATAAGGCTGAGTTTGGATATTTCAACCTGTCCAACGACCTCGAGCCGCAGAACCTCGTCAAGGCCTGGCGCGTGACGATCAACTATTCCAGCGCCAGTTGGTATGCCCCCTATGGTTATGGATACCCCTATGATGGTTATCCCGCCGCCTACTATAAAGACAATGGACAGCTTATCGGATTTGCCGGGAATATCATCAACTGATACCTCAATACTGCCACCCCAGTTTAATAAGGGCCATACCCCCTTCCGTGCCTTGCGCATAGTTGGCCGTCAGTATAAATTGTCTCAGGGGGCTTACCCAGATCCCGCCTCCATACCCATCATGCCAGCTGTTGCTCTTTTCGCCGGCCAGCCATACCCTTCCCACGTCGTTGAACAGGTGTATCCCAAAAGCTCCGGGGAAAAGATAGCTTCGGAACTCGGCCAATTTGATGCGCAGGTCGATGTTATGATACACCGCCTCGTCGCCTGCAAAACGGAATTTGCGGTAGCCCCGCAGGTTCTCCGTCGCCCCCAGGAACTGCGCCTGGTAGAACTCGTAATTTCCGAACGTCTTGCCATAACCCGCCCTCGTGGCGATCACCACATTCTTACGGGTATTGAAGCTGATGAACAGCGCCAGGTCCGACTGAAGTTGCGAAAAATTATTACTTGCATGGCTCAGTCCGCCATAGGCTGCAAAGTTCGACTCCCAGTAAATACCCCTGCCCGGGTTGATCTTATCATCCCGGTTGTCGATGATCACGGTAGCCTTGCCGCCCGCATAGGACTTCGACCGATATAGCATAGCCTTGTTGAGCCCATTCAGTTCCGTATGGTTGATGAACCGGTCTTTATTATCCGCGCTGTCCAGGTTCACATGCTCGAAGGCAGGCCCTGCTGCCAGCTGTAACACCCTGCCCAGCTTCTTGCGTAGCTGCAGATCCGCATCATATTGAACAAACCGGGCCCTGTAATAACGGATACCCTCCGGCGCGTGCTTGTCATAGGCCGTCTCATTCCCCAGACCAAAGAAATTGATCGTATTGTTGGGCGCCAGCACCTTCCCATGGACCAGCAGGTCCAGCGAACCGATGGCCTTGGTGGCTTCCAATGAATACCTGAACGCATAAGCCTTTGTTGACAGCGAATGCTCCGCCGACAGGATCTGCAAGGTCTTGTACGGATCCTTGTGAAAACCATGCGTCGTATAACGGAAACCCGCACCGATAAAGAGCCCATCGTCAGGGTTATAGGCAAAGGTCAGCGACGGCGCCAGAATATTATAGTGGTATCCCAGCGTGGAATTGCCCACATAGCCCATCCGGATGATTTGGTTCACTGACGGATCACGCGACAGGAATTTCCGTTCCGGTCCATTGCCTTCAAAAGAATTCTTCTCCGTACTCAGATCATATATTCTCGTCTTCCCCGCCGGGGCCTTCACCTCATTTCGATAGTCATCGCTGCCCGGACCTCCGACAATGCGGACGATCGTCCTTCCGCCGCCCTCGCCATGGATATGGAACTGGTCGTCCCCACCCTGTCCATACAGCCTGATCTCCCCGGTGACAGCGGATATAAAGGTCCGGCTGTAGAGCTTCTTACCCGTCTGCCCATCCTTGCTTAGCTTATACACCGTCACAGTGATCGAATCCCCGGGCCGCCGCTCCACATCGAACAATTCACGCTTGTCGCTGCCATAGATGCTGACAGTTTTGGAGATAAATGCATAATAATGCATCATCTCCCCGACGAAATATTTACGCCGCCCCTTCAGCTGGGCAATGATCCAATCCATAGAATAACCCTGCACCGCCGAAGGCTGCTGCTTCAACGCCGACTCGATCAACGAATCCGTCATCAACGCCATCACCGCCTCGGCCCCATCCCGCCAATCCTTTTCCGTCAGCTCATTTAAATAGTTCCGGTCGAAGTTCCGCGCAGAGTAGCCCAGCCCATCGATGTTCCTCGCCTTGGCCCGAAACCCCTGCAGAGCCGGCACCGCCCATGCCGAGCCGACGATATATGTAAGAAACCCGTTGTTGATAAAGAATGGTTGGTCCCGGTCCCTTGGCACAGGTGATAGCGTTTTCCCCTTCCCATTGTCCACCGCCATCCATCGCCATTGATCCTCGTGCCGGTCGAAGTCCATCATGAACAGATCCAGCATCCTCGCCCGCAGGGCCGCCCGCTGATCCACGTTGTTGTCGTTATCCGACTTCAGCAGGTACTCGAGGTCCCACATATTATAGGTCTTCTTCCCATTGCCGGGCTCATGTTCTTCCAGGAAGGCAAAGAGATTGCCATAATCCGCCCTGAACCTCCCCAGCCGGGGATCGTCCGGTACATACACCAGCTGTGGCGTAGCATGTGGCACTCCCAACGCCTGCGCCAGCGGCGGAACGGACAAAGCCGCAAAAGGATAGGAAGCAGACACCCCATCGGACACCAGGTCGCGCACGAGCGCATCACCCTGCAGCACATCCGGCAAAGCCTGGTCATCCACATATTTCTTTACGCCCCGAAGAACATACTGCCTGCCGTTCGGGCCCGAGATCCGCAGTGAGCGCGTCTGGCTGCCTCCGCCCCGTTGCAACGGTGTCCAGCCCGTCATATCGAAGACCTTCACCTTCACCGGTGTCGCCCATTCCTTCCGGTAATTGGTCCCAAGCAGCCAGCGTTTGAACCCGCCCGCCAGGAACTCCCGGTCCCCTACCGCCATCACACTATCGGGGAAGTTCCGGACGATGGCCGTCGTGTCGACATGCGGGATCAGCGGCGTCACCGCAGCTGTATAAAAAGGCTGGTCGAGCCCCTGCGCCTCCATGGTAAAAAAGCGGATCTCGCTCCGGCCGCTGGCATGCAGCTCGATGGTCGCAAACCCGGTATTCTCCCTTGCCATCAGCGAATGCGCCCCCATCTTCACCCGCGTATTCTTCGAACCCGCACCGCTCACCACATAATACACGCTATCTTGTTGCAACAGCTGTAGCGTATGTTCATGACCGGCAACATGGATGATATTCGAATGCCCCCGGATCACCTCCTCCAGCTGCTCTCTCATTTCCTTATACCGGGGATTACGCGTATCCTGCACATTTCCGAGCGCACCCCGGGAGATGGGATAGATAGATCCGATCACCGGCAAAGGAATATACAATCCCGAATGGAGGTCGGTCAACGGAAAAATATGCTGCTTTAAGGTATAGTATCCCCCATGCATCCCATGGGTGTAGAAAGGATGATGCATCGCCAGCACGATCAGCCGGTCCGGGTACAGGCTCACGATATCCCGCAAGGCGTTGACGATCGACTTTTCATTCTTGCAATCACAGCCCGATTCAAGCCCCGGTCGCTCGCCCTTATCCTCCAGCCACCACTGGCTGTCCATACACACCAGCACCATCTTATTCCCGAGCGGGATCGCCACCGGTCCGGGACAGCCTCCCTTGGGGAAGAAATCCACATTCGCCATTCCAAGCCCGGTGATATACGCTTCTTCATTCCTCACCTGCTGCCAGCCCCCCGGCCTCCCTTGCTTCCAGTCATGATTCCCCGGCACAAAAAAAGCCTTCGCATTCTTCCCCGCCACCACCGACACCTGGTAGTCCAGTATCTTTCGAGCCGCATCGAGACCTGCCGCACCATCGGATGGCATGCCCGCCGGGTAGATATTATCGCCAAGATACACTAGTACATTGCTGGTGTCATTCCAATCGACATGCTGTTTGAGCCAGTCACACACCGGATGAAGTCCATCCTTCAGCTCCCCGGCATCGCCCACCAGGAACATCCGCTGAACCACCGGGTCGGTCTGGCTGTACCCAACAAAAGAGATCGCGCCGGCAAAACAAACAAGGCTGATGATTCTTAGTACTGTTCTCATGATCGCAATTTTTATTCGCTCCGCGGGCGCCCTCCGGCCCTTCCGCCCGTGCTCAAGGCTTGTACGGGAAATACAGGACATTCGCAATCCCCTGCCCCCCTTCGTTGGAGACATACATATTCCCTTTGCTGTCAAAGGCCAGTCCTTCCGGCTGCTTGAACAGCAAGGGCTTCAACGAATAGGCGGACTTCAATTTCCAGTGATCATCCAATATAAGCAAAACTTTGTTGACAGAGGAAATGATATACCACTCTCTTGTGATAGGGTGGCGGGCCAGACAGGAAGGGTGAAACTTCTTCTTTCGTTGTTCCTCGGGCAGGTTGATATGCGACACGTCCACCGTAAAATGGGACGTCACGGCAAAATGGCCGTCCTTACGACGGTTCAATTTATATACCGATACTTCATCACGCTGATCGTCCTGCTTGCAATTCTTACAGAGGGCGTACACATCGGGGCCGCCATCCCCATACAATCCTTCATACTCGCCCGGCGGTAGAACATTGAGCGATTCATCCACATGTTTTATTTTTCCCCCGCGCCTGATCTCATCGGCAGGGAACGAGAACAACGATCCGTCGCTTCGAAGGACCACCAGGTAATTTCCGTCTACCACCGTCACATCTTCATAATCCCCATGTTTGCCAAATTTGGCATACGCGAGCTTGCCCGATCCGGGTTTGAAATAAAAGAGTTTTCCATCCTCGTCCTCGATAGCATACAGGGTGTCGTCGTTGGGCCGTATAAAAGTGATGCCCGAGATCTCATGCAGGGCTTCACTCATAAGGAACTTCCGGGGACTGGTCAGATCATAACCGGGCGGCGAGGCAGGATCATGGCCATGCGATGAGGTCGGATTATGGCCACGTGGTGAAGCCGCCGGCATGCCGTCGTCGCCACATCCCCAGCCGGAGAATACAAAAAGACATATGATGCAAATTATCCTCATCGATGTTATCCTGCCGCCCCGATCACAGCCGACCCCGCCGAAGCTGCCGACTCCACGGGAGCCGCTGGCACTGTCCCTGCGGGACCACCCAGCTTTACCCCTACCCGGAAGGCACGCAGCCCGCTGACCCCTTGCAGCTCCTCCAGCTCCAGGTGCTCCAGGTCATCTTCCAGCACCCCCTTTTCTTGCAGATACTTCACATAGCCAAGGTATTCCTCGGCCTCCTTCTCATTAAAATAGATGACCGCGATCTTACCCGGCTGCGTCAGCCGCTCATTACTACCCCGGATATGCACCTTATCCACTCGCTTCTTTACCACCTGGTATCGTATATTATAGCCCCCTTCCACGTCGAACCTCCGCTCGTCCTTGCGGAAGCTGATGTCGATGGGATTGGAATGTACAAAGATCAGCTGTGTCGTTACCAGCCTGCCCGGCATCTGTGTGGTATGCGTAGCCATGGCTATCGTCGCCATGGATGTCAGCTGCCAGAGACGAAGGTTCCGCAGGTAGATCAGATCAAAAGGCTTGTCCGGCGCGATGGACTGACCGATATAGATATCGTATTCAACCCCGTCCGTCCGGAACTTCTCGAAATAGCAGGGATAGGTTTTCTGCAATTCCTCCATGGCCTTCTCCAGTTGCCGGTTCACCGTCTTATTGATCGTTTGTATCGAAAGCTCCAGGTCGCGACGCGCCTTGAAGGCGATGCCCGTATCCTCATCGATGGCCTTTAGATAAGGGGCTATGATAGATGCCGTATCCGGCCTGCTGTCCGAGAAATGCGCAAAGAAGACATCCACTTTCTCCTTCAAAAAAGTATTCAGCTCCATCTCCTCCGCCGTCGTCAGCATGCCCGAGATGGCCTCCTGCCATTTGTGGCATTGGAAGATGAGCTCTTCCAGCAATCCCAGCCCGGAGTATTTTTGCAGATTGATCAGCGTAAATATCAGTATTTCGAACTGGGTCTCCAGGTCCTTCCTCAGCGCATTGTTCCGCTCCACCGTAGAATTGCGGATATCGATGGCCCCATAGAGGGGAAATACATTTTCAAAATATATCGTGTCGATGACAGGTCGCTGCTCACCCCACTGCTGTTCCCGTATATAGTGCCAGGCAGCCTCGTTGAACTTCCATTCCACCGCGGGCTGGATAGAGGTAAAATTTTCTTTGGTCACGGCTTTAAGCTCCGCCTCGAACTCGTCGATGTTCTTTTGCAGCAGCTGCGCCAGCAGGGGCAGCACGATGTCCAGCTTGTAGAGCAGCGCATGATCCAGCGTACCCTCTTTACGGGAGGAGACCTCCAATACACCTGCTAATTGTGCATTGTACCAGACAGGCAGCAATGCATATGCTTTTATGCCGCTGTTACGCAGCATCTTGAGGAAAAAGATCTTGTTGTCCGTGGATTCATCGAGGTTTTCATAAAAGATCAGCTTCGGGTCCTTAAAGTATTTCTCCGCCATGGAGAGATAGGTTTCTTCCGCCTCGCCGTGCTGGAGGGCCGCCTCGGCCATTACGCTATGACAGTAGACCTCATCCGAAAAGACAGGCTTCCCATTTACCCTCAAAAAGGGCATCAGCCCAAAGTCCACCGCGTCACTGCCCGCCAGCGCACGCAAGCTCCGGATGGCCATGTCATAATGCGTATGTCCATCCAAGTGATCCGGCTTGAGGATCGTATTCTTGATGGATTCCACTACATACTCCGTGGTGATATCCGTCACCGTGATGGCGGAAAACCCTTCAAACCGGAAGAGGGTCAGCGGCAGATGCTCCATGAGGAAGGAAATGGCCGTACCGTCGTGCATGTGCACCTGCAGTTCCTCCATGTCCAGGTGCGGAAGGGGCTCCCTGGGTACGACATCGACAAATCGGGTATCTACATTCAGCCGGTAAAAGCCCGATGCCCCCGTGGATTCATCGGTAAAGGAATGGATGATCGTGCTGGAAGGGAAATAGGTCGTGAAGTTATACAACCGCTGGATGATGAGGGAATAGGTAAATTCCAGGTTGATGCTCTTGCGGTTGTGGTTCTCTTTGTCGATGAGGGATGCGCGAACCTCGCCCGACACCGGGTCGCGGAGGAGATCATAGAAAGGTCCTGTCCCATAGAAGATGACAGGACGCATGGGCACGCTCAATGCCCACAGATTGTTCCGCTCGTCCTCGATAGCAGGGAACAGCGCCGAATAGATCAGCTCATTCAGGTCCTCATATCCCGTGACTTCTTCTATCGGGATAATATCCTTGCCTTTCAGGCGATTTTCAAAATGACTGATGACAAATTCCAGGTACTTGAGCTTCATCGTCTTCTCATGCATCTTGCGATCTTTGAGGAAGTCGATAAATCTCCGGAAGGACAGACGGCTGTCGATCAGCTCCCCCCCTTCCAGCTTTTCCGCTATATTGAGCACGAAGTTTTGCATGACGGTGGTTCTTATTTCGACGGGTAGGCCAGGGCTGCGATCATGAATGCGAGTACGGATATGATCAGACCATACATAAAGGTATTATAGGACAATCTGAGCCAGCGGTACTTATTCCCCAGGGCAATGCCCTGAAAATAGACGTCCCGGATCAGGCTCCCGTACAGGAAGTCCCGGTCGTCCATCATTTGTAACATGCCACTCGCATACTCCTGCAGGCTCATCTTATAAAAATTTCCAAAGAAGAGAAGGTTTACCTTCTTCTCATCCAGGTCCTGCTTGCTAAAAGTGCCCGGAGGAATATGCGGCCGGGTCGCCAGGATAGAAAAAATGATCGTAGCCAGGTTCACGGTCAACAATATCGTGGCGGGTATGGCCAGGTTCGTATGTTCCTCTATCTTACGGAGCAGCAAACTTAATAACACCGAAATAATGATAGAGTTCACCTGGATCATGATATGGGCCTTGCTATCCGCCTGGCTGCTGAGACGTTGATTGTTGTTGGAGGTGATCCTGAACACGGTATCGATCCCCCTGCCCGGGTCTTTTTTCTTTTTCTTCCTTTCCTTCTCTCCACCGCCTTCGACCGGGTCATCTTCCTGTTCATGTAGCCGTAGGAGGGCGGTGAGGGTATTGGTTATAGGCGGCACGCCCTCCTTTGCCCGCAGTTTATCCAGGTTCTCCTGTTTTTTTTCATTCAGGAGCAGTCTGCAATAGTCCGTATGATAGTGGTGGGTCTCCAGCAGCCGGATCGTGCTCTTACGCCAGTCCTCCTTGCTGATCTGCTTATTCTGGACAGCCTCCATCTCCTTGCGCATCAGCTTGTTCCTTGCGCCAAAGTCATCCGTCCCCAGGTGAAAAAGGTCCCCGTCGCAAACGATATCCTCCAGTAAATTGGTTGGTTTTTGGGGTATTTGTGTAGCCAGGATGCATCCTTTTATGGATTGGATGGCCTCCGCATCCACGCCCGTACCCGTCAGAAAGGCAATGGCCATCTCCGCCCCCCGCTGCTCATGTCCCGAGGCTCCCCCGTTGAAATAGCCCGTGTCATGGAACCAGGCCGCCACATTTACAATAAAAAAATCCCTTTCGGATAGTTGATAATGCTGGGCGATCATCCTTACCGCCTTGACCACTTGCTCGGTATGAGTACGATCATGATAAACGATCTTTTCATCGACATGCGAGCTAAAGAAATTCCGTACGTACTGTTGAGTTTGGTCCAGTATGATATTGTAGTCCATACCCGCGTAAGGTACAGATTTCCGTGGATTTTCTAGCGTGCCGACAGCTATCTTAGCTGGCCCGCCGGGCTCCAAGGATAGCCCCAACGCCGGACCTTCTGTCTGCACCGCCAGTGGCCTTGGCTGGCCCGTTGTTTGTAGCCCGGGCAGCAGCCCCCGCCCTGTATTTTGCCAGATTGATCAGCAGTACGCTCACCAGTATGATAGCCAGTCCTAACAGCTGGACAGGAGACATATTTTCACCCGCAAAAAATACCCCCAGCAGCACCGCGACCACCGGGTTGACATAAGCGTGTGTGCTCACCTGTGTGGCCGACCGGACCTGCAGCAGCCAGGTAAAGGCGGTGTATCCCGCCAGCGAACCCATCGTCACCAGGTAAAGGACGGCCAGCCATGAGGTGGCCGACACATCCTGCCAGTGGAAATGCGAAAGCTCGCCACTACCCCAGCTCACCGGCACAAAGGCAATCCCTGCCGCCAACATCTGCCAGCCCGCATTCACGGAATTGGGATTGCCCGCCGCGCGATATTTGGAATAAAGAGAACCCGCAGCCCAGCAGATAGACCCGACGATCAACACACCCAAAGCGATCAACTGCCAGTGACCTCCCACTCCCTTCACCGTTCCTCCCTCCCCTGCCGCCTGCGCAGCGGCGCCAAAAGAATGCATCAGCCGCTCCCCAAACAAAAGGATCACTCCCGCAAATCCGATCAACAGTCCAATGATAGTCTCCCTGCTGCTAAAATTCTCTTTCCATTTGCTCTTATCCAGCAGTACAAACCAGATGGGGCCTCCCGCCAGCAGGATCGCCGCCAGTGAACTTGCCACATACTGTTCGCTCCAGATCAGCCCTCCATTGCCCAAGAATAAAAGCAGCAGGCCGCTGACGACAGCCGGACGTATATATTTCCAGGAAAAGATCTTTTCCTTCCGGACGACGCACCATGCCAGCATCAATACCCCTGCCACAATAAAACGCATGGCCCCCAGGATATAGGGAGGGATATGCTCCAGCGACATGCGAATAAAGAAATAGGTCGAACCCCACACTATATACAGGATGGCAAATGCGATAACAACTTGTATGGTTGGGACAGGTCTGTTTGATGAGGGAGACATAACACTACTTTTTTTGTATCGGTATCTGTATTTTCTGCTCTTCTTTTACGGTCTCGAGGACAATGGTTGTTTTCGTGGACTGGATAGAGCCAATGGTGGCAAATTCATTTCGCATCAGGGATATCAGCGAGGCCGAGTCGGCCGTACGCACCTTCACCAGGAAGCAATCCTCCCCGGCAATGTGATGCACCTCCTGCACTTCCGGGATCTTCGCCAGCTGCTGCCCCGTAACATTACATCCCAGTCCGTCCGTGCTCTTGATGAAAATAAAGGCCAGCAGCTTCTGCTCCACCGCGGCCGGGTCGATATTGGTGGTATAATGCCGGATGACCTTTCGCTGCTCCAGTTTCTTCACCCGCTCGAGTACCGCCGAAGGGGCCATGTCCAGCTTCTTGGCCATATCTACATTCGGGATACGCGCATTCTCCTGCATCAGCTGAAGGATATGCATATCGATATTGTCCAAAAGGAAATCCATAATAATTTTTGGTAAATGTAGTAAATTTCAGAATAAAATACAGCAAAATAGATTTAGCTTAGAATTATATTCGAAACCACCCAATATCTGCAGCCCCGTGATGAAAAATGCAACAAAAAAAGTCGACCTGCCAGTACAGTTTTCGACTTTTTCTTTAAAATTTGAGGCGATTGGGTAATCTAGTGATTTGAAAATGAGGGAATTCGATCTGACATTGATTTAGGACAATCGCATGCCGCCGATGGCAACTATTTAATAATATGATCTTTAGTACCGATACTATTAGAATAAAGAAAAATAAATTAAGTTTAGCGATATGGATAGCTATCTGCAATTGGCTTCGGGAGATTCGGCGGAAGCCGTCTCCCTTCGGGACATTCAAAATGCAATTAAAACCATAAGAGAAATGGACGACGAGCACGGTGCTTTCTGGGTAGGTATCATCGAGGATGACGAGATCGTTCTGGAGACCCATAAGGATTTAACTGTAATAGGTTTCTTGCCTGGAATGGATGGCCAGGAAATCCGCGCTCGAATGCCGAACTGGATTGAAGTGGAGCAACTCTATACCTTGTTCCTTGATCAAAAGTTTGATGCAGTAAAAAGTATTTTGAATATCTCCGCGCTGCCGCGCTGATTCCTTTTTTAGTCGAATATTGTGGTTTAAAAAAAATGGTTTTACGTACCTCAAGTACTAATATCTTATAAAAAATAAACCTTTAGAATGGGCACTTACGTTAAAGGATTAATTTCAAGGATGTCCGACGATTCGTATCGTACAGGAGAGAGACGGATAGAAAATCTCTATGAAAGTGAAAAAACTATTTCATGGGCCGCCTATGAAGAAGCGAGGCTTCTTAATGATCCAGCATTATTTGTGGAACTATCCAGCCTAATTGATAGTACCGACGACAATAACACAAAGCATCATGCCTATTTTATTTTGGGACACAATGCAAAAAACATAAAGGATCTTAATGCAACAAAATATTTATTAAAAAAACTGGCTGAAGAAAAGGATAAAACTATTTTAGTTACTATTCTTGATAGACTGGCCGAACTGTATAAACCCAGAGAATTTGACACGTCATACATTTACAAGATGACAAGCCATCGTAATTGGCAAATACGAGGTGCGGCTTTTGAGGCTCTGACAAATAATGAAAATCAGGTTGAGGATTTTTTGATTGACAAGTTGATTACGACAGAAAAAAAAGATGACATTAAGCCTTTACTGACATCTCTTTTGCATGTAGGTACAGCTAAATCAATCCCTCATGTGGAGAAACATCTGAAAAATAGGCAGCCATTTATTAAAAGCTATTCAATAAATGTTCTGACTACAATTATGTTAAGAGAGAAATTCACCTTTGAGGATATACAAAAACAACTAAAAGTATCGATGGATTTCGTTCAAACCCACTTTGACAGACTTGATACATTGACAAGGCCCGGATAATTTGCTCACGCCGTCACTCCCGCCTCAACCTGTCCCGGCTCGGTTCCGCGACCTCCATAGATTGGTCCGCATCTGTCCGGGAAAAGGTCCAATATATGCCCTTCGGACAACAAATCTGTGGTTCGTTCACATGACGAAAAAGCCATATATCATCTCCGTTAGAATCACTGATAAATGAAAGAAATCCTCCCTATAAGACAATTCACTTGGATTCCCGGGTAGGGATCAGTAGTTCCCTTATATCCACGTCGAGGGCAAGAGCCATCTCCCGGAGCAGCTTCAAAGTAGGTTGGAATTCGTTGTTGCAAATCCGTGTAACGCTGTTGGGGGCGATACCTACCCTGGTCGCTAACTCTTTATGCGACATGTCTTTTTCAGCGAGTACTGCTTTAATTCTGTTGATTTTGATCTTTTGTTCCATTTCTCCGGCGGTTTGAGGGGTAAAGCCAATTTAGGTTATTTCTTGCATAACTAGCAAAGTCCTGCAAAGATAAACTTCTAACAATCAATATTTTCCGAATTAATCAAATACGTCATTCATATTTTTCAATCAGTATAATGTATTATAAAATGATTTTTACGTATCTTACTGGCATCCTAAAAATTTGGTTACGGCTCTGGCATTTAAGTTTCTGTAATGTTTGTCCTGACCACATCCGTTCACTAATCCTTAACCAGGGGATACGCTTGTCGTTGTCCCCTGTTGTTTTGCCTTTACCGGCTAATCTCGCTGAATTGCCCATCCTCCAAAATCCGGAAGAAAAACAATCCCTCCGTCTGACCCCTGCCGACCAGGAATTCCTCACAAATCTCATGAACCAGATGCTGACCTCGTCACAAAATAATCATCACTTGATTCCCTCAATGGCTAACCAATAACCCAAAAGGAGAATTGAATAACCACCCAAGAAAATTATGCAACGATTCCTGATCCTTTTCCGCGAACCCGCCGGACGCAAAGACTGGTCCGCACCGACCACCCCTCCCTGCAAGAACAAAACAAAGTCATCGTCCGTCGCTTCAATACAGCGTTTATACAATACTGTGATATATTCGCCTTTCAGGAGATCATCGACCCTACAGGTCATCAATTAGCCTAACGTCTGAGACCTTCGTCGGAAGAACTTCGTACCTCGGGTACTTCGAAAGCTCCTTCTCGGTCGGAACCTCTCGGTCCCGGTCAATGTGATGGGTATTCCTCCGACCGGCCCGTCAGGCCGAAAATATATTTTTAAAAACAAAAAAATAAATGTTATTTTGACAAGAATAAATACCGGAACCCCGCCATATGGGAAAAGATCAATTTGTCATCGGAGTAGACTACGGCACCGACTCGGTCCGTTCCATCATCGTAAATACCGCTAACGGACAGGAGATCGCCTCCTCCGTATTTTACTATCCCCGCTGGAAAGACGGACTTTACTGCAATCCTAATGACAATCAATTCAGACAACATCCCCTGGACTATGTCGAAGGATTGGAGTCCACCATCCTCGCCTGTCTGAAACAGGCAGGTCCCGCGGCAGCCGCAAGTGTAAAAGCCATCTCGATAGACACCACCGGCTCCACACCCGTGGCGGTCGACGAGACAGGCACCCCCCTGGGACTTACCCCGGACTTTGCGAACAACCCCAACGCATTATTCGTACTGTGGAAGGACCACAGTTCCGTGAAAGAAGCTGCCGAAATTAACGCCCATGCAAAGAATTTCCCCGTCAATTACCTGCAGTTCGTAGGAGGCGTCTACTCCTCCGAATGGTTCTGGGCTAAGTTATTACATATATTGAGAATAGACCCCGCGGTAAGAAAGGCCTGCCACTCCTGGGTAGAGCACTGCGACTGGATACCCTTCCTTCTCACAGGCGGCAGGAAAGTCTCCGACATGCGTCGCGGGGTTTGTTCTGCCGGTCACAAAGCCCTATGGGCGTCAGCGTTCGGAGGTCTCCCCCCCGATGAGTTTTTTAGCACGCTCGACCCCTTGCTAAAAGGCTTTACGGCACGTCTCTTCACCCAAACCTATACGGCCGACCAGTCTGCAGGGAGGCTGTCGAAGCAGTGGGCTACAAAGCTGGGCCTTTCCGAAGATGTTATCATTGGCGTCGGCGCCTTCGATGCACACATGGGAGCCGTAGGCGGCCAAATTGAGCCATATCATCTTAGCAAAGTAATGGGGACTTCTACCTGCGACATGCTGGTAGCTCCCGTATCAGAAGTCTCCGGCCGGCTGGTAAAAGGTATTTGTGGTCAGGTTCCTGGTTCGATCATCCCCGGCATGATGGGACTCGAGGCCGGCCAATCCGCCTTTGGCGACGCTTACGCCTGGTTTAGGAACATACTTTCCTGGCCGCTGCAAAATATCCTGGGACAGACGACTCTACTGTCCGCCGAGACGGCCCGGGCGCTGGCTTCGGAGACTGCAGACAGGATCATACCCGAGCTGAGCCGCCAGGCAGCTACCCTCCCCCTCACCCCGGACAGCGAGCTGGCCGTGGACTGGTTCAATGGCCGCAGAACACCCGACGCCAGCCAGCTGCTAAAAGGCGCCGTCACGGGCCTTAGCCTGGGCACCGACGCTCCCCGCCTATTCCGCGCCATCGTGGAATCCACCTGCTACGGCGCAAAAGCCATCGTAGACCGATTCAACAGCGAAGGCGTACCGGTAAAAGGTCTGATAGGGTTGGGCGGTGTAGCCAAAAAATCCCCTTTCATCATGCAGATGATGGCCGATATTATGAATATGCCTATCCGGATACACCGTTCCGAACAGACCTGTGCGCTGGGCGCAGCCATGTTCGCCGCGACAGCCGCCGGCATATACAATAAAGTGGAGGACGCCATGACGGCTATGGGACAGGGCTTCGACACCAGCTACGATCCCAACCCCGCCAAAGTTCCGGTGTATGCCGAACGTTTCCGGAAGTATCAGCAGCTGGGAGCATTCATCGAACAGCATACCACCGGCCATTGAGGTCCGGTCGGCAGGCGGTGCGGGCCATTGAGGGGCACAATCAACGACTATGAGCAAATACAAACATATACAGGAGGCAGCCTACGAAGCCAATATGCAATTACCAAAGCTCGGGCTGGTCCTTTTTACTTTCGGCAACGTCAGCGCCGTCGACCGCGAGCTGGGCGTCTTCGCCATCAAACCCAGCGGAGTGCCATATGACGACCTGTCCCCCGATAAAATGGTCATTGTCGATCTGGACGGGAAGACCGTAAAAGGCAAGCTCCGTCCTTCCTCCGACACCCTCACGCACGCCGTGCTGTACAAACACTGGGAACACATCGGCGGCATCGTACACACCCACTCCACCTACGCCACTGCCTGGGCCCATGCACAAAGGGATATCCCGATCTTCGGCACCACGCACGCCGACCATTGCACGGTAGACATCCCCTGCGCGCCACCCATGGACGATACGATGATAGAAGGCGACTACGAATACCAGACGGGCTTTCAGATCATGAATGCGCTCCAGGCCAAAGGGCTCACCTACCAGGATGTGGAGATGATCCTCGTGGGCAATCACGCTCCCTTCACATGGGGCAAGACCGCGGAAAAGGCGGTCTACAACAGTGCCGTGCTGGAGACCATCGCACAGATGGCCTATCTGACAGAACAGATCAGGAAAGATGCGCCCCGGTTGAAAGACTCCCTCATTAAAAAACATTACGAACGCAAACATGGTCCCAACTCCTATTACGGGCAATAAATACACATATCATCATGGATCTAAAAAAATTTGAGGTCTGGTTTGTCACAGGCAGCCAGCATTTGTACGGAGAAGAAACATTGAAACAGGTAGCAGAGCATTCGAAGACGATCGCGAAAGCGTTGAACGATGCCACGCAAATCCCTGTAAAGGTCGTGTTCAAGCCTACTGTAAAAACACCCGACGAGATATATAACATATGTGTAGAAGCCAATACTACCAGGGACTGCATCGGCATCATCGCCTGGATGCACACCTTCTCGCCTGCCAAGATGTGGATCGCCGGGCTTAAGGTCCTGCACAAACCCCTCGTACACCTTCACACCCAATTCAACAGGGATATCCCCTGGAGCGCCATCGATATGGACTTTATGAATTTGAACCAGAGCGCTCACGGTGACAGGGAGTTCGGGTTCATCATGACCAGGATGCGCCTGGAGAGAAAGGTTATTACCGGTCACTGGCAGGATGATCAGGTATTGGAAAGCCTTGGCGCGTGGGCCCGTGCGGCAGCCGGATGGCACGACTGGCAGGGCGCCCGCTTCGTACGCTTTGGTGACAACATGCGCCAGGTGGCCGTTACAGAAGGCGATAAGGTTGAGGCGGAGATCAAGTTCGGCTACGCTGTCAATACCTATGGCGTGGGTGATCTCGTAAAGGTCATCGGTCAGGTCAGCGATGCCTCCATCGAGCGGCTGGTAAAAGAATACGACGAAAAATATACGCTGGCGCCGTCCCTGGGCAAAGGCGGGGAACAACATAATTCCCTGCGAGAGGCCGCCCGCATCGAGCTCGGGCTTCGCGCTTTCCTGGAAGACGGAGGGTTCAAAGGGTTCACCGACACATTCGAAGACCTGCATGGCATGGTCCAGCTTCCCGGCATTGCTGCGCAACGGCTCATGGGCAGCGGGTATGGATTTGCGGGGGAGGGCGACTGGAAGACGGCAGCCCTCGTGAGAGCTATGAAAGTAATGGGCCACGGACTGCCTGGCGGCAACTCCTTTATGGAAGATTATACCTATCATTTCGATCCTGATAACAGCCTGGTACTGGGCGCTCATATGCTGGAGATCTGCGAATCCATCGCGGAAGGCAAACCTTCATGCGAGATCCATCCCCTGGGCATCGGCGGCAAGGCCGACCCCGTCCGGCTGGTATTTAATGCCCCGGGAGGTCCAGCCATCAATGCTTCTATTATTGATATGGGCAACAGATTTCGGATGCTGGTAAATGAGGTCATTGCCGTACCGCCTATACAAAGTCTGCCCAAGCTGCCCGTAGCACGCGTGCTTTGGAAACCATATCCCGATATGAAGACAGGATGTACTGCCTGGATCTATGCGGGTGGTGCGCACCACACCGGCTACAGCCAGAACCTGACGGCGGAGCATATGCAGGACTTCGCGGACATGGCAGGCATCGAATTCGCGCTCATCGGAAAAAACACCGACCTCCATCAGTTCCGTAACGAACTCCGCTGGAATGATGCGTACTATCAGCTGCACCGATACTGAACGGACCGGAGGTTCGTTGTCCGAAGGACAGACATTAGCGGTTTGCGGGAATTGGGCTAATTTTTGTCGAAGACCAATTCCCGCATATTTAAAACCAATAACCCCTAAACTCAACCATAAAATTTAAAGCTCCATATGAATAAAAACCTCGTTTTTGCCGATTATGTCGTCTTTGCGATCTATTTCGTCATCGTCGCCAGCTACGGTTACTGGATCTATCGCAGGAAGAAGAAGACCGTCACCGACACAAAGGACTTCTTTCTGGCAGAAGGTTCGTTGACATGGTGGGCCATTGGCGCATCGCTGATCGCATCCAACATATCTGCCGAACAGTTCATCGGCATGAGCGGGGAAGGGTTCTTTGCGGGCATTGCGGTGGCGGCCTACGAATGGATCGCCGCCATTGCGCTTATCATCATTGCCGTATGGTTCATACCGATATATCTGAAGAATAAGATATACACCATGCCGCAGTTCCTGAAGACACGCTACAACGAGACGGTGGCCCTTATCATGGCCATCTTCTGGCTGCTGCTGTATGTCTTTGTGAACCTTACCTCCATCCTTTATCTGGGCGCCATCGCCATCAATGGTCTGGTCGGCGGGGATCATCTTCATAGCATCATGATCGGGCTGGCCATCTTTGCCCTCATCATCACCCTGGGTGGTATGAAGGTCATTGGTTTCACCGATGTGATACAGGTGGGTGTCCTCATCATTGGCGGTCTTGCTACTACCTACCTGGCGTTGACGGTCGTCTCCGAAAGCTTTGGCCTGGGCAGCAGCGCCCTGGAAGGTTTCAAGGCTCTGATGCGGGATGCTCCGGAGCACTTTAAAATGATCTTCCATAAGCCGACCCAAAGCACCCCGCAGCTGGAAGTAGATAAGTACCTCGTGCTTCCCGGTATTGCTATGTATTTCGCTGGTCAATGGATCGTAAACCTCAACTATTGGGGATGCAATCAATATATCACGCAACGTGCTTTAGGCGCCAATCTCAAGACAGCCCGTACAGGCATTCTCTTTGCCGGCTTCCTCAAGCTGATGATGCCCATTATCGTCATGCTCCCGGGTATCGCCGCCTACGTGCTGTATAAGAATGGCCATCTCAACCTCGATGGCGGCAGAAAGGATTATGCCTACTCAGCCATCCTGGGTTTCCTGCCCTCGGGATTAAAAGGCCTGTCCATCGCAGCCCTGACAGCAGCCATCGTTTCTTCCCTGGCCGGTAAGGTCAATAGCATCTCCACCATCTTTACGCTGGACGTCTATAAGAAGTATTTCAATAAAGAGGCAGATGAGCAAAAGATGGTATGGACAGGAAGGATGGCCGTCGTGCTGGCCATGGTCATTGCCATCCTCTTTACCTGGAAGGATTTGTTAGGCATTGGGGGCAAGGGTGGTTTTACCTTTATTCAACAGTATACAGGTTTCATCAGCCCCGGGGTGTTCGCCATGTTCCTGTTGGGGATGTTCTGGAAAAGGACCACCGGCGCTGCTGCCATTGCAGGGCTGGTCACAGGGTTCGTCCTTTGCATATTTTTCAACCAGTTCGCTCCCCAGGTCATGGGGCATGAAACGTGGTTCTACACCGCCTTCCCCACCCAGGAAGAGGTCAACGGAGCCTTGCAGACAGTCTGGAGGATACCCTTCCTTATCTGTATGGGACTGGCTTTCTTCTTTACGATGCTCGTCATGGTCCTCATCAGCCTGGGCGGCCCGAAAGTCAATCCCAGGGCCTTTGTCCTGGACAAACAAATGTTCAAAGTGGCGCCTTCCACAATGGTTCTCATCGTCGTTACGCTGGTCCTTTTGATGGCGCTCTATGTAAAATTCTGGTGATTCGGGGCGACTGTCAGCCTAAAATGTATTAATTTGACCAATAATTCATTAACGGGCGAACTCAACTATGAATCAAATGAATCGTTATCCGGGAGAGACAAGGGTTTTGATGGCGGTGGACTGCATCATTTTTGGATTTGACGGGGCCGATATAAAGCTGCTCCTGGTGCAAAGGGGGCTGAAACCCGAAAAGGGCAAGTGGAGCCTTATGGGCGGCTTCCTCCAACCCCAGGAAAGCCTCGACCAGGCGGCCAACCGGATCCTCAAAAAGCTCACCGGCCTGGAAGGGGTGTATATGGAGCAGCTCCAGACCTTCTCGGACCCCCTCCGCGACCCCGTGGAGCGTACCCTTAGCGTAGCGTATTTTGCACTCATCGATATTCATCAATATGAGAAACAGCTCAGCAATGAGTACCATGCCGAATGGTTCTTGCTGAAAAAGACCCCGGAACTTATATTCGATCATAAGAAAATGATGGAAATGGCTAAAAAAGAGCTGCGCTACAAGGCCTCCCTCCATCCCATTCTTTTCGAGCTGCTGCCGGCCAAGTTCACCATTCCACAGTTGCAGATACTCTATGAAGGGATCTATGACACCAAATTCGACAACCGGAATTTTAGCCGTAAGGTCCTGTCTACTGAATTGTTGATCAAGCAAAAGGAAAAGGATAAGGCCAACTCAAAAAAAGGCGCTTTCTATTACAAGCTGGACAAGCGGAAGTATAAGGCCAATTTCCAAGCCTTCCTCAACTTTATCCCCAACCCCGATAAGCTGCTGCTCTGATCGACCTGATACCTGTCAGGATTGCATACTCCGGGTGTGCTGGCATTTTTACCCGCACCGACATTGCCAGCGCTCGTTGCGACAACGTTTGCGTAAATAATACACTGTATTACAATAGGGTTTGCTAACAACGCCAACACGATTTATACAGACTTAATCGGGAAATTTATGTCCTTTATATCTTGGTAAATTCAATGAGAATGGTAATTTTGACAGTTAACAGGGGTTCCGTCGAACGACGAATTTCCTGTCCGTCCCCAGTCTTTTCTTAAAAAAAATTGATATATTTAGTTTTGAATGGTCACAAAAGTCGTGACGCGAGGGCAATTTCTATTGCCCTCTCCTTTTTTTAGGAGCTAATAAATAGGGGTTGAAACGCTCAATTGGACGGGGCAGGAAGGTTTATTAAATTGTTGACCCGGCAAAACTACAATACATCCTAATACAATTTCCAACAACTTTTTTCACCCTTAAACCAGTTTAAATGCTGCGGCCCCCGCCTGGCCCGTCCCTCACAACACTCAGGCCCTCACGTAACCCCGCCCTTCACGGCCTTATATGATACGCCTTCGGCTGTACGAAAGCCCGTATCCCCTGATACGACAACGTCATCCCCAATCCGGAATGCTTCCTGCCCGACCAGGGCAGACCCGCACTCACCCTGTCACAACAATTCCAATAGACAGTGCCCGTATTCAATTCCTTCATCACCTGCTCCGCACGATCGAAAGACTTAGAATAAACAGCAGCCGTCAGACCATATTCCGTGTCCGCCATCAATTGCGCGGCCTCTTTGTCACTGCTCACCTTCTGTATACCTACCACGGGTCCAAACGACTCCTCGGTCATCAGCTTCATCCCATGATCCACACCCACAACGACAGCAGGCTCGATAAAATATCCTTTTCTGTTCACCTTCTGCCCGCCATACAACAGCTTCCCCCCCTTCGCTACCGCATCCTTTACCTGGTCCAGCAGGAAATCCAGCTGCCCGGGCCTGGTCAATGCTCCAATATCCGTACCCGCAGCCATCGGATCACCTACCACCATCTTCTTCATCTGCTCCACATACGACGCCACAAAGGCATCATACACCCCTTCCTGCACATAGATCCTCTCCACCGCACAACAGCTCTGCCCATTGTTATACACCACTCCCTCCAATGCTGCCGCCGCTACCTTATCGATATCCTCCACATCATCCATCACATACAACGGGTCCTTACCCCCCAGCTCCAACTGACAAGGCACCAGCTTCGACGCCACCTTTTCCGCAATGTACCGGCCTGTCCGGTAGCTGCCGGTAAAGAAATATCCATCCAATGGCAGCTGCAGCAGCCACTCGCCGGCCGCGCCCCTCCCAATCACCACCTGAAAAATAGCTTCGGGTACCCCACTCCGGTATAGCAACCGTTGTATATGCAGCCCGGTGAGCGTCGAATACTCCGACGGCTTGTACATCACTCCATTCCCTCCAATGAGCGCAGGGATAAAGACATTCACTCCTACTAAATACGGATAGTTCCAGGCGGAGATGTTGGCGATCACACCCAACGGCTCGTATACGATCTTTTCCCGCGTAGCTCCTTCCGTCGTCACCCATTCCTCCGCCAGCCATCGGACGGAATTGTCCAGAAAAAATTTTATTCGGGCCCTGGCCCCATTCAATTCGTTATAAGATTGCTGCAACGGCTTGCCCGTCTCCGCGGTCAAGGTCGTCGCCAGTGTTTCTTTTTCCGCATCCAGCGCATCATAGAATTTGGCAATGATCCCCACTCTTTCCTCCACCGGCCTGGCCGCCCACGACGACTGGCCGCCCTTCACCTGCTGATACTTCTCATGCACGGTAGCTTCCGTATCCTCTTTTACTTCCTGTATGATCTCCTCCGTCGCCGGATTTATAATGGTCATTGTTCAATTGTTTTTTTAATTTCCTCGATAAATCTGTTGCGGATATTCATATACAGCTCCCTGTCCCGAAAGCCATTGATGAACATCCTTTCGGGATGCCATTGCACAGCCAGCAGAAATGGCTTGCCACCTTGATCGGACCATTCGATGCCCTCGATCACACCGTCGTCCGAATGGCAGTTCACACGCAGCCCTTCCCCCAATTGGTCGATCGCCTGGTGATGAGCGCTATTCGCCTCACCCCCTCCCCCCGAAATAGTAAATAACAGGCTGCCCTGCTCTATCGTCACCCCATGCTGCATATCTGACTTCCGATGGTACTGATGCCGTTCATCCCTCTCCATACCCAGATCCTGCACCAGGGTCCCGCCACGAACAACATTGATCAGTTGCAGTCCTCTGCAAACACCCAGTACAGGCTTTTTTTGTTCCCAAGCCCGCTCCAGGGCCTTTATCTCGAATTCATCACGCTCTTTCTGCCAGCTCACCCCTTCTTTACTAATTCCGGGGCTATAGTCCTCGCCCCCGCCATAAAAAGAAGGATGTATATCTATCCCCCCCGACAGGACCAGCGCATCACAGGAATCCACGGCGGTAAGGTTGTTGTCCCCGGCGGAAAGCTTTATCACCTCGATGTTCTTTCCGTCCTTCAGCCAGCGCTCATAGTTGGCGTGCTTCTCCGGCGTCCCCGTATATGTCAACCCTATTTTCATATTATTATGCCCGCTCTTACAGCGCCTCCCGATACAATTTTTTAAAATCCTCCCGGCTCACAGGCTTGGGATTATTTGGATGACAAAAATCCGCAAACGCCAGGTCCGACAATGTCTCAATATGTTCCTCCTTCACCCCTACATCCCGCAACTTCACCGGCAGCTTTAGCTCCTTGTTCAACGCAAAAAGCTTCTCCACCACCGCCTCGCCCGACTCGTCCTTCAGATCCATCGTCCTTGCTATCTGACGGAATTTATCCTCGAAACCCGAAACATTGAACCGCATGCCGTAAGGGAGATTCACCGCATTGGCCAGTCCATGGTGCGTATCCAGCAAGGAGGACAACGGATGCGCCAGCGAATGCACGACACCCAATCCCTTTTGAAAGGCAACGGCGCCCATCAGGCTGGCGATCATCATATTGCTCCTGGACGCCAGGTCGGGCTCATGTGTGGCCTGTACAATAGACCGTACGATCAGTGAAACGCCCTGCAGCGCAATACCCTCGCACATGGGATGGAACATCTTTGCGACATAGGCCTCCAGATTATGCGTCAGCGCATCCATACCCGTAGCCGCCGTAACAAAGGCAGGCAGGTCCATGGTCAGCAACGGGTCCGCATAAACGATCTTCGCCAGAAGCTTGGGTGAAAAGAGTATGCGCTTACGATGGGTATCATCTTCCGATATGATCGCACTCCGCCCCACCTCGCTGCCCGTGCCGCTGGTAGTAGGCACGGTAATAAAATAAGGGACTTCCTCCGTAACATATTGATCCCCGCCGATGAGGTCGTCATAGTCGAAGAGGTCCCGGTGATGATGGATACGCAAAGCAATGGCCCTGGCCACATCCATGGCGGCTCCGCCGCCGATGCCGATGATCGAGTCCCGGTCGCCCGCCTTGAACGCCTCGCCGCCCTTCTCCACATCCGACTTCACGGGGTTCTTATGGATGTCGGAAAATACTTCCACGGAGCCCACCTTTGCCTTCAAATCCTCTACTATCTCTTTAAAAAATCCCAGCCCCGCCACCAGCGGGTCGGTCACCAGCAGGGGCCGGCTAAGACCCTGCGCCTTCAAATGCTCCGGCAATTCTTTTATAACGCCCGCTCCAAATCGAATAGTTGTCGGGAAATTGTATTGCCGGACGGTATTGAAATCTGTCATATTAATACTCATAGTTACTGATTAAGAAAAACATCGATCAATTGTCCAATATAGTCAACATAAGCCTTGGAGGGTTCAATAAATTTACCCCACTATGTGTTTTAGGAACCATATCTTTTGTGAGCAGCAACGCTTTCGTAGCATGCCTTTGCCAACTTTAATTGTATGGAAGCATTTTTGTTACTCATGCCTGCACCATTCGACTTTTTACGGTTTGGTGCAGTGAATAATAAGAAGGATTGTTTTCCCAATCATCTTTTTGGACAGTCAATGTATTTATAAACGCCCCTATTTTCACGCTTAATGGGAAAAGGTTTGTATGTATGTTTTTCTTTATTGCAGAATCCACCGGCTGTTCCGTTAAGATCAAAATGTCCCAATCACTTTCTGATGTGGGCACGCCATAAGCCCTGCTGCCAAACAACAAGACCTTTGCACCGGGCACAACTGCCAGCACTTGTGATTTTATAGAGGATAATATCTCATCGGCCGCTGCCATCGCTCAAATTTCGCAATTATTTCTCTTTCTTTTTAGGATAACTAACAAATTATTAAAAATCAATTATTTACAACAAGTACCGCCTCCCCTAGATGATCTCAAAATACCTCCGCAGCTCCCAATCCGTCACTTCCCGGGAGAACTGCCTCCACTCCCACTCGCGTGTCCGGGTGAAGTGGTCTACAAATGTTTCTCCAAAAAGCTCCGCAGCCAGGGTCGAGCCCTTCATAGCCTGCGTCGCCTCCCAGAGATTTCGGGGCAGCACTCCCCTGCTCTTGTCCGCATAACCACTACCGCGTGTAGCCGGAATATCCAGCTTCAGCCCGGCCCGGATACCATACAGCCCGGACGCCAAACATCCAGCCATGGCCAGGTAAGGGTTTGAATCGCTGCCAACGACCCTCGTCTCCAGCCGGGTGGAAGTAGCGCTCCCTGGCAGGGCGCGAAGGGCGGTGGTCCGGTTGTCAATACCCCAGGTAATAGTAGTAGGAGCCCAGGCCCCTTCCACCAGCCGCTTGTAGCTATTGACAGTAGGAGCATACATAGGAAGGATATGAGGAAGACAATGCAGCTGTCCCGCTATATAACTTTCCATCAAGGGGCTGATACCCGTAGCGCTATCCCCATCGTAGAACAGGTTCCGCGCCCCATCGGCCGACCAGAGACTTTGATGCACATGACCGCTACAGCCAGGCAGGCTCTCGCTGAACTTAGCCATAAAGGTGGGAAGGACGCCATGCCGGTGGGCGATCTCTTTGACTCCCGACTTGAACAGCACAGCCCTGTCGGCCGCTTCGAGCACTTCTGCATATAAGATAGCCGCTTCATACACCCCCGGACCGGTCTCCGTATGCAGCCCTTCCAATGGAACGCCGAACTTCTCCAACAAATCGAAAAGGTCCTGGAAATAAGCGCTCCCCTGTGAAGCCCGCAGGATGGAATAGCCAAACATGCCCTGACTCAAAGGAGGCAGCTTCCGGTAATCCTCCGCCGCTACCTCACCTCCCTTGCCCAAAAAATTGAACCACTCGAACTCCTGAGAGAAATAGGCCTTATAACCCGCATCTTCGGATTGCTTGATCACTTTTTTCAACAACCCCCGGGGACAGACAGGAAGCGCATCCCCCCAGGTGGCCGCCGTGTCATCTGCCCCCGACCGGTCCGCCGGGGCGCCCCTAAAGTCTGCCAGAAAGAAAGGCAGGTCACCCTCCCATGGCACCCGCCGGAAAGTCCCAATATCGATCACGGCCTGCGCATCGGGATATCCCGTGTGCCAACCTGTATACCGGCCATTATCATACGCCTGATCCCCCGCATCCCAGCCAAAAACCACGTCACAAAAACCAAATCCTTTCTCGGCTACAGACCTGAATTTCTCCAGGCTGATCAGCTTTCCCCGTAACACCCCGTCAATGTCCGTAACGGCCAGTTTGACCTTGGAAGCACTTTCCTCTGTCAGCTCCTGCAATAGCTCAGGCAGCGATGGTTGATTGCGCATCATCTGAACGTTTTGTAAAGTATTTAAACCAAATATAGGATACCAGCAATATCGAAAAATATATCAATGATAAATTTATATACAACGTGATCATAGCCACCAGCGACACCACGGCGATCACCAGGGCAATAATAGGGAAATAAGGATATAACGGCGTCTTGAAAGGCCGCTCCAACCCGGGCTCCTTCTTCCGCAATACCAGCAAGGTCACCATCGCCAGTATAAACAGCGTCAATGCTCCAAAACAGGAAATGGTAATGATCTCATCCGTCCGCCCGGTCAATAAAGCAACGATACCGACACACATATTTATCACCAGCGCATTCATGGGCGTCCGGGTCCGGGAATTCACCTTCCCAAAGGCTGCCGGAATATATTTCACCCTCCCAAATTCGAAGGTTGCCCTGCTGGCCGCCAATATGATCCCATGAAACGAAGCAACGAGCCCCATCAACCCGATCGTGATTAGCAGGTGATACATCGCGCCCCCACTCCCTGTGATCTTCGACAAAGCCAGCGGCAATGGACTGTTGGAAGTATCCGCCTTGCCGGACACGGGATACACGATCGCCTCCCATCCCGCCACCCCGATAGAAGAAACAAAAACCAGTATGCACAACACGATCAGCGTAGCCAGCGCGGACCCGAACCCTATGAGCACATTCCGCTGTGGACGTATGGTCTCTTCCGCCACATTGGCCACGCCCTCCAGTCCGAGAAAGAACCAGATGGCAAACGGTATGGCAGCCCATACCCCCCTCCACCCATTGGGGAAGTCATTATGCCGCAGATTAGCATAGGAGAAATGTGGAAAACAGATACCCGCGAACAACAACAGCTCGAATACCGCAAAGATCGTGATCACCAGCTCGAACCCCGCGGCCGCCCGCACCCCAAGAATATTCAGCCCTGTAAAAAACAGATAGGCAAAGATGGCGATGACCGTGACGGGTATTTGGGGGAAGAAGATATTGAAATAGGCCCCGATAGCCGCCGCGATGGCGGGAGGCGCAAAGAGAAACTCGATGAGCTGGGCCATGCCTGCCACAAAACCCCATTCCCTGCTGAGTCCCCGGGTAGCATAATCGAACACCCCGCCGGCCTTGGGGATCGCACAAGCCAGCTCCGTATAAGAGAAGGTAAAGGTTATGTAAAGGATAATGATAAAGAAGGTGGCAATGGCCAGCCCCTTCGGCCCCCCTTCGGCCAGTCCCAGGTTCCATCCGAAATACATCCCGGAAATAACATATCCAACGCCAAGCCCCCACAACATCAGGGGACCCAGGGTACGAGAAAGAGTAGGGGTAGAGGAAACTTGCTCATGTTTGATTGCCATTCTTAAAGATAGCCATTTAAGACCTGAGTTTGTAAAATTTGATAACTTTGTACTATCTATTATATCTCCTTACCAGGTTCTCCCTCTCCCATAAAGAGCGATACGTATCCTTACAGGAATCAGATCGTTCACTTTAAAGCCAAAAGCAATGAAACTCCTATTTGTTGCGCTGGCTGCTTTGCAGATCTTCACTATTCCCCTACAAGGCAATTGCCAGGATTCTTTGTTTATCGTCAACACTACTAACGACGATGATGACCCGAATGCAGGTATGCCCGGGCATAAATGTACAGGTTTGCCGGGAGATTCATGTTCACTCCGGGCTGCGATCGAGAATCACAATGCCAACCGGATCAACCCGCAGAACAGGATCAGCTTTTCCATCCAGAACGCACCCGGGTCGGGTAGCATTGTGATCAAGGTTGGCCAGACAGGGTTGGGGCCTTTGCCACCTATTCTTGGCTCGGTCGTCATAACAGCCCTCAATAGTTCGGGCGGTGGCGGATCTGTCCGCCGCATTGAAATAGACGGCAGCATGGCTGGACCCAACGCCGTCGGCTTGGACCTGCTGGGCGGCCAGTGCGAGATATCCTTCTTTATCATTAATAGCTTCTCCTCCCACGGGATCCACATCGGGGGAACACCTCCTCCGGGAGACGGCGGGCATCACATTGAAAACAATTTCATCGGCACGGACAGCACCGGCACTGTGGGTAAAGGCAATGGCGGAGATGGCATCTTCATTGACAACACGCCGAATAATACCATCGGCGGCATAGGAGGACGCCGGAATATCATATCAGCCAATAATGGTTATGGGATCCATATTGTAGGAAGTGACACAACCGTCAGCTTTCAACCCAACGGAGCAAAAAATAACATTGCGCAGGCAAATATCATCGGGTACGATTTTTTCAGTCAAAAACTATTGCCCAATGGCTTAGATGCCGTGGCCCTGGAAAATGCCCCCAGCAATACCATCGGGGGTACACAACAGAACCAGGGCAATACGATAGGCAGCTCCAGCGCTAATAATGGCATTTCCATAAAAGGCAGCCTTTCCGAGGGCATCTCCATACAAGGTAATTTCATCGGCCAGGACAGTGTAGGGGCCAAGTTCAAGGCCGGCATCTTTTGCAGGGGCGGAAAACAGCTTTCTATCGAGGGGAATATCCTGACCAACATCGATAGCGTGGGAATAGACATATTCCTGGATGCCAGCGGCAACTACAACATTCTTAAGAATCACTTTGACGGGGATATGAAGATCGGCAGCAAGTTCCGGTTCGGCCCCGGACAACAGGTAACTATCACCTACCAAAATAATTTTCACTTGAACAATGGCACAGCCTTCGACGCGCAGGAATCCCTCACCGGCGCTATCAATTGGGTCGTTGCGGGCGATACCATCCGGGCCGGGATGGCGGGCGCTAACATCCTCTTTCAGGCAGCCGGCAATAAGAATTTTACGACCAATCGGTGGGAAGGCACTGCCGCCGTCGGCTTTAATTATGTAGCCAATGTCGGCCCGGGAGTACAGGCTAAGCTGACCCAAACTTCAGAGCTGTTCGCAAACAATGGCCTGCAGGGCAATTATGGAAAGATCACTGCCGGGGGAGAGTTCGCTGTCACCATGATGGATATTAATGGAAATGGCAATGGGAAAGATGCCTGCCGCCTGGACTTTGCAGTGGGTGGCAGCGCCAGCGTGATAGTAAATTCGACAAGGAATCATTGGGTCCTAAACGGATCTGCAGGATTGCGGATGGTCAGTGACGGCAACAACCTCGACCTGATCCAGGTATTCGTCGAGAAGGATCAGGCGGACAGGAATGCCATGGTCGGGCTCAATTTCCTGAATATGAAATTAAAGCACAGCCTCGCGGGCAGTACGATCACGAATAACGGCGGACCAGGTGTCCAGTTGGACGGGACCAGTGATGTCAGGATAGACAGCAATACCATCACCGGTAATGCCGTTGGCGTATTGATCAACGATGTCGCCACCGGGTCCATGAGCGCCAATACCATCACCGGCAATCATGGTGCAGGAGTCGCCCTGGCCGGTACGGGGACAGGCATCGATATCAGCGGCAACCTGATTTTTGGCAACACCGGCCTGGGGATCGACCTGGGCAATGACGGCGTGACCCCAAATCACACCGGAGGCCCCATACCCGGTCCCAACAATTTCCAGAATCACCCCGTCCTGACGAGCGCAATCATAAAAGGAGCAGATACCATTATCAATGGCACACTGAACAGCGCCGCGGGTGCGGTCTACCGGCTGGAATTTTTCTCCAACGACGCCTGCAACACCACCGGCTTTGGAGACGGTCAGACCTTCCTGGGATTTAAGATGGTGACTACCGACAAGACAGGAAATGTTTCCTTTTCCGACACCCTGACAGGCGTGGGCGTATCGGCAAGCTCCGTCATTACTTCCACCGCCACCGATTCCACCGGCAGCACCAGCGAATTCAGCGCCTGTATCCTGCCGAATGCCCTGCCCCTTCATTTGCTTGGCTTCACAGCAACCACCGACGGCAATTTTATCATATTGAACTGGACAACAGCCGGTGAGCGGAATACGAAATATTTTGCCGTTGAGCGCAGCGGAGATGGCGGCAATTTTGCCGTGCTGGGCCAGGTTCAGGCGGCAGGGAATGCGCCGCAGGAAAAAAATTATAGCTTCATCGACAGGATGCCTTTACCGGGAACCAATTTTTACAGGTTGGAAATGATTGATCTGGACGGACGCTTCACCTATAGTAAGATGGTGGCCGTTAATAGGGATGCCCTCACGGACGCGTTCTTCCTGTTCCCTAATCCCACGTCGAATGAATTGAGCCTCCAACTATCCGGCAGCGGTTTGTTTACAGTACGGCTCACAAGCACGGATGGCAGGATATTAAACAAAAAGGCTTTTCAATTGTCCGGCAATATGTCGACCATCCTGGATATAAGCGCGCTTTCAAAAGGCGTTTATATTTTGACGGTGGAAAATGCAGGTCAGACACATTACAGAAAGTTTATAAAGCAGTGAGGGGCGCTTACCGCACCGCCCTGTTCAAATTCACTTTCAAGTCGACAATGAACTGCTCCGACGTGATCGTCACCCGCAGCTCATGGCTCTCGGGATATAAAAGATTCAGTCGTTTGCCAATATGTTGCAGCGACACAGTATTCCCATTCATCAGCGTGGAACTGTCGATAGGCTTGCTCCATCCCAGCCGCATCTGCAAGTGCCCATCCGCCACCCGCATCTCCAGGTCCATGCTCTTCTCGGGCATATCCATACTCGCCAGCTGACGAAATCCATTCTCCACCAGCGGCAATATGATAAAGGGCGCAATACGCTCCCCCGTCAGATCACCGGACATCCGCACTACTACCTTCAGACTGTCCGGGTTACCGGTCTTCTCCAACCCAATATACTCCTCTACCAGCGCCAGCTCCTTCTCCAGACTGACGCTGGCCTGGTTATTATCATAGATCACATACAGCAGCAGGTTTTTGATCTTCTTCACCATCCCCGGTATCAGCGAAGGCCGTATAGCCGACAGCCGTTCCACCTTGTCCAGCGCATTGATGAGGAAGACAGGCTGCAACGGACCGCTCTCCAACGTTGGCTCGATATGCTGCTTTTCCTTCTTGATAAGGTCGAGCTCCTGCTGCTTGATAGCCCACATCTTCCCCAGCTTGATCGCAGCGGCCAGCCCACCCTCCATATTGATCTGGTAAAAAAGATTGAGGAATACCCAGGGCAGATTTTTGGAGAACACAGGCGGCGGCATGCCAAAAGCCTCCCGTAAATGCGGTACTATCCCGTGATTATACCACTGGAAAGCCAGTACGAAGAACGTGGAAAAAAGCACCCACAACAACCCCATCTGTATATAATGCCCCTTGTACAGGAATCTCGGTATCAAATAATAGATGATGGAATAACAAAACACCATATCCAATGGTGTAGACAACCCCACTTCCGTGAGCGACTCGCCCAGCGTAGTGCCAAAAGGATACCTGCCCTGCCAATAGACGATGTTGAACACCGTGTAATAAATGATCCACAGCATCCAGAATAATGCGTGCCGCGCTACCCTGTAACGACGGTTGTTTGAAAATACCAATGCATTCACAGCCATAATTCCTCACATATTACCATTCGAATTTATTTATAGCCGGCCATACTTGCTAGAGGATCAACCAACTATTTTTTGAGAGGCGAAATACCCACCTTTAGTAATCTTTTCTCCGCCTTTAGTTAGTTTATCCGCCCTGATGGCCGCATTCCTCTTAATTTTTTAGTTTGGAATCGGACAGTCACACACGAATTGATACTATTATTGGATGATCCCGGCGCCACTTCCGGCTCATTTGATAAGTGTTCAGCTATTGAATACATTCTCCTGTTGTAGAATACATCACTTCCTACTGTGACGGCCCTGTTCTGGGATTCACGTCAACAATTTGATATCAATATTCACATTACCAAAAAATGAAGTATGAGAAAAACACTGAAATTAACTGTTATTCTTCTGTTGTCTTCTCTTTGGGCGCTTGCTCAAAACCGGGAGATCACGGGAAAAATCACGGATTCCACCGGCGCGCCAATATCGGGGGCATCTGTTAAAATAAAAGGCATCAAGGGGGGCACAAGCGCCTCTGCAGATGGCTTCTTTAAGATATCCGCCAATCCGGGCGCCATTCTCGTCATTAGCGCTGTTGGGTTCCAGACGCAGGAGCTTCCTGCCTCCAGCACAGGTAATTTCATCCAGCTGCATACGAGCTCCAGCACCATGAGTGAAGTAGTAGTAACGTCCCTGGGCATCCGCCGGGAAAAACGAAATCTTACCTACAGCAGCCAGGAGATCAAAGGCGAAAGCCTGGTCCAGGCCAAACAGGAAAACGTCATCAATGGCCTGTCCGGCAAGGTTTCCGGCGTACAGATCACCAACACCACGGGTATGCCCGGCAGCTCGTCCCGTATCGTCATCCGGGGCGCCACCTCTCTGACGGGGGAAAATCAGCCTTTGTTCGTTGTGGACGGTGTTCCCATCGACAACCAGGAGGCAGGCTCGATCGACGCCATGAATGTGGGCACTGCCAATGCCGCTCTCAACCAGGGCAGCTCCTCCAACAGGGGTATCGACCTCGACCCCAATATCATCGAGTCGGTGACGGTGCTGAAAGGAGCCGCAGCTACTGCCCTGTATGGCGCAGCTGCCGCAAGAGGCGCCATCATCATCACTACCAAGACCGGCGCACGCGCCAGCAAGCCGCAGATCTCGGTGAGCAGCAGCTACAGTTCGGGAACTCCTATATATTATGATGTCCAGAAGAAGTGGGCACAGGGCAACGACTTTAAATATATCGATGGTGTTACGCATAAATCCCGTCAAAGTTTTGGTCCGGATGTGGATACGCTGATGGTGGGTGGTCAGCACGTCAAAACATACGACCAGCAGAAGATGTTCTTCCGTACAGCGCATGTCACGGACAATAACATCAGCGTCTCCGGCGCCACCGACAAATCCAAATACCTGATGTCCTACTCCTATCTTCGTAACGATGGGATCACTCCTCATACGGATTTCATCCGTCACAGCGTATTCGGAAAATTCAACAGCCAGCTGGGGAGCAAGGTCACGTCCACGTTCCAGTTCAACTATATCAACACGGTCAATAACAGGATCAACGAAGGTAATGGCCTGGCCAACCCTTTGTGGACAGTCTTTGCAGCGCCGATCACATGGAACCCACATCCGGACACGCTGCCTGACGGAACTCAGAACCTCTATCGCAGCCTGGCCAGGAACAATCCCTATTTCGTCCTGGATTACTCGGGCTTTGTATCCACGGTCAACAGGATCCTGCCCACGGCCACCTTCACCTACAATGCCCTGCCCTGGCTAACTTTCACAGAAAGGATCGGCGCCGACATCTACGCCGACGAGGCCACCTATCATGAATCCAACAGGATCATCAACGGAACATTCAACAACAGCGGCGGCGTTTCCAACAGGACCCAAAACTACCGGCAATTCAACAATGACTTCATGGTCCAGATGCACAAGGACCTCACATCCGACCTGAATGCAGATATCCTCGTAGGTACCAACCTGCTGGCCAGGTACGACCGGTTTACCACCCAGACGGGTATAGGACAGAATGTAGATAATTTTTACAATATTGCATCCTTCAGTAGTATAAACGGCTCCGATATCCTGAGCCGGTATAGAAAAGTAGGTTTCTATGCCCAGGCTAATTTCGAGTATAAAAAAATGCTGAACCTGGCCCTCACCGGGCGCTACGACGGAAGCTCCGTTCTGAACACCAGCAAGAACTATTATCCCTATGGGTCAATCGCGGGTGGTTTCATCTTCACCGAACTGATGAAAGGTAATTCCCCACTCAGCTTTGGAAAGGTAAGAGTATCCTATTCTGCGGTAGGAAACGACAACCTTGCGCCCTATTCCCTCAGCACACCTTTCATTTCCGCGAATGGGACAGCCAACAATATAACCTACCCGTATAATGGACAAACTGCCTATCTCATCTCCAACGGATTGGGTAACCCCAACCTGAAGAACGAAAGCCTGACAGAGTTTGAAACAGGTCTCGAGCTAAAATTCCTGCACAACCGCCTGTCGTTCGAAGGCTCTTATTTCTACCGCAAAACAAAGGACCTGCTGACCCCTGTACCTGTTGGTCCTTCCTCCGGGTATTTCACCTATACGCTCAACGCGGGCAGCATGCAGGACAAGGGGTTTGAGCTCCTCGTCAGCGGTACGCCTATCAAGACCACGGATTTCAGCTGGGATGTGCTGGCCACCTTTACCCGTATACGCAATAAAGTGCTGGAACTGGCCCCGAACGTCAACCTTATCCAGACCGGCGGCTTCGGCGGCGGTGGCGGCAGTTATGCCTTCAAGAACCAACCCTACGGTGTGATCTACGGGTCCAAATATGCCCGCGATTCGAAGGGTAATATCATCATCGATGACAGCGATCCCACCGGCAGCACCTATGGCACTCCTCTCGTCGCCAACGAATTTGGGATCATCGGCAACACCAATCCTGACTTCCTGGCCGGCCTGACCAATACCTTCACCTACAAACAATTCACCCTCGGCTTCCTGTTCGACTGGCGTCAGGGCGGCGACATCTACAACCTGGACGACCACTACAACTGGTTCTATGGTACACCCAAGGCCACGGAGAAACGCACCCCCACGACATTGAAGGGCGTCCTGGCCAGCGACAATTCGAAGCCCAATAATATCCAGATCTCCGCTGAGCAATACTGGAGCAATGTCAGCAATATCGATGAGGCCGTGATCGAAAAAGGCACTTTTGTAAAACTGCGCAATGTCAACCTCTCTTATGCATTGAGCCCGGAAAGTTTAAGGAAGGGTCCATTCAGGTCCGTCGTCATCACCCTGCAGGGAACCAATCTGTTCATCTATAAACCCCATTACAGCAGCCCGGATCCGGAAGCCAGCATCTCCGGCAGCGGCAATGGCCAGGGCGTCACCAACTTTATGACCCCGACCACCCGCAATTTTATCATTGGACTGAAACTGGGTCTTTAATCTTAACCAACAAATCTGAAAAATGAAAAAGTACATATATAGCATACCCTTATTGATAGCGATACTGGCAGGTGGCGGCAGCTGCAAAAAATATCTCGACGTCAACCACGATCCCAACAATCCGACAAATGTTCAGGAGTCACTGATCCTCTTTCCGGCAGAAATGGGCCTGACCACTGCCATTGCCGCAGGCAGCCTCACCAGCGGGAACTTTACCACCATCGCCGTCACGGATGCCTACTGGACACAGCAGCTGGCCATCAACCAGTCTCCGCCCCAGACAGACGTGTATCAGCTCCGACCCGCCGACGTGGACCAGGTCTTCCTCACTGCCTACAGCACAGGATTGCAAAACCTGCTCATCCTCGATCGCAAGGCCATAGCCAACAAGAACTACTCCTATAGCGTGGTGGCCAAAGTGCTGACAGCCTATACGCTCGGGATCATGACGGACCACTGGGGTGATATCCCCTGGTCAAAGGGCATGGATGGCAAGCTGGTAGTTCCTTACGACAAACAGGAAGATGTCTATAAAGCCATGCAGGCCATGCTGGACACTGCCATCCAGGAAAGCAGCCTGGCCCCTGGTGAACATACCCCCGGCACCGACGATGCTATCTTTGGCGGTGATATGAGCAAGTGGGTAAAATTCGCCTATGCCCTTAAAGCCAGGTACTATATACACCTGACCAAGGCCCCCGGCTATGACCCCGTCGCCCAGTCCAACCTGGCACTGGCGGCTGCCGCCAATGCCTTTGCTTCCAATAACGACGAGGCCAAGAACACCGTCTACACAGGCGCTCCGGGACAGGAAAATCCATGGTATGAGAATATACTTCCCTCTAATGGCCCGGTAGTGATGGCTTCTACTTTTGTCAATAGTCTTAAGGCGATGAATGATCCCCGGACGTCTATCCTCATCACAAAAGGTTCGGATGGCACCGATTCAGGACGGGTCATCGGAACCGCTGCGGCAACGGACAATACGATCTATTCGGTGCCCAATAATTTCTACGCCGGCTCCAACGCGACCGCTTTTATCTTTAACTATTCCGAAATATTGTTCATCCAGGCCGAAGCCGCCTTCCGCACCTCCGGTGCAGCAGCAGCCCAGCCTTATTTCGTATCCGGCATCAACAGCCATATGGCCAAGCTGGGGCTGGATACCACTTCCGCCGCCGTAATGGCCTATGTCGCCTCCAGACTGCCACTGACAGCCGGCAATGCCATTCAAAGGATCATGGAAGAAAAATCCGTGGCCAACTTCCTGAATATGGAAAACTGGAATGACTGGAGAAGGACCGGCTTCCCCGCCCTCACCATCGTACAAAGCCATTATGTAGGCACTATCCCCAGGAGATATCCTTATCCCCTGCAGGAGATAACCGCTAATCCACAGCCCCAGCAAAGCGCAGCGATCACGGATCGCGTTTGGTGGGATGCTCAATAATCAACCATAACCTATAACTAAAAAAACCGGCTCTCGCCGGTTTTTTTATGTCGGATCGATACACTATTTGTCCCAGAATATCGCTGGAGTATACAAAGTAGACTGAGGTACATTCGCCGCATTGTAAGAATATTCACTTTGCGGGTAGATCAGACGACGGGGAACTCCTTTGGAGCTTAATGGAGTGATCGCGGGAACACCCGTACGACGATACAACGTCCACGCCTCCGGATTCAGGAACAGCGCTATATATTCCTGCGAAGCCACCTGTGCGATCGCCGCGTCGGTGGTGAGAGGCAAGGTTCCATTTGCTGCCAGGTACGTAGCGATAGCCGCCGGAGCAACACCCAGCTTGGTCATGTTGGAATCAATAGCAGCCTGATAAAATCCCTGCGCCGTGGCTACAGCACCGCCGGACCTCAACGTAGCCTCCGCCTTCATGAACAGCAGCTCGTCCATCGTGATGAACTCCACGGGGGAATTAATTGAACCGTAATAGGGCCCCAGCAGCCCGCCCGCAACGGCGAACATAGGCACCCTTGGGTCATGCAGTCCAGCCATCATCTTGATCAGAAAATCATTGGTTGAATCGAACGATATATAGCCGGCCCTGTCATTCCCGAACTGTTCCCATGGATTGGCGGTTGTGCCGGTCCCGGTAAAGAGGTATTGCGCATTTTCGGCATTGCTGGCAAAGGAGGAGGCGATCTCTGTCAGGGCGCTATTAGCCATCGCAGGCGTCCCCTTGCTCTGGTGGATAAACAGCCGCGCCTTGATGGCATGGCCGAATTTGGCCCACAGCCCCAGGTCCCCTCCATACATGGCATCATCGGCCCCCGGTACTTTCAAGCCAAGATTGCCTCCGTTGAACAGCGCAATGGCGGCATCCACAAGCGCTGCCGCCGTATCATACAATTTGGCTGCATCATCGTATTTCGGATGTATGCTACCGCCGCTCAAATTGCCCTTCAACGCATCGGAATAGGGAACATTTCCCCAGTCGTCCACTACCAGCTGCAGACAGTAGGCCAGCATTATCCTGGCCACACCTGCATATGCATTATACCCCTTTGCGTCCGAAGTGATCATCAGCGTATATATATTCTCCATGGTAGAAGTATACATGTCGCCCCAGCCATTCTCGAACGTACCGGGATTGATGCCATACTGGTAAAAGGTCTGCGTCTGGTTCTGCGCCCCGAAAGCCTGCTGGCTCAGCAGGGAGCTATACCTGGAAAAATCCCCGCCCTGCGTAAATCCGATCGCGATCTCACAGGAGGGCAGCAGCAGGTTGGGCGCCGCATCGCTCACCGCATTCGGGTTATTATTGACATCCGTGAAATAACTTTTCTTACAGGCCCCTGCCAGAAGCATAATAGCACTGGCGGCCAGAAATATCTTTATCTTATATAGTTTCATATCGATGAATTTGAATAATTAAAAACCTACATTCAGGCGAATGCCATAACTTTTGATGCCAGGGTTATTGAAGTAATCCATCCCTTGCGCGTTGGAGGGACCTGCAAGGCTCGTTTCAGGATCCACTCCATCGTATTTCGTCCATGTCTTCAAATTGGTGGCAAACACCGTCAGCGAAAGGGCCGAGAATTTTATTTTCCGCAGCAAAGGCTTCGGCAGCTCATACGTTAGGCTCAATTGCCGTATCTTAGTGTAGCCGCCGTCCTCGATATCCACTTCCTGGCCTCCACCTACACTGTTACCGACACCCTGCCAATAATTTTCATCCAGGACGGTAGCCGTCGTATTGGCGCCGCCCGGACCAGGTTTCTCCAACTGGCTGGAGCCAGTACCTTCGAAGTGCACTACGTTACCCGCTGCGTCCAGGTGACCCAGCAAACCAGGAATGACCATGGAAGTTCCTCTGTTCTCCGTCTCCTTGGCGACACCACGGAATGCCAGCGCTCCACGCGTACCGTTCATGACATTTCCGCCATGCTTCACATTCACTTGCACACTCAGTGTAAGCCCTTTATAGCTCAGGTTGCTGATGACAGAACCCAGCCATTTCGGATTGGGGTCGCCTATGACCTGGTTGGGACCAACACCGCCAGACAACGGCTGACCTACTACATTATTCAGATCCGCCGCATTATCATTGATCAGCAAAGGACTCTTCAGATTCATCAGCTGCGAGTGAGGGGTCGTGTTCCCGTAAATAACGCCATAGGGCTGCCCCGGAACAGCATCGATCTCGAACTCACCAGCCCCAAATCCAGCCAGCAACAGCCTGTCCAGACCCGGCGCCAGGGACAACACCTTGTTCCTGTTCATCGACCAGTTGAAATTCACGTCCCAACGCAAGCCATACGCAGTCCTCACGGGGTTGGTATTCAAGGTCAGCTCCACCCCCTTGTTCGTCAATGTCGCTGCATTCAGCAACTGACCCGCGAAACCTGTAGTATAAGAAATAGCAGCCGGTACAATTACATCCGACGATTTGCTGTAATAATACGTGCCGTTGAAAGAGATCCTATCCTTATAAAGACCCAAATCGATGCCTCCTTCATAAGACACCGTCTTCTCAGGCTTCAGGTTGGGATTGCCGATCGAGGCAGTGACCGTGCTGATAGCGTAAGCAGGGATCGATACCCCCGTGTTGACATAGCCATCCGTGTAGGCAAAAGGAGAAGAAAAGGGCGTTGTCAACGCATAGATAGGCGCATCTTTACCGACCTGCGCGAAACTGGCTCTTATTTTACCGTAATTAAGAACATGACCTCCCTTCAACGATTCCAGCTCCGTAAACACCCATCCCAAACTCGCCGAAGGATAAAAGAAAGTATTGTTATTGGCAGGCAATGTGGAGGATTCTTCCTCGCGTCCAGTGACACTCAAATAAACCATGCTGCGCCAGTTCAATTCCAGGTCGCCGTAATACGCCATCGTTCGTTTCTTCCCGTCGAACTGCGTAGTCACCGGGCTTTGGGCATTAGACACATCGTTGAAATCCGGGACGTTCAGGCCGATGGCCTTTATCAGGCGATTGTTCGACTTCAGGTCGAAGTAGTTATGACCCAATAACAAAGATGCGCTCAGGTCTCCGAAACTGTGTTTCAGATTGATGGTAAAGTCCGAGTTATACTGCGCATTATAATAGCTGATCAGGAAAAGAGCGCCGTTATTGGCCTTATAAGGACCCGATTTGGATCCGAACGCACTCTTATCAGCCTGGTTATAAACATCCGCACCGATGCGGTAGCTGAACCCCAGCCAGTCGTTGGCCTGGAAATTGGCCTGCCCATAGCCGAATACACGGGTCAGGTCCGAGGTAGTTGGATTATTGTTGACCGTATAATAAGGATTGTCATATTTGCCATATCCCCGGTAGCTCCGCTGTCTTCCGTCAGGGAAAAGATAGGCCGCATTGTTGTTGGCCGGGTCACTCAACCCATTGGAATTGTCGAAAGTAGGAGTTGTACGGGTAAGCCCCAGCATGATGCCGGAAGTATTGCTCCCCTGCTGGACCTTGTCGTTGGATGAGCCAATGAAGGTGGCTGCTCCCTGGACAGTGAGCTTGTCGGAAGCTTTCACCTGCCCGCTGATGCTGAACGTGGTCTTGTCATAGCGCGTCTTGGGAATGATACCTGTCTGGTAAAGATTGCCCACCGACATCCTGTACCCTGCATCCACAGTCCCTCCTGCAATGGCTATATTATTGTCATACGCCATCCCTGTCTTAAAGAAGTCATAGGGATTATACGGATGCACCGGGATCTTTGCATTCGGACTCGACTTGCCGACAATATTGCCATGTTTGTCCCATTTATTCGTATTCGTCCCGTCCCAGAATAATGTATCTATCGCAGCCCCCCAGGAATAAGGCATCCCCGTGGCAGGCCCCAGGTACTCGCCCTGATCCCCCTGTGAAAATTTGTTCTGCAGCCCGGGCAGCTGCGTATGCCTGTCGAAAGTAACGGAAGAATTGAAAGTGATCTGTGCTCTATGGGCTCCTCCTTTCTTGGTAGTGATAACCAGGGCGCCGCTGGCAGCCTGGATACCATAAAGAGCCGTCGCCGCAGGCCCTTTCAGCAGTGTAATGGACTCGATGTCGTTCGGGTTGAGGTCGATCCCACGATTGGTTGGCTGTGTAGCACCCACCAGGTCCGCTCCCGCACCCCCGGCCTGAAAACCATTGAATTGCGGATCATAGTTGTTGGCCGAGTTGTCGACAGGCACCCCATCCACCACCATCAGCGGCTGGTTGTTCCCAGTGACGGAAGTCACCCCGCGTAATAAAATAAATGTGCCCGCACCGGGATCACCCGCACTGTTGATCACCGTCAGGCCGGAAGCCTTGCCGCTGAGCTCACTCAACGGATTGCTCGTGCCCGTTTTGTTCAGTTCATCGGCGCCGATGGTCTGGGTGGCATATCCCAGAGATCTTTTCTCCCTACGGATGCCCAGCGCTGTAACCACCACTTCGGTCATTGCCGTCGTACTTCTGAACAATTGAATGGTTACGTCCGACTGCCCCCCGATATTGAACTCCCTGGACCCAAAGCCTATCGCTGTGACAACCAATACGCCGTTGGGTGGGGCCATGATCTTGAAACTTCCATCGAGGCCTGCACTCGTCCCCTTTTTTCCGCCTTTTAAATTGATGGATGCACCCACTAGCGGGTTGCCTGAAGAATCGGTGACTTTTCCCGTCACCTCCCTGTTCTGAGCGTGGCTCAGAAAGGCAAATGCAGTTAACAGAATGGTTAATACCAGAGATTTTCTCATTTTTCTGTCTTTTTTGGTTAATGTTGTGTGATACTCAACAGCCGTTTAACAGCGTATTACCGCCGTTGGTAAGGCCATATAGAACAGACAAAAATTTTAACTTTTATGTGGCGCGCGAAACACCTCTCATGTCCGAAGACGGAAAATCAGCTACCGAAGCCTGAAAAATCGATCCTGAAGGAATAGATAAATGTTAAAATCCGGGGAGATTGGGCCTGTTTTTAGCCGGTCTTGAGGATAAATTAATGATGCTCGATGCAACGATTGTTGCGGAGGATACAAGCGTTCATGTTACCACAAAAAAAAAGAGCAGGTGGTAGAAACCACCTGCGAGTCACATGAGAAAACTTCTATCGGCAACTCTAATACTCCGAGGAAGTTGCCTTTTAGAAAAATTTATTCCCTCGGAAGAAGTTGAGTGTATATCTTACATCGGAGCGCATACCTCCGGCTCTTCATTGCATAGTCAGAGATCAAAATAAACACTTATTATTCTTGTTATGGACGGAATATGACCGAAGGCGGTTATTAGACTACTAAAAGGTCCATTTGACCTGCCGAATGGTAAACTGTTTCGACCATAAAGGCCCATGATCCATCCAGTCGATACCGGTCTTTATCAAAAAAATGCCGCTTTTGCAATAAATTAACTTTTCTATTACAGGGTAAATGAGAATCTTCCGTTATCGTTATTCTACTACTACACTAGGCTTTCCAGCTTCCCAACAAACCATTTTTTTATTACGTAAGGCATAAACAGGCCCTAACCCACTGCTATGGATAATAAAAATGCTTTTAACGACAGGATGGTCAAACTCATCGGCATACCTGTATTAGGGCTTTTTATTCCCAATATCTCCGGCTTGATCACCAATCATCTGTATAGCTATCCCTGGCTCCTTGTCCACTATGCTTATTTTACGTTCCTTTCCTTTACCATTTGGCAGGGCAATGTCTGGCTCATGCACTTTATCCGGAAAAAATACATATGGTCCTTCCAACAATACCATAAGATCATCGTATCCCTGTTTTTGGTCAATATCGTCTACTCCGGAGCCATCTCCCTCCTCCTGCTCACCATCTGGAAGACATTCTCCCGCGAGCCGGCGGGCCACGAAGGACCCATGATCAACGCCATGCTGATCATTATCATCGCCGCCTGCTTCATCACCAACATATATGAGATCATCTTCCTCAACAGGGAAAGAGAGGACAGCCGCAGCACCGTCGAGCAGTTGAATATCGCCAAGGCCCAGGCCGAACTGGAAGCCTTGAAGAACCAGATAGATCCTCACTTCATTTTCAACTCTCTGAACACACTCTCCTTTCTCATCACCCGCGATCCGCAGAATGCCCGACTATATAATGATACGCTGGCCAAGGTCTATAGATATATCCTCAGCAACAAGGAAAAAGACCTCGTCCTGCTGAAAGAAGAGATCGAATTTATCAGCAACTACTTTTACCTCCTCAAGATCCGCTTCGGCGAGGCCATTAACATGATCATCGAGATCACCGACCTCGCTTCCGAGGACTTCCTTATACCACCCATCTCTATGCAGGCCCTTGTGGAAAATGCCATCAAGCATAATGAATTCAATGATAAAATACCCCTATTCATCAACGTATCCATCAGCGCCAATTATGCTATCGTGAAGAATGTGATCAATCCCAGGACCTATGCCGCTCCAACATCCCGCATCGGGTTGGGTAACCTGGACAATCGGTATAAGCTTATTACCAAACGAAATATCATCATTGAAAATAATTTCAAAACTTTCACGGTAAAACTGCCGATTATCAAATTTTAGAAGGCTATGCAACGTTTTGCCGGACCCATGCAACATAGTGCAGGATCCGTGCCGCACATTTTCGAACCGTATGCAATTATAGGACCAGCGTAACATTTCACAGGACCAGTGCATTGTTTTTGTGGACCAGTGGCAGTTATTAAAGTATCATCGCATTGATTCACTACCCTTTGCAACATTATGGCGAAAAGCGCGATTTTATATATAAGCGGTAATGAAAAGGACTTCAAACAATATTAATTTTACAACGTCTAAAACCGAGTCACATGAAAGTGCTTATTGTAGAAGATGAGCGACCCGCTTTTGAGAACATGGTAGAAGAGTTGCAAGCCATAGATGAGAGCATTCACGTAATGGCAGGCTGTACGAGCGTTGATGAGACCGTACGGTGGTTGAACAAAAATCCACAACCCGACCTGATCCTTATGGACATCCAGCTTTCAGACGGACTGTCCTTTAATATTTTCAAAGCCTGTCCGATCACCTGCCCCGTCATTTTTACCACCGCATACGACAAGTATCTTGCGCAGGCATTCGAATATTGCAGCATCGACTATCTGTTAAAGCCCATCAGCCAGGACAAGTTGAAGAACGCCATCCGGAAATACAAGAACCTCCGGAGTCACTTCACCAACAATCATAATAACCTCAACGAATACCTGAATACGCACGACAAGAAGCGATCCAGGATCCTTGTCAAAAAGGGCATGGAGTTCCAGACAGTACGCGTGGAGGATACAGGCTACTTCTTCACAGAACACAAACTCGTATTTCTTGTAGATAAAGAGGGCAAGAAATATATGGCCGAAAAGAATAATCTCAGCGAGCTCGAAGAAGAGCTGGACAGGAATGTTTTTTACAGGGCCAACAGGAAGTATATTATCAACGCCAATTATGTCAAACGCTTCAAACCCCTGGAGAGAAGCAAGATCAGTGTTGAGCTGACACTGCCTGTCAGTGAAGAGATCATCATAAGTCAGGAGAACTCCGCCGGCTTCAAGAAATGGATCGGTGAAATATGATATTTCGGCGGACCCGTGGTCCGCTAGAACTGCATCAGGAACGAGCTCCCCTCCCCCTCTATCGACTGCACCTGTATATTCCCTTTATGCAGCAGCATGATCTGTTTGCAGAGGCTCAACCCGATGCCGCTGCCCGTCTTCTTCGTACTGAAGAAAGGTATAAAGATATTATCCATCACCTCCGGCGACATACCCGTCCCATTGTCCCCCACCTTGATCAGGGGCCGGCCATTATAAGTAGTCCCCAACAAGGTGATCGTCGGCTCCGTACTATCCTTTACGGCTTCGACGGCATTCACCACCAGATTGATCAGCACCTGTTCGATCAGGCTTACGTCCGCATCCAACGTCATATCAGGGTCCTTCAAAATGATCTCCATCTCGATCCCTTTCTGCGCGAAAGTAGGCTCCATCAACACATGCAGGTTCTCAAAAAGGTCCCGCACAAATATTTTCGTGAGGTTGAGGGTGGTGATCTTGTTCAGGCTCCGGTAGGTCTCCGCAAACTTCAGCAGCCCCTCGCTCCTCCGGCGTATCGTTCCTACGCCTATCTGCAGGTCCTCCAAAGCGCCCGGCTGTCCATCCAGCAATGCCGCAGACGCCTGCAGCCGGTGCGACAAGGTCTCCGCCAGCGAGGCAATAGGCGCTACCGAATTCATGATCTCATGCGTCATCACACTGAGCAGCTTTTTCCAGGACTTCGCTTCCTGTTCATCCAACGCCTCGTTCACATCCTGGAAAGCGATGAGCTTGTATATCTTCCCATCCGTCTGGAATGCGGTGGCAGCCATCAAGGTCTTGAAGCTGTTGCCGTCCTTGGTAAGGGTTACCACCTTATTCTCCCCCGGCCGGAGGTTCAGTATCTCCTGGTAGAGATTCACATCCCTTCGCTCCAACGAATGAATGGTCTTGAGATACGGGATCCCCAGCATACTCTTGAACGCCTCGTTCATCCAGCTGATGTCCCCACTCTTATGCTCATAGGACAAGATACCCGTATTCACCAGTTCCAGTATCTTCTGCAAATACTGATACTGTGTCTCCCGTTCGCGACTGATATGTTTGAATGTCGTGTTGATCTCGTTGAATCCCTGCCGCAGGGACTGCAGCTCCACGGGCGCCTGTTTTACATCAAAATAGCGCGAAAAATCCCTGTAATGAATGGACTCCACGAACTGCTCCACTTCCATCTGCGCCTTGCGGTGAAAATTGTAAAAATCCACCAGCTGGAAAATGATCACAGGCACCAGCGCCGAGAGGAACTCATACCGGCCCTTTACCATGAGGAAGCTGGCCCCCGACAGGGTAATAAACATAAGCAGCACCCTTATGAGGATCCGTTCCTGGTATCTCTTGAATATCATAATAATTGCTTGAGGCCCCCTGTCGTGCCATTCTCATGTGTCGGGGGCAATGCCTAAATATCGTATTTGCTCAGACGTCTGTACAAAGCCGTCCTTGTTAAACCCAGCTCCTTGGCAGCCTTTGAAATATTGCCATTGTGCTTCTCGATGACTTTTAGAATGGCATTCTTTTCGATGGTGCTGAGCTTGAGCTCCTGCGGTTCATCCGCCGCCTGCGGCCGGCCCGATTCGATGGGGGAGAAGATAAGGTCCTTGGCCTGCAGCACATCGCTGTCAGCCATGATCACCGCCCGCTCGATCGTATATTGCAGTTCCCGGACATTACCAGGATAGTGATAGCTCTTCAGCTTCTCGATCGCCTTTGCATCGAAGTCCAGCGACGGCTTCATATACTTCGAGGTATAGTTCCGTGCAAAATGTCTTGCCAGCAAGGCAATATCCTCCTCCCGCCGCCGCAGAGGCGGTACCATGATCTCCACCGTATTGATACGATAGATCAGGTCCTTCCGGAACCTGCTCTCGTTCGCCAGCTCGGTCAACGGCACATTCGTAGCGCAGATGAGACGTATATCTATCGGCGTAGGCTGATTGGAACCCAGACGGGTGACCAACCTGTTCTGCAGGACACTCAACAGCTTGGCCTGTTGATGTAATGATATATTTCCTATTTCATCCAGGAAAAGCGTCCCGCCATTACCCGCTTCAAAACGTCCCATACGATCTTCGCGTGCGTCCGTAAAGGCGCCTTTCTTGTGTCCGAACAGCTCGCTCTCGAACAGGCTCTCGGTCAAGGCGCCCACATCCACCTTGATATACGGCTTCTCTGCCCGCAGCGAATGCTGGTGGATCGCCTTTGCGATCAGGTCCTTGCCGGTGCCGTTCTCTCCCAGGATCAGGATATTGGCATCGGTGGGCGCTATCTTTTCCACCTTGAAAAAAATATCCTGCATCACCTCCGACTCACCCAGCAACTCCGATCCGATGACCGATTCGCCAGACGCGGAATATCCGGTGCCCGCCTTCTTATTGTCATTCTTTTTGAGCGCCTCCTTGATGGTAATGATCAGCCGCTCGTTATGCCAGGGCTTGACAACAAAATCCGCCGCCCCCTCCTTTAAACAACGTACAGCCAGATCGATGTCCCCATACGCCGTGATCATGATCACCGCCGCATCAGCTGCAAACTCGGTCTTGATCTTACGCAGCCAGAAAAGTCCCTCATTCCCCGTATTGATACTGCTATTAAAATTCATATCCAGCAGGATCAGGTCAAATTTCTTTTTGGACAAAAGGGACCGGATATTCTCCGGGTTCTTCTCCGTGACCACTTCAGCTGCCTCTGTCTTTAATAGTAACCTAACGGCAGTAAGTACATCCGGATCGTCATCTACTGCCAATATGGTAGCATTCTTTAAGTTCATAAGATTCGTCTGTGAAAATGTTTTGAAAATGATGCAACAGGCGGACACATTCGGCGTCCTTTTACTTCAGCGATTCCGTGCTAATTCCTATTAGCAATGATAAGCTAAAAACCTACGCGAACGTACACTACAAGTATACCCTAAATGTAACTATATGAAAATTAGCTCTTTACATAAACCCATTCTGAAACTAAAGTGTATCAAAACCGTACACTTCCTGTATCGAAAGTGAACTATAAAGCGGTCTAATCCAGGCTAACAGTCTGTAAATCATAGGTGTTTCATTTCTGGCATGTGTTTGCTATGTACCTGATAAGAATTTTCTCATGTGTAGTAGACCTCCTGGCATTTCTATGCTGGGTGGCTTTTTTAAAAACGAAGTAGTAAAAACGAGACTTAAAATTTAAATTTCTTATCGTGGACAGAGTAATTCCAAAGAAGACATGGACGACCAAGCGCCTGATGACCATAGGCGGTATTTCAGCATTAGTTCTTTTAATTGCCGGCAGCTTTTATTTTACCTCTGGAAAATCCAAGCTTAACGTTGATACCGAACGCATTACGATTAGCGACATTACCAAAGGCCCCTTCCAGGAGTCCATTCCCCAGAACGGTACCGTACTCCCCCTCACCACCATCTATCTCATAACACCGGATGGCGGACGGGTAGAAGAAAAATATGTCGAGGACGGAGCCATCCTGAAAGCGGGCGATCCGATCCTGCGGCTGTCCAATACGGACCTGGAACTGAACCTGTCCAATCAAATGACAAACGTATCCTCCATGCTGGCCCAGACACAGCTGTCCCGGGTCAATGCGGATCAGAACACCGTGAACAAGCTAACCCAGATGGCCGATGTGGAAAGCCAGTACAGAGAGGCCGCACGTATTTACAACCTGGATAAAAAGCTGTACGCCCAAAAGGTGATAGGCTCTCAGGAATATCAACAGGCAGAGAATAACTATAACTATTACCTGCAGAAAAAGCAATTGGCCCAGACCATCCTTAAACAGGACACGGTCTCCCGGACCGCGCAGGAGAAACAGGATAAGGAGTCATATGCAGGCGCTCAAAAAACCTTGCAGATCCTCCAGAAAAAAGTGGGCGGCCTCATTATCCGGGCACCATCGGATGGTCAGCTGACCTCCCTGGATGCGGAGATAGGTCAATCCAAGACCCCGGGCATGACCATCGGTCAGCTCGACGTTCTGAACGGATTCAAGGTGAGGCTGTCCGATGTGGATGAACATTATATATCCCGCGTATTCACGGGCCTGACAGGTGTCTTCAACTTCGCTGGAAAGGACTATAAGCTGAAGATCATCAAGGTCTATACACAGGTGACCAACGGACGCTTCCAGGTCGATATGTCCTTCGTGGGAGAAGTACCCAAAGGCATCCGTAAAGGTCAGACCCTCCAGATCACCCTGGCGCTCAGCGACGAGACAACCGCCATACTGGTGCCAAAAGGAGGCTTCTATCAACAGACGGGCGGCAACTGGATCTTCAAGGTCAGCGAGGATGGCAAGACGGCCTACCGGCAGGAGATCACGCTCGGACGCCAGAACACCGACTACTACGAAGTCCTCTCAGGCCTCAAGCCCGGGGATAAAGTGGTCACCTCCAGCTACGAGAACTATGGCACCATGCAGGAACTGGTGTTGAAAAAATAACTGTAACACAACAAAACGAAAAATCATGAGAGCTAGACTTCTTTACACCCTGGTCTGCATCTTCTGCCTGAGCGCTTTCGCCTCGTCGAAGAATGAATGTGCGTATCCCCTCCGGGATAGCAGCCCCTGTATGAACGCTGGGAAAGGGTTACCGTCCAAGGAAATTTCCAAAGAAGTTACAAAAGAGACCTCCGAAGAAGGGGCTAATGTCTGTCCTTCAGACGACGAACCTCTGGTTCGTCCGGGGGATTTCTCTACCTTTCAACTGGTAAAGTTTTTATACATATAACCCAACAACGACTCAAACTACACACTCACTTAAACGCTAATAACATGATCAAGATCAGTGACCTTCAAAAAGTATACCGTACCGAAGAGGTGGAAACCGTCGCATTGAATCACCTCAGCTTCGAAGTCAAGGAGGGGGAATTCGTCTCCGTAATGGGCCCCTCCGGCTGCGGTAAATCCACTCTTCTGAATATTTTAGGCCTGCTGGATGATCCCGATGGCGGAAGCTTTATCTTCAATGGCACCGAAGTTGCTCATTTCAACGAACGTAAAAGAGCCGACCTGCGCAAACGCAACATCGGCTTCGTATTCCAAAGCTTCAACCTCATCGATGAGCTCACCGTATTCGAAAATGTCGAGCTGCCCCTGATCTATCTTGGCATAAAAGGACCCGAACGCAAACAACGCGTAGAGGCGGTATTGGACAAAATGCAGATCATGCACCGCCGCAATCACTATCCGCAACAGCTTTCCGGCGGTCAGCAGCAACGTGTAGCCGTAGCCCGCGCCGTAGTCAATAACCCGAAGCTGATCCTGGCCGATGAACCTACGGGTAACCTCGACTCGTCCAACGGTAATGAAGTAATGCAATTGCTGACCGACCTGAACGAACAAGGTACAACGATCATCATGGTAACACACTCCGAACACGATTCCCGCTACAGCCACCGCATCATCCGCATGCTGGACGGTCAAACGGTGACGGAGAATATACTCGTCTAAATACTAAAGTTTTATGTGGAGAAATTATCTCAAGATCGCCTTCCGCAACATGGCGAAATACAAGGTTATTTCCTTTATTAACCTGTTCGGACTCACTGTCGGCGTCACCTGCTGCCTTCTCATTCTGACCTATATCATCCATGAGACCAGCTATGATAAATACAATAGCAAGGCAGACCGCGTCTATCGCGTGACACGCAGCTTCAACAATAAGGAAGGTATCACCTCCCTCCACCTGGGAGCTGTGGCGCCTCCCTACGGACCCCTGCTGAAGAATGAGTTCCCCGATATTGAGAAAGTCACCCGCATTCTGCCCATGGGTACCATCCCAACCCGTTATGAAGAGAAGATCTTTTCCGAAAAGGACATCTACTGCGCCGATGAGAACTTCTCCGACGTCTTCGATGTATCCATGCTAAAGGGCAACCCGCATACCGCCCTTATCGACCCTTTTTCCGTCATCATCACCGAAGACGTAGCTCACCGCTACTTTGGCAATGACGATCCGATGGGTAAGGCCATACGGATGAACAACCAGTTCAATCTGAAAGTCACAGGCATTATCAAGCCGCTTCCGGAGGCCGCCCATTTCCATCCTCATATCCTGATATCGTTCAATACCCTGAAGGACACAGCCATCTATGGAGAAAAAAATCTCCAGACCAACTGGGGCAACAATGCCTTCTATACCTATCTCCTTTTCCCGAAGAACTATCCTGTAAAGAATGTCGAAGCCCGTCTGGATGCCTTTCTGGATAAATACATGGCAACCTATTACGGGAACACTCAGCCTTCGAAAATGACCCGGCTTTATCTGCAGAAGCTGACGGATATCCACCTCACCTCCCATCTCGACGAAGAAATGGAAGAGAACGGGGATATCAAAAGAGTATATATCTTCGGCGCCATTGCCTTGTTCATACTCTTTATCGCCTGTATCAATTATATGAACCTCTCCACAGCCCGCTCGGCCCTGCGCGCCAAGGAGATCGGGATACGTAAAACATCGGGCGCCCAGCGCGGCGAGATCATTGTGCAGTTCCTCAGCGAGTCGGTGCTGATCACCTTTCTGGCCACCATCCTGGCCGTGGGACTCACCTGGCTGACCCTGCCCCTGCTCAATACCGTTACGGGACTGTCACTCAACATCGACAGCGTCCTTATCCCGCCGGTGATCGCGACCCTTATACTTACACCCTTTATAATAGGTATCATTTCCGGCATCTACCCCGCCCTGTTCATGTCCTCCTTCCAGCCCGTAAAAGTGCTGAAGGGTCTCTTCAAGGCAGGAAAAAGCACCGTCTCTTTCCGGCAGGCCCTCGTAGTGACACAGTTTGCCATCTCCATCATCCTCATCATCTGCACAGCCGTTGTCTTCCAACAGCTGCACTATATGCAGGAGAAATCCCTTGGCTTCGACAAGGAGAGGATCGTCACCCTGGGCTATGATGCTGGTCTGTCCATGACCTACGACGCCTTCCGCAACGAACTGCGCAACAGCGCACTCATAAAAGATGTTAGCCGCAGCTCCCGTATCCCCAGCGGCAGGCTGCTCGACGAACAGGGCGCCTCCACCGAGAGTGGCGATTCACTCCGCCCTGTTAGCGCAGACATCAAATATGTCACCACGGATTATGACTTTGTGTCCACCTATGGTATACATGTTCTTGCCGGCAGGAATTTTTCCCGCGCCTATGGCACTGACAGCTCCTCCTTTGTGCTGAATGGCGCAGCCACCCGCGCATTGGGACTGCAACAACCCGGCCAGGCGGTGGGTCGTAATTTCAAATACGGCGATGTGAAAGGCAAGATCGTTGGGGTAGTCGATGACTTCCACTTCGAGAGCCTGCACCAGTCCATCGTACCCCTCGTGCTTGTCATGGCCCCTCCCGGCACACCGGGCTTCGGCTACAACCGGCTGTCCATCAAGATCGGTGGCGGCAATGTCCCCGGCGCGCTTGCTCAGCTGGAGCGCACCTGGAAGAAATTCCTTCCCCAGACACCCTTCGAATACACCTTCCTGGACGACAAGTTCGATGAGCTCTATCGTTCCGAACAACGGCAGGGAACACTCTTCACCTCTTTTGCCGGCATCGCTATCTTCATCGCCTGTCTGGGACTGCTGGGCCTCTCCGCCTTTGCCATTTCCCAACGTATAAAGGAGATAGGTATCCGGAAAGTGCTGGGCGCGGGTGTAGGCAGCATCGTAACCCTGTTGTCGAAAGATTTTCTGATACTGGTAGCTATCGCCGCCCTCATCGCCTTCCCCGTCGCATGGTATGCCATGCATAACTGGCTCGCGGATTTCGCATACCGGATATCCATACATTGGTGGATTTTCCTCGTGGCAGGCATCCTGGCATCAGCCGTAGCCCTGATCACCATCAGTTTCCAGGCCATCCGGGCGGCCACCGCGCCACCCGTAAAAAGTCTGCGAACGGAGTGAGAAGACTTTTCGGGCCGGTAGGCCCAGACATTAGACCAAAACGATCTACGCATGATAAAGAACTATTTCAAAATAGCATGGCGACAACTCCGACGTAACAAAGCCTACGCCTTTATCAATGTGGCAGGATTGACCTTGGGTATCACCTGCAGCATCGTCATATTCGTCCTCGTACACTATGAGCTCAGCTTCGACAACTTCCATAAGGACAAGGACAGGATATACAGGGTGGTCACAGAGATCCATCATGACGACATCAGCTATACCTCCGGCACACCTTCCCCCATGGGCAAGGCTCTCCGCGACGACTATGGCTTTGCCGACAAATTAGCCCGTGTAAGGGTCCTGGGCAATCCCCTCGTCTCCGTCACCTCCGGCAACGACATCCATAAATTTGTAGAGACCCAGGGCCTCGCACTTGCCGATCCGGAATTTTTCGACATCTTCAACTTCCCCTTTCTCAAGGGTGACAGGTCGATGCTGGCTAATCCCAATACCGCGGTGATCACCGAAAAGCTGGCGGCCAAATATTTCCCGGGGCAGGATCCCATCGGAAAGGTCCTCCGCATCGAGAACAGCATGAACTTCACGGTCGCAGGCGTGCTGAAGGACCTGCCGGCCAATACGGACAGGTCCCAGGAAATATACCTGCCCTTCGTCCACCTGAAGGATTTCGACTCCTCCCTGGCCGGCCCCAATAGCTGGTCCGGGATCAATAACAATATGCAGTGTTTCGTCCGGCTGAAAGAAGGCGCCACCCCGGCCTCCGTGGAAAACCTCTTCCCCGCCTTCATGCAGAAATATTATGCGGGCACGCGTGGCTTGAAGGTATATCACTTCAAGCTCCAACCCCTGTCGGATATCCATTTCAATCCCAACTATTCGGGTGTCGTAGAAAAGAAATATATCTGGGCCCTGGCGCTCATCGGCCTTTTCCTCATCGTCACCGCCTGTGTCAATTTTATCAACCTGGCCACCGCACAAGCCCTGACACGCAGCAAGGAAGTAGGTATCCGCAAAGTGCTGGGCAGTATGCGACGCCAGCTGTTCTGGCAGTTCATCGCCGAAACCTCCCTTATCGCCCTCTTCGCCACCATACTGGCCTTTTGCCTGGCTCAGCGGGCCATTCCCTATGTCAACCAGCTCTTGCAGATCAGTCTGGAACTATCTCCCATAAAAGATTGGGGCCTGGGCATCTTCCTCCTGGTAATGCTGATCGGGGTCACCTTCCTCGCCGGCTCCTATCCCGGGCTGATCCTTGCCGGCTTCCAGCCCATCCTTGCATTAAAAGGCAAACTGAACCAGCGGCATATCGGGGGTTTCTCCGTCCGCCGGGGCCTCGTCATCGTACAGTTCGCTATCTCGCAATTGCTCATCATCAGCACCATCGTCATAGCAACCCAGATACAATATTCCCGCCAAACAGATATGGGCTTTACAAAGGACGCTATCGTGCTGTTACCCCTACCCATCCCCGACGCACCCAAAATGAGCCATATCCAGACAGAACTGGCCGGCATGACGGGCGTGGAAAAAACCACACTCTGCTTCACTCCACCCGCCTCGTCGGATAATGACCTCACGGGCTTCCGGTATAACAACGATGCGAAACAGGCCCCTTTCAACGTCAACGACAAGTACGCGGATGATCAATATATAGCCACCTTCGGCCTAACGCTCGTGGCAGGGAGGAACTACTTCCGGAACGACTCTGCGCATGAATTCCTGGTCAACGAAACATTCGTTCATAAGCTCAACATCTCTTCCCCGCAGGATATAATAGGCAAGAACATCGATGTACAGGGTGGACCTCGCGGTACTATCGTAGGCGTCGTAAAAGACTTTCACAACTATTCTTTCAAGGGCGGCATATCTCCCGTCTGTATCTCCACGGACAATAGCCGTTACAGCTATTGCGCCGTCAAAATGAATATGGCAAGGGCCGGCAGCCTCTTGCCCGCTATGGAAAAACTGTGGAACGACACCTATCCGGAGTACACCTATTCTTATAAGTTCATGGACGACAACATCGCGGAATTCTACGAGACGGAAACTATCCTGCTGCGATTGATTGAAGTATTCGCGGGCATCGCCATTTTCATCGGCTGTCTTGGATTGTATGGGATGGTCTCCTTCATGGCAGTACAAAAGACAAAGGAAATAGGCGTGCGGAAGGTGTTGGGTGCAGGCGTGCCGGATATACTCTGGATCTTCGGCAAGGAATTTTTCCGTCTGCTGATCATCGCCTTTTTGATAGCGGCCCCCATCGGAGGATGGTTCATGCATCGCTGGTTGCAGGATTTTGTTTATCGTATCCCTTTGAATGCAGAGGTCTTTTTACTGGCCCTGGCCTCGACGATTGTCATCGCTACCCTGACCATTGGATACAGGACTGTACGATCGGCCCTGGCCAATCCGGTAAAGAGTTTGCGGACGGAGTAAGAAGCTTTTCGGCCGATGAGCCGGCCCAAGATCAAATAAAAATTGTCCCATGTTCAAAAGCTTTATCAAGATCGCCTGGCGCAACCTGCGAAAAAATAAGCTCTATAGTTTCGTCAACATCCTTGGCCTTACCATCGGTATCACCAGCTGTATCCTCATTGGACTGTATGTCACGCACGAGCTCAGCTACGACCGGTTTAACGACAGGGCGGACCGCATTGCCCGCATCACCATGGAATTTACAGACGGCACCACCGTAGACCGTTCCGCTCTCTCGGGCACCAAGGTCGGTCCCCAGTTCCAACGTACATTCCCCGCCATCACGGCCTATACCCGGACGATCCTGTACAATCCTACCGTCTCCGTAGAGAATAAGACCTTTAACGAGTCCCGCTTCCTCTACGCCGACTCCGCTTTTTTTTCCATCTTCAGCTTCCCGCTGGTAAAAGGCAACCCATCCACGGCGCTATCCGCACCCGGCCAGGTGGTCCTTACCGAAAGCATGGCCAAAAAATACTTCCCCGGACAAGACGCCATCGGTAAGACCATAAGAATAAATAACGCCCGGGACTATACGATCACCGGCATTGCAAAAGACGCCCCCGACAATTCCCAAATACAGTTCAACTTCATAGCCTCCTTTACTTCCCTGCCGGCCGCACAGCGTGAGATATACTGGACTGCCAATTACACCACTTATCTGCTGCTGGCCCGCCCCGAAGACCTCGGCGTCGTTCAAAAGCAGATCACTGCCTATATGCAGACTCCTGCCGTACGCAAGGAAGTAGGCGAAAAATCCCATCTTACCTACTACCTGGAACCGCTGACCCGGGTACATTTGTACTCCAGTCTCGATGGTCTCGAGCCAAATGGGAACATCACCTATGTTTATATCCTGAGCGCCATTGCCATCCTCATCCTTATCATCGCCTGCGTGAATTACACCAACCTGGCTACCGCCCAATCACAGGGGCGCACCGGTGAGATCAGTATCCGCAAAGTGCTGGGAGCAGGGAAAGGACAACTGTTCCGGCAATATCTCGGCGAATCCATACTGCTCACGTTCATCGCGCTGGCGCTCGCCGTATTTGTAAGCATCCAGCTCCTGCCCTTGCTCAATAATGTCAGCGGCAAGTCCCTGACCGCCTATAGCCTCCTGAAGCCCGTACCTATCCTGTCCCTGCTGTTGCTGGGGATCGTGGTCAGCTTCCTGGCAGGCGCCTACCCAGCCTTTATACTATCGAATATCAGATTGATGAACATTCTCAAGTCTGGATTCCGTCTGTCCTCCTCCGGGGGTAATCTCCGCAAATCGCTCATCGTGGTACAGTTCGTCATCTCTGTCTTCCTCATGATATCCACCATGGTGATCCTGCAACAGCTGTCTTACATCCGGAACAAAAAGCTCGGTTATGACAAGGACCATGTGCTGGTGCTGCCTGCCAGCGACGAGATACATAACAGGTATGATGCCGTCAAGGCGGCTGTCAAACAGATACCCCAGGTGGTAGACGCAGGTGGCGCATCCGGTACACCCATATATGTAGGCTGGACCGATGGGCTTAGCGCTACTACTGAAAAAGGTGAAAAGAACTTCACCGTAAAGGCCATTCCCTGCGACGCCGACTTTGCAAAGACCATGGGAATGCAGCTCATTGCGGGTGAGCAGTTCACCCCCGGCGACACGCACCTGATGACCATCCCCGACACGTCAAAGAGTTTCCGCTATACCTTCATGCTCAACGAATCCGCCGTCAAAGCGCTGGGATGGACACCCGAACAGGCCATCGGCAAGACGGTCGAGAAATACTATCCCGGCACCGTACGCGCCGTAGTAAAGGATTTTCATTTCTCCTCCATGCACGAAGCCATCGGGCCCCTCATCCTCTTCCTGGATACACAGTGGGTCAACCATATCTATGTCAAAGTTTCCGGAAAGGATATCCCCGGTACTGTCGCCCGGCTGCAGACCATCTGGAAGACATACGCGCCGAACCATCCATTCGAATATCATTTCCTGGATGAAGACTACAATACCCTGTATAAGACCGAGACTCGCACCGGTCAGCTATTCGGGACCTTCTCCATCACAGCCATATTGCTGGCCTGCCTGGGGCTTTTTGCACTTGCCGCCTTTACCACTGCCCAGCGTACAAAGGAGATCGGCATCCGAAAAGTGCTTGGAGCATCGCTGACCAGCCTGGCCGGCCTGCTGTCAAAGGATTTTCTCAAGCTGGTGGCCATCGCCTCCGCTATCGCCCTGCCTCTATCGTGGTGGGCCATGAATAAATGGTTACAGGAGTTCGTTTATCACATAGATCTGTCCTGGTGGATGTTTGCCGGGGTCATCCTTTTGGCCTTGCTCATTGCGCTCGTCACGGTCAGTTTCCAGGCCATCCGGGCCGGACTGGCCAACCCCGTGGAAAGTTTGCGATCGGAATAGCAGGACCACCGGCCCGGCGAAAAACAAGGATGATCAACTAAAACCATCATATCATGTTAAAAAATCACTTGCAACTCGCCATACGCAACCTGTTCAAGAGAAAAGGGTATTCCCTTCTGAACATATTCGGTCTTGCCATCGGCATCACCTGCTGCCTGTTGATCTTTCAACATGTGGCCTATGAAAGAAGTTACGAACGATTCAACCCCAATGCGGGACAGATAGTCCGTCTCCGCGTGGACGCCTGGCAGCAAGGCAAGCTGGCATGGCAATCCGCCACCGTCTACCCGGCCATCGCTCCCACGATGAAAAAGGAATTCCCGGAAGTGGCCGACTACTGCCGCCTCATCGACGCCAACTTCCTTCTCACCAATGATGTCAACCATACCAAGTTCAAAGAGACAAAAGGATACTTTGCAGACCCCTCGGCCCTCGACATGCTGGGTGTCACCCTGATAAAAGGCAATCCATCTACGGCCCTGGACGGCCCCAATAAAATAATACTCTCCGAGATCACAGCCCGGAAATACTTCGGCAGCGAAGATCCGCTGGGGAAAAGACTGACGGTAAGGGACGGGCAGCCCGTCACACTGGAAGTTACGGGCGTCTATAAAGAATACCCCGACAACTCCCATCTCATACTCCATCATCTTATTTCCTATGCTACGTTGGACGAACAGATCCGGCTCGGCGGCGACTCCAGCCGTCCTGCGGAAACATCCTGGGGCTGGTATGACTTCTATGCCTATGTCAAATTAAAACCCGGCGCCGACTGGAAGGCGTTACAAGCCAAGCTGCCCGCCTTTGCCGACAGACATATCAACAACCAGGAGTGGATGAAAAAGAATGGCAATAAGAATGAGCTTTACCTTATACCCCTCACCGACATCCATCTATTTTCCAATTACAACCAGGAGGCTGAAGTCAATGGCAATGGCCGGGCGGTCGGATTCCTCTTCCTCATCGCCTTCTTTATCATTCTCATCGCCTGGGTCAACTACACTAACCTCGCTACGTCACGAAGTCTTGAAAGAGCCAAAGAGGTCGGTGTCCGCAAAGTGCTCGGCGCTTCGAAGAACCATCTGGTGTTGCAATTCATGACGGAAAGTCTTTTGCTCAACCTCTTTTCCCTGGCCATCGCGCTGGCGGCAGCTATTCTTTTAACTGGCCCCTTTAACAACCTCATCGGCTCCGAGGGGACCTCTTCCTTCCATCTGCCCTTGAATTATACACTGGAATTTGCCGCCCTGTTCCTGGCCGGCACCTTGCTCTCGGGCGCCTACCCCGCCTTTGTATTGTCGGGCTATCATCCCATCACCGTGCTGAAGGGGATGTTTAAGAACAGCGGGCAGGGACAGGTGCTCCGGAAAACCCTGATCGTTGGGCAGTTTGCCGTCTCCGTCATCCTCATCGCCGGCACCATACTCGTTTATCAGCAGGTGCAATACATGCGCAACCAGCAGCTGGGCGCTAACATCAACCAGACACTTGTCATCGAAGGCGCCAGTGCCCAACAGGACTCTTTATACAGAACTGCTTTCCAACCCTTCAAGACACAGGTCCTCCAGCAACCCGGTGTCCGCAGCATCACGGCGTCCTCCAATGTCATGGGACAGGAAATATACTGGACCAATGGCGCCCGTCGCATCGACCAGGACCGCCGCACTGCCGTCACGCTTTATCATTTGGGAATAGACTATGACTTTCTACCAGCCTATGAAATGAAACTGGTCGCCGGCAGGAATTTTTCAAAGGACTTCCCTACTGATAATAAGGCGGTCCTACTTAACCAGCGGGCTTCCGATCTGCTGGGATTCACCAACGCGGCCGATGCCATCGGTAAAAAGGTGAACCAGGGTGGTGATACCGTCACCGTCATCGGCGTTCTGGCCGACTACCATCATCAGGGTCTGCAAAAAGCTATCGATCCCATGATCGTCCATCTCCAGCCTTTCCGGCGGAATTATTATTCCATAAAGATCACCTCCCATCCACAGCAGACCATCGCCGCCATCGAAAAGATGTGGAACAGCTATTTCCCAAATGACCCTTTCAACTATTTCTTCCTGGATGAGTCGTTTGCGCAGCAATACAAGGCGGACGTAAGATTCGGGGAGGTCTTTGGACTCTTTGCCTCGCTCGCCATCCTCATCGCCTGCTTTGGCCTATTGGGACTGTCCGCCTACAATGTGCTGCAACGTACCAAGGAGATAGGCATACGCAAAGTGCTGGGTGCGTCTGTACAAAACCTTGTCTTTACTCTTTCAAGGGAATTCCTGTACCTGGTGCTGATCTCTTTACTCATCGCCGTCCCCCTCACCTGGTGGGTCATGGACAGCTGGTTGCAGGATTTTGCCTACAGGATATCCATCCAATGGTGGGTTTTTGTGCTGGCAGGGATATTGGCCATTACTATCGCCCTCGTCACGGTTGGCATACAGGCCTTGAAGGCGGCCGTAGCTAATCCGGTGAAGAGTCTGCGAACCGAATAATCATCATATAACTATTCTCGTATGATCAAGAACTTTTTCCGTGTCGCCCTGCGAAGCCTGCTCAAGCACCGGGTATTTTCCTTTATCAATATCTTCGGCCTTGCCATCGGCATTGCCGCCAGCCTGCTCATTCTACAGTACACCCGCTTCGAGCGCAGCTATGACAAGTTCGAAGCCAACGCCAGCCGTATATACCGCGTGCAGCAGGACCGCTACAACGAAGGCAGGCTCACCACGCAATGGGCAGCCGGGGCCGCCGGCATCGGACTTCTCCTCAAAGAGGCCTTTCCGGAGATACAGGCGGTGGCGAGGCTTCATGACGAGAATAATATCATGTCCTACAAGGAAAAGTTTTTCAGGGAAGACCATATGTTCTATGCCACCGACGAATTCCTGTCCATGTTCTCCTATCCAGCACTTCAAGGCTCCGTCACAGGCGCCTTGAAAGATCCTTTTACCGCCGTGCTCACCGCCTCCACCGCACGTAAATATTTCGGGAACGAGGACCCCATCGGCAAGACTATTGACCTGAATAAGGTCAACCATTACAAGATCATGGCTGTCCTACCCGATCCTCCGGTGAATACACACCTGAAGTTCAGCATGCTTTTCTCCTTTGTCACCCTGGAGAAATTTGCGGGACCAAGCGTCAATACTACCTCGGATTGGGACGGTTTCTTTACCTATATACTCCTCCGACCCGGCGCCGATCCGGGGCAGCTGGAAAAAAAGATCCCCGCGCTCATCGAAAAAAAATGGGGAGAACAGCTGAATAAAGGCAAAGAGGGGGTAGTCTATCACTTGCAAGCCCTGCCCGACATCCATCTGTCACCTACCTATATGGTGGAGGCAGAGCCCAACGGAGACAGGAAGGCTGTCAGCTTTCTCGAGATCATTGCTCTGTTCATCATTGTTATTGCCTGGATAAATTATATCAACCTGGCCACTGCCCGGTCCATCGAGCGTGCGAAAGAAGTGGGCATCCGTAAAACGCTGGGTTCTCTTCGCGGCCAGCTCATCGGCCAGTTCCTCTTTGAATCCTTTCTCATCAATCTGCTGGCGGTGATCATTGCCTTTGTCCTGGTCCTCCTGTTCCTGCCCGTATTCAACACGATGGCAGGCAAAAGCCTTACGTTCTCGACGATCAACAACACAGGGTTCTGGTATACGCTCGTAATACTCTTCTCAGGAGGCACCGTCCTCTCGGGGCTTTACCCCGCCTTTGTGCTTTCCTCCTTTAAGCCTATCGCCGTACTCAAGGGCAGGTTTTCCGGGACCACTCACGGCTCCCTGCTACGGCAATCTCTTGTCATAGGCCAGTTCGTGGCCTCCGTGCTCCTGATGGCAGGCACGTTTACAGTCTACAGACAGCTGCATTTTATGCAGCACGAGGACCTTGGCATAAAGATCAACCAAACGCTTGTAGTCAAATTCCCCAGAGTGACAGACTCGACAGTCACAGACAGGCTCGCAGGCTTCCGTACGGAAGTGTTGCATATTCCGGGAGTGACCCGGGTCAGTGCTTCTACGGAAGTGCCCGGTCGCAAAGTAGGCTGGAATGCAGGTGGGATCCGTGAGGTGGGCGCAGACCCTTCTAAAATCCGGCAATACCGTGTCATCGGCATCGATTATGATTTTGTGGATGCATACGGGCTGAAGGTGATCAAAGGCAGGAATATCTCCCGCCAGTTCGCCGACTCCGACGCGGTGCTCTTTAATCTCGCGGCCGTCAAAGAAATGGGCTTTAACAAGCCGGAAGAAGTGCTCAATAAAAGGATTGAGTTTTGGGGCAAGCAATATACCATTGTCGGTGTCGTCTCCAACCACCACCAGGAGTCACCGCGCCAGGTGTACGATGCCCATATATTCCGGATGATGGACCATCCCATTGACTATAATTATTTTTCAGTCAAGCTGACTGCCGGCCGGGAAAGCTGGCCCGCTGTCGTTGCTGCCGTAAAACAACAATATGCGAACTTTTTTCCCAGCAATCCCTTCGATTATTTCTTTCTCGATGACCATTATGCGGAACAATACCGGTCCGACGAGCAGTTCGGACAGATCTTCGGGCTCTTCGCCGGTCTCGCCATTTTCGTGTCCTGTCTCGGGCTGCTGGGGCTGGCTTCCTTCGTGACCAACCAGCGGACCAAAGAGATCGGCATCCGGAAAATAGTTGGGGCGGGAGTAGGCAATATCCTCCTCCTGCTGACAAAGGATTTTCTGAAGCCGGTGTTGCTGGCTTTTTTGATCGCCACTCCCCTGGCCTGGTACATATTGGGGAAATGGCTGGAGAATTATGCCTTCCGCATAACCCTTACGCCCTGGATGTTTGTCCTGCCCCTGGCGATCATCCTGGTTGTCGCCCTGCTGACGACGGCCACACAGACTTTGCGGGCCGCGACGGCGAACCCCGTTAAAAATTTAAGGACTGAGTAGGTCTGACCCATAAAAATGCTTATGCGACCAATGGCGGAATGCAGGCTCAAGGGTGCTTAAAAAGATGCTGAACAATTGGTTTAAAAAAACGCAGATTTTAGTACTTTAAGTACTAAAATTCGACAAAAAATAAACCAGATTTGCCATGTCCTTTAAACATAGTCGTATTTTACAGACATGGCAACCTCAATGCAAGCCAGGACTGACGAATATTTTTAAAAAACTACTGGACTATTGATTTATGAAGACCCCGTTAAAAATAGCGCTGCGCCATCTCCGGAAATACCCCCTCTTCTCCTCCATCAACCTGGCGGGGCTTTCTGTTGGCATCGCCGCCTCCTTTATCCTGCTGATCTATTCGGAAAGAGAAATGAACACCGACAGTCAGTTCGCGGATGCGGACAGGATCGCCCGCGTAGGCACCGACTTCTTCAATATAGGAGGCTTTGCTCAAAGCCAGCCGGGTCTTAATCCCCTGCTGCAGGGCGCCTGCAAGGACATCCAATACGCTACCTCCTTCGATAAGGATTATGGCGAGACGGAGGTCAGGACCTCGCTGAATGAAAGAGCCTATACAGGCATTCACGCCTACTTCATCGACTCCAATTTTTTTAAGGTCTTCTCCTATGGCGCCGCTGAAGGAGTCATTCCTGGGAAAGGACTGTCCCCGGGGGAAGCCATCGTTTCCGAGACCAATGCACACCGGCTGTTTGGCTCCGGATCCCCCATCGGAAAGACCCTGCTCATCGGCAAGGAAAATACACCCTATAAAGTTGTCGCCGTATTGAAGGAAGGCTTTGAAAGATCACACCTGGACCCGACCCTGCTGCTGCCCCTGCCCAGGAACGAAATGTACGATTACCCCCACAACTGGGCCAGCTGTAATATCTATAACTATATCAGGCTGCGGCCCGGAGGCTCATTTGCCGGCGTACAGGCCACACTCGACAGGATACTGAAAAAGCTGGTGAACCCCGAGTTTGCTTATATGCATGTTCAGTTCATTCTTCAGCCGTTGCGTGACATCTATTTCCATTCCCATCTCAACCTGGAGCTCTCACCCGGCGGCAGCCTCGCACAGGTGAGGTTACTGGGCGCCATTGGCCTCTTCCTCATCCTGCTGGCCATCATCAATTATGTCAATCTCGTTACCGCCCGCTCATCCACCCGTAATAAGGAGTTTGGGCTGAAAAAGACCCTGGGCGCCTCCCGCTACCAGCTCGCGGGTCAGATAGTCCTGGAATCGCTGCTCTTCAGCCTCGTGGCCATGCTGCTGTCCTGCGGCCTCATACAGGTCATCGCCTACCTCTATCGTCATTTTACAGGCGATGAGCTGACAAGCACTCTTCCATTGATGATATCCCATTACGGATGGCTGCTTCTCTTTTCCCTGTCAGTAGGTCTGATCGCCGGCCTGTACCCCGCCGTCTATCTCACGGCCATCAAGCCCATCCTCTCCCTGCGGTCTATGGCCGGCCGGCCCGGCAGGACAAGCCCCCGTGTACGCAATGTGCTGGTGCTGGTGCAATTCTCCATCGCCGCTGCGCTCGTGTTCGCCTCCTTTGTCGTATACAGTCAATTGCAATATATCAACAGCAAGGACAAAGGATTAAAAGCAGAAGGAGTCGTGCTGGTGAACAACTTCCGCAACCAGGAAGCCTTTCGTCATCTCATCGAACAGCAGTCACAGGTGGTCAGCACCAGCTTTTGCAACCGCACCCCCGCCGGCAGCACCATTTGGGTCAATACATACCAGAAGCCCGGCATGAGCAACAATATGTCCATTCAATACTTCCCCGTGGATGACAAGTTCCTATCTACTATGAATATGCGCCTTATCGAGGGCAGGAACTTCAACAGGGACCTTATCACGGACACCAACTCGCTTATCCTGAATGAATCCGCCGTGGCGGCGCTGGGACTCTTCAACCCCATCGGCGCTACCCTCAATGGCAGTCAGCACATCATCGGCGTGGTAAAGGACTTTTCTTACAATTCCCTTCATGAAAAGATAGCCCCCGCTATACTGGGCTTTTCGCCCCAGGGTAATATCCTCGCCATACGGATCAAGGGTGGACATACGGCGCAATTCCTGGACTGGCTGCAGGCCACCGGCAAAAAGTTCATGCCTGACGCGCCTCCGGCCATCAGCTTCCTGGACGACAATTTCAAACAGCTGGCGAAAAAAGATAAATTACTGGGCGACGCCATCGGCTTCTTTACCATACTGGCCATATTTTTAGCGACACTGGGTCTCACGGGTCTCACCCTTTTTACCATCGAAAGACGTACCCGGGAGATTGGCGTCCGGAAAGTGCTCGGCGCTACTATTCCCGATATATTGGCCCTCGTGTCAAAGGATTTTGTCAAGCTTACCTTTGTAGCTTCCGGTATCGCGCTGCCCCTTAGCTGGTGGCTCGTACACCGCTGGCTCGAGAATTTCGCCTATCGCGTCTCCATCGGCTGGTGGATATTCTTTCTCACCGAAGCCATACTGCTGCTGATAGCCCTGTCCGTCATCAGCCTGCTGGCCCTGAAGGCGGCAACCGTGAATCCAGTGAAGACGTTGCGCACGGAATAAACCCATCACATGATAAAGCACTACATAAAAACCGCCCTACGCACCCTCCGCCGTAACAAGCTCTTCTCGGTGATCAATGTCCTGGGGCTCTCCATCGGGCTCAGCGCCGCGCTGATCATCTACCTCATCGTACAGTACGATTTCAGCTTCGAGCAATCCCGGAAGGATAAGGACCGTATCTACCGCGTCGTCACTATGATGAGCTTTTCCAATTCGTCCTATCCAAATTCCGGCACACCCTACCCCATAGTAGAAGCCACGCGTAAAGAGGTCCGTGGCATCGATGGGTCCGCCAATTTCTTTACCATCTCGGGAGAAGCCTCCATACCCAGACAGGGAGCCGCGCCGGTGAAATTCAAACACCTGTCCAATCTTATATACACCGACGAACATTATTTCCAGCTATTCCCCGCTCAGTGGCTGGCAGGCGGGCCTGGCCCGCTCAACGAACTTTTTCATGTGACCCTGACCGAAAGTCGTGCTCAAACCTATTTCCCCGGTCTTAGCCCTGCACAGGCCATGGGCAGGACCGTGATCTATGACGACTCCATTCCCTGCACCGTAACGGGCATCATAAAGGATGAGAAAGGCATGACCGACCTTGCCTTCCAGGAATTTATCTCGCTGCCCACCATCAAGCACAGCTCCAGCAGCGATGAGGCAGGGTCCGACTGGGGCTCCCTCAACTCGAACACCCAGTTCTTTGTCCGGCTGGAGAAAGGCGTTCAACCCGGACAGGTGGAGCAGCAGCTGGCTACGCTGAGAAAAAAATACAGCAATGACGGCAAGGATACGATCAATAAGATGATCCAGCATCTCCAGCCGCTCACGGATATCCATTTCACCGGCGACTACGCCAGTTTTGGCAAGCGCCAGGCCAGCAAGGCAGCCCTCTACGGGTTGCTGGTTGTAGCCATTTTCCTGCTGAGCCTCGGCAGCATCAATTTTATCAACCTTACGACCGCGCAGGCAGCCCAGAGAGCAAAAGAGATCGGTATACGCAAGACCATGGGCGGCTCCCGTCGTCAGCTCATCACCCAGTTCCTCAGCGAAGCCTTTCTCCTTACCCTGATCAGCACCCTCCTGTCCGTGGGCCTTGCGCCGTGGCTGATGAAGGCATTCTCCGACTTCATCCCAAAAGATCTCCCATTTACGCTCTCAGCCAACCTTTACCTGTTCCTCGCCGGGCTCGTCATTGTCGTCACCCTCCTCTCAGGCTTCTACCCCGCGCTGGTGCTGTCCCGCTTCAAGCCCGTGCTGGCCATGAAGAACCAGGCCTTTTCCAATAAGAGCACTACCCGCAATGCCCTGCTTCGCCAGAGCCTCACCATCTTTCAGTTCGTCATTGCGCAGGGCTTTATCATCGGCACCATCATCGTAGGCAGCCAGATACATTTTTTCCTGAATAAGGATATGGGATTCAAGAAGGAGGCGATCTTTTATTTCTATCCACCATTTAACGCCGCTGACCTGTCCCAGCGACAGCAACTGTTGAGGGACAGGCTACTTACCATACCCGGCATCACCCAGCTCAGCGTATGTGATGCTCCTCCCGCCTCCGGCTGGATCAATTCCGAGCTCATGACCTACAACGACGGGAAAAAGGATATCAATTCCGATGTACAGATCCTGAATGTGGACACAAACTATATGAAGCTGTATGGTCTCAAGCTTCTGGCCGGTCGCAATATTCGTCCAGTCCCCGACAGCCCACGTCAGATGGTGATCAACCGCAGCTATGCACAGGTCCTGGGATTCACCCATCCGGAACAGGCGCTGGGAAAGGTCATAAAAGGATCGAATATCGTTGTGGGTGTGGCGGAGGATTTTCATCAGACATCGCTCCATAAAGCTATCCGGCCGCTGGCGATGACCAATGGTCACAGCGGCATGCCCTTCCAATGGTTCCACATTGCATTGCCCAATACACCGCAGGGGCGGGCCGGCTGGAAAAAAACCATTGCTGCCGTACAACAGGCATATAAGGACATCTTCCCGGGTGAGGATTTCGAATATACTTTTTTCGATGACAGCATAGCGCAATTCTATATAGCCGAACAGCATATGTCCACATTGCTTCGCTGGGCCACCGGCCTTACCATCTTTATCAGCTGTCTGGGACTGCTGGGGCTGGTGATCTATTCCACCAACCTTCGTACAAAGGAAATAGGCGTCCGAAAGGTCCTGGGCGCCTCCGTAACACAGATCGTCTCTCTGTTATCAAGGGATTTTGTAAAATTGGTTTGTATTGCGTTTGTGATCGCTGTGCCCGTCGCCTGGTATGCCACTCATCGCTGGATGGAGAGCTTCGTGTATAGGACGACGATAGGTTGGTGGGTATATGCCCTCAGCGGGCTGGCCATGTTGGTGATGGCGCTGCTCACGCTTAGCATACAGACCATCCGGGCCGCGAGTGCCAATCCGGTGAAGAGCTTGCGGACGGAGTGAGCTTTGCGAGCTCGGGTATTTTTATTATATTGGAACTGCCGGCAGAGGCCTGGAACTTCAGCCCTCTTTTAACCTCAAAAAAACACCTTGAATACCCAGCTAAGCCCTGAATCAACTTTTTTCACGAAGGCCCCGTTGATATGGATATTCCTTCTTTCATTGAATAATCTCTGTTCTGCACAGCCAGTCATCCACTCCTTCTCGCCAACGTCCGGACCCCTCGGGACCACCGTGACAATTTCAGGCGCCAATTTCAGCACGACATCCGGAAACAACATCGTTTTTTTTGGAGCAGTAAGGGCAACCATACTCAGCGCCTCCTCCGGTACCCTTACCGTTACCGTTCCTGACGGAGCAACCTACCAGCCGATGACCGTTACTGTGGGCGGACTGACGGCTTATGCGCAACAACCCTTTCTTGTCACATTCCCGGGTAGCGGCAACATCAGCACGAACTCCCTGGCGCCAAGTATCGATTCCAGTACGGACTTGCATCCCAACGACATCACCATGGCCGACTTCGACGGGGACGGAAAACCCGATCTGGCCACCGCAAATAATTACAGTACCACCGGCTCGCCTGCCTCCGTATCTATTTTACGCAATACCAGCAGCAACGGCGCCATTTCTTTTGGCGTCCATCAGGATATTCCGACGGGTGTTCAAACTTTTGCCATTGCAGCGGGAGACCTTGACGGAGACGGAAAGCCCGATATGGTCTCCAGTAGTCTCGCCGACAAAACCATTTCTGTTTTCAGAAATACCAGCAGCCCCGGAAACATCTCTTTTGCCACCAAAACCGATTATGCGACGGGTCAAAATCCCTATGGGATTGCGATCGGCGACCTGGACGGAGATGGCAAGCCGGATATCGCCGTCACCAACTATGTGTCAAATACCATCTCCCTATACCGGAATACCAGCACGGTGGGTACTATCAGTTTCGCCGCCGGAACGGACATTTCCACCGGTGCAGATCTCGGACCCTGGGGGATAGCGATCCAGGACCTGGATGGAGACGGAAAGCCGGATCTGGCAGTGACCAATAACTTATCGAATACCATCTCCGTTTTTCGAAATACCAGCACCCTCGCCAACATCTCTTTTGCCCCCTCCATCCACTTTTATGGAAGTTCGGCTCCCCAGGGAATAGCTATCGGGGATATGGACGGAGATGGCAAACCCGATCTGGTCTGGGCCATCAACGGCCAGAATACGGCATTTGCCGTTGAGCGCAATCTAAGTTCGCCCGGAACGCTGAATTTCGTTGCCAGCACACCCCATACCTATAATATCACCTATGCATACGATATCGCGATCTCGGATATCAACGGCGATGGGAAACCCGATGTGCTGATACCCAGTTATGGCAAGACCAGCGTGTTCCAAAATGCAAGCACCACCGGAAGCATTTCCCTTACCGAAATGGCCGATCTTCCGGGGAATTCTCCCTATGCAGCGGTGGTGGGCGATGTCAATGGCGACGGGTATCCTGACCTGGTGACAACCAATTTTACTTCTACGTACCTGTCTGTTTACAAGAACCAGGTCCTGGTCCCATCGGTGACATCCTTTAGTCCTGCTACCGCGTCCCAGGGGGCAACGGTCACCATCACCGGAAATAATTTCTCCGGGACGACAGCGGTTTCTTTTGGCGGGGTTCCCGCGAGTTCCTTTACCGTTGTCAACAATACCACCCTCACGGCAATCGTTGGTTCCGGGGAAGGCGGCGACGTCTCCGTTACAAATGCGTACGGGACGGGATCCCTGTCCGGCTTTTCATTCACGGGCCCTCCCCGGATCAAATCCTTTACTCCAGCTTCTGCCGACTCAGGCGTCGTGGTCACGCTGACCGGAATAAACTTCATCGATGTCACAGGGGTAAGCTTCAACGGAACGCCCGCCTTATCATTCCAGGTCATTTCTCCAACCGAAATACAGGCAATTGTCGGAAACGGCGCGTCGGGCGATATAACGGTGACCAATAATTATGGCGCCGGATCGATTCCGGGGTTCGTGGTAGCACAACCCGTGATCGGCTCTTTTGCACCAACTACCGCAGGACGAAGAGATACAGTCACCATCACCGGGTCGAATTTCAGTGCGGTGACGGCCGTGAGTTTCGGCGGCATGCCTGCCATCTCTTTTAGCATCCTCTCGCCCACCGAGATCCGGGCCGTTGTTCGTGGCGGAAACAGCGGCGACATCAAGATCGCGACGGTACGGTCGGTCAGCCTGCCGGGATTCACGTTCCAGTTGCCTGCCGCTCCGGTGATCTCATCCGTTGCGCCGGACTCCGGACGGGCGGGATCGTCCGTTACCATCACCGGCGACCATTTCAGCCCGACCCTGACAAATAATATTGTATACTTCGGAGCGACGAGGGCAACGGTCCTCTCTTCGTCGCCTACGACACTCGTGGCAGCAGTGCCCGTGGCCGCCACGTATGAGACCATTTCTGTGGTCAATACGGAAACTCAGCTGACAGGAAAATCAATTCCCTTTTTCACCCCAACGCAACCTGTAGTAGCAGCTATTGACAGCACCACGTTTGCGCCGCCGGTCCGATTCACCAATCCAAACCAATATGACCCCTGGCAAATGCTGCTTTGTGATTTTAACAACGATGGCAAAATAGATATCGCCGGAGAATCCGGGTCTACGTTTATCACTGTGCGAAAAAACACCAGCACAAAAAAACGAATATCCTTTGAAGATGGTATCATTGTTCCCATTGGAGGCAGCGGCAGTATCAATCATACGTTTAATATCCAGATTGCGGACATAGACGGGGACGGGAAAAAAGACCTCGTCGCGATCAAACAATTCGCTAATGACACGAATTACATTTCCGTGTTCAGAAATATCAGCACACCCGACAGCATCCTGTTTGCGCCGGCAGTGGAATTTCAATCAGTTGTCAATACCGAAAGCATCTTCGTTTTCGACATCGATGGGGATGGAAGGATGGACATCTTCGCTCAGGGCCAGGGTGAAAACATCATTCTCCGCAATACGAGCAGCGGAGCGGGCGACATCTCCTTTGAAACTTCCCCAACTACCCTGCCGGGCTGGAACGGGATCGCGGTTTGTGAAGATTTCGACGGCGACGGCAAACCGGATATCGTTGCAGGCAGTGGACTCGCCGTATGGTATATCCAAAATACAAGCAGTCCGGGATCTATTTCTTTTGCTTCCCCCTATGGGATCTATTATGCCGCCATCCAGGATCATTATCTTTGGACCATCTCTGCGGGAGATATTGACGGCGATGGCAAAAACGACCTATTGATCTTGAACAGCGGCAACAGTTCCGGGAATTTTGCCGTTCTGCGGAACACCAGCACGGGCCCCGCCGTCACCTTTGCCAGTATCGATTTTCCGACCAGCGGATTCCCCGATTTCTGCACCCTGGGCGATGTGGATGGTGACGGGAAACCCGACCTGGTGACGAGTGAATTAGACGATCAACTAATTTCCGTTTACCGAAATACGAGCCATTTGGGAATACCTTCCTTCGCTCCAAAACAGGACTATAAAAACCTGAGCCTTCATAGTGGGCTGGCCGTAGGGGATTTCGACGGCGACGGCAAACCGGATATTTCATTAAGCATGGCGCCCATTTCCTCCTGTATGGATGTTTTGAGAAACCAGTCGGCTGATCTGATCATCCGCTTCAATGGCGCCACCCATTTCTGCGAAGGTGGCCAGATCACCTTGCATTCTTCGCTTTCTTTCGGCAATCAGTGGTACCGGGATGGCAGGATCATCTCCGGCGCAACGGCGGATTCCCTCGTTGTAACGATCAGCGGAACCTATTCCGATACCGTGACGATGCTGGGCGCGCCAATCCCCCCTGACAGTACGATCACTATCAGGGTGATCCCTATTCCCGCCAAACCAGTCATCAGCAGGGGGGCCAATAACGAGCTGCTAAGTTCATCACCCAGCGGAAATCAATGGTTTGGCGACAGTGGTCGGATCACCGGCGCAATCGATTCCGCCTACCTCCCCGCGGCGCCGGCCGGCAACTATCGGGTGCAGGTAACCATCGACGGATGTGTAAGTCCTATCTCGGACGCATACCACTATGTAGCGCTCGACAATGGCGACCCGGTACGTATTTACCCCAATCCCACCAAGGGTCAGATCTGGATCGTCTTTAGCCTGCCCAATGTCAATACGGTGAATACGGTGACCCTATCGCTATACAATAAGAGCGGTGAGAAGCTGTTCGAGAAAAAGAACGTCCACAGCGGGGACAGCATCTCCTTATCGGCCTACCCTGCGGGCAGTTATCTCCTGCAGTTGACCGATGAAAGCACGAATGCGGTGGTTGGCCGCCGGCAGGTCATTAAACTATAGGAATATCCGCCAAACGTTCCGGTTTCCTATATTCGCTCCTGCCGGACAGGCGCATCCGCACCATCCGACTGGGCCTTCCGATCCGCGAAAGTGTATCGTTTCCGGACAGTTCCTGTATCAAAAACAGAACTGCCCCCCAGCCCATACTCACATAAATTATTTATTAACAGCTAGTTACTACTCTGGCATGTCATTGAAAGAGTATTAGCGGCAACAATTTAAAAGTATGATCGATCTAAAGCGTATTTCCAAATGGGTTATGGTAGGTGGCAAGCCTAATTTTATTTTAAAGGACGTCCATCTGCACATCAAAGAAGGGGAGTTCGTCTCCATCATGGGACCTTCCGGCTCGGGCAAATCCAGCCTCCTCAATGTCATCGGTATGTTAGACGACGCCTCGGAGGGCGAATATTTTTTCCTCGACCAGCCCGTACACACACTGAAAGAAAAGCAGCGTTCCCAACTATACAAACAGTACATCGGGTTCGTATTCCAGGCTTACCATCTCATAGATGAGCTCACCGTGTACGAGAACATCGAGACACCGCTCATCTATCAGAACATCAAAGGCTCCGAAAGACAGGCCATGGTAGCCGACATATTGGACAGGTTCCAGATCGTAGGAAAAAAAGATCTCTTCCCCACCCAATTGTCCGGCGGACAGCAACAGCTGGTAGGCATCGCCCGCGCCCTCATCGGCAAGCCCAAGCTCCTTCTGGCGGATGAGCCCACCGGCAACCTCAACTCCCGCCAGGGTGAAGAGATCATGGAACTATTCAAACAATTGAACAACGAAGGCGTCACGATCATTCAGGTGACCCACTCGGAAAAAAATGCCGCCTACGGCTCCAGGATCATCAACCTCCTGGATGGTAGGATTGAGAATAATTAATTAAGTGCATAATGAACATGAACAGACATCTTAGCTTATTCGTAGGTATAGCCGTACTCTTCTCTATCACCACAGCTCACGGGCAAACCACTATCGGGACGGATACTGCCGACCAGGTGGGTAGTAACCTTAGCCTTCAGCAGGCCGTAGCCATCGCTATCAAGCACAACCTCCTGGTCAACCAGTCCGACATCATCGCACAGGGGGCAAGGATCAACTACAGTCAGGCCTGGGACTATATGCTGCCCACGCTCAATGGCAACGCCAACCAGGCCATCAGCAACGGACGAAGCCTGAACCCTTATACATACCAGTATACCAACACACAGGTCAATTCCGGTAGCTATGGTCTCAACAGCAATCTCACCCTGTTCCAGGGGCTGCAGATACAGAACAGCATCAAACAATACGGCTATGCCCTCGACGCCAGCAGGATGGACCTTCAGCAACAAAAGGACAATATAACCCTCAACGTGCTGCTCGCCTATCTTCAGGTGCTCAGCAGCCGCGACCTCCTGGTCATTGCAAAAGAACAGGCTAATGTGGACGCCGTACAGGTAGGTAGATTGGATACGCTCAACCAGGCAGGCGCATTGCTCCTCCTTTCCAACCTCACCGACCTGAAAGGACAGTATGCGGGGGATCTGGCAAACATCGCCATTGCGACCAACAATCTCGAGTCAGCCAAGATCAATCTGTTCAATATACTCAACGTTCCCTACAGAAGGGATGTGGAATTTGATCCCAATGCCTTCACGCTGCAGATATCGGAATATGCCGACAATCCCGACAGCATCTATAAGACATCCCTCCGCACCATGCCCACTGTCAAGGCGGCCGATCTGAGGGTCATGTCTTACCAGAGAGCCTTGTCCGTGGCAAGAGGCGCTTACTACCCCACGCTGACCCTCTACGGCAGTATAAATACCTCTTACTCCAATCAGGCAACGACAAAGGTCCTCACCGGCACATCGAATGACCTCACCAACCAATATGTCACTGTAGCCGGCACCGCTTATGATGTCTATGCCAAGAGCCAGAACTACGCCGACCATTCGATACCCTTCGGTGATCAGTTCAAGAACAATAAATACACACAGTTCGGACTGCAGCTCAATGTCCCTATCCTCAACTATCTGCAGGTGCGCAACAGGGTGAAGCAGGCAAAGCTCAATCTGAGGAACCAGCAGCTGCTCAACGAGAACGTCCGTCTGGTGCTCCAACAGAATGTGGAAACGGCTTATCAGAACATGATCGCGGCCTACAAACAATATAAATCCTATATCGACCAGGCTGCCGCCTATGCCGAATCCTTCCGCACGACAGAGATCCGCTTCGACGAAGGGGTTGTCAATTCGGACGTATATATATTGTCGAAGAACAATACCGACAGAGCTAACACCAGTCTGTCACAGGCGAAGTACACCTATATCTTCCGTACAAAAGTGCTGGATTATTATCAGGGGAAATTGACCTGGTAGGCTTCACCGCGCCATCCATTCCCCTAAATGCCGGGCAATCGTCCCCCCTTCTACCATGAAGCCGTCATGCCCGTAAACGGAATCTATCTCGACCAGCTGGGCGTCGGGTATGTTCCGCGCAATAAAACGCTGCTCTTCCAGGGGACAGAGAATGTCGCTCCCGATGCCGATGACCAGGCTCGGCTGCGTAATGGATCGAAGCATCTCCTCCACCGATCGCCCTCTTCCCCGGGCCAGGTGATGGCTGTCCATCGCCTTGGTCAGCAGCCAGTAGCAATAGGCGTTGAATCGGTTGACCAGCTTGTCTCCCTGATAGGTGATATAAGAAGAAGCCCTATAGTTATCCAGCTTTTCGGGGTCAGGGTCTGTCTGCTTCTGCACCATGATGCCATAATTCCGGTAGGTGAGGATACCGATGGCCCGGGCGGCCTTTAGCCCCTTGCTGCCTGCCTTGGGTGACACCTCCAGCCAGGTGGAGTCCGCCTCGATGGCCAGCCGCTGCGCCGTGTGAATGGCGATCCCCCAGGCGCTCTCTGTAGGGGAAGTGGCTATCAGGAACAGCTTCCCGATACGTTCGGGCTCCATGACGGCCCATTCCAGCGCTTGGTATCCACCCATACTACCCCCCATGAGGAGGTGTATCCGTTCGATGCCAAGGTGTTTACGCAGCAGAATATGAGCTTTTACCATGTCCCTTATGGTGATCATGGGGAATTCATGATAATACGGCTTGCCTGTCCGGGGATCCTCGCTCAGCGGTCCCGTGCTGCCATAACAGGAGCCCAGTATGTTGGCGCAGACGATAAAGTATTTGTCCGGCGTAATGACATCGGAAGGTCCCACCACTCCGGGCCACCAGGCGGCCACATCGGAGTTGGCGGTCAGGGCATGACATACCCAGACGACATTGCTTCCGTCTTTATTAAGAACGCCGTACGTATTATAAGCAATAGTAATTCCAGGCAGGGATTCTCCACTTTCCAGTTCAAAAGGCAGTTCGTAATTAAGATGGTTCATGCAGGTGTCAAATATAGTCAACCGCCTCCGGGCGGTTTTAGAGGTGCAAAAATAAAGGCCCGGAGACATTACCATTGAAAAATCTTTATGGAGCACCGACCCCGTGGCCTACCTTTGCCGAAATTTTATATTATGATTCATGTTGAGGTATCGAGGGTTCACGGCGATTATGGCTTCGAAGCAAAGGACGCGAATGGTCATACTGCCCATATGGACACAAGCCCGGAGACGGGAGGCGATAACTTTGGCATTCGCCCTATGCAAATGTTACTCATGGGTTTAGGAGGCTGCAGTGGCATCGATATCATATCCATTCTAAAGAAACAGCGCCAGCCGGTGGAAGGCTTCCGCATGCTTGTAGACGGCGAGCGTCAGCAGGGGAAGGAACCCTCCCTCTGGGCCGATATTCATATTATTTTCGAGCTGAAGGGAGATATCGACCCGGACAAGGCGTACAAGGCCTGCGCCCTGTCCGTTGATAAATATTGCTCCGTGGCGGCTACCCTGAAGGGCGCCGGCGGAAAGATCACCTGGGAGGTCAAGGTAAATCCCTAGTCACACCTCAGCCTGATCCATCGAATTCATTCATCTTTTTATATTGCATCTCATGTCCCAACATCGCATCACCCAAGCCATTCGTATCCGCACCGACCGCACAGAGGAAAAAGAACATTCTTCCCCTTTATTCCTCACCAGCAGCTTCTGCTTTGACGACGCCGAAGAAATGCGCGCCGCCTTTGCAGACGAGACAGACGCTAACATATACAGCAGATTCAGCAACCCCTCCGTACAGGAGTTTGTAGACCGCATGTGCGCCCTGGAAGGCGCCGAAGCCGGATTTGCCACCGCGTCGGGGATGAGCGCCATCGTCGCCTCCTTCCTCAGCTTCCTCAAAAAAGGGGATCACCTGCTGTCCTGCAGCTCTATTTTCGGTAGCACCCATACCATCATCACCAAATATCTCCCGAAGTTCGGCATCGAATATACCTATGTCCCCGCGGGCGATCAAAAGGCATGGGAAGCCGCTATACGTCCCAATACAAAGATGATCTACCTCGAGACGCCCACCAACCCCGGCCTGGAGCTCATCGACCTGGAAATAGCCGGCCAGCTGGCGCGTAAGTATAAACTCATCCTCAATGTCGATAACTGCTTTGCCACTCCCATCGGCCAGCTCCCCATCCAATATGGCGCCGACCTCGTCGTTCATTCCGCCACCAAATGGCTCGATGGGCAAGGACGCGTGCTGGGTGGAGTGGTAGTAGGGAAAAAGGAGCTGATACACGAGATCTATCTGTTCTGCCGTAGCACCGGCCCCTCCCTCTCCCCCTTCAATGCCTGGGTCCTGAGCCGCAGCCTGGAGACGCTGGACGTGAGGATGGAAAGACATTCTTCCAACGCACTCTATATCGCACAAAAGCTGGAAGGGCATGCCGCCATCGCCCGCCTGAAATACCCTTTCCTGCCCAGCCATCCGCAGCATGACATTGCCAAAAAGCAAATGCTGAACGGCGGCGGCATCATTTCCTTCGACCTGAAAGGAGGACTGGAAGCAGGGAGGCAATTCCTGAATAAGCTGAATATGCTCTCAAAGACGGCCAATCTGGGAGATACCCGCAGCATAGCTTCTCATCCGGCCAGCACTACCCACGCCAAGCTCACACCCGAAGAAAGGGCCGCCGTAGGTATCACGCCGGGGCTCATACGCATTTCTGTGGGACTGGAGCATAGGGATGATATACTACAGGATATTTTGCAGGCATTAAAGTGAGGCCACATGGTCCAACGGGCAGCTCGCATATTGACGCTGGTTATTGTATGTTGCGCATTACAGCATGCCGCAAAGGCCCAATCATATCGTATAAGGTCCTTTGAAGGGGAGAACGCCACCCTTAAATTGAAGTATATGGTACGGACTAGCAGAACACTGGCAGTGTCTTACTTAAAGGACTCCCTGTTCCTGAGGGAAGATCGATATTTCCTTGCTGGTCACATCATCCATCGAGCTTGTATGGCCTCCCGATAGCAACCACGTTTATAAGCTGAACCTTAAAATGATCGGGTCCGATCAAGGCAATTATAAGATAATCGCCAACACCCATGACCATTTATCTAAAGAAACATCCCGATGAAACAATTGATCGTGGCAGCAAAGATCAGAAAGGAGCTCCTTCCTAATCCCCCCAGATCTCACCTTCTCCCTTCAGCCATTCTTTCACCAGTTCGGTGGTGACTGACTTCGGTCGCTCGAGGGGGAATCCCAGCGCCCTGTCCCAACAGAGACTGGCCAGAACGCCCAACGCACGGCTAACGCCAAAGAGCACGGTATAGAACTCATACTCTACCATTCCATAATGTACGAGGAGAGCTCCGCTATGCGCATCCACGTTCGGCCAGGGGTTCTTGATCTTGCCAAGGGATTGCAGGATAGGCGGCACCGTATCATAGATATTCCACACTGTCTGTACCAGGGGGTCGTTCGGCATGTGCTTTTTACCAAATTCCATTTGTGCGGTAAATCTGGGGTCTGTCTTGCGCAGGACTGCGTGACCATAACCAGGCACCACCTTCCCTTCGCTCAAGGTTTTCTTCACGTAGGCCGCTATCTGCTCACCCGAAGGCAGCTCTACACCCAACTCACTGCGCATCTCCAATATCCACTTGATCACTTCCTGGTTGGCCAGCCCATGCAAGGGACCCGCCAGCCCATTCATACCCGCCGCAAAGCTCAGGTAAGGATCACTGAGAGCCGATCCCACCAGGTGCACCGTATGCGCACTCACATTCCCGCCTTCATGATCCGCATGTATCGTCATATACAGACGCATCAGCTCCCGGAAGGTCTCATCCTCAAAGCCCAGCATATGGGCAAAATTCCCCGCCCAGTCCAAAAGACCATTGGGATGAATATGATCTTCATCCTTATACTTTCTGCGATAGATATATGCAGCTACCCGGGGCAAACGAGCTATCAGGTCCATGCTGTCATCAAATATCGCCTCCCAATAATCTTTTTTATTCATCCCTTTCGCGTACTTCTCCGCAAACTTGCTCTCCGTCTGAAGGGCCATTATGGCCACCACGAACTGGGTCATGGGATGGGAATCCTTCGGCAGCGCCTCGATTGCGGCAAACACGTGATTGGGAACATGGCTCCGGCGTTGCCAGTTGGACGTGAGATCATGTACATCTTCTTCGGTAGGCAGTTCGCCCAGCAACATCAACAGGAAAAGACCCTCCGGCAGGGGCTCGGTGCCTCCGCTGGCCTTTGGCAGCTTCTTTTGCAGGTCGGGGATGGAATATCCTCTAAAGCGGATACCTTCTTGTGCATCCAGCAGGGAAGTCTCGCTCACCAATCCGGTAATACCCCGCATACCCTGATAGATCTGGGAGAGGGTCACCTCTCCTATTTTCTTATTTCCATGCTCTTTTATCAGATCCTTTATTTCGGCAGATACTGCGTCCGCCTTGGATTTAAACCTGTCCTTGAGTATTGCCATATCGAAGCTGTTTTACCGGTTAAAGTTACTATAGGAACTGTTGTAATACAAATGATTTGGTGGGATTTACGATTAAAATAGAGTTAACGCTCCCTATCATAAAATCTCTACTTCTGCGTTCTCGCTCTTTACTTCGGCGTTCTCGCATACAACCAAAATGCCAGCCCGCTGAAAATAATGTTCGGCAGCCATGCCGCGATCATCGGCGGAAAGCTCCCTTTTGTACTAAAGGTCACGGAGAACTTATCCATCACCACGAAAATAGCCGCCATCACGATACCCATGGCCAGATGCAATCCGCTGCCCCCCCTGATCTTCCGGGTGCCGATCACAGCTCCCATCAGCGTCATGATGATGACGGAAAAAGGAGTAGCATCCCGGTGATAGAGCTCTACTTTGAAAGTATTCAATCCCTCGGCGCCCCGCACCTCCTCCATATGAATGAATTGATGCAGCTCCGGTGTAGTAAGCTTGTCCTTTAAATAGTCGTCCCTTCTCAGTTCCTTTGGGAGCACATTCAGGTTCACGTGCAAACTATCCAGTTTTGTCACGGTTTCCTTCAGCCCATCGATCTTGCGTTCGATGACTCCCTGCAGCCGCCAGTCTTTCTTAACCGGATCCCATTTCACCGTCTCGGCCCGCAGATTGTAATTGACCTTATTGCCTTTCAGCCGCTGCATAAAGAAATTGCTGGCCGACTTGTTCACCGTATCATAATAGCGGAACCCTACATAGGTGGTAGGATCCACACGGAGATAATAATTATTGGTCCGGTAGTAATCAGAATTGTACGAGCTGTTGCGATCCACATAGACAGCCTGGAAATCCGTGCGGATCTCATTGGCCCTGGGCACCCAGTACTGGCTGGCCCACCAGAATATCAGGGCCAGTATGACCGAACCCAGGAAGTAAGGGCGCAACATCCGATTGTAACGCACCCCGCCGGCAAGGATGGCAATGAACTCTGACCGCCCCGCCATCTTGCTGCTGAAATAAATGACGGCAATAAAGGTCATCAGCGGGAAGATCATCGACATGATGAAGGGTACAAAGCCGATGTAGTAATGGATCACCAGTTGCCAGGCAGTCATTCCCGACTTGACAAAGTCATCTGCCTTTTCGCTGGTATCGATCACCACGGCGATGACCGTGATCACCAATAGAGTAAATATAAAGGTCCCCAGGAACTTCCGAAGTATATATCTGTCCAGCAGTTTAAGCATGCGCCGCGAAGGTACGCTGCCATTTTCATAATCAACTCTTAAAACCGAGGTTTTGGACACGAACCTCTGGTTCGTTTCGAGGTTTTCGGGGCCTAAAGTCTTGTCTGCAGCAGCGGGACCTGCTCGTTCTTCCAGCTGACAAAATCCCCCGCCTGAATATGCTTCCGCGCCTCCGTCACTAAGTGGAGGTAGAACGCCAGGTTATGCACGCTGGCAATGGTTAGTCCCAGTATCTCCTTGGACTTCACCAGATGACGCAGGTACGCCTTGCTGTAGTACTGGCTCCACTCGCTGTCGATGCCATCGTCGATGGGTGAAAAATCCTTTTCCCATTTCTTATTGTCGATATTGATAACCCCTTTGGAAGTGAACAGCATCGCATTCCGCCCATTACGGGTAGGCATCACACAGTCGAACATATCCACTCCCCGGGCAATACATTCCAGTATGTTCCAGGGCGTCCCTACACCCATGAGATAGCGAGGTTTGTCCGCGGGGAGGTCGGTACAGCAGGCCTCACATATCTCATACAGCTGTGCCTCGGGCTCCCCGACACTGAGTCCCCCGATGGCATTCCCCACCGCGCCCTTGCCGGACACATAGGCGCAGGACGCCTTACGCAGGTCGGGAAATACACTCCCCTGTACGATGGGGAATAGGTTCTGGGTATACCCGTACTTATCCGGCGTCCCGTTGAATCGTTCAAAACACCGGTCCAGCCATCGATGGGTAAGGTGCATGGACTTCTCCGCATAGGCATACTCGCTGGGATATGGCGGACATTCGTCAAAGGCCATGATGATATCGCCCCCGATGACCCGCTGGATATCCATTACTTTCTCCGGGCTAAAAAGATGCCTCGAACCGTCGATATGCGACTGGAATACCACCCCATCCTCTTGTATCTTACGGGTGCCCGCCAGGGAGAATACCTGGTATCCGCCACTATCTGTCAATATCGGACGGTCCCAGCCATTGAATCGGTGGATGCCGCCCGCCGCCTCCAGCACCTCCAGCCCCGGCCGGAGATAGAGATGATAGGTATTCCCCAGAATGATCCGGGCCTTTACGTCCTCCTTTAGCTGTTGCTGGCTGACAGCCTTTACGCTCCCCACCGTACCCACGGGCATAAATATGGGGGTAGGTATCTCCCCATGATCGGTCACTATCCTACCTGCTCTTGCCGCGGAATGTGGGCATTGCCTTTCTAAATCAAATGTTAATGCTGCCATATAATATTTTTTCCCGTCAAACGGTCCTTCGGACCGACGACATTACGTCTTTTTATCTGTCCTTACGGACACCGACCGTTGGTCGGGGTCGTCGGTCGGCGGGTCGGCAAGATACCCCCGTCACCTGAATTTTCACCTATCTGACCCTCTTTCGCCACCCAAATAGTAATTTTACTATAATAAATTGACGGTTATGCGTACTTTCGCGGATGGATTGGAAGTTTATGTCTGACGTCCTTCGTCGGGAACTTTCAGTTTTTGTCGAACTGCCCCTGGCGGTTCCAGGCCCCAATCGTAGAATGCTTATGAATAGATTTGGCGTCTCTCTGAGCGAGATATTTTTTATACTGTTCTGTCTGGTCACACTGACCCAACTCTTTTATTATGGTTGGTTCTTTAGACGTCTCGCCTTTTTTACCCCAACCGAAAAGGCCAGCTCTCAGCAACATCCAGTCAGCGTCATCATCTGCGCACGTGACGAGGCCGGCAAGCTCGTTACCCATCTGCCGGGAGCCCTGTCCCAGATCTATCCCAGCACCCATGAGATCATCGTCGTCAACCACAATAGCCAGGACGAGACCCGATTCCTTCTGGACGAATTCAAAAAGACCTTCAAAGGCCTCCATATCGTCAATCTCGAACAGGAAGCTATCGGCATCCCCGGCAAAAAATACCCCCTCAGCATGGGTATCAAGGAAGCCAGACACGAAATAGTGCTCCTCACCGACGCCGACTGTATGCCCGCCAGTGAATTCTGGATGCAAAAAATGCAGGACGGCTACAACAATGGCATCGAGGTGGTCCTGGGCTATAGCCCTTATAAAAAAGCCCCCGGATTCCTCAATAAGATCATCCGCTTCGACACTTTCCACACTGCCGTCCAGTATCTCTCCTATGCTTTGGCCGGCATCCCCTATATGGGTGTGGGGCGTAACCTCTCCTACAAAAAGGACATATTCTTCAAGAATAAAGGGTTTTCCGCCATCAATCACATCCCCGGTGGTGACGATGACCTGTTCATCAATAAAGTGGCTACAAAGGAAAATACCGCCATCGTCGTGGACCCCGACACCTTCACGATGTCCGAGCCCAAAAAGACATTTAATGACTGGTTCCGTCAAAAGACCCGTCATTACACCACGGCCAGGTACTACCGCCCCCTTCATAAGTTCTTATTAGGGCTGTATTCCTTTTCCCATGTCCTGTTCTATCCATTGTTTATTGCCAGCCTCTTCTTCAGCTGGCAGGCGGCCCTTGCCCTTTTTGCCGTCCGCCTGATGGTGCAGGGATATATTTATTATAATGCTATGAACAAGCTCCAGGAGAATGATCTTTTTGCCTGGTGGTGGCTCCTTGACATCTGGATGTTCGTGTATTACCTGATCTTTGTACCTACGATATGGAAAAAACCACGGACCACCTGGAACTGATCCTTCGTTATTTCGACGATTTTACTCCCGGGCAGCTACAACAGCTGGCCGCGCTGGAAGAGTTGTATAAGGACTGGAACAATAAGATCAACGTCATCTCCCGCAAGGACATCGAAAGCCTCTACGAAAAGCACGTCCTGCACTCTCTGAGCATTGCGGCAGCCTTCCAGTTCGAAAAGGGGATGCAGGTCATCGACATCGGTACGGGCGGTGGTTTTCCCGGCATACCGCTGGCTATCTTCTTCCCCGATACGGCCTTCCATCTCGTGGACAGCATCGGTAAAAAGATAAAGGTCGTCGAGGCCGTACGCGACGCCATAGGGCTCGCTAACATTACCACCCGGCATGGACGGGCAGAAGAAATAAAAGATCGGAAGTTCGACGTGGCGGTGTCCCGTGCTGTGGCGCCTTTAAAAGACCTGCACGCCTGGTCCAAACCCCTGCTGAAAAAGCCTTCGCGTCGGCCGGCCCCACCAACCGACCCGGTCCCGTCCACTGGCCAGCCGGCCGGCAACCCGGACCCCACAGGGTCAGACAGCCCTGAAGGTCTCCCCATCCCCCACGGTCTCATTTGTCTCAAAGGAGGCGACCTTGCCGCCGAGATCTCGGAAAGCCACACGCGGCCACGGGTCATGGAGATACACGATATTTTCGCCCTGGATTACTTCCGCGAAAAATACCTGCTATACATACCCTCCTAGAAGCCAAAGCTTTACTCCATCCCGCCTCACGCGTCTACCCAACTACCCCAAAAACTACCACAAAATGGTATTTTTTTCTCGCCAAAGCCGCGGACCTTTGCACTATGACAATTTCTGTTTGTATTGTAGATGATAACAAGGACATCCGCTCTGCTCTCGAGCAGATCATTCTGATGGCTGATGGCTATACACTGGCCGGAAGCTATGCAGATGCGGAAGAGGCGCTGCAGAAAATACCTCTCGCAAATCCCAATGTCGTGCTCATGGACATTAACCTGGGCAACGGTGAAAGTGGCATCGATTGTGTGCGGCAGCTAAAACCCCTTCACCCCGAGATCCTATTCATGATGTGTACGATCTACGAGGAAGATGAAAAAATATTTGAAGCGCTGACAGCTGGAGCCAATGGGTATATCCTTAAAAAGACAGCCCCCGGCAAGCTCCTGGACGCACTGCGCGAACTCTATGAAGGCGGCGCTCCCATGAGCAGCCAGATAGCCCGTAAGGTGGTCAATGCCTTCCAGGTCCGGGCCGCCGCCGCCGACCCCACCCTGAACAGTCTGCAGGGAAAATCCATCAGCATCCTCTCCAACAGGGAGAACGAGATCCTGGAACTTCTCGCTAAAGGTATGTTATACAAGGAGATAGCCGGCAGGCTCTTTATCAGCCAGGAGACTGTCCGCAAGCACGTATATCACATTTATGAGAAATTACATGTAAACAACAGGGTGGAAGCTATCAATAAGTTCTATGGCAGGTAAATGTCCGGCCAACAAACTTCCGGTCCGTTTTAACTAAAACTACCATAAAGTGGTATTGTTTTACCCTTATAGAGCATCTAATTTTGCCCCCGAGGGCTGCTAATCAGATCAAATGCATTAGTCATTTTACCTTATCTAACCTATATCAAGCACGGAGGCCGTCTGACCAGACAGCCTCTTTTTTTTTGCACTTTTTCTCTGAATCTGGTATTGGCAACAATGTTCAGGTTCGATCCCTGTTCTGGGCACGAAGCAGGAGAGATCAAAATCAACCTTGGTTTCTCCTATTTCCTTTTTGTGCCAGCCCTTGACCAGCAAGTATATCAGCCGGACAGCTTCGTGCTCGATGGCTTGGGGCTCAACTTCCAATTTGCGGAGGGTATTGATCATCTGATAGGCATCGCCCGCGTTGCGGTTGAATCGGTCCCATTCGGTGAATAGAACCAGGTTTACCTGCCCTTTGCGCTCTTTAAGGTCCCTCAGGAGATTGGCCCATTCCGGACGGTTGAAGGTCTTGGCCGAATGGTCTTCCAGGATCACCTTTCGGATGACGATATGCCGCAGCTCGCAATACTTTCGGAGCTGCTCTTCCTGGTCATGCTATGAATATCCTTTATCTGCCTGCTCGTCCGTGGAGACACGGATGTATAAGTCTGCTCTCATAACTTTAGGTATTGATCCAAGGCCATATTGGCCAGTTGCAACACAAATTCCAGAACAATATTTGCTTCATCCAAGGTCACCTTTATCCCATGCCCGGCAAGGATCTTCACAATGTCTTCGGGTTTGATATTTTCCATGTTACACCTCTCTTCGCTCGTCTCTATCGACTTGTAAAGTTAGCGGTTGATGGAAAATAGCTGCAATTTATCGGGCTTGTCGAAATAATGGTTCAACAAATTTAGCCCTGCCATATACCGCTCTCTTACCACCTCCGGCAGCACAAAATGTCCCCTAACTGGACACGGCTTTCAATCCGAGAATTCAATACTTCCAGGTCACTAGTTGAAATATAAATCACCTCTATCAGGTACCCCAATTTTTGTATCTCCAGCAACGATTTCCAGGTTTCTACGTCGCAAAGGTTTGTTTCAAATCCGAATGAGACCTTTTGCTTCAGGTAAGTATCCATCAGTTCAGATGCCTTGCCGTTAGCAACCTCCTGGGTGTTCACAATAGACTGCCCAGGTCTTTTTATTTCTGCAGCTATTTCATCGGAGTTAATAACAGGGATAGAAGTGGGCACAAAGTCTTAATCAGAAGAAGTTTTTCCAATTCCATTGGGGCCAGCAATCACATATAAAACGGGGGGCATTATCAGTTCTTTTTAACCACTTCAATACGTCCGTCTGGGTATTCAGCCATCACCTTACCATCCTTGCTAAAGTAGTTAGGTAGACCTTTGGAGAAAGCCTTTTCTTTGACCCGGCGGAGAATGGATTGAGCAGCCTGTTCCAACTCCTCATGACTCATCTCGAAGGTCGATTTTTTCGCCCCGCCGTATCGCAAATAAAGTGGTGTTGTAGGCTGATTGTTCATATGCTCTCTTTGTAGCAAAATTACATTAAATTTTGGTAGGTTTTAGTCCCAATTGATGGTCAGCAAGGGCTGTCAAAAGATCATACTCGCGCCTAAAGACACTGTCACTTTGCTTATCATCCTGGCAATAAACAGTCCGATGACAACTGAATCCTATTTTGTTACCAATCTTTTGAAGAGCAAATCAAATCTCGTTGATAGCCGCAAGTACTCTGGTGACCAATCGTTTTGGATGGAATGTTCTTGCAAAACCGAAGTCGGTAGGAAAAGGAGCTCCAATTCCTTGAGACACGAAATGTCAGCCTTATTGAGTTGATCAATATATCTTGCCAAGTCAAGGCGGAGACCAGCCGGTGTCTCATACCAGCCCCATAACATATCTGAGTCATCGGTGATCTTTACCATTACCTCTGCCAGAAGGTCAGTGAGTTCACTCAATATTTCGTATCGCCTTTTCAATAAAAGAAATTGGGAGAAGTATATCCTTTTTGACCTAATGTGAGTTGATTTTGGACTCGAATTCTGCTTGTGAAATGACCCCAATCTTTAATAATGCCATTGAAAAATAGGGTTCCAATTGGTTATTGGTATTTATATTTTTTATTTGTTCCAGTAGGGATTCAAAGTTGGGATGTTCTTTAAAGTGATGTAATCTTTTCATTGCGGCAAACTTAACATGTTTGTTGGGATCATAAAGGATAGCATACTCTATAAGAGAAAAATGCTGTGGCAGCCCGGTATCACCAAGAATCATTGTGGTCTTTATCCTACTGTCGGCATCAAGTTTCGAAAAGTCGTTTGGAGAATGGTCTTCTTTTCCTGCCCCATTGCTACGTTCAGGGATTGTTCCCTTAATAAAGGCGTCCCAAGATTTTAATATATTTCGTACCCGACTCATCCTGATGCTTGTCTTTTTGTAGCCTCAATATACAAAGAATCAAGCACATAGATCAATTAGCAATTTCAGATCCTCTATAAGATGGCTCGAAAACCCTCCACCCCGGTGCACAGCGCCCCCGACAACATCGGGGGCTTTGTAATTTTAGCCCCTACTCTTTTTATTGCTATTTATGTATATTGACCGAAATATCCAATGTGAAATATATATTCTTTTCTTGTTTAATCATGTTGACCGCTTGCGGACAGCCTGAACAGTCAAAAATCGAAATAAATAAAATTGATAGCATGCGCTTAAAACACGTTTGGGAAAGCAGCGATAAACCTAGGATTGATACTCTTAGACGATCTGATTTTTATATTTCAGAGAATTACATTGCCAGGGCAGATAGCACCACTACCGTGATATTGAAAGATTCAATCGGGCATATCGTCGCGATGAGACAAACAAGGAAGGGCATTAATGTTTTCGTTGCGGAATATTATCCCAATGGTCAGCTGAAAGGAAAGGTGACCTTAACAGATTCTGGTATTGATACCGGCCCTGCCACTTATTACTATGAAGATGGGAGGGTAAGATCGGAGGGAGAGTTAAGAGATGGCAGTAGAGTCGGAACATGGAAAGATTACGATAGAGAAGGATTCCCGGCTAAGCCGGACAATAAATGACGCTGTTTATCTGTAATAATCACTACTTAACCTGACAACGAGGGATTTTTTAGTTTTATAGGGTCAGGAATATATTTAAGCTGCTGGGGGTACTTTGATCTAGCATTTATGTGACCTTTATGACAAATCGCGAATGATCAAATAGATCGACCAAGCAATTGCGATGTAAGCCACCGCAAGCAGGAGCGTCTTTTTCTTTCCTGTGTATTTATCAAATTTCTGCTGCCTTGGCGGCGGCAATCTGACGACCCCATAGGAAATCAACAAATAATACCCGCAGCAAATGAGCGGCAAAGAATGGTCGAATAATTTGTTCATTTTAAGCAATTTCGAATTATTCTATAATGGTCACGACCTCATCGAAAAGTGGTCCCTATTTTTATAGGGTCAGGATATATTTAAGCTGCTGGGGGAAGACGGTCCAGCATCTTCTGTCTCGCTAAGTTCGTTAAAAGTTTCCATAGGCGTTTTTCCGAAGCAATACTTCCCACTGTGTGTTCGCTGGAGACATTGCCTAAATGTTCTGCCAAATTCAGCAGTCCTGGCTTGGATTTGATTAACTTAGATTCCTGATTCATGATCTGACATTTTGGGGGTTGATTAATAAGTGGGGTAACTTAAAGTTAGCCCCTATTGTCAGATCAAGTCTTAACTAATATAGTTTTATCAGACGCTTTTCATTCTGGCAGGTTTGTTCAGGTCTCAGCGACAATATTTTCTTATAGCATTTGAGGCTTCTGGAATGCCCAACGCAGCCGATTTTTGGAAGTCGGCGCAAGCGCCCAGCATATTCAAAACCCTTTTAACCTCACCTCGATACCAATACGCTTGTCCATAGTCCTGTTTTAGATCTATGGCTTTTGAGAAGTCAGCCAGCGCCGAATCAAACCTTTGTCGGTCATAATATTCGTATCCTCTGCCATAGAAAGCTTCAGCATAATTCGGACGCAATTCGATAGCTATCGTATAGCAACGGATTGACTCCTTGCTATTGCTTAGTTTTGATTCTAAATTGCCCCAGTTATAGAATATAAGAGGGTCTTTAGGATTAAGTCTGAAGGCAGCATTATAGTCCAATGCTGCCCCATTTAAGTCATTTAGGTGAGTTTTTGCAGCCCCTCTGCTTATATATACCTGCTCAATCCTTTTGTCAAATTGAATAGCGGAGTCAAAGTCTTTTTTGGCAGCTTGCCAATTATGCATTTCCGCCTTTGCTCTACCCCTGTCAAAATAGGCAATTGCATAGCGACGTTTAAATTTAATGGCGAGCGTATAATCTTGAATTGCTCCTTCGAAATCTTTGCCATCGTCTTTCAGGTTTCCTCGATTGAGAAGGGCCTTCGGGAAATTCGACCGTAACGAAATGGCCCTATCATAATCCTGGATGGCAAGAAGCGATTGGCCAAGGTCCGCATAGGCAACTCCCCTGTTATAATATATGGTGGCGTCAGCAGGAGCTAATAGGCTAGCGCGGTCATAGTCTCTTATTGCCTTTTGGAATTGACCGAGAGCAGCTTCGGCCACACCTCTGTTTAGGTAAGCTCTACTATTCGAGGAGTCATATTCCAATGCAATATTGTAGCACCTGATGGCTCCTCTATGGTCTCCGCGATCCGCCTTGCGGATTCCTGCATGTACAAAAGCAGACGAGGGATTCTGACAAAATCCCCGTGGATTGCCAAACGTAACAAGAGTTACTAGAAGTAGCGCTCTGATCATTTACAATTATAATATAAAACCCCAGTTATCCAAAGCCGTAAAATAAACAGGTTAATTCTGCCGTTGATGGATTAATTATCAAGCACATAGATCAATCAGCAAGAAAAGATTGCCCAAAATCCGGTTCGCCCCCCCCACTCCGGTGCACAAGTTCATCCCCATTCTTTAAAACCCTCTCTGGCAGCGGCTTTTTTAGTTCGATATACGTACACGCTAATTCCGTCAAATTATTAAATAGCTTATTTCTACCATCTTATAGGTTCGACTCCTGTATGCCCGGCAACCGCGCATAATTGCGATCAAGAGATAAGAGACGTATTGATCTGTTTTTCGTATTTTAGCACTGCATTGACATTCGCAAAACCCTCCGAGTCCCTCCCGCAATGGAAGCTGGGTTAATCAAGTGCCTTATATTATAATTGGCTGACCAAATTCTTGTTTTAGAGGACATATTTACACAAATTCATGAATGGCTTAACCGGGCATACCGTATTGAACGCCTTGGTCTCTCTTGTTGTGGCGTCTTTCTCCACGCTGTCGCTGAGTGATCGCGCCAGCACCTCCGGGTCTGCACCAATGGCTCACGAGCCCCCACCGACGCCCCGCATCACTATTCTATATGATGCATTCGGCAAGAATACATCAATGAAAAAAGATTGGGGCTTCGCCGCGTTCATCGAAGTCAATGGGAAGCGCATCCTGTTCGATACCGGCGACAATCCCGATATCTTCGCTCAGAACGTCAAGGCGGCTCACGTCGATCTGACGAGACTCGATTTTGTCGTCATCTCCCATCGCCACGGCGACCATATCGCCGGTCTCCTCTATTTATTGAAAGTGAATCCAACCGTGAAGATCTATGCGCCCATGGAGGGCTTGGGTGGCATATTCGGTTCCTTGCTGCCCAGCAGTTACTACCGCAAGGCTGATGAACTGCCGCCGGAAATGCGCTACTTCGATGGCAGCCCGCCGAAAGTGATAAAATTCGGCAAAGCTTGGCCTGATGCGAATCTCGAGCTGATCGATTCGACAACCGAAGTGGCCCCCGGAATGACGCTTATCGCCCAGGTTTCTGACGTACAGGGAACAAAAGAGCTAAAAGAGCTATCGTTGGCGATCAATACCCCGGACGGTATCGTGCTAATAGTAGGTTGCTCGCATCCAGGCATCGACCCGATTGTCGCGCAGGCGGCTAGGATCAATACCCACATCCATTTCATTGCCGGCGGCTTACACCTCGTAAGGGCACCTGACTCCGTGATCGGGAAGGTGGTTACCTCGCTGAAGGACAACTGGAAGGTGGACTGGATCGCACCTGGCCACTGCACCGGCGAACCAACCTTCGTCGCATTAATGCAGGCCTTCGGCGATCGATATCTTTACGCGGGACTTGGCACAGTGCTTGAACTAGGAGCGCCGCCGCACGTCAGCTTCTAGCAACTCCCATCATGGAGAAGTAGGGACTAGGCGCTATTTTCCACAACCCCCGACCGCCGGGATCAGTCCAAATATGTCATTAAACCGGAGTGCCAAAGGCGCGGGGAGCATTGTTTGTTTAACTGCCTTGCAGCGGTTTATTTCTCATCGCCCCCCCACCACAGGATTCAATCGCATATATTTGTTGGTCCCATCAAAGCTCACTACATAGTCGGACTTGAAACGTGTGCTCTTCCGGTAATAATCGGTGGTAATGATCTGCGCTCCGGAGCTGCAGGCAGCCATAAACTCACTCCTATCATTGGTACGCGCCTCCCTCGTATCCGCATCCGCCCGCGTACGGATGATATATCCCTTCCCAACCAACCTCTTTATCTCCGGATTGTTTGGGTTATTCAGGATCATAGCTGCCGCTTCCGGCGTACCCGCATCGGCATTCACAAACAAGACCCTTCCCTTCAAAGACGGATGTTCTGCCATATACATGTCACGCTTCCTGTCATGATCATCCAGGATAAAGAGGAACTTCCCCTTTGCAGCTTTCAGCCTCGGCCAGTTATCGCTCAGGACAGCTTCTTCCAGCGTCGCATAACGTCCCCGTACCATATCGGGCGTGATCAGGTGCTCCTTGCCCAATCCATCTTCCAGCGCCTTGTCCAGCTCGTCAAAGACGGCAGGAGTATAGGGCTCCGACTCCGTCAGGTCCTTCTCCTTTTCATTATCATGGGTAATGCCGTCCTTCGGCTCCAGCGTGATAAAGACGGGATAATGATCCGGATGCCGCTCAGACCATACCCGCAGGTTCCGTAAACACTGCTTCAAGGTCAATGCATCGCTGCGGAAATCCAGGTCAGGGATGTGCAGGATCTTAAAGCCCGGCTGATTCATCACTCCTTCCGGGTCATAAGGCGCCTGACCCTTTGCCCATTCCAGCCCCTTCGGATGTGCATACCGGCCTCCCTTCTCATCCACATAGCAGTCGAGCTCCAGGTTCAGGAGGCCCATATCCAGCTGCTCGGTCAGGGGTATATGCTCATAATCGAGCGAGATCGCGTCGGCGGAATCCCGCTGCCGGAACATTTTGAACAAGGCCGGATCGATGGCCTTCTTGTAGCTGTTGTGACTGCCAATGACCTGGATCTTATTGATAGGCAGGTCGTCCGGAAGGTCCTTGCCGATGGCGGGCAGCAGCAATATCAGTGCGGTACTTAATAAGGTCTTCATTGTTTATACATTCTACCCCCAAGTTACGACATCATTTACCACTTCAGCTCCAGCTTATTATTGCGTCTGTCTGTATCCGCCATCCGCTGTGTCGGATCGATCTCCACCACTTTGACATCCAGCAGGCGGCGATCGAAGGAGAAAGTGTAGGTAGCGTTCGTCCACTTCCATGGCTCATATTGTGTCCGGGGGATGGTATGATCTTCTACCGGCTTGGCGCCAAACATAAAATATTGAGGGATATATGCCATCAGCTTTGATCCATCCTTAAAGGTGAGCAGCACATCGATGGGCATCGGCACATCTCCATCCATCCGGAGCCGTATATTGGACTTCCCATTTTCTTCCCACAGACTGTCGATGGCATAGTCGATGGTTTTGGTCGTATTGATCCAGTATTCCTTATACCAGTCCAGCTGCATCCCGCTGACCTTTTCCGCCACCCGCATAAAATCATTGGCATTCGGATGCTTGAACCGCCACTCACGATAATATTCCAGCAGGATCTTGTCCCGCACGGAATCACCGACGATATAACCCAGCTGCTCCATAAAAATACATCCCTGGGAATAGGCAGCCGTCTGATAAGTTCTGTTGGTGTGGAAATGGTCCGCATGTGTTGTCAGCGGTTCCGCCATACCGTCCTTGACCAGGGAGAAGTAGTCTTCATACGCCTTGGGTTGGATCAGGGGTAATTGTGCCCGCCGTTTGTCAACGAGATCTTTCAAACCCGCATTGCCCGGTTGGCGGGTCAGCAGCTGCTCATAATAATACCCTGATACCCTACCCTCCGCATAGGTGGTAAACCCTTCATCCATCCAGGCATACACGGATTCATTTGTGCCCAGCATGCCCTGGTACCACGAGTGCATCCACTCGTGAAAGGCGCCTCCGAGACTGGGCCCTACCAGCAGCGTAGCCATGGGATATTCCATGCCTCCGTCTCCGCCATGTATAAAGGAATATTGTTTATAGGGATAGGGACCGAACGTCCTCTCTATATAAGGGAGCACGATCACCGCCGCATCCGCCAGTGTCGTCCACAGCGTGTCCTGTCTGGGATCATTATCCTTATTCTTGTACAGCACATTGATAACGGGTCCATTTGGTATACGCCTGACCAGGTGATGATATCCCGGATCAGCCGCCCACATAAAATCATGAACGTTGGGAGCCACAAAATGCCATTGCAGCTTATCCCCCGCGGGACGCACCACCTTCACACCGGGGCCTTCATATCCATAGCCTATCTGAGCTGCATTCTCCAGGTAGCCCGTGCCGCCTAAGATATAGCTCTTATCGATCGAGATCTTTACGTCATAGTCGCCCCAGACGCCATAAAATTCCCGCGCCACATACGGTGTAGGATGCCATCCGGCATAATCATATTCACAGATCTTAGGATACCACTGGCTCATGGAATAACGAACCCCGGTCGTGGGATTATCTCTGCCGCTGCGCCGGATCTGCAGAGGTACCTGCGCTTCGAACTGCATATCGAACGTGACCGTGGAATGGGGTAATATGGGCTTGGTGAGATTTACTTCCAGGATGGTCTCTTCCGTCTGAAATGATTGCACTACGCCATTCATCGTGAGCGAGATCACCTTTTGATAGCCGATCTCCCCGGGACTGAGGTGTTGGATACGATCTTTTACACGGGAGTCCCAATCCTGCGCCCGGCGACCTCCCCCAATCGGATAAGTTATCTTACCCAGCTCACGGCTATGTACATCCATCATGCTTCCAGGCTGAAAAGCATTCCAGTACAGATGATAGAATACCTTTCTGAGCGTGTCCGGCGAATTATTGGTATAAGTCAGCGTTTGCTTTCCCGTCATCCGGTTGGTGGTCACATCCATACTGATGTCCATGTTGTATTTTACATGCTGTTGCCACCTGTCAGGTTGTGAAAAGCCGAAGTGAGGCAGGGATAGTGCGACCCATGCCAGAAAGGATATTCTCATGCTCATGCGTGATTTGTTTATTGCAGGGAACCGCCTGTGGCGGTTCCTGTGTTTACAGTGTCAGGTTGTCCTTCAGCAATTGTCCATCGCTGGCGAAAGTAAGGTTCTTCCGATTGATATCGCTCTTGCTGACGAAGATGATATAGATGGTCTTGTCGCCGGGCAGATAGCGTTCTGTCACCGTACCTACCCTCCAGTCTGCATATTTGCTCTTGGAGAGGCCGTCCTTTACAGCCGACGGTATCGCATCCGACTTAATCTTCTTTTCCGTGCTCTGCCATTCCCCCTTTCTGCTGTACTTGGCGACATAAGAAGTACTGTCCAGCTTGAAGCTGGCCTGGTAGGAACCTATATTGTCTCTCCAGGTCACTGTCTTGGCGTTGGGATATTTGACCTTGAAGGAATCCGTTACGACACCCGGCACGCTGCCGAACTGGGCATGTGCAGTTGTGGCCATCAAAAAGATACTGGCAATAAAGAACATTAGCTTTTGCATAAGTATTATTTAAGGTTGTTTACTCCTGTCTGTCGTCCTCACCCCCTTCATCCTCCATCTCTTCTATCACATGCCCCTTTTTCCGGACGTCCCCCGCTCCCTCCACCACGATGACAATCTCCCCTTTTACGCCCTTCAGCCGAAAATGTTCGCATACCTCCCGTAAGCTCCCCCGCTGGTTCTCCTCATATAGCTTTGTCAATTCCCGGCTGACCGAGCACGCTCTTTCCTCCCCAAAATAAAGAATAAAATCTTCCAGTGTCTTTACCAATCTCATAGGACTTTCATAAAATACCATTGTCCGGGCCTCCGCAGCCAGCTGCTTCAGCAAGGTCTGACGCCCTTTTTTCAAAGGCAGGAACCCTTCGAAGCTAAATCGCTGCATGGGCAGTCCGCTATTCACCAGGGCCGGCACGAATGCTGTTGCACCCGGCAGACATTCTACCTTCACACCCGTCTTGATACATTCTCTCACCAGTAAGAATGCAGGATCAGATACGCCCGGTGTACCCGCATCCGTCAGCAAGGCCATGGACTTACCTTGCAATAGCTGGTCCACCAGGTGGTGCAGTATCTTGTGCTCGTTGTGCTGATGATAAGGGGACAGGGGCTTGATGATCTGGTAATGATTCAACAGCCTGGAAGAATTCCGGGTATCTTCCGCCAGGATAAGGTCCACTGACTTCAACACCTCCAGCGCCCTTAATGTAATGTCCTGTAGGTTTCCGATGGGAGAAGGAACTATATAGAGCAATGCCGTGATTAGTTTACCGCTATCTCGAAGTATTCCATAACAGGATTGGCCAGTAACTTCTTACCGGCTTCTTCCGCTATCTTACGGGCCTCGTCAGCCGATCCGGCTTCCACCTGCAAGGCAATGCTTTTGCCGATACGCACATCGCTGACACTCTTGATCCCCAGGCTTTGCAAGCCACTCATTACCGCCTTGCCTTGAGGGTCCAACAATTCTTTAAGGGGCATAACTTTTACCTGTACAGAGAAAGTCATATGAAATTTTTGGTTTTGGCCGCCGCGTAGTAATAATACCGCCCGGCTAGGTCCTGTTAAACGATTTTTTTTCGGATAACAAAGATACGATAATGTAGAAAATGAACACCACCGGCACCGCCAACCATTTTAAAAAGACGGCGGAAACAATGGCTAAAGCCAACAGGATCAGCTTGGGAAGGTTGGTCTTTATCGTATAATCCGTGAACTTCAGGGCCATCAGCGGGAGATTGCTCACCATCAGCCAGGCCAGGACGACGATCACGCCATAAAGCACCCATTTGTTCAATAAAAGAGCGGTGACGGTCTCGCTCTGCGTGTACCAGTAGATCAGGGGAATGCTTGCCACGACCAGCCCCGCCGCAGGTGTAGGCACACCTTTAAAACCATAGGTCTGGCTCTCATCCACATTGAATTTCGCCAGCCGGAAAGCCGCTGCACAAGGGATCAGCAGGGCCGGAAGGAACCAGACAGGTGAAATATCAAAACCGTCCTGTTGTCTTGCAAAGCTTATCCGGAGGAACTGATAAAGGATCATACCAGGCGCTACCCCAAAGCTCACTACATCTGCCAGCGAATCCAGTTGTTTGCCCATGGGGGATGTAGCCTTGAACATCCGCGCCACCAGCCCGTCCAGAAAATCCACCAGGGCCGCTGCACCAATGAACAGGGATGCAATCCCCATTTTTTCCGGCATATCTACATATTGCGTCCCTTCGGGAGTTGACACCAGGGCCAGTCCAGTCTGTAGGGTAAAGATCACGGCAATACACCCAAAAAACAAATTCAGCAAAGTAAACAGGTTCGGTATGTTCTTCATCCTATTGGTTTTATCCGCCTGAAAATTAATACATTATTTCTTTACATCCTCGATCTTTTCTACCTCCGCATGGCCGCCTCGATCTCTTCCACGGTCATCGGTACCTTCTCCATCAAGTCCCTGTAACCGCCGGCCGTGATCCATACATCATTCTCTATACGGATCCCTATTTGCTCTTCCTCTATATATATCCCCGGCTCGATGGTCAGCACCATGCCTTCTAACATAGGCCCCGTACGGGCTCCAAGGTCATGCACATCGATGCCTAAATGATGCGAAATCCCGTGATACATGTACTTAGTGTACGCCGGGCTCTCAGGGCTCTGGTTCTTTACATCCTCCTTTGTCAAAAGTCCGATGTTTTCAAAGGATTTGTTAGCCTCTTCACCAATCTTTTTCTGGTACTCGGCAAAGCCCAGCCCGGGTTTTAACAAGCTCTTAGCGAATTGATGCAGATGCAGGCAGGCATTGTATACTTCCTTTTGTCGCGCGGTAAACTTTCCATTCACCGGCACCGTTCTAGTGAGATCGGCACAGTACCCTCCATACTCAGCTCCGAAGTCCATTAACACCAATTCTCCGTCCTTGCACTCCTGGTCATTGGTAATATAGTGCAGCGTGCGGGCCCTGTCTCCGCTGGCGACAATGCTGCTATAGGCCGGACCAGCACTTCTTTGAGAGATAAAGGAGTGATAGATCTCAGCCTCTATTTCATATTCCATCACACCCGGCCGGATGAATTTCAGGAGTCGGGTGAAAGTATTATGCGTAATATCGACGGCCTCCTGCATGAGCTCAACTTCCATGAGGGACTTCACAGCCCGAAGCTTCTTCATGATGGGAGCTACCCGCAAATACTGGTGGAGGGGATAGCGTTGCCGCATTTCCTGTATATAGCGGTACTCCCTCGTTTGGCCGGGTCCCGACCTCCTGTCATTCTCATTACTGCTGAGATAGATGTTTTCCGCCAGGTGTATCCATCCCTGTAGCTGGGAGTCCAACGTATCCAGCCAGACTATTGTTTGTATGCCCGAGATAGCCCTTCCTTCATCTGCCCGAAGCCGACGGCCATCCCATTTTTCCTTCATTTCATTGGGACGTACCAGGACCAGCACCTCCCGGTAACGGGCGTCCGGATGGTCCGGGAAGAGGATTAACATGCTATCCTCTTGGGTAATGCCCGACAGCCAAAAAAGATTACTGTTCTGACGAAAGGGGAAATGAGCATCGGCATTGGATGGCATTTCATCATTGCTTACAAAGACGGCTATCGAGCCGGGTACCATCTCTTTTATAAATCGGGCCCTGTTGGCAGTAAATAGCTCCGGCCGTTGCGGGAAAAATTTCATGACGTAATTTCCGGCTTTTTTGCGGGAATTGGCCTGACGAAAAAAAATAGTCCAATTCCGCAAATGTCTCATGTCTGTCCTGGCGGACGAACTGCCTGTGGCAGTTCCGGTCGGAATTATCCGCTTCCGGCGGTTCCAAAATCTTCGAATCGATTCAACGCCCCGCGTCATTTAGCAAAAACCCTCAAAACTAACAGTTGTTAGTTAGCAATATTTTAACCAATATGCCTCGTTATTTGATTTTATCAAATTTTAGAACATTTTCAGGCCTTGTGTTAGAAAAATTAAAATTTAACTTTGCTAAAACAAACGATTGCTGCCATGACGGTACGTACTATTGCCATCCCCAAAGACAAGCTTGTCCAACTTGGTTTACAAAATCCCAGAAACATTCATTATCAATCATCTCCCGAAGAATTAGTACAGGATTGCCTCCGCAGGAAGGAAGGCGTGCTCAGCGACACAGGGGCCCTGGTGATCCGTACGGGGGAGTTCACAGGCCGTAGTCCGAAAGACCGTTATATCATAAAAGACGAGATCACCACCGACACCATCCATTGGAATGACTTCAACCAGCCCATGCAGGAGAAATACTTTACTATCGTCCTCGCATCTATCACCGGATACCTCAATCGGCAGACCGACCTATGGGTACGCGACGCCCAGGTCTGCGCCGACCCGCGCCACCGGCTGAATATACGTGTCATCACTGAAACCCCAGCCATCAACTTATTTTCCTACAATATGTTCCTCCGTCCTACGGAAGAGGAGTTGGAAAGCTTCCAGCCGGACTGGCAGATACTCTCTGCCCCCAATCTGCGTCTGGATCCCACCGTGTGCGACACCCGCAGCCCTAACGCCGTGGTCATTTCCTTCCGTCATAAGATGATCCTGCTGGCCGGAACAGGTTACACAGGCGAGACGAAAAAAGCCGTTTTCACTATTCTGAACTATCTGCTGCCAAAGGAAAAGAACATACTGAGCATGCATTGCTCGGCCAATAGAGGGAGCAGTGGCGACACCGCTATCTTTTTCGGGCTCAGCGGCACCGGCAAGACCACGCTTAGCGCCGATCCCGACCGCAAGCTCATCGGGGATGACGAGCACGGCTGGACGGATGACAATGTATTCAATTTCGAAGGGGGCTGCTATGCCAAATGTATCAATCTGAAAGAGGAAAAAGAGCCCGATATCTATCACGCCATCCGTCCCGGCGCCCTGGTGGAGAATGTGAAATTTTATCCCGGCACCGATCAGATCAACTTCGAGGACGGGTCCATCACGGAGAACACCCGGGTGTCCTATCCTTTATCCTATATCGGCAATTCCCTGGAACCTTCCGTCGGCGATGTGCCAAAAAATATTTTCTTCCTCACCTGCGATGCATATGGCGTACTGCCACCCATTTCCAGGCTTACCCCCGGACAAGCCATGTATCAGTTCATTTCCGGCTATACCGCGAAGGTCGCCGGTACGGAAACGGGTATTACAGAGCCCAAGCCCACTTTCAGCGCTTGCTTTGGAGCCCCCTTTTTGCCCCTTCACCCCGGCGATTATGCCGCCATTCTGGGTAAGAAGATGAAAGAGCATGGGGTCAAGGTCTGGATGATCAATACCGGCTGGACCGGCGGCCCCTATCTCAAAGGCAGCCGAATGAAGCTGGCTTATACAAGAGCCATGGTCACCGCCGCCCTCGAAGGTAAGCTCGATAATGTGGAGTATGAGACCCACACCGTATTTGGGGTCAGCATGCCTAAAACCTGTCCTGGCGTACCAGCCGGACTCCTCAACCCCCGCAATGCCTGGCCCGACCAGAAGGCCTATGATCAGATGGCGGGTAACCTGGCCGGGTGGTTTTTAAATAATTTTAAAAAGTATGAGGCGGGCGTGACCCCGGAGGTCCTGGCTGCGGCCCCGATGCCGGGAAAATAGCCTTGCGGGGACGGGTGCGTACTCAAAAATGCCTCCTTTTCCCGCAGGAACGTACCCAAAAGTTTTTTTAAAAAATCGTTAAAAAAAATTTCATATTCCGAAAAAAAAGCAGACCTTGGCGCATCAATTAAAGACGATTTGTCTGCGATTGTTTGCCAAAACTAACTCCATCACATCCTGGTGGGGTTTTTTATTTTCGACCTGGGACCCGTGGTCCATTTTGAGTCTCTTGTCCTTTTGGGGCAACAAAACTAACTGCAGCTCATTAAGTAACCAGAACTAACTGCTACTCGTACAAGCCATATCCAAAATTCTTTAACCCAAAACTAACTGCTGATTTTTACAGTCCGGAACTAACTGTTCTTTAGAAAAGTCCGTAAAGCTGCGAGTCGATGCGCGTGATGATCTCCCCCAGGTGCTCCTCATTTTCCGGGAACTTATTCTTGTCGATGTCTACGATCAACAACGGTCCTTCTTTATAACCTTCGATCCATTTGTTATAAAAATCGTTCAGCCGTTTGAGATAGTCAAGGCGAATATTCTCTTCATATTCCCGTCCTCTTTTTTGTATTTGTGCCACGAGGGTAGGCACAGAGGCCTGCAGGTAGATCAGCAGGTCGGGGGGTTGCACCATCCTTTTTAAGGTCTGAAAAAACTGGAAGTAGTTATTGTAGTCCCTCTTGCTCATGAGTCCCATCTCATGCAGGTTGGGCGCGAATATGTGGGCATCCTCATAGATGGTCCTGTCCTGTATCACCGTCTCTGTCCCCGTATGTATCTCAAGCAGCTGGTTCAGGCGGCTGTTCAGGAAGAATATCTGCAGATTGAAGCTCCAACGGGGCATATCCTCATAAAAATCATTCAGATAGGGGTTGTGGTCCACATCTTCGAATTGAGGTATCCAACGATAGTGCTTGCTCAACATTTCCGTCAACGTGGTCTTGCCCGCACCGATATTTCCAGCTACAGCAATATGTTTAGGTTTCTTTGTCTTTGCCATGGTGTTATATTCTCCATCCGGGCGGACAGCCATCCCTATAAGTCCCGAAAGAATTTTTAAGGTATTAATTCTTTTTTGAATTCAATTATTTTTTTCTGGTGATCCCCCTCGCTCGCGGCGCCGACTAATAGTAGATCAGCCCTATCGCCTCTTTGGCCAGTTCGACAGTGACGGCAGCGCTGGCCCTTGCCTTGGCAGCTCCCTGCTCCATCACTTTTTTAAGATAGGAATCATCATTCTGGATCTGTTCGGCCTTCTCCCGTATGGGCGCAATAAAGCTCACCATCCCTTCTGCCAGCTCGCTTTTCATATCACCATAACGGACAGTGCCCGCCTGGTAATCGGCGTGGAATTTACTCACTACGTCGGGCGTGCATACCAGTTTCAAAAGTTGGAAGAGGTTCTCTATGGAGGCGGGCATCGGCGCCGCCGGGTCGGCAACGCTCTCGGTCTTTGCTTTTTTGATCTTTTTTCGGATGGTATCGTCATCGTCCGCCAGGTAGATGGTAGCCATCTGGTTCTCGCTCTTGCTCATTTTCCCTGCTCCATCCAAGCTGGGTACTTTAACCAGCTCCTCGCCAAAATTGAAGGCGAATGGCTCGGGAAATACCTCACGCTCATAGCGTTTGTTGAACCTACCCGCAAAATCCCGGGCTATCTCGAGGTGCTGTTCCTGGTCCTTGCCGACGGGCACCAGTGTGGCGCGGTGCAGAAGAATATCAGCAGCCATCAATACGGGGTAGGTCAACAGACCGGCATTTACGTTGTTGGGCTGCAAGCGTACTTTATCCTTAAAGGTAGGGGTCTTTTCCAGCTCGCCCTTGTAAGCCAGCATATTGAGGAAAAGGTACAGTTCCGACGTCTCGGGTACATGGCTTTGGCAATAAAGGGCTACCTTATCCGGGTCCAGTCCGCTGGCGATATTTTCCGCCAATACCCTCCGCACGTGCTGCTTCAGCCCCTTAGTTTCGTTCAATGTAGTCAATGCATGCAAGTCCGCCACCATGAAATAACAGGTATACGCATCTTGCATCCGAACATAATTCCGCAGCGCCCCGAAATAATTACCCAGGTGCAGAAACCCGGTGGGCCGGATCCCACTCATGACAATATCTTTCTTTTTCTCCATGGTATGTGCCGTCGACGCGCTTTTAGGAAAATTATCGCATCGCCGGCAAAAGTCTAATGTCTGTCCTGTCGGACGAAGTCTCCTTCGTCGACTTGAAGGCGCGAAGATAACCCCTCTCTGCCGTCCGTCAAAACTTACCAGGCCGGCCCGTCCTCATTCAACCAGAACGAGCCGGAGGCTCGTTATCCGAAGGACAGTCGTTAGATCTTTCCGGAAAACGGGCTACATTTCCCGGAGGCCCGTTTTTCGGACATTAATAAACAGTATTTTTGTCTAAACACCTTGCATGGAAGTCAACGACGCCCTCATCGACAATCTATCTAACCTGGCCAGGCTGGAATTCAGCGCCGAGGAAAAGGAGGGTATAAAAAAAGACCTGCGCCGGATGATCGAATTCGTAGAAAAGCTGGGCGAGCTGGATACTACCGGCGTTGAGCCATTATTGCATATGAGCCCCTCTATCAATGTTTTACGCGATGATATCCCTCAGGGCTCCGTCACAAGGGAACAAGCTCTCTCCAACGCACCCGCTACAGATGGCACTTATTTTAAGGTACCGAAAGTGATCCGTAAAATATGACTTCTACCCCAATAATACGTCTGCTGGACATTCGCAAGAGCTACTTTATGGGTCATCAGGCCCTCCCGGTGCTCAAGGGTGTTTCCCTGGATATAAATAAGAATGAATATGTAGCCCTGATGGGGCCTTCCGGCTCGGGGAAAAGCACCCTTATGAACATCCTTGGCTGCCTGGATACTCCCACGTCCGGCACTTATATTCTTAATGGACAGAATGTAAGCACCATGCCCGACGACGACCTGGCCGATGTCCGGAATATAGAGATCGGCTTTGTCTTTCAGCAGTTCAACCTCCTCCCCCGTCTGACGGCGCTGGAGAACGTGGCCCTCCCCCTTGTCTACGCCGGAACCCCCAAAAAAGAAAGGTTTGAACGGGCCATGCAGGTACTGGAGAAGGTCAGTCTCACCGACAGAAGCCACCACAAGCCCAATGAGCTATCCGGCGGTCAATGCCAGCGTGTAGCCATCGCCAGGGCCCTCGTCAACAACCCTTCTATCATACTGGCCGACGAACCCACCGGCAATCTGGATACCAAAACTTCCATTGAGATCATGGATATCTTCACACAGATACAGAACGCCGGCAATACCGTCGTGCTGGTCACACATGAAGAGGATATTGCCCATTACGCTCATCGTATCGTGCGATTGCGGGATGGCGTGATAGAATCCGACAAGCGGCAGGTGCCTGTAGCCATGAGCCACTAAAAATCATTTCCATGGCATTTAAAATATATACCAGGACGGGCGACAAGGGTAGGACATCCCTGATCGGAGGCACCAAGGTCCCCAAAAGCCATATCCGTATCGAATCTTATGGTACGGTGGATGAGCTGAACTCGTATATCGGGTTGTTGAGCGATCAGCTGGCGGCCTCGGCTGGGCCTGTCAGTCATCCGGTGCTCCCTCTGGCCGGGTCCATCGAGACGCTGCGGGATATACAGGACCGTCTCTTTACCATTGGAGCCTCCCTTGCATGTGATCCGGAAAAAGAGTCGAAAATGAAGATACCCGACCTGAAGGAAGAGGATGTTAAGGCGCTGGAGGAAGATATTGACAGGATGAACGAAGTGTTACCCGAGATGAGATCGTTTATTTTGCCGGGTGGTCATGTGGCGGTATCCACCGCACATATAGCACGTTGTGTCTGTCGTCGCGCCGAAAGGATCTGTGTAGAGATGCAGGAAAATCAGCAGTATATCGAACCAATCGTGCTGATATATCTCAACAGGCTTAGTGATCACCTGTTTACGCTGGCCAGATATGCTGGTCACCTGCTCCAGGTCCCGGAAATTCCGTGGAAACCACGAGTCTAACCTTCCCGTTCGATCAATCCATCCTTCATATGAAGGACCCGGTCGCTCATTCGGGCGAGGTCTTCGTTATGTGTGACGATAAGAAAGGTTTGTTGCATTTTGTCCCGAAGATGGAAGAACAGCTCATGCAGCTCCTTTGCATTGGCAGTATCCAGGTTGCCCGTAGGCTCATCCGCAAATACGATATCGGGATTATTGATCAATGCCCGGGCGACTGCTACCCGCTGCTGTTCCCCTCCCGATAATGCTCCAGGCTTATTGTCGATGCGATGTCCTACTCCCAGGATATTCAATAGCTCCGTGGCCCGTTCTTCAACATCCGACCTCTTGGTTCCGGCGATCCAACCGGGGATACAGACATTTTCCAGGGCGCTGAATTCAGGCAGCAGGTGGTGGAACTGGAAAACAAATCCGATATGTTGGTTGCGAAAATCCGCCAGCTGGCGCCCTTTTAATTCGTTGATCTTTTCATTTTGTAAGGTTACTTGCCCTTTGGCAGGCACATCCAGGGTTCCCAGGATATGGAGCAGCGTACTTTTTCCACATCCCGACGGACCGACGATACTAACGATCTCCCCTTTTCGGATATGGACATCTACCCCCTTCAAAACCCACAGGTTCCCATAATATTTTTCTATTCCTTTGGCAGTTAACATACTAATAATTTAATTCCAGCGTATTTACGACCGGCACTGGCCCATTTTATATGTCCCTTATCAGGTGCCTCTTGTCATGTGTCCTTTTGTACTTATCGCTTGCAAACGTACACGTTAGGGTTGATATATAGGGACATATGGGGAAAGAATTTTATGCCGTAAAATGTCCGAGCCTCCGGCCCGTTCTAAATAGGAACCCTGAGTTGTAAAGGTTAAATTTTAACTGATATTTGGTGGTTCGGTATTAAAAATTACTTTTGCGAAAAATTAAGAGTAATGTTTTGGACACTTGAATTAGCCAGCTACCTGGAAGACGCCCCCTGGCCGGCTACAAAAGACGAATTGATTGATTATGCCATTCGTTCCGGTGCTCCGATCGAAGTGGTGGAAAATCTGCAGGAATTGGAGGACGAAGGGGAGATTTACGAAGGTATCGACGATATCTGGCCGGATTATCCCAGCCAGGAGGATTTCTTTTTCAACGAGGATGAATACTAAATCACAATAGAAAGGGCGCTCTCGGAGCGCCCTTCTTCTTAGCTCTTATGTTGCATTGGTTATTTTGTTGCCATGCTGTTGATCACCGGCTCTGTTACCCCAGTGAAAGAGAATCCTCCGTCATGGAAGAGATTCTGCATGGTCACCATCTTTGTAAGATCACTGAACAAGGTCACACAATATCCCGCACATTCATCCGCGCTGGCGTTGCCCAGCGGACTCATCTTCTCGGCATAGTTGATAAACCCGTCAAAACCCTTTACCCCGCTGCCCGCTGTCGTACGCGTCGGAGACTGGCTGACGGTATTGACCCGCACCTTCTTCTTCACTCCATAATAATAGCCAAAGCTACGTGTCACACTCTCCAGCAATGCCTTCGCATCAGCCATCTCGTTGTAATCGGGGAATACCCGCTGCGCCGCGATATAGGTTAACGCTACAACGCTGGCCCCTTCATTCAGGGCATCCATATCCCATGCGGTGCGGAGCACCCGGTGCAGCGACATCGCTGAGATATCCAGTGTTTTTTTATTCCATTCATAATCTATCTCCGTATAGCTCTTGCCCTTACGGACATTCAGGCTCATCCCGATGGAGTGCAGCACAAAATCGATACCCCCTCCGAAATGTTTCATGGACTCTTCAAACAGTTTTTTCAGATCATCCATATTGGTGACATCCGCTCCGATCACCGGTGCCTTTACGGCCTCGGCCAGCTTATTGATCTCACCCATACGCAATGCGACAGGAGCATTCGTCAATACCAGCTGCGCGCCTTCCTCGTGACAACGCAATGCGGTCTTCCAGGCAATGGAATTCTCGTCCAACGCCCCGAATATGATACCTTTCTTCCCTTTCAACAGGTTATATGCCATAGATTGAATTTTTCAGGGCACAATGTTACCCCTTTTTTGGCATCTTTACTCATCCGGCCTGGACGAATTCCCCCTTAATCCGACCGGATACTCGATTTTACCTTCCGGCGCTCCCAAAATCGATACCTTAGCACATATATACCGGCATTCGTGTTCTCCACCCGCATTGCCATATTAACCCTTGGAATTTTAGCCGGGCGGTCCGGCCTTGCTCAACATGCGCAAGAAGGTTTCGAACATCTCACCATGGAACAGGGACTTCAATCCAATTCGGTGCTGGATATATTATTCGACAGGACGGGCTATCTATGGGCTGCCACTGGCAATGGTCTTGCCCGTTACGACGGCTACAGGTTCGTTACCTATAAATTTGATCCGCGCGATTCTCTCTCTCTCAACCAAAACCTGGTTTTCTCTTTGTTCGAGGATGACAAGGGCATTCTTTGGGTAGGCACTGTCGAGGGCGGCATTACTAAATTTGACCGCAATTCTGAAAAGTTCATCAGTTACCGTGCACCCCAGCCTGCCCATCGCTACGAGACGGTACTCAGGGCTATTTCTGCGATCAACCAGGACCGGGAGGGAATGCTTTGGATCGGCTCTTTCTCGGGCGAGCTCAGAAGATTTGACGGGCGCACGGGGCAATTCTCATCTTTTGACTACGACCTGGGTTATCGTCCGCGGCAAGACGATCTGCGCTCCTTCGACCGGATCAACTGTATTTACAAGGACAGCCATGACGATATCTGGATCGGGAACAGATCCGGGCTGCATAAGCTGGTCCTGACACCCGGCAGCCCATTTGATCCGCAGACCGCTCATTTTTCACATTATTTGAACGATGCCGCCGATAGCAATTCACTGATGGGAACGGAAGTGTCGTCTGTATTCGAAGACCATAACGGGGATTTGTGGATAAGTACAGACAGCGCACTGAATCTGTTGGATAGGAAAAAAGATCGTTTTATTCACTACCGGCATGATCCGGGCAATCCCAACAGTTTTTCAGGTTCCTGGCTTGGGAACATGGCGGAAGACTTCGATCACTATCTCTGGATCGCCACGAATAGTGGGGTCGACAGGCTGGATCCTCAGCGGCGACGATTCGAGCATTTCAGACATATCGATGGCGATGTCAGCAGCCTTGCAGAGGGAGGCAAGCAGGACCTTCATAAAATTGTAGTGGATAAGTCTGGCAATGTCTGGATCAGCAGCTCCGCCGGGATCAATAAACAGGATCACAACCTGATCACCGCCGTCCGGTACAAACATAATGAACGTGACCCGCATTCGCTGGGAGATGATGTTGTTTTTAGCGCCATCGAAGACAGGAACGGGATATTGTGGGCGACCACCATGAAGGGCCTGGATGCATTCGACAGGCGATCCGGCAGGTGGCGGCACTATCGGCATGATCCGGCTGACCCGGCCAGTCTCAGCAATGACCTCACGGCTGCGGTCCTTCAGGACAACGAAGGGATGATCTGGGTTTGTTCCTGGATGGGTACGCTCGACAGGCTGGATGTCCGTACCGGCAAGTTTACTCATTTTATCGGCGCCCATGGAAAGTTTGAAAATCCACACCGGGCCTTTTACAATCTATTGTACCAGGATCACAACGGTGTCATCTGGATCGGCGAGTCCAGTAGCGGTGTTAATGCGTTGGATTATAAAAAGGGAACACTCCAGCATTATGGACATGACCCGGCCGACCCGGAAGGCATGAGTGACTACCAGGCCAACTGCATATGCGAGGACAGCCAGGGATACATCTGGATCGGTCATGGCAGCGTCGCTACGGACAGACTCGATCCGCGAACGGGGCGCTTTGAACATTACCGCTACCGCTTCGGCGACAGCAGCGGCATCAGCTCGAACTATGTCAACACCATTGTCAACGATAAGAAAGGCGATCTATGGCTGGGAACACTGGCCGGCGGTCTCTGCTGCTACGAGGTCTCCAAAGGAAAATTTACGACATATACGGAAAAAGACGGATTACTGGATAATAACATTAATTCCATTGTAGAGGACAACGAAGGCAATCTCTGGCTCGGTACGGGTAAGGGGATCTCTCGATGGTCCCCGGCCAGGCGACAATTCAGCAATTTCGACTTTACCAACAGCCCAAGGTCAGACAGGACGGTGACATTTCTTTGCAAAGCCAAAAATGGAATGCTTTTTTTCAAATCCGGCGACAACGGTCTGATGGAGATGGATCCTGCGTTATTGCGTCCGAATAATTATATACCTCCCGTTGTCATCACAACGTTCAAGCTGTTCAATAAACGAGTGCCCGTGCATAGCAGCGATGGTGAAAATGGCGGACTACCAACCTTTGAGCTCGCACATAACCAGAATTTCTTTTCTTTCGAGTTTTCGGCGCTGAATTATACGGACGCCGGTAAAAACCAGTACGCCTATAAACTGGAGGGGGTCGACAAGAACTGGGTGTACAGCATCAATTCCCGGTGGGCCGAGTACACGGATGTGTCGCCGGGGACGTATATCTTCCGCGTGAGAGGTAGCAACAACGAAGGCCTTTGGAATAATGAAGGTGCTGCCATGAAGCTGATCGTCCGTCCACCCTGGTGGCGAACCTGGTGGGCCTGGTCGCTGTATATCCTTTCCATAGGCGTTATTTTATGGATCATCGAGCGCCGGCGCCGGGGATGGCTTATTGAAAAAATACAGCAACGGAACTTTGCAAGGGAGCTGGAGATGCAGGTCCTGCGGGCCCAGATGAACCCGCACTTCATTTTCAACAGCCTTACCTCCATCAACAAATTCGTACTAAAGAATGAAACGGACGCGGCTTCGAACTACCTGACCAAATTCTCCCGGCTGATCCGCATGGTGCTGACCAATTCCAAGAAGTCGCTGATCTCGCTTTCAGACGAGTTGGAAATGCTGCGGCTCTACCTCGAAATGGAAAAATTACGATTTAAAGAGGCGTTCATATACTGTCTGGATATGGATGGAACTATCGATGCGGAAAGCATATTTATTCCACCACTGCTTTTTCAACCTTTTGTAGAGAATGCCATCTGGCACGGGCTGATGCACAAAGAGGGTCAGGGCAGGATCGATATTGGGCTACGAATGGATAACGGCATCCTGGTATGCACCATTCGTGACAATGGCGTAGGCAGATCGTTTGCCAAGGCGTCGACCAGCAAGTCGGCGCAAAAACAAAAGTCCATGGGCATCGATATTACGCGGCAAAGATTGACGCTAATCGATGGCAGGATGGAAGACGAGGCGGACAACCTTTACATCGAAGACCTGTATCTGGATGGGATACCGGCAGGTACGCAGGTGACCCTGAAAATCCGGATCGCGGAGGACGAGAACCTTTAATGTTACCATATGATAAAAGCTATCATTGTAGATGATGAGCCCGACTGTTCCGAGACACTGGACATATTATTGCAAAAATGCTGTCCCGAGGTGCAAATAGCGGCTATCTGTAATTCAGGTGCGTCGGCATTGAAGGAAATAGCTTCCCATAATCCCGATCTCGTCTTCCTGGACATCGAGATGCCGCATATGAACGGGTTCCAGTTGCTGGAAAAACTCCCATCCATAGCATTCGACATCGTCTTTACCACCAGCTATGACCAGTATGCGATAAAAGCCATCCGGTTTAGCGCGATGGATTATTTATTGAAGCCGGTGGATGGGGAAGAGTTAAAGAATGCCATTGAGAAAACAGCCCGGAAGCATCAGCCGCCCTTGCCGCAACAATTGGAAATACTCTTTCAGCGTTTGCATCAGCCCATGGTTTCGAAAATAGCCATACCCACCATGGCGGGTCTGGAGATGATACACGTGGATTCCATCATTTCCTGTGCTTCAAGCAGCAATTACACAACGTTGCACCTCAAAGGCCGGCAAAAGATCACTGCTTCACGCACCTTGAAAGAAATAGAGGAAATACTGGACGGGCTTTCCTTTTTTCGCGTGCATCAATCGTTCCTCGTCAATCTCAACGAAATAACAAAGTATGTCAAAGGGGAGGGTGGCTACCTTGTGATGAGCGACGGCACCTCCATCGATGTCGCCCGCAGCCGCAAAGAATCGCTACTTACAAAACTCCAGCCCAGAAAATAATTGGTTGATATATCAACTAATACTATCTTTGTCTTATGAAAGGCAGCCAATCTCCGCCTGTTCCACCATTATTGTTGCGACAGATCGGTGGATTACACAAACAGGTCTATAAAGAATGCGACCGGATATTCCGTGAGCTGGATTTTCCGCTGGAGATGGATCAGATACCCGTCCTGATGCTATTATATTATCATGGAAGCGCCTCCCAGCAGGAGATATGCGTATCGCTGCACCGGGACAAAGCTTCCGTCAATCGGACCGTAGCGTTCCTGGCGCGGGAGGATATGGCGGTGGTGATCCAGGATGCTGTCGACAAACGTAAGACCAGGGTCGAGTTGACGGCAACAGGGAAAAATCTTGCCAAACAAGCCAACAATGTTATTACAGCGTTTGACGAAGGCTTGGTCAAGACCTTGTCCCCTGAAGAAAGACAACAACTTCATACCTTATTGAATAAGCTTATCGAGACTGTCAATATTACCCACGTAAATTTTTAATACCAGCATCCCAGCCATATGGATGAAGCAGGTTCAGCAATTGAGCCTGCCATAGAAAGCTTTTCCCATTTTTTATCATAAACCGGCCAAAAATGAAAAAAGGTCTCATTTTAGGAGGCATTCTATTGCCTTGCCTTATCCATGCCCAACACCCCGACAGCGCCAGATCCCCCTTTGTCACTACTGCGCCACGACTGGGCGGCGTCACCATCACCAATCTTGTCGCTCCTATCAAGACTGGTGGAAATACCTTTCTTATGCAGCTACCCACTGTCGACATCGGTGTCCCCCTTTACAAGAATTTCTCAACAGTCCACACAGTGCTCATCAAGACAGGCGTTCGTTATGATGGGATAGTTCTTAACGACGAAAAGAACATCGGCGGCAGCGACTTTCACAGCCTAACGGTACCCCTGCTGGCAAGCTATTCCTTCTCCCGTACAACCAATCTAAGCCTTATCGGTCTGGCGACTATTGCTTCGGACTTTAAACAGGACATTGTGGCGGATGACATCCTTTATACGGCCGGCGTACGGATCGGCTTCCAGCCGAAAAGCACGTTGCGTTATGGTATCACGCTCACCTATATCCACAATTATTCCGGAAATTTCCTCCTCCCCCTGCCGGACATAGACTGGATGATCAGTAAAAAATGGAACCTCGCTGGAGTTTTGCCGGCCCGACTGTCATTGAAATATAAATTCGTTCCGTCCCAATCCATCGGTATTACCTCCTGGTACCTGGGCAGCATGTACCGGCTCAACGATGGGACGGAGAAACAATATCTCAATCTGCAACAGTACAGCGCCGGACTGATATATGATCTGAACCTGGGCGGGCGATGGAGGGTGACGCTTAGCGCGGGGCATACCATGCTGCAAAGGCTGGAGACCTTTGGCATGGATCAAAAGGTGTCCTTTAACAACTTTGGGAAACTATACCACCGGAAGCCAAACATTTCCTACAGGGAAAACTCTTTCGTTGCCCAGGGCGGGATCAGCTATCGGTTTTAAATCATCCATATGATCGAAATATTCAAAACAAATATTGTATACGCGGGCCAGGAGACACCGATACTAAAAAAGCTCGGGAGGCTCCTGCCCCATCATAAAATAAATTTTGACCTGGAGGACTGTGATAAGATACTAAGGATAGAAGGCGAGGGTTTCGATCCGCAGGCTGTTATGGAGCTGTTGAGAGAAAATAACCTGGTGTGTGTGCGATTGGAGTGATCTGCTTACAGCTGGATCTCACTTCGCCGGGAACAGCCTGACTACAATCGCCACCACGGTCATGGTATACACCACAACAAGGAAAAAATTCGCAAATATAAAAAGGAAAAAACGTTCGGTACTCTCCCTGGGGCGTATGGTCCTCTTCAACACCCGATTGATATAATAAATGGGGATCAGCGCAAGCACTATTATAAAAAGTATCAGCAATGCCTTTAGCTTCGGTTTCATACCTCTCCTCCTACCATCTCCCTCGCATTCTCCAACGCTGCTGCGGTCGGCTTTTCCCCACCCAGCATCTGGGCAATGGCATTGATACGCTCATCCTTCGAGAGCAGCCGCACCCCGCTCTTGATATGCTTCCCCTTCACCTCCTTAAAGACAAAATAATGCGCATCTGCCTTACCGGCTATCTGCGGCTGATGCGTGATACAAATGACCTGCCGCCGCCGGGAAAGGCCCTTTAAAATGATCCCTACCTGTCGGGCCGCCTCACCTGATATACCAGTATCGATCTCGTCGAAAATTAACGTAGGCAGGTCGATGGATTCGGCCACCAGCGACTTGATGCACAACATCAGCCGGCTCAGCTCACCACCCGAAGCCACTTTCCGTATGGGTTCGAAACGGCCACTCTTATTCGCATCAAAGAGGAATTCAATTGCATCCATACCGGACGCCTGCAATTCAGCAGGCTGCACCTGCACCTTCAGTCTTGCATTGGGCATACCCACCTGTCTGAGCAGCTTATTGACTTGTTCCTCGAAAGGCCCTATTTGGGCTTGTCGATGCCTTGATAGTCCAGCGGCCAGCTTCTTTGCCTCCTCCAGTAATTTAGCCACTTCCTTCTCACGGGCAGCAATAAGCTCATCCACGTTCATTGACGTCCGCAGTTTTTCCTCCAACGCATTTCGCAACGCCAGCAATTCGGCCGTCGTCTGCACTCCATGCTTCTTCAACAGCTTATACCCCGTAGATATCCGCTCATTCACTTCCTCGATCCGCTGAGGATCATAATTGATATGATCACTGACCCGCTCCACCTCGCCGGCAATATCCTGCAGCTCTATCTGTACGGATTGCATACGTTCCGCCAGGATGGGCAGTTCGGGATGATAAGAAGAAAAGGTATGCAAGGAATGCTGCAGGGATTTCAGCTGCTGCACCATGGGATGCTCTCCCTCCCGCAGCTCATAATAGATCTTTCCAAGGGCGGTCTTGATACCTTCGGCATTGTTCAACAATTTCAGCTCCTGGTCCAGTTCCTCCAGCTCATTCTCTTTCAATCCGGCATCATTGAGCTCGTCAAAAAGGAATTTATTATAATCTACCTCTTTATTGAACTGCGCCTTCTGCTCCTGCAGTTTGGCAAGCTCCCTGCCAGCCGCCGCCCATTGTCTGTATACGGTCTGATATTTTTCCAACGCTGCCATCTGGCCGGCCAGTGCATCCAATACCTCCCGCTGGAAGTCGGACTCGCCCAGCTCCAGGGTGTCGAACTGTCGATGCAGGTCCACCAGCTCGGAGCTCAATTTACGCAGCTGCTCCAGGTTCACGGGAGTATCATTGACAAATGCCCTGGACTTCCCGCTAACGGCGATCTCACGGCGAATGACGATCTCCTCCTCCACATCCAGGTCATTCTCTTTAAAGAAACGCACGACCTCCTTCTTGCCCGCCAGCGTAAACACACCTTCCACAAAACATTTCTTGTCCTTTTCCATCAATACGGCGCTGTCTGCACGATCCCCCAGGATCAACGACAATGCCCCCATGAGTATGGACTTACCCGCACCTGTCTCACCCGTAATGACATTCATCCCGCCCGAAAAGTCGATGGTAAGGGCATCGATGATCGCATAATTCTGTATATGAAGCTTTTGTATCATGGCTCGCCGTACTATTTCTTTCACCCGGCAAATTAAGAGAAACCCTTCGAAGGACAATGCAGAATATTTTCACACCATGCTCTGGGAGAGAGGGCCGACGGCGTACACCTACTGTTTCAAAACCGAACGCCGGGACGGCAGGGGGCAGATACAATCTATTGATTTCTAACAGCCTCGTATTCTGGCAATTCTTTTGGAGCAAAACATGCATGCTTATAAACTATTTCAGGACAGCCCTGCGCTACCTTCAAAAGAATAAAGCCCACTCGTTCATCAATATCGCCGGCCTGTCAGTAGGCATGTCGGTAGCCCTGCTCATCGGGCTCTGGATATGGGACGAACTCTCTTTCGACAAGAACCATCGTAATTACGACCATATTGCGGAGGTCATGCAACGTCAGAAGATACACGGCGGCATCGCTACCGGCCGGGTGATCTCGGCGCCGGTAGAGGCAGAGCTTCGTAAGAACTATAGCGATAATTTCCGGCACATCGCATTGACATCGCATACGGAAGCACATGTCATGACGGCAGGCGATAAGGTAATCTCCTACCCGGGCATCTTCATGGGCGCCGAAGGACCGCAGATCTTCACCCTCCCCATGCTCAAAGGATCATCGGACGGACTAAGGGACCCTTCCTCTATGCTGATATCCGGATCGCTGGCACAGGCCTTGTTCGGCAATGCGGAGCCCATAGGAAAACTGATAAAGCTGGACAATGACGCCAGCTTCAGGGTGACGGGCGTCTATGAAGATATGCCGTTGAATAGCAGCCTGCGCGATATAGCTTTTATCTGTCCCTGGGATTTTTATGCCTCTCATAGCCTGGCGGCGAGGACTCTTACGGACTGGAGCGATAACTCCTTTTTCCTCTACGTGCAGATGGCGGACAATGCAGACATGGACGAGGTTTCGGAAAAGATCCGGGACGCAAAGTTGAACAATATCAGCAAGGACGACGCTAAAAAATTCTCCCCTACTCTTTTTCTACAGCCCATGCACAAATGGCATCTGTACGCGCAGTTCAGAAATGGCGTCAACACGGGAGGCGCCATCGAATACGTATGGATGTTTGGTATCATTGGGGGCTTTGTGCTCCTGCTGGCCTGTATCAATTTTATGAACCTCTCCACGGCCCGCAGCGAAAAAAGAGCCAAAGAAGTAGGCATACGCAAGGCGGTGGGTTCGGTCCGGGGTCAATTGATCGCCCAGTTCTTTTGCGAATCGCTGCTGGTAGCGTTGCTGGCCTTTGCCCTTGCCCTGCTGCTGGTACAGCTGGCCCTGCCTTTTTTCAACGAGCTCTCGGGAAAGAAAATGCTGATCCCCTGGAGCAATCCCCTTTTCTGGCTCATCAGCCTGGGCTTTACATTTTTTACGGGGCTCATCGCGGGCAGCTACCCGGCCCTGTACCTCTCCTCCTTCCGGCCCGTGAAAGTGCTGAAAGGTGTTTTCAAGGCGGGACGATTGGCGGCAATTCCAAGACAGGCGCTGGTCATCATACAGTTCACGGTTTCAGTGGTGCTCATCATCGGCACCATCATAGTCTTCCGGCAAATACAATTCGCCCGGAACAGGCCGGTGGGATATACTCGCGACGGGCTGGTAAATATCACGACAGCCACGAACGATCTCCATAAACACTTCAATGCGTTGAGGACGGACCTGCTGCGGTCAGGCCTGGTGACAGAGGCGGCGGAATCCTCCAGCCCGGCCACAGGCGTTAATAACAACCGGAGTGATGTTTCCTGGGAAGGTAAGGACCCGGCCCTGACCACGGACTTTGCCAATATCCGTATCACGACGGGCTATAGCAGGACGGTGGGTTGGGAGTTCGTACAGGGAAGGGACTTCGACAGCCGGCTGCTCACGGACTCCTCCTCGGTGGTAGTTAACGAGGCAGCGGTAAAATATATGGGGTTCAAAGATCCTATTGGAAGAATTATCCGATTTCGCGAGAAGGACCACCGGATCATCGGCGTGATAAAGGACATGGTCATGTCTTCGCCCTATGACCCAGTGAAGCAAACCATCTTTTATCTCACCCCGGACGGTTTCGGATACCTTAACATAAGGATCCACCCGGATGTCAGCCCGCACGAGGCCATCGGGAAGATCGAAGCAGTGTGTAAGACCTATTCCCCCGCGGTGCCCTTCTCCTATAAATTTGTCGATGAAGAATATGCGATGAAGTTCAACAATGAGGCGCGCATCGGCCGGCTGGCGGGATTCTTTGCTACGCTGGCGGTCTTTATCAGCTGTCTCGGTCTCTTCGGTATGGCCTCCTTTATGGCGGAACAACGGATCAGGGAAATAGGGGTCCGTAAAGTGATGGGCGCCTCGGTATTCAATTTATGGGGGCTGCTGAGCAAGGACTTTGTCATACTGGTGGCTGTCGCCATCCTCCTGGCGGTGCCGCTGGCCCGCTACCTCATGAACGGCTGGCTGGATAAATATCAGTATCGCGTGGATATGTCGTGGTGGATCTTTGTACTTACGGCCCTGGGAGCGTTACTGATCACCCTGCTGACGGTGAGCTATCAAAGCATACGGGCGGCGACGACGAACCCGGTAAAGAGCCTGCGGTCGGAGTGAGGAGTGTCACTTGCACCTTTCAATCCCGGCCTTGGCCTTTTGATCAAGCGAATTCTTATAATCGTGATCCTTCAGTGAAAGACATTTCTGAAAATAAGCGAGAGCGGAACTCTTGTCCCCCTGCTGCTCATAGATATACCCGGCCTGCAAGGCAGCCCTGGCGGCAAAATATTCTTTCAAGCGCTCACCTGTCTTGATAGCGGTCAAATACGCAGTGATGGCCTCATTCCCCCTGCCCAGCCCATCATAGATCCTCCCCAGCCGGTAGGCAAACTCACACTTATCCTCGGGCGTATTGAAATCCCCGGACCCTTTGCCCTGCAAGGATTGTAACGCCTCTCCATAATACCCGCCATCACAAAGCAATCGCGCCTTCAACAAAACCCTGTCAGGCCATTTTCCACTCTTTGCCTCCTTCAATGCCTGCTTGTCGGCGTCAGACGCTGCCCCACCCTTCGTCGATATCTGCGTACGACACTGCGTCGCCCGGGCCATATCCCCATTGAGATAATAATACCAGCTCAGCTTCTGCAACGCATCCTTCACATAGAAACTTCCTTTGAATGTATTGACAAATTTCTCGAGATATACATGTGCATCGGGCGCCTGATGACACAAAAGCACATACCCCATTTCCAGGTCCCACACGGGCATCGCCAGATATCCCGCGTCCCTGCTTCGCTGATGCATGACCTGTTCGGCATAGGCAGCCCGCTGATCGTTGATAGCCAGATTCGCCGCCAGGTAAGAAAAAAGATAGTTGTTCTTTATATCCAGGTTATGCGCCCGTATATACGCAAAGACATCCTCATGCTTGTTCTCGATATAGAATTTCAGATAGAGGTAATAAAAGGTAGCCTCTTTCCGGAACCAGTGAGATGTATTATCATCGGATGTCAATACCTTGTCGAGCATATCCATCCCTTCTTTGATATTGCCTTTGATACCCAACAGTCCGCTGAGCCACTTGTACCCATCGGGAATGGTACCAGCCACCACCTTCATGGCGCCGCTAAGCATCCGGGCAGGCACAAAGTTTGGGAACTTCTTTTCCGACTCCTTACTTTGCAGGAAACTCCGTCTGAACTCCCATCCAGCGTCCCAGTTATCGCCAAACTTGATCTTGATGGCAGCCCATTGAAAATGAATGACGCTATGGGTAAAAAGATAAAAAGGCGAGGACTCCGGCCCCTCGTTCATCCACTTGATCCGCTGGTCCAGCATCCCCTTCCGGACCTGGTATTCGGCGGGATCCTCGTTAAAAAAAAGAATGAAAAAGTCGATATAGTTCTCCAGGAAGAGGGGTATCAGGTTGTCGGGATCCCTCATCTTCTCTGCATCCAGTATCTTCTGCCCGGCATCGAGCCTTAACCGGATGATGTCCTGGTAAGCTTCCTGGCACTGCGCATTGAAGTCGAAACGTTTTTCGCCGGAGCTAGTTTCCCCCATTGCGCAGGCGGGCAACAAAAAAGGCAGTAATAATAATATTACTGCCCCAGTTCTTTTTATCGCTGTCCGGTACCTCACAGTCTCCGGTCGGCGTTATTTTACTTCGATCTGGTCATTCAGCTCATTATCGACCAGGATACGTCCGCAGTTCTCGCAGACGATGATCTTCTTACGCTGACGGATCTCGCTCTGACGTTGAGGAGGGATAGCATTGAAACAGCCACCACAAGCATCACGCAACACGGGTACAACGGCCAATCCATTCCGGTAGTTGCTGCGGATGCGATCATAAGAATGTAGCAACCGGGGCTCTACCTTCTCACGGGCTTCAACAGACAATTTATTAAAATGCTTTTCTTCCTTTTCTGTAGTGGCAATGATCTTGTCCAGCTCATCCTTCTTGTTCTTCAGGACAGACTCCTTGGTGGCGATGTTCTTCTTTGCCTTTTCCAGCAGTTGCACCTTCTCGGCTATCTCTTCGTTGGCATCCTTGATATGCTTTTCAGCCAGTTTCACTTCCAGCTGCTGCATCTCGATCTCCTTGTTAATAGCTTCGAACTCACGACTGTTCTTTACGTTCTGACTCTGCTTGTCATATTTCTTGATCAGCGTATCAGCTTCCTTGATGGTCTCTTTCTTGGAGTTGATGAATTCCTGAATGCCGTTGATCTCCTCTTCCACACGGGTCTGACGGGAATGCAGACCCTGGATCTCGTCCTCCAGGTCGCTAACCTCCATCGGCAGCTCCCCCTTCAATATTTTGTACTCGTCTAACTTCGATTCAATTTTTTGGAGGGTCACCAGGGAGGTGAGCTTTTCCTCAACAGAGAATTCTTTTACGTTTGACATAGTGTTTATTTACATTGATCCGGCTCCGTAGTAGTGGATCGGATTTGTTGTTGTTTCCGATTTAAGGACCGCGAAGTTACGAAATTTTTCATGCAAAACCTCAAAAAGCAGGTCCACGGTGTATTGTTCGCTCTCAAAATGCCCCACATCGGCCACCACCATCCGGTCGTTGGCATCAAAAAACTCGTGATATTTCACGTCGGCGGTGATATAAAAATCGGCCCTCTCTGCTAAAGCCCTGAAAATGAGGAAACTACCAGCACCCCCGCAAACAGCGACCCGCTGTACGGGGCGACCGGTCAGCCGGGTATGACGCGCCACAGGCACCCGGAAAACCTCGAGAATGATGTCCAAAAAGGTTTTTTCATCCACCGCCGCGGGCAATTCCCCCACCAGTCCGGCCCCTACGCCGGGATGGCTATTGGCCAGGTTCACCAGGTCGTACGCCACCTCCTCATAAGGGTGGGCAGCTGTCATCGCCCGGATCACGGCTCCGCTCAAATGAGCGGGTAAGACCATTTCCACTCTCACCTCCTTCTCCGAATGTCGCAAACCTGGTTGACCTACAAAAGGATCGGTGCCCTCTCCACCTTTAAAAGTTCCGGCGCCCTCGGTGGAAAAGCTGCATTCGCTGTAATTCCCGATGTGGCCGGCTCCAGCTGAAAAGATGGCATTCCGTACAGACTCGAGATGGGCGACGGGAACAAAGCAGTATAATTTTCGCAGAGTCCCTTCTTTTGGTAGCAAGGGCCGGCTCCGCACAAGTCCGAGCTTGGCGGCTATCTTCCCATTCACACCCTGAGCTACGACATTGTCCAGGTTAGTGTGAATGGCGTAAATGGCAATATCCTTCTTGATAGCCGCAATAACGGCCTTCTCTACGTAATTACGTCCATTGATCTTCTTCAGTCCCGAAAAGACGATGGGATGATGGGCAACGATCAGGTTGCAGCCACGCCGGGCAGCTTCTTCTATTACAGCCTCGGTGGCATCGAGGGTAACCAGCACACCGCTGCAGACCCATTCCCGGCTGCCGGTAATAAGCCCTGCATTGTCATAGCTCTCCTGGTAAGAAGGGGGCGCCATCTGTTCGAGCCATGCCATCACGGCATCGATGGTTATCGCGGTATCCATACTTATTGAATGATCTTCTCGATATGCGTTAGCTTGCCATCTTCACTCACACCTTCCAGCACAACCCTGAGTTTTTTGGTAATGTCGTTATTGAAGAATTTGATGCTGACCTTACGGTTGTCCTTGTCGGTGAGCAAAAACGGCTTCCAGTACAAAGTGGTGCGGATATCTTCCTTTTCATTCTCCGGATTGTTCTCCAGGTAGTTGGGCACATAGAACTCTTTCATGACGGCATAACCTACGAGCGTGGCGCGGGGCAGCCCCTTGAAATTGGCGTCATTCCTCTTCTCATCTCCGCCCTTACGGGTATATACGGCGATGACACCACCGGCGCCGCCACCAAAACCTACCCCCGATCCGGGACGGAAGACCTTGACCATGGCGACATCGGACACGGGTGTGGATTGCAGCTGCTGCGGGTCCACCTGCATCTCATTCAGGTACAAGGTGGGGGTCGATCCCCGCCAGCTGAGAGAGGGAGAGCCGCCGGGGCCATTGGCAGTAGTGATCTGCAGACCGGCTACCTTGCCTTGCAAGTATTGAAAGATATCCATCATGGATACAGCATAGGGGTCATTGACGAGGTCGAAAGTATAGGCATCCCCGCCACTGAACATACCCGATGTGTATTTTTCATCCAGTTTTTCCGCATCGGACTTTACCCGTCCCTTGACGGTGACGGATTCCAGGGTCTTCACCTTCTGATCGGTGATGGGCTGGATACGGGCAGCCTCCTGGGCGACAAATTTGTTCCTTCGCAGGTACATGGAATCCTCGGCAGTCCACCCATCATAGGTTTGGGACAGCGCCCGGGCCATCCGGCCTCCCCTGACCAGGCCATTGTTGAATGTAATAGCCGCCTCATCAGACAGCCGGCGATTGGTATTGAATTGATAATAGACCTTGGCAGTGTCGAAGAAGACAAGTCCCGTCAGTCCGAATTTGATCCCTGATTGATGCGGCACCTGCAGCATCTGGGTACTGGAATCTTTTTTAGACATGATCACATTCAGGGATTCATCCTTTGCGATCTTATACGGGTCGATGCCGAGCACCTCCACTTTCAAAGAAAGATAGTCTTGTTCAGGGTTCCTGATAACAGGCAGCTTGCCCTTTGCCACCTGGTCCCATTTGAACCTCCGCCAGCCATGCGTCATCATCACCAGGTCCAGGTACCCGGACGTACTGTCGGAGATATTGGAAAAATAGTAATAGGGATTGTGCACATATCCTCTGATATCCCCTAACAGCAGGAGATGGGAAATGATATTATCATCACTGGGGAACTCGCCATCGGCGGTAGCGTCGGTAACGGCAATGGACAGGTTGGTCTTCAATGTATCGGGCACCTCTATCTGCAGGGCATTGTTCCCCCGCTTGTTGACATTCTTGTTGAGGATCGCCATTTCAGGAAAGAAGCTGTATTCATTGTTATTGACAAACACCACCCTTTCGGCCAGTGGAATCTCCTGATCGTTAAAGACGGTGATCTGTAATACCCCGGTGGGCAGCTGCGCGGTAGGAATGGTCCCGCCACTCATGAAGTTCTCATCCAGATTGATCTTTGCCTTGTACACGAGGTGCTGGTGCATATGTCCGATAATGATCAGATGCTTGAATTCTGCGCCCTCAGCCGAACGGGCCACCGAAAAAAGTACTTTCTGATTGCCGCTGATGGTCCTTAGTATGACCCCCTGGGGCCTTACCCCGGGCAATCCGGTTTTTCTCTCCACTCCGTGTTCATCCTTCCATACAGCGATGAGACTGTCACCCTTTTCGGGAGTTATGGTAAACTTCCCCATCCCATCGTGAACGGAGCCGAAGGATAAAAGTTCCTTGCCCTTTCCATCCTGTAAAACTCCTTTTACCGACACGGGCAGGCCATATTGGTCGTTGGCCTTGAAAGCTACGGCACTCTCCACGCCAGCTACCATGTCCCCACCCTCGGGGAAGAATTGGATACGGGCGCCCTGCGGAGGAGGAACGGCTGCCACTGTCGCAGAGTCCAGCTTTTTATCATAGATCTTGATATCCCTTTCGAAATAAAAGGCGGTATCGAAATTGGTCATCCAGGTAGTGTAAGCCCTGAAATGGAGATGTCTGCTTTTTACGGTCTTTGGCAGATCATAGTTACCAGCCGAAGTGGCTTCCATAATAGGAGATACTTTTCTTTCTATGATGTTGCCATCGGCATCCGACAGCTCGGTATAAAAGTTCTTGCTGAACAGCGAAGGATCGGCGCCGGTGAAAATATATGCTTTGAACCAGAGGGTCTCGCCAGGACTGTATATTTTCTTATCAAACTGTACATATGCTTTCTCCTGCGGATAATTATTCGCATAGATATTCATGATGGAATCCAGCTGTTGGGAGAAGGTCAGTATGGGCAATAAGAATATAAAAGCAATTAGTAAGACGCTGCGGTAGTTACTCATAGAAAATAAAATTACTCTCTTCGGCTCAAATGAAAGTACCTTCGGGCCGAAAATTTGTTAAAATGGTCTTAACAAGGTCCACAAAAGAGCTCTACGAAGAATATACCAGTCATATGAAGAAGATTGCCGATGTCAGACATGCGGCAGCCGTACTCCAATGGGATGAAGAAACCTATCTGCCGCCCAAAGGGGCATCCTTCAGGGGTCAGCAGATGGCCACTTTGTCGGAAATAGCGCATGAATGGTCCATCGATCCCAAACTGGGCGATCTGATGACGGAACTGAAAGGCAGGGGCGACCTGGATGAACCCGGGGGAAAAAACATTTCTTTGAGCCTGGAAGATTATACCAGGCAAAAGAAATTCACTCCTGCCTTTATACGCCTGCTCAGTGAGACGACCTCCCGATGTTTCCATACCTGGATAAAGGCGCGCAAGGACAACTCATTTACCATTTTCAGGGACGATCTGGATAAAATGATACAGCTAAAAAAGCAGGAGGCGGAGATGGCGGGCTATGAACAGCATCCTTACAACGCCCTGCTGGACCAATATGAACGAGGCTGTACGGTCACGCTTCTGGATAATGTCTTCAACCTCGTACGCGAACCTCTCAAGGACCTTCTGCATCGCATACAGGCACGTCCATCCATAGACGACAGTTTCCTGCACCGCACCTATCCGAAACAAAAGCAATGGGACTTTGGCATGGAAGTGATCCGTCACTTGGGTTTCGACTTCGAAGCAGGACGACAGGATATTTCCGAACATCCCTTTACCACGAGTTTCAATAAGTTCGATGTGCGGATCACGACCCGTATCGATGAACAGGATTTCAGCAATATGGCCTGGAGCTGTATCCACGAGACGGGGCATGCCTTGTACGAACAGGGTTTGCCGGACCAATACTACGGACTGCCGCTGGGCGAATATGCCTCTCTCAGCATTCACGAGTCCCAGTCCCGTCTGTGGGAGAACAATGTAGGGAGGAGCCTCGACTGGTGGAGACACTGGTATCCCATTCTGCTCACCTACTTCCCCGGTCAGCTGGAAGGCGTATCTGTCGAACAGTTCTATCAGGGTATCAATAAGGTAAAGGCCTCTCTTATCCGTACCGAGGCGGACGAAGTCTCCTACCACTTCCATGTCATGATTCGCTATGAATTGGAAAAGAGCCTGATAGAAGGCTCCCTCTCCGTAAACGACATCCCTTCGTACTGGAATCAGCGTTATGCGGACTATCTGGGAGTTCGGGTGCCGGATGACAAGCAGGGTTGTCTGCAGGATGTCCACTGGAGCCATGGCAGCCTGGGGTATTTTCCCACCTATAGCCTGGGCAGCTTCTATGCGGCCCAGCTCTTTGCGACGGCCGGGGAACAGGCCCCCTCTATCCAATCTGCTGTACAACAGGGGGATACGGCGCCCCTACTACATTGGCTGCGGGAGCACGTCCACCAGCATGGCCGCAGATACACCAGCGAGGAGCTTTGCCGCCACGCAACGGGACAAACGCTGGATATTCAATATTTTCTGCATTATTTACTTGACAAATACAAGAAAATTTACAAATTTTGAGGGTACAAAATCCACATTCTATGAAGAGGCTTTCTCCCTTTGGCCTTTTACTGATTGTCGCACTCTCTTTTTCCTGCAAAAAGCTCATCCAACAGCAGGAACAACAGGCTGTTTTAAATATTATTACCAATGGCAACTGGTATGTTTATCAATACCTTCAGGGCGACAGCAACATCACGGCCAATTTTTCTGGTTACCTCTTTAAATTTACGACCTATGGCACAGTCACAGGTACAAAGGGCGGCGTTTCCAGTACAGGTACCTGGTCCGCGGATATAAATGCAAGGACTATCACTTCAAACTTCCCGTCGGCAGGTCCTCCCGTGAGTCTTTTGAACGGAATATGGAAGATCAAAGACAGTGGTACGGACTTTGTACTTGCTACCTATACCGATACGACCACTCATATTCCCGATACCCTACGATTGCAAAAACAATAGCTGCGTCAAGGAGCCGCGCACGAGGCGGCCCGGGAACAGGCATTCAAATCCGGTGAAAACCCCTATTTGCCCGACGTCCGGCCCTGCCGGATGAAGGTCTTTAACTAATGTTTTACCAAAATTGGCCATTTTTGATCCGGATACAATTCGTTATCGTTTGTTGCTTACTGGGAATCATCAACGTCCGTGCTCAGCTGACCGCCGACTTTTCCGCGAGTGTCGTCTCCGGCTGTGCGCCTCTTGGAGTAACTTTTACAGATAGATCCACCGGCAGTCCTAATTACTGGTCATGGGGTACCAGTGACGGACAGATATCCCGGCAGCAAAATCCAAGCTTCACTTTTAGCAAACCAGGTACCTATTCCATCAGCCTGTTGGTAAAAGACGCCAATGGCAACTTCGGCTCGGCCAGCAAGACGGACTATATCACCGTATACCCATCGCCAAATGCCAGCTTCAGCGCCAACCTGCAGGTTTCATGTGTTCCCGCCAATATCCAGTTCACCGACAATTCCGTACCCGGCGCCGGCTCTATTACGTCGAGGCAATGGACCTTTGGGGACGGCAGCAATTCCACCGATCAGAATCCCTTTCATCAGTACACGGGGGAAGGTTATTACAACGTGATACTGACTGTTACCAATACGGGAGGCTGTACTGCCACAGCCGTCAAGGGAAGGTATATCCGAGTCATACCTGGCGTGAAGCCCGACTTCTCCTGGACACAGACTTCTGCCTCCTGTTCCGCCCCCTTTGACATTACGTTTGTAAATCAGACCTCGGGGCCGGGTCATCTATCCTATAACTGGGATTTTGGGAATGGCGCACCCGGCTCGACGGCCGTCAATCCTTCCACATCCTACGCCACCAATACCTCCACGGTGACGTTATCCGCGCTCAGCGATCTTGGCTGTAGTGGGTCCATTACCAAGCCGGTGAGTTTTCAGGGACCTACGCCCGTCATTAATGCTCCGGACAGCGCCTGTCTCAATACCCCCGTCAGCTTTTCTCCCGGCGGTAACCCGGTCCCCCTCAGCTCCAGCTGGGATTTCGGGGATGGCAATACCTCGAATCAATCCAACCCGGATAATACCTATACGGTATCCGGCGTCTACAAAGTAACGCTCACCAATAACTACGGCACCTGCAGCTCGAGCTCGACAAAATCCATCAAAGTAATCGCCAATCCGATCGTCTTCCTTATTGCGACGACCCCCACCGGCGGCTGTCAGGCGCCTTTCACCGTTGGCTTTAAAGACCAGACAGCTGGAGCAACGGACTGGACATGGGATTTTGGTGACGGCTCACCTGCAGGTCATGGGCAGTCGCCCAGTCATCAATACACCAGCCCCGGGCAATTCACGGTGTCCGAATTCGTCATCACTGCCGCGGGTTGCCGTACGCCAGTAGCCGCCGCCCCAAACTATGTAAAGATCGTATCACCCTCCGCCACGCTCGTGACGGACTCCCTGAAAGGTTGTGCCGGCATACCCCTGCATCCAATGGCCAATATATCCGCGCCGGATGGTGTTGCGACATATTCCTGGTCGGCGCCGGGGGCAACACCTTCCTCGTCAGCATCCGCGACACCTGCCTTTACCTATAGCGCGCAAGGCAACTATGATATTACGCTTAGCTTCACCACCAACGGAGGCTGCACCTTCTCACAGACCTTCCCACAGGCGGTCACCATCGGCGATCAGGTTGATCCTACATTCAACCCTCACGGTGTAGTTGTCTGCGCATCCCCGCCGGTCACGTTCACCTCCACCAACTCACCTGTGGACAAATGGATCTGGAATTTCGGCGACGGGGACACAAGCCAGATCGGCCCTATCACCATGCATAGATTCCGCGATACAGGCTACTTTGATGTCACACTCAAAGTCACCAATCATGGCTGTACGCTTAGCTATACTGATAAAAAGACAGTCTTTGTCAACGGACCGGTGGCAGGATTTTCCTTTAAGATAGATTGCAACAACCGAACAAATGTTTCGTTTTACGATACGTCCAAATATTATCCTGCCAAGCCTCCCCTATCCTATAAATGGATCTTTGGGGATGGCGCCACCTTCACAAGCAGTGCGCCTACCAATCCTGTACACGACTATTCCGCAAGCGGAGTCGGCACATACACCGTCCAGTATATTGTCTCCAACGGGGATTGTACCGACACCGCCACCACCGTCCTCGACCTTACGCCTCTTGTACCTACCTTCAAGGTCACACCCACGGACACCTGCCGCTACAGGCCCTTCAAGATCCAGTCCACAACGGACTCTACGAATCTTGTCCAATACTCCTGGCAGATTGGTACGGCCACCTATATCACTGACACGTCCTCCATCAGGGTCAGCGTCCCGGATACGGGCAATCACGCCATTATACTGACAGTAAAAGATGTCAGCGGGTGCTACTACTCCTCCGCCCCCGGCAATATCCTGATCACGGGCCCCACGGCAAAATTCGCCGCCAACCCCACAGGGGCCTGCCGGAACAGCCCGATCACCATGACCGATCAGTCGGTCCCCTTCCGGAACAACAGTATATCCTCATGGACATTTAGATATGGAGACTTCAGCGCCCAACAGTATACCGCTCCGCCCTTTGTCCACCAATATACGGACACCGGTACCTATGACGTCACTCTTATCATCCGGGACAATAAAGGATGTACAGACACGGCAACAAACCGGGCTGCGGTGAAGATCACATCGCCCAGGGCGGGCTTTCGCACGACGGACACGCTCTATTGCCCGAATGCAGTTCTGAACTTTATCGACACCTCAAAAGGCAATGGACTCGTCTATAGCTGGGATTTTGGCGACGGCAATACCTCCACAGCTTCAAACCCATCCCATACTTACACGGCCAATGACCAATACCACGATGTCAAATTAAAGATCACCGACGCTACTGGCTGCGTCGACTCGGTGGTCATGCCCAAATATATCCATATCGAAAAGCCGATAGCCTCCTTTACGTTGCAGGACAGCACAGCTATTTGCTTTCCGCTTGAGGCTATGTTCACGCCGACGGGTAAATACTACGACAGCCTGTACTGGGACTTCGGCGACGGCATTACGTCCACATTGGATACGACATTCCATTTTTATAATGCCTTTGGCCCTGCGCCCACCTATGCATACACGGCAAAGCTGGTGCTGCAGAATGCAGGAGGCTGTCGCGATTCCGCCACGCGGAATGTATATGTCTATGACCCAAATGCCGTCACCAAGCTTTTATACAGCCCTATTTCGAATTGCGACTCTGTAAGAGCTTCTTTTCAACTGACGCCAGCGCCCTATACGAAGTTCGCCCTCTATTTCGGAGACGGCATAGTGGATTCTTCGGGCATGACGACCCTTACCCATTTATACAATCTTCCCGCTACCTATAATCCCGCGATCGGCATGCAGGACAGTACGGGCTGTATCGTGGGCTATGCCAACGGCGCCATAAAGGTGCTTGGAGCGACGCCTTTCTTCAGCAGGACCCCTAAAGCGTTCTGCGATACGGCCACGGTCGAATTCCACAGCATCTACCCCATACCCAGCAACGATGGCATCAAGAGCCTGACCTGGGACTTTGGCGACGGCAGCCCCACGGTGACGGGTACGCCTACCGGCGCGCCGGACGACCCGCTACTGGACCAGCAACATTATTATAGCAAGCTGGGGTTACTCACCGCCAGCATACAGGTCACTACGAACAGCTGTGTGGAGGCCTATACTGACACGATCCATGTCTGGCAGACACCTCATCCCCAGATCACGTCCGACGGACCTTACTGCACAGGGCCTATTCAATTCCACGGCAGCCTGACGACACCCAACCCGGACAGCATCATCTGGTCATGGAACTTTACCAGCGGCGCCACATCACTGGATCAAAACCCGCGTCTGAACTTCCCTCCGGACCCCCTTACCGCCCATCTGAAGACGGCTGTCGCCTTTGGCTGTTCGGATACCATCTCCCAGCCGGTGCTGATCAATCCGCTGCCGGAGATAAAAGGCCCCAAGGTCCTTACCACACCGGTAGGCATCCCCGTTACCCTTCCCTTTACGTACAGCCCCAACATCACCACCTATGCGTGGTCACCGGGCAGTTACCTGGACTGCACGGATTGCCCTAACCCGGTGGCTAACCCGACCTTCAATACGACCTATATCGTGCGGGTGACGGACGCCAACAATTGTGTCAATACGGACACTATACTGGTAAAGCCTATTTGTTCAGATCAAAGCTATTTCATCCCCAATACCTTCTCCCCCAACAACGATGGCGTCAACGACGTCTTCTATCCGAGAGGGAAAGGGCTGTACAACATACAGTCCATGCGTATATTCAATCGCTGGGGACAGCTGATATTCGAAAGAAAGGATTTTCCGCCCAATACGGCATCCAATGGATGGGATGGGACTACGAGCGGCAGACCCGCCCCGGCTGATGTGTATGTATATATCATCGAGGTCGTTTGTAACAATGCACAGGTCATAGCATTGCATGGAGATGTTACTTTGATACGTTAAACACCCGAACAATTTGAAAAACTACCTATATACGAAGATCTTCATCCTGAGCATGGCGGCATCCACCCTGTGTCTCCAAAAGACGACCGCACAGGATATCCATTTCTCCCAGTTCTTCGAAGCGCCCCTTCTGCGGAACCCTTCGCTGGCCGGTATTTTCACGGGAGACTATAGGATACAGGCCGTATTCCACGACCAGTGGAACAGCTTCACCAACGCCTATCGCACCGGATCGCTCAACGGAGAATATAAAATGCCTATCGGCAAGGGTGATGACTTCCTCACGGTGGGTCTGCAAATGCTCGTTGATAAGGCCGGCTCCGCCGCCCTGACTACCACGGAACTGCTGCCGGCGCTGAACTATCACAAATCTCTCAGCAATGATCACCCGATGTACCTTTCCCTTGGATTCTTGGGAGGCATCGTACAAAAGACGATCGACCGGTCCAAGATCACCACCAACAGTCAATATAATGGTACGGCCTATGATCCGGCCCTGCCCGATGGGGAAACGATCTTTACCCCCACGATCCGGTACCTGGACGGCAGCCTGGGGCTAAGTTTCAACACCACCTTTGGAGAGAACAACAGCAATACTCTCTTCTTCGGCGCGGCCCTGCACCATGTCAATCGACCGAAAAATTCCTTTTACAAGAATCCCTCCATCGAGCTGGACCCTAAGTATGTCTTCTCCGGAGGAATGAAACTTACCATCAACGAATTCTCCTACTTCAATATCCAGGCAGACTACAGTCATCAGGGGCCTTCACATGAAACCATCGGCGGCGCACTCTTTTCCTACAAGTTGGGCGACGATCCCGAAAACTCCTACAACACCTTCAGCGTGGGCAGCTTCCTTCGCTGGAAGGACGCACTCATCCCGGTGATCAAACTGGAGACACACTCCCTGGCCATCGCCCTCAGCTATGACGTCAATGTCTCGGAGCTCAAGACAGTAAGCCAGGGCCGGGGTGGCTTCGAGCTATCGATATCGTATATAGGATTTCTCGACAGGGAAAATTCCAACAAGTACCGTGTACTATGCCCGAAATTTTAACGTAGATTCGCAGAACATCCTGAAAAAAAAGCATCACCTGAAAAAATTTTATCGCTATGTCAGCAGTTCAAGTCGGAAAGCCAGCACCCAAATTCAGCCTCTATGATTCCGAAAAGAAAAAGGTGAGTTTGGACGATTTCAAAGGCAAAAATGTTCTCATCCTCTTCTTCCCCCAGGCCTTCACTGGCACCTGCACCAAGGAACTTTGCAGCATGCGCGACAATATCGCCCTCTATGACCAGGTCAACGCCCAGGTGCTCGGTATCAGCGTAGACTCCCTCTTCACCCTGGCCCGGTATAAGGACGACCAACAGCTGAATTTCCCCCTGCTCAGCGATTTCAACAAGGAAGTCTCCAAAGAATATGACTGCCTCTACGATACTTTTGTATTCGACATGCATGGGGTGTCTAAAAGATCTGCCTTTATCGTCGATGCAATGGGGATTATTCGCTACGCAGAGGTCCTCGAAGCTGCCACAGATCTCCCCAACTTCAGTCAGATCCAAAAGACCCTGTCGGAGCTTAAGTAATTGAAAATCAATAGACACATAACCCATTCAATAACAAAAATTTAGCAAATTTTCTGGCCGGCAATTTGTATCTTTGAATGAAAAGGATTATTTTGTCACCATATGTAAAACAGGCTAGTGAATGAGGATTTTTTACATCTTTTTATCCATTATTCTACTGACTTCCACCCAGGCAAATAGCCAGGCCAGAGGTCCTATGCCTGACCCGGAGCCAAAAATTGTCAAGTTCTATCCCAACCCGGCCGTCTCTTTTATCACTTTCGAGGTCACCAGAGAAACAAGTAAGACCTATACTCTCCAAATATTCAATTTCCTCGGTAGAAAAGTAAAGGACGTAGCAGACGTCTCCCCCAAGACAGTAGTCAACCTCAGCGATTTTGTACGGGGTCTTTATATCTTCCAGCTAAAGGATGCCAACGGCAGAGTCACCGAATCCGGTACCTTCCAGGTCAATAAATAATCTCCTTTCCACCAATCGCGCGGCTCCCGGGTAATCTACAATACCTGCACAATGAGGAATTTAAGATAATTCGTATTCTCCCATCCTTCGATGATAGGATGATCGCTGGCCTGCGCCTGGAAGGTCACCTGGCGCAGCTTTCTGCGTGCATCTTTGGCCGCCATTTGTATCGTCTCCAGGAAAAGCTCGGGCTGTACGAGATTGGTACAAGAGGAGGTTACCAGGAATCCCCCTTTCTTCACCAGCTTCATACCCCTCAAATTGATCTCTTTATAGCCGGTGATGGCTTTTTGGATCGTCTCGCGGCTTTTGGTAAATGCCGGCGGGTCCAGCATCACTACATCGTACTGCCTCCCGTCCTTACTCCATTGCTTTAAGACATCAAAGGCATTCACAGCCTGGTAGGTGCAGATATTCTCCAGCCCATTGAGCGCCGCATTGCGACGTGCCTGCGCCACGGCATTCTCTGAGATATCCAACCCAAGCACGGACTTGGCGCCATACCAGCCGGCATGTGTCTCGAAGCTGCCGGTATAGCAAAAGGCGCCCAACACATCCGCCCCTTTGACAATATGCTGAATAGCGCGGCGGTTGTCATGCTGGTCCAGGAAATAGCCTGTCTTTTGTCCACTCTCCAGATCCACATGCATCCGGAGGCCATTCTCATTGATGATGATCTGCGTGTCGAAAGGAGCTGACAAAAAACCCTTTTGCTGTGGCATGCCCTCCAGTTCGCGTACGGGCACATCGTTCCGCTCATAGATACCCTTCGGGCTGAACAGCTTTTCCAATGCCTGCACTATGGCGGGCTTCCACTTGTCCATACCCAATGCCAGGGTCTGCAATACAAAGTAATCGGAAAACTTGTCGATGATCAGGGCGGGAAGATAATCCGCCTCGCCAAATACAAGACGGCAGTTCTCGGTATAACCCAGCCGCTGTCTGTATTCCCATGCTTCTTTCAGCTTATTGAAGAAAAATGCATCGTCGATGGTCTCGGACTTATCCCGGGTGAGCAGTCGCACCAATATCTGGGATTGAGGATTGATATAGCCTCTGCCCATAAATTTCTTGTCATGCGTATACACGTCCACAGTCTCGCCGCCGGCTACATCGCCTTCTACGGCATGCACTTCATTGGCAAATATCCACGGGTGACCGCTCTCAATCCTACGGCTGATCTTTTTCTTCAGAATAACTTTTGTCATGGGGTGCAAATATACGACATCGGCCCCACAGGGGCGGGCGGCCTACCAGACAAAGGTCCCTACATCGCCGGCGCCTAGCGCCAGCTGGACATACCAGGATTTATAAGCGATGTTGAAGGTCTGTGGGGAGCCGCTGTCATTCATCGCAATGAGCACTTTCTTTCCGTCGGGAGTGAGGAAGGCCACATTTCTCATGGTGCCCGGTACATTCGAATCAATCCGCAGGCTGCCGGGCCGCACGAATTTGCTAGCGTGTGCAATAATATAGTAGGCAGTGTTGCGGCTCACCAGCGTCCCTGTCGATGCAATGGTCAGGGCTCCCAGACAATTGCTGCAGCCTCCGGGGGTATGGGGGTTGTAGTTCGGATCGGCGGCCAGGTTCCATTCCAGCACATTACGGCTCCAGTTACGGGACGCGCCGATGATCAGGTTCCGGACATGCCAGTCGAAGTCCCCTCCGAAATTGCTGGGTCCTCCCACATACTGCTCAGTGAAGTAGATATTCTTATTGGGGTAGTCATTGTGTACGGTGCTCAGGGCGCTGATATCACCGGCATAAAGATGGAAGGCAGAACCATCCACAAACGCGGCCGCTGCGGCATCTTTCAATATGTCCTCCGGATAGCTATACTGATCGCAGTTGTGATCCCAGCAAATGATCTTGGTGGAAAGGCCCGCGGTCTGCAAGGCGGGTCCGAGCGAATTTTTTATAAAATCCGCCTCTTGTGCCGAGGACAGCACCATGCTGGGATTGTTATAGGGGTTCTGCGGCTCATTCTGCGGCGTGATGGCATCGATGGTAATACCCAGCGCCTTCATGGCCTGTATATACTTTACAAAATACTGCGCATAGACCTTGTAGTATTGGGGTTGCAGGGTCCCTGCGACGCTGGTGTCATTATCCTTCATCCAGACGGGTGCTGACCAGGGCGAGGCCAGGATCTTTATATTGGGCGCCAGCGTAAGTATCTGCTGCAGCACGGGGATGAGATCTGTCTTGTCCTCACCAAGGTCGAAATGAACGAGGTTGGTGTCGGGGTTGGCGGCGGTGCCGCTGTCGTCATAGGAAAAAACTCTGTCGCTGAGGTCGGATGCGCCGATGCTCACACGGAGATAGCTCACGCCAAGGTGAGCACCGTCAGTGCCAAAAAGCTCGGAGAGCAGGGACTGTCTGTCCCCGGCGGACATATGGTTGATCAGAGTGGCGCTACCCCCGGTGAGACAATATCCAAAGCCATCGATGGTCTGATAGGTCTTTGTGCTGTCCACGGTGATGATGGGTCCGGTGGGTGAGGCGGTCTTGAAGGTCAGACTGGCCTGTTGCTGGAAAAGAACGCTCCCATCGGCCTTGGTAAGATAGAAGCCGATGTCAGGGCCGTTTTGCACGGGGGGCGGTGGTGTAACGGGCGTGGACGAGTCCCCTTTTTTGCTGCAGCTATATAAAATGACTGTCGAAAAAACAAAGGCTGGTAATATCTTCACAAAAGCTCTCATGCAGGTAATTTATTGAAACACCCTCACATAATCCACAAACATCCGCTGAGGGAACACGGTCGTACCGTCCGGGGAGCCGGGCCAATCCCCTCCCACCGCCACGTTAAATATAAAGAAAAAAGGGCTATTGAAAGGATAAGTACCGGAAGTGACATTGCCGGTGCTCCCATTTACATACACATTATCGTCCACCAGGAATTGCAGGCTGTCCTGCTTCCAGATAATACTAAAGACATGAAACTGCTGGGAAAAATCCTGGCTGGACAGATTGTACGCATTGTTAAATGTGCCTGTCGATCCATCCTGCTGTTTCCAGTGCATCGAACCCACGACCCGGCTGGGATAGGTACCGATAAGCTCCATGATATCCGTCTCGCCGCAGGCGGGCCAGGGTACCGTGGAAATATTCGAGCCCAGCATCCACAAGGCGGGCCACATTCCCTTCGACACGGGGAGCTTAGCCCTGATATCGATACGGCCATAGGTGAATTGCTGCTTGCCATAGGTGGTCAGCCGTCCAGATGTATAATTGCTGCCGCCAAAGGATTCTTGCCGGGCTTCGATGATCAGGTTACCGGCGGAGACGAACACATTCTGCTGTCTGTTGGTATAATTCTCCAATTCATGATTGCCCCAGCCGCTGCCGCCCTGCTCGTAATTCCAATCCGATGTGTTCAGGGCACTGCCGTCGAACTCGTCATGCCATACGAGGTTATAACCGGGATAGGCCAGCGGAGTCGAATATCCAGCCCCATCGGTGGGTAGATAGGTACCGTCCGCATTGCCCAATGTGCCGGTGGCTTTAGCGACGCCCAGTGTACAGTTTACCGGATTGTTGAGCTGAACATAGAATTGCTGGTCGGCCTTCCGCAGGCTGTCCCCTGTCACCGGAACATCGATGTATAATTCCGTCTGCCCGGCCTGGAAAGTCAGCGTGCCGCTGACGGCGGTGTAGTCAGTGGTTTCTTTGGCGGTGCCGGCCACGGTGGAATAATTCACCGTGACGGACTGGGTGGATGCAGCGCTGAGGTCTACATAAAAGCGGAAGGCGGATGCGGTGTGCTGCCGCGCCTGGCTTACATCACTGATCCTCGCACTCGGCAACGGGCCCGCGCTCTTGTTGCCGCTGCTCTTCGAACAGGCCGTACCACCGATGAATACCATTAGTAAAAGGAGAAAGTCGGTTACGGATAAATTGGTCTTCATGATTAATTTTTTGCTACAAAGGTAAATTGCCATCCCCCCCAGCTGTACTGTTTCTGGATCACCAGGCGGGAATCCGTGATCGAAGTTATCGTATAGGTGACCTGGTTGTCCGGCACAGGCGTGGTGCCCGCATCGCCAACCTTATAGAGTCCCATGAATGCGCCCTTGCCTATCACCGTCAGCGTACTGCCGGTAACGGTAAACGTGTGGCTGCCGGAGCCCCAGGCGGCATAGTTGGGATTGATAAGGGACCAGGCGTAGCAGCCGGATTTGGCGCCGGTGTTGTTGAGAATATCGGACGGATAGGGATCGATGCCGCTGTCATTGTCCACCCACATATCGCCTTTATTGTCGAAGGTAAAGGTCCCGTCCTTGGAAAAACTGTATTCATCGTTGAACTGGCAGGCCCTGGCCGTAACATCCGATGCCGAATTGGCCCACCAGGTGGCGCTATGGTCGTTGGGTCCCACCCACAAGGCGCCTGCATTCGGATCCAGGATCCAGGTCCTCGTTGCGCAGCCTGTCAGAAAAGCCTTATTGCCAAAACAGCCATTGGGATCGTCACTGGCCACCTGGATGGTCTGGGAGGTGCTGTCATAGCCGCCTTTGGTCACCACGATCAACCTCACCGTATAAGAGCCCTTCGAAGGATAATAGGCTGTATCTGTCTGGGCGCCGATCACCGGATTCGAACCATCCCCTACATCCCACTTGAATACAAAGGAGCCGGATGTAGTGGCCGTCAACAGGTACATGTTGGTCTTACCCGCAATGGGGGTTACGGTAAAAGCTGCCTTGGGCTTCTGTCCCTGATCGGGTACGGCATTATCCGGCTTGCAGCCTACCATGCACCAGATGGCTAAAAATATTATTACTCTATTATTCATATGGCGTTGTTTAAAGATTAATTGTATCCGGGGTTCTGTACCAATTTGGTGCCCTTGAGCTCGTTAAGGGGAATGGGCAGGAGTTCGTTCTTGCCAGCCTGAAAGCCTTTGAAGGCCAGGACCGTCGCCGCCTTCCCCGTCCGCACCAGATCAAACCACCGGTGTCCCTCGGTGGCCAGCTCCAATCTCCGCTCGTTATAAATATTATCCAGCGTGGCGGGCACAGAAGGCAGCCCTACTCTTGCCCGTACCTGATCGAGATAAGATTGTGCCTTGGAAGCATCACCCCCACCCCGCACCAGGGCCTCGGACTCCATCAGGTAGGTGTCGGCCAGGCGTATCTCGATGTCATCATTCGGCCAGTTCAGGGGGATGTCCCCAATCTTACCTTCGAACTGAGCTAAAGGCGCAAACTTTTGTATGAAATACCCTGTATTCTGGTAGCCGGTAGTGTCATACTTTGCTGCTCCCGCCCTCCGCATGCTATCGATGTTCGCAGCAGTAAAAGGGTAACGAGGGTCCCCTTGCAGGGCCGTCACCAGCTGCGTCGTAATAGGGTTAAAGCCCCAACCCGAGTTATTGGATTCATAGATCGGTCCGCTGTACCCGCGGGGGCCGACCATCTGTACTCCCACATTCCCGTCGAAGTTCGGCCAGTTGCCCCATCCCTTGCCCGCGGCGGAGGTATGATAGATCTCGAAGATGGATTCGGCATTGAACTTATTATCCGGACGGAAGATGTCCCCGAAATTAGTCAGAAGATGATAGCTGGGATTGCTGTTGACCTGTTCGAAATAGCCTGCAGCCTCCTGCATACGCGAATTGTTGTTCTGATAAAGGATCACTTTACCTAACAAGGCCTGCCCTGCCGCCTTTGTCACGCGGCCATTCTCCGTAGACGGTACAGTGCCGGGCAGGTTGGGAATAGCATCCTTCAGGTCCTTCTCGATCTGCGCATAGACATCCGCCGGCTTGGCCTGTACCTGGGTATAGATCTCGGCTGCGGACAGCGACTTTAATATCAACGGCACATTGCCGAACAGCCGCACGAGGTCGAAGTAATAATAGGCTCGGAGAAATTTCATTTCGGCGATGTACCTGGCCTTATCGGCGTCACTGAGTCCCGGCACGCCCGGCACCTTCTCCAGCATCACATTCGTTCTGTAGACGCCTGTAAAGTTCCTGCTCCACATGTCGGCCGGGAGATTGGGCGTAGCCGGTGAGATCTTATAGTCGTTCCAGTCCTGGAAGCCTTGTACGTCGGAGGAGCTGCCGCCGCCCGCGTAACAATCGTCCGAAGCCAGGTTCATGACCACCGTCTTCGCGCAATACGTGCCCGCCACGGTCCATCCCAGGGGGTTGTACGCCGCTACCATTCCGGCAAATGCCTGGTCGGGGCTCTGATAATAGTTGTCCTCCAGGCTCGTTCCCTTGGGTTTTACGTCCAGGAAACTTTTCTTACAGGCGGTGTTCGAGAGCAACACCACCGAAAAAGCCGCTGTATAGAAAAATATCTTTGTCTTCATATTAAATGCTTTTTAATCGTTAGAGTCCAACATTTAATCCCACTGTGAATGACCGCGCCTGAGGATAGATGCCCCTGTCGATGCCATAGCTGCTGCCCCCGATCTCAGGGTCAAAACCAGTATATTTCGTAAAGGTCACCAGGTTATTCCCGCTGACATATACGCGGACTTTCTGCAAGCCGGCCCTGTCCGTCACATTGTGCGGCAGGTTATATCCTATCTGCAGGGTCTTGATCCGCATATACGAGCCGTTGGAAAGATAGAAAGGAGATGGCCTGCTGAAATTGCCATTCGGGTCGCCGTCTATCAGCCGGGGAAAATTGTTAGAGGTCCCGGGTCCTGTCCACCTGTCCAGGGCTGCCGTGGTGTAATTGGCCTTTGGAATGTCCAGGCGGCGGAGTCCCTGGTAGATCTGGTTGCCGGCAGCACCCTGCCCGAAAACGAGGATATCGAAACCCTTCCAGGCGGCCGAGACTGTGAAACCAAAAGCCCATTTGGGAGTAGGGTCCCCGATAAAGGTCCGGTCGTCATTGGTGATCTGTCCGTCGCCTGTGATATCGGCCCATTTGAAATCGCCGGGCTTCGCGTTGGGCTGTATCATCTTGCCATCCTTATTGAGATAATTGTTGATTTCGGCCTGTGTCTGGAAGATGCCAAGCGTCTTAAATCCATAGAAGGAGCCAATAGCATAGCCTGGCATGGTACGGCTCAGCTCCAGCGCAGTCGACGCCAGGTGTGCTCCGTCCAGGTAGGGCTGGGGTCCGATGTTCGTTACCCTGTTCTGCAGGTAAGAGACATTTCCTCTCGCGCTGACATTCACTTCCCCGAACTTCCTCGTATATCCCAGCTCCAGCTCGATGCCCTTATTGGACATGTCGGCCACATTACCCCAGGGCGACCCTGTAGCGCCCACATAGCCCGGCAGCTGGATAGTCTGCAATATACCCTTCGTCTTCTTATTGTACACATCGAAACCAACCGTGATGTCTTTGAACAGCACGGCGTCAAAGCCGACATTGGCCTGTGAGGTCTGCTCCCATTTCAGGGCAGGATTGGCCGGCGCATCGGGGCTGTAACCAATGTTGTAGCTGTTGTTGCCGAAGGTATAGTTGCGGCCGCCGCTGACGGTGGAGACGTATTTGAAATCCCCAATATTATCGTTGCCTGTCACCCCATAAGACCCCCGGATCTTTAAAAAAGTCACGGCAGTGTTCACCGGCCAGAAATCTTCCCGTGAAGCTACCCAGCCCACACTGGCGGAAGGGAAATAACCATACTTGTGATCGCTGCCAAACCGGGAGGAGCCATCGCGGCGTACTATGCCGGTGAACAGGTATTTTTCAGAGAAATTATAGGTCAGCCGCGCAAACATCGAACTGATGGTGTGATCAGGATCGTCAAAGCCTCCGGCGATCTTATTCGTATTAGCCAGGCTATAGGAGAGAGAAGCATCATTCAAATTGTTCACCGGCATATTCTTGTACGTGCCGTTGAGCCCGTTGGCCATCGCCTTGTAAGCGCTGGTGCCCACCAGTACCGTGAAATTATGCTCCCCGAAACTACGGGTATACGAGGCCGTATTTTCCCAGTTGTAGGTAAACCCTTTGTTGTTCTCCCGGTAAAAAGAGGTTATAGGATTGCCGGACGATCCATTGAGATAGTAAATGGGGGTAAAGCTCTCACTGCCCCAAAAAGCCAGCTTTGTACCGATGTCGCTCCGGACTTTCAGCCCCTTGATGGGCTCAACTTCCAAATACGCATCACCCACGATATTATCCGACCAGCCATACCCCTGCTGCGTCTTTATATAAGCCAGTGGATTCGTTTCTTCCTGCCCTACATAATCGGAAATGGCATAAGGGCGGCCCTGGCCATCTCTGATCACCGGCTTGGAACTATAAGGTTTTGTAGGGTCCGCCAGGACTGCCGGGTCTGTGATGACAAAAGGCGTCAGCGGGTCTAAGTTGATAGCCGAGCTCAGTGGGCCGCCATACTCGCCATTGGTGTTACCCAGGCCCTGGGCCTTGATATGGGAATACCCGATGTTCTGCCCGAAAGTGAGCCAGCTCTTCATTTTATGCGTCGCGTTAAAACGGGCTGTCAGCCGTTTGTAATAAGAAATGGGTGAAGCAACGATACCTGTCTGGTCAAAATATCCGAATGATCCATAATAAGTCGATTTATCACCGCCTCCGCTCAGGCTCAGCTCGTGATCCTGGATCTTCGCGCTGTTAGAAAAGATGGCGTCCTGCCAGTTCGTGCCCTTACCCAAAGACGCAGGATCAGGGAACAGAATGCCCCCGCCCCCTGCAATGGAAGATTCATTCCGCAGCGTAGCATATTGAGTGGCGTTGAGCAGGTGCAATTTTCTGGCCGGGGCCTGTGTTCCATAGTAGCCATTATAATTCAGCCGCATGGTCCCTGCCTTGCCTTTCTTGGTGGTGACCAGGATAACGCCGCTGGCGGCGCGCGTTCCATAAATGGCGGCGGAAGCCGCATCCTTCAATACTTCTATGCTCTCGATATCGGACTGGTTCAGGTAATCGATACCGCCCACATCGACAGGTACTCCATCCACCACATACAACGGATCGCTGTTGCCGATAGAGGTTGTACCCCGTATCCTCACAGTGGAGCTGGAACCGGGCTGCCCTGAGCTGGCGGCGATCGTCAATCCGGATGTGCGCCCCTGCAGCGACTGCTCGAGCCTGTATACAGGCATATTCTCCAGGTCGCTGGATTTTACGCTGGAGATAGCGCCGGTGACTACGCTTTTCTTTTGTGTGCCATAACCCACCACCACGACATCATTCAGGGATTGGGACTGGGATACCAGCGCCAGCTGGAAATTTGTCTGGCTGCCCACCGTCACCTCCCTGGTCTGATACCCTATGAGTGAAATGAGAAGAACCGATCTTTCATCCGGCACTTCCAGGCGAAAATTGCCGGCCTTGTCCGTGACAGTGCCCCTGTTGGCGCCTCTTATGACAACGCTCACTCCTTCAAGCGGCGTGGCCTTCTCGTCCATGATACGTCCGGTGATGACGATGGGGGGAATTTCCTTTGCGCCCCTTGCGTGCAATATCTCATCGGGGATACTTTCTCCGTGACCAACGATGGTCATCAGTCGCTTGAGCTCTGTGTTGTTGGAATAGATCACATAGGCCCTGGTAAACATCTTCCTGAACTTAAGGTTATAAGGCCTCAGCAGCTCGGTAAGAAAATCCTCGACGTGTTTGAACCTGTCGATGTCCATCACCAGCTTCACATCGGGCAGGATCTTCGACTCATAGATAAAATCCACGTCGAATGTCTTTCTTGCGTCCGACAGGATGCTGGAAATAGCGCGGGCCTGGTCGGGGTCTGCCGGCGGAGCAGCGACCTGTGCATAGGACACCAGCCATGTACCCGTCTGCGAACGGGCATTCATGAAATTGCTGCATCCCATGAACAGCAGGATAAAGAAAACGAATTTACATGTGTAGTCATGATTTCTCATATAGCATGTTTTAGCTTTGAATCGTCACAACGTCTTACGACGCGTATATAAAAAGTTTATTCTGGTCAGGGTCTCGTCACATAAATGGTCTTTCTTTCTCTGTCGATGCGCATGGTGGTCTTCAATGTCACTTCCAGCACTTTTATCAATTCCTGTATATTGGAAGCCCGCAGATCGCCGGAGATGGACAGTCGCCATAAGGAGGTATCCGCTACTGTCATCTTGTAACCATAAGTATCTTCCATGAGCCGTGCGATCTCGGCCAGGGAGGTGTTGTCGAAATGAAATTCATTTTTGGTCCATCCGGAATGCGCCGTGACATTCCTTTCTTCGTTGACTTTCGGCATGCTGGATGCATCCACCACCACTGTCTGGCCGGGGCGCATTACGATGGATGAGTCTTTGTTCACCATGGATACTTCACCATGTACAGACAGCCGCACTTTTCCCTCCTCCAGCGATACGATGGATTGCAGTCTTCGTGTATTGACGTTGAATTTGGTGCCCAGCACCTCTACATCCACCTGTTTGGTATGCACGACAAATCCTTTTCTTGCGGCATGCTGTTTCTGCACCTGGAAATAAGCCTCGCCGTCCAGCCAGACTTCACGGTTGTCACCCGCCCCCCATTGCTGCAACATCCGGAGGGAGGAATTGCCATTCAGCATCACCACGGAGCTATCTGGTAACAGAATAGTCTTTATTTCGCCATAACTCGTCTTTTCCATGCTCATCAGGGGTGTTCCGGTGCGGGTTTCCACCCACCATATCCCGACAACGACCAGTATCAATGAGGCCGCCGCCAAAGATGCAGGTAACCAGGAAAGTCGTCTTACCTGGACTTCTTCCGGCTGGCGGATAGCTTCTTCTACCCCCCTCCAGTTGTCCTGTTGTAATTGTTCGTCCACGGGCTTGTGCCGGAATTCAAATGGAAGTTCTTCGTCGCCAAAGGGATGCTGCTGTTGGTCCATGAAGCCTTTTTCTGGAAAAGACACATGAACTTTACTTTCATACTCTCTCTTTTTAAAAAAATTCAAAGGGGGCTAAAAAAATTTGAGGGGCCATCCTTTTGAAGGGGCGACCCAGGGGATGGAGTCTATCTGGTCTTTTCCAGCAGCAACAGCAGAAAGATCGTCAGCAGATTGGCAGACCGCAGCTTTTGCAGGGCCTTTTGAGTGAGATTTAAAACGGATTGATAACGAATACCCATAACTTCCGCGATCTGGGTATAATCCATATTTTCGAAATAATGGAGGTAGATCACCTCTTTCTGACGCTGTGGCAACTCATTCAACAACTCGACGATCCTGCCTTGCAACGACCCATATTCTTCTTTGCGGATCACGATCTCCTCCGGTGAAAAATCGATGTCCGGCTGGGGGATATCGCCTATTTTCAGCTCCCGGAGCCGCAGGTTACGCAACTGGTTGAGGATCTGACGACGAAGGGCTGTAAAAAAATAGGATTTCACATTTCTAAGTCCACCGATCGAGGACCTTTTTATCCATATTTTAATAAAAAGCTCCTGTACCGCGTCCCCTGCGAGCGCATTGTCCTCCAATAACTTCAGGGAATAATTGAACAAACCCTGGAATAGTTCCCGGTGGATACGGTGGAAGGCCTCCGTGTCCCCTTCCAGGGACTTCTGCCAGGATTCTTCCAGTTGGTCTGTGTTTAAGGAACTAATACCCATTCGATTAAATAAAGCAAGGTCTATCGGACCACTTTGCCCGATTAAAACCTATTGCAACAAATTTAGCTTTTACGCCGATGCTGTCAGTAAAAAAGAAATTACCAGACAATTTGTCTCTGATCATTGCTTGGCAAAACTTTTGACTACCTTACCTTTGTGCCAATTTTTACATGAGTATGAATATAGAAGACATCAACAACGATATGGAAGACATGAATACGGACGAAAATGTCGCAGGTACCACCCATCTCAACGACAGTGTGGGATTGGAGGATGAAGTGGAAAAACTAAAGCAGGAAGTTCAGGATCAGAAAGATAAGTATCTCCGCCTGTTCGCCGAGTTCGACAATTTCAGAAAACGCAGCGCCCGGGAGAACCTGGAAATACGCCAAACGGCCGGCAAGGAGGTCATTACTTCCCTCCTGGACGTATTGGATGACTGCGAAAGGGCTGAAAAACAATTACAAAGCGCCGAAAACATCGATCAGATCAAGGAAGGGGTCCAGCTGGTATTCAACAAGCTGCGGGCTACCCTTCAGGCCAAAGGTCTAAAACCCATGAAGAGCATTCATACAGACTTCGACGTGGAAAAGCATGAAGCCATCACGGAAATACCCGTGCAGGACTCGACGTTAAAAGGCAAGGTCATCGACGAAGTACAGAAAGGCTATTATCTCAACGATAAGATCATACGATTTGCCAAAGTGGTGGTTGGCAAATAAAATGCCGTTCCCGGCACACTAAAATAGAGTTTCTACTTATGTCTACAAAGAGAGATTATTATGAAATACTCGGCGTCACAAAAAGTTCATCCGCCGACGAGATCAAAAAGGCATACCGTAAGGTAGCCATGCAATACCACCCTGACCGCAACCCTGGTGACAAAGCCGCAGAAGAAAAATTCAAGGAGGCAGCCGAAGCATACGAGGTATTGAGCGATGCGGACAAAAAGGGGCAGTACGACCGCTATGGCCATGCGGGCGTATCCGGCAATGGTCGCGGATTTAACGGCAACCCCAACATGGAGGATATATTCAGCCAGTTTGGGGACATCTTCGGGGACGATCTCTTCGGCAGCTTCTTCGGAGGCGGCCGGCGTGGTGGAGGCGGCTCCCGCGCACGCGGTGTGAGAGGCAGCAATCTCCGGGTAAAGATCAAGCTCAATTATGAAGAGATAGCCAAGGGCGTCACCAAGAATATCAAGGTAAAAAAATACGTTACTTGCAATACCTGCACGGGCAGCGGCGCCAAGGACAAGAGCAGCATACAGACATGCTCCACCTGCGGCGGCAGCGGCCAGGTACGAAAAGTCACCAGCACCTTCCTCGGCCAGATGCAAACGGTCACCACCTGCCCAACCTGTAATGGCGAGGGTTCCACCATCACTTCCAAATGTACGGTGTGCAAGGGCGAAGGACGGGTGTATGGCGAAGAAACGGTCACCATCGACATCCCCGCAGGCGTACAGGAAGGTATGCAGCTCAGCGTAGGTGGACGAGGCAATGCGGGAGAAAGAGGCGGCATGCCGGGCGACCTCATCATCCTCATCGAAGAAGAATCACATCCCGAGCTGCACCGCGATGGTCTCAACGTCGCCTATGAGCTCCATATATCTTTCTCGGACGCAGTCTTTGGCATGAATGCAGAAGTTCCTACCATCGATGGCAAGGCCAAGATCAAAATACCACCCGGCACGCAAAGTGGAAAGATATTCCGTCTGAAAGGCAAGGGCTTCCCGGGCGTCAATTCTTACGAAAAAGGCGACCAGCTGATACATGTCAATGTCTGGACACCGCAGCATGTCTCCCCGGAAGAAAAGGCGATCCTGGAAAAGCTCAGTGATTCACCCAACTTCCAGCCCAAGCCGGATAAGAATGAACGCAGCTTCTTCGACAAGGTAAGGGAGATGTTCAGTTAAGGCGGGGGGTGACGACCTGTTTACTCTTCGACCTTCCGCTTTTTCTCGCGCCCATAAATTTTACGGGCCTTTTCGATGAGACCGATAAATTCCTGCTGTATCCCATCCTCGGGGTCGCTGGATTTTTCCGCCAGTCCAATCACAGACTTCCAGCCGGACTTGGGGATAAACTTCGAGCGCTTCAGGAGCCCTCCGAACAAGGCGATGGAGGAAGCAAATCTATAGCAGGGCTGCAATTCATTAAAAGGTGTCACTTCGGAAGAGCAGGTATAAGCAGTAGACTTCACTACGGAATCATGGGGCAGCTTGTAATTCAATACAACCCTTGCCAGCCTGTCCTTATCCGTGATATCGACGCTGTCGGCATCGGTTGGAGTGATCTCGAACAAGGCCAGCAATGAATGTCCCGATCCTACTTCCCCACCCTGCACTTCATTCATGCTGTCGGAGAGGACCTTTACCTTATTATCGAACCCTATCAGCCTGTAGTCCTTTACGAGCGTGGAATTAAATGCTATGTTCAGATAGGCGTCATCTGCCACGGCATATACGGTCTGTGTAAATTCACGTACCAGCACCTTCTCGGCCTCCCGCTCGTCATCGAGGTATGCAAAATTCCCATTCCCCTTCTTGGCCAGGACCTCCAGCTTCGAATCCTTGTAGTTACCCATACCTACCCCGAGACAGGTAAGATAGATACCCCATTGCTTATGCAGGGCCACCAGCTTTTCCAGCTCGTCCTCCGAAGTCTCTCCCACGTTGAAGTCCCCATCCGTGGCCAGGATCACCCTGTTGTTTCCTCCTGTGATGAACTGTGATTTGGCCACCCGGTAGGCGGCCCTGATACCAGCCTCCCCAGGCGTCGGTCCTCCGGGAGAAAGATCCTCGATGGCCTTTTGTATCTTTTTCTTTTCCGCGCCTGAAGTAGGAGGCAGCCAGACTCCTACGGTACTGCCATACACGACAATGGAGACGGTATCGATGTCCCGCAGGTTGTTCACCAGCAGGGTAAAGGCGGACTTCAACAGGGGTAGCTTATTGGGCAGGTCCATGGACCCGGATACGTCGATAAGGAACACGAGATTGGCGGGTGGTATCTTGGCAGGGTCCAGCTTCCGGGCGCAAACCTTTACGAACAGCAGCTGGTCTTCCGGGTTCCAGGGACATTCCGACAGGCTGCTCCAGATGGAAAAACAGCTGTCCCTGGGTGGCTCGCTATAGCCAAAATTGAAATAGTTCAACAGCTCCTCGATACGCACGGCATCGGGCGGTATGGTGCTGCCCATGTTCAGGAATCGCCGGACATTGCTGTAGCTGGCCTTGTCGATATTGAGGGCAAAACCCGTCTCGGGAAATCTTGACGCTGGAACGAATGCATTTTCCACCAGCGAGCTGTAGGTCTCGCTACCTACGGTCCAGCCCTTCCAATCACCTCCCTTCAAGTCCTTTGTCAGGGACAGCAGCCTTTTCTTCGGCGCCGGCGGCGGGTGATACAACAGTTTTAGTATAAGGTGCTGATATTCGGTGGCGTCTACATGTATGGTGGAGGTCTGGTATCCATCTGCTGTCAGCGTGAGCGAATCGCCGGGTTGTGACACAGGTATCCCGAACTCTCCGGAACTCCCGGAATGATATAAATACCCGCTGGAATGAAGCAGTATTCTCACATTTGGCAAGTAGCTATTGTTCTCATCCTTTATCTCACCCCGCAAATAGTACTGTCCCAGGGAGGATTGAAACAAAAGACAGCCAATAACAAAAATGGCTACATTTTTCAATGGGATATTTTGATTCTTAAATTACTACGAATTGCAGGCTTTGTCAAGCATCACTTTGTTAAAGTACACTCCTCCCCGCCATGGCCGGCCGCCGGCCAATCCTGCCCTACTCTATCAGCTTATAGATGGAGGGGATATTCCGCCCCAACCCATCATAATCCAGCCCATACCCCAACAGAAACTTATTCGGCACTGCAAAACCCAGATAATCCACGCTTATGGGATACACTGTCGCCTCCGGCTTGTGCAGCAGGGCTGCAATACGCAGGCTGGCCGGCTGCATATGCTCCAACTGCGGTAAGAACTCACTCAAGGTCTTGCCAGTGTCCACGATATCCTCGATGATCACCACATGCCTTCCAATCAGGTCTGTATCCAGTCCAATAGCAGTGATCACATGCCCGGATGACTTTGTTCCCTTATAAGAAGCCAGTTTGATAAAACAAATTTCAGCCTCGATGGAAATAGCCTTGAACAGATCCGACGCAAACATAAAGCTCCCGTTCAGAATGGCGACAAACAAAGGCATCTTCCCGGCATAATCCTGGTTGATACTCTCTGCAATCTCCCGTATCTTACTCTTTATCAACTCCTCGCTTAAATAAGGTTCGAACTCCTTATCGTGTACCCGGACAATGGACATCCTCTTTGATTTATCAGTTAACAGTTTTGGTTATCACCGGACGGGTGGGCGCGGACGACTGCAGATAGATCTTTTCTCCCGCGGCCGGCTGCGCATCTGGCGTCAGCTGATTCATTTCCAACAGGTCCTGGAACCGCATCCCTTCAGCCTGGCATATGTCATATAGTGTCTCCCCTTCTCGTACAATGTGGAACTCCATCGTTCCCGTCCTGCGCTTACGTGCCAGGAAGAGCAGTTGGTCTCTCACTACAACATCCTCTTCCTTCAGGTCGTTGAACTCCAACAGCCGTGCAAGTTGCAGCTCATATTGGTTGGCAACGGCCAGCAGCGAGGTTCCCGCCCTGACAAAAACGACCCGGGTGCGGTTGATCTGGAACTCCCCCTCGGGGTAGATCTTCTGATTACCTGTTCCTGCCGGCTGCACTACGGCCCCTCCGGCGCCGGGGGTCACTACCACAGCAGGCCCCTGGTTCAGGGCAGTCAGCGGTTGTGAAGGACTTCCTGGTACCGTGAGCACTACCTCGTCGGAAGGCTTCATCTTCCCCATGGCAATGAGCGAATACTGGTTCAGATTGTAATCCTGTATATATTTTATAAGTATCTGGGAATAACGGACATTCGTTGCATATCCGGCCTTGCGGAGCCCAGTGGCCCAGGCTTCATAATCCGCAGGGTCAAGGTTGAAAAGAAAAGCATACCGGCTGCCCTTTTTTAAAAAGTCGGAATGGTCCCTGTATGACCCGGCAGCGGTGGGATAGCTGCGAAAACATTCTCCCCGCGCATCGTCATCGTGGTATACCCTTTCCCCGGTCCAGTCGTCCTTGCACTTGATCCCAAAATGATTATTTGACCTTTTTACGAGGTCGCTGTTGCCGGCCTCGCTCTCGTGGATACCCTGGGCCAATGTGATGGAAGCCGGCACCCCCGTCCGCTGCATTTCACTGATTGCCAGCGATTTGTATGCATTAATATAGTTGATGACGTCAGGATTGTTCTGGGCGTAAAGTCTCCCTCCGCTGAGGATGATCCATGCTCCGAATAGAATTTGTTTTCCCTTCATGAAAGCCCCACATTGATTTTTTTCCGGATGAACAGCAAGCCATCCCGAATGGTGAGCATTAGTTTTTCAACAGTATCGTCCTTTTCCACATACGCATTAAAAGCGTGTATTGCCTTGGCATTCTTGTCGTTAACTGGTGATTCCAGCACCTTCCCATGAAACAGCACGTTGTCGGCTATGATCAGTCCCCCGGGTGTCAATCGCGGCAATACTAATTTATAGTATTCCGTATAATTGACCTTGTCCGCGTCTATAAAAACCAAATCCCAGTCTTCTTGTAAGGCCGGGATGATCTCTAACGCAATACCCCGGTGCAGTATTATCCGGCCATTCATATTACTCCGGCGAAAATACCCCTCGGCGACATCTGCATCCTCGTCCCTTAGCTCGATGGTATGGAGCACTCCGCCTTCCCTTAGTCCTGCGGCCAGGCATATAGCGCTATATCCCATAAACGTGCCTATTTCCAGTATCCGGCGGGGGCGCTGCAGACGGCTGATCATTTCCAGGAACCTGCCCTGCAAATGACCGCTCAGCATATGCGCATGAGCATGATGTTGATAGGTATGATCCGCGATCTCTTTGAGCAGACCGTTCTCGGGAGAAGTGAACCGCTCTGCATAGGCCTGTGCCAATGGGTTGATTATATCCACGCCGAACGTTTCGGCAAAGATACGTCGAATGTCCGACACCACGGGATCCGGAAGATGCTCCGGCCCGGCCGTGGTACAGGCGGTACCCCTAAAAGTTAGGCTGGAGTGAATGCTGCTGATAAAAGGCCAGCACATGCTGCGCTACCTCATCGGCCGTATCAGCCACTTTCAGCAGGTCCATATTGTGCGGAGAGATATTTCCATGCTGGTGCAGCATGACCTCTTTCATCCAGCTCAACAGGCCGCCCCAATAGGATGATCCAACAAGGATCAGGGGCACAGTTTCCATCTTACCTGTCTGGATAAGTGTTGCCACTTCAAAAAATTCATCCATGGTGCCGAATCCACCCGGCATCATAATGAACCCCTGGGAATATTTGGTGAACATGACCTTGCGGACAAAGAAGTAGTCGAAATTCAGGTTGGCGTCCCGGTCGATATGCGGATTGCAGTGTTGCTCAAATGGCAACTCTATATTCAACCCCACTGACTTGCCTCCACCCAGTTGCGCCCCTTTGTTGGCGGCCTCCATAATACCCGGTCCTCCGCCGGAGATGATCCCAAAACCTTCTTCGGCCAACCGCTGTGCGATCTCGGTAGACAGCTCATAATACTCTGTCCCGGGTTTGGTACGGGCCGATCCGAAGATGGATATGCAAGGCCCCAGCTTGGCCAATGCCTCGAAACCATCCACAAACTCAGCCATTATTTTAAAGATCTGCCAACTACTGTGTGCTTTTGATTCTGCCCATCTGCGCTGCTTGGACATACGGATCGTGTCATTCATACTGCTCGCGTTGTGTTAGATTCGAAAAACGCGTTCCCAGCAAAATATAACGCGCTTTTCCGAATGGGTCTAATGTCTGTCCTGTCGGACAACGAACCCGTGGTTCGTTCTGGGATCTAATCCCTATAACGTACAGTCCGTCAATTTAGTTTGTGGAGACCGGCCTTTTAGTATCAGCTGACCCGCCCCGGGAGACAAGCCATAGTCCCAGGTACGTGAGTATCCCATTGATCAGCAGCAGTTCTATCCCTATCTGGAATCCACCCAGCCACTGTGAGGAGTACTTGCTGAGAAAATAACACAGCACGGGCGCCACCAGACAAATGACGGTGATCACACCCGTGTCGGGCAAATGCCGGCGGGTGAAAATGCCAAAGGCAAACAGCCCCAGCAATGGCCCATAGGTATAACCGGCCAGCTCGAGGATGACGCCAATGATGGATTTATTATCGATCCATTTAAATACGAGTATACATAACAGAAATATAATGGCGAAGGTCCCGTGTACGGTCATGCGGGTCTTTTTCTTCTGCTGCTCGCTAAGCCCGGTGCGCTCGCGAAGCCCCAGTATATCGATACAAAAGCTGGAGGTCAGCGCGGTCAATGCCCCATCGGCGCTGGGGAAGAGCGCGGATATAAGCCCGATGATAAAGAAGATGGAGACGGCCTTTGGCATGGCGTGCAAGGCCAGCGTGGGAAAGAGATCATCCCCTATCACATTGTGCCCATTCAGCAGCAGCTCATGTCCCTGGTAGGTGGCCCCATTGTGCAGGACAAACAAGTATAACAATCCGCCCAACAGCAGAAAAAGAAAATTCACGAACACGAGTATCAGGCTGAACGTGACCATATTCTTCTGCGAGTCCTTTAAATTCTTTACGCTGATATTTTTCTGCATCATCTCCTGATCCAGGCCTGTCATGGCGATGGTGATGAACATGCCCCCTACTATCTGCTTCAGGAAAAAGCCCTTGCTGTTGATGTCCCAATTAAATATTCCTGTAAAGCTTTTTTCGTCCAGGGCCTGCATGGCGCCGCCAAAAGAAAGGTCCATATGCTTCAGCATATAGACGATGCATACAACAAGCCCGATCAGCATGAAAGTGGTCTGTAGCGTGTCGGTATATACAATGGTCTTTACACCGCCTTCGAAGGTGTAAAGCAGTATCATCAGCAAGATGACAAATGTGGTCACGCCAAAGGGCACACCCATATCCTTCAGAATAAAGAAATGCAGCACATTGATCACGAGATAAAGCCTTGCCGTAGCGCCTACGGTGCGGGAGATAATAAAAAACAGGGCTCCGGTGCGGTAGGCCACCTTGCCAAACCTTGTCTGGAGATAGTTATAGATGGAGGTAAGATGCAACCGGTAGTATAGGGGCAGCAGCACATAGGCGATGATGAAATATCCCAAAAAATACCCGATGACCACCTGGAAATAACCAAACCCCTTGTGGACATTCCCCGCAAAATCTCCCACTGTACCGGGTACGGAGACAAAGGTCACCCCGGATAATGAGGTGCCGATCATGCCAAAGGCGACGAGCATCCAGTTGGAGCTGCGATTGCCTATAAAGAATGAGTCGTTGTTGGAATGCCGGGAAGTACGCCAGGCCACTCCTAATAAGAGTAAAAAATATCCGATGACAAAGGAGAACAGCAACAATGAGGACATGGGCAGTAATATTCAGGCCGGAAATTAGGAAATACAGGGGTAATATATCAATTTTAATTTTGAATAAACCCTACTTATGCGCATTTCATCCGTTGCTGTTTTTTGTGGATCACAAAATGGAAGGGACCCGCTGTACGCTCAACATACAGCCCAGCTGGGCAGATTGCTGGCCCTTGCAGGACTAAAGATCATCTATGGTGGAGGCAATGCCGGGTTGATGGGAGTGGTAGCCAACGCGGCCCTGGCAGAAGGCGGCAAGGTCATAGGCATCATCCCGGAAAGATTAAAGGAATGGGAACGTCACCACAGCGGATTGACGGAGTTGGTGGTGGTCCCCGATATGCATACCCGTAAAAAGATGATGTACCAGGGCTGCGATGCAGCTATCATTCTTCCGGGCGGCTTTGGCACCCTGGACGAGCTCTTCGAAATGCTGACCTGGAATCAGCTGAAGATACACGATAAGAAGATTTATATGCTCAATACGTCGGGCTTCTACGACCCGCTGCGACTACACCTCCAACACCTGGAAAAAGAGGGGTTCCTCTATGACAGCCTGGAAGAAAGGATCGGTTTCTGTCCCACGCCCTCCCAGGTCCTCGAAAAACTGGCCGGGTAGGTTCTCGAAAAAAAATTTGCGTAGCCAAATAACTACGCATATATTTGTAGTCAAATAGCTACACAATGAACCTAAGACGAGACGTATTCCAGGCCATAGCGGACCCTACAAGAAGGGCCATATTGCTGCTGGTGGCTTCGCAATCCCTGACGGCTGGGGCCATCGCCTCGAACTTCGACACCGCCCGACCCACGATCTCAAAACATCTGTCAATACTCACGGAATGCGAATTGCTTGTCCAGCACCAACAGGGCAGGGAAATTTACTATCACATCAACGCAAAAAATATGAAAGAAGTAGCCGATTTTATCGAACCATTCCGCAAAATGTGGGATGAGAGATTTAACAAATTAGAGGCTATCATGAAAAAATACAAATAACATGGAACAAAAAACAAAGATCAATGCCGAACCGCACCGGCAGGAATATGTCATCACAAGGGAATTCGATCTGCCGGTGGAATTGCTTTTCAGAGCGCATGTAGAGGCGGACATCATCGAGCAATGGATGGGAACGAAAGTGCTGAAGCTCGAAAGCAGGAAGTTCGGTGGCTATCAATTTGAAACGGCCGATGCCAAGGGTAATGTAGCATTTAAGGCGAGTGGAGTGATCCATGAACTTCGCCCGAGCCAGAAGATCATACGTACCTTTGAAATGGAGAATACACCTTTCGGCGTCCAGCTGGAGGTCTATGACTTTGAGAAGCTCACCGACGATACCAGCAGGCTCCACATGCACGTAATATACGAGTCGGTGGCGAAAAGGGACCAGGTGCTGAAAATGCCGTTCGCGCAGGGCCTCAACTGGGCGCACAACAGGCTTCAGGACGTTGCAAGTAAATTAAAATAATAGGCGTATGAACCCCAAAGCGGATTTCTTTTTTGATAAAGACACCCAGTGGCAGAAAGAATATGGGAAATTGAGAACGATCGTTCTCGACTGCGGGCTCACCGAAGAGCTGAAGTGGGGATGTCCCTGTTATCAATTCGAGGGAAGGAACATCGTTCTTATACATGGATTTAAAGAATACTGCGCACTCCTGTTCTTCAAAGGCGCCCTTCTAAATGATCCCGACGGTATTCTGATCCAACAAACAGAGAACGTGCAGGCGGCGCGCCAGATACGACTGACCAGCGTCCAGCAGATAGCTAAGATGGAGCGCACGTTGAAAACCTATATTTATGAGGCCATCGAAGTGGAGCGGGCGGGACTGCAGGTGAAAATGAAAAAGACCACCCAATTCGCAATGCCCGAAGAATTCCAAAACAAATTAGACAAGTCCGCCACCTTGAAGAAGGCCTTTGAAGCACTAACGCCGGGCCGGCAAAGAGGATACCTTCTTTACTTCGCCGCTGCCAAACAACCCAAGACCAGGGAGTCGAGGATTGAAAAATACAGGCAGCATATCCTGAATGGCAAAGGGCTGGAAGATGTCTGAAAACGGGCCTCTGGAAAATTTAGCCCGTTTTCCAGAAATATCTTATGTCTGTCCTTCGGACAACGGACCTCCGGCCCGTTTTTGTGAATAATCCGTTGTTACCGCTTGTGCAGGTACACGTTGAACCCAGCCTTGATCACGGGCAGCGGATGGCCATTGAAGTCATTATACGGAGAGTTCTTATCCCCCAGCACATCGAACATAAGGGAAATATAAAAGCCGCCCTCCCCGATGACCCGTTGTCCATAACCCACGCCCAACAGCAGGCTGGCGGCGCTGGTATTGAACGTATACGATGCACCACCTGACCCTGGATTCATATCTTTTTGATTCTGGCTGATCCAATTGTATTCCGGCTGTGCCGCAAAAAAGAGGAAAGGCAGCGGATAAGCCCTTCCAAATACCCCACCGCCATAATTGAAGGTCCTGTACCGGATATTGTTATCATAATACGGATCGGCCCGTACGGAATTGTAGTTGAAGTTGACGACGACGCCGGCATCCAGCCAGTTGTTGAGCGAATATCCCATCTCGGGGCTTACCCCCACATTGAATTGATAGGAGCCCAGACCCAATGCCAGGCTACCTCCCAAAAAAAGATTCTCTTTCTGCAATCCGCCTCCGTTGGCGGCATCCGAATAGGTATATACACGTTGTGGCATACGTTCCTGCGCCCCGGCGCCCAGTGCTGCGATCAGGCAACATCCTGCGAATAAGATCTTTTTTAACATGACTGGCTTTTAATTTCTTTGATCGAATATTTTTCCGGCATTTAATATATTATTGGGATCAAAAACCTTTTTGATGCCTCGCATCAGCTCCAGCTGAACATCCTGAAATACGATGTCCATATACCCCTTCTGTACCAGCCCGATGCCATGCTCCCCGCTAATAGTGCCACCCAGCTCCTTCACGAGCACGAAGAGGGCACGCAGGCTCTCCACGATCTTCGGGTCTTCCTGGCTGTTGGCGCTGCCCTCCTTCTTTATCCGGATATGCAGATTGCCATCCCCCGCATGTCCATAACAAACAGCATAGAACCCATACTGCCTGCCCAGTTCCTTTACTCCCCTGATCAATGCGGGCAGGGCCGCCCGGGGCACCACGGTGTCCTCCTCGATGGTATACCCGTCGATCTTCACGGCCTCGGCTACCCTCCGCCGGATCTTCCATAGCTCTGCCTTCTGTACGGCATCATCTGCAAAAAGGATGTCTTCCCCAGCACCATATTCTTCCAAATAAGATGGGCGTCTATCTCCACCAGTTCGAGGGCGCTGGGCGTAAATCCGGCCCGGAAAATAGCCGATACGGCCTCGCCGGCCTTCTCCAGGCTCTTGAATGGCACCAGCATCAATAGGTCGTATCTGGGTAAAGGCAGCAGCTTCAGGACAATCTTAGTGACAATTCCCAGGGTCCCTTCGCTGCCTACCACGAGCTGCGTGAGGTTATAGCCGGTGGAATTCTTTAATACGTTGGCGCCGGTCCAGATGATATCGCCTGTAGGCAATACCAGCTGCAAGTTCAGGACATAATCCTTTACCACGCCATATTTCACGGCCTTGGGCCCTCCGCTGTTCTCCGCGATGTTCCCTCCAATGAAGCAGGACCCTCGGCTGCTGGGGTCGGGCGGATAGAACAACCCTTTCTCCTTGACGGCATTCTGGAGCACTTCGGTGATGACGCCCGGCTCGGTGGTCACCTGGCCATTCCGCTCGTCAATTTCGACAATAGAATTCATTCTTTCAGTGGAGATCAGCACTCCGCCAAATTGCGGCAAGGCGCCTCCGCTGAGTCCGGTGCCGGCCCCACGAGGTGTGACTGGGATACGATATTGATCGCAGATACGCATTATGGCGCTGATCTCCTCCGCTGTACGGGGTTTCAGCACTATCTCAGGTAAATAGATCAGGTGCTCGGTCTCATCATGCCCATAGTTCCGGAGCGACTCTTCATCCATAGCCATATGCTTTTCTCCCACGATGTGTCTGAACATTTCTATCCGTTCGACTGTGATAAGCCCTTCTTTTCCAGCAGTGGACATTCCTTAAAATTTGCCGTAAAATTAATGTTTTTAAGGCTTGAAAGAGGGACACAGCGACTGCCTTCTGTTGCCGTTGTATTCATTGTAAAAGCCCTGACTGGTGAGTGCAAATTCGAATGCCCCAAATCCACCGTCGTAATGCTTGAGGGTAGAAGTGGTGACGTCGTATGTGAAGGTTAGCTTTATGTTCTTATAAATGAACCCGATCATGGGAATAATGGCATCGCCAGCCCTGTAGTAGAGACCGCCAATCACCTGCTGGTCGCCATCATCCTTGAGATTGTACTGCGCATTCATGCCCAGGACGGCCTCAGAAGAATTGGCCATGCTGGTATAATACCCCATGGGGTTGATGATCACCTGGTCGCTGGCCTTGATGCTGGCATTGATGAACCCAATATAGCGCCGGGGGATCCTGGAGTCGAACCCCGCGGGGTCGGTGCTGAAGAAGGATTCCCGGGCCCGGTTGATATGCTGTACGGAAAATCCTGCGTTCAGGTACATTTTATTGGTGGGGAAATAGGCGTAGTTCAACCCTATCTGCATATCGAAATACGTCACATTCGGCTGATCGATGACGACGCTGGTAGGCAACTGGGCGTCAAAGAAATGTCCGTCGAACTGATCGGGGAATTTCAGCTGGCTGGTATTGATCCGCTTGTTGATAAATCCTGCGTTAAATCCGGCGGTGAGCAGGCTGGAATAACCCAGCATCTGGTGATAGGCCACGGAGCCATAGGCCTCGGTAGAGGTCAGCGTGCCGGCGCCGGCATCATCCCGAAGAATGACACCCCCAACCCCCATCCATCCATTCTCGATCCTGTTACGAAATACCTGCGCGTCCCCCCAGATACTCATGGTCCGATACGGCACGGCCATCACGGGAGACCATTGATCCCGATAGTTCGCGCCCAGTCTGAAATCTGCGTCGGGAATAAATCCGGTGTTGGCGGGATTGGTAGTAAGCGGGGAATTGAACCATTGGGAGAAATGGAGGTCCTGGGCATGCCCTTGCAGCAATGCCAGCACCATGCAGCAACCCATGAATGATATTTTTTTCGCACTACGCCGCATAATCCCTCTTATTTTAAGTAACGTTATGAACGTCTTTTTGGTTGTCTTTCTCCCTTGTTAATTGCATGGGAATTACCGTGAATCACCGGGAGATCATCGTATCAGCGTCACATCTCCTTTTTTGCTCACATGTTTGCCATTCGAGAACTGCGCCTCCAGGGTATATGCGTATACGCCCATCGGCTGTAAAATGCCCTGGTAAGTCCCATCCCAACCGGTGTCCTGGTCCGTCGACTGGAACACCAGCTGCCCCCAGCGGTTGTATATCCTGAGCAACATCTTGTCAATGCCAAAACCTGCTACTTTAAAGATACTATTCTGCCCAAATCTGCCGGGCGTAAAGGCATTCGGCATGTCCAACAATGGGTTGATCAACGTAGCTACTGCATGACAGGCGGTATCGGTGCAGTCATATTGGTTATAGGAGACTAGACAAACATTGAACGTGTCCGTAAATTTATACAAATGTTGGACAGTATCCATTTTTGTTGTCATTAAAGTGTCCCCATCCCCAAAATCCCATTTATACCGGTTGGCGCCGGACGACCCATTAGCAAACACCATCGGCGTATTGGACACGGGCGGCGACGGGCTAAAAGTAAAGGCGCTGACAGGTTTGGGACTTACGATCAGCGACATGGTCGTATCGTCTTGCTTATTACAGGTGTTAGGATCGAACGCCGTCATCTTCACCGTATAGGTACCAGGGTTCTGATATAAGTGGGTGGGTGACGACTGGGTCGATGAATTGTCGGGACTGGAGGGGTCGCCAAAATCCCATAGGAAAGTCTGTCCACCCAGGGAGGTATTGTTAAAGACGGCGGTATAAGGCGCACAGCCAAACGGCGGCGTCTGGAATAACGCTACAGTATTGGGCGAGACCCGCAGTGTATCTACGAGTTCGTCCGGGGAGTTGCAATACCCCGTATCGATGAGTGCCAGATGTATAAAATAGGTGCCCGGGGTCGTGTAAAGGTGCTGTATGGATGATCCATTCGGGCCGGCGTTGATCCTGCCCGCCGCGTCGCTGAAAATCCAGACAATGGAAGTATCGTCCAGCGGTTTCGAGCCCGGCGCCAGGGTGGACAGGTTCGTAAATTGATAGTTCAGTAAATGACAGTCGGTGCCCACTTTTGCAACGTTCATATCCAGAAAGACCTTGTCGGTGCGTCCGCTTACGATCCTATAGGCGGTGTCCCGGACATTACAGCTGTTGCTGTCGATGGCCACTATCATCACCCTGTAAGATCCCTTAGTGTAATAGGTATGTGTAACAACTGGGCTTATAGTAGCCGTGTCCGGACCGCCATCCCCAAAATTCCAGATATAAGACTTGGCATTGCGTATGGTGTCCTCGAATACAGCGTCCAAAGGAATACAGCCGCTGGTATCCCCCAGCCGTCCGTTGACGGAAGCCCGCAGCCCGGCCGCTACCCCTGCGAAGTTGAAGGCGATCTTGATGGCAGCCAGGTTACAGCCGGTGGGAGCCGCTCCGTTCCTGGGCGCCCAGACCCCGGCGGTGGTGGGGAAGGGCTTGGCGGTGCCGGTATTGCAATTGGCGCACACGGCCTGGTAAATGATCCCGAACTGGTCGTAGCGGCTGGTGCCGCCATCCACATGCTCGCTGATGCTTCGTGCGTTGTCATCCTGCCCATAGAAGGTTCCATATAGAAGGGCGGACGCATTCTTCTTGATGACGATGAAATAAAAATCCCGATTGTCCGTCAGTTTTTTGATGGCATCAGGGGTCACTGGCATGCCAACGGTGCCAGCCAGTCCATAGTTGTCGGTCTGTCCGGCAATGATCCATCCTCCCCATCCGGAAATGTACATGTTCTCGCAACGATCCACCAGGAATGCTACAGGAGAAATATTGGGCAGTTTGCCGTTGGGCGTACCGAAAGTGGTGGAGAATACAAAGCCGGACAGGTCGTTTTTTAGTTTGGATACAAATTGCTTGGCGCCGGGATTGATGAATTGTACATTGGACGTGACGGGCCAGGTCCCATTGGTGGTGCCCATGATATAGGGAGCCCCGTCCCGGTCGAACTTTATACCATAAATGGACTCCGCCGCCCCTGTACCAAAGTAGCTGGTCTGTTTTTGCCGCTGGCCGTCAGCGGATATCACGGAGACAAATCCGTCACAGACACCACCCTGGTATGAAGCCTGGAATGCGCTGGTCTTATCTCCCGGAAAGTCGCTACTAGTAGTTGCCCCGGCGACATATATGTCCCCAGTCAGGGGGTTGGGCTGCAGTACGAAGACAGCATCCATACCGGAGCCTCCCAGAAAGCTGCTCCATATGATATGATTACAGGCGGGGTCGACCTTTATCACGACGGCATCCTGTCCGCCACCTCCATATTTGGGTTGAAATACATTGCCCCGGATGGGGAACAGGCCGGCAGGATCCGATGACTGGGTCGAAGCCCCGATCAGGATATTACCCTGCCCATCCAGCACTACCTCGCTGCGGGAGTCATCCCCATAGTTCCTTATCAACGAATCCGCCCTTTCATTACGGCTTCTCAGCTGGTCGGCCATATTCACACAATCATTACCCGTTCCTCCGATCCTGATACAGCCGATGAGTGCACTACCTGAGGGGTCGAGTTTGGCGACAAACATGTCGGCAGCCCCGCCGGGGCCTTCCTTGGTCTTGTATGGGAAGTCGTTAGAATAGCTTCGTCCCAGCACGATGAGATCACCCTGCGCGTCGGAGATCATGCTATGCGGTGTCTCGCTGTCGGAACCGCCCAGGTAGGTGGCAAAGATCTTGCTGCGGCCATTGGCGCTGAACTTTATAACCCCTACGTCGAACTCCCCGCCTCCGTATCTTGGCTGCAGCGCTCCCGTATTCCAGGGGAAAGCAGCGCCAAAGACAATACCCCCGGCGAAAAATGTTCCACCGGGACCAGGGGTCGCCGTAAATCCCCAGTTGCTGATCTTGCTGCCTGTGAAAGTGCAGAATACCAGCGTGGGGTCGATGATCAAAGTAGACCCAGCATCATAATCGGCCACCTTAAAGCTTACGGTATTCCTGTTCCTGATGACGAATTTCGACCGTACAGGCACACGCCCCTTTGCATCAAACTGGAAAGTGGACGGCTCCAGTTCCTTTACCTGTCCAACGGAGGTATTCACCAGCAGCTGTCCCTTTTTGATCTGCAGCCCGTCGGCTCCTTCATACTGCATGGCTATCTGGTTCACATTCCCTCCGGGATGGACGATGATCTCGTATTTCAATTGCCCCTCATCGGTGTAATAACGAAGGTCGATGTTGGGATAAATATCTTTATAGGTCACCCCTTGATAGGACACACAATGGCTGGCCCATTTGGAAGGGTCATTGCCGATGAAGTAATTATTGTATCCCTCAACAGGTTTGTCGGGGATAATGGTTACGCCCTCATTGGCTCCGATAAAAGTGACACGGTAGGCATGAGAGTGGATGAGCACATCATCCGGGTCTGCCGGGGCGCCACCCCCGCCACCGGAACCACTGCCCGTACCGCCGCCCGGAACACTCTTGACGGGAGTGGAAGAAGCGGCTACTTTCACGTTGCCTGTGGGCGATGCCTGGGGTCCAACAGGATGCCTGTGCGCCACTGTCATCTTTGCCAGGTCATCGGGGTTGTTCAATAGTACGGTAAAGCCTGTCTTCTGAAGAAAGAACGCTCCGGTATTCATATCGCCCCTGAAATTCACCCGGCTGTCCCATTGCCCTTTATTCTCTACAAATTCTATATTGGAAGCCCCGTCCTGCGCAAGACAGGAGGTGACAGCAGCAATCAGTGCCAATACCAGTATGGAAGCGTTTTTCTTCAAGTTAAGCTTTTTACAATGTACGAAATATCCACTGCAAATTTCTTACCGAACCAGCGTAATATCCCCCTTCCTCGTCACGTGCGTACCGTCCGAGAATTCAGCCTCTAACGTATAAGCATATACCTCCATGGGTTGCAAGGTCCCTCGATAAGTGCCATCCCATCCCTGGTCGGGATTGATGCTTTGGAATACCATCTGCCCCCAGCGATTGAATATCCTGAAATTCATACGAACGATGCCGAATCCCATCACCTTTATGATACTGTTCTGTCCAAACCGTCCGGGTGTAAACGCATTCGGCACATCCAGCAGTGGATTGATCAGGGTGGCTACAGGATGACAAACAGTGTCGCTGCAGCCGGCGGTATTGTATACGACCAGGCAGGCCTGGAAGGTATCGGTCTTCACATATTGATGCATGGCAGTATCCCCCGTGAGCTTTACTTCCGAATGTCCATCCCCGAAGATCCATTCCCATTTGACGACATCCGGTGAATTTGTCGGATAGAAAGTGGTGGGCGTATTGGGCGTGGGTGGATTGGGCGTGGTGGTAAAGTCGGCCGAGGGCTTTGGCAGCAGCGTGATCGTCACAGATGTATCCGAATTGACATTGCAGGTGGCAGGGTCTGTCACGTGCAGCTTGACGGTATACCGCCCGGGGTTGGTATAATAATGAACCGGCGCTCTATCCGTAGACGTGGAGCCATCCCCGAAGTCCCAGAGATAGGTCTGACCACCTTTCGAGTCGTTCCCGAAGTGGATGCTATCAGGGGCGCATCCTGTGTCGCGTACGGATATGATCGCTACTACATTGGTGGCGATATACAGCTGCCGGGTCAGTGTATCCGGCGCATTGCAATAGCCGGTGTCGACGAGGACCAGGCTCACATTGTACGTCCCGGCGGAAGGGAATGAATGCTGTTCCTGGTCGGTGACGGACTGCCTTGGTATAATGGCGCCGTCGAAGATCCAGGTAAAGGCGGTATCCGAAAAAGGCGGTGCGGTACCCTGGGGCTGGGACAGATTGGTAAAGATAAAGTTGAAGGCGCCGCAGGGCCCCGACAGCTTGTAGCTGAAGTCTACGTTGGCGCGGTTGTCCTTTACCGTAATATTGTGGTAGACGGTGTCGGCTACATTGCAGGAATTGCTGTCGATGGCGATCAGCATCACTCTGTAAGACCCTACATTGGTATAGGTATGTGTCTCGGTGTAGTTGGTAGTGGCAAGGTCAGGGGTTCCGTCGCCATAACGCCAGATATAGCTCTTGGCGCGGCGCACGGTATCTGTGAATGTTACATCCAGCGGCGCACAGCCCAGGCTATCCCCTCTTCCCTGCAAACTCACCTTCAGTCCCGCGGTGACACCCGCGAAGTTAAAGGCGATCTTAACAGCGGCTTCGTTACATCCGTCTCCGCCGGTGCCGTTGCGGGGAAAGACCACGCCGGTGGTGACAGGGAAGATATTGACGGGTCCACCGCAGTTGGCGCAAATGGACTGATAGATGACCCCCTGCTTGTCAAATCTGCTGGTACCTCCATCCACATGATCTCCGAACCTGCCGCCGGGCTGTCCGAAGAAGCTGCCATACAGCTGGCTGGCGGCATTCTTCTGCATTACAAAAAAGTAAAAGTCCTGTCCGTCCGTCCGACTCTGTATGGGGCTCCCGGTGACGGTGAGCCCTGTCGTAGTGGAATTATGATATCCTTCCATCGGGGCAGCATCTATGCCGCCGCCCCATCCTGATACGTATACATTTTCACACCTGTCGACCAGGAAAGCCGTAGGTGAGATATTGGGAAATGACAGACCTGAGGGACCGAAATTGGCGGAGTATATGATGCCGGAGAGGTCAGGCTGGAGCTTGGTAATAAACTGCTTCCCGCCGGCCTGGCTGCTGCCCGCCCCCTGGTTGAAGGGAGAGTTGACGACGGGCATCACTCCATAGGTCGTTCCCGTGACATAGGGAAATCCCTTGGCATCCACCTGCACACCATAGATCATATCCGTAGTGTTGGTGCCAAAATATCTTGCAGTGAGCAGGGAAAGGCTGCCGCCATTGTCCTGGATCATGGTGATGAGTCCCTCCACGCCTCCATGACTCGAGGGACCGATAGCGCCCGCCGCAGGCCCTCCGGCACCAGGTACATCCGTGCTTAGGGTCCCACCCGTTGCATACAATATTTTGGTGAGAGGGCTGATCGCCACAGAGAACAATGCATCCGAGCCGCTGCCTCCAAGGTAGCTGCTGGCCATCAGGGTGGTAATATTCGGATCGAACTTCAGGATGACCCCATCCTGCCCGCCGCCGCTGGTCGATTGAAAAGCTCCTTTTACAGGGAAGTTGGTGGATTGCGTACAGGAGGCGACAAAAACATTGTTGTTGGCATCCAGCATGACCTCGGACCTGCCATCATCCCCATAATTCAACCTTAGCTGCTGTGTTCCTACTCCGCCGGGAGGATTCCTATACTTGGGCGCATAGTTTACGCCATCATCGTTGTCGCCGCCGATCTTTACGGACCCGATGGCGGCCGAACCCGCGGCATTCAGCTTCGTGACAAAGAGGTCGAAGGCCTTACCTGCATATTGCGAATTTGCCGAAGGGACGGTGGGAAAATCCGAAGAAGAGGTCCTGCCTGTTACCAGGAGGTTCCCCTGGGCATCACAGATCATACTATGGGGCTGCTCATCTCCTGAGCCACCCAGATAAGTGGCATATATCACGGCCTTACCAGTGCTGTTGAACTTCATGATACCGATGTCGGTATTCAGGGGATCGTTCGGAGTCCCCTCGGACCCGTCGCCACCGTTCCAACGACGTTGGAAGGCGCCGCTGGTGGTTCCAAACATATCCCCGGACACTCCGTTGTCATCGAGCACGATACCGCCCGCATAAAAATTCCCCGCATTATCATACGTAGACGTATATCCCCAGTTGTCACTGCGGCTGCCGGTGAAGGTGCAGAATATCTCCGAGGGATCGATGACGAGGAGCGCATTGGACGACCTGTTCTTGACACGAAAGCTCACCTTGTTGTCTTTCATCACATACTTACAGGGCAGCATGGTCCTGCCCTTGTCATCCACCTGGTAAGATCGGGGTTCCAGCTCCTTCACGGTGCTGACGGACGTCTTCACCATCAGCTGGTTCTTCTGCATACTCAGCTGATCATGCCCGTCATATTGCAAAACAATCTGGGATGGATCTGCTCCGGGATGCACGATAATATCATATTTCAACACCCCCTCGTTGGTGTAATAGTGTATATCGATGCCAGGGTAAAGTTCCCTGAAGGTGACACCGAGATATATCTTTACATTCGAAGCCCATTTCGAAGGGTCCTTTCCAATGATATAATTGTTGTAGTTGGGCTGTACTTTCTCGGGCACCACCTGTGGATGGGGATTGGCGTTTACAAAGTTCACGTGGTACATATGAGAGTGCAGTATGTAGTCGGAAGGAGAATTGCCGCTACCACCGCCGCCGGAGCCGCTGCCGGTGCCACCCTCACCGGGTGTACCCTTACCTGGTGTGCCCTTCCCGCTGGTAGAGGAAGCCGCCACCTTCCTGTCTGTATTCCCCCCGGGCGACCCGCCGCCGGGGTGTATGGATTCGCCATGTACCAGCTTGCCGATCCTTATCAGATCGGCAGTATCGTTCTGGAGGACGGAGAACCCTCCATTGCGCAGGAAGAAGGCTCCGGTGGTCATCAGTGCCCGGAACTTGATAGCTGTATCCCACTGCCCCTTGTTCTCAACGAATTCAAGATTTGAATAGCCGGCTTGTGCCGAGCAATAAAGGACAGATAAGGTAAAACAGCAAAAAAAAAGGCTGAATCTTCCCAATTTATTGAGTTTCAGATTATACAATGAATCACCTGCTATGATATCTTGCTCCACTGCGTCTTGCCGTGCTGCGTTTGCAGAAAGACCTTCAGCCCTGTATTTTCAGATGCCTCCAGGTCGGGGTCCTTATCCAGGATCTTTTCAGCCATCTCCCGTGCCAGCTCCAATAATTCCCTGTCTTGCACGATGTTAGCAAGCTTGAAATTCAGCATGCCGCTCTGACGGGTACCGCTGATATCGCCGGGCCCCCTCAGCTCCAGGTCTTTTTCCGCAATTTTAAAGCCATTATTGGTGGCACACAGGGTGTTTAACCGCTCTCTGGCTTCTTTGTTTAAACGCGGGCTCGTTAATAATATGCAAAAGCTTTTTTCCTGGCCCCGCCCTACCCTGCCTCTCAACTGATGTAGCTGGGACAACCCGAACTTTTCGGCGCTCTCTACTACCATCACCGTGGCATTGGGGACATTGACCCCTACTTCGATGACGGTGGTGGCGACCATGATTTGAGTATCGTTTTGTAGAAAACGTTGCATATTCGTCTCCCGCTCCTCCTGTTTCTGTCGTCCATCTACCCTGCTGATCCAATACTTAGGCTCCGGGAACCAGGCCTTGATATTCTCATATCCTCTCAGCAGATTCTCATAATCCACTTTTTCGGACTCCTCTATTAGGGGGAATATTACATATACCTGCCTCCCTTTCGCAATCTCATGCCGCATAAAATCCATCACCTGCGGCCTCCTGTCATCAAGACGATGTACAGTGACAATTGGTTGCCTTCCAGGGGGTAATTCATCCATGACACTGTAGTCGAGGTCCCCATAGGCGGTCATGGCCAGGGTCCGGGGTATCGGGGTCGCGGTCATCACCAGCACGTGCGGGGGTATCGCCGCCTTCTTCCAGAGGCGGGCCCGCTGTTCTACGCCAAACCGGTGCTGCTCGTCCACGATGGCCAGCCCTAAATTATTGAACTGTACAGCCTCCTCCAGAACGGCATGGGTGCCGATGAGAATATGCAGCTCACCCTCTTTCGCCATCTCCAGAACCTCCTTCCTTGACTTCGACTTCGAAGACCCGGTCAACAACCGCACCTGCACGGGCATCTCTTTCAACAGGGCTGATATCCCTTCATAATGCTGCCGGGCCAGGATCTCGGTGGGCGCCATCAGACAGGCCTGATAACCATTGTCGATGGCCAGGAGCATCGCCAGCAGGGCCACGATAGTCTTCCCGCTGCCCACATCGCCTTGCAGCAGCCGGTTCATCTGCCGCCCCGAACCGGTGTCCTTGCGTATCTCTTTCAACACTCTCTTTTGCGCGCCCGTCAGCTCGAAAGGGAGGTATTCGCTATAGAACTTATTAAAGACCTCTCCCACCTGTCCAAACACCACCCCATGGGAATAACGATGCCGTTTGGACTTGATCATCCCCAGCCGCACCTGCGCCAAAAACAACTCTTCAAACTTCAGCCGGTGCACCGCCTGCTGGAACAGATCGGGCCGTGTGGGAAAATGTATCTGCCTGTAAGCCTCCCAACGACCGAGCAACCGTTGTGGCTGCCCTTCCTGATCCATATACTCCAGAACATGCCCGGGCAGATTCTCGGGGACGTCTCTTTCCTTTACCAGATTGATCAACGTCTGGGTCAGCTTCCCCAGTTGCCTGCCCCCCAGCCCTTTGACCTTTAATTTTTCGGTGGTAGGGTAAACGGGCTCCAGGGTGGCCTGTCCTTCCGGCTGTTTGACCAGGACCTCTATCTCGGGATGCGTGATCTGGGGCGACCCTTGAAAAAAGCTCACTCTCCCATATACGAGAAATTCGGCCCCTACCTGTATCAGCTTTTGGAGACCGGCAATACCTTGAAACCAAACCAGCTCCAATGAGCCCGAAGCATCCTTCAATTCGGCCACCAGCCGCCGGCTGCTCTTGACGCCCAGCACCTCCACGCTCGTGATTCGACCGGCCACCTGGATGAATTCTATGTCCGGACCGATATCCCGTATGAGATTGATACGGGTCCTGTCCACATGACGGTAGGGGAACAGGTTCAACAGATCATTGAACGTGAAGATCTGCAGCTCCTTCTTTAAAAGGTCGGCCCTGTAAGGCCCCACCCCTTTCAGATATTCAATCGGATTGCCAAGTATGGAAACGACCGCGCTAATGGAATGATTTTGGGGTAAAGTTACCGAGTTTTTATTGCTTCGGGGCAACAGTACTGTCCGGCCTGACATAAACCTCGATCTGTCCCTTCGTCTCGGGACCACGACGTGGCGCCAGGAAAGAATCCACCAGCCTGTACTCATGCCGCAGGGAATCCCGTACACGGAAAGGATAAAAATTATTCAGCGTAGGAATGTATTCGAAAAGCACGAGATCATAATAATGTTGTTGTATCCGCGTCTCGAATGTATCGGCCTGCCGGTTGAACATACCAACCCCTAAATGATACCACAGGGGCAGCTGTGAATTCTTTTCCAGCTGGAAAGGTACCTCCTCGGCCAGGGGTGTCAGTTCGGACATGTTCAAAACTTTAAGGTTGCCGTTACGGCCGCGTTTGACGAGGTCCATATCCATCAGCCTGGTTATGCCATCTGCGGTAGGGGCGGGCATGGTGATACGATGAAAGGAAGGCAGCCCGCATTCCACCCACTGATCCTGTGGGATATCCTTCACCGTGTCCCTCGATATCTGATAGGTCTGTCTGTTCACTATATTCTCTCCCGTAGGTGATACAGCCACCTGATTATGGGGGAGCACACGACTGACCATGCGCTGTGTATACTTCCACCAGGTGCCGCTCCACCAGATCAGGACGCCTGCAGTCACTATGATCAGCATACGAGGCTTTGCGATGGGCATGGGCAGCAATGGACCCAGCAGCGACAGGATACAGGCAAAGGCAAAGCTGTGAAAGAAGATATTATTGTCGGGTGGCGTATAGCTGGTGACCTGGAAGACGGCGGCCTCGCCCAATATACCCAGGGTCAGCACGGTGATCAATATCCCTTTTTTATCCACCGGCGGGTGGTCACCACCTTTTTTCCGCCATAAAGCAACGTCCCTGAAACGAACAACGGCCAACAGCACGATAAAGAAAAGGTAGAACTTGATCCATGGAGATTGTCCGAAGAACTCATCCGCAATGTCGAATGCGGATACCCGTGCGGTATGGGGCGCCTGGCCATGATTGAACCAGTACCCAAAACCATCGTGGAGGAAAGGAAGAATGATTAACAAAAGCGCTATTCCAAAACTACCCACATACACGAGTAGGGGCTGCCACTTTTTCTCCAGCAAACCATAGAGTGCCAGTACGGCGCAGGCGATAAAAAAGGTCATGCCTCCTCCGTCCTGCTTGGTAAGAAAAGAGCATACGGTGAGTATGCCCGCTCCGGTGAGCCAAAACATTGCTCTTCGGCCACCCCGCGTGTAACGAAAGAGACAGGCGAGCGCCAGCAGCTCGTATACGATGACGGAATGATTATACCAGGGCCAAAAATTAATAAAAGAATAAGACAGGCAGAACAGCAGCACGGATACAAGCCGGACGCCCCTGTCGACGTTCAGGCTGATAAGGATACTGCGGAAAGCCAGGCCAGCCATAATGTTGATGAATACCTGCGCCCACACCAGCGTGATCATCTTCGAGCCGAAAAGCTTGAAGAAAAAGGCGGGTATCACCCAGTACATGCCTCCCAGCGGCGTACCGAAATCCCTGAATGGCAGCTGTCCATGGCTCATCCTGTAAGCTCCTTCCCAGGACAGGAATATATTCACCCGATAGGGCAGCCGTATAAAAAGCGGGATACATGCGAGCAGAATAATGATCAAAATTTCTGCTCTGGCCGTCAGGTTTCGGATCATGAGGTTAATTTTCAGTGCAATATTATAAAAAGTCTGTTTTTGTTTGTATTTTGTCGCGACAAATTAATGCAGTGGCGTACCTTAAACTCTTACGGCCAAAAGATTGGGCTAAAAATCTGTTCTTATTTGTTCCCTTGTTCTTTGCAGGTGAAATTTTCGACCGCGATAAGCTGATCCGCCTTTTTTTGGGGTTTATCGCCTTTTCCTGCATCGCCAGCAGCATTTATATCATCAATGACTATCGCGACAGGGAGGACGACAGAAAACACCCAACGAAATGCAAGCGTCCCCTCGCAGCGGGAACGGTCTCGCCGACGGCCGCCATCGTCATCTGCGTGATCCTTATCCTTGGCGGCTTCGGGCTGGCATACTATATAAGGGATAAATTCCTCTTTGTGCTGGCCATCTACTTCTTTATCAACCTGGGCTATTCACTGGGTCTGAAAAACATTCCCATACTAGACATTATACTGTTAGCAGCAGGTTTTGTCCTGCGTATCAAGAGCGGGTCTGTCATTGCGCATGTCTTCCTTTCGGAATGGATCGTGATCATGGTATTCCTGCTGTCCATCTTTATGGCCATAGGCAAACGCCGGGACGACGTGCTGCTAAAGCTCAGCTCCGGCACGGATATGCGCAAGTCCATCAAGGGATACAACCTGGACTTCCTGAATACGCTGCTGGCGTTGGTCTCCGCGGTCATCATCGTCAGCTACTTCATGTATACCATGAGCCCGGAAGTAGAGACCAGGCTGGGCAGAAGACTTTATTACACCTGCCTGTTCGTAATGGCGGGACTTATGCGATACTTGCAGATCATTTACGTATCCTCAGATAGCGGATCGCCCACAAAGATCCTGTATAAAGACCGATTCATCCAGTTGACATTAGTTCTATGGATTGCCAGTTTCGCACTGATCCTATACTTAAAAGATATCACTATATTCAAATAGAACTACATGAACCCGATGAAACAAGGTCCTGTTAAGGACATAGCCAACTGGGGCAATTACCCGGTCATGGCCAGCGAGGAGAATACCCCTGTCTTCCTCGAAGACATCCGTCGCTACGTAACGATACCAGGAACGTTCATCCCGCGGGGCAATGGCCGCTGCTATGGTGACGCATCACTGGCATCCAGGACCATCTGCACCACCAAATTCGACAAGATACTTTCCTTCGATGCCGGGCAGGGCATCTTCGAATGCGAGAGCGGCCTTACGCTGGACCGTATTCTGGAGGTGGTCGTCCCGAAGGGATGGTTCCTTCCCGTAACTCCCGGCACAAAATTTATCACGGTGGGAGGCGCCATCGCCAGTGACGTACATGGCAAGAACCACCATGTGGACGGTTGTTTTTCCCATCATGTCCGGGAGATGGATGTGCTGGTGGCAGATGGCCGGCTGATCACCTGCGGTCCCCAACAGGAAACCGACCTTTTCGAAGCCACCTGCGGAGGCATGGGCCTCACAGGGGTCATCACCCGCGTCAGATTCCAGCTGAAAAAGATAGAGACCTCCTATATACGTCAAAAACAGGTAAAGGCAGCCAACCTCGAAGAAGTGCTGATGCTTTTCGACAAATACAAGGACTACACCTATTCGGTGGCCTGGATCGACTGTCTGAAAAAAGGCAGGGGTTTTGGCCGTAGCATACTCATCCTGGGCGAGCACGCAGCTGTATCGGACCTGACACCTCAGCAACAGAAAGATCCGCTGCAACTGCCAAAGAAAAAACAGATCACCTTCCCGTTCAATCTCCCTTCCTGGGTGCTGAACACTTTTACTGTAAAGGCATTCAACTTCCTTTATTATGGAAAGAACTTCAAAAAAGAGATCAACAACACGGTAAGCTACGAGCCCTTCTTTTATCCCCTGGACGCCATTCTTCACTGGAATCGCGGCTATGGTAAAAAAGGCTTTATACAATATCAGTTCGTGCTCCCCATGGAAAGCAAGCAGGGGCTCATCGAGATATTGCAGACCATCAGTAACAAGGGGCTGGGGTCTTTCCTGGCGGTGCTCAAGATATTTGGCAAACAGGAAAGCCTTATAGGATTCCCCATGGAAGGTTATACCTTAGCACTCGACATCCCTGTGAGAAAAGGCCTGTTCGAGACGCTGGATCAGCTGGATGAGATCGTCCTCCGGTACAATGGCAGGCTCTATATGTCGAAGGACGCCCGGATGAAGCCGGATGTGCTGGAAGCCGGCTACCCTAATCTGGCGCGATTCCGCTCCATCCTGCACAAATACAATCCGGACCAGAAGCTTCGTTCCGTACAATCCGACAGATTATTCTTAACCCATAAGTCATAAGACACTTGCATGAACACAGTACTCATTTTAGGCGCCAGTTCGGACATGGCGGTCGCCATCGCCAAAAAACTGGCGGGCGAAGGCAATAATATCCAGCTGGCGGCGCGGAACGTGGAAAGACTGAAACCCCTCCAGTCGGACTTATCCATACGCCATTCCATCACTTGTACGCTGCACGAATTCGATGCGGAGCGGTCGGATCAGCACGCTGCTTTCTTTATGGGTCTCGACCCGGCCCCCGATGTGACGATCTGTGTTTTTGGCTATCTGGGTAACCAGACCCTCGCGGAGAACGACTGGAAGGAATGCGAAAGGACCATCCAGGTGAACTATACGGGAGCCGTCTCCATCCTCAATGCAGCTGCCAACCACTATGCGGCAAAAAAGGCCGGGCTCATCATAGGCATCAGCTCGGTGGCGGGCGAGCGGGGACGTCAGAGCAATTATTTCTATGGCAGCGCCAAGGCGGGCTTTACGGCCTACCTGGCGGGCATGCGGAACAGGCTGTTCCACCATGGCGTACATGTGCTCACGGTCAAGCCGGGCTTTGTATATACCCGCATGACGGAAGCCCTCACCCTGCCGAAACCGCTCACAGCCACACCCGAACAGGTGGCCATCGCTATTGACAAGGCCATGAAGAAAAAGAAGAATACCATCTATGTAAAATGGTTCTGGCGCTGGATCATGCTGATCATAAAGTCCATACCTGAGCCAATTTTCAAAAAGCTCAAAATGTAAACTTCCGTTGATGTCACAGCTGATAGCATTTTTAGATTTTGACGGGACGATCACTACAAAGGATACCCTGCTGGAGTTTATTAAATTCAGTAAAGGGCGCTTTAGATTTTATATAGGCTTTCTCCTCAACAGTCCCTGGCTGGTAGCGATGAAGTTCAAGGTCATCTCCAACCAGACGGCAAAGCAGCGGATCTTTATATGGTTCTTTCGTAACCATCCGCTGGAAGACTTCCAGGAACAATGCAGCCGCTTTGCCACGACGGTCATTCCCGGGCTGCTACGGCCCAAGGCGCTAAAAGAGATACAACTGCTGCAGGAAAAGGGCGCTACGGTGGTCATCGTCAGCGCATCGCCGGAGAACTGGATCCTTCCATGGGCCCAAACGCTCTCCTTACCCGTCATTGGCACTCGTCTCGAGACAGAGGATAATACCCTCACAGGCAGGATATATCTCCGGAATTGTCATGGCAAGGAAAAATGCTCCCGGATCAGGGAAAACTATCAGCTGGAAGAGTATACGGACATCTATGCCTATGGGGACAGCTCAGGGGACAGACCCATGCTGGCCCTGGCAACAAAACCCTTTTATAAGCCTTTCAGGTGATTATAAGCCTTGGCATTATAAATGAGCCGGGCTCCGAGCGCAAGGCCTGCCACCGTCAGGAAAATTACTCCTTCGTCCAGGGGCACGCTGTTTGTTGTGCCCGACGGTTTAGTGGGGTTGCACTCCTGATCCTGATCCTGGTTCTGACCTTGATCATTGCCATCTCCGGCACGGCCATGTATGGGCAGGAAACAGGGGGCAGCAATTAATAGTAATAACGGCAGTTTTTTCACCAATTTCATCAGATAAAATTTGACAGGTTGATAAAAACAATCTTCAAAACCCAAACGAAAGGATGAAATGGAATTTAAGACAGTTTCTTGAACGGGATATTGAGAGAAAACATCAGGTGGTAGTTAAAAAGGAAGCGAGCAACTCTGAAGATAGTATTTTTGGGGGATCTAAAAAAAAGTATTTTATTGACCCGTCCGGGTGCGGGGACGGGCATACCGGTACCATAACAGGAATACGCAGGCGTATACGATAAAAGTGAAGAGGAAGTGATGGGAGAAATCCAGGTATTGCCGGTAGCGTAGAAAGATCCATACCAGCAGGGCGCACCGGATGATGTTCAAAAAGAAGATCAGTGCCAGTCCCACGCCGAGAAAGGTCCATCGGCGGGATGGGCTTGCAGCCGGGAAGCAAAAAAGGAACCCCACGTATAACACCATAATTTCCAATCCATTACAGGCAGTCGCAATGCGCAGCGTGTTCTCTCCATTTCGATAGACATCTACTACCCCACCGGGTTCTGTCCCCTCTTCCATCCCGTCCTTTGGAAAGGATCTGACGCCTTTAAAGTCGTCATGATGAGAAAAGAGGTTCAAAAGCCCGACGGTAGATGTGCCTACCGCAAAGGTCAACGGAGCATCCAGCGTACCCTGAGGCCGCAGCCACAGAAGATACAGCGATTTCCAGACAATGAACAGCACGGCCGCCTTGACGAAAAAAACGATGATAGCGCGGGGCGCCTTAACTGTGTGACTGCTAGATGCCACTTGCAACCTGCTTTTGCTGAGCCCTGACATCATAGATCAGCTTGGCTCCGAGACCAAGACCGGCCACCATCAGAAATACCACGCCTCCGTCCAATGGAACGCTATTGCACGGGGGAGGCGGGTTCTGGCAATTTTGTGTGTTGTCGGTGCCGAGCAAATTGTTCAGCAAGTCTCCGATCACACCTGCGCGGCTTTGCACAGGCACGAAGTAGGGTGCAGCCACCAATAATAACAACGGTAGTTTTTTCACCATTTTCATCTGATAAAAATTAACGATTAAAAAATAAGAACAACCTTGAAAACGCTAATGTCTGTCCTATCGGACGAACCGCCTAGGCGGTTATTGGACATGGAAGGATGAAATGGGATTTTTAAAAAGGGTTTAGACAGGGATATTGCGCGAGATGCGTCAGGTTGCTAACTAGGGGATATCCAAATATACAACGAATCTCCATTAGGTGCAAATAATAATTTATACTTATTTCCTGGTATGCCACGGTCCTCCTCGGTCGGGACCTTTCGGTCCAAGACAACGAACCTCCGGCCCATTTTGGCGTGGGAGAAATCCAGGTATTGCCGGTGGCGTAGAAATATCCATACCAGGAGGGCACCTCGGATGATGTTGAGCAGGAAGATGAGCGCCAGCCTCAGGCCGAGGAAAGTCCATCGGCGGAACGGGTTTGCAGCAGAAAAACAAAAAAGGAACCCCGCGTATAAAATAATGATTTCCATTCAATTGCAAGCAGCGCCCTCTTCCTCGCCGGCGACCGGGAAAGATCTTACAGACTTGAACCGAGAGTTCAATGACGAACAGAATAGCCGCTTTGACAAAAATATAATGATCGCGCGGGGTACCTTAAGACTGTGACTATAGTCCACCGGCTACATTCTTTTTAGCCTTGGCATCGTACAACAGTTTAGCGCCAAGACCGAGTCCGGCCACCATCAGAAAAACGGTGCCTCCGTCGAGAGGCACGCTGTTGCCGTTTTGTCCTTGTTGACCTTGAGCACCTTGCTGGCCGGGCGCGCCCTGCTTCCCATAAGCGTAATGATTCCCATTATTAGGGTGCTCATTTTTGTTCTTACCGCTGCCGAAGATATCTTTCAGCAGATCATCCAGCCAATTAGCTCTACTTTGCATGGGAATGAGGTAAAGCGCTGCCACCAACAGCAGAAAGGGTAGTTTTTTCGCCATTTTCATCAGATAAAAATTAAAAGGATTAAAGAATAAAACAACTTTGAGTAGCGATCCGTAAGGATGAAATGGGATTTTAGCAGGTCTTGGAACGGGATATTGTGGAAAGAAGTTCCGGTGGTAGGGTGAGAGGGGGAATAATTCAAAGGTAGAAAATTAAAACTTCTGCAAAAAATAATTGTTGCAAATGATGTACCACTTTCAGGTCTTCCTTTTTTTTTCTATTTTGGGCCCGGAGATAAAGTTCAATGAAAATTACCCATCCCGGTGACCGGCAACCTTACAGGAAAGACATCGTCGTTATATTGATAGTATTCCTTCTTTCGCGCGTCCTGTCTGCTCTTTTCGGCATTCACCTGGGATACGAAGCGCTCTTCACCTACTGGCAATACCTGGATGTCACTACCCTCCAGCATAACCTTCTCCGTGGTCTCTGGTATGACCATGCGCAGCCGCCTTTTTTCAACCTGATCCTGGGGCTTGTACTGAAGACATCGGGAAATTCCGCCCCAATTGTCTTCGCAGCTTTGCTTAAATGCATTTCTCTTGCCAACTGCTTCCTGCTGCTGGCCATTCTCCGGCGGCTGATACCCACAAACGTTGCCTCCGGCGCCTCTGCCCTGACAGGGTCATTGGTCCGGCACGCCCCCCTGCTGATCACCCTGGTCTACCTCCTCAGCCCGGCTCTGATCATTCTCGAATCGGAGCTTTTCTATACTACCTTCAATACCATGCTCCTGCTCATCGGCGCCTATTTTATTCTCCGGCTGCAGGACAGGGTGTCTGCGGACGCCGGACGGGGCTCCCGTCCCTGGAAAACTGTCGCCGGTATATTTCTCCCGCTGATCATCCTTTGTTACACCCGGAGCATGTATCACATTATCTGGATCGTGGCGGTCGGCGTATGCCTGCTTTTTGTCTTTAAAAAAAGCATTGCCTTCAAACCCCTTCTAACGATCTCTATCATCTCCACCCTGTTAGTCAGCAGCTGGTACCTGAAGAACTATATCATTTTCGGCCAGTTCTCTACCTCCAGCTGGCTGGGCATGAACTTCGCCCGTACGGTCTTCCATGATCACCCCACCAAAGACTCGACTTATATTTCGACGATCGAACCCTTCTCGCCCCTGCACTACTACCATGCGTTCGCCGATACCACGCATCGGGCGACCTATGCAGGGCTCGACGACCGCGACCTGCTCACGGCCGGCAAGAACAACTACGACACCCTCATGAACCTGAACCACGTCGACTACCTGGGCATCTCCCAACAATACATGACGGCCAGCAAGGCTTATTTGAAACAACATCCGGGCGGCTATCTGAAGGTGGTCCTTCAATCATCCATCATGTTCTTCGCACCGGCGACTCGCTATCCTTATGCTGAAGAAGCCGCCCAAAAAATAAAATACTACGATCTGGTCTATTCCTTCAACCTTTCCCAGCTCACCAGCGGCAAAGGCCCAAGAAGAATAGCCCTCACGCTCTCCGCCATTCCCAAATTCTTTGTCTATCTTTATGTTTTCTACCTGCTGGGGATGGACATCTACCGCAGAAAAAAGATCTCCCCCCTGAACCTTTTCATCGTTTGCACGATCGGTTACGTATTTGCCACCAGCTCGCTGGTAGAGCATTACGAGAACATGCGCTTCCGTTATGAAATAGAGCCGCTATTCCTGGTATTGCTGGGACAGGCGCTGCTGCTTGCCAAACCCTTTAAGACAATATTTAATACATCATCAGCGTTGAACCATGTTCTTAAATGATAGTATGGGAGTACAGTCACCGGCACCAGCCATACCCCGCGTCGAAGGCAGGGACATTGTAATGGTTGGCCTCCAGCCCTGGTATTTCAAGACGGGATGCAATGCAAAGAACATTGCCAGGCTGCTCGCGGCTGACAACCGGGTACTCTATGTCAACGTCCCCATTAAACGAAGGGCTTTCAAATCCAAAAACCCCGACCCCAAGATCCTGCCGCATATCACCCTGCTGAAGCAGGGCGAGGACACCATAAAGGAAATATCGCATAACCTTTGGGAATTCTACCCGGAATCCCTGATAGAGTCGGTGAACTGGCTGCCCAGCACCCGGGCCTTTAAGGTGGTGGACCAGGTCAACAACCGCAGATTTGCCCGCAATATCCAGCAGGCCATGGACAGGCTGGGATTTCGCGATATCATCCTGTTCAACGACAACGATATTTACAATGGGTTCTTTCTGAAGGAGCTACTCTCTCCTTCCATCTATATCTACTATCTCAGGGACTTCCTCCAGGGGTTCGCATATTGGAAAAAACACGCTTCGGTGCTGGAGCCGGAACTGATCCGCAAGGCGGACATCGTCATGGCCAATTCCGTCTATTTCGCCGAATACAGCGCGGGACTCAATCCCCGGAGCTATTATATGGGTCAGGGCTGCGATTTCGAAAGCTTCGACCCTGACAATACGGCCCCTACCCCGGAGGACATCGCGGGCATCCCGCACCCCATCATTGGATACATCGGGGCCCTGGATTCCGAACGACTGAATGGGGATATCATCGCGGGCCTGGCCAAAGCGCAGCCTTCCTGGAATATCGTGCTGGTGGGGCCCGAAGACGAGCGGTTCCGGGAGAGCCCTCTGCACCAGATACCCAATGTCCATTTCCTGGGCGGCAAACCCTTCGGGCTCCTCTCGGCCTACCTGAAGAGCTTCGACGTATGCATCAACCCCCAGTGGAACAACGAGATCACCAAAGGCAATTATCCGCTCAAAATAGATGAATACCTGGCCATGGGCAAGGCGGCGGTGGCCACGCGCACCTATGCTATGAAAATATTCGAAGGCCATGTATATCTGGCAGAGACCCCGGAAGAATATGAAGAGCTGGTAAAAAAAGCTCTTGCCGAGGACAGCCCGTTCAAGGTCGAAGAGCGGATCCGGTTTGCGAGAACTCATAGCTGGGAGAATTGTGTCGCCGAAATGTACCGGGCAATAAACTTATTAAATATATCAACCCCTCACACTTATGGAATGGATAGCAATCCTAAAATGCCCGTTCACGGGAAATGATCTCCGGCTGCTGAATGCGGCAGAAATGGAAGCACTGAATGCCAGGATCTCCCAGGGCGCGGTATGGCAGGCGGACGGCAAGCCTTTCAGCACCCCGCTGGAACAGGCGCTGATCTCCGTCAAAGGAGACTATATCTTCCCCATCATCCGCGGTATCGTCCTTTTACTGAAGGATCTTGCCCTGGTGGACGACAAGGAACACCTGCTAAAAGATACGATCAGCGCGGACAAGCAGCTGGTAAAGGATTTCTATGATCAGAAAGGCTGGTTCACTGATGAGAAAGGTAATTACGAAGATGCGGTCATCTTCGAAGACCTCCGGGATGTATCCAAAGAGTATATCAGGAAGTGCCATGACCGTGTCAACCGGTTTCTCAACCCCAGCGGCACCTACATGCTGGATGCGGCTTCCGGCGCACTCCAGTTCCCGGATTATCTCCAGTACTCTGCCAACTACAAGTACAGGATATGCGTTGACTTCTCCTTCCAGGCCCTTTCCGAGGCGAAGAAGAAATTGGGGGATAAGGGTATCTGCGTCCTCTGCGATATGACCAATATGCCTTTCAAGACGGGCGCTATCGATGGCTTTGTATCCCTCAATACGATCTACCATATTCCCAAGGATGAGCAGATCACGGCCATGAAAGAGCTGTATCGTGTACTGGCCCCGAAAGGCAAGGGGGTTATTGTCTATGAGTGGTTCAAACATTCCCCCTGGATGAATTTCTGGCTGCTGCCAGTGCGGGGCTTTGCCTTTATCCGCAACAGGCTGAAACGTCTGTTCGCCGGTGGAAAAGATCCGGGGAAGATGCTTTATTTCCATGCACATCCCTACGAGTATTTCAAGACCCAGCTACCCTTCCCCTGGCAGCTGAAGGTATGGAGGACGGTGGATGTGCGGTTTATGAAGCTTTATATTCACAGTCCCCTCTTTGGCAGGCAGATACTTAACTGGCTGTATGAGCAGGAGGAGAAATATCCGGAGAAGTACGGGTTGAAGGGGGAATATCCGATATTGTTGTTTGAGAAATAAAATTAGAAAGAGGGCGCCTTGAAAGGCGCCCTCTGTATTTCATAACTAATCAATAATCACCTTCTGCACCATCGGCTTCTCATCCAGGAAGAACTGTGCAAAGAGCACGTACGTGCCTCTACCCAATCCACCCATATTCATGGTCAGCGCATAGTTGGGCTCCTCCTTGTCTATCGTCACCATCCGCACGATCCTTCCCTGAATATCCCTGAGGACAAATGTCACTTTACCCATATAGCTATTGGAACCCTGGATAACCAGCTGTTGATCCATCGGTATGGGGTTCGGATATAGTAAGGAGGTGGCGGTCGTACGCTCATTATCCTTCACATGCACGGTCACGGTAGCTGAGTTGGTGGCGCCGCTGTTGCTGGTAACGGTGAGTTGGAAGACATAGTCCCCTATCGCCAGACCGGACACGGATCCGATAGATGTATTGCCGGCAGCGATGGTTACATTAGTAGGCCCTGATACCTGCGACCACGCATACCCCGTGATGGTGCCCACCGGATCATAGCTGGCGGTACCGTTGAGCACGGCGGCATTGGCATTCGGGAAGTATACGGTAGTGTCATTCCCTGGCACAGCGGTCAGGCTGCCGTTCAATGTCACGGTGATGGTCACGCTTGATGAGCCGGTGGCCCCTGCATTATCTGTCACGGTCAGCATGAATGTATATGTCCCGGTGGTAAGCCCGCTGATGCCCGGCTTGGCGGTATTGCCGCCGGTGATGGTCACGCCACCCCCACCGGATGTCTGCTGCCAGCTGTAGCTCGCGATAGTGCCATCGGGATCATAAGAGGCGGAGCCATCGAGCGAAACACTGGTGGCTGTCGTCGTCTGATTGGGCCCTGCATTAGCCACGGGCGATTGATTGGCAGGCGTAGGATTGGGGTTCACGGTTACGGTGATCACGTCGGTGGCAGTGACACCCGAATTGTCGGTGACGGTGAGCTTAAAGGTATATACACCCTGTACAAGACCCGTCACAGTTGTCTGTGCCTGACCGGCGCTGGTAATGGTGCCCGGTGCAGGACCGCTGGTCTTCACCCATGCATACGACACGATAGTGCCATTGGACTCGCTGCCGCTGCCGTTGAGCGTTACGCTATTGGTCGGCAGGGTGATGGTCTGATCCCCACCCGCATTGGCAGAAGGAGGACCGACCACCACAGGGGCGGGGTTTACAGTCACCTGCATGGTAGCTGTGGCGGTGACACCCGAATTGTCGGTGACAGTAAGCCTGAATCTGTATATGCCTTGCACAAGCCCGGTCACAGTGGTCTGTGCCTGGCCGGATGTTGTGATCGTTGCCGTAGAAGGACCGCTGACCTGTGTCCATGCATAGCCTACAATGGTGCCATTGGTCTCGGCGCCGCTGCCGCTGAGCGATACGCTATTGGTCGGCAGGGTGATGGTTTGGTCACTACCTGCATTTGCGCTGGGAGTACCGGGCACGACTACAGCAGGGTTCACGGTCACCTGCGTCTGGTCTGTCGCCGTCACACCGGAGTTGTCGGTGACCTTCAGCTGGAAGATATAAACGCCCTGTACGAGGCCTGTCACGGTTGTTTGCGCCGCACCGGCACTAGTGATCGTGGCCGTGGAAGGACCACTGATCTGTGTCCATGCATAGCTTACAATGGTGCCATTGGTCTCGGCGCCGCTGCCGGTGAGCGTTGCGCTATTGGTCGGCAGGGTGATGGTTTGGTCACTACCTGCATTCGCGGAAGGAGGACCAGGCACAACAGGCGCAGGGTTCACCGTCACCTGTACGGTAGCGGTGGCGGTGGTGCCAAGGGCATCGGTGACCAGCAGCTGGAATCTGTAAACACCCTGTACAAGGCCGGTGACCGTGGTCTGGGCCTGACCGGCGGTAGTTATTGTCGCCGTAGAAGGACCGCTCAATTGGCTCCATGCATAGGAAGCAATGGTGCCGTTGACCTCAGAAGCGGTACCTGTCAACGTTACACTGTTCACAGGTAATGTAATGGTCTGGTTCGCACCCGCACTCACGGTGATAGGTCCGGGCACGATAGATGTCACCACGATGGTGTCATTGCCGCTGATCGTACCGGTGTTATCATCCGTGGCCAGCATATTGAAGATATACGTGCCGGTAGTGAGGCCTGACACGGTAGTCGTTGCAGCATTCGGGGAAGCAATGGTTCCTCCTGCAGGACCGCTGACCTTTGTCCATAGATAGGAGACGATCTTGTAGCCGGCGGTGTCTTTTCCATTGGGCGCCGGATGCTTCACAGCGACACAAAGCAAGGGCTTTACTTTAGCCGTCATCGTAACGGTCGCAGCGGAGATCACCTGCTTGGGATCCATCGTGATGGTGGGGGGATCCCATCCATACTCTGTAAAGACACTGGTCAACGGATGCACCATGGTAGGCCTCAGCACGTCCAGCGTGTTGGGGTGGTACTGACCGCCGGCATAACCATTCCAAAGACCATTACCCAATGCCAGCGACTTGTTACGTCCCCATGAGTAGATGCTGTCATTCTCATCCATCGCATATTTATAGAATCCGAACCAGTTGTTGGAATAAAGATGCTTCCACTTGATGCCTGCACCGATCTGTACGGGTTTGCCGGAAGGATTCTCATAGTCCTTGAGGTCCCATCCGTAATTAGGCCATCCGGGATAATTGTACTTGCCGATGAACTCCTCTCCATTACCCACTTCTCCAAAGGAATTGAATCCACAGCCATACATATTGCCAAGGGCATCGATGTAGTGGATGGTGTTCCAGTCCACGCAAATCTCCCTGACAGGCTGTGTCATATTCCACAGCGTCTTGAGGGAGACGGGCGCGGCAGAAGTGGTGTTGGCGCTTCCGCCCCACATGCTGCAGACGCCACCCCATATATAAGGATAGCCCATACCGGAGTTGTCACCCGCGTCGGGCATGATATAGCCGGCAGCATTCAGATGCGAAATAAATATATCGGTAGCGGGTCGGGGAGTCGGGATCAGGGTTGGCGTCTTGGTGCCTCCGCTCCACTGGTATACCTGCCCGCTAGTGGTGAGACCCAGGATCGTGGTACCCCCAAACAATACTTTCCTGAACTTCATACCGGCAGGCGACATCTGTGTGGGCTTCATATCCGCACCGGTCATGCCGAGAGGGCTGCCTCCGGGGTAGAACAGCGAATATATGTCCTTACCAAAAAACCAGACACTGCTGTCGGCACGGATGGTCAGCGCTGCGTGTCCGTAGGCATCGATGTACCAGTTGCCGCCGAACGGCGCGCCGGTGGTGTCGGTGTCGATGCGGGCGGTAGTCGTAACGTAAGGGTCCGTATTGGTCCATACGTATCCCTGCTCATCCAGGATACGGAAATAGTTGAAGCCGCCGGCGCCGGTGTCCGCTTTCAGTCCGCCGATGGGATATTGCGAAGGCAGCGGATTGGCATTGGTATATGCCCAGATCTTACCATCCTGTGTGATATACCAGGTGCGGTATTCGGCTACCACGACCTGCTTCATCACATTGTTCGGCAGTGTGGGGCCTGTGGGAACCGCGTTCACGGTGACCTGTACGGTGGAGGTAGCGGTGACGTTTAGCGCGTCTGTGACTTGCAGCTGGAAGGTATATGTACCTTGTATCAACCCGGAGACAGTCGTCGACGCCAGTGCTGGCGAGGCGATAGTAGCTGTCGAAGGACCGCCAGTCTGTGTCCATGCATAGCCCACAATAGTTCCTCCGGACTCGGTGCCACTGCCGGTGAGGGTTACACTGCTATTGGGTAATGTAATAGTCTGATTGGAGCCTGCATTGGCCACAGGTGCGCCGGGGGCAGGAGCCGCGTTCACAACAACCTGCACGGTGGCGGTAGCGGTGACGTTTAGCGCGTCTGTGACTCGCAGCTGGAAAGTATAAGTACCTTGTATCAACCCGGAGACAGTCGTCGACGCCAGTGCAGGCGAGACGATAGTAGCTGTCGAAGGACCGCCGGTTTGCGTCCATGCATAGCCGACGATAGAACCATTCGTCTCGGAACCGGAACCATTCAGCGTCGCGCTGCTGGTGGGCAATGTAATTGTTTGATTGGAACCAGCATTGGCCACCGGTGTGCCAGGAGTAACAGGTCCGGCCAACACCAGCGAAGTATCACCATGCTGCAACATCCATTGGAATATACTGGAAGGTGCCTTGTAATCCCCCATCTGGTTCGTACCCAACTGCGAAGGTGCGTTGTTGGGACCCAAAGCCGTAGCGGGCGCACAAGTCCAGTTGGTAGCATTGGGATCATACATGCTGTTCCAGCAGCAATGCGCGCCACCGCCCAGATTCTCGTAAGAGAAGTACGCGGAATTAGGCACGGTATCATTCATGGGAGTGGCAAATTGCCATCCGTCGCGGAAATTGTCGG
>MKTZ01000016.1:0-240373 GCA_001898505.1 Sphingobacteriales bacterium 50-39
CGGCCTTCTTCACCGCCCTGGTATTCTGGGCCATCCTCAAATGGGAGCACCATGCCGACCAGCCTGGCGCTGACAAATGGATCGTATTTATTTTCTATATGATGGGCCTCTCCATCGGCGTCCACCTGCTGAACCTCCTTACCATCTCGGCCATCGTCATGGTCTATTATTTCCGGCGATTCAAACCTACCACCTGGGGCATCGTCTTTGCCCTCCTGACAGGCATCGTTATCACGGGGCTGGTACAGGTGGTCGTTATACAATATACCATCAAAGGAGCAGGCGCTTTCGATATATTCTTCGTCAACAGCCTGAGCCTGCCTTTCTTCTCCGGCTTTGGACTTTACTTCGTCCTGCTGGCGGCGCTGCTGACCTGGGGACTTTTATTCAAGGAGGAGAAATACTCTCCCCTCAAGATCCGTCTCTGGATGGTGTTGTTTGTGCTGATCATCGCGCTCCCCGTACTGATCAACTCTGCCGGCGGCGGTGGTGGTAAGTTTTTCAAGCTGCTGATCGGCCTGGCCATCGCCTGGTGTGCGGGCTATATAATCAAACAGCACGCCCTGCGTCAGTTCAAAATGGCCCTCTGGTGCTTTGCCTTTATGCTGTTGGGCTACTCTACCTATTTTACCACCCTGATCCGCAGTAATGCCGACGTATCGGTGGATATGTACAATGTCGACAACCCCGTCAGCCTGGTCGGCTATCTCAGCCGTGACCAATACGGCGACTGGCCCATCCTGTATGGCCCGGATTTTACCGACCCCGCACCTACGATAGAAGGCGCAGATGTTTACGCTAAGGGCAAGAACAACTATGAAGTGGCGGGCAAGGCCATCGTACAAGACTGGGGCGCCGCACCTTCGGCGCATATCTTCCCGCGGATGTGGAATCCCAGCAACGACCGTCATGAAGTGGATACCTACCGTGACTTCTCTGGCATGAGCGAAGGCGACCAGCCCACCATGTCCGATAATATCAAATACTTTGTCCGCTATCAGACGGGATGGATGTACCTCCGTTATTTTATGTGGAACTTCTCCGGCAAACAGAATGACCTGGAAGGATTCGGGAATGTACGCGACGGCAATGCCATTACGGGCATCTCCTTTATCGACGACATGTTTCTGGGAGATCAAAGCAAGCTGCCGGATAGCATTCATAAGAACAACAAGTCCTACAACAGGATGTATCTCCTGCCCTTCATATTGGGTATCGCGGGGCTTGTATTCCAGGCTTTGAAAGCGAAAAGGGACTTCATCGTCACGGCATTGTTATTCTTCTTCACCGGCTTTGCCATCGTCCTTTATCTCAACCAGGCAGGCTTACAACCACGCGAACGGGATTATGCCTATGCCGGCTCCTTCTATGTCTTTGCTCTCTGGATCGGACTGGGCGTCATCTGGGTAAAGGAAATATTGGAAAAATTTGCATTCAAAGGCAAGGCCGGCCTGGCCAACTACGCCGCTGCGGGACTTTGCTTCCTGGCCGTACCCGTGCTTATGGGCAGCCAGGAGTGGGATGACCACGACCGTAGCAAAAAGACCCTGGCTAGGGACCTGGCACGGGATTATCTGGAGAGCTGCCCGCCCAATGCAATATTGTTCTCCTTTGGCGACAACGACACCTATCCTCTCTGGTATGCGCAGGAGGTGGAAGGCATACGCCCTGATGTACGTGTGATGGTGAATACGCTGTTAGGTACAGATTGGTATATGAATGAATTGCGTTACAAGGTCAATGAGAGCGCGCCGTTCGATATCATATTCACACCGGAACAGATCATGGGCGACAAACGCAATGTCTCCTATTTTGTGAACGATGTTCCCGGCTATGACAAGAGCAAATACTACGATCTTTATTCCGTGCTGAAGAATGTCACGGGCAGCGATGAGCCTGCATTTACCAGACAGGCAGGAAATGGGAACACCGTCAACCTGGTACCAACGCATAAGTTCTCCGTTCCTGTCGATCTGAATACGGTGCGTACAAATGGCACGGTCCATGAAGGGGACAGTGTGGTGTCCGAACTGCACCTGGACATACCGGAACAGCGGAATTTCCTGGTCAAGAACGATCTTGCCATATTGGCCATCATCGCGGCCAATAAATGGAATCGTCCCATCTGCTTTACCTCTCCCCAGGAGCTGGGCGATCTGGGGCTATCGAAATACGTAAGACTCAGGGGGCTCTCTTATCAGCTGGTGCCCGTGTTGAATGGCAATGTAGACAATGACGTGGCCTACAAGACCATTATGGAGAAATTCACCTATGGCAATGCGAGCACCCCTGGTGTTTATTATGACGAGGAAAACCGGCGACACCTCAACAGCATCAAATTCGCACATGCGCAAATAGCGATGAGTCTTGTCGATGCCGGCAAAAAAGACTCCGCCCGCAAGGTGCTGGAACATTTCGATCAGAATGTGCTGGAGTCCAATTTCCCTTATGGCATGACCAGCAATCAGGGCAATCTGCACGATTATTTCTCTTTCAGGTTCCTCCAGGCCTGTTATGAGTCCGGGGATCTTACCCTGGCGGCAAAGGTGACGGCATCCCTGAAAAAGGATCTCCAGCAGCAGATGACATATTACAAATCGCTGGGCGATATTATGAGGGATGAGGAACTGGCAGCCAATGCCAATATGATGTTACAAGGTAAAGGAGGCAATCTCTCCGACAGACAGGCGCGCTTTGCACAGGATATTCTTTCCACTTATCAACTGTTGATGCAAATGGCTGAGTGGGATAAACAGTATCATGGCAACAGCATCAAAAAAGAGGGACCTTAGTCCCTCTTTTTTATTTATAGATGTATATTTCAATTTTCCCGTCACGTGTAACACTCCCCCTGTACATGCCTTCCGTATTGAAGGGCATCGCCATATTACCATCCTTGTCCAAAGCTATCAGCCCCCCATCCCCGCCCAGCTTACCTACTTTTTGAATGACCCGCTCACCAGCCTCGGTCACAGTGATCCCCGTGTATTCGATCAGCGCCGACAGGTCATGCGCGACGACATTGCGGATATAAAACTCTCCCCAACCCGTACAGGAGACAGCCACCGTATTATTATTAGCATAGGTACCGGCTCCGATGAGGGGAGAGTCGCCTACACGGCCATATTTTTTATCCGTCATCCCTCCCGTGGACGTTCCCGCCGCGAGGTTGCCGTTCTTATCCAGCGCCACACAGCCCACTGTCCCAAACTTATAGTCCCTGTTAATGATACCCAGTCTGCCGTCCGGCAACAATGTATGACCCGCAGCGGTCTTGAGGGAATCATCCCTTAAAGCTTCCTGCAGCTCGTTCCACCGCTGCTGTGTCCGGAACCAGGATGGGTCTGTCTGGATGACGCCCGCCTCTTTTGCAAACTGCTCCGCTCCACGGCCGGCAAGCAATACGTGCTCCGACTTCTCCATTACAGCCCTTGCCGCAGTGATCGGGTTTCGGATATTCCTTACCCCGGCCACCGCCCCTGCCGACAGGTCCTTTCCATTCATGATCGAGGCATCCAGCTCGTTGATGCCGTCATGCGTAAAGACAGCACCTCTGCCGGCGTTGAAAAGACTATCATCCTCCAATACTTTGACGGTTGCCTCTACTGCATCGATGCTGCTGCCACCCTTCTTCAGCAAGGCATACCCTGTCTCCAGCGCTTTGCGTAAGCCCGCCCGGTATGCGGCTTCCTTTCCCGGGGTCATATTTTTTTTCAGGATCGTGCCCGCCCCTCCATGGATCACTATCACATATTTCTCATCCTGTTGCTGCCGCAGCTCCCCATCTTCCACCGACCACCACCACCATCTACCCCCGACGGCCTTATCCGCAGCAAAGTCAGAGACGGGAAAAAAACCATTACCTCCCTCCGCCCCCTGTATCTCATATACCTTGATCGCCTTCCCATTACCATCCCAGTTCAACGGCTGCCCTGGCAGACAACGCTCCGGCGCCCTGGCCGGGTCTGGCAGCAGGAAATAAGCGTTGCCGGCGCCAAACACCACTGCATTCCCCTTCTCATCGACACATACCGCCGTCTTTTCATCCATAGCAATGCCTTTTGGAAAGATCTTCCAGTCCTTAATGATCCTGCTGAGAAATGCCACATGTCTTCCCTGACGATGTCTTGCCCGGAAATGCATATCACTGAGCACATTTCTCAGATAGGGTGGGTCCAGGAAATCATTATTGTACAGCTTCACAATGCTGTCATACGGGTTTTCCAAAATGGCTGAAGTAGCGCTACCACCTTCCCCGCTGTAATACATTCCGGTCAACACAGCGCATCCGGCGCTTGTCCCGCCAACGGGCACTTTCTTTACGTTGAGCAGATAGTTGATAGCCTCGCTGGTCTTCGTGTTCCTCCAGAAATTCATATAGTTGGACTGATCGCCGCCCACAATAAAAAGCATTTCCGCATTTCGGATGACACGCGCTACTTCCGGCCTGTTAGCCATTTCCCTTGAGTCGATGAGCAGGGTCTCTATTGAATGTACTTTCCCCAGGCTATTGATAGTCTCGTTGTACATATAGTCGCCGCTGGCCCGCAGGACAACTACATTCCCTCCGCCACTGCGGTCGATCATCCATTTAAAAGCGCCGGGAACGTCTCCGCCGCCGCCGATAAGAGCTACCCCGCCCCGCGTAGGGGTTATGACATCCGTCGTATCACCCGTGAATCCGATGCAGGCCACGCGGCCGGGAATGATCCGTTGTGCCATAAGATGACCACTGCATACCAGGGCCATACAAAAAAGAACTGTTCTCATCATTATCAATAGCCGGGGTTTTGTTTCATACTCTTATTTGCTCTTAATTCAGTATTTGGTATGGGGAACGCATATTGTGCATCCGTCGGCTTTAACAACATAGCCCCCAACGCATTCACCGCGTCTTCGGGGTTACGCTGTATCGCCAAATTATTCCTCCTCAGATCGAAATGCCGGTGCCCTTCGAAAGCCAGCTCCTTAAACCGCTCCGTCACCAATGCATCGAGCAGGGTTTGCTTGTCGGCAAAGGATTCATCCGTATACCCATTGATACGGGCTGCACGCAATGCGTTGAGGTCTGCGGCCGCATCCGTCAGGTTATTCTTTTGCGCATAAGCCTCGCTCCGGATAAGGTACATTTCTCCCGTACGATAGAGCTTTACGTCCACCAGGTTCCTGTTCGACGGGTTGCTGCTCATGTATTTCACCACTACATTGGGCACTTTTCCGGCAGCCTGCCGGCCCGCATCGATGTTGATATAAGCGCCGAAACGTACATCGTTAGTCTGGTCGAACAGGTTCGTGAGCTTGAAGCTGGCGGCGTAATTGATCTTGGAGCCGCCAGGATTATCCAGGTAGCCTGCCTGTGTATACAGGTCTCCCATGGCTTCATCCCCCGTGACCCTTTTCAATCGCCAGAAAACCTCGCTTTGGCTGGCATCCTTCCATATCTTGGGGAAGTTGGCCCGGGTGGCCAGAGGAAGGGCATTGATAGCCTCTGTTGCATAGGTGATGGCATTATCCCAGTTCTTCTCATAAAGAGCAGCCCTCGCCTGCATGGCAGAGACTGCGATACGGGTGATACGGGTGTTGTCGTCAAAACTGGCGGGGATCAATGCCTTGGCGGCTGCCAGGTCGGCATCGACCTTTGCCATGGTCTCTCCAAAACTAAGCCTGGCAGGGCTTCCATTTACATCCGAGGCCATCATATACGGCACCCCCATGGCGCCGGCTTCATACTTTTCCGCAAAATTCCTGAGCAGTTCGAAGTGACAGTATGCCCGCAATGCCAGGAGCTCGCCTTTGTATTGGTCCTTAAGTCCCTCCCCCCCGGGCTTGGCCTTGACATTTTCCATAGCCGCCAATACACGGTTGGCCCTGTCGATGGCTACATAATTATCCGGCCAGCCGGGATGGGTAAAACTGCCGTCGTATTGCCAGCGATGTGTAGCGAACCCCGATCCGGAACTATTCTCAGACGGCAGCATGCATTCATCCGTCACGATGGAAGTATAATAGATGCTGGAATAATAAGACAGGTTGGCATAAGCCCCGATCAATCCCTGGTTCAGGTCATCCACATTCCGGAAGGCCTTCGAAGGATCGATGCTGTCCGTCGGTGTCAGATCTATCTGCTTGTTGCAGGCAGCCAGGCATATCCCTGCTGCCAATAGTGCGGTCAATTGCTTACGATATATTTTTATTGACATGACGTACAAATTAAAAGTTAACATTTAATCCCAGGGTATAGGTCCTCGGCGAAGGGTAGCTGAATTTCGCATATTCGTTGCCGTTCTCCGGATCGAAACCCCTCCATTTCGTCCAGGTCAGCAAGTTCTGCGCCTGCATATATACCTGGGCTCCCTGTATGTATTTCCTGCTACCTAGCAGTCCCGACAGGTCATATCCCAGCTTTACATTCCTCAGGCGCAGGTAGGATGCGTTCTGGAAATCCCTGGACGAGAAATTCCTTTTGGCGCTGATGCGGGGCAGGATGGCATGATCGCCCGGCTTCTTCCATCGATCGTACAGCATCCGGGTGGACTGGTTGCTGGTAATAAAGCTTGGGTTCTCATTGTAATAGTCCTCGTTGTTGTAGCGGGTGACCTTCGCATTGAAGCTGAACAGCGCACTCAACGTAAATCCCTTGTAAGACAGGTTGGACGTAAAGCCTCCCGTGATCACCGGTACATAAGTCCCGAAACCTGCCACGCTCATGGTGTCTTCATTATAGCTGGTAGTGATCTTGCCATATCTGTCATAATACAAAGGGTTCCCGTTAGCGGGGTCCACGCCCGCCCACTTTGGCGCATACTGGGCGCCAAAAGGCAGGCCTACGCGGATAATACCCGTATATCCGTACTGGAACTCGTCGTATCCGCCCAGGTCCAGGACCTTGTTCTTATTATAGGCCATATTGCCTCCCAATGTCCAGGTAAGGTCCTTGTTCTTTATGACATCACCCTGCAGATCCAGCTCGACTCCGCGGTTCTGCATTTTGCCCGAACTCAACGGTATCGTATTGGCATCGCCTGCATCTGTCGAAATGATGCCCGCCGTGGCTGAAACCATTCTCGGGAAAAAGAGGTTATAAGTCTGGCGGTCATAAAATTCCGCCGTCAGACGGATCCTGCCCGTCTTCAGTAATCCCAGATCAAAGCCTATATTGAGCTCCTTGGCATATTCCCAGTTGTAATCGGGATTGCCGGGCGTATAAGGAATGATGCCAGGGTTCCCGCCATAAGAAGTGCGGCTGTACGTCGTAACGTAGGCAAAGTCATTGGCAAAAGGACTGGCAGTAGTACCATAGCTTCCCCTCAACCGCAGATTGGATACAACGGCGACATCATTCATGAAATCTTCTTTCTTCACTTCCCAGCTGAAGCCGGCCGAGTAGAAACCATGCCAGCGGGACTTAACAGGCACCGTAGAAGAACCGTCATACCGGAAGCTGCCGTTCAGGGTATATTTGTTGTTGTAAGTATAACGCGCGAGGGCGATATAGCTGGCCGTCGCATTTTGTGTCTTGGCGCCACTCAGCACCGGCGTATAGGTACCCGGATCACCGATGCCCGCAGGTGTTTGCGGCAGCCGGGCGTCCAATCCATAGCCTGTATAGCCGAAAGCCTTGTAGGTATTCCGCAAAAATTCGAAGAGCCCGGTGACCTCCACATCATGCACGTTATTGAAGGTATTGCTGTAAGTAAGACCCGAAGTGGTTATCAGAGAATAATGACGAACAAATCCTTCGGACAGGCTGCCCAGCCGTCCGGGCCGTACCCTATAGCCTGCATAAGAGTCCGGGTTGATCCATGCCTCACTTTCCCTATTGCTGTAATCGATGCCCAGTCTCGTCTTCGCCGTCAGGTGATCGGTGATCTTATAGCTCAGATTGGTGCCGAGAATGGTTTTGAGCTGGTTCACATTATTGGTGGAGTTAAGCATACGCTCATAGCTGTCGCTGCCTTCCCGCTGGTCGAGATAGGGATAATCGCCCCCGTCGCCTGTGGTGACCAGCTTGCCATTCGGCCAATAGGGATATTCATAGGGCTCGGCATAATAAACGGCAGCAAGCGGGTTGCGTACGCCGCTGCTGGTATTCTCCTGCTGCAGAAGATTGGAAGCCGAATAGCCCAGGCTCAGGTTCACGCCCGCCGTCAGCCGGCCGGCAGTGAAATCCACATTATTTTTTAACGTATACCTTTTCAGCCCGGTGGTACGGGCAATACCCTGCTGATCGAAATAATTGAGGGAAGAATAAAACCGGATATTCTCATTACCACCGCTGGCGCTGATCTGCTGCTCCATGAATTTTCCATCACGCAGGAACAGGTCCCTCCAGTTGGTATTGACATGGCTCAGGCTGTCCACGATGTGGTCGGCCAATGCCTTGTCAGCCGGAGTTTTCGTGGCATAGTCGGGGTTCAACTTCGAGTATATCCAAAAAGGTCCGGCCTCCGCACCTGTCTCCTGTCCGATGCCTTCTTCGAACTGCTTACGTTCCGCCGTATTCATCATCCGGAATTTGGTGGAAGTCAGTGCGGACAAACCATATTGAGAAGAATAGTTCACCATTACCCTCCCCCTCTTCCCTTTTTTGGATGTTATGACGATGACGCCGTTGGAACCTCTGGAGCCGTATAATGCCTTGGCCGAAGCATCCTTCAGCACTGTTATGGATTCGATATCCGCCGGGTTGATGGCCTGGAACTCATTCGACTCGATGGGGATACCATCCATCACATACAACACATTGTTGTTGCCCGTGATAGTTCCCACACCCCGAAGGATCACCGAGGCGCTGGTACCCGGCTGGCCCGAAACAGAAGATATGGATAGTCCCGGCACATATCCCTGCAAGGCTTGTTCGAACGACGCGACAGGCACTTCATTGATCTTGTCGGCACTCACGGTCGTAACCGCTGAGGCCGAGCGGTTACGCGTATACCCTGTATAGCCGGTGACAATAACCTCATTCAGGTTCCTCACAGATAACTCCAGCAATACGTCGATGACAGAGCGCTGTCCGATATACACCGTCTGGCTGATATACCCCGTCATGGAAAACTCCATCGTTGAAGCTCCTTCCGGCACGGAGAGACTATATCCTCCGTCCGCGTCAGTGGTTGTGCCGGCGGCGGAGCCTGTGATCTTTACCGACACGCCTGCTAAAGGGTTCTTATCAGGCCCCTTGACCTGCCCCCTGATAACTCTGTCCGCCGGAGGTGTGATGGCCTTGGGGATAATGATCACCAGATTATCATCCTTTACCGTATAGGTGATGGGAAGGCCGACAAAAGCTTTGGATAACACCTCGTCCAGCGTGGCATTGATCACATGAATGGACACCTTCCTGCCCTCAGGGACCGTTCCGGTGTGGTAGACAAACCGGTAGTCCGTTTGTTTCTCCACCTCATCCAGTACTTGTTTGAGGGTGGTCTCCTTCAGTTGTAGATTGATCTTCGCCTGCGCGAACCCGGAGGCATGAAGTTCCATGCATGCGATAAGCAGCAGCAACAGACTTACCTGAATTTTCTTCATAACAGCAGTTTTGATTTGTATTATTTGCCAATGATAACCGTATCGTTCTCCACCCGGAAATTGAAAGGATAAGAAAGCTGCAATGCTTCCAGCGCCTTCACTACTGTCTCGCTTTCGAATGTGCCGGAATAACGGTAGCTCTTTGCCTCATTGTCCGCAAAGACAATGGGAATGCCATACCATGCCTGCAGCCGGGCTGCTATCACTTCCAACGGCTCGTCCTCGATCTTGATACGATTGCGCACCCAGGCTATTTCTTTTGCTTTGTGATCCACAGGGTCCACGGTCAAAGAGATCCTCTTCAATACACTGTCGGCAGCAGGTCGATCAACCCTCCCGGCCCGATCGAAGACCACCGACTTTTGACTGGGGGTCAATATCATCTTCTCTTCAGGGTGTCCCTTTAGCGACACGGCTATCTTTCCGCGGAACAGGGATGTCTCGGTATAGCCTGTTTGGGGATAGGCATTGAGATTGAACAACGTGCCCAGCACCTCTACATCGACGGTGGAAGTGTGGACGATAAAGGGAAGCTGACCGTCACGCGCGATGTCGAAAAGAGCTTCGCCCGACAAGGTAATCTCCCGCCCTGTACGGCCAAAACCGTCAGCCAGCGTAAGCCTGGTATTGCTGTGCAGCGTGACGACGCTGCCATCGGGAAGGACGACTGTCTTACGGGGCTCGCTGCCCGACTGGATGACCTGGGCCATCGATGGGGCGGGTGCTGTATTTTTCCCAGGCGTCATCAGCCATACGACGGCTACAACCGCCAGCACGGCCGCGGCAATACTTGTTGCATATTTCCAACGAGCGATCCGAATTTTCCTTCTCACCGGCTCGGCAGCAATTGTCGTTTTCAGCAGATCATACCGCGTTATGCCATCCTTCAGCTGTTCCAGCTGCTCCCGGACATTACCCTGCCCGGCATTGAGAATGGAAACAAGACGCTGTGCCTCTTGGACCTCTCCGGCCTTCTCCGGATGGTCGCGTATCCAGGCTTCCCAGAACTGTACCGCAACCCTATCGCTGCCGGAGCAATAATTGCGGAATGATTCATCGCAGACGAGATCTTCTGTCGTATAGCTACTTATATCCATCAGAGAGGTCCTTTGGATATACTGACGGAGAACCCGGAAAAATTTCCCAAAGAATTAATAACTTTTTTTGGAGCCCCCGTTTCCGGGATCATTTCAACAGTTTACGCAATAGCTGGATGGCGTTGTAAATGGTATTATAAGCGGTCTTGATGCTTTGAGAGGTCCGGGCTGCTACTTCTTCATAGGTCAGCCCTTCAAAGAACACCAATCGTATCAACTCTATCTGGCGGGGGGTCAGCTGCTCCAGGGCCCGATGAAGCTTTCGCTTCAGCTCCTCGTCACGCTGGACCCGTACGATGATCTCCTCATAAGACAATTCATTCAGGGCCTCTTCGTCCGCCAAATGGGTAATGGCCGCATCGATCCTTGAATGATGTCCAAGCCGGTCGATAAGCATCCTCCTCAATGAAGTGAAAAGATAAGCCCTTACATTGGTCACGGGGTTTAGCTTATGCCGCTTGTCCCAGAGCTGGAAAAAAAGCTGGGTCACAGAATCCTTTACCAGCTCGTCATTGGCTGTGACCTTGAGCCCCCAGCGCACAAGATGGAAGTAGGTATTGTTATACAGCGAGAAAAAGGACTCCTTGTCACCGTCCCTCAACCCCTGCCAGTACACTCTGTTTTGTTCTTCTTCGGTCATAGTTTTCATCCCTTTACCGTAAGTCCTTTAGCAACACCTTTATGGCCGTCTCCAGCTGCCGGTCATATCCCGCGGCATCTTCGCCGAATCCATTCATCACCCGTATATCCGGCTCCGTTTGACGGCCTTCAAGGTATTCCCCCCGCAGATCCTTTACTCCCAGCGTAGGACAGCTCCATTGCAGCGTTCTGTCCTGCAGGGACTGGCCCGTCTGGAAAGTACAGCTGCCCGGTATAGGCATGCCCACTATCTTGCCCATATGGAGGTATTGGTAATCATATACAAAGCAGCTACCGTCGCTGTAGTTCGATTCCCCCGCCAGGACAATGGAAGGCTGTGTCCACCGGAAAGAAGGCTCGCTGCTCACCGCCAAAGGGCCTGCAACATTGTCCCGGACGTGGACGCCGCTAAGGAACATGCTAAGCTCGGGCGCGAGATCACCGCCCCTGTTGAATCGTGTATCCACTACGATGCCTTTCCGTCCGGCATAGCGGCCCAGCACCTGATCGTATACAGCGCGATATGCAGCATCATTCATCCGGGGTAGATGAACGTATCCCAGCATTCCATGACTCAGGCTGTCTGTCTCTGCCCGGTTGCGTCTTACCCACCTTTGATAAAGGAGCTCTGTTTCCTCCCCTGGAGTAACGGGCCGGACCATGATCTTTCTTAACCTGCCGTCGTTGAGGATGGTAAGCTCGGTATTTTTTCCTGCCTTATGGTTAAGGTATCCGGCAAAATCCCTGTCAGCCAGTACGGGCGCCCCATCGATGGCCCTGATGATGGTTCCGGGACCAATACCCAGTGAAACATCGTCCAGCGGTCCATCCTGCATCACCTCCCGGATCTGCAATCCCGTATCCCGGTATGACGGATCATAAAAAGCACCCAGCGAGGCCGTCACATCTCTAGCCTTCCCCGCAGGGCGATAGGTAACCCCTGTATGACTTACATTCAGCTCGCCCAACATTTCATTCAACATCTCCGAAAGATCATAATTGTTATCGATGTCTTCCAAATACTTTTCATAGATGGACCTGCAGGCTACCCAATCTACCCCATGCAGACCTGGGGCGTAAAAAGTCTCGGCAACACGACGCCATATGTGCATGAACATGTCCCGTCTCTCGGCGGCGCGGCGCAGGGTCATTTCACCGGCGGTATTCACGGTCCGGCATTGCCCCGTTACAGGATCGACAACGCTGATCTTCCCATCGGCGCAGATAAAAATATTCTCACCGGCTCCGTCCATTTCCATGGAGACATCTCCCGCGCCAAATGTTGCGAGTGTCTGGCTGGTCCGGGCGCGCATATCCGCCTGCAGGAGATCGTACCCTTTTTCAGACCGGACAAGACTGTATAATGCTCTGCTGTCCGGACTGAGCAGCGCATCGGCCAGCAGCATCGATGTTCGCGTAAGCCTTACACGGCGGGCCTGCCACACGGAGGAGCCTATATCCACCGTCGTTGCGCTGGCGCTGCTATCCAGTCTCCGGAATATATCCCAGGCATCAGGGGTCAATAATAATGCGTATACATCGGATTGCCGGGTAGAGCTGCCCGCATAGCTGCGCAGCCCATCCCTGTCGCTGAGCCAGCATATCATCCTGCCATCCATTGCCCATTTCGGCTGGCTGTCGTTGAAACCGCTGTTTGTAAGATTAATCAGCCGGCCATGCCCATCGGAAGAGACAATGCCTATCTCGTCGTTGCCCGAGCCCGGCTCATTGAACTGGACTAGCAGCCATTTCCCATCCGGGCTCCACCTGAAATGCTGATCGTTGTCTCTCCGGCTGTACAACCCGTCCTTGAGGATGGTTCGACTTGTCCCGGCAGCGATATTATATACTTTCAGCTCGGTGCGGTCTTCTATATAAGCAATCTCTTTACCGTCGGGTGAATACCGGGGTTGGTAACGTTCATGGCTGTCACCGGCGAGCACCTGCTCCCTTACCGGCCCGGTCAATGCTGTCTGAATTATCTTCCAGCTCCCGTCCCGCTCACTGGCGTACGTCAGATACCGGCCATCGGGAGAAAAGGACAGCCCTGCTTCCACTCCCGGCGTCTCCGTGATACGACGGATATCTTTTTCCCCGACATTGCTGATAAAGACTTCCCCATGAAAAACAAAGGCGATCGTCTTCCCGTCCGGCGCGACTGCCATCTCTTCCACATTCCCAACGGGCAGGGTCATCTCGTCATTTGCCTCCGGATGCGCGGGTATGACTACACGCACCTTGTACGGATCGGCATTCCCATTCTTACACCAGATCTCGCCATCGTTGCTGAAACAAAGGGTCCCATTGCGGCTGATGGAAAGAAAACGTACCGGTATTTTGGAAAAAAAAGTGATCTGCCGGGGTGACGCCGGACTATGTAACTCCTGCTGATAGACATTGAAGCTCCCTCCTGCCTCGCTGAGATAATAGATGGATGTATCCGTTGTTGCAAAAACAGGGTCCCTGTCTTCACCATTGAATGATGTGATCTTCGTGTGAACGCCCGTAACAGTATCATACAGCCAGATGTCCCTTGCAATAGCGGATGTCTGGTGTTTCCGCCAGGGGTTTTCTCTTCCTTTCCTGTCATGATATACGATCAAGCGGCCTGAAGGGCTGACGTGCGCATCCTCCGCGGACGTAGTCAGCACTTGTTCCACTCTGCCACCCCTGCGGGGCACCTTGTATAGCTCCTGCAAGGCATCCGACGGGTATTGACGGCTTGCAGGGGCGTCCAGCCGGACGGCGCCGAACAGCACACTGCTGTCATCGGCAGTGAAATCATAAGGATATTCATCCGCGGAATGAGCCGTCAATCTTTTAGGTTCACCGCCAGTGGCAGGAATAATGAAGATGTCGAAATTGCCAAAACGGCTGCCGGCAAAAGCGATATGTTTACCGTCATGGCTCCAAACGGGCATAAAATGATAAGAGCTGTCCTTCGTCAGCACCCTGGCCGTGCCTCCCCGGGAAGACACTGTGTATACCTGTCCCTTGTAGGTAAATGCGATGGTCGAGCCGTCCGGGGAAATGGCGCAATATCTTAGCCAGCGTGGGTTACCCCGGGCCGGGAGGGGCAGGGTACAGACGGCGAACAGCAGGGAAAGAAACAGCTTTTGCATGGTGGTGGATAAAATTATGCGTAATTTCCATTGGTTCCCCCACCGGCTCTTAAAAATTAATTAAACCTGGACTGAAAAAAAAGAGGCCTTTCGGCCTCTACTATCAATGATGTCCTCTGTCGTGATCCCGGTCATTCCCCTTCCATTTGCCGTGGTCGGGATGCCCCTTGATCTGCCAGTATTTTTCTTCATGGCTGTCCCGGATAGGCCCCTGATCATGACGGCCCCTGTATTCGGAATATTTCATTACATCGTCGTTGTGATGGCTCAGGGTCTTGGCTCGTTCTGTACCACCTTATAGGTATGATACAGGTCGGCTTGGTATCTTGCAGGCAGCGTGGCGGCAGTGACCCGGCGGCCATTGTTCCAATAGATATATTGTTTGTAAGGGACATCATAATACACATCATATTCAGGTAAATAGTAATATTCCGCGTGGTCATAGCCAGTGGGCCCCCATAAGGGCTGGCTGCCGATGTTGACGTCGAGATTTACCTTGACCTGGGCAGATGCGGAATGCAGGAAGAAGCCTCCGCCCAAAAGGACGAACAGGGTTAACTTTTTCATATCCAATATTTTGTATACCCTTTCACCAAATAAGATGCCAGTGCGGCCCTTTGAAAGAAGCATTCGGTGAACGGGGTAATTTCCCGAGCCAACAGCCGGTTTTTGGACAGGTATGAAAAAGGTTTTTTACTTTGACGATTACACTATATCTTTGTCCATCATAATGGTAGACTTAAACACAAGTATGAAATCGACAGCATCCATAAAGTACATGTCTCTCTCCCGTCACAACACCTGTTGTTGTTGCTGTTGATACTAGTCTTCCACTCTCCAGACATTCTATTCGTTCGAAATTAACCACCTGATTTATGGACAATACAATACAGCCAAAAGAACATCTCACAACAATACCCCACCAAATTAGTGGGTTAATGGATCAGACTGCAGGTCTGGACATGGATCAGGTGTTGAAGTTGCTTGCAGCGCGCTACCCGGGTCAGGTTGTATTCTCCACGAGCTTTAGCATCGAAGACCAGGTAATCACCCACGCCATTGCATCTAACGAAACTCCTATCACACTTTTTACACTGGATACAGGACGACTCTTCGCCGAGACATATTCGGTATGGAGCAGCACCAACGATAAATATCATACCCGCGTCAAAGCTTACTATCCCGACCGTACGCTCCTGGAAAAATTCCTCAATGAAAAGGGGCCGAATGCATTTTACGAGTCGGTGGACAATCGCAAGGAATGCTGCCGCATACGCAAGGTAGAGCCCCTGAAACGGGCATTGAAAGGTCAGGCTGTCTGGGTGACAGGACTACGGGCGGAACATTCCCCCGAGAGAAAGGACCATGCGCTGATCGAATGGGACGAAGGCAATCAGATCATCAAATACAATCCCCTGCTGCATTGGACCACCCTGCAGGTGAGAGAATACATAGATAAGAATGATGTACCGTACAATGTTCTTCATGACCGGGGCTTTGTCAGCATTGGGTGTGCTCCTTGCACCCGCGCCATAAAGTCCGGGGAAGATTTTCGTGCGGGAAGATGGTGGTGGGAAGATGCCAGTAAAAAAGAATGTGGACTTCATGCGTCCTAGTGGACACTTAAAAAAGTAATATGAGCACAGCAAGCAAATATCAGTTGGATTACCTGGATCAGTTGGAGTCGGAGGCCATTCACATCCTCCGCGAAGTAGCAGGCCAGTTCGAGCGCCCAGCCCTGCTTTTTAGTGGTGGAAAGGATTCCATTACGCTGGTGCACCTGGCGTTGAAGGCCTTTCGTCCCGGGAAGTTCCCTTTTCCGTTAGTACATATCGACACGGGGCACAATTTCCCCGAGGCATTGGATTTCCGTGATCATCTTGCACGGACCATCGGTGAAAAGCTGATCGTACGTAAAGTAGAGGACACGATCAAGGCGCGTCATCTGACGGAGCCCACGGGCAAGTTTGCCAGCCGTAATGCACTACAGACCTATACCCTGCTGGATGCCATCGAAGAGTTTGGATTTGACGCCTGCATCGGCGGCGCCAGAAGGGACGAGGAAAAAGCGAGGGCCAAGGAGCGGATATTTTCTGTGCGCGATGAATTTGGCGGATGGGATCCCAAGCGGCAGCGACCGGAATTGTGGAACATCTACAACGGGAAGATCCGGAAAGGCGAGAACGTACGCGCTTTCCCCATCAGCAACTGGACGGAGCTGGATATCTGGAATTATATCCGTCGCGAACAGATAGCGTTGCCGTCCATATACTTCTCCCACGAGCGTGAGGTCATCGGGTATGAAGGGCAATGGGTAGCCGTCTCCCCTTTCATCCGGCTGGATCCGACCGACCAGGTAGAAGTAAAAAGAGTACGTTACCGCACGGTGGGGGACATGACCTGCACCGCAGCCGTAGAATCCGGCGCATCGGTCATCGACGATATTATCCGTGAGATCACCGCTACACGCACCAGCGAGCGCGGCGAGACTCGCATCGACGACAAGGTGTCCGAGGCGGCCATGGAAGACAGAAAAAAGAATGGATACTTCTAGCGGACCAAGGGTTCGCACAAATATTTTATTATGGACCTACTAAGATTTATTACCGCGGGCAGTGTAGATGATGGGAAGAGCACCCTCATTGGCCGGCTATTGTATGACAGCAAAAGCATTCTGGCGGACCAGCTGGAGGCTTTGGAAAAACAAAGCAGGAACAAGGAGGACGGGGAGATCGACCTGGCCCTTCTTACGGATGGTTTGCGGGCCGAACGGGAGCAGGGCATCACTATCGATGTAGCCTATAAATACTTTTCCACGCCCAAAAGGAAATTTATCATTGCCGACGCACCAGGACATATTCAATATACCCGGAACATGGTCACGGGCGCCAGCAATGCCAACCTGATCATCATCCTGGTCGATGCACGCAACGGCGTCGTCGAACAGACACGCCGGCATTCCATTATCGCCAGCCTGTTGAATATCCCTCACGTGGTGGTCGCGATCAACAAAATGGACCTGGTGAATTATTCTGAGGATGTATACAACAACATCGCCATCGACTATGCGGAGATCGCAAAGACGCTGAACTTAAAAGACGTGGTCTATCTGCCCATCAGCGCACTCAAAGGAGACAACATCGTAGAAAGGTCCGACAAACTGGATTGGTATGAAGGCCCTACTCTTCTGGAACTGCTGGAACAAACAGAGCTGGAGAAGGATGTAAACCTCACCCATGGACGTCTGCCCGTCCAATATGTCATCCGCCCGCAAACAGAGGATGTGGAACTGCACGACTACCGGGGATATGCCGGAAAGATCGTCAGCGGTATATATCGTAAAGGAGATGCCGTCACAGTGCTGCCGGCAGGGCTTAAAAGCCGTATCAAATCTGTCGAGACGGGCGGCAAGGAAGTAGAAGAAGCATTTGCTCCCCAGAGCGTCGTATTGCAGCTGGAAGACGACATCGATATCAGCCGGGGAGACCTCATCGTAAAAAATGATCATCAGCCTCGTGTGGACCAGGAGCTTGAAGTATTGCTCTGCTGGATGGATGCCAAACCGCTGATCAGAGGCAATAAATACCTGCTGCAGCTGGGCAGCCGGGTGGTGCGCAGCGTAGTAAAAGAGATCGAGTATCAGCTGGACGTCAATACCCTGGAAAAGAATTTTGCACCCGGCAACATTGGACTGAACGACATCGTAAAAGCCACCATCCGGACGGCCTCTCCCCTTCCTTTCGACAGCTATCGCGAGCTGCGGGCAGGTGGCGGAGCAGTATTGATCGATGAAACAAGCTATGTAACAGTGGGAGCGTGCATGATCCAATAAGGAACTAATGTCAAAAGGAAAAGTCATATTAGCAGGCGCTGGACCGGGTGATCCGGAACTACTCACGTTAAAGGCATTGCGCTGGCTGCAAAAGGCCGATGTGGTCATTGTAGACAGGCTGGTCAGCCGTGAGGCGTTGCAGGAATATACCCGTGAGGATGTTCTCATTGTGCCGGTGGGTAAGAAATGTAATGACGAGGCGTCTACGCCTCAGTCGGTCATCAATGACCTGCTGGTGGAATATGCGCAGCAAGGCAAGCTGGTAGTGCGGCTGAAAGGAGGCGATGTATCGGTGTTCTCCAATGTGCTGGACGAGCTTAAGACCCTTATTTCCCACGACATAGAATACGAGCTCGTACCCGGCGTAACGGCGGCCCTTGGCGCAGCCGCTTATGCAGGCATACCCCTGACAGCCAGAGGATATTCCACCGCAGTACGTATGCTGACCTGGTACAAGCAAGATTTGTTGAACGAATCATATATACAGGACCTGGCACGTACGAATGATACGCTGGTATTCTATATGTCTTCCGGCGGTGTGGACCAGTTGGTGGAAAAGCTGTTGCAGAATGAAATAGATGCCGACAAATGGATAGCCGTCATCGAACAGGCAACAACGCCAAATCAGACGGTGACCCACTATCCTATCCATGAATATCTGGCCAATGCCGCGGGCAGCAGCTATGCCTCCCCCACCCTGATCATCGTCGGAAAGGTGGCGGCCCTGCATGCCTCTTTCGGATGGGTGCCGGACAGTGATAACAAGGAACAATACTTTACGCCGTTGAGCGTAGCTTCCAATAACTTATTTAATAAAAAGTTACCGATATGCTGACAACACCGAGACTGAAGACCCTGCAGGAACTGATCGCGGGCGCGACCAAGGAAGAGCTGATCTGGCTCAGTGGCTATCTGGCCGGTGTAGTCGCACAGACCGGCGTTGCCTCCGTACCCGTAGCTGTGTTGCCGGCCGTCCAGGAGACGGAAGCTACGACCAAACCATCCGTGAGCAAGATCACCATTGCCTATGGCACGGAAACGGGCAATTCAAAAAAATTAGCCTCGGATTTTGCCGCCAGGGCCAAGAAGAAAGGGATCAACGCCAAACTGGTGGGTCTGGAGCAATATCGTCTTACAGACTTGCCAAAGGAAGAGTACTTCTTTACGGTGATCAGCACGCAGGGTGATGGTGAGCCACCCGCCAGTGCCAAAAAATTCTATGATCATATCCATCGGGAACCGCTGCAATTGGGGCAGCTGAAATTTGGGGTATTGGCGCTGGGAGATACTTCCTATCCCCTCTTTTGCAAGGCCGGCGAGGATGTTGATCAGCAGCTGCATCGCATAGGCGGACAGCGTATCGTCAGCCTGCAGAAATGCGACACGGATTACGAGGTCGAGGCGGGCAACTGGTTTGAAGGAATATTGCAAAAGCTGCTTAGCGCTGCTGGACCTGCCGTGAGTACCCCGTCGACGACTACCCGCAAACCCACGGGAAAGAAAATATACACAGGCACTGTCCTCAATAGTGTCAACCTCAACGACATCGGGTCTGGTAAACAGACCTATCACCTGGAGATAGCCGCCGAGGCCGAATATCAGCCGGGCGATTCCATCGGGATCACGCCGGAGAACCCCAGGGATATTGTGGAGGCCATCCTGTCCCTGACAGGCGTCGTCCCTACACATAAAGTGACCTACCGTGAGGAAGAAATGTCTGTTTCTAACGTGCTCCAAAAGAAACTAAATGTTGTCTTCCTCCCTGAACGGGTAGTAAAGAAATATGCCGCTATCGTTCGTCAGGATATTCCCGAAACCCGTATGGGGCTGCTGGACCTGCTGAAGATCTATCCTGTTAAGGACGCTGCGCAATTCCTGGAAGTGGTCAGCATCCTGGAGCCGATCGCCCCGCGGCTGTATTCCATATCCTCTTCCCCCGAAGCGCATAGCGGAGAGATCCATATCACCGTCACCAAGGACAGTTTTGTCGTCAATGGCGAGACCAAGCACGGCCTCTGCTCCGACGCGCTTTCGCAGCTGAGCACGGATCACTCCCTGGATTTCTACGTTCACAGAAATTCGCAGTTCAAGCTGCCGACCGAAGAGAAGGATGTGATCATGATCGGCCCCGGTACGGGCATCGCCCCCTTCCGCAGCTTTCTGGCCGAACGGGATGCTACGGGCGCCAGCGGAAAGAACTGGCTCTTCTTCGGAGACCAGCATTTCACCACGGACTTCCTTTATCAGACGGAGATACAGAATTGGATACAGACAGGTGTGCTGACGAAGATGAACACGGCCTTTTCCCGCGATCAGAAAGAAAAGGTCTATGTGCAGCACAAGATGTACCGGCACGCTGAAGAATTATATAATTGGCTGGAAGATGGAGCCTATGTCTATATCTGCGGAGCCAAAGAGCCGATGAGCGTGGATGTCGAAAATGCATTGCTGTCCATTATACAGCAGCAAGGCAAAAAGAATGCGGCACAGGCAGAAAGCTATCTGAACGAATTGATAGAAACAGGCAGATTTGTAAAGGATGTATACTAAACCAACGAACTTATGAGCGAGATCAAACAAAATACTTTGTCACCAGTAGAGCCTCCCAAACAAACGAATCTGTCGTCGACTGAGCGGATCAAGCAGAAGAGCGACGGGCTGAGGGGTACACTGACAGAAAGCCTGCAGGATGAGGTGACGGGAGCCATCAGAGAAGATGACCAGGCACTGATAAAGTTTCATGGTATGTATCAGCAGGACGACCGTGACAGAAGAGAAGAACGTGCTGAAAAGAAACTGGAGCGTCTTTTCTCCTTTATGATACGTTTGCGGCTGCCGGGAGGGTTCCTTACACCCGAGCAATGGATCGCCCTCCATCACATCGCAGGGGAACATTCCACCGGCACCATCAAGATCACCACCCGTATGACAGTGCAGCTGCATGGATTGTTGAAATCCCATTTAAAGCCTACCATCCAGGCCTTTAACCAGGCAGGTCTCGACTCCATAGCCACCTGCGGCGACGTCAATCGCAATGTCACCTGTGCCGCCCATCCTATGCAATCGGAGGTACATGAGCAGGTGCATGCCTATGCGGCCAGGATCAGCGAAATGCTGAAACCAAAGACCCACGCTTACTATGAGATATGGCTGGACGAGGAAAAGCTGGCCGATAGGTCGGCGGAAGAAGATCCTCTTTATCAGGACAGGTATCTTCCCCGGAAGTTCAAGGTAGGCATCGGTATCCCCCCGAACAACGAGGTCGATGTATTCACCAATGACCTGGCGCTTATCGCCGTCATCGAGAATAAAAAATTAAAAGGATTCAATATCGCCATCGGCGGCGGACTGGGCGCCACCCACGGCAATCCGGACACCTACCCCCGGCTGGCCACCACCATCGGCTTTGTACCCGTGACTTCCGGCGACGAGCGTCTCCTGAAAACCATCTACGAAATATTGACCATCCAGCGCGATTATGGCAACCGCAGCGATCGCAAGCTGTCCAGACTGAAGTATACAGTGGATAAATATGGAGTTGAGTGGTATAAGCAGGAACTGGCGAGACGTACGGGATCGCCCCTGGAAGAAGCACGGTCCGTAAGCTTTACGGAACGCATAGACTATTATGGCTGGCAGCAGAACCATAAAGGCCTTTGGTATTACACCCCGTTCATCGAGAGTGGCCGCGTCCTGGATGATGAAAAGGTCGCCATGAAGACGGCGCTGCTGGAGATAGCCCAGACGGGCAAGGCCAATTTCAGGTTCACGGGGAACCAAAACCTCATCCTGGCCGACATAGACAAAAAGGACAAAGCCGCCGTCGAGGAGATACTCAACAAATATGGTATTATCCGGCATACCGAGGCGGCATCTGCCCTGCGAAAGAATTCCATCGCCTGCGTGGCGCTGCCTACCTGCCCCCTGGCCCTGGCCGAAGCGCAGCGTTATCTGCCCGTGCTTATCGACAAGATCGAGGAACTGCTGGACAAGCACGAGCTGAGCAATGAAAATATCATCACCCGCATGACCGGCTGCCCTAATGGCTGCGGCCGCCCTTATGCCGCAGAGATCGGATTTGTCGGTACAGCCCCGGGGCATTACAATATGCATCTTGCGGGCGACCATGAAGGATTGCGTCTGAACAGGATATATAAGGAAAACCTGGATGAGGCGGCTATTCTGCGGGAGCTGGACGTCCTGTTCTGGCTCTACAAAAAAGAACGCGCCACCGGAGAGAAGTTCGGGAATTTCGCCTGGAGACAACGCTGGTATAAGCAATAAAGCCCTTGCTGCCGTCCCCTGGCCGGCGGCTTTTTGTTGTCCGCCTACGCTGTGGAAAAAAGTAGCTCCGGCGGACATTAAGATCTAATGATGACCCTTCGGGCAAACGACCCGTGGTCGTTTTTTTATAAAAAATTAGTCTATTAATTAAGTAGACTTTTTTAAACCAAAATTAGTCTATAATTTTGGTGGACTAAAAAACCCGAAAATATCTTAAAACACCCAAACAGAACCATTGTTATGAGTAATGCTAAAAAGCTCCTTCCCCTTATCCTCCTGTCCTTTTTCACCGCGGGCAACATCGTTTTTGCCCAGGAAAACCCCAATACCATCATCGAAATATCCGGAAGGGTGACAGACCAGGAAAAACATGAACCCCTACCCGACGTCAGCGTCCAGGTAAAAGGCACCGTGACGGGCACGGTGACCAACCAGTCGGGAGATTTCCGGTTGCGTACCAAGTCAAACCTACCCTTCACCCTGGTATTTTCCTCCGTGGGCTTCCATGAACAGGAATTCGAGGTAAAAAGCCTGGGCTCCAATCTGCAGATCGAGCTGACTACCCGGACAGTACTCGGCAATGAGCTGGTGGTAACAGCCAGCCGTGTGCCGGAAAGCATACTGAGAAGTCCCGTCGCCATCAACAAACTGGATATACGGGCCATCCGCGAGAGCCCTTCCCCCAGCTTTTACGATGCACTGGAAAACGTGAAGGGAGTGCAGATGACCACTTCCAGCCTTACCTTCAAAGTTCCCAATACACGGGGTTTCAATATTCCCAACAACTTCCGGTTCATGCAGCTGGTGGACGGTGTAGATATGCAGGCGGCCACCCTGGGGGTACCGCTGGGCAACGCCATCGGCCCCACCGAACTGGATATCGCCAGTGTCGAGATCACTCCCGGAGCCGCCAGCGCGTTGTATGGGATGAACGCTATCAATGGCATGGCCAACCTGTTGACAAAAAGCCCCTTTACCAGCCAGGGACTCAGCATCTATCATAAGACAGGCGTAAACCATGTAGATGGGATAGACCATGACCCGGCCATTCTCACTGAATCGGCTATCCGCTATGCCAAGGTCATCAACAACAGATGGGCATTCAAAGTAAATTTCGGCTATATGCAGGGCACGGACTGGCGGAGCAATACGCGACTGGATCAGAACCCCAACAACCTCAACAGCGCCAACCCGAAATTCCCCGCCCTCAATGGTCCTGAGAACAATATGGCCTTTGACGGGTGGAATAAATACGGGGACGATGTCCTTTCCGGCAGCAATGTCGTATCCATCAGCGGTCTCACCATCGATGGGAATGCGAATCAAACCCTACGGGTAGCCCGGACAGGCTACTGGGAGACAGATCTGGTAAAACCCCAGGTAAAGAACATAAAATTCGATGCCGCCCTCCACTACCGGCCCTCTGAAAAGGTAGAGCTATCCTATTCCTACCGGATAGGATCCATGGACGGCGTGTTCCAGCGGGGAAATAAGATCCGCCTGGACAATGTCGTGGTCCAGAACCACCACTTCGAGCTGAAAGGCAGCAATTATGTCGTCCGGGCCTATGTTTCGCTTGAGAACACTGGTAACTCCTACAATGTAAAGCCCCTGGCTGACAACCTGGACCTGTATACAGGAGGCGCCACCGATCTCGCCACACCCGCCAGCTGGGGCTCCAAATACAAGGCAGCATTACAAGCTTATGCCGCATCGCATGGCGGAGCACTGAACTCCAGCAATCTTGCCGACGCAGGCCGTTATGCCCGTCAGCAGGCGGACGCAGGCCGGGCCGAACCCGGTACAGAAAGATTTAACAGGCTGATCGACACCATCCGAAAGATAAATAACTGGGATATCAAATCCTCCTCCATACCGGATGCCCCCGTCACCGGCGGCGCAGCCCTTATTCAAAAGAGCCGCATGTACCATACGGAAGCGCAATGGGACCTGTCGAAATACACAAAGATCTTCGATCTGCTCGCAGGCGCCGATGCACGTATCTACCAGGTCATCCCCGACGGCAATAATTTCGTAGACTTCTCCCGTCCCATCGACCAACGGAATAAACCTGAAAAGGACGGCAGCTTTGGAAAAGACGTATTGTATAAGAAATTCGGCGGTTTCGCACAAGTGACAAAAACCTTCTTCGAAGAAAAGCTAAAACTGTTCGCATCTCTTCGCTATGATTACAACCCGGAGTTTGATCCCAAATTCACTCCCCGTCTGGCAGCCGTCTATACGCTGAATCAGCGGCACAATTTCCGCTTCACCTTCCAGAACGGCTATCGCTTCCCCGCCCTCTTCGAGGCCCTTTCCTATGTGAACAATGGGCGTGTCAGGAGAGTAGGAAGCCTGCCCTATATCGATAAGGGCCTGGGGTATCTTGAGAACAGCTATACGCAGCAGTCCGTTGTCAACTTCAATGCCGCCGTCAGCGCACAGGGCGGCACCAGCCAGGCAGCCCTGAATAACCGTAACCTGCTCGTACCCGCCGACCTTCCCAATTCAAGGCCCGAACAGATCACTTCTTTTGAAGTGGGCTACAAAAGTGTGTTGCTGAACAATACCCTTATCGTCGATCTGGACGCCTATATCAACTCCTATAATGGGTTTTTAGGGCAGGTGCAGGTATATGTACCCCGCGGCGTCACCATCGGCTCCGATACGGCAGTGCTTGCCATGCTCGACAAGAACAGGAATGCCCAGGATCGTTATCGGGTATATACCAATGCCAAGAACACCTATCATAACTACGGGTCCGCCCTTGCCGTCACCTACAATTTCTATAAGAAATTTACATTAGGCGGTGCGCTGAATTACAATAAAATGAGGTCCAATCAGACGAATGATGTCTTTGTCACCGGCTTCAACACACCCGACTGGACGGGAAACATTTCGTTTGGCAACAGGGAGATCGTAAAAAACATCGGGTTCAACGTCGTTTGGAGATGGCAGAACAGTTTCCTGTGGGAGAGCCCGCTGGTGACGGGTAATATCTCCGCGTTCAGCACGGTGGATGCCCAGGTGAGTTTCCGTCTGCCTAGGCTGATGTCCACGATCAAACTGGGCGGATCGAATATCCTCGATCATCGCTATTTGCAATATGCCGGAGGTCCCACGATCGGAGGTTTGTATTATGCCGCCATCACTATCGACGGCTTATTGAAATAAACTATGAACAGTCATCATTATTCTATAAATTTGGGGGACTATAATGGAGCTGAACGACCACAACCGGCTATTTCCTGTCTTTTTAAAGTTGGAGCAACTATCCCTTCTCATCGTCGGAGGGGGAAAAGTAGCTCTTGAGAAGCTGCATGCCGTACTTTCCAATGCCCCCGCCACCAGGATCAGGATCGTCGGAAAGGTCATCTCTGAAGACCTGGCGGCCGAAGCAGCCCTCCACGATCATATCACCGTAGTCGAAAAGCCGTACGAAAGCAGCGACCTGGAAGGAGTCGATATCGTCATCGTAGCAGTGAATGATATCCCTGCCGCCACGAGGATAAAAGAAGATACCCGAAGAGCAGGGCTACTGGTAAATGTAGCGGACAAGCCGGAGCTGTGCGACTTCTATCTCAGCTCGGTGGTGCGAAAAGGCCATCTCAAGATCGCCATTTCCACCAATGGCAAATCCCCTACCATTGCCAAGCGGCTGAAGGAAGAGATCGGCAGCATGATACCCGACGAAATGGACGATGTACTGGAAAATATGCAGACCATCCGGCAGCGGCTGAACGGGGATTTTAGCGAAAAAGTACGGCAGTTGAATGATCTGACAAAGGTGCTGGTGGCAAAACAGACCGTTCCGGATAAGCCTGAGATACTGCACAGACCAGGCCCCGGCAAGTGGATGCAGGTAGTAAAATGGTGTCTCTTTGCCTTCCTGTTCATGATACTGGGACATGCCATCCTTTCGATGGTGCCTCTCCGTGATATAACAGGCTATGTCAAGACGCTTCCAAGGGATGAGATAAATGGCTTCACGCTGATGCTGCTGACTGGTTTTATAGCGCAAATGGTGGACGGCTCCATGGGACTTGGCTATGGGACGATCTCCACTACTTTTCTACTGGCCATGGGCGTTAGCCCTGCCATCGTCAGCAGCCGGGTGCATTCGGCCAGGGTATTTTCCAGCGGCGTGTCGGGATATAGCCATCACCGGTTTGGCAACATCAATAAAAAGCTGTTCCAGGTGCTGGTGATCCCGGGCTGCATCGGCGCCATCATCGGAGCCACCCTGGCTTATTTTGGGCAGAAATATGCTTCCTATGTACGTATCCCCCTCTCCATCTATACGATCTACTTAGGGTATTATATTCTGCAGAAAGCATTTATGAAAAAGAACCCGAAAGACAAGGTCAGGCGGGCCGGCTGGCTGGCTTCCGCCGGCGGGTTCATGGACGCCTTTGCCGGTGGCGGCTGGGGGACGCTGGTCACCAGTACGCTGATCTCCAAGCGGAAAAACCCCCGCTATGTCATCGGGTCCGTATGTCTGGCGGAATTCTTTGTCGTGCTGGCCAGCTCCATTACTTTCTTTATACTGCTGCGCCATATCCCGCTGAGGGACGTAGCCGGCCTGATCCTGGGTGGCATCATCGCCGCGCCTGTCGCCGCCCGGCTGGTGGGCAAGCTGCCGATCAAGGCCATGTTTATTGCCGTGGGTTCGCTGGTAATGCTTACCAGCTGCAATACATTGTGGAAAGCCGTCATAACGGTGATCCATTCGCTCCAAACCTAGACGCCGACCCGTCTACAGCACCATCAGGCTGCATCCCCGGATATCACTGTTATCCATACGCCCCGACACCTCGAAGGCGCCATTGGGACGAATAAATCCAATATCATCCACCGCCACAAAGCTGCAGGAGTATATATTAGCCAGATCTATAATATTAAGAAGTCCTTCCCCGCTATGGCTGATATCGAGGGGATCGTCCTCTTTTCTCGCCAATACCCGCATCCAGGGCGGACATTCGAATAGCCCTTCCCCCGAGGAATAAGCCTGTGAAAGCAGCTCGGTCATCCCATATTCGGCATGTACCGCCTTTACACCCAGCCTGTCCTTCAGGAATGCATGCAGCTCGGGACGGGTAATTTCCTTCCGGCGGCCTTTCATTCCACCCGTCTCCATAACGACGGTATGCTCCAGCCGCAGGGAATATTTCTCCGCAAAGTCCAATAGGGCAAAAGTTACCCCAATAAGCAGGGTCTTCTGCCCCTTTGCTTCCAGGTCCTGCAGCAGATCATAGAGCTTCTCGTGTTCATACAGATAGAACCCGCTGTTGGGATGATTACTGAGCCCGATCATGTCATTGACCATTACTACGAGGCTGGATCCCGTCCTTTCCAGGTAGGCTGGAAGCAACCCTATGACACAAAAATCTCGTATAGGACCATAGAAGAGTTCGAATCCCTTGGTAAAGCTCGTTCTGTACAGTTGCAGGTCTTTTACATCGTGACGGCTGCCTCCCGTACCGGTGGTACCGCTGCTCTCAAACACGGCCTGGGGAGTGAACTCCGTGGTGTGAACGGCGTGGGTCTTGAAAAAGCTCACCGGCAGAAAAGGGATCCCGGTCAGGGTGCGCACGTCGCCTGGCCGTATACCCAATGTGTCGGTATAGGAACGATAGAGGGGATTATGATCATACTGGAATCTAAAGACGTCCAATGTCAGGCCGGAAAAGGTTTCAGGACGAGCATTGAATATATCAGCCAACAAATTGTAAAAAACCATATTAGGTTAGCCCTTTTCAACAAAATTAGGTAGGTTTGTAAATATATCCACAGCATGAAGCTTTCATCCTTTCTGATACCCGGAATATTGATAACGATGGTCATTGCCGGAGGGTCTTGCAGTAAGAGCGGTGGCGGCAGTAAACCCAAGGTCAGCATTGCATCCATCAACAATCCCATTCAACCCGACCAGGACCTGGATGTCGATCTGAAGTTCACCAATGGCAACAATCTCTCGGGCGGCTGGCTGGTAGTCATCCGCACCCGGGTCAACCAGATACCACCTATCAACACCATCGGGGGCGACACCATTGTTGCGCAGTTGCCCACCTACAGCAGTGTCGACAAGGGAGAGCTTGAATTTACACAACCCTACCAAGGCTATCTTCATTTTGACGACCATATCAACGACACGCTGATCTTTAAATTTGCTGTGATCGATGCCAACGGTATTTCCAGCGATACCATAACTTCGCCTAAGATCGTTTCGATCAGCCTTTAAAGAAATTTCAGTGCTTTGCTAAGAAAAATATTCGACTTTTTCATATTTAGCAGTCTTTATATTGCCCTGTGTGCCGTTCTGATGGTATGGCAGACGAGTGAATTGCTGCTGGGAGCTCCGCCCTCCGAAAGACTGGTAGGTTTCGTATTCTTCTCTACCATCTGCAGCTATAATTTTCATTGGTACCTCACTCCCTATTCCGTAAATCCTTCCCGCAGAGCGATGTGGACGCAGCGGCATAAGATACTCCATTTTATTCTTTACCTGGTGGGACTGGTAGGATCGGTGGTTTACTTTTTTTACTTGCTCTCGCACATGATCGCCCTCTGTTTTGGCGTCTTTGTCACCTTCCTCTATTCTGCACCCAAGCTCCCCCAGCCCATTTTCCGGCGGCTGCGTGACATCGCGGTAGGTAAGACCATTTTTCTGGCCATTGTATGGACCTATGTAACAACGGCGCTGCCTCTTATCATAGCGGGGGCAGAATGGAGCGGAGGCCCCATTCTCTTTGTCATTAGCAGGTTCTTCCTCATTTATGCTATCTGTATACCCTTCGACTACCGCGACCGGGAGGACGACCGGAAGGATGGGATCCGAAGCCTTATTACCCTGCTGAATGAAAAAGGCATCGACAGGCTATTCATCGCCTCGCTGGCGGTGTTTGGTTTAAGCACCCTGGGGCTGGCTTTTTTTCACTACCCGGGCTTTTATATATTGTTATTGCTAATACCGGGTATACTGATGGCGGTGCTGTATAACAGGGTCAAAAAAGACTTTTCCGACTATTTATATTACTTCGTCCTGGATGGGCTGATGATGTTTTCAGGACTGCTGATGCTGATCTTCCGAATTTAAGTAAATTTGGACCTCCCGTCGTCAGGCGGTAGTACCAAAAATCTATATAAATGGCAAAAAGCACGAAGACCGAGGCAAAGTCCGCTTCCATATTAACTACCAAATCGCTGAATTTTCTAAAGAGCTATATCGATAACCCATCACCCGTTGGTTTTGAAAGCAGCGGGCAGCAGCTGTGGCTAAATTATCTCAAACCGTATATTGACAGTCATTTTACAGACCCTTATGGCACGGCCGTAGGAGTGATCAATCCCAAGGCAAACTTCAAAGTGGTCATCGAGGCGCATGCCGATGAGATCAGCTGGTTTGTCAACTATATAACTCCCGAAGGTCTTTTATACCTCAAGCGTAATGGAGGGGTAGATCACCAGATCGCTCCCGCGCAGCGGGTCTTCATCCATGGTAAGAAGGGAAAGGTTCCGGCTGTATTTGGATGGCCGGCTATCCATACCCGACTGGGCAATCCGGACGCCAAGGAGCCGTCCCCCAAAGTGGACAACCTTTTCCTGGATTGTGGCGCCAGGAACAAGAAAGAGGTGGAAGACCTGGGTGTGCACATCGGGGCCGTGGTCACCTACCAGGCCGGCTATGATGAATTGGCATACGATTACCTCATAGGCCGGGCGTTTGACAACCGGGTCGGAGGCTTTATGATCGCCGAAGTGGCGCGCCTGCTGCACGAGAACAAAAAGAAGCTGCCCTTTGCACTGTACGTGGTGAATGCCGTACAAGAAGAAGTGGGTCTGCGGGGTGCAGAGATGATCGCCCGCCGGATCAAGCCGGATGTGGCTATCATAACGGATGTTACGCATGATACGGCAACCCCCATGATCAATAAGATCATCGAAGGAGACGTTACCTGTGGTAAAGGCCCGTCGCTGGCATTTGGACCTGCTGTACACAACAAGCTGCTGTCTTTGGTACAGGATGTGGCGGAGAAAAAGAATATCCCTGTACAAATGCGGGCCGTATCCAGGAGCACCGGCACAGACACAGATTCCTTTGCCTATGCCAATGACGGGTGCCCCTCGGTGCTGATCTCCATCCCCCTGCGCTATATGCATACGACGGTGGAGATGCTGCATAAAAAGGACATCGAACAGACCATCCGGCTGATGTACGAGACTTTGCTGACCTTAACGCCGCAAACCAATCTCCGGTATCTATGATCGGGAAGTTTTTATTATACATCGACCCGGGCAGTGGCAGCTATCTTATACAAATGATCATTGCCGCAGTGCTGGGGGCTGCCTTCTTTTTCAAGAACCTGTGGTGGAAATTCCGGTCGCTCTTTACGAGGAAAAAACCGCCATCTCAGCAAAATGACAATAAAAATGTCTGAGCCCGTCCGCCACCCGTCGTCCTATCGAGATCCAGCGGGTTTCGTATTCCAGGTCGAAGGCATTTATTATAGACAGATAAACCAATCCTATGCGGCCGACTATTCATTGCTGATGGATTCCGGGCTGTACGGCAAACTCGTCGAAAAAGGATTGCTCATCGCACACCAGGAGTTGCCGAACCATTCGCTCCTTCCTGCCAATGCCGCCGAGGCGTATAAGACTATCCTACCTGCCCAGCTCGGTACGATCTCCTATTCTTATGAGTGGAGTTTCGAACAGCTAAAGGATGCTGCGCTGCATACTTTGGAAGTACTGAATATATCCATCCTACACGATATGATCCTGAAGGATGCCACTCCATTCAATATACAGTTCATACAAGGGAAACCCGTTTTCATAGATACGCTGTCCTTTGAAAAATACGATCCCACCTTGCCCTGGATAGCCTACCGGCAGTTTTGCGAATGCTTTTTATTTCCCCTGTACCTGGAGCACTATTGTGGTATTGAACAAAGAAAGATACAAATGGCCTATCCGGATGGGATATCCGCCGGCCTGACGGCCCGGCTGCTTCCCTGGAGGACCCGGTTGAACTTCGGCACGCTGCTGCATGTACATTTGCAGAACAGCATAAAGGCCGGCAGCAAAGAAAGAAAGGCGGCATTCAGCCGGCAGAAGCTGTTGAATATCGTTCAGCACCTTGAAAGCGTTATCAGGGGCTTGCATACAAACTCCGCTTCCCATTCTGTCTGGAACGACTATTATCAGAAGGCCATTCTCAGTCAGGATTATCTGCGCGAAAAAAGAAAATTGTTCCGGGACTACCTGGATGGCCTCTCCTTTCGTACAACGCTGGATATTGGCGCCAATGACGGTTACTTCTCGCAGATACTTTCCGAAAGGAAGGATGTCTCCGTTCTTGCCATCGATGCGGATACCATCTGTATCGATCGCCTGTATCGCATGGCCCGGGAAAAGAATATCCCGAATATCCTTCCCCTCTGTATCGAGATCCTGCACCCCTCCCCCGCCATCGGATTCCGTAACAGAGAAAGAGCATCCTTTCATGATAGGGCCCGCGCGGAGCTGGTCGTTGCCCTGGCCGTCATACATCACCTGGTACTGAGCGGAAATATACCGCTGAACGATATGGCCGGGTATATGTCAGAGCTGACCACCAGCCTGCTTATTATTGAGTTCGTGCCACTGGAGGATCCAAAAGCACAGGAGCTCATACGGAACAAGAGCAGCTATCATCTGCCCTATGACACGCACAGCTTCGAACAATACTTCCTGTCCTATTTTTCCATCGAAAAAAAGACCCGGGTGCCCAATACAGAAAGGATACTATACCTAATGAAAAAAAAGTAAAATGAAAGCCCCTTTTTTTATCTGGCTGCTTCCTTTCTTTTTCGTGACCCACGGCTATGTGGAGAATTTTCGCTATGTAAATCCAGCTGACTGTCTTCCTTTGCTCGGGATCTATTGGGCGGCTACTCTGGTATGTTTTCTCATCTTCCGGATTTTTTTACGCGACAATGCCAGGTCAGCCCTGATGACATTTTTTATTATGTCCTTCTATTTCTTTTTTGGGGTCTTTCATGACTTTGTCCGGAGACATGGTATCTTTTTATCCCACTACATCATATCTCTGCCATTATTTGCGATCATGGCAGCCGGCCTTTTCCTCTGGCTCAAAAAGAAGCCCCCTGTCGCCCGCATCACAAAGTTCCTGAATTATCTGTTGCTGATCTATATCGTCGTGGACGGATCCACCCTGGCTTTTCATAAGCTTTCCCGTAACAATGCAGCAAAAGTTATCAGTTCCCGGCCCAATGACATATTCCGGAGATGCGACAGCTGTGCAACGCCTGATATTTATCTGCTGCTTTTTGATGAATATACGTCTACCAGGACTTTACGGGACGTTTATCATTATGACAACAGTCGCTTCGACTCCTTCCTTCTACAAAACAATTTCCATATTCTACAGGACAGCCGCAGCAACTATTTTTTCACCCCCTTTTCCATGGCTTCCATTTTCAATATGGATTATCTCGAAAATTTGAAGGACCCTCAGCGCCTCAGCGCCGATGATTATATCGATGCGCTGGATCCACACAGATCCGCGGCGGTGATCCACTTCCTGGAAGAACAGGGATATGCCATCGTCAACAATTCATCCTTCGACCTTCCCGGTCACCCCGCCTCGCTGGATCAACCATTTATACCGGTGAAGACACAGTTGATCACCCATCGGACCCTGTTCCATTATCTGATGCGGGATATTGGGTGGTGGTTTACCAAACGCTTCACGGACAGCCGGGTCATCGCTGAGAACGAGGCGACAATGACCTATAGGTCAGACAGCGTAGCCATAGAAAGGACATTGGAAGAAAGCAAAAGATCAGCTCCCGGGCCGCGCTTTGTCTATATGCATGTGTTCATGCCTCATTTCCCTTTTCTCTTCGATAGCCTTTTGCATCCAAAGAACATGGCGGATGTTCTCAAGACGGAAGGCCGGACAGACCTGACAGGTTATCTTAACTATATTCCTTATACCAACGTACAGGCGCAACGGCTGATAACTACGATCAAAGATAATACCAGTGCAGTGATCATATTCCTCTCCGACCATGGCTACAGATACCTTCCTTTTTCAGGTCATAACGAACGAGCGTTCTTTAATAACCAGAATGCTGTTTACTATCCGGATGGGGATTACCATCTTCTGCCTGACAGCATCAGCTGCGTCAACGAATTCAGGGTGGTTTTCAATAAGCTATTCAAACAGGAGCTTCCCCTGCTTAAGGATTCGCTGATCTACCTGCGCGACGGACCCGGCACGGAAGGGAATAAAAATTAACCCCTGTCTTTTAATTTTATCTATTTTTGCCCTTTTAGGAAAATCCATTTTATGACAAGAAACGACTGGACAATAGAAGAAATTCAGGATATATATAATACCCCCCTGCTGGACCTGATCTACCGGGCCGCCAAGGTGCACCGTGAGCATAATGAAACAGGGGAAGTACAGGTCTGTACGCTGCTGTCGATCAAGACGGGAGGCTGTCCGGAGGATTGCGCCTATTGTCCCCAGGCCGCACGGTACAACACGGGTGTCGATGTACAGGCCCTGATGAAAAAGGAAGAGGTGCTGGAATATGCGGCTAAGGCCAAGTCGGCAGGCTCTACACGGTTTTGCATGGGCGCCGCCTGGAGAGAAGTACGCGACAACAAGGACTTCGACAGGGTGCTTGATATGGTAAAAGGCGTCAATGAGATGGGGATGGAAGTCTGCTGTACGCTGGGCATGTTGAACGAAGAGCAGGCCAAAAAGCTCGCAGATGCCGGGCTGTATGCCTATAATCATAATTTGGATACTTCTTCCGAATACTATAACGAGATCATCTCCACCCGGACTTATAACGACAGGCTAAACACGCTGGACAATGTTCGCAAGGCAGGGGTAACGGTATGTTGCGGCGGCATCATTGGCCTGGGGGAGACCCATGCCGACCGTATCAAGATGCTGCATACGCTGTCGAACATGGCTGAGCATCCTGAAAGCGTTCCTATCAATGCGCTGGTAAGGGTAAAGGGAACACCCCTGGAGAACAATCCAAAGGTGGACAGCTGGGATATGATACGAATGATCGCTACGGCCCGTATCCTGATGCCGCGTACGATGGTCCGGCTCAGCGCAGGAAGGGCGGAAATGAGCCAGGCAGAGCAGGCGCTTTGCTTTATGGCGGGCGCAAATTCGATCTTTGCCGGCGATAAATTGCTGACAACACCGAACCCCTCTTTTGAAGAAGACAACCTTATGTTCGAGCTGCTGGGGTTGAAGCCGAGAGAGGCCTTCAAAGATGAGAAAGAGATGGCGGTATAGGTCCATTGACGGCGCGCAGGTGTCCTATTTCCTCACACAGATAAGTTTTTCCGGCCAGGACCTCATCGATGGCTGTGATCATTTCAGTGCTGGATGAATTCTTGGTGACATAACCGTTGGCTCCATTACGAAGCATTTCATTTACATAAGACCTTTCTGCCTGCACGGAGACCGCGATAATCTTGATGTCAGGAGCAAATTCCCGGATGGCGCGTGTAGCTTCGATACCATTCATGGGCTCCATATTGATATCCATAAGGATCACATCCGGCTGTAATTTTTTGGTTGTCTCGATAGCTTCACGCCCATTGGAACATTGAGCGATAACATTGATCCTGGGTACTTGATTCAGCACCCAGCTCCAGGCCTCGCGGACATGAAAATGATCATCAACGATAATTATCCTGACCATGAAAGTTATTTCTACCAGCTCAAAATTACTGTTAATGCAGTAAAAAAGACGCAAATCGGGCGTAAACCCATACACGATTACCCAGTTTCCCTGCCCCCCAATCATGACTACTTAGGTATATCTAATCATTTAACCTTAGATTAAGCCCAAACTGATTGTAGCCTGCAGTATTTGTGTAGAAGCCTCGCGCATATCTAAGCTCTAATTTCTTCAACAAAACGCCCAGCCCGAATGAAAATCCAGTGAAACCATTGCCGGCCTCCCCGATGTTGAGCTCTTTCCTCCGGAGATAATTATAGGCAACGGTGATCTCCACCCTATCCTCGGGAAAAACCTGGGCTGCCAGTATAAAATGCCGGAAGAGCTTATCCACCGTGAAAGAGGAGCTTTTATTACTCTGATCGAAGCCATTGTAATTGTTAAAGACGGTGTCATCATAGCGGATGTTGAATTGCTGGAGATGATGGGCAGTAAAGGAAAATTGAATGGGAGCTTTGGCCAGCCGTTTGGTGAGACCCAGCGACAGGTCGAAAGGCAGATCGCCGCGCGTAGTGCCCGGATAAGGATGGAATTGAACACCCATATTCCGGAGCGTGAGTCCCGCCTGAAAAAGCCGCGTGCTGTCATAATAATTGATCCCTATATCCAAAGCAGCGCCGGAACTACGGTAATATCCATAAGTAGAATGAATAAATTTCAATGCGACACCATAAAACCATTTCTTTTCATATTGACGGCTGGCGGCTATCTGTGCCACATAGTCATTGGGGCGAAGATCGCCAAGGATATTCCCGGCGGCATCCGTCTGCGTGATATTGCCATAGTCGAGATAATTGACCCCGGCAGCAAAATTTGTCTGCCAGCGCGTACTATGCACTGCTGCCCAGCAATTGTAATTACGTACGCCACCATACAGCGTGCTGAAAGAGGCATCGATCTGTCCATGCATCGAAGCTCTTATCAATGCAGGGTTGGTAAAGGAAAGGCCGGCATCACCGGTGATCACCGAATTATTGATGCCTCCCAGAGCCGTCAGCTGGGGTGTAGTGGGAAGATCCAGGAAACTGAAGACCGTATTGCCTCCCAGGGTTTGTGCCGCAACGGGACCAATAGCCAGAGAAAGAATGAGGACGGCAATCAGTTTCATATGAAAGCCAAGCTAACAAAAATCCCTCATGGACATGAGGGATTTCTTTTTAACCCTTAAAACAACCAACATGAAAATAATTTGATCTGTCTGTAACGTATCGCGACAGATCTACCTTATTAACACGTGTTGAGAGGGAATGGTTCGTTTTTTCCGCCGGTCGGACGTCACGCAAGCGCCAATTCCAGCACTTGTTGCATATTTTTAACAAATGAGAATTTCAATCCCTTGATAAAGCTGGAGTCTATCTCCTGTATATCCTTTTCATTTTGCCAGCAAAGAATGATCTCCCTCAGTCCGGCCCTCTTGGCGGCCAGCACTTTTTCCTTGATGCCGCCTACGGGTAGCACCTGACCTCTCAGCGTTATCTCTCCCGTCATAGCCAGATAGGGTTTGACCTTTTTGCCAGTGATGGCGCTGGCAATGGAGCTCATCATGGTGATACCCGCGCTGGGTCCGTCCTTTGGCACGGCGCCTTCGGGCACATGGATATGGATGGTCTTTTTTGAAAAAAGATCCGGGTCTATATCGTACTTGCGGGCATTGGACTGGAGATAGGTCAGAGCTGTGACAGCACTCTCCTTCATGACGTTGCCCAGATTGCCGGTCAATTTCAGGTCCCCTTTGCCCTCACTAAGACTGGTCTCCACGAACAGTATGTCCCCGCCGACGTACGTCCAGGCAAGCCCTACGGCTACACCCGGCATATTGGCTACCTTATAAAGATCATTGCTGTAGCGCGGCTTGCCGAGTACCTTTTCAATATCGGTGGGTGTAAGCTTTGCCTTCACCTTGCCCTTCATGGCATACTCCTTTGCCTGGTAGCGCATGATGGAGGCCAGTTGTCTGTCCAGCTCCCGCACGCCGCTCTCCCGGGTATAATCCTGGATAATCTTGCCGAGGATATTGTTGGTAATAGAAAAGTTCAGCTTGTCGACACCATGCGCCTCCTTTTGTTTGGGGACGAGGTGCTGCCGGGCGATCTCCACTTTTTCCTCGATAGCATACCCACTTAAGTCTATGATTTCCAGTCTATCCCGAAGGGCCGGCTGTATAGCGGCCAGGTCGTTGGCCGTCGCGACGAAGAGCACCTTGCTCAGATCATACTCCAGCTCCAGGTAGTTGTCATAGAAAGTGTGGTTCTGCTCGGGGTCTAAAACCTCCAGGAGGGCGGAAGAAGGGTCGCCCCTGAAATCTGTGCCTACCTTATCTATCTCATCGAGGATCATGACCGGGTTGGAAGACTTGATCTTGCGCAACGACTGGAGTATCCTGCCGGGCATGGCGCCAATATAGGTCTTACGATGTCCACGGATCTCGCTTTCATCATGCAGTCCACCCAGGCTGATCCGGACATATTTCCTACCGATGGCAGATGCAATGCTTCTTCCCAAAGAAGTTTTGCCTATACCGGGAGGGCCCACAAAACAAAGTATGGGGCTCTTCATATCGCCTTTCAGCTTCAGCACAGCGAGGTATTCCAGGATCCTTTCTTTTACCTTATCCATGCCATAATGATCCTTGTCGAGTATCTTCTTTGCCTTCTTCAGATCATAGGAGTCGTCCGTATAATCCTGCCAGGGCAGCTCCAGCATAAGATCGAGATGGTTGTAAACTACGGAATAATCAGGTGTGCTGGGATGCATACGCTCCAAGCGTTCGATGCCTTTTTTGAACATGTCTCTTGCGGAAGCAGGCCATTTTTTACTCTCCGCCTTTTTCTGCATTTCCTTTACCTCACGTTCATTGGTATCGCCGCCCAGCTCATCCTTGATGCTCTTGAGCTGCTGTTGCAGGAAGTATTCCCGCTGCTGCTTGTCCAGTTCGGTCTTGGTCTTGTTGGTAAGCTTGTTCTTCAGCTCGGCGAATTGAAGCTCCCTTTGCAGCAGCTGCATCAGCAGATCTGCCCGGGACTTGATATGATGTATCTCCAGCAGCTGTTGTTTTTCATGCAGCTCAGTATTGAGGTTACTGGAAATAAAATGAATGAGGAAGGATGGGTTTTCGATGTTCTTCAAAATGATGGAAGCCTCTGAAGGTATATTGGGAGATAGCTGAATGATCTGCGCAGCCAGGTCCTTGATATTGCTCACATAGGCCTCGAAGTCCTGTTCTTTTGGCGCCTCCTCCTCTTGAAGCAAGACCACCTGCGCCTTGAAATAAGGGTCTTCTGCTGTGACGGCCCCTACCTTAAAACGCCGTTTGCCCTGTAGAATGACGGTAGTGCCGCCGTCCGGCATCTTGATCATTTTGATAATGCGCGCTACCGTACCTACATCCTCCAGATCGGAGACGGAAGGGTCTTCGATGTTGCTGTCTTTTTGTGCCAGTACCCCAATAAGCCTGTCAGCCTTATAAGCATCGTTCACCGCCTTGATGCTTTTATCTCTTCCTACAGTGATGGGCAGGACTACACCGGGGAAGAGTACAGTATTACGTAAAGGGAGTACGGGTAGCTCTTTGGGGATCTCGATATCATGAAGATTTTCGTTATCACTTTCATTCAAGGGTATGATCGGCATAAAATCCATATCATCGTCGGCACGCATAAATAAGCTCTGTTCTTTCATATCAATGACAAAATAGCATCTGTAAGGGAAAATTCCTACTGTTTTACAAATGAATATACTGGTTTCAACTTTCAGGCCAGACCACGGGCCTGGCGCCCGAAGGGCCATAATAAGCGTCTGGGAAATATCCTCAGTTTGGCCGAACAGGCCGTCAATCCTCAAAAATCTGATAATTAGCCGCCTGAAAAAAAATTGGGCCATTCCGGCCCAACTATTGACAAAATGTCTTCTTTCGTTAAAAAAAGCGGAAACCGGCATATACCTGAAATCCCTGGTTCTTCCAGCTATTGTCGTTCGTGACGTCATTGATGTTGTTGAGACCGATTACATAACGACCGCCGACCACCACGCTGGCGAGGTTCAGCTGCACGCCGCCTACCAGGGAAATATCGCCCTTTTTAAAAGCATTCTGACTATTCTGGACCAGGCTTTGGTCCTGGTTGAGGAGGATCCCGAACTGGGGCCCGGCCTGAATGCTTATTAATTTCACAGGACGATAGCTAAGTAGAATAGGAAGGCTGAGATAGTTCAGCTTGCCTTTTATATCGTCGATGCCGTGTGGATAAATGGAGCTGAACTGAGTGCCTGTACGATAGTTGGTCTGGTTCCATAACAGCTCCGGCTGTATGCCCCATTTGTCCGTAAAATTGATCTCGGCAAAAGCACCCGCATTATATCCGAACTGAAATCCCTGGTCATAACCCTGACCATCGATCTTGAATATATTAGCGCCTCCTTTTACTCCTAAATGAACTCCCTGGGCACGGGATTGGATCACAGTAAAGGTTAGCAATAACAGCGAAAGGACAATTGACTTGCTCTTCATGTTGAGTGGTTTTAGATGATTGACTGGTTTGAGAGTAGTGTTTCAACTTATATGCCACGTATTTTAAGAGGAAAATTGTCCACAGACGCTATTTCAGCCGATAGCCCACGTAGAAATGGAATCCATGATATTTCCACGGGTCGCTTTGCAATGCATTGATCTCCGAAAGCCCTATCGAATACCGCGCGCCGACCTTTACCTTGCCTAAATTGAGCTGACCTCCGAATACCAATGACAGATCGCTCTTTTTAAAAGCATCCTTTCCATTTGTCAGCAATCCTGACGTTTGATTGACAAGATAACTGTACTGTGGCCCTAATAGGATGGATAATTCAGGCGCAGGTTTAAAAGCAAACATAACAGGAAGAGAAATATAATTAAGGTATACGTCCGCGCCACTGACGCCTAATCCGGGATATATTTGACTGAAATCCTGGTCTGTCGTAGTCCTGATCTGGTTCCATGTCAGCTCGGGCTGAATGGCCATCATCCTGTTGATGGTATATTCTCCATATACGCCTGCGCTAAAGGCGGGCTTGAATTTTTCGTCGAAGCTGCGGCCCGTGACCTTATACATATTGGTCCCGGCGACTACGCCAAGATGAAGTTTTTGAGCATAAGAGGATGCAGTAGCAGTTGTTAACAGTACGAAGGAAATGAGGACGAATTTCATTCTCGGATTCATTGTTGGTGCTGTTTTTTAATTCGTGTTAAAAATAGTGGTCAATACCTTATAGCTTTGTTAAAATATGTTTAATGGGTCGTTAATTGGTCTTCACAAAAAAGTAGCCCAATTAACGCAATTCGCTAATGTCTGTCCTTCGGACGAGTTCCTTCCAGGAACTCCCGGGTCGTTAATAGCTACGTAGGGAAGCCCTAAAACGTTGCCGGCCCGCAAATTTAGGGTCTTTTGGCAAAGATTGTCAATATATTCTTCGTGTATATATCACCGATATATGCTCCCGCGAGGTAAGATGCGGTATTAAACAAGCTCGATAACGGTGATCTCCGGCAGGATGCCTACTCTCCCGGGGTAGCCGATAAATCCAAAGCCCCGGTTCACATATAATTTTTGACGTCCTTGTTCATAAAGACCAGCCCATTGTTTGTAGACATATTGTACAGGGCTCCATTTCAGACCGGGGATCTCCACGCCAAACTGCATCCCGTGCGTATGCCCCGCCAGGGCCAGATCGATGTCGGGATAATGAGGCCGCACCTGGGCGTCCCAATGACTGGGATCATGGCTCATGAGTATCTTGAATGGGTATTTCTCCGTACCTGCATATGCTTCGTCCAGCCGGCCGTGCTTGGGAAACCGGGCCTTGGCGCTCCAGTTCTCGATACCGATAAGAGCTATCTGCTGGCCGCCCTTTTCCAGAACCACATGCTCGTTCATCAGCAAACGCCAGCCCATATCAGCCTGCAGCTGTTGCAAACGCTGCAGATTGGCTTTTTTCTTTTCAGGGGTCTCCCACCAGATATAATCCCCGTAATCATGGTTCCCCAGTGTGGAAAATACGCCCATCGGAGCTTTCAGCCGGCTGAATATCTCGATATAGGGGTCCACTTCGGTGGAGATATCATTGACCAGATCGCCCGTAAAAAGGATGAGGTCAGGCTTTTCCGCCAGCACCCGGTCGATGCCATGGGCCACAGCCTGTGAATTCGACAAGCTACCGGAATGAATATCAGATAGTTGTATGATTTTCATCCCTTTGAATGCAGGAGGAAGGTTGTCGAATGCCAGAGGTACACGCCGTACCTTGTAGTTATATTTGTTACTATAGCCATAGACGAGGGTGGAAAAAAGAGCTCCGCCAGCACCAAGTCCCAGCCAGCTGAGGAAGATGCTGCGTGTTATTCCATCCTCGGAAATGGTATCCCCCTCCGTATTGGGAAAGAACAGCTTGCCGGAAGCCCACTGCACCAGGCGGCGGATATCGTCCAGGAGGAAAAAGACACAGGCAAGCAGCTTGGCAAAAAAAAGCCCCAGGACAGTAGCGAATATATAGGTCCTGACTCGGCGGTATTCCGGATCCCAAAGAAAAGGCAGCAGGGCAAAAATGCCGATGATAAGGATGGATACGGCCCAGTAGCTGCTGAACAAAATAGCCCTTCCTCTTGCGGATGCACCCTGGCTTATGGTCTTTAACGCCTGAAATATGTAAAGATCCAGTAACAAAAACAATATGATGACGACGGCCAGAAATCTCTTGTTATGCATTTGAAGCTCCGTTTTAATTTAAGTCTTGAGACCTTCGTCGGAGCTGCTTTGTCACGCTCCTCCTCGGTCGGGACCCATGGTCCTGGTCGAACCGCTTGCAGCGGTTCCCGATTATGTTTTTAGAAATTCATCCAGTTGCAGGTTAATGGCCTCCAGGGTCCGGGCATCCGTGATCCCCCCTTCCGCATTCAGCAGGGTATTGACCACGGAGATGGGTAATTTATTATGATGTACCTTCATTTTTAGGTAATGCAGGATTCCTGTGAGGTGCTCCATGCCCCGGAGATTGCCGGCCCTGCCCGTGGATACGCCGGTGAGGAGGGCATGTTTGCCCCACCAGCATTTTTCGATGTCGGAAATATCGAACAGGGCCTTCAGAACGCCAGGGATGCTGCCGTTGTATTCCGGGGAGATAAAGATAAACCGTTCGGTAGGGATAAGTATATCTGCCTCGATGGCTTCATACGCAGGATTCCTCTCCAGCACATTCAGACCTTCAAGAGATAACAAATTGGCTTCCACCCCTTTTTGAAGTAAAATTCGCTGATATACCTTGGCAACTTTTAAGGTTTTGCTATTAGGCCGGTTGGTTCCGGATATTATGGTGTACATATTCTGCGTCATCAACAGTAAAGAAAAAGGAAAGTTCTGGGATAAAATGTATTTTCGTGCTTCCCCTTCAAAAGGGGTAAAGTTACATTATCACTATGGCAAGAACAATCGGAGTCGCAAATCAAAAGGGCGGCGTTGGTAAGACTACTTCGGCTATTAACCTGGCAGCCAGCTTTGCCGTGCTGGAATTCAAGACCTTATTGGTAGATGCCGACCCACAGGCCAACAGCACCACGGGGGTGGGATTTGACCTGCATAATGTTACGCAAAGCCTCTATGACTGTATGGTTAACAATGTCCCTGTCAGGGACGTTATCCTGAAGTCAGAGATACCCCACCTGGATGTCGTACCCTCTCACATCGACCTTGTAGGCGCAGAGATAGAGATGATCAATTACCCTAACCGCGAGCTGGTCCTGAAAGGCATCCTGGAGCCGGTACGAGAGAACTATGATTTTATCATCATCGACTGCAGCCCCTCGCTGGGTCTGATCACGGTGAATGCCCTGACGGCATCCGACTCGGTCATCGTACCGGTGCAGACGGAATTCTTTGCATTGGAAGGGCTTGGCAAGCTGCTCAATACCATCAAGATCGTTCAGAGCAGGCTCAATCCGGACCTGGCCATCGAAGGCATCCTGATGACCATGTATGACGGCCGGCTGCGTCTGTGCAACCAGGTTGTCAGCGAAGTACGCAAACATTTTGACGAAATCGTTTTTAATACCATCATCCACCGTAATACGAAGATCAGCGAGGCTCCCAGCGTAGGCAAGCCCGTGATCCTGTATGACGCTTTCAGCAAGGGCTCCGTCAATTATCTCAACCTGGCAAAGGAGATCCTGCAGAAGAATAATATGACAAAGCTCAAGCAAGAGGAGAGGATCTTAGAATAAAATACAATTATGACCACCCCAAATAAAAAAGGGGATGCTCTGGGCAAGGGCATCCGATCGCTGTTACAAAGTATTGATGCAGACCTGAAGACCACTTCGGGTGAATTGAAGTCCTCCGTTGTCGAGGCAGTGACGAACATGCTGCGTATCCCGCTGGATCAGATAGAGACCAATCCCCGTCAGCCCCGTCACGACTTTGATGAGCAGGCGCTGCAGGAACTGGCCCATTCCATAAAGCTGCACGATATCATCCAGCCTATCACCGTATCAAAGCTGCCTTCCGGTAAATACCGTCTCATCTCGGGTGAACGCCGCTTCCGCGCCGCCAAGATCGCTGTGTTAAAGGATATTCCTGCCTATGTACGCCAGGCCGATGACCAGCAGCTGCTGGAGCTGGCATTGCTGGAGAACCTTCAGCGTGAGGATCTCAACGCAATGGAAATAGCCCTTAGCTACAAGCGGATGATGGAAGAGCTGAACTACACACAGGAACAGGTAGCCGAAAGGATGGGAAAAGAGCGGAGCACGGTCGCCAATTATATCCGTCTGCTAAAGCTCCCCCCCGACATACAGGTAGCCGTACGCAGCAATCAGCTGTCTATGGGACACGCCCGCGCGCTCATCAATGTAGATACAATTGACAAACAATTATATCTTTTTAACGAGATAAAGAACAAAGGCCTTTCCGTAAGACAAACCGAAGAGCTGGTACGCCGGCTGTATAAAGAGGGGAACCCCGCTGTTAAAAATTCGGTAAAACCCACGTTACCAGAGGCTTTCAAGAGAATTGAAGATAACTTAGCGTCACATTTCAGCACCCGGGTAAAACTCAATCACAACAAAAAAGGGGAAGGCAGTATCTCCATCGAGTATTACTCTCTCCAGGAATTGAACAAATTGCTGGATCAATTGGGGATCGCCGTCAATTGACAGTGACTGGAATTTAAGCACACTCCACGCATGAAGACGGTTGGACATTTTCTTACGGTCTGTTTCCTGTTATGGCTGCAAAACATCTGTCATGGCCAGGTGAAAAAAGACACGTTACCGCCCTATATCAAAGGTAAGGTAGTGTTGGGGGACTTGGATACCCTGCCGCCAAAAGCAGATTCCTTAAGAGGCGGGAACAGCAAAAAAGCAAAGACCGCTCATCGCATAGAGAGGGACTCTACCGGGCGGCCTAAACACGACCCTCACAAGGCTACGCTGTATTCCGCTTTTTGTCCCGGTCTGGGTCAGATATACAACCATAAGTACTGGAAGCTGCCGTTGGTCTATGCGGCGGTGGGTATACCGGCCTATACCTATTTCTACAACAGGGATTGGTATAAGAAATGCCAGTATGCCCTTGCGGTGGTCCTCAGCGGTACTCAAAACACAGACAGCATAAACAAGGTCGATCCCAAGCTAAAGACTTTTCTGACCCCAGGCGGTGAAAGCTCTCTCCGAAGCTACCGCAATGAGTTCAGGAAGGACCAAGACTATTCCGTCATCTTTTTCCTCCTCTTCTGGGGGCTTCAGATCGTGGATGCCACCGTGGATGCGCATTTGATGAACTTCGATATCAGCCCTGACCTGAGCATGCACATTGAGCAGGGTTCCGGCAATCGGAACGCGCTTTTGTCGTATGGTTCGAGTCCTGCTGGTGTCAGTCTTGTCTTCGACCTTCACAAACCAAGATACAAGCGGATCTCACTGCCATGATGGCGGTTCCAGCAAAAAAATGTAGGTTTGGCAAAATTTTTTCAATACAATGAAGATCGCGTTAATCGGATATGGTAAAATGGGCAGGGCCATCGAGGAGATAGCATTGCAAAGAGGTCATAGCATCGTCTTAAAGACATCTATAGACAATCTGGAAGACAACACTGTAGAGAATATACGGCAGGCAGACGTGGCCATCGAATTCACCGGTCCGGAGAGCGCCTATGGAAATATCCTCTTATGCATGCAGGCTGGTGTACCCGTGGTGTCGGGCTCTACAGGCTGGCTGGACAGATACGAAGAGGTAAAACAATATTGCCTTAAAGAAGGCAAGACGTTGCTATATGCCAGCAATTTCAGCGTAGGCGTCAATATCTTTTTTGAGGTCAACAAGCGGCTGGCTGAACTAATGGCCCCCCATGACGGTTATAATGTACAGATAACGGAGATCCATCACACCGAAAAGAAGGATGCCCCCAGTGGTACGGCCATCTCGCTGGCTGGTCAGATACTGGAAAAAATACACCGGAAAAAAAGATGGGTGAATCATAATAGTGATAACTTAGAAGAATTGACAATCCTGAGCGAGAGGATAGACCCGGCGCCCGGAACACATCTGGTCAGGTATCATTCGGACATCGATGACATAGAAATCATTCATACGGCGCACAATCGGAAGGGGTTTGCCACCGGCGCTGTCCTGGCCGCAGAGTATATCCGGGATAAAAAGGGGGTGTTTCAGATGAAGGACGTGCTTGGATTTTAGACTACTACAAAACACGAATAAAAAATGCTATCCAAGAAGACACAATATGCTTTCCAGGCGCTGATGTACCTGGCAGAAAAGGCCAAGGACGAACCCGTGCTGATCGCTGAGATCGCCAAGAAAAAGAAAATACCTTTAAAATTTCTGGAGAATATTCTGCTGGAGCTGAAAAATGCCGGTATACTGGAAAGTAAAAAGGGCAAAGGCGGCGGTTATTTCTTCGCCAAAAACCCTAAGGATGTCCCACTGGCGCAGGTCATGCGGCTGTTGGATGGACCTATCTCCCTCCTACCCTGTGTCAGTCTTTATTTTTACGAACGATGTAAGAACTGCGACCAGAATCATTGCGGTCTTCACATTGTCATGTCCCAGGTACGTGACGCCAATCTGAAGATACTGGAAAAAAAGACCATTGCCGACCTGGCCAAACGATAAAACATTTCTTCCAGCCTGCTACTCTCTCTTAAGGATCGCCGCCATTTTTTCCAGGCTGATAAAGCGATTGTGACATATACGCCAGGCTATGGACAAAAGCCTCTCTATGCGCTGGATCAGCTCCTGTAATTCATGTTCGGTGATCTGATAGTCCTCCTTGTAACGGGCATCCACATAGCTTGCCAACAGGAGCTTGAAGAGGCGGTCCTCGCCGGCTGCATCGCGAGGAAAGAGCAGCGCCAGCTCAATGGAAAAACGATGCGTATAACGCCTGAGCTTGTCCAGATTATGGGTACAGGGCTTATATCCCATAAAAGCCAGCAGAATAGCCTGATAAATTTGTTCCGCCGCCTGGTGCAGGAGAAAGACGGCCAATCTGTATTCCTTTTTTTGCTGGTTAAAAACAGCGCTGTCGAAAAAAACACGAGCCTGGTGACTCCATCTGTCAAAATCCTTTTGAGCGGTCAGACGTATCCCGATAAGATCGGGGGCAGTTGCAGGAGCCAGCGGAACATTCCCTGCATCATATAAGAGAACTCCCTCATGGCCCAGCAGGGAAAAAAAATATTGTCCCTCCGACAGACGCAGGTTCACATGGTCGATATCGTGTACCAACACCGTGACGGTGGCACGTATCCGGCACTTGTTCTCGATGATGTCCTGTATCTCGTGATCATAGCGGCGTTCCCCCCGGGGAGTAACCACCAGCAGATCATATCCCGTGGGTAAGGAAGCATCCATACCATATACGCCGTAAAGGATGATCTTCTCCGGGCGGACGGCCTTCACTATCACAGGGATCAGGATCTGTAATTGCCTTCGATGAAAGGGCGACAGATGATCGAGGTCAGTTTTCATGGCAATAATCAATTTTTTGGCTTATATTTAGGGCAAAACATCTAAATCCAGCAATCACATACCAAATATACTAATATTACTAACTAATTTGGTAAACAATTTTGAGCCATGCATTTTTTAGGAAAAAATATCCGGCACTTGCGAAAGCAATTCGATGAAACCCAGGTAGGGCTTGCCCAGATAATGGGAAAGGGGCAGACCACTATCGGCAATTGGGAGAATGGGGTCAGCGAACCAAGCCTGGACGAGCTGCTCGTTCTTAGCAATTATTTTGATACCCCCGTGGATGTAATGCTAAAGATAGACCTGTCGCAAACCAACTGGAAGGCAGAAAAAGAGGGTGGCTATAATTTCGAAAAGAAGGAAGAGACTATGGTCAGAGAGGAGGATACAAGCCTCTCTTATGTCCTGCACGCTCTACAGCGGATGCAGGATGAAATAGACAAGATCAATAATAAATTAAACACTTAAAGGCTTTCGATCACCATCGCAGAAGCGCCCCCTCCCCCATTACAGATACCGGCCGCACCATATCTGGCTTTGTTTTGTCGCAGGATATGCACCAGTGTCGTGATGATACGCGCTCCGCTGGCGCCCAGCGGATGTCCGAGCGATACGGCGCCGCCATTGACATTCACACGTGCAGGATCCAGCTTCATTCGTCGCGTGTTCTCGATGCCCACTACAGCAAACGCTTCGTTCAGCTCCCAATATTCGATGTCCTCCATCTTCAGCCCCGCCTTGGCAACGGCTTTGGGTCCCGCGATAGCAGGTGTAGTAGTAAACCATTCAGGAGCCTGCTCCGCATCGGCAAAGGAGAGAATGCGGGCCAGCGGTTTTAACCCCAGGGATGCAGCCTTATCAGCGCTCATCAGTACCAGCGCCGCAGCTCCGTCGTTCAGCGTAGAAGCATTTGCAGCCGTCACCGTGCCATCCTTTTGAAAAGAAGGTTTCAACTCCCTTATCTTGTCGAACTTCACATTGAAGGGTTCTTCATCTTTCGCAAAGAGCACAGGATCACCCTTGCGTTGCGGGATCTCCACGGGGATGACCTCATCGTTGAACTTTCCGGCAGTCCAGGCGGCCTGCGAACGTTGATAGCTTGCTATCGCAAAAGCATCCTGATCTTCCCGGGAGACGCCACAGGTGGATGCGCAAAGCTCCGCCGCATTACCCATGGCTTTTCCGTCATAGGCATCCGTCAACCCATCTTTTGCAAGGCCGTCGATGAGCTTTGTATCACCATATTTATTTCCCCATCGCATGCTATCCACATAGAAAGGTATATTACTCATGCTTTCCATACCTCCTGCTACAATGATCTCTGCATCCCCCAGCAAAATGGACTGCGCGCCCAGGGCAATGGATTTCATACCGCTGGCGCATACCTTATTGACCGTGGTGCAAATGACCTCATTCGGCAACCCGGCCCCTTTTGCGGCCTGCCTGGCAGGCGCCTGTCCCAGATTGGCCTGCAAGACGCATCCCATGAATACTTCCTGAACCTGTTCGGCCTTAATACCCGCCCGATCAAGCGCTCCTTTAATAGCAGTGGCGCCCAGGCGGGTGGCGGAAAGATCCTTGAGGGCGCCGCCAAAAGCGCCGATGGGAGTTCGGACAGCAGATACGATGACAACTTCTTTATTCATGATGTGTGTTTGGAGGTGTAAATATACTAAAATACTAACGATTGTTAGTGTATTTTTCCGGCGTGATCCTATATTTTTGGAACCATGAAAGCAGCCACCGTCCACGAGATCAAACAGGAGTTATCTTCCCTCCCCGCCTCCAAACTGGTTGAGATATGTCTACGTCTGGCCAAATTCAAAAAAGATAATAAAGAGCTGCTTACTTATCTGCTGTTCGAAGCATCCGATCTGTCGGAATACATTGCCAACGTAAAAAAGGAGATAGACCTTGGCTTTGAGGAGCTGCCAAAACCCAATCTGTACCTGACAAAAAAAAGCCTGCGAAAAGTGCTTCGCGTAACTACCCGGCAGATCCGGTATGCAAGCTCTCCGCAGGCGGAAGTCGAGCTGCTGACTTACTTCTTACGCCGTGTCCGTCAGTCCGGTATTCCTATCGACAAGCATCCCGTTCTTACGAATCTCTATCAGACACAGCTAAAAAAGGTCCGGTCCGTGATAGCCACCCTGCATGAAGACCTTCAGTATGATTATGAGAGAGAGTTGAAAGGCCTGTAGATAAATAAATACCATAAATTATCAAAAACTCACACAGATGGCAGGGCCCTTCTCCTTAATTTTAGCTTTTTACGATTATGAAAAGACTCCTTCTCCCCATTACCGGGATATTATTCGCCCTCCCTTCCATCGCCCAGTCCGTTAATCCCGATCACCAAAAAGCAGTGAACCTGGTCCGACAGATGACCCTGGATGAGAAGATCGGGCAGATGACCCAGGTGACCCTGGGGGTCGTATCCAAGCCACAGGATGGAGAGCTGGACCCCGCCGCGCTGTCCCGGGTCGTTACAGGCCACTACATCGGATCCATACTGAATGTCACCAATCACGCACTGACAGTGGACCAATGGCGTACCGTTATTCGCCAGATACAGGACGAAGCGAAAAAGACACGACTGAGGATACCCGTTATATATGGCCTGGATGGCATCCATGGCCAGACCTATACATTGGATGCAACCCTCTTCCCCCAAAACATCGGCATGGCGGCTACGCGCGATAAGGAGCTGGCCGTGGCAGTGACAAAAGTGGCGGCCCGTGAGCTGCGCGCTTCGGGTGTCCGCTGGAATTTTGCACCCGTGCTGGATTGCGGACGTCAGCCCTTGTGGTCGAGGTTCCCGGAAACATATGGAGAAGATGTATACATCGGAAAGACTATGGGCGCCGCCGTCATAAAAGCATACGAAGAGGATGGCCTGCGCAATCCCACGGCAGTAGCCAGCTGTATGAAACATTATCTCGGCTATTCCGCCAGCCGCACCGGCAAGGATCGTACGCCCATCTACATGCCAGACATAGAACTGCGGGAGTATTATCTCCCTCAATTCCAGGCAGCAGTAAAAGCCGGGGCTTCTACTATCATGATCAATTCCGGCGAGATCAACGGAACACCTGTTCACGCCAGCAAATATCTGCTTACAGACGTACTGCGCAAGGAACTGGGCTTCCAGGGGATAGCGGTCTCCGACTGGGAGGATATCATCCGGCTGCATACCCGTCACAACGTGGCGGCAACGCCCCGCGCAGCAGTGGTAATGGCCGTGAATGCAGGTGTCGATATGAGCATGGTGCCCAATGACCTTTCCTTCTACGACCTGCTGAAAGAGGCGGTGCAAAAAGGGGAAGTGCCTTTAAGCCGTATAGACGAGGCCGTCGCGCGCATATTGGAATTGAAATATAAATTGGGGCTTTTCGATCAACCCTACCCGGAAGATGCCGCCGTACAGAACTTTGGCCGTCCCGAATACCAGACACTGGCATTGCAGGCCGCCAGGGAGGCCATGACTCTTTTGCAAAATCAGGACGGCATCCTGCCCCTGGCACGCAATACACATGTCCTTGTAGCGGGTCCCGGCGCACAGAGCATCAGTGCACTGAATGGCTGCTGGAGCTATACATGGCAGGGAAAGGACGAGCGCTGGTATCCAAAGGACAGCAAGACCATCCTGCAGGCTTTGCAGGATAAACTGGGGGCCTCCAATGTAAGGACCACTTCTGTTCCCGGCTGGGACAGCAGGGATAATTATGATACAATGGCGCTAAAAGCAGCCGCGGCGGGTGCGGATGTCATCCTCCTCTGTCTGGGAGAAAATGCCTATGCAGAAAGCCCGGGCAATATCGGAGACCTGGCGATGCCGGAAGATCAGATGGCGCTGGCAAGGGCGGCAGCCGCCACCGGCAAACCTGTGATCCTTGTCCTGACAGAGGGAAGACCTCGTCTGATCACCTCCATCGCACCATTGATGAAAGGCATCCTGATGGCCTACTGGAGTGGACGCCGGACGGCGGAAGCCATCAGCGACGTATTGCTGGGAGACTATAACCCCGACGGCATCCTGCCCTTCAGCTACCCCCGCAGCATGGGTGAAATGGTGCTCTATGACCGGAAGCCCACGGAGGAGGTGCGGGAAATATTCAATGAAAATCTGACGATGGATGGATATAAACCTCTTTTTCCGTTTGGCTTTGGATTGAGCTATACCAATTGGGAATACAGTGATCTGCAGCTCAGCAGCGCTCGGTTGAAAGGAGGGGCAGCGCTGACGGTGAGCGTGACGGTAAAGAACACGGGCAGCCGGGACGGCAGCCATACGGTGGAGCTGTATACGCACCAGCATTATGCCAGCATTACCCCCAGCATGCGCCGTCTGCGGGCATTCACAAAGATATTCCTCAAGGCGGGAGAATCACAGACAGTGAAGTTCGTTCTGCGGAAGGAAGACCTTGCTTTTGTCAACGCCCGGCTAAAGACGGTGACGGAGCCAGGAGATTTCGATGTGATGGTAGGTGATAAAAAAGCGGTATTTTCTTACGTGAACACCAATCAGTAGCCCCATTTCTTCATGATGGCCAGGTCTTCTTTGGCGCAGTCCAGAGGAGTCTTGCCCTGATAAGACTCCTGCTCGATGATATAGTGATGCGTGCCGCCGGACTTTCTGCCCAGGTCGCATACCTCTTTGGTCCCCACTATACCTTGTCCAAGGATAGTACTCTCATATTTTTCGTTACCGCTGGCAGCCTTTATTTCGTCCTTTACATGCATCAGCTCGAACCTACCCGGGTATTGCATAACGATGGCGATAGCGATGGCGCCGCCGTTATAAAGATTCCCCATATCCAGCTGCTGGGCTACCAGTTCGGGGTCCGTATTCTGCAGGATGATGTCGAATACTTTCTTGTTGTCGAGCACAGTAGAGAATTCAAAGTCGTGGTTGTGGTAGCCGAACTTCATACCGGACTTCTTACACAGCTCGCCGCATTTGTTAAAAACATCCATATAATGGAGCAGGTCGTCATAGGTCTTACGAAGACTGGCATCCAGCCAGGGGCTGATGACATATTGCTGACCGACGATGGCAGCATCTTCCACCGTGTATTTCCACGAGTCGGTGAAATCCTTTTTCGACTCGTCCCAATGAGCCGGGGCCATCACCGTATGACCGCTAAGCATTTTTAACCCCATGCCATTCAGCAGGCTTTTAAATTCCTTTGCACCATATCCGTAGAATTTTCTATCGACATAATTGGCATGCTCGACATATTTATATCCCATGGCAGCCAGCTTCTGAAGCGTACCGGCAGGGTCGGCTTTCATATCATCCCTTACGCTATACAGCTGTATACCGAGTATCTTTTTACGGGTGGGGGCGGCCAAATTCACCTCGGGCAGGAAACTGGCGGCAGCGGCTGCGAGAGCGCAGTTCTTTAGAAAGGTTCTGCGTGACTGATTCATACGATGGACAGTTTGATTCGTTGGGCTTCGAATGTAATTTTTTTTAGAGCCGGGGCCAAATAAAATTTGAGACCCTGGAAGGGTCTCGTCCAGGACCGGAGGTCCCGACCGAGGAGGACCGTGACGAAGCAGGTCCGACGAAGGCCTCAGACATTAGCGGTTTGCGGGAATTGGGCTATTTTTTCTATAGAGCCCAATTCCTGCACATTTTTTATCCGATCTTGTGCCCGAGATGAGCAGTGAAAAAAGTTTTAAAAAGGATGTCTGGAAGAATATTTTCAGACTGATCATCCCCTACCGCAGAAAGTTTTTGTGGGTAGTCTTTTTGGGATTGCTGAGCACGGGCGCCAGCCTTGTAGAGCCGCTGATCTATAGGGAAGCCATCAATGACGTGGCCGGCCTCTTTGTCCGTCAGGCCAGGGAAAATGCACAGAAGGATCTTGGTCTTGAACCCGGGGAAGAGGACAGCATCCGTCAGATGATCCAGCAGGAAACTCCGGGGGTCAGACCGCCGGCCGTCCATGGTCCCGAGCAGCATCAAAAGGGCCACGTAGCAAGCCGCTCGCCCAGTCAGGCCTTGCAGACCTTATTATGGGCGGTCTTCTGGCTTTTTATCATCAATCTCATCGGCACCCTCCTATGGCGACTGGGAGAAAATACCAATACCCGTCTGTCCTGCCTGATCGAGCAGCGTTTTATTCAAAGCACGTTTGCGCATGTACTCAATCTTCCCCTATATTTTTTCACCAGGCGAAGCAGCGCTGCCATAGCCAAACAGATCGATCAGTCGGAGGAGGTAACGGGCATCGTCAATGGATTCTCACAACAGATACTTCCCGAGCTGATCAGTCTCACCGGCATCCTGGCGATCATGTTCTGGGAGAATGTAGCCCTTACCTCCGTAGCCTTGATCACGATACCATTCTATATCCTGATCGCATGGCGCAGCGCCCGGAAACTGGAGACGGGACTGTCAAGCTACTACTCACGTTGGGAAGATGTCTCCTCGCGTATCCAGGACGGGCTCACGGGTATCAAGACCATAAAGCTGTCGGGAGCCGAGCAGCGGGAGATCAGCCAGCTCCAGACTATTTCCGGGCGGGCGTACCAGGATTATATCCAGCGTACCCGTCTGGCCAATAAATATGTCTTTTGGGAGACCATGCTTTCGCATATTTCCACCGCGCTGGTATTTGGCTATGGGGGCTATCTCACCCTGGAGAACAAGCTGACGCCAGGGGATGTTGTCATGTTCGTGGCCTATCTCGACAGACTCTATGGCCCTATCGATTCGCTGGCAAGCCTGTGGGTGGAATTGCAGCAGAATGTAGCCAGCATCGCCAGGGCCTTCCGTCTGCTGGATAATGGGGTTGAACGACGGACGGGACGGGATCTTGTGATTCGGCAAGCCGTGGTAAAGTTCGAGTCTGTGCATTTCAGCTATACTTCCGACAGAGAGGTGTTGAAAGGGATATCTTTTGTCCTGGCTCCAGGGAAGGTCACAGCCCTCGTAGGCGGATCGGGAGCCGGCAAGACGACGACAGTCGATCTGCTGTTGAAGCTCTATGAGCCATCAGCGGGCAGGATATGCATCGACGATCAGGACATTCGGGATATGGACGCCGCCAGCGTTCGGGGACAGATCGGGATGGTATCCGCCGACGGATCGGTATTCAAAGGCACCCTGGCTTACAATATCCGGTACAAGCGTCCGGATGCCACAGATGAGGAAGTCTATCAGGCTGCCCTGGCCGCAGGTCTTGAAGGAGCCTTGCAGCGGCTGCCGGAAGGATTGCAAACGATGGTCGGGGAAGGAGGTATGGGGTTATCCATGGGAGAAAAGCAACGTATCCAGATAGCCAGGGTACTGGTGGCCAGGCCTCGTATATTGATCCTGGACGAGGCGACTGCCAATCTCGACTATGCTACGGAAGGAAAGATAATAGATACGATAGATGCCTTGAGGAAAAACAGCACGGTGCTGGTGATCGCGCACAAATATACCATGGTCCGGGATGCCGACCACGTGATCGTGCTGTCGGAAGGTGCTGTATTGGAAGAAGGCAGCCCGGCAGAACTGATAGAAAAGGACGGATGGTTTGCAGAATTTGCGCGTACCATGGAAGAGGAGGATGTAAGCGAAGACGTGGAGGAAGATAATCAGGACGAAGAGTGGGAGGAAGAGTAAGGCCACCCTTGCGGATGGCCTTTGACATATGCTAACGATGATGCTCATTTGGATCATGGGGCGGATTTTGATGCGGCGGCGGGTTTTGATGTTGAGGCTGCACCGGACGCGGCATTGGACGCGGCTGCTGAGGGCGCTGCATCTGATATTGCTGAGGACGTTGCTGTGGATGCTGTTGTGGCGCCGGTCGGGGCTGTTGTGGAGTCGAATGCTCCCGCTGCGGCGTCGGATGTGCTTGTGCCTGGCCCTGCGAAGCCGGCTGCTGGTGCATAGGTCTCATCTCGTGCAGATCACGGACCTGGGCCGGACGCGCAGCATTGTTATGCTGGACCGTGGGCCGGTAGATAGCTAATTGTCCATTTTGCACCGTAGGAGTTCCCGGTCTTTCCGCCGGATGTATCGCCATAGGGCGGACGGTAGCATGGGTAAATCTTTCCACATTGGCCGGTTGCGGCCCTCTGACATAGGCATGTCCATTCCCCCGACCAACATTGTTGATAACGGTGATATTATTGACGACTGTAGTATTGTGCACATAGTAATTGCTGACATTGACGCTGGTAATATGCTCTCTGGGGCAGGAAACCCAATAACGTGCCGGCGGGCGATAGGTGCTGAATGCAACGCCGATGTCTACACGAGGCCCGACCGGCGCCCAGCAATAGTTTCCGCCGTATTCGCCCCAGGTAACCCAGGCAGGAGCCCAATCGTATCCAGGCACCCATATCCATCCATACGCGTCGTCATAGAACCAGTTGCCATAGTGGAAAGTGGCCCAGCCCCAGCTATAGCCGGATACCCATGTCCAGCCGTAATCCGTATATACCCAATGGCCACGACTGCCATAAGGCCGAAAACCCGCGCCCGCAGCCGGTACCCATACATAACCATAGTCCGGATAGCTGACCCAGGTGCCGAACGGACTTAGCTGATCATAAAAGACCTGAAAGCTGACGCTGACCTGAGCGTGAGCTTTTTGCAAAAGGGGTGGCAGGACAGCCGTAAAAAGAGCGATCCCGACCATAATTATATGTTTTTTCATATTAGAATTATTTATAGGGTATCAAATACAATAACAATGCCCTGCTAAAAGAAAGGCCATAAGCTTGCCAAAGGGCGTTAAAACGGTGTGAATATTTTAGTTTATGGAAAAGAGGAGTTTTTTAATCTTTAACTTCTCAGAGCGGATCACGGGTCCGCCTGTCGTTAAAGTAAATCAATTGATGACGTACAACCAACAGCCTATGCGTCCTACTCTTTTACTCCTTTTACCCGCCTTATTTTGTTCTTCCATCTTATACGCGCAGCCCTGCCAGATAAAAGCCGACGGGGTATTGGATGAAGCCCTTGGGTTTATGAAAAAGAACTATTATCGCAAGGACGGGGTACAATGGGACAAACTCACCAACGAAGCCAAAGAGCGATTAAAAACTTCCAATAACTGTGACGATGTATACGACATCATCTCCTGGTGTTTTAAACAGTTGGATGAGCAGCATAGCTTTATCATGCCTCCCAAAAAGGCCGGCCAGTACAATTACGACCCCAGCCTGGCTCCTCTCCCACCCTTGTCGGAACTGGTTGGGGACATCCGGGGGGAATGGCTGAGTGACAGCATCGCTTATCTCACCGTGCCCTGGGTCAGTACAACGGACTCCAATATCTGCATGCGTATTGCCGACAGTCTGCAGGAGCTGATCGCGAGACTGGATAGCAAGGACGTCTCCCGCTGGATCATCGATCTGAGAAAAAATACAGGAGGCAACTGCTGGCCCATGCTGGCCGGCATCGGTCCTTTGATGGGTGACGGCGTCTGTGGATACTTTGTCAATGGCGACGAGCGGATACCCATCACGTATCGAAATGGCGCAGCCTCTCAAGGCAGGCATGTCCTTTGCCGGGTGAGTAAAGAAGGCTACCGAATCCAACACGAGATAAAGTCCATCGTAGTGCTCACGGGTCGAAGGACGGTGAGTGCGGGAGAGATCGTTGCGCTGGCGTTCAGGGGAAGGGAGCAGGCTTATCTGCTGGGCGAGCCTACCGCAGGTCTTACGACAGCCAATGCCACCTATTCTCTTTCGGATCATTCCATGCTGGTGCTCACGGTATGTAAAGAAGCAGATCACACCGGCAGGATATGTGAAGGGCGCATTTTACCCGACAGGATCATAAGTCCTGCCGCCATGGGCCCTGCAGAGGACGATCCCGTAAAAAACGCCGCCATCGACTGGCTGCAGGCCCGATGAATCCCGTCGCTGGTTCGTTTTATAATTGGAAGTTGTATTTTAGCCGTAATAATCATAAAATACAACTATGACCAGCTCAATTCTTCGTACAGGTGTTTTCATCAGCTTGATCGCAGGGACTGTTGGTTGTGGGCAGCCGGGAGGCGCCTCTGCCACAGGTGGCGGTGAAGAAGGTCTCTCTGTCCTCAATAAAGATAGTTTGATCGCCCACATTCGGATATTGGCTTCCGACAGCTTCCAGGGCCGTCGCCCTTTTACGACGGGTGAGGACAGGACAGTAGATTATCTTACAAAGTCCTTTGCCGCTCTGGGGCTGGAACCAGGCAACGGTAACGGTTATACGCAGGATGTTCCCCTGGTGGAGATCAGCCCTGCCGGAACTCCCACGATGAAGGTCCAATCTCCAAAAAACGCATTCGATCTGAAGAACATGAATGATTTTGTCATCTGGACAGAGCGGCCGGACTCAGTCGCCCACATCGATAAGAATGAGGTGGTCTTTGCCGGCTTTGGCGTCGTCGCCCCCGAATACGGCTGGAATGATTATGCAGGGCTCGATGTAAAAGGCAAGACAGTGCTCGTCATGGTCAACGATCCGGGATATTACGATTCTACCCTCTTCAAGGGGCATACCATGACCTATTATGGCCGCTGGACCTATAAATACGAAGAAGCCGCCCGTCAGGGCGCGGCAGCCTGTCTCATCATCCATAACACGGGCGCAGCAAGTTACCCTTTCCAGGTTGTACAAAGCTCCAATGGAGGAGTAAAGCTGCATCTGGACACAAGAGGCAGCTCCCAGTATCAACTGGCTCTGCAGGGATGGATCACGGAGGAGACAGGCAAAAAGCTGCTGGCTTCAGCGGGTAAGGATACCAGCCTGCTCACAGCCGCCAAACACAAAGGGTTCAAGGCACAGCCCCTGGATATAAAGCTTTCCGCAGGATTGAAGGTGAAGGAAGTGTATAATAAATCCCATAACGTCATCGCAAAGATCACAGGCGCCAAAAGACCCAATGATTATATCATTTTCTCTGCCCACTGGGATCACCTGGGTATCGGCAGCCCCGATGCAAAAGGCGACTCGATCTATAATGGTGCAGCAGACAATGCCAGCGGTACGGCAGCCCTTCTGGAGATCGCCCGTGCTTTCAAAAGTCTGCCAGAAAAACCTGAGCGTACCATTATATTTCTGGCGGTGACGGCGGAAGAGCAGGGTCTGCTGGGCTCAGCCTATTATGCACAGCATCCTGTCTATCCCCTGGCAACCACTGTTGCCAATCTGAATATCGATGTCGTAAATACCTATGGCCCCACCAAGGATATCACCTACAGCGGCAAGGGCCAATCCGAGTTGGAGGACTATCTGGCCGATGAGGCAAAGGCCAAGGGGCGTTATGTGGCGCCGGAAGATCATCCGGAGGCAGGACATTATTTCAGAAGCGATCATTTCAGCTTTGCAAGAGGAGGTGTGCCTTCGCTGACAGCCGACGGCGGAGTGGACGATGTGACAAAAGGAAAAGAGTTCGGTAAGAAAAAGCACGATGAATATACGGAGCTTCACTATCATCAGCCCAGTGACGAATACGATCCGAAAACATGGGACCTCACCGGGGGGATACAGGACATAGGGCTGGTTTATCTCATTGGAAAGAAACTGGCCTTCAGCGATGCCTGGCCACAGTGGAAAGCAGGCTCTGAATTCAAGGCCATCCGCGATCAGAGCGCGCAGGAAAGGAAATAAAATTTATTTGCTTCCTGTTTTGCTAAAGGGCTATATTTACCTTTTATACACACACTTATTTGAGTTGCATAATTTATGGGAGATCTCCAGATAAAGAAACAGCCAAAAAATTACGATGCAGTTATTGTAGGGTCTGGCGCCGGTGGCGGAATGGCTGCCTATGTACTGGCCAATGCTGGTCTGAAAGTATGTCTGTTGGAAGCAGGCCCGATGTTCGACCCTAAAAAAGATTCCAATCAATTGAAAAATCCGTGGGAGTCGCCCCGGAGAGGCGCCGATACCAAATTCAGGCCTTTTGGCGACTTCGATGGTTGCTATTGGGGCTGGGAGGTCGATGGAGAACCTTATACGCAGTCGGGCGCCAAAGGGACCACTAACTGGGAATGGTGGAGAGCGCGTATGCTGGGAGGACGGACCAATCACTGGGGACGTATCTCGCTACGGTTTGGTCCCAAGGATTTCAAACGGAAGAGCATCGATGGCCTTGGCGATGACTGGCCAATCGGTTACGAAGATGTAAAACCTTATTACGATAAGATAGACCAGCTGCTGGGTGTATTCGGCACCAATGAAGGGCTGGAAAACGACCCGGATGGATTCTTCCTGCCTCCACCCAAACCCCGGCTGCATGAGCTGATGATCAAGAAGGCGGCAACCGGCATCGGCATTCCTGTGATACCTTCCCGTCTGTCCATCCTTACCAAACAGATCAACAAGGAAAGAGGGCAATGTTTTTTCTGTGCTCAATGCGGTCGCAGCTGTAAGGTATATGGCGACTTCTCTGCTTCCAGTTGTCTGGTGATCCCGGCTTTGAAGACGGGCAATATCGACCTGGTGACAAATGCCATGGCGCGCGAGGTGCTGACCAATAAGGAAGGTCTTGCCACCGGTGTGTCTTATGTCAGTAAGGACGATATGCAGGAATACCAGGTCACCGGGAGAACAGTGATACTGGCGGCCAGCGCCTGCGAGAGCGCACGTCTGCTGCTGAACTCCAAATCCGCACGCTATCCCAACGGCCTGGCCAATGGCAGCGGTGTGGTAGGAAGATACCTGCATGACTCCACGGGCGCCGATATGGGCGGGATCATCCCCCATCTCCTGGATCGCAAACGCTACAACGAAGACGGCACGGGCGGCATGCACGTTTATACGCCCTGGTGGCTGGATAATAAAAAGCTGGACTTCCCCCGCGGCTATCACATCGAATACGGCGGCGGTTTTGGCATGCCCTTGTACGGCTTTTCCTGGGGCATCGAAAAGATCAATGGCAAGGCCGAGATCATGGGCAAGGCCAAGCCGGCCGGTGGTTATGGCGCCTCGTTAAAAGATGATTACCGTCGCCTGTTCGGCGCGCATGTGGGTATGGCCGGTCGCGGCGAAGCCGTCGCCAACTATAACAATTATTGTAAGATCGATCCGGAGGTAGTGGACAAATACGGCATTCCTGTATTGCAGTTCAATACCAGCCATTCGGAATACGAGATCAAACAGGCTAAACACATGAAGGAGACATTCAAGGAGATCCTTCATGCCATGGGCGCCGTGATCACCTGGGGAGGTGATGATGGTCCGGAGAACAACTATGGTCTTCATGCACCGGGCAATATCATCCATGAAGCTGGAACGGTCCGTATGGGTAATGATCCCAAACACTCGCCGCTGAACAAATGGAGCCAGTCCCATGAATGCAAGAACCTGTTCTGTGTGGACGGTGGTCCTTTTGTATCGCAGGCCGATAAAAATATCACCTGGACGATACTGGCATTGTCGATGCGCACCAGCGAATACATTGTGGACGAAATGAAAAAACGCAACATTTAGTATGGACAGAAGAAAATCCATTAAAGCCCTCATCGTAGGGACAGTATCCACGGGAGTGCTGGTTGAAGCCTGCAATCCCGGAGAAGAAAAAAAAGAAGAAGCTTCCAAATCCGCTGACGCTGCCGCCTCTCCGGAGACCAACCGGATGAAGGAAGAGGACGAGCATTATAAAGAGGTAGTGGCCAAGACCTATTTCACACCGGATGAAATGGCCACGATCACTATCCTGGGAGATATCATTATCCCAAAGGATGAGCATAGTGGAAGTGCATCGGACGCCAAAGTGCCGGAATTCATCGAATTCATCGTAAAGGATAAGCCCGAGCATAAGATCCCCATGCGGGGAGGGCTCCGCTGGCTGGATGTACAATGTCTCAACCGATATAGCAAGTCTTTTAAGGATTGCTCCCGGCAGCAGCAAATAGAAATGGTGGATGAAATAGCCTGGCCCGAAAAGGCGAAGCCTGAAATGGCCCAGGGAGTGAGCTTCTTCAACCTCATGCGCAACCTGGTATCCACCGGGTTCTTTACCTCACAGATGGGTGTTAAGGACCTTGGCTATATGGGTAATGTTCCCAACCAATGGAATGGGGTTCCGGATGATGTCCTCAAACAATATGGATTAGCCTATACGGAGAAGGAACTGAAGGAATGTGTCAGCTTCTCATGATCTTGCCGGGCAGCTAGTCGGCTGCCGGCTCAGCAGCAAATAGCTACTGAGCGGGCTTTTTGTTCGGCCGTCGAACGGACGTAGCGAAGGAGCTTGATCTCGGCGATAGCGAAAACGCCAGTCCGCTCATCTCACGCACACGATAAAATAGTTGAAAAGCGGACCACTGGTCCGATCAATTGTCAAGAGGTTTGTAGTAAAATCCTTCTTCATTGAGCACAAAACTATTGGGGACAAAACTAAGAAGGGATTGTTTCACCATCGCTGCAGCTTCCTGTTGATAGTGCAGGCCTACTTCCGGGGTCCGCATGGCAAACTGCCAGCTTTGTATTTTCAGGAGCGCGATCCTGCTTTCCTGTAACAGATAATTTTCCGATTGGCGAAACTCTTCTGCCAAATGATCCTGGTTGTTGCGTATATCAGGGGTCATAGGGAATCAGCATTAGTTTTTAAAGAATATTGGATTGTAGTCTTAAACGTATATCGTCGTCATAAAATTGTGTATTCCCCCCTCTTTTCCTTGCGCAGGAATTTTTTTCCCGATAATGGAACGATAAAAAGAGCTCCCATTTTATAAAATAATGATTATAAAACACTTACTTTTTGGCATCCAATTCGTAATTCTTATATCGTAATTGATCCTAAACAAGTTCTTCAAGATATCGACCTTAAAACAAATTTGACGGCCATCAATAAGTTTAAAAAGGTTTTTAGTTTTTTCAGGCTTACAGGTTACTTCTACAAAAAATCCTTCCACGCATGTGGGAGGATTTTTTGCTTTTAGCGTATCAATAATGAAGTCCCCTTCTGGAAAACGGTTTTCCCTGTATCCCTGTCTACATAACGGAGCATCCATACATAGGTGTCGGCAGGCGCCGGACGCCCTCCTATCGTTCCATCCCATTTTGACAGCCAGTTGCTGGTACTGAATACGAGCTGTCCCCATCGGTTGTAGACCTTGAACTCCAGATTGTCCGCCTTGAGGGCATTCAGCGGATAGAGATAGTCGTTCAGGCCATCGCCATTGGGAGTAAAGGCGGAAGGAACAGCGATATAGCAGGACTTCAGCACATCTATCTGCTGGTAGGTCCTGGACAAACATCCCAGCGTATTGTATACAGTGAGGGTGACATTGTATTTCTTTTCGGCGCCAATAGAGGGAAATAAATGATCTGCAGGAAGGGAATCCGTACTGGTCGTCCCATCGCCAAAGTCCCAGCGCCAGGAGCTGATATGCCCGGTCGATAGATTCCTGAAAGTGGCGGCATCCTTTGGGCAAAGCATATTGGGCGCCTCGAAAGCCGCATTGATGGCATTGTCCAGCGAGAAGACCTTCGAAAGCGTATCGCTACAGACGCCGTTGGTGACGATGAGTTGTACGGTCTTATCGCCAAATACGGAATAAAGATGCTCGGGATTTTGCACGTGGCCGGTATCCGTGCCGTCGAAGATCCATGTCCATTGATTGACCCCATTCTTATCTGGATAGAAAAGGTCGATGGTATCATATTTACAGCCCAGGTGTACCTGGCTCTGGAAATCTGCTGAAACCGTATCTTTTGTAGCAAAGGAAAGGGTCTCGCCCGCAGGGGTCTCCATTCCGCATTCATCGATGATCGTATTGCCATCGTTGCCCTTTACCAGCATGATCTGGTAATTGCCCGCTATCTGAATAGGAGCCGACAAATGTACACGGATCGTATAGGATTCCCCGGTGGCATCGCAAACCCCATTGGCAGATGTTACCGTAACAGGATTCGCTCCGCTGATGACAAAATCACTGCCGTTGCCAGCAATGGAGCTGCACAATATCCTTTTCTTAAACACCAGTTCCAGCACATCCGGGGCACATCCGACAGGTGAAAGACTATCCATCGGAGTTGGCACCACCGGCACTACCTGCATCGGTAAGGACGTCCCCGCCTGCAATTCCTGGCCACAATTATCCAGCACGGTGTTCCCATCCGTGCCGGTCTGTACGGAGAGCGTATAGACGCCAGGCGCCAGACCGCTGTTCAGCGTCAGGGTCACGGTATCCATGTCAAAACCCGTATTGCAACTGGTTGAATAAGCCCCGGAGACCTTGGCTACAGCCGGGCTGATGGCAAAATCGCTGCCATCGGCGGCAAGGCTCTTGCACTGCATCTTTTTGTTGAATACTACCTGTATCTCACTGCCATTGCAAATAGCCCTGACGCTTTTCAACCTGGGTACTACCGTATCGGTGATCACTGCCGTCCCCCCTTTAAAAACAAGATCATATCCACTCTGGCCGCTGCCGGAAAAATGGCTGATCATGAGCAGGTATTGATGCCCTTTTATGATATTGGGAGGCTTGCTGAAAATGGGAGGATTATGGGTGTTGTCGGACCCGCATTCCACCAGGTTCGCAGCGCTGGAAGAAGTACCTGTGACGCCGTGTCTGCCGCTCCAGTTGCAACCTACAAACAGGCTCGCATCGGTATAGACATCAGACGGATCATGACCTGTAATATCGAATACCTGCCAGTCATAGTCATCATTCAGATCCTTGGGCGTAATGGTAAGCCCCAGCGTACCGGAAGCATAACAGGTGAATTTATACCAGTACGGGTTGACATCCTCATAACCTCCGCTGGCATAAGTGCAAGGCACGGGAACAGTTCCATTGGTGCAAATAGGAACGCTGGCCTGCGTGAACGTGGCGCTGCCGCACACCGGAAAGGCGGTAGCAGGGGTCTGCCCTTTGATCGTACATTGGGCATGAGCCGACATTCCCCCGATGACACTTAATAAGACTATAAGCAGTTTTTTTGACACCATTCCCGCGGAAGTTAACCTACATGACGACGGCAAGCCGTCCGGCGTTGCTTTAAACTATAATAATAACCTATCCGGCAGATCAGTTGGTTTATCCATTCCGGGAGAAAAATTCCAAAATTGGGAAAATTCCAGCGGAAAGATCAACCACTTACATTTGATAATCAATCATTTACTAAATGGCATAAGTTTCGTTATCCTTAGTGTACCCCCTGAACCACCAACCCCTAAACCCTAAACCAGCAGAACAACCTTTTTCCTGCAAACGCAAGGCCATATTAGCACGTAATAAAGATTGTTCTTCTCTTTTTTCAAATTTCAAGGTTTCTGAAAGATCCTTCTGAACTGAAGCAGAGGGATTTTTCTTTTTACGTCATTCCTACCGACTTATATAGTATATTTTCAACTTTTCCCCCTATTTTTGCCGTCCTTGTTCAATACAGAACCAAATTTATTATGGACAAATTGATTTATCTGGTTCCCGTGATGGGCGCCATCGGTCTTCTTTACACATTTATCAAATTTTCCTGGGTCTCCAAGCAGGATGCCGGTAGCGACCGGATGCAGGAGATCAGCCGATTTATCGCTGAAGGCGCCATGGCCTTTCTCAAGGCGGAATGGAAGATACTCTCCTATTTTGTAGTTCTGGCCGCGATCCTGCTGGCCATAATGGGTTTCAGCAACCCCGACTCTCACTGGGCTATTGCAATATCCTTTGTTCTTGGCGCGGTGCTGAGCGCGACCGCTGGTTACATCGGCATGCGCAGCGCAACCAGGGCCAATGTGCGTACGGCGCAGGCTGCCCGTACCAGCCTTAGCAAGGCATTGAAGGTCTCTTTCACCGGCGGATCTGTTATGGGTCTGGGTGTAGCGGGCCTGGCGGTGCTGGGTCTGGGTGGTTTGTTCATCATTTTCAAAATGATCTTTGCCCGCGAGGCAGCGGTGGATTCTCAAGAAATGATCAGGACCATCGAAGTATTGACAGGCTTCTCGCTGGGCGCCGAATCCATAGCATTGTTCGCCCGTGTAGGTGGCGGTATTTATACAAAGGCGGCTGACGTAGGCGCTGACCTGGTAGGTAAGGTGGAAGCAGGCATCCCAGAGGATGATCCCCGCAACCCTGCTACCATTGCCGACAACGTAGGTGACAACGTAGGGGACGTAGCCGGAATGGGCGCCGACCTCTTCGGTTCTTATGTAGCCACGGTATTGGCGACCATGGTACTGGGTCGTGAGACACAGTCGGAGGATCAGTTCGGAGGCCTCGCCCCCATCCTGCTCCCCATGCTGATCGCAGGCATCGGTATCCTTTTCTCCATTGTAGGTACCTTGTTCGTGCGCATCAGCGATGCAGCCGACCTGAACACATCCAGCGTACAGAAAGCCCTGAACATGGGCAACTGGGGGTCTATCATCCTGACGGCCCTGGCCTGCGTGGCGCTGGTTTATTTTGTATTGCCCGAAACGATGGTGCTGCGTGGCACTGAGTTCACCAAATGGGGTGTCCTCGGAGCCATTGGCGTAGGTCTGCTGGTAGGCACCCTGATGAGCATCATCACCGAATATTATACGGCCATGGGTAAAGGCCCTGTATTGAGCATCATCCGTCAGTCCGGCACGGGTCATGCCACCAATGTCATCGGTGGTCTGGCGGTAGGTATGCAATCCACCTTCCTGCCGATATTGATCCTGGCTGGTGGCATCTGGGGCTCCTTCGAATGTGCAGGTCTTTATGGCGTTGCTATCGCAGCGGCCGGTATGATGGCTACTACTGCTATGCAGCTGGCCATCGACGCATTCGGTCCCATCGCCGACAATGCAGGTGGTATCGCCGAAATGAGCGAACTGCCGAAGGAAGTACGTGAAAAGACAGACATACTGGACGCAGTAGGTAATACTACAGCTGCCACGGGTAAGGGATTTGCCATCGCTTCGGCGGCCCTGACCGCACTGGCTCTTTTTGCCGCCTTTGTGGGAGTGGCCGGGATCCAGGGTATCGACATCTATAAAGCAAAAGTGCTGGCCAGCCTCTTCGTAGGCGGTATGATCCCCTTTATCTTTTCTTCACTGGCCATACAGGCGGTGGGACAAGCTGCCATGGCGATGGTAGAGGAAGTTCGCCGTCAGTTCCGCACCATTCCCGGTATCATGGAAGGGACAGGCAAGCCGGAATACGATAAATGCGTGGCTATCTCCACACAGGCTTCCATCAAGAAGATGGTGTTGCCCGGCGCCATTGCCATTCTCTCCCCGCTGATCATCGGGTTCCTTTTGGGACCGGAAGCCCTGGGTGGTTTCCTGGCCGGCGCGACTGTCAGTGGCGTATTGATGGGTATATTCCAGAACAACGCCGGCGGCGCTTGGGACAATGCCAAAAAGTCCTTTGAAAAAGGCGTCGAGATCAACGGCGAGATACATTATAAAAAATCCGATCCTCATAAAGCTTCCGTAACAGGCGACACCGTGGGTGATCCGTTCAAGGATACTTCCGGTCCGTCGATGAACATCCTCATCAAACTGATGTCCATCGTATCCCTGGTCATCGCCCCGACCCTGGCGTCCATCTTCCATACGAGGGACACTGTAAAGGTTCCTGTGCAAAAAGAGATTCGTGCATTAACAAAAAAATAATTGGATTATTCGGAAGGATATATATCTTTGAGTCCTCAATTAACGACACTAATCAGATCCAAATACCAAAAGTCCCGATGTTTCTACATGGGGGCTTTTTTTTTGCCTTCCGGCAAAAAAAAAGCCCGCCTGCCGTCAGGCAGGCAATAATAAGTCGTAATATCTAATCGGACCATCAGGTCCGATTATTATTGTTTTTTCTTATTTTGTACCAAAGCTTGCCGTCATGCCTCCTAATATTCTCTATTACGCCATACCAGGCTTTGTCATCTTGCTCAGCCTGGAAGCATGGTTCTCCTACCGGGAGGGGCGGCATCTCTACGAAACAAAGGATACCTTCAGCAGTCTCGCGCTGGGATTGGGTAATGTAGCTACCGGCCTTATCACAAAAGCCCTCATCTTCGGACTTTTTACCTTGCTGTACCGTTGGCGGCTGTTTACCCTGGATGGAAGCCGCTGGTGGCATTGGGTGCTGGCTTTTTTCGCAGACGACTTCTCCTACTACTGGTTTCACCGGGCCAGCCATCACATCAACTGGTTCTGGGCATCCCATGTGGTGCATCACTCCTCCCGTCGCTATAATCTTGCAGCCGCCCTGCGGCAGACCTGGACAGGCAATCTGACAGGAGCCTTTCTTTTCTGGTGCTGGATGCCCATCGTGGGGTTTCATCCCATCATCGTGCTCATGATGCAATCCATCAGCCTGATCTATCAGTTCTGGATACATACAGAGACCATCAACCGTCTGCCCGCTCCACTGGAATTCGTCCTCAATACTCCCTCCCACCACCGGGTGCATCATGGGATCGACCTGCCCTACCTGGACAGGAACCATGGAGGCGTATTGATCATCTGGGACCGTATATTCGGGACCTTTACTCCTGAACAGGGCCGACCGGAATATGGCCTCACCCGGGACATCGGGACTTTTAATCCATTTATCGTGGCCCTCAAGACCTGGGGGGAACTGATCAAAAAGGCCGTTCATTCGGGGTCGTTAAAGAACGCCTTACTTTATTTTATCAAGCCTCCCGGCTGGAGCCATGACGGTAGCACCCGAACCACGCAACAGCTCATCGAGGAGCACAACCGGCAGCATCCTGAACAACCAATAACCCACAGCCGGACCCTGTAATATTGCCCACGGCCGCCCGCAGCGATATTGCCCACCGCCCCTGGTCCGGACCTTTTCTTTTTTTTAACATTCATTTACGAAATTTATCGTAAATTGTATTTCAAATAATCTGTTATGTCGATGACGAGGTATATCAAACCAACGGAAAGCGAGCTGGAAATCCTGCGGGTTCTTTGGGATAAAGACCTGGCCAGCGTACGGGAAGTCCATGAAGAGTTGGTAAAATATAAGGATGCAGGCTATACCACTACACTCAAGCTGATGCAGATCATGCATGAGAAAGGACTGGTTAAAAGAGATGACTCTTTCAAGACCCATATCTATCAGGCGGCCGTCAGCAAAGAGAAAACACAAAAGCATTTGTTGGGCAAGATGATCGACACATTGTTTGGCGGCTCATCCACCGAGCTTGTACTACAGGCGTTGGGCAATCACAAAGCATCTCCGGAAGAGTTGGAAGAGATCCAACGTTTATTAAACAACCTGAAAAATCAGTAAGCATGCACCTGCTCGCCCAATCCGCTGTATTAAAAGCGCTGGGATGGTCATTATTGAATAGCTTGTGGCAAATGGCCTTTTTGTGGCTGGTGTATGTTATTTTCACGCATATCTTCAGACGTTCGTCCGCGGGCGCGAGACATGGTCTTGCCATACTGTTGCTGGGTTCCGGCGTCGTCTGGACGATCATAACCTTTTTCAATGCCTTTTTATATGCCGACCTGGCGGCATCTACCTATAGATGGAGTCAGGCGTTATTCCCCCAGGCGCATTGGGTTAGCTCTTTCTTTCAAACAGGGCGTCAGCTGATCAACGATGGCCTCCCCTACTGCTCGACGCTTTATCTGCTGACATTACTCTTTCTCTTTGCCCGTTATGGCAGACAATATTTCTATTCAAAGAAGCTGACCCGTACAGGTCTCTCCCGGTCCACTCCGGAGCTGCGGGTATTTACCGAACAGATGGCCAGGAGGATGGGTATAAAAAAAGAAGTAAAGATCTTTTTGTCCCGGCTGGTGGAAGGACCTGTGACGCTGGGTTCCCTAAAACCTGTCATCCTCATCCCCCTTGCTACGGTATGCAATCTCAGCACGCAGCAGGTGGAAGCGCTGGTCCTTCATGAACTGGCGCATATCCGCAAACAGGACTATCTGCTCCATCTGTGGATAGCCGCCCTGGAAGCGCTCTTCTTTTTTAATCCTTTTTCACGGCTGCTGATCCGGAGCATTCAAAAAGAAAGGGAACATCGCTGTGACGACCTGGTGCTTCAATTCCGCTATGACCCGCATGTCTATGTTTCCGCATTGATGACCCTCGCCAGGAGCGTGCAGGGTAATCCCCGTCTGGCGCTGGCTGCCACTGGCAGCAATGACGGGCTGCTGCTGCAAAGGGTCAAAAGGATATTAAAGCTCAATACAGCCCCCGAGCCGTTAAAAGGCCGCCCGTTGATATTTTTGTGCTTTACCCTTTTCATCGCGGGCGTGGCGCTATCCCATCCGACATTTAGCATTATCCGGGATAAGGTGGAAAGCCCGGTACGGACAGTATCCACCCCGTCTAAGGATGTCCCGGCGCTCGGGGAGTCGGCGACCCTGACAATTGTTACCATCAATATGCCGGACAAGGATCATCAGGCTGTCACCAAAACCTCTCATAAAAAGCCGGTGCATTCCCGCAAGGGTAGCGAGGATGTTTATGATGACGGCGATCAGGATATTATCCAGACCGACGCTCCCTTTGTAGACGAGGACGATGGAGCCTTGGTTGGCTATGCTTCCTCGGTGCAGCAGCGGGACTATTCCATCGTAGCCCATGCGACCACTGTCAGTCCAAAAGTGGATGTCGTTCCTGCTAAACCATCGGGCGAGGGATGCCCACTCCAGGCTCCGGCGCCCTATGTTCCTAACTCCAGCTTCTCTTTCCAGTGCATACAAGACAGCACGCTCCCCGGCGCACAATATGTCTATATGCAGCAGGTAGCCTCCCGTCAGGTGGAAGAAGCCATCCTCAAAATGCAGAAGGAATTGCACTGGCAGCTGAAGGTATTGCAGCAATCCAGCTCAAAGGACATACCCGATCTGAAACAAAAGCAGCAGATCATCCTCGAGCAGTTGAAGCTGCAACAACAATATCTTGAAAAGCAGCAGCAGCTCCAGAAAAAACTCGAAAAGGTTGGTAAAAAACGAGTTATCGTCGTGATCTAAATGTCCGGAAAACGTGCCTCCCAGGAAATTTAGCCCGTTTTCCGGAAAGATCTAATGATGGTCCTTCGGACAACGAGCCTCCGGCCCGTTCTGAGAATTTAATTTACGCCTACCACACATTCTTAGGACACCAGTCCCCGTATTTATTACCGATAAGGAATCCTATAACTATCTCATGGGTCCCCTTGCTTATGGTGTTCAGCCGGGAAGTCGTGAGGTCATAAGAATACCCGATGTTGAAAGTATTGGATACGTTGAGACCCACCATGGCCGCAAAACCATCATAGGTCCGCATGCTGGCTCCTACCCATAACAGGTCCTGGTATTGCAGTTTGGTATTGAAGTCTATCTGCACCGGCAGCGGGTCTACGTATTTTACCATCACGGAGGGTATCAGGTTATAGTCCTCGTCCAGAAGGATGCGATATCCTGCCTGCCCAAAAAAGTGCGGAACCAGTTTGCCGGGATTGGGGGCTACCCTGTCGGTAAACGCTATTTTCTCGGGTATGATCTGCTGTGCGGAAACTCCTACAAAATAGTCGGCTGAATAGAGCCAGACACCCGCGTTGAAGTCGGGTTTGATCTTGTTCAGCTGGCCGCTGCTATAGACAACAGGATCCACCGGCACATCAAAGAACAGCTTGCTCCTGTCAAGACCCAGCTGGCTGATGCCCGCGCCAAATCCCAATGCCAGGCTTGTACGGGTGGTGATACCCAGATGATAGGCATAGGTAAGATAGGCTGAAAATCTGCTAAGGGGGCCTGTCCTGTCGTCCAGCACCTGCAGACCGATGCCATGATGTGGCTTGGCCGAAGAATAGTCATCCCAATAATCCTTACCTCGGGGGTTAAAGCCCGGCTTGTGAAAAGAGGTAATATTCTCCCTGTCGTCCTTTTTCCCGATGGGGCCATGAATGGTCAGATAGGTGGTAATGGGTGCATCCTGGACCCCTACCCACTGGTGGCGGTGACTGATCTTTACGTCGGTGTAGTTCTCGATGCCCGTAAGGGCGGGATTGAGGATATAGTTGTTGAGGATATATTGCGTGTATTCGGGCTTCTGTTGTGCGCGCAACAGCGTTCCCATAAGCAAAAAGACAGTTATTGAAAAGGTCCTCATCAAAACTGAAATTTACGACCTTCAGGCGATCTGCCCAAGTAAAGCTTTTGCCCGCTGCCCTTCGCAGAACAAAAGATCCAGGATAGAAAGATTGGGAATAAATCCCGTGATCTCTTCGAAAACCTGGCGATAGACTACGGGGGGCCACCGGGTGGTGTCCGTTATATTTTTGGGGAGGAGCTTTCCTCTCCAGTCCACCTTCTCTTCATATGCTGGCCGGTAGGCATCTGTCAGTGACACCGGGGCTGACAAGGAAAGAACCCGGCATGTCCATTCAAAACAGGCCAGGTTCCAATCCAACAGAAAATTATAAGACTGGCGATAAAGCTGGTCCAGCTCATCCCGGTAGAACTCGAACCAGGGGCTCCGACTATAGCAGGCAAGCAAGGTCTTCCAATGCTGGTCCTGCCAGCGATAGGTTCCCGCAATCTTCACATCCTTCATCAGCGTCTTTTGATCACGCCCTTTTTCCAGGGGAATGCTCAGATCCACACGCCCCTGGGACCCGGTGATCTGACATCGGTTGCGAAAACTCATTTTCTGATAGAAATCATATTGTTCAAATAATATATTCGATGATCTATTTGAAGTTTTATAGTATATAATACTTGGAAAATATTGTAAATCAGATATTAAAGTCATTTATTTATTATTTAACTACACTTTGTTTAAGTAAAGTAGAATAATAGGATCAGGATGTGTTTTCAAGTCCGGCGGATGCAATAATATAAATTGGCGGTAAACAAATATAATGAACTTTATATCAACAAATTAAACAATTATTTATCCTGCTAATCAAGTTAGTCTGCTCTTTTAGAACGTTTTGCGGCTTTTTGCGGTCTGAAAGCCAAAGAAATTAGTAGTGCTGCTGCTCCAAAAAGCATATAGGAATGGGCGTTCCACCCTCCCTCTTTTAGGGTCATGGCGGCGGCGGCATAGGAGTCCTCTGAAGGGAGGGGGCTCCCCTCTTCGGCCCGGGTCAGGTCCCAGTCGGCCGCTCCTTTACCCGTGAGATGGGTCAGCATTTCCAGCTCATCCTTTCGCCGCTCTTTTAGTTCATCAAGGTATTTCTTCCCCGCCGGGCAGTTCAGGTCCCCGGTGGCCGGATGGGTAATGATATACCGCGCCTGGAAGTTTTCCGTATTGGCCGTCTCCTGGAAGAGCAGGTCCTGTGGGAAGGCCTTCCGATTGTACCGAAAATGAAGGCGGGTGAAATGAACATTTTCCGACAGGTCCTCCTCATCTTCCTGCTGGCCACCTACCCACCATACCCCGGCCTGCACCAGGTCCTGACGGGAGGGGGCAACGGCGACACAGGGATCGCATTTCAGATAGCTTTTGGGACTGACATCCCAGGCATACTCCAGCATCGCCACGGACTTGCCCTCCATCTTCCACTGATGCTGAAAAAGGTTGGAATAGAAATTCGAGAAGTTATTCTGCACGAACAGGGGAATATTCTTTCCGGTGGGCAGGGAGACGGTGCGATAGTTGGCGCATTCGATCCTGCCCTTTTTGCTGAACGCATATACGATCATATCCTGGTCTCCATCCGAATTGGCCATACCCAACCGGATGGGCAGCATGAACCGGGGGCTCTCGAAAGAGATCTGTATCGGGCGCAGGAAATTACCCGGCAGCTTTTTCTTTTCCTCCTCGTTCACTTTCACCACAAAGAATTTCAGGTTGCTTTTGATATAGGGATCCAGCACCTCTTCTGCCCCTTCCGGGATCTTATACCCATTCCCGATAAGCCAGGTCTTCAGCCCCTGGGATTCTTTGGCGCTGAGGATAAGGATATCGTATTCACCGACCAGGTACTTGGCTTCTATTTTCACGCCAAGGTCCTTTTTCTTTACCGTGCCGTATCCGGTGACGACGACATCGTTCATCTGAACTCCGGCCACTCTTCCCTGCAGCTCGTACAGTATGGGGTTACAGGGGTCGTTATCATAATACTCCACCAGCCGCGGCTGGCTATAGTCATTCAGGGTCTGAAATATCTTTTGGTCCACCACTTTTATATCCTTTTTACCCAGGACCACCGGTACGGGCACCACCATGGCAAAATCTTTCAGATCGCCCTTGAAATCGTTGTACATGGTGATGGTATTCCTCTCCCCGTCGTGTACGATGATGACCTGGGAGGTCTTGTTCTTCAACGTACCGTCGGCCTTGCTGACATAGAACCCGCAGAATGCGGCGGCATCATGGCTGATCATGGTGACCAGGATCACCACGGCGGCAGCCCTTCTCATCCTGCCACGCATATCCTCCCGCGGAGAGGTCCGACGATCCTCCCGCCCGGATGCGGGAAGCAAAGGAAGGGGGTCGGACGACCATTTGAATGGTCTGGCCTTGAATATCCTGTCCAGGACGGGAACAAGCGGCGCCACCGCCACCATTACCCATATCGATGTATTGTACTTCCATTCGTATGCGGCAAGGTAGAAGGATATCACGGCAATGAGTGATGCCCAAAGGACTCTCCCAGCCGGATGATCGGGTGAAGTGCGGGGATCGCTGATCATAAAAAAGGCGAATATGAGCAGGCTGCCTGTCGTAATGGAATAAAGGAAGTGATCCATGGGCCATCCCAGCGCATAGACCTGCCGCCACCAGGTGAGAAAGAAAAAGGTCAGCAGGAAGGCAAGGCTGGTATCCAGCTTCTGGACCCTGGTCACGACGATGGTCCCCACAACGATGGTAAAGAAGAATAATACGATGTCGCTGCCCCATTGACCCGGGGACAACCAGGCATCCTTTGAAAGGAGGAGCGTCGCTACGATGCCAAAAGCGGAAGGGTTGAAAATATGCTTGCCCCTGATACGGATGATGTATTTGGAAGTCACTGTCAGTCCCGCAGCCAGCAGGCTGGTATACCAATGTCCTGTTTTTAGCAGCAGGCAAAGGCTCATGGCGCTGACAAGCGCGCTCAATCCCCAGGAACGCCAGGCTGCAAGGCCAGGCCACTTCTTCTGACGGACCCCTTCCGCCAGGTAGTTAAAGATCAACGCTCCTGCAATGCTAAAAAAGTAATGGTCCCACTCTGCTGTCCATCCCAGCCATAAAAGTCCATAAGACATGAATACAAGCTGGAAGCAAAGCTGGAAATAACGGGGGTCGAAGGCAATCTTTTTAACGGGCATAACGGTTCATTTAAGTCAATGATTCCGTCATGCCCGCCATTACATAAAAAAGGGCCGCGTTAGCAGCCCTTTTTTCTTATTCAGCCAAACTTGGCCTTTGCCTTCGCAGCTCTTCCAATTTCTTTTTACCATAGGCCGCTCGTGTGATCACCACGAAAAGCACGGGTACGATAAAGATAGCCAACCCGGTCGCGGCAAGCATCCCCCCGAGTACGGTGAACCCGATGGTATTACGGGCGACGGCGCCCGCTCCGGTGGCGATTACCAGGGGCATTACCCCCAGGATAAAGGCCAATGAGGTCATGAGGATGGGGCGCAGACGCAGCTGTACCGCCTGTAGTGTAGCCGTTGTAAGCTGTACTCCTCTATCCACCCTTTCCTTGGCAAATTCCACGATCAGGATGGCATTCTTGGCCGCCAGACCGATGAGGGTGATCAACCCGATCTGTGCATATACGTTATTGGTCAGGCGAGGCACAAAGGTCAATGTCAGGATAGCGCCGAATATACCGATGGGCACTGCCAGCAATACGGAGAATGGCACAGACCAGCTCTCGTACAGCGCCGAGAGGAAGAGGAATACGAATAGCACGGACAGGGAAAAGATATAGACGGTGCTGGAGCCCGACTCGATCTCCTGCTTGCTCAATCCGGCAAACTCATAGCCATACCCCTCCGGTAGAACCTGTGCCGCCACTTCCTGCAGGGCCTTAATGGCCTGGCCGCTGCTATAGCCGGGCTTGGCGCCTCCATTGATCTCGGCCGTGCGGAAGATATTGAAGTGGGATATCAGGGGAGCGCTCTCCGTCATCTTATAATTGACCACGGTGCTCAGCGGGATCATCTGCTGGCTATTGTTGCGAACATAATACCCCCCGATGTCGGATATATCGTTTCTGTATAAGGTATCGGCCTGCGCCACGACGTGGAAGTTACGGCCATAGATGGTAAAATCATTGATATAGCTGCTGCCCAGGTACATTTGTAAAGTCGTGTATACGTCTGCAAGAGATACGCCTAATTTTTTACACTTGTCCCTGTCCACTGTCACGGCGTAGCTGGGGGTATGCGCGGTGAAGAAGCTGAATGCCTGCCCGATCTCGGGACGCTTGTTCACCTCTGCCACAAAGCTGCGGACCACTCGTTCGAATGTCGGCAGGTCGTCATTGCTTTGCCGTTGCTCCAACTCGAAGGTGAAGCCGCCTGTCTGTCCCAGGCCAGGGATGGCGGGGGGGGAGATCACCACCACATTGGCCTCTTTGAAGACAGCAAATCGTTTGCGCATCTCGGTCATGATGCCGTCCAGCTGCAAGGCTTTGTCCTCGCGCTGGCTCCAGGGCTTCAGCTGGCAAAAGATGGTACCGCTGTTGGACTTGGTGGCAAAGGTCACTACGTTCAGACCGCCCAGCGCGGCATAGTGCGCCACACCGGGGATACTGTCGATGACCTTCATCATGCTGTCCAGGACCTTTAAGCTCCGGCTGGTAGACGCCGCTTCGGGGATCTCGTAGGTGACATACACACGTCCTTCATCCTCGGTAGGTATAAAGGCGGTGGGTTTTTTCTTAAAGAGGAACAAAGCGCCGACGACGATACAGGCCAGCAGGACAAGGGCCAGGGGGGCACGCTTGATCCATCCCCGGACATTGTTGGTATAGCGGATCGACACCCGGTGGAACCAGGTATTGAAATGATAGAAGAATTTGTTCAGACCGCGTGACTCTTTTGTCAGGTGCATGGGCTTCAACAGCAGCGTGCAAAGTGCCGGAGTCAGCGACAGGGCCACAAAGGCGGACAGCAGCACGGAAATGGCGATGGTGATGGCAAACTGCTGGTACAGCCGTCCGGTGATGCCGGGGATGAAGCCAACGGGCACGAACACGGCCGCCAGGATGAGGGCAATAGCTACTACCGGTCCGGAGATATCGGCCATCGCCCGCTGCGTAGCTTCCTTCGCCGAAAGCTTTTCTTCATCCATATAATGCTGTACGGCCTCCACCACTACGATGGCGTCATCCACCACGATACCGATGGCCAGTACAAAGCCGAACATGGTCAGGGTATTGATAGTAAAGCCCAATGGGATGAACAAAATAAATGTCCCGATGATCGACACGGGGATGGCCAGTACGGGAATAAGGGTGGCCCTCCAGCTTTGCAGGAAGAGGAATACCACCAGCACCACCAGTCCAAGCGCTTCCAGCAAGGTGTCCACCACTTCGCTGATGGATACCTGTACAACGCTGACGGATTCGAAGGGAACTACATAATCTACACCGGCCGGGAAGTATTTTTTAAGGGCGTCCATGGCCTTGTATACGCCTTCTGCCGTTGCAAGGGCATTGCTGCCGGGAGCCTGGTATACCAGCAGATAGCTGGCCCTTTTGTGGTCTACAAAGGAGTTGCTGGCATAGCTGAACTTGCCCAGTTGTATGCGTGCAACATCTTTCAGATAGACGATGGACCCATTCTGTGTATTGCCGCGGATGACGATGTCTCCGAACTCTTTTTCCGAGCTCAACCGGCTGTTGGTGAATACGGTGTATTCAAAAGAGGAAGTCGGTTCCTGGGGTGGCACGCCTACCGAGCCGGCGGCGATCTGCAGGTTCTGCTCCTGGATAGCGTTGGTAACATCCTGCGCCGTCAGTCCTAATTGCGCCATTTTATCCGTCTTCAGCCAGATACGCATGCTGAAATCATCGGCGCGGGTGAAGACGTCACCCACTCCCTTGACCCGAAGCAAGGCATCCCGAACGAATATATTAGTATAGTTATCCAGGAAAGGAACGCCGTGTGATCCATTGGGTGAATACATCGCCACCAGCATAAGGATGCTGGGATTTCTTTTGCGGGTGATGATCCCCAGGTTCTTTACTACGGCTGGCAGCGGCGGAGTAGCGATACCTACCCTGTTCTGAATATCCAGGGCGGCAATATCCACATTGGTACCGACGTCCAGGGTGACGGTAATGGTGGACTGTCCGTTGTTGGTGCTATTGCTCTGCATATAGGTCATGCCCGGCACACCGTTGATCTGTGTCTCGATGGGCGTGGTCACCGTCTGCTCCACTGTCTGGGCATCTGCGCCTGTAAAGTTGCTCGTCACCTGCACGGTAGCCGGTGTGATATCCGGATACTGGCTCACCGGCAGATTGAAGATGGCCAGCACCCCTACGATCAAAATAACCAGTGATATAACGATAGCCGTTACCGGCCGTTTGATAAAAGTATCTGCAATCATAGTCTTAGTCTGTTGTCTGTTGATGATTATTTGCCTTGTGGTGCGCCTGCCTGTGCCGGTGGTTTAGCTCCCGGTGTTCCTACCTGTACTTTGACCCCGTCCCTGATCTTCTGAACGCCTTCGGTCACTACCTTCTCCCCCGCCTGTACCCCATCCCGGGCCACGATCTTATCCCCTACACGGGCGCCCAGCTGGACCTTGCGTTGTGACACCTTGCTGCTGTCGCCAACTATAAATACGAAATTTTCCCCCATCTGCTCGATCACTGACTTGAAAGGAATGAGGATGCTGCCAATAGCGCCTTTGTTCTCTACCCTTACGTTGCCGGTGACACCGGGGCGAAGTGCGTTCTTTGGATTGGGAAAGGTAAGACGCGCCTTGATCGTACCTGTCGTGGGATCCACGGCACGATCTAAAAGCAGGATACGACCGGGGAAAGGATAAACAGAGCCATCCGGCTGTACGAATGTAAAGGTCGAATCATTAGCCGCGGGCTTCTGCTGCAGCAATGCGGAAAATCGGGGTATCTTTTTTTCGTCCAATGCCACGTCTACGGCCAGCGGGTTGTCGGATGAGACGGTGTTCAGCAAGGTCTGCGGGTAGACGGCGGTCCCAAGCTTCACCTGGGAAATACCGATGGTACCGTCAAAAGGCGCATAGATCATAGAATATTTCAGACTGGTCTGCACGCTGGAGACGTTCGCCTGTGCTGCCTCTACCTGGCGTTTGTTGGCTTCCAGATCGGCCAGCGCATGATCCAGGGTCTGCCTGGCAATGGCATCCTTTTGCGAAAGGTCGGTATACCGGTCGGCATCCTGCTGCGATTTGGCCAGGTTGGCTTTGGCAACATTCAGATTGGCAACAGCTGCCTCGTATTGCGCCTTGTACTGCTGCTGGTCTATCTCGTACAAAGGTTCGCCCTTACGCACATGTTGTCCGTCCTGAAAAAAGATATGGGTGATATTACCCGACACCTGCGGCTTGATATCCACCTGATTTAATGCTGCTACCGTCGCAGGATACTCATCATAATAGGTCGCGTCGCCTGTGGCTGCCGTGTACACTCCTACCGCAGCGGGCGGAGGCGTCGCAGGACCCGCGGGCTTATCATTACCGCAAGCCATTAATCCGGATACGATGATCATTAGTCCTGTCCAACGAGTAATATTTTCCATATAATTACAGTGATTTTTTGCTTGATTAATATTTGATAGTGCCTAAAGCCTTTTGTACATCCAGCTTGCTGCTCAACACCTCGTACAGTGCGTTGGAGAAATTGGACTCTGCGGTACGAAGGTCCGTCTCAGCCGTGATCTTCTCGAGATAGGCCTTGATGCCGCTGCGGTACTGAAGATCGATGGTATTGTACACATCCCGCGCCAGCGCCAGGTTATCCTTCAATGTATAATAGTTGTAAAGATTGCTTTTGTAGGTAGCCAGGGCCTGCGCGTATTCCGTGCTGATGTAGTTCTGCAGGTTGACGATGTCCCAGTCCATGCGGGTCACCTGCAGCTCGGCGACCTTGATATTCTGCGTTCTTTTTGTGCCCTGAAAAATAGGAACCGTAAGCTGGATGCCCGCATAGGAGTTCGGAAAATCCTGTTTGTACAGTTTGGAGAACTGATCATTGAAATAATAAAGGTTATATGCGCCAAATGCCGATAAGGAAGGTATATAGCTCCATTTTTCATATTTCAGGTCTGCCTGCTGCAATTTCTTTTGTGTCAGCAGCGACTGGTATTCTATCCGCTTGTTATAGTCCACAGTAGCCGTTGTGTCGATATAGATATCGGCTTCCATCTGGACGCTGTCGTATACCAGGTGGATACTGTCCTTTGAAGTATAGCCCATCAATGCTTCCAGGGCCGTGTACTTGGCCTTTAAAGCCTCTTCATTGGCCTTGCGCTGCGCCCTGGAATTGTTCAGGGAAATAGTAGCCCGTTTATAATCCGTCTTGTCCACGATCCCGCCCTGGTATTGATTATACGTATCCTTGAGATTCCTATCCAGACGCGCGATATCGATATCCAGCACCTGGATGGCCCTTTGTGTCAGCAGCACATCGTAGAAGGCCTTGCTGACATTTACCACCAGGTTGATCTTATCCGTGGCGGTATACTGCCGAGAGAGCTTCAGGGCATCATTCTTTGTCCTGCTGGCCAGCAAGACATCCCTGTTAAAGATGTTCTGGGTAAGCCCGAGATTGATAAGGGATGTGTTATAGGCTCCGCTGGGAAGTGCTCCGCTGCTGGTATAAAAAGTCTGCAGATGAAAGGTATTCTGATAATTGGCGTTGAGGTTCAGCTGGGGGAGCCAGTCGGCCAGCTTGCTGCGGATCTGTCTGTCGGTGATCTGCTCATCCAGCAGCGCCTGCTGTATAAGGGGATAATGTTTCAGCGCAAAATCCACTACCTGTGGCAACGTTGCCTGTTGTAATACCGTATCGGGAGTTTTTTGGGCGTGGGCCTCCGGAAATAAAACGATCAATCCACTGCTGATGAATAATGCATATAATATTTTTCTCATAATATAGAGACTATAGATTTATTGATCTTCTTTACAAACAGTACCTTTCTGGTCGGTCACCTTCCCAAAAAATAGCCCGCCCGGGAGGGACGGCCAGGGGCCAGAAGGATTTCGGACGGCAAAAATCGCGACAAATTATGGAAGCACTCGACCACTGATGGATTTATTCACCAAATTCATGTCATTTGGACGAACCGCTTCGGGTGGCTTAAAGTGCACAAAGTTAAACAAACGTTTAAATTAAACAAACGTTTAATCAATTTTTAATTAATTTTAATCTTCAATACCACCACTATGTCAATTCACACTGTTCTGGGAGCCGGAGGAGTGATCGCCGATGGACTTACCCGTGAGCTCATCCGGCATCAAATACCGGTCCGTATCGTATCCCGTCACCCTTCTCCTCATCCGGGAGCCATTACCCTGGCAGCCGATATCACGGATGAAGGCCAGACCCTGGAAGCCATCAAAGGTTCTTCCGTCGTCTATTGCTGCATAGGGCTTAAATATCAGTATTCCATCTGGCGGCAGAGCTGGCCCGTCATCATGAACAACCTCATCTCGGCCTGCCGGCAGACAAAGGCCAGGCTTCTCTTTTTCGACAATGTCTATATGTACGGATTGGTGAAAGGTCCTATGACAGAAGAAACGCCCTATGACCCTTGCAGCCGTAAAGGCGATCTACGCGCCCGTATCGCTACGCAGCTGATGAGCGAGGTACGCAAGGGGAATATCACTGCGAGCATCGCCCGCGCGGCAGATTTCTACGGTCCCGGGGCCGACAGGACGAGTGTGTTCAATATTTTGGTATTCCAGCGCCTTTACAAGGGTCAGAAAGCTCAATGGCTGGTCAACACGCATGCCCGGCACTCTTTTACCTATACGGAAGATGCTATCAGGGGTCTGTTCCTCCTGGGTAATGACGAAAGTTCCTGGAACCAGGCCTGGCATCTCCCCACTGCTTCATCTCCCATGACGGGCGCTGAATATATCGACGTGGCGGCGTCGGTCCTGGGCAAATCGCCCCTCAGCATGGTGCTTCCCAAATGGATGGTCCGTATGGGAGGGCTATTCGACAAGACCACTGCCGAGTTGTATGAAATGCTGTATCAATATGAATATGATTACTTGTTCGACTCTTCGAAATTCGAAAGGGCATATGGATTTCAGCCAGTATCCTACGCAGAGGGTGTAAAAGAGACAGCCAATGCGTATATGAAGATAAGATAGACGGGGAACGTTTCCGTAATTACATTAACGAAATTGCTGCTGCTGTCCGCTAGGCAGTGTGGTGTACACGATAGTATGCTCTCTGCAGGTTGATCTTTGTAGCCGGCGCCACGAGTAATGGCAGCTTTTCTACTACCGTCTCGCTGGTGTCGAGCCCAAAAGCTTTTTCCTCATCCAGCGCCAGGCGCTTCATGGCAAAGTAGGTATTGAGGATGAACCCTTCCCGGACCGAGAACTCGTTATCGTAGGAGAGGAACTTCTCCAGTATCACATACCTGAAATCCTCTGCGATATTGTGCTTTTTCAGGGAGGGAAAACGATGGGCGATATCCAGTTCCCTGTTGCAGATCATTTCGGCGACCACCTTGCGGAACATAAGACTTACCCGCTGCTGTACCCGGAAGCCCAGACGGAACTCTACTCTTATCACCTTATCGCTCAGCTCTTCCACACCATACTCCATCGTATAGGGTTCATCGGTGCGTTCGATGTGTACGAACCAGTATATATCCGCCCGCTTGGGATTGTGGCTGAATATGGAATAGAGTATCTTCTCTTCGATGTGGGTAGGCCTGTTGGCCTTGGTAAGATAAATAAGATGCGAGGAGAATTTGGGGACAGACTCGTCCTGGCTAAGACTTTCCAGGAGGGGTATATGCTCCTGGAGGTCGATAAAGTTCAGGAACCGGTTGTTTATCTTCCGGGCATTATACCAGATATACATGGTGAATATCAACCCTACCTCGAAGACAAGGAAGAAAAGTCTTTTGACGATCTTGACGGCATTCGCCACAAAAAAAGAGGATTCCACCACGACAAACACGACGAGGATGGGAACGACGGCCCAGAGCGAGTAATGCTTGACATACCGCAGGAAATGATACATCAATATCGTCGTCATCAGCATGGCTATGGTGATGGAAAAACCGTATGCGGCGGTCATGGCCTCGGATGTTCTGAAATAGAGCACTACCAGGAAACAGCCCGTGCATAATATCCAGTTGATGCTGGGTATATATATCTGACCGCGGATGTCGGTAGGGAATTTCACGGTGACCTTTGGCCAGAAATTGAGGCTGATGGCTTCATTGATCAGCGTAAAACTACCGCTGATAAGGGCCTGGCTGGCGATGATGGAAGCCGACATGGCGATAAAGACGCTGGGAACGAGGAACCAATGCGGCACAATGGCAAAAAAGGGATTGACGCCGCCCAGATCGGACTTCTGCTGCATCAGCACCCAGGCGCCCTGTCCGAGGTAATTCAATACGAGGGCTGTCTTTACAAAAAGCCAGCTCACCTGTATATTCCTTCTGCCGCAATGTCCCAGGTCGGAATACAGGGCTTCCGCCCCAGTCGTACAAAGGAATACGGCGCCCAGCAGCCAGAACCCCTTGGGATGACGGGTCAGCAGTTCCAGCCCATAATGAGGACTTAAGGCCTCTAACACCACCGGATAGTGTATGATCTGGCGCAGCCCCAGCACGGACAGCATGCCGAACCAAACGAACATGATGGGCCCAAAGCTGCCGCCCACGACCTTCGTGCCAAAACGCTGGAATACGAATAAAAGCAGAAGTATCACCAGTACGAGCTCCACTACGAGATTATTGCCCGGTACGATGACATGTTCCAGTCCTTTCACCGAACCCAGCCCTTCGATGGCGGAAGTAACGGAGATGGGGGGCGTGATGATACCGTCGGCCAACAAGGTGCCTGCTCCGATGATGGCGGGATATACCAGCTTCTTTCCATAGCGCCTGACCAATGCAAAGAGTGAGAATACACCTCCTTCTCCTTTATTATCCGCCTGGAGCGTGATCCATACGTACTTGAATGTCGTTTGCAGGGTGAGGGTCCAGAAAACGCAGGAAATGGCGCCAAATACCAGCTCCCTGGAAACTTGTCCGCCTTCGTTGAGTATGGTCTGGAAAGTGTAAAGGGGTGAAGTGCCGATGTCCCCATAAATAATACCTAATGTAATGAGCAGTCCTGCTGTGGTGATCTTTTTTGAGTGGCTTATGTCCATAATATTGCCTAAGGGCATGCCAAACATGTCAAATAATATACCTATGTTTGTTAAGAGGGAAAGATACGCGCTGGAATCCGTCCTGACAGGGAAATATGTAGATAATAAAAATATTTACTATGAAAAAGGGACCGGCCGGAAACCACTCCAAAATGAAAAGACTCCCTTTCAAAATGAAAAAATCATCCCAATAGGTCAAGACGGTCCTGCCGGGCCGAGCGGATCATTTCTGCATAGGTCTGCTTCTTTACCATGGCGGTCACCACACGGGCGATCCTCGACGCACGGGTAGCTTCCGCCTTGGCGCTGCGTACCCAATTGCCAAAATAATTCTGATGCGACATAGGCAGCTGTTTGAAATAAATCAGCGCGCTGGGCTCGTCCGCGAGGCATTCCATCAGGTCCGATGGGGGTTCGATCTTTGCCTTGTCCACTTCCAGCTGTACTTTTAGCTTATCCCCTTTTCTTTTACGGATGGCCTTTCTGATGGTGGCATTCAATGGCATGATAAACTCTCCATCACCCATTGGCAATAAGGCCACTTTTTTTATAGGGTGTTCATCGAGCTTGCCTTTTACCCTGAAAGACTTTTTATTACCCGGCATCAATTTCCCCGCCTGAGCGGCCGTAATGACGATATAGGTCCATCCTGTCTTTTCGCCCTGCTCGGCAAATTGCGATATCGTTGTGGTAAACTGGATCATATCAATTGAATCTTCCCTCCCCTTTTATCTCCCGGTAAGGTTTTGTAAAAAAGTCGTCGATGGTTGTATCGAACAGTTCGCTATAGACTATCGGCGTGCTATGACCGGAGTTAGGCAATATCCAGCAATAGCTGCGTGGTATGTTCATTGCTATCTGGAGTGTATGTTCCGGCCGGATGACGTCATTGCCATAAAGGATGTTGTTCTGGGCGCTACAATAGGCGCTTACCAGAAGAAGGGTGAAAAGGAAGACGTTTTTCATGCCCTTAAGATAATAAAAAAGGCCCCTCGTAGAGGGGCCGGGCCGAACATTTATGTAATAGGGTTACGCCTTGACGGTTGTTGGTTTTTTCTTTTTCTTTCCCTGGCTGAGGGCGGCTTCTATGCCTTTACAAAGGTTTTCATACGTCGGTCGCCCCGTGAAAAGCTCCCCGTTGATAAAGAAGGCGGGTACATCCCTTACCCCTTTATCCAATCCTTCGAGCAAATCGCTACGTACCGACCATCCATAGGTACAGTCCATCAGGTTCTCCAAAAACTTCTTGTTATTGACGCCTACATCCTTGGCATATTCGCGAAGGCTGATAGCGCCCAGGCGTCGCCGATGGGCAAACAGCGTATTATGCATTTCCCAGAATTTCCCCTCTTGCGCCGCACCGAGAGAGGCTTCCGCCGCCTTCATCGCATGTTGATGGATCTTTGTGAGGGGGAAATGACGGAAATTGAAGCGCATCTGGCCATGGTATCTCTTCAACAGCTTATCTACCACCTCATTCACCTTTGCGCACGCTTCGCTTTCATAATCACCGTATTCTGTTAGTGTTACGGGAGCTTTAACATCTCCTACGAAGATATCCCTGGTAGGGATGATCTCCACTTCTTTTGCTTTTAGTGCCATAATCATCTATTTAACAATTCCTAATCTGTTTGGTTCAGCCTTATACGCAATATATAAAAAAACCCCGGGTCATCCGGGGTTTTTTGTGTTAAATCGCGTGGGTCTGATGCGTCTCATTTCGGAATACGACCACTCCATCAAATACATCTACCAATACGGGGTGATTCTTATCCACATCCCCAGCTAATATCTTCTTACTCAACTGATTAATAATCTCTTTCTGGATAAGCCTTTTCAGGGGCCGGGCTCCGAACTGAGGGTCAAAACCGTTTTCGGCCAGGTAATCCAGCGCATAGTCACTGAACTGAAGGTCGATGCCATTCTTTGCCACCATCTTGCGAAGGCTTTCCAGCTGTATACGAATGATGCCTTTGATCTCGCTCTTCAACAACGGCTGGAAGAGAATCACTTCGTCTATACGGTTGAGGAATTCCGGCCGGATGGTTTGCTTCAACAGGTCCATTACTTCCAGCCTGGTCTTATCCATTACATCCTCTCTGTTCTTTTCCGTCACATCCTCGAAATTGGCCTGGATGATCTGGCTACCCATATTGCTGGTCATGATAATGATGGTATTCTTGAAATTCACGACCCTGCCCTTGTTATCCGTAAGCCTTCCGTCATCCAATACCTGCAACAGGATATTGAAAACATCGGGATGGGCCTTCTCGATCTCATCCAGCAGAACAACGCTATAAGGTTTGCGGCGTACGGCTTCTGTCAGCTGACCGCCTTCATCGTAGCCTACATATCCGGGAGGCGCTCCTACAAGCCTGCTCACCGTATGTTTTTCCTGGTATTCGCTCATATCGATGCGGGTCATCATCCCTTCGTCATCGAAAAGGTATTCTGCCAGCGCCTTGGCTAATTCCGTCTTGCCTACACCGGTGGTCCCTAAAAAAATAAACGATCCAATGGGGCGCTTGGGGTCCTGCAGACCAGCCCTGCTCCTGCGTATAGCATCCGCCACGGCTGTGATCGCCTCGTCCTGGCCCACTACCCGCCGGTGCAGCTCATCTTCCAGGTGCAATAGTTTTTGTTTTTCGCTTTGCATCATTTTGGCCACGGGTATTCCGGTGGCTTTCGCAACGGCTTCGGCGATGTCTTCCGCATCCACTTCTTCTTTCATAAGACGGGAATGCGTACTGATAGCTGCCAGCTGGCGGGAATAGTCATCGATGATCTTTTCCTGCTCCTTGACCTTGCCATAACGTATCTCTGCTACCAATCCATATTGTCCTTCTCTTTCCGCACGCTCTGCTGCGAGCTTGAGGTTCTCTATCTCGGCTTTGGCATTCTGCACTTTTTCCACGAGTTCCTTTTCCTGTTTCCACTTTGCCTTCAGCGTATCTCTTTCGACGGTGAGGTTACCTATCTCAGCGCTCAGCTCTTTCAGCTTGTCCTTGTCATTTTCCCGTTTGATCGCCTCACGTTCTATTTCCAGCTGACGTATCTGTCTTTCCAGTCTGTCCAGCTCTTCGGGCATGGAGTTCATTTCCAGCCTCAGCTTGGCGGCGCTCTCATCTATCAGGTCGATGGCCTTGTCGGGCAGGAACCTGTCCGTTATATAGCGGTGAGAGAGCTCTACCGCTGCGATGATGGCCTCGTCCTTTATACGTACGTGGTGATGGGTCTCATATCTGTCCTTCAGTCCCCTGAGGATGGAGATGGCGTCTTCCACATTGGGTTCGTCGATCAATACTTTCTGAAAGCGGCGTTCCAATGCCTTGTCCTTTTCAAAAAACTTCTGGTATTCATTCAGGGTAGTAGCTCCGATGGCGCGAAGCTCCCCGCGTGCCAGGGCCGGCTTGAGGATATTAGCGGCATCCATAGCCCCTTCTCCCCCACCCGCGCCGACCAGCGTGTGTATCTCATCGATGAAGAGAATGATCTCTCCATCACTGCCGCTGACTTCTTTCACGACGCTCTTCAGACGTTCTTCGAACTCTCCCTTGTATTTGGCGCCTGCGATCAGCTGTCCCATATCCAGCGCATAGATCACTTTGGACCGCAGGTTCTCGGGGACGTCCCCGTTGACGATACGATGGGCCAGTCCTTCTGCAATGGCTGTCTTACCTACGCCGGGCTCGCCCACGAGTATGGGATTATTCTTACTGCGACGGGAGAGGATATGCAGTGTCCTGCGTATCTCCTCATCACGTCCTATCACGGGATCGAGCTTTCCCTGACGGGCCAGCTCATTCAAATTTTTTGCATATTTATTCAAGGCATTGAAGGAGGTCTCCTGTGTCTGGGAAGACACGGTAGAGCCTTTCCGAAGGTCCTTGATGGCTGCTATCAACCCCTTTTCCGTCAGCCCGGCATCCTTCAATAGCTTAGCCGTGTTATCATTACCCTGTACGAGGGCCAGCAGGATATGTTCGACGCTGACAAATTCGTCCCCAAATTGCTTCAGGTCCGACGATGCCCTTAACATGACATTATTCATGTCACGACTGATAGTCTGAGCGGGCTCGCCGCCAGCGGCAGTCTTCGGCAGTTTCCCAATGCTCTCGTCGAGCTTCGACTCTACGAAGCCCACGTTCACATTATTCTTTTTCAACAGAAATTCTACCAAAGAATCTTCTTCGCTCAGCAACGATTTGAGCAAATGTTCCGTTTCGATGACGGGGTTTGCCCTGTCAAAAGCCAGTTGTTGGGATCGGGAGATCGCTTCCTGTGCCTTGATGGTAAAATTATTCAAGTTCATATATAATTGCTTTATCCTTAAAAATTACAGTAAACTTGTGGGACAAAATCTAATCCAAAAGCTTAACCCGGCAACTATGTCATGCAAAGTTAGTTTGACCTGTCTACAATTCAGCTTCATTTTTACCTTCCTGCTATTCTGTCGGCCTGCCTCGGCCCAAACCGATTTTAGTGCAGTAGATCAATTACTTAAACAAAATCAAAAGGAATTGGGGAATAATTTCGCCGCCCTGGTCTGGAAAGATGGGAAAATTATTTACCAGAAGCAGGGTAATGCAGATTTTACGCCCAAGACGCAGGCGCCCATTACCGCCTCCGGCAACTGGCTGACGGCCGCCCTGGTAATGACCTTTGTAGACGAGGGGAAGTTGTCATTGGACGACAAGGTAAGTCAGTATCTTCCTATCTTCTCCAAGTATTCCAAGGGATATATTACGCTGAGGAACTGTCTCACCAATACCACGGGCATCCGGGCCGAAGGAAAGAATAAGTTTGAAACACTGGAAGATCAGGTAAATGAATACGCTTCGAAAAGGGATATTGTGAACAATCCGGGTAAGGAATTCCACTACAGCTATGTAGGTCCCAATATTGCCGCCCGGGTGCTGGAAGTGATCACCAAGAAAAGCTTCGATCGGCTGATCATGGAGCGTATCGCCCGGCCGCTGAAAATGCGCAGCACTACTTTTGTCAATGACGAAGGCGGCGCCATCAACCCTGCCGCAGGAGCCAAATCCAGCGCCATAGATTATATCACCTTCCTCTCCATGCTGCTGAATAATGGGGTGTTCGAAGGAAAAAGGATCCTCAGCGAAAAGTCAGTAGCCGAAATAGAAGCGTCACAGTTCGGCGAGATACCTGTCAAATACATCCCCAAGGGCCTGCAGGGCACGCATTATGGGCTTGGTTGTTATATTACGGAGTCCAGCGGGGCGGGTGTCTCCAACGCACTGGCCTGTCCCAATCTGGAAGGCACGACACCCTTCCTCGATAAATGCAAGGGCTATGCGGCCATCCTTATTATCGACAAGCCTGCGGAAGAAAAGAAATCCCTGTACCAAAGCCTGAAGAACCTGCTGGATCAGGCCATCGGGGGCGGTTGCAAATGATCATTCTTTTTTTACCAGCACTATCCTGTTGTGATCGGCCTTGTACAGCTGCTCATAGAATTTAACGAGACCCTCATAGTCCGATGGAGGGAAGCGCGCCATCGACTCTTCCCAGCTGCGGTAGAATAGTATCTTATCCGGCATGACCTTTACAGAAGCCGTGAACTTCCCGAACTTGCTGTCGATATGTGTGTCCTGGGGAACGGCCTCGGGCTGATAGCCGGCTGGAATATTGATGGTAATGCTGTCGATGTTCCGGAAAGCCTCGTCATCTATATAATCGTACTGCCGGGTTGAATCCTTTGGCAGGCGATAGTTGCTCCTGTTGAAAAGGTTGGGATTGATGAACAGTCTCTTCCCTGTGATATTGGCATAGTTGGGAGAAACCACGTGCAGATATTCCTTTACGGCAGGAAGGGCGCCTTTCTCTTCATCATAATGACTTTTCTCCACTTTGTAGGTCGGTAAATGGAAAAGACTATTCAAATATTTTTCCCGCTGTTCGTCGGAAGCACCATACATAAGACCGTGAGGTCCCTCTTGGGGTATCCCACGATAAATAGTCGACACCTCGGCATCCAGATTCCCTTCACCATTGATGCTGGCATTGACCACACGGACGGCAGTATTATCCCGGGCTGTATAAGAGGGCGTGCTTACTACGTGAGCGCCTGTTTCATCGATGAGGAGCGCCTTACGGTCGCCTGTGAAGGACCCCATATATCCGGGCGACTTGGTCTGGTTTGTACATTCCAGCCAGATAGTATCCTTTCCCATCGGCACACAGGAAATCACATGGTTGCCTTGCGAACAGGGGAAATCCTCTATCAGTTTTGGAGCTTCCTCCCCCGCGAATATTTCCACATACTTGCCAGTAATCCCAGCTTCTCTCAACAATGCGATCATGTAATTGGACAATGCCTTGCAGTCCCCATATCTTTTTGTAGCAACATAATCCGCGGGGAAGGGCTGCCAGCCGCCAATACCAAGCTGAATGCTTATGTAGTGGGTATTCTTTTGCAGGAAATCGTATAGGGCATACACTTTTTCCCGGGGATCTTTAAGATTGTCGGTCAGTTCATGCACTTTCCTTTTAATGTCTTCAGGAAGTGCATCCCGGCCCTGCCGCAGCTGGTTGATGAATTTGCCATAGTCCTCCCAGGTAGACATATTACCCTTGTACCCTTCCACTTCAAAGTCTGAAGGCGCCATCAATACGTGCGGCATTACTTCATTCCATCTGGGGCCATGAGATTCCAGCGTACGTGCCGGCAGATTGGATACTTCCCAGGTATAGATCTTTTTATCCCCTGATATGGTGATAACGGGTTCGTAATTGCAGTTCACCGCCTTGTAGCGAACTACGTAATCCTTGGGGGCAATGATCACATATTTACTGTGCTGGGTGGACACCTTGGTAGACGCCAGAGGCTGCCAGCCGTGAAATCCCTGGATGCCGGATATCTCATCCTCTTCTTCATAACCTACCGTATAAGGATAAAGCTTATAATAAAAATTGTATTCTTTGTATCGGGAGTCGTCCATCAGGCTGATCTCGCTGACGGCGCTTTTGTCCTCCATATCCTTTTTCTTGACATGCTTCAGCTCTTTACCCGTCGCATCGTACAGGGTCATGGTGACAGAATTGATGGAGGTGTGCTTATCATAAAATGTAGCGAAGTCCCCAAGATAATCCCCATCTTCATTCAGAATGGTATAGAAACGGTGCTCCTTCAGGATGACCTTCGAAGGGGATTTGATCTCCAGAATGTGCTCATCCTCCCGCACAACAGCCCGGGCATCCTTTTTCAGGCTGTCGGGGATCAACAGGGCATTGTAAGATTGTGCAAAAAGACAGCCAGGGATTGTAAGAGTTAGAATTACGATCAGGATACGCATAGGATTTATTTTTTCTTTTTAAACACGATCTGCTCGCTTTGCTTCTTTACGACAAAGGCAAAAAAGTCCCGCAGTGTACCATAGTCTTCCGGCTTGAAATTAGCCTTTTTCAACTGGATACGGCTTCGGAACTGGATACCATTATCATCCTTGGCGATCAGGTATTCGAAAAAACCTTCGTCCTCGTTGAAGGTCACTTTTGTGGATTTGGGGAGCTCGTCTACCACATATCCGTCAGGGATCTCCATATTGAGCACAAAGGTCTCGTCAAACCCACAGGGCATTTCCACGGGGTAAACACGCTCGGCCGCCTTGAATGGGTTTTCCTTATAACCGTCCGACATCATGGGATTGAAATACACTATATCCTCCCCGTCGCTCTTCAGCTTTACATCATAATTGACAGTTACGGGATCATCTATCATCTTCAGCGAGTCGATGGAAGAATTGGATATCTCCCATTCTGCCGGATAGGCCGTTTGAACTCCTTTGAAAAACTCCTTCTCCCCCTTGTCACGTACTTTTTCCCTTATGTCGGATGATTCGATATAACTTTTCGTGGATACCACCCTGCCGCTGAGCAATCCTTTGCCAGCCTCATTTGAAAAGAATACGGTGGTCATGCTTTTTTCCCGAAGCGAGTCGGCTTCGAAATATACGGGTTGGGGGCTATCCGGATTGACGACACGAGCATGGCCGTTGTAACAATATTGAGGCAGATGGCCAAACCCTTCCCACGGCTGACTGGCATCCAGGTAATAGGTGGAAGAGTCGATGTCCAATTTGACGACCACATAATTGAACCTGCTTATCAGCGGATATATTTCATTGGTGAACCCATTTGAACGGGTGCTGAGTATCACCGGATCGGCATTCAGATGGTCGTGTTTCAGCATCGCTACGAGCAGGAGGTTTAGATCGGCCTCATTTCCATTCCTGTTCTTAAACACTGTCTTGATCGGATTGGAAGTATACAGAGCGCCATGCGAGGTACAGGTAAAATTGTCCCTTACATAGGCATAGATCTTTTTTGCCTGGTCCAGCGGCGAAGCAGCCCCTCTTGCAAGGTTCTTTATTTCGTCGTCCATCCAACCATTGTTGCTGTTGAGGTCGGCGCCAAAATCCTCGTCTTTCATCAACCCCTGACACAAGGAAAACCAGTTGCCCATCTTGTCCTTCGGCATCGAGTTAGGGAACGAGTAACGGGCCAGCTGGAACTCTATCTTCGAAATATAATTGCTGGCGGAGGTGGTATATCGTTCTGCCTTAAAAGATGGGATGTCCTTCATCGTATATTTTGTTTCGACAACCTCGTCAGTGATGTTACGCGTCTCATCCCTGTCCGCGCCGCCGGGGATGGTCAGATGGAAAGTCACACTCCTGGAGGAAGGAGCGCTCCTCTTAAAGGGCAGAAAACCCTGGGTAAGCGTGACGTATTGAAAAAAATTGGGGATGCTCACGTTGTACTCGCTGTACATACAGGGATAGATGCCCTGGAATGCCCATGGACGCAGGTTGTTGAAAAAATCGGACTCCAGCGTATAGGTATATTCGATGATGGAGCCTTCCTTCAACGCCGGGAAAGTAAATTTCTTCTGCGACAAATATTTGTTAACCTTGTCGACGAAAATGGATTTATCATCCAGTTTGGTCTCTACCACTTTTCCGTTCTCGAGATTGTAAGTATACGCCTTAAGCCCCTCCAGTCTCTGACCGTAAGAATTAGTCCCGAACAGCGGTATCTCTATGGTGGCGGCGTCGAAGCCCTTCTTGTTCAGGATTTTTATCCGTTTGAAATGTTTGAACTCCAGGGTAAACCAGCCTTTTACATTTCCTACGAATTCCGAGCTGGCGATGTCGGCGACGACTACGGCCTCAGCCGCCGTATCATAGGAAGGGGCCTTGACGTCAAAATCCGCGGGGGATATTTTTCCGAATTTGACAGGTGGCTTGTCCTGGGCATGGAGAAAAGCGCTCAATAATAGGCATAGCATCAAGGTAGTAGTTCTTTGCGCGGTCATGGAGTTTGATTTATGGTTTATCGATCGGCCACCGGACCTGTGTTCCGCCTGGCCAGGGTCTACTTCTTTTTGAGGATGATCTGCTCACTCTGCTTCTTGACGACAAAAGCATAGAAATCACGCAGGCTGGCATAATCATCCGCGGGAAAATTGGCTTTATTAAGCTTTATCCTGCATCTCAGCTGTATCATATTATCCTGTCTGGCAATGAGATATTCAAAGGACCCCTCGTCGCCGTTAAGCGCCACCCGTGCGGATTTAGGCAGTTCCTCGACGTCATAACCCTCAGGTATCTCAAGGTTCAGCAGATAGAGATTATCCGTGGTATACGGCATTTCCACGGGGTATTTCCTGTCGGCTGCCTTAAAAGGGTTCTCCCGCTGGATATCTCCGAAGAATGGGTTGAAATACAGCATGGAAGCACCGGAAGCCTGTTTTAGTGCAAAGGAATAGCGGACGGTAATGGGGTCCTCTTTTTTGTCCAGCGAATCCAGGTTCGTTTGCCCGAGCTCGAGATCTTCCCCATAAGAGGTTTGTATCTTTTTGAAATATTCCTTTTCTCCAATGTCGCTCACCCGCCGGCGAACATTGTATGATTCAACGGGTCCCAGCACGGCCTGATAGGTGCCTTCGAGCCCACCCGCTCCATTGATCAAAAAGACCATGGTCGTTCTTTTTTCATGGAGGGAATCAGCTTCGAAATAGACGGATCCTGAATCCTTGTCACTGATGACCCGCGCGTGTCCGTTATAACAGTTCCCGGCCAGCTGACCGAATCCTAACTCAGGATGTGCGGCATCGAGATAATACACAACACCGCCAAGAGATAATCTTACTATCACATAGTTCAGTCTGTCCAAAATAGGATACTTGGCGAGATTGAATCCATATTCACGCGTGCTAAGGAGGACAGGGTCGGCCTGGAATCCCTTCTGCCGGAGCATGGCAGCCAGCAGCAGATTGATATCTCCAACGGTACCGCTGTTCTTTTTGAGTACATCATGAAGATCGGTCTTGATACGGGCATAGTAATGATCCGTACAGGTGAAATGCTCCTCTGTATAATAATAAATGGCCTTGGCCTGTCCCAGCGGTTCACTGACGCCTGCCGTGATCTTGGCCAACAGAGCGTTCAACCAATCTTTGTCATCGGTCAACGGCTCTCCAAAGTCTTCCCGCTTAAGTAACTCCTCGGTGGCCTTTGCCCATGTGTTCGTGTGATCATGATAGTCGCTGCCATCATACGTTTTCGAAAGCTGGAAAGATATCCGGTCGAGATAGTTCCTTGGTGTGGAGAGGTAGCCCTCTTCCTTTAAAGGAGGAATATTTTTCATGACCCATCGGTGCTTGGTCGTGTTGGCATTCACAAAAAAGGTCTTTTCACCGCTGATAATGCCGCCAACGTTTTCTTTTTCCGTCAGACTGTAAGATGCATGCCCTTCGCTGCCTTTGTCTATATCGAATGGATGAACGCCCTGTCTGACTACCACATAAAACAATGCCTGGGGGATCTCGACCTCGTATTCGCTGTTCAGACAGGGATATTCGGAGGATTGGAACTCCCATGAAGGGAGATTGTAATTGTAGGGAGAGGTCATCGTATACGTATATTCGATAATCGAACCTTCCCGTACGGCAGGTAGCGTAAACTTTTTTTCGATGTGGTTCTTGTCCTTTCTGTCCTCAAAAATGTCTTTTTTATCCAGGCGGACCTCCGACACTACCCCATTATCCAGGTTATAGGTAGCGGCGGCAATATTGTCCACTGTCTCGGGATCATTATCCTTTGTATAAAGAGTTACCTCCACCTTGGCCAGGTCAAACGCCTTCTTATTCAATATCTGGATACGTGTATGCAATTGATAGACATAGGAGAACCATCCATTTTTATTACCCACGAAATGTGTAGCCCCATAGTCGGAAAGGATCACGGCGCCGACGCTGGTATCGATGATGGGCCCCGCAGGGGTCTTGAAATCACCCGGATTAGGCTTGACGAACTGAAGTTTTGATTTGTCCTGAGCGACGCAATACCTTTGCAAGAGAGATAGAAATAAGATACTTACGATCAGTACAATCGGCCTTGGGGGTTTCATCATATAAGGGTTAAAACATAGATATAACCATTGTAAAATATAAAAATTACCCAACTTCGGGTACTCCCGGAGGATTTAAATAATACACTTGACAAAAAATAATCATACGAAATGGATAAAAGAGGCAACCCGTGAGCTGGGATTCGACTATTGCGGTATTGCCAGGGCCGAACCGCTGGATGAGGATGCCAGGCGGCTGGAACGTTGGCTGAACAAGGGTATGCACGGGTCTATGCATTATATGGCCAACCACTTCGACCTTCGGGTCGATCCCTGCAAGCTGGTGCCGGGGGCCAGATCGGTCATTACGCTGCTGCTGAATTATTTTCCCGGAAGGGAGGCATTGCCGGGATCATCCGGAGACTCTTCCCCCCGGATATCCAAGTACGCTTACGGCAAAGATTATCATGAGGTGATCCGTGGCAAGCTGAACCTGCTGCTTCAGCGTATGCGCACTTCTATCGGAGAGATAGAAGGACGGGGATTTGTAGATAGCGCGCCGGTACTGGAGAGGAGTTGGGCGGTGCGCAGCGGATTAGGCTGGGTGGGAAAGAATGGTAATCTTCTTCACAAGCAGGCAGGGTCTTTTTTCTTTATTGCCACGCTTATTGTAGACCTCGAGCTTGAATACGACGTCGCCTTTGCGGGGGATTATTGCGGCACCTGCCGGAAATGCATCGACGCCTGCCCTACGAATGCCATTTCGGAAGACAAGGTGGTGGACGGCAGTCAGTGTATCTCTTATTTTACCATCGAGCTGAAAGACCTGCTGATCCCCGAGAACATGAAGGGGAAGTTCCAGAACTGGCTTTTTGGATGTGATACCTGTCAGGACGTATGTCCCTGGAACAGGTTCTCGAAACCTACCACAGAAACTGCTTTTTCTCCCATCCCTGCTATCCTTCATTTCAAGACGGCCGAATGGGAAGAGCTGACGGAAGAAAGCTTTAAGGAAATATTTCGTCATTCTCCATTGAAAAGGGCCCGTTGGGCCGGTATACGGCGTAACCTACGGTTCATAAGTCCGGATCAGGACTGATTATTTTTTCGCTTTTCCCGGGATCAGCACGATGCGGATACCCCCATAGAACAGATGCTGTCCGATGGTGCTTTGACGTTGCAGGCTGGTAAGACCGTACTGGATCTGGGGGCCTGCCTGGAGCCGCATATTTTTGATGGGCAGCCCTACCAGTAAGGCAGTGGACAGGTTGAGCTGTGTCTTATTGGCCATGTTTCCCTGATCCTTATAAAAGACCCCTGATTTTGCGTTGTAGTATATGGAGTTGGAACTTACCAGGTAGGATAAAGACAATCCATTCTCCCAGAAGAGAGGCAGGTTACGGCTATGATTAACCTTCCAGAGGACGGATGCCGGCATCTCCAGGAAATAATAACGGTTGACAAAAACATCCATGCTCCCTACGGAATAATAGGGATAGACACCGGAGTTTGGCGCTGTACCTGGCGATTGCTGGGAAGAGAACAAGGTTGAGGCCCGATAGAGGGAAGAAGGGTCATTATATACTGCATCGCCTATCTGCTGCCTGGTGGAATAATAGTGCAGGTTCAGCCCCAGCGAAAGGGTCAGGGATTTTGAAAAAGGTCTTTGCGCGATGATGCCTGCCCAATAGGAAATATCGGGTTGTACTCCGGAGACCGGCGCTTTGTAAGCCGCGTTGACGGGCATGGGGGCCGCCATCGCCTGCACGTCGGAAGCCGCCACGGTCGGCTGCCGGAATAAGGAAGAATTTAGCGACGATGCCCCTATCCCGCCTGCAAAGCCTACCTCCCAAATGTATTTGGGTTTAAGGTTAATGGGAGTCCTGGCGGCTGCCGTTGTGGAAGAGCTGGCAAGACGGGATGCTGCAGGAGCGGCAAACTGGTGATCGAAGGATCGCAGGTCTGGTAATCCGGCATGCGCCGGGGTTCTGGGGGATGCCATGTCTTGGCGGGCTACATCCGGGCGGGTCAGCGGATCGGATGAAGAAATCATATTCTGGCGGGCCACCGGATCGGATGAGGAAGTCATATAAGTTCCTGCGATGGTGGGAGTCTTGTCTTGCGGCCGCGCCGGGTCATCTGTCAGCGTGGGTTTATTCGCTGGTACGTGCGTATTTGATGTCGGGATCTCTTTCCTGGTTTTTTCTCCGGGCGCAGTCCGGGCGACTGATGGCGTCTGGGTTGATGCCGCAGCCTTATTATCAGGCATTGAAGATGCCGGTGCGGACACAGGCGCCGGAGCATGCTGAACCACCTGAACTGCCGGGGTGGTCCGGTGTTTTGAAAAGTAGATCATTCCGGCTCCTGCCAGCCCTAACGACGGCAAAAGAAAAAACCAGAAAAGAGGCAGACGGCGTCTCCTTTTTTCGTTGACGGCCCGCTCCACTCTGGTCCAGACAGCTTCTGAAGGACTGAATGACAGCTCTTCCAGCTTTTTCTGTACTTCATTCTCGAATTTAGGGTCGTGCATACGTTTCATTTTTGGTTACGGCCGATAGTTTTTTTATCCAGCTTATCAGCAAGGCCCTTGCCCTTGCATACTGGCTGCGGGAAGTGCCTTCATTAATACCCAGGATCTTCCCTATCTCCACATGGCTGTATCCTTCTACGGCGTGCAAGTTGAATATGGCCTGATATCCTGGCGGTAATTGACGGATCAATTCCGCCAGTTCCTTTGTGCTCATTGTTATTTCCGGGTCGTCATCAGAGACCGGATGAAGTACTCCATCTGTAAAAAGAAGCTCGGTCTGATAACGGCTGTTCTTTTTCAGGTAATTGATCGCGGTATTGACCATGATCCTTCTTACCCACCCGCCCAGCTCACCGGAAAAACTGAATTGATGCAAATTCTTAAACACCATTATAAACCCCTCTTGCAGAACATCTTCTGCATCAACCATGGATTTAGTATAGCGATAGCATACCCCCAGCATTGTCCCCGCAAAATGCTCATACAGCCGTCTTTGAGCAGCCGTATCCCCCCTCAAACAGTCTTTTACCAGCTGGTGATAATCCATTCCTTCTTTGGTTAATATCCGTAAAACGCGTTCCCTGAAATTATTGACAATTAATTTGCACGAACCGTTGCATCTTCAGGAACCCCTGAAAGGGGTTCGTCCGAAGGACAGACATTAGCGGTTTGCGGGAATTGGGCTAAATTTTTCCCGAAGACCAATTCCCGCACATTAAATTTGCCCCCTCATGAATCAGCTACCATTAATGCGATCATTGACGGATCGCGACCATCAGGTGATCTGGCACCCTTATACCCAGCACAAGAACAAGTTACCGCCGATCCCTGTGGTAAAAGGCCGGGACGCCCTTCTGTGGGATGACAAAGGTAATACCTATATAGACGCCATCAGCAGCTGGTGGGTAAGCATCCACGGGCATGGGAACCCATATATAGCCCAAAAGATATATGAACAGGCCCTCCGGCTGGAGCATGTCATCTTCACAGGCTTTACCCACGAGCCGGCAGTACTGCTGGCGGAAAGGCTGCTGCCGTTGTTGCCGGGAACATTCTCCCGGGTATTCTATTCCGACAACGGGTCCACTGCGGTGGAAGTTGCTATCAAAATGGCTATCCAATACTGGAAGAATGTCCAGAAAACGGGCCTCGAGGATGATGGCCGCACCGGCCGAAAAAAGATATTGGCCCTCCATAATTCCTATCATGGGGACACTTTCGGATCGATGAGCATCAGCGAACGCAGCGTATTCACTGCGGCATTCCAGGAGTATCTGTTCGAACCTCTTTTTATCGAGGCGCCTTCATCTGAGAATATTGACCGGCTGCGGGACCTTTTGCGCGATCAGGGCCAGGAGATAGCCTGTTTTATCTACGAACCCCTGTTACAGGGGGCTGGCGGTATGTGCATGTATGAAGCTGCCGCGCTGGATCAGCTGCTGGAGGCCGCCAAAGAGCAGGGCATCCTGTGTATCGCCGATGAGGTGATGACGGGCTTTGGACGTACGGGGAAATTATTTGCGGGTGACTATCTCCGGCAGCGGGCAGACATCATTTGTCTCAGCAAAGGCCTCACGGGCGGCACCATGGCTATGGGCGTCACAGCGGCCACGGAAAAGGTCTTCGACGCCTTTCTCAGCGACGACAGACGGAAGACCCTTTTTCACGGGCATTCCTTTACCGCCAATCCCCTGGCCTGCACGGCCGCGCTGGCCAGCCTGGACCTGCTGCAGGAGGAGGGCTGTGACAGACGTCTCCGGCGTATCAATGAACAGCACTCAGCCTTTGCCGGCAAATTGAGGCAATACCCCATCGTCCGCCATGTGCGTGTACTGGGTACCGTCATTGCCTTCGAGATCAGCGTGGGTGAGGACGGCTATATCAACCCCGCAGGGCTGGACCTGACCCAAAGAGCCCTGGAAAAGGGCATCTATCTGCGGCCATTGGGCAATACCGTATATATTATGCCTCCTTATTGCATTACCGAAAAAGAAATGGACCAGGTATATACATTCCTGGTCCAATACATTGAGGGCAAAACTGCCAGTCGTTAGCTCTTTACGGGGATGACAGCCCTGGTCTTGTCCCATTCGATGCCGATCTCGGTGGGGGTAGGCTTGATGGTAAACTGCTCGACAGTGTTGCTAAGCTTGGTCACGGGCACATCCACCTGCAGAACATCCTTGTCCTTGTTCTTCTCGTAGTCGTAGGCGCCCCATTGCTTGTGATTGCTGTTGAGAATAATGGTCCATTTGGTTTCGGTAGGGATGGCAAACATGGCATAGGTCCCGGCCTTGATGGGCTTGCCGCCAAAAGTGGCGTCCTTGTCAAAAGTGATCGTGGTGTTCTCGTCGGCGCCCAGGCGGTACACCTTTCCGTATGGCACCAGCGCACCATAGATGTCCCGGCCTTTTTTAGACGGACGGCCGTAGGTGATCGTAATGTTCTTTGTCTTTACAGTGTCATGCGGACTGTTCGGATGAGTGGGCTGCGCATAGGAAGCGGTAGCAGCGAAAAGAAAGGCAAACAAAGCCAGAAGAGCGGTTCTTACTTGCATAGGTTTTATTTTTTAAAAAGTTAAGGCGACTTCTCAAGATATTGTTTCAGATCAGATAAGGATCCTTCCATCACGGGGCCGAAATTCCTGTCATATACGAGTATCCCTAATTTTTCCCAGGGGTACCACCGGAAATGAAAATCGAACCAGGATTGTACCGTAATGCTATCCCCCCCGTTCTGCAATATATTAAATCCCCCCTCAAAATGCTTACCGTTCGACAAAATCCAGTCCAGCGCTATGGAATCCGGGGTAGCCCCCATAACGGTCAGCCTGAGCTGATCCGAATGCAAAAAAGCCCCCACGCCGGTGGACGGCGTAGAGAACGACCGATTTGTCAGAGGGGTTGCCGCGATGAACCTGTTCCAATGCTCCCATTGATGAAGATCGCCGATGGCGGCATCGATCTTCTCCCTGCGGGCGGCCACGTTAATGGCGCGGGACATGCGCAGCCGGGACGGAAAAAGGAGAGAAAGAGCTGTCAATACTCCAAAAAGCACCAGGACGCTGATAAAAAGAAACTTTATGATGCGCATATTATTCCCATTTAAATACTCTTATAGCAACGGCATATACGGCAATGCCCCAGAGAGCCAGTATACCCAGCTGTTTGCCGCAATCGGTGAGATGAGCGCCTTCGAAGGCAATATTACGCATGGCGTCATTGAGCTGTTTGAGGGGCAATACCTCGCATATTTTCTGAAGCCAGGCGGGGAAAGCTTCTGTCGAAAAAAAAGTGCCTCCCAGCAGGAACTGCGGGAGAGTGAACAGGTTGGCGAACGGTGGGATGGTGCTTTCGCTCCTGGCTGTGCTGCTGATGATAAACCCAAAACCCATGAACACGATCAGCCCGAACAGGCTAAGGATCAGCATCTCTATGAAAGTGATCCATCCATGCACAAGGGTGAAATGAAAGGCATACTTCCCGATGACGATGATGACGACAGCCGTGATCAGCTGGAAAAGCACCCTGGCCAGGCCTTCTCCTAATATAATATATTTCTTACTGATAGGCGTAGCATAAAACCGCTTCAGCACCAGCTGCTGACGAAGGCTGAAAAAGAGAAAGGCCACGCCAAAGACGGCCGCGCTCAAAAGAGAAAAGCCCAGCATGCCGGGCAGGATAAAGTCGATCATGGCATATTTCCTGCCGGTGATCATCGGCAGCTCGTCAACGCTGATGGGCCGGTATTGAGGGGGGATATTTTCCTGCTCTGCCTGCTGGATCACCTGCGACAAAGCCATCTTTACGATGGGATATTTATCCCCGCTGGCCGAGGAGGTCAATAAATGCAAATGATATTGTTTAAAACCCATCGCGGATACTCCCGAGTCGATGGAAAGCACGGCCCCGATCCTGCCTTTTTCCAGGTCCCGGTGAATGGATAGAGAATCTTTATCTTTTGACAGCTGCACGATCTTTGTGGACAGGAGTCCCTGTATCAGCTTATTGGAAGTATCCGCCCTGTTAGCCAATGCCACATTGACCACAGGCCCACCTCCATTAATAAACCCAAAAACCAAAATGAATACAAGAGGGAAGCCGAAACTAAAGGCGACACTGGCGGGGTTCCTGAAGATGGACTTTAAACTCCCCTTGGTAATGGCCAGCATTGCTCTCAGCTGGTTATATTTTTCTGCCATAGCGCGAAGGTCGGGAAATTTGTGCAACCCGCAGGCCGCGATTATTCGATCGTAAGATCAAATGGAAGTTTTGCCTGGCTGACGCCTACCATAGACTTCGCCTTTTTTATAATGGACCAGGTCTTGTAACCATCCTCTCCCAGCTGTTCTTGCATGGCCTTGGAGCTCATCGAGTGCTTGTATCCGCCCAGCAGCTGATCCAAAAGACTTTTTGGTTCGGGATACTCGCGCAGGCTGTAGTCGCTGGTTTTGGCCATACGGGCAGCGCAGTCGATGGCGTCCTGCAGCGTACCGATACGGTCTACCAACCCCAGCCCAAGCGCCCTGGCGCCACTCCATACCCTCCCCTGTCCTATGCTGTCCACATATTCGATGGTACGGTGACGGCCATCCGCCACACGGGTCTTGAAATCGAGATAGGTGCTGTCTACATCATTCTGCAGACGCTGCCGCTGAAAAGGCGTCAATGGCTTGGTGATCGTCAGTGGATCGGCTTCGGGCGCCGTCTTGACCCCGTCAAAAGTGACCCCCAGCTTGTTGTTAAAGAAATTCTTGAGATTGGGGACTACGATGAATACCCCAATGGAGCCGGTGATGGTCCCTGGCATGGCAAATACGCTGTCGGCATGGCAGGAAAAATAATAGGCTCCTGAGGCGGCCACATCTCCAAAGCTGATCACGACGGGCTTGCCCTCCTTTCTTGCCAGGCTCACCTCCCTCCATATATTTTCGCTGGCCAGCGAGCTGCCGCCGCCGGAATTGACACGTATGACGATGGCCTTGATATTCTTGTCAAAGCGGGCTTTGCGGATAAGCCAGCGATACGTGTCGGAGCCTATCTCGCTTTTCTCCCCTTTCCCGTCCACTATATCTCCTTCCGCATAGATAAGGCTGATCCTGTCCTTGCCCGTCACCTTATAATCCACCGCCCTGGCATATTTGCCGATGGGGACAAAATTGATCATATCGTGCTTGTCTACCTGCAATTTCCGCCGGAGCTCATCCTTCACCTCATCGTCGTACCGGAGACCATCGATCAGCTTATAGGCGACGGCATCCTCCGGACGCTGGACCAGGTGTTCGTTGACACACCGACGCAGCTGGGTTGTATCCAGGTCGCGTTCTTTTGCGGTAGAATACAACAGACGGTCGTAAAAGTCATTCAGCAGCGCGGTGAGCTGCAGACGGTTGGCATCCGTCATCTTATCTTCCCGCAGGGGTTCGGTAGCGCTCTTGAACTTGCCCGCATAAAATATCTGAGGCTGGATGTCCAGCTTTTGCAGGGTGCCCTTTAAAAAGGTCATTTCCACGGAAAAACCCCGCCAGTCGATGGAACCTTTGGGATTACAATATATCCTATTCGCAACATTGGCTACATAATATGCTTTTTGTGGAATGATTTCCCCATAGGCATAGATAAACTTACCTGTCTTTTTGAAGTCTATAAGTGCATTGCGAATTTCTTCATTGGTGGCAAAGCCATTGGGGTCTTCCCCGCACTTCAGATAGATGCCTTTGATAGCCGAATCCGCTTTGGCGTGCCGGACCAGTCTTACCAGGTCATAAAGACCTGGAACGTCATACTGATCTTCCGAGCTCAGACCCGACAGGGGGTTATCCTGCATCTGCTCACGGATGGACTGTGTAAGGTCTATAACAAGAACGGATTTTGCATCTATATCCGGTTTTTTCGAGGATACAAGACTGCCAAGCCAGCCAGCCAGGACAAAGACCATTAATACGGTAAAAATGACCAACGCCAGCAAAGCCGCTAAAAACGATTTAAAAAAGCCTCCCATGTATAAGTTTGTTGTGTCCGAGTTTTAAAATTAAAGATATTTGGGCCCCCGAAAGTAAGGAATCTATGAACATAGCCTATTTATTGATAGGTGGCAATGAAGGAGACCGGTCAGCTTATTTGCAGGAAACTACCCGGCGAATCCAGTACCCTGGCAGCAGGCTGCTGCAAGCGTCGTCCATATATGAGACGGCAGCCTGGGGCAAGACCGATCAGGCGGCCTTTCTGAACCAGGCCCTGGCCCTGGAGACCCCCCTGGATGCCCCTGCGCTGATGAAACGCCTGCTTGCGACAGAAGAAGAGCTGGGGCGGGTGCGTACAGAGCGGTATGGTTCCAGGACCATCGACATCGATATCCTTTTTTTCAACGAGGACGTCATCCAGCTGCCCTGGCTGACCATTCCTCACCCGGAAGTTGCCCGCCGGCGCTTTGCGCTCACGCCGCTGGACGAGATCGCACCCGGCTATATACACCCTGTCCTGCATAAGACCATACACAGATTGCTTGCCGAATGCCCGGATCTACTGGAAGTTAAAAAACTCTGATATAAGGATGAACTATCATTTTATTACGATTGAAGGCAATATCGGTTCCGGCAAGACGACACTGGCCCATATGCTGGCCAAACATTTCAATGCGCGTCTGATCCTGGAACAATTTGCGGACAATCCCTTTCTCCCCAAGTTCTATGAGAACCCCGGCCAGTACGCCTTCCCCCTGGAGCTATTCTTTATGGCGGAGCGGTACAAGCAGCTGAAAGAGCTGATCCATACCAGCGACCTGTTCCAGAGTGTTACCATATCGGATTATCTTTTTACCAAGTGTCTCCTCTTCGCCAAGGTCAATCTGCCTGAAGAGGAATTCCGGCTTTATCAGAAACTGTTCGAGATCATCCATACGCAGTTGGTAAAACCGGATATCCTTATTTACCTGCACGCTCCTGTGAGCCGGCTGCAACGGAATATAAGGAAAAGGAATCGTCCCTATGAACAGGGCATTCCCGATGAATACCTGTTCAATATCCAGGAGGCCTATACGAATTATATCCGTCAGCACAATATAAAAACTATCTTCATAGATGTAAGCAACGCAGACTTCCTGAGCAACAGCAAACACCTGCAGGTGGTACTGGATGCATTGGACAAAGACCTGGACGAAGGACAACATTATTTTACGCTCCCATGATATACGGATGAATCAGGACAACAGACAGACAGCGCTTGATATATTAAAGATACCGGAATACAGGAGTTTTATCATAGCCCGATTTTTCTATGTCATGGCCTTGCGCATGGTGACGACCATCGTAGGATGGCGCATTTATGAGATCACGCACAATGCTTTCGCCATCGGCCTCATCGGTCTCAGCGAATTCCTTCCTGCCTTTTGCCTGGCCCTTTATGCCGGACATGTCATCGACAAGAGTGACAAACGGAGGCTCCTGCTGACCACCACCTGCTGTTATCTGGTTTGTGTGGCGGGCCTTATAACGTTGTCGATCGGCTCCATTATAAACAGTCTGGGCACGCACTGGCTGCAATGGCTGACCTATACGATCATCTTTATCACGGGTGTGATCCGGGCTTTTGCAGGGCCTACGCTGAATGCCATCGTCGCACAGATAGTACCGCGGGAACAACTGCCACCGGCGGTCACGCTCAATACCAGCGCCTTTCTCTTTGCGTCGGTGCTGGGCCACGCCACGGGCGGTCTTCTCATCGCGCATACTACTTATCTATATTCTTTTATGGCGGTGGGACTTTATGTATGCATCGCGCTGTATTTTCTTTCCGCCATTGCGCCAAAAAAGGTAATGGTGGTGAATTCAGAGAAGAAGACATGGGACAGTATACTGGACGGGCTTCGCTTTGTCTACAGGACCCGGGAGGTGCTGGGCGCAATGGCGCTGGACCTCTTTGCAGTTCTCTTTGGCGGCGCTGTGGCCATGATCCCTGTCTATGCGAGGGACATTCTGAAGATCGGGCCGATCGGCTTCGGCTGGCTGAATGCCGCCAGCGACGTGGGGTCTATCTGCACCATCCTCTCCATGACATTGCGTCCCCTCCGGCGCAGACAGGGGCTGACCCTGATGTATGCAGTGGCCGGCTTCGGGGTCTGTATCATCGTATTCGGCCTTTCCCGCTGGTACCTGCTCTCCTACCTGGCCCTGCTGGTCAGCGGGATGCTGGATGGTGTTAGCGTAGTGGTGCGGGGCACTATCCTACAGCTGAAGACACCGGATGCCATGCGGGGGCGGGTATCGTCCGTCAATTCCATGTTCATCAATTCAAGCAACGAGCTGGGGCAGTTTGAGAGTGGTGTAATGGCCCGTCTGCTGGGAGTCGTGCCTTCCGTCGTCTTTGGCGGCTGTATGACCATCGGGGTAGTTGTGTTCACCTGGTTCAAGGCGCCTAACCTCCGGAAGATGGAATATTAACCTCCTACCCTGGAAATATCGATTGGCTATCCCGGCAATGCGGCGCTCAGCCTTTCCAGGACAAAATAGACGATGGGACAGAACGTGGAGTTCTTCTGGGTGATAGCGGGTCTTTTTATCAATACATCCTCATCCGTATAAGGGAATCGCTCGCAATCAGAAGGGCGCACCTCGTAAATGCTGCAATAATTATCCTGTCCGAGAAAAGGGCAGGGGGTCGTCTTTACCACATAATCCCCGTCTTCGTCCAAGCGCAGATAGGTATCGATAAACTCGCTCTCCTTCATGCGCAAATGCCGGGCAATGCGTTTGATATCGGGGGTCTTGAACCGGGGTGAATAGCTTTTGCAGCAATTGGCGCATTGCAGACAGTCTATTTTTTGGAATGCTTCTTCATGCAATTCCGGTAGCAGGGGCAATATCTTATTCTTATCGGCACGTTGAAGCAGACGCCGGTAGTCTTTCTGACGAGCCGCGGACTTTTTTTCCCAATTATGTAACAAATCGCTCATATATGAGTCCAATAGTAGTTGTTTAACAACTATATACTACAAATTTCTGATTTTTCGTTTACTTTTATCATTGTGGAAAACCTGAAAGAACAAATATTATTGCTGGTCTCTACCCCATTGTATCTCATAATCATCGGTGTGGAAGTGTTGTTGACCAACTACGGACATCGCGGACATTCGCACCACGGGCGCAAGGGTGGCGCCCAGCGGCTCAAAACTTATACCTGGAAGGATACATTTACCAACCTTTACCTGATGCTGCTAAATGGAGGTATCGATCTCCTGTTCCGGGCTACCTATCTGATAGTCCTGGATGTATGCTACCGGCATCACTGGATATCCATCACCAGTGTCTTCTCTTATTGGTTCCTCTTGCTGTTGGCGGAAGATTTTCTCTATTACTGGCTGCACCGGTGGGATCATGAGATACGTCTTTTTTGGGCAGTCCATGTCACACACCATTCCTCCGAGCACATGAATTTTACGGTGGGCTTCCGAAGCTCTGTCTTTCAGCCTTTGTATCGTTTTGTCTATTTCATTCCGTTGGCTTACCTGGGCTTTAAGCCCCTCGATATCATCTTCATGTATTCCCTGACCCAAATTTGGGGGATCTTTGTACATACCGAGCTGATAGGTAAAATGGGCTGGCTTGAATATATATTGGTAACGCCTTCCCATCACAGGGTACATCATGCTTCCAATCCTCGCTACCTGGATAAGAACATGGGGATGTTCCTTATCATATGGGATCAGCTTTTCGGGACCTACCAGCCTGAGCTGCCTGAAGAAGAATACCAACCCGTTAAATACGGGCTCACCAAACAGCCCGAAAAAACGGACCCGGTCAATATCATCTTTCACGAATGGAATAGCATCGGCAAAGATCTTTCCCGTAAGGACATCGGCTGGAAAGAGAAATGGTATTATTTGTTTGGCCCTCCGGGATGGAGTCATGACGGCAGCAGACAAACCAGCGATCAAATGCGGGAAACCGAAGCTGGTACTGACAGGAAACCGCAACAGCAGGAGTCTTTTTTAATTTAGTTTTAATTGTTACCAACACAGCTTACCATCTTTCCGGATTAATTTTACGTTAGCATTTAGTTCATGCTTACTCACAGCAATAAGTTTTAGCATTAAGTTTTAGGGTTTAGGGGTTTTTAAAGAAAAAGGTCGGCCTCCCGTTCGTTTCAACATACGGGGCGACCTTTTTCAGTTTCGAATGTCTGGGAACGACCATGGGTCGTTCCAAAGATGCGTAACCCCCAGATAATCACCATTTATCCACCAGATAGGCCGGCCAGGCCCAAATCCGCTGTTTTCTCCCGTAAGGGCCGTAACTTTGCACATCTTTTTTAAAGGTTTTTTAATCGGTCAACCCCCCAATACTTGTATGAATCTATTTGAAAAACAGGCTAGTGAGTTCATAAGTCGTCATATCGGCCCCAATGAAGAAGAAGCCGCGCAGATGCTGAGGACCATCGGTGTGGGCTCCCTGGACGAGCTTATCGGCAAAACCATTCCCGCCTCGATCCGTGACAAAGAAGGTCTTTCCCTGCCCGGTCCTATCAGCGAATATCAGTATTTGACAGAGCTTAAGCAGGTAGCTGCCCGGAACAAGGTCTTCAAATCCTATATCGGGCAGGGTTATTATGACACCATCGTGCCCAGCGTCATTTTGCGTTGTCTTTTTGAGAACCCGGGCTGGTATACCCAGTATACCCCTTATCAGGCGGAGATCGCGCAGGGTCGCCTGGAAAGCCTGTTGAATTTCCAGACCATGGTAGCCGACCTGACGGCCCTCCCGCTGGCAAATGCTTCCCTGCTGGACGAAGGTACTGCCGCAGCGGAAGCCATGACCATGTTCTTCAACCTGAAGAATAAAGATCATGAGCATATCACCACTCCCAAATTCTTTGTCGATTCGAACATATTCTCTCAAACAAAAGATATTTTGCTGACCCGCAGCCTCCCGTTAGGGATCCAGCTGGTGGAAGGCGATTATCGTAAGGCCGCTATCGACGGTTCCTATTTTGGAGCTATTGTACAATACCCTGCCAGCGATGGAGCTGTGCAGGATTATAAGCAATTCATACAACAGGTGCATGCAGCAAACGCATATATAGTGATGGCTACCGATCTGCTGGCGCTGACCCTGCTGACGCCTCCCGGCGAACTGGGCGCAGATGCAGCCATTGGCAATTCTCAGCGTCTGGGTGTGCCGATGGGATTCGGAGGTCCTCACGCCGCATTCTTCGCTGCTAAAGACGAATTCAAACGGAGCATTCCGGGACGCATCATCGGCGTAAGCATCGATGCACAAGGCAACCGCGCGCTGCGCATGGCATTGCAGACCCGTGAACAGCATATCAAGCGGGAAAAAGCTACTTCCAACATCTGTACCGCTCAGGCCCTGCTGGCCAATATGTCGGCCATGTATGCCGTATATCACGGTGGCGCGGGTCTTACCAATATCGCGAAGCGCACCAGCCTGCTGGCAAGAACACTGTCAAATGAGCTGGGCGAACTGGGTTACAGCAACCTCAATTCCTCCTATTTCGACACGGTGAAGATCAAATCATCCGATACGGCAGCCATCCGGGGTCTGGCTGAAGCCAGAGGGATGAATTTCCGGTATTACGATGATGCCTACATCGGCATCACGCTTGATGAAACAACGACGCAACAGGATGTGCTCAATATCTTAGGTGTCTTCCATGAAGCAGCCGGCAGCCACCTGGTCACAGCCACCTTCGAAGTGGAGGACGATACACTGGACAATATTCCTTCTTCTCTCACCCGTGTGTCTGAATTCCTCACACACCCTGTCTTCAATACACATCATAGCGAGTCGGAGATGATGCGTTATATGAAAAGCCTGGAGAATAAGGACCTTTCGCTGAATACTTCCATGATCTCTTTGGGTTCCTGTACGATGAAGCTGAACGCTGCCACGGAGCTTATTCCCGTGAGCTGGCCTGAGTTCGGTGGTCTGCATCCGTTGGCCCCCGCCGATCAATGGCAGGGTTATCGGCAGATCATTACCGAGCTGGAGAAGGCATTGAGCGAGATCACAGGCTTTGCCGCCACTTCCCTCCAGCCCAACAGCGGCGCGCAGGGGGAATATGCGGGCCTGCTGGCTATACGCGCCTATCATGCTGCTCATAAAGAGGCCCACCGGGATATCATGTTGATCCCCATATCCGCCCATGGCACCAACCCTGCCAGCGCCGTTATGGCGGGTATGAAGGTGGTTGTCGTAAAAAGCGATGATGAAGGTCATATCGATGTAGCAGACCTAAAGGCCAAGGCGGTACAATACAAGGAAAAGCTGGCCGGTCTTATGGTGACCTACCCTTCCACACACGGGGTTTTTGAAGAAAGTATAAAGGACATCTGCCAGGCCATCCATGACAACGGCGGACTGGTCTATATGGATGGAGCGAATATGAACGCGCAGGTAGGACTTACAAGTCCCGGCTTTATTGGGGCAGATGTATGTCACCTCAATCTGCATAAGACTTTTGCCATCCCGCATGGCGGCGGCGGTCCCGGCGTGGGTCCCATATGCGTCAATGAGAAGCTGAAGCCTTATTTGCCAGGCCATGTTTCGAAGGACAACGCCTCACATAACGGTGTCGGAACGAAAATGCATGCTGTGTCGGCAGCTCCTTATGGTTCGGCCAGCATCCTGCTCATCAGTTATGCTTATATCAAGCTGCTGGGAGCCGAGGGGCTTACCCGCAGCACCAAATACGCCATTCTCAACGCCAATTATATGAAGGCCCGGCTGGAAAATTTCTTTTCGATATTGTACAGCGGCACGGGTGGCACCTGCGCCCATGAATTCATCGTCGACCTGCGTCCCTTCAAGGCCAGCGCCGGCATCGAAGCGGAGGATGTGGCCAAGCGCCTGATGGACTATGGTTTCCACGCTCCCACTCTCAGCTTCCCCGTGCCTGGCACCATCATGATCGAGCCGACGGAGAGCGAAGATAAGGGTGAGCTGGACCGTTTTTGCGATGCGCTGATCAGCATCCATGAAGAGATCGTCCTGATCAAGGAAGGCAAGGCCGACAAGGTGGACAATGCCCTGAAAAATGCGCCGCATACACAGCATGTCATCTGCGCCGACCAGTGGAATCACGCTTATAGCCGTACACAGGCTGCTTTCCCCCTGGCATATTTAAAAGACAACAAGTTCTGGCCCAGTGTCGGGCGCGTCAATAACACGCATGGCGATCGCAACCTGATCTGCACCTGCGAACCGACAAGCTCATACGAGCTAGCTTAAATAAAAAAAGTTGCAAAAAAAACCGCCATCCGGCGGTTTTTTTTATGGGTTGATCTAATAAGCTGCTTGTAATATGGACAATGTCACCGGATTGTTCGTATTATGTGTACTGCCCTGCAGGAATATAGTGTAGGCATTACCCATTTGTAATCCTACGCTGGAAATAGTGGCTATCACCGAGTCCGTCCCCGCCTTTTTTGCCTGTATAGCATAGCCGCCGGCCGTAACGGGAGCAAAGGTATTGAAATAAGAGCTGTTGGCGTTGTCCCCTGTAGTGCGTCCGGGCTGGACCTTCGTTGCATTCATATACAGGTCTACCATGGGATAGTCCGGACAAAGGTTGAAAAACCGGTAGTTTGCCCCTGTCATGGACAAGCTGCTAAAATCATCGACGACCTTTATGGAATTTACCGCAGAACTGGCGGAAGGATTATAGAGGATCAGCGTATAAAACCCCAGGGAATCGTAATAGCTGGCGGGCAATTCGGAAAGAACGCTGTCGGAGCTGGCAACTTTGAACTTGATGTCGTAGCTGCCGGGGGTCACCTGCCCGTAATTGGTCGAAAAGGATCCGGGAGGAATGGCAGGCGTCTTTTTATCACCATTGAAATATACCTCAGTGGCAGAGGAATAAGGCGCCATATTCATCAAAGTAACAAAACTTATATTAGAGTTATTGGTCGCCGCATTATTCGTACCCGTTTTCAGACAGCTGGAAAGAAATACTGCTGTCACTGCTGCCCCAAAGACCTTAAAAAAATTGCTCATTAACTTGCTCTTACTCATGTTTATTTTTTTTAATACAAAATTCCCCCATCATCTCTCCACTTGACAATCTCTACGGCTTTTCCGTTGCTTAGGTTGTCCTTCTTAAAAAAAAGCCCACCTCCCGGAGGAAGGTGGGCTAAAGATAGGAAGTTCGTTTATTTTACCTTGACCTTGATAGTGGTAGCCAGCTTGCTGCCATAGCTGCGATGGATGCCGTCGGCAAATTGCAGGGTCAGCTTGTGCTCGCCGGGCGTTAGTTTGAGCTCGGTGCTTGTCTGGGCATTGCCAAAATGCAGGTGGGTGGAATCTTTGGGGACAACCGTACCGGAAGGGATAGAGTCCTCTGCATCGACCAGGAGATGGTGATGGCCGGAGCCCGTTGCGATTATTTTTTTGCTTACAGAATCCACCGTCATTCCATCCACGCCAAATTCTACCTTAAGAGGAGATTTTACGGTCTCACCGTCCTTCAGGTTCTTAAAATAAACCTTTGCTCCTGCCGGAATTTCCGGCACGGGGGTCACTTTCGCGCCGCTGTCGGACATATTGTGGTTCATGGCCATCGAATCCTTACCAGCCTTTTTGGCAGAGTCGGCTGAAGCGGCCTGGTCGCCGGCGTTGTTACACGCAGCCAATACCAGGAGAAGTGCTGCAGGAAGAAAATAGAGCTTTCGCATGATAATAGAATTGTTATTTGAGTAGGAAAGTTACTTAATTTATGAATTATGGGGCCTACACTTATTCTTTCACCCAGGTAGTCTTCTCCTGTATAGGACGTCGCGACCCTGCTACAGAGGGGACACGAATATGTCCGAGATAAAAGAATCCCATCAGCCTGTCACCGTCATCAAGTCCAAAGAATTCTCTCGCTGCGGGATCAAAGGTAGGTCCGCCCGTGCTCCAGTACCCGCCAAGACCATAGGCGGTAATGGATAACCAGATATTCTCTACTGCACAGGCTACGGCCGCGATCTCCTCCATTTCCGGTATGTCGACAGTGGTGCTCCGCCTGAGGATGATGGCGATGATATGAGAAGCCCTTTCAGGGTTCTCCAGCAGCTTGTCATATTTATCCTGCCGGAATTTCTCCCCGGCTGTCTCCTTGTAACGCCTGGCCTGGAAGGCGGCAAATCTCTTTAATCCTTCTCCGGTGAATACGGTGAACCGCCAGGGCTCGGTGCGCTTGTGATTGGGCGCCCAGTTGGCATTCTCCAGCAATCGCCAGATCGTGACCTCCTCTATTTGCCTGCCTTTTTCAAACTGGTCGGGAAAAGTACTGCGCCGGAGCCGGATAAGCTGGTCTATCTGATCCGGTGTTATCATTATTTCATTGATCGTTGACATAGGGCGCGAAGGTAGGCCGAAGGGCTGAAAATAAAAAGCCGTCTCATTTTGATGAGACGGCCTCCAAGTTAATTTACCATAAGAAGGACGTTTCTTACAGTGAGAGCCCTAAACAGGACAGGACATTGGACATTTTTGGTTTTTCAGAGGTAATGAACTTTGAGCCTTACTTGTTTGGTTTAACATAGCGGTATTGGATCAATCATTCATTCATAGAACACAAATTTCCACTATGGAGAAGAGAAAACAAATTTTTCATATGACCAATCTATTATCATTTGTGATTATCTTATTTAGTGATAGTAGCAAACCCTTACACCATTATAAATAACTTTCACGGCTCGTAAAAATACACCAATGGACATATCGTAAATAATACATGGGCTCCGTAAATTCCGAACCTCATCTTTTTCATTATATTTGTTTCATGCGCACTACCATCCTTCTTCTGCTTGCAGCCTTATGCTCGCTGTCCGGATTTTCCCAAAACTTCTACCTGTTCGTAGGCACTTATACCAAAGGGAATGCCAGCAAAGGCATCTATGTGTACCAATTCAATGCCGCCAGCGGTGAAGCAAAGCTGGTCAGCACCGTTGCTACGGAGAACCCTTCCTATCTGGCGGTGGCGCCGGGAGAAAAATTCCTGTACGCCGTCAACGAGACGGATGGAAAGGAGCCTGGAGCGATCAGCGCCTTTGCCTTCGACAAGGGCAGCGGTCAGCTTACATTCCTCAACAAGGAGGCCAGCGGAGGGGACGATCCCTGCTATATTTCCGTGGACGCCCATCGTAAATGGGCAATGGTAGCCAATTACAGTGGCGGCAATCTGTCGGCTCTGCCCATTCATATGGACGGCACCCTTGGAGCGCTGACACAGCTGATCCAGCACACGGGATCAGGACCCAATAAACAAAGACAGGAAAAGCCGCATGTTCATTCCGTGACCTTTACCCCGGACGGAAAATATCTTATCGCAGCCGATCTGGGGCTGGATAAGCTGTCGATCTACCGGTTTAATGCGGCCGCCGCAACAGAGCCGCTGACGACGCCCAGGGATTCTGTCCAGCAGGCGGAACCCGGTTCCGGACCCCGTCATATCAGCTTTTATCCAGGCAAGCCCTATGTTTACCTGATGACGGAAATGGGTGGCGCCGTGGATGCCTTCCACTATGCCGACGGCAAGCTGCAACAGCTGCAACATATCAGCTCGCTGCCCGAAGGGTTCAAGGGGGATATCGGCAGCGCCGACATTCACGTAGCGCCCAAAGGAAAATTCCTTTACGCCAGCAATCGGGGTGACGCCAATAGCCTCGCTATTTATTCCATAGATACCACCACGGGCAAATTGACCATAAAAGGATTTGAATCCACGCAGGGCAAGACGCCCCGTAATTTCATGATAGATCCTACAGGGCACTGGCTCCTGGTAGCCAACCAGCGCAGCGACAATGTAGTCATATTTCGTATAGATCCGGCAACGGGTCTGTTGAAAGCGACGGGCCAGCAGCTAAGCATCCCCGCGCCCGTGTGTTTGAAAATGATCAGGAAGTAGCCCAAGCTCTGCGCAGCAGGCGGAGCCAGTTGCCGTGCATAATATTCTCGATATCCGCGGCGCTATACCCTCTTTTTGACAGCAGTGCGGGGATATTGACAAGGTCGGCAATGGTCTCCAGGTCATACGGGGTCTGCTCTTTTCCAAAAGCTCCGTCCAGGTCTGTTCCAATTCCCACATGTTGCGTATTGCCGGCCAGCTGGCAGATATGATCCAGGTGATCGATCATTTTTTCCAGGTTGCATCCCATTCCCTCCGGGGTGGATGAGCCTCTTACCCAGCCAGGCACCATCATCCACGCATCCAGCGCACCGCCGATGACGGCTCCTTTTTCTATCAGGGCCCTGATCATCTCATCGCTGAACTGACGATTGTGGTCCACCAGCGCCCGGCAGTTGTTGTGACTTGCCCATACAGTGCCGTTGAATAGCTCCATGGCATCCCAGAAAGCATCATCACAGAGATGGGTAGCGTCCAAAATGATATTCTTTCTTTCCATCACACGCAGCAGCTCTTTTCCTTCTTCACGCAGGCCGCCGGTGGCATCCGTACCATTGGCATATCTGCCGGGACCATAGTGTGCGGGTCCTACAGCCCGGAGACCATATTCATAGGCATCTTCCAGGTAGTCTGGGGTGATGATGGAGTCCGCTCCTTCCAGGCTGAGGATGTACCCGATGGGTCTCACTGCGGATGGGTCTGACCAGCTCTGCCAGAGAGCGACGTGTTTGTCCAGCGAGGCAAGGTCCTTTATCATTGTCATTTCCCCGGCCTCTTCCATGGCCTTGTACCAGGCCAGTTGTCCCTGGGTCTGAGCCCAGGCCTGCCAGGGAGAATGCCAGCCAGGCAGGGGATTGTCCGGGCTCACATACCGGGCTATCTGTGTAGCCACTACCAGCCCGATATTACCCTGACGTAACGCCGGCAATGATACCGTGCCTTTGCCCCTGTCGGGCTTGTCCATAAGACCTTTTTCCCTATCCCGGATCGCCTGTACAGGCAGTCTCAGATCCCTGTTCCATTCCATAGCATTCATGCTAAGATCCAGGTGCGCGTCGATGATAAACATAAAACCGAAAAGCTTTTTTTCACCGGATGATACGGCCGGTGACACCGTTTTGAATAAATTGATCCAATTCTCCTTTACTTATCAGCGCCCAGTCCCCTGGTATGCTCTGCTTGACGGCGCCGCAGGCGGTAGCAAGATCGATGATCTGCTGTGGCATCGCATCTGTCATCAGTCCATAGAGCATCCCTCCTGTAAAAGCGTCCCCACTGCCTATCTGGTCGGTGACGAAAGGAAGCTCAAGCCGGGGAGAAAAATAATATTCTCCTTTGTACAGAAGGGCGCCCGAATAGATATGCTGTATACCCTGCGTTTTGCGAAAGCTCATGGCCAGCACTTCCAGGTGCGGCAATCGTTCCCGCAAGGCCTTGCTGCATTGGATGAACCGCTCCTCCAGACTGGCTGCTGCGTCGGTCTGTACGCCGAAATAGACAGCCGCCGAATCCAGGTCCGCCACGGCCACCCTGGTGTATTTCATAAGACCGGGCATTACCTCGCGGGGATGCTTTCCATATTTCCAGAGCGTGGTCCGGTAGTTGAAATCTGTAGATATCGTTATCCCCTCTTGCCGCGCTACAGACAAAGCCTCCTCGCAGACATCCGCCGCGCCGGAGGATACGGCCGCCGATATGCCCGACCAATGGAAATAAGGGACGCCGGCCAGGCTTTTCTTCCAATCAATGATCCCGGGCTGAAGACGCGCATAGGAAGACCCATCCCGATCATAGATAACCCGGGTGGAGCGGATACCATTGCCTTGCTCCGTAAAATAAACCCCCATCTTATCGCCACCATAGACAATATGGGAAGTATCGACCCCCTGCCCGCTCAGCTGTTGAACACCTGCCTGGGCTATGTCGTTGTCCGGCAGCCGGGTGATATAACGAACAGGGATACCCAGCCGGGACAGCAACACACAGGTATTCGCCTCGGCGCCTGCATAGTAAGGCTGATAGGACCCGGCTTGCAGGAATCGTCTTCCTTCCATGCTATGGAGTCTTAGCATAAACTCACCGAAGGCAGCCAGCCGGGGCGCTCCGGGAGAGGCAGTCTGAAGCATTTTTGATTTGTTTTATTGCAATTCAAATATAGCTTCAATTTCGACAGGAATATTGTCCGGCAGAGAACCAAATCCTACCGCGCTGCGGACCCCTACCCCATTTTCTTCACCCCAGACGGCCGCAAAAAGCTCGCTGCAGCCATTGATCACATAAGGATGCCGTTCAAATTCGGGAGTACAATTTACCATACCAAATATCTTCAGCACTCTTTTTATTTTGCCAAGGTCTCCGATATGTGTACGGATAGTGGACAGCATGGTCAGTCCCACCTGTCTTGCCGCCAGCTTGCCCTGCTCCATATCCAGTTCCTTCCCGATGCGCCCGATGATAAGCGATCTGTCATTTTGCACCGGACCGTGCCCGGACAGATACAGATATTTCCCTTCTATCAGGTAAGGTTTGTAAACCCCTACGGGACTTGGGGCCGGAGGTAAGCTAAGGTCGAGGCGTACGAATTGCTCTTCAGCATTGTTGATCTTCATATAATGTACATTGTAGTGATTAATTGACCTGGGCAGACATGGACGACGACAGAATAAAGAGGGCAGAGAGCTGCCCCCTTTCCAAAACTCAGCTTGCTTTATGAGAAAATAAAAAAGCCATTCTTTTACTGCTTGTCCCACCATATATGGGTCATCAGGTCGTCGGCGCCCTGCCGGGCAACAGCTGCCTTATATGCATCTGCATTGAGGGTCTGTTCCGATGCAGGATACAGACATCTCCTGAATATCTTGCCGCCTGTGGCATTGCCCGGATAGTTGTTGCCCACCAGCGCCGGGTAACCCGTGCGGCGGTAGCTGCTGTAGGCTTCCGTGGCATTCGGAAAGATGCTCACCCAGAACTGGGTATATATCTGCTGCATCTGCTGGTCGAAAGTCCCGGCGAGATTTAGCGTATTGGCCGCCACATAATTATTGATAGCGGCGGAATTGATGGTGCCTGCAGCTCCCGCAATGATCGACCAGTTGCGCAGGGCAGCCTGTACACCCAGCGTATAAAGAGCATCGGCTGTAGAACCGTTGTACCAGCCACGCAAAGCCGCCTCCGTCAGCAGGAAATAGGATTCGGCGGCGGAGAATACCAGCTGGCTGGAGCCGAGCTGAAGGACGGTCTTGGGATTGGGTTCCGAGTAGGTGCCGAAGTTAGCGGGTTTGTTGTACTGGATATTGGCGGGCATACCTTGCTGGATGCCCACGGAAGTATCAGCCACCCCATTGTTGTATACGATGGAAATGATCGGCAGCCGGGGGTCGTTAGTGGACTTCAGATAATTGATCCATACGTCCTGGTATTTACCGCCTTCCGCATTGGAGACACCGTCCTGGGCAATATAGTCGCTGTTCCAAAGCGAATAGGCCATAGGGTTCTGGTTGATCACCTGGCCGGACGAGAGGTACGGCATTTTGGCGATATCGGCATCCGCAGTAATGACACCTCCTGCAATGGCCTTGGTCGCCCAGGTCTGCGCAGAGGCGATATCTACCTTTGTCAGCCGCATGGCAAGGCGCAGCATAAGGGAATAAGTAAATTTCTTCCACTGTGCGATATTACCCCCATAGATCAGGTCGGCAGCGCCGAAAGTAGTTTTCGAAGGATCGAAGCTTTGCGCTGCGGCATCCAGTTCGGAAAGCATGTTCATATAAATGGATTGCTGAGGGTCGTAGGCAGGCTTGTATACGGAAGAGTCGTAACCAAGTCCCGCCTGGAAATAAGGTACATCCCCATACAGGTCTGTGATGCGTGAAAAACAGAAGACCCGCCAGATCCGGGCGGCGGCCAGCAGGTTGATCTTCGCAGGATTGCTCTTTACAGCCTTGATCACGATGCCCAGCTCGTTGATCTCATCGGGATAGGCAGCATTGAAGGAGGCGTTAGTCTGCTGCGTCTGGGCAGCCACATACTTGGAGCCGAAACCTGCCACATCGTTATAGCTGGTAGTATATTGCATGGCGCCCTGCAGAAGATACATCGTGCTGCCGCCATAGGTACCCGAGGCATTGCCCATACCGTCATACAATGCTTTGGTAAAAACATACTCGGGTGTTGGAGTGGAGACGGCATCGGGGTTGGTATTCTCTGCAACAAAGTTCTTGGTACAGGCGCTCAGAATACTTACACCGAGGATTGCGCTTATATATAATTTCATATTCATTGCTGTTTATGTGTTCATTTAAAATTTCAGCGACAGGTTGATCCCATATGATCTTGTCCTGGGCAGGCCGATGGATTCAAAACCTTGTGCATTGCTGTTGGTAAAGCTTTGTTCCGGATCGAAGTTCTTCGTCTCCCTGTACAGGATGAACAGGTTGCGCGCGACAAAGGCGATATTGGCCGACTGGAGCCTGCCGAGATGCCATTTGCTCACCGGCAGACTATAACTGGCGACCACCTGGCGCAGCTTGATAAAGCTGCCGTCATGCACGAACAGGTCCGAATAAGTCTTATAATTGTCGTAATAGATCCGGAGGTTGGGCACGGTCACTGTCCTGCTGTATTTATTACCCGACTGGTCCACGCCACTTACGGTCAGGCCATTCTCCCGCCCTTTCAACGTTGATTTCAGCTTGCCCAGACGGGTGGCATAAACTTCAAAAATGGAGAATATCTTATTTCCGAACTTGCCGTCCAGCAGGAAGCTGAAGCCAAAGCGCTTATAGTGGAATTCATTGGTCAGGCCCATGGTCCAGGGCGCGACGCTGTTACCCAGCGGATGCGTGGGAGCAATTACCGGCAGGCCGCTGGTGGCATTGAAGACAGTGTCGCCGCTGGCATCTTTCAGCATGCTGGTGCCCACGAGCTCTCCGAAAGGCATACCGATGATGTGCTGCAGCGTCGTATAACCATTGACACTGGAGGCGATCTGGATGGAGTTCAGCCCCGGCGCCAGCTGCACCACCTTATTCTGATTATATGCTATATTATAGCTGACATTCCAGCTAAAATCCCCTCTTTTGACAGGCGTACCGGTTACCAATGCTTCGATCCCTTTATTGTTCAGCTCACCCACATTGAGATAAGCCCCGCTGTACCCGGAGGTCGTTGAGATTGCCGTCTGCACGATCTCGTTAGTAGTCTTACGATTATAATACGTAACATCCAATCCGAGGCGGTTCTGCAGCATGCCGAGCTCGAAGCCTGCCTCATAAGTCGTGGAAGTGAAAGGTTTGAGGTCCGGATTGGAGATGATGTTCGTACCGGAACCTGCGCCTGGTGTCACGTTCTGCAAAGGCTGGCCCGAGCTGGGAACGATGCTATAAGTAAGATTGATGACATAAGGGTCCGGCGCTCCGCCGCCCACCTGCGCCCAGGAGCCCCTGATCTTCGCCAGGTTGAAAAAGGCAGGGAGGTTCACCGCGTCCGACAGGATAAAGCTACCGCCGATGCTGGGATAAAAAACACCGTAATGCTTCGGGCTCAGCGTAGAGAACCAGTCCTTTCGGCCGGTGAAGCTAAGGAAGAAAAGGCTTTTATAATCCAGGTCCACCGACCCGAAGGCTGAATTCGTCGTCAGATGAGAGGTATATGGCGTTGTGGTGGAAGTCGCCAGGTTGGAATAAGAGTAAAAATAAGGAATGGTAAAATTGCTTCCGGAAAGGGTCAGCTGTTCATTACGGAACTTGCGGCTGTTGAGACCACCCATGATGGAAATTCCGAAATTTTCACGGATGTGAGTATTATAGGTGGTCGTGAACTGGGAATTCGTCTCCGATACATCGGACTTTACCGCTTCATATTGGCCCGTGAGCACATACAGGGTGCCGGTAGGCATGACATTGCTGTAATTATAGTTGTAAAAATCCCGGCTCACTGTACCCTTGAAAACCAGGTTCGGCAGCAATTTGTAGGCAATGGACGCCTGGCCGAGAAAATGGTTCTTCGTGTCGTTCTCCTGGAATTTATTCTGTACAAAATACCCGTTACTGGCGATAGGAGCATCGTTCCACGCGATTTCCTTACCCGTCGAATCATAGCCCGGCTTGAGCCAGCGAACATCAGCCGTATTGGCTATTTCAAGCGGCGTCCAGTTGGGATTGCCTAATGCATCGCCCGCGCCAGTTCGCTGGTGGGCTACTTCCAGGTTGTATTGGGCCAGGGCATCCACCGAAAGCTTGTCGGTAAGATGGCTGGTGACGGCAAGATTGAAGGTCTTCCGGTCGTAGGTCGTCCTCGGAAGGATACCTTTGCTGTTGAGATCGGATGCGCTGAATCGATAGGTGGTGTTTTCATTACCTCCGGACAAGGAGATGGTATTGGTGATATTGCTGCCCGTCTGGTAATAGTTCTGCAGGTTGTTCTTCTTCGCCGTATAAGGATGGGTTTTCCCATCTATACCAACATAGTCCGTCGAGCCGTTGATCTTCGCTCCCCACGACCGGCGTCCGGAAGCCACGGCAGCCCCCTGGTCCGTCGGCTTTACACCACCATTGCCCTGCCCGTATTCATATTGGAAATCCGGGATCACCGCGATATTTTCCAGCGTACCGGTTGCATTATACTCGACGCCGACGCCCTTCTGTGCGCGGCCTTTTTTCGTGGTGATCAGGATGACCCCGTTGCTGGCGCGGGAGCCGTACAACGCGGAGGCCGTTCCTCCTTTCAGGACGCTGATGGATTCGATATCGTCCGGGTTGATACCTGCAATGCCGTCACCACGGTCTACGTTGAAAGTGATGCCGTTGACAGTAGGTGCGCCCCCGGGCACGGAGTTGTCGATGGGCATCCCGTTGACCACATACAGCGGCTGATTGTCACCGAAACCACCATTGCCACGGATGGTGACGCGGCTGCTGCCGCCCGGACCCGTAGAAAGACCTGCGGCATTGACGCCTGCCACTTTACCTGAAAGGGCATTCGCAATATTATTCTCACGGGCCTGCGTGAACTCCGATCCTTTCACCTCCGTAACGGAATAACCGAGGGATTTTCGCTGGCGGCTAATGCCCAATGCCGTGACCACTACTTCATTCAGGCTGGCCTTGCTGGTCTCGAGGACGACAGTGACCTGGGTCTGGCCGGGCTGAAGGACCATCTGCTTTCTTTCAAACCCTATAGAGGTTATTTCCAATGTGACATTATCCCTTACATCGGCGGCAGGAATATCCAGTGCAAAGCTCCCGGTGACATCTGTAGAGGTAGCGATCTTTTTGTCCGAGAGGAGGGTGATCGTAGCGCCATTGACTGGCTGACCGTCAGATTGACCTCTGACGACGCCCCTGACGCGAATAGCCCTCGGAGTCTGAGCCTGACTGACAGAGAGGGCCAATAAGCAGCAAATCAGCAGGCTGCCCACGGCTGTGGGGTGGAATCTTTTCATGTGCAGTTGTTTTAGTTAGTGAATGTTCGGCAAACGGGCGCTGAATAATTGCGACTAATTTGCAAAATTCTGGGTGAATTTATCAATTTTCTCCGGAATTGAAAAAATTTCTGCAAATATTTTGCAGTAAAATTTCAAACTATACTATATTATCCACTACTTCTTCCCTTCAAAATTTAAAATTCTTGTCTAAAACCCGTAACATTGTATGTCGAAAGCTCATATAAGGAGTATATCTTGCAAATACTGCAAATTTTTATGGGGCTTTTGTACAAAGCGGGCCGATGGTCCGCTGGCCGAAGGCCCATCTTTAGCCATACACCGGGGATGGGTTATTTTTCGACGAAAACCATACCCGGTGTAAGAGCCAGCATGACAAAGATCAAAGCAAATGGTCCCGTAGGCGTATCCCTACCGAAGAAAGAGCGCAAGGCGCTGATCCTCAAGCAGGTGAATATACATACCCGGCTTATGTTCAACGACCTGGTCAATCTCATCGATGTCAGCGAGGATACGATCCGGCGCGATGTCAACGAATTGGCGGAAGAGGGGCATGTCATCCGTATCAAGGGAGGGGTGATGTCGGCAGCCTATCACATCGGGCATGATTCGGAGACCTATGCTCAATCCAACAAGGGCATCATTGCGGAAAAAGCGGTGGAGCTGTTAAAGGATGATATGATCGTCCTCATTGGAGGGGGTACCACTATACGGGAGTTCATCAAGCATATACCCGGCCGGCTTCGGGCTACTTTTATCACGGTAAATGTGCTTACGGCGGTGGAATTACTGGACAAGCCCATGATCAAGACGATCATGATCGGGGGCCAGATCTCCGCCTACAGTCAAATGACGGTGAGTGGCGAGGTATTCGAATACCTGGCGGGTATCAAGGCTGATCTTTGCATCCTTGGTACGAATGCCATCGATTATAGCAACGGGCTCACCGATTCGGATTGGGAGACCATACAGGTGAAAAAAGCGATGATCAAGGCGGCAGAGAAAGTAGCGATCCTGGCCATCTCCGAAAAGCTGAATTCCTCCATGCAAATGAAGATCGCCGACATCGACGAGATACATTACCTGATCACGGAGCAGTCCCCGGACAGTCCGGAGCTGCAAGCCTATCGATCGAAAAACCTCACTATTCTTTAATCCTTCGGAGCAGGACAGTTCATAACAGTCCAAAACATATATTTGTCAGATCAATAATCAACTGATCATGAACAAAATTGCTTGCACCTTTGCAGCGCTGCTGTGCTGTTTTTTATCCATCGGACAATTAAAAGTTGGACATCTCCTTACTGAAGGCCTTAACAATCCTCTCGGGCTGGATATTCGCGCGCCACGGTTCAGCTGGCAGATGACGGCGCCGGACAGAGGTATCCGTCAGACGGCTTATGAGCTGCAGGTGACCGGCAATGGGAAGGAAACGGTATGGAGCTCCGGCAAGATCAATTCCGATGGATCATTATGGGTGGCATATGCAGGCAAGCCGCTCGAGTCGGGTAAACGTTATTTCTGGCGCGTACGCATATGGGATAATAAAGGACGCGCATCGGGCTGGAGCGCACCGGCCTGGTGGCAGACGGCCCTACTCTCACCTGCCGACTGGACGGCAAAATGGATCACGCCGGGGTTTGAAGAGCTCCCCTCCCTCCCCAGCCCTTTGTTCAGAAAAGAATTTACGACGGACAAGTCGGTACAGTCAGCCACTGTCTATATCACGGCCCATGGATTATATGAGGCACAGCTCAATGGCCGCCGCATCGGGGATGGCTTTCTGACACCCGGTTGGACCTCTTACAACAAGCGGCTGCAATACCAGGTCTATGACGTCACGGAGCTCCTGCGCAGCGGGCAGAATGCGCTGGGCGTGACGCTTGCCAACGGCTGGTACAGAGGGTTTATAGGGTTCTCCGGACAAAAGGATTTCTATGGCAAGGATATCTCGCTGCTGCTGCAGCTGGTCATCCGGTATAAGGATGGCAGCACGGCCACTATCGTTTCGGACGGAAGCTGGAAATCCTCCACGGGTGAAGTAAGAAGCGCTGAGATCTACAACGGCGAGACCATCGATGCCCGTGAGGAAAAAGCGGGATGGGCACAGCCTGGCTATGACGACAAGGGATGGAGTGGGGTGAAGATCGAGGAGTTCCCCATGACCAACCTTATCGCCACTTACAATCAGCCGGTGAAAAAACAGGAGGTCTTTCATCCCCAGCGCCTCTTTTCCAGTCCTGCGGGCGAGCAGTTGGTCGACTTCGGGCAGAACCTCGTTGGCTGGGTATCACTCAAGGCAAGGGGTAAAGCGGGCGACCGCATCATCATCTCTCATGCGGAGGTATTGGATAAGACAGGAAATTTTTATACGGACAACCTGCGTAGCGCCAAGGCCAGCGATACATTCATTCTCAAAGGAAATGGCGACGAGGTCTTCGAACCCCACTTTACGTTTCATGGCTTCCGCTATATCCGCATCGAAGGATATCCTGGTGTGCTGAGCAAAGATGATCTGCAAGCTGTAGCCTTATATTCGGATATGCCCCGGACAGGGAGCTTCCGTTGTTCCAATCCTTTGATCAATCAACTGCAGCATAATATCCAATGGGGGCAGCGGGGTAATTTCCTGGATGTGCCTACCGACTGTCCGCAGCGGGACGAGCGGCTGGGCTGGACCGGTGATGCGCAGGTCTTTTCCCGCACGGCCGCCTTTAATATGGGAGTGGACAATTTCTTTACCAAGTGGTTAAAGGACGTGGCGGCGGATCAATCGCCCAAAGGGGCCGTGCCCTTTGTCATCCCCAATGTGCTGGGCAATGGCGCCAGTGCAGGCTGGGCCGATGTAGGGACGATCATTCCCTGGAATATGTACCTTGCCTATGGGGACAGAAGAGTGCTGGAAGAGCAATACCCAAGTATGAAGGCCTGGGTGGAGTACATGCGGGGGCAAAGCAAGGACGACCTGTGGAATACGGGTTTTCATTTTGGGGACTGGCTATTCTACCGGCCTTTTGACGACAACGATGGAAGGAGCGCCGTCACGGATAAATATCTCATCGCGCAATGCTTTTATGCACATAGCACACAGCTGCTCATCAACGCGGCCAGGGTGCTGGGCCGTACAGAGGAAGCTGCCGCCTATGAACAGCTGCTGAAAAGGATCAAGGCGGCATTTGTGCGGGAATACATGACCCCGAACGGAAGACTTGTCTCCGGTACGCAAACAGCCTATGTGCTGGCACTCGAGTTCGACATGCTGCCGGATTCTTTACAGACACAGGCTGCCAGGCGGCTGGCAGACAATGTCAAGGATTATGGGTATCACCTGACTACAGGATTCCTTGGTACTCCCTATCTCTGTCATGTGCTGAGCAAATGGGGTTATACAGATATCTCCTACCGGCTGTTGTTGCAGGAGAACTACCCTTCCTGGCTGTACCCCGTAAAGATGGGCGCCACTACTATCTGGGAAAGATGGGATGGTATCAGGCCCGACAGCAGCTTTCAAACGCCAGGTATGAACTCTTTCAATCACTATTCCTATGGCGCCATCGGGGACTGGATGTATCGCGTCGTAGCCGGTCTCGATACATACGAAGATGAACCCGGGTATAAGCACAGCAGGATCTATCCCCACCCCGGTGGAGGACTGACGGAAGCCGAGGCCAAACTGGAAACGGGTTATGGCGAGCTGTCCTCCCGCTGGAAAAAGGAAAAGGATTCCCTTCTGCTGGATGTCGTCATTCCTCCCAATACGAGCTCTACGGTATATATCCCGGCGCCCGAAGGCGGAGTGGTAACGGAAGGCGGACGGCTGCTGGGTAATGTAAAGGAAATAAAGATCGCCGGTGTCGGCAGGGGGTATCTCATGGTAGACCTTGGCTCCGGCAGCTATCATTTTGCGGTGCAGCAACCAGCGGATACCCCGGAAAAAGGGAAATAATGTCCGGACAACGAGCCTCCGGCTCGTTCTGAAAATATTTAAACCAAAAGAAGGTCATCATTGTTACTAACGGGCAAACGGGTCATACTCGTTTGCCCGAATATTTTTCAGGAGCCCCGGGATGGGGTCGTCTGGAGGACAGACATTTAATATACAACAGAAAGGCTTTTTCGATGCAGCAATCAATCAAAGAATCAAACAGCATGGGCTATGAAACATTTTTTACGTTGGACGATCATCTTTATGGTGATAGCCTGCGACGCAGGTGAGACGCTTTTTGCACAGGAAGACGCGCCAAACCTCCTGCTCCGCATTTATGAGGACAATGATTTTATCAATGCCTTTGGCGTGGGCACGGATGATGCCTATACCAATGGCACCCGGATCGATCTGTTCTACACAAAGAAACATCCCTCTCGCGGCATAGACAGGTTTTTACCCACAGCCGGCACGGGCAGTATCAATACATATGGATGGGGGTTCATGCAATTGATGTTTACGCCGGATGATATCACCCGATCAGACTATCAGCCGAATGATTATCCCTATTCGGGGGCTTTGATCGCCACCCACACATTGTATTCCTATAATCCTGTCAAAAAATTCGACTGGCAGACGGAACTGGTCGCGGGTGTCATAGGTCCGGCATCGCTGGCAGCAGAGACACAAGCGTTTGTACACAAGCTTATCCACTACTATAAACCCATGGGGTGGCCCCATCAGTTTAAAAACGACCTGCTGATCAATATCAATATGACGGGAGAAAAGGAACTGGCATCCGTGGGACAGGCGCTGGAGATCATCGGAGGCAGCCAGGTCTTTCTTGGTACGATGTTAAATGGGATAGCTTTCTATCCTTTGATCCGGATAGGGAAAATGACCCCTTATTTTCACGGCTATATGACCCAGTACAGCAGTCCGGGAAGCTCTGTAAAGAGCAGGCATATAAAAAAATGGCAGGCATATTTTATGCTGAAGCCCGAAGCGCAGCTCATTTTTACGAATGCCTTGCTGGAAGGAGGGATGTTCACGGGCAACCCGAATCTCAAAACGGGTCATAAGGGTGACAGACCGCCTCTTCCCTATCACGGACTGGAAAGATGGGTCTATTCATTGAATTATGGGGCCGTGGTATCATCGGGAAATTTTAGTATTTCTTTTATGCAGAGCACTTCTTCGGCAATGATGAAAGGTCTTTATTGCCATGATGTCGGAAATATTTCTTTGTATTTTGCATGGTAAACCTAACCTATGCGGCAAAAAAACTTATTATTCACGATAGCCTGTACCCTTCAGCTGTTATCGCTCCGGGCCCAGCAGGAATGGAACCTGAAAAAGGATGAAAATGGTATAAAGGTATACAGCAGGAGCAGCGAACATACCAACTACAACGAGCTGCGTGTCGAAATGACATTGCAGGCCAGCCTTTCTTCCGTGGCAGCGCTGGTGCTGGACATCGGGAACTATCCCAACTGGAGCTTCAATACCAAACAAACCTCCATTTTAAAGACGATCGGCCCTTCGGAGCTGTATTTCTATTCAGAGATCCATTCACCCTGGCCGGCAAGTAACCGGGACCTGGCGATCCATCTGGTTGTCGCCCAAGATCCAAATACTAAGGTAATGACCATTCACGCTGAAGAATTACCCAACTATATACCTGTCAAGGAAGGCTTGGTCCGTGTACCATTGTCCGATGAGGTATGGACTGTCACGCAGGCAAACAATGGTTTTATAAAAATAGACTATCGCATCACGATCGATCCCGGCGCCGGAACACCCGCCTGGCTGATCAATATGTTCTCCGTCAAAGGCCCCTTTGAGACCTTTTCTCATGTCAGGGAGCAGTTGAAGGCACCAAAATACAGGGATACAAAACTTTCTTTTATCAGGGATTGAACTTTTTTTAACCAGGCCCGTTATCTATTGTACACTCACCCAACAGTTGTTGATTGAGTGCAAGACTGACAGACGACGAATAACAGATAGGAACAGATAAGCATTTCGAACCATAAAACAATAGAAAAATGAAAACGAAACACAAGGTAGGTGTAGCCGCATTGGCATTATTAGGTTTTTTAGCGTACGCAGGCAAGACAAAGGCGCAGGATGCTCCGAAATCCTCAGCCCCCAAACAGGAGTTCAGATTAAGTGTAGGCCCTGAGGTGGGCGTTCCGGTGGGAAATCTCTCCGACGTTTATAACTGGAACATCGGCGGGTCTATACAGGCCGATATCCCCATCGTGCAGAGCCTGTATGTTACCGTCAACGCAGGGTACAACAATTTCTTCATCAAGGACGAATTTAAAAAGCTGGGTGGTCACAATATGCAGCTAATACCTGTCAAGGCAGGTCTGAAATATTTCCCTGTGGGAAATATCTTCTATGTACAGGGTGAGGCCGGTGTCTCTTTCCTGGCTAACAAGAGCGACCTGCAGGCCAACAAGTCCACCGCATTTGTATATGCCCCCCAGATTGGCGCGCTGATCCCGTTGGCCCCGAAGAACTATCTTGACGTAGGCTTCCGCTGGGAAGGCACGGCTTCTTTTTATGATGGCGGCACGGCTGCCAACTTCCTCGGATTGCGTGTAGCGTACTCCTTCGGTTTATAATTATTTAACCTACCCTGTCCGGCCTTTACCGGACAGGGTTTATTTTTTTTCCTTAATTTAGTGTTTAAACATTAAAATATGGCTACAACCAAATGGATACTCGATCCCTCGCACTCTGAAGTCGAATTCAAGGTCAGGCATATGATGATCTCCACTGTCAGCGGCAAGTTCACGAAGTTTGACGCCGACCTCCAGACGGAGGACGAAGATTTTATGACGGCCAAAGTAAGCTTCACCATCGACGTAAATTCCATTACCACCGGGAATGAACAGCGTGATGGCCATTTGCAGGCTTCGGATTTCTTTGAAAGCTCCAAATATCCGCAGATCAGGTTCACCGCCACCAAATATGAGAATGTGGATAACGATGGCTCTTATGAGGTATATGGCGACCTTACTATCCGGGATGTCACCAAACAGGTGAAGCTGGATGCAGAGTTCGGAGGTGTAATAAAGGATCCCTGGGGCAATACCCGTGCGGGTATCACGGTCAGCGGCAAGATCAACCGTAAAGAATATGGCCTGCAATTCCATGCCGTAACAGAAACAGGCAGTCTTGTCGTCAGCGACGAAGTCCGTATCCATCTGGGATTGGAGTTCGTCAAGGGATAGCTTATCTTTGCGGGATGCATTATGTTTCTGTCGAAGGTCTGAGCAAATCGTACGGCGTAAAACCCCTTTTCGGGGGCATTAGCTTTCATATAGAAGAAGGAGATAAGATCGCGCTGGTAGCCAGGAATGGCAGCGGCAAATCCACCTTACTTAAGATATTAGCGTCTACCGAAACGGCCGATAGCGGCACTGTCTGGATACATAAAGATGTCACCGTGGCATTGTTCGAACAGGAACCTGTGTTCATGGAGGACAGGTCCATCCTGGACAATATCTTTCATCACAGCCATCCCGTCATCAATGCCATCCGGGAATACGAAAAGGTCAGCGAAGAGGAAGATATCGACAAGCTGACGGCCGCCATTGTAAAAATGGATGAGCTGGGCGCCTGGGATTTCGATGCCAAGGTCAAACAAATCTTAGGCAAGCTGAACATCCACCACCTGCAGCAGATCACGGGCACCCTCTCCGGTGGGCAGCGCAAACGGGTAGCTCTTGCCAAGACCCTTATCGACATCGGCTTCGAACATAAGCATGTGCTCCTCATCATGGATGAACCTACCAACCACCTGGATGTAGAAATGGTGGAATGGCTGGAACATTATCTGAATCAGGAAAAGGTTACCCTTCTTCTGGTGACGCACGACCGGTATTTCCTGGACGCGGTGTGCAATGAGATATGGGAAATGGATGGCAGCAATCTATATACCTACAAAGGCGATTACGAAAATTACCTGGAGAAAAAAGCAGCCCGTCTGGAGAACGAGACATCCAGCATCGAGAAAGCCCGCAACACCTATCGTAAGGAGCTCGAGTGGATGCGCAAACAGCCCAAGGCCAGAACGACAAAGAGCAAGAGCAGACAGGATAATTTCTATGCGGTAGAGGCAAAGGCCAAACAACGGATAGAAGACCAGCAGGTGGAGCTGCAGGTAAAGATGAACAGACTGGGTGGAAAAGTGGTCGAACTGAAAAAGGTTTATAAGAGCTTTGATGATAAGGTAATACTTAAAGGGTTTGACTATACTTTCAAAAGAGGCGAAAGACTGGGTGTCGTCGGAAAAAATGGAGTAGGCAAATCCACCTTCATTAATATCCTCCAGGGCATCGAACAACCCGACAGCGGGAAGGTCAATGTCGGGGAGACGGTGATCTTCGGCAACTACTCCCAACAGGGACTGGTCATAAAAGAAGATCAGCGGGTAATTGAATATGTAAAGAACATAGCCGAGGTCTTTCCCCTGGCAGCAGGAGGCTCCCTCAGTGCATCCCAGTTCCTCAACCTCTTCCTCTTTCCCCCCGAGCAGCAGTATACGTATATCTCCAAGCTCAGTGGCGGAGAAAAAAGAAGGCTCCACCTTCTGTCCATCCTTTTCCGCAACCCCAACTTCCTGGTGCTGGACGAACCTACTAATGATCTGGACCTGCCCACACTGGGAGTGCTGGAGAATTTCCTGAGCGAATACCAGGGTTGCCTGCTCATCGTCTCCCACGACCGGTATTTTATGGACAGGCTGGTAGATCACCTGCTGGTGCTGGAAGGCAATGGTGTCGTCAGGGATTTCCCCGGAAACTATACGCAATACCGCATGGCGCAGCGCGAAGAAGAGGATACGGCCACGCCCGATGTCAAGCCCACTGCTCAACAGACAGCTCCCGCAGCATCTGCCCCGGCTACCGAAAAAAGAAGATTGTCCTACAAAGAAAAAAGAGAGCTGGAAGGTCTCGACAAGGAGATCACCCAACTGACAGAAGAGAAAAAACAGGTCACCGAAAAACTAAACAGCGGCGCCACAGCTTTCGACGAATTGCAAAGACTTTCCATACGTATAGGCGAGATCGAACAGCAGCTGGACGAAAAGGAGCTACGCTGGCTGGAACTCAGCGAGGCGGAGAGTTGACCACTTCTCCGGGAGGAGCCCCGGAAAGATTTTATCCATTATATTTGGCACCAAAAACCCTTATGTCACGTCTTTTGTTCCTGTTGCCGGTTCTCCTTCTTACCAGCCTGGTCCATGCCCAGGAAAGGCCCGCCCCCGATGCCTATGCGGATGTCATTACACCCGGGGATCTGCGGACACACCTGTTCCGGGTAGCCAGCAAGGAATTCGAAGGCCGCGAGACAGGCACCGAAGGGCAAAGAAAGGCGGCTGCCTACATCGAAGAGCAGTTCCGCAGCCTTGGTCTGCTGCCGGGCAATAAGACGAGCTTTCAGCTATATTACCCCTTATTTCAGGATTCATTGATAAAAGCGGCCGTCCAGGTGAATGGACAGGTATTCCGCCTGTATGACGACCTTTCCGTCATCAGTGGTATCAACCATACCGCCACCATGTATGGAGGAGAGGTGGTATTTGCGGGTTATGGTATCGCCGATTCCACCCGGGACGACTACAAAGGACTGGACGTGCGTGGGAAGATCGTAATGGTGCTGAATGGCTTGCCGGCTGGCAGCCGCCCTCCCTCCGGCAGAAGAGGTTCCCTGATCAAACAGGAGGCAGCACAGAGAAATGGCGCTGCAGCCCTGCTCATCATCCAGGCGGGGTTCCCGCAAAGGACATATCAGGGCAAAGGTTCCGTCTATCCGGACGGCTTTAAAAAGACCATCCTTCCCAATACATTCTATGTTTCGGAAAAGATCGCGGGCGCCATTATGGGCGACGATTATATTGCCGCCAAATCCGGCGGCATCGCGGCCAGGTCGTATGCTGCGGATGTGGTCCTGGAGTTCGGCAAGGCGATCACCATGGGGCAAAGCAGCGACGTGCTGGGTCTGTTGGAAGGCACCGACCTGAAAGATCAATATGTCGTCATATCTGCGCATTATGATCACCTGGGCAAAAGGGACAGCATCATCTATTATGGTGCAGACGACGATGGTTCGGGCACGGTAAGCGTTTTGCAGCTGGCCAAGGCCTTTGCAAAAGCCAGGGAGGAAGGAAAAGGCCCCCGGCGCAGCATCCTTTTCCTGGCCAATTCCGGGGAAGAAAAAGGGCTCTGGGGCTCTGAATACTATTCCGAACATCCTGCCTACCCTCTCGAACAGACGACGGTGGACCTGAATATAGATATGATCGGACGCATCGATCCCAACCGGAAGAAAGGCGATTCGACCAATTATGTATACGTTGTCGGCGATGACAAGATAAGCTCCGACCTCAAGCCTATCAGCGAATCCCAAAACGCCCAACATACCAGGCTGGAGCTGGACTATAAGTTCAATGATCCCTCCGATCCGGAAAGGATCTACTACCGCAGCGATCATTATAATTTCGCACGCAAGGGAGTGCCCATCATCTTTTATTTCGATGGGATCCATAAGGATTATCATCGCCCCTCGGACACACCGGATAAGATCAACTACGAGCTGATGGCAAAAAGGGCCCGCCTGGTCTTTTATACGGCCTGGGAAATGGCTAACAGGGACAGCATGCTGAAAAGGGATATTCCCCTGAACTGATCACCCGCTATTTGATGATCTTATAGCACCAGCGGAACAGCTTACCCTGGAAGTCGAAGGGAGTGGTGGCATTGGTAATGTCCTTTATGGAAGCGGCGGTTATCTTCTCCGTCTCCAGCTGGAATTTCCTGAAATTGGTGCTGAAATACAGGATGCCGCCCGGCCGCATGGCGTGCAGGGTCTTGTTCAGCAGCTCCGCATGGTCGCGTTGTATATCCAGAAAATCCTTCATCCTTTTGCTGTTGCTGAAGGTGGGCGGGTCCATGATCACAAGGTCATAGTACCCTGCAGGCGCCTCGTCCAGCCATTGCTTGACATCGGCATGTATAAAATTACAGGTAGTCTTGTCCGCAAGCGAATGATTCAGCTTCATGTTATCCTCCGCCCACTGGAGATAGGTCTTGGAGAGGTCCACGGAGTCCACCTGTGTGGCTCCCCCCGCCGCGGCATAGACGGAGAAAGATCCCGTGTAACAAAAAAGATTCAGCACTTTTTTGTCTTTTGATTCGGAGCGGACCATACCCCGGGTGATGCGGTGATCCAAAAAGAGACCGGTGTCAAGATAATCTATCAGGTTGACCTTGAAAGAAAGCCCTGCTTCCTGCACCACAAAGAACTCCTGCTCGCTGGCCAGCTTTTCATATTGCCCCTGTCTGCCCGCCTTGCGCTGACGCTGCCGCCAATAAATGGCATCATCCGGCATACCCAATACCTCACTGATCACCGGCAGACAGGATTCCAGCCACGCCTCATGCTCCTCTTCCGTCATGCCATGACGACGACGATATTCTGCTAAATACACTTTATCTCCATACAGCTCGATACAAAAGGGGAATTCAGGCAGGTCATGATCATAGACGCGATAGCAGCTGACGGATTGCCGTCCGGCCAGTTTGGAAACATGACGAAAGACCTTCGTCAGCCTGTTGCGGAACATGGGTAGTTTTTCCATATACAAAGCCCCCCGCAACTATGCGGAGGGCCCGACAAAGTTACACTATCCTTACTTTCCGCCGAATACCTTTTTCAGCAGGTCGGTGACCTGTGCGGCAGGATTCTGTCGAATATTTTTTTCTTCCTGTGCTACATAATAAAAGACCCCATCGATGGTCTTGCCTGTAGCATAAGAGGACAGGTCAGGATTTACTTTTTGTCCTCCAAATGCGGTCACAGGGAGTTTGTTGTATGTCTCGAACACTACTTTCCAGTATTTGGTAGCGCCTGTTTTTTGGAGAGAAGAATCGATCACCGGCCTGAACGCCTCCGTCAGGGGCGAGGTGGTGGATTTGCGCAGATAGGATGTAGCTGCGGTATCCGCTCCTTTCAGGATACCCAAGCCGTCCTGTACGCTCATGCCCTTGATGGCATTTAAGAAGATGGGTGCGGCGGATTTGGCAGCATCCTCGGCAGCACGGTTGAGGCTGAGAATGGCATCGTCCACCTGCTTGCCGAATCCGGCGCTGCGTAATGTCTTTTCTACCTTGGCGGCTTCGGGAGGAAGCAGGATCTTCACGGCGGCATCCTTAAAAAAGCCATCCACGGCCGAAAGCTTATCGGCGCTCTTCTCAGCCCCTTTTGACAAGGCTTCCTTCAATCCGGCCACGATCTCGTCCGAGCTGAGTGAGCCGCTCTTTCCACCTTTGACCTTGCTCAGTGCATTCTTGGCGCCGCTGAGCAAACCTTGTGCACTAGCCGTACCGACCATAAGAAAAGAACAAAGTGAGAACAATACAACAGCAATAATTTTCTTCATAATGGATATTTTCTTTGCTTGTAAAAATAATTCAACAAACTGCTAAAGTAATGTTATATTAGTATGCTTGAAAAAGACCTTTTCCATACTGCTGATCTTATCCTGGTTGTTATTTCAATACAGCAGGTTATTGAATTATCAGCGCTGTCCGATCACGCTTCTTTCCTCCATCCAGCAAGTTGCCTGCGACTGTCAAAAACAATCTCCGGAAGCCACTTCAGGTGATAAACAGCATAACACGGAAAGCTCCGCCTATAAGTTCAGACCCGATGAGGTCTTTATGGCTTTTGCCCTTCCTTCTCCCAGTGATCCTGTCAGTCTGCTCCTACCGGGCAAATTTTCCGGGGTATCCACGATCGCTGCCGGATCCATCACTCCCATCTTTCAACCACCCCGGGGTAACGTCTTCCTTCCCTTGTTTATTTGATTTCACACAATTAAAACCTCATTAATTATGAAGAGCATTGCTTTTCTGTCTCCGGAATTCCAGAAAGATATCCTCCGACAGAAAACAGTTTATGATGGGCCTTGCGGCCAATGGACCTGTGGTCCATTTTTGTCATATATAGTCTTGTCATGCTATGTCATGATCTCGCTGTCCTGTCATCATACATTGGCCCCGCAAACCTCGGCTTCTGTCAGTATGGAAATAACCGATGCAAACGGGAATATCCAACTTTTAGGAAAAGCCTCGCGCAAAAGACTGGAACAAGCCCCTTTTGGGGACTGGTACAATAAGAACTATGATTCTTACGTGGTAGATTCGGCCACGGCCAGCCGGCTCCGGCCGGAGCTGGCGGGCAAACAGGTGATGGTATTTATGGGCACCTGGTGCGGGGACAGCAGAAGAGAAGTACCGCGTTTTTTTAAAGTACTGGATTGTTGTAGAATTGATACCAGCTCTATACAACTGATAACGGTGGCTGCCTCGGCAGATCAGTACAAACAGAGCCCGGGGCATGAAGAAAGGGGGCGCGACATATTTCGCGTACCGGACTTTATCGTGCTGGATCATGGGCGTGAGCTGGGCCGGGTCGTAGAATCTCCGGTAACCTCATTGGAAAAGGATCTTTTGTCCATCGTCTCGGGAGAACCCTATACGCCTAAATACCCTGGCGAGGCGCTGCTGGCGACCCTATTCCATCAGGAGAAGATAAAGAAGATAAGGCGGCAGCTGCCACAGCTGACGGAGAAATTAAGACCGCTGGTCGGCTCGTCGGGGGAGCTTGTATCCTATGCCCATGTGCTGGATGCGTCAGGCGACAGGGAGAAGGCCGACCTGGTCCGGGAATTAAAAACCAGGCTGTTTCCAGGGGGATAAAGGTGCGGGAAGCGGTTCCTGATAAATGTCCGGACAATCCCGTATTTTGCGGCTCAAATTATCCGGAAAACAGGCTCGTGAAAAATATAACCTGTTTTCCGGAATTATCTAATGTCTGTCCTTCGGACAGCGAACCTTTGGTTCGCTCCGGGCAAATCCTAAAAAAACAAATATGATCGTAAGTAAGCAGTTAGTTGTATCCATGATCTCCTTTTCCGCAGCATTGCCTTTGGCAGCTCAGGTAAAGAAAACTACTACACCTACCCATACTACACATGCCACTGCCGCAAAGACCACCACTACCACGCTAAAGACTGAGCTGGATTCCGTGAGCTATGCCATTGGCCTCAGCGTCGCCAATTTCTACAAACAGTCGAACCTCACGAATATCAATACCGCCCTACTGGTAAAAGCCATCAATGACGTAAAGAGCAATGGGAAGCTGTTGATGGACGATCAACAGGCCAATAGCTGCATGGTCAATTTCATGCACAAAGCCCAGGCAGAAAAATCCGCCGGTAACAAAAAGATCGGGGAGGATTTCCTTGCCGCCAATAAGAACAAGCCTGGTGTGGTCACGCTGCCCAGCGGTCTTCAATATACGGTGATGAAGGAAGGTACTGGTCCCAAGCCTGGTCCTACCGACAAGGTAAAGGTTCACTATCATGGCACGCTCATCGACGGTCGTGTATTTGACAGCTCCGTAGACAGGGGGCAGCCCATCGAACTGGCCGTCAACGGCGTGATCCCCGGCTGGACGGAGGCCTTGCAATTGATGTCTGTTGGCAGCAAATGGAAGCTTTTTATACCTTCCAACCTGGCTTATGGAGATCAGCAGGCCGGTCCATTGATCGCACCCGGCTCGACATTGATATTTGAAGTGGAGCTTTTGGATATCGTGAAATAATGATAAAAGGGCCGGCAAAACCGGCCCTTTTCTTTAATTGATATTTATATTCCTGTCCTTGGGATATTTCACGCTGTAGCTGACCCGGTATTTTCTCGTTTCGCCAGGATTCAGCTCTAATCTCCAGGTGAGTACGCCGGTGTCCTTGTTTACGGCTGCGTCGCTGCTTTCCAGCAGTTCTTCCTCTATCTCCTTATCCGTGCTGATAGGATGCTGATCCTTTAACAACATCTGTACTTTTTCCTTTCTATTGTTGCGCACGGTGATCTCATAGGTAAACACCTGTTTTTTGTTGCTGCCAAGGAATTTTACACTGCTGTAATCAGCTATTTTTTCCTTTTTGACGACTATTCGTTTATCGCGGCCTAATGTAAGACTCAACGTGTCCAGCGTGGAATTGGGATCGATAAAGGATTTACCGATATTGGTTCCTTCTACAATAATATTTGCTTCGCCGGGCAAAAGGTGGAGGGCTTCCCAGCCAGGAACATTACCCAGAAGATAAGCTTCCTTATCTATGCGGGGCGCCGAATAATACTCGTAAGAACAGGGCGCTTTGATATCCCTGAGCACGACATCCTGTTCTTTACCATTGGCCGGCACATCATAAGGCATGTCGATATCGAACGTGACATCCATTTGATTGTCATTGACAGAGACGTAGTCGTTCATTTCATTCTTTGTTGTAACGATGACAGCTCCTGCCGCGGCCCTTGCCCCATAAAGGGTTGTGGCGTCTGCGTCTTTCAGAACATTCATGCTGGCAATGGCGTTAGGGTCTATTTTACTAACTTCCTCGGCGCTTGCGGGGACACCATTGAGGATATAGAGAGGCTGCTGATTGCCAATCGTAGCAGTACCGCGTATTTTGACCGGCGATACCGCCACCTCGCTCAACGACAATCCCGACACTTGTCCCGTCAGCGCATTGGCAACTGAGTTATTGCCAGCAAAGCCGGAGGATTTGAAATTCTGCTGATAATATCCTGTCACCGTACGCATGGCCGGCTCAACGAATTGCAGGAACCATGCTTTTAGAACAGGAGCGTTGCCACCCTGGTTGGGCAGTGAAGTGGAAAGACTCAATTTGACCTTTTTCCAGTCCAGCCCGGTGGTCTGCTGTAGCCTGGCCTTATAGAGTATCTGAAGGGGATCATTGACCTTGTTTACTTTCAGATCGTAGAAAGGATACCAGGAAGCGGCTGTCGTGAGATAAGAAATGGTAAAATTCGCAGCCCCCTCCGTAGGGCTCATCAATTGAAGGATCAGACGGCCACTGGTCTTACTGTTCTTCTTTTCCTCTTCTTTTATCTGATTTTCCAGTCGGCCGATGAGCTGTTTCCATTTATCGCTCCTTTCGCTGTATGTATTGAGCTCTGTACGCAGCTCCACTGTCTTTTGCTTATAATAATCCACCATTTTTGTAAGTTCGGCAACGGAGAGGCCATCCTTTCCACCAATGCTTTTGTTGGCTGCCAGCAATTCGAGCAGCTCATTGTCGCTACGAGTGAGCACATCCAGCCGGGCCAATTCCTTTCGGATGAATTCCACAGAGTCCTGTAGCTTTTTGACAAAGGGGCTCACCGTCTCCGGTTTTAGGTATTCAGTGGAAAAGGTCACGGACATTACCGTCACATCGTTGGTGCAGCTGACACGTAGGTTATTCAGATCTACGGCATTGCTAATGTCCCCGATAATGAGCTCGCTGCTGCCCTGTGGAAGAGTGGCGGTGGCTGTATGTACCAGTTCTGCGCCGGTGCGGTAGACCATGGCGGACCGAAGGACGGAAGGGACGATATTCTTTTCCTCCGTGGCAGATGCCGGATGGAAAGCTATGCTCAGGAGCAATAAAAAGGCGGATACACGATGCATATGGTTTCGTTTTTTCACCAGATGCAGGCATCCGCCGCATTACATAAAAATGATTTGTTAAGCTATTCCTCCTTTGCCTTTTTACGCAGCTGCTCCAATAATTGAAGTCCCAGCAATCCGTTGATAGGGCTACCCCCTTCTCCCCCGCCGATGAGCACGTCCGGCATGATCCGGATATGCTGCGCGCCGATTGCTTCCATCACCTTGAGCTGGGTAAAGTTGTCACCGCCCATGGCTTCGACGGCCAGCTTATAGGACTCTGCCGAGGATTTACCGATGGCAAGGGTCTTTTCCGCCTCGGCATTACCCGTGAGCGATATCTTTTCCGCATCCGCCTTGGCGAGCCACTCTATTTTCTCCGCCTCGGCCTTTGCCAGCAGTCTTGTTTTTTCCGCCTCGCCGCTGGCCAGCAGCTTAAGCCTGTCGGCTTCTGCATTGGCCTGAAGACGCACGCTGTTGGCATCCCCTGTGGCCTTCTTCACAGATGCATCCGCGATGCGTTCCGCAATGACCACACCCTGATCGGCCTTGACGATATCCTTTTGTATTTCGGCAATAGCCGTTTCCTTTTCCAAACTCTGTCTTGTTTCCTGCGCCTTTCGCTGTGTCTCATACGTGACCTTCTGCTCCTCCGCCAGCTTGCGGTCGGTGAGGGTCTTCATAAGACTCTCCGGTGGCACGATATCGCCTATCAGCGTGTCCACGCCAAATACATTGTATTGTTCCAGCACTTTGCCGATATGCGCCTTGGCAGACTCCTGTCTTTCCTTTCTGGAGCCTAAGAAAGCGATCACATCGCTGTCCTGCGCCGAATTGCGGAAATAATTTCCGATGGTGGGTTCCAGCACCTGGCTCACGAGGTTGACCATGTTCCCAAACCGGGCGATCACTTTGGGCGCTTCGTTGGTAGGGATATGGATGATCTGAGCCACGTCCAGGTTGAAGGGGAAGCCATCCTTACTGCGAACGGTGATGGTGGACAGGTTCTTATCCAGCTGGTGCGCTTCACTGCGTGCGCTGGCCCAGTTCAATACCAGGTTGGTCGTCGGCACCAGCTCCACCTTCAGGATATAAATGTTGACAGGATATTTGCCAGGCCCCAGCGGTTCGGCCCATACGCCTTTGGAACCCTTAGCCACGATATTCCCATGTTTGAATTCCGTACCGCTGAGGTCTACTCCCTCATTGCCCACATAGGATATCACCACGCCGACATACCCGATGGGTATTTCCGTCATTTTCACCATTTCCACCTTGACAAACCAGGGGTTGAGAAAATAAGCGCCGGCCAGTATCACCTGCTCCTGCAGCCCTTTGTATCCCCCATTGTTCAGGAAAAGATCGACATCCTGAAATTTATTATGATCGCCGATGATCTTACCGGCAATCTGCCCTTCATCCAGCGGCCGCCCTTCCAGTGTCGTCACGATACCTACTGCATTGTCCGGGACACTGACCATATCCGTTATCTCCACATCGAACAAAAAGGTATTGATACGGAAAGACCCCGGTGTAATGATGGCCGTCTGACGGCCTTTGCGACCTCCATTCTTTAAAAAGGCCTCGGCATCCTGGAAAGAGTCACAGGGCACTTTCCGTCCCAGGATCGCGCCCGTCTCCAGCTCTACGCCATCACGTGCCAGCACCAGGCCGATCTTACCCGTAGGCACGACGGTAAAGTCCTGAAAGGTGATCTGGTACTGCCAGTACCATTTCCAGAAATAGACCCCGGGAGCCAGGGTCTGCGCCTGAAAGCCGGCTTCGCCATTGGTGGCGATGATACGTCCTTCCGGCAGGGATTGTTTTCCCACCAGCACAAACTTCTTTTTGACAAGGCCAATTTTGTCTTCCGGTACAATGATCACTCCAAAAAACACACGGAGGATGAGCTTGTATAGGAGCAGGCAAAGCAAGGGGATCAGGATGATCAGACCCCACTTGAGGATAGGTGTTTCCATTTTATTCCAGGTTTAAGAAAGTCTACGGGTTTAAATGTCAAAAAAACGGGCCTCCCGGCCCGTTCTGTATGGTGTGCTATTTGTACAGCAGCTCGTAATACTCATGGGCCATCCTGCCTGCATCGAACTGGTAGCGCACATCCCGCATACCGTTCTTGGCAATCTGACGCCAGGTATCATATTTTTCATAGTACAATGGAAGTATCTCTTTCTGCAGGATCTCGTACAGCTTGTCGAAGTCATAATCGTCTTGCTGTTCGACATGCATATTGGCATAATCACCTTTGGGCACCACAAAGCCGTTATTCCCATGGTTGACAAATTCAGGTATCCAGCCATCATCTGTAGAGAAATTCACAGCCCCGTTCATGGCAGCCGTCATGCCGCTGGTGCCGGACGCCTCGCGGGGTACACGGGGATTGTTCAGCCAGCAGTCCGCAGCCTGCTTGAGCCGTTTGGAAAGACTCAGTTCATACCCTACGACCACCGCTACATTTTTATACCCCTTGCTCAGATGTACGAGATGATTGAATTCATTTATCGCCGGATAGTCCATGGGGTAAGGCTTGCCCGCCCAGATGATCTGCACCGGATGTTTGGTATCGTTGATAAGCTGGTTGAATTTATCCATGTTCCGGGTAAGGAAGCCCGCTCTTTTATATCCGGCAAAACGACGTGCCCAGACAATAGTGAAAATATTTGGATCGAATATCTTTCCCGTCTGGTCGGCGACGATCTCGAATGCCCTCTTCTTCATATATTTCTTGCGATCGTCCCACCAGTAATCGTTACCCTCTTCCATCTTGCGGTACAGCTCCTTATCCGCCCAATAGCGCCAGTTCTGGGCATTGGTGATGGAAATGATGGGGCAGATATTGCTGTACTTGCTCCACATGGCCCTTGATACATCTCCATGCAGCCTGGATACGCCATTGGCAAGATGAGCAAAGCGCAGGGCCACCAGCGAGTGATTGAATGCGTCGTCCTCTATACCCGTCAGCTTGCGCACTTCTTCGATGCTAAGGCCGCAGAAATAGCTCATTTTATGACAGAGATAGATATCATGCTTTTCATTACCTGCCTCTTCCGGAGTGTGCGTGGTGAATACCAGCTTCTTTCTTACCTCTGCTATATCCTGGTTGTATTTCTGGTAGAGATAGAAGGCCGCGCTGATACCATGCGCCTCGTTGAAATGATAGAGGTCCGGATTGAAGCCCAGCTCGTCCACGAGCTTGGCGCCGCCCACACCCAGCAGAATGAACTGGGCTACTTTTGTCGCCACATTGGCATCGTACAAACGGTGGGTAATGGTCTGTGATACGTAATCATTTTCCGGAAGATCCGTGCTCAACAGGAATAACGGCGCGCTTTTGAAGGTCTCGGGGTTGAGATAAAAGACCTTCACCCAAACAGGATGTTCATGTATATTGACCTGGAATTTTATACCGGTGTCCTCCAGAAAGCTGGACTGTTTTTCCATCCAGGTGACCAGCAGCGTCTGATCCTGGTTGCGCGCCTGGTCATAATAACCGTATTTCCACAAGATGCCGATGTTGATCATATTCTGCCGCAGCTCGTAGGCGCTGCGAAGATGGGAGCCGGCCAGGAAACCCAAGCCGCCGCTGTAAATCTTGAGGGGTTGGTGGACGGCAAATTCCATCGAGAAATAAGCCACTTTTTTTGAATAACGATCTTCTACTGTGTAAGGAACTGTAAAATTTCTAAAACTACTCATAGCACTTCCAAATTGTATTTATCATGTATCTGGTACGCAATACGAACTTCACGTTCGTTGCCTGTGACCGAGTCCAACGAAGGTCACGAACGAGAAGGAGCGTGTCGAAGCAGCTCCGCCGAAGTTCCCATCATTAAACATTTGCCTCAATTGGGTTATTTTTCCTCGACGCCCAATTGAGGCACAATATAACGGATTATCGGGAATTCAATTGTCCGGCAGGAGCATTCGGGCACGGGGGTCAGCTCTTCTTCTTTCCCTTGGCCCTGGGCGCTGCGCGTCGCTCGAAATAACCTTCAAAAAAACATTTAATGTCCCGGTGATTACCGCAGCCTTCCAATTCCTTCATCGTGACGCCTGCGGTACCAAAGGTAAAATCCACCGTACAGTGGTCCCCGCTGCCCCGGAAGCGAGCCGTGCTGGCCGATATGAACTTTGCCTCCCCTTTTAGCTCTCCTTTACAGGTCCCTTCGTCCTTTTCAAAATGTACAAAGAAAAGGATACGGGAGGGGTCCCTTCCGTCACGGAAGGAAATGATGTTGCGTTTGTCCTGGGCATAATCTCCCGTAAACTTATGTTTGCGCGGGAAGGTGTCGATGGGGTTGTAAATAGGCGGCACCCTGTTCTTTGCCTCGTTGGATTCCGTCAATATCAGCATGAACCCATTGTCCTCGTTAAAAATATAAGCATCTTTCTTAAAATACATCTGCCCGTCGGAGGCCCGTCGCTGATGGGTGAGGGTAAGCGTATATTTGGCGTCCATAACAGCAACGCCGGTGATCCCGGACTCATTGTCGGAGTATAGGATAGGTCGGGCGGCGGCAAATTTATTGGCGCGGTTGAAACATACAATATACAACGCCTTCCGGGACGCGGTGGCTGCCTTGACAAAAAGATAAGATTCACCCTTGGGTACTGTCACCCTGCCGATGGCGTGTAGCTTTGGCCTCAGCTCTTTCCCAAAAAGTTTTGTCAGCACCGAATCCGGCACCAGTTGCGTAAATACTTTAAAGCTGATGAGGGAAGCATCCTGCTCTTTACGGCGCAGAATGGTGTCCGTCACCTGGTAAGGCAGCTTGATAGGTTGAAAATATTCGATAAAGTCGTGTACGTCTACCTTAACATCTTCTCCTGCAAGGGAGGTCGGTTTGTTCTTACAGGAAAAAAACAGGCCTGTCAATAAAGTCAGCAACAGGAATTTGTTCATACAATGGGTCTATTGAAAGTGCGGGACTGCTTTCAGCGGTCCCGGCTACCAGTGTTAAAAATAAACATTCGTGCCAATTAGGCAGTATTTTTCCTGTTATTTATGAATTTTTAATTTTAGATTTGTCTAAATTTTATTTTAGATAACGTTAAATATGAAATTTTCAGCCAGCAAAGAAAACCATTTGAAGGCCATTTTTCACCTGCAGCACGAGCAAGGCATCGTTACGACCAATGCCCTGGCCGCGGCTTTACAGACCCGCCCGGCCTCGGTGACGGACATGCTGAAAAAGCTGAAAGAGCAGAAGCTGCTGATATACCAGCGGTATAAGGGATTCCGGCTGAACAACGAAGGGAAAAAGGCTGCTATCCAGGTGATCCGCAAGCACCGGCTTTGGGAGTTCTTCCTGGTAAAAAAATTACAGTTTGGCTGGGATGAGGTACATGAGATAGCGGAGGAGCTGGAACATATCAGCAGCAAGAAACTGGTCGACCGTCTGGATGCCTTTTTGGGATTCCCGGATACGGATCCGCATGGGGACCCTATTCCCGATAGCCAGGGTCGATTTCTGCAGAGACGGCAGATCAGTCTGTCGGAGCTGCCGTTGAACAAGGTCGTACAGGTTTCCGCCATTGCCAGCCAGACGACGGAGATGCTGGAACTGCTGCAGCATAAAAACATAAGACTCGGAACTCGCCTGGAGGTACGAAAGAAATTCCCCTTCGACAATTCCCTGGAAGTAAAGATCCGCAACCGGCCTCCGGTGATGCTTAGCGCCCAGGTGGCAAAAAATGTTCTGGTAAAAGATGATGAATAGAATTCAAAAGGATGTCAGTCTAAGTGAAGTGCACGGCAGCATAGATACTACGGCCAGAGGGCCATGGTGGAAGCAGCTCTTTGTCTTTTTTGGTCCAGCCTACCTGGTTAGCGTTGGGTATATGGACCCCGGCAACTGGGCCACCGACCTGGCAGGAGGCAGTAAGTTCGGCTATTCCCTTATCTGGGTCCTGCTGATGAGCAATGGTATGGCCATCCTTCTCCAAAACCTGGCAGCCCGTTTGGGCATCGTCCGGGGCAGGGACCTGGCCCAGGCCAATCGGGAGGTGTACCCTGCCCATGTCAACATCGCACTGTATATACTGGCAGAGATAGCCATTGCCGCCTGTGACCTGGCTGAAGTGTTGGGCATGGCCATCGGTATACAGCTGTTGACAGGCCTCCCCTTGATATATGGCGTATGTATCACAGTGCTGGACACTTTTCTCCTCCTCTTCCTGCAGCAATTGGGTATGCGGCGGATGGAAGCGTTCATCATCGGGCTCATCGGGATAGTAGGTCTTTCCTTTTTTATCGAGATCCTGCTGGCACGGCCCGACCTGAAAGAGGTCGCCACGGGTCTCGTCCCCGTCCTGCAAGGTAAAGAGGCCCTTTATATCGCTATTGGCATCATTGGCGCTACCGTGATGCCGCACAATCTTTACCTCCACTCGGCACTGGTACAGACGCGTAAGATACAGCCGGGAGCCAAGCATATTCGAAAGGCATTAAAGATCAACTTTTTAGATAGCGCCATCGCCCTTAACCTCGCCTTTTTTGTAAACGCGGCCATACTTGTGCTGGCTGCCACAGTTTTTTTCAAGACCGGACGGACGGATGTTGCCTCCATCAAAGAAGCTCACCGGCTGCTGCCGATGCTGGGTACAGACCTGGCGCCCAAGCTATTTGCCATCGCGTTGATCGCCGCCGGTCAAAGCTCCACGATCACGGGCACCCTGGCTGGGCAGATCGTCATGGAAGGCTATCTACAGCTCCGTATCAATCCCTGGTTGAGACGGTTGCTGACCCGTCTGCTGGCCATCGTACCCGCTGTCATAGTTATCCTGCTGATGGGAGAAGGCGCCGTGGACAACCTGCTGGTGCTCAGCCAGGTCATTTTGAGCGTGCAATTGGGTTTTGCCATCATTCCCCTCATACATTTCGTCAGCGACAGGACCACCATGGGAGATTTTGTCGCCAGCCCTCTTATAAGAACACTATCCTGGGCGGTCGCCGGTCTGCTGATATACCTCAACATAAAGCTGGTGGTGGAAGAAGCCAGCCCCCTCTTCGGTCAGACAGGATATTTTCTCGCCAAGACGGGTATCATCATTGGAGGTGCCGGGGCCTTGCTGCTCCTGGGCTATATTGTTCTCCATCCCTGGCTCACCCGGAAGCCCCGAAGAGCTACCGCCCTACTCCATCCCCAATCAGGTCCCCTGGCAGACTGGACTCCGCCGGCATTCCGGAACATCGCCGTTGCCCTTGACTTCAGCGCCCATGATGAAAAACTGCTGGCTTATGCTATGGCCCAGGGTGGGAAGGAATGCAATTATCTGCTGATCCATGTGGTCGAGAGCGCTTCCGCCCATATGTTAGGCAAGGAAAGTGACGACTTCGAGACACGAAGGGACCAGGAGAGGCTGGACCTGTACAAGGAGGCGCTGGTAAAAAAAGGCTATCATAGCCGAACCGCGCTTGGATTCCGGTATCGCAGCCGGGAGATCGCCCGCATCGCCAAAGAGCAAAAAGCAGACATGCTGGTCATAGGATCTCACGGTCACCGCGGCCTGCAGGACTTTATCTATGGCGAAACGGTAGACGCGGTACGACATGCACTAAAGATCCCGGTGTTGATCGTCAATCTCTGACGGACACCTTATGATCTTTGGACAATCTCTAGCTTTTCTTGGTAGGCCGCATCAGGTGCTTCAGCCGGCTAAAGGTCTCGGGTTTGATATTGAGATAGCTGGCGATGTATTTTTGGGGTACCCGCTGCAACATATGCGAGTGGGTCTTGATATAATCCATAAAACGTTCCCGGGTGTTCTTCCGCAGCTGATCGAAAAAACGATGGTCTTTTTTGACAAAGAGGTCCGTTACGATGAGCCGGCCCAGCCGCTCGAATTTGGGATGCAGGCTATACAGCTGCTCCAGACTGTCATAGCTGATGGATAGAAGGATGGTGGGCTCGATGGTCTCTACGACACTGGCAGAAGGCGTACGATAAAAAAAGGAGAGCTCGGAGCTGATCATGTGCCCTTCCACTGCCAGCTGAATGGTCTGTTCCCCTTTTTTTAGCGGTATATACTTGCGCACCAGCCCACGGGCGATGATATTGAAATAACGTTCGACCTCGCCCTCTTTTGTCACCTTTACTTTTTTATCGTATTCCCTGATCTCGATATAAGGCAAAAAATGCTGGAATTCCGACTTGGAAATAGGAAGGTACCTGGAAAGATAGTGGTGTAATCCATCCAGGGCGGTCTTATAAGAGGACTTTTGTTTGCCCATGTGTAGTCGTTTATGTCCGGAAAACGGTCATCTCGGAAATGTAACCCGTTTTCCGGAAAGATTCAATGTTTGAGGCCTTCGGACAACGAGCCTCCGGCTCGTTCTACCGGGTGGCGGTCCGCGGTCGTTGTAACAAATGTTTCAGGCGACTGAAGGTCTCCGGCTTCATATTCAGGTACGAAGCCAGGTATTTCTGCGGGACCCTTTGCATCAGATCCGGATTATTCTCTACAAAACGAAGGAATCTTTCCCGGGTGTCCAGCCTGAGACACTCGTGCTCCCACTGTTCCTTCTGCAGGAACATATCGGTAATAACGATCCGCCCCAGTCGTTCTATACCAGGGCTGTCCTTATAAAGCTCTTCCAACTGCTGCCGGGTAATGGAAAGAAAGGTCGACGGCTCCAACGTCTCCACCAGGTAGGGAGAAGGGGACCCGGATAAAAAAGAGGCGGCGGAGTTTACAACCTCTCCTTCTCTTGCTATCTGCGTGATGATCTCGGTCCGTCCCTCGTAAAAGTATTTGCGCGCCAGTCCCTTTACAACGAAATTGAGATAGTTTTCTACTTCTCCTGCCTTGATCAACAGCTCCTTTTTATCAAAGCTCCGGATCACCAGCTTACTTGCCAGCAGTGCAAACTCTTCGTTGGTCAGCGACGCGAAGCCGGATATATACTTTTTTAGGGATTCTAACATTCCAAAGCAGTTGGGATACAAACATAAAAAAAAACCTGCCAAATTGCCTCAATTCTTGTAGGTTTGCTCTCCTTAAATTGGTGTTTATCTAAAAAGTAGTAAATATGGCCAAGAAAATCAAAGTTGCAAACCCTGTGGTGGAATTAGATGGGGATGAAATGACCCGGATTATTTGGAAATTCATCAAAGACAAATTGATCTTACCCTACCTGGATGTAGATATCAAATATTATGACCTGGGTGTAGAATACCGTGACCAGACCAACGATCAGGTCACCATCGATGCAGCCAATGCCATCAAGCAATACGGCGTGGGTATCAAGTGCGCCACGATCACACCGGACGAGGCCCGTGTAAAGGAATTCAGCCTGAAGCAGATGTGGAAGAGCCCCAACGGCACCATCCGGAATATACTGGACGGAACGGTCTTCCGTGAGCCCATCGTCATGAAGAACGTACCCCGGCTGGTGACCAACTGGACGGCTCCCATTATCGTAGGCCGTCATGCATTTGGCGACCAGTACCGTGCGACCGACACCGTTATCAAAGGCAAGGGCAAGCTCACCATGACCTTTACGCCGGAGGATGGCAGCGCTCCCCAGACATTCGAAGTATTCAATTTCAAAGGCGATGGCGTTGCATTGTCCATGTACAATACGGACGAGTCGATCAAGGGATTTGCCCGCAGCTGCTTTAACATGGCGCTGAGCAAAAAGTGGCCCCTCTATCTTTCCACCAAGAACACCATCCTGAAGAAATACGACGGTCGCTTTAAGGACATCTTCCAGGACATCTATGAGAAGGAATTTGCACAAGCCTTCAAGGAAGCGGGCATCGTGTATGAGCATCGTCTCATCGATGACATGGTAGCCAGCGCCCTGAAATGGAACGGGAACTTTGTCTGGGCCTGTAAGAACTATGACGGGGACGTACAGAGCGACTCCGTTGCACAGGGTTTCGGCTCGCTGGGGTTGATGACCTCGGTGCTGATCACTCCCGATGGTAAGATCATGGAGGCCGAAGCTGCCCATGGTACGGTCACCCGTCACTATAGGGATCACCAGGCCGGCAAGCCCACTTCTACCAATCCCATCGCTTCTATCTTCGCCTGGACCAGAGGTCTGGCCTTCCGCGGCAAGCTGGATGGCAACCAGGAGCTAATCGACTTTGCAAATGCCCTGGAAGCAGTGTGTATCGAGACGGTGGAAAGCGGCAAGATGACAAAGGATCTGGCTATCTGTGTGCATGGGAACAAGGTGGAGCATGGAAAGCACTTCCTGTATACGGAAGAATTCCTGGACGCCATCGACCAGAATCTGCAGAACAAGCTGAAATAACTCAGACGGACCACGGGTCCATCACAATGTATTATAATTCCGAAAAGCCTCGTTATTCACCATGACGAGGCTTTTTGTTTTGCCCTGCCGGAGGAGGTTTTGCAGGCTCGGGGCCACCTGCTTCCCGGCCAGGCCGGCCGCTGTATAGATACCACATAAAGGCTCGAAGAACGTCCCTTCACAATAGGAATAAAGCTCGTACCCTCCCTCGCGCCAGGCATCGATCAGCCGCTGCAGCGTGACGGCATCCATGTCCAGCATATCACAGGCCAGCAGCAGCAGGTCCTTATCGGGAAATTGTTCATGTATGCTGAGAAGACCTTTGAGGGGACCATCGGCAGCCGCGCTGTCTGCTACCAGCCGGGCGCCGGGCAATGCGGCAGTATACGCATCTATCTGTGACGTATTCACAGAGAAGACTACGGGGATCCCATAAGCTGCCAGTTTATCCGCCATATGTTTTACCCACGGTGCGTCATCTTTTAGCAGAAGCCCTTTGTCCCACCCCATACGACGGCTCTCGCCTCCACATAATATGACACCCATGAGCGCTGCCATGTTCAACAGTTGCAGTTATTTCCCCACTGATGTCCACCGTCGGTGAAATATTCACATTTCCAGATGGGAACCTCATGCTTGATCCGGTGTATGATATGCTGGTTGGCTTCATAAGCCTCCCTGCGATGGGCAGAGGCAGTGATCACTACCACTGCCGACTCGCCGATGGACAGACGTCCAATCCGGTGTTGGGCAATGGCCAATCTCAATCCCCATTTCTTCCTGGCCTCTGCCAGTATCTCATGGATCATTTTTACGGCCAGCGGAGCATAGGCTTCATATTCCAGACAAGCCACTTCCCTACCCTTGTTGCTGTCGCGTACTTCGCCGCTGAAGAGGACGACGGCGCCGGCTCCCGGATGATGCGCCTGGCTCAACAACGCCACCACATCCAGCGGTTCTGCGGAGATGACCTGTAGGGTCTCCGATAGGGATGCATTAACCTCCACTGGAAGGAGGGATGATGATGACCGTATCATTTTCTTTTAATTTATGATCGTGATCGATAAACCCTTCTTCTATGGCAAAGCGGCAGTTGTCCAATATACTCTTGGCCCCGTCATTGATCTCCAGCAGGCGAAGCTTTAGCTCGTCCGTATTGCGGGCGACGGCATTCAGCTCGAACTCCGACGAGAAATAATCTTTCAGTGTGGCATAAACGTGGATCTTCATACTAATTATCCTCCTATATGCAGCATGCTCAGATCACTGCCTGTGAATCGCAGTGTCTGCTTTTGTAAAAGTGCCTGCTGCAGTTTTTTCGTCCATATTCCCTCGTCCTCCTCTTTATCCAGCAGGATGGGGTGATTGCTGCTGAGACAACCATAGATATGACCGCTGCTGTCCAGCCTCAGCCTGTCGCAATCGCCGCAAAAAGGCGCTGTCTCGTTGGCAATGACGCCAAACTGATGCCCATCATCCGTCTGCCAGTAGCTTGCCGTAGCCGATCCGGCCCGGCCAAGCGGCTTGAATGAATAGCGGCCGGCTATCACAGCCAGCATTTCTTCCTGAGAAAAGAGGTATCTGCCGGCCTGGTCGTGCAAATGCCCCATGGCCATCACTTCCAGCAGACGGATACGACAATGGCGGGAAAAAGCAAATTCCAGCAAGGGAATGATCTGCCCTTCATTGATCCCCCTCATCACGACGCTATTGATCTTCACCTCCAGCCCCGCCTCCAATGCCTTGTCGATGCCCCGGATGACCCGATCCACGGCATGGCGTCTGCTCATCTGATAGAAAACATCCTCATCGACAGCATCCAGTGATACGTTGATGGAACGCATACCGGCCTGCTTCATGGGCATGGCCAGCCGCTCCAGCAAAAATCCATTCGTCGTCAGCTTGATGGACGATATGCCCATTTCACGTACACCGCTGATCAGTTCTGTCAGGCCCTGGAACAAAAGAGGTTCCCCTCCCGTCAGACGGATGGTGGACAATCCCAGCTGTTCATGCAAACGGCGGATAATGGCCAGCAGCTCAGGCACCGGCAGGGAGGAATGCATTGTATTGGCGGCCTTTACTTCGCTGTCCCCTGCCACACAATATACGCATCCCAGGTTGCAATGGTTGAGCAAGCTTACCCGTAAGGTCCTGAAGGTTCTTCCATATTGATCCTGTATTACGGACATACACTCAAAGTTACGATAGTCGGCCCATAAAGTGCTCAAGCGGCTCCGGTGAGGGTAGTTTTTTCGACGGGTCTGAAATCCTCTTTGTCGCTGCCGCAGACTGGACAGGCGTAGTCGGCGGACGTCTGTTCAAAGGGGCGACCGGCAGGCTCTCCCGCATCGGGATCGCCATATTGCTCATCATATAACGTAAGACAATGCCGGCATTGGAATACAGTCACCGTTTTATCATGCCCCGGTGAGGTCTCGATGCCGCCAAACGATCTGCGGAGAGGAGCAGGCTCTCGCTTGCTCTGTTGCTCGTAAAAGGATTTGCATAGCGAGACGAGGTAGACCGACAGGGTTTCCTTTTCCAGGCCCTTGCGATAGAGAATATACTCCTTTGAGTTTGCGTTGAAATCTGGCGTATGCAAAATATCGTACCTGTCCAGCAGTTTCCGTTGATCCATACGCCCTGCTGTCTGTTTGCGAATAATGACAGAGCCCGAAAGACCTGATTTCGGCCGGGTCTTGATGGCAAAGCACAGCCCCGCCGTGCGAACATCCTCCAGATCAAGCTGGCGAACGAGGTATCGCTTCAGCCGCAGCCCCTCTTCATTCATATCTTCCACCTGCCAGTTCAGCTCATTACCCGCATGCCGGAGATTGATACGGTATTTCCCCATCACATATCCCCACATCGCCCGATGCTCTTCCTCGATGCCTTTAATGATCAGGGATTTCCATGGCGTTGTATACAGCTGACCGATACGTGTTTCCAGGCATATAAGACAGATGTCCTTTAGAAAAGGGACGGGGAACAGCTCCTCTCTGCGATAAATGCCCAGCCATATCTTATTCTTCCATTGATTGAACCCTTCGTAATAAGGAAGGTCGAAAACAGGCCATTGCAGCTCCTCTTTTACCGGCTGCGTGACAAAAGGTCCGTGGGAAAGAACAGCAGGATACAATTCATCCGCCGAAGCCACCGTCCCCCGTAGTATCAGCTCTTCGATGATCCTGCTGATGCGCGGTATATCCTCCGAACAGATGAGGTCCTTCCAGGGATGGATATGTGTCGTCTGGGGCAGACGTATATAGAGATACCAATAATTACCGATATCGGAGCTGATAAAGTTGATATTCCCTGTAAAGAAAGGTACGAAGGACTGGCTTTTTTCCACCAGGTTGATCTTCAGCCGGGGATTGAAGTCGAAGGCGGAAAGGATATCCTTGTAGAGTCCCTCGCTGACCCAGCTTTGCGTGGTAAAGATCCCTTCCGTAACATAGGAGCTGACGATATTCGGATGTCTGTCCTCGTTGGCTTCGAAGGAAACACCGGCCTCCTGCAGCTCCCTTAGAAAGGCAGGACCGTATTTATCCGTCACCTTGCAGAACAGCTGCTGACGCGTGCCCAGCTGCATATAGGTCACTTTTGCCCGTTCGGCCGCCTCTACAATGGCATACAGCTCCCCTGCGGCGACAATGCCACCGGGAAGATTGATCTTGACGGTATAGTTCTTACGGAACACCTACGGTGGCCTCCTGTAATTTTTTTTCCAATATCTTTTTTACCTCGGGCCGGCAGGAGCCGCAACCGGTGCCTGCCCCCGTGGCAGCGCACAGCTGCGCCAGTTCTGTACATCCATTTGCTATCTTGTTCTCGAGGTTGCCGCTGCCCACATTGTTACAGCTGCAAACGAGTTTGCCCAGCGCGGGTTCTGCCTTTTTCCCGCTGCGCAGCAACTGAAGGCGCCGCTCGTTCAGCTCAATCCTGCCGGAGATGAGCTCCCTGAATTCCAGGAACTCGTCCTTGTCCCCGATAAGGATGGCTCCCACCAGCCTGTCCTGGTGGACGATACATTTCTTGTAATAGCGGTGGGCAAGATCGATAAAGACGATCTCTTCATATTCGTGGTCATTGGGTCTGTCGGGTATACCGAGACAGCAAAGATCGAACCCATGGATCTTGATGATGCTCATCGGGACGGTGCCCTTGTAATAGTTGCTGATGTCTCCATTGAGATAGCTTGCAAAAACTCCGGCCTGCTGTTCCGCCGCCGCGGTAAAGCCATACAGCATGCCGTTGAACTCAGCAATCTCCCCTACCGCGTAGATGTTGGGATCGCTGGTCTGCAGGTACTCATTGACGATGACGCCCCGCTGGCAATGGAGTCCCGCCGCAACAGCCAGCTCGGTATTGGGCACGGTGCCGATGGCGAATATCAGCGCATCGCAATCGATCATCCGCCCGCTCTTGAGACGGATACCCGTCAGCCTGGGATGTCCATAGAACAGCTGTACTTCATCGGAATAGTATACATCGCAGCCCTGGTCGATGATCTCTTCATGCAGCAGCTGGCTGGCCAATACGTCCAATTGCCTGTCAAGAAATCGGGAGCTGCGATGGATAATGGTGACCCGTATCCCCATTTCTCTTAGTGAAGCCGCCATTTCCAGTCCCAATAATCCACCTCCCACAATCACCACATGTCCGCCGGCGGGGAGCTGCTGTTTGAACCTGTCTGCGTCCATCCGGCTGCGCATGGTAAAAATACCTTCCAGGGAAGGAACGTTCTTTGGAACGGCGGCCCTGCTGCCCGTGGCCAGCAGCAGCTTGTCATAATAGGTCGTCACACCTCTCGAATCCACCACATATTTCTCCTCCCTGTTGATCGTCTCGATGCTGACACCTTTGTGCAGCCGGATATTGTACATCGGCTCTTCGTCATCCGTCATCTTGATCAGCTGCTGCCAATCCTGTGTGCCGCTGATATAGTCCGGCAGTTGTACCCGGTTGTAAAAAGGAAAATTTTCTTTGCTAAAAATAACGATCTCATCCTCCTTGTTCAGTGCGCGATAGGACTGCACGAATCCAAAAGCGCCCGCGCCGGCCCCGACAATGACGATCCTTTCCTTCGGCTTTCTGTATTTAACGACACGTACGGCGGAAAATTTAAAATCAGGCTCCTTTGATACGGGGTCAACCAGGCGGTTGGTAAGATTATTGACCCTGTTGAGATCATTCCCCAATATCTTTCCCCAGTGCATGGGCATAAATACCACTCCTTTCCGGATGGAGAAGGAATACCGGGCCTTTACTCTTGCCTCACCCCGCCGGGAGCTTATCAGCACCACATCGTTATCGGCAATACCCAGGTGACGGGCATCCTCGGGGTGTATTTCCAGAAGGGCCTGCGCGATATGCTGCTTTAGCTTATTGACCTTTCCCGTCTTGGTCATGGTATGCCATTGATCTCGTATACGCCCCGTAGTTAGTATCAGGGGAAATTCCGCATCCGGCATCTCGCTGGAAAGTGTATCGGATACGGCGTGAAATTGGGCGCGGCCCGAGGGAGTGGAGAACTGTCTGTCGTGGAAGGGAGCGCTCTGGCTCGTACGCGGCCACTGTACCGAACGTTCGGTGCGCAGCACATCATGACTCAGATCGCTGATATCGATGGATGTGCCCATCGTCAGCCGGGCATATTCCTTGTAAATAGCTGCCGCGTCGGGGAAGTCGAAACCCGGGAATCCCATCTTCCGGGCCAGACGGCAGATGATCTCTGCATCCGGCAGCGCTTCGCCGGGAGGGTCCACTATCTTATTCAGGTAGCTGATCCGTCGCTCGGAATTGGTCATCGTGCCTTCCTTTTCCGTCCAACCCGCTGCAGGCAGCACCAGGTCGGCGTAGGCCAATGTCTCCGGCTTGTTACTGATCTCCTGCACCACGACGAACTTTGCTTTTTTAAGGGCAGCCTCTGCCTGTCGCACATCCGGCAGGCTTATCAAAGGGTTGGTGCCGATGATCCAGACGGCCTTCAGCCGGCCCTGCTCCAATGCTTCGAATATCTCGGTTGCCGTAAGCCCAGGTTCCGGTGAGATGGGCGTGCCGTTCCAGAACTGCTGCAATTTTTCGCGATGGGCGGGATTGGCAAGATCCATATGGGCAGGTAGCAGGTTGGCCAGCCCACCTACCTCACGTCCGCCCATGGCATTTGGCTGACCGGTGAGAGAAAAGGGCCCAGATCCTGGTTTGCCGATATGCCCCGTCGCCAAATGCAGGTTGATCAGGGAAAGTATCTTATCCACTCCATTGACGCTTTGGTTCAGCCCCATGGTCCACATGCTGATAAAACCTTTGGCATCTGCGATATATCCTGCGGCCCGGCGTATATCCGCCTCGGATACGCCGCACAATCGGGCGGCTTCTTCGATATTGTGCCGGAAGGCGGCTTCCTTATAGGCGGCTAAACCTTCTGTATGATCCTTTATAAAAATGGGATCGATATTGCCTTCCTCGATGAGGATCCTGCCGATGGCATGATGCAGGGTGATATCCGTCCCGGGACGGATGGGCAGATAGCAGTCCGCCAGCGCCGCGGTATCCGTCTGCCGTGGATCGGATACGATGATCCTTACCTGGGGATTGGCCGCCTTATGCGCTTCTATTCTTCTCCATAGGATGGGATGACACCAGGCGGGGTTGGCCCCAGTGATAAAAAAGCAATCCGCCTCTTCAATGTCCGAGTAGTTCAGGGGAACGCTGTCTTCACCCAGGGCCTTTTTATAAGCGGCGACCGCGCTGCTCATACAGAGACGGGAATTGCTATCCACATTGTTGCTGCCTATAAAGCCCTTCATCAGCTTGTTGATCACATAATATTCCTCCGTCAGGCATTGACCGGAAATATAAAAGGCTACAGCGTCCGGCCCATATTTTTTGGCAAGGGCCCTGAATACGGCGGCGGCCCTGTCGATGGCCGTCCCCCAGCTCACCCGCTGTAAAGGCATCTGTTTGTTGTAACGCATGTGAGGGTACAGAAGCCTGTCGCTCCTGTCATTGACAGTATAATGCAGATTGAGACCCTTGCTGCACAACATCCCCTTGTTGACCGGGTAGTCCTTATCGCCCTGCACCGTGATATTCCCTTTCTTGTCCTTATGGACAGTCACGCCGCAGCCGACTCCGCAGTAACAACAGGTGGTGGAAAAAGAATGTGCTTTCCTCATGAAAATGCTGTTTCCGCCAGGACTATTTCTTCCGAAGTTTCTTTCCGGAAGCGGGTGGCCAGAACTATCAGGGATACGATCATAACGGTAAAGCCAATGTAGGTAAAGGCTTGTACATAGCTGATGGATTCCGATTTGAACAGGAACCCGAAGATCATACCTCCTAAATTCCCTCCTGCGCCAACCACGCCACTGACGAGGCCTATATTTTTTTCGTTTATAAAAGGTGTTATGCCATACGTGGCGCCATTCGCCATCTTCAGAAAAAGAGCAAAGGACAGCATACAGACAATGGCCATTACAAAAGAGCCGGCCGCAGCAAAGGCGATAAGCCCCACTCCTTCCAACAGGAGCACCATGGCCAGCAATATCCCTTTCCCCCGAAGCCCCCATCGTGCTCCTACCTTGTCGGATACGATACCACCCAGGGCGCGGGCAAAGATGTTCATGGACCCAAAGATGCCGGCCCAGAGGCCTGCGCTGCTTTGGGATAATTTGAAAGAATCCACGAAATGAAGAGAAGCGACATTGTCGAACGTGATCTCCATGCCAAAGCAACAGCCATAAGCCAGCATCAATGCCCATACTCTCCAGTCGGCCAGGGCCGACCAGTCCGTACGCCCGGCGGAGCTGCTGCGCCCGATGTCAGAAAAGTTACCTTGCGGAGTATCCTTTGTATACCGATAGTACAAAAAGGCGATGACCAGCATCATCACCCCCGGCACGATCATCGCATAACGCCAGGCTTCATGTTTGGTATAGCCAAAGCCGACGATAGCGGCAAATATCAATGGCATTACCATATTGGTCACGCCACCGCCCAGGTTACCCCAACCGCCGGTAATGGCATTGGCTGTGCCCTTGATATTGGAGGCAAACATCATGGACGTATGGAACTGCGTGATGACAAACGAAGCGCCGATGATCCCGATGGCCAGACGGAACAGGAGGAAGCTGGTATAATCCTTTGCCAGCCCCACCAGGAATACGGGGATCGACCCCAGCAGCAGCAACCTTACGGCTGTCTTGCGCGGTCCCCATTTATCGCAAAGCCTGCCGATGATCAGCCTGGCCAGTATCGTAGAGGACACCGATGCGATAATGGTATTGCCCACTTGTGCCTTGGTCAATCCCAGGTCTGCGCGAATGGTAGGCATCAGCGGAGCCAACCCGAACCATCCGAAAAAGCAGACGAAGAACATCAGCCAGGTAATATGAAAGGTGCGCATTTGTATGTTCCCCAGGGAGAACAGGCGGATGGAAGTGAGCGGAGAATTGTTGGAGGTCATGAAAATGATTTTATAGATGTAGATATCTTATTTGCTAAAGAAGTCCGGGCGGATATTTATCTGCAAATAGGCCCAGCCGGCATTGAGACGGGCGCTGCCGGGTGTGATCCCCTTTGCATACTCCATGCTGGTTGTTGCCGCCATCCAGCAGGCTCCCAGCTCCAGGGTGGTGATCTTGTTCAATCCGTAGTTCAGCGTGGCATCCACTTCGCTGCCCAGGTATTTGGATAGTAAGTTGCCCTTGCTGTCCTTCTGATCATCCGCAAAAGCGAAATAATGATAAGCCAGCTCCGCGGAGAACCGACCACCGGAGGAAGTATATTTACCTTTCAGGAAAGGGTTATTCAGTCCCCCTGCGGGTGATCCGGAAGCCGCGTAGAAATAATCCATGGATCCCCAGAATTTATGAGGCGTACCGTACAAAGGATCGAACCCACCTTTTACATAGTCCCAACCGGCAGTCCAGATAAAGTTCTGACGGGCATAGCCAAGGGACAGGGTGGTAGTATAGGCGCCCAGGCCCGCGCCATCCTTGCTTTTACCCATTTGATAATAGTAGCCTGCCTGTAAGGTCCAGTCCTTTCTTTGCCCCAGCTGGCTGGACAATAAGGCGCCTGTGGTAAAGCGTGCGTTCACACCACTGTGGTTGAATCGCCGGCCATATATATATCCTGTGTCGGCGCCCGCGATGTTCTTTACGGAGTCGAGGCTGTATTTGGCAAATTCGTCGGAGAATGCGAGCCCCGCGATCCGTGTGCTGCCGAACTTTTTGGCCAGGTAAAGGAATTGCATGGATTTGTAATCCTGGTTCATGCCATTGGTACCCGCTGCGGTGGCCAGCACCGGCGAACCCGTTCGGGCGCTAAGACCTGCCGTATTGGCGAGGGGTATCATCGCTGCGGGCGTGGGGGCCAGATTGCCCTTGCTGTCCTTAACATAGGGAGGCAGGTTAGCCGGCGTATAGTAGGTACCGTTATATCCTATCGCATCCGAATTTTGATTGAATGCGGCGCCCAGATCAGCCTGCCAGCCTTTGTGCAGCAGTTTAAAGACGACGGCATCATGACGTCTTGCCTGCTGTAGCCAGTCCAGGTTGCCCAACAGCCGTTGATCGTCGTATACCAGCTCCTGCCGGCCGATCTTGACGCTGAAATATTCGACAGCGTTCCCGGGCAGGGTGCTGTCCTTTGCATTGGCCAGGATGATGTCGGCCCATGCCTCGTGCAGGCTAAGGCGATTGCCATCGGCATTGTTGATAGTGGAGGCGTCTGCTCCCCAGACCCTTACATCCTGCAAAGAGGTCTGGAATATCACTCGTGAAGAATGATAATTAAAATTGAGCCGGGCGCGTTGGGAGGTGAGAAAGGCAGGTGTGTTACCTTTAATCTCCAGGGTACCGTAGCCATCCCTGAGCTCTGTGCGGGTGCGAAGCTGTCCCGTCAGAGAAAATTGGGCTTGTCCGCAGAATGGCCGTCCCAGGACCAACAAGCTGACAGATGCCACGATGAAATCTCTCTTTTTCATCATAAATTTGTTTTGGTTTAAAATGAGCACTCATTTTATCCTTCAGGCCTCGGATAGACTGTTACTCTTCCGGGGCCATTCTTTGAGCCCCTTGAAGGGGCTCGTCCGAAGGACAAACATTAGCCTTAATACCGGAAGGCAGAACCGGTGATTTCATTATAGCAGGCAAATCGCAGACGGGGAAGGCTATCGTAGACGGGTGACTACGTAATAGTTTAGTTAAGGAAAGAAGTAGGACGCAAACACATTAAAATAAATTACATTTAATAATCCAAGAGCATCCAATTAAATTAATTCCGTTGAAACATTACGTACATCATAAAAATAAGGTATTTGCACCCTATTTTAGCTCTTTTACCGAGATTTAAATATATATTTATTTTAATAATATTTATGTTTGAGGGGTTTTACCCTATTTTTATACCGGTGAATCACACAAAGTCTTGAACATGAAGAAAATTAATCATATCTGTGACCTGAAAAGCTGCTTTCTCTGCAAACGATGTTTACCCGAATGGATACCGGCGGTGGCAGCCCACCGGAAAAGTTTTCACTATAAAAAGGGAGAGATGCTCTTCCAGGAAGGAGATGAGGTAAAAGGCATCTATTTTGTCTATAGCGGGAAAGTAAAAGTGCATAAAAAATGGGGATCGGAAAAAGAGCTGATCATACGATTTGCCCAAAAGGGAGATATTTTAGGCCACCGGGGGTTGGGGCACAACGTATTTTATCCCATCTCTGCTACGGCCATCGAGCCTGTCAATGTCTGTTTTATCGACCTGGATTTCTTTCAGGCTACTTTAAAAGTGAATTATGAGTTCATCTATCAACTGCTCCTCTTCTTTGCGGATGAGTTACAGGAGTCGGAGCGAAAAATGCGCAACCTGGCCCATATGCAGGTGAAGGGGCGTATTGCGCAGGCGCTGCTGGCCTTACAGGAGAAGTTTGGAACGACGGAGGGTGGTTTTATCGATGTATCGCTGAGCCGTCAGGACCTTGCTTCCTATGCGGGTACCACTTACGAGACGGTCTTTCGCATCATCAATGAGTTCACAGAGGAGCGGTCCATACAGACGGAGGGGAAAAACATTGCCTTATTGGATCTGGACAAATTGAAAGAGCTCACGCGCGAGATGGAAGCCGGATCATAATGGGAAATAGTTGATATTGGTCTCTTTTTCCAGTTCCGGCATGCCTGCGGGGTGCAGGGCCAGGGCATTCGCTTGCATCCCCAGCCGGATGTCCCCGGACCCGTTGAGCGACACGGGTAATAATCTCGCGGGGGAGCCATGCAAACGGACAGGGAAAAATTCATCCAGTGGCGTAAATTTCTTTTTAGCCGTCCCCAGGGGGAGGCTTAGGGGAGCTTCTTCCGGAAGCCCAAAGCAGGCCTGCAGATAGGGCTGGATCAGCAATATAAATCCTACCAGACAGGAAAAGGGATTGCCGGGGAGCGCAAATACCATCGTATCGCCGGGTCCGACGCCACACCAAACGGGTTTTCCGGGCTTGATGGCCAGTTTATGGAACAGGGGGGTAACGCCCGCCGCTGCGAGCATTTCCGGGACATGATCCGCGTCGCCGGCAGAGACCCCGCCGCAAAGGATGACGATATCGGCGGATAGCGCTTTTTCTATCGCGGTCTTTAGCAGAGCCCTGTCATCGGGGGCATGCTGATACAACCAGGGTTCGATCTGCCATTTCTTCAAAAAAGCCTGTAGCAGCCAACGATTGCTGTTCCGTATCTGGGCGGGTCCTGGCTGTGTCTCGACGGACACCACTTCGTTTCCGGTGGTGATAAGGGCGACCCTGGGTAGTCTGGCCACTGTGACATCCTTTTGGCCCAGCGAGGCAAGGAGTCCGATGATCGCAGGTTCGGCGATACAGGGACTGTCGATGACGATGTCACCGGATCGGAGGTCTTCGCCCTGACGGGCGATGTTGAAGTATGGCCTTGTCATCTCTGTTTGTATGTGGACGACACTCCCCTCTTCTATCGTATCCTCTTTGCGTACGACCATGTCAGCGCCCGCAGGTACGGGCGCGCCGGTCATGATCTTGTAGCATTCTCCGGCTGCTAGTCGCAGGGAGATGATATCTCCCGCGAAAATGGTCTTTATGATATTGAACTCACGGATGCCCTGCTGAAAGTCACCTGACTGTAGCGCATAGCCATCCATGGTAGCCCTGTCGAAGGGGGGATAATCTCTGTCCGCCCGTACTACGCCCGTGAGTATACGGCCATAGGACTGTTCAAGGGGAATCGTCTCTGTCCCGAACGAGCGGGCTCTGTGTGTGAGTATTTTTTGGGCCTCCAGATAGCTGATCATGGATTCATTTTGCTTATTTCTTTTTCAATTTCTTAGTTTCCTTCAGAAGTGGTTAATTTCTCTCTTGCCTGCAACCGCTCCCATTCCATTAGTCGCTGTTCCAACAGTTCCTGCTTTCTTGTTTGTACAGCGAAATAGCTCATTGCAAAAGCAACCTCATCTTTCCGCGGGTCTCCATTTTGAGCGATAAGATAGCAGGCGTATCTTGTTAGCATCACATCCTCAATTTCCCTCTTTGCTCCAGAGCCCAGGTCGACCATTTTCCTGACGTCAAGAAAATGGTCAAGGATCTCCTGTCGGGCATTCTTGCATGCCATTTTCGCCTTATCAACTACCTTGATAAAGTTCTCCCATTTTGTGTACCCTAAAAGTTCCTGAAGATCTCTGGCAAACCAATACTCGATGCCTTCAAAGGTACTACTATGGAAGAAAAAAATATTTTCAAAAATTAATCATAGCATTTTCCTGGCGCCAGGAAAATGGTTTAGTGCCCCCCTCCTTTCATCATCTTGCGCGCGTGAAATACGGCAGGCAGGATTGCTTCCAAAGACTCTCTGGCGCCGGCGCTGCTGCCGGGGAGGGTAACGATAAGGGTTTCCGCGATGGAGCCTGCCACGGCCCTGCTCATCATGGCCATGGGCGTACGCATCTGGCCATAGGCTCGCATGGCTTCCACGATGCCGTCGGCATCCCGTTCGAGCATCTCCCGCACCGCGCCGACAGTATTGTCACGGGGGCCAAGACCTGTTCCTCCTGTGGTAAAGATGAATTGAATATCTTCGGCTACCCATTCCCGTATCTTGTCCTGGATAGCTTGTTTGTCGTCGGGGACGATGTCGTAATATTTTACCTGGGCGTGCACCGTCTCCAGCATTTCGCAAATGATCTTCCCGCTATTGTCCTCTCTTTTTCCCTGGGCCGTCGAGTCCGAACATACCAGCACGGCACAGGAGGGAGGTGTGGCGAAATATCTTTCCCTATCGCTCTTCCCACCCCTTTTTTCCAGCAGACGAATATGTCCTATCTCGAGCTGCTTGTCTACGGGCTTGAGCATATCGTATATTTCGAGGGCGGCAACGGATATGCCCATCAAGATCTCCATTTCGATGCCCGTCCTGCCGATGGAGCGGGCCTGGCCTTTTATGAGGATACCGCTACGGCCGAATACTTCGGCGCCTAGTAAGTGTCCGTGCATGTCTTTGTCGAGAAATTCAAATTGAAGGTCCATACCATCGATGGTCACTGGATGACAGTGGGGTAATAGCTGCGGAGTGCTCTTGGCTCCCAGAAAAGCAGCAGCGCGAGCCACGTCGAAAAGGTTGCCTTTTGGCAGCTGGTCATTGCGGATAAGCTCGATGGTAACGGGTGAGCAGAAGATAACACCCATAGCGTCTGCGGTGCGGAGCGTGATCTGTTTGTGAGAGATGTCGCGCATTTATATTTTCCGCCTCAATTTGGATACAACCTTATTGGCTTCCTCCAATTTTTCAGGGAACAAGTTCATCTTTGAATATTTGTCCAAGGACTTATCTACAATCACTCGAACACCAAAGGCTTCGGCCCCTTTTAATTTTTTCCTGTTCTTCATAATATGAAATTAACTCTTTTTCTTTTAACTACAAATCCATAGTATTCCTCGTTCTTCCTGAATGGCTCCATGCCATAACTATCTTCTTCGGGCACGACACCATATATTTCAAAATCAATGCTCAAAAGCGAAAAATTCAGGCTAAGCGCCATCCGATACAGCCGTGTACGCCCCGGGGTGCTCCCTTTAAAGAATACGTACTTGTCTGGATATTTTGCGGTGAATTCGTAGACCATATCAGCTACGGTAGCCATTATTTTATTCCTGTCTTTATTGCCATTCCTGGTATGATCATCCATTTTGCCATCCGGGAGAACATTCCCAAATGCCAGGTTGTATATTTCCGGATCATCGGTTGGCTTGAACTGAACAATCATAGTGATAATCCCTTTGGGACCGACACTTTCAAAAATAAATTCAAGTGAATCCCTGGAGACCCGGAATTGGTCGTACTTCTCCCATTCCATTTCTGTCGATTGAAGAGGGCAAATTTCGACAGTAGAGAGCAGTATTTTCTTTAAACTTTTCCTGTAGTTTTTTCTACATACCTATATATATCTTCCCGTCCTTTATCTTCACCGGATAGGTCCTGATCTTATAATCCTCCCCCGTAAGGCATTCTCCTGTCACCAGCGAAAAGGTCTTTTTATGAAAGGGGCAGGCCACCTTTGGCTCGCATTGCTCCCCCAGACTGCCTGTCATTCCCCGGGACAGCGCCATCTGCTGTTTGTGGGGGCAACGGTTCTCCGTAGCATACCACTGTCCGCGCCGGGAGAAATTAAAGATCGCGATCTGCTCCTCGTTCAGGCTGACACAGGCGCCTCCATCGGACGGGATATCTTCCACCTGGCAGGCAAATCTCCATTTGGGTGCGCTTCCGTTAGGGGTGCTCCCGGCTATAGCTCCGGGATTATTGTAAGATGTCGTATTTGTCTCCATAAGCTTTTGTTACTGTTTTTATCCCATAAGAGATGTAGTTACCATTCCTTGGCTTTTATCTGCCCGCGCATGTTGTCGAACGATACGCTGGGGTCTTTTTTCCGGGGTGCATTTACAAAGTGGACGAACCGCTGACGCAGCGCGGGATCTTCCACCACCTCCTTCCATTCGCACTTATAGCTGTTCACCAGCGTCTGCATCTCCGCCTCCCATTGTGTAGCCATACCCAGGCTGTCTTCGACCACCACATTTTTCAGATAGGACATGCCGCCATCCATCTTGTTCAGCCAGGTAGCGGTACGGGTCAGCGGGTCGGCTGTCTGGATGTAGAACATGAGAAAGCGGTCGAGGTATCGTATCACGGTGGCGCTATCGATGTCGGTGGCCAGCAGCTGCGCATGCTGTGGTTTTGATCCGCCATTGCCGCATACATAAAGGTTCCACCCCTTCTCGGTTGCAATGATGCCAAAATCCTTGCTCTGCGCCTCGGCGCATTCCCGGATACAGCCGCTGACGCCGCCTTTTATCTTATGCGGAGCACGAATGCCCCGGTATCTTTCCTCTACCTCGATGGCAAAAGAAACGCTGTCGTGCAGGCCAAACCGGCACCAGGTGCTGCCGACACAGCTTTTCACCGTACGAAGGGCCTTGCCGTAGGCATGTCCGCTCTCGAAACCCGCGTCGATCAGCTCTTCCCATATATCCGGCAGGTCGCCTACATGCGCGCCAAACAGATCGATACGCTGTCCACCCGTGATCTTTGTATACAGGTTGTATTTTTTAGCCACCTTGCCCAATACGATAAGCTTCTCCGGCGTGATCTCCCCGCCAGGTATGCGAGGCACTACGGAATAGGTGCCCCCTTTTTGAATATTGGCGAGAAATCTATCGTTGCTGTCCTGTATAACAGGCTGCTTTTGTATATTGTCATTCCAGCAGCTGGCCAGGATACTGGCGACTGCGGGTTTGCAGACTTCGCATCCATCGCCTTTCCCCCAGCGGCCCAGCGCCTCATCATAGGTCCTTACATCATGGAGCTTTATAAGATCCAGCAGCTCCTGGCGTGACTGATCGAAATGCTCGCATATGACATTGCGGACATAGCGTCCATTTGCCTTCAGCGTACCGGCAATCAGGTCTTTTACCAATGGAACACAGCCGCCACAGCCCGTCCCTGCCTTGGTACACTTCTTCATTCCCTCTACGGACTCGACGCCTTTCTCCATCACGGCCGTACAGATAGCGGCCTTTGTGACGGACTCGCAGGAACAGATCAGCGCCTCGTCGGGAAGGTCCATCACACCGGCGCCGGCAGCGGCGCCGCCCCGGCTGCCAAGGACCAGGTCTTCCGGGTCCGGAGGCAGCGGCAGCCGGTTATTGACGGTCTGTAATAATATATTATATGCTGCGGCGTCTCCGATAAGGATACCTCCCAGCAGACGTGTCCCATCACTCGTAATGTTGATCCGTTTGTAAATGCCCTTGTGCCTGTCCTCGAATACGATGGTACGGCTATCCGGCTCGCTGACAAAAGCGTCCCCAAAGCTGGCTACATCCACACCGATGAGCTTTAGCTTGGTGCTCATATCAAATCCCGTAAAGGACTTATTCCCTTCCGTCAGCTGTGAGACCACGACATCGGCCATCTCGTATCCCGGTGCCACCAGGCCATAGATCATGCCGCAGGCCAGCGCACATTCGCCGATGGCGTATATGTGCGGATCGCTTGTTTGCATCTTCTCGTTGACGAGGATACCACCGCGAGTGCCCACCTGCAGCCCGGCCAGCCTTGCCAGCTCATCACGAGGTCGTATACCTGCAGAAATGACCAGCATGTCCAGGTCCAGGCTCGTGTCGTCGGCAAAACGCAGCGTGCGGATGCTTTCTCCCCCTTCTACGGCCAGCGTGGACTTATTCAGGAGTATCTGCAGTCCTAATTTCTTAAGCCTCGTCTCCAGGATATGGCTGCCGGCGCTGTCGATCTGCCGGGGCATCAGGCGGCTGGCAAATTCAATGACATAAGGATTGGAAATGCCCAGATCGAGCAGGGCCTTGGCGGCTTCCAGCCCCAATAAGCCCCCTCCCATAACAGCTGCATTATGCGCACCTTTTGCATATTCCCTGATAAGGTCCAGGTCTTCGATGGTACGATAGACAAACACACCTTTCTTTTCGATACCGCTGATATCGGGCACAAAGGCGCCGGAACCAGTGGCGAGCACCAGCATATCATACGACTGGACAATGCCCTTTCTCGAATGCACCAGTTTGGCGGTCCGATCGATCTCTCTAACCGGATCGCCTATATGCAGTTCCACATCCTGCTCATCGAACCAGCCGGCCATGGAAAGACTCAGGTCATGGGCTGACTTGCCATTGAAATACTCGCTCAGGTGCACACGGTCGTAAGCCGGCCTGGGCTCTTCGCCAAAAACGATGATCCGGAAGGAGGAGGTTGCAGCCATCAGTCTCTCGCAGAACTTGTGACCGACCATACCATTACCGATGACAACCACTATGGGTTTGTTGGAGGCGCTCATAGTCAATTTTTTTAGATCTACTATCTATCCGTTGGACGACGAACCAAAGGTTCACTAAGGCGACCGGGCACAGGCCCGGCATGAATGGAAGGCAAACGTTAGCAGTTAGTACTATATATTATATATATTCACATATAGTATACTTATACAAGTATACGGAATTTTTTCGTTATAAATATTATTTATATCATAAAATATATTAATTAACCTGATTTTTTTGGTTAAATTGTGTAATAGTTTCGTATATAAATATATTATATGCATGTAATTTCTCCAAATATCCGTCCCGAACTGATATTGATAGGCGCCGGACCGGGCGATCCGGAGCTGATCACGCTCAAAGCATGCAGGATTCTTCAGGAGGCATCTGTCATCCTGTATGACAACCTGTGCAATACCGCACTATTGGACTGGGCCTCTCCATCCTGCGAAAAGATATATGTAGGCAAGCTCCCTTATGGAGAATATACCCCCCAGGAGACTATTCACGCCCTGATAAAGGAAAAAGCCTTTACGGCAGGCAAGGTCGTCCGTCTCAAGGGCGGCGACCCCTTTATCTTTGGACGGGGCTTTGAAGAAGTGATATTTGCCCGTCAGCAGGGCATTGCGGTATCCTATATCCCCGGTATCAGCAGCATGCAAGCGGCAGGGCTTTCGGCCATCCCGCTGACACATCGTCATCTCAGCGAAAGCATCTGGGTTATTACGGGTACGAAGAAAGATGGGGAACTATCCAATGACCTGAGGCTCGCCATGAAAAGCAAGGCCACGATCGTGATCTATATGGGTATGAAGAAACTGAAGGAAATAGCCGCTATTTATGGAGAAGAAGGCGTGGGCTCGACACCAGCCGCCATCATCCACTACGCCTCGATGCCGGAAGAAAAAATAGCACGGGGCACCGTGGAGCAGCTCCCCACTATGGCGGTGGAATATCAGCTGACACATCCGTCTATTATTATTATCGGAGAAGTAGTGGGGCTTGGCAGGGATATAACGTTACAGGCTATAAGCACCCCGGGGGACACCTATAGCCTGCAGTATAAGACAGCTTAATATTTGACAGCGGGCTTGCGGCCCACCATTTGATTATTTGAACGCCTTTGCATCGGCCAGGAACTTAGCCAGCCCGATGTCCGTCAACGGATGTTTCAAAAGACCCAGGATCGACTCCAGCGGAGAAGTACACACATCGGCTCCCGCCTCGGCGCACTTTACAATATGCAAAGCACTGCGTATGCTGGCTGCCAGGATCTCCGTCTCAAAACCCTGTACGGCATATATCTGAGCGATCTGTGCGATAAGCTCTACGCCGTCCCAGCTGCTATCGTCGATGCGACCGATAAAAGGAGATACATAGCTGGCTCCTGCCTTGGCGGCCAGGATCGCCTGCCCTGCAGAAAATACCAGCGTACAGTTGGTCTTGATACCATTGTCGGAAAACCATTTCAGCGCCTTGATGCCATCCTTGATCATGGGCACTTTTACTACGATGTTCGGATGGATGGCGGCCAGTTTCTTTCCTTCTTCGATGATGTCCTTGAATTCAGTAGATACCACTTCAGCGCTTACATCTCCGTCTACCAGCTCTGCGATGGTCTTGTAATGATTGGTAACAGCGGCTTCGCCCTTGATACCCACTTTCGCCATCAGGGAAGGATTGGTAGTTACCCCATCTAAAATGCCTAGATCGTTTGCTTCTTTGATTTGTGCCAGGTCGGCGGTATCAATGAAAAATTTCATGGTTTTTAAATTTATCTTTTACGGGAGTATTGGCCTGCGGACCCCAGGTCCACTAAATAAAAAAAGGCAAGTTACTTACATCGCACCGCTGCGACCACTTACCCTTGCTGCCTTCCGGCCCTGGGGGGGTTCAGCGGGAGCTGGTCGTATAAGACTTGCCGGGCACAAAGATACAGATAAACAGCTAACACCCGCTTAAATTTTTTCTAATTTTTATTGCAACGGGTATGGTTTACACCAAAAAATATCCCATCCCCGTTGCACGTCTAATGATGGGCCTGCGGACCCTTGGTCCGCATAGGTCATCGGAAAACATTGAGGCTGCTCACGGTCGCGCTTCCCACCAATTCGTCGGCCCTTGCTCCCAGCGCCCTGTAATACATGAGTATCGTGTATTCATTTTCCGTCTCGATGTGATTGCCCTCGGTGAATTCAAAAGAGGGTTTACGGTCAGGGTCCGCCCTGTCGACAGTGACATACGCATAACTGTAGTACCCCTGCTTCATCTGGAAGGACAGCTCATACCTCCCCTTCTCCCCATTGAATACCATCCGGGTGCTGTCGTTGAGCCCACCGCCTGTAAATTTAGCCAGCAAATATATGTCCTTATCAGGCCAGGGAGAATGATCCGGCGGTGTGAAATTGAAATGCACGGTGGCATAGTCCGTTTGAAAATAAGGGTTGATGCTTTCAGTGGTCTGTATAAAATAAAACCCATTATAATCCTTATAGAATAAATAAGGCTGACGGCTCCTGTCGCCGTCCGGTCGCAGGAATACTTCCGTGGACGTCTTGCCGTAGATCACGTTCTGCACCCTGTCGCTCTGATACCGGAAGCTTTGCAGATCCAGCCACCGCCACTCGCTGCCGCCAGGAAATACGATGCCATCAGCACTGTTGTAGTCCAGATTGTTGTTCACATAAAAAGTGGGTTTGATATCCCGGATGGCATTGTCCCATCGACGATTTTGCAGTATCACGACCTTGATCTGGTCCAGTGCATTGTTAGGATTCAGCGCAGTGGCATTTGCTTTAAAGACAAGGCGCTGATGCGTATGCGCAATGTTAGGATCGTAGGGCTGCAGGATCTCGGCTCCGATCGTGATCTTCCTGTCCGCCACGAGCATGCGACGGGTAAAGACGAGCTTGGAAGTGTCCGCATCGAGAAAGACCTTGACAAGATAATTGCCCGAGTGAATGGGCAGACAGCTCGGGTCAGGCAGGACGGCCTGGTAATGGGTGTAATGCGTCAACGCCACAGAGGATACCTGGTAGCTGGAGACCCTCACCTGTGAGAAGCCCCGGATATAGTCGAACTCACTGACAACGGCGGGGGTCCAGTCGGCATTGCACAACTGATAGGTATAATAATAATTCTTTACGTCTCCATCCACATCGTCAAAATGAAGCTCCAGCTGATCATTGCCATTCAGGTGGAGAACGGGATAGCCGAGCTGATTGCCGGCCTTGTACAGCTGCGGCGTCCGGATATTCGGAGCATAGACGGAATCCGGCGTCTGGGCGGCGGTCAGCAGGACCGTCATGCTGCAGGCAAAAAACAACGATAGGTACTTCATGGGAAAGAATTGCTTGACAATGTAGCAAAAACTTTTATAGTTTTGGCTATCAAACTATGAACGTAGCAGCATTTATCGCCCGGCGTGTGGCTTTCAACCGGGAACGATCATTTTCCCGATTCATTATCCGGCTGGCGATAACGGCTACTGCCATTAGCATAGCGGCTATGTTGCTGACCTTCGCCTTTACAAAGGGTTTTCAATATACGGTGGGCCAAAAGGTATTTAGTCTCTGGGGCCATATCCGCGTACAATATGCCGCGCCCAACCGGGCAGCCATTGCTGAAGAGCTGCCTGTGGCGGAAAATGATACGGTATTGCGCATCCTGCATGCCGACAAGGATGTAAAAAGCGTAGGAGCTTACGCCATCAAAAATGCCGTCCTCCGCAGCAGCGAAGGCATCCAGGGGATATTGCTCAAGGGGGTGCAAAAGGGCTATGATTTCAGTAATATGGATGGCTTCCTGAAGAGCGGACGCTGGATACACTGGCCCGACAGCAGCTACAGCAACGAGATCAATATCTCCTCTTATATGGCCGACCAGCTGAGGCTAAAGGTCGGCGATAAGGTCCTGATCTATTTTATCCAGCCCCAGGGCTCGCCACGGGTAAGACAGCTGACAGTGGCGGGTATCTTTAAGATAGGCATCGAGGATTTCGACAAGCTGGTGGCTATCGGAGACCTGAAACTGATCCAGCGATTGAATAACTGGGCCCCGGATCAGATCAGCGGGTATGAGGTCTTTATCAAGGACTATCGAATGGCGGATACGGTGAACTCCCGCCTGTATGACGAGTTGCCTGTCGCCTGGAGCAGCCGTACCCTTATGGATATTACCCCCAACATCTTCGACTGGCTGAACCTGCAGGACGTCACGATCCTCATCGTGCTGATCATCATGACGGTCATCGCCACGCTGAACCTCGTCACCTGTCTGATCATCCTGGTGCTGGAACGTACCCGTATGATCGGTATCCTGAAAGCCATCGGCGCCCCTACCGCCTCGGTACAAAGAATATTCCTCTACCAGGGCGCGATCATCACGCTCTTTGGAATGGCCATCGGCAACGCCTTCGCGCTGCTGATCTATTGGCTGCAGGATAAATACGGTTTTATTACGATGCCCGAAGAAGCTTATTTTATCTCCAAGGCGATCGGCAGGCTGGAGTGGTGGCATTTTGTAGTAGTGAATGGAGGGACCTTTCTCATCAGCTTCCTCATACTGATGATCCCTACGATTGTCGTCCGGAAGATGCAGCCGGCCAGGGCCATTCAATTCCGTTGACCTGCAATTGTCAGTTGTGAGCTACTACTACCGTCCTACCAGGTGCGACAGGATGATCCCGGTGGCGACAGCCGCATTCAACGATTCGGCCTGCCCGATCCTGGGTATGGTTATAGGATGGGTAGCCCGCTGCAGCAACTCTCCCCTGATACCCCTGGATTCATTCCCGATGACGATCCACCCTTTCCGGACGGCGGGCTGTTCATAAATGCTTTTCCCTTCCAGCACGGCAGTATAAACCGGCAGGTCCGGATACCGGTCCATCCATCCTATGGGATCTTCATATAATACCTGCACACGGCTGATGCTGCCCATGGTGGACTGGGTGGCCTTGGGGTTGAAGACATCGGCGCTGTCGGGAGTACATACCAGTCTGCGGATGCCAAACCAGTCCGCGATCCGGACAATGGTGCCGAGATTGCCGGGGTCCTGGATACCATCCAGCACGAGGCTGACGCTGTCCTCAAACCGCGGATCTTCAAAGACGGGTTTCCTGAATACGGCCAGCACCTGGTTGGGGGTCGACAGGAAGGATACCCGCTGAAGCTCGCTTTCCTTTACCTCTGTAAAAGGGATACCGGCCTCCTGGAAAGAAGCAACCCCGACCAGGGTCACCAAGTCCAGGTTGGACGCGGCCAACAGCTCCTTCACCATCTTGGGTCCTTCTACGACAAATACCCCCTCCTGATCACGAAATTTTTTCTGGCCTAAACTTTGAATATATTTGACCTGCGATTTTGCAAGCATTGCTTTTCGTTTATATACAAAAGTTGACCCCTATCGGGTTTGTTTAATTTCTTTATGGGATACCGCCGGCAAGTTAGTGTTTCTCTCCTTTACCTATTGATTGCATTCCCGGCGTCCATTTTCCTGTACTCCTGCTCCGGATTCCATCATGTGACCGGCTACCAGTTCGGAAAGCCCTTTGTTTATCACACAAATATAAAAGTAGAAGGGGATATACCCCGTAGTGAAAAAAAGGACCTGGCGCTGCGTCTGTCAAATCAGCTGGACGACAGCCTGCGTACACAGGAGAGCTCGATCGCCGGTATTTATACCAAGGTCGTCAATCCCCCAGCCTACGATTCGAGCAATATGCGTCGCAGCATCAGCTATATGGTGGTCCTGCTGAACGCTTTGGGATATTATACAACGACGATAAAGGATACGGTACGCATAGATACGGTCCATAAAAAGAATCATATCAAGGATCAATACCGGGTGAGCATCGATTTCAGGGTATGGCCGGGCAAGCAAATGCACCTCGATTCCATTGGCTTTGACCTGCATACTCCTGCCCTGCAGGCGCTGGCCCTTCAGACGAAAGGGCAATCCCTGCTCAAAAAAGGAGAGCCCTATTCGAACAGGCTGATCTCGGACGAGCGGGACAGACTGGTCACTCTTTTTCACGAGAATGGATATTACAAATTCACCAAGGATGACCTTGTTGCTGTTATAGATACGGTAGTAGCCGCCCTCATCGATCCGACACTGGACCCCTTCGAACAGGCGGCCCTGCTGGAAAAGCTCCGGAGAAAGAGAGAGAAACCCACGATCAATGTCGTGATGGAGCAGCGCCCTCCCAAGGACTCTGGTCATACCCGTCAGTATTACATCGGGAATGTCACGGTATATCCGGACCTGCAAATACTGGAAGATACGGCTACCCTCAGCAGCGTCGATACCACCACGGCCCGGGGTCTTACCATCATTTCCCGTACGGACAGGTTCAAGCCTTCTTTTATCGCTAACAATGTATACCTGCGGCCGGGGCGCATGTACAAGCAGTCCAATGCCGACAGGACCTTCAACCGCTTCAGCCAGATGAGCGCCTGGCAGCAGGCAGCCGTCAATTTTACTCCTTCCACCAGTTCGGATTCCCTGCTGGATGCCGCGGTGCGTCTTTATCCCAACAAGAAACAACATCTGCAGGTGGGGCTGGAAGCCAGCCGCAATACGGCGGATATCATCACGGTCGGAGATCTCTTTGGGATCGGCGTCAACTTCGCCCTGCAGAACCGGAATACCTTTCGCCAGTCGGTGCTCTCTACCACCAATCTGCGGGCAGGGGTAGAATTGGGCGATAACTTTATACAGACCACCCAGGCCAGTATCGCCCATACCATCTCCGTTCCCCGGCTGATAGCGCCGGAGTTCGTCAAGCGGCTGCTGGTCCGCAAAGAAGGCAGATTGGACAGCCTTCGTTCCGTGCTCAACGTAAACGCTTCCTATACGGATAGACGAGAATTCTTTACCGCACAATCCATCAATACATCCTGGGGCTACCAATGGACAAAGGGCAATCGGTCCTATCTCTTCAACCTGATCAATGTCGAATATACCAAGCTGTTCAAGACGGACAGCTTTCAAAAGTACCTGGACAGTTTCCCCTCCCTGAACCTGGCCTTCCGCAGCGGCCTTGTCGTGGGGATGCAGTTCGTCTATAGCTCGGTGAGGAAAAAAGGTATCCATACCAACTTCCTCCGTATCAGCGCAGAGGAAAGTGGGGCGGTGCTCGGGCTCATACAGGAGCTGGATAAAGGAGACCTTTGGCGCTTTGTCAAAGGCGAGGTGGAATACAGTCATCACATAGATTTCAAACGCACGGAGCTGGCCATGCGGGCCTTTGCAGGAGCAGGGATTGCCTATGGCAAGGCTGGCAGCGGTAGTGAGGAGACGCTGCCCTTTTACAAGGCATTTTTTGCCGGCGGTCCCAATAGCATGCGGGGCTGGCAGATCCGGCAATTGGGATTGGGCTCCTCCACTTTTTATACCACACAGCCCAAACATTTAGACAGGTTCGGGGATATCCAGCTGGAAGGCAACATCGAATACAGATTCCCGCTGGGGACGATATTCGGCGTCAAGCTCAAAAGCGCGTTATACGCGGATGCGGGCAATATATGGAACCGTCACCTTACGGACACGGCCAACCCAAAAAGGGATGTGGGCAGCGACTTCCAGCTCAACCGATTTTTTAAGGAATTTGCGGTGGACGCAGGCACGGGTCTCCGGCTGGACTTCGACTATTTCCTGATCCGGTTTGACTGGGCCTATAAATTGAGAGATCCCCAGCGCCTGGAAAATGCGGATAAATGGTTCTACAAAATGCGGCTTAGCGACGGTCAGTTCCAATTGGGTATCAACTATCCATTCTGACGGACAACGGTCTCCTATGCGGATCCCAGGCTGTCCCGGATATATTTTCCCGCCTGCTCCATATTCATCGCCTGTTCCAGCCTGAAATCCCCGATACGGGTCCGGCAGAGACTGCTGAGATGCCCGCCACAGCCCAGGATAGCCCCCAGATCATTGGCAAGACTGCGAATATAGGTGCCCGTGGAACACACCACCCGGAATTGCACTACGGGTAAGTTAAAGCTCGTGATCTCGAATACATGGATCATTACGGGACGTGGGTCCAGTTTCACTTCCTTACCCTTTCTTGCCAACTCGTATACTCTTTTACCATCCTTTTTGATAGCTGAATGAATAGGCGGTACCTGCTCGATGGGGCCGGTGAGCCGGCTAACAGCCTGCTGCAGCAATTCAGGCGTGACAAAAGATATGTCCTTAAAATTTTCCGGTTCACTTTCGAGGTCGAATGTAGGCGTAGTGGCGCCCAGAGTGATCGTGCCAGTATACTCTTTTTCCTGCGCCATGTACTCATTGATCCTCTTGGTATATTTTCCTGTGCAGACGATAAGCAGTCCGGTGGCCAAAGGGTCCAGTGTGCCGGCATGCCCTACCTTTTTTATCTTTACCATGCCTCTTATTTTCCGCACTACATCGAAAGAGGTCCAGTCCAGCGGCTTGTCGATCAATAAAGCCTGCCCCCCGGCAAAAGGGTTGTTGTCCATATGATTCTGTTGCATCGGCGCAAAGATAGCCAATTGCGCCGACCAGGACCATCAAATGGCCTGCCGGGCCTTTATTTCCAGGTATTTGTTCACTGTCTGCACGGTAAGGTTCTCCGGCGCGGTGAGGATGGTCAAAATGCCATGCTGGTTCAGCTCTTTGACGATAAGTCTTTTTTCATACGCGAACTTTTCGGCGATGGTCTTTATATAAAGGCCTTCAATATCCTCAGTACCCGAGGTCTGTATCTGCTTCAAGCCGGTGTTTTCAAAGAATACCACCAGCAGCAGGTGATTCCTGGCGATGGCGCGGATGGAGGGCAGTTCTCTTTTCAGGCCGGAGAGGGACTCGAAATTCGTGAACAGCACGATAAGGCTTCGTTGGGTGATGCGAGTACGGACCAGGGCATGCAGCTTTTCATAGTCCGTCTCGTGAAACCGGGTCTGCTGGTTATATAATATTTCAAGGATATTCGTCATTTGCATTGCGCGGCGACCGGCAGGAAGATATGTCCCTATCTGATCCCCGAACGTCACTATCCCTGCCTTGTCCTGTTTGATAAGCGCCACCCGGGAGAGGATCAGCGTGGCATTGATGGCATAATCCAACAGACTCATGCCGTCAAAAGGCATTTTCATAACACGTCCCTTGTCGACAACACAATAGACCTGCTGGCTTTTCTCATCGGTGTAGTTGTTCACCATCAACTGGCCGCCTTTACGGGCTGTCGCCTTCCAGTTGATATTGCGGATATCGTCCCCTATCACATATTCCTTTATTTGTTCGAACTCCAGGCTCTGACCTTGTCTGCGCACCCTTTTACTTCCGCTCTCCGCCAGGTTGTGCGATGCTGCCAGCAGCTCGAATTGCCGGAGGGCAAGGTAGGAAGGCAGGACCTTTACCATCTTTTTCGACGGTAGTATCTTACGCCTGACCACCAGTCCAAAAGGGCTCTTGATAAATACATTGATGTCATGAAAGATATATTCGCCGCGCTCAGTCGGTCTCAGCTCATAGAACAGCTCTGTTGTTTCACCCGGCCGGAGCTCGCCATCCAAACGAAAGTCCCTTCGCTGGAACTGATCCGGGAGCTCATCGATGATACGGTAACGGATGCGGAAAGGATATTGATTGATCACTACAAGCTTCACGGGGTTCTGATCTCCATTGCTGAACCTGTCGGATAGTTCCCGCTGAACAAGGACGGGATCCTTCCGGGTGAAGAGGATCAGGTAATCCAGCATACTCGTCACCACCACAAAGAGCAGCAACAGCTGGGCGATCGTAAATAAAAGACTGATGCCAAAGGACAGGATAAAAAGAAGGATCACTGACACGAACAGCCAGTACCAACGACGGGAAATAAAGAGAGATTTGTAGAATCGCCGGAGCATTTACCGTGGTATTTCAATAGATTGAATGATTTCTCCAATAACGTCATCCGTGGACGCACCTTCCATTTCTTTTTCGGGAGTGAGTACCAGCCGGTGACGGAGGACAGCAGGCACTATATACACAATATCGTCCGGTATGACAAAGTCACGTCCCCGCATGGCTGCCAGGGCCTTTGACCCATTGAGTATCCCGATGCTGGCGCGTGGCGACGCGCCCAGGTATATCGATTTGTGGTTACGTGTAGCGGCTACGATGGAGGTGATGAACTGTATCAGTTTTTCTTCCACTACCAACGCATGTACCTGCTTGCGTAGTTCATCTATACGATGGGCCGATAGCACAGGCTGTACATGATCTATACGTTGTTCCGTCCCGGCGAGGTGATGATCATATACGATACGGAACTCCTGCTCCAGGGTCGGATATCCCACGTTGATCTTGAACAGAAACCTGTCCAGCTGCGCTTCCGGAAGGTGATAGGTCCCCTCCTGTTCGATGGGGTTTTGTGTAGCCACGACCATAAAAGGAGGCGGCATTACAAATGTCTGCCCGTCCACCGTGATCTGCTTCTCCTGCATGACCTCGAAAAGGGCCGACTGGGTCTTGGCAGGAGCCCTGTTGATCTCATCGATGAGCACGATATTGCTGAAAATGGGGCCCGGCTTGAACTGGAACGAATTTTCCCGGGGATTGAAGATGGAGGTTCCGATGACATCGCTGGGCATGAGGTCGGGCGTAAACTGTATACGTGAAAAGTTTACGGAAATGACCCTGCTCAGCAACTTTGCCGTAAGCGTCTTGGCCACCCCAGGTACTCCTTCTATCAATATATGTCCGTCTGCCAGGATGCCTGCCAGCAACAATTCGATCATTTGCTCCTGCCCTACGATCACTTTGCCTATCTCCGCCCGCAGCTCTCCGACAGCCTGTTGCAATGCGCTCAGGTCGGTCCGTTGTTCGAAAAGATTCTCTTCCATTTTTATGCTTGTTTATAAAATTCGTCCAATTTTTGGTTCAAGTCCAGCAGTTCTCTATCCGTTACGCTCTCACCTTGCTGCATATAAAGGATATCTCCCGCCAGCGTTTGCAGGAAATCCTTATGGATGCCCGTCCTGTAAGAGAGACGCTCGACAAATGCCGGGTCGGAAAGATGAACAGGGATATTATATTTTGTCCGGATATAGTCCTGAAAGTGGGTCGCCATCTTGGCAGCCAGGTTTTGGTTATCCCTTCGCTGATAATACAGCCGGCCGATGGTCGTCACGAAGTCCAGCGACGTATTGCGCAGGGGCGCTATAATGGGCACTATCCTCTGCCTGCGTTTGGATTCGAACAGATAGAGAAGGAGTAACAACAGCAATAGCAGTGATAGGGCCCAGGCAAACGAACGCTGGCTCATCATATAATTCAGGGTCGAAAAATTCTTTCGCCTGTTGTATCGGAAGGACTCATCCCATATGACCTCGTTGACGCTTTCCGGAATATAGGAAAGGACATTGTCATAGTATGCCTTGTTATTCTTATGAAGCAGGAAATAATTGGTGAACGCCATGGGAGCAAAATGCAGGAGTATCGATCCTCCTCCCTTATAGCTGAACTTGATCAGGTCGGGGCGTCCTTTTTCATCCCTGCCCAGCACGGTTGCATATTTGCTATCCAGTGAGTCGACCCATCCGTCAAACGCAAAGCCGGGATAGGCATAGGACAATGAATCATTCGTGACAGGCTGGTATACGCTGAGCCGCAGACTGTCTTTGTTGGGATATCCTATAGTGTCTCTACCCATTCTGACATTCAATGCCCGTAGCAGCGTATCCCCGAAAGAAAATGCGGATATGAGAACGTGGTTCCCTTCTCCTACAAAGTTCAGCAGCGCGTTGATATCTGATGGATCGGTCCCGGCAATATATCCGATGAAGATCAGCGCTTTCTTCCCCTCTTTTTGCGACAGGGATGCTATATCCTTCCGATTGACGGATATCTCGGCGTTGGGGAACAGATAGGGAAGGCTTTCATAAGCTATATAAGTGCCATAAGGCAATTTATCTTTACGCCAGAGCGTCACCCGTTGGCTCGGTGTGCTGCCCTGATCGTTACAGGACATCAATGTGATAAGAATGGATGCCACTGTCCAGCCGCGCAGACTTCTCAGCCCCCTGAAGATATCGTTAATAAGGTTCATGAATGTTGGGGATGGCGGGCAGCATTATGAAAATCCTGAAAATATTGTGACAGCCGGGAAAACTGGTGCTCATCCAACGGGAACTTGCCATACCACACCCGCTCATAGGCGGAGGTAAGCCAGCGAAAGCGTTCCCCCTGTGGTCTTGTGTCCATTTGCCGCACGTATTCCTCATCCGTAGACTGACTATGCCACCGGATCAATTCCAGCCGATCCAGATGCCGCAGGGTCTTTAGATAAAGATACCGGGTAGCCATACGGTATTCTTTCCCTTCCACTGCCTTCTTCAACAACTGATCCAGGTCCTCTTCAGGCAGTTCGGCCTCCTCCAGCGGGGTCTCTTTGAGGCGGGCCGGTTTCCGGTAGAAAAAACGAAGATTGTTCTCCGAAATGATCTTGTACAGGGCATAAAGCAATATGCTGCCTAAAAGTATATAGATAAGCCAGCGAAAAATATCGCTATTGAAGATCCGTTGCAGCAGGCTCTCTCCCTCTTCCGGCTTCTTCTTCCATAAAGAGGGATCATTGGCATAGGCAAAATCGCGGCTGTTCTTCCAATTGCGGATGGCCGTGTCGGGAATGCTACGCAGGACAAGAGGTTCCGGTGTCTCGCTGGCCGCCGTGTCGACGTTGGTGGTTGTATTTTCCGGTACGTTCTGTACAGAGCTCTGGGTGGAATCCACCTTGGCGGGCCCGGAAGAGCTATTACTGGAAGAACTATTTCCGGAAGAACTGACATCGTCGGCTGAAAAAGGCTTGATCTCCTCATCGGAAGTACTTACGGAATCTGGCAGACGGCTGGCATGTCTGACACGTTGTTCATGCCGGCGCCCATGGCGCTGCGCCGGGCTTTGCAGCCCGATCAGCAGTAAGGTCAAGGTCAGGAAGTACAGGCGGGAACCCATGGGTTTAGTTTGTGGAGAGTTTTAAGCTTAGGCGGCGTGGATAGATGATAAAGTACCAGATAACAAAGGTCAGTGAAGCCGCCAGGATGGATATGCTAAGCCATATAGGCATACCGGAATATCGTGTGACAAACCCTTCTAAAAAAGCAGCTACGATGAACATGGGTATCAGCCCGATCATCATTTTTATACCATCCTTTGCTCCCCGCTTCAGTGAGTATAATCGCTTGTGCGTACCCGGGAAAAGAATGCTGTTGCCCAGCACAAAACCCGCGGCTCCTGCTATGATAATGGAAGATATTTCCAGCGTGCCATGTATCCAGATGACAAGTACGGATTGCCATCCCAATCCTTTTGAAAAGAAATAATATTGAAAAACACCTAACATGACGCCATTCAGGAACAGCTGCCAGACGCTGCCGATGGACACGATGAACCCGCATATAAATACCATAAAGGATACTTCAATATTATTTGCCGCGATCTGGACAAACATATTGACCTGGGACCCCGATTTGTAGATGCCAAACGGATCGCCTTTGGCAATATTGTCCTCCGTGGTATCCATATACCGATCCCCCAATACACCCCTGACAAAGGTCTGATCGTGGGCGGTGGAAAAGGCCCCAAAAATGACAAATAATAAAAAGATCAGAAAAGCATACAATATCTCCCGGTGATGCCGTCTGATCACAAGGGGTAATTCCACCTTCCAGAAATTAAGGATGCGGGATACCTGTTCTTTTTTGTTACGGTATATCCCCAGGTAGATACGGGATGCCAGTCCATTCAGATATTGCGTCACCTTGCTGTGCGGGTAAAATGTCTTGGCATAGCCCAGATCGTTCACCAGCTCGGTGAACTGTCCTGCCATTTCATCAGGATCGGAGGTCGGCTCATATTGATACCCTTTCCACTTATCAATATTTTTTTTAATAAAAAGTCCTTCTCGCACGTAGGAAGATTTAGCTTTATATTTACGGATACAATATAGTAATTATTCTTTACCATCCCGAAGTCACCGTATGCCCATCGTAAAATTAGACACCGGCTTCAATATAGAGGTGGAATTTGCCATCACCCCCTTTCACAAGCGGATGTTTGCCTGGCTGATCGACCTTACTATCTTTATCGGCTATTATTATTTCCTTCGCAAGATGGTGGATGCCCTGAACTGGGATGATGACGAGCAATGGGCCATGGTATTATTAGGCCTGCCTCCCCTGTTCTATCACCTGATCTGCGAGATAACCCTTAACGGTCAGAGCGTGGGGAAAAAGGCCCTGGGGATAAAGGTGATCACCACCGATGGAGGACAGCCTTCCCTTAGCCAGTACCTCATGCGGTGGGCGTTCCGGCTGGCTGATTTTCCCATTTGGCTTCTGGGTTTTATCCAGTTTGGAGCGCTGGACTGGTGGTTTGCGATCTTCCTCTTTTCAGGCCTTGTCTGCGTGCTGGCTACACCTCTTACCCAACGCATCGGGGACCTGGTCGCCGGCACCATCGTCATCGATACCAAAACGCATACTTCCTGGGAAGATACCGTATTCACGGAGCTGGAAAGCAATTACCAGCCCCGGTTCCCCCAGGTAATGCAGCTCACCGACAAGGACATCAATACCCTGAAAAGCATTATCGGCACCGTGCGGAAAAAAAGCGATTATGATCTTTCCATGCGCATCGGAGAAAGGATAAAAGCAAAACTGAATATCTCCAGTGATCAGGATTCGCTGGAATTTCTCGAAACGCTGCTGAAGGATTACAATTACTACGCTACGCAGTGATCGACCCGGTTAGCGGAATGCCGCGCCGATGATAGCGAAAATAATTCCAAGCCCCCAAAGGCTAAGACAGATGACCATCAATATGCCTAAAAAGCGATAGCATGCCTTCAGGTTCCTGAAAGATTGATTCAGCTGTGCCTGGTCATTGGAAGCCAACGCCACCTGCATTTTTTTGGCAAAATTGAATGTGTAGAGACAAGGGAAAAAGTATAGCAGGGCTATGAGGATATATACGATGGAGAAGAATGCGCCGCCCATAGCACCTGACTGACCTACGCCTACCGAAGAATACATGCGGCCAATCAGCGAGCCTGCGAAGAGACCAAATATCGCAAAAAGCCCACAGAAAATAAATCCCACTATGGCCAGGAATTTGGCCCAACGGGCTGCTTCTTTGAGATAGGCAGTCGACTCATGATCGACCTGAAGTTCGAAAAGGCTGGAGGTTGCATTTGTTTCCATTGGAATATTGTTTTATTAACAGTTGGCCGAAAGTAAAAAAAATGGCCGGCGATACATAACGATCTTCACGTATTTCCCAATGCAATAGGGCAACCTTTGTATAAAATCCTGTCTAATAAGCTATTGCAAAAAGCACCCGCTGCTTGCTCGGCTTCCCCGTCAAAATACATTTCCCTTCTTCGGCAGGGTTGTTCAACGGGATACAACGGATGGTTGCCTTGGTCTTGTCCTTGATAGCCTCTTCCGTAGCAGCTGTGCCATCCCAATGGGCCGATATGAATCCCCCTTTCCCATTCAGCACTTTTTCAAATTCGTCCCAGGTATCGACCCGGGTAATACGCTCGCTCCGGAAGGCCAGGGCCTTATCGTACATGGCTTTTTGGATAGTCTCCAATAAATTTGCAACATAGGCAGCAAGCCCTTCCATGGGAACGGACGTCTTTTCCCTTGTATCGCGGCGCGCGATCTCGACAACCTGGTTCTCCAGGTCGCGAAGCCCCATGGCGATCCGTACGGGCACCCCCTTCATTTCATATTCCGCGAACTTCCAGCCCGGACGTGCATTATCGTTATCGTCGTATTTGACACGGACGCCGGCAGCCTTGAGCTGCGCCATCAGCTCCTTCCCTTTGGCATCCAGCTGATCCTTTTTCTCTTCGCCTTTATAGATGGGGACGATGACGGCCTGCAGTGGTGCAATACGGGGGGGCAATATCAGCCCCTCATCATCACTGTGCGCCATGACCAGCCCCCCGATGAGACGGGTACTTACACCCCAGCTGGTAGCCCATACATAGTCCAGCTTGTTATCCTTATCGGAGAACTTTACGTCGAAGGCTTTGGCAAAATTCTGACCTAAGAAGTGGGAAGTCCCTGCCTGGAGCGCCTTTCCATCCTGCATCAGCGCCTCAATGCAATAGGTGTCGACGGCGCCGGCAAACCTTTCGCTCTCCGTCTTGATGCCCCGGATAACGGGTACGGCCATATATTCCTCGGCAAAAGTGGCATAGACTTCCAGCATTTGTTGAGCTTCAGCTATCGCCTCCTCGGCGGTAGCATGGGCGGTATGCCCTTCCTGCCAGAGGAATTCCGCGGTGCGGAGGAAGAGCCGGGTCCTCATTTCCCATCTTACGACATTGGCCCACTGGTTGATCAGCAATGGCAGGTCCCGGTAGCTGCGGATCCAGCCTTTATAGGTATTCCAGATAATGGTCTCGCTGGTGGGACGAACGATAAGCTCTTCTTCCAGTTTGGCCTCGGGGTCTACGATCACCCCTCCCCCATTGGGATCGTTCTTGAGCCGGTAGTGCGTCACCACGGCACATTCTTTGGCAAAGCCTTCCACATGCGCGGCCTCCTTGCTGAGAAAGCTCTTGGGAATGAACAGCGGAAAATAGGCGTTCACATGCCCCGTATCCTTGAACATCCTGTCCAGCTGATCGCGCATATTCTCCCAAAGGGCAAACCCATAAGGCTTTATTACCATGCAACCCTTGACCCCGGAATGGTCCGCCAGGTTGCCCTTGACGATCAAGTCATTGTACCACTCTGAATAATTCGCTGCCCGGCTTGTAATTTCTTTGCTCATAAACTGCTATTATTAATCAGGTTTTAACAATTATCCATCACAATTCGTTATTAACGCTGATTATTTATCGTAACTTTACTTTAACACGATGTTAAGTTGCGCGAAGGTAGCAACTTCATCCGAAAAACACTAAATGCTTTCGCCATGAGACACATACTTCCCTTCCTGGCCGTTGGTCTTATCCTGATGAGCAGTTGCTCTTCTTCACGGAAGGCAGCACAAACACCGGACGATGTCTATTATTCCCCCGGATCCAAAACTGTTGCCGCCGCTGCATCCGATGAAGATGCCGGATACTACAGCCCCCGCAATTCCCGCACGGGATCCAATGGAGAATACTACAGCACGGCCCCCAGCGACAATTATGTCCGGATGAAAGCCCAGGACGAAGCCCGCTGGTCCTATTTCGACGATTACAACGCTTACGATTCCTACTATGCCCCCGCAGCTATAAGCCCCTACTATTCCATGGGATATGGCTATGGTTATCCGCTCTATGGGTCCTACTATGGATTGGGACTCGGATTCGGAGATCCCTATTTTGCCTGGAACAGCTATTTTATGTGGAACAGCTGGTATAATCCTTATTTCTACAATCCTTATTATGGCGGAGGCGTCATCGTAGTGAAAGGATCTACTTATAACAACAACGTTTATACTCACCTGCGCGCGTTCAATGGTACAAGCTATCGCAACGGCCTGGCTACAAGGGTCACCAATAGCAACAACCAGACATATCGCCCCGCCCCCACGGCATATTCCCGTGAATTGCAGTCCCGCGGAACGGGCAACAGGTATGTCAACGGCTACAGCAATGGGAATAACGGCTACTACAGGCCTTCATCTTCCTCGCCCAATGTGAATTCGAGCTACTCGACAAGACCCAGCTCCAATTCCGGAAGCTTTAGCAGCCAGCCCGTAAGAAGCTACTCTCCCCCTCCTTCCGGCGGTGGTGGAGGAGGTGGTGGTGGCGCCAGGCCCGTGAGGCACTAATCCCGGTATTATTTCCTACTCCATTTCATGATCATTATGAAAAGACTTATTGTTTTCATAGGTATATTGGTATGCCATCGACTGACTGCCCAATTGCCGGAAGATGCTCTTAGAGTTTCCTGGACGACGCCCAGTGGAACAGCCCGCGAACAGGCCATCGGCGGCGCCATGGGTTCCCTTGGCGGCGAAATATCCTCCAATTTTGTCAACCCGGCGGGTCTGGGGTTTTACAGGACCCGGGAGATCGTACTGAGCCCGGGATGGCAGCTGCTGCAGAACAAGGCCAGTTATCTCAACACGAACAACAGCGGTTATACGGCCTCCCATTTCAACCTGGGGGTCAGTGGGTTTGTCACGGGTCATACCGGATACAATGGCAATAACAGCGTTTTTTCCATTGCTGTCAACCGGACAGCCAATTTCAACCAGCACATATCCTACGAGGGGCTCAATAGCTACAGCTCGGGGGCCGAACAATATGCGGAAGAATTCGCGTATGGCAGCGAACCGAATATCGACAAGGCCATTGGGACGCCGGGATTGTACTCGTACGGTACCCGTGAAGCGCTCTATACCTATCTCATCGACACGGCCACGGTCAATGGACAGCTCCAGGTGATCGCCCAGCCACAGAAAGCAGGACTGCTGAAGCAGCAGAATGATCTGCGCACCAGGGGCGGTATTACGGAGATAGCGCTGAACCTTGCTACAGGCATCGCAGGCAAATGGTTTATCGGGGGTGGCATCGGTATCCCGATCCTAAGCTATACGCGGGAGCAGACCTACCGCGAGGTCGATGCCTCCGGCAATACGAACAACGATTTCCAATCTTATACTTATACGGAGAAATATACTTCCAAGGGCTTTGGTCTCAATGCCAAGCTGGGATTGATCTTTGCTCCTACCAATGCGGTAAGGCTGGGTCTTGCCATCCATACTCCCAGCGTCATCGGGGTCTCGGATAAGATCCATAGCTCCATGAACACTAACCTGGAAGCCTACTCTGTCCCGCAACAGGTGACCTCGGACCAGCTCGATGCCACCTACGGACCAGCCAATACTGTCAATTACAATCTCTATACTCCCTGGAGATTTATCGCCAGCGGCAGCTATCTTTTCGGCGGAGGTGAACAAGACATAAAGTCACAAAAAGGATTTATTACGGCGGATGTGGAATACGTAACCACCAAAAGCTCGCATTTCAAGCCGGCGAATACGGATGGTTCGGACGGATCGGACAGCTATTACAATGCGGTGAACTCGTCCATCAAAAGTATATATAAGAATTATTTAGGATTGAGGCTGGGGAGCGAGATGAAGTTCGACACCTGGTTTGCACGTCTCGGCGCTGCCTATTATACCAACCCTTACCAGGACAGTAAAGAGCTGAAGGCAGACAAGCTCTTTTTAACCACCGGCGGCGGCTGGCGCGATGCGGGCATGTTTGTGGACCTGGCCTTTGTCGCCTGCATTTCCAGGGACGTCAACTTCCCCTATCTTTTATCGGATAAGAACAATGTAGTGTCTTCGCTGAAACAGCTTAGCGGAACCTTGCTTCTGACAGTGGGGTTCAAGTTCTAGCGTACAGCCCTCATGACGGGCTCCATCATTTCCGCCCAGATAGCATATTCCTTACCGGAAAAATGCAGGCTGTCGCTGGCTATGAGCGAAGGATCATATGCAGCCTTGCGGCTCTCACCCGTAATGTCCAGCCAGGCCGTATGGTAACTTATGGCAACTTCCTTATTGATGACATTGAAGCTGTCGATCTGGGCGGCGATATAAGCCCTGTCGCGGCCTTGGACAAAAGGAGTTACGGAATAGTCGGGAATGGACAGGACGATGACGTGGGAAGGATTGTCACCGGCCAGATGTATGGACCGCTGTAAGAGCTCTGTAAACTGGGTACGGTATTCCGACTGGGTGTAAGCCCTGTATTGATCGTTCACGCCGATGAGCAGGCTGACGACATGATAATGTCTGTCCTTTGGCCCGTTTGGAGGGCGATCGAGAGTGCTGTCAGGCATGGCATTTAACAAGTCACCCGTTGTCCATCCTGTAGCCGCAATAATGTCAGGCGCGGTGTAATAGAAGCCATCGCTCCTGAGCCTGCGCACCACCTGCGTCGGATATCGATCATCCTCGCTGACGGATTGCCCGATGGTATAGCTGTCTCCCAGGGCCAGATAGGTCAGGGGGTCCTGCATCGGGGCCTTTCTACCTCCAAAAAGGATACAGCCGCCAATGATCAACGCTATTTTCTTCGCCAGGGGCATAAAATATATACGTAACAAAGCCGATCACAGATCGGCTGGCGGATAACAAAAAGGCCCGGCGGATGCCGGGCCTTTCATATACTGAAAAGGATTGATTAATAATCCATTCCACCCATACCAGGAGCGCCGCCCGGATGTGCATGACCTTCTTCTTTCTTGGGCTTGTCGGCGATGACACACTCGGTGGTCAACACCATACCAGCGATAGAAGCTGCATTTTCCAGTGCGATGCGGGTTACCTTGGTGGGGTCGATAACACCAGCCTTCAGCAGGTTTTCGAATACTTCGGTGCGGGCGTTGAAGCCAAAGTCGGCTTTACCTTCTTTCACTTTCTGTACTACGATGCTGCCTTCGATGCCGCTGTTAGCCACGATCTGGCGCAGGGGTTCTTCGATAGCGCGTTTTACGATAGCGATACCAGTGGTCTCATCCTCGTTGCCGCCTTTCAGCTTTTCCAGGGACTCGATGGCACGGATGTAAGCTACACCGCCACCGGGTACGATACCTTCTTCAACTGCAGCGCGGGTAGCATGCAGGGCGTCGTCTACACGGTCCTTCTTTTCCTTCATTTCAACTTCGGTGGCTGCACCTACATAGAGAACTGCAACACCGCCGGCGAGTTTGGCCAGACGTTCCTGTAATTTCTCTTTATCGTAATCGGAAGTAGTAGTCTCGATCTGAGCCTTGATCTGGTTGACACGTGCAAGGATGTCTTCCTTTTTGCCTTTGCCGCCTACGACAGTCGTGTTGTCTTTATCGATGGTTACGCTGGCAGCGGTACCCAGATAGCTCAGGTCGGCGCCTTCCAGCTTGTAACCCTGTTCCTCGCTGATAACGATGCCCTTGGTAAGGATAGCGATATCCTGGAGCATTTCCTTACGACGGTCGCCAAAGCCCGGAGCCTTTACAGCAGCCACCTTGATCGTACCGCGCAGCTTGTTTACTACGAGGGTAGCCAGTGCTTCGCCTTCCAGGTCTTCTGCGATGATCAGCAGAGGACGGCCGCTCTGGGCTACTTTCTCCAGAATATGAAGGATATCCTTCATAGCGGAGATCTTTTTGTCATAGATAAGAATATAGGGATTCTGCAGCTCGGCTTCCATCTTTTCGCTGTTGGTAACGAAATAGGCGGAGAGATATCCTCTGTCGAATTGCATACCTTCTACTACGTCAACGGTAGTGTCGGTGCCTTTAGCTTCTTCTACAGTGATAACACCTTCCTTGCCCACTTTGCCAAAGGCCTGTGCGATGAGCTTTCCGATGGCGTTGTCGTTATTGGCGGAGATAGCAGCTACCTGCTCGATCTTGTTCTTGTCGTTGCCGATGGTCTGGGACTGGCTGTTGAGATTAGCGACTACTTTTTCTACAGCCTTGTCGATACCGCGCTTCAGGTCCATGGGATTGGCGCCTGCTGCTACGTTCTTCAGACCTTCGCTAATGATGGACTGAGCCAGTACGGTAGCGGTAGTGGTTCCGTCACCGGCAATGTCTGCGGTCTTGGAAGCTACTTCCTTTACCATCTGGGCGCCCATATTCTCGATGGGGTCTTCCAGTTCTATTTCTTTCGCTACGGTGACGCCATCCTTCGTTACGGAAGGAGCGCCGAATTTCTTTTCCAACACTACGTTACGTCCTTTGGGACCTAAAGTAACCTTAACAGCATTTGCCAGGGTATCAACGCCCTTCTTCATTTTGTTGCGGGCTTCGATATCGAAGAAAAGTTGTTTTGCCATAATTATTTTAATTGATCTCCCGTTGCCGAGAGGGATGTTTAAGAATAATGATATAATGAATTAAACGATAGCAAGAATATCGGACTCCCTCATGATAAGGAAATCGTCGCCTTCGATCTGGATCTCCGTACCGGCATATTTGCCATACAGGACGGTGTCACCGATCTTTACAGTCACTGGCTCGTCTTTTTTACCAGGACCTGCGGCTACAACAGTACCGCGCTGCGGCTTTTCTTTGGCCGTGTCTGGAATGATAATGCCACCGGCAGTTTTTTCTTCAGCGGGAGCTGGCTTCACTATTACCCTATCAGCAAGCGGGGTAACGTTTAACTTTTTGCCCATAGTCGTCTTATTTTATTGGTTTTATTTGAAAGATTTCCGAATGAAAAGTTCGGACGGCGAAGTTAGGCGAATTTTATACCAAACCCTCAAGCAAGGCCATTTTTACAGAATATGTCATTTTTTCATAACAAAAAACCCCGCTTCCTGGCGGGGTTTTATAAATAACTGTCAAAAAGGCTACTTTTGGACCACCTGGGACTCAACGGAATAGATAAGCGTCAATGGATTTGGGGTTTTATCAATTTCTCCCCGAGCCCGGTAAATCCGTATATTTGCAGCCGCTAACAAAGTTCTTATTATAATGATCAGCAGAAGAAATATCAGGGTAAAAGTGATGCAGACCTTATATACCCTGGAAGCACAGGAGCAGACCGTCAAACCGGGCGAACACGTACGGATTTTACAAAAGCATTTTGACCAGACCAGGCAGTTACTTATCTATCTTATCTATTTCGTCACGGAAGTGGCCCGGTATGCCGAGACGGACAGCCGGATCAGGTCATCCAAATACATCCCCAACGAACAGGACCTCAATGTCAATATAAAGCTGGCAGGCAACGAATACCTTTGGAAGATACTGGAGGACGCGAGCTGGCAAAAGGCGATGGGTGTGGATAAGCCACATTTGCAGGATAATAACGAGCTGATCAAGCGTCTTTACCAGGAACTGGTAACAACGGAGGAATACAAACAATATATCAGCGAGGCGGGAAGGGAAAAAAAGACCGAAAAAGCTATTTTGGAATTTATTTTCACAGGTCTGATGCTGCCAAACGCACTTTTCGAAAACCATGTCGAAGAGCTGTTCACCAACTGGGACGATGACGGTGAAATGGTCTGCCAGCTGGTAATGGGCTATATCAATAAACCCCAGTCGCTCAATTTCCAGGAGATCATCAGCAAGGACAAATGGGAGTTCGCCAAGGGACTGCTTCAGACGGTGATGGATAAAAAGGACGTGCTGATGGACCTTATCAAACCCAAGCTGAAGAACTGGGACCCCGAGCGGATCGCTACCCTGGATATGATCCTGATGCAAATGGGGGTTTCCGAATTCCTTTATTTCGAAACGATCCCCCCCAAGGTCACCATCAATGAATACATCGATCTGGCCAAGGAGTACAGTACCCCACAAAGCGGTCAGTTTGTCAATGGTATCCTGGACAATATCCATAAGGATCTTGTAAGGGACGAAAAAATGCATAAGATCAATTTCAAGGCAAACCCTTAGGTTTGCAAAAAAATTACCCATGCGTCGAATTGCCAGCGCCGTATTAGTCGCGATCCTGATCATCAGCTGTCAGAGCAATGACAAGAAGGCTGCAACAGCTGCCACGACCTCCACTACCAGAGACTCCGCACAGTTCACAACGGTGGAATGGCTGGATTCCACGAGGGATTTCGGCAAGATACAGGAGGGACAGCAGTTGGAAGTGTCTTTCCGATTTCGCAATGCGGGGAGCAAACCGTTGGTCATCGAAAGGGTACAGCCCAGCTGTGGCTGCACGGTGGCGGAGCAGCCCAGGGAACCTATTCCCCCCGGCGCAGAAGGCCAGATCAAAGCCACCTTCAATAGCCTGAACCATGTCGGCATCAATCACAAGACGCTTAATGTCTTCGCCAACATGAAAGACGCGCCCCATCCTCTGCAATTTGTCGTAGAGGTAGAGAAAAAAGCTTCATAGGATCCGATTATTCAAACAAACATCCATACACAATGACTCAATTAGTGGTTTTATTACAAGGAGCTCCGGGAGCAGGACAAGGCAACAGCTATACCCTGTTCTTATTAGGGGGTATGATCCTGGTGTTCTACTTCTTTATGATACGCCCGCAACAAAAGAAAGCCAAGCTGGCCAAGAAATTCCAGGAGGAACTGCAGAAAGGTGACAAGATCGTGACCATCGCTGGTATCCATGGCACGGTGAATAAGGTAAATGACGATTCGACCCTTCTGATCGAGACCAGCCCCGGCAGCTATCTGAAGATCGAGAAAAGCGCCATTTCCATAGAATGGACACAAGCTCTGAACAAGACCGCAGCAACAGCTGACAAAAAATAAACGACAGCCCCGCTCCCGCGGGGCTTTTATATTATAAAGTATGTTAAGGGTCGGTCTAACAGGCGGCATCGGGTCGGGTAAAAGCACCGTAGCAGGTGTCTTCGAGGTGCTGGGTATCCCGGTGGCCTATGCTGACAGGGAGGCAAAAAGGGTCATGACCGAAGACCCGGTGCTCCGGCAGCAGATCATCCATCATTTCGGGGCCGAAGCTTACACAGGCCGGCAGCTCAATCGCTCCTACCTGGCGGCCCAGGTGTTCACCGACACCGAAAAGCTTGCCTTACTGAATTCCCTGGTCCACCCCGCCACCATCGCCGCGGGGGAACAGTGGATGGAGCAGCAAGCAGGCCGTGCCCCCTATGCCATCCGCGAGGCGGCCCTGATCTTTGAGAGCGACTCGGTGAGACACCTCGACTTTGTCATTGGAGTGTTTGCGCCCCCCACCCTTCGAATGTATCGCGTCCTCCAACGCGACAAGCTCACCCGGGAAGAGGTCCTTCAGCGCATGAAGAACCAGATCGATGAGGACATCAAAATGAAACTGTGTGATGCCGTGATCTATAACGACGAACAGCACCCGGTGATACCTCAGGTGCTGTCCCTTCACGAACAGCTGCTGCAACGGGCAGCAGCGGCGTTATAATCTATTTCAATTTATTTCAGCTTTGCCAGCGCGTCCTTGATCCTGGCCCATGCTTTCTCGATATTCCCCATGCTATTGGCAAAAGAGAATCGTACGCAGGCAGGCTCGCCAAAAGCATCTCCCATTACGGAGGAGACGTGGGCGGTATTCAGCAGGTACATGCTGAAGTCGGCTGAATTCTTTATGGTCGTGGTCCCATCGGACTTGCCATAATAGGCGGATACATCCGGGAAGATATAGAATGCTCCCTGCGGCTCAAAACATTTCAGCCCTGGAACAGCTTTTACGAGCTCGAGGGTCTTCTTCCTGCGGTTGGTAAATTCCTTTACCATATCCATGCTGGGCGTAAGATCGGCGGTCAGGGCTACGACAGCAGATTTTTGGGCGATGGAATTGGTCCCGCTGGTGAATTGTCCCTGCAGCTTTTCGCAGGCCTTTGCTATTTCCACGTTGGAGGCGGTATAACCCAAACGCCATCCTGTCATGGCAAAACCCTTGCTAAGACCGTTGATGATCACGATACGGTCCTTCAGATCGCTGAACTGGGCAATACTTTCGTGCTTGCCGCTGAAATTGATGTATTCATAGATCTCATCGGAAAGGATGACTATGTTGGGGTATTTGCGGAAGACGGCGGCCAGCGCTTCCAGCTCGGCCTTGCTGTATACGGCCCCGGAGGGGTTACAGGGAGAGGAGAAGAGGAATGCTTTGGTCTTGGGGGTGATGGAAGCCTCTAATTGAGCGGGAGTGATCTTAAAGCTGTCCGAAGGAGTATGTACTTCCACGACCTTGCCACGGGCGATCTTCACCAGCTCGGAATAGGTCACCCAGTAAGGGGTGGGTATGATCACCTCATCCCCTTCATCCACCAGGGCAAGGATGACATTGGCCAGGGACTGCTTGGCGCCTGTGCTGACGACTATGTTCTCGGGCTTGTAATCCAGGTTGTTATCTCTTTTGAACTTGGTGCAAATGGCCTCCCGCAGGTCCAGATAGCCCGATACGGGTGTATAATGGCTCCAGTTATCATCGATGGCCTTCTTCGCGGCATCCTTTATATGCGTGGGAGTGTCAAAATCGGGCTCTCCCAGACTCAGGTCAATAACGTCGATGCCTTTCGCTCTTAATTCGCGGCCCAGCTTGGCCATTTTCAAGGTTTCCGGTTCGGCAAACCGGGAAAGAATGGATGATAATTGCATAGTTTATATAGATATATTACACAGAATTGCGGGTGCAAAGGTAACCATAAGGCGGCAGTTGTACGGTAAATAATTTCCATAATTTGGTTGTTCCGGGAGGTCATTTTTGCCATTCTACTAACAGAATTAGTATCCGCAAAGGGTTTTAGGGCTAAAATTCGCAAAAGACATCCGGCGTAAACCAAACTAAAACCTATATTTGCGATTCTTAAAAAACAAACGAAACTTCCAATGAGAGCACTGGTAAGTATTTTTGCTGCTTTATTGATCATCATTTCACTGTACCAATTATCCTTCACTTGGTTTGTCAACAAGCATGAGTCTGCGATGGAAGCCAAAGCCAAGAGCTATGTCAACCGGATCTACCCCGTAAGCGCTGCTCAAAAATATCCCGCCGACAAAGAAGCGAGAGCATTGTACCAGGATACATTGGATCAGCTGTTCAGTCAACGCAAACGCGAGCTGTTAGACAGCACGAAGGATAACAAGATCACCTGGTGGGGCACTACTTATCAGAAATCAAAGGAAAGCGAGCTCCTGCTGGGTCTCGACCTCCAGGGCGGTATCAGTGTGACGTTGGATGTAGCGCTGGATGGACTCATCAAGAACCTGTCCAACAATCCCCGTGATGGTCAGCTGCTGAAAGCGCTCAATCTTGCCAATCAAAAGAAGGTCTCCAGCTCCAGCAACCTGGTGGATCTGTTTGCTCAGTCCTATAAAGAGATCAACCCCACTGGCAAGCTGGCGCCCCTGTTCGCCAATGCCAATCGTAATAAGCTAAAGTTCGATGCTTCGGATGAATCTGTTGTCTCCTATCTGCATGACATGGCCAATGCTGCCATGACGCAGACCTTTAAGGTATTGCAGACCCGTATCGACCAGTTCGGGGTTGCCCAGCCCAGCATCAGCCTGGACCAGAACAGAGGCGTCATTGCCGTCGAACTGGCCGGCGCCACCGACCCGGAGAGAGTGCGTAAATATCTTCAGTCCACCGCCAACCTTCAGTTTTGGGAAGTATACAATCTCAGCGAGCTGGCTACCTCCTTCACAAATGCCGATAAGGTATTAGCGAACGAGCTCAATGGCATAAAAGAGGACAGCGTCGCCATCCGGCGCCGGGATTCTCTCAGGGGTGCCGGCGACACGACAGCAGACAAAGATTCTGCTACCGGTCCTAACGCCCATCCGCTGTTAAACCAACGGGTGATCCAGTTTGCGCAGGCACGGCAGGACCCCAAAACGGGACAGGCCCGTTACGAGCCTTATTTGGCTGCCGTAGCCTTGAAAGATACGGCAACGGTCAACCGCTGGCTAAACGATCCCATTGTCCGCAATAGCTTCCCCCAGGACCTGAAATTCGTCTACAGCAAGCCGGAAGTGGACGACGACGGCAAGGTGGCCTCCGCCGTGCTTTTATATGCCATCAAGACTTTGCCGGGTACGGATAAAGCGCGCGTAGAAGGTAGCGCCATCGAGGATGCCAGACAGGATTTCGATCCTATGACCAGCGAGGTCATCGTAGATATGACCATGAACAAGCAAGGCGCCAAAGCCTGGGCCGACATGACGACCAAGAACACCGGCAAGCCCATCGCTATCGTACTCGATGACATCGTATATTCCGCCCCGTATGTCAACGAACCGATCACAGGCGGCACCTCCAAGATCACCATGGGACGTAATAGCTCCCACAGCGTCCAGGATGCCCAGGACCTTGCCAACATCCTTAAATCCGGGAAGCTGGATGCCCCTGCCAAGATCGTATCGGAGCAGGTGGTAGGACCTACCATTGGCCAGGAAGCTGTTCACGGTGGTATGATGGCCTTCGTCATCTCGTTCCTCGTGATCTTCACCCTGATGCTGGTCTATTACAACACGGCCGGCTGGGTTGCCAATATCGCATTGATATTAAACCTGCTCTTTACCATCGGTGTGCTGAGCGCCCTGCATGCCACCCTTACAGCTCCAGGTATCGCGGGTCTCGTCCTTACCATTGGTATGGCGGTAGACACCAACGTTATCATATTCGAGCGTATCAAGGAAGAACTTACCAGGGGTAAGAGCTACCCGCTGGCTGTCAGTGACGGTTACAAAAGATCGCTGGCGCCGGTGTTGGATGCTCACGTCACTACCCTGCTCACGGCCCTGATCCTTTTCTATTTCGGATTGGGCCCGGTGTTAGGTTTTGCTACCACGCAGATCCTGGGTATCATCCTGTCCCTCTTCTGCGGTATCCTGGTATCCAGACTGGTAACGGACTTCTATACCAATAAGAACCGTCACTTTAAATATTTCACGCCCCTCTCCCGCCGCATCTTCAAACATGCCTCGTTTAAATTCATCGAATACCGGAAAGTGGCTTATGTCATCTCGGTCGTGGTGCTGATATTGGGGGTGAGCTCCTTCTTCCATGGCTTCAAGGAAGGCGTCGAGTTCAGAGGCGGCCGCAGCTATGTCATCGACTTCCACAAGCCGGTGAATTCCACCGAGGCTCGTGACGCATTGAAGAAAGTAATGCCCGATGCATCCCTGGAGATCAAGACTTATGCGACCAACGACCAGTTGGAGATCACCACGGACTACCTGATCCAGGACGCAAGCAATTCCGTAGACTCAGTCGTACTGAATAAATTGTACAGCGGTCTGACGCCCTTGCTGCCCCAGGGCACTACCCACAGCGATTTCGTCAACAAATTTGTAGGGGGGAGCAAGAAGGTGCTGCCGACCATCTCCGATGATCTGAAGACGGGCGCCATCAAGGCCGTGGTCTTTGCCATCATCATCATCTTCATTTATATCTTTATCCGATTCCGCGACTGGCGTTATTCACTGGGTACGATCATCTCCCTGCTGCACGACGTATTTGTTACTTTAGCGGTATTCTCGTTCCTCCATGAGGTGGTGCCTTTCCCATTGGAAATAGACCAGCACTTTATCGCGGCGGTGTTGACGGTGGTTGGTTTCTCGATGAATGACACGGTCATCGTATTCGACCGTATCCGTGAGGACAGCCGTCTCCTGAAGGGCGCCAGCAATGCGACCATCATCAATAAAGCCATCAACGAGACACTAAGCCGTACGGTCATGACCTCGCTGACGGTATTCCTCACCATCCTGATCCTCTTCTTGGTGGGCGGTGAAGTGACACGTGGTTTCGCATTTGCGATGCTTATTGGTGTGGTCACCGGTACTTACTCCTCTATCTTCGTAGCAGCCCCCTTCCTGGTGGATTTTGCCAAAGGCAAACCCCTGGGTAAAGATCAGGCGCCGGTGGCGGAAAAAGCCAAAGTCAAAGCTTAAAGATAAAAGCCAGATAGAAAAAAGGCCGATCGAATGATCGGCCTTTTTATTTTAGTGTGTTCTTTTGTGATGCACTGTATGATGCGTGTGATGGTGATGGCGATGGACGACTTTTTTGTGATGGGCGGATTTATGTGTCTGGGCCATCGTCACCCCTGTCATAGCCACGAGGACCAGGGCGGATAAAAAGAATTTCTTCATGTTTGATTTGTTTTTGTGGTAAGAAGCGGATTAGCTCTTCTTAGGAGACTTGGTGTCCTTGTTCTCCTTGAACCGCTTGTCGGCCGTACCATCCTTCTTCAGATGAACGGGCTTGGCGGCGGCGGCGTCCTTGTTAGCCTTATAACGCATGTCGGGCGTACCGTCCTTTTTTGTCGGACCAGCGGCTGCAGCGGGGGCCTTGGTGGTGGCAGTGGTCGCAGGCTTGGTAGCCTTTTCGGGTTTTGCCTTTGCGGGAGTAGTCTGGGCGAAAGTCATGCCGGTGAGTGCCATTAATAAGCTTGCAACTAGAAAAAGCTTTTTCATTTTTAAGGAGTTTTAGTGTGCTCCGGGTCTGGTTTAATCCGAAATGTACCCATCCCCGGAGCACGGTTTATGATGGGCCTTCCGCCGGCGAACCCGTGGTTCGCCTTGATCTGAACGATTTCTATGTGAATTTATTTAAATGCAACAGCGCCGCCAAAAAAAATCAATCCCCCCTGGACAGGGTTCCTCTTCTTTAACCACGTATTAACAATTGATTGTATATTAGAAAGATGCGAAATATTTTCTCCATTCTTAACTAGTACTTAACCATTTTCCTAAATTAGTAAGAACAAAGCATAGCAATTTTGCATCCATGCGTTCATCTACATTAAAATGGATCGTCCTGTCCGCCACCCTGCTGGCGGCCATCATCATAACGGTCCAGCTTTACTGGCTGAATATGGTCTATTCTTTGGAACAGCGCCAGTTCAACATTAGCGTAGTAAAGAGCGTACGAGGTCTCTTCGAGGACTTGAAAATGAACGATGCTCCCGGGACCAGCCTGCAGGAGCTGATCAAGAACCCGGGCAATAACTATTTTCTTGTCAAGGCGGATACCATCCCTCAAAAGGACTCCCTGTCCTTCTATCTCCAGCAGGAATTTGCGCTCTTTGGCGTCCTAACGGACTGTAAGTTGGGCGCCTACAGCAATACCGAGAAAAAATTCGTATACGAGGAGTTCCTCCCCTCCCCCGCCTCGCGGTATGCAGCCTCCAAGATCGCTTTAAAGGACATGCCGGTGACGGCGGATCGTTCCGACTATATCCTGCTTTATTTCCCCCATCGTCACGAGTATATTCTGGAGCAGATGGACTTTTGGATCGTCAGCAGCGCGATCCTCTTCATCGCCCTGATCGGGCTGGCAATCAGCCTTTTCTACTTCTATCGTCAGAAGTTCCTGGCGGAAATACAAAAGGATTTTGTCAACAACTTTACGCACGAGTTCAAGACCCCGCTGGCCGTTATGAAGATAGCTTCCGGCGTACTTGCCCAGGATAATATCCTCCACCAGCCGGATAGGCTCGAGCGTTATGTCACGATTATAAAAAATCAGACGGAACATCTACAGAACCAGGTGGAACGGCTTTTGAAGGCAGCTTCTTCAGAGTCCAAGAACCTGCCTATAAAAAAGGAACATATCGACGCCAACCAGCTGATCGAGCAGGCCCTTAGCAAGGTGCAACCGCTGATAGAAGAAAAAAGGGCGAAGATCGAGCTGAAGATGGAAGACAGCAGGGGGGAGCTACATGCGGATAAGGCCCACCTGGAGCTGGCGGTGGTCAATTTGCTGGAAAACGCCCTGAAATATTCCGCCGAACCCCGGATCGTCGTGGAAACGGGCAGTGCGGAGGATGAATTCTTTATTTCCGTGAAAGATAATGGCGTAGGCATTGAAAAAAAATACTTGAAAAGCATCTTTAAGAAGTTTTATCGCGTACCTACTGGTGATATCCACAATGTAAAAGGATTCGGCCTGGGACTAAATTTCGTCAAAAGGATCATCGACGCCCATAATGGAAAGATCCGTGTCAACAGTCTCCCCGGCATCGGTACAGAGTTCCGATTATTTATTCCTCTCAACTAAGAAATTATGCAACAACCCCCTAAAGTAAAAGTGCTGCTGGCTGAAGACGATCTTTCACTCGGATATGTAATAAAGGACAACCTCATCGATGCGGGCTATGACGTAGTGCTTTGCCCGGATGGACAGTCGGCTATCGATAAGTTCGATAAGAATGAATTTGGCATTTGCCTGCTGGATGTCATGATGCCCAACAAGGACGGATTTGCCGTTGCCAAAAAGATCCGGCAGCAGAGCGACATGGTACCCATCCTTTTTATCACGGCAAAGTCCATGGAAGAAGATAAGATCAAGGGATTCCAGAGCGGCGCCGACGACTATATCACCAAACCCTTTAGCATCCAGGAGCTGCTGATGCGTATGGAGGTGTTCCTCCGCAGGACCCGGAGAATGCACTCGGATAAATCCGTATCCTTCAACATAGGCAACCTCCAGTTCTCCTACACTGACCTCAAGCTCACCATCGACAAAGAAATATTCAATCTTACTCAAAAGGAGGCCGATCTACTTAAATTCCTCTGCGAACACTCCAATCGTATCCTGAAGAGAGAAGAGGTTTTGTTGAATGTCTGGGGCAAGGATGATTACTTCCTGGGTAGAAGCATGGACGTGTTCATTACCAAACTGAGAAAATACTTCAAGGCCGATCCGGATGTGAACCTCGAGACAATCCATGGCGTAGGCTTCCGTTTCAATACTCCACAGGCATAGGTGATTCTCGCTAAAACACAATAACTTAACATTTTATTTAGGCAACCCGGGGCTTAATAAGCGTTATGTTTGCCCCCGCTCAGTCCCTGGATGGCATATATGTTGCATTTTACATATATATGCCATTCTGTCGCTGGATAAATGAGTACTTAACCCCTGATTAACATTAAAATAAAATAAGTTTGCGCACTCATTAACGCTAACTATAACCTATGCAGAAAAAATGGATCGTACTGATCTTAGGTTCTTTTTTTATTAATCTACTCGTAGAAGCCCAACCCCGTCAGGATTCCTTACGCCTGACCTTGCCCGAGGCTGAAAAAATGTTTTTGGACAGCAACTATCAATTATTGGCGGCCAGGTACAACATTGACGCCAGTAAGGCCCTGATCATCCAGGCCAGGCTGTGGCCCAATCCCAATTTTTCTATCGGTCATACGCTCTACTCCGGCACATTGAAGCAATTCTTCCCATTGGGTGTCAATGACGAGACCACCGCGGGCCTTTCGCAGCTGATATTGCTGGCCGGCAAGCGCAACAAACAGGTGAAGCTGGCGCAGGCGGGTGCGCAGCTCACGGAATACCAGTTCTTCGACCTGATGCGCACCCTGAAGTATACTTTGCGGACGGATTTCTTCCAAATTTACTACCTGCAGCAGTCGGCTAAAGTATATGACGAAGAGATACGAGCCCTCCAGCAAATCGTCCATGCATTTAACGAACAGGCAGGGAAAGGGTATATTGCCGAAAAAGAAGTGATCCGCATACGCGCCCAGCTATACAGCTTCCAGAGCGAATACAGCGACCTCCTCGTCCAGATCAACGCGGTTCAAAGCGAGCTGCGGCTGATATTGCAGGCAAAACCCTCCGTATTTATCAACCCTGCCACTGACTCCATGGTGCTGGATAAGCTGGACCCCACGCAATTCCCAATGACTACGTTGATGGATTCGGCCTACCGCAATCGCACGGACCTGCAGATCGCGCGAACCAATACGAATATCAGCCGGCTGAATTATGACTATCAGAAGGCCCTCGCCGTGCCCGACCTGAGCCTTTCGGTGGGATACGACGAGGCGGGCAGCTTCCTGAACAACTATGTGGGCATCGGCGCCTCCATCGACCTGCCCTTCTTCAATCGCAACCAGGGCAATATCAAGTCTGCCAAAGTCCAGATAGCCAGCGCGCTCGCCTCACAGAAGAGCACGCAGGCCACGGTAGAAGAGAATGTATCGGCGTCACTGCAAAAAGCTTTTGCCCAGGACAAGCTTTACCGTACCATCGACCCGAAGTTCCAGGGAGACTTCCAAAGACTGCTGCATGAAGTGGTGACGAATTATCAGAAACGGAATATCAGCCTCCTGGATTTCCTGGACTTTTACGATTCGTACAAGCAGAATACGCTGCAGCTGAATTCTATCCAGTTAAACAGGGTCAGCGCTTTCGAGGATATCAATTATTACACTGGCACCAACTTCTTTAACTGATCTATTACATTTCCATTTAAAAAACGTTCAGATGAACCATACTTTTAAACAATATGCGGTCCATTGCATGATAGCTTCCTCTGCCATATTGTTTTTTGCATTACCCGGCTGTAAAGGCGGCAGCGCGGAAAGTCCCGCCGCCGGGAAAAACTCATTCGTGCTGCCCGACAGCATTGCAAAGACGATCCGTATCGACAGCGTCACCTCATCCCGGGTGATGAACTCCATTACCCTCACCGGCAAAGTAACTTTCAACGATGACAATGTAGCCAAGATCTACCCCCTGGTCAGCGGCAATATCTCAGATATCAGGGTCATGCTGGGTGACTATGTACAGCAGGGGCAGACCCTGGCGCTGATCCGCAGCTCGGAAATGGCGGGCTATAGCAATGATCTGGTCACCGCTCAGACCAATATAGCGGTCACCAAAAAGAGCCTGGATGCGACAAAGGATATGTTAAAGAGCGGTCTTGCCTCGGTGAGGGATTCCATTGCCGCGCAGGCCGCTTATGATCAGGCTGAGGCGGCCCTTAGAAAAGCGCAGCAGGTGCTGCAGCTCAATGGAGGCAGTCTCAATGGCCAATACCAGGTCAAGACCCCCATCAGCGGCTTTGTCGTGGAAAAGCAGGCCACCAACAATATGGCTATCCGTACCGACAACAGCAACAATCTGTTCACCATCTCCGATCTGAAAAATGTCTGGATCATCGCCAATGTATACGAATCCAGCATCGCATTGATAAAATCCGGCGACAGCGTCAATGTGACGACACTCTCCTACCCCGGCAGGATATTCAGAGGCAAGGTGGACAAGATCATGAATGTGCTGGACCCGACCAACAAGGTCATGAAAGTACGTATCGTATTGCCCAATCCGGATTACCTGCTCAAACCGGAGATGTTTGCCAATGTGATGCTGAACAATACAGAGAACAAGCGGATGCTCTCCATCCCCAGCACGGCGCTGATCTTCGACAACAGCCAGTATTATGTGCTGGTGTATAAGAGCCCTTCCGATATCAAGATACGTCCTGTACAGGTGGAGAGTACGATAGGCGATAAGACATATATATCGGGCGGTCTTTCCGAAGGCGAGAAAGTCATCGGATCGCAGGCCTTGTTGATCTATCAGGAACTGAACAGTTAGTACCCCCGACCTCCCGACCACTCCTGCCAATACTCCCGACCACTCCTAAATGACGACCAATGAATAAAGTTTTAAAAGGAATTCTCGCCTTTTCACTTAAAAATAAATATTTCATCTTCTTCGCCACTGCGCTGCTGGCCGTCTATGGGTTCTTCACCTTTCAAAAGATGCCTATCGAGGCCTTTCCGGACGTCACCAATACGGAGATCACCATCATTACCCAATGGCCGGGGCGAAGCGCGGAAGAAGTAGAAAAATTCGTTACCATTCCCATCGAGATCACGCTGAACCCGGTGCAGAAAAAGACGAGCCTCCGGAGCACCAGCATCTTTGGCCTCTCTGTCGTAAAGCTCATTTTCGAGGACGAGGTCACGGACAGTTATGCCCGTCTGCAGGTCAACAATTTATTGCCTAACGCCGAGCTCCCGGATAATGTCAACCCGCAGGTACAGCCGCCCACAGGTCCCACGGGAGAAGTATATCGCTATACCCTCGAGAGCAGTTTCCGGGACCCACGGGAGCTAAAGACGATGCAGGACTGGGTAGTGGATCGCGAGCTTCGTTCGGTGCCGGGCATCGCGGACATCGTCAGCTTTGGCGGTATGGTAAAGACCTATGAGATCCGGGCCAATCCCCAAAAGCTGGCCGACATGGGCATCACGCCGCTGGATATATCCAATGCGGTGAGCAAGAACAATATCAATATCGGCGGGGATGTCATCAATAAGAATTCCCAGGCCTATGTGGTAAGGGGCATCGGTATCCTGAACGACATCAACGAGATCAAAAATATCATCGTCGAGAACATCAACGGTATTCCTATCCTGGTCAAGGACATCGCGGATGTGGAGATATCCAATCTTCCCCGTCTGGGAGAAGTTGGCCGGACGGATGCCAATGACAGTACGGGCACCCGGATATTACGGAACAACCCGGATGCGGTGGAAGGCATCGTGCTGATGCGAAAGGGAGAAAATCCGGATGAAGTGATCAAGGGGCTGAAGGCAAAGATCAAAAAGCTGAATGACAGGGTGCTGCCGCCGGACACACGTATCGTTCCTTTCTACAACCGGGAGGACCTTATCCATTATGCCACCCATACGGTATTGCACAACCTGATAGAGGGTATATTGCTGGTGACACTGATCGTATCCCTGTTCATGTTCAACTGGCGGACGACGCTGATCGTGTCAATCATTATTCCCCTTTCGCTGCTGTTCGCCTTTATCTGTCTGCACCTGATGGGTATGTCCGCGAACCTGTTGTCCCTGGGCGCTATCGACTTTGGGATCATCATCGACGGCGCGGTGGTGATGGTGGAAGGACTGTTCGTGCTATTGGATCATAAAGCCAAAGAGATCGGTATGGACCGGTTCAACCGCCTGTCCAAAATGGGGATGATACGGAGGAAAGGCGCGGAGCTGGGAAAAGCGATCTTCTTTACCAAGCTGATCATCATCACGGCGCTCCTCCCTATTTTCTCCTTCCAGAAGGTCGAAGGAAAACTGTTCTCTCCTCTGGCCTATACGCTTGGATTTGCCTTGCTGGGAGCCCTGATCTTTACATTGACCCTGGTACCTGTACTGGTAAATGTACTGCTTCGAAAAAATGTCCGGGAAAAACACAATCCTTTTACGCATTTCCTGCAGGCGAGGGTCATGGGCGGGTTCCGGTTTGTTTTCCGGCATAAGAAGGCTTCCATCCTCGTAGCCACGGTTGTGATCGCGATAGGTCTTTATTCCTTCAAGTTCCTTGGATCGGAGTTCCTGCCGGAGCTAAACGAAGGGTCTATCTGGGTGCGCGCTACCCTTCCCTATAGCATCTCCCTGGACACATCGGTCGTCAGGGCGCAACAAATGCGGGCCATCATGGTGCGATTCCCACAGGTGAAAAGAGTGATGTCACAGACGGGTCGACCGGATGATGGAACGGACGTGGCGGGCTTTTACAACAACGAGTTCGGAGTACAGTTATATCCGCAGGAGGAGTGGAAGCCGGAGATAACCAAGGACGAGCTCATCGAGCAGATGCGTCAGGCCTTGTCCGTGGTGCCGGGCGCCGACCTGAACTTTTCGCAGCCCATCATGGACAATGTGGAAGAAGCCGTGTCGGGGGTAAAAGGTTCTATTTGTGTAAAGATCTTTGGGGATTCCCTCAACTATATGGAGGGGCAGTCCAACAAAGTATATGAGATATTGAAGAATATCCGGGGTATCGAAGACCTGGGGGTTATCAAGAACATCGGTCAGCCCGAGCTGGACATCGACCTGAATCAAAGCAGGATGGCCATCTATGGGGTATCTGCGGCCGACGCCAATGCGGTCATCGAAATGGCCATCGGCGGCAAGGCGGTGACACAGCTGTATGAGGGCGTCCGGAAATTCGATATCCGTATCAGATTCCCCGAGAACTCCCGTGCGACGGAGGAAGATATCGGCAATCTGCTGGTGCCCACGCAATCCGGCTCCAAAGTGCCTATCCGGGAGATTGCCCGGATCAGCCAGAAGACCGGGCCCTGTCTTATCTTCCGGGATGACAATGAGCGCTATTCCGCCGTCAAGTTCTCCGTACGGGGAAGGGATATGGGCAGCACCATTGCCGAGGCACAGGAAAAGGTGGATGAAGCGGTAAAACTGAGAAAAGGCTATACGATGGTTTGGCAGGGTGATTTCGAGAACCAGCAGCGTGCATCGAAACGCCTGACCCAGGTGGTGCCTATCAGCCTGCTGCTGATATTCCTGCTGCTATTCGTCATGTTCGGCAACCTGAAGGATGCGGGTCTGGTATTCCTCAACGTGCCCTGTGCGGTGGTGGGAGGCGTCTTTGCCCTTATGATCACAGGAACAAATTTTTCCATATCTGCGGGTATCGGATTTATCGCGCTGTTCGGCATCTGTATCCTGGAAGGAGTATTGCTGATCTCAGCCTTTAAACATAATCTGGAAAGGATCAAAGGGACCGAAAGTCCGTTGTATACTTCCATCAAGATCGGGGTCAACGATCTGATCCGTCCTGTATTGATGACGGCGCTGATGGCTACCATCGGACTATTGCCGGCGGCCATCTCTACGGGCATTGGTTCTGAAAGTTCCAGACCGCTGGCCAGGGTGGTTATCGGGGGGTTGATATGCGCTACTATCTTTTCGCTCCTGATCTTCCCGCTGGTGTTCTTCTGGTCCTATCGAAAGGTGGATACCAAGCACCAGGGAGAGGAGAATGCGAAACAATAATTAAAAAAATATTCATTTTGAGATTACGCCCGTAGCCATAACTTTACCCTTCTATGAAAGGTATAAAGTTTCTCGTTCCAGGCAGTTTATTGTGTCTTTTTGTGTCCGGGCCGTGTGTACACGCCCAGGAAGTATTCAACAAGGTAGATTCCGGCATATCCGGCTTTTCTTCCTGGAACCGGCTTCGGGCGGGAGATAAACTGCTGGTGAACGGCCAATTGCTGGATCCGGCGGGGCAAAGCCTCGATCTGCCCAGGGGAACAAGGGTCTTGAACCTGGAATTCGTGCGCCAAAAGAATTTACTCGTTGCAAAGACCGACAGGCGGCTGTCCATTATCGACGCAACCAATTTTAAAGAGATCAATCATTTCGAGTACCCTGACAAGAAGGAGACGGGCTCGATGAATGGGCTGTCGGTAGATAGTAATGACTCCACGGTTTATTTCACCGGATTGGAAAAGGTCCTATACATAGGAAATATCAGCCAATCCGGCGCCTTTACGCTAACAAAGAAGATCGATCTGTCGATAGATCATAAAAAAACAAATCCCCTGGGCATCGGGGTAAGTAACCATATCGCCCTGGTCGCCCTGGCGGTGGCAAACCGGGTGGCGTTGGTCGACCTTTTACAAGGCAAAATATTGACGACCATCCCTGTAGGTGTTTGCCCATATGCTGTGACCATCAGTAAAGACGGGAAACTTGCCTTTGTAAGCAATTTCGGCGGCCCTCATCCCGGGAAAGGGGACAGAACGGAGAAGTCAGCGGGGACAGATGTTGCGGTAGATGAACAATCGGTGGCATTGCGTGGCTCCGTCACCGTGATCGATATCGGGTCGAGAAAAAAGATAGCGGAGATCCCGACCCGCATCCACCCGGAATCGATGATCTTATCTCCTGACGGCAAATCACTTTGTGTCACCGACGACAGTGGGGATGGCATCAGTGTTATAGATGTAAGAACCTTCAAGGTTTCCCGAACGATCAATACCAAGCCGGATCCATCCCTGCCATATGGGAGCCTGACCACGGGGCTGGCGTTCAGCGCTGACGGGAAAATACTTTTTGCTGCCAATGCCGGTAATAACTCCATTGCGCTGATCGATCCCTATCGTCCTCAGGCGGGTCCTTATGGTTTTATTGCTGCGGGCGGATTTCCGGGCGCAGTGTGTACGCAAGGGAATAATTTATTTATAGGGAATGTCACTGGCGTGAAAGGGCAAGTGCAAAAAGTTGCGCTGCCCGGTAATAAGGCTGAACTGGACGGGTATACGGCAGCGGCAAAGAATGGGTTTCATTTCAGTGAGATCCTTCGGGCACAGACCGAAGCCAATTTGAACGTCAGGCCCAAGCCTATCCCTGACAATCCCGGGGAACCATCGTCCATAAAGCATGTGGTGTATATAATCAGGGAAAATAAGAAGTTCGACCAGGTGCTGGGGGACTTTGGAAAGGGGAATTGCGACCCCAACCTGGTTGAATTTTCAAAACCAATCACGCCGAACACGCATGATCTCGCCAAACAATATGTACTGCTGGACAACTATTATTGCAATGGGGTCAACTCGAGCGACGGGCACCAATGGGAGATCCAGGGGATCACTACCCCCTATCATGAAAAGGATTTCTCCATGGGGCATTGCGCCTATGATTTTGGCACGGACCCTTTGTGTTATGCGGGTTGCGGCTTTATCTGGGATCATCTGCTGCGGAAGGGCATTTCATTCAGGAATTTTGGAGAGACGGACCTTGCTGAAATAACGAAAGGGAAGAACTGGACGGATCTGTATAATTCCTGGAAAAACAATAATGACTCTGCGGGGTACAAATGCGTATACAATATTGGAACGCTGAAAAAATACAGCGATATGCGTTACCCCGGATGGAATTTAGATATCCCGGATCAGATCAGGGCCGACGTATTTATCAAGGCCCTTCAGGAATATGAAGCAGCGGGGAGCCTGCCGCAATTCACGATCATATATTTGCCAAATGACCACACGAGTGGATATAACGAGCATACTCCCACCCCCCGGGCATATGTGGCGGATAATGATCTGGCCACCGGAAGAGTGATCGAAGCGCTGTCAAAAAGCTCTTTTTGGAAAGATATGGTCGTATTCGTGAATGAAGACGATCCTCAAGGCGGCACAGACCATGTGGACGGACACCGGAGTTTTTGTTTGTTGGCCGGTCCTTATGTAAGGCGGGATACGATCATCAGTACTTTTTACAACCAATCGTCCGTACTGCATACCATTTGCCAGATATTTGGCGTAAGGCCCATGAATCAGCTGGTGGCCATCGCTCCATTGATGACGGAATGTTTCCAGGAAACCCCTGTCTCTACGGTTTATACAACGCTGACACCCTCCGTCGCCATCAATGAGATGAATCCTCCCAAGGCAGCGATTAAAAATAAAACGACCGCCCGGCTGGCTCCCCTCACGCAGCGAATGGATTTCTCCAGGCCCGATCTTATCGATAAGGACGCGTTATTATTCAGTCGATATGTTTGGTCTACCCTATATGGCGACAGGCCTTTTCCAAAAGAGTATTTCGGGGCCCATGGAAAAGGTTTAAAGGCGCTGGGGCTGAAAAATGATCCAGCCTTCAAGGAGGAGGATGATTGACCCTAGCCAGGCTGCCGGATCGACCTTATCTGGCAGCTACCTGTTCTGACCTTACCTGACCATTCTGTAGAAGTCTCACCACATAATGGTCGTTGCCGTCCATGCCCTTTATACAAGTAATATTATATAATTCAGCGCCATACTTATCACTCAGGGAGGCTACCACATCTGCCGGAATATAGGTTTCCCTAACAGGAATTGCCACTATAGTTCCCTGGCCTTCTATATCGCAGGACTTGCTCATCGTCTGACCATTACTCCTGGAAGTACCATTCCACCACTCACTTCCCAATTTTTCCCATGTTACTGCCATGGCATTGGGATAATTTTTATGGAAGCACTGCTGAACAAGGGCAGGAGCAATATTCCTGTTGTCCTGTGCGAGCAGCGCACCTCCGCCGGTGGCCAATAAAGGCAACAGACAGAAAATGATCTTTTTCATATCGCACTTTTTAGGTTCGCAACACAAGTATCATTATAGTAATATATACCATAACTGTGCCACGGCCCCTACCCAGAACTACCTGTTCTTATGGAAGTTACGATAAGCCCATCCGAAGATCAGCGGAAAAACCCATAGAGAAAAGAGCATGGCGCTGAGTATGCCTCCGATGACCACCCGGGCCAACGGCCTGGAACTTTCAGAGCCGATGCCGAATGAAAGGGCTGCGGGTAAAAGACCGATGGCTGCCATCAGGGCCGTCATCATCACTGGTCGTATTCGGGTATTCACGCCCAGCTTGATGGAGTTATACAGGGAGTCCTCTCCCCGGATGGTGGCCAGGTTTTCCTTAAACCGGGTGATGAGTATGATCCCGTCCTGGATACATATGCCAAAAAGAGCGATAAACCCAATACCCGCGGAGATGCTGAAATCGGTGTTGGTAATATGCAGGGCCAGTATGCCGCCGACGACGGCAAACGGGACATTGGCGAATACCAGCAGGGCGTCCTTGAAATTCCCGAACATGGAGAGCAGCAGGATAAATATCAGGATAAGGCTGATAGGCACTACCTGCGCCAGTCGTTTCTGGGCTCTTTTCAAGTTCTCAAAGTCTCCCTGGAAGGCCATGCTGTACCCCCTTTTCAAATGTACTTTTTCGTCTACCTTTTGCTGCGCCTCGGCGATCGCGCTGCCCATGTCCCTGCCTCGGACGGAAAACTTCAGCGCAGCGTAGCGCTTGTTGTCATCCCTGAAGATCAGGCTGGCTCCCGTCCGCTGGGTGATCGTAGCGATCTCCTTTATGGGCACTTTGGAACCGCTCATCGTAGGTACCAGCAGCTCGCCTATCTGTTCAGGTGTCTGCCGGAACTCTTCGGGCAGCCTGACGCGTATATCGAATATTTTGATCCCTTCATACAGTTGACTGGCAGGCACACCTCCGGGTCCCAGACCGCCGATGGCCATACTGATGACCGCATTGGCCTGGGCGGTGGCTACCCCATATAAAGCCATCTTCTGCTGATCCAGGTTAATATCCAGTTCCGGCTGTCCGGTATTATGGATGATACCCAAGTCCTCGATACCTCTGATATCCTTCAGGACATTATAATATTCGGTGAGCTTGTCCTCCATATATGGAATAGAATCCCCGAACACCTTCAGACAAATGCTGCCTTTTACACCCGACACGGCCTCTTCCACATTGTCCATAATGGGCTGTGAAAAGTTCAGGTTCGCGCCTGGGATTACGGATAGCGCTTTACCCATCCGGTCGATCAACTCCTCCTTGGTTATTTTGGGGTCCCATTCGGATTGAGGGAACATGAGGACGTCGAACTCATTGTTGTAATATCCCGTCACATCCGTGCCATCGTCCGGCCTCCCCGTCTGTGACACGCAATATTGCACCTGCGGAAAGCCCATGATGATGTCCCTAACCTGTTTAGACACTTCCACTGACTTTGTCAGACCTGTACTGTAGTTGTTCTGGACGCGCAGCCAGATGCTGCCTTCATTCAGCTGGGGCAGGAATTCAGCACCCAGGTATTTGAAGGAATAAAGCCCGGCCACCATCGCGATCAGCGCCACGACGACCACTGTCTTCTTACGCTTATAGGTCCATATAAAACCCCTCAGCATGAAGGCCATCATATGGTGTACGATAGGATTATGTTTTTCCCGGACATTCTTGCGCATCAGCAGGCTGATCATCACCGGCACCAGGGTGAGGGTCGTGATAAGAGAACCCAGCAGGGCAAAGCTTAACGTATACGCCAGGGGAGAGAACATCTTCCCCTCCACCTTCTGAAAAGCGAAGATGGGCAGCAGGGCTGTGATGATAATGACATTCAGATAGAAGGGTCTCTTCCCAATGTCTGCGGCGCTTTTCCGGATAAGTCCCAGCTTACTCATTTTATTAAACCGCTCCATCCCCACCTCCCGGGCCTTGTGGTCGAGTATTACAAAGATGCCTTCCACCATCACGATGGTTCCATCCAGGATGATCCCGAAGTCCACGGCGCCCAGGGAAAGGAGGTTGGCGCTCATCCCCATCAGGTGCAGACATATGAAGGCAAATAAAAGGGATATCGGTATAATGACCGCAACGACAACCGTAGCCCGCCAGTCGAAAAGGAATAATGATATCAGGACAATGACGAGCAAGACACCTTCCACGAGATTGTGCAGTACCGTATGGGTAGCATATTCGATGAGGTCGGCCCGATCGTAATAAGGCACGATCTTCGTATCCGCGGGAAGTACATGATTGTTGAGATAATCGATCTTATCCTCGATCTTCTTTACTACTTCGGAAGGATTCTCCCCCTTTCGCATGACGATGATGGCCTCTACGACATCATCTTCCTTTGAGATCTCTTTTTTTCCATCCTTCCCGGAGAACCTGTCGCTGCGGGTGACCCATCCCAGCCGGGGGACATTGGATATTTCGACCGTGGCGACGTCTTTTACGAGCAGCGGCACACCGTTATTATTCTCGATAATGATGTTCTTTATCTCCTCGATGTCGTTCAGCAGGCCGATGCCCCTTACGACAAAGGCCTGATTGTTCTGGAAGATCATGTCCCCGCCCACATTGATGTTGGTGCCCTGGACAGCGGTGAATACATCCAATGGTGTTAGTCCAAGATTGGTCAGCTTGCCGGGATCGACCTTTATCTCATAGGTCTTCGTCTTCCCCCCGAAGCTATTGATATCGCCTATCCCTGATACGCTGCGCAACTGACGATCGATCACCCAGTCCTGCATGGTCTTCAGCTCCCTTACATCCCGGAAAGTGCTCCTCAAGGTGTACCGGAAAACTTCGCCGGTAGGGCCTACGGGGGGCTGTACAGCGGGCTGAATATTGGGAGGCAGGGTTGCATTGGGCAGGAGGTTCATCACCTGCTGTCTGGCCTGGGGGTCTTTGACGTCATCCTCAAAAATGATCTTTATAAAGGACAGGCCGAATATGCTGGTGCTCCGGAGGCTTATTTTCCGCTGCACCGGGTTCATGGCGATCTCGATGGGAATGGTCACGAATTTTTCCACTTCCTCCGCGCTGCGGCCCGGCCATTGGGTAATAACATCTATCTCGGTGTTCGTAACATCGGGAAATGCCTCGATAGGCATATCTATGAAGGTGATAACCCCGGTGACAATAAGCAAAGAGGTTATGAATAAAATAAAATATTTGTTTTTTAGCGAGAACCCGATGACGCCTTTGAGGAATTTGGTCATTGATTAGATTTGAGAGATAATACTTAATTGTTCAACTGATCATAGATGGGTAACGCGTCAGACGCTATCAGCAGGTCGCCTGGCTTGACGCCTTCTTCCACATATACTTTATCGCCGATGGACCCCATTTTTTTAATAGGCGTGATATCGGCCCGCCCGGCGCCATGGTACACGAGCACATAGTATTGGCTGTGATCGAATATCAATGCGCTGAGAGGTATATAGACCGCCTGCTTATGTCCGGTGTTGGTGGCTGTCACGCTGGCGAACATCTGTGGCCTCAACGCATAGTCGGGGTTGTCTATAACGACCCTCACCTTCGTGACCTTGCTATTGGGATCCAAAACATGCATGATCTTGTCCACTCTTCCTTTAAACACCCGTCCGGGATACGATAGCGTAGTGACGTCCACCTGATCCCCGGTGTGTATCTTATCTATATTGGCTTCATATACATTCCCCCAAACCCATACGTCCTTCAGGTCTGATATGGTGAAAACAGGATTGCTGTTATCCGGGCGTATGGCCTGGAAATTGGTGGCGTACTTCTGCACGATGAACCCGTCGATGGGGGCCTTGATAATATAATTCCCGGAAGTGTCGTTGCCGTTGATCCTCAAAATCCTTCTGACCATTTCCAGCTGTGCGACAGCCTGATCATAATTAGCCTGGGCGTTGGTGACGTCCAGGATAGAGGCAAGCCCGCTCTTGTAAAGGGCCTGCGTGGCGTCCAGCTGCTTCCTGGCAGCCGTAAGATTGGTCTGTGCGGCGACAAGATTATTGGTGTACCCCGCCATCTCGCTGCTTTTTACGATGGCCAGCTCATGTCCTTTCGTGACGTAATCGCCCAGCTGGATCTTTATATCCTGGACATTGCCGCTGACCAATGAAAATATATTCACCTGTCGATCCTGGTCGAAATCGACTTGTCCGGTGAGCGTGATGGAATTGATCTGTTCACCCTGTTTCACGGTGTCGATCACCAGCCTTTTCAGCAAAGAGTCCGGGATAATATACGATGTCTTGGTTTCCTTATTTTTTTCTGCCGGGGCGTTACAGGCCTGCATCATCGTGCAGGCAGCGGTGACAAACGAAAGAATGGGTATTACAAGCTTATTTTGCATCAGCGTTTAGATTAGTAATTGAAAAAATCGGCGCCAGTGAGAAAATTGATGTTCTCCAGCGCGTTCACCTTATTGAACAATATCGTATTCAACTGCACGACATTCTGCTTATAGGAATCATAAAAGGTCAGGAAGTCGAGCAATCGTACCAGCCGCAACTTGTAGTTATCCAACATGGCCGCGGCCAGTTTGTCAAAATGTGCGGCAAAGGCGGGATTGATCTGTCTATATAGTTTGTCAGCATCGATGGCTTTTTGCAGTCCCCTCATCACCTGTTCTTCCAATGTCTTTTGGGTCAACTGAAGCTGGGTCCTGTTCATGTCGATGTTGATACGGGCGGACTTGATATTTCCCTGGTTGCGATTGAATATCGGGATGTCGATGCCGAGACTCAGGGAGTTGAAATTGGGGATATAGCTGCCGTGTCTGTCAAAGCCGGTGCCGACGGTGAGGTCCGGAACCGCCAGGGCCCGCTGCAGGGAATAGTTTTGCCGGCTCAGGAGCAGGTTTCCCCTGGCAATCATCAGGTCTGTCCGATGATTATACGCGGAATCCACCAAAGTCTGGAGATCGTACCGGTGCGGGTCAGCGGCATCGAGCGCAGCCGTATCCACCAACGGCAATATGTATACGGTGGGAGGGGCCTGCAATAGCAACCTCATCTGGCTCTCCTGGTCGTTGATATTGTCGACAAGGGTCTGGTATTCGCTCTGTAAGGAATACAGCTGCGCCTGGACACGGACTACGTCGGCCTCGGCAACGTATCCGCTGCCGACCTGCTGTTCAAAAGCTGCAACGATGGTCTTTAGGGAAGATATTTCCTCGTCATAGACTTTTGCTGTCTGCTGCAGGTAATAAATGTTAAAAAAAGTGCTGCGTAAGGCCAGCTTGAGGGTTCGCAGCAGGTCGTACAGGCCATATTCCGCCAGGTGGAAATTGGTTTCCGCGATCCTCGTCTGCTTTTTGATCTTGCCGGCCAGCAGGATCAGCTGGCTCAACTGGACCGACTGCTCCGCATCGTTGGGGTCGGCGATCTGGAACCATTTGTGTGTTTGCGTATTATAGGCCCCCTGTGAAATATTGATGTTGGGGTTCGGCCAGAGCCGGGCCTGGATGATCAATGCCCTGGTGGCATCTACATTGAATCTCTGGGCCAGGATCTGCAGATTGCTGTCCAAAAACGTCTTCTCAGACGTCGGCAGGTCCAGTCTTAATGTGTCGGTATTAAATCGTTGTGCCCGGGTGGTATAAAAGCTAAACAAAATAAAAAAAACAATACTTACGCTTCGCAAAATGAACATGCTCGGATCTATTTACTTGAATGAGACACGAAAATAGAAGGGGGGCATTAGGCATAAATTAGCCGGAGATTAAAGCGGCGTTTGAAGATAATTAAGCCTTCTTAATCTCTATCTATAAGATATTATCGATCAGACTATTCGAAGCAAATCGCACCCGAATGGCCGCGGCCTTGTTTAACCGGGCATTAACATGTTTCCTTTTCCTTCAATACATAACCCATACCGATGACGGTGTGAATGAGGGGGGTGTCGGACCCTTTGTCAATTTTCGACCGGAGATAATTGATATAAACATCGATGAGGTTGGTGCCCTTGTCATAATTGCTTCCCCACACCGACTCGGCGATATAGGCCCGGGAAAGCACCCTGTTCTTGTTAATGCACAGGAATTCCAGCAGGGAAAATTCTTTGGCGGTGAGTACGATCTCCTTCCCGGCCCGCTGCGCCGTCCGTCTGTAGGCATCTACTTCCAGGTCGGCAACCCGGTAAATAATTCCGGGAGAAATGAGCAATCTCCTTCGCGCCAGCGCTTTTACCCTGGCAACCAGCTCTTCAAAATGAAAGGGTTTTACCAGGTAATCGTCCGCTCCTGCTTCCAGGCCGGCTACTTTGTCTTTGGTAGCGCCCAGCGCAGTCAACATAAGAATCGGCACATCGGCTCTGTGTTGACGGATATGACGGCATACCTCCAAACCGTTGATCCCGGGAAGGATCAGGTCCAGGATGACAAGATCATACTCATTATGCAAGGCCAGCTTTTCGCCGAGAAGGCCGTCATAGGCTAAAGCTACATGGTATGATTGTTCTTCCAGTCCTTTTTTTATAAAGTCGGCAACCTTGGGTTCGTCTTCGATCACTAAAATTTTCATAAGCCCCTTGATGTTTTATCTTCATCTTCGTAGGTTGCAGCGTAGGATAGTGCAAAATTATTCATTTTCTGACAGCCCCCGCGAGCGTTAAACGATTCTAATGTATATTTACCATTTATTCATGAAAAGCTTTCCGGCCCCGCGGTTGCCTTTTATTGCACAAAAAAGATGGATCTCTAATGTCCTCGTATGCAATGTCCTGGTGTGGGCACTGCTCCTGTCGGGGCCAACCCGTCTCCAGGCGCAGGATTTCTTTTCACCGTCTCCCAACTACAATCCCGGCAGGGTGAATGGGGTGGTCATTGCCGAAGCCGCGATCGGTACGGTGGTTACGATCGGGCTGAATTATCTCTGGTATAAAAAGTTTCCCCGCAGCAAGTTCCATTTCTTCAACGACAACAACGAGTGGCTCAATATGGACAAGATGGGTCATGCGACGACGGCCTATAATATCGCCGCGATCCAAAGCGATCTGCTGCGGTGGGGAGGCGTGAAACCCGGCGTGGCCGCGTTGTCGGGAACCCTGACGGCCCTGGGATTCCTCACCATGGTGGAGATCATGGACGGTCATTCCGTGAAATGGGGCTTTTCCAAGGGGGATATGCTGGCCAACCTGGCGGGCTGTATGCTGTTCGAAGGCCAGCAGCTCATGTGGGGGCAGCAACGTATCAGTCTTAAATACTCCTACCATCATACGCTGTTTGCCCATTATGCACCGGGTGAGCTGGGTCGTAATCTGCCGCAACGGATGCTAAAGGATTACAATGGACAGACCTATTGGCTGTCGGTGAATATCGGCAGTTTTCTCCCGGCCAGCAGCGGTTTCCCCAGCTGGCTGAACCTGTCGGCGGGCTACGGGGCGGAAGGCATGATCGGTGGCGTAAAGAATCCTACAGAGATCAATGGCCAGCCGATACCGGAGTTTAAACGTTACCGTCAGTTCTATTTTACGTTCGATACGGACCTTTATCGTACAAGTGGCCTGTCGCCGCTGGAGGTTACGCTTCTTAAGCTGAATCGCACGATCAAGACGCCCACGCCGACGCTGGAGTGGAATAAAGAGGATGGATTAAAAGGGCATTGGATTTATTTTTAAGGTTTTAAGCCCACTTGCGCATAATATGCTTTGCCCTTTCGTTATTTTTGCTCACCTTGAACCGCTGGACGCGGTGAGGCATTAGCCATCATAAAATTCGCTGAATGGATTCGAACTTACTGATCATTGCCATTGCTTTTGCCACGCTGGTGGCAGGCGCGTTGGTCTATTTATTCCTCAAGCAACGCAGAGAGCTCAAACAGGCCCAGCAACCGGGAGCGGTAAATACGAAAGAGGATGGAGCTACGCGGCAGCTGCAGCTGCAGGCTTACGAGCGGCTGATATTGCTTGTCGACCGGATAGCATTACCGAATCTTATCCAGCGCGTGGCGCAGCCGGAACTTAGCGCCCGGGAAATGCAAAGCCTGCTCATTCATACCATCCGGCAGGAGTTCGAACACAATATCACGCAGCAGATCTATGTATCGGCGGAAGCCTGGGATGCGGTACGCAATTATAAGGAGCAGAATCTACTCATTATCAACCAAATATCTTCTTTCCTACCACCCGAAGCCACTGGGTTCGATCTGAATAAACATCTCCTGGACCTGTTGGTGCAAAATCCGAAAGCCTCTTTGCAGAACATCGTGTCGGATGCATTGAGCTACGAGGCGAAGAAGGTCATGTAAGGTTACTACGTTGTGGGTCAGGGGGAAAGAACGTAATTTGTCCTGATAAAAATTTGTACCTTTAGTACATATGAAAAGATGGGGTATACTGTAATTGACCCTACACTGCTACCACTCCTTCCAAAAATCAGGTTACAGAGGATAAAAGATAACAAGTATCTTTAGCTACCTCTTATAACCATCTTATGAATTTAGCTCTCAGCGCACTCCTTATTATTCTTTTTTTATTGCCTGCTTTTTTCTTTAGAATAGGTATTTTTTTACCGATGACGAGAAAAAATGAAGGTGTGCAGATCATACATGACATTATCAGCAGGAATGTCAGTAAAGCATTGGATCAAACGGTGTATTTCAGCATGAGCTTTTATCTTTCCTTGTATATATGCTAGCATTGGTCGAGACAAAGGAAACCACCATTCTTTATACAGGTCTGCTGAAAAGTTACGAATTGGCAGACAATTCCAATGAACTGGCGTATATTTCGCTCAAAGGCGCTTTTCGACGGGACCTGCGAAAAGCGCAGCAAGTTTCAAAAGATCTCGAGGGATCAAAGATCATCACTTCCAGCTCTTTTCATGCTGAGTATGGTGAAACAATAAATGTTCCTGGAGATATATTTACCATTTTTGGGAAAGAGATCATTAATATTAGTGTTACTTACAGCAATTGACTATGCCTGGAAAAAAACTACATACAGACAGCGGTATCGAAGTAAAGGAAGTGTATACTAAAGCTGATCTTGTCGTGCCTGACAGCCCGGCGCCAGGTGAATTCCCTTATACCCGCGGAGTACAAACTGATATGTACCGCGGCAAGCTCTGGACCATGCGTCAATATGCAGGATTCAGCACGGCGGAAGAAAGCAATGAACGCTACCATTACTTATTGAGCCAGGGTGTCATGGGGCTGAGCGTGGCGTTTGACCTGCCCACACAGATCGGGTATGATAGTGATCACCCGCTGGCCGAAGGAGAGGTAGGCAAGACGGGCGTGGCCATCGACTCGATAGAGGACATGCAGACGCTGTTCAAAGGCATCCGGCTGGAAGATGTCTCCACTTCCATGACCATCAACGCTACGGGCTATATCCTGCTGGCATTCTACACGGCGCTGGCCAAACAGCAGGGGGCCGATCTGAAAAAGATCACGGGCACTATTCAAAACGATATACTAAAGGAATATGCGGCCAGGGGAACCTATATCTATCCCCCCAAGCCCAGCATGCGTATCATCACGGACATCTTCGAATGGTGCAGTCATGAGCTTCCCAAATGGAACACCATTTCCATCTCGGGCTATCATATCCGTGAGGCGGGAAGTACGGCCGTACAGGAGATCGCTTTTACCCTCAGCAATGGGAAAGCCTATGTGCAGGCGGCCATGGCAAAAGGGCTCGATATAAACGTGTTTGGCAAAAGACTTTCCTTCTTTTTCAATGCACATAATAATCTTTTTGAGGAGGTGGCCAAATTCAGAGCTGCCCGGAAAATGTGGGCCACCATCATGAAAGAGCTGGGCGCTACGGACCCGGGGGCCATGAAGCTACGCTTCCATACCCAGACAGGCGGCAGCACGCTGACGGCGCAGCAGCCTATGAACAATATCAGCCGGGTGACGGTGCAGACACTGGCGGCGGTGCTGGGGGGAACACAGTCCCTGCATACCAATGGATATGACGAAGCCCTCAGTCTGCCTACGGAAGAGGCGGCCAGGATCGCGCTTCGAACGCAGCAAATCGTGGCCTATGAATCCGGTGCGCCCGATACGGCCGATCCGCTGGCGGGCAGCTACTTTGTAGAGTCGCTGACACATGCGGTAGAGGAGGAAGCCTGGAAGCTGATGAGACAGATAGACGTCCTGGGCGGCAGCGTCAGCGCTATCGAGCAGGGCTTTATCCAGGAAGAGATCGCCCGAAGCGCCTACGAATACCAGCGACAGATCGAGACGGGAGAAAAGATCATCGTGGGTGTAAATAAATTCCAGGTGGAAGATACGGGCTCCATACCTGTATTCAGAGTAGACGATTCCATCCGGCAGATACAGGTGGAGAAGCTGGCCGCCCTGCGTAAGAGAAGGGACCCGGCCCGTTGCGACTCCATCCTCCAGGACCTCAATGACAAGGCGGCGTCGGGAGAAAATATCATGCCCGTCGTCGTCGAGGCGGTCGAGAACTTCTGCACGCTGGGCGAGATCGCCGACACGTTGCGGGAAGTTTTTGGAGAATACAAATAATATACTTCTCAGATGCAGTAAGCAATTTTTTCCATAAAGAAATATATTCATGGGGCGCCTGTGGAATCGCCGTTCCGGGCTGTCTTATTTGCAAACACTTCATTATGCAAATCCAGGACATTTCACGGGCGGACATACTCGACATACTATTCGAGGGCCGCAACAAGGATTATGGCGCCTATGATCTGCGCAAGACCTACAACAGAAGGCTTACCAAAGCGCTGACAGCAATGGCTTCCATCTGTCTGCTGCTCATTGGCGGTTATACATTGGCGGGAGGGTCGCGGTCGTCGAATACGCACACGCTGGTCATCGATGACACTGTCGTGCTGGCAGGCACGGTACACGAGCCACCCATCATACCGCCCCCTCCTGTTCCCAAACCCCAGCCGCAGCTGGCTACGATCAAGTCTACTACTATTCGCATCATGCCGGACCAGCAGGTGAAACCCGAGGATGTGCCGCCGCCGAATGATGCAACGGACCAGGTAAAGATCGGTACTGACACGCATGGCGGTGAGCTCTCCGGAGATATTGTCGAAGCCCCTTCTTCCGGGACTGGGGTCCAGAATGTGATCGAGGCGCCCAAAAAGGAAGAGGACGAGACCATCTACAGGTCGGTAGAGATAGAATCTACCTATCCCGGTGGGCTGGAGTCATGGAAAAGGTTCTTACTCAGAAATTTCAGGGTACCCGATGAAGTCAGCGGCACGGTCATCGTCCAGTTCATTGTCGACAAGGAAGGAAATGTCAGCGATGTAAAGGCCATCAGCGGACCGGATGCGCTGCAGGCTGAGGCTGTGCGTGTCATCAAAAAAAGCGGTCAATGGACGCCGGCGATCCAAAATGGACGCAAGGTCAATTCTTATAAGAAACAACCCATCGTTGTCCGACTGGAAAATGAATAGCCCCTACCCCTTATTCTTCCGAGCTCAGGCCGCCACTGGCGGCTTCGGGCGTTGCAGGAGCCGGCGCCTTTTCTACATTCAGCGATCTATCCAGCTCTTTATGTATGTTCATCAGCAGGCTCATATTGCTTTCCAACTTGCCCGTCAGCTCGGCGATCCTCTCTTTTGCCTGCGCCAGCTCCTCTTTCAATTGCTGTGCAACAATAGTCCGTTGCTCGAGCTGTTCTTTTAGCGTCCCGATCCGCTGGTCCGCCTGTTCCCGGTAGTTCTCGAACTTTTGTTTCATCCACAACAGCCCCTTATAGAGATTGTCCCCATCCGGCTGTAGGTCTTCGTCGGAGCTGCTTCGACACGCTCCTTCCCCGTCGGGGCCTTCGGTCCCCGACAATGAGCCTCCCGCCGGTTGGCCGGCGAAGCCGGCCCGTTCCGGGGTCACCGAGGTCGTGCCCGTCCCATCGGGGAATCCCACCGCCAGTAACAGTCCTTCATTTTCCACGATAATACCGGCTTCCCGGGTCTTCCTCCGGTGGTGTATATAGGTAGTAATCAGCAATACGATAACGAACAATGGCAGGAATATCCAAAGCAGGATGCGCAGGAATTGCCCAAATTCATAAAAAGTGATGGTCAATAAATGCATGTTGGAAAATTTTAAGTAAACTTCCTTTCATGTTGATATACAATTATTTATAAAAATATGATAAACTTGTTCCTACGGTGGGGACATTCCGGGGGGATGGGCTTTTGACGCAAAATTGATACCAAAACTGCGGGTTATTCACGCCAAAAAACCAATCGTTCGCCGACCGGGTTCCGGGCCGATTGCCGCTTGCATAAAACAGGACGGGGGTCCTTTTATTTGGTACAAATTTGTGGTCTATAGTCTATAACAAAACTCTGGTAATCATGAACCTTAAAAGAATGATCGCTCCTATCGCCGTGGCCATCGGCCTGTTGTCCTTTTCCTCGACCTATGCACAGCGAGGGGATACTGCCGCGATGCGCCAGCGCCAGGAAGCCATGATGAAAAAAATGACGGAAGATCTGAAGCTCACTTCTGTGCAGGTGGATTCATTGACAGCCATTCAAAAGGAATTCCAGCCCAAAATGCGGGATATCTTTATGGACCAATCCCTCAGCAGAGAGGACAAGCAAGCAAAAATTCAACCATTAAACGAAGAGCGTAATAAAAGGATACAGGCGGCGCTGGGAGATGATCTTTATAAGAAATATCAGCAGTGGATGGAGGATAACCGGCCGATGCGAAGACAACAATAAAAAAAAGAGCGCTAACGCGCTCTTTTTTTGCTTATGCTTTCTTTTGTTCTTTCGCCCAGTTGTCCCGTAAGGTGACGGTGCGATTGAATATCATTTTCTCTTCGGAACTGTCCTTGTCAAGGGTAAAATAGCCCTTACGCAGGAACTGATATCGCTCATCGAATTTAGCCGTCTTCAGCGCCGGCTCGGCATAGACGGTGGGCAGCACCTGCAGCGAATCGGGGTTGATATAGTCCTTAAAGTCCCCTTCTTCGCTGGCGGGGTTCTCTACCCTGAACAGTCTGTCGTACAGCCTTACCTCCGCCGTGATGGCATGAGGAATGCTGACCCAGTGAATGGTGGCCTGTACCTTCATATTGGCATGCTCTCCGCCGCTCTTGGTGCCGGGCAGATAAGAGCAATGCAGCTCCTGGATATTCCCGGCCTCGTCCTTGATCACTTCATCGCATTGGATGATATAAGCGCTCTTTAGACGTACTTTTTGTCCGGGGCTCAGACGGAAGAATTTCTTGGGCGGATTTTCCATGAAGTCTTCCCGCTCTATGTATAATTCCCGGCTAAAGGGGATATCTCTATAGGTCGTATCAGGATCCTCCGGATTGTCCTCGCTCTTCAATATCTCCTCCCCTTCCGGATAGTTCGTCAGCACGACCTTCACGGGATCAAATACCACCATCCGGCGTTGAGCGATCTTATTCAGATGCTCCCTGATACAGAATTCCAACAGCCCCACTTCGATGAGGTTATCGCGCTTCTGCACCCCGATCTTCTCGGCGAACATACGAATGCTCTCGGGGGTGTACCCCCTGCGCCTAAGTCCGGAGATGGTAGGCATTCGGGGATCATCCCAAGCTGTCACATGCTTCTCATTCACCAGCTGGAGCAGTTTCCTTTTGCTCATCACGGTATAGCTGAGGTTCAAACGGGCAAACTCATATTGATGGGAAGGGAATATCTCCAGCTGCTTGATGAGCCAATCGTACAAGGGACGGTGAGGAACGAACTCCAGCGTACAGATTGAATGGGTGATATGCTCGATGGAGTCGCTTTGTCCGTGTGCAAAATCGTACATAGGATAGATCACCCAGCTGTCGCCCGTGCGATGATGATGGGCATGTTTGATCCTATACAGGATGGGGTCCCGCATGTGCATATTCGGCGAGCTCATGTCGACCCTGGCACGGAGCACTTTTTCCCCGTCCTTATATTTGCCTTCCCGCATATCATTGAACAGCTGCAGGTTCTCCTCCACGCTGCGGTTGCGATAAGGGCTTTCCTTTCCGGGCTCTGTGGGGGTGCCTTTCTGCTGTGCTATCTGCTCGCTGGTGCTATCGTCTACATAGGCCAGCCCTTTTTTGATAAGGGTGATGGCAAACTGGTATAATTGTTCAAAATAGTCAGAGGCGTAAAACTCATTGGCCCATTCATACCCGAGCCATTTGATGTCTTCTTTGATGCTTTCCACATATTCGGTGTCCTCTGTCACGGGATTGGTATCATCAAAGCGAAGATTGGTCTTACCCCCATATTTCTGGGCAAGTCCGAAATTGAGACAGATGGATTTGCTGTGACCGATGTGCAGATAGCCGTTGGGCTCCGGCGGGAATCGTGTCAGGACGGTCCTGGTCCTACCCGCCTCCAGGTCTTCCTCGACAATTTCTTCCAGGAAATTAAGGGATTTTTCTTCTTCTTTTTTGATCTCGTTCATCCTGCGAATTTACGATAAAAAATGCGTGAATTGGCCTTCCGAAAAAATAGCCCCATTCACGCAACCCGTTAATGATTGAGGCCTTCGGACGGGTCGACTTAGTCGCCCCTTCGCCCGAATAGCAGGCTGCCGATCCTCACCATGCTGCTGCCTTCCCGGATGGCGATCTTATAGTCCCCGCTCATCCCCATGGACAGGTAAAAATGCTGATCGGGAGATGCTTCCGCCTGTCCGAAATAGGTGTCGAAAAGGGTCTTTAACCCCTTGAACTCCTCCCGGACCTTTGCTTCGTCATCGGTAAAGGATGCCATTCCCATCAATCCACGGAGACGAATATGCTTGAACGCATGTGGCTCATTACGGACAGTACGCATCAGCTCATCCAGCTCGGCGGCATCCAATCCGAACTTTGTCTCCTCCCTGGCGATATGCACCTGTAAAAGACAGCCGATGCATCGGTGATGGCGGGCCGCCTGTTTCTCTATTTCCTGTAACAGACGCAAGCTGTCCACCCCATGGATCAAATGCACAAAAGAAGCAATGTATTTTACTTTATTGGACTGAAGATGTCCTATGAAATGCCAATGTATGTCGTCAGGCAGCTGCGGCTGCTTGTCCACCAGCTCCTGCACGTAGTTCTCCCCGAAATCCCGCTGCCCCAGCCCATACAGCTCCCTGATAGCCTCCACGGGCTTCGTCTTGGAAACGGCCACCAGCTTTACGCCAGGGCCCAGCTCGGTCCGAATGTTCTTATAAACGGCCTGTAGATCATCCCTATCCATCATGGGACAAAGGTACCTTATTTTAGGATGGTACGGCCGATGACAATGCGCTGCACTTCGCTGGTCCCTTCATATATCTGTGTGATCTTTGCATCCCGCATCAGCCTCTCCACGTGATATTCTTTTACATACCCATACCCGCCATGTACCTGTACGGCCTCGGTGGCAGTCCACATGGCCGTCTCGGAAGCATAAACTTTTGCCATGGAAGAGCTGAGACCATAGTCCAGGTTATTGTCCTTTTCCCATGCAGCACGAAGACAAAGCAGACGGGCCGCCTCGATGCGGGTAGCCATATCCGCCAGCTTGAACTGGATGGCCTGGTGATGCATGATCTCCTTGCCAAAGGCCTTTCTCTCCTTGGAATAGTTCACGGCGAGCTCGTATGCGCCGCTGGCAATGCCCAAAGCCTGGGACGCAATACCGATGCGGCCTCCAGCCAGCGTCTTCATGGCGAACGTAAACCCGAAACCATCCGCCCCTATCCTGTTGCGCTTGGGCACTTTCACGTCCATGAACTGAATGCTGTGCGTGTCACTGCCCCGGATACCCAATTTATTTTCCTTGGCGCCGACGGTGACGCCGGGAGAGTTCTTTTCCACGATAAAAGCATTGATGCCATGACTACCCTTGGAGACATCGGTCTGCGCCATTACGAGATAGACGGAGGCAGAGCTGCCATTGGTGATCCAGTTCTTGGTCCCGTTGAGCAAATAATAATCCCCTTTATCTTCTGCGATGGTCCGCTGTGACGTAGCGTCGCTGCCTGCTTCGGGTTCGCTCAATAAAAAAGCCCCGATATAAAGCTGTCCATCCTTGCGGCCGTTGGCCAGCGGCACCAGGTACTCCTGTTTTTGTTCTTCAGTACCATATTTTTCAAGTCCCCAGCATACGAGGCTGTTATTAACGCTCATGCATACGCTGGTGCTGGCGTCTATCTTGCTGATCTCTTCCATCGCCAGGACATAGCTCATCGTATCCATCCCGGCCCCACCGTACTGAGGACTCACCATCATACCCATAAACCCGAGTTCGGCCAGCTTATAGACCTGCTCCTTTGGGAAGCGTTGATGTTCATCCCTGTCGATGACCCCGGGGAGGCATTCGGTACGGGCAAAATCCCTGGCGGCCTTTTGTATCATCAAATGTTCTTCCGATAGCTGAAAATGCATACTATGGGGGCTTTTATCCCCAAAAATAAAAGAAAGTTGTTTAGCAAACTAACAGTTGGTAGTTTTTTTGGACAAAAAGGCAGTTTGGCCTTACCGGGGGTCCATAATGCGAGGTTGTCTTCCCGTCTTATCATGCAAAAGAGCGATCACAGTCTTGAAGATGACGATGAACAGGCCTGCTTCTTCTTCCGTAAAATTGCTGATATCCTCATCCCCCTCGTTGTAGATAATGGCGGCGACGAATTGTAATAGCTCGGGCTGGCAAAAAGAATCCATGATGGCCATCGCGTCAGTCTCATCGAACCCATCGTGGAACACCTCTTCCATTTCCTCAAATTCGGCGTTGAACGATCTTTCAAACTCCTCCTCCGTCACGGCAGGAATATTTTGCTGCAGCTCGCGAAAAGATAATAATATAATGGTTAAGATATAGGCCACATCTTCGCGGGCATCCGCCACCTTCAGCTCCCTGCTCTCACCCAGTACATACCCCACCAGGGCAGGCTGCTCCTTTGCGAACTCATCCCATATCTTTCCGATCTGGTCTTCGTCCATATGTTGGATCCGGTGATTGACGGCGTCAATCTCGTCTTCGGTGATTCTTGTCATTCCTGGTTTTTATTTTCCCAAACCTACATTTAAAATACCAGTTCGACAAAAGACGGCGCGGGGTTAACGCAAATACGTACCTTTATCGGTATAAAGCCTCTTCCCAAAGCTAAGCATTTACTCTTATGCCTAAACATCATTACCCTAAAGTACAAGTATCCGTATCGTCCGAGATCGGGAGACTACGACGGCTCCTGGTGCATAGCCCCGACAGCGGGCTGGGTAAGGTAGTCCCCTCAAAGGCCCAGGACTGGCTGTTCGAGGACATAGTCCATCTGGATACTATCCGTCGAAAGGAATACGACTATTATACCAAGATCCTGCTTTATTTCCTGGACCCTGAAAAGATCAGGGGCCGGCTGACGGAAGTAGACGATGAGCGCAACAGACGGGCTTTTTACAAACCCGGCAATGACGAGTTTTTCCGCAGCGACAAGGTAGTGGAGCTGCAGTGGCTGCTGGCCGACATCCTGATGGACCATGAGATAAAGCTGAAGCTGGTAGCATCGGTCTGCGCCATCGAAGGCTGCTCCTACGACACACAAAAGGACTTGCAGCAGCTGTCGCCTGTGGACCTGGCCAAGACCTTTATCAGCGGCACGATGACGGATGATATCATGCTCTTTGCCCCCATCCCCAACTTCATCTTCACCCGCGACATCGGCATCGTCATCAATAACCATGTATTGTTGAACAAGCCAGCCAAAAAAGCGCGCACCCGGGAAGCCCTGCTGGCTAAATACATTTTTTTCAACCATCCTCTCTTTCAGGAATACCAGGATAAGATCATCGAGCTGGCGGATACGCATCATCATTTCCTTCTCCCCCGCGAGGGCGACGACAAGAAAGTTACGCTGGAAGGGGGCGATGTAATGGTGGTCAGCAAGGACCACGTACTCATAGGCGTTAGTGAGCGCACTTCACTGGAAGCCGCACACCAGGCGATCAAGCTGCTTTTTGAAAAGAACCTCGTCAAAAAGATCACCATCATAAAGATCCCCAAGAAACGGGACTATATGCACATCGACACGATCTTCACCCAGATCAAGCGGAATGTATGGATACTGCTGGGTAATTTCTCACGCAAGGCGGTGAAGCACGAAGACGAGGATACGGTGCAATGGATACTGGAGAACAACAAGAAGGAAGACAAGATGAAGATCATCCAGTTCCGGAAAAAAGACCCGGGCAACCCGGAATACTTCGACAATCTGGAGGACCTGCTCACCGACATCAGTAAAAATGATCTGGAGTGTACGGAAAAGGTTCGCTTCCTTTACTCGGGTAATAACGAATTCCCTTTTGATGCACGTGAGCAGTGGACGGATTCCTGCAACCTGCTGGCCCTGAAAGAAGGGGTTGTGCTGGGTTATGACAGAAATGACAAGACGGTGGAGGCGTTCCGGGCCAATGGCTTTAACGTGATACACGCCCATGAGCTCGTCACTGCCCTGGAGAGCGGCGTCACCAACCCGGACGATCTGGAAAACACCTTGATCCTAATGCCGTCTGCCGAGCTGTCCAGGGCACGCGGCGGCTTTCATTGTATGAGCATGCCATTACACAGAGAAGACATTTGACTATGCAAACTACATCCCATATACTGATGATACGGCCTGTCAATTTCAGCTTCAATGCCGAGACAGCCGTGAACAATGCCTTTCAGTCATCCGCCAGCGACGACAGCACCCAGGGGAAAGCCCTGGCGGAGTTCGAAGGGTTTGTAAAGACGCTTCGCGACAATGGAGTGGAGGTGACGGTAGTGGATGATACCCCGGAACCTTATACGCCGGACAGCATCTTTCCCAATAACTGGGTATCCTTTCACCAGGAAGGTATCGTATGTCTTTATCCCATGTATGCTGTCAACCGGCGGCTGGAGCGCAAGCGGGGTGTATTGCAACAGGTAGAAAAGCGGTTTCGGGTAGATGCTACGATCGACCTCAGCCCGTATGAGAAAGATTCCCTGTTCCTGGAAGGAACAGGGAGCATGGTACTGGACAGGGATCATCGCATTGCCTATGCCTGTCTTTCACCCCGGACGGACAGACAGGTGCTGGAAGATTTTTGTATAAAGATGGGATATCAGCCGGAAGTCTTTCTGGCGGTGGACAGGTCCAACAGGCGTATCTATCACACCAATGTAATGATGTGTGTGGCGGACAGGTATGTGGTCATATGTTTAGACAGTCTGCCGGAGTCTTTTCAGCGGGAGCATGTGGAGGCCACCATCCGGAGCACGGGTAAGGAGATCATCCCCATCTCGCTGGATCAGATGGATCATTTTGCCGGCAATATGCTGCAGGTGCATAATGCGCATGACGAAAAGCTGCTGGTCATGTCCACACAGGCCTATCAGTCACTCGATAAAGATCAAATAGAAAGATTACGGTCCTACAATCGGATCATTCATGCGCCCCTGACGACGATAGAGACCAATGGCGGCGGCAGCGCCCGCTGTATGATGGCGGAAGTGCATTTGCCGGAGCTGGCGTTAAAACAGCGTTAATGGTTTTGTCTCATCCTGCTGGTGCATCTTCGGCGGCTTCAGGCTTGTACCGCAGGTTTTGTTCAACTGTTCGATGACATATGCGATCAGGGAGGGTGTATAGGTCTCGTCGCCGCTGTGCACAAAAAAATAAACTTCACGTAAGCCTCTTTTTACCCAATCGCCGATCCTCCCGGCCCAGGCATCGATACGGGGATGATCGGTGGGATGCCCGCTGTTGGATACCCAGCGGATGAAAGCCACGGGCGCCGTCAGCCGCATATGTATCACATCTCTTCTACCCGATGCATCGGTGATAACGGTGCCGATGCCTTTTTCCCGGAAGATATCCCAGGTTGCCGGATGACCGGTGCGGGCAAACCAGCTCTCCTGTCTCAGCTCCACACAGGTGCGAAAATCACGGGGGAGACGCCGGAGGTAGTTGTGCAGCAGGGCAGCCCTGTCGGGACCAAAGCCATCGGACAATTGTAAAAAAGAAGTACCGAGGGTCTCTCCAAAATGCCGCATATGATCGATAAAAAGATCGGTGTCTCTTTCAGCATTGCTCAGCTGCAGCTCATGACTGATGGTGTTGGAGAATTTAGGACAGTATCGAAAATCCCTGTCCGCCAGGGCTGCCCATTTTTCGATCACATCCTTTGGCTGCAGGTTGTACCACATGGCATTCAGCTCGATGGTATTGAACTGTCGTACATATTGTGATAAAAAATCTTTCTCTTTTGTCTTTTTGGGGTAGACAGTGCCCACCCATTCTTTGATCCTCCAGCGGGTGGCGCCGACATGAATCCGCAGATCGCCCTTTGAACCTGTCCCTGATCCTTTCAATACTTCATCCGTCATCGGGTCATCCGGAGGGAGTTGAAAATTAATCTGCTCCGGATGTTGCACCTTCCCAAATTCCATAACTGTTTTTTTCAATGAAGGTTTTATGTAATTAATACAACATCATTTCCTTTAGTTGTTGTTGTATCAATCCAAATGCTTATTTTTGAGACTTCTTTAGAGTTAAGGTAGAAATTTTTCAATAAATCTTGCCATTAATTAAAGGTTTTTTAAAATTCAATAGAAGCAAATCGTAGATGGAAAGCAAAGTCACAAAAATTGGTGTGCTCACCTCTGGCGGCGATGCCCCGGGGATGAATGCAGCCATCCGTGCCGTTGTTCGTACCGGTATTTATAATGGACTGGAAGTATTTGGTATCATGCGTGGCTACGCAGGAATGATCGAGAATGATATTGTCCCCATGCATTCCCGCAGCGTAGCGAATATCATACAAAGAGGCGGCACGATCCTGAAGACTGCACGCTGCAAGGATTTCTTTGAGCACGAAGGCCGTAAGAAGGCCTATAACAATTTGAAGAACTTAGGTGTCAATGGCCTGGTCGTCATCGGTGGAGATGGTTCCTTCCGGGGCGCCCATAAGCTAAGCACCGAATTTGATATCCCCTGTATCGGCCTGCCGGGCACGATCGACAAGGACATTGCGGGTACGGACTTCACCATTGGGTTCGATACAGCCGTCAATACTGCCGTAGAAGCCATCGATAAGATACGTGATACTGCAGACGCGCACGACCGTCTGTTTATCATCGAGGTGATGGGAAGAGATGCGGGTTATATCGCACTCCACAGCGGCATCGCCACGGGGGCGGAGAATATCCTCATCCCGGAGCGCAAGACGGACATCGAAGAGCTGGTAAGCGGGCTCCTGGAAAAGGAACGCCGTAAGAAGCTGGTAAACCTTATCGTGGTCGCGGAGGGGGATAATTTCGGCGGCGCCGAAGAGGTAGCGAAAGTCATTAAGGAACGTCTGCCCGCAGCCGACACCCGGGTTTGCGTACTGGGACATATACAAAGAGGGGGCGCGCCCAGCTGTATGGATCGTCTGATCGCCAGCCGCATGGGGTATTCTGCCGTCGAATGCCTGATGGAAGGCCGTCACAACGTGATGGTGGGTATCGTCAACAACAGGATGCACTATACTCCTCTCGAAAAGGCGGTAAAAGCCAAACAAAGGATCAGCGAAGACTGGCTGAAGATTGTAAAAATCCTAGCTTCCTAAAAAAAATTATAAATCACACCGTCAATGTCAAAGAATTTATCGAAATACCTGTACGAGGGTATGGATAAGCAGGCAGGCCTTCAGCATACCTTTCACAAGACAAAGATCGTCGCTACGGTAGGCCCAGCATGTGACACTTATGAAAAATTGCTTGAGCTCGTCAAGGCGGGCGTGAATGTTTTCCGGCTGAACTTCTCTCACGGCACCCACGAAGACAAGGCAAAGATCATCGAGCATATCCGGAATATCAATCTCACCGAACCTTATAATATCTCGATCCTCGCGGACCTTCAGGGTCCTAAATTACGGGTGGGCGATATCAAGGATGGCGGTATCGATATTGTTCCGGGCGATATCCTGACCTTCACCTCCCGTGAAAAAGTCATCGGTACAAAGGAAAAGATCTATATCTCCTACCCCAACCTTCATCATGACGTGGAAGTAGGCAATAAGATACTGATCGACGACGGCAAGCTGGAAGTGGTAGTGGTCAGCATATCTCCCGATGGAGATGTGAAAGTGGCTGTTACGTATGGCGGCAGGCTTCTCCCCAAAAAAGGCGTCAACCTGCCCGATACAAAGATCTCCCTCCCTGCCATGACGGAAAAGGACATTACGGACCTGGAGTTCATTATTCAGCAGCAATGCGACTGGGTGGCGTTGTCCTTTGTACGTAAGGTAGAGGATATCGTAGACCTCAAACGCAGGCTGGCGGAAAAGAAGAGCCTGTCCAAGGTCATCGCCAAGATAGAAATGCCTTCTGCCCTGGACGACCTGCGTAATATTATTTTGGAATCCGACGGGGTAATGGTGGCCAGGGGCGATCTCGGCGTAGAGCTGCCCGTTGAAAAAGTGCCGATGGCCCAGCGGGAGATCATTCGCAAATGTATCCACCGTGCGAAACCTGTGATCGTTGCCACCCAAATGATGGAAAGTATGATCGACCGTGTAAAGCCCAACCGCAGCGAGATCACGGATGTGGCCAATGCCGTGCTGGAAGGCACGGATGCGGTGATGCTCAGCGCCGAAACGGCGACGGGTCAGCACCCGGCCCTGGTGGTAGAGACGATGCGCAAGATCATTCTGGAAGTAGAAAGGACGGAATACAATTACAACAGGGAAGAGGACCTGGCGCCTCAGCCCCACTCTCCTTCCTTCCTCAGCGATGCCATTTGTTACAATGCCTGCAAGCTGGCAAAAGATGCCAATGCAGATGCGCTGATCGGGATGACACAGAGCGGTTACACCGCCTTTATAATGTCCAGTTATCGTCCCAAGTCGCCTCTCTATGTTTTCTCCAAGGAAAAAAGCCTTATCAATCAGCTGAGCCTCAGCTGGGGAGTACGCGCTTTTCACTATGCGGAAGAGGAAGGTATCGACGATATCATACAGGACCAGCATGCCATATTGAAAGAGCGAGGCTTTATCAAGACGGGTGATGTCGTGGTGAACACAGGCAGCCTGCCTATCGATAAGCATTTGCCTACGAATATGCTTAAGATAACCAAGATAGATTAAGAGATACTTCTTACAGATCAGCTTTGAGGCTGCTGGCGCTCTGTCAGCAGCCTTATTATTTTCACGATCTCTTCCCTGTCGGCCCTGACGGCAGACATATCGTCCTTCATGGATGTATTGACAAACTCCATCTGGCTGGGAGCCTTTGTCCGCGCGGAGGTGTGAAATTCGGAAGCATCGGTCTTTTCTGCGAGGGCTATAATATTGTCTGCACGAACACCCGAACCGGGCATGATAATGATACGATCATCGGCCTGTCTCACCAGCTCGTTGATCAGGTCTGCTCCTTCCGGGGCGGTGGGGTGCTGACCAGATGTAAGTATGCGCTCGCAACCTACACTTATGATATCTTCCATTGCTTCGAAAGGATTGACGGCCCAGTCGAATGCCCGGTGAAAGGTCACGCCTAAAGGATAGGCCAGATCCACCAGGCGGGCGGTCCTGCTTTTATCGATGGTGCCATCTGCATTTAGCAACCCGATGACGACCCCATTACATCCCACCTGTTTGCAATAAGCCACCTCCTTCATCATGATATCAAACTCTTCATCCGTATAAAGGAAGTCGCCACCTCGGGGACGGATGATGGGATATACATCGATGTGAATCTTTTCGCGGGCCACCCGGATCAGACCGGGGCCGGGCGTGGTGCCGCCCTCCGCGGGTCCTGCACAAAGCTCTATGCGTTGGGCGCCGGCCTCCTGTGCTATCAACGCTGACAGCAGGTCAAAAGAGCATATTTCCAGCTTGAACGGCATGCGATAGGTTATTGATAATAACTTTTGGCGTTATACATTTTCTCTTCCTTATTACTCTTCAGTGCGTAGCTGAACCCTTTCTGGATGGCGAAGGAGCCCACCTCTCCTTTTTTGTTCAGGGCCAGGAACGCCACCTGTATCTCTCCCGCCTTGTCCCCTTTTATCTTAATGATTCTTTCCACGGCCGTCTTGCAGGCCTGCCCGGGGCTCATACCCTGACGCATCAGTTCCACTACCGTATGAGAGCCGCAAATACGTATGACATCTTCCCCCTGTCCTGTCGCTGTGCAGGCGCCTACCTCATTGTCGACATAAAGTCCGGCGCCGATGATGGGCGAATCTCCCAGCCTGCCACGCATCTTGAAACCCATGCCGCTGGTAGTACAGCTGCCGCTGAGATTGCCGGCGGCATCCATGGCGACCATGCCGATGGTGTCGTGGTTCAGCTCCCCGTTGGGCAGATGCACCGGCGCAGAGGGTCCATGACCACCGGACTTCGTGTTCTCGATATTGATGATGGGCTTGTACTCGGACTTCTTCAACCATTGCTCATACGCCTTTTTTGCATCGTCGGAAAGCTTTTGTTCTTCCAGAGGAAATCCTTCTGATACGGCAAACTGTTGCGCGCCCTGTCCCACCAGCATGACATGCGGGGTCTTTTCCATGACCCTTCTGGCGACGGAAATGGGATGCTTGATCCGTTCCAGGGCGCCTACGCTGCCGCAATTGCCGTGCTCATCCATGATACAGGCGTCCAGGGTAACGATACCATCCCGGTCGGGGTTGGCGCCCAATCCTACACAGCAATTAATGGAGTCCTCGGTGACCCTTACACCCGCCTCGACGGCATCCAGCGCCCTGCCATTGCTGCCCAATATCTTCCAGGCGCCTGCATTGGCGGCCAGTCCCGCATCCCAGGTGGAAATGACGATGGGGTTACCCGTTACTGTGGGATAAGACACCCCAGCGATCACTTTTTTGCCCAACAGCGTGCCCAATCCGCCAAATAAGGATGAATAGATGAATTTCCTCCGACTTGCCATAAAAAAGTTTGTTACTTTGAAGGTGTAAATCTAACAGTTAACATGAGAAAAATTACTTTTTTATTTCTTTTTCTCGTCCTCTGTCAGTGGACGTACAGCCAGGGTAATAGTCAGGACAGCGCATGGATCCGCGACAACTACTATAAGATGGAGCGTTATATTCCCATGCGCGATGGAGTGAAGCTTTTCACTTCCTTTTATATTCCAAAGGACACGACGGAGCGTCATCCTATCCTTTTGCAACGCACTCCGTATTCCTGTGCGCCATATGGTGAAGAAAAATGGAGAAATTTTGCCGAGCGCTATATCCGTTACTATCTCCGGGAAGGATATATCGTCGTCACGCAGGATGTAAGGGGACGCTGGATGAGCGAAGGCCAGTTCGTGGATGTACGTCCATTCAACAAGAACAAGACCGGTACGGAGGTGGATGAAGCCAGCGATACCTATGACGCCATCGACTGGATGATAAAGAATATCCCGTACAACAATGGGAATGTAGGCGTGTCTGGCGGGAGCTATCCCGGATTTTATGCGGCCATGGCGGCCGCCAGCGGTCACCCGGCGCTCAAGGCTGTCAGTCCGCAGGCCCCGGTCACGGACTGGTTCATGGGTGACGACTTCCATCACAACGGCGCTTTCTTCCAGATGGATGCATGGGACTTTTATTCTTCCTTTGGCAAGCCGCGGCCACAGCCTACGACGGTGGGGCCTTCGGGGTTCGATGCTCATTCACAGGACAATTACCAGTGGTATCTTAAAACGGGCGCCCTGAAAAATATCATGAAGCTGACAGGGGACAGCATTGCATTCTGGAAGGATTTGTACGCGCACCCCAACCGGGATGCCTGGTGGCAGGCTCGTAACGCCCGGGTAGCCATGTATAATATCAAACCGGCGATGTTGGTAGTCGGTGGGCTTTTTGATGCTGAAGATTGTTTTGGCGCCTGGAACCTCTTCAAAGCCATCAGAGCGCAAAGCCCTGCGACCAATAGCCATTTGGTCATGGGCCCCTGGTATCATGGCGAGTGGGCTTCCAATGACGGCACCCACCTGGGCAATATACAGTTCGGGTCCAATACGGCCTTCTGGTATCAGAACAATATCGAGATCCCCTTTTTCAATTACTACCTGAAGGGGAAAGGCGCCGATCCGCAGACAGCCGTCGCCACCATCTTTTTCACGGGCGAGAACCAATGGAAGAAATTCGCCCGGTGGCCGCCGGAGGAAGAAAAAGAGCAGTCCCTGTACCTGCAAGCCGGCGGAGGGTTGTCCTGGGAAAAACCTTCGGGTTCGGGCGCGGTGCAAGCGTCGGCCGGCCAGGCGGGCTATGATGAATATATCAGCGACCCCGCCCATCCTGTCCCCTATACGGAGGACGTACATTTCGACCGTACCCGGGAATATATGACGGACGACCAGCGTTTTGCCTCCCGCCGTACGGATGTCCTCAGCTACCAGACCCCGGTGCTTACCGAAGACCTGACCCTCGGGGGACCGGTGACAGCCAACCTCAAGGTCAGTCTCAGTGGCGAGGACGCGGATTTTGTCGTAAAGCTGATCGATGTTTTCCCGGATGATTTTACCTATGGCGACGAGGCTCCCAGGGCTCGCCGTGAACTACCCAGATCCTATCCAATGGGTGGCTATCAGATGCTGGTACGTGGAGAAGTAATGCGGGGAAGATTTCGCGAAAGTTTTGAAAAACCCGTACCTTTTAAGCCAGGCAAAATAGAAACAGTGCGTTTCTCCATTCCGGATGTGGCCCATGTCTTTAAAAAAGGGCACCGGATCATGGTCCAGGTACAAAGCAGCTGGTTCCCCCTAGTGGATCGTAACCCTCAGAAATTCGTCAATATCTATACCTGTGACGACAGCGATTTCCAAAAAGAGACCATCCGTCTGTACCATGACGGCGAATATCCGTCGCAGCTGGTCCTGCCGGTGATAAAATGACCAAGGGGCTCTGGCCCCGTTCTGTAAATGACCTTATATGCGAAACCTTATCTTTTTATTCCTGCTGATAGCAGGCGACCTGACATGCAGGGCCCAGAATTTTGTAAAAGACAACTATACCAAGCGGGAAGTATACATCCCCATGCGTGATGGGGTGCGTTTGTTCACCTCCATCTATATTCCGAAAGACCCGGCTCATGGTCCCTACCCCTTTCTCATGGAAAGGACACCGTATAGTGCCGGTCCGTATGGCGACAGTTCCTACCGGGGCAATCTTGGTCCCAATGCAGCCCTGTCCCGTGAGCCGTTCATTTTTGTCTACCAGGACGTGAGGGGGCGCTATATGAGTGAAGGCAGCTTCCAGGAAATGACGCCTCATAAAGAAGGTAAAAAGCCCGGCGATGGCCAGACGGATGAAAGCTCGGACACCTGGGATACCGTCGACTGGCTGCTGAAAAATATCCAGGGTAACAATGGCCGGGTCGGTATCTGGGGGATCTCCTATCCTGGTTTTTATGCCTCCGCCTCGTTGCCGGATGCGCATCCTGCCATTAAGGCCGTTTCGCCGCAGGCTCCCGTAACGGATGAGTTCATCGGGGACGACGCCAATCACAATGGAGCTTTCTTCCTGCTGGATAATTTCGACTTCGACAATTTCTTTGATATCGAGCGGCCCGCGCCGGTAAAGGACTATGGCCATAATATCTTTAATGCCGACATACGGGATGCCTACCAGTTCTTCCTGGACCTGGGACCTATCAGAAACACGAACAATCCCGAATATTTTAACAACAAGGGAAAGATATGGAATGAGTACCTGGGGCATCCCACCTATGACGCTTACTGGCAGGCAAGAAATATCCGGACGCATCTTCAGCATATCCGGCCGGCGGTGCTTGTCGTAGGCGGGTGGTTCGATGCGGAAGATATGTTCGGCGCTCTGCGCACCTATGAAGCCATAGAAAAGCAAACCCCGCACAACGACAATCACCTGATCATGGGGCCCTGGACCCATGGAGGATGGGGCGCCGGCAACTGGCCGCGCTTTGGGGTCCTGGATTTCGGACAGAATGTCAATGACTATTACCACCAGCTGGAGACCGGCTTTTTCAATCACTATCTCAAGGATTCGGTCGATCCAGGACTTAGTGAAGCCACTGTCTTTGAGACCGGCTCCAATCAATGGCGGCATTATGACAGGTGGCCGCCTGCGGCGGCCCATCCTGTGAAATTTTATCTCCGGGCGGAGGGAAGACTTTCCACGGAGGGGGAGGCGGCGACCGCGAGGGCGCCTGGCAAGGCTGCCGCCGGCAATCCGGCCTACGACGAATATGTCAGCGATCCGGCTCATCCGGTGCCTTATATCGACGGGGTACGTGGAGGAAGGGATAATCAATATATGGTAGCCGACCAGCGATGGGCCGCCCAGCGACCGGATGTGCTGACCTATCAGACAGACACGCTGAAAAGAGACCTCACTGTCACTGGAAGACTACGAGCAGATATCTTTTTGTCCTCTACGGGCACGGATGCGGACCTGGTAGTAAAGCTCATAGACGTGCTGCCGGACGGCTATCAGCGGCTGGTAAGGGCCGAAGTGTTCCGGTGCAAGTTCCGCAATAGCTTTACAAAGCCGGAGCCATTGGTCCCGGGGAAAATAGCGGAAGTGGCGTATGACCTGAACGAGATCGCCCATACTTTTAAACAAGGGCATCGGGTCATGGTCCAGGTGCAAAGCAGCTGGTTCCCCCTGGTGGATCTGAACCCTCAAACTTTTGTCAATATACCTACGTGCTCCGCGGCTGACTTCCGAAAGGCTACCATCCGCATGTACCATGATGCCACGCATCTTTCAGGGATCACGCTGCCCGTGATAAGTCAATAAGGAGTGAAGAACTTTTTTTTGTTGTATTCCCTTGCATTCGCTAACTTGGATGAGCTCTCTGGCATTTATATTGCTCATCTAAATCATCGCACATGGAATCAACTATCTCCATCGAACAGTTTCGGGAGGAGTTGCAATCATGGAAACATGAGCTCTCCTCCATCAAACAAGAGATCCGTTACTTTGAACAACATTTAGAGCAGCTCTCCACCAAACGTCTCCCCAAAGATCTTTTAGCCGAGGTAGAACACTTTCAAAATCTCTTCATTTGCCAAAAGGAAGTCATCGACAAACTCCGTCACGATCTTCCCGATTCACGTTACAAACAAGAAAATATCTTTCATGCGCTGCGCCAGATGAATGAGGAATCCAACTGGGAATCTTCCAATGAGGACCTGGAAGGGCGCATGAATACTTTCCGAAGGATATATATTGAGATAAAACAGGATTTTCACCGGTTTGAGGCTGAATGGATGTAAGTTCTTACATTCGCACATGCAAATTCTCAGACCTGTACTATTCCTAGCCTTTTTATGCGCGGGCCTGTCAGCTATTGCTCAAGAGCCCGAACTATCCATCATTCCGAAGCCTGTAAGCGCCCAGATCCAGTCGGGGTCCTTTACGATGGACCCCCATGTGGTATTGGTTGCCGACAGTACGGATAGTCCTCCTATCAATTTTTTTAACGATTATCTCCAGGAGATATACGGGTTTCGCCTGCGTGTGGTCCGTGAAGACCAGCAGCCGGCTTCCGGCTATATCCGCCTGTATAACCATCCTGACAGGAACCCTGGCATCGTGCCCGGGCCGGAAGGGCGTTATACATTAAAAGTAGCCCCTGCATCTATCGTCATCCGTGGGGACACACATGTCGGCGTCTTTTATGGTATCCAGACGTTGATACAGCTGTTGCCGCTGAAACCTTATGTCATGCTGGGCACAGGCCCTGCCGTACGGACCTCTCACAATGAGGGCTACAAGATACCCGCGGTGTCTATCGAAGACTACCCCAGATTTGCCTACCGCGGACTGATGCTGGACGTAGGGCGTCATTTTTTCCCCGTGGAGTTCGTGAAAAAATACATCGACTACATCGCCCTTCACAAGATGAATTATTTCCACTGGCATCTCACCGAGGACCAGGGCTGGCGCATCGAGATCAAAAAATATCCACGTCTGACAGAGGTCGGCGCCTGGCGCAGCGGGACTATCATCGGGCATCATCCCGGCACGGGTAATGACAGCACCCCGCATGGCGGCTTCTATACACAGGAGCAGATAAAGGAAGTGGTAAAATATGCGGCGGACAGATATATTACTATCCTACCGGAAATAGAACTTCCAGGTCATAGCTCGGCTGCACTGACGGCTTATCCCTGGCTCGGCTGCACAGGCGGTCCTTATCATGTTCAGCAGACATGGGGCGTATTCAGGGATGTATACTGCGGCGGCAATGACAGCGTCTTCCAGTTCCTGGAGGATGTGCTGGATGAGGTGCTCCCTCTCTTCCCCGGCAAATACATTCACATCGGAGGCGACGAATGTCCAAAGGACAGCTGGAAAGCCTGTCCCAAATGTCAGCGTCGTATAAAGGAAAATGGGTTAAAGAATGAGGAAGGGCTTCAGAGCTATTTTGTACAACGCATCGAAAAATATATCAACTCCAAAGGCAAACAGATCATTGGCTGGGACGAGATACTGGAAGGCGGATTGGCGCCGAATGCTTCCGTCATGAGCTGGAGAGGCGAACAGGGTGGCATCGAAGCGGCCAAACAAAATCACGATGTTGTCATGACGCCGGGAGAATATGTTTATTTTGACCATGCCCAGCTGCAGAACGACGACTCGCTCACCATCGGCGGCTATTTACCTGTCAACAAGGTGTATCAGTATGAGCCTGTGCCAAAAGGGCTCACCGAAGACGAGGCCAAACATATCAAGGGCGCACAAGCCAATCTCTGGACGGAGTATATCACCAATCCCCGGAAGATCGAATACATGATATTCCCCCGGCTCAGCGCCCTTAGCGAAGTGTTGTGGAGTCCCAAGGAGCAACGCAGCTGGCCCGACTTTGAACGCAGGCTGCAAACACAATATGTACGCTATCAACTCTGGCATGCCAATTACTACCGGGCCTATATGCCGCCGGCGGACACGCTGGTGCGTCAGAAATTGGCGCAATGGCAGGATAGTAAGTTCGGTCTGCTGATGCACTGGGGCACTTATAGCCAATGGGGTATCGTAGAAAGCTGGAGCATCTGTCCCGAAGACGAAGGCTGGACCGTGAGAAGAGGTCCTCACAGCGGCAATTACTTCGATTATCTCACGGCCTATAAGAACCTGCAGACGACCTTTAATCCCACGCGTTTCGATCCGGCCAAATGGGCTGCCGCAGCCAAAGCAGCGGGTATGAAGTACGTGGTCTTTACGACCAAACACCATGACGGGTTCTGTATGTTCGACACGAAACAAACGGATTATAAGATCACTTCGCCGAAGACGCCTTTTTCCTCCAATCCTCGCGCCAATGTCGCCAGGGAAATATTCGACGCCTTCCGGAAAGAGGGTTTTATGACCGGAGCTTATTTTTCCAAGCCCGACTGGAATTCGGATCAGTACTGGTGGCCTTATTTTCCTCCTAAGGACAGGAACGTGAATTATGACCCGGCCAAGCATCCTGACCGCTGGCAGGGCTTTAAGGACTATACTTACAAACAGATAGAGGAGCTGATGACCGGATATGGCCGGATGGACCTTCTCTGGCTGGATGGTGGCTGGGTAAGGCCCCTGAATACGATAGACCCCGGCGTCGACTGGCAGCGAAGCATCACGTATGACCAGGACATCGATATGGCCCGTATAGCAGGTATGGCAAGATCACATCAGCCGGGACTTCTTGTAGTGGACCGTAGCGTACCAGGAGAGTTTGAAAATTACACTACTCCAGAGCAACAGGTGCCTACCCACCCTATGGAGGACCCTTGGGAATCCTGTATCACCATGGGTAATTCCTGGAGCTATGTGCCGAACGATCATTATAAATCCGCCGGCCAGCTTATAAGTCTGTTGGTAAAGATCGTATCCCGTGGCGGCAATCTCCTGCTGAACGTAGGTCCTTCCCCGGATGGCGAGTGGGATGATACGGCTTACAGCCGGCTGCAGGAGATAGGAGCCTGGATGAAGATCAATTCGGAAGGTATCTATGACAGTAAACCCTGCCGCCCTTATGCGTCGGGTGACAATATCTATCTCACCCAGTCAAAGGATGACGCCAATATCTATGCCTTTTATACAGGGGATGCGGTAACACTGCCCGCTGAAGTAGCTATCGACGGATTAAAGCCGGTGCATATCAGCCGTATCACGTTGCTGGGATATAAGGATAAATTGAAGTGGAAGCAGGATGGAAGAAAGCTGAGGATCACTATTCCGACGACGTTGCAGAATAAAGTGGTGGGGCAACATGCGGTGACATTCAAGATCGTTAAATAAAAAAAGAGCGGAGATCAACTCCGCTCTTTTTCTTTCATGCTTAGTTTTGAATGATGCGGATCTCGCCGTCACGTCTAATTATCTTGCATTCCGTCGTAAGTTCCAGGGCCTTTAACAGAACGTCGAGGTTATCATTGGCCATAACGCCGCCGACCGTCTTGCGTTCGATGGTATCTCCTTCCAGCCGCACGGTGACGCCGTATTGTTCCTTTATGATCGCCGCCACCTCTTTTAACGAAGTGTTGTTGAAGAACAGACTATGTTCTTTCCAGGCGGTGACGCTATCCATCCTTACCACTCTTTTTGCCAGGCGCTGGCGATCGTATTCTACAAAGTCGCCGGGCTTCATTTGCAGATCCTCTCCACCGGCTGTATGCAGCAGCACGCTCCCTTCCTTCAACAGCACGTTGGCCTTTTCGTCCCGGCAGATGACGTTGAATTTGGTGCCGGTGACAATGATATCTAAATCCCGGGTGTGTACGATAAAGCGGCTCTTTAGCGGCGTCTTCCGGACATGAAAAAAAGCTTCTCCTGAAAGCCATACTTCCCTATCCGTCCCGTCCGTCCATCCGGAAGAATACCGAACGCTGCTGTTAGCATTTACCATCACCTCGCTCCCGTCCGGGAGGCTGTTGTCTTTCACTTCACCATAGGCGGTATGCCATTCAGCCCGCCGTTGGGTGGTATAATAAATGCCCGCCACCCCCACTGCCAGGATGACAATAGAGGCCGCAGCGATCCATCCCCATCTGCGAGGGGACGAGAAAGGTGCAATACGACCTTTGGCTGCTGCCTTGCGTATCTTTTCCAGCAGGATCCTTTCACTCCGGGAGACCTGTTCCCGGGTGAATGATTCTTCCTTTAAGGTTAGTGAGGATAGAAAATCTACTGCCTGCTGTATACGATGACTGCTGCCCGGATGGTCCTCGATCCATTGCTCCCATTGCCTAATGGACCGGACATCCGTCCTAAAATACCAGGAGAGAAAGGTCTCGTCGCATAAAAGATCTTCCGTCCCCGGGATGCTTTTCGACATACAAAATATAGTTTCCTCTATTTTCTGTGCTCCCGGAGGACGTCCTGTAATGCCCGTTTATTAACTTTTTTTAACAATCGAGGGCCCAAAACGGGCCGGAGCTTCGAATTATTTATCCCACCAGACCCGGGAGGTCATCCTATCTCCGTTGGTCAGACGGGAGACGGCGCTATTGTAATGGGTGGTATTGGTAGAAGCCTCGCTTTGGGGGTAGGTGAATCGGCGGGGGA
>MKTZ01000016.1:240386-515808 GCA_001898505.1 Sphingobacteriales bacterium 50-39
CAATATTGTTCGTTCACCTGCTGTAGGGCTTTTGCAGGGTCAAAGGGATGGCTGGCCAGCCAGGCATCGGTCTGTACATCGGAGGGCCCTGCTCCAGCCTGGCTACCCAGTTGCTGCATGGCCGCCTTTACCCCTGCCTGATAATGAAGGGCAGGATCGCCGCTTATCCACCCTCTCCAGGCGGCCTCGGCCAAAAGGAGCTCGGTCTCCCCCTTTGTGAGAAAGAATGTGGGGGCGTCCAGGCGGGAAAAGGTATACCGGTTGACCACGGAATAGTTATTCTGGCTGCCCGTCCAATTGGAAGCATTGGCCAGGTCATGTGCGCCCCCGCTATTGGGAGGATCGTACCCATTGGGCATTCCCAACTGACGGGCGGAACTCGTGTCCCCTTTATCAGCCGGCTGCATCGGGTCGGCGCATACCGTTGCCAAGAACGGGAGACGGGGGTCGTTATTATTGCGCAGGAAGCTGACAAAAGTATTACTCAAACGATAAGCGCCGGGGTCGTTGCCCAGCAGCACCAGCCCCGAACCATTGACATCCGGAGTGCCGGTGATATTCTCATGATGCAGGATCGCATTGTCGGTGTTGCTACCCATTACCCCTCCCTTGACCGCTATCTGTACCCATTTCTGCGCGGTGTCGGGACTCACCTTGCTCAAATGCATGGCGACTCGGACCATTTCGGAATAAGCGAACTTCTTCCAGGCCAGCGGGTCTCCCTTATACAACAGATCCGCGGGTCCTACCGTATTGGCCTTCGAAAGATCCAGCTTTTCGGCTGCATCCCTCAGCTCATTCAGGAGGTCGGCATAGATGTCCTTTTGAAGATCGTACTGTGGTAAAATGGTTCCGGCAATATAACCAAGACCGGCCTGTGAATAAGGGCAGTCCCCATACATATCCGTCATCCGCTGGAACATAAAGGCTTTAAATATCCTGCATATCTGGTAGAAATTGTACTGGGTCGTGTCGGTTTTCACATCATGCAATACCTCCACGATGTCCGCAATACTGTTGGGATAATTCTTATCCCAGTACGCGGAGTTATACCCCGCATCGTACAGGTATTTGTCGCCAACCCAGTAGGATATGGTGGAGGAAAGGTGCTGGATCATACAGCCGGAGTAGATCAGGTTGTTACGCCAATCCTCATAGCCATAGCCATCGGTGTTGCCGGATGTCAGCAGCTGTGCGCTGGTAAAAAGATAGTTGTAGTTGATCTGTTCGCCTGTGATCACGCCGGGATCAGTATTTATCTCAATGAAATCCTTTTTACAGGCGCCGGTGAGGGCCCAGAGGCTCATTGACAGGATGGCTGTATAAACTCTTCCGGACATAATCAGAATTTCAGGTTTAAATTGAATCCCCAGCTCCGTACAGGCGGATAGCCGGATAATTCCAGCCCCTGCCCATTTGTGTTATTGATGCTGGATTCGGGATCTATATTCGGCGTATGCTTTACCAATGTCGCCAGGTTGCGTCCCACGAGCGAAAAAGCGGCGCCTTTGACAAAGCTTTTCTTCAGCAAAGAGGCAGGGAAGTTATATGTCAGCACCACTGACCGCAGCTTGACAAAGCTGGCGTCATACACGAATTCTTCTGCGATGTGGTCGGTGCCTCTGGCCGCGATGTCCTGGAAGTATTGTTGCGCAGGAACTGCTATCGTATTCGGCTTTCCGTCTGCCGTCACGCCTTTCCCTACATACCCTCCTACCCTTCCTTCCAGCGTCTTCTTCTGCAGTCCGTATTGATATAGCAGGAGGTTCGTACCGGAATACAATTTCGCGCCATATTTAAAATCCATCAATACGGAAAGGGACAGGTTCCTGTAATGCCATTCATTGGTGAAGCCACCCGTCTGCTTGTAAACGGTAGAGCCCAATGGGACCACGCCCGTCTGTTCCGGCTCGCCCGCGGGTGTAGAGTTGGATATTCCGTCGCTGTAAATGATATTGCCATTCCCATCCCGTTTGTAAGCATACCCCATGATCTGCCCATAAGGCAGCCCTACTACATTGCTGATGCTGACCTCGCTGCCCCATCGGGGATAGGCGCCATTGATCACGATGCTTTGCGCGCCTCCGATATCGAGGACTTTATTGTTATTGACGGCCACGTTGAACGACATGTTCCAGGAAAAAGCCCTGGTCTTGACCGGAGCGCCGGTGACCAGCAGCTCAATGCCCCTGTTGCGTATCTTTCCTATATTCCTGATCAATTCGAAATAGCCGGAGGTCGGGCTCACCGTGATTCGCACGATGTCGTTGGTCGTCTCCTTATTATAATAGGTGAGGTCGAATCCAAGCCGGCCGTGCAGGAACTGCATGATCAATCCCAGCTCTTTTTCGGCGATGCTCACAGGCCGCAGTGAGGCATTTGGAATGAGCGGAACGAGATCGCTGGTAGCAATATACGCCAATGGTTGCCCGCTGATGGTATAGCTGGCCAGTCCATACGTCAGAACGTTCTGGTATGGCTCGGTCCCGTTGGATGAGGCGGCATAGGACGCTCTGAACTTTCCCAGGCTGATCCATGCGGGGAGACGCAAGGCTTCTGAAAAGACAAAGCTGCCGGAGAAGGATGGATAGAGATAATGGTCCGTATTGATATTGAGTGTGGAGAACCAGTCGTTCCGCGCCGTCAGGTTGAAGAAAAGGTAGTTCTTATAGGCCAGATCCGCACTGCCATAGAGCGAGTTCACCCTGTAATGCCGGTAAAAAGAGCTATAGGGTTTGGTAACGATGTTGCTGGAATTGTAGTTGCCGGCGACAAGAAAAGGTCCGGCAGCCCGATTGGACGAATAAGGTACGGCGCCGACGCCGCTGACGTCGACCACATTATCCTGCTGATTGCCCCCTATATTGGCGGAGAAATTCCAGTCGGTGGGCGATCCCTTATGCATGCCGATCATAAAGCTGCTGTTCATCTCATGATAGTTGACCTCGTATTGCGTGAGGTTCCCGCCATGTATGCCATCGCTGCGCGTATACTCCACACCGGAAGGAACGATATTGGTCACATTGAATATATAGCCGTCGCGGGATACCTGACCCTGGAGATAAAGCCAGTCCAGCAGGTTGTATTTAAGCGTCAGACCGCCCGTGATACGGTTGCGATCTGTCTTGTTGATGTACTCGTATGCGATGTAATACGGGTTCTCAAAAAAATTGTCGATGGTTCCGGCCAGTCGCTCGGTACCGTCAGGATTGGTCCTGTTCTTCAGCCATCTGACGTCGAAGGAGGTGGGCAGGTATAGCAGCGGAGCGATGATATTGCCGGCATTGTCCGAGATGGAAGCCCGGTTGTTGACATGCTCGAAGACGTAGTCGGCGGTCAGCTCCATCTGCAGCCGGCTGGTGACCGAATAGGTGGAGTTGAAGTTTATTCCCTGCTGACGCATGGTGGAATTGGGAATGATGGTGTTGAGCAGCAGGTTCGAGAGCCCGAGCCGGAAATGGCCCTTGTTATTGGCGCCGGTCAATGCTACCGAACTCTGGTTGGTAAGCCCTGTCTGAAAGAAATGTCTGAAGTTGTTCTTTATGGGCAGGTAAGGCACTGTGTCACCCAGGAAATTGACCGCCCTGGAGCCGTCCAGTTTGGCGCCCCAGCTAAAGTATGGCGCTACTTCTGCCAGTTGCCTGTTCGTAGGTTTCACACCCGAGACACCCTGGCCGTATTCGTATTGATAGTCCCGTTCATCTACGATAGTGTTAGCCGTAAAATTGTTATTGACCTGGATCCCGATGCCCCGGGTCTTTGAGCCCGACTTGGTCGTGATAAGGATGGCGCCGTTGCCACCGCGGTATCCATACAATGCGGATGCCGCCACTCCTTTCAATACGAGCACGGATTCTATATCGTCGGTGTTGATATTGGAAAGACCGTCCCCTAAGTCGGGTCCGCCATATGTGCCTGAGTAGCCCTGTGATGTATTATCATATGGAACGCCGTCGATGACATACAACGGCTGGTTGTTGCCGCTGAGAGACGCGTTGCCCCGGATGAGTACCCTGCTGCTACCATAGGGACCTGTTGCATTGACGGCCACGCTCAGGCCTGCTACCTGTCCTACCAGCGCATTGCCGAGGTTGGGTTCCCGGGACATCGCCAGCCGCGAGCCGTCCACTTCCGTAGCGGAGAACCCAAGAGATCGCTCCTGCCGCTTTATACCCAGGGCGGTCACCAGCACTTCGGTCAGCGGCTGGTCGGAAGGCGTCAATATCACCCATCCCCTGCCGGCCTCGCCGGCGGGCAGCTGACGAAGCTTGTAGCCGACGAATGAGAACAGCAATGTGTCCCCTTTGACGGCATGGATCTCGAAGAGACCTTCCAGGTCGGTGACCGTGCCTTTATGTGTATGCTTGATGGAAACACTGACACCCGGCAGGGTCTTTCCATCCGACGCTATTACGCGCCCCCTGATATTGTTGTTGGCCAGTATGGCCGAGTCCACCATGGGGATCTCGTCCGGCGGGCTTGTAACGCCGGGAGGCGGGTCGCCCGCATTGTTCTTATCCGGCAGCCTTCGGCTGAGAATGACAAAGGTCCTGTCATCCACTTTTTTGAAATACAGCCCCGTATTTTTCAATACCTGGTTGAGTATCTTTTCAACCGGCATATTCGTGGTCAGAATGGGTGGATCGACCAGCACCTTTCCTAATGGCTGTTGGGAGAAAAGAAAATATACGCCTTTGGACTTATTGAGATCTATGAGTACTTCCAGTAAGGGTTTGCGTTGAATGGCGGTATCCACCGATTGTGGCAATACGCTGGTAGTTGCGTTCAGGGAAAAAAACACAAGCAAAAAATAAGCATATATGCTTGATTTTCTCATGAAGCAGTTTTGGATGGTCAAGCAAAAATAATCGTTCTAGTTCTTTTGGCCATGCGCCCTGATGGTAATCTCATTGTCCAGGGAGTCACGGACTATATCGAAATCTCCTGTCAGTTCCAGCGACTTCACCAGTCTATTCAGGTCGTTGTTCGATATCATACTCGTCACCGGCATGGTGGAATCTCCTTCCAGCCGGACATGTGTTCCATACAGGTCGGTTATCATGGTCGCCACCTGGCTGATAGGGGTATGATCCAGTATCATCATCTGGTCTTTCCAGGCCAGCACCATCTTCGAGCAGCCTGCTTTCTTTTCTGTTGTCGAATCATAGGTCACAAAGTCTCCCGGCTGCATCGTTATGGTCTTCCCGTCCTTTGTCCGAAGGGTCACGCTACCTTCCTGGAGCAGCACATTATCCTGACCGTGCCGGTTGGACACATTGAACTGGGTCCCGGTGACGATGATCTGGAAATGTTCGGTATGTACGATGAACCGGCTGTTCGACTGTGTTCTCTTTACATGAAAAAACGCCTCGCCATCTACCCAGACCTCGCGATCTTCCTTATCGTTCCAGTTACTGCCATAACGGAGGCTGCTATTGGCATTCATGGTCACTTCCGTCCCGTCGGGCAATTGCCGTTGAGCGAGCTGTCCGAATGGGGTCCTTACTTCGGGGCGCGGACTATAAACATATTTTGCGATAAGGACCCCTGCTGCCACGACCACAAGGAGGGATGCAGCGGCAATCCAGCGCAAACGATTGATTGATATTTTACGGGAGATATTACCTACATTGGATGTAGCAACGTCGTCCAGGGATGCGATCTTTGCCCATAGTGCAACCTCGGCGTGTTGTAGTTGTTCCGGAGGAGGCTCTTTTTCCTGAAGCCGGGTGGCTTCGAGCAGGGACAGAGCTTTTTGAACGAGTAATTTTCGGTCGGGACGGTCCTTTATCCACTCTTCCCAAATTTGCTCGTCATTTCCCCCTGTCTTATGGTACCAGGAAAGAAAAGAAGGTGCTGACAGTAAATCCTCCGGCTCGCGATAATTGTCTAACATAAGTGCGACTAGTCTAAGGTCTGGTCTTCTTTGGCTTTGGTTTAGGGTTGCATAACCTTGTAAAGGTAGGCTTTGGGGAAGTTTTTTACCCCTTTTTTTCTTCCATCCATGAAAAATCTTTGTTACCATTTGTTAGAATCGATTATTTTACGACTTTCATCCACAGAACCACCTCTTGTTTGAGCACGGCTGACCAGAACATAAAGCTTTGGGAATCTTTCCGTAAAGGAGATAAGGAGGCTTTTGCTGCCCTCTTCCGGGAGCATTATAATACGCTGTACAAATTTGGCAATAAATTTACCACGGACACAGAGCTGCTGGAGGACTGTATACAGGAGCTTTTTGTGGAATTATGGCAGGCGAAATCCCAGGCGCCGGTGTACTCCGTAAAGGCTTACCTGCTTAAGAGCCTCAAATACAAGCTATTGAAGGCATTCCGCAAAAGTGGTAAAATACTTCCCATCTACGACAACGGGGATCTTCCCTTCGAGCTCAGCCACGAGAACTTTTTGATCAGCCAGCAGGAAAACCAGGTAAAGAAACAAATGGTCATCGAAGCCCTGGGCAGGCTGTCTCATCGGCAGAAGGAGATCATCTACCTCAAGTTTTATCAGAACCTCAGTTACGAAGAGGTCAGCGAGATCATGAACATCAATTACCAGGTGGCCCGCAATCTCCTTTACCAGGCGATCAAGTCGCTTAAAAATATGCTGGCGGGTCCATTGGAATTATTTTTACTATTTCTACTCGCTACCGGCATTACAATTTCTCCTCGCTGGACACTTCCTGCCGACAAAAGGGTGCAAACGGTTGCTTCAAATTTCTCATATTTGGGAAATAGGAGCTAACTTCGCGCAGCTTTTTAATCAAAACATTCTGAATCTATGAGCATGGTAGACTCATTCGAAAAAATCCCCGTAAAAATTTTCAGTACATTAGGCGAAGGTTCCCGTTATATTGGAAAAGAGATCGCGACCCTGATCCGCGAAAAAGAGGCCAGGGGCGAAAAGACGGTCTTAGGTCTGGCGACAGGCTCCTCTCCCAAATCCCTGTATGCAGAGCTGATAAGACTTCACCGGGAAGAAGGTTTGAGCTTTAAGAATGTGATCACGTTCAACCTCGATGAATATTACCCCATCGACAACGACGCCCTGCAGAGCTACAACCGATTCATGAAAGAGCAGTTGTTCAGCAAAGTGGACATCGACCCCAAGAACTGTCATATCCCGAATGGGGAATGGAAGAAGGAAGACATCAAAAAACATTGCATAGAATATGAAAAGCTGATCGAAGAGGCAGGCGGCATCGATCTGCAGATCCTGGGCATTGGGAACAATGGCCATATCGGATTCAACGAGCCGGGTTCCAGCATCTTCTCGCGTACCCGTCTGGTGCCGCTGGACAACTCTACACGTATCGCCAATTCACACGATTTTCAGAATATCTCCAAGGTCCCCCGTCTGGCCATCACCACGGGTATCGCCACTATCCTCAGCGCCAAAAAGATCGTTCTCATGGGCTGGGGTCAGCTGAAAGCGCCCGTGATCCAAAAGGCCGTCGAAGGACATGTCACCGAGCAGATACCTGCCAGCCTGCTGCAGCAGCACAACGATTGTACATTCGTGCTGGATGAAGTAGCGGCTTCCGAGCTGACGAGGTTCAAATCTCCCTGGCTCACGGGCGAGACGGAATGGACATCCGCCGTCACCCGCAAGGCGGTGGTAAATATGGCCCTCAAATTAGGGAAACCGGTGCTCAGCCTTACCAACAGCGACTACAACGACAATGGTCTAAGCGAGCTGCTGGTGGAAAAAGGCGATGCCTATGAGATCAATCTGCAGGTATTCTACCAGCTGAGGGATAGCATCACCGGCTGGCCCGCCGGCAGACCCGATGTCAGCAACCCCAACCGTCCCGAGCGGTCCAAGCCATATCCCAAACGCTCGCTTATCTTTTCTCCCCATCCCGATGACGATATCATCTCCATGGGCGGCACTTTTATGCGGCTCCATGATCAGGGGAACGATGTGCATGTAGCCTATCAAACATCCGGGAATATTGCGGTGACGGACGAGTTCGTTACCCGATTTTTGGATTTTGCCGTAGGTTTTGAGGAGCTGTCCGGTATAGATAGTAAAAAATCCTCCCAGATATTGCAGGAAGCAAGGGAATTCCTGCAAAACAAAAAAGCCAGCGAGATCGACACACCGGAGATCCGTCAGATCAAAGGTCTGATCCGTCGTTGCGAGGCCAGGGCTACCTGCAGATATGTCGGCATAAAAGATGAGGGCATCCATTTCATGAACCTTCCTTTCTACGAGACCGGCACCATCGAGAAAAAGCCGATGGGTGAAGAGGATGTAAAGCTGACCATGGAATTGCTCCGTAAGCTGCAACCTCACCAGGTGTATTGCGCAGGCGATCTGGCTGACCCGCATGGTACGCACAAAGTATGTCTGGATATCATATTCGAATCCTTCCGCCGGCTCAAGGCCGCAGGCGACGCCTGGCTCAAGGACTGCTGGATATGGCTGTATAAAGGCGCCTGGCAGGAATGGGACATCAGCGAGATCGAGATGGCCATCCCCATGAGTCCCGACCAGGTGTTGAAGAAACGCTTTGGCATCTTTATTCATCAGTCGCAAAAGGACATGGTGCCCTTCCAGGGTAGCGATAGCCGTGAATTCTGGCAACGCGCGGAAGACAGGAATGCCAATACTGCCAATCTATATGCACAGCTTGGTCTGACGAAATATGCAGCGATGGAAGCCTTTGTAAGGTGGCATTACTAAGCTTTTATTGTATTTTTGTTGTTTCTCTATCTGATATATGCCAACAACCATACTGGCTGAATTGAGAGAGGAATGGCAGGATGCCTGGCAATCGGCCTGGTATCGGAGGAGAGTGATCATAGGACTTGTCCTGGTTGTCGTGACCTTGTCGCTGTTCCCCTTTTTTTTCCAGACCATCGAAAAAAGGAACGGAATTCTTCTGCATGACCCATTGTTAGAATGGCTACATCCCCATGATGTATCCCTGGCAATATTTGTTTTTATATGGGCCATTTCGCTGCTGGGAGTTCTTCGCGCCGCGCAGAATCCTTATATATTCGTCACTTTTTTGTGGGCGTACTGGCTGTTGTCGGTCCTGCGCACCCTGACGATCACGCTGATCCCGCTGGATCCTCCTGTTGGATTGGTAGGATTGGTCGACCCCATCAGTAATTTCTTTTACGGGGAGAAGTTTGTCACAAAAGATCTTTTCTTTTCGGGGCATACGTCCAGCGTGTTCCTTATTTTCCTTTGCCTGCCGGGGAAGGCCGATAAGAAGCTTGCATTGATCACTACCGTGATCGTGGGGAGTCTGCTGCTGGTGCAGCATGTACATTATACCCTGGATGTGGTGGGGGCGATATTATTTGCCTGGATCGCATTCTGGACGGCACGAAGGACGGTTGTACGGCCTCCTGTTGGGTCTCTGGACCAGGCTGGCGCCCTTGGCAGCCGGCGACCTTAGAACGCCTCCCCCAGCTGGAGATAGAAGCCTTGGGAATGTTGCCCTAGTCCATAATCCAGGCGCAGGTTCAGCTTTTCCGCCTTGTTCAGGGCAATCCTCACCCCTCCCCCGTAGGAGTATTTAAGATCATCAAAATTTATGTCTTTCAGCTCGGGCCCTATATTCCCGAAGCCCGCAAAGCCGACCACGCCAATACGTCCGATGATGGGCACACGATATTCCGCCTGCAGGACGCCCTGGTTCTTGTCCCTGTACCGGCCGGCATAGTAGCCTCTCATGCTATTGGCGCCTCCCAGGTAAGCCAGACTGCGCAGCGGGACATCCCCGGCGGTGAACATCCCATAGGCCTGGAGGGCCAGGATCTGATCCTTGTAGATCCTGAGGAAACGCCGGATATCAACAACATAGCTAGTATATTGATAATCAGACCCAATGATGGGCATAAAATGATCGAACCAGAATTGCATCATGGTGCCTTTGCTTGGCGAAAAAGCATTGTTGCGTGTGTCAAATGTAAAGCTGAGCCCCAGGCCGGAGATATGATACCCATTTCGGCCGACGATATTTTCCAGATCGAAAAGTTTGCCCTTTTCGTATTCTACCTGGAAGACACGCTGATGTTCAAATACGACCCCTAAAAAAAGATTACTGCCAATTCGTCGCTGAGGGTGTAAGTAAACATAATACTGCTTAAATTTATAGGACTCTTTGTTGCTATCGGGGGCTGACTTTCCTAATCCCCAGAAATTATCAGGGAATGAGCTGTATGAAAATTGCTCATTGAGTATAAATCGTTCACCCGGGAAATAAATGGAACCATTTAGTGCCGCTACAAACTGACTGCGGGTCGTATACAGAGCCACGGCCTGGGCGTTTGATGTTCGCGTAGCGCTGTCGTGGGCTTTGAGATGAAAGGTGCCGGCGCTGACAAGCCCAAAGGACCAGCCCGTCTCAATACTGCGGGCGATGATTGGCAGAACGAGAATATGACGTAAATTTGCGGGGCTCTGAACGGCAGGCTGTTTACCAGGCAGCTTGACAGGAACTTTGACAGGCAGCTTGATGTGATCGGGGAGCTTGATATGGTCAGGAAGCTGCTCGACGGGTATGACTCCTGTACTGTCCTTTTGCGCCTGAAGGTCAAAAGATAGTAAAAAATGTAAGCAGAGCCCTACGATATACGGTGTTTTCCTGAAATAACGGCGCAACAAAGTGTATATTAATGTGTTTATTTACGATATTCGATAAAAAACAGGCAAATTAACACGGAAAAATCTAATTTTCTTACATTTGGAGATTAATGAAGATTTCACAATTTGTTAAAATTAAATTCATCTAAATAATTAAAGGCTACTGAAGAGGAAAGGATGACCCTTCCCTTTCTTAAATAAAAGCTAGCATTATGAAAAAATTTGAATGCCCCGATTTTACACTAGGAGATAAGCTGACAGCAGAGCAATTTAACTTTTTCGATAAATATGGAGTTATCATATTTAGGAATTTTCTTAAATCGGAGACTGTTCAATTATTCATTTCTGAGCTCAACCGGATCGAGAAGCAATGGCTGGAAGAAGGCCGCGAGAAGATCAATGGTATTCCGCTGAAATTCGGGAAGGATCAGAATGGCAATAAGATGATCCAGCGGATGTGTTTCCTTTCCCTGTACAGCAATCCCCTGCATGAATTACTGCAGGACCCGCGGATCAAAGCGCTTATCGGGCTGCTGGCTCCCTATGAGGGGCGTATCAGCGAGAACGAGAAGGACGGCCTGATCCTGAACCATTATGTCAGGATGCCGGAGAGCTCTTTCACCCAGATGGGATGGCATACGGATAGCCCCCGGGACCTGTTCCTGGGCCAGAAGATCATGCCCATGCTGAATGTAGGCATCCACCTGGATGACACCCCATTCGAGAACGGCGGGTTACGGGTATTGCCGGGTACACATAAGCAAGGCATCCTCCGCCTGTTGTTTGGCAAGAAATATTTTATCGATAATAATCCCGACCGCCGCGAGATCGGGTTCGACCTGAATGCAGGCGATCTTACGGTACATGACGGACGGATCTGGCACCGTGCACAGCAATCTCCTCTTTATGGAGAAGCCAGCCGCCGCCGGGTTATGTATGTTCCGATCATTACGGGCAAATACATGCCCAAGGATGAGAAGAGCAAGACTCCTTTCTATCACCGCTTTGCCTCGAAAGTGCAGAACTAATAAAGAAATTATAAATACTCCTAAAAATGGCCAACCTTTGTTGGCCTATTTTTTTGGTCCCAAACTTAGCTGAATATGGAATATGCAATCATCACAGGCGCCAGTAAAGGTATTGGCCGGGCTATCACCGAAGAGCTGGCCCGCAGAGGATTCAATGTACTGCTGATAGCTCGTTCGGAGGGCAAGCTCCAGCAGGCGGCCGGAGAGATCGTCGCCCGGTATAAGGTAAAGGCCGATTGGCTGGCCATCGACCTTTCGTTGCCAGACGCCGCCCAGGAGGTGTATGATTGGTGCAGGGCGCGCGGGTATACGGTCAAGGCCCTGGTGAATAATGCGGGCTATGGCCTCAGCGGCTCTTTTGAAAAATATTCGGTCGAAGAGCATCTCAATATGATGCATCTGAATATGGATACCCTGGTGAGGATGGTGCGGATCTTCCTCCCGGACCTGCATAAGCAGTCACGGGCCCATATCCTCAATATCGCCAGCTCCGCTGCCTATCAAGCCGTGCCCCTTCTGAGCCTCTATGCGGCCACCAAAGCCTTTGTATTGTCCTTTAGCAGGGGATTACACCAGGAGCTTCGGGGATCCACCATATCGGTGACGGCCGTCAGTCCAGGTGCGACGGATACGGACTTCCCTAACAGGGCCCAATTGGGAGAGAAGGGTATGAAGGCGGCGGAGAAATTCAATATGACGCCGGAGGTGGTGGCGTCGATGGCGGTGAAGGCCATGCTGGCGGGCAAGGCGGAGGTCATTACGGGTGTGTTGAATAAATTGGGGGCTTTTATGGCCTGGCTGCTGCCGAAGGGTGTGGTGGAAAGGACGGCTATGAAGATATATGAATAGGATTTTTTCCAGTCAGGATTTTGTTCTATATTTGCAACCCCTTAGCGAGCTGATCGCAGGGATAAGGCCCCGTAGCTCAACTGAATAGAGCATTTGACTACGGATCAAAAGGGTTGAAGTTCTTTTTTGAGTAGTTTTTTTTCATCTTGGCTCTGTAGCTCAACTGAATAGAGCATCTGACTACGGATCAGAAGGTTTCAGGTTTGAATCCTGACAGAGTCACTGATTATCAAAGAGTTAAAAGGGATTGGTCTTGTAAAAAAGATTGGTCCCTTTTGCTTTTTCTGCCGTCTCCTGCCGATCTTTTTTGATGATATTTTTTGGATCAGTGAAACGGTGAACTTTTCGTTTCTGCATATTTGCTGCAACCAAAACCGCTGGGAAAGATTAGAGCGATTTTGATTCAGTTAAGTTAAGAATTTTCTGTTAACCATTTAGTACTTTTCGAATCGGGCCTCCAGGCGATTATGCCCTGCTTAAATGTCTGATCGAAATTCCCCATTACCTAATACTCTTCTTACAAGCAAAAGGTCGACAGCTCGAGCCCTTCATCTGCCGCAATTCCGACTTAGTCTGCATCAGCCAACGTCAGCTTGCTCATGCAGGACCGCGCCAAATCATAGATAATTCGTTCCGACACCCCACGCCCCGCTATAACTTTCTTCCCATCTGCACTTATTCAGCCAAAGAAATATTGTTATATTTACACCTAACGACTATGCCCAAGCCTGAAAAACTTACATTCCTTCAGCTATTACCTTTTTCGGGCGCATTCCTCGTCTTATTGGGTGTCTCAAAGCTGTTTGCTTTCTACTCCGTATTTGAATTCAATGTTGGACCGTATTTAGAATTTGGCGAGATATTAACCTCGTTTCTTGATACCATAATCGTTCTGATTTTCGTCCTTTTTTCAATGTTTTTGAACACTTTTTTATGGTCTAATAAAGAGAGTGACGAACGAAAGGCTGAAAGGGAGCAAATACTATCCGAAGTAAATCCTTTCAAACGGTCAGGGCGATACATCCTTTTTTATTTACCAAGCCTTTTTGGAGCTTTTATAAACCTGACGATATTCAATATACTATCAAAATTCTTCGATAATTCTTACAAATGGAGTGATGTTTGGATGTCATATGTGGTAACTGTGGCCTTCCTATTATTTTTGATTTTCTTAAATGAGATTGAAAGAAAACATAATCATTTTAATAGCAGTTTTTCAATCAGGATTTGGACCAATATTTTTATTTTCGGTATTATCGCTATCGGAGTTGTCTATTATAGAGGTTACAGGGAGGGAACAACATTAAAACAAAGAAAACTCTTTGTCGGAACGATTATTGAATTGGAAAATAACATAAAAATTAGATCCGATAGCTCCACTTATTACATTGGGAGTACAAAAAACTATATTTACATATATCATGAAAAAGATAGTATTGTTGATGTAATTCCAATGTCAAGAGTGAAAATGCTTTCGCTCAAACATGTAAATTCAGAAAAACTGATACGTTGAAAAATATGCAGGTAATATTGATATCCCTGCAACCCTAGTCCCAGAGAACTACACCAGGCCGATACCGGCAAGATATACTGTTTTGGCAAAAGAATTCAGTTGTCCGGAAAGTGACGTAGTATCTGCCATAATAAGCAAGGGAGTGTCTCACAAAACAGACTTGCCGAATGAAAAGTGAGGTTTACAGGGCGCCGGCAACTTCCTTTCTAAAAGCCCCTTTCGGCAGCTGCCAATTGGAAAGAATGATCGGCGCATTAAAGTAGTCTAATGCTTGATCCACCCAAAATTGGTCGAGATCCGTCAATGGCGTACCAGCAGTCACGGTATCTATAATGTTTCTTTGGGAATACAGGGTAAAATTTAGCTGCTGCTCTGTGGCTGCCAGTTTTCTGATCTTTCTTGGATCGATAGCAGCAATGGTTGCCCAAAGGTCCGGGTCACTAAATATGCACATCTGACAGCTACATCGGTTCCAGCCCAGCATATAAGCAGGATGTGGTTGGATATGCCACTGGGAAATGATTTCCCAAACGGCAGATTCAGGCCATTCTAGGATCGGACGCCAGTGGATCGCCTTTCGCGTCTTTGTATTAGCTTTATACAGCTCAACATCCAAATACTTGCTGCGGGCGGGGCTCTCTTCCCTTCGTTCACCGGTAAGCACCATCAGGCAATGTTGATACAGGGGATGATGGGCGACTACGCTATGTAGAACGTCAATCTTAACAGTAGAACTGCACCACCTGGTCAGAAGATTAGAAGAGACTGCAGGAAACTTCAACCGGGTGTTTATAGCGGTCTTATCGGAAGGAACCCGAAAAAACCGGCCGGCAGGCTCCCGTTGATAGAGAATATCTTGGCGCGGCTCTCTGTTGCGGAATATTTCGCGGTAAATGCCGCCTTCTCGGTAAGAGAAAAACAATGAAAGCCCCATGGCATCCGCAAAAGCTTTGCAATAGGACTTCGTACACGGCCAATCGAATAGATTCGGGCCTCCCCCGTCAACGTCATGGTGATGAAGATGAATGCGGCGCCTGTCAATGCCTTGCTCCAGTAGGTATAATACCATAGCAATACTATCCTTTCCTCCGGAAAAAGCTACGATGATGGGAAACGTTCCATCCCGGATATAAGGCAATATTTGTTCATCTTGAGAACTTTGAGAATTTTTCATATACTTATTGTCGTGCGCAGGTGAAGTAGGTGAGTTTCGATCTACTGGATGGCGTAACCAGGTAAACTTCGAATGAAACTATGACGTTCGTAAGCCGTTATGCATCTCGCTTTAAAATAGGAGAAGTCATCCTCTGGTCGGCTTTGGCTCAGTAGCCATGCCTTTATAAAAGTTATGGCATCAACGTCTTCTTCCAGGTATGCCTTTCCTCTCGACTTATAAGAGAATGATGTTATGTTTTTTGAGATGCCAAGCAAATCCAATGCATGCAAAGGCACTTCGAGCCATGCGTGACCGGGATCTTCATGAAAAATAAAGCACTGTGGCAATTGCTTGCTGCTATCTTGAACAGACATATAAATTGGTTAAATGATTAGGAAAAAACGGGCATGGTCTTAACGGCAACCCGTCATAGAAGAATAATACTCATTGCAGGATTGGCAATACCCGTTTGCTGTAGGTTCCTCCGCCCAGCAGTCCATGCAGTACAGCGATTTTGCATGCCATTGATTTTGGGCAGAATTCCGCCAATATCCAGTTTCCTTAAGTATGTGCGGGAATTTGATGTTTCCCATCTGATCAATAATTGAGACAACCAAATTGAAACAGTGCTCCACGCTGTCAATATTGACAAACTCGTGAGCAGTGTGGGGGTTAAAATAGCCGCAACTTACATTTGCTGCAGAGCAGGATAGACCAAGATCCTTTAGAGCCATTACGTCGGTCATCAGACCGCTTACCATTTGATAGTTGAAGACATCAAGCAGTGGGCCAATCTGAAACTGAAATTTGGAACTCGATAGCTCGATTCCAGAGGCGTCAACAACAAAATCTTCATTCCCTTGCCTGTCACATTGCAAGACAAAATTGCAATTTTCAAAAAAGGTCATGTCGGCTTCATAGCTGCCTTCACATCCGGTTTCTTCGTCTCTGAAAAAAGCGACTTTGATAGGATCAATTAATCGTAAACACTCGAGTGCCATAAACACCCCTACTTTGTCGTCTCCGCCAATTCCAGTCTGCATCATTGTAGCCTGATTAATCCCGATGATATTTCCACCAATCGGAACTGCTGTCAGGTCCTCGACAATGTCGTGAACAGTATCCATATGTGCGACCAGGCAGGGGTAGCCATCAGCCTGCCCTTTAGTGACATAAATATTCCCTTTGTGCGTATAAAAGTTACAGTCCCTGATCGACTTTACCTCGCGGATGATTTTTGCAAACATCCTGAATTGTTCGTATGAGACGGTTTGAACTTGTAATATTTCAATTAATTTATGCAGGTTCATGGTAAAATCTTTTTAAGCCCGTTGCAAGTCGTTGAGAGCATCCTTATGATAGATCTCTCCATCAAGCAATACGGAGTCACATTTCAAAATATAAGAATCGTGCACGTCGCTCCAGATGCAATCAGATTTCAGGTGGGTTACAGTGTCGTAGTCGGACCAAACGGTATCTTCGACGCGATAAAAGCACCCATTAACCTCAGAAATTCCCGAATCACGATTCCACCAAACCTGGCCACCTATATTAGCTGTGTTATCGAAATGGGTCCAATCCCCGCTATGAATGCCATGGGTGATGAGCACCGCATCCTCTTCGTCTAACGAGCAATCGTCTATTTCATCCCAATATTCCCCCATCCTCGTACCATCAGAATTCGCATAAGTAAATCTTCCACCCTCGTAGTTTTTTAAGCTTCCGTTGTCGCCGTAGGTAAACGTATCGATGTATGGATAAGAGCTAAAGGCAGTATCGGTCCTTACAACAAAATGCCTTATTACTTCCTCACCCTTCTCGTTAATAAAAACGTCTTTATCGTCTTGTGAACGGTAGTCTTTTTTATGCCACCAGCCGCTGTCGACGGCATAAGCGATAAATAGGTCGTACATAAAATCGCTGACGACATAAATTCTGTCCATCAAGGTGATGTTGTCTTCTAAATACCAAACAAGGGCTCGACCACAAAGTGCTCCTTCTCCGTTTAGCAATATGAGGATACGAAGGTTCTTGCAATACTTATAGATATCTAAATAGTCACCATTCCCGTTCATGCAGCTGTTATTCAAGCTACCACCACCAGGTGCTATTTCCATATCATATATCAATGGAATATCACTGTATGCCCTAATTTGGAAGGAGAGATTATCGGAAAATTTTGCCTTATACGAATTGGCAAAACCTTCAAAATCAGAATCTTTGAAAAACCTCAACGCCTTTTTTGTAAATAATTTCCGGATAACCTTGGCAGGTTTTCCATCCTGCCTCCCCTGTCTGGACCATTGACCATCTTCATTGTATTTTAACTGTCGGTCTGCCGGTAAGTAGCTGATATTTCCATCTGCTCGAAGAGAGAGATAGTTGACCTCGTCGGTGGTCAGCATCAGTCGGTATGAAGGATAGTCAAGATATTTCGCTCTGTATAGTAACCGGGCAATCTTACTTTTAGACCGACTAAGGAAATCTAAAAAGGAATCTGAATAGGTAATCATAATGAGTATTTAATATTGTGGTAAAGAATTTTCATCCGGCTTTAGACTACTATTCACTTGGGAGGACCACGTAACGGGGCCGCTCCGTCCGGATGGATGGAAAGATTTTGCATAAAACATTTTTTGAATTGGAGAATCCTGACGAACGGTAGGATGATGAAAAGAAAGTGGGTTAGCGCCTATCCTTGTATGCTTTGCCATGACCCAAGGCAAGAAGTCTCTTTGCAGCCAAATTGAAATCTTTGTTGCATTCTAAAAAGGCGTATACGCGATGTGGGCTGTATCCCTTGTCAGCCTCGAACATTGAGTTCGTTGTGAAAACTTTGAATAGCCTCAGTTCGTGGTGGAAATCTCCGGAGGTATCCTTATCCGTATCACCCGGACGCCGAAAGTAGGTTCGAGGGCCAACCCGTCGTACCAGTATCCAGCCGTGCCGTTGCAAGCAATCGATTACCTCGTCAGTTTGATCGTAGGCAAGAAATGGGTCATCTTCAGGGGACTCTTCTTTTATCAAAGACCTTGGAGGTGCCGGCGGCGGATCTGGTTGATATTCATTAAAAGAACGGGCAGCTTGAATAAGCAACTGCCTTTCGGTCGGGTCAATTGTCGGTATACTTCGAAGATCATTGCGGATAAACTGGTAACCATTAGTGGGAGGAACGATAATAATACCACCGTTTGATCGGGTTTCCAGGAGAGTCCTGGCCAGTCTGTTGGGGTGAAAGATCAGCTCCTCCGGGGTGCTGGGACGCTGAGCGAGGATCAGGTTTCGACCTACATCCAGACATCGGTAGTAAATATGATATCCGCCGTTCCTGGTAGAGGCTATTACGAGGCGCCGGAGCAGACCTGGAGCACCCGCCCTAATAGCGGCACAAAACCGCTTCATGAGAGTTCCGGAAAGATCATATTTACAATCAGCATCCAGGCCCTCATAATCTCCGCTTATCTTTCCGCAGACGATAGCAACGCCAAATATGTCTGGTTGATCGAATACATGGATGATTTTGCGGTCAGACATAAAATATTGCTGATATTTTCGCCAGTAACCCGGCGGTCTTTTTGTCGCCAGTACGGGCACGACGGATAGTCCTAAGGATTTGTACCCCAGGGCTGCCTGTGATAAGTTGGACATACCATATTATTTAAGGGTGAAAGCCGTCTAAACGCCAGCAGAAATCGGTTCAAGGTTAGTCAACCGAGATCTCCAGGCGCTCCGGTTCGATATCGAAGGCATTACCTTCCTGATCAACAACCGTGACATATTGGTAATGGGTGCCTGTAACGTGTCCATCGAAACCGTGTTGATGAAGGTCGGAATCAGTAGGGTCAGGCACATGCACGGCTTCTTCCAAGCGGATAGGATGGCCGTTTTTGTCTTTTACAAGTTCCGCATGAATAACCTGGCTGATGACAGTAAAGGAACCGCTTCGGTAAGTCCCCCGGGGCAGCGTGGATTTCATGGTGGCTGCCAGGGCCTCTTCTACGGATACTGCAATGATGCAAACGGTGCCGGTCATAGTCCACTCAACGGGCACTTCATACCGAAACAGCGCATCGGGGTGGTTTAACATCTCTTCGTTCGGCGCAATTGGATCGATTGGTTTCATAAAATCATTTTTTGTAATTAACAATTGTCGACGGAGCCTCCTATCTCAGGGATTCGTAGGCGGCGATGACTTTTAAGCTCATTTGCGTAGCTTCTTCCTGGCGATCAAGGTTCTTGTCCGGATGCCACTGTTGAATTAACCGTCTGAAAGCGGATCTTATTTCCGCTTTGGTGGCATTGGGGCTTACACCTAAAATCTCGTGTGCCGTCATGTTGTGACGTTCAAGGATCGCTGCGGCCTCATCTTTGGACATGCGTTGATGGAACGCCTCTCGCCACTGGTCTGCACTCCCAAATCCATCGGACGTATCGTAGGTCTTGTACCCATCCAGGAACCCTCTCTTTTTTGGCATAGTCAGGCTTTTTGAAGGTTTACTTCCATAGGTTGCTCGTGACAAGGCAGGTCAAGAGCGATCAGGTGCTTACATTTTCGGTGTCGTTTCCAACCGGGGCAGCTGCACGCCCAAAACCGGCGCTTTTTATTTTGGGAGATGATATAGACTCTGTCGGAGGTTTCGCTTTTTACCTCAAAGCGGAATTGCCATTGGTGGTTGTCGGGCAATGCTACATCTGCCGATATGCGAAGTGTAGGTAACATAGTTGTATACATTGATGGGTAAAAAAATAGGGGCAACCTGATGCAGGTGCCCCATGTTGGCTAATGAATGGGCTGGATGAGGATCGGGTTATTTGTCGATCACGATCACTATTGCGGAAGCGCTGGTTCCACTAGAGCGGAATGTTTTGTCTTCTAATTCGATGACCTGGGAATCCAGGCTGGAAACCCAACTTCTGAACCGCTTCTCCTTTGTTCCATCTGCAAATTGGCAGTGCATCGAAGCAATGGAAACAAGCCGTCCACCCGGTTTTAACCGAGCATACATGGCGGTGATATGGTCGATGTCCTGATTTTTAGAAAAGGGAGGATTGGCGACTATCCGGTCGTAAAGCAGGGAAGAATTGCTGGTCAGAAAGTCGGCCCCCATAACATCCACCGATTCTATGCTTTGCAGTATAGCTTGAAAAGCGGGATGAAGCTCATAGCAACGAACATTCAGACGGGGCTCCTTTCTCAACAGCGCGTGTATGATTGCTCCCTGACCCGCACTGGGTTCAAGGATGGAGAGATCAGGGCCAGAAATGCATGCCAGCTCAGCAAGACGATCCGCCAACTCAGGCGGAGTCTCGAAAAATTGGAGCTCCTTTTTAATATTTCGTTTCTTGCCATTAGCAATGTCGCGAAAAGGCTCTGTCGGATCCTCGCGGAAAATGAAAGCGGCGGTTTTCCCTCCTTTCCATTTGCCTCCGATTTTTTCTAGTGTGGTCTTAACCTCCAGATAGAGGTTTCGGTCAAGCTGGATAGGAGGAAGCTTTATGGAATTGCCTTGTATGGTACAGGCTTGGAGGACTTCAGTGACGGTATTCATTGCTTAAAAAAATTGAATGGTTGGAAAATAAAAGGGCCTGCCCTTTCGGACAAGCCCTTTTGGTTAATGAGTACAGGCTACTATCTCCAATTTCACGCGGAAGGAGAGACAAAATGTAAAAAAAAACCGTATCGGTGATTTGCTGAAAGAGAAAAATTAAGCTGCGAGTCTATTCTTTAGGCTATGAAGACCGGCCAGCTTCTTTTTGAGATTCTTTTGCCGCTTCTTGGCAATGGTTACCTGACCCTTTTCAATACTAGATACGTCAATACCTGCCCCTGCCGCCACCTGATATAAGAATTCGGAGGTAAGATCCCCGGGATTCGCCGCCATATTGTGGCGTAAAATGGCCTGCCGCACCATCCACGCGACGAGTTCTGGATCCATGGTAGCGAATTTTTGGTAAATAGCGTTGAATTTGAGTTCACTGACCTTTTTCTTCGGAAATAGTTTCTTTAGTACCGTCGTCTGCTGCTCTCCATAAAGTTGAGAATAGATGAAAAAGTGCGCTGTAGCCACATCTGCCGGACCGGCGGGCTTTGCATCCTTACCAGTCTTCATCATTTGTTTAAACAAGTCGTGAATTTTGGCAAACACCTTCTCCCGGTCGAGCTCCTGGTTACGGGATTCCCGCCGTTTGCAGGTCTCCTCATGGTTGTCGATCATTTCAGCAGTTGCCGAGCCATCTTTTACGGCCTCGACCATGGCTTTATTGGTAACAACAGCAGCGGTTGGAACTGATCTACTATATACCGATTGAACAGTGGGGACTTCTTTATGGAAGATAATGGGAGCAATTTCGCTTTCCCGTACCAAAAGGCCGGTAAGTATTTTCCCTTCAAGCACATCCGCCTGAAAGGCTGCGATTTTGGCTTCATAGGACTCTAAAGCCGCCGCATAGGCTTCTTCATCGGTGCTGGGCTCCGTTTGCCCCTCCCAGAATTTCGGAAAATCTGTAACAATAGGCTTTACGGGCTCCGCACAAGTCTTTACAGAGTAATAGCTGAAGCGGGGTAGTTTTGCAGCATCTGGCAAACTCTCTAACCGGAGTTCCATTACCCGTGTCGGTTGGCCGTAAAACACCAATGCCTGGGGTTTTGTCTCCTCATAGGCAGTGCGAAGCTTTAAAATGAAGTTCGCGTTGCATTTGCGGTTGAAGCATTCGGTTTTCAAGCAAGTGCTATTAGGCTCAGATTCCGGAAAAAAACTCAGGACAACGGCAGAGTTATGCGGACAAGCAGTACAGGCCACTACCCCTTCAAGCAGCGCGGGATCTGTGGTGTCAAAGGGGGCATTTTCCAGACTGTATCTGTACTGATCGAGCGTATCTTCCAGGTGATACAAGGTAAAGTCTTCTTCTTCCTTCCAATTGCAACAGTACTCACTAAAAAAGTCCTGCTGGGATTCGGCAGACAAGATAGCAATATCAAGAGCCTGCTGAATGGTAAAAATATCTTCTAAAAACATTTCCTGAATGGGATCGATCAGGTCGTTAAGTCGCATTCTACCATAAACATATCCCTTTGTCTTTCCGATCCTCGCAGCGACTTCCTCTACAGTACCGTAGTCAACGAGCATTTCAGACACAAGCTCGGCTTCCTCCATAGGGTGCAGATTCTCGCGGAAAGCATTTTCCGCAAATCGAAGTCGTCTTGCCTCGGCGTCCGGCACATCACATATCTTGGCAGGTATATCTTTCAACCCCGCCATTCCAGAAGCCCTATACCGACGTTCTCCAGCGATCATTTTAAACCGGCCGTCCGGCTTTGGCTGCAAGAGAATGTCCTGTAGCACACCGTTGAGTTTAATGTTCTCAGCAAGTTCTGCTAAACCGCGTTCCTTGAAATGTTTGCGGTTTTTTGGATCAAGGTCGATGAGGTGGAGCGAGACCAACTGTGTTTCCGGAATCTTTGGTAGCATAATAGCCAGAAGTTGATCTAACGAGTCAGGAACTGTTGTTTCAGATGGTGACGCTTCGGTCAAAGACACTGTGCTCTTTTTCTTTTTTGTCATACAAATTGTGTTTTATGATTAGTAAAAAATGCAACTCGCTATATTGATGGACTAATGTTGCTGAAGGAACTCACGAGCAATACGAATAGCCTGGGGGGTAAGCTTCCGTTGCCATGCTTTGTTCGAAGGTGACCACACGAAGCCTTCGTGCCGCAGAGCCTTACAGGTATCGGCGGGTGGCTTGGCCGGAAAAATAATCTGAATGCGGTCGAGCTCATAGTTCTGAACCAATTGGCGTCCGTTGATCTCTTCAGTGATATTTCCTACAGTGTCAGCCTTCAACTGCTTTTCCTCCAGCTCTTTTAATCGGCCACTGAGCCTCCGGATTTGGGCATTGTTATTACTTAGCTGATAGGGCTTGAATCCAGTTCGTTTTGCCCAGTCTGGCGTTAAGAGTTGATTAATCTGTGTTTTTGTAAATCCCAGGTCGCCTAATTGCTCATTGAGGTTCTCGCCGTTTTTTCGGATCAGTTTGTTGGCTGCGACCATGATCCGTTGGTATCGCATCCGCTGCTGAAGATTGAGCCGGACACGCTCCAGGTCACTCGTTTTAGGTTTTAGTCCCTTAATAATGGCTTTTAGAGCCTTACTTCGCCAGGATCTAAAATTGTTATAATGATTATCCGCCCAATTGGAACGCTTTTGCATCCTGGCGGCTGGGAAATTGGATGGCCCGGCGATAAACCAACTGACGACATTCGAATGGCTGGATAGCCATGCCCTTAACAGCGACGTGTACTTATGGATATACCGGATATTGATAGCTTCGAGTTCATCAACAGGCATATCTGGCGGTGCCGCGTTTTCAATTTGCAGAAGGTCATCATTTAGCTCTGCTGTGAATTCTTTGATGGTGGACTCTCCCATACGCTCTGGTGAGGATGAAGTACCATAGAAGGCTTGTCTGGCCAAAGCACGTAAATGATCTAAACTAACAGTCATAGCAAAAAAATTTAATAGAGGCCCTATCCCGTCATAATAGAGCTTGCCGATGGTGAATAATTAAAGAGGTGCGTTGAAAGGTGTGCGACAAGAAAGGTCAATCCTCCAATGCCCGGTTGCGAGTCGTTCGGATGGCCTGAGAACCATACTTTTCGCGAATTTGTTCCATGGTTTTGTTGCCGCCGCGAGTAATCCTGAATTCTTCAGGCCTGTAGTACCACTTAATTTTTTTGGAAGCGAATTGGAGTCCTGCGGCCTTAAGCGTTTCTTTAACAGGCCGAGTATCGCCGGACACCCATATCCAATGACCGCAGAGCTCAATGTCAATACCCGGCAGGTGGATGATCTTTTCGATTACTTCCCGGTACTTTTGGGAAAGGTTCATTTCCTCCTCCAACTTTTCTTTTTCCATATTGGCAGCCTTGAGGATGTAGGCGCAGGCGTAGGCATATTCGCGGTTGATGGCTTGCATTGTTTCGGTATCACCGCCGCGATCCGGATGGTTTTTCATGGCCAGATCGCGATAAGTCGCTTTAACCTCATCCAAGGTTGTGCAGTGTTTGAAGTAGATCATATAAAAGATATTTTAATGAAACATTGTAGGCGGATCCGTTGGGGACATAGGTCGCCCGCAGCAACAATTAAATTGCTGCATATCATCATACTAAGAAAGAAGGTGGATTATCTTACCGGACTAGCAAGGTTATCGAGCCCCTTGTAATGGGAAAGCAGGTAGTGCTTATTGTCGATGATACCATAGAGCTGATGAGAGACAAGGTTATTGTCGCGGTCAAAATCGGAGTTATTAAAGGCAAGTACTTTGAAGCCAACGTCCGATTCCTTTCTTATGGCGTATAAAAATGTTCTTATATGGTTTTCATAACCATAGACAGATTCGTAGAAACATACGGTATTAATGGGATGCCGGGCGCCGTCGGCACTTCTGGTGGAAAAGTTGACCAGGTCGATCATCGTATCAGCCTCAATAAATATACTATTTCGGTCATCGGTGTATTTCGATCGCTGGTCGATACAAAGCCGGATGTAGGTTCTCGGCTCAGTATCGGTATCCTTCTCAATTCGCCTTATAACTAGAAATGCGGATAAATCTTTATCCTTTCTTGCTTTGAAGAACATGGGGCTTTCGATCTTCATAATAGTATATTTTATTTTATAATAATTATTGCCGTCATCATTACGAACGGCGAAAAACAAAAGCGCCACACACCCCGGGGGCCCCTTCCCCCTTCCTACATGCTGTGGCGTACAAAGCCCAAAACGAGCACAAAAGCCCAAGCAGGGCGCGAAGCCCAACGCACGCACCAACCCGTTTTAGGAAAAGGGGGAAGGGGGTGGGGTGTATTTTTGTGGCGCTTTTTCGCCGTTCGTGATGATCGGCTTGCCTTTTACACTAGCTTGTATTCCAGGAGTTGTTTAATACTTTCGGATGAGAAGTGGTTTCTCAGTTCGTAGGTTTTAAGTACTAACTAGAATAGCTTAATTTGATTGTTCTGGTGGACAGGAGATAAATTTGGTGGAAAAATTAGCACGGCGAATCGACGCCGGCAGCGAGGGATGTATAATTCTACGTTGGCATAATCAGTGGGAAAACGGAAGATTCGTGCCCAGGCATCTACTGACAGAATTCTAATCTACTTATGGCCACCTATCAATGGCCGAAGGTGCTTTGCGAATTCCAGCTCAATTAGTGGAATGTAAACTTTGGCGTCTTTCGGGAATGGAAAACATGAAACTCTTATACCAACTACTTTTATTTTAAATCCAAAGCCCTCAGCTTAACAGCGGGATACCAAGCCATGTCTGATTCCGAAACCCAGGACTTGTCAACTGCCCTATTTATGTGAACACATAAATAGGGGTCCGCTTTCAGATGATCGGCATACGCCTTCACTGCACTTAGGTCGATCATCAGCGTACATCCTCTAGATGATGGCCGCATTTGACGGCGTAATTCATCGAATGGACCAACCCATTGTTGCAATCTGGGATTGCCACCAACCAGATCGCCAATCGCAGGAATTACCATCGCTTCAGTCCCCCCTTGCCTTCCCCGAAAATCCGAATCCGACGCTACAATGAAGGGGTAGAAAAGATGGTGTCTTTTTTGCCCTGCCGATACATCCCCAAAAATTGTCGCAAGCTCCGGTTCATACAGTTTTTCCCTACGGATATATCCGATATGACCCTCAAGATAGGTTAGCAAAGAACCCAAATCTTCACCTTTCTCAACAAATATAACGGATACGTCCACATAGTTTGTAAACAATCCACTTCTCGAATTCGTCCTGACCTCGCCTTTCTCAAATACAGTAAGACGTCCCGGAGCTCTCCTTAAAAATTCGTCGATTCGTTCGTCTAGGTCAGCAAACGCCACGAAAGACGCAGGATCGGGATCCTTTCCTGACCAGTTTACAAATTCAGGAACCGGAGTCAATTGACGATTGATGGAAGAAGGATCATAAAGACGAAACAAATATTTTAACCAATATATTTCTTCCTCTGAATAAACTCTTTGAGCAATTCGCTTTGAAAAAACCCTGTTGATGCCTGCCTGAACCGCCTTAAAAAGCGGCCCATTGATCTCAAATGGCTCGTTTCCCGACGGCTTGTTTATCCGCCGATGTGTCTCTATTTCCTCCTTTCGCAAACTGGCAATATTGAAACCATCCGCTTCAAGTTCCGTGTAGAGGTCATCATTAAAAGGAGGCGCTTCAACGTCATTCAGTTCCTCTATCACCACTTCCTGGTAGTTGCTCAGCACAAACGATTCAAAAGCACGTGGAGGCTTTATGATTGTAGGCACCTCGACAAGTGGCACCCTGTTGGCCCGGATGGCCAGGTCCACGATATCCATGGGAACCTGCCCTCCCTGGGTATGAAGCGTTTCAATCAATTCTGAAAGACTTTGACGAATATTAAAATGTTCAATGGAGAACAATGGTACAAGGTGTCTTAAAATAGGATGAATATCCATCCCGTTGTGCACAACGCTCTGCAGCATGACAATGAAATGCTCGATTGTATTTGCTTCCTTGTTTTGCAAATCGTTTTCCGCAAAGGCCGTTATTTGTACAGTAATATGTGGATATAGGCGTACCAGGGCACCCAACGCCAGTTGCCGAATACCCACCAATGGATATTCGAAAAGCCCGATCAGGTATTTAAAGATCGCTTGTTGTAGACCGGCGGACGACACGTAACTCGTAATGAACTCTGTATTAACATCTGAGGGCGGGAGTCCCGCTGCAAGTTTCTCATTAAAATTGTAATTCCAGCTGTAAAGACCTTCAAAAAATCGAGGATTTCGGAAGCGATCAGCAAACGGAACAATCTGCTTGTAAACATAATAGGGTATATCATAGGCCCTATCGACATGCCAATAGTAAAAGCCTTTCAAAAACCAATGATTTGCCTCGTCAGGCATACATTCATAAGCAAACGGTATAAGCTCATCATACCACTTATCCTCACCATATCCAACCTGGAAGGATGCCTCAAAAGCCTTTTTGAGGTATTCCCTGGCTCGATCACGATTATATGGAATAAGGCGCCGGGCTATCTTTAGGTACACTTCAACCCCCAAATTGTCCCCCAAATATCGACCTCCCAGGACAGCCAGGTTTTCGACACGTTCAATACTAATGGTATCGATCAGAGCAAAAAGGATGCGGCCTTCTGTCTCATATCGCCCCTGCCGATGTTCAAAAATTACATTTCCGGCTACCTGATTGATCATTTTTGATATTACATCATTGTCATCTTCTGTTAAAAAGTCAGGTAAGCCTCTCGAAATAAACAACCTGGATTCCCCTAATGCCCTGGCAAATACCTCAACTATACGAAATCTGCTTATAGTACCTTGTGTTGTGATTTCTTTGAGCGAAACGATCAGTTGCCGCTTGAGAGTAGCCCCCGCTTGTACAAAAAGCGATTGTTCTGTGGGGCTCAGAGCTTCAAACCGGTCCCGAAAATGGTCAATGACCATACCGTAAAGCTTTCGCCACTCGAAATGAAGATTTCTCAGCCTCCGCTTCAGCCGTAATTGATCTAAATACGATTCCACTTCACCAGGCGATTTCTCGGACAAATTGGCCATTTCTTCATCGGCAGCATCTGTCCGACGAGGTATGTCCTTGGCTGATACGTCTGTTTTGTTTGGAACACCAGCAGGTGCGGGGGATTCCGGCTGATTCGGTCTGACCGGGTCTTGATGTCTGACCAGGAAAGAGAATTCCCGGCCGGACGCTTCGAGTATATGATTGATCGCCTGAATTTTACCCGGCATCCCATATTCTATGCTAAAGAGATACGAAACTTCTTCGTAGCAGTCATTTATAAATTTATTATCGGCATCGGTCGCAATCCTTTTGAAAAAAGCCTCATAAATTCTGGACAATTCATGATCGCTGCTACTTTTAAAGCCATCCCATTTATCGGTCGTTTGCACCAGGGCCCACACGAACGGAAGCTCGTCCACCTCGCAACGGCGTACAATTGATGTAATGACGATCAATAATGCCTCGTCTCTGCCAATATATTTGTCGTCCCTTGTTAAAATCTCAAAGGAAAGACCTGGGAACCACCTGGCTGTCACCGCAATTAGTTCAGAAAGACAAATATGAAACATCCGACCGTCCCCAGCATCTTTTATTGTAAATAATAAACGATAATTGTCGGCAATTCGACGAAGCATCAAGGCCCTGTCGGCCGTATCTGTCCTTTTCAGCGCCGAGTAGACGTCGGCAAACTGATAGTCTTTCCGATAAGATACACCACACGCAACAATCGGCAGTTCCCGGAATAGTCGGTTGTAATCCTCCATCCTTCGCAGCCTGCCATGGGCTGAAGCGATATCGTTGAGGGCAGATAACAGCGAATCCGTGTTCGTTTCCGCACGCGCCATTTCCTCCGCCGCGGTAAGCAGGTCGTTTATAGATTGCTCCATGCCCGGACGCTTTGCAATCGCCTCGACGAATGCCAGGTTTATCTTATAGTCTGGATAACCGCTGCGAAGATGATTATTCAAAAAGTGCTGCACCGCCAAGATAAGTTCCGGAGTCGTACATATTTCTTCAAGAATAGGAATCGCCAATTCGAATACCCGGAAGAGCTCAAATTTGATAAAACTGGCCACACCGTGATTCCTATTCAGTTGCTCAGCCAGGTGTTTGGGAATCAAAAGAGCATTAATGATTTGCCTGACCTCTCCTGAAATATTGGCAATTGGAATCGCTCTCTTTTTTTCAGACCACAATCTTGCACACCTGCTGATCGCCAAATAAAGATCGCGCGGATAGTGAGGCAGGCTAGTGGCCCTGACATCATAGACAGCAGCCTGGTCGGGAAAGAAATAGTAATAGACCTGAAGGAATCGCGGCAGATTTCTAAATTCCTGGACCATGGAATGTCCAAGCCGATCTTCAAGAATATTCGCATTTAAAAAAGGATCGGATGGAATACTTCGTTGGTTGATCACCGGAATTAATCCTGGCGCCGAATTGATGACCTCCCAGGCAAAATCTACCTTTTGATCATCCGGCAGTAAATCGAACGAAAACCTACCTGCATATGGATCGCCTTCGCGGCTCCTTGCCATTTCAAAGCCGACCATGATCCAAGCTGCAGCGACATTTTTAAGACCGCTATCCTGCGCTCTGTCGAATAGTTCAATCAGCAGATCGAGCCGGTATTGATGAACTAGGAAGGGAAAAAGAGAATATAAATCCTCCATTTCTAACCAATCCCAAACGTCCACGATATCATTGATGAACTCTTCTGGAACAGCGTATAAAGCCTTTGCCTTTAGGTACCTACCGAAATTATGATGGATTTCTTGATGTGGATATTCCGGTTCTCGCGGCGCCTCTAATAGGAACTTTTTAAAAAACTGACCTGCAATAGCCTTGGGAACCAAATTCCCGGTTTGCTGCCGATAACGAAGGCAATAGAAATTAAAATAATCGATATTGCCCGCCAATGGAATTTCACCGTCCCAAATGGTCCTCAGCGATTCGGCATATAGTCCGCCATCAAAGAAAAAGGTCGTGTCAGTATAAGAATTCTCCAGGTAATGATTGACAAGATGGAGCTGCTTCTTTAAAAAGGCTATCCGGACAAAGGAATCTATATCATCAATCTCCACGCATGCCAGCCATGCAATATCCAGGTTGATGGTAATCTCGCCAATCGGTTTGTAGCGATTCCAGGCGCTTTGTACCCATTCATCGGTAGTAGCAGCAATTATTTCCGCAAAGCGTCGCGCATCGAATAGCAACGAGAAATAATTGTTAAACGCTTCATCGCTATAGATGTCCTGATGATAATAACTGATTGTAGCTTCTCGCAATGCCAGCAGCAAAGCTTCCTGCTTACGCAAAATGAATTCACGAAAACTGTTGTGAAACAGAGTATAGGTATTGCCGTTTCTCTCTTTTAATAGGTGTTTATATTTTTTAAGGATTTGTTCAATTTCTCCTGGTTGCGTCCTGATGACCGCTCTTTCCAGTATAGTCCGTAGTATTTGCACCGAAGAATATTCTTTCCGGACAGCTAAAGTCATCAGCACCCACTGCGCGACCAAGTTTTCACCGATGGATAGAAAGATTTGCTCATGATAGGTATTGATCTTCCCTTCCACAAGTGCCGGCAATTGCTCAATGATACGTATCTGTTCTCCTGAGGGTATATCGTCAAGAGACGATACTATATAATACAAATACAAGGGAATACCCTCGGATTTTTGCCATAAGGCCTTAACCAGTTCAGTTCCAGTACCAAGACCTTTCTTTTCGGTGTATTCTGCCACCTCCTCTTTTCCAAATCGGCCTAATCGTATATGCCGGTGGGGCTCTGCCTGGATCTGAGCCTGGATAGATGCAGGAAGGGCGTGGATGTACTGAGCACTTACGATAAACACGACATTGTCCGGGCATTCCTTCAACAGTTGGTGTGTAAGGGGGTCCTGTGTTGAATCCAAGGCGCGATGGACGTGATCCAAACCATCGATGATAAAGACAAGTTGCCGGTCAAGCTGGCTCAGCTTCTCGAAGTAACGCGCGAGCTTTTCACTATAATTATCAGAATACCTTTCTGGCAGATTCAGCTCTGGAAAATTCTTTTCTATGCTAATACACAGCGACTTGGCAAAATAACCTCCCCGAAGCCGCAAATTTGCCATCGCCGCATCACCAGGAAGATAGCAGTAGTAGGTAAACTGCACATCCTTATTGGATTTGCCATATTGCGTAAGTGCGGTCGATTTCCCGGCACCCGGAACACCCTCCAGAAAGATATATCCGCTGGTCACATTTTCAAGGGCGGTTTTCAATTGTTCGACTAGCGCCCGATTTTCAACATAAAAGGGCTCCTCTACTTTGAAAATATGAGAGAGCCTATCAATAAATCGGTCATTGATTCCTAACCCTGAAAGCAAGATGCCTCGGTCAATTTGGATTTTTTTCGTACTCCATTGTACAACTAGGTCCAGCAGCGCATTCACCTGAGTGCTTTCGAGCCCAAGCCGGGTTGCCCTGAATTCGAGCTGTTGCCGTGTATGGGCCAGGTTCGGCCGCCCAAGTTTAAACTCCAGTTTGCCGAAAAATTGTTCAAATTCAGTATCCGATAATTCCGATTCGTCCTGAAGCCTTTTTAAGATAGGCTGAAATTCAGAATACGTCGGCATGGAACTTAAAGGCAAAGGACCCGTACTTCCACGAGCTATCCAATCACTTTGAAAATCAATTAACTCTTTTAGGCTTTTGTCGATTCCTTCCGAGGGCCTTCCTCGGGTACCCTCAATTCTGGTCGAATATAGAACGATCTTGGCTGGTTTTGGTCCTGCAGGTATTGACCGAAAGCCATCGGCCAGCTTTCTCCAAAGAGATTTAGTAGTCGCCGCTGCCTCCCCTTTACCATCAGCGCCATCATCTCCTGTCGCAAGCAAGTTCTGGATCGTAAAGGCTTTTTTCTCATCCTCGGTCCATTTTACTTGATAATAGGTAATCTCGTCCTGATAGTTTAGGATTATATCGTCAATGTGCTTTCCCAGGTCCGGATTTTCAAGATTAGCATAAGTCAACGTATTTCCCAATTCGAGCAGCTCGAGAAGGAACAACGCTGCGACGTTATTTTGATAGTAAAAACCTGCCTGGGAGGCCGACCCGCTGCTCATGAATTATAAAAGATTACAATGTAATTAAGTCTGGCGAAATTACTACTTGTTTGATTTGCAGAGGTATTGTTTCCCTGATATAACTGACAAATTGGACTCCGCCAGACACCCAATGTTAATTCCCTCCCAAAAAAATACCGTGTTTTTCACGTTGCATTAGTTTTATTTTTTGCGTATGCGCATCTCGTTCTGTTTGAAATTCTCTACCTATTACCTCATGCTTGAGCCAACTATAAAACAAAAGCCACCGATCTGGTGGCTCTACAACTGGAATGTATGCGGAATTACAGTGAATGGTTGGAAAATGGCACGTATTAATTAATAATCTCTGGCCCGATGGAGCAGTTCCTTTTCTATTTCGATCTGGCGGCTGAGCTCGTCTTCAGATGGAAGGACCAGGCGGTATCGGGAAGCGAAAAGCTGACGGTTTTCTTCAAGTACGCTGTATTTGACGAGGGTCTCATCCTTGTCGGTACAAAGGATGATGCCGATAGTGGGGTTATCACCGGGAATCTTCTTCAGGTCTTCGAAGACTCGAACATACATATCAAGCTGGCCTATGTCCTGATGCGTTAGAGGGCCGGCCTTGAGCTCCAAAATGCAGTATGCCTTAAGGATAATGTTGTAAAAAACCAAATCGATGTAGTATATCTTTGTCTCAGTACGAATGGGAACCTGGCGGCCAACAAAAGCGAATCCTTTGCCGAGTTCTTATGGCTACGAATTTATTATGTAAAGCCCGGAATGCTACTTATTGATAATGAACAAGTTGAAATAAAATCGCCTCCATTGCTTTACATAATTTGTTATTTGGGTTGTGGTAATGTTGCCATAACTCAAATAGCCATTTATGGGAGACAATGCAAAAACATTTGAATCTGTCACGTCTTCGATATTGAAGGTCTTGAAAGAAGATCTTCTTCGAACCGATGGGACATTGGAAAGTTTCTCTTGGAAATGGAATCGCTTAAAGCGATTCATGGAAACCCACAATTTGCGGCACCTAACTCCAGATGTCTGCGATAATTTTTTACTTAGCGTTTATGGCGCCAAAGATTTGAGTTCGCTGGGTAACGGCGACAAGAAGTTGATATCTTCCATAAGGCTATTGAAGCACTTCCTGCTTACAGGTCAAATTATTCCTAGAAAAGCACCGGTCATCTTCGACGGTGAAATAGGAAAGCTGATGGCACAATATATATCGTACAGAAAATCGGAACGGCTTGCTCACCATACTGTATATAATCAGGAACTCCTTCTTTGTCGCTTTTTGAGTTTTCTGGACTCGAAAAAAGTGACTTCAATCAAAGCTGTCAATGAATCACACATCATCAAATATTTAAGTGTTATCGGTATTAAGTATAGATCAGTCGCAAGCATATCTACGTATATTCTACGACAATTTTTCCGTCATTTATATCAGCATAAGCTTATTGATACTGATCTGGCTGCGTTTATTCCCCGATATAATTACAAAAAACAGGGAAAACTTCCATCAACTTACAGTGCGGAAGAAATAAAGAAAATCCTGTCCTCGGTGGACAGGAGCACACCCGTAGGAAAACGCGACTATTGCATTCTTTTGTTAGCCGCGATGCTTGGCCTAAGGGCTTCCGATATTGCCGCCCTGAAGTTTGAAAATGTATCATGGGAAAATAGTACTCTACATTTAACCCAATATAAAACAGGCAAGGAATTGGAGCTTCCGCTTCTTCCAGAAATAGGCAATGCAATTATTGAATATATCCGCTACGGACGACCGGAATCTGATTTGAAATATGTTTTCCTTATCGCCAGGAGCCCTTTTACTGGAATTAATCAATCCGTCGTAACTCAAATTGCGAAAAAAGCCTTTGCACAGGCAAGAATAGATACTTCGAATAAACACCGCGGTTCACATGCCTTGCGGCATACGCTGGCTTCGTTACTATTGGAAGATAATGTTAAGCTTCCGGTCATAAGCGAAGTACTTGGACACGAGAATACCGAATCCACCAGGTATTATATCAGGGTTGACTTTCAGGCGTTAAGAAAGTGCGCCCTCGATGTTCCATTTACCAGTCAAGAGTTCTACAATCAAAAAGGAGGGTATTTTTATGAATAAGCTCTTTTACGGTATCTATGCTCCGCACATGAAGGAATTAGTTGACCTGAAGAGAAGCTTAGGTTTTAAATATTCTGGCGGAGAATTTGTCCTCTCCATCTTGGACAGATTTACTATGGAAAGAAACGAAACTACAGCAGGCATAACCAAGGAGTTGGCTGATGAATGGTGTCGAAAACGGGGTAATGAATCGAATAGTTACCATTATAAAAGATGCTTTATCCTGCAATCACTGTCATCCTTCCTTTGCAAAAAGGGGATCCGTTCTTACATACCACAGTTGCCGCCTGTTAAGAACAGTTTTATTCCATATATATTCTCAAGGAAGGAGATAGAAGAAGTCTTTTCTGCATGTGACAGAATGGAAAGCGGAAATAATGATTTGAGATCTACGGTTTTTATTATGCCTTCATTGATCCGAACGCTTTACGGAACCGGTATACGTATAAGCGAAGCTCTTGCTTTAGTTAACCGGGATGTAAGCCTGCGAGACAATTACTTTACTTTGAGAGATACCAAGAACGGCACGGACAGACTGATCCCCTTTTCTGATTCATTGTCCGCAGTTCTCCAGGAATATCTCTCCTATAGAAATAAGCTGCCAATACATACATCTGGAGAAACACCTTTCTTCGTAACGCTCAAAGGGGATTTTTGTGACCGCGATTGTATTTATCGTAGATTCTGCAAGGTGCTAAAATTGGCAAATATCCCTAAGGATCGGGTTCGAGTGCATGATTTGCGTCACACCTTTGCCGTTCACTCCTTAGCCAGGATGGCCGAAGCTGGTATGGATCTTTATTGCTCCCTTCCTGTTTTGTCACCTTACCTCGGTCATCAATCTCTGAAAGCCACTAATAGTTACGTCCGGTTAACTGCGGACATGTACCCTGAGTTGATAAGAAAAATAGACCTCATTTGTTTTGACGTTTTTCCAAAATTATTACAATCATGAAACCCACTGACTTTTCTAAATACTTGACTGACTACCTGACCAGATACTTGCCGCATGAGCGGGGAGCGAGTGCAAACACAATCTGCTCATATAGAGATACATTTATAGCATATCTGACGTACATGGAATCCAACGGGATAAAAGCCGAAAAATTAAGCATGGTTGATATTACAAAGACTTGTACGGTCTCTTTTCTTGACTGGCTTGAGAAGGAAAGAAAATGTAGTGTATCAACGCGCAATCTCCGCCTGGCCGCAATACATTCTTTCTTTAAATATGTGCAGTATCAAAACCCGGACAATATTTATGAATATCAAAAGATAATGTCGATAGGAAATAAAAAGGCCCCTAAGCCCGCAATGAATTATTTAACTGTAGAAGGCATAAGGCTGTTGTTACAGCAGCCCGACATAACCAAAGCCAGAGGACGGAGAAATCTCGCCTTGCTGTCTTTCATGTATGATACAGGCGCCAGAGTGTCGGAGATAATTAATATCAGCCCGCAATGCGTACGCCTTAATAAACCGTACACAATTATTATTACCGGCAAGGGAAATAAAGCCAGAGTAGTTCCTGTACTTGAGGAACAACTGACGATTTTAAGAACCTATATGACTGAAAACGGTTTGCTACTACCTGAAAACATGCAACATCCCCTATTTTCAAACTGTTGGGGAGAAAAACTGACGCGGGCAGGCATCTTGAACATCCTTGGTACTTATGTGAAAATGGCAAGGACTGCTGATCCGACGTTAATACCCGAAAATATAAGTTGTCATAGCCTTCGTCACAGCCGCGCTATGCATCTGCTGCAAGCAGGAGTAAACCTTGTCTACATAAGAGACATCTTAGGACACGAAAACATACAGACGACGGAGATATACGCCAGGGCTGACTCCAAACTGAAGCGCGAAGCAATAGAAAAAGCATATTCCAAAGTGGCGCCGGATACCAAGATCAAGCCAGTATGGCAAGGAAATGGAAAACTAATGGACTTCTTGAAATCGTTTTAACAATATCTTGACAATCGTTAAAATAGTATTTAAGCATTTGCTTAAATATGAAAATAATTATTATCTTCGTCTTCAAAGGTTAATTATGGTAGGAAATAGTGTTTGTATCCGGGAGCAGGCAAACCCCATACAGATAAAAGTTTGCCGGGAAAAGGTCGCAGCAAATGAAAAGTCGTTTACACAGCTATCCGGTATTTTATCGTTGGCGGGAAACGATGTGCGACTTAAGATCCTTTACCTGTTGGAAGAAGAAAAGGAGCTTTGCCCGTGTGACCTTAGCGATATTTTGCGCATGAGTATACCCGCTGTTTCTCAGCATTTACGTAAGATGAAGGACGGGAATATTGTTGAATCGCGGAAAGCGGGACAGACCATTTTCTATTCCCTGAAAGGAGAACACCTTAAGTTATTGCGTCCTTTCTTCAAAATTATCAATCAACTGAATACAAAAACAGAAATGGTATGAGTGACGGAAAGAACAATAGATTGCTGCTAGGTTCAGGGCTTTTGCTAGCCCTTACGTCGTCCCTTTGCTGCATTGTACCCGTATTGGCAATAATAGGGGGTACAGGAGGCGCCGTTTCTGCCTTTAGCTGGGCGGCCCCCCTCCGGCCGTATTTGTTGGGTGCAACAATATTGATTTTAGGTTTTGCCTTTTACAGAGCCTACAAGCCTCAGCGGAAAGATCAATGTGGTTGTGAGGAAAAAAAGAATGTATTGCAATCAAAGACCTTTCTTTGGGTGGTCGCTATAGTTTCGGTGCTACTCTCCACTTTCCCCTATTACGCTGGTATTTTTGAAGGGAAGGTATCGCGGCCTGTGGTTGTCAACGCGCCGAATGTACAGCAAACAGTAATCCGTATCCAGGGAATGGGGTGTGCCGACTGCGAAGGTTTGGTGAACCGCGCGTTGTTGCAAAGAAAGGGGGTGCAGGATGTACATACCTCCTATGCGAAAGGTGAGGCAGTCGTTCGTTTTGACCCTACAAAAATATCCCTGGCGGAACTAGGGACAGCTGTCGAGCAGGGAACAGGTTACCACGTAATACGATAAGATATGAAACAACTATTGTTCACATTCTTTATGCTTACGATAATGACAAGTTCTGTAATCTCATTGCCGGGATGCAATGACGTCAACGCGAAGTCTAAGGGGGCGATTACGTTTTATTCAGTCCCGTTGGTATGCTTTGCCGCGCCCGATATTGGCTGTGGCAGTATGACGAAGCCCCTATTTATAGCCGCGCAGCACGTAAAGGAAATAAAGGCGATCTGGCTGGACAGGCCGGGGACACATATTGCGATTGAATGGAACGGTATAGCGGATACGGCTGAACAGGAAGGGATTGTACGGCCCTTATTGGCTAAATATGCTATTCAGGCTGCGCTGGTGGAGGATACGACAAAGATCAGGGCCTTAAATGAAAGCCTCGGGCTTGCCGGGAAATGGTATAAGGGGATGGAGATCGACGAATTGAGCAGGGAGGAAGCCGGGGTAATTGCAGGGGATGTGGTAAAACCCGCTCTGACGACAGGGCTGCTAACGAACCAGGAAAGTGACGGAATAAAAGGGGACATAACGGCTTACTTTAGAAAAGATTTGGTAAAGGTGCGTAGCTGTGGTGAGCTGCGGAGTGCTGCGACCCAACAGGAATGGAAGGAGGCGACCCTCGGTATTCTGGAGAAGCACATGGACAGTGCAAAGGCCGTAGCGATCTATGCGCTGTATGAACAAAACGAGGGTAAGAAATTGAATACAGATCCTTGTTGTGATAAGCAGGGAGATTGTTGTCACAAAAAATAAGTATGGGTATGGCAAATACAACGATAAACTTGATATCTGTAATTACTTGCCCGGTCTGTGGGCATCAAAAAGAAGAAACGATGCCTACAGACGCGTGCCAGTATTTCTATGAATGTGAAAACTGTCACGAGCGGCTCAAGCCTAAAGCCGGGGACTGCTGTGTATACTGCAGTTATGGAACGGTGAAATGTCCGCCGGTGCAGCAGGGTAATTGTTGCTGTTAGTCCCGCACTATAAGACTGAGCAGTAATAGACAGTTCTAATGCTGTTTATTATGTAAAGCAATAGGTATTATTTTTGTCACAATTGACTCTGTACCAAGAGCTAATATTTTGTCGCTTTACATAATAAATCCGTAGGCATAAGAAATGTTATGCAAAGCTTAGCATAATAATTCGAGAAGGAAGCGCTGCAGTTCGGCAAGGAGCGCGGTCTCCAGGTCGGTTTCGGTGAAGCTGGAAGGCAAGGAGGTACCGAGGAACTCCATGACAAACGGATCTTTCACAAAGTCGGCAGGAGATAATCGGTTCTCGGGGTTTTCGTCAGCAGCTTGTTCCGGGGATGACGGAAGAGCCGAGCGGGTAGAGACCAACCTGGTAAAATAACCTGTCTGAATATTCCGTTCGAGTTGACGGGTCCCCCACCCTTGTTCGGCGGCCTCTTTGGCATAATACGCGCGTGCAGCAGGATCCTCGACCCTGAGAAGCAGGCGATAATGGGTCCAACTGAGCTCTGGGCGGAGTACATCGCGGTTGGTGAAGCAGAGATAGAACTGCCGCATTTGCCGCAGATCACGCTCGTCCAGGCCCTTGCCAAGTTCCTGGGAGAGCCGTTGAGCCAGTTCGCGGAGCAGGAAGGCACCATACCTGGCGCGGTCCTCTCCTTTCTGCTCTTCCAGCACGATTCGCTGGCCGATCTGCCAATAGGCATCGATGAGGGTGCGGTTCACTTGGGAGTAGGCCCTATGGCGGGCAGAAAGCCAGATGGATTTGATCTCATGGAGAAGGGTCGGTGATAATTGCATGATAATGAATCGATTTGGTAGTAAAGAAAATTCGGGACGCAGTGCGTCCCGAATTAGTGATGACGGGATGGCCGGTTGAAGAAGGTAGTAAGATCATTAGGCGGATATTCGCGAAATTCCTCATCCTTATGGAGGTCATTCGTTTGCTGGAAATCCGGATGATTCATGTCGAGGTGGGGATCGCGGAACGGATCGTTTAGCTGATCATGCTCGCGCTGGACACGGTTAAGAACAATCTCATTGCGGAGAGGGCCTTCGCGTCCTAGGAGTTTTTCATAGGCCTCAGTGGGTGTGGGTGGCTCCCTGCGGCCATTGAGGAAGTAGGTCCAGGGGGTGCGGCCAAGTTTTGTCTGAATAGTGATCAAGGCAAGAGCTTCAACGCGGGGGTCATAACGGTAGCGGAGGGTGAAGGCAACTTTATCGAGCCCATCGTTGAAAATGCCTGTTGCGGGCAAAGTGAATTCCTTTCTTCTCCCGGTGGTGAGGGCGTCAATACGGCATTCTTCGAATTTTTCACGGAACTCCTTGAGCCAATCTCCTACGCGCGTGCCACCCATCTCCGGATTGAGCCAGCCTTTTTCGGCGAGGAGGGTTTCATGATCGGCGAGGGTTTTATACGGTAGTGAGGGCATGGATGATGATATTAAAATCTTCTGGGATGAAGTTCTCGTACGACGGCCTCTTCGTGGGCCATGGAGAGAACCTTTTGAACATTGGAGTTGGACTGGAAAATCCGGTCGGCATCGACGAGGTTCCCATTCTTGTCCTTGAAGAGCAACCCTTCAGCCCATGAGTCTACCTGTACACGGAGCTCGTGGGTCTGGCTATTCTTATGGAATGTGATGTCCCGTGAGCTGCCACTATGAAGGGCAGTGACCAGAGCTTGCATCCGAGCCGGGTCCCGTAGGTCTTTTATAGGATATTTTTTGAGAGCGGCTTGTAAGTCGAAGTCAACCCATCTCCGTTCGCCCAGGGCGTCCGTAATAAGCCATTTTTCTTGGCCGTCGATGTTCCTGAAGACGGGTATTTGACGGATAACAGCGGCGGCCTCATGGGCGGATAGCGCGTAGTCATCAATGAGGGAAAAGTTTTGCCTGACGATGGGATTGCCTCTGAGAACTTCTTGTGGCGTGGGCTTCGTGGCAGCATCGAAATTATCAAGATAATAGGCATCAGTACCAGGGAGTTTCTTGAAATGTAAGACATAGTCGGTCTTGGCATCATCAGAAGCAGCGTATGGGAGATTGAAATAGGGTCGGTCCTGGGCAATAGCCCTTTTCAACGGCCCCTCCAGGCTTACCTTGAAGCCTGCCTTTTTCATTTCCTCGCTCAGTCGCTGGACGTTTTGTTCCTGTACCGTTCGCCGGTCCTGATCCTGCAGTTGGCTGTTGTATCCATCTACCAGGGCAGCGCGCCCACGTATCCAATTGAATATCCAGTTGACAGGGCGCAGGTAGCGAATCCGGTTGAGCAGATTTGGGTGCAAGCGGGCATTTAAGTTACGGACCTGGGTGCGGACATAGATAAGGCCTCGCTTTTCTTCCTGAGTTAGGTCTTTCCGATTCCTATACCCGTCAAGGATAGATTCGTATTGAGCTTGGCGGAGGCCAAGCAAATAGGGGTCGTCCCGGCGCAGCGTTGGGTTTCGGGTGCGTTGGGTAGCCTCTTGCTCTGCCTGCATGAGAAGGGCGTCAAGGACGCGGTCGAAAGGTTGATTATTGGTTGGCATTGGATGAAGGAGAGGTAGGGATAGCCAGGCGTAAGGCGTGTAGGAGCTGGCGGTTACGGATTCGGAGAGCGAGAGCTCGTCCTCCATTTTTCTCGTAGAGTTCGACGCGGAACTCCTTCCGATCAGGGATTGTTATGCGGGGAAGCCCGACAATGAACATGCGGCTGTTTTTACCAGAGATCGTTACCAGGGTGTCTGCATATAGCGGGCTAAGCTCCTGGTCCTGGCGAGAAGTTCGTTTTGCTCTGGCTTGGTCGCTGAGATAGAGCCTTAGGAAGTCTGGGGTGTAATCCAGATTAGACTTATTGGAGACGGTGAATCGAAAGAATAGCATGGGGCCGGCCATGTCAATGTTCTGAAGCTGCAGCCGCATCCCATAGTGATGGCTGCGGATTGAAAATTCGGGGGACTGCCGCCGAACAAGGGCCACGCAGATACTAAGCTGATCTGAATTTAGCGCTTGACCGGCAAGCACAATCTCCGGGCCGGCTGGTGTTGTAGCAGGGTCCACCCGGGTGAGGTTGTAGGTAGAGGCCAGAGTGTCAGTATAATAGAGATCAAAGGCATAGACCCTTCCGTCAGCAGTGAAGACGTGCAGATTGGTTGGCGAGAAATTGCGACGGCCAGCCTTCAGCTTTAGAACGTTTTCTACCCCCACCTGGCGTTGAGCCAGAACGTCGCAGTCGCCCCGATCGACAGGTCGGACAGGGGCGGGAAAAACCAGAACAGTGGTCGAATTGTAGGTTAAGAATAGCCGGTAATGGAGGATCAGCGTGGACGGCGGGAGAGGCAAAGACTGACTACGCGCGGGCAAATGGGCTGTCAGAGCGAGAGTGAAGAGGAAGATGGCGGAAATGAGCGTTTTCATGAATAGTACGTTGGGGGATTAGATAATGGGGATCATGGGTGAGACTGGGTCGGTTGGAGGATAGCGAGGGTCCCTGCCTTGAGCGTGGCAGTGATCAGGCGGATCTTGCGGCCGATTAAATTCCTGGCTGTTTCAATCCCTGCGGCAGCGGCCTGTGCGCCCAGTGAGGGATCGAAAGAGGTGAGGCCAAGGCTACTGACGCTTTGCCCGGCTCCTTCCTTTAAGACGTCCCGGCTAATGGCCCCCGGGACATAGAGTCCTTCGAGTGCATCGACCCCATCGAGGACCCGCATGTCGATCGGATAGACCTGGCCGTCGAATTGAACCTGGGAGAGATGTATGGCGACGCGTTCGTTGCTGATGGCGCAGGGGCCAAAGATGAAGGAGTTGGCGGGTACGCGGACACCCTTTATGAAAATATCTTGAAGGAGGCGGAGCTTGACCACCGAACCGGTCTGGACAGTTTGGGCGGCATGTACCACCGCACGGATAACTTGCGAAGCAGCCATGGTGCTGTCTGAATCATCAGACAACCCGTAGAAAGCGTTAGCGGTTGCGCCGTAGACGGTGATGTCACTGGTAGAAAGAGGAGCACTATCTGGCTTACCCATCTCAGGGTCCTGCGCGGTGACCAGATAGGCACTTCGCCTATTTCTATTGGATCCTGCGCTGTCGGAGGCGGTTTTAATGCGATCGGGATGCTGGATCGCGAGGACCTTATCCAGCAGGGTATTCATCTGTTGGAACTGGGGGTTTGGAGCCGTATCCTGCTGCTGAAGACGGTTCTGGAGCTGCTGAAGCCGATCAACTGACCGGTCGAGGGGTGAGGCGGACGTGGAACATGGTGAGCTCAGAGCCGACTGGCCGGATGCGGGAGCAATATATGCTCCTTCCTCTCCAGCAGCGGGAGCGGCATTATGGAGGACATTGTAGAGCCGGGCGAGGTGCTCGTTCACCTTCCGTTCGATGCTATCGACGGGAGAGACGGCGGCCGGCCAAGCGGGCTGCCCGGCGACACCTGCTTTCTTGCCAGGGGAATCAATCAGAGAGGTGGTAGAACTGGAGTTTTTCGCGTAGGGGTCACTGTGGAGCAATTGTTGACGGCGAACGGAATCTTTTTCCGCGTCGAGGTAAACTTCGAGCTTGTTTTTTTCGCGTTCTTTTAGATTGGGCGCCGGCATGCGGGGATTGAACGCGTCTTTTTTGCCCATGGAAGCTTCTGTGGCAGCGTGGGGATGGTAGAGGCTGAAGACGACACCTAGGATGACCAGAGCGGGGAGTCCAAAGATGATGAGGGCCGCCAGGAGGCGTTTTTTTTTCGATTGTTTATTGTCTTGTGGTTGCATGTGTTGAATTTTCAATGAGTGGAATCAGAAGGAGAAATCCGGCAGGTGCTGTCTCCAGGTGAAGGAGGATGCTTCTGCACTCGCGGGACGGGAGGCGGGAGTTCGGCTGGCATATGGATGTACTCAGTGTGCCGATAGCTGGTCGACTGGTGGGACAAGCCGCGACAGAGGTCAAAAAGGAAGAGACCGGCGCCAAGGCCGCAAAAAAGAGCAAGAGCCCATTTTTTTTGTTGGAGAGTCATTCGCTGCTCGCGGCGGCTGAGCGCATCGGCCAGGCGGCGTTTGTTGGCATCGATCCAGCGGTTAAGCGCGAGTGCCAGCTCGTTCGGTCGTGCCGGAGGCGGAACGGATTTTCGTTTTCGGTGAAACAGGCGCATAGATTGGGATTAATGATTGTTTCGCAATTCGACCGAGAGGTCTTTGTTCTCGAGTACTTTCCAGTTCTCAATGAGAAAACCGTGGGGATTTTTGTCGCTGACAGCGCTCAGCACCCTGATGGCACCTTCGGTAATAAGCGAGCGTGTGAGAATACTAGTTTCTCGGACGATCCTGAGTTTGCCGTAATACCGAAAATAATAGGGCGGTTGGCTGGTGTTAACCAGGACGCTGTCGGGATCGAGTACCTGCTGGCTGATGTTGCCGCTGATAATATTGGAGTAGTAGCCGGTTTCCGTGAGATTATCGTACTCTTGCTTGGCATTATTATCCGCAAGGTAAAGAGCAGCTGTGAGGTGGCGCTTGATGATCTGTTCGTCGGGCTCCAGGGAGTAGAAGTAGAAATGGAACATTTTTACGTGGTCCCTGATCTCGACAGAAAGCGAGTCTTTCCGATCGATGGCGATAGCATTGATAAGCTTGCCGTTAACCAGGAGATAAATTTCATGCCGGTTGCGCTCCAAGGCGGTGGAGGTTCGGTAGATGGTGTAGCAGCAGATGGCCACGGCGCCGATAATGAAGAGCAGAGAGAATAGGCGGACATGCCGAAAAGCGGTGTCAATGTTTTTTAGTTGTTGGAACATAGGGTGTAAGCGTGTCGGGTGAATGATTTAGCCTTCGATCTGTTTGCGGGCGTAGGAATTGGGTTCACCTTTGGCTGCGCCCTGGCTATCTTGGTAGCCCGTGGCCGCGGTAGGACTCGTGCCTCCCCCACCCCCGGCTCCACCAACGGGAACTCCGGTGGCAGCTGTAGCAGCTACGGATACCGCCGTCTGGGCGAGGCTGGAGACCTTTTGAGCGAGCGGATTAGGACCGTGCGTGTGGATGATGTAATTTGCTATTCCCGGGACGGTGAAATATCCAACTATGCCTATTACCAGAAAGATGAGGTAGGTAATCTCGGTCTGGACGAAATGTGATGTTCCGTTGGCGAGGTCGATCTGAAGCATGTTTTCCTGGATCTTACCCAAAATCACCCCGAAAATGTTGGCGATAGGTAGCCACAGGTATATATTAATGTAGCGGGCCAGCCAGTGAACAAGGGAATTTTGAAGGCCATCATAACAGCTGAATCCAAAGGCAAGCGGTCCAAGGATAGCAAGCACAATCAAATGGAACGTGCGGATGGTATCGATGCAAAGTGACGCCGCATAATATAATATCTGCAGGATAAGGGATAGAAAGAACTGGAAAATCACTTTCAGGCTGTTGTACAGACCACTCATCATAAATTTTAGCCCGCTTCCGATGCTCGACCAAAACCCTCCGCTATCCGAACTCCCAGAAGTCGTACCGGAAGGATTAGTGTATTGGTCCGAACCGCGCACGCTGCCAAAATCGTAAGGATTTAGAACGAACTGTTGAGTAGTATCCCCGTTGATCATCCGAGCTTGCAAGCTGATGAGGTTCATGACGGCGGCATTTTGGTTATCGACCATTTTGGCCGTTTCGGTAACGGTAGGCTGGAGGATGCCCTCCAGGGTACCGAGCACGACCGGTTGGAAGAAGCCGATGAGTAGGACGAGCACGAAGGGTCTCAGCAAAGGAAAGAAGTCGATGGCTTCGGCCCGGGCGATGTGTTTCCATACACGAAATCCGATATAGAAGATGGTGCCGAAGCCGGCGATGGCCTGGGATACGGTGATCATGTTGGCAACCAGGGGCATCATCTGCTGACGCACGTTCGCGAGGACGACATGCATTTGGAGGATGCCCCCTGCTGCGGTCTGTGCCCGTGTAACCATAGGTAAAAAGAAGGCAAGGAATAGGGCGGATAAAAAGGAAAGAAGCTTTTTCATGGCTTTAGTCGTTGGGAGTGGAATAAAGGCTTTGGAGATGCTGAGATTCCTGCATGGCTTGCTGGCGTTGGGCTACAAGCACCCCGGCTCGGCCCAAGAAGCTGCGTTGGAAGGTGAGCTGGCTATGCATGTCAGCGTCAATGGCGTCGATAGATGAGAGACGTTCAGCATCGCTCATTCGCAGCTGGCCGTCAGTCAGGATACTCACCAACACGTCAAGATTGTCCATCGAGTGATCGAAAAGGTTGCCATAGACGCCGGCGATGTAATTGAGCTCGGACGGATTGAGCATTCCCGAACTCTTGTACTGGGTAACAGCCTGCTTGTATTCAGAAACGATAGCAGCCTGAGTGCTGATGATGTCTGCGATCCTGACATAGTTTTTAACGGTGGGACTAACTGTAAGTAGGCCGTTAAGGAAGACTTGATGAAGGTTAAAGCTCCCTTGAGCAAGGCTCCGGACGGTATTGTATCCATTAGTGAGGATCTGGTAGCCCTTCTTCATATCGGACAGGATGCTTTTGAATTGGGCAAGCTTTTCAATATCGAGAGCTAGTTGTTCGAGTTGAGCGGCCTGGCAGCAGGCGCGGTGCGAAGGGACAGTGATGAGCAAAAAAAGAAGTGGCAGGAAAAGAAGCTTTTTCATGGGTGGATGAGTTGAGCGATATTTTGCAGGTCCTGTAAGTTTTGTTTCTTTTGCAAGGTTAGCAGCTGAAGGTGATCGTTAAATCGCAGGAGGGACTGATATTGGGAATTGACGCTTTCATAGAGGTGGCTAATGCGGCTAAGCCGCTGGGCGTCGTTCATCTGCCAGTTGCCGTCCGTAAGGATGCCGGTGAGTTCCAAGATATCTTCATTGTTTTTTCCGAGAATGCCTTGGTACAGTGAGTTGATATAGCTGATATCGGCAGCGCTGAATAGATTAGCAGCTTTAACCTGTTCGTAGCCGGCATGGTAGGCGGAGAGCATGCTGGCTTGCATGGTAAGGATATCGGCAATTTTGAGATAGCTTCGAATCTCAGGACTGACCACCTGCAGCGAGGTGAAGAACAACTGGTGGAGGCTGAAATCTCCTTGTTTGATGTCGCCAATCGTAGTTAGTCCCTGGCGGACAAGTTGGTAGCCCTTTTCAGTCTGGGAAATGAAGAGCTGGAGTTTGGCAATCTGTGCGAGCATTTCATCCCGGTCCATCTGGGCCCGAGCGGGCCGGGCGGCCAGGACTAAAACAAAGGCAAGGATGGCGATGATCCGGCTTCGATGAGTGGGTATGATCTGGGAGGACATAGTGGGCGGCGATTTTAGGGACTATAGAGAACAGGCTCATGGGAAACTCAATGCAAGCGGGGTCTGAATTCTGCGATCTGCGGACTGATGTGGATAGCAGTGTTGATTTGGCGCATGTTAGCTTTGTAGTAAAGCTGTTGGTAGGCATGCTCGGAGCTGGGCAAGAGATGCTGGCGATCGCCGGTAATTAACCAGGTATCGGTTATTCCCTTCCACTCCGCCTGAAGGGAAAGCAAGTTCAGTTTTGGGCGTTTCGGGTAGTAAACGTAATGGAAGTGGAAATTCACCAGCTCTTGTTTATGATGACCTAAGTGACCGGTAATCTTCAAGTTGATATCCAAGGGCTTTCTTGCCCAGAAATTCTTCTTGTCGCATACAGTGTTGAACAAGGCGTCTTCCAGCCTGTTCAGCAAGTCCTCATTGGTGCCGGTGAGCCCGAGCCCTTGCTGGTCAAAGCCTTTTCGTGTAAGCCAGTCGGTATGCACGTCAAGTATGTCTGCAAAGAGGCTCATAGGGAATTTTTTTAGGGCAGACCGTAGAGCTGCTTAATTGCATTTAGGTCGTTCTGGTCGGTTGCTCGCTGGAGACTCAGGGCAGCATTTTGATTGTTGAATGCGCGTAAATTGCCGATTTCACGCTGTATGTTGTCTGAAGCATGCTGGATGAGCCGCATTCGATCGGCATCGGACATTTGGACTGTGAAAGACTCAAGCAGCTTGGTTATCTGGTCAATGTTTTGGATGCTTTCGTTGACGATGCCGGTAAGTACACTGTAGATATAGTTTACTTCGTTGGGGGTGAAATGAGGATCTCGCCGTACTTGAGCATATGCAGTCTTGTATTCGGATACAAGCTGCGCCTGATTGGCTATGATCGAAGTGATTTTCCGGAAGTTAGTGATCACGCTCTTCACTTTCCACAGTTCTGTGAAGTAATTGGAATAAAGGTCTTTCTGTTGCTGGGTCCAATCGGCAATCTGCGCTAGCTGGGTTTGGGAAAGCTCGTTTTCGATCTGTTTTTCGGCATTCTGTAAGTCAATAACCGCATTTTGAGCTTTTTGGACGCCTACGTCTATTGCTTCGATTGTAGCGGCAAGAATATCGCCAAACTGAGCATTGCTAGTAGATGGTATGAATGAGAGAATCACCAGCATCGAGACGACTAATATGACTCGGATACGTTTCATGGGGTACGTTTGGAGTTATTCAATCTTGGTAAAGACGTGGTTGTCGAGGTAAGTGGTATTGGTTGACGGCTGGAAAATTAAGGGCTGTCCTTCGTCCAGCACGTGCATGACGGCTTTGGCCGGGTCATAGGAGCCGGTCCATGAGGAGCTGTCCCGTTCGATCGGGTCGAAATCATTTTCCAGGTTGCGCTGGAATGAAGTCAGCCGGGTGATGCGATAGACGTTGATCTGACGGCGGTCTTTAGTGACTACGAGTGTGTCCTAAGTGCGGCAATAACTGGATTTCTCAAAGTTTGTGTAGATGCCAGACACAAAAAAGGCCGTCGCCAACTGAAGGTTACGGGGTGCCGTACGTTTGCACTGATGGTCGCAGGACAGTAACAGGAGGGGGAAAATCGAAATAAGAATGATCCGTTTCATGGTAAATTTTTTGGTTGTCATCTGAAGCAAAGATCGGTCGCCAGAGAAGTGGGCCTTCAGTATGGAGGTGTAGTTGGGTAAGAAAAAAGGACTGATCTATGAGGCCGCACGCATATCGCGAGCTAGCATTGCAATGCCTCGACGCATGCTGCCGTATTTCTTAGAATAAGCCTGGACGTGCATCTTTTCCTTTTCTTCAGTGGTGTAAGCGAGGTACTCTTCCAGCGAGACTTCAGTCCGGTAGACCTTGCTGAGCATGCCTCCGAGGGAAATAAACACCTCTTTATATTTTCGTTTCGGATCGTTGGATTTATTTACAGAAAGTACTAGCGATTTCTCCTTCTCCGTAAGACCAAGCATTTCCTGTATTTGATCAAATTTATTTTGGTATTTAGATTGATCGAGCAGGATTTTACAGTCGCTATTGTTGATGATAGCTTGCTTGACGATCGGACTGGAGATAATATCTTCAACTTCCTGCGTCACGACGATAGCTTCGCCGTAGAATTTCCGGACTGTCTTGAAAAGATATTTTACATATTCGGCCATACCCTGGCGCATAATGGCCTTCCAAGCCTCCTCAATCAGTATGATCTTTCGTACGCCTTTTAGTTTCCTCATTTTGTCAATGAACAGCTGCATCGTGATGATCGTCGTGACCGGAAATAAAATCGGATGGTCTTTGATCGCGTCAATTTCTATAACCACCATAGGCTGGTCAAGCAGGTTAAGGTTCTCCCGGGCGTTGAGCAGATAATCATACTCGCCGCCGGCATAGTAAGGTTTAAGGACATAGAGAAAATTGTCGATATCGAAGTCTTTGTCTTTGATGCCGGAATGCCGAAGGGTGACAAGGAACTGATCCCGGAGGTACTCATAAAAGCTATCAAAGCATGGGAAAATGTCTGGGTGTTGTTTCAGGTAATCAAAATATGCCTGGAGCGCGTTGGAGAGAGACACGTATTCAGAGCGGCTGAACGTTTCATCATCCTTTTTCCAGAGTGCCAGGAGAAGCGTTTTGATCGATTCTTTCTTTTCTGTATCAAGTTGCTCTTCGCCGAGGAAGAAAGGGTTAAAGCGGATGGGATCGGCTTCCGAGTAAGTGAAGTAATAGCCTTCAAGTAATTCGCAGAGTCCGCGATAGCTGTGGCCAACGTCAATTATGACGGCATGGGCGCCCTGTTCAACGTAGCTGCGGACGAACAAATTGGTGAAGAAGCTCTTGCCGCTCCCGCTGGGCCCGAGGATAAATTTGTTCCGGTTGGTGCAGATGCCCCTGGCCATAGGCTCGTCGGAAATATCGACGTGCAAGGGCCTGCCATTGAGTCGTTCCCCGAGACGGAGGCCTACCGGAGAAATGGAGCTGCGATAGTTGGTCTCGATATTGAGGAAACAGGCGGCTTGCTCAGCAAAAGTATCAAAGGTCTCGTGCATGGGCAGGTCGGCAGCGTTGCCAGGCATCCCAGCCCAAAAGAGCTGAGGCGCGCTGACGGTTTCCTGTCGGGTATGCGCATCCATCTGGGCAAGGGACGCAGAGAGGATGTTTTTCATTTCTTTGGCCTGTACAGGATCATCGGACCATGTGAGCACATTAAAATGGGCCTTGACAGGGAGACGCTGGTGACCGATGGCTTCGTTAAGGAAATCATTGGTGGCATCGCGGCTGATAGCATTCTCCCTCGAATAGGCGGATAAGGATTGGAGTCGGAGTCGGCGTGCCTCCATTTTTTTGAAGGTTTCTCGGGCATCCTCGATGAAAATATACTGGTTGTACAGGTGGTTACAGGACAGTAGCTGGCCAAGCGGTGCGGCAAAACTGACGCTAAATTTGGTGCGATCGGTGCTGTATTTGTCGTAGTTCACGCGGGGGCCGCACAGCGGGGGAAGATCCTCGACATCGGCGAGGCTGAACAGTTGGCAATGCAGATCGCCGATTCGGAGGTCGGGTAATAGCTCGAGGTCGCGGATAACGGGGGCATCTTGGGGATGCAGGAGATAGCAATACCGTTCCAGTAGCCCGGGCCGATCGGCGGTGCTCGCGAGTTCGTCGCCAGTCATCCTTCGTAGTTGAATATAGCCGGACTCCTGCAGGATGCGAGCGAACTGGCCGGCTTTGTCGAGAAAGAGGTCCCAGCGCTTGGTGTCCTGAGCGGAGGCCGGCACCAGGGTCGGCCGGATCAGCGTCGAAAGAAGGGAACTCGATGGACGGCGCCCTTCGGGCTTCTGGCAGAGGAAAAGGTAGCAGTGATGGTCGAGGTAAGGCCGTTCGTGAAAGAACCGTTCGCTGCTGCGGCCTAAAAAGGATTGTTCTGGGTTGGAAAAGTCGGCCCGGTAGCGGCTTTCCATGAACCAGTCCTGCTTGTGCAGCACGGTATGATTCGGGAGTATGCGGATGGCCTTGAGCCAGGCCTGGTGGAGAGCCTCGAAATCATCGGTGGATAGGGTGAATATTTCCGGCAGCGTGAGCTCGTAAGCGATGGTAATATCGCCCAAGCGGGAAAGGATGCAGTCCTTTTCAACCTTGAAGATAGGCAGGAGCTTTTCAAGTGTTTTATGCTTTTTCACTGGTGGAGGGTTTGAGCTGGAGAAATATCTTCCGGGAGCGAGACTGGACGGAGGCGGGAAGGCGGCGGGCGGCGCTGTGTTTGATCAACCCATGTTCACCATAGCGGTCGCTTAGCCGTTTGACGGCGAGCACGAGCGCGCCTCCGGCAGGCAGGATGATGGCCATGCTGACATAGAGATTGAAGTGAACAATATGAAAAACAGCAAAGAGGAGTAGCAGGAGAACGAGGCCGAGGGCGAGGTAAATGACGTATTGCGCTTTGATTCCCTTGAACTCCAGGCTGCGATTAACGCCGCGGTTGATGGGATAAACGGTGGCCATATCATTTGGTTTTCTTTCGTTGAGCGGGGCAACTTTCGGGAGAAGATTCGAAGAGCCGGGCAGCCCGTTGAAGCTGATTGAGGCGGCTGTCCTGCCTGCTTTGCAACAGCGTATAGGTGAAGGAATCGAGCTGATCGAGCGGCGGAAGTCGGATAATCTTTATCTTGCCTGTTTCCGTTAGATCCCTGCCCGGCCCTCTGTAAGCGTTGCGGGTTTCAGTATCGTATAGCAGCACGAGGTGATCGCCGTTGTCCCGTAAGTCGTAGAAGGTGATCTTGTTGGCTGGATTAGCCACCTCCCTGAGCTCCATCCGCCGGAGATCTACAAGGAAATCGGTACTAGCGATGTCGATGGTTGGCAGGGATTTCATGGCATCAGGCGCCGACGCCAAAGAATGATTTGAGAACAGTGGCGACTACGACCAGAAAGACACAGGAGCCGAACCAGGCGGCGGCGAGTTTATTGGTGTTGGGGTCGCCACTATTCCAGGCATTAAAGACCTTCACAGCGCCGATCAGACCCACGATGCCGCCGATGGCATAAAGGAGGGTGCAGGCGATATTGAAATAACCATTGACGGTGTTGGCGGCGGTGGTGATGCCGCTGTTGCCATTTCCTGCCAATTGGCCATAACTGCGACCGGTCAGAAAAAGGAATGTTACAAGAGTGAGGATTCGGGAATGGGAAAGAGATACCTTTCTTTTGTTGTGGGGGGTACGGGGAGACATAGAAGCTGATTATGAGGGTGAGCGGATTCTGTGGGACATGCATGCCCTGGCCCGGCCCGACAGGGGGCGGGGAATTGAGAGAAGAGAGCGTGAGAGGAAGGGAACTACTGGGAGATCGGTAGGTAAGGGCTATGCCGCTTCGAGCAACCAAAGCCCCTTGAGGTCATCGGGTGTGAGGGTGAGATCGCAGTCGCGTTGGACGGTTACCGCTACGAAGTTGTTAATGGCGTCGTAGTACTCGGTATTTTCGAATATGCGGTACTGGGAAACTATGGCGCGAATTTTAGTGAAAACTTCCTCGGGGTTCGCTGGGTATGGGGACGGGCCGGCCGCAACCTCGTCCACAACGGACTGGATCTGTTCGACGACATTCTCGGCGGATTTGAGTAGGAAGCTTTCGTCCTCGTCGGCCATGATCATAATGTCATCGTCCGCATAGTCCTCGATAGCAACCTGGACGGATGGCTGGTGACTAGACTGGGCAGGCTTGTCGATCAGCGCGGGAAAAAAGGGCTCGGCAGTTTTGGAGGAAGCCTTCATCTGTACTTGAGTCGATCCATGCTGGAGAACTGCGGAAAGACGTTTGCGGTAGTTAATGAACGCAAACAGTAAAAAAGCGATCACGGGTAGAAGCACCACGAGGAGGGAAGCTGTGGTGGGAAGTAGCGGGGGTGGAAGATGGGGGAACATGAGATTTCTGTTTTGGGTGGTGAGTTGACTGATGTTCTGAAGCAAAGATGGGGTCGTAAAAAGGCGGGTTTTCAGTATGGAGCCGGTGTTGGGGAAAATAGTTTTGAAAAATATCCCTGGATGCGTAGGTTATTTGGGATCATATTTTTCTTCGATCAGTTTGATGCGTAGCAAGAGCTTCTCGCGCAGGCGGTCAATGTAATTGGTGTAACCCGTCTTTCTGGACAATATCTCCTGGAAGACCCTTGGATAATGACCCAGGTCGATGTGAAATGCAGCTTCTAAGCCTTCAATGATCTCGCGCAGGCTGGCTTTCCGATCATTGAGTGAGCCTGCAGACTGGATGGCGTAAGCGAGCTCTATCAGGGCGGACTTGGAATCGGTCCAGGTAAGTTTGGCAATATTTCGCTGTTTGGGATCGCGCGGATTGGTAAGTTCCTCCTCAGCTCGAAGGAGGTAGTCCTGCATAAGATCGAGCGAGAGCAGCCGTGCGACGGTCCATGACGCATTGTGAAGGAGAGAATCGTGCAGGTCCCAATCAAGGGGGGCAACCAAATTTTCAGAGTTCGGGATGAAGAGCTTTTCATCCAGCCAGGTCTCCCCGGCACGGATATAGCGGCAAAGAAAGTAATGTTCGGCATGGAAGTCTCGAATATATTGCCATTCCTTTTGCAGATAGCTTTGTACGCTTGCCGGATCTCCGGGAGGCCGGCCGGTTTCTAAGCGAAAGACACGGTTAAAGAAGATCATCCGGCTGACGAAGAAGGGTTGTACCTCCTTATAAAAGGTAATCTGTTCGGGTAAATGGGAGAAGGAGTAATGCTGTAGAGATTCTTTAAGCTTGGTATGCGCCACCTCGGACAGGTGCATCCCCTTCTGGGCCAGATGGATGGGTTGGAGACCGTCCTTTACAGTGGTAGAGAGGCCTTCGGAAAGATCATTGCGGAGCTCGGTCCAGTAGGCAGGCCCCGTGGATGCAGGGTTGGCCATAGTTTCGGAATTTTAGTTCACGAAACAAAAATGGCGTCAATGAAAAGCGATTTTATTAACCTTGAAGTTTGCCGTTGAACGAAATTGTTGGCAAAAGCCTGAATTTGAAGAGTATTGTTTTAGAATATTTTTGGCGAGATCAGTCCGACGAAGAGCGTCCATTCCCTATTTATTAAGACGATTCGCACGGTCGATATATTTCTTGATCATACTGCTGAGCAATGGTGTCATTTCCTTCTTTCGGTTCCGATTGGCATAATCCAGACTCTTGAAATCCTTGAGGTCGGTATGTAATAGAAGTTCCGCCTGCTCCGTAAGCCATGCCAGAGATGCTGGCTGTCCATTGACGTAAATAAGCTCTGCTAATTGCAATGCTACAATTTCCTCAGCAAGATAAGACTTAGAAACTCCGAGGCTGATGACATCCTTGCGCGTTTTGTTTTCCTGTATGTTCTCGTCCGCGTGGTCAAGTCGGTGAAGTTCCTTTTGGAGATAGGACCGGTACTTTTGGTTAGCCATAATCCACGAAACCTTATAGGTAGCCAAAGTAAAGTTCGGGTCGATGACTGGCGAAAGGTCTTCAATTAAGCCCTGATGGCCGTTACGTCGGGTAAAGAGCTGTTCGTCCAAATAGGTTAGGCTTCCATAAAAATACTTGCACAAACCCTGATTTTGGGTGAAAAATAGCTCGATTTCCCTAAGATCATGATCAAACTTCCATCGAAGGTTCTTCTTCCCTGCCGAGCGCTTTAATAGTTCGATATCATAAACCTTGGTGAGATAAAAATGTCTACTGTAAAAGACGGGGCATATGTCCTTAAAATAATGGATTTCTTCTTCTAAAGTTTGGAAAGTGTATGACGAGAATAGCCCTTTAATCTCATCAATCGATTTGCTTACGAGCTTTATGCACCGGCCATAGCGTTCGACCGGATCAGGAATAAGGTTTGTTTCCTCCAGGCTCAATTCCATTTTGGCCTGTAGTTGCTGAAATACCTCTTGCATGGCATGTGTTTTTGCGGCTATTGTCAAATACCGTTTGCCCATGTGCAAGGTGCGGATTAAAGGCATTAGGTCCATGTCAGACTTTAAGAGAAACTTTAAACCACGGTCGAAGGATTGAGAGGTATCCTATTAAATTTACAACAAATTAAGACCCAGAACAATACGGAAATTGTAGTATTTATGTACGTAAAAATGAGTAATGTTTGGGCTACCGGATACTCGCCCTATCCGTAAAAGTTTCAGTCCGGTAAAATGGCAGGACAAGCTTACGAAATTGCCCGACTCAGCATAAGCAACAATATCTAAGGCATAATAAGAGCTGCCACTTATTAAGGTTCAATGACCCTATACCTGCACGTGAAATCACCCTGGCTGTTTGATTAGCCTTTGGGAAATTAGTAATGTGAATAATTTGCAAAAATCTGTTATCGGCTGGTTATCTTCTTTATGAAGTGCCATAAAGTAAGTAAATTAAATTGGCCGATCATTCAGCGGCACAATATCCTCTGATTATCCTCCCTGGCTAAGGCGCTCAATTATTGATCGTACCGATTTCGGCAATTACGATCCGTGAAACCTTTAATCCTGTGTTATGATAAGAGCACAATATGAAGACAAACGCCTGGTCGTGGAGATTCTATCCAACTCCTTCGACGATAACAAGAGTGTCAACTATGTAATTAATCAAGGCCGTTCAAGGAAGAAGAGAATATCCAGGCTCATGGAATATTCTTTCGACTACTGCAATTTATTTGGAGAGGTATTCCTTTCCGATGACAAGAATGCCTGCGCATTGGCCGTTTTACCTGACAAGAAAAAAAACAGTCTGAGGTCCGTTCTCCTGGATGTAAAGCTTGCGCTGACATGCATCGGTGTGCCTAACCTGAGAAGAGCAATGGACAGGGAGGCAAGAATAAAGGCCCTACATCCGGGAGGCCCGATGTATTACCTATGGTTTATCGGCGTTCGCCCAGAGGTTCAAAATAAGGGGATAGGCAGTTCTCTCTTAACTGAGGTGATCGCCCAAAGCGATGCCATGCAACGCCCTTTATACCTTGAAACTTCCACCTTACGAAATCTGCCCTGGTACAAGAAGTTTGGGTTTAAAGTACATAATGAACTGGATTTCGGCTATAAGTTATTTTGTTTAAAGAGAGAAAAGTAAACGTGTCGTTATGTTGCTACCCGGAACCCAAATGCACATTGTAACATTTGCATTCGCATGCGTGGAAACAGTAATTTTCTTCTGTCTTCTAATATATAAATTTGCCCGCCCAGACGACAAAACAGCCGTATTAGATCTTTGGCTAATCTTTCTGCTGCTCACCTATAATGTCTCGGGAGGCTTACTTCCGGATCCGAATTTGCCGGGGTCTGTCTTCATTCAAGAAATAATTGCTTACGGTACAGGCTTTATCACTCCTTCCTATTTCCCATACTACGTATATAAAGGATTCGGTCTGAAGAAGATGAAATTCCATGCGTTCCGAGGAGTTTATATTTGCCTGATCCTTCCTTATCTGCTTTTTGTCATGGCCTATGGAGTATCCAGGAGACTATCCGTAGCGCAAAATCTTTTGATACTGCCAGTTCTATATGCCATATGGGTAATAATTTCTCTCGTTAGAGCGCTTAAATTTAAGTATTCAGGTAATTTTTCAACGGGAGAGTCGAAAGAAGAGCTGATAGGCCTGCTACTAAGTTTGACTCCTTGGGTTGGACTCCCGGCTATAGTTTATTTTGATCTCGGCCAGGTGGTCGAAGCATCTGTTACGAACACTGGGTTTTTGCTACTTTTATCGCTGCACTTAAAAAACCATATCTCGCTCTTTCGGAAGGAGCATCAGCGGTTAATTCAGTCCGAAACACAACTGATGAACTGGAACTCAACTCTCCAGGAAGAAGTAGACAGAAGAACTCATGATCTAATCAAAATTTCAGAACAAAGGACCAACACGCTCGTAAATCTTGCACATGAAACAAAGACACCTTTAACTTTAATAGACAACTATCTGGAGGAATATATTGCGAAGAACGGAAATGCATATGAATTATCGATTGTGAAAAGAAGTCTTTGGAAGATTACAACTGATATTTCCAATATATTCGACCTGGAAAGGTTAAATCGAGGCATGTCCCTGTTTAATCACAACCAGGTTACGAACTTCAGTGAGGTAACAAATGACAGCCTCGCCCTTTTTGGCGCCTATTGTCAAAAAATAGGGATTACCCTTCATTCAAGTGTACAGGGAGACATTCTAATAAAAGCTGATCCGGCGGCCATAAGTCGGATCGTTATAAATTTAGTGGAAAATGCTATAAAATTCTCTGCAAATGGTGGATCAGTTGAAGTCTTGCTACAAAACGATGGTAACAAAGTCAGGTTATCAATAAAAGATTTGGGAATCGGCATACCGCCGGAAATGCACAAAAAAGTTTTCGAGCCGTATTTTCAGCTAAACACTACCAAAGCCAGTAGTCAAGGGATGGGGCTCGGCTTGCCCATTGTAAAAAAGATCGTGCAAGAATTAAACGGTGAAATTTCTTTAAACAGCGACCCTAAAAGGGAACGGGGAACGCTAATCACGGTATCCTTCCGCAATCATCGTTTTTCTATCAAAGACAAACAATCAGCAGTTTCATTTCAGGGAGGAAAGATAAGGGATATTGGAACCGAAAAATTGAATTTAAAAGAGATCGTGCACGATGAACGAAAGAAAACGCTTTTAGTTGTTGAAGATAATATTTCGATGGTCAATTATCTTCAAAGGAAGCTTTCGGACAAATATAATGTGACGGTTGCCTTGAATGGAAATGATGCCTTACATATTATAAGAGTTCCAGGCTCCTCATTCGACCTGATCATTTCGGACATCATGATGGATAAACTCGATGGTTTCAATCTTGCAAAGATTATTTCCGAAGATCCAAATTTGGCGCATATACCTTTTCTATTTCTGTCAGCCAAAGCTACTGCGACTGAAAAGTTGCAAGGGCTGAAGTTAGGCGCTATAGGATTTATGCCGAAGCCGTTCTCTATTCAGGAGCTAATGCAGCAAGTAGATTCGATTATAAATCTATCAGAAAAGCAAAGAAAAGCTCTACTATCGAAGGCAATTGATCATTTGTCTTATATGAACGGCCATTCCCCAGGCAAAACAACGAATGGCACGGATAATTTTGAAGAGAACTGCCAGGTATATCAATTAACGCCGAGGGAGAAGGCCGTTGCTAAGTTAATATGTGAAGGATATAAATATAAAGAGATCGGCGACAAGCTCTTCATAGCCGAGAGAACTGTCACAAAACATGTTCAGAATATTTTTGAAAAGGTGGACGTATCCAATAAAATTGAGCTGATTAATAAATTGGCAGGTTGACTAATATCCGGCTTAATACGTCTGGCTCGGCCCTTCCCCATCCGTTACTACATTCTGGTTGGTCCCACTTATGCCTTTCGGTCACTACCATCTTAGGATGGTAGGAATTGTACATCTTCAATCAGCAGGTATGTCCGAATTTGCCAATCATCCCGAGTTTTTTAATGAACCCGTTTTACTCTCTAAAGCTGAAAGAGAGTATCCCTTAATGGTAGTCAAGGAATTCTTTGCAGATTACCGTCTAAGTGAGATTAGGCAAATAAGAGAAGATATACAAGAGATTTGCCTGACCACGGACCGACCCCCTTTTTCCGATCCTCAAAAGAGAGCGGATTATTTATTGTTTGAAAAGAACCTTATGATTCTGTTGGAGGCCTCTTTTCTACTAGCATCTGCCAAGAAGGAGTAACGTAGAGACAAAAGTCTCCTAAAAAGTGAGACTGCCGTGGTACAATTTCTCAAGTCCAACAATAAAATATTATATGAACAAAAACTATTATAAAATATTGGGCGTCGCTGCTGACGCAACCTCCGACCAGATTAAGGCTGCGTACCGCAAACTTGCGCGTAAATATCACCCTGATCTTAATCCGAATGACAAGGACGCCAATATAAAATTCCAAGAACTCACCGAGGCGAATGAAGTGCTTAGCGATCCCAAGAAACGAAAGGCATATGATCAATATGGCTTGCATTGGAAAAATGGCTCTCAAGCAAAGAGCACTCAAAAACCAAAATCAAAAAAGGGATCTAAAGTTCGCGAAGAGACTTACAAAACGTACGTTGACTACGATTATGGTAATGTCAAGGTAAAAATTCGAGTAACAGAATCCTACGCCTTTACGAGTGTCACTTTCGAATTGTAAAGCAAGCACCAAAAGATTTTCCAACCAATTAAATTATCCTTGTGTAATTATGATAACTGAAACGTTCCACTTCGTTAACCACCCTGTCCACGAGCCTGAGATCGGCCCAATGCTCGTGTTCCAGGACGTTAGTCCGATCTACTTAAAAGTGAATTTTCTGCAATGGTGTGAAATCGGACTTTCGGAAATCGACCGATCCCGACAGGCTGAGATTCATGCCATCCATCTGGTCAAAACCGAATTTCTTGGGCTGGTCGATGCTGTTTATTTCATCGCCACGGTTTTCAGAGAGGACATCACGGACGAAGACATGCGGAAATCCGTTCACCACTATATCGAGAATTACTATAAAAAAACCGAGAAAAAAGAGGATATCGTGCAACCGCCGGTTTTCTGCGAAGCGTTCTTTCGAGAAATATCCTTTAGGTCTATGAAGTCTTTACTTTGGGTGCTGATGGAGTTGGCCGCTGTGCATAGCACCAAGCACGAATATCATCTTGACCAGTCGAGTATCTTAGACTTATTTGAGCGCTACTCTGCAATTGTCATCACCGGACACGATTGGAAGAAGATGATTAAAAAATACAATAGATAATCTCCAATCAACATGATTACGGAACATTTCCTCCCCATATATTTTCCGACAGACGGTCCCGACATCGGTGCAATGCTAATTTTCAGAGATGTAACCCCTAGCTATCTAAAGGAACATTTCCACAAATGGTGCTGCATCGCGGTGGCGGAGATCGACCCGTCCCGTCAAAATGAGATCAATGCTGTCAGCCATCTGCAAACTGAATTCGTCCAACTCATCGACGCCGTTTATACGACAGCGGCTGCAATGATCAGCGACCATAGTGACAACGCGTTAGACGAACTGCTGCAGCAGTACTACGACAGTTACTATAAAAAAGACATGGAACGTGATGCCAGCCCATTACCTACGTCGTTTTACCAGGATTTCTTCAAAGAAATAACTACCGGGTCGACGAAATCCATTCTCTGGCTCTTGGCGCATGCAGTAACTGCTAATAAAGAGAAATATGAATACGAGCTCGGTCAGGCGCAGATCCTGAATCTATACCACCGATTTACTGCGGTCGTGGTAGTATCGGAGGACTGGCAAGAGAACCTGTACAAACGAGAACGATCGAAAATTAAAAGAAGTACAAATTTCACTAAGAAGAAAAAAAGGAGACAAAAGTAGTAGCCTACCAGGAACTGCTCCGGTTTCTTCATAATCCTTACGAATGTCGAAATTGAATATCCGTCCCGGTCGGAATGTCAGAAAACCGGAGTTTGAGCAATTTACCTTGGACCTTCAGCTTTTCCTCAACGCATTTTGTGCTGCGCAACTGGCCCGATGGATGGGACGGGATAAAGGGAACCTGAGCAAGAAGTTGAACGGAATCGAACCCATTACGACCAAGGACCTGGTAGATTTTTATGGGACGGCGAGTAGCGTCATCACGAAACTTGAAAAGGGAGTACCGGTATTTCAAATCGAGCAGGACATGACCCTTGTCGATGACAATATCAAAGTCGAGCCTACCAAAAATATGTGGGAAGAACTCGGGCTAGTGAAAGAAACGCTGAAAAAACAGCACGCTGTTATAAAAACATTGAAATGGAGGTTAAAAAGATCGAAAAAACGAAAATATGGACGCCGGCGCTCACAATAATCGCAGCTACGATCGATCCCCTATTCCTGGAGCCGTGGCACCGATCGAATCACCCCAAAAAAGCAAAAAGACCACGTTGTATATACCCATTGTTAATATATCGCCCCAAAAAGCTGATAGGGGCCTTTGTATATATCTGTTGGGATATTTGGTGAGTGCCAAATAAGCTTCACCTTGCGGCTGTACAAGCAGCCTCAATATTTTCAATGTTAGTAGTCCGTCTACAAAGACATAAGTGGGCCATTGTATATACCCGAACGGTATTTAGTGAGTGCCTTGTCAACCTCACTTTACGGCTGATACAAGCAGCCTCATAAATGTATTAAGACTCCTTTTGTCAAAAAGCGATGGCCCTACGATTGTAGATATCCTGGTGGATATTTAGTGAGTACTTGTTAATCTCACCTTACGGCTGTACAAGCAGCCTCATTTATCCAACGAACTGACTATTTATTAAATGCTATGGCGTTGCGATTGTATATACTCAGCTTGGTATTTAGTGAGTATTGTTAATCTCACCTTATGGCTGTACAAGCAGCCTCATTTATATAACAAACTTGCTATTAATAAAAGGCCTTACTCTGCAATTGTATATATCCTGTCGGATATTTAGTGAATATCTTTCAATCTCACCTTACGGCTTTACAAGCAGCCTCATTATATTATGAATAATTTTCTTAAAAGCCATGTCTCTTCGATTGTATATACCCTGCGGGTATTTAGTGAGTATCTGCTTTTCTCACCTTACGGCTGTACAAGCAGCCTCATCAAGTACTATTCTGTTATAAGCATAACACCTGCCTTATTAGCCTTATACTCAATCTTCTGTTTTAGAGAGTAGTAACTCCAATTGCGCAAAACCAGTTCATCTTCTGCGGCGGCGGCCTCCTTCTCCGTTTGCCCTACAAGTATCAGCGAACCGGCTCTATGCTGAACACACAGGTCAACCAATCGTCTGCTATACAGATGAAGTCTATGCTCAACATAGTTCCTTTCCTTCTCCCGAAATTCTTCCAATGGTTTTAGTTTCCTTCGGCGGCCATGTTGGCCTCGATTAAAAGAAGCTGCCTTCTGAGCCCGGGTTCTAGCCGCCTGTATAGCTAATCGACGGTGTAAAAACTCTTCCTTGCTACCGATGGTGTGGCGCATTTTGCCAATGTGCAAAATTATAGGGTAGTCAATCGACAAATGTGCTTCAGCAACGATGCTGATATCAAGATCGTTAATTTCCTTTTCTATCTCAAAGGCTGCCAGCAAGTAAATTTTGTTCTTATCGATTTGGATAGAGCTAGTGTGCAGGATCATATCCCCTTTCAGTAGCTTTTCAAATAAAGGGCGTTTGTAAAATTGATCCCTGCCAAGATAGGTCCGAAAAGGGATTTTGAATAATTCAAAACTGTATTCCCTTCCATCCTTGATAGGCTGCAAATGTGCGATATCCTTAATTCCGAACGGGATAGGTATATTTCGTTTATAATTTCGGACGGACTTTTCCCCTTTTAAATAATCTTGCTTTTCATTGTTAAAATGCTTTGCCAATGTCATACTCAGCGTTGCTATAATATGCATAGGTATATCTCCTTTGAATCGCGCACTCAGCATTCTATAAGTAGTATTTAGCTGTGAAGTAGTAAGGATACCATTTGGATCCTTGGCACTATCGGCTAGTTTCACTTTCACGTCATCCCGTAAATAGAACAACTCTTTTAATTGGTGTTGTATAAACAAGTGAGTGAAAATATAATTGGCGGCTCTAAAACAAATATATCGCCATTGATGCAGCGTCTTGAATGCTTCACTTACGACTACTTTGTCGTCACTATTGATAACCAGTTGTACTTTTCTGGTTAATATAATCGGTTTTTCGTTCATTGCCGGCGGTTTGCTTTTAACTGATTAAGTTTTCTATGTGCAATAACATATTGCTGCTGCACGTCTGCCTGGGAAAGGTTCATTTTATTAGCAATTACTTCAAATGGGAGCTTGCCTTCAAATCTGAGTTTAAAAATCTCAAGCATTTCGCCAGAAAGGCATTCTTCAGCGCCTTTCCAATGCGAAGTGGCAGTCGGTGACACACATATTTTTTTTTTGGCGTGAATCACTTTCTTTAAATAGTCCAAGCTTTCGTAAATTTCTTTTGTTATGTTCTGAATATTCGACCCGTAGCGTTTAGCAATCTGCTTATAACTGAACCCATATTTAAAGTAAAGTTTCAAAATGGTTTGGCGATCGGGTGGTAAGTATGGGATGATCTTATAAATGGATTGAAGCATTTCTTCGTCTTTACAGACATCGTCTTTCTGCTCGGCCTGTGGGTAATTCTCAGCATCGGGATAGGGCTCATACTCAGAATATACCACAAGACGGTATTCAGGCCTCTTATAGAAGTCGTAGCAATCCCATTTTACATTCATGCGCATAAATCGATAGGCATGCATGTAACTGTTTAACCTGTGACGTAAGGTCCAGGCTTTTAGAAAAGCGTCCTGGACGAAATTTTCAACTGCGAAGTAATCCTGGACTATTCGCAGCCCGCATTTAATTAAGGGTGAATGATAAAGCGTGTATAGTCGGGAGAGGCCCGCTTCATTCCCATCAGCAAAGTCACGAAGAAACTCCAGATCAAATTCTGTTTCTCTTGGAGGATAAGTTATCATACTGAAAGATTGGAACGTTGGCATTTGCATTTAGTGAAACCACTGTAGCAGGTTAGCCAATAGAGCAACATTCCCTCAGTATGAGAGGCGGCACAAAAAAGATGGGCCCCGACATTGCTTAGTAACAGAGGGAGGTCGAAGCCCTAAGACACATAAGCAAGCAAAGCCCACCTTTTTAGGTGGGCAATTTGCCTAACTTACCCGTGTCTTGAAAATTTTCGACCTTTTCTGTTACAGGCTTATTGGCGAATTGCCGACAGTTTTTTAATTAACTTTTACCAAAAATCCTCTCCTAATCCGGGGAGGGTCTTAAGGCAAAATGCTTGTCTGTATTGAATTCCATGTTTTTTTTCAGTTTTTATATTGAACTTCTATAACAAATATAAAGAATTAATTTTTTGTTCCCAAGAAATGGAACAAAAAATTTCTAGAAATAGGAGCACCTTCCGCGTTTCTAAATACTATGCTCGACAGTATAAAAAGTGCGGAAAAATTACAGGAAATCGGCCAGAAATTCCATGAAGCTCGGATGAATTACATGGGTCCCGAAGGCAAGAAAAGATCATTGGGTAAACAAGGTATCAGCCTGCGCGACCTGGCTGCAGTATCACAAGTTAAATACACTCAGATACTCGCTATTGAAAAGGGTCAATCCAACGCAACGATATTAACACTTATAGCAATAGCTTCTGTTTTAGATGTGAATTTATGCGAGGTTTTGAGGTATAAAGAACCCGAAAAACCGAAAAAAAAGAAATAGGCGGTTCCAGCAACAATAGCGCACATGAAAACCCGCCGTTAAGAATATAAAAAGACCAAAACCTTATTAGAAGGCTTCGGTCGACGATGAAAAACCTTTTGCATTTGCATCGCTACCCAGCAGCGCCTCCAGTTCCCCGGTACTCCTTACCGAAAACCACCAGACGCCCTTTCAAACCATTCAAAATTTCCTCTTTTGTTCCTTTAGACGCGCTTGACAATAAAGCACCCCTACATTTTTTACGCGTTGGCAACCATTCCGGGTAAGCAGCTACCAACCGCTCACCTTATTATGGTAACAAAGTAGCCCGGGTCCTACCCTTCAAGGGTGACCGCGCCCTATATTCCTGCATCGGTACTCTGGCAAAATCGTATGGGTTTTTCATTGGTTTAGCATGGAAATGAAATGGTTGATGGAAGAGTTAAATTATCGAAGTTGGGCCGTCCACTGGTCTCTGATGATCAGAAATAGCAGAATTAACAAAGTGGAATTTGATCAAATAAAAAATAATTATACTTTTGGGTAGCATTTTCAATGAAAAAGGCCTTTGCCACCATATTAGCCGTCATTTACCTATCCACTTCGATGGGGGCAACAGTGCATCTGCACTACTGCATGGACAAGCTTTTTTCCTGGAGCCTGGCAAACGAGGACAGCCAGAATTGTGGTCACTGTGGAATGCCCAAAAATGCCAAAGACGGCCACTGCATGGCCATGAAGGATGGCTGTTGCAAAGACAAGCAGGCCGTAGTGAAGCTGGACAAAGATCAAAAAGCCTCCGAATCAGCCTATAACTTTCTCCATCTTGCATCTCAAGCAGTAATTGTTCAGCCGGTTATTCAAGCTGATATATATGTTGCTGCTTACATAGCCGGCTATCCTACGACCAATGCTCCCCCCGAGCCTGATAAAGTCCCTGTGTTCCTCCGCAATTGCAATTTCCGTATTTGATTTACTTCTTTCCGCTCACAGCCTGACATTCTGTTGGGCTATCGGTGCTTTGTACATCTTCTTACTACAAGCATCTTATCTCTTTCATAGAAAAGTTATTCTAAACGTTGTGTAACAGTATTGTTAACCAATAAATTAAAATGTATGAAAACGATTAAAGCATTTTTCGTCATTGCTTTTGTTTTCGCCATCACTTCCACTACAAAAGCACAGAATTATAAATTAGACGGGCCTTTTATGGCCACAAAGGCTATCAAAGTAAATGGTGTTTGCGATATGTGTAAACACCGGATCGAGAGCGCCCTAAAGACTACTTCGGGCATTTCCTATGTCAACTGGGATATAGATTCGAAAACGTTGTTGGTTAAGTATTCCAGGACAAAGATCAATACCGATAAAATACAGGAGCTGGTGGCCGCTGACGGTCATGATACCGAAAAGGTAAAGGCAAGCGATGTCGTGTACAATGCCCTACCTGACTGCTGTCATTATCCAAGAAAATCATAATCAAATACTCACCAATAGCAAAATCATCAAAAAATGAAAAAACTCCTCATTCTCATCCTCTTTCTGACAGGTACTCTCGCCACTTTTGCCCAAAAAGCCAAAGACACGATGCCAATGGGAAAGATGGACTCAACAAGGACCGTGTACACCTGCCCCATGCACCCGGATATAATCAAGGACAAGCCAGGCAAATGTCCCAAATGCGGTATGACGCTCGTTGCCAAAAAGGCCCATGCGGATAAACCGTATTACACCTGTTCCATGCATTCGGAAGTCAGGAGCGACAAGCCGGGCAAATGCCCGAAGTGTGGTATGGACCTGGTTAAGAAGGAGCCGATGAACCATGATAAAATGAAAATGTAATAAGAATGGTTCCGAAATTAATCGAACTATCCCTACGCAACAGGTACCTGGTGTTGGTAACAGCACTGGGCCTGTTTGCCTGGGGCGTCTTTGCTGTCCAGCAAAATCCCATCGATGCTATACCTGATCTGTCGGAGAACCAGGTTATCGTATTCACGGAATGGATGGGACGAAGCCCGCAGATCATGGAAGACCAGGTGACCTTTCCGTTAGTATCTAACCTGCAAGGAATTCCAAAAGTGAAAAATATCCGGGGGACCTCCATGTTTGGGATGAGTTTCATCTACATCATATTCGACGACAACGCCGACATCTACTGGGCCCGCACGCGGGTGCTGGAACGATTGAACTATGCCCAGCGGCTATTGCCGCAAGGTATCACCCCTACCCTGGGTCCGGATGGTACAGGCGTCGGACATGTGCTATGGTATACCCTGGATGCACCGGGCGTAGACCTGGGGGAACAACGGGCGTTGCAGGACTGGTATATCAAGTTCGGATTACAGACCGTTCCCGGCGTTGCCGAGGTAGCGTCCTTTGGTGGATTCGAGAAACAATACCAGTTAGTGGTCGATCCCATCAAATTGCAATTCTACAACATTTCCCTGATGGATGTAATGAACAAGATCAAGGCTAACAACAATGACGTAGGAGGCAGGAAATTCGAAATGAGCGATATGGCCTATATCATACGAGGTTTGGGCTATGTTAAAAACAAGGGAGATCTGGAAAGCATCGCCCTGGCCAATTATAAAGGCATTCCTGTCCGGGTAAAAGATGTTGGCACGGTGCAACTGGGAGGCGACCTGCGGCTCGGCATCTTCGATCAAAATGGACAAGGTGAGGTAGTAGGGGGCATTGTCGTCATGCGTTATGGCGAGAACGCCGACAAAGTGATCACAATGGTGAAAGAAAAGATGAAGGATGTGGAAAAAGGACTGCCGGAAGGCGTCCATTTCAAGATCGCATATGACCGCAGCAGCCTGATCGAAGCAGCCATCGCCAATATCAAGGGCAAGCTGGGAGAGGAAATGCTGGCCGTATCGCTTATCGTCATCCTCTTCTTATTCCACTGGCGCAGCGCCATGAGCATCATCATACAAATCCCTATCACCATTGCCATCAGCTTTATCCTGCTAAATGCCTTTGGTTTATCCTCTAATATCATGTCCCTGACAGGTATCGCCCTGGCTATCGGTGTGATCGTGGATAACGGCATTATCATGGCGGAAAACTCCTACCGGAATTTAGCCGAATGGCAGGCAAAGCATTCACCGAATAAATAATCAACATGCGTAATTATTACCGCATTCCACGGGCCGAAAGACTGGCGATCATCGAAAGGTCCTGTAAACAGGTGTCGCGAGGTGTCTTTTTCTCTACCATTATCATCATTACTTCTTTTCTACCGGTGTTCCTGCTGACGGGACAAGAAGGCAAGCTGTTCCATCCGCTGGCTTATACCAAGACCTTTATCATGCTGGTGGACGCCTTCCTAGTGGTGACGTTGGCGCCCGTGCTCATCTCCTTCTTTATGACCGGACGTTTTAGGGGAGAGCAGGCCAATCCGGTGAACCGCGTATTGGAAAGAATGTATGAGCCGTTGATCAGGCTCTGTATCAAGTGGCGGAAAACGACCATCGGCATTAATATCATTGCTTTGATCATCAGTATACCCCTGATCTTAAGCCTGGGAAGAGAATTTATGCCGCCCCTGGACGAAGGTTCCATCCTCTTTATGCCGGTGACATTACCCGATGTTTCCAACTCCGAGGTCAAAAGGATCCTGCAGGTGCAGGATAAGATCATCAAATCGGTTCCGGAGGTAATGAACGTTCTGGGCAAGGCGGGCCGGGCAAACACTGCCACGGATAATTCTCCCATCAGCATGGTAGAAACGATCATCCTGCTGAAACCAAAAGCGCAGTGGCGTGCCGGCCTCACCAAAGAAGACATTATCAATGAGCTGAATAATAAATTGCAGATACCCGGCGTCACCAACGGCTGGACCCAGCCCATCATCAATCGGATCAATATGCTGTCTACCGGTATCCGCACGGACGTGGGAGTAAAAGTATACGGGCAGAACCTGGATACCATCTCTGCCTTTGCGCAAAAGGTAAAGACGGAATTACAAGGCATCGCAGGCGTGAAAGACCTGTATGTAGAACCTATTACGGGAGGGAAATATATTGACATAGCCATCAAAAGGGACGAGATCGCCCGGTACGGACTCAGCATCGATGACGTAAATGCCGTCATCGAAAGCGCTTTGGGCGGTATGAAGCTGACAACCACTGTGGAAGGTCGCCGTCGTTTTTCTGTCAACGCCCGCTACGCCCAGGACTTCAGGGACGATATAGAAGCGCTGAAGCGGTTGTCCGTCCAGACTATGCCATTCGGCCCCATCCCTTTAAGCGCCGTAGCGGATGTGCAGTTGACGGAAGGGCCACCCATGATCAATTCGGAGAACGCCTTATTGAGGGGCACCGTTCTGTTCAATGTACGCGACCGGGACCTGGCCGGTACCGTACAAGAGTCACAGGACAGGCTGAATAAAATGCTGACCCGCCTGCCCAAAGGTTACTTCCTGGAATGGAGCGGACAATACGAGAACCTGATCCGCGGCGAGAAGACGTTGAAGATGATATTGCCGGTTGTGCTGGCAGTGATCTTTATTTCCATGTATTTCGCCTTCCATTCCGCCCGGGAAGCCTTGTTGAGCCTCATCACCATTCCCTTTGCCCTGATCGGCGGGGCCTATATGGTCTATTTCTGGGGAGTCAACCTGTCGGTGGCAGTCGCCGTGGGCTTTATTGCTCTTTTCGGGCTGGCTGTAGAAACAGGGATTGTCATGGTGATCTACCTGAACGATGCCATGCAGCAGTTGGTGACGGCAAAAGGCAATTCCAGGGAGAGCATTACCCCAGCAGATCTGCGGGAATACGTGGTTGCGGGGGCCGCCAAAAGGCTGCGTCCTAAATTGATGACTGTCTGCGTAGCCTTGTTCGGATTGATACCCATATTATGGAGTTCGGGCGTGGGCAGCGATGTCATGAAGCCGATTGTACTGCCCATGATCGGCGGGGTATTCACCTCCTCCATCCATATCTTACTGGTCACTCCCATCATTTTCTTAATGAGCAAGGAATATGAATTGAGAAAGCACGGAAAGATCGATGTGCTGGAAGTAAAACATTAATACGATGAACAAACTACTCATTACACTGATTATTTCTATATTATCCCTACGGGAGGGACAGGCACAGCCGGTGATGAAGCTGGATGATATTTTATCGGCTGTTCAGTCTAACCATCCTTCACTAAAAATGTATGATGCTGACATTCGCTCTATGGATGAGGCGGCCAAAGGGGCCAAAAGCTGGATGCCGCCTGAGCTGAGCACTGGCTTCTGGATGACACCTTACAATCCTTCCTTATGGAAAAAGATGGCCGACGGCACCCCGGGTATGGGACAATATATGATCTCCGCCCAGCAGATGCTTCCCAATAAAAAAGAGCAGGAAGCTAACGCCCGGTATATGCAGGCCGCATCCGCCGTCAGCAGGGAAAGCAAGCAGGCGAATCTTAACGGGCTCTATGCCGCCGCAAAAAAAAGTTATTACACCTGGCTGATCACAGAAAAAAAAATCCGGGTGCTGGATGAGGACGAGCGCCTGCTCAATTTCATGATCCAAAGCACAGAGATCAGGTACAAGAACAACCTGGGTAAGCTCAATGCCTACTACAAGGCCAAGGCTGCGCTGGCGGGCATCGAAAACCAGCGCATCATGCTGCAAAACGAGATACGGCAACAACAGATCATGCTGAATACTTTAATGAACAGAAGCAAAGACATGACATTCGGGATCGATACTATTTACACGATCAGGGACTATCAGCCGGCCGACAGTTCCTATCTTGTCCAGGCCCGCAGCGATCTGAAAGCCATTGACAAAAATATTCAGCTCACTTACCTGCAACAAAACCTGGAACAATCTAAACTAAAGCCCCAGTTCGGTATCCGCTACGATCATATGTTCGGATTTGGAGGACTGCCCATGCAATACAGTTTGATGGCAATGGTCAAGCTGCCCATCGCGGCCTGGTCGTCCAAAAGCTATAAAGCAAATATCGAAAGCCTGACCTGGAAAGCCGAATCACTCAAAGAACAAAAACAGCTGGTGTTGAACGAAGCCACAGGACAGATCTCGGGCATTCTCGCTGGTCTGGACAATAAAAAGAAACAGGTATCCCTGTACGAGGAAAAGATCATCCCTGCGTTGCAGAAAAATTACCAGACCATGCAATTGAGCTACGAACAGAATACAGGCGAGCTGTTTGAGTTGCTGGATGCCTGGGAAACCCTGAATATGACGCAGCTGGAATACCTGGGCCAGTTGCAGGAGCTATTGAACATGCAGGTAGAAATGGATAAAGTGCTGCAACAAAATTGACATAAGTATGAACAAACTGTATATATGGTTGATCACAGGCTTTTTCGCCTCAACTTTGCTCCTTATCGGCTGTAAAGAAAAGGTCCCTGCGGCCAAACAGCCAGCCCCTGCTGCCCAGGAAGTCATTTACACCTGTCCTATGCATCCACAGGTGATCGCCCACCAACCCGGCAATTGCCCCATTTGCGGTATGACCCTGGTAAAAAAGGAGTATACAGCAGCGGAGGCAGGCACAGAAACGGCCGATCCTGGCACCTTGCTAAAACCTACCAACTCCTATGTAATTTCCAGTATACCGGTGACTACCCTGCAAACAGGCGTGCAAACCGTTAATAAAGAAGTGTTGGGCAGCGTGGATTATGACACCCGGCAGGTACATACTATTTCCGCGCGGGTTTCCGGAAGGATCGAAAGGCTATATGTAAAATACCGCTTCCAGCATGTGCACCAGGGCGCGAAGATCATGGATATCTACAGCCCGGAACTGGTCACCGCCCAGCAGGACCTTTTATTCCTTCTCCGCCATGATCCCGACAACGCTCCCCTGCTAAACGCAGCCAGGGAAAAATTGCTGTTGCTTGGCATGACCGTACAGCAGATGGAACAAGTGATGCAGACAAGAAAATCTTCGTATACAGTATCAGTATATAGTGACTATAGCGGACATATTCATGCCGCCGGAGGTATGGGCGAAGCGCCGGACAACGGAGCACAACGCATGGATGTATCGAAAGGCACCGAAGAATTGCCTGTTAAGGAAGGTATGTATGTCACAAAAGGGCAAACGATATTCCAACTATTCAATACGGATAACAGTTGGATCATCCTTAATATTTTTCCGGATGACGTGCCGTTTATTAAGCAGGGCATGCCGGTGACGATCATTCCGGAGACCACTAATGATTCCTTTGACGCCCGCATCAATTTTGTAGAGCCGTTTTTCAGGGATAATAATAAGACGCTTACGGTAAGGATCTTTTTTAATAATGCCACCCGGAAAATACCTATTGGCAGCCAGGTAAGGGCCATCGTCCGGAGCAATAGCCCCAGTGCAGCCTGGCTTCCCCGGTCAGCGGTGTTGAACCTTGGCTTGAGTCATGTTGTTTTAAAGAAGGCTGAAGGAGGCTTTGCAGTGCAGGCCGTCCGAACGAGCTTGCTGACCGATAGTCTTATCCAGGTAACGGGCGGCTTGGATGAACAAGACAGCGTGGCGGCCGACGCCCAATTCCTAATGGACAGCGAAAGTTTTATCAAAATAAAACAACAATAATGAACAGGCTTCAACTTCCTACGATCTTCATGGCAGTGGGACTGCTGCTCCTGCTTTCCTCCTGCAAGCTAAAAAAAGAGCAAACGGCAAAATCGGACCCGGATATTTATTACACCTGCAGCATGGACCCGCAGGTAGTGGAGTCCAAGCCAGGGAAATGCCCCATTTGTCATATGGAGCTAACAGCCGTCCACAAAAGCCAGCAACAGAAAAACGATGAGCTAAAACTCAGCCCCGAACAAATGCGGCTTGGAAATATCTCTACTGATACAATCCATCCGGGATACACAGGAAGTCAGCTGGTGCTGACAGCGACCCTCAATACAGACCAGTCCAAAACGAATGCAGTCAGCGCTCGCATCGGTGGCCGGATCGATCACCTCTATTTTAAGAATATCGGCGAATACATCCCCCAAGGGGCTAAATTATTCGACATCTACAGTGAAGAATTGAACAATGCCAAACAGGAATATCTCCTTCTTATACAAAAGCAAAGAACGCTCGGCAATTCCATCATAGATTACAATCCATTGATCGAGGCAGCCAGGAACAAGCTACTATTATGGGGAATCAGCGATGCCCAGGTGAATGAGCTGGTGAAAAACGGTAAAGCCGGCGTGACAACAAGTTTTTACAGCCCGGTGGGAGGTACCATTACTGAACTGACAGTAAAAGAAGGCGACTATGTGATGGAAGGCGGTGCCATACTACGCCTTGCAGATCTTTCTACCCTATGGGTGGAAGCGCAGGTGTACAGTTCCCAACTGACACAGCTCAGGCAAACAGGCAAGGCACTGGTGCAATTCCCTGACTTCCCGGAAAAACAACCCATGGAAGGAGTCATCGATTTTGTAAATCCTGAGATCGATCCGAACACCCGCATCAACCTGATCCGGGTCACACTTTCCAATAAAGATCATCAGCTAAAACCAGGCATGCCTGCCTATGTTACGATCAAAAACCCTCAGCAGAAAGCGCTCTCTCTTCCCATCGATGCCGTGCTTAGGAACGGTAAGATGTCGGTAGTTTGGGTGGAGACGACGCAAAACACCTTCAAAAGCAGGATGGTCGAGACGGGAATGGAGGGGAATGGTCTTATCGAGATCAGGTCGGGATTGCAGCCAGGGGATGTAGTAGTGGTCACGGGCGCTTATTTGCTGGAAAGCGAATATATTTTTCGGAAAGGGTCATCACCTATGGAAGGGATGGATATGGACAATATGAAAATGTAAGGTTATGGTGGAAAACACTACCCATTTTACTATTATAGGGTATCTGCTTTGATGATTCCTTTACCCCGAACCTGGCAATAACTGCATGGCATAGAATTTTCTGCATGTTTTGTTGTTATGCCAGTCCATGAAAAGAGTCATGTCCATAATATTGTTTCTCCTTTATTCGCTGTCTACTATACAGGCAAGTTTTGATTGTCATTTTTGCATGGGCAGGTTAGTCGAAATTTCATCTACCGGACCGCAAAAAATTTGCGCCGGCTGCGGGATGGATGCCAAAAAGGACTCAAAAGCCTGTTGTAAGGACATCCAGCTAAGCTTAAAATCAGGCGATAAGCATATTTCTCCAATTATATGTGATTTCTCTCCCAGTCTCTATGCTTTACCGACTAGTGCGACCTGGATTATTTACAGCGACCAAAAAATTGATAAAAGGTTGGGAGAAACCTATTCTTTTCATGCCCCTCCAGCGCTTCCCCGCTATTTAACATTATTGAATTTCCGGGTTTGATCGCCGGCAGGCCAAATGGCACTGCCAAGTTTTTTCTATAAGTTCCTCAGGAGCCTATACACCATTATTTACTCTCCCAAATTAACAATATGAAATCACCTTTTTATTTGGCAGTAAGCATATGCCTGCTTATTTCCATTGCTTCATGCTCTAAAGATAGCGGCATCAAGCTGCAGGCACATGACAACAATCGTATGATGGACAGCGTACATGTTATGATGAGCAGAATGGATACCACGAAAATGACCAATGACCCCGATATCGATTTTGCAGCCATGATGCGCATGCACCACCAGGGCGCGATCAGCATGGCCAACCTGGAGATTCAACAAGGAAAAAACGACTCCTTAAAACGGATTGCTCAAAAAACGATTGAAGAGCAGCAAAAAGAGATACAAGATCTTTCCCGCATACTGGCGGGTCTCAGCGTTGATAACAGCGACCCTGAATTTACCATGGAACAGAAAGCCAACATGGGAAAAATGGACACGACGGCCGACATCCAATTGATAACAGGAGATATCGATAACGATTTTGCAACGCTGATGATTGTGCATCACCAAAGTGCGACAGATAATGCTTCCGCCTATCTTCATCATGGACATTACCCCGATCTATTAGATATGGCTAAGAGTATGGTCAAATCGCAAACAATGGAGATCAATGAGCTTGCCAGTTGGTTAATCGCTAATAAACGTAAACCTTAAATCTAACACTATGTCCAGATACGCAATTTTACTCGCCTTATTGGCAGTGTTTTGGGTTCCCGGCTTCGCCCAGCACCAGCACCAACATCGTATGCCGGCTGGAAGCGATAGTTCCGGTATATCTATGGATACCAGCCACCCAATGAACAAGGGTATGGACATGGATATGCCGATGGATGTGCCCATGACTAATGCTTTTTCTCTGAACCTGCCCATGTCCCGGAATGGTTCAGGCACCAGTTGGTTACCGGATGACGCTCCCATGTATGCTTATATGCTCCATTCTAAGAAATGGATGTACATGGTCCATGGGAATATATTCCTCCGGTATAACCACCAGGACCTTGGCAAGGCAGGCACGAGAGGAGGTGAGAAATGGGATGCCCCCAACATGTTGATGTTTATGGGACAAACCAAGGTTGGCAGCAAAGGTCTTTTTCACTTTAACACCATGTTCTCTCTTGATGCAGCTATTGCCGGCGGAAGTGGGTATCCCCTTCTATTCCAGACAGGAGAATCCTGGAAAGGAAAACCTTTGGTCGACCGGCAGCATCCACATGACCTGTTCTCAGAGCTATCGGTAAGCTACTCCTATTCTTTTTCTCCGAAGTCCGACTTCTTCGTTTACTTCGGCTATCCTGGGGAACCGGCCCTCGGGCCAGTGACCTATGTCCACCGACCCTCCGGGATGGATAATCCCGATGCGCCGTTGGGGCATCACTGGACGGATGCTACCCATATTACATTTGGGGTAGCCACCATCGGGTTCCGGTACGGCCTTTTTAAATTGGAAGCATCCTCGTTTACCGGCCAGGAGCCTGATGAGGACAGGTATAATTTTGACAAGCCATTGTTTAACTCCTGGAGCAGCCGCCTTTCCTTAAATCCTACTAAAAACTGGGCACTCCAGATATCCCATGGATACATAAAAAGCCCTGAAGCGCTAAAGCCTGACGAAAATATTCACCGGACCACCGCCTCCGCCATGTATTCCTGTGCTTTCAGGGAGGAACACTTTTTCAACGCCACTGCCGTCTGGGGTCTGAATAAACAAAAGGATCTGGATGGATCAAACGATGCTCAGCTGGAAGCATCGCTCCGCCTGAAAAGTTTCCTGGCCTATTTTCGCTATGAATGGGTACAAAAATCCGTAGAAGAGCTAAACCTTGAGCCCAATACCTATGGGAACAATGTTCAGTTTCCCGTCAACGCCACTACCATTGGCGCCGGTTACGACCTTATTCACTCCGGCAATGTACGGGTAATGGGTGGCGGGCAATTGTCCTGGTATCACCCGGATAAGCAACTGAGTAGTTTATATGGCAAAAACCCGCTGGCCGGAGAGGTTTACCTCAGATTCTATCCTTCCCTGATGAAGATGCACAAGATGAAGATGGAAAATATGTAGTAGCTATTTCTTAACTAATAAAAACGACTATTATGTCACATCAACAGTATCAGGAATGTATCGAAGCATGCCGCGAATGCGCGACCGTCTGTAATCAATGCGCTTCAGCCTGTCTCCATGAAGAAGATGTAAAAATGATGACACGGTGTATTCAGCTTGATCTCGAATGTGCGGCTATTTGCAATACAGCTGCGCAGGTAATGAGCCTGGACGGCGAAATGTCCGCGCAACTTTGCCATCTTTGTGAAGACATTTGCAATCGGTGCGCTGAAGAATGTGAAAAATATACCAGGATGGAGCATTGCAGACAGTGTGCAGAAACTTGCCGAAAATGCGCAGAAGTATGCGCCAATATGGCCCAGCACGTCTAGGAACAAGTTGGGTTAGTGGCGTTGTATAGCTGTCAACTTCACCAGAATGTTTTTTAATTATAAACAACCTTAGTATGAACATCCAAGCACAAAAAGAAAAACATATTATGTATAAAAATGGTATGCCCTATAAAAAGCTGCTATTGATGATAGTGACCTCCTTTATATTCATGTATATTCTCATGTACGCGATGGTCGATAAATTCTCCAATGTTGTACCAAACGTTAATCAATTCTACATGGCGGGGCTGATGACCATGCCTATGCTGCTTATTGAACTTATTATCATGGGCGGCATGTATGGGAATAAAAAGTTGAATACGGGATTGATCATCGCCGGATTGATCGGAGGATTTTTTTTTTACGTCTGTATTAGGCAGCAGGCAGGCGTCACGGACAAACCATTTTTACGTTCCATGATACCGCACCATGCTGCGGCCGTATTGATGGTGAAAAAAGCGTCATTAAAGGACCCGGAGATCAGAGCGCTGGCAAATCAAATCATTACCAGCCAGGAGGCCGAGATTCAGCAAATGAAAGCCAAATTGGAGGCATTAAAAAAGTAGCATAAATCCTGCCCGGCTGCATTGATCCGACATGCCTAAAGATACAGGCCTATTTCCCCCATTTCCAATCCCGGACCTCCGGCATATCGACACCGTTGCTGCATATGTACCGTTTGTGTTCGATCAATTTATCCTGCATGGTCTGCTTCAGGTAGGTTCCCTTCGTTCCAATGTGAGGCAAACGGTCGATCACATCCTGCACCAGGTGAAACCGGTCCATATCGTTCAGCACTGTCATATCGAAAGCCGTAGTGATAGTACCTTCCTCCTTATATCCCCTTACATGCATATTCTTATGATTCGTCCGTCTGTAAGTAAGACGATGGATCAACCAGGGATAGCCATGAAAGGCGAAAATAACAGGCTTGTCCTTTGTGAACAGCATATCGAAATCCGTATCACTTAATCCATGCGGATGCTCGCTTTCCGGCTGCAGCTTCATCAAATCCACCACATTGACGACCCTGATCTTTAGCTCCGGCAATTCCTTTCGGAGGATAGAGACGGCAGCGAGCGTTTCCAGGCTGGGCACGTCACCAGCACAAGCCATTACCACATCAGGCTCCTCCCGCTGGTCATTACTGGCCCAGGTCCAAATGCCAACTCCCTTGCTGCAGTGGATAACCGCCTGCTCCATAGTAAGCCATTGGGGTGCAGGATGTTTCCCGGCTACGATCACATTCACGTAGTGCCGGCTGCGGAGACAATGATCCATCACAGACAGCAGGCAGTTGGCATCAGGCGGCAGGTAGACCCGTACGACGCCGGCTTTTTTGTTGACCACGTGGTCCAGGAAGCCCGGGTCCTGATGAGTAAAGCCATTATGGTCCTGCCGCCATACATGCGACGCCAGGAGATAGTTGAGCGAAGCGATCTTTCTGCGCCAGGAAAGGCCGGAAGTGACCTTTAGCCATTTTGCGTGCTGGTTGAACATGGAATCCACGATATGAATAAAGGCTTCATAACTGTTGAACAGTCCATGTCTACCGGTAAGTAAATAACCTTCCAGCCAGCCTTCACATTGGTGCTCACTGAGCATTTCCATGATCCTCCCCGCGGGGCTAAGGAATTGATCGTTTGGTAAGACCCCGCCTTCCCATTGACGGCTGGTAACCTGGAATACTGCGTCCAGACGATTGGAAAGTGTCTCGTCGGGACCGAAGATCCTGAAGTTTCGTTGATCCTCATTAAGCCTGATAATATCCCGGAGAAAAGCGCCTAATACGAGTGTATCGGCTGCCTGGACGGCGCCGGGGGCGGGCACTGCGACGGCATGGTCCGTAAAATCCGGCATTTTGAGGTCCCGTAATAAAATACCCCCGTTGGCATGCGGATTGGCGCCCATCCGCCGCTCACCTTCCGGGGCAAGATCGGCCAGTTCCCGGCGAAGACGGCCATTGCCATCAAACAGCTCTTCGGGCCGGTAACTTTTCAACCAGGATTCCAGTTGCCGGAGATGCCCGGCGTTATGGGCTGGGTCGGACAGGGGCACCTGGTGTGCACGGAAGGTTCCTTCTACCGCTGTACCATCCACTTCTTTCGGACCCGTCCACCCTTTGGGCGTTGTAAGGATGATCATCGGCCATAACGGGCGGGTGGTATTGCCATGAAGACGTGCGTCTTGCTGTATTCCTTTAATTTGGACCATCACCTTGTCCAGGGTGACAGCCATTGCCTGATGCATAGCTTCCGGCTCTTGTCCCTCCACGAAATAGGGAGTCCATCCATATCCTTTGAACAGCTGCTCCAGCTCTTTTGGGGTGATCCTGGCCAGGATGGTGGGATTCGCGATCTTATAGCCGTTGAGGTGCAGGATGGGCAGCACTGCGCCATCTGTTGCGGGATTGAGAAATTTGTTCGAGTGCCATGCGGTAGCCAGCGGCCCTGTTTCAGCCTCCCCGTCTCCCACCACGCAGGCAACGACCAGGTCCGGATTGTCAAAGGCAGCGCCGAACGCATGGGAAAGGGAATATCCCAGTTCCCCGCCTTCATGTATGGATCCAGGGCATTCAGGGGAAACATGGCTGGGTATACCGCCCGGAAAGGAGAATTGCGTAAAAAGCTTTTTCAATCCGGCCTCGTCCAGGCTTATCTCCGGGTATACCTCCGTGTACGTTCCTTCAAGATACGTATTTGCCACTAAGGCAGGTCCACCATGCCCCGGCCCTGAGATGTAGATCATATTGAGATCATATTGCCGGATGATCCGGTTCAGGTGCACATAAACGAAGTTCTGGCCCGGCGTGGTACCCCAATGCCCCAGCAAAGTGTTCTTAATATGTTCCGGTTTAAGGGGTTCCCGTAGCAGGGGATTAGCATGAAGATATATCTGCCCGACGGAAAGGTAATTAGCGGCCCGCCAGTAGGCATCCATTTTCCGCAATAAGCTCTCCGATAACTGTCGAGCTGGATCTGTAAGCGTTTGCGTTGCCATAAAATCAGTTTTATTGTTACTAATATTTTTTATCTGGTGCGACCAAGAGCCGGAATACCATCGTGGCAATCATTTTTTCCTCGTCGGTGGGAAGGACATAAATTGTAACGGAACTCCCGGTGGTGCTGATCAGGGAAGCATTTTCGGCATTTCTCTTCTCATCCACCTTGATACCCAGAAATTCCAGTCCCTGGCAGATCCTCCATCGGATGGCCGCTGCATTCTCCCCGATACCTCCTGTGAATACCAGGGTGCCCACTCCGCCCAAAACAGCAGAGAAGGCCCCAATCCATTTTTTCACCTGGTAACAAAACAGGCTGATCGCCTCGACGGCCCTGATGTCCGATCCTTCTTTCTCCAGCAGGTCATGCATGTCCGGGCTTATTTCGGATACGCCCAGCAAACCACATTGATGATTCACCAGGTCATTCAATTGACCGGTTGACAGGTGATCCCTGCTAATGATATGCCCTACGATGCAGGGGTCCACATCCCCGGGACGGGTACCCATTATAATACCGCCTGCCGGTGTAAAACCCATGCTCGTATCTATGCTCCTTCCATTCTTTATTGCTGTGATACTGGCCCCATTGCCCAAATGGGCCAATAATATGCGCCCGTTCGCCGTTTCTGCTCCTGCAATACGGGTGAGCTCTTCCAGGATATAAGCACAGGACAGACCATGAAAACCATAGCGCCGGACTCCTTCACGGTCATAGCGACGGGGTATCGGCAGCAACTGCGCCACCCTCGGCATGTCTGCGTGAAAGGAAGTGTCGAAGCAGGCCGCCTGTGGCAGCTGAGGGTACCGCTTCCGAAATATCTCTATGAGCTCAATTTCACCAGGAAGATGGTCGGGATCAAATACGCTGTTGCGATGCAATTCGTTCATAAGGGCCTCGTCTATAAAGACTGCGTGGCTATGGCCGGGACCATACACTATCCGGTGGCCGATGGCCCTTACCTGGTCGAATCCCTTTTGTTCCGCAACCCAGTCTGCCAGAAAAAACGCTGCCTCTCTTATATCGGATGCCTTTGCCGGGTAAGTTTGCCGGTCGCCTGTCCTACTATTCGTCCACGTCAGGGTGGGATCATCCAGACCGATGCGGTCGATCTTCCCCCGGATCAATCGCGCAGGCGGTTCACCTGCAGCATACAGCGCAAACTTGATGCTGGATGATCCGCTGTTAATAGTGAGAATATTCGTTGTGCCAGGCATAACATTTTTTTTAAGACTTACCGCTGCCAAAGTATTCGGTTCGATTCCAGAGGAACCCGTATATCCCCGTACCCTGGTATCACCCGCACCGTAAAGTCGGATGCCGGTCGTGACGCGGGAACACTTGCGCGGTATATAAAAAGCTGTGCCGGCATTCCCTGCGGATCGTCAGCCAGCATTTTTTCCCGCAGAGCACCAGCGCCATCCACCCCGTCCGCATACAGCTCCACCGACACTGTGTTAGGGTCGAGCCCATTTAGAAATACCGCCGCAGTAAAATGGTGAATCCTATCGTCTGATTGGACGGCAGGCGCTTCAATGCGTATACCGGTCCATTTATGTTCCAACTCATGAAGCCGGTCCACAATTTGCACAGCCCCAGTTCCGTTGCCAGCCGTCCGCTCATGGTATGCGCGGGCCGCGGGCAGATAGTATCTCTCCACGTATTCCCTTACTGCCCGGTTGGCCGAGTACTGAACTGTCAGCCTTGACATGCTCTCCCGAATCTTCGCAACCCAGGAAACAGGGATGCCTTTGTCATCACGGGCATAAAAGGAAGGGATCACTTCCTGCTCCAGCAAATCATAGAGAGATTGAGCTTCCACCGCATCCCGGCTGCTATCATTCCCGTGGTCGAGCCCGTCCCCCAGGGCCCATCCAACTGATGGATCATACGCTTCCGCCCACCAGCCATCCAGTTCGGATATATTGAGCCCACCATTCACCAGGACTTTCATGCCGCTGGTGCCGCAGGCTTCCCATGGTCGTCGGGGTGAATTGATCCAAACGTCCACTCCTTGTACAAGCTGTTCCGCCAGCAGCATGTCATAATCACTCAAAAAAGCGATGTGCCCGTGCAAATTGTGGTTATTGATGAATTGCACCCAGTCCCGGATAAGGGCTTGACCTTCCCGGTCCGCTGGGGAGGCTTTCCCGGCGATCAGCAGCTGGACAGGCTGGTCTGTATTTGTTAATATTTTGATCAACCGTCCCGGGTCCTGCAACAATAGATTGGGACGTTTATACGTGGCAAATCTGCGTGCAAAGCCAAGTGTTAGTGTTGCGTGATCGAAGAGCTTCTTTGCAAACCCTTCGGATGCCGGCGACCCTTCGCTAGAGGTTAATTGTCTCGCCACCCTCCCTCGGATATGTTTGATAAGCTCTTTGCGGGCGTCGGAGCGCATCTGCCAGATGCTTTCATCCGAAAGACAGCACATATGATGGCAGAGCTTTTCTGTATCGCCTACCCAACGACCTTTGCCGCAAGTCTCCGTCCAAAGTTGATCCGCATATTTGGAATCCCAACTGGGCATGTGCACACCGTTAGTGACGTATCCGACAGGGACTTCATGTTCCGGCCATCGGGGAAACAGCGACTGAAAGAGCGTCTTGCTCACCTTTCCGTGCAGCCGGCTGACCCCATTCACCGCCATGCTGCCTCTGATAGCGAGGTACGCCATATTGAAATACTCGGCCGAGTCATCGGCATCCCGGCGACCAAGCGCCAGAAGATCGTGTAAAGATACTCCCAGCTCGTCCTTTGCATATATTCCAAGGAATTGCCCGATCAGCGAGGGGTTGAAATAGTCGAAGCCCGCCGCGACCGCCGTATGGGTAGTGAACAGGTTGCCGGCGCGGGTAGTTGCCAGGGCCACTTCAAAGAGATGCCCTGTCTTTTTCATATAGCTGCGGGCGCGTTCCAGCACGAGGAATGCCGCGTGGCCTTCATTCAGGTGGCAAACTTCCGGATCGATGCCAATTGCCTCAAGCAACCGCCATCCTCCGATGCCTAGTATCAGCTCCTGTTTGATCCGCATTTCGGGACCGCCACTATACATTTCTCCCGTAATTCCACGGTGGACCGGTGCATTGGCCGGATCGTTACTGTCCAGCAAATAAAGCTTTGTCCTCCCTATCCGCACCTCCCAGGTACGAAGCCATACCACGTCACCCGATAATGATATTTTTAACCGCAACCATTCACCGTCGTCACGTCGAAGAGGCTTTATAGGCAATTGTCCGGGGTCATTGTAAGGGAATAGCGCCTGTTGGCGCCCATCTCTGTCGATCTCCTGACGAAAATAGCCTTGTTGATAAAGCAGACCTACGCCGATCACCGGCACGCCCAGGTCGCTGGCCGTTTTCAATTGATCTCCCGCTACGTTCCCCAATCCCCCTACATAGATCGGCAGGGCTTCACTCAGCATGAACTCCATGCTGAAGTAGGCGACGCATGTAAGAGGTGTATCCGGGTACTGCTGTTGAAACCATGCAGACCCCGATGCGGCCTCTTTCTCTGATTGGATGATCTTATCCATCATCTGACGGAAATCGGAATCCGCCAGGCAACGCTTAAATTGATCACGGGAAATGGTCTGCAAAACAACCCACGGATTATGGGTAAGATCCCATAGTTCAGGATTCAACTGACGCCACAGTTCATCGGCGGCATGATTCCAGCACCAGCGCACATCCAATGCAAGCATCTCGAGTGAATCCAGACCCGGCAGGTCCGGCATGTCATTATAGAGGATCATGGCTTTTTACTTTCCTATACCTGCAAAATGGATGTCTGCCGGCAATAATATTCAGCCTTATGATGATCTCTTCGTCGGACAGAGAGGACCCTTCCTTTTTCTCTTCATTTTTGTCCACCTGCATGCCAGGATTTCGGTCAATGACGGAATGTAAAGGGTGACCAGGGAAAACTCTTATCGAATGGTTGTGCATAGTAAAGAATTTAGTATTTCAGAATAGTGTGCCTGTCAAAATTATTACAGGATATCAACGGTGACCATGATCACCGTCAATGCCGGCCTTGATTCGAGTCATAAATCTCCGGCCTGAGAAAAATCAGATTATAGCCTGATCCAGATCATAAACAAGATTTTCTGGCAGGATTACCTTTAAAACACGATTCAAAGTCCACAGCGACATGAAAAAACTGATCTCTATATTCTTTATCTTCATTTACCTGAACACGGCGTTGGGGGTGGGTATAGATATTCATTTTTGCGGAGGGGGCTTTGCAGATGTTACGATTGTCGGTCTGGGTCATGCCCACTGTGATTGCCCGCCGGGCAGCATGCCGCCCGGATGTTGCAAGAACGTAGTTACCTTTTGCAAAACGGATAATCATAAAATACAGGCAGCAGAAACGACGATCAGCATACAGCATTGGATCGAGGCGCCAGTCTTTTTCCCGGACTACATAAGTCCCCTTCTACCCCTTGGATTTCAGGGCCAACCCGATCCGGACCCTCACCAGCACAGAGTTAAATACGCCTCCTTCGCCGACCTGTACATACTCCATCAGGTTTTCAGAATATAATCCTTCTCCCGGTATTTCCTTGTTACGACTTCACATTTGTTGAAGACGTGCATTCCATTCCACATAGCATTATTTGTGCTGTCATGGCAGTCTAATACATGATTGAACTCCTTGACATACTCTTACAACATATTTAAAAATTAAAAAAATGAAACAGAATTTATTCCTGGCAGTATCGTTTTTTTCCATTCTTTCTTTCAATGCTTCAGCTCAAAAAGACAGTAGCGGGATCTACAAGACGGCAGCAGACTTTCAACAGGGAAAATTGTCCTATGCCATCAATTATAAGACAGAAAAACACAAGATCAAAGACAATTTGCTGTTCAACGAATCGGAAATAAAGGTCAAACATGAAGGGACAGCTTATACCCTTAAGAAGGCCGATACGTATGGCTATAGGGACACAAAAGGTGTTGATTACAGGTTTGTCGAAAACAAGGTTTACAGGATACTTAGCAAGGGGGATGGATTGATCTTATACGTATACCAAAGCCCTACAGGCTCCACTAAAGGCAGCATTAAATATGTCTCCCAGTATTATTTCACCAAGGACATAGCGTCAGCCCCGCAGGTACTGACCAAGGAAACCCTAAAAACGGCCTTCCCGGGCAATCACAAATTTCATGATGCCATAGATGCCACCTTTAAAGAGGATAAGGACTTGGCGGCCTATGATAGTTTCCATAAGATGTATAAGATAAATCATATTCTCTCTGTCAATAAATAAGTTTAAATCTTCAAATCCAACTTTATGGCTTGCGGAAATAACTGCACTTGCAACGGCGATGGCTCCCGGAGAAATTTCCTTAAGAATTCCATTGCCGCCCTAACCACCGGGCTCGCAGGAGGCGCCCTTATCGATGCTTTTGCATCCTGCAACCCACCAACTACAAAGAATGATGAATTGGTGCATGTGATGACGCATGACGGTAAGATGGTTTCAGTCGCCCGGTCGCAGGTAGCCGATTTCAAACCGCATATTTCAGATGAAGATGTAAGAAGAGGCATCCCCGGCAAGAAGTTTGTAATGGTGATCGACCTTTCCAAATGTGATGGTTGCGGAAAATGTACCAAGGCCTGCAATAAAATGCACTACCTGCCATCCAATAAGGAATGGATCGAGGTGCTTGAGATGCAGGATTCGCCCAAGGAGGCCCCCTATTATTTTCCTAAGCCCTGTTTTCACTGTGATAACCCGCCCTGCACAAAGGTCTGCCCGGTGGATGCCACTTTCAAAAGGGAAGACGGGATCGTAGGGATCGACACAGACCGTTGCATCGGGTGCCGGTTCTGCATGGCCGCCTGTCCGTACTCCGTCCGGCTGTTCAACTGGACGGAGCCCGTCAAACCGGATTTTATAGAGCAAACACCAGCCGCCGAACATGTTTTCCAAAGCAAAAAAGGGTGTGTCGAGAAATGTGATTTCTGTCCGCATATGGCCAGAGAAGGCAAATTGCCGGCCTGTGTGACGAACTGCCCCATGAATGCCATCTGGTTCGGGGATGCCAATGAGGATGCCGTCACCTGTTTCGACGGTACGACGACCAAACTGTCTCAGCTGTTGGAAGATGGCGCAGCTTACCGATTCATGGAAGAGCTGGGCACCGAGCCAAGGGTATACTATCTGCCGCCGGTGAACCGTACCTATTCCACCAAAGACATGAAGATTGAAAAAAAAGAAGCTGAAAAATAAAAAATGACTGTATGGAAAAGCTAAGCCAGGATATAAAAGACCGCGTCGAGCTCGAGCTCCTGAGCACGGTCGGGCGCCGCTACCGGCAGGAAACATTCTGGGTAATATTTCTTGCCCTGGTATGTATAGGAGGGACAGTGGCCTGGATCATTCAATTACGAAAAGGATTAGGAGTGACAGCAATGCGGGACTATGTCTCCTGGGGATTATACATCTCGCTCCTTTTCTTCTTCGTAGGGGTGAGCCTGATCGGGGCGTTGATCTCCTCGATATTGCGGTTCTCGGGCGCCAAATGGCGTTATCCCCTGATCCGCATTGCCGAAGCGGTCACCTTGTCTGCCATACTTTTTGCAGGCTTTATGCCCGTGCTGGATATGGGCCGCCCCGAACGGCTGTATTTTTTGATCACCCATGGCCGGATACAATCTCCCATCCTCTGGGATGTCCTGGCTATCGGCACTTACTTCTTTGGAAGCGTCATCTTCTTCTACCTGCCCCTGATCCCCGATGTGGCGATCATGCGGGACAAGCTGACGGATATTCCTGTCTGGCGAAAAAAGGTTTATCGTCGGCTCGCTATGGGCTGGGAAGGAAATCCCACGCAGCGCAGGCTATTGAAAAAAGCTATGTGGCTGATGTCGGTGGTGATCCTTCCCGTAGCCGTATCCGTACATACCGTCAGCGCCTGGCTGATCGCCATGACCCTCCGGTCAGGCTGGAATACCAGCATCATGGGGCCCTATTTTGTTTTCGGAGCACTGATGGCCGGATGCGCCATTATGATCCTGATCATTGCCATTTTGCGTCACGGATATCACCTGGAGCACTACCTAACGCCTACGCATTTCAGCAGACTGGCGGCCTGTTTGCTGGCCCTGACAGCATTTTACCTATACCTGAATGTCAACAAATATGGTGTGCCTGCCTATAAAATGGCCAAGGATGAACGATATCTCCTCCAAGACCTGTTCACCGGCAGACAGTCCCTCCTGTTCTGGTTCACCCAGGTGGCAGGCCTGCTCCTGCCCATCGTCCTGCTGTCCTTCAAGCGGATCAGGGAGTCGATCAAAGGTGTTGTATCGGTAGCTGTAATGGTGTTGCTGGGCGCCCTCATCAATCGCTACCTGATCGTGGTGCCCAACATGCTGCATCCTTTTGTGCCGATCCAGCATGCGCAGCCGGGCTTTGCGTCCTACAATCCCACGCTGATAGAATGGATGATCACGGCTTCCTCGCTGGCAGGCTTCGTATTGCTCATTATCCTTCTGTTCAAGCCATTCCCGGTGATCACCATGTGGGAAGTCATAGAGGGAGTAGAAAAAAGCGGGGAGCAGGCAGTCGGTGTAGAACATTTGTCCAACATTCAAATCATACAAGGTCATGGCAAATAAGAAGAACTTATTGATCGCATTATTAACGGCAGGGATCAGCGCGATGGCCCAGGAGAAAAAAGATGGACTGATTACCCTGCAGTTGGGCGCCAACGATACCATGCATACGGTGACAGCGCAAGTCAATGACCTGGCGACAAAGGCGCCATTGAAAGGAGTCGAGATCACCTTCTATGTCCAGCGGACGTTCGGGGTCATGAAGGTTGGCAACGGCACTACCGATACCACTGGAGTCATTACCGCCGAATTCCCGCTTAGCATTCCGGCCGGCGATACGCTGGGGAATTTGATCGCCCTGGCAAAAGTGGAGGACAATGCCGTTATCAATGATACTATTTTCCGGGCGACAATTAAAACAAAACTGTCCTTCCCAGCACATACACCGGTAAAAGCCGGTCTGATCAGTTCTACCCCGCCGCTTTGGCTTCAACTTGTTTTCTGGCTCGTTGTAGCCATGGTGTGGGGTTCATTTGCCTACGCCCTCTATCTGGTCTATCGAATTAAAGCCAGCGCTTCAAAAAAAATATTTATTAACCAATAAGCAAAACAAAATGAAAACAATTGGCCAACCTCCGTTTTATTCAAGCTTCTTCCTGGCTACCGTGATAATTGCTTTATTCCTTGGCATATCATCCTTTGTAACCTACCAACAAACACCCTGGAAGGCGCCTGCATCTGCGGATGCCAAAAAGAATCCGCTTGCATCGGATGCCGCTACGATAGCTGCCGGCAAGGAAGTCTATGTCAAAGAATGCCAGTCCTGCCACGGAAAAAAGGGAAAGGGTGATGGTCCTTCAGCTGCGACCCTGGATATCCCTGCGGGAAACTTTTCAACAGCGGCTACACAGGGACAAAGTGATGGCGCTTTGTTCTGGAAAATAGAAGAAGGCCGGAAGCCAATGCCTTCCTTTAAGAAGAAATTAACGGAAAACCAGGCATGGCAGACAGTGGTCTTTATAAGAACCTTAAAATAAACAGCACAAACGGATTTTATGAAAAAAAGATCAATACTACTGCCGGGACTGCTACTGATGGTCTTTTGCACAACACGGGCTCAACAGTTTACCCAGGAATATATCGACAGTCTGGTGAAAAGCAGCGTGAGGTCCCAGGTTGGTGGCGGCAGTAAATTCGCTCTGGTGGGCTATACCGGCCTCGCCGCCAAATTCAGCAAAAACGAAACCTCATTCACCAACCTTATATTCGATCCCATTTTATTGTGGCAGCCACATCAAAGGATCCTGGTAGAAGCCGAATTGGAAATGGAGCTGGAGGGCGGTGAAACACATATCGAGCTTGGATATGCAGATGCCTCCTTCATTGTAAATAAATACCTAACCGTCCGCGCCGGAAAATTTCTTGCGCCATGGGGGATTTTTCAGGACAGGCTGCATGCCGGATGGATCAACAAGCTGCCCACCACACCCGTTGGCACAGGAGAGGATGACTGGGGAATAGGGCCAACGGCGGAAATAGGCGTCGACCTTAGAGGTGGAATTCCTTTGGGTTCGGCAAAGATGAACTATAGCTTTTACCTGGCCAATAACGCGCAACTGATTACGGATGTAGCAGATCCCTCCAAACAGGGCACGCTGACCTATGGTAATATCGATGCCAGCAATAACAAGAAGACAGTTGGTGGACGCATCGGCTTTTTACCGTTGTCCAATTCATCCCTGGAGATCGGGGGATCGTTCCGGAACGGGAAAGTGGGAGATAAAACCACCACCTATAAGAATACCGGGGCACAACAATACGCGCTGGACCTCACGTATGTCGAACAGCTGGCTTTTATCAAAGGCATGTTTGACGTAAAGGCCCAATGGAACTTTGAGTATATTGACAAGGCAACCTATGCGGATCCTGCCGATCCTACGGGAAATACCACTTACAGCTTCGACAATAAGCGTAACTCCGTGTTTGCCCAGGCTGCTTACAGGCCGAATATGTCCCAAAGTAAGTTTTTGAAGAAAACAGAGCTGGTATTCCGGTATGCGGGTCTGAACCCGGCGGATAATCTCAACGGGCCCGGAAAAATAAAACAATATACCTATGGGGTAGACTACTGGTTCAACTGGCGTACTGTCGTAAAGGCGGCCTGGCAATCACAGCAGGATAACAACGCATTTTTTGTGCAGGTGGCAATAGGTTTCTAATTTTTGTACAGCAAAACATAAGTATATGAAACGAAATACAATGATCATGTCAATAGCGGCTTTAACGATAGCAGCCGTCATAGTCGAAAGCTGTGTTTCTACCAAGGTGACCGACAAAAGCGGCAGTCAGCTATGGAGTGAGAACTGCCAGCGCTGTCACAATACCCCACCTAGTTCCGCCTTTACGGATCCCGAGTGGAGTGTGATCAACATGCACATGCGACAACGGGCCATGCTGACGGACGAAGAATACAAAAAGATCTCGGCATTTATGCAACAGGGTGAGTAAATGAAAATGTTCAATCATTTGAAATGAAAGGCTTATTGATCATATGGTTTCTGTGCGCGGGGATAGCATCATCGGCACAGATATATTCCACACGATTCGGGAGAATAACAGTGCGTGGAAGGTATCAAGAGAAAAGTGTGACTGCGGTGAGCTACCTCCTGCGTGTGCAGGTAAACGATGACCGGTCTGAGATCCATATGCGATTGGGTATCCCTACAATGTCGACGAACAATGATTCATTGAATGCCCGATTGCAGCAACAGGTAGGAAACGAAGCATATTTTGACGGGAAGATGAATATAAATCATATAGAAACACATTCGCATCCCCAACGCAGGTTCCTTACAAATGGAACGCTGGCAATCAACGGTTCGATCAGGCCTTTCAGCTTCACTTCAACATTGGAGCATTTCCCGGTTGGCAGTGCAACTTGCAATCTCAGTGCTGAATTTGTGATCGATCTGAAAGAGTTTGGCATTCTTACCCGGCCTGGTGAAAACAAAATAACCGTTGGGTTTAATCAACTCATCCTGAAGAGATAAATATGAGATCAATTCATGATATCGACCTGTCGCCCAAGAAGGGAAAGAAATACTGGCGCGGCTGTCACCGTGAATGGCGGGAAGAGTTCATTTACTTTGTCCTGGTAGACAGGTTCCATGACTCCGCCAACCGGCACCCAATGGATTTTACAGAGCGCCATCCGGGATTCGGAAACCCCCACCAGTTGCAACAAAGCTGTGGCGGCACCCTTAGAGGAATTATCAACCATATCGAATATATTCGGAACCTGGGTTGTACTTCCATCTGGCTGAGCCCGATATTCGGGAATAATCCGGAATCCTATCACGGCTACGCCATTGAAAACTACCTGGAGATCGACAAAAGATGGGGCACTAAGGCAGACCTGGAAGAGTTGGTGGAAATAGCTCATGACCTGGATATGCGGGTCTTTCTGGACATAGTGCTCCATCATTCCGGCAACAACTGGAGCTACCCGGGGAACATGGAATACTATTACTACAATGGCATGCAATTCCCCCTGGAAAGCTGGCGGTATGCCGATAAGCCTGTTCCAACGGAATTGCGCAATCCCGACCTATACAACCGAAAAGGACAGATAAGGGATTTCGAGGCAATGCCCGAAGTACGGGAGGGAGATTTTTTTCAGCTGAAGACCTACCGGAACGATGATTCCAGGGAAGCGCTGTATGTACAGGACCTTCTTATCACCTTGCATTGTTACTGGATACGAGAAACGGATATCGACGGCTTCAGGGTAGACGCCGTCAAGCACATGCGAGAAGAGTCAATCAGCCGCTTTTGCTCTTATATTCGGGAATATGCCTATTCCCTTGGGAAGAGGAATTTTTTCCTGTTCGGTGAGCTGCTGGGAGCGGAGGAAACATACAACCGCTACATCGGCCCCAAGACGGCCATAACCATAGACGACAAGAACCTTTACTATGGACTCAACTCCGTACTGGATTTCCCCTTGTACCATATATTGGAAGGGGTGATCAAGGGACTATCTTCCCCTGAAAAGCTGATCGAGCGCTATGCGGCTCTACAGCATAATGCACTCAACAGAGGTGAATATGGAGAGTACCTGGTGACCTTTATCGACAACCATGACCAGGTGGGGAAAGATCTTAAAGCCCGGTTTGGATACGATGCCACTCCCTCTCAAATTATCGCAGGCATTGGCTTTTTGCTTTGTGCGCTGGGAACCCCCTGCATCTATTATGGGACGGAACAGGGCCTGGAAGGACGCGGCAGCGGAGACTGGTTTGTCAGGGAAAGCATGTTTAACATGGCTGATGTCAATTCCAACCTTTTGAATGGGCGATCAGCCATTTACCAATCCATTGCGACTATGGCACGTCTCAGGAATTCGAGCCCTATCCTTAAGTTCGGAAGGATGTATATGAGAAGGACGTCGGAAGACGGTCTCTCCTTTCATTTGCCGGTATGCGCTAAATGCATATTGGCGTTTTCAAGGATACTTTTCAATGAAGAGGTCCTGGTAGTGTATAATTCCTCCATCAGTGATGCCAAGGTCGAGTATGTGGAAATAGATTATCGAATCAATAAGAAGAGCTCGTCCATGAAAAACCTGTTTGGATATGACAGTTGTGTAGAAGTGTTGCAACAGGAAAAGGACGGGAGCAAATTGCGGTATGTCAGGCTGTATTTAAACCCTATGCAATTCGTCATTTTAAAAAACGTATAAACGCTTTGTTATGAAAAAACATATGCTCTGGATGCTCATCGGCTGCACGGTCCCTCGGTCTCACCGGAGTATTCATTCTCGGATGGCTGACCGGCGCTTGTGTGGCGGGTTTGTACAACGTCCTATCTTTCGACCGAAATTAAACCATGTTTATGAGCGACTATCTTAACCCCGACGTGCAATCCCTTATAGACAAAGTCTACAACGAAGGGATCGAGAGGGCCAACGGCCAGGCGCAGCAGATCATCTCAGACGCACAGCAGGCGGCATCGGGGCTGATGGAAGAAGCCAAACGCCGGATACAGGCCATGGAAGCGGAAGCCCTAAAGGAAATGGAACACAAGCGGAACAGCCTGGACAGTGAATTGAAGACCGCCGCCAAACAAGTGCTCAGCAACATCAAGAATGAATTGGGCGAAACGTTAAGCACTAAAATTGTAACGCAGGGGCTTGGCGAGGCTATCAGCGACGGCGAGTTCCTGCAAAAAATGATCTCAATCGTATTACAGCGTTGGGACCCCGCCGATGCCAGGCTGGACCTTGACCTCCTGGTCAGTCCGGAAGAAGGCCGGCAGCTGAGAGGGTTCTTTGAGCAACGAATAAAAAAAGAATGGACAGGGGAAATAGAAATTATCGTTGACAAAAAAATAAACAGCGGCTTTAAGATCAACATGAAAAAGGAGCATTACTATGTAAGCTTTTGCGACGAGGATTTCGAGGCGTTTTTTAAAAGTTATCTACGCAAGAAGACGGTGGATTGGATCTATGGAATAAAACAAGACGATCATGAAGACTAACCAATACTTTTACCTGATTGCCGGGTTGCCGGACCTGGCTATAACGGATACGCAACTTCCGGTCACCACCAGAGACTTTCTGACCGGGCTGGACGGTAAGCTATCTCCTGTCGATCTTGACCTGGTACGTTGGTTGTATTATGCTCGGGATAACCGGAATCTTATCGACATGCTGCTCCACAAAAAGACCATCCATTACGAAGGATATTATTCTTTGCAGGAGCTGGAAAAAGGAATAAAAGGAAGTCTTTCGCTGCCGGACTATATGACGAGTTTTATCGAAGCATTTAATGAAGAAAAAGACCGCTTTACAGCAGCCGAGTGGGAAAGCAGGCTTATCGAAAGTTATTTCGCTGAAGGCAAGCGTATGAGGAATGCATTCCTGGACCAATGGATAGACTTCGAGGTGAACCTTAAGAACCTGCTGCTGGTCCTGGGGAATAGGAAAAGACAACTTCCAGGTAAAGCATTTATTATCGAAGTAAATGAAATGTCATCACTTTTCAAAGGCGATGGGATCGCCGATTTCGGCACAGAACCCGCGCTGGACTTCGCTGGTGAGGCAGCCAAGCTCCTCGAAAAGGACAATTTAATGGAACGTGAACGAAAGATCGATCTGCTCAGGTGGAAGAAGGTCGAAGAAATGACCTTCTTCCATTATTTCACCATTGAGAGAATATTATGTTTTGTCATTCAATTGATGATCGTCGAAAGGTGGGTGACCCTGCATAAAAAACATGAGATGAGAGATCTGCCGTTTATTCTCCAGTCGCTGACAGGGAAGCAGGAACTCTATAATCAAACAATCGAAAAGCCATGAGAACCGGGAAAATAAAGGCCATCGTTTCCAACCTCGTTATCGTGGCCGCGGATTGCGCGGTGGCACAAAATGAAATGTGCCATATCCGCCTGGGAGAGGTGTTCCTGAAGGCTGAGGTAATAAAGATAACGGGAGATGAGGTATTTGTGCAGGTGTACGAGAATACCAGAGGATTGAAAGTGGATGATGAAGTGATCTTTCTGGGCCACCTCCTGGAAGTCGCGCTGGGTCCCGGCATTCTCTCGAAAAAATACGATGGGTTACAAAATGACCTGGACAAGATAAACGAAGTCTTTCTGCTACCGGGATATGCTGCAGACGCATTGGATATGGATGGCGAATGGGACTTCATTCCCCTGGCAAAGGTGGGCGATCCCGCCGGCCCCGGGAGTTGGCTGGGCGAAGTGAAGGAAAAGAATATCCCGCATAAGATCATGGCCCCTTTTACGCTGAAAGAAGGATTTCGCGTAAAACATCTTGCCGGAGCTGGAAGGTATAGGGTGACGGATACCATTGCTCTGCTGGAAGGAGGGAATGGAGAAGAGCTAAAAGTTACCATGATACAGAAATGGCCGGTGATCAGGCCTTTGAAAGGATACATGGAAAGGATACGCCCTGATCAGCTACTGGAAACGGGCATCCGGACTATGGATATGCTGAATCCTCTGGCTGAAGGAGGCACAGGATTTATTCCCGGCCCCTTCGGCAGTGGAAAAACAGTGCTGCAACACGCCATTGCCCGGCAGGCAAAGGTTGACATCGTGGTCATGGTGGCCTGTGGAGAGAGGGCCAACGAGGTGGTCGAGATCTTTGTAGAGTTTCCCCAACTGGATGACCCGCAGAAGGGAGGCAAGCTCATGGACAGAACGGTGATCATCGCCAACACATCGAATATGCCTGTGGCTTCCCGACAGGCGTCGGTATACACGGGCATTACCATCGCCGAGTATTACCGGGCCATGGGATTGAAGGTCCTGGTGCTGGCGGATTCTACCTCCCGGTGGGCGCAGGCATTGAGAGAAATGTCCAATAGAATGGAAGAGCTCCCGGGACCTGATGCATTCCCAATGGACCTGTCCTCTGTCATTTCGAATTTTTATGCCCGGGCAGGGAAGGTGAAACTGTCGTCCGGTGCTTTCGGAAGCATCACCCTGCTGGGCACCGTATCGCCGGCGGGAGGGAATCTGAAGGAGCCTGTGACCGAAGCCACGAAGAAGGCAACCCATAGTTTTTACGCCTTGTCACAGGCAAGAGCCGACAGTAAGCGATATCCCGCGGTAGATCCTATTGAAAGCTATTCGAAATTCCTTGATTACCCGGAATTGACATCTTGGCTGGAACAGGTCATCGCACCTGGTTGGAACGCAGAAGTAGCGAGGATGCGCGACCGGCTGTTACAGGGCCGGGAGGCCATGGACCAGATGAATATCCTGGGCGACGACAATGTGCCGGTGGGGTATCATGAACGGTTCTGGAAGTCGGAGCTGATCGATTTTGCACTCCTGCAGCAGGATGCTTTTGATCCGGAGGATAGTTTCACGTCACTGGAACGCTTGCGCTATATGCAGCAGAAGATAGCCGGCATCTGTGAAGCGGTGTTTGAGTTTTCGGCCTACGAAGAGGTAAGCGTATTTTTCAGATCCATCATCAATATATGGAAGCAGATCAACTATTCACCCTACCTATCGGATGCGTTCGGCCAGTTCGACCGGCAGTTGGATGAAATGGTAAACACAAAAAAACAAAGCCATGAAAGATCTGTCGTTTAGGAAAGTCCATACCAGGGTAACTCGTCTGACCAAGGCAACCTGTACGCTGGAAGCCGTAAATGTGGGTTATGAGGAAATGGCGCTGGTGGACGGTAAATCGGCGCAGGTGATAAAGATCAGCGGCCGGGAGGTGACCCTGCAGGTATTCGGGGGCACGGAAGGGATCAGGACCGATGCGGAAGTGATATTTTTGGGTCATGCCCCTACCCTCGCGCTAAGCGACGACCTGGGAGGGAGATTCTTCAACGCGTATGGAGAACCTATCGACGGGAAATACGTTCCGCAGGGAAGGCGGGTCGCCATTGGAGGTCGTTCGGTAAACCCTGTTAAACGCCAGCAGCCTTACAGCTTGATAGAAACGGGCATTGCAGGCATCGACCTGAACAATACCCTGCTGGCAGGACAAAAGATTCCTTTTTTTGCCGACGCCGACCAGCCTTACAATGCCGTGATAGCGATCGTGGCGCTCAGGTCGAATGCCGACCGGATCATTCTGGGAGGGATCGGTCTTTCCAACGATGATTACCTCTATTTCAAAGCATTGTTTACAGACACAGACAGACCGGAAAAGACCTTGGGTTTTATCAATACTACCAACGACCCGGCGGTAGAACGACTGTTGATCCCCGATATGGCGCTAACAGCAGCAGAGTATTTCGCGGTGGAAAAGAATGAGAAAGTCCTGGTGCTGCTCACCGATATGACCCTATACTGCGACGCATTGAGCATTGTAGCCAACCGGATGGACCAGATACCCTCCAAAGACAGCATGCCGGGATCCCTGTACAGCGACCTGGCTAAAATATACGAGAAGTCGGTGCAGTTGCCGTCCGGCGGCTCCATTACCATCATTTCTATAACTACCCTTTCGGAAGGAGATATTACTCACTCCATACCTGACAATACCGGGTATATCACGGAAGGTCAGTTATTCTTAAAAAGGGACCCGGAGATCGGCAAGGTGATTATCGACCCTTTCCGGAGCCTGTCCAGGTTAAAGCAGCTGGTTATAGGTAAACAAACGAGGGAGGACCATCCGCAAGTGATGAATGCCGCTATCCGGCTATATGCGGACGCCGCCAAAGCCAAAACCAAACTCGAGAATGGATTTGAGCTAAGCGATTACGACCGGCGCACCATCCGGTTCGCGAAAGAATATGCCGGGCAATTATTAGCAATAGACATAAATATCGACATCACCCGGATGCTGGACATCACCTGGGCATTGTTCAAACAGCATTTTCAAATGGAAGAGCTCGGCATTCGAAAGCAACTCATAGATAAATATTGGGGCAAGGCAAAAAAAAGCGAGAATTAAATGGCCATTCGATTTCAATATAACAAGATCTCACTAAAGCAGATGCAGCAGCAACTGAAGATCAGGGTGGACGCCTTGCCTGTGCTGAAGTTTAAGGAGGCTGTTCTCAGGTCGGAGGCAGAAAAAGCGAAAAAGACCAAGGCCGAGTTGGAACAAAAGCTGAAGGCTAAGATGGAGGGATATATGCACATGGATATATTATGGCAGGAGTTTCCCCTGTATGCGCTCGCTGTCGGAAATGTCAGAACAAGCACGAAGAATATTGCCGGGGTAAGAGTGCCGAAGCTGGAAAACGTTGAATTCGATCAGCAGCCCGTCTGCTGGTTTACCATGCCTTCCTGGATCCCGGATGGGATGTGGATGCTCAGGGAATTGGCCTGTCTTGCCATCGAACAGCGCATCCTCTCTGAGACAGCAGATCTGCTGGAAAAAACCAGGAAAAAGACAACGCAAAAAGTAAATCTTTATGAAAAAGTACAGGTGCCGGGATATTCAGATGCGATTGCCAGGATAACGAAGTACCTGGACGATGAAGAGGCGCTGGGCAAGGCGATACAAAAGATCATGAAGAATAAACTAATGTCACTATAAAATAGAATATATGATTGTCCCCATGACCAAATTTTCCCTGCTCATTTTCCATCGGGAATATGAGTCCTTCCTGCAGGATCTTGGACAGATCGGGACCTTCCATGTGGCTGAGAGAAAGAATGGGAATGATACCGAGCAAATTCAGCTCAGACAGATGATAACGGAAATTGAGGAGGCGATCACATTTCTCATGTCCCACCGGCCCGAAGACCAGGCTGTGTCGTCGAAGGAAGAAAAACCTGTTTCTGAAATGCTCACGGAAATAAAACAGGCAAAGGAAAGATCAGAAGAGGACCCCGATAAAAATACCAGTGATATCGTCGAACAGCTGGCTTCCTCTTATTTGTCTTCGCTGCAAAAAGAACATTTGACGCTCACCGCGAAGGAGGAATTATACCGCATTATGATAAATACAGAGGTCGCATGCGAGGGGAAAGTAAGGGTGCTGGAAGGATTCGTTCCAAGGGCGCAACGGAAGGTATTTGCCGGATTTCTCGACAGTAAAAAAATTGCCTATCTCCAAAAACGGGCCCGGTTTTCGGACGATCCTCCTATATTGATCAGGAATAATTGGTTCAACCGTCTTTTTGAGCCGATAGCTGAACTATTCTCCCTTCCGTCCTATAAAGACCTTGACCTTACCATCTTCTTTGCTCCCTTCTTTGCTCTTTTCTTCGGATTTGGCATGAACGATTCGGGATATGGCATCCTGCTGTTTGCCGGCGCCACCATTGTCAAGATAGTAGGGAAACCCAGGGTTAAGCGGTCCTATCTTACCCTGGTTCAGCTGTTGGGTGTTATTACATTTTTCTTTGGATTCATTACCGGGAACTTTTTCGGCGTATCCCTGGCAGACATTCCCGGGCTATCCTTTTTAAAGGGATATTTCCTAAAGGACCAACAGATATTTACGCTCGCCATTGCCATTGGGTTCGTGCAGATACTTTTCGGCATGATGCTGCAAGGGATCAATAAGATGGTTAAGTTCGGGTTCAGGTATGGCCTTCCGCAAGTGGGATGGATCATGATCATCCTTCACCTGGTGAATATGTTCTATTTCAAAGTGTGGCCACTGTATTCCCATATCGATATTTATATTGGTTTGGGGCTGATCATTTTCTTTGCCGACCCCGACGCCGGATTCTTCAAAGGCATCGGTACTGGCATCTGGGAGTTATTCGGCATCACCGGGCTGATGGGCGACCTGTTGTCCTATATCCGGCTGTTTGCGCTTGGTGTGTCTAGTGCGATCCTGGCTTTAGTAATCAATAATATCGCAGGACAAATTGAAAAGACAGCCTTTATCGGCCCTATTCTTTTCCTCATTATCCTGGTCTTCGGGCACTCATTGAATCTTTTCGTGGCCTCATTGGGCGCGTTCGTGCATACCATGCGCCTCACCTTTGTCGAATTTTACAAGAATGCAGGGTTCACCGGCGGTGGCAATCCCTATAAACCTTTTTCAACTATTTCAAACTAAAAACTATAAACATTATGTCAAATCTATTGATAGCGTATATAGGGCTCGCACTGATGATCATCCTCCCGGGCATCGGCAGCGCCATCGGGGTATCCATCGGCGCCAACGCGACCATCGGCGCCTTGAAGAAAAAGCCGGATGCCTTTGGGAACTACATGCTGCTCAGCGCGCTCTCGGGCACACATGGATTATTCGGTTTTGCAGCCTTTTTCATCTTCTATTCAAAAAAACTCCTCACCGTGACAATCTCGCCCGAGGCTGCATCTGCTGTCTTTGGAGCGGGAGCCATTTTCGTAGTGGCAACCTATGCTGCAATCCGGCAGGGGCAGATCTGTGCAAATGGCATCGCCGAGATTGCTTCAGGTAATGATGTATTCGGCAAGACAATGATACTGGCCGTATTTCCAGAGTTATATTCCATATTGGCCTTTGCCGCGGCCTTTCTGATCAGTAATTCTATTTAACAATCGACAATAAAAGAGCCATGGTTGAAAGATTAATTGAATTCTCGCTTCGCAATCGGTATATAGTGCTTTTATTAGCCGCAGGTCTGTTCGTGTGGGGCTGGTTCTCCATCCAACGAAATCCCATCGACGCCATCCCCGACCTTTCCGAGAACCAGGTGATCGTTTTCACCGAGTGGATGGGCCGAAGCCCGCAGCTCATAGAGGACCAGATCACCTATCCCCTGGTGTCCAACCTCCAGGGGATTCCCAAAATAAAACGCATCCGCGGCACATCGATGTTTGGGATGAGCTTTGTGTATGTAATATTCGAGGATGCTGTGGACATCTATTGGGCCCGAACAAGAGTGCTGGAACGGCTCAATTACGCGCAGCGTTTGCTGCCTCAGGGAATTACCCCTTCCTTGGGACCGGACGGTACAGGTGTCGGTCATATCTTCTGGTACACCCTTGATGCAAAAGGAATAGACCTGGGCGAACAGCGGGCCCTGCAGGACTGGTATATAAAATTCGCCTTACAGACCGTACCTGGTGTGGCAGAGGTAGCTTCATTCGGCGGTTTTGAAAAGCAATACCAGTTGGTGGTGGACCCGGTGAAGCTGCAATACTATAACGTATCGCTGATGGACATCATGAACAAAGTTAAAGCCAATAACAATGACGTGGGGGGAAGAAAATTCGAAATGAGCGATATGGGATATATCATCCGGGGGCTGGGTTATGTTAAGAAAAAAGAAGACCTGGAAGATATCTCCCTGGGCGTTTACAATGGGATCCCGGTGAGGGTAAAGGATGTCGCTTACGTGCAAATGGGCGGCGATCTTCGCCTGGGTATTGTGGACCAGAACGGTGAGGGAGAAGTGGTGGGAGGCATCGTCGTCATGCGTTATGGAGAGAATGCGGACAAAGTGATCAAAGCGGTGAAACAAAAGATGGCCGATCTCCAAAAGGGTTTGCCGGCAGGTGTGACCTTTAAGGCGGCTTATGACCGGAGCACCCTCATCGAGGCGGCGTTGCAAACCATCAAGGGGAAATTGAAAGAGGAGATCATTACCGTGTGTATCATCGTCATCATCTTTCTCTTTCACTGGCGCAGTGCGCTGAGCATTATCATCCAGCTGCCCATCACCATCGCGATCAGCTTCATCCTGCTGGATTCATTCGGGCTATCATCCAACCTCATGTCACTGACTGGTATTGCCCTGGCCATCGGGGTCGTGGTGGACAATGGCATTATCATGTCGGAAAACTCGTATCGAAACTTATCGGAATGGCAGAATAAGCCGGACCCCGAAACAAAAAAAGCTGAAATATGAAACTCCAAAAAAGCTATCGGAACGTACCCGAAGATGTCCGGCTGGCCATTATAGAAAAGGCCTCCAAACAGGTGTCCAGGGGAGTATTTTTTTCGACGGTGATCATCATTGCATCCTTTTTGCCAGTGTTTTTACTCACCGGCCAGGAAGGAAAGCTTTTCGGCCCGCTGGCCTGGACGAAATCTTTTATCATGATGGTCGATGCCATCCTGGTCGTAACCCTCGCGCCGGTGCTGATTTCTTTTTTTATGAAGGGGCGATTCCTACCGGATACAGCCAACCCGGTGAACCGGGTGCTGGAAAGGGTTTACGAGCCGCTGATCCGCCTCTGTCTCAAATGGCGCAAGACGACTATCGGCATCAATATCGTTGCGCTGGCCATCGGCGTGGTGATGGTCACCCGGTTGGGATCAGAGTTTATGCCGCCCCTGGATGAAGGTTCCCTCTTGTTCATGCCGGTGGCGCTTCCGGATATTTCCAATTCCGAGGTCAAGAACCTTCTGCAGATACAGGACAAGATCATCAGGTCCGTACCCGAGGTAGAAAATGTGCTGGGCAAGGCCGGCAGGGCCTATACCCCCACTGACAATTCGCCTGTGAGCATGATAGAGACCATCGTCTTGTTAAAACCGCAGAAAGCATGGCGCGCAGGCTGGACGAAAGACAGCATCATCAAGGAGCTGAATGATAAATTGCAGATGCCCGGGATCACCAATGCCTGGACCCAGCCCATCATCAACCGGATCAACATGCTGTCAACAGGTATCCGCACCGATGTAGGACTGAAAGTGTATGGTCAGAACCTCGACACGATCTATGCTTTCGCCCAAATGCTTAAAAAGGAGCTGGAAGGCGTTCCAGGCGTAAAGGATCTCTATGTAGAACCGATCACCGGCGGAAAATATGTAGATATCATTGTTAAGCGGGAAGAGATCAGCCGGTATGGGCTTAGCATCGACGATGTGAACGCCGTGGTGGAAGGCGCCCTGGGTGGCATGAGACTGACCACTACTGTCGAGGGCCGGCGGCGCTTTTCCGTGAATGCCCGGTTCGGGCAGGATTTCCGTAACAACCTGGATGCCTTACGGCGGCTGCAGGTACAAACCAGGAGCTACGGACCCATTCCCCTGGAAGCCGTTGCAGACGTTCGTCTGAGCGACGGACCGCCGATGATCAACTCCGAAAATGCCATGCTCAGGGGAACGGTACTGTTCAATGTCAGGGATCGTGACCTGGCCAGCACGGTGGAGGCGGCCAAGAAAAAGCTGGACAAAATGTTATCCACCATGTCCAAAGGCTATTTCCTGGAATGGAGCGGTCAGTATGAGAACCTCATCCGCAGCGAAAAGACCCTGAAAATGATCCTGCCCGTGGTGCTGCTGATCATCTTCCTGAGCATGTACTTCGCCTTTCATTCCGCTAAAGAGGCCCTGATCAGCCTGATCTCGATTCCCTTTGCCCTCATCGGCGGAGCGTTCATGGTCTATTTCTGGGGGGTGAACCTCTCCGTTGCCGTGTCGGTAGGTTTTATTGCGCTCTTCGGCCTGGCGGTCGAGACCAATATCGTGATGGTCATCTACCTGAACGATGCCATGCAGCAGCTGGTAGCGGCCAAGGGCAATTCCAGCGCTACCATCACAAAGCAGGACCTGAAGGAATACGTGATAGCAGGCGCGGCCAAACGATTGCGTCCAAAGCTGATGACCGTAAGTGTTTCTCTTTTCGGATTAGTACCCATTTTATGGAGCACAGGGGTAGGCAGCGATGTGATGATCCCCATCGTACTCCCCATGGTGGGAGGTGTATTGACCTCCTCCACTTATATCCTGTTGGTGACACCGCTGACTTTCCTGATCACCAAGGAGCATGAACTACGAAAAAAAGGAAAGATCGAAGTACTGGAGGCAAAACATTAATACTATGAAGTGGATATTAGCATTGATCATCATCTTTACAAGCCTTATGCCTGCCGTTGCACAGCGGCAAAGCCTGGATAGCATTTTGAAGGAGATCCAAAAAGCCAATCCCGTCGGGAAAATGTATGATAATGACATCCGCTCGATGGATGAGGCCGCAAAGGGGGCGAGAAGCTGGATGGCACCGGAGCTGGGAACAGGCTTTTGGATGGCGCCATATAATACGGCCTTATGGCGGAAAGGAGCCGACGGGACGAGCGGAATGGGACAATATACGATCTCTGCCCAGCAGGTAATTCCCAACCGGAAAACACTGGATGCCAACGCGGCCTACATGGGTGCCATGTCATCTGTCGCCAAAGAACAAAAGAAGGCCTCCCTTAATGAACTGTATGCGGCAGCAAAAAGGAGCTATTATGAATGGATCATCATCCGGGAAAAAATAACTGTTATCGACCGGGACGAACGGCTCCTGGAATTCATGATCCAAAATGCCGAGATACGGTATAAGAATGGACAGGATAAACTAAGTGCCTACTATAAAGCCAAGGCTGCGTTAGGCAACCTGGCAAATATGCGACGTATGCTGGAAAATGAGATAAAGCAAAAACGGATCGCATTGAACACCCTGATGAACAGAGAGAAGTCGCAGGAATTCGATATAGACACGACCTATACGATCAGGGATTACAGCGCCCTGGTTGCCGATAGCTCCCTGCTTTCCGATGCCCGTAGCGATATAAAGGCCATAGACCGGGCTATACAACTCACGCAGTTGCAGCGTAAAGTCGAGCTGACCAAATTGAAACCGGAATTCGGCATCCGTTATGAGCACATGTTCGGATTTGGCGGCCTGCCCATGCAATTCACCTTAATGGGCATGGTACGGCTGCCCCTGGCCAGATGGTCGTCGAAGATGTACAAGGCCAATGCTGAAAGCCTGAAGTGGAAGGCGGAATCGCTTGGTCAACAGAAGCAAATGACGATAAACGAGGCGTCGGGAATGGCTCATGGTATGCAGGCGGATATCGCGACAAAAAAAGGGCAGGTCAAATTATTCGAAGACAACATCATTCCGGCGCTGGAAAAGAATTATCAAACCATGCAGCTGGGATATGAGCAGAACACGGAAGAACTGTTCATGCTACTGGATGCCTGGGAAACCTTGAATATGACGCAGCTGACCTACCTGGACCAATTGCTAGAACTGCTGCGGATGCAGGTGGAACTGGAAAGAATACTTGAAATTAGGTAAATGGAAAAGATTATGTTTACAATACAAAAATATAACGATCGACGAAGACCACAGTTTCTCATCTTGCTTATAACAGTGGCTTTTATGACATTGGGCTCCTGTAAAGAAAAGCGATCCGGCAGCGGCCCGGCGCATCAGTCGATGGAAATGGGCAAAATCCCAGCGCATATGGACTCTCCCGCCGATGGGAAAGAGGTCCCGGAGGTATACACCTGCTCCATGCATCCCGAGATCATACGGGACAGGCCGGGGAAATGTCCCATCTGTGGCATGGACCTGATAAAAAAATCGGCGGAGAATAAAAAGATAGAAGGCATCGACCTGGGCGTCTTGCTGAGACCGACCAATGGTTTTGTTATCTCCACCCTGCCGGTCACTACTCTCGAACACGGCGCCGAAAAGATACAAGTGGAAGGACTGGGCTTTGTCACCTATGATACCCGGCAGGTAGGGACTATTTCTGCAAGGATATCAGGCCGCATTGAAAAATTATATGTGCGGTACCGTTTTCAAAAAGTGAGCACAGGCCAGAAGGTCATGGACATTTATAGCCCCGAATTGCTTACTGCCCAACAAAATCTTTTGTTCCTTTTAAAGAACGATGCTTCCAACGCCGGCCTGATCAATGCAGCAAAGGAAAAACTCTTGCTGCTTGGCATGGGCAGAGAACAGCTGCAACAGGTGATCACCACAGGAAAGCCTTCCCTGACCGTATCCGTATACAGCAGATACAGCGGCCATATTCATGAGGCCGGCGGAATGAAGAATGGTGCCGAACCTGTCCGGGGAGGAATGAGAGATATCGCTGTGCTAACGGAAGAACTTCCCTTGAAAGAAGGAATGTATATCCAAAAAGGGCAGACCGTCCTTTATGTATACGATCCGGCCAAGGCCTGGGCGGTATTGAATATCTACGGCGACGATCAAGGGCTAATAAAAAAAGGGAACAGGGTTATCTTAAACGCTGAAACGGCTCCCGACAACCCTGTTTCCGGTAAGGTCGATTTTATCGAGCCCTTCTTTCGCAAGGAGCAAAAAACATTGACGGTAAGAGTGTATTTCGATAATTCCAGGGGTCAGTTGCTCATCGGCAGCCAGGCGAAGGCCACCATTTATCCCGACCAGATGACAGGCGCATGGTTGCCAAAAGATGCCATCGTTTCGCTGGGCCTGGATAAGGTCGTCTTCGTCAAATACAATGGAGGCTTCATGCCGCATATTGTTGCCACAGGGTACACGTACAACAGCAAAACACAAATCCTGAACGGCCTGGCGGAAACGGATACTGTAGCGCAAAATGCACAGTACCTCATGGATAGCGAAAGTTTTATAAAAGTAAAATGAAGTTTATGAGAACGAACTGGATCATTCTCGGTTTATTCCTTTTCTCCTGTAATAACGACCGGCATCCTGCCGCCCATGCAACTGACAGCCTGCCAATGGACAAAAACGCCCGGATGAAGGCAGACAGCATGAAAGGAATGACGATGACCGACAGCATGGACGATATGAAGGGCATGGACATGTCAACTCCCAGCAAAACAAACAACCAGAGTGCAGGTGAAATAAAGCTCAGCGAGCAGCAGATCCAATTGGGTAATATACAGACCGACACCATCAGGAGCAGTATGGTCGGCAACAAGATCGTACTGACCGCCACGTTGAATACCGACCAGATGAAGACCACCTCTGTGAGCATCAGGGTCATGGGACGGATAGATAAGTTGTATTTCAAGAACCTGGGAGACTATGTAAGGAAGGGAGACAAGCTTTACGACCTCTATAGTGAGGATCTGAACAATGCCAAGCAGGAACTGATAGCGGCGGTGGAACGGAAAAATACGCTGGATAATTCCATCATCGACTTCGACCGGCTGATAGAAAGCGCCAAATATAAGCTCCTGCTATGGGGCATGAGCGAAAGCCAGCTAGCAGAGTTGATGAAAACACGACAAACCGGTCCGCTCACCACCTTCTACAGCAACCAAAGCGGGTACGTCACCCAGTTAGAGCTCAAGGAAGGTGACTATGCCATGGAAGGAAACACCCTCATGAGGCTGGCGGATCTTTCCTCCTTATGGGCGGAAGCGCAGGTGTACTCTTCCCAACTGTCACAAATAGACTGGAATGCAACGGTCGAAGTCCAGGTGCCTGATCTGCCCGGAAAGCGTATAGCCGGCAGGATCGGCTTTGTGAACCCCGAGATCAACCCTGACACCCGGATCAACCTGGCGAGGGTAGGCGTTCCCAATCCGGATGGCCGCTTAAAGCCGGGTATGCCCGCTTATGTGTTCCTGACCAACCGGACACACAGCATGTTCTCTTTGCCGATCGACGCGGTGATCCGAGATGGCAAGGGGGCCACCGTATGGGTCCGTACCAGCGACAAGACCTTTGCCAGCCGGATGGTAGAGGTTGGAATGGAGACCGGTGACCGGATCGAGATAAGATCGGGGCTTAGCGAGGGCGATATCGTGGTGATCAACGGGGCCTACCTTATTAATAGTGAATACATCTTCAAGCAGGGTGCCAATCCCATGTCGGGGATGAAAATGTAGGATTGCTATATACTAAAAATATCCTATTTTGATGTGCTGTTCAGGCTAAAACCTACCGGCGATGTTTAAATGAGCGAGCATCTTTCAGCTATCATTCAACAATACAAACAAGACAAAGAATCTGTCTATAACACCTGGTTCATCAACAATGAGGAACGGTTGAAAGCATTCCGTTCCATCCGCCGGGGTGTAATGCAGGTGATCGAGGATATCAAATGCAAACGGTTCCCCAACGACTTTAAAGGCTCCTCGCTGGAATTTGTGCTGGCCAGTATTACTGAACAAAAGCAGGTATTCGAGGGCGCAGCCCATCCCTTTTACTGGAAACCCAAGCTGCGTATCCCGGATATTTACGAACATGAAGCCAATAAGCAGGCATTCGGCCAGTTCCTGGAAAATTGCCTGAATGCAAAGGCGGAAGAGCAGATCATAAAAGAGATCATTCGCCTGGACAGCATAAAGATCAAAGGTCTTGGTCCTGCAGTAGCCAGTATCCTTTACTTTCTGCATCCGACCATTGTCCCGCCTTTCAATACGGCCATCATCAACGGCTTCAATTTTCTGTTCAAGGACAAAAAGAAGCTCGGCAGTTGGAGCGAATATTTAAAGCTCAGGGAAGTGCTGATAGATGCCAACAGCCGGCATCGAGCAGAATTATCAACTGATCTGGGGGCCGTTGCCGGATTGCTTTTCGAGATAGGTACCCAAAAATTGATTTTAGGGACAGATGAATATTTAAACGATGACGAAAGAAAAAAGCTGGAAAAAGCCATAGAAAGGCGGCATAGAGAAGTCCAGGATGAAAAAGAGCAGGAGAGTTTGCATACCAATATGCAATACCACCTGCTGAAGATCGGAAATGCCCTGGGCTATGATGTTATCCCTGCCGCCAACGACCGTTCAAAAATCTGCCACGGGCAAAGTTTCTCCTTTATGAGCCTGTCTTCCTTTCCTACTATGAGTTGTGACCGTGAGACGTTGAATACGATCCAGCTTATCGATGTTCTATGGTTCCAAAAAGGTACCAACAACGTGGTAGCTGCCTTCGAGGTAGAGAAAAGTACCAGTATATATTCAGGCATTCTTCGCCTGACCGACCTGAGCTTTACAATTGCTGACGGGGATGAAGTGCTTTACCTCATAGTTCCGGATGCCCGGGAAAGAGATGTGGTATTGCAATTGTCTCGCCCTGCCATCCGGAAAAATAACGTTCCCATCAGATACATCCTGTTCTCGGACCTGCAGCAGCATTGCGAGTCCCTGTGCAAGTTCGGTGATAGCCATCATATTATGCAAAAGATTGCAAAAGCTGTTTGAAGTGGATCAAAATCAATTTATACCCGGGCAAACAACCTTTAACAAATAATTTGCGTACTTTTTATAGATTGAAGGGCAGGACACAAAAAATAAAATTTCTATGTCCTGTTGTTAACCTATAAAAACATGCGTCAGGCATATGCCAAAGCTTTCTGATAAGGAATTGGACAGACTAGCTCGTGAAGCAGCCGAGAAATATGGCCCAAAATTTCCAAGAGGTGATTGGGAGAAAATAAAAATTCAACTGGACGAAGACCTCCGGAGAAGGCGAATAGAGCGTTCACGTGCTATTCGAAGGATCTTGACGTATAGTGTGGGCAGTATTGCCTTATTGACGGGTCTCTTATACTATTTCATCGCTCCTATCCGCTCTAATTCCGGCGATCAGGGCAAAACCAACAATTCCGTTGCTAATAATAATATTGCCTCCGGGCCTCCGCGGACAGTTATAAAAAGCTATCCATCTTCAACGATTCCAATAGATTCTGCAACAAAAATTACAACCAATAGCACCAAATCTACATTTAAAGAAAATCCTGACTTCAAGAAATATAGTGGTAAAGGCCCTTTAAGAGATGCATCCATCACTGTCATAGATGCTTTTTTGCATACCAGACGTGATAGTTCCCCAATGGAAGGATCTTATTCTATGTTAAGCGGGAGTATGCGTCAAACTATATCCAGGGCGAAGTCCCATACTTATATTCCGGTAAGTCGAAGTTCGGAAACAGGGAGAACCAGGCCGGTCGTAAACGATTCCTCCTTAAGAGCGCTTGCCCGAAATACTGTATATCCACAGAAAAATGGTAAGGGGCGTGTCGGAAATAAGACAGCTAAATCTGAAGGAGGCGCCATTCAGCTAGGCTTATCCATGGGACCAGACTTTACATCGGTAAAATCCTATGCACAGCGTAAACCAGGAATTTTTCTTGGCATGAAGGTCAACTATGCCATAACCCGGCAATGGTCCGTAACTACAGGCTTATTTTGGGTTCATAAAAGTTATGAGGCTAATGGCAAGGATTTCAAACTGCCGCTCGGATCCTGGCCGAGTGGTTGGCCCGGTACCCGGCTGAAAGCCGTGGAGGGAAGCATGGATTTGATCGAAATTCCTGTGAATTTGCAATACAATCTTCATTTGACGCGACAAAAATCACTCTCTGTGAGCGCCGGTCTATCGTCCTACCTGGTCGAAAGAGAAAAATGCGACTATTACTTTCAAACGTTGTCTTACCAGCGAAAAGAGACGGGTTGCACTGAAACTCCACCCACCACTGGATATACAGATGGATATAGGAATAAAGCCTTTCTACCCTTTGCAAGCTTCAATATGATGGTGGGATTTGAAACAGCTGTCAATCATAGGATATCTTTGGAATGGGAACCCTATTGTAAACTGCCGCTAAAGGGAGCGGGATTTGGTGATATCCGTATGATAAGTTATGGCTTGAATTTTTCGATAAAATATTCAACCCTGCAACGATAGTAAAAGCTGCTATAAAATTGAAAAACAATGATTTGCAATTAGCCTTTGGGCGTGCGTTACAAAAAATATATAAGATTTTTTCAAAATTATATAACAGCGATTTTAGTCGAAGTGCTTATTTTTGTGTCGATTATGGTATTTTCTATGGATACTTGTAAGAAGCAATGACATCAAACACCTCCATACGAATAAAAGCGGTCTTCCTATTGGCAGTATTTTCTTTAAATACAGTCGTAGGGTTTGCATGTGCCGCTGGCCTGAATATGGGATTCAATACCAAACATCACCACGAGGAAGAAGCTATATCTCCTACCATAGGTCATCATCATGAAGGAGCCACACATCATCATGATCATGAAGCCTCGAAAGCTAAAAAGGCAGATGAAGACAATAATTGCTGTAACGATCACGTAGTTAAATTCTCCCAATCAGATAAATTGCTTGCAAACACTATCAATGCAGGCATTGAATTGCCTGTGATATTGGTGCATCTTCATTTCTTATATCAGTCTTATATATCTTCATTTACTCATGGCCACGGACAGTCATTGCAGGTGCTCCGACCTTATGTGCCGGGCTCCCGGGGGATACGTGTGTCCATTCAGTCCTTCCAGATTTGATTTTTTGCCCCTAAACGGGCAAAACCAGCCTGTTTATACTTTATACGGCGTGTCCTACCGGGCATAACGTTATATGTCATCCCCATTATTGTAAAAACTCAAATCTATTTAAAATGAAAACGCTCATTCTCTCAGCAGCCTTATTTGCTTCCATTTCTTTTTCTGCAAAAGCCGGTGATGCTGTAACCGCTCATGAATCACCTTTGACATCCTTGCTTAGCTTGTACTATAATATCAAGAACGCGCTGATAGCCAGTGACGCCAATACCGCTGCAGCCCAGGCCGGCGAATTTGTCAAAGCCATCAACGCCATTGATATGAAATCTTTGTCAGCAGCGGATATGAACGCGTTTATGCCTTTACAGGAAAAATTGGCTTTTGACGCAAAGCATATTGCCGAAACGAAAGAAATAAGTCATCAACGGGAACATTTTCAATCGTTTTCAAGTAACTTTTACAAACTGGCCAAAGCTGTAAAACTATCTGACAAACCTGTCTACCAGGATTATTGCCCGATGAAAAAGGCATACTGGCTGAGCAGTGAAACAGCTATCAAAAACCCCTATTTTGGCAGCCAGATGCTTACCTGCGGTAAGATCAGCGATACGATAAAATAACATGCTTTCGATCGATTTCTCATTCTTAAAATTAAAACAATGAAATACCTTCTTTTAATAGCAACCATTGGCACAACTATTTTTGCTGCCTGTAACAACGGCAACAACAATCCTTCCCAAACGGCCGGCGACAGCACCCCAACTAAAAAGGAAGCTGCGTCAACAGCGGGAACAGCAACTCCCGTGAAAGACATTCTCGGAGGCTATCTGCAATTGAAAAATGCACTGGCTAACGACAACGGGAACGATGCAGCAACAGCAGGGAATACAATGGTAGATGCCTTTCAAAAGATCGATACATCCGCGTTGACCCCCGCGCAAAAGAAGACCTACGCAGATGTACAGGATGATGCCCGGGAACACGCCGAACATATCGGGAAGAATGCTGCTAATGTCCCTCACCAGCGGGAGCATTTCGATATGTTGAGCAAGGATATGTATGAGCTGGTAAAAACATTTGGCGCAGGACAACCTTTGTACAAGGACTCCTGCCCCATGTATAATGACGGGAAAGGCGCAATCTGGCTCAGCGAACTGAAGGGTATAAAAAACCCATATTTGGGCAAAAAAATGCCAACCTGTGGTACGGTAAAGGAAGAGCTGAAATAAATCATGAAGCATGAGCCGGATAAAAAAAATACTGTTGACAGTACTGATCTTATTCATCGCCATTCAATTCATACAACCTGCCCGTAATAAGAACGGGCAGGTATTACCTACCGATATTTCAAAGATCTGTGCCATTCCTCAAAATGTGGAGTCTATTCTGAGGACTGCCTGTTATGATTGTCATAGCAACAACACCAATTATCCCTGGTATGTGAATATACAGCCGGTGGGGTGGATGCTGGCCCGTCATATTAAAGAAGGAAAGGGGGAGTTGAACTTCAGCGAATTTGGGTCTTATTCCGGAAGAAGGCAGGCAAGCAAATTGAAGTCCATCGAGAACAGCATTAAGGATGGGGCCATGCCATTGTCTTCTTACACACTGATACACAAAGGGGCAAGGCTTTCGCAAGACGAAAAAGAGCTGGTTATGGATTGGGCACGAAAAACAAGGGACAGTCTTGCACCAAAAAATTAAAATACGAGAATGAAAAATATTATTATAGCGGTTTTATTGGTCTTCACGGGCACATTTGCGTGGTCCCAGCAGGGGACTGACAAGCAAAAGCAGCCAGTGATATACACCTGTGTCATGCACCCGGAAGTGCAAATGAACAAGCCGGGCAACTGCCCTAAATGCGGCATGAAGCTGGTGGCCAAAAAAGTAAAAAAACCGGCGGCGCCTTCCAGGCAGGAGGGGATGCAGATGCCGAAAGATACGGCCGCCTCGATGCCCATGGACATGAGTAAAGACACTATGCCAATGCCTATGAAGGACAGTGCCGCAAAGATGGCCAACATGGACAGCGCCAAAATGGATGGAATGGACATGGGGGACAACGATGCACTCATGGAAAATATAAGAAATGCAAAGGCGAGCCTGGGGCCGGTAAACACCATTGCCGCCGCTACTCCGCCTCATACCGTTCGCTACGACCTGTATGTTGCCGACACAATAGTTGATTTTGGCGGCAAGCCCAAACGCGCCATTGCCGTGAACGGGCAGATCCCTATGCCCACGCTTACCTTTACCGAAGGGGATACGGCGGAGATCTATGTTCATAACGACCTGGATGAAGAAACGGCCCTGCACTGGCATGGTTTATTCCTTCCCAACAGGATGGACGGTGTGCCCAATCTTACCCAGATGCCTATAAAACCCCACACAACGTACTTATACAAATTCCCTATTGTCCAGCATGGCACTCATTGGTATCATAGTCATTCGGGCTTGCAGGAGCAAATAGGTATGTACGGGGCTTTTATCATGAACAAACGAAAAGAATGGGATATCCCTACGATCCCTGTTGTGTTGAGCGAATGGACGAACATGAGACCCGGAGAGGTGCAACGCAGCCTGCATGCCGCGACCGATTGGTTTGCCATAGAAAAGGGGAGCACCCAGAGCTATGCGGAGGCCATACGGACCGGCCACTTTAAAACCAAGGCAACCAACGAATGGAAACGAATGACCGCTATGGATGTGAGTGACGTATTTTATGATAAGTTTTTGATCAACGGGAAAAACCAGTATGAACAGCCTCAGTTCAAGGCCGGCGACAAGGTAAGACTGCGCATCGCCAATGGCGGGGCTTCCGACTATTTTTGGCTGACCTATTCGGGAGGCAAAATAACTGTAGTCGCTACGGATGGAAATGATGTTGAGCCCGTGGAGGTAGACCGGTTGATAATAGCCGTGTCTGAAACATACGATGTTGTAGTGACCATCCCTGAGAATAAGAGCTACGAGTTCCTCGTAACACCAGAAGACCGTACTAAATCGGCTTCCCTTTGGCTCGGCAGCGGGGATAGAGTGCCTGCCAAAAAGTTGCCCAGGCTCAAATATTTTGCCGGCATGAAGATGATGAACGACATGATGGATATGAAAGGGAACCTGGTGCAAATGGACGGTATGAAAATGCAAAACCAGATAATGGATATGAACACCGTCATGTATCCGGAGATCACCGGAGAGGAACAGCCCCAAAAGGAAGAGAAAAAGGATACAATGCAAGGGCATGACATGCATAACATGGAGGGTATGAATATGACCTCAGCGCCATCCAACATCGTAACGCTGAACTATACGATGTTGCGCGATCCGAAGAAAACCACCCTGCCTCCCGGGCCGTTGAGAGAACTACATTTTACACTCACCGGGAATATGAACCGCTATGTCTGGAGCCTGGATAATAAAGTGGTTTCTGAGAGTGACAGGATCCTTATTAAAAAAGGAGAGAATGTACGGCTTATACTATACAACAATAGCATGATGCGGCACCCCATGCACCTGCACGGCCATGACTTCAGGCTACTGAACGGGCAGGGCGAGTATGCTCCTATGAAGAACATCATCGACATGATGCCGATGGAATTGGATACCATAGAGTTCGCGGCCACCGAACCGGGGGGCGACTGGTTCTTCCATTGCCATATTCTATACCATATGATGAGTGGCATGGGAAGGATATTCAGGTATGACAACAACCTGCCCAACCCTGACATACCCAATCCCAATCTGGCGCAACGGAAATTGTATTGGGATGACAGGATGCCTCATTTTATGGCAAGGGCGGAATTGGAAAGCAATGGGAGCGATGGCGAGGCAATGTTTGCGCAAACCCGCTGGAAAGCCAGTACACTCTGGCATTTGGGTTTGCATGATATGCATGGTTATGAAAGTGAAACCACGATCGGTCGTTATTTGGGTCGGATGCAATGGTGGTATCCTTATATTGGCTTTGATTATCACTACAAAACAGAAGGTGGCCCTAAAAATATTTTTGGCAATGAAGAAAAAAACTGGTTTGGTCAAAAAAGCGACAAACTCGATCGTAAAACTGTAACAGCAGGTATCGCTTACACTCTGCCAATGTTGTTCGTGGCCGATGCAAGAGTGGACGGTAATGGGAAATTCCGCTTTCAATTAAGCAGAGAAGACATACCTGTCACAAGCCGTTTACGGTTCAATATGATGGTCAATACCGATAAGGAATATATGGCTGGTTTTCGGTATATTCTTACTAAATATTTCTCATTATCCACCCATTTTGACAGCGATATGGGCCTGGGGGCAGGGATAACATTAGTCTATTAATCTCTTACAACAAAACGGCGTACAATGGAAAATCAGCATCCCCATCAACACACCGGTCACGACCATGCTGCTATGCAAATGCATGAACATTCCCGTCAAAAACAGGAGGATGTACATGGCGGCCATAATGAACATGCCGGTCATCATACGGAAGACTTTTTAAAGCGCTTCTGGCTGTGTCTGATCATAACCGTTCCTATCCTGCTGCTTTCACACATGATCCAGCAGTGGTTAGGATTCAGGCTGGCTTTTAGCGGTGACGAATATATCCTGCTTGCACTTAGCAGTTTTATTTATGTCTATGGCGGATGGCCCTTCCTGGTGGGCATAGTAAGAGAGTTGAAAAGCCGTAACCCCGGCATGATGACACTCGTAGCCGTAGCTATCACTACCGCCTATGTGTACAGTGTAGCAGTTGTATTCGGGTTAAAGGGGATGGATTTCTTTTGGGAGCTGGCCACCCTGATCGACATTATGCTGCTGGGCCACTGGCTGGAAATGAAGTCGCAGATGGCCGCTTCCCGTGCGCTGGAATCGCTGGTGGCGTTGCTGCCGGCTGTGGTGCATGTGGAACAAAATGGCGAAATAAAGGATGTCCCATTACAGGAGCTACAGAACAATGACATAATTGTTGTAAAGCCAGGTGAAAAGGTCCCTGCGGATGGCCTGATACAGGAAGGTAGCTCTTATGTCAATGAAAGCATGCTGACGGGAGAGAGCGTTCCTGTTAGGAAAGAGAAAGGCGCGAAAGTGATCGGAGGCGCTATAAATGGCGATGGTGTTTTGAAGGTGGAGGTCACCGGAGCCGGCAACGACAGCTATCTCAATAAAGTGATCAATATGGTACAGTCAGCCCAGGGAGCCAAGTCCAAAACACAGAACCTGGCCGGCAAGGTAGCCATGTGGTTAACCATTGTCTCCATCAGTGTGGGAGTTCTTACTTTCGTCACATGGTTAGGCCGGGGTCATGAGTTGTCTTTTGCCCTGGAGCGGATGGTGACCGTCATGGTCACATCCTGTCCGCATGCGCTGGGGGTCGCTATCCCGCTGGTAGTGGCCATATCTACCACCCTGTCGGCCATGCATGGGCTGCTAATCCGTAACCGTACTGCCTTTGAGAACGCCAGGAAGCTTACCACCATCATTTTCGACAAGACGGGCACGCTGACCAAAGGCTCCCACGAAGTGCAAAAGGTGATCCCCTTGAACGGGCAGTTCACCGCCGATGACATTCTCCGGTATGCTGCGGCTATTCAACAGAACTCCGAGCATCACATTGCACACGGCGTAATGCGCAAGCTGAAGGAAAAGAACCTGGAATTGTGGAGATCCACGGATTTCAATTATATACAGGGCGTGGGAGTTACAGGTATAGTAAATGGCAAGCATGTCGTAGCAGCCGGCCCCAATTATTTTAAGCAGGAAAACATAGAGATGCCTGCCATACCTGCGGAAATTGACCAGTCGGTGGATACGGTGAATTTTGTATTGATAGAAAAGGAACCGGCCGGCATCATCACCCTTGCAGACAGCATTCGGGAAACAGCTCCGCAGGCCATCGCGGACTTAAAAGCCATGAATATAAAGTCATTTCTTCTCACGGGTGACAATGAAAAAGTGGCTGCAGCCGTCGCAAAAAAGCTGAACATGGATGGTTATCTGGCAAATGTGCTGCCGCATGAAAAGCAGAGTAAGGTAAAAGAGTTTCAGGACAAAGGGGAGATCGTTGCCATGACCGGTGATGGTGTGAATGATGCCCCGGCGCTCGCTCAGGCGGATGTAGGCATTGCCATCGGTTCCGGAACAGACGTGGCGGCGGAAACTGCCGATATCATACTGGTGAACAGCGACCCGAAAGACGTAGTGAAAATGATTTCTTTCGGCAGGGCGACCTATCGGAAAATGATCCAGAATCTGTTGTGGGCAGTGGGATATAACGTAGTTGCTATCCCTTTGGCGGCAGGCGTATTGTACCCGACGTTCATGCTAAGCCCGGCAATGGGGGCGATTTTAATGAGCGCCAGCACCATCGTGGTAGCCATCAATGCCAAACTATTAAAAGTAAAATAAGCATTAGACCCGCTTGTATTTGATCAAACCGTCCTGCTCCCAGACAAAGAGCATTTTGTTGCCGGGCAGCATCAGAGGTTTTACAGCGCTCCCAATGCCAATAGGTATGACCATTTTTCGAGATAATTTCATTGCTTCCAATGTATCTTTTTTTTCCATGGTTATTACCGTATTTCCGGCCAAGCCGTCAATGCTGCAGGTCCGGCCTTTGTCCAGCGGAATTTCGGTTTGACCCGGTTTGCAGTAATAGACAAATCCTTCTCTTTGCCAGACAGTATGTATCTCGCCTGACGGATCGATGGCTACTCCTCCCCCGTCCATGGGACAGCCGTTCAATTTCCAGGTCCCTGTACCTAGTTTTTGAGCGGGCTTGAACGATTTGCCTTTATTCGAAGATTGCAGCAGATAAAGGTCTCTTGAGCCGTTCAGCCAATTACGGAACATGATAGCCACTTCCGATCCCTCTGCTGAAATACTGGGTTTACAGCATTCGCAGACATGTCCGTCCGGGGATTGGTAGACCATTTCATTTTTTGACCATCCAGTAGCAGCTCCGGAAATAGAGGAAAAATATATTTGATTTTGTTTGCCTGTCCGAATATCCAGCCAGACGGCATAAAAGTTATCCGCCCCATCCGCTGCAACGCTCATAAGCCCCTCCGGCGAGGATCCTTTCACATCATTTATATATCCCATATCCTTCCATACCTGGGAGGAATGGCTATACCGGAACCAATGGATGTTTCCGGATTTATCCATGGCTGTGATAACCGAATAGTTGGCAGAGCTTGCAATTTGTGGCCCCCGGGACATTCCCAGGTGCATGCCCGCTACCTGTGCCACCAGCACAGGCTTTGAAAAAGTGAAGCCCTGATCTGTTGAAACTGCGCAAAAAATACTGTCCTTGTTTCCAAAGACGATTCTTATCCGCCCCTGATTATCCTTGCTGATCTGCGGCTGATCTCCTTTTCCAATAACGTTGGAGGTAGCAACGGGTCTGTTGTTCCAGCCTGACAGCAACAATCCTATTATTATGGTATATAGTAGTTTTTTCATTTGTAAATATTAAGAATGCTATAAAAATACCGATACCTCTCCGAACTGGCCGCACTATGCTCTCAGGAAAATAGCAAGATTTGCAAAGCGCATCCCAATATTTGTCAAGTCCTTTATAATCCCTTTTGACACCTTTGACTAAGAAATAAATTCAATGTATGCCGTTACAATTGAGTCCTGCCTCCCGCAAATATATGCTTATTCTACACCTCGTTTGTTCCATCGGCTGGCTGGGTTCCGTTGCTGCATTCCTGACTCTCGCTGCTATGGCGTTAAAGAGTAATGATAACCAGCAAGTTGCATCATTTTATATTGCAATGTGGCCCATCGGTTGGTATGTCATCGTGCCGCTGAGCATAGGCGCTCTGGTCAGCGGGATCATACAATCCCTTGGCACTCCCTGGGGGCTGTTCAGGTATTATTGGGTCTCCATAAAACTTTTATTGACGGTCCTTGGTACCGGCCTATTATTGGTCCATATGAAATACATCAGGCAACTTACAACGGCCGCCGCGGCTAATATTATTCATAAAGACGTGTTCCAGCAACTTCGTATCCAGGTTTTTGGGGAGGCAGGTGCCGCCTTGGTCCTGCTTGTCGCCCTAACCATGGTCTCTGTTATCAAGCCTTGGGGCAAGATTAAGGTCATACCCGGTAATAATGCCTGGAAATACCTTCTCATGGGGCTGATCCTGCTGGTATCCGTCTTTATCATCCTCCACTTGACAGGTGGCGGTATGCATATCCACGGACCATCCCATCAATAAAGTATCTTCGTATAAACATTTGCCCGTGGCGGACACTAATAGATACCAGCAAGAGGTAACAAAAAGGATCGACGCAGCCATCGGATATATGCTCCACAACTTAGGCAGCAATTTATCGTTAACGACTTTATCCAGGGTCGCCAATTATTCGCCATTTCATTTTCATAAGTTATTCAAAGAAGCCATCGGCGTTTCTCCTAAACAATATATGATCAACCTCCGGCTGGAAACAGCATTACACCAGATGATCATACATCCTAACAAATCAATAAAAGAAATATCCATCGAGTGCGGATATTCGTCACCTGCGATCTTTACGAGAGCCATCAGTAACTACTTTGGCTTGTCTCCTCTTATCATCCGAGAGCTATCCTCAAAGGAGAGAATGACGCTCTATATCCAAAAAAGACACGGACCTCAGCCAATTTTTACGTCTCATTTTTCAGCGGCAGAAAAACCATTGATCGTAGAGACAAAAACAATCAGCCCCTTACAGGGTATCCACCTTATTGTACCTGCTAACGATCCGGCACAGATTCAGTACATGTTTTGTCGTTTATTACAAATAGCCCGGAGCCATGATCTCTACGATGCCCAATCCAGGATGTTAGGGATAGTCCGGCCGCACCAGACAAATGCTTATAAGGTGTTTATCTCCATCGATCTTCAAAAAAAGATCCCATCCAGTCTCGAACAAACAAAAATAAAACCTGGAAAGTACGCTACGTTTCTTATAAAGGGCGACCCCCTGGATAGGATTAGTGCGGCCCACCAATTTTTACAGCAATGGTTACCTGCCAGCGGCTATAAAATATGCGATGCTCCTAGCTTTGAATCGTTTTCTGAAGACCCGACTGTAATCCCATATACAGAACCGGATAGGAGGTTTTATGTGCCCATAGAACCTCGGAATTAGATGAAAGCGGCATCGTCCCACGCAGCCTTAAACCCAATAGCTACGCCCTCATCGGCACCTTCTCCGACTGGATAACGTCATTGAAGGAAAATTGACTGATGCCTAGCAACAACAAGTGCCCTGTTGTACGGGTGGACATTTCACCGTCCCATAACTGCAAAATACGCAACAATCGCCCACCTTTGGCTTCAGCCGGGTATGACAGGCTTCGCATTCATAAAAAAATTGACAAGCGTCCACCGGCATGGTCTCTTGTTTCTTATGCCCGCAGACGGGGCAGGTGATCACCGATTCCAAAATAGCTGTCCCTGTACTCATAGAATTTTATCTTTTTTACAACAATCCTTCGCGGTTCCGGGAACAGCGTAGGTGCTGTCTCCCGGACATTGTTTACGGCAATGCTCCTGATAAAGACGCATTGCCTCCATCGTTCTCTCCTTCCCGATGGATTTTTCACCGATGCTATAGAGATCCTGTCTAAACTTTCCCTGACTGTCCTCGTTCAACTCCGTAGCAGTTCTCAACTTTACCAATTCTCCCCGAAAATACGCTTCTACTTCCGACCTTATCCGCCCTGCTTCTGTCTGCGTGATTAGCTTGCTTTCCAGGGCATGTCGCACAACCGATTCTGCTATAGTAGCGGCTTCCTCCCTGCTTAGGGCATCAACCCCCGCTCCCCGGTACCAAAGATTCTCCCGGCCCAGCTCCGCACGATAGGGTGTCGCCTCTCCATCGCTCAATCGCACGAAAGGTACGTTGTTCTCCGGCAACACAGGTTCTGCTATGTTCTCCGCTTCATCCTTATCTCTCCAGACTACAGCGATCATCGTTCCCTGGCGGTTCAACCAGGCTTCCTTGACAGCCGGGTTTTTCTCCAATGCCAGCAGTACCGGTTTGGATCGACTCCCGCATCCAATAGACGGGTCCGCGTTGCAGATGAGTCCCACCTTATAGATCGATACCTTTGCCGTGTCAACTCTTGAAATTTTCTGCGCTCCTACCATGTAGTCCTTCACTTTATATCCCGTCTCTTCTATCGCTGACACAATCCGTGCGACACTCGTTTGTGTACTGTCGAACGTAACCCGACTCGATCCCGTAAGAAAAGAGGTATTATAGGCAAGTACCCCCTTTACTCCGGCCAGTTTATTGTTGATCGGTCCTTCACAATCCGCGCAACCCATACCCTTAATACGCAGGGCAACCTCTACCCGGTGATCCTGAACAGAGCCGGCGCTAATCCCATTCCCGCCGTTGTGGTAAAAGACGTGCGCATAAATCGGAAAAGTCATCAACAAACCGGCCAGCACCGTCTCTATCGCCAAAAACCGCCTACCCTGCCAGAAGGAACGTTTTTCCGTTTCACATCCACAATCGGCTTCCGCCTTTCCCGGTCTCAACTGGTGATACCAGGCCAATCCTAAAAACACCACCGACAACCCGATCAAATATGGCCGCCAGGCATCCAGCCAGGACAAAGACGAAGCGGCCCCCGACACGCCAGACACCAGGGCCAGCACCGGCACAATACAGCAAAGCGATGCCCCGGCGGATGTCAATAGTCCCAACAACGGCCATCTGCCAGAAGACTTTCCATTATTCATACCAATTCAATTTTTTCGTTTAGCTCTTTGATATATTTAAAGAACGACCGTAACATTTTCAAATGCTCCGGTTTCAAAAAATAGAAGATCGTCTGGCCCGCCTTACGAAAATGAATGATATTGCCATCTTTCAATTTCCGCAAATGCTGAGACACTGCGGGAATACTCATATCCAGAATATCGGATAGATCACAAGGGCACAGCTCCCCTTCTTCCTCCAACAGATAAAGAATCTTTAACCGCACTCCATTTCCTGCCAAAGCCAGAATGCCCGATAGCTGCCCAAATGCGCCCTGTCCCACCGCCAGCAATTCCCTACATTTCTCTATCTGGACAGGGTTTGCTTGCTCCCGAATGCATAGATTGTTATTTGCCATATGATCCAATCTTTTCACAATAATATAACTATTTTATTATTTAAGCAAATACTTAAATATCTCCTCCCTTCTTTCCCTGTTCCATGCTCTTGCACAATCTCCTACTAATTAGTTTAGTTGCTCGTGGTTTGCTGTATGCGCTATCCAAATCCGTCTCCCGTCTTTGTTATCCCGCACATTTAGGTAATTCCATGTCTTTTTGATCCAGTCGTTTTCCTATCCAGATGGATATCTGGTGATCGCTCCAATAAATGAGAAATTAAAAAAATTTGTGGTCAAACAGCATCAAGACCATGAAAATAAACCAGCATTCGAAAACGATCTTGCACAGGTGAACAGGCGGTTATACATACCGATAGAGTCCGGGATTGACGAATGGGCCATTTGCAACGTCATTGCCAATTTTGCATCCTAATTTGCACGATATTTCCTAAACCTTGGTTATCTTTACTACATGAAAGGCTTCGCTTTTATTATGGCATTGATCGTCCTTATGCAGAGTTGTATGCCTTGCAACGATGCATTTGTCATGCATAATAGTGTGAAAGCTGAGATCACCAAGGCACACAATTGTCCGGGAACCCCTCAAAATGATGCGTGCTCTCCCTTCTGTCAATGCGTCTGCTGCGCAGGATTTACCTTGAATTTCCATTCTGTTCCCTCCATTGTATCAGCACCCCAGATGCGTGTTGGGTATAGTGAATTTTATCTCTCCGATATCCGGGAAATTGCTCTTCCTATCTGGCAACCGCCCCAATTGGTAGCTTAACCATTTCCGGTGCTTTTGAGCACTATTCATTTCATTTTATCATTTCCAATAATTCCAGGTCATGGCGAAATCAACGTCATCGGCCCGCAAAAGACCTGTTGATAGCAAAACAAAGAGGCCTGTTAAGCCAAAGTGGATGCAGGTAATAAGGGTTATAATGATAATCCTGGGCAGTATACTTATGCTGTTGGCTATTGCGGCGATGATCATTCAATACTACCGGCTTGTTGCAAAACACTAATTTATTATGTTCGATAAAATCATTCAATTCTCCATAAGGAACAAACTGGCCATTGGGGTATGTACATTGCTTCTGGTGATTTGGGGAGTCTTCTCCCTGTCCAGGCTACCCATAGATGCCGTTCCGGATATTACCAATAACCAGGTACAGGTTATAACACAGGCTCCTACCCTGGGGGCACAGGAAGTAGAGCAGTATATTACGGCGCCTATTGAACTGGCTCTGGCCAATATTCCGGATGTAACGGAGAAACGGTCTATATCACGCTCGGGAATTTCTGTGATCACCATTGTTTTCAAGGATAATGCGAACGTGTACTGGGCCCGGCAGCAGGTGAATGAGCGTTTGCAGGAGGCAGAGACTAATATTCCCAAAGAACTGGGGCAGATCTCGCTGGCTCCTATTACAACGGGCCTGGGGGAGATCTACCAATACGTTATCCACACTAAAAAAGGTTTCGAGGATAAATATACAGCCATGGACTTGCGGACAATCCAGGATTGGGTAGTTCGCACTCAACTGGCGGGGACGGAAGGACTGGCTGAGGTAAGCGGCTGGGGCGGCTATGTAAAGCAATATGAGATCGCCCTGGACAACGAAAAGCTGAACGCACAGAATATCACTATCCCTGAAATATATGCAGCCCTGGAAAAGAATAATGAAAATACAGGTGGATCGTACATAGAACAACGGAATAACACCTATTTTATCCGTGGATTGGGCCAGGTAAAAACATTAGGTGATATTGAAAAAATAGTCGTGAAAAATGTAAATGGCATTCCCCTATTGATCCGGGATATCGCCAGCGTTCGCTTTGGCAGTGCCAACCGGTATGGAGCAGTCACCCGCAACGGCGAAGGAGAAGTTGTGGCAGGCGTGGCGCTGATGCTAAAGGGAGAAAATTTCAGTAAGGTCATCGCCAACGTGAAGCAGCGGATGAAACAGATACAGAAGTCCTTGCCCGAGGGTGTAGTCATCGAGCCGTTCATCGACCGGACAGAACTTGTGAACCGGGCTATTAGCACCGTGAAAAGAAACTTGCTTGAAGGCGCTGCCATTGTAATCATCGTCCTCGTGCTCCTATTAGGCAATCTTCGGGCGGGCCTGCTCGTCGCCTCCGTTATCCCCCTGTCCATGCTGTTTGCTTTTGGAATGATGCAAGCCTTTGGCGTCTCCGGTAATCTGATGAGCCTGGGAGCAATTGATTTCGGATTGATCGTGGACGGGGCGGTAATCATCGTAGAGGCGATCATTTTCCGGCTCACTGAAAGTAACCTGTTCCCTGGCGTTCCAAAATTGACTCAAAGCCAAATGAATTCGGAAGTCAATGGCGCGGCATCCAAAATAAGGAACAGCGCTGCATTTGGGGAGATCATTATTCTCATCGTGTATCTGCCCCTGTTCGCCCTAGTAGGCATCGAAGGAAAAATGTTCCGGCCGATGGCAGAAACGGTCGCATTCGCCATACTTGGGGCGTTTATCCTATCGCTCACCTACGTGCCCATGATGAGCGCCCTGGTGCTGAGTAAGAAGACGACGCATAGAAAAACAATTTCCGATAAGATAACAAGCTTTCTGCATCGAATGTATGAGCCGGTCTTAAAAAGCGCATTACGATACAAAGTGGCCGTCGTCTCGCTGGCATTGGCCCTGTTCCTGGTCAGCCTCGTCGTCTTCAATCGCCTGGGCGGCGAATTCATTCCCACACTCGAAGAAGGCGATCTGACAGTAGAAGTCGCCATGATGCAAGGCACCTCCCTCAGTCAGGTGGTGGAAACCTTTAGCAAGGCGGAAAGAATACTCAAAGCCCGATTCCCGGAAGTAAAACAAGTTGTCACACGTATTGGTAGCGCAGAGATCCCCACGGACCCCATGCCCCTCGAAAGGGGAGACATGATGGTCGCCATGCAGCCCAAAGAAAAATGGACAAGCGCAGACTCCAAAGAGGAAATGATCGAAAAGATGGAACAGGCGTTGTCAGCCATTCCCGGCATCAATGTGGAGATCACCCAGCCGATGCAGATGCGGTTCAATGAGCTGATGACAGGTATACGTCAGGATGTGGCGATTAAGATCTATGGTGAAGACCTGGATATATTGGCCCAGCAGGCAGACAGAGTAGCCAGGCTGGTGTCGAAAGTAAAGGGAGTGAGTGAGCCTTTTATAGAAAAGGTATCAGGGTTGCCCCAAATTACTGTATCATACAATCGGGACAAGATGGCGCAGTATGGGTTGAACATCAGCGACGTTAATACCATTCTCCGGACAGCCTTTGCCGGTAATGTGGCCGGAGTAGTCTTTGAAGGAGAAAAGCGTTTTGATATGGTCGTCCGCCTGCAGCGGGGCCTGCGGGAAAATATCGTCAACATTGAAAACCTGTATATCCCTTTGCATTCCGGTAACAGGGTGCCCTTGAACCAGGTGGCGACCATCGAATTCAAAGACGCCCCCGCCCAGATCTCCCGGGAAGATGGCAAACGGAGAATCTATGTCGGGTTCAATGTCCGGGACCGGGACGTAGAAAGCACGGTTTTGGAGATACAACAACTATTGGATAAAGAGCTGAAACTGCCCGCCGGATATTATACCACCTATGGCGGCCAATTCGAGAATTTGAAACAGGCCAAACAACGGCTGGCGATAGCGTTGCCCGCGGCGCTATTGCTGATCCTGATCCTGCTATACGTCACCTTCCGGTCGTTCAAGCAAACGCTCCTCATTTTTACAGCTGTTCCACTATCCGCCATTGGAGGAGTTTTCGCCTTATTGATCCGGGGTATGCCCTTCAGCATCTCCGCAGGCGTAGGCTTTATTGCGCTGTTCGGAGTAGCTGTTCTGAATGGGCTCGTGTTGATCGGCTATTTTAACCAGCTCAAGCAGGAAGGATTGACAGACATCTATCATCGGGTTTTGAAAGGTACGGAGGTTAGGTTACGTCCGGTGATCATGACAGCATCCGTAGCGTCTCTGGGTTTCCTGCCGATGGCATTGTCTAACAGCGCGGGGGCGGAGGTCCAAAAACCATTGGCTACAGTAGTGATCGGAGGCCTGATAACGGCGACCCTATTGACATTGTTTGTCTTGCCCTGTCTCTATATACTATTCTCAGGAAAAGAAAAATCGACTTCAATGAAAGCAAAACCGATTGTGGCTGTTTTATTGCTGGTTGCCGGATTGTCCTTATTGGGTAGCGGGCCCTTGAAAGCCCAAACACAGCCCACTGAGTTGCAGCAATACATCGATCTGGCATTGCGGAATAATTTGCAGCTAAAAACGGCCGATCTGGAGATCGGGCAAAGCAGGGCGCTGCAAAGATCATCCTTTGACCCGGGAAAGACCAATGTACGTTTGACCCAGGACCCCACCAGCGGAGGCAATATCGACAATTCTATTGGTGTGACTCAGAACTTTGCGATGCCTGGCTTTTACAGCAATCAAAAAAATGTTTACCGGCAACAAACTTCCCTGCGGGAAAGAGCTAAGACAATGACGGAAGCAGAGATCATAAAAGAAGTAAGGATCGCCTATTACAATTACCTGTATGGAGTGCAAAAGCTGAAAGTATTGGATTTCCTGGATAGCATCTATAGTGACTTTTCTAAAAAGGCGGCCATCCGTCAAACTACCGGTGAGACCTCCAACCTGGAAAAATTGACGGCGCAGAATAAGTACCGGGAGATCCTGTTAAAGAAAAATGAAGCGGTTGCGGATATGAGGATTTATGAGGTAACCATGCAGCAGTTAATCAACAGTTCACAGCCATTGTCCATCGAGGGGAAATTGGTTCCACTTTCCTTCCGGGAACAGGCGGATACTACCGCCCTGGAAACTGGGCCGGTCATGGATTACTACCGCCAGTCGGTACAGGTGGCAGGTGCCAAAGTACGGTTGGAAAAGGCCAAAATGTGGCCCGAGGTCACGCTGGGATATAATCACCAACTGGTGATCGGAGGTTTCGACCCGGCCAAGATCAACCGCGGTTATTTCCCCGGCACCCGGATCGCGGGCTTTGAAGTGGGGCTTTCCCTGCCCCTGTTTGCCGGGGCTTACAAATCCAGGATCAATGCGGAGAAAATAGGCGAGTCCATAGCGGTGGCGCAGCTGGCAACAACCCGGCAGCAGTTGAACACGGCCTGGAACAAGGTTTATCAGGAGTATAAGAAGTTCAGGCAAACGGTGGAATATTACAGTACATCCGGTCTGGCGTTGGGGGAAGAACAAATGCGGGTAGCGCAATTTGCTTTCAGCAAGGGAGAGATTGGCTACATTGAATATATACAGAACATCACAATGGCAACAGATAGTAAATTGAATTACCTGGCTGCAGTGAATGAATACAATGCAGCCGTCGTTAACCTTGAATATCTGAGAGGGAATAAATAATCAGCAAAAGAAAAAATAGTTTATGACATTCAAATTTATCGGGATAGCCCTATATCTGTGTTGCCTTTTGGCTATAGGATTCTATAGTTGCAAGGATAAAAAAGGCGACGAAACAGTAGTCACTGAAAAGACAGATAGCACAAAGAAGGACCGGCGTGAGGGTGCGATTTTATTGACACAGGAACAGCTAAAAGCGGTCGATATTGAAATGGGACCCATCGAGGAAAAGAACCTGTATGCGGTAGTAAAGGCAAGCGGGCAACTGGCGGTTCCTCCCCAGAATAAAGCGGATGTGAACGTACTGATGGGCGGCATTATCCGCACCATTAACGTACTGGAAGGGCAGACCGTGAAGAAAGGACAAGAGTTGGCGGTTTTGGAGAACACCGAATTCATTAAGCTGCAACAAGATTACCTGACGAGTAAAAGTCAATTTGCTTACACTACACAGGAATTAACCAGGCAAAATGAACTCAGCGGCGCAGGAGCGGGAACGGGAAAGAACTTACAACAGGTACAGGCAAACTATAATGCAGAGAAGGCGAAGATACTGGCATTGGAAAAACAGTTGCAGCAATTGGGAATTGATCCCGCTCGCGTAGCGGATGGCGCTATTGTTAGCCGGGTAACGGTAACGGCGCCTATCGCAGGGACTATAGGGCACATTACTATTAATACGGGAACCTATGCGGAGGCCGGGAAGCCCCTTATGGAGATCATAGATAATTCAAAGATCCATTGTGACCTGGTGGTGTATGAAAAAGACCTTTTTAAAGTAAAGGTGGGGCAAAAGGTCAATTTCATCCTGACGAATCAGAACAACCAGCAAATCCAGGGCGAGATATATGGCATCAATAAATCATTCGAGGATGAAAGTAAAGGGATTATTGTGCATGCGATTATCAAAGGTGCAAATACTTATCGGCTGATCCCTGGCATGTATGTGACTGCCCTCATTGATGTTGGGAACCAGCAGACAAAGGCAGTGCCCGTAGAAGCCCTTGTCCGGTCGGAAGGGAAAGACTATATTTTTGTAGTGGAGGAGGAAAAATCTGACAAAGCAATTGCATTCAAAAAGACAGAAGTAGTGACGGGAGAATCGGAATTGGGATATGTGCAGATTACCCCGTTGGAGGAACTTCCGACGAGTGCAAGGATCGTAAAGAAGGGCGCATTTTATTTGCTGTCCAAAGAAAAGGCAAAAGGAGAGGATGACGAATAAATAACGGTATATGGAGCAGATCATTTTTGGAAGCCTTTTAATCAGTGTATTGCATGCCATGATTCCCAACCATTGGCTGCCGGTACTGGCCATTGGTCGAAAGGAAAGCTGGTCACTTCAGGAGATAACCCGTGTGACATTTCTGAGCGGTTCTGCTCACGCTCTCAGTACTGTGCTCATAGGGCTCCTGCTGGGTGTAGCAGGTGTAAAAATGCATGCGCGTTGGGAAGGATATTTCCACTTATTTGCGCCCGTTACGCTTATTGTTATAGGCGTTTATTTTGTGTACCAACACTACCGGCATAGGCATTTTCACTTGCATCAGTATATTGACCCCAATAGATCGAAGAACAAAGTTATAATGGCGTTGGTAATTGCTATGTTCCTTTCCCCCTGTATGGAAATTGAAGCCTTCTTTCTAATGGCCGGCAGCCATGGTTGGTGGCTGATCGGTTTCCTGGCTGTCATGTATTGTGTTGTATCGGTTGCAGGCATGGTCGCCTGGGTCCGCCTGGCCTACAAGGGGTTACTAAAACTGAACTGGCATAAACTAGAGCATAGTGCCGGCATCATTACCGGCATTACTTTGATCATTACAGGTATTATATCATTTTATATCTATTAATGCTGTTTCTATGGATAACATTGATGAAAAAGAAATCAGGCCCGAGAGAAAGCCTATTCATGAACCCGATCAGGCCGACACACTGGGCTCCTCCGAAGTACAAGAGGACGATATGGAGACTACCGAAGAGGACACCGGCTGGAAACAACACTGGGATCTGCTGTTGGGACTCCTGATCCTGGTAAGTATGATGGTATTGCGGTTTGGATTCAACTACGAACCACCAAAACCTATCAATTTTGCGATACATGCAGTAGCTTTTCTATTGGCAGGCTGGCGGGTGGCATATATGGCCTGGCGGAAGGCAAAAAGAGGCGATTTCTTTAATGAGTTCGTATTGATGACGGTCGCGACATTGGGAGCTTTTTATATTGGTTCCTATAGTGAGGGGGTGGCCGTGATGGTATTTTATTGCATCGGGGAATGGTTCCAGGATTCGGCAGTAGATAAAACGAAAAAGAGCATCAGGGCGTTGTTGGATGTCCGACCTGACCGGGTGACGGTAATACGGTCAGGGAATGCCCAGCTGGTGAAAGCCGCCGATGTGCAAACGGGGGAAACAATACAGGTGAAATCGGGGGAAAAGGTGGGGCTGGATGGTGAACTATTGTCGGAAAAGGCATCTTTCAATACGGCTGCATTGACAGGAGAAAGCAGGCCGGATACCAAATACAAAGGAGACGCGGTATTGGCCGGTATGATCAATGGACAATCGGTAGTGGATGTGAAAGTAACGGCATTGTTTAAAGACAGTAAACTAAGCAGGATTCTGGAGATGGTGCAGGACGCAACGGCCAGGAAGTCGCAGACACAGCTGTTTATTTCCCGGTTTGCAAAAATATATACGCCCGTAGTGTTTTTGCTGGCCGTTGGAGTTTGCTTTCTACCCTATTTTTGGGTAGATCATTATTCCTTTTCGACATGGTTTTACAGAGCCCTGGTCTTCTTGGTCATCAGCTGCCCTTGTGCATTGGTCGTCTCTATTCCCCTGGGATATTTTGGTGGGATTGGACTGGCGTCCAGAAATGGCATCTTATTCAAGGGGGGAAATTTCATGGATGTGATGACAAAGGTGGATACAGTGGTCATGGATAAGACAGGCACCCTTACAAAAGGGGTATTTAAGGTGCAGGAGGTAATAGCGGCCAATGGCAATAAAGAAGAACTGATAAGGTTGGCAGCTGGGATGGAAAAAAACTCTACCCACCCGGTGGCCAAGGCGGTGACGGAATATGCCAAGGGTCAGTCCGGCATCGTGAATGCAGAGAACATTGAAGAGATACCCGGGCATGGATTGAAAGGAACTGTGGACGGAAAAACCGTATTAGCCGGGAATATGAAACTACTGAAAGAATATAATATTTCTTTTCCGCCGGAAGTAGCGAAGACAGTAGATACAATTGTCATTATAGCAATAGATAAACAGTATGTAGGGTACATCACCATTGCCGACGAGATCAAGGAAGATGCGGCTAAGGCGATACGGGATATGCACGGCCTTGGTATTAGAACAGTGATGCTCTCGGGGGACAAACAGTCGGTGGTAGATGAAGCAGCCAGAAAGCTGGATCTGGACGAGGCGTATGGCGACCTGCTGCCCGATGGAAAAGTGCAAAGAGTTCAGCAGCTCAAAGATGAAGGACGGCGCATAGCATTTGTGGGTGATGGAGTAAATGACGCACCAGTCGTAGCGCTGGCGGACGCAGGCATTGCGATGGGAGGTCTGGGGAGCGATGCTACCATTGAGACGGCAGATATTGTCATCCAGAATGACCAGCCCTCTAAGATAGTTACGGCGATCAGAACGGGAAAAATTACACGAGGCATCGTTTGGCAGAACATTACGATGGCTATGGTAGTAAAAGGTATCGTCTTAGTGTTGGGCGCCGGTGGGGTAGCTACATTGTGGGAAGCTGTGATCGCCGATGTCGGAGTAGCCCTTCTCGCAATTTTGAATGCGGTGAGAATACAGAGGATGCGGCTTTAACTTGAGATTCTTTTCCAGTTTTCAAAATGTGGGAAACTTTTCTCTCCTCAATAGTTTTACATACACCCTCGCGCCCAACAGCCCCGACTACTTGCTACCCATACCCCCAGATGTACTCGGCTACAATCCTAATATGTCTCAGAATGAAAGATGATCTTGATACTAGGTAGTGCCCACATAAAAACCGGCAACCTGAAAAGGCAGCCGGCTAGGGTAGGATAAAACGGGTAAGGGCCTTGTTAGGGCCAGGCTTGGAAGTAATTAAGCCCGGCGACGTTGGCGTGTGCCATTGGGCTTGTCTTCTGATTCAGCCATGCTTTGAGCAACACCTGCCCCTTTGCCAAGGTCTTCCTTTTTATCGGGAATTTCACCTTGGCCTTGTTGAGTTTTCTGGCCTTGGGTTTGGTCGTTTCGAATTACTTCCATTGCTGGGGCGGTAATTTTCTTTAGTTCGCCGTTCTTGTCAATCATCATCAGCGCATCCTCATGCGGAGCAGCATAAAGGTGAGATACCTCCAGGTTGCCGCCAGCGCCTCGTTTAGCAATGGGCACAATGTCTCCATTATTGAGCCGTCTGCCGATGTCGTCCTTATCCTGTTGGGTGTAATTGTTGGGAAGTACTTTACCGAGCAACTTGGCAGCATCATAATCTTGTCGAAAAGCCGGGACGCTGTCAAGCTGGCTATTGCCATACTCATCTTTCGGCGCGTTGAGGTTTAACCTGGTGTAGGCCAGATAAGGCTTCCCCGTCCTCATCGATCGTCTGGTATGAGCCACTGTACGATCGTGAAGGAGATTTCTCATCTGGTGGGCTGTAAAGCCAGTCTTTTGAAAAACCCGGAATGTCGCTGATACGTCCGGCTTGCCGTCCTTGAGCAAGCTCGCATCGATTTGACCGAGGACGTGCATCTTCCCTCGTTCCGTATCAATTTGCTCGAACCGAAGGTTATACCTGACTGGTTCCTTGGGAACCGACATGTTTACGTCCCGCATAGCTTCAAATTGAGGAACATTGAAATCACGGGAAACCTCGAAGTTGGGAAGCCCTTTCCTGATTGCGTCATAGATCTCATTATTGAATGCTTCTCCGAGCTTGAAACCTTTCAGCGAATCGATAATGTAAGAAAAGTTTTCTAAAGGCCAGCCCTCAAGCCTGGGTAATTCAGCTTGTGGGGTAGCAGGCTGGTTGTTTTCTTGTGCCATAATTTGGGATTTAAAGTGATGAAATTGGGTTTATAGGCTAGTCGGGCCTTTTGAATTTGGCTTCTTCTTTTCCAGCAGGTGGCGGTATTGGTCACTATTTTTTATCTTTTTCATCTCGCTGTCGACCAGTGAGCGGATATCGGCCTTAATGCGGAAGTAATTTTGTTGTACCACCTCAGGGGTGATATGACGAATCACTGGTAGTTCTTCATAGGCGGCCTCTTCCTGTCGGATCGCCTCAAAGTCATTGAGAATCTCGCAATGAAAGGCCTTTAATTTGATCTTCTGTTTGGGATCATCGGCAACGGCTCCGACGAATTCACCGCTGGAAAGGCTGGCGATGCGGGAAGCAGGAATCGCGGCCTCCAGCTGGGTGGATTTGCTGAGAGAGGTATCATTCGAATTGATCGACACAGATTCTCTTTCCTGCATGATCCGGCCTATGCGGTCGCTGATAGATTTAGCCGTTTCGCCGAGCACCTGGCCGGAGATGATATTACCGCATACGTTCATTATCACCTCAGCCTGCTCTTTCCCATAATCTTTGCGGAGCTGGCTGAAATCCTGTACGCCGAGAGTAGTGGCCACTTTGTTACTTCTTGCCGTCGCAATGAGGCTGTCGATATTGTTGACAAAGATGGTTGGGAATTCATCGAATACCAGCGAGGACTTGAGTCGCCCCTTTCGGTTCACTAACTTCAACATCCGCTCGGTGCAGAGCGAAATCACTGCGCCATATATCTGCGTCTTTGAAGGGTTATTACCAACGCATACGATCTTAGGGGCGGCCGGGTCGTTGACGTCTAAGGTGAAGTCGTTCCCGCTAAGAATATAGTACAATGATGGGGATGCCAGGCGAGCTAGGCCAATTTTGGCGCTGGCTATCTGCCCTTCGAGTTGCTCTCGCGCTCCGCCAACATAGGCAGAAATAAAGGGGTTCAGGAGGAGCTCGCAGGAAGGCTCGAGGCTCATGATCGGAAAGAGCTCGTCGTAAGCAATTTGGGCCAGCTCGATAGCATGTGGAAGGGTGCAGTAAATGCCGTCTTTGAACATTTTCAGATACCAGAAGATGGCTGTGATAAAGTTGATGGGCGATTCGACGAAGAAGTCGCCAGTTTTTTGTATCCATTGTTTGTTCAGCGCGAGCATGATTGTTCGGCTGGATTCCGTCGCGTCCGTGATGTCGAGCATCGTCTCGGGCATGAGAAGGTTGCAGCGGTGGGACCGAGAGAGATCGTCGAAATTTATCACATAGAGTTTCGGCGGCACTGGGTACTTGTCGCGGTTTTTCAGGGCGGTGTTGTAGGCGATCAGCGTGAGGTCGGGGAATTTGAAGTCGTATAGGAAGAAGGTGAAGCCTTTCTGAATATGTTGCGTGATCACATGTCGAATCACATAAAAGGATTTTCCGGATTTTTTCTAACCCCCATCGGGATCCGGGCGTCCCTAAGACAAGGAGCGCCCGGAGGGGGGATATAACGTTGATGTAGGATTTACGGATTTTGTTTTTGAGTTTATATTGGGCCGGAAGGTTGATGGAGTATTCGTTTTCAAGGAGGCGCTCTTCCTGTGGAAAGGTTTCATTGAGTTCGTTGAAAACATCTTTGCTAAACTTGAGGCGCAGCAGCCGGGAAAGCCTTGCTCCTCCGGAAAGCATAGAGAGCCAGCCGAGCGAAGTGATGGAAATGTAGAGGATGGCGAGTTTGGTCTCAGGCATAGATAGCCGCAGAAACAGGGATGATAGGAAGAAAAGCAGCAACCCGGCGAAGATGTAATAGAGTACGGGAGCGATGGTGAGTTTTTCGTCCTTCTTCCCTTTTTCGCCCAGAAGGGAAATGGCCAGCAGGAATAAAGATGCCAGCTTAGGTCGATCAATGCCGGACATGAAGAATACGCCGCGGCAAAGGCTGCCGATGACCTGGTCGACGATGGATGCGGTCAGGTTCCACTTCTGCCAAGCGGGATAGCAGGCAGAATAGTAGTGGATAAGAAGGATCAGGATACTGCCGGATCGGATGAAGTCCAGGTTTTTTCGGAGGGCCTGCAGGTTGTCGCCGCTTTGCATGGGGAGTGGGTTGGTGAGGAAATGAGGTGAAATCCGGCTCAGAGAGATCTTTTCTTGCGTTTTTTCTTTTTGGGATGTTCATCGCCGGCTTGCTCGGGCACCCCAGTCTGGCTGGAGAGGAGGACAAAGGCGACTTGGGCGGCAATGGCGGTCCTTGAGGGCGCGCTGACAGCTTTATGGCCGCGGGAGTCTTTTGCTTGTTGGGAAGCCTTTTCCTTCGAAGTAGCGGACTTGAGAGCGGCATCTTGTGATTCTGCCTCTGGACCGGTGAGAAGTCCTAATCGGCTGAGTAGGGTATTGAGCTCGAAACCGAGTTCTTGCGCGGTGAAGACAACCTTGTTGCGCTTATCGATTACGTGAATGGATGCCGGGTTGCCGGTGTGATCCCAGAAGGGTTGCAAGTTGATCCGGCGCTGCTGTAACCGGCGGAGGATGGCGATGGGGTTGTCAGGAATACCGGCGAGTGCAGAAGTTAGGGTCGGGACTACTCGGTCACGGATTGCAAGTTTCTTCACTTTGTTGAGTTCGAAGCGCTTCTCGAGCCATGCAAGTGTCGGCCGCGTGACCAAGTCGCTGGATTTGATTGGGGTACCTATGCGGTTACCATCGGCGTCTATCCGGCTGTATATAAGTCCGCGGTTGCTTCGGATAGCGCTGCCTGGGGCGCCGGGCCAGGCGGTCATTCCAAACTGGGCCAGGATGACGTTGAGTTCATCCAGGGAAGTAAATTTGTAGCTGGTGGTGACTTCTTGGACCTTGGCTGCTAGATCGCGAGCTTCTGCATTCTCGAGATGGTTTTCACGACCTCGGGCGCGGGTTAGACCATACTCTATTTCTAAGGCTTCCCTGGCCGGCTCGGAAAGTTCTTTCCCGATGTTATGAAGGTCGATGGATGTGCCGTCAGGTCGAATGCAGGTGGTGACAACATGGATATGGGGGTGTTTCGCGTCTTGGTGTTGGTATACCAGGAAGGGCTGCTCGCCGAAGCCAATACGGTCCATATAGTCAAAGGCGAGCCGTTGTAACGTCTCTGGCGGCAGGTCTTCTCCCGGAGGAAAGTTGAGGGAGATATGGAGTGTATTTTTCTGTACCCATTCGTTCCGCTGGTTGAGGAGTTCGAAGCGGCGGAGTTTTTCGTGGAAGGTGAGGTCGGCGATGTCGCAGCCAAAGCCGGAGGCGAGTAGAAGGTCCCCCACCCCCGCACGGACTTTGGCCTCATTGTAATTGAGGGCTTTTTGGATGGACTTTCGCATATTTATTCTTGCAACCATTTTTGGGCGAGTGGGGTGATGATGTCAATAAGCCGGTTAATCCTGGGTTCGATGGCGAGATATTCCTGAAAGGCCATCTTGGCATAGAAGGCTTTGCGCTGCGGCTCGGGGTAAGTATTGAATTTTCTGGTGATCTGGTTGATATTGACACCGATGTGTTTTATCTCAGTGCGGAGCCGAGTGAGCTCCTCCATGAGATTGTCGAGGGTAATATCTCGGGTGAAGACCCGGACGGTCTGATTGTTGAGGATGGCACGAACAAGGCGGCTCATATCGTTTTGTGGATTCTGATCCAAGAGATGCTTGAGCTTGCTGTAAGTGGAGTCGCTGACTTTGGTGGTAAGTACATGGGTTAGGATTTTAGGCCGGCGTTTTCTTTGGGTCTTCATAAGTACTATATATTATGGTGTGGGCTTGAGCATGAGTCAATTGAAATATTTATAGGTATACTTTACTACATCTTGCCGGGCGCGATAAGGCGCGCCCTCCCCATGAAAGACTTGCTGCGCTCCGCGCGTAGCTTCCGCCTTGGCGGGCGGCAAGGAAGGGGTTTATGTCGAATGAGGGTTTAAGATGCCACACCAGAAGGCGGTCAGCATCGCTTTTTGACGTGGGCGGAGAGGGCTTCCTGCTGAAGGAGGCGATCGGCAGTATTCATCCGATCGGAAACGGAAAGGTTATGGCGGAGATGATCTTCGAAAAACTGGAGTATGTCGGCTGTGAGTGCCTGGCGATTGGGCACAGGCCAGTAATAAAATTGGCTGTGCACCATTGCCTCATGCCGGTCTTGAACGGCGGCGTCGAACAGGCTGGATTGGATCATCGCGATAAAGGGTCGCTTGCCGCTGTCCTCAGATGGATGAGCGAGCGCAAACCGGAATTCAGCATCATATTTTCCAAAAAACGGGGCGCCTGGCAGATTTTCCCTGGTGAAAAGAAAGCTGGTACTTTTCAGTTGGAGCTCGGTATCGAGCATTTTGATGTAGTTTGGGAATCCGAGTCGATTGAAGTCGTTATGGAGGTATTCATTGTAATTGGACATGGTAGGCAGAATTGAAGGTGATAGCCTTAGTAGGTGGACGTTGGAGGCGCCGGGTGCTTATTGAGTTTTGTCAACGGAAGTGTGTCGCCCCGCAAGTGTCTTGGTTCTAAGTAGCTTTTGGAAGAGCTTTATTCGGGTGAGCCGGTCTTTCTCCTAGGGAAAGCTGGAGGAGCTTCGTAGGTTGAATCGTGGTGGCCAAGAGGTGGTGTGTGTACCCACCCTGGTTGAGAAGTTCAGGTACGAGTTTTTTTAGCCATGCGATCTCTGCGATATCGAGCCAGCGGTCCGTCTGGGTGCTCCCGTCGAAGATCACCCACTTGCTGAAAATTTTGGAGATGAGGAATTCCTGCGGTTCGACCACAGGGAGCCGTTTATTCGGCGGTATGGCTGAAATTTGTAGGCCTGTCAGAATCTTAGACTCTTCGAGAAGTGCGGCAAAATATTTCTTGATCTTGTCAATGTCGCCAGATTCAAGGGTTTGGTCAGATTGGCCGGTATCGTCGAAAATGGACCAATTCGTTCGAAATTTGCAGATGTAGTACATGAGTTCCGTGTTTGGTGAGATGTTAAAACTCTGCTCTTTTCAGCGCGAGAAAGAATTTTAGGATGTTTCCGAGTTGCCGCATGTTTGATTGTTGGCCTTGAAGGATGTCAGCCATTATGGAGGTTCTATTTGGAAGGGAACCGTTCCCAATGGCGTAGGTCTTTTCAAAAACAAATCTCGGGGCGTTATCGGTAACGTTAAGAGCATTTATGCAGGCGGCCTGGATGGCGATGATTCGCAGGTCGGGATTTTCCTCCTCATCGGGATCCATTACGTCACCGAGTCTATCGGCGCGGCCAATGAGGAACCTGCATTCGAGGAGATAAACGGGCTCTTCTTCCTTACCAAGAGGGTAATGATGGGTAAGTACATCAAAGGGACCGGCTGACCCGATGTGAGTAAGATCGATGCTTTTAAGGTCAAACCCAAGTTGGCTGAATTCTCTGTCCAGCCCAGGATCATTTAATAGATGCAAAGGTGGCTGGCTGTCCGAAGGGACTGGCCCCGTATCCTGGCCTTGTTTTTGGCGATGGTCTTGTGATTTCATATGATGCATTTTTTTTAAATGTTCTGTGGCGGGCCGTCTAGTCATAGAATAAAGATTGGTCTAGGAGTATCGCGGCAATCCATCGCCGGGCAGTGCGCTTCCATTCTAGTAAGGAGCGCCCCTTCCGGGTAGCCCATTGTCGTTTTTCCTGAAAGAGGAAAAATATCTCAGCCTCTGGTTCAGAGATGCCTTTCTGACTGAAATAGATTTTGACATCTTGGATGGTCGGTGGCATTCGCCTGTTGAAAATCGTTTTCTCGATCATTTATTGGGAGTTGATAGTTTATGGCGGGCGGGTTACCGTTTCCTCCTTCTTCCAAGGTTTTGCTTTGGCTCAAGGGATGGAGATGGACTGCCGCCCATGTTAAATTTTTGCCTGGCCTCGATGCGTTTGTGCGTATTGAGTACCTCGGTCAGTACAGTCTCCTTGGATGGAATACCACCCTGATCGATGTGGTAGTACCCTGTTGCCAGCAGATCTTCTTTAGAATGATGGCCGCGCCCTATGAGACCAACCGATAGACAGGTTATCTTCAGTGGATCATCCGGCGTTTTCCGCCATAGCTCGAACGCAAAATGAAAATAGTCTGTCGGGCGACTTGTACGGCTGTCGAATACTTTCGTCTGATATACCGAAAGGGCCGGTTGGATTTCCAGCAGGCTCGGCGCCAGGTCGTGAAAGTCGAAGCCAAGCTTCGCGAACTCTTCTATCAGGTGACCAGTGGGGTCCGGCATAGGGACGATCATTTTCTTCAAGGCAAATGTCGGACGCCGCGGAAGCGGTTTTTCAGTATGGAGACGGTGTTGAGGAAGATTTTTCGGTTCGCCATCCTGGTTTGAGAACATACCATTTTCTTGCAGGGCGGCAGAGAATCAAGAGTATCCTATCTAGGTGAGGTGACTAATCGAGTGGGAAGGTAGTCATTAATTGGCTACCTGTCCCCTCACAACACCGTACGTACGGGCCCGTATACGGCGTTTTGTTAGAATAGTTTCCCCTGGTATCCCGTTTTCCAGTGATAGTAGTTATAAAATCCCACGTAGCCTAGCCGTTGGAGTCGCTCGTTATTGACCGTCACGCACATTATTTTGCTATGGGCTATCCGGCAATAGCTCAGGCTGCTGTTTCCCCACCGATGGGCCTGGTGCTTTCCTACCCCTAATTTTGACAGATTCTTCACCCGTGTTTTGGGGGTTTTCCATTGCTTCCATATCCCCATTCGTAGCCTCGTCCTGGTCATTTCATCCAGGTTTCGCATGATCCCGCCGACCCGGGCGATCCGGAAGTAATTCACCCAGCCTTCTATCATGGTCTCCAGTTTCTTTATCTTCTCTTGGGCATTCGAAGGGTCCTTACGTTGCGTTTTCGCCCTTATCTTCTCCTTTATCCGGCGCAGCGATTTGGGAGCTATCTTTATTTCCCATTTATCTTTGCCCCGGTAAAATGAAAATCCCAGTAGCGTGCTCTGTTCTGGTTGACTGACTCGCGTCTTCTCCCGGTTTACCTTTAGCTTCAGCTTCTTTTCTATGTATTCCGTGGTACTTTCCAATACCCGTTGGGAGGCTTTCTCACTCTTTACATAGACGCTTACATCATCCGCATAGCGCACGAAGCTGTGGCCTCTGGCTTCCAGTTCCTTGTCCATTTCATCCAGCACAATGTTGCTCAGGAGGGGGGACAGCGGACTTCCCTGGGGGGTGCCCTCCATCGACGGGCTTACCAAACCCCCTTCCATGATCCCGCTGTTCAGATAGCCTCGGATCAGCTTTAGCGTTCGCTTGTCGCCAATCCGCTTTGCCAGCATTCCCATCAGTTTGTCATGGTTCACCCGGTCGAAAAATTTATCCAGATCCATCTCTACTATCCATATCTTCCCTTCCTCCAGATATTTCTTCACTTGCTCCACGGCCTGATGTGCGTTGCGGCCCTCTCTGAACCCATAACTGTTTTCCGAAAATCCCGGCTCATACTGTGGGCTCAGCCATTGACTTATCGCCTGGCTGAGTAACCGATCCACCACCGTGGGGATTCCTAACGACCTTGTCCCGCCTTCCGGCTTGGCTATTTCTACCTTCCGTACCGCTTGGGGACGGTAGCTGCCTTCCAAAATACTTTGTTTCCATTCTATCCAGTTGGTTTCCACCCATTCCTGGAGCTCGTCGGTTTGCATACCATCCACACCTCCGGCTCCCTTGTTGCTTTTTACCTGCTTCAAGGCTCTGGTGATGTTCCGGTAATCGAGTATTTCTTCCAGCATACTACTACTAAAAAAAACGTTTACACCGGGCGTTGTCCTTACCAGTCGCATAGCTTAGCTCAACTCCTCCCGAATGGTGGCTGCTTCCGGCTTTCCACTCAATCCGGGAGTTCTCTAAAGTGGTTCGGTTGTTGCTGCCTTGCTACAGACTGCTTAATTTCTTCGCCATTCTACATTCGGCCCTTCGGTTTGTCTGTGAGACTTCCATCTTTATCCTTTACTTCGGGAGATGGCTCGTTTCTTTCCTACTACGGCTTCGGCTGACTTCTGCTCCTTAACGAATAATCGTTGGCAGACCTCCCAGGGTAAGCTCATTCGCTTTCCTCCCATGTACCTTCTGCTTTTACTTCCACAGCTTCCGGGTAGTTTAGGGCTTTTGCTTCTTTTGCAGCATCGCCTCGCTGTGTCTGCCTTCTAAGCAGTTTCTGTTCGTAAGGTCGGGAGTTTGCCGCCGGCTTCCTTCAGATTCCACCTCGCGATGGACACCCTTGCCTTGGGCTAACGATTCGTACTACCTCGCTCGTTCGGGACTTCCACCCTAGAGCTAATGAACATGCCTGGCACACAAAAAGGGAGCCCTTTACGGGCTCCCGGCGAGACGCGCCTGGCAGGGGGCGCTGGATTTGGGGGTGAAGAGAAGGGATGGGCTGGAGGTAAATGGAGGTATAGCGGGTTTTTCTTAGGCAAAGATCGGACGGCAGAAAGGCGAGATTTCAGTATGGAGGGGATGTGGGGGAAGAATTTCAGGCGAAGCGGGAATTTTGAGTTGGGAGCCAGCATGCGATATACTGGGCGCCAGTGCCAGAATTGATTGCTCTAGTCGGTCCCGGTAAATGACATTTTGGCCTTTTAGAGTTTGGCTTTGCATTTCTTTTCTGAAAAAAGGGCGTATTATTCCCTTTAAATCAATTTGGTGAGATTTTGGATTAAACACTCGAAATCAAAACTTATGACTGCCAAAGGAAAAGAGGTAACTGTGGCTAACCTGGCCGCTTTTATTATATCACATAGAATATGCGTACTTAATGCACAGTACGGCGTAGCTTTAGGATTCAATAAATCTTTGAATTACCAGCTCACTCAAAAGTATGGGGTTCTCCTCAACACTGGAACAGTTGACCTCTCAAAACTGGATTACAAGAGCCCTAAAATCCAGGAGTTTCTTAATGTTTGGATTCCAAATCTAGGTTTACCAAGAGCAACTACAATTTATCCTGGGTATTACTTATTCAAAAAAGGAACCCTAGTTGCCTATCACCCAGGTACTATGGATCCTAGTCAGATGGATTCTCGTGTTGATGGAATTATGGCAATATTTGGAGCTGTTGCCGGGATTTTGACAGGAGTTTTGTCAAATAACGCCGCATTAGGATTTCAAACATTTTTCGATTCCATCAGCGCCTCAACCGGCTTGAGAATGTTTTCCTTCTTTAAGGAAATATTGGAAATTAATGACAACAATTATTCAAAAATTAGAAACCTGTTGGTTTACGAGGATGATCTCTCAAAAGCATATAAGCTGCTAAGAGTAATACCTGAAAATTCAGATGAGGAAATTAAGGCTGCCAGGAATAAATTGATTAAGGAGGTTCATCCTGATAAAAATCAAAATGAAAAGGACAACGAAGCTAAAACCAAAGCAAGTGCGGAAATAAATAACGCTTTTGAACTGATTATGGCATCGAGAAAGAAAAAATAAAAAGGGCCAGTTCCGCATCTCTGTTCGATACGAGGCCGCGGCCGGGGAGGCTGGTTCCTGTTCCAGGGCTGGCGATATACCGTCGAAAAAGTCTTATCTTACTCAAATGATCGGGAAACACATAAACGATATTGTTCTCAGTGATCTTCATGCGCTAGTTGGGAACGCTTGTGAACGCTATAATTTGGAATTCAAGTCGACGCTTCTCATTGATACCAAGAGCGACAGGAAGGAATTCTTGGCAGACGTCTCATCCTTCGCCAATGCCTCAGGCGGAGACGTAATTTATGGTGTCGAGGAGATCGGCGGCAAAGCGAGTGCTGCTCCCGGCATTCCGGTCAGTGATCCGGATAAAACTTCGCTTGCCGTTGAAGAGCTGATCCGCAATGGAATTGAAGAACGTATTGAAGTTGCTGTCCGGCAATTCGAAATTAGTCCGGGTCGGTTCATCGTTCTCATTCGGGTGTACGAGGGTATGGAAAAGCCGCATCAGGTTAGCTTCGCAGGAACCAGTAAATATTATGCACGAGGAAATGCCGGGAAATATCAATTGAACCAATCTCAAATTACCGAGGCGTTCAAAGCTAGCCTTGAAAGAAAAAACCATATTAGCCAGTTTTTCACCGAGAGGTTTAACCAAATTGCGCAGCGAAACTCTCCGGTACCAATGCATCCTTATGGGTTAGTCGCGCTTATTCTCATCCCGAGCGGAGCCTTTGGCCAGCAACCAGGCTTTGACATAACGCGACAGGAGAATAAGCTCTTGCCGCCAATGGGCGGCGGAGGCCACTCTTTTTCGTTCACCGGAGACGGATTACTATCCTCGTCGGGCTACGACCATTCGCGGCGGGACGCCTATCTGCAGATCCGAAAAAATGGCATCCTTGAGACGGTTAGCAGCGGCGTCTGCTGTTCTTTTGCCGGGCAAAACACCTTACCCGTCAGCGAATCCTACAACTATGAGAAAGTGCTGGTCGACTGTCTCACCGGCTACCTTAACCACTATGACAAATTAGGTATCGCCTTCCCCGTCTCCGCTCAGGTTGCCTTACTGAACTGTAGAGACCATTGGCTTAACTGGCCCGGGAATCGCAATGCCTTTCAACGAAACACCCCCCTTTTAACCGATCGGTTGGTCTCCGATGACCTGGTCATTTACTCATCGAGAACAGATGTTCCAAGGCTATTGAAGCCTTTCTTCGATACCGTCTGGAACCATGCAGGCTGGGAACGATCCCATAATTTTGACGACAACGGGCAGTGGAATCCTCGCCGGTAAAAAAGGGTGATTTTACTGTGCCACAATACGGAAAAATGAATTACATTTTACCCGAAACACCTATAAAGGAATGAAAGTCACAGACATACTATCCAAACTTGAGAAGGTTGAGATCAGCAACCAAGTTTATGAAAAGAAACGGCTGAGCTTTTCTAAAACAGCCGGGGGATACTTCAACGGGTGCACTTTTTCGGAATGCGAGCTCCGGGATATCTCCGGATTTTTTCTTGGGTTTGAAAACTGCACGTTCATTAAGTGCTTCATTAATAATGTCAATTTCAGCCACACAGTGATGAACTGGAAAGGGAACACTTTTGAGGAGTGCAACATCCGACACGTCAATTTCGACGAGGGCGACCTGCAAAACATCATATTCAGGAAGACGTCGTTTGAGAATGTCCGATTGGCCGGGATGTATCCTATCATAGATGTGTACTTTGATGACTGTGATTTCGCATTTTGTCAATTCGCGACTGTCGCCCACAATCATCCGAGCGAGTTCAGCCGAACCGGCATCAGCATGTCTTTTGACAACTGCTCTTTCAATTATACACATTTTCAAAATTCCGATCTAACGCATTCGCTGTTTAAGGATTGCGAACTGTGGGACGCCACTTTGATCGATTGCGCTATTTCTAAGTCCACCTTTAAGACATCCAAACGATTTGAAGCGGAAAAATCGGCTTATTTGCCGGCCAAATTCGATCTTGCCACCTTAAAAAAGGCCCTGACACTTGACCGAGATTATCTGAAAAAATACTTCAAGGTTTCTGACGATCGACTGTTCGACATCGCCGGCGATTATAAAATCCTACCCTCGTTTCATAGCGTGTTCATTTCCTACAGTTTCAAAGATAAAGATGCCGCTAAATTTGTCTATGACTATTTGAAAAGGAATAAAATTTCCTGCTTTTTGTGGGAAGAAGATGCGCCAGGTGGTCAGTATTTGGAGCATTTGATGGCAAGTGAAATTAAGAAGCGAAATAAGATCATCTTTTTGGCGTCACAAAATTCTTTGCGAAGCAGCGCTTGTCAGTTTGAGTTATCAGAAGGAAGAAGCAAACAGGCGGCGAGTTGGGACGAGGTTTTCGTCCCCGTTTACCTAGACAGGTACATGTTCGAGGTAAAAGACTACCAGATCCGGCCGAAAGCAAAGGCGCAGGAATATTGGAGTAATATACAAGAGTTGAAAAGTATCAATTGCATAGATGCGCAAGCCATTTCGTCTTCCAGAAAGAGAGGCGCTATCCTTGCCAATATCCTCCAGGCCATTACCATTAAAACCGACAAAACCCAATAGCCTACTATGGGAGCTCCCGTTAAGATATCATTAAAGAAACTCGAAAAGATAGCAGTTCTCTCTTTAGAAAATGCCGTCCGGTTACACCTCGACTCCATAGTTCTTTTCAAAAATGGATCCTTCCCTTCTGCCTTTCAGCTATCAGTTTTAGCCTTGGAAGAATTCGGAAAGGCGAAGGCGCTGGATGACTTTATTTGGAACACCACAACGCACGGAAATAAACGCGATTATGCGTTCGAAATGAAATACCTGGAACGGCTTTATGACCACCCTTGGAAACAGTTGGCGGCGCTGGCTCGAGAACGGTTTCGTTTTTCGGCCAAATATATTCAGTCATTAGAAACGAAAGCCTTGGAAGCAAAAAAACAACGGGCGGTCTATGTCGGTCTTAGCCGAATTCGCGGGAAAATGGATATCAAAGGCCGGATTTCTAGCCCATCAGCCATCAAACAAAAAGACGCCCAACAACAAATCGCTCTATTGAATGATATTTTTTTAGAAATCATTGTCTTGGCCCACTTCCAAGGAATTTACTTCGATATTCGAGGCATGGATTATGTGATGAGTATCCAACTGAGGAGAAAATTGGAGGCCTGGACAAATCGATCAGGCATTAAAAAGAGACGAAAGTTGATTTTCAAAAACTCACCACCCCCTCTTACTATCAAATAGTGCAAAATGATTGAATTTCCGTTCAATTTCGATCGAACCGTTCTGGAAGTTTTTCCAGCATCTATTTGGGACAACAGCTTAATAGTATATCATGGCACATCGTCCTATTACTCTGGACAAATTGAAAAAAATGGATTTACTCGAGGTCATTGCCCCTTTGATCCCGCTTTGGGCCGGCAACTTGTCGCATTACTTCGTCACTCGGAGGTCTGTTCTTACGATCCTCCTTCTGGAGCGCTTCAAATGAATGTGGCCGCAATTATCGAACAATACCTGAACAATATCTCTGTGGGCATCCGACTCAGTTTCAGCCCGCTTAGTGGGCAAGCTGCTTTGTACGCTACGGGAGCACTCAAAGGAGGTCAGATTCTCGGTCAAATCAGGTCAGCCCAACAAATTATTGCCCGCTGCCTGGATGACCGAGGCAGCGCCAAGGTCCCAATCGAGATAAGTGCTGCTGTTTCTACTATAGAGCCGTTGTTTAAAATGGCGGACGAAGTAATGACATCTCCTGGTGTAGTTTATGCGGTTCAATTGCCCGATTCATTGGAAGGGATCCAAGTGGACCTGAATATCGTGTATTCCACTATGGACCTGCCGGCAACTAGCCTCGTTGGGAAAGTGATGGTTCCGGGGTCAGAAACTCGCGATTCCTTAGGCGCTTCTTCACATCATAGACGTATCAGTCAAAAGCTCGCCGACCACAAGAGTATCCGATCTGTGCTGATGCGGCGAGAATTCAACAACGGAGGGTTCTAAAAGTGAACTGATGAACCCGGAAAGAGAACGGCAAAATGATAGAAACATTGAACTCATGCATTTGTCTGAAATCATCAAACTGAGACATTAAAAAAGGACAAAAGAGGAGCTGCTATATGGCATTTTTTAAGCCAGCCCAACAAAGATCAGAACCAGGCCCGCCAGCGCCAGCAGGGTGCCGATGACCCTGGCGCACCCTTCGCCCGACCGTGTAGCCAAGGCTTCATTATACGACCGGTATTGTTGAAGGCCGAACGGGGTGCGTCGGTTGAAACGGCGACGGCCGGTGTAATAACGGATGATGAGACCAAGTAGAAATGAGACAATACCTGCAACAAAAAGGATAGGTTGATGTTTCATATTCATTAATATTTTCATTGAATAAGATAGGAAGCCTCTTGGCTCCCAGGGATTAGGCTAGGGGAATCTTTAGGGGTAAACCAGGACTATAAAGTTATCGAATTTGTCGACTATGCGGCTTGGCGTCGGTGAAAAGTCCCCCGATGGTTGGCCTTGACATAGTCCATTACTTCGGAACGGATGAAATATACCCGACCGCGCTGTTTGTGACAAGGGAGGCCCCGGTTCATCCAGTCGTGGAGGGTAACAAGAGATATCCCAAGAAGGCCGGCAATCTCTTTGCGGCAAAGAAGCTGCTCCTCGCCTGCCGGCCGGGAAGGGATGTTCTTGACGAGCGCATCATTAAGGTATTCTTCGACGGCCTGTTTGATCCATCGCCGGATATCATCTTCGGAGGGTACATAAAGGGTAGGCATAGGTTGATCTTTAAAAAATTGTCTCAAGGGGCAGCGGGTCCCGTTGAGGAATAACGTAAAGATCAGGCGGCAGGAAGGGCGGCTTTCAGTAGGGATAAGGTGTTGGGAAAAATTTCGTTAACCTGGATTAAGAAGGTAAAAGGGCAAAAAATTAGGGCCACCTGTGAAGTGGCCCTGCTTGTAAATTATTGTCGGGAGCTGAGGTCAGGCGGGTTTATGGTTCTCAAGGCTCTTCTTAAAAGCTTCCACCCGCGCTGCTCCGGCCCTTTTGATCGTTATAGGAAGGCTGTCAATATATCGTTTCGTAGTCCGGGGGTCAATCTGCCCAAGCATCTCCTGTACTTCCAACAGGCTAGCGCCTCCCAGGATTTGGGCTGTGGCGGCAGAATGCCTTGCCTCATATGCACCGGCCTTTACTTTCTCATATCCCAGGTCTTTGAAGATCTCAGACATCCACTGGTTAATGAATCCGATAAAGTTTTGTCTTGCCTTATATTGTTGCAATGGAGACATGCCAGGTTCAAAGAATGGAAAAATGTAGTTTTCGGAGCTTCTGTCTTTGTTACCGTATTCGTCAATGGTAGCTTGAATGTCTTCGTTAATCACGACGGTGATCACTGGGGGATCTTCGGCTAGTGTTTCTTCCGTCTTGGCACGTTCAAAGATAATCAGGCCATCCTTGATGTCCCTATACTTCAAGTTGCATATATCCAGCGGGTTCATGCCGTTGCCGAAGTAAATAAAGAACCAGAAGGCTTTCGCTTTTTTTAACCAAGGCTTTTCCGTGTCGCATTGGTAGGCATAGAGCTCGCTGATAATACCGGGTTCAAATGCCTTCTTGACATTCCTGCTGGAAGGAATCCTGTACTTGCCGCGGCCAAAGGGATAACATTTTTCCTTATTGATGATCTTAAGCTCAGTTGCAGCATAGTTAAAGACATGGCGCAAATTCCGGAGGTACATGCCGATGGTCGTTTTTGTATTTTCTTTTTTGCGACCGCCGCCTCCCTTTTTCATCCATTCGGTGTAAAATTTCAGATAAGTATCTGTAATAACCTGAAATCGAACATTTCCACCGTAGGCTCGCAGGGAAACAAAACTTGACTGGTACAGGTAAGCAGTGGGAATCTTGCCCCAGACAATTTTTTTTCTAATGATAAGCTGATAGGCATAGCCAATGGTCGTTGGGTCGAAGATTTCCTTGAGAATTGGAAAGTCATCGTAATACTCAGTAAAGTCAAAATCTTTCTCGTCTGTTACCTGCGGCTTGACCTTGATCCGAGCCTGGTCAAAATGCGGGTTGTCTTTAATGAAGTCCCGGACGAAGTCGTCAAAGGAAAAAGGGTTGAGCTTCCTGGCGGCTTCAGCTGCTTTGTCTTCGATGTCCTGGAGGGTAGTTTTTAACAACTGTAATTTCTCGCTGAGCCGGGAAGCGGAAAGTTTCTGGTCTTCCTCAACCGTGGCGCCGTAAATGGTCTGGAAGAATTTGGTTCCCTTGGGATCGGGACAATACACCTGGAGCTTGTAGGGGTAATCATTAGTTTTTTTTCTAATTTCATTCCGGGTGTCGAAGTAGATCTTGGTGGTGACTGGCATCTTGAACACTTTTACTTGTGAGCTTTCCCGTTTTTTCTGCATAAAAGCTGCAAACAGACGGAGCTTAAACGACCTTGAGGCCGGAAAAGCTAAGTTCAAGAAAAAGTATTTAACCTTTGATAACCAACCTATTAAGCAAAATTAGCTTCAATTACCTTCGACCATGTTAAGACTTCAGCATGCCTACGGATCAAAAGGTTTCAGGTTTGAATCCTGACGGGGTCACCTCTTCGGACAGGCTTCCAAAATCGGAAGCCTGTCTTTTTTCCAGCTCGTCGAAATACTCGCCCAGCCTGCATATCCCCTGAATGATGTCGTTAAACTCCATGGTTTGATAATCCCCATCCTGAAAAACCAATTTTCCGGAGCATATCGAACCAACTAGCTTTTGTTTGACTGGCAGCGTGGCGGTTTTATAGTAATTGGGAAGATGACGGAGAAGGTCCGCTGTTTCGTTGACATATTCCAGGAGATTAGCGTCTATCTTGGCTATGCCTTTCTGTTTACGTTCCAATTGCTCTATTTCCGGCTCATACCTGGCTTTGATCTCCCGGTAGTCTGCGACACTCAGCTCACCATCCAGCATCAATTGTTGGGCATTAGCAATCCTTAGGCGATGCTTTTCGATCTCCCCCTGAATGATCTCTGCAGCATTGCTTTGCTGGTGAGAATTCTTAACGTAGGTATGCTCCGCTATCTTTTCGAAAAGGGTAATATACTTTTCCTTGCCGATTGCCCTTCCTAACCTCTTTACAAAGCGGTTATTTGCATCTTCCGCCTTCACCCGTTCTTTGCAACCAAGCTGGCAGTGGTAATAAAAATAGATACCTCCATTGCCCTTAGCAGCACTGCCTGTTAAGTTCCTACCGCAACGAGGACATTTTAGAAAACCCCGCAACGGTAGTTCTTCTTTTGCAGTGTATTTGGCTGCCGTCTTTCTCTTTCTGCCGTCCAGCGCATCCTGGACTTCATAGAAAAGATCTTCGCTGATAATAGGCTCATGCAGTCCAGACACCAGCATAGCTCTCTCGTCCTTATAAGCGGGCAGGAATATCTTGCCGCAATAGATTGGGTTGCGTAACATGTACCAGATATTGCTGCGTCCTACGTCTAATCCCTTTCTTTTAGCCATTCGCCAAACATCCTTTACAGAGAGTACGCCGTTGGCCACTTCCTCGAATACCCATTTTACCAGTGGTGCGTCCTTACCAGGAACAATAATGGGTTTGTTCACCTCATTCCGGGTATTCTTATATCCTTTCGGTGCGACGGTGACATATCGCCCATCCTTCATGGCCCGGCGCATACCGGCAATGGTATTAAGCGAGCGCCGGTCATTCTCCACCTCCGGAGCCGCCAAGTAAAAGGCCAGCATGATCTTATTCTCCGGGATATTCAGGTCTAGCGGCTGCTCGATGGCCTGCGGTTCTACCCCCATTCTATTCAATTTATTGATCATAAAATAGGCGTCACCGGCATTGCGGCTGAACCGATCCCATTTCAGGAACAGCAAAAGATCGGCTGCGTTCCGGTGCTTTTTTAAAAAGGCCAGCAGTTCTTTAAACGCCGGCCTTTCAAATGTTTTAGCGGAATGATCTTCCTTGTAAAATCCTATGATCTCAATATGTTGGTGTTGGCAATACAGCCGCAGGCGGTCTTCCTGGTGTTGCAGGCTATAGCCTTTTTCACTTTGTTCGTCGGTGCTAACCCGTACGTAAATGATCGCTTTTTTCATCGGCGGATAGTTTATGTTGTTGTAAGGTGATTACTTTGGCTTTTTCTTGTTGCCGGAATTCATATTCCTCCCAGGTAATGGCGGCCAACCTGTATAAATAATCCCTGATCTCGATAATTCGGGCATCGGTCAGCTCCTTACCCTCCTCCTGCAATATTTCCCGGCATTGGGCAACGGACAGCCTTTCATTGGCAGTTTCTTCGTCGCCTTGCGGAACTGAATGCCATTTGGGTAGGGTTCGGATTTTGGATTTCACAGGCTGCGATTACAATATACAAAATTGATTATCAATACGAAAGAGAGATTTTAGCGATTCTTAACCGGCAAGCAAAAAGGATATTCCAGGCAAGAATCGGCTCGTTACCTGGAATATCTAAAAAGGCGGATTAGTGGCTACTCCTCTTCTTCCTCCTCATCGTCTCCCTCCTCTTCTTCTGCATCCTCGTAGGATTCCACAACGTCCAGAATCTCCTGGAAAGCATCTCTTTCTTCTTTTTCATACTGCACTTCCAAGGTAATGGTTTCGTTTTCTTCGTCGGAGCCAATGATCTCATTCGTCAGCTCATTGTTTACAAGAATTGTTGCCACTTCTGGCATTGCGTCCGAGGGAATGATCAATTCCTGGACATAAATTTTCGTTTTCATACGAATTAAAATTTAGAATGATTAAATAAAAAACATGGATGTCATATACAATAGTTATTTTCTTTTACATTTCATAAGAACATATGAGGCAAAAAAATTACTCGCCTAATTGCCGCAGTTTTTCTGTTACTGCATGTTCGATCAATGCTACTATCCCTTTGATAGCGCCGGGATTATTTTTGTATACAGCGTTTAATTTCTTGTATAATTCCCCGCGATAGCTACCGTCCACCCAATCAATGATCGCAGGAAACGTATACGTGAAAAAGGGCTCTTTATACAATTGCCGGTATTGCTCATAAGCAGCTAACTCAGTCTGGAGTTTTGCTCCCAGATAACGGTCAAAGTCGGGAAACAATCGCCGCGCACCTTTATGAAGTAGGGCGGTTGTTGCCTGCGGAGCAGTGAAATTGAGCACGCCGGTCAGCTCGTCATTCGTTTTCAGAATGGCCAGCCGCAATTTGGGTTTTAGATAATCCTCGACGGCCTCATGGATTGACAAGGAATAGACTTCATATTTACGCTTCAACCCTTTCAGATCGTATTCTCCTTTCGTCTCGCTTTTCTCGTGGGTAACAATTTTTTGCAATATTCTTTCTTCAAATTCCATTAGCCCTGGTTTCACTTCCTTTAAATCGTAGTAATACTCGGCATACTTACTCTTTAACTGCATATTCTTCCGGTTATAGGTCACCTGGATATACAAGGGATAAGCCTCTTTTCCCTTATCATTGGTAGCGGGCTCCAACAGTTGGTTAAGGAAGAATTTGACGGTTATTTTTTTGGCTTTTTTTAGGGTATCCATACCGTAAATATAAAAATGTTATTTTAAAATACAAATATAAATAACATTATTTTTACTTTTTTCTCCTCCCTCAGAATACCATGGGCAAGGTGTCTGTAGGTAGGTATAGGGAAAGATTAGGGAGGGTTTGCGGAATGATTGGAAATCATTCGGGATCAATGGCGAGCTTTTCAAACAGCAGCCGGATAACAATGACTACTATTGCCAGCGGGAGGGAACATTCAGATAAAAAATAATACCCGTTGTCCAATTACGGGCACCCGGGTATCATTAAAGGAGACAAAGAAGGGTACGGATTATTCTGAAAGGCCGTGGTCTTACTCAATAAAGAATACATCGATCTCAACCACGATGACGGCTATTCGTCCACGGTTGGAAAGTTTTGTGCTCGTTTTGAGTGGGCTAGTGTTCCTATTTACTTTTTTTTCCCGATTGGGTGTTATTTGCTTCCCTTCTTTATCAAGGATCACCACCTGTTGAGATTGCTTTTCTTCAGAACGCATACTTTACTTTTTACTGTTGTGAAAATTTAAAATCGAATAAATGTTGGATTCATTAGTCTCGGAATACACTGCTTTTGGACTTCGCTTTTACTTTGTGTATGAGGAAGTCAGACATGGTGTTATATTTCACGCCAAATAAAGCAGCAAAGCGCATTATTTCTTTGACCGTAAAATCGGTGGGATCTTGCCATTTCTTACGAAAGGCCGCAAAGGATATACCCATCTCCATCGACATTCTCGTCTCCGTGATGATCGCAAACATTTGCTCGAACTCTTTGATCGTCCCGCCCTCGATACCGTTTTTGATGGAATTGAGGCGATTGGCCCGTCTCTTTTGTTGGGCCAGCATTTTTGCATTATCGGTAGATTTTTCCTTCATGGTGCATCAAAAATGGCGTAGAACAAATCACAATTGTCTTGGATTGCGGGCAAGCGGCGATATACATTTTCTCCTTCTTCCGCTCCTTTGCGAAAGTGACCAGGTGGAGATTGCCCTTTTGGAGACTTCGGATAAGGTTCGCTCTCAGGTCATCGTCTTCTAACTCTTTTATAGGGTAATCATACAGAACCCTTTCCAGATCATAGCCATGCCCTTCCCTGAATTGGCGAATCTTGTAATTATTGTTAGGCATTATTTCCATAAAATTCAGTTGTATCCAGGCATGGTATTTCATTTCATCCGAATCAGTAAGGTGCTTATATACTGCTCGACCTTCTAAGAGGTTGTACGCCTCTTTAAACGTGACACCTGCTCCGTTGTGGATATAAAAAGTTTGCAGCTTGTTGTGCTCCGAGTTGTCAGGATACTGCAATGAAGCGTCATACCGAATAAAGAAATATTTTTGATCATTCTCCGATTTGCGAAAATAAAGCGTGGCTTCCATCTTGCTCCATTCATCAAAATGGGCTTCGGTCGTTAGCTGAAATTCTTTCTGCCCTTTTTCCATTTCCTGCTCCAATTTTTCAGTGCCGGATGCGGATTCGCCAAATCCCAGGTATCTAAGATTCTCCTGGAGGAATGCTATAAAATCTTTTTTCATAATTGTACTGTATTAATAATTTGGACACATGAAAGATGCCGGTACTCCCTTGCACGGATGTTTCCTTCTCCTGCTTTTACATAGGGTTCAGGTTTCCCGGCAATCTTTATTGTTTTCATCAACTGCTTCCCGCAGCAGGATCAGCTTGTGACCTTCCTGATAAATGGTAATCGGGGCCTGCCGGGTAAATCCCAACTGGTCCAGAAAATCGCCTTCTAGCCGTACCAAGGTGAAGATGACAACGTCTTTAGCGGATTGTGATAATTCAAATACGGTCACCTTTCTGAAGACCGGAGTAGTCCTCTTCATATCTATTCTATTGTTCGATGGACAAATCCTGGTAGACCATGCAGTCGATCACCACACCGAAATAATCGCAAATGATCACCAGCAAGCTGGGGGTAATTTCCAGGGTGCCGGATTCGAGCTGGCGCAGCACGTCTGCAGGGATTCCTGTACATCCTGCTACGTGTTCAAGAGAGAGTCGCCGATGGCCGCGCAGGGTTCGAAAATTCTTACCGATGAGGGCGGACAAGGCTTTTGATCGGTTTGCCCGGTACTGCCGGTTGCTCCTTTCGATGAAGGAGGGATACCGTTCCTTCTTTTTGGGACAAGTAAGGGTACGACCCGTAGATAATAAGAAAGGGGTACGGATTGACACCGATCGCACCCACCGGCGATGCTTCGTCGAACATAACAGGTAACACAGGGGCAATACACAGCCCCATAGTGGCAGTGTAGATACCAGCATGGACATTTACATTGAGTGTTAAACAATGGAAGTCCAATGTAAGCGGGGGGAGAAGGAAGGAAACATAAAGGGCGGGCCCCGTCTTACCACATCGAGGCACCGCGAGGGCCCGCAGATGATAAGCTGATAGGGGCCCACCCTATATGGTATAGAGCGGGCTGTCACTACCATCTCATCTGCTGAAAATTCGCGGTTTTCGATGTGAGACTTATAGTGAGGTTCTTCAGGTCATGAAGAACGTCAAAAATAATGTTTACCGGAGGCTTATAGAAGCCTCTGTTGTAATGAATGCAAGATATAAAATTATTTTATTGATTATCAATGTTTTACATTTGTAAATTACATCTACAAAAGGTGTAGGCTACATCCCTACTTATAACCTTTAAACACCCTTACCTATGAGCGAAGTACATATCGGGCGAAACATCCGGGCCATCCGGCTATTGCAAGGCATGAAACAAGAGGTCTTTGCCCAAAAAATGGGCATCTCGCAGCAGAATATATCCAAATTGGAGGGAAAGATGAACGTGTCGTCCTCTAAGCTGGAAGCGGTCGCTAAAGTTTTGGGCGTTTCTGTTGAAGCTATTGAGAGGTTTAATGAGAAAGCTTTATTATACGCGGATCCGGATCAGAAAACACACCAGCTGGGGGAGCCGGTAAAGGAGATCATCTCCTATTTTAAAGATGAGATTGTCAAAAGAGACCAACTGATTGACCAGCTACGGACAGAACTGGACAAGATCAGATTAGGTTTATCGATCTAGACTATCAAGTGGATATATGTATATTGATAAAATTCTTCTATTCCCTTCCCGTTTATCCTACCTTTAATCTTTTAAACTTATTTACTTATATTTGGTCATTATTTGTCCAGCTAAATTCTGACCAATTGGAGACGGTAGCAGGCATTCTAAGTAAGTCAAGGGAAAACAAACAACTTCTCCTTAGAGAAGTAGGGGCAGCATTAGGTTTAGACCCTTCTATAGTGAGCAAATATGAAAAAGGGGAAAGACTTCCTACACAAAAACAGATAGAGCAGTTTGCCGATTTTTACAAAATTGACAAGGATCACCTGTTAACCGTTTACCTCAGCGATAAAATCTTACAGGAAATGGGTGATTCGCCGCAAGCGGCTGAAGCAATCAAACTAGCTTTGAAAAAACTGAAGGACTAAAGGAATATAACTCGCGAATTATGGCACTTGAAATAAAAAAGAATGGAAGCAAGATTTTTGCTCCCCTATTGGGTAAAGACCTTATCTGCACTCCTGAAGAAGAAGTACGACAAGAATATATCGTTCACTTGGTAAACCGCTACGGTTATTCCTTGGATCAAATGGCTCAGGAAGTAAAGGTAAACAATTCAAAACGCGGGCAAGGAAAAGCTAGAGCGGATATTGTTATCTGGAAATCAAAGGAAGAACGGAGTTCTGATGCAAGCCCTGTTATTGTAGTGGAATGTAAAGCAGAGCAAATCTCCATCCGGGAAGAAGATTATTATCAAGGGTATAACTATGCTTCGTGGGCCGGTGCGGATTTTTTTATAACCACCAATCTAAAAGATACAAAGTTTTTCAGGGTTATCAAAGGAAAGATGCCTAAGAATCTAGAGGAAGTCATTGAAATTCCAAACGCGAAGGAGCTATTTGATAAAAAGAAAATTGACGAGCTGCTTACTAAAACAAAGGCATTCACTCGGGATGAGTTTAGCAAATTGCTTTTCAAGTGTCATAACATCATCCGGAATAACGATAAGCTTTCTCCAGAAGCCGCCTTCGATGAAATCAGTAAAATCTTGTTCATGAAAATACGCTATGAACGGGAGCAAGCAAAAACGAAGGCTCTTTTCTCTGAGGAAAAATTCAAAATTCTAAGGGATGCTTATAAAGAAACTACGGGAGGCGTTAGCAAACCATTTTATCAATATTTCTTTGATCAAACAAAAAGGGTTTTTGCACAAGACGAAATTTTTGACCCTAATGATAGTATTAAAATAAGGGAAACCAGTTTCCTGCAAATTGTTAAGGAATTAGAAAAATATAATCTTTCCGATACGTCTGACGATGTCAAAGGTATAGCCTTTGAAGAGTTCCTTGGTAGAACCTTTAGGGGTGAGTTAGGGCAATTCTTTACACCTCGTACCATTGTAGATTACATGGTCGATGTTCTAGATCCTGCCGAGGGGGAGATCATCTGTGACCCATGTTGTGGTAGCGGTGGTTTTCTGATAAAGGCTTTTGAATATGTAAGGGATAATATTGAAAAGGATGTTCAAAAACAAAAAGAGAAAATCAAAGAGCAGTATTTTAATAGTGAATATGACAGGCTTACAGAAAAAAAACAAGAACAAATTGCTCAAAAAGTAGATAACCTTTTTGCAAAGCTAAATTTTGAGTTAGATATAAACAATCCCAAAAGTCGTCTCAAAACACTTTCTTACGATTGCATCTTTGGTACGGATGCCAATCCGCGCATGGCACGTACAGCGAAAATGAATATGATCATGCATGGTGACGGCCACGGTGGTGTGCATCATCATGATGGACTATTAAATGTCAATGGAATATTTGATGGCCGTTTTGATGTAATACTTACGAATCCTCCATTTGGTTCCAGGGTAAATTCAAGTTTAAAAGTCACTTCGTCTGACATACCTTCAGAGGATAAGGTCTCCTACTATACTAGTCGCTATGGTTCTGAGTACCGGACAAAAGTCGTAAAACAGCTTCAGGATTGGGTAACTTACGATAATGGTCACGGAAAAAGTCGTGGCAAATCCCTTCTTGAAATTTTTGAAGTGGGAGCTTGGACTGGTCTAACAGAAGTTCTTTTTATGGAACGCTGTTTGAATTTACTTAAACCAGGGGGGCGATTAGGAATTGTGCTGCCCGAAGGCGTACTTAACAACAGTGCTCTTCAAAAAATTCGCGACTTCATTGAAGGGAAAGCTAAAATAATAAACATAACTTCAATCCCACAGGATGTATTCATTGCTTCCGGTGCTACTGTGAAGCCTAGCTTACTCTTCTTAAAAAAATTTACGGAGGAAGAAGCTATTCATTATGAGGAAACAATAAAGCTGGTGACCAAGGAGGTTAAGCACAAACACAAACCTAAGGTGGAAAAGCTAAAGAAAGATTTCGAAATGCAGCAAACAAGATTGAAAGCAAATAAAAATGCTACAGAATTAAAAAACCTAAATGCAAAGTATAAAGAGGCCCTGCGTGAACTTGGCGATCTAATAAGTATTGAAATAAAGGTTTCAGTGAAGGAAAAATTAGACTATTCAATACCGGTGATTGAAGTAGAAAAAGCAGGAATCAGCAGCACTGGCGCGCCTTGTGAAAATGAGCTAGAGGATGTAGCTAAAGAGTTTAGAGCCTATCGTGAATCAACTGGTTTATGGCAGAAAACAAAAAAGGAAGTCACATATCCAATAGATGAAGAAGGGAATATGTTCCGGTCAACCCTAATTGAGGGAATGATTGTTAGTGAACCAGAAATTTTTTACAACACCTATGCAGGCTAAAGTTGGATACAAATATATACACGAGGCACGGTTCAAAGATCTTTCTAATTGGAGTGCTTCATTTATTCTGAGAAATCAATTGCAGTATAAGGATAGTTATTCTCTTATGCCAATAGGCTCACTACTAATACGTAACAGGGAAAAAGAAGTCTTGAATGATTCAAAAGCTTATAAGCAGGTGACCATCAAGCTGTATGGCAAGGGTGTAGTGCAGCGTGGCGATGAATTTATTCTGGGTAAAGACATTGGCACTAAAAATCAATTTCGAGTATCTGCCGGCCAGTTTATTATGAGTAAGATAGATGCACGCAATGGAGCATTTGGTATTGTCCCGCCCGAACTAGATGGAGCAATTACTACCCAGGATTTTTTGAGTTACAATATCAATACTAACATAGTTGTGCCCGAATTCTTTGTATTGATTACTGGCACCAAACATTTTGCCGAGTTGTGCCAGCGTGCTAGTTCAGGTACGACTGGAAGACAACGGGTAGATGAAAAAGCATTTCTTAGTTTTAAAATTCCGGTTCCATCGATTCTTAATCAGGGTCTTTTGGTTGATGACTTTAATAGTAAAATCAAAAAAGGAAATGAATTAGTAAAGAATGCCTCTAATATTGATTCCGATATTGAGCGTTTAGTTTGTTCAAGATTGGGAGTCGAAAAGACAAATCAAAGGGAAGCAAAACAACGTTTCAGGATTATCCGGTATAAAAATCTTGAGCGATGGTCTATAAGTTTTTTGAATAGAGATTCAACTTATAATTTTAAGAATTCTAATTATCCAAGTAGAAGAATAAAAGAACTGATTAATCGATTTGAGGGGGGCGCTACTCCTTCTAAATCAAGGAAGGATTTTTGGAATGGAAGTATTAATTGGATTTCTCCGAAGGACATGAAAGAATTATTTATTGAACGTTCAGAGGATAAAATTACTGAAACCGGGTTAAAAAAATCAAGATTAAAGGTTTACCCCAAAGGAACACTTCTTTGTGTTTTTCGAAGTGGAATATTAAAGCATAGCTTTCCTGTAGCACTTACAAAAATAGAAGCCTGCATCAATCAGGACCTTAAAGCCTTAGTACCTAATGCAGAAATTGATAGTTATTATTTATTGTATTATTTATCCGTTTTTCAAAAGGCAGTACTGGAAAGAGCCTCAAAAGTCGGCGTAACTGTTGAAAGTATTAATAGTAACGAATTTCTCGAATTTCCAGTTATCACCCCTCCTATTTCAATTCAACAGAAGATAGCAAATGAAATAAATGAACTGTTGAGGAAAAAGAAGCTCTTTGAGAAAAGAGCAGAAGAATTGTTTATTGAGGCAACAGCTTATTTTGAATCACAAATTTTTTTAGACCATGGCATAAAAGTACAGTGATCGCTATATTCGTTTGTTTGTACACAGTCTGCAAGAGCTCATCAGAGAAGAGCTGCAACAGTTTTCGACCGTTCATTGTGGGTCATAATTACTATCGATATCGTTAACTTTAAATGGATAAATATGAAAATAAAATATTTATATATAAAGGACTATAAATCATTAAAAGATTTTAAAATTACTATTAATAAACCCATCACTTTATTCATTGGTGAAAATGGTTCTGGCAAGTCTACTTTATTCGAAGCGATTGCTTGGATCTTCAGATGTGCCCACTTAAATTTCGTAGAGAAAAAGAACGAAACTCCCCCATTTGAATTTGAGATTATTTATGAACTACGTCTTGAAAAGATCATTTCTGAATCAAGTACCGTTAGCGAATTTGCAACAGATTACTTAGATGTAAATTTAAAAGGTCAAAGAGATAATAACCAATTCTGGTCACTTTCAACAGGCAATTATACCTATTCAACTAAAGAGCTTATCGAACGTCATGGGATTGAAGGTTTGTTGCCAGTAAATATATTAGTATACTATTCCGGCTGGTTTGAAACAATGCAACTTCTATGTAAGGAACATGAAGATCTTTATAAGGAAAGACTTTTGAGAGTAAAATCCGAAACTGATATCAACACTTCAGCTGATGATCTTTATTCAAGAGTTGGAATTTTACCCATGCTCTATATACAGAAACATCACTTTGATATTTTACTTGCCTCTCTATATTCATTTGAGTACAACGAAAGGATTAATCAATTTTTTCTTGATGATTTAGGTATTCAGATACCCGAAGACATCCCACTTTCTTTAATCATTAAACGGCGACAATGGAAATCTGGTGAAGGACCTGAGAAATTTTGGGGAGCAGAAGGGTTATTGAGAGGCTTTTTAGATGTTATTAAAAGATTTTCTTATAATGAAACATACGGCTATGCAGATTCTGATGACATATTGTATAATTTCCATTTGAAAGATTGGTATGGCTTAAGAGAGTTCTATGGCGAAGAAAAAAAGCTTTTTTACATGCTGCATATGCTTCATGCCTCAGATATGTTGGGCGATATTCAGTTATTCATGAATAAGAATACGATTGCCATTTCTCACAATGATCTCAGTGAAGGAGAGCAACAATTAATTACCATTAAGGCCATCAACGAGCTATTGATAGAACGAAACACATTGCTGTTGCTTGACGAGCCAGACACCTATCTACATCCCCAATGGCAGGCAACTTTTCTCAAAGGTGTATTCGATTATATTGAGCTAGGAGATGATCAGCCGCAATTTTTAATTGCTTCTCATTCCACTATCATGCTTTCCAATTTGAAAGAAGGGAATCTGTTCAAAATGAAAGATGGCAAGGCCACTTTTATGGAGGCAGGCTATTATGGTCGTGAATATGGTTTTAATCTCTCGGCTATTATGGGAGGAAATGAGCGAGTTCCTGAAGTCCAGGAACAATTTGATCACTTATTTGAATTAATTGATTCAGCAAATTATGATTCTGCATTAAGTTTGCTGGACGAGTTAAAAAGGAAGTATCAAGACGATCCGGAATTGACAAGAGCTGAAACTATGTTAATATTTTTCAAAGGTGAATAGAAAATGAAATTTATTATAAAACAAGAAGAGCCGCAGGCATGGAGAGATTATAAGAGAACCCCCGGGGTGGAATTTCAGGCAATACCCGAATTAAAGGCATCGCTATTGCAAGAGCAAGGATATTTGTGCTGCTACTGCATGAGTCAAATAAATTCAGAGAGAATGAAAGTTGAACATTTTAAGCCGAGAAGGTATGCCGATTTGATAATGAATTACGCTAACCTTTTTGCCGCCTGTACCGGCAATTTTTGCTCAGATAAGCATTGTGATACCAGAAAGGAGGACGAAGAAATTGTCATAAATCCTACTGATGCAAGAAATAACTGCGAACAAATTATTGGGTATTTTTCTAATGGAAAAATATCTTACCCACCAAATTACTATAGGGATGTTGTGGAGATTTTAAACCTCAATAATTCTGTTTTGATATCAAATCGAAGGGCTGCACTTTTAGGCGCTGCCCTTGCTATAAAGAAAGCTAACTACAATAGGGCTTTCATTACGAGAATGATCCAAGGATATAGTGAGAAAGACGAGAATTCAAAATTCAAGCCATACTGTAATGCAATCTTGTGGCTATTACGAAAAAAACTCTCTGTGAATTAAAAGTGACCTCCCCCAAAATGGAAGCAGCTGTTTTCAAACGGCAAACAAAAACCTGTTATGATTTAATCATCAATGATTTAAGGGTAAAAAAAGACTTCAGGTCTTGATGAATATGGTTGGAGAAAAATCCGAACAGGGTCACAAAGCCGACCAGACGAAGTCTGGCCGGCTTTTTTGTTGCGCAGCGTGCGAGCTTGCTCGCAAACGTGGAGCGGCAAAAAAGCCGCGGGAGGCGAATGCGGACCGGGAGGCTTTGGGTTAGGCCAATGCGAGAGGATCTGCGGAGGCCGCTTGCAGGCGGCTCTGGTAATCCTGACGGGGTCACTAACAAGAAGGATTACACGAAGTAATCCTTTTTTCATTTTACTTCTTCTTACTTTGGAAGGGTTGATTTTCAGTATTTTGTAACAGGGGCCTGGGAATTCTTCTTCGTACCTTTATTTGGGTGAACATTATTTAGATCGACAAAAATCGACAAAATTATGTTTTTACCTATTAAACCGGTCATCGACCGCAGGCTCAGAAAGGATGGCACTGCCGTCATTTGCATCCAGTATTGCTACTCTTCCGACAGGCGCACGCTGCTGCCTACCGACCTCTCTCTCCCACCCCGCTATTGGAACAAAAGGCTATCACGTATTTCGCCGGAATTGCCGCCCGAATTCGGCCAGGCCGAACAGCTGAACGCACAGCTGCAGAAAATGATACGGGCAGCAGAGGATATTGTCAACGCTGCCCTGAAAGAGGAAGTCCCCGATCCCATTCCTGTTCTGAAAAAAACCTGGAATCCATCTGCTGGCAGATCCGATCTATCGGAAAAGGCGGGTGCTGTTGCGAAACCTGCTGACGGCAAACCCGGAGTCAACCAAGATTTCTTTTACCAGCTGGACGACTATATCAAAGCTAAATCCAGAAAGGTGAGTCCTGGGATGATCCGGACCTACAAGGTGATGAAAAACCGTCTCATCGCCTTCCAGCGGTTCCAAAGGCAAAAGATAGAGTTTTCCGGTCTGGACTTCAATTTCTATGAATCCTTTGTGAATTACCTGACCTATGATCATACCCATATGCGTCGAAATATTTCCATTCGTGGGCTTAAAAGGAACTCAATCGGCACCAGCATCAAGCAGCTCCGCATTTTTGTCCGGGACAGGGTAAGGCGTAAAATCATTGCCCCCATCGATCTGACGGATTTCAAGATACTCGACGAAGAAACGGATGCTATTTACCTAACCTCCACAGAAATTGATGCCATATGCAAAGTTGACTTGTCCGCAGATCCCCATCTGGATCGTTTCCGCAATATGTTCGTCCTGGGATGCCTGACTGGGTTACGGTTCTCCGACTACAGCAGTATCCGCCCGGAGGACATCCGCAACGGGATGCTTTATAAAAAGCAGGGGAAGTCTGATCATTGGGTCGTTATCCCCTTGCGTTCCACAGCTTATGACATTATCGTAAATCGCTTTAAAAATAAGATCCCAAAAACGACAAACGAGGAGTTGAATAGGCATATTAAGAAAATAGGCCAGCTGGCAGGCATCAATATTCCCATTAAAGCATCCTATAAGAAGGGCAACCAGGATATTGTTGTTACAAAACCCAAATATGCCTGGATCACTTCTCACACATGCCGCCGCTCCTTCTGCACGAATGAGTTCCTGGCAGGTACGCCGTCGGAGCTGATCATGAAGATCAGCGGTCATAAAAGCCTGAAGGATTTTTATAAATATATACGGATCACGCCGGAGGAAGCCGGGAAGAAGATGCAGGAGATATGGGAGAAGAGGAGGGAGATGTCTTGTCTCTCTCTATCCTAATTTTCAAAGAGAATCGATCTTTCAAAAACTGAGTGGCATTTAGGCAGTGTACGAAAGCTATCGGTTCGGAGCACGCCCATCCCACGCATTTTCCTGGCCTTGTAAATATTTGACTTACAAGCCTTATTTGTTCCCCATGAACCGAATTTGTATCCTTTTTTTCGCTTTTGCTAATATTGGCATAAATTTCTATCGCCATCTATTGAACGACAAATGAAAATACTTCGCTATTATCTAACTGGTGCATTCTTTCTATTTGATTTAATGACCTGTTGGGCTCAATATCAGGAGCCCATTCAAGCAAGAGCATTTCCCGAAAAGAATACCCCTGAGCATACGTTTAAATTTAGACCTGACAAACTCAAGGACACTATTATTTCATTATTCACAATAGAAAACCAAATAAAGGACTCCATTTTAAGCGAAATATTTATTGATGCACTTTTGAAAGACCGAAACTTCCCCTGCGTCTTCAAAGCAGAAACCAGCAAAGACACCTTATTTAGCAAAGAATACTTCTCAATGCCTAATACTAAAAATGATATTTTTTTAGGGACTCTCGGGCAATTATGGTTCTCAAAGTACTATTTTTCAAAAGACCATCCATTAGAATTCATTTCAAATTATATAGTCAAACTTGACAAAGCAAACGACTCAATGACAAAAGTTATAGTTGAAGCTTACCATCCCCAAGTTGTAAATGGCATGGATTGTTGCGGTCTTCATGGACCATACTCAAGATATACCCCAGTTGCGCCCACATCGATTGAAGAATATACTTTGTTGGAATTTATTGCAAGCAAATTGGGAGACACGACTTTGGCGCCGATTAAACTGCCAAAAGACTGATAGATTTGACAATCTCAATCCTCACTATTGGAAAAACAATATAAATCGATGTCAAACTCAATATTCAATTCCCTAACCAGCCGGGTGTACCGAGCATCCAAATGTAAGGATGGAGTACTTTCGTCATTATCATATCGAATAAACACGCCACAGGCAAATTCACAATAATATTTTTCACAAAGCGGGCGGAACAAATCAATCTTTGCTTCAATAATATCAAGCAAAGCACTCAACTGAGACTCAAATGATGCATATTTATCCAAACCCTTTCGATCGCATCAAACCTATTACTTGCAGAAGTATTCATACCACTTTTTGTAAATATCGGAAAGTTATCTCCTTGCAATTTGAATAAAGGCGCTATTGAATCAAATTAAAAAACTCATCGATATTGATCGTTTTCAGCTTAGGAAAGGATAGTGCTTTCAACGTATTGAAATGCTTATCCTCAGTGACTATATACATAGCCTTACCTGCGATTGCACAATCACAATATTTATTGTCATCCGGATCGGCATCAATGAGCAGCCACCTGTAATAGGGAGTGACCACGTGAACATTAGGCAGTTCCTCCAACAAAGAAATAAAGGCAAATGCGGTCTTGTCCCCATACTTCTGCTGAATGACTTCCTCATATTCCAACAAGATCTCGGTTGAGATCAATAGATCGAATTTGCCTTCGATAAGAGCGCGGTATATATAGTGATAGGGAGATCTTGAAGTGAGACAGACCACAAGAATATTGCAGTCCAATACGAATGTCATGGATGGGAGGATTTACGAAAGTGCTCCGATTTCCATTTTTCGAAGATGGAAGCAGAATATCCCCTTTCATCGAATGCCTTATCCGCCTCCCTGGATACTTTGTCGGACAAATAGGTGATTAGCAGGGACTTCAATTCTTTCAAATCTTCGGCAGACTGGTTGTGCCGGAACAATTTCAATATTTCCAATTGTGCATCATTTAAGGCTATCGACATAAATGCGTCATTTGTACAAATTTAAAAAAATATTTCCCGGTAATTACATCAAAATTGAGATAAGGTAGAATTAGATGAAATAAATCAATACCCTGTCTTCGTAAAGTCAAATTCACCCACATAAAAAGAGGTAATAATGGCTGCTTTTTGCGGTTTGAGATCGACAAAACGCTTAAATAATTGGAAATCAACAACATTCAGCAGTCCTGACGGGTCACAAAAGCCTTCAAACATCTGTATTTGAAGGCTTTTTTATTTTGCCTAGCATTGTTGATAATCTTAACGCTCTTACTATCAGGACTTGCCTGGTTTGAAACCTATTGGGTAGGCACATTAGAGAATTCAAGCCTTGCACACAAAAATCAAAGAGGCTTCAATCGAATGAAGCCACACAGGCATTCCTGTAACGATTTGCAACCAGCAAAATGAAAATGCTTTTAGCGTAACTCTACATTGTCACATTAAAAGTAGAGAATAAAATTCGGCTGAAAGTGATGTGGAGGAAGGAATGCGCGTAAATTGCGTTCGAGCAAAAAAATAGCCCCCTCTCATGGAAAAAGCTGGGGCTATTTAAAACAACAAAAAGTTATCTATGAGTCGAAGATACAGGATGTTTCACTCATAGGAGCCGGTTCAGTTCTTTTTTTAAGGGATACGAGGACTACTTTCGGTCGGCCACTCGCAGTGTTGCCCGGACAGCGCAGGTCTATGCCAGGGGACTGATGACAACGCGGAGGCGCAATTGTCAGTCAATGGCATTGGAATTAGAAGAAGTCAATGACCAGCAATTACATCACCTGTTGACGCAGGCAAAGTGGATAACTGTCAGGGGGAGTATTTGGAGCATTGAGTGCGGGCTCAATGGTCAACCTGGTGCAGGCAAAATTGTATTACCCAGATCAGGCCGTTAGTAAAATAGATCATGTCCGGTCGATTATCCATCATGTCATCCAGGAGTTGAAGATCGCTGTTCAGTGGATAGGGTTCGATGCCTTCTATGGCCGGGAGACTGCGTTGTTAGGCAGTCTAGTAAAGATGGGGCAGGAATTTATTGCCGATGTGCCAGACGCCCATCAGGTATGGTTAAAGCCTTTTCAAATGCGAGTACCGAAGAGGAAGGGAATGCCAGGAAGAAAACCCATCCATGCCCGACCAACAGAGGAGCCGATCTCCATTAGAGTGTATAGCCGCTCGCTGGGCAGAGGCGACTGGCAGACCATCCAGGTCCGTCACCAAAGCAAGGGGAAACTGAAAGCCAGGTTCCATCGAAAGGATGTCTATATTCTCAACCCATTGACGGGCAAAAAACTAAAACTGATCCTGCTGATTCGAAAGGACCCGGATGGAACAATCAAATACAGTCTCTGCCATGCGCCCAAATATATCCGTACCCGCACGCTGGCTTACCGGCAATGTAAGCGCTATTTTATTGAGCAGGCGCTACGGAAAGCAAAGATGGAACTGGGCCTGAATGAATACCAAACCAGAAGCGAAGAGGGATGGACGCGACACATGGCTTTATGTACGCTGACTCAGCTCTTCATCAATACCGAAAAGCTGCGGCAAAAAAAACATAACCGACTCAGACTATCAGCAGGAGATATTCTTAGGCTCATCCGGCTTAAATCCATTATCAATGAAAACCCTATTGAAAGATTAATCCGGCTGATTCTGCGAAAACAGCCGTTCCGCAAGCGTTCCCTTGAAAATCTATTCTATTTACGAATCTGACAAAGTAGAGGTAAATAGGATTTTCAATAATTACCACTTTTTTGATTTATTGGCTAATATTTGCTTTTCACCGCCGCTTGGCAAATCCTCGAATATCGATCCCAAAGAACAATTTTGTGAATAATTCATTTTACTTAGCTTTGCTACACACTTCCTTGCTACATCGGGAATTCATTTCTTCTTCTGCTCACTCTGTTGCTAACAGATATGAGGCAGCGGAAATTCTCATCACGTGACAAGCTATCGGGGAGCTTGCTGGTCTTCACGATCTTCAATTAATATTTTACTACATGCGATTCTATAGCATGATTGGATCGTATTGACTATCGGCGACCTCTTAAAATCATGATGTATGAGAAAATTAGCAAGTATCCAAATGATCAAATCATTGGAAGCAATTGAAGGCGCCGATGCCATCGAGAAAGCAACAGTATTGGGCTGGCAGCTGGTTGTGAAGAAGGATGAATTCAAGGCAGGTGATTTATGCGTTTACTGCGAAATCGATAGTTTGATGCCTGACCGACCCGAATTTGAGTTCCTTAAATCCCGGGGGATGAGAATTAAAACGATAAGGCTGCGTGGACAGATATCGCAAGGTATTTGCTTTCCGCTTTCCATCCTACCGGACGGAGTTGCATTGGAGGAAAATATCGACTGCACAGACATCCTGGGAATTACGAAATATGAACCGCCGGTTCCTGCCTGTTTAAGCGGTATTATGAAAGGCCGGTTTCCTTCTTTTATTCCTAAGACTGATGAAACCAGGGTTCAGGTGTTACAGCAGCTGCTAAGTAAGTATAAAGGTGAGAGATGTTATATCTCAGAGAAATTGGATGGAAGCTCCGCGACCTTTTATGTAAATAATCATGAATTTGGCGTTTGCAGCCGCAACATGGAATTGTTGGAAGATGATACGAATAGTTTTTGGAAGGTTGCCAGGCAGATGGATATTGAGAATAAGCTGATGAGATTGAATGGTAATTACGCTCTTCAAGGTGAACTTATCGGAGAAGGTATACAGGGCAATAAATTGCGAATAAAGGGGCAAACCGTTCGTTTCTTCAATATCTTTGACATCGATCGTTTCGAATATCTTTCATTGGATCGATTCATAAAAATATGCCAGCAGCTGGAATTGCCGATGGTTCCTATTCTGACGGCTGATTATCATCTCGCTGATGACATAGACTCGATTGTGCAGATGTCGATGATCCGGAGTGCTTTACGGCCAGATACATGGGCTGAAGGGATTGTGATCCGTCCGTTAACGGAGACAATCGATTTGCTGTTGTCCAATGAAAACTTCAACAACGGCCGTGTGACATTCAAAGTAATAAATCCGGAATTTCTTTTAAAATATGGTGAATAGATAATGTTACGAGAACATTTGTGATGGGGGACATACATGGTGGATACAAGTCCTTGCGGCAATGCCTTGAAAGATCCCCATTCGATAGAGATACGTTGATACAATTGGGAGATATAGCGGACGGTTGGAACGAGGTATATGAATGTGTCGAAGAGTTGTTGACAATACGTAATCTGATAGCCATAAAAGGCAATCATAATGAATGGTTGAATCAATTTATACAAACAGCATATCATCCCGATCAATGGAGACAGGGCGGGGCTGCAACCGCCAGGTCTTATTTACGACTCCTCGGTAAGGAAGATATGATTCTTCAAACCGGCAGTGGTTATAAGACGGCCCTGAATCCGTCAGATATACCTGAGAGCCACCGTCACTTCTTTTCTCATCAACATTTGTACTATATCGATGAATTTAATAACTGTTATGTGCATGCAGGATTTGACCGGCACCAGGCTTTTAAAGGTCAAAGACCGGAAGTATACTATTGGGACAGGAATTTATGGCCTGCGGCATTGTCCTATAATGCTTATAAAAGACATCAGCCCGGAAATAAATTTCGAATGATTACAGTGTCCAATGAAATTTTTATCGGACATACCAGTACTGACAAATGAAGTTGGCGAATGAGCGAAATAAAGTAAATTATTTCAGATTGCCCTGTTGTAGCGATCAAAGACAGCTATAAGATGAACAGCCGACCTTCCGTTCAAACCAGCCGGTAAACTTTTTTATAACATCGGCATCATCATTGAATAGGGATAATATTTAAAATTATTAGTCTACTAATTTGGTAGAGTAATAGAGTTGACATAATTTTGGATCATAATATCGCGTACCCCTATTACCCTTCCTCCTATTTGAACGTCACTGTCAACACATATCACTTACTCGTCGGCGCTGTTTTTTGGGCGCCAAGGTCTTGCTATTTATATTGCTTTACCACTTGCCAGTTATGGGGTTCCCGGCAGTACCTGCTGTTTTAATGCGCCTTTGTCGCCATTTGGCTCCATTGTGCGTGTATTTTATACAACTAACTAAATTTTAAAAGTCAATGAGAAAAAAGACCTACTCTATTCTGTTATTATTATTACCGTGGTTTGTCACGGTCCTGGCTCAATCGCGTAGTATATCGGGCAAGGTGCTCGATGAGAAGGGCAGTCCCGTTCCATTTGCAAGCGTGAAGCTGAAGAGCGGCAATGCAGCCACGGTGGCGGATGCGAATGGGGATTTTACGATCAGGGTGCCCGATAAGTCCATTCTCCAGATCAGCGCGCTTGGCTTTTCACCCAGAGAAACCGTCGCAGACGGCGGCAATATACAAGTGCAGCTTTCCAGGGATGCTACTAATTTATCAGAGGTAGTGGTTACGGGGGCATTTGGTATCAGGCGATCGCAGCGGAATACCGCCTTCAGCTCCCAGGTGATCAGTTCTGAGAACCTGAATATTACGCCCCAGATCAACCTCGCGGACGCGCTGTCCGGAAAGATCGCCGGTGTTCAGTTCCGATCGCAATCGGGGGCAAAGCTGAACAGTCAGACGGCGCCACGTATCAGGGGAGGGCTTTCCCTGAGCGGCGACCTTGCGCCATTGTATGTTGTGGATGGCACCATTGTGAATGATGTAACCATTAATGGACTGGCGTTTGCACGTTCGACCACCAGCCTTTCCTTTGGCGGAGCCTATGACATAGACCCTGACATCGTCGAGTCCGTGACTGTTCTAAAGGGCGCCAATGCGACCGCGCTATTTGGGGACAGGGCAAAGGGCGGGGCTATCATTGTGACGACTAAAAAATCCAAGCCGGGCACCAACAGTTTCGATGTGAGCCAGGGCACTACGATCGACAAAGTATACCGACTCCCAAAACTGCAGAACCGTTATGCAGGCGGCGCGGTGGGTCAGCTTATACAGTACCATTATAAAACGGGGGATCCGGTGGAGTGGAAGGCATTGGATGGAAAATTTTTCCATGATTTCACCGACGACTCCAGTTGGGGACCGGAGATGGATGGCCAGGAATATGTTCCCTGGTACTCCTGGGTGCCAGGTACCAAGTACACAGGCACCACCTCCAAATTGGTGGCCCAGCCGAACAATGCCCGCAATTTTTTCTACACCGGTGTAACAAACAATACCAGCGTCAGCTTAGCCCGTTCAGGCGACAATTTTGCTACCCGTATCTCCTATACCAATCAGTCTGTGCGAGGCATTATCCCGGGTACAAGCTCCCTTAGGAATACGCTGAGCTCCAGTACCAGCTTCACTTTAAACCCCATTTTTTCTGCCGGATTCAATGTCAATTACACCAGCCAGATCATCGATGGCGAATTCGATGACAGTTATGCTAACCAGTCGAGCGGCAATTTCACGCAATGGGGGCATCGTGATCTTGATATCAAGATACTGAAAGAGCTTCGTAACCTGCGTACTCCCACCGGCACCCTGGCTTCGTGGAATTGGTACCACAATCCGGATGGCTATTCCGCATCCAACCCCAACAGTTTTTTTACCGGCAACTACTGGTATAATTTCTACTCCTATTTCGGTAACAAGATCGCTCATACCACGCGCAATCGCGTATATGGCAATGTGTACCTTTCTGCGGATATCGCACCAGGCTTAAAACTAAAAGCGACATTAAGAAAGGACCTGCTGGGGGCTAATATCGAAAATATCAGCACCTCGCTACTGCAGTCCAGCGCTTCACAAACCAGCCGCGGACTTGCTGCGTATGTCACCGGCCAGTTCTTTCATTCAGAGACCAACTATGAGCTGCTGGCTACCTATACCAAGTCGGTCCTGAGGGATTTTGATGTAAACCTGCTGGCCGGGGGCAATGTCTACCAGGTGAGCGAGCGGTTCAACGGCGCCAATACCGTGAATGGCTTGATCATCCCGAACTATTATGCCATCAACAACTCCAAAGCTCAGCCCAATGTGGCAAATTACCGGGGAGATCAGGCCGTCAATTCAGTTTTTGGCTCCGGCGATATCGAGTTTAGGAAATTTTTGAGTGCATCGTTCTCTCTGAGAAAAGACTGGTCATCTACTCTTCCGGCGGGCAGCAATTCACTGGTGTATCCCTCGGCGGGCGTTTCGTTCATTGCCAGCGAGTTTACCGGGAACATTGCCCCGTGGCTGTCATTCGGGAAGGTTTTCGCCAGCTGGGGTAAGAAGCCTATCAGCCTGGATATCTATCAAAACAATATCGCGTATACCCTTAACGCCAATCAGTGGAATGGCAATACGCTGTTGACCGTACCCGATAACGTGCCCGATCCCAACCTGAAAGGCTCTCTTATCGTGTCCTATGAGGCCGGATTGGAGCTTCGACTGATCAAAAACCGGCTTGGGTTCAATATTACCTATTACAATGAAACGGCGAAAAACCAGCCGGTACAGATTGCTGTCGACCCGGTGAGCGGGTTTACAGGAAAATCGATCAACGCGGCTACCGTGTCGCGCCAGGGGATTGAACTGGCGGTCGATGCCAAACTGATATCAGGCAAGGACCTGAACTGGACCCTTACCAAGACGTTCGGGTATCTGATAAAGAACCCCGTGACACGGATCATCGAAGGCCAATCGAGTCTTTTGCTTGCGGCAGGCTCTTCCGGCACGCGTTATGCCAGGGCTTTCCAGGTGCTGGATAAGGATTGGGGACAGCTGAGGGGCGGCGGCCTCACGAAGAACAGCTCCGGACAGCCTCTTGTCGATCCCAATACCGGCCTCTATGTCACCGGTGACGGAAACTATAACTGGGGATCTGTGGTGCCCAAGATCACGGGCGGCCTGCAAAGCTTGTTGACCTACAAGAACTTCATATTCAATGCAAGTATCGGATATCAGTTTGGCGGCCGGTTCTTTTCCCTTTCCGAGAGCTGGGGTGCTTTTTCCGGGGACCTGGACTACACCGCGGCCGTCAACAACAAAGGAAAGAATGTCAGAGATGCCGTGTCTGCCGGGGGCGGTGTGCATGTTGTGGGTGTGAGTTCCGCAGATGGCAAGACGCCTGTAGATACCTATGTAGATGCCGCTACCTATTTCCAACAATTCTATTACGGAAAGATCGCCGCTCCATATGTGCATAAGCTGTCATATGTCAAGCTGCGTGAGGTAAGTCTTGGTTATGTATTGCCTGTAAAAAATTGGGGGCTTTTGAAGGACAAGATCAAAGCTGCTACTGTATCTGTCGTGGCAAGAAACCCATGGTTGATCTATAGCGACGCCAAAAACTATGATCCTTCGGAGATATCCGGAGTGCAGGGAGAGGACGGACAGCTGCCTTCGGTGCGTTCATTCGGATTCAACGTAAAATTCAGTTTTTAATTCAAAACCAAAGCAATGAGAATAATTATCGATAAAGCACTGTATGCATTGTTATCGGCGGGCATTTTACTTTCAGCAGCGTGCAGCAAGATCAATGATTTCGGAAATATCAACCAGAACCCGGGCAATACCACTCAGCCGGTGACTTCCGCGCTCCTCACCAATGTGCTATCGGGGATTGGTGGCTATACATGGGATGCCGGGGGCGTTGTCACTTCCGAGGGGTTGTATGCGCAATATTTTTCAGAGACACAGTATACGGATATTTCCAGGTACGCAAAAAATTCGCCGGACTGGACGACATATTATGCGGGTGCGTTGTACGACCTCCAAACCATTATCAACTATAATTCCGGCACTACCACCGCAGTCACTGCGGCTATCAATGGATCGAACAATAACCAGATCGCTATTGCCCGGATATTGAAAGCATATATTTTCCTTTTTTTAACGGACGCCTATGGAGATATCCCATACAAGGGAGCGTTAAAGGGTGACAATGGCATTGTCGCCTACGATACACAGCAGAGCATCTATACCGATATATTTAAGGAGCTCAGCCAATCCGTGGCGCAGTTCGATAATGGCGTTACGGTAAAAGGGGATATCCTTTTTAGCGGCAATACTACCAAATGGAAAAAATTCGCTAATTCTATCCATGCCCTGGCTGCTTTGCGTCTCAGCAAGACGGACCCTGCCACGGGAAAGCTGGAATTCAATGCCGCATTGAGCGCCGACGGGGGTGTGCTTGGCACAGGTGAGAACTATACTCTTGCCTATCCCGGGGGGACGTTCCTGAACCCTGTGTATAACTTCTATTATGGTGCGTCACCCAGAGTGGATTATGCGGTATCGAAAACGTTGACTGATCTGCTGACCTCTAGCAATGATGACCGCATCAACTCCTATGGGAGCTCACCCGTTGGCTTCCCCTATGGCTTGACGCGTAACGATGCAGTGGCTTTTTCCAATGCCAATGTCAATTGGGCCAGGATCCTTGCGCAATCAACACTTACTGCCACGAGCCCGATCAATATCATCACTGCCGGTGAAGTGTTCCTTGCGCGGGCCGAGGCCGCGGAACTGGGATGGACGAACGACGATGTAAATAGTAATTATCAAAATGGGATATTGGAGAGCTGGAAGCTGTGGAATGTGTACAATGCGGCAGATTATAATGCTTATATCGCCCAGGCGTCTGTGACGCTAGCGGGTCAGTCTGCGACCGAAATATTAAAGCGGATCAATATCCAGGAGTGGATCGCCCATTTTCCCAATGGGAACCTTGGCTTCGCCGACTGGCGCCGCACCGGGTATCCCGTCCTGACACCAGCTCCCGGGCAGACGGCCATTCCCAGACGACTATCCTATAGCAGTACTGAATATAGTCTCAATGGGAGCAATACCAATGCAGCCGCCAGCAAATACACCGTTAGCGGCAATCCCGACTCTCAATTGGGAACTGTTTGGTGGGATAAATAGCCAGTACCCCTGAATTTTCACTATAAGAGGGTGTTTTAGCTTGCTAAAGCACCTTCTATTTTTTTTCTACGATCTCTGATGGCAACTCGCCCGATGGCGTTAGGCAACAGCAAATATCCGGGGATCCCATAGGCTGGATTTGTACGCTGCCAGCCGTTGCCGAAACTTATGTCACCGCTGACGACTTCGGTCTCCAGATGCGAATCTGTCCGAGCCGGTGTGGGTTGGATAAGCAACGCTGTGATCAGCAAGTGTCGACACTGCTTCGTATTCGTTGCTTTCAGATTGCGTATCCTTGTTTGACGCCAGGATTCCATTTCCTGTGCATAGGTGGAGGGTGCCTGCGGAAAAAGGTCCCGCACCATAATACCCCGATCAAGACCGGCAGCAGACGAAGTCGAGATAACATAGCATCAGACGTCAGGATAATTCAGCGCTTCATCGCCGCACCGGCAGCCGGTGCAGCACTGCGATGAGCGCGTCGATATCGGCGCAGGTATTATACAGTGCGAGTGAAGGCCGGACAGTAGATTCCTGGCCAAAGCGGCGAAGGATCGGCTGAGCACAATGATGGCCGGACCGAACAGCAATACCATTGGCATTCAGGGCAGCGCCCACCTCTTCCGTTCTATATCCATCAAGCACGAATGAGAGCACACCGGCCTTGTCCGGAGCTGTACCGATAAGGCGAAGGCCGGGAATGTCTTTCAGCAGCCGCGTGGCATATTGCAGCAGATAATGCTCATACAGCGAGATATTTTGCATCCCAATGGCCGTTACGTAGTCAATGGCGGCCCCCAAACCGATGGCATCGGCGATATTGCCGGTACCGGCTTCGAATCTTGCGGGCGCAGGCTGATAGAGGGTATGCTCGAAGGTGACATCCTTGATCATGTTGCCTCCACCCTGCCAGGGATCGGTAGCGTTGAGCAGATCTTCTTTTCCATATAGTACGCCAATCCCGGTTGGGCCAAACACCTTATGCCCGGAGAAGACATACCAATCGGCGTCGAGCCCCCGCACATCGACAGGCATGTGGGAAACAGCCTGGGCTCCGTCGACCAGGGCTTTGGCCCCGGCGGCATGGGCCATTTCCACGATCTTTCTAGCGGGTGTTATCGTCCCCAGGGCATTGGACACTTGCGTGAAGGACACCAGTTTCGTCCGGCTGGTCAGCAACCTGGAATATTCGTCGAGCTGCAACTGGCCGTCGTCGTCGACGGGAATGACTTTTAATTTCAAATCCTTCATTGCCGCCAATTGCTGCCACGGAACGATATTGGCGTGGTGCTCCAGGTGGGAGACGATGATCTCATCCCCTGGCCGAAGGAACTGCTGGCCCCAGGATTTCGCGACGAGATTGATGGCTTCGGTGGCGCCACGAACAAAAACGATCTCGTTGGGACTGGCAGCATTGAGAAATCGTTGCACTTTTTCCCGGGCGCCTTCATAGGCATCGGTAGAACGGGCTGCCAATTCATGAGCGGCGCGATGTATATTGGAATTGTCCTGCTGATAATATTGCGCAATACGTTGGATCACCGCATGCGGCTTTTGTGTTGTCGCCGCGTTATCGAGCCAGACAAGGGGATGGCCGTTGACATGCTGATGAAGTATGGGAAAGTCACGGCGTACCTGGTTGACGTCGAAGGGAGGTGCAGGGAGGGCGCCATGGACAGCCTGCGACTCGCGGCTTTTCCGGAAAGGGTTCTGCTCGTCGATGAAATAGAAGCCGGGCTCCCATCCCGCAGTCTGCTCGCGCTGCCGCGGCCCCCTATAGGCAGCCGCCGAAGGAGAGGCGCCACTGCCGGCCACCGAAGAGGGCACGTGTCCTGTGCCTGCAAAATGCGGATCGGGAAGACTTGTCTGAGGATCGTTGAGATCGACGCTGTTCCCCTGGTTGACGGCCGAAGGAGAGATGCCGGCACCGCCAACGGAAGAAGGTACGGCTCCAATGGCAGATTGTGTCGGCGAAGGTACGGGAGGCGATTGAAAGAATTGATTGGCCAGTTCACGGATGATGTTCTCGTCGGGAAAGCCCGCCATATCGCCCAAGCCGGGGATTTGTATAAATTGCTCAAGACCGCCGGTTAAGTTGGCGGAGCTTTCTGGAAATTCATTGCTCATGACGGCCATTTATATTCGTGATACCTGTCGATGGCCACCTCGTCGAGCACGGCAAGCGCATCATCGACCAGGACAGCCAGCGAACAATACAGCGAGACCAGGTAGGAGGCAATAGCCTGGTGGTTGATGCCCATGAAACGAACAGAAAGACCGGGTGACTGCTCGCCCGGCAGGCCGGGTTGATACAAGCCCACGACACCTTGCCGGCTTTCGCCGGTGCGCAACAACAGTATCTTCGACTTCCCATTTTCCACCGGTACTTTATCCGAGGGGATCAACGGCAGCCCACGCCATGTCAGGAATTGAGCGCCAAAAAGAGAAACGGTGGGCGGAGGTACACCGCGACGCGTACATTCCCTGCCAAAAGCGGCAATCGCCGCGGGATGCAAAAGAAAGAAGCCCGGTTCCTTCCAGACCCTGGTGATCAGCTCGTCGAGATCGTCGGGCGTCGGCGGCCCCGTCCGGGTATTGATCCGTTGGGCGGGCGCCACGCTATGCAGAAGACCGTATTCACGGTTGTTGATCAGCTCACTTTCCTGACGTTCTTTGATCGTCTCGATGATGAGGCGAAGCTGCTCGCTGATCTGATTATAAGGTTTACTGTAAAGATCGGAGACGCGCGTATGTACATCTAGTACGGTGTTCACCGCACTAAGATTATATTCCCGGGGATTTTCGACATAGTCGACATAAGTCTGCGGAAGCACCCTTTCGTCACGGCCGGAGCAATCTACCTCCACCTGGCTGGCATCTTTCACTTTGTTGAGTCGGTAGACGCCCGATTCCACGGGTATCCAGCTAAGAAGGTGGGTTAGCCAGCGCGGTGTGATGGTTATCATCTGTGGCACCGTGCGTGTAGCGATAGCGAGCTGTCTGGCGGCTACGTCACCAAGGGCGGTTTGCTTTCTTGTCTCTTCGGCCATAAAAAAAGTGGATTTGTTACAAGTTAAAGGATTTATTTGAGATCCGTTGCAGGGAATATTTTTTTCATCAGCGAATAAACATGACACCCTGCACAAAATCCAAGCGCGGACTCAAGAAAGGAAAATAATGCGATGACTGAGGCAATGACAAATGGCGTTTTCGGCAGTTGACAAACATCGGCGACAAACAGTGCGCAGCTCAGCGCAAGGCCGATGCGGGCCGCAAATCGTTTGGGCGCCTGGTCGATCGGCTTGTTCCCTAAGGCCAGCAGTCGCACGGTCCATCCGCTGAGCAGGTTCAAAAGGCTATATTTCCCTTTGCCAGCCCCCCGCAGGAAAAAATCGATTGCCAGGACCGCCGGAATAATCCAACCAGGCGCCAGCAAATAGGACAAGCTGGCAAAAAAAACGAAAATTGCGGTTATCCGCACACGATTTTCGTTCACCATGATAAAGCTGACGGGACAGGAAATATCGTTTGACTTGATCATTGCAGTCTTTTTGGGGACAATAATTCATCAATCTCAGCATTGAACTCTCTTACAAACTGCTCATAATATTTTCCGGTGGCCGGACCGGTGTACCCGGTGTGAATACGCGCCACCCTACCCTTTTTATCGATGAGAATAGTGGTCGGAAAGGCAAGGAACGTATTCAAGGAGGGCAAGGAACTCGCTACTACCTGCTTGTCCGCCAACCCTCCAAAGACCTGGTCATATCGGATATCATATTTTTGCCTGAGCCGTGTCAATACTTTTCTGACATAGGCCGTATCGGTCTTGCGCTCGTATTGCAAGGCGATGATCTCCACACCACGCGCATGGTTGGCTTTGTACCAGGGTGCAAGAAAAGCCGTCTCATCCACACAATTGGGGCACCAGGTCCCGCCGATGGTGACGATCACCACTTTTCCCTTGTATTTTTTGTCATGCAGAGATACCGGATGGCCATCTACGTCGGGGAAGGAGAGATCAAAGGAAGTGTAGCCGTCTTTGAGATAAGTCAGCTTATAGGGGTCCGGTAAAGCCGCCTGGTCATTGCGAACACCTGAAAAGTTTTGTCCGCCTCTCGGTCCGACGGATGCACCGATCAGCCGGTGGTCGATGCCGAAGGTACCGTTGATAAAGACAGGCGCTGCTCCGATAAAGGAAGAAAGGGAGAAATGATCTCCTTCCACTATCCCTTCGAGGTAACGGGCGTCGCCTGTGACCCTTAAAAAGGTACCTCGCAATTGATTCCCTTCCTGTTTGAAGATGCCGACCGCCTTTTCCTCCTTGCCGTCCCCCCCCGTAAATGAGATGTCATAAGTACCCGTAATATCTCCAGCGGGTGGCAGGCCGGTGTCTTTGAACCTGTAACCGACTCCGGCAAGCGCTTTAACGGGTATGGTGGCTCCCGATCCGTCCTGGCGGCGGAGAACGCCGGAGAGGATAGAACCTTCGATATGAAAAGCCAGCTCATTATCAAACTGGTCAAGAAAAATGAAGAGAGAATCGCCCGACTGTTGGACGCGCCCTGCTTCGAACCTTTCTTCGGCATTGTGAAAGTATGCTTGTGCGATACCGCTGCTATCCTTATGTATATCAAAAATGACGGGAACCTCGATGCCTTGTCTTAGGGTGAAAACAGCCCGCCAGCTGCCGAACGGCGAAAAAGGTGACGTCTGGATCGAGCCGGCTTTGTGCATCTGAACACTTAGATCGGTGCTATTCGTCAGCCTGACTTCCTGCGTAAGCAAGTCATCCCGGCTAAATACCAGCACGGTGTCAGCATCTGTAACTGGTATATAATACGCCCCGTCCTGCTGGCTGCCGGAGATCATACCCGCCCCCTTGACCTGCACACGCACGCCTTCCAGGATAGCTCCATCTTCTGCCGACGTAATGAGGCCGCTGATCGTTCGGGTGGGTTGCGCTATGGCCCCCACCGTGACAGCCATGCAGAAAAAAAGGAGATATAGACTAAGCCGGTACACGTTTTTCCTTCATTACGGTGAGAGAATATTGCTTCCCTGTCCTGCTGGCAGCAGTATAGGCTGCGGTTACGACAGCCTGCAAGCTGGTCATACCCCGGTAATTGTACTCCTGCATCCCGTCCAGGGATACCTTGCGAAGCGGCTGCGCTACCTTGACGAACAGCCCCTTTTCCATTTCAACATCTAATTTTTTGTAGTCTTCTTCAGCTGCGTTCTTTAATTGCACCCTTGTGATATATTTACTCATTTTTATAAGGTTTCTTTATTTATAATCGTTCCTGGCAAGCAAGGCAGACAGGGAGGTCCTTGCACCGGATGGATTGAGGCTCAACTGACCCAGCCGGTGATAGAAGGGTGTACGGCTATCGGGTGTCTTGGGCTGATAGGCGCCTGTGATGATGGGAATGTACATCACTCTTCTTCTGCTGGCCTCGTCCTGCAACGGAGAAGCCTGTACCCTGTGCCAGAGACGGCCGTCGTGTACGGTGAGGTCTCCGGCCTCGATGTCGAAACCCACTTCCCGCTTGTCAGGATTATTATCGATGAAATATTTTTTTCTGAAAAGGAGTCTGAAAAAGCTTTGCTTGTGTGTGCCGGGTAATACCCGGAGACCACCATTGGCATATGGACAATCGTCCAGGTGCAATCCTACATTCAACATAGGCAGGATACGCCTGCCCAGGAAAAGATCCCTGGGACTGTCCGTATGCCACCCCAGCTGCCGGAATGCGCTGACGGGCGTGTTTACATAGTGGTTGACGACCAGGCCGTCTTTTTCGTTCTCTCCTACACGTCCCTCATATTTTCCCAGAAGTGCCGTCAACGCTGCCAGACGAGGATCCAGCAGGAACTCTTTCAATACGGAACTATACTGAGAGGCAAAAGCGATCCGCTGGATGAGCGGGGAACCGTCCACATCCCGTCCAAATTTCAAGGGGATACCGTTGACCTTGGAGATGCCTTTATTTAAAAAATAATTTTCGACCTCCCCGATCTCCCGAAGAAATCCCGCAACAGCCCCCTTGTCCACAAACGCTTTGAACTGGATGATACCATGCCGGTCAAAATAATGCAACTGCTCCCTCGTCAACACGTTCTCAAAAGTAAACTGCCCAGATGCCTCTTTCATGCCCATAATTTATATTTAACTAGTCCACTAAATTAGTAGACTATATTAACATAAAAAAATCTATTTTATTGTACGCGATGATGCGATCAAAGGGGCTGTTGGGCAGTCTCCACATCCCAGTGAGCCAGGAGCAGCTCAAATCGATGCTGTTCCGACTTGTTCAGGGCATCCAGATCCGGGAAAAGCTGTTTTTTGTAAGGGGCGACCAGGTTTTCGTCGAAAGCTTTGTTTACATCTTTGAAAACGACGGTCACCCGGAAGTCCCAGCGCGTTTCCTCGCCGCTGTGAAAGCGGGGTGTTTCGGCTTTGATGCTGATGATATCGCCTTTTTCCTGAGCTTTTTTCAACAGGGGATAATGATTGGTTTTCCAAAGCTGGATAAATTCCTCGGCATAACCCCATTTTACACGATAATAGCTTTCGATAGTGAAAGATTGCGGGGACTGTGCGGACGCATGCAGGGAAATGAGGGAGATGGCTGTCAAAAGGACAGCGGAGCGTAGATGTCTTAGTATAAGCATATTTGTAAATTGTTAATAACACGGATAGAGGCCGCTCCATAGAAGAACGGTCTCTTTTTTCTCATGTGACTGTGTGCGACCTTAATGAGTAATGTATGCCTGAAGCAACGAGGTCAGGAAAGTGTGCTGATGATAACGCAATCAGGCATATAGTCTACTACCTTTGTAGACAAATCTAGCGCTATTCATTCATCAGCCAAAAAATAAATTACTTTTACCACCTAAATATTCACTGCATGTCACCCATCGCCATTTATCACGAGCATCCCGACTGGTTCAAGCCCCTGTTTGCGGAGCTGGAGCAACGTGGATTGCCATATGTATGTCTGAACCCCGCGGCTCATCAATTCGCCATTGAAGCGCCGGCTCCCGACTATTCGCTTTTCTTCAACCGCATGAGCCCTTCCGCCTATCTCAGGGAAGGAACACAAGGCATTTTCTATACATTAAACTATCTGAGATATCTTGAAGATCATAAGATCCCTGTCGTCAACGGATACAAGGCTTTTACCTATGAGACTTCAAAGGGGCTTCAGCTTCAGTTGCGGAGCTGAACCTCAACGATATCAAGGGAGAGCAGGCACCTTCACTGGACGCATGGTCCACTGCGGCGGCCCTGGCTGCGGTGACGCATAAACAGGAGCTGATGGTGGCGGTGCGCCCGACATTTCACAATCCGGCGCTGCTGGCAAAACAGGCGGCAAATATCGATCATATCAGCGGAGGTCGCCTGTCACTTAATGTCGTATCCTCGTGGTGGCGGGATGAGGCTACCAAATACGGCGTAGGATTCGAGCAGCATGATGACCGGTATGCCCGTACGGCCGAATGAGTCAGAGGCTGCTAAGGAACTTATAGCGTCCACCTGTGATGGATATGTCATGCATGGTGACGAACCGGCCACCATCGAAAGGCGCATCAGGGATATCAGGGAGAGAAGGGAACGAAAGGAATTGCCGCCGATGAAATATGGCGTGGCTGCTTTCAGCATTGTCCGGAACAGCACTCCAGAGGTAAACAAGGAATTGGAGCGTATCACCAATGTACAAGCCGGCAGCCCCGGATACCATAATTACCAGCAATGGCTGGCAGGTACGCAGCTGGAACAAAAGGTGTCGCTGGAAGATTATTCAGTATCCAACCGTGGCCTGCGTTCCGGATTGGTTGGTACGCCTGCACAGGTAGAAGACAGGATCGGCGAGTTTGAAAAAGCCGGTGTCGACTTTTTCCTACTGCAATGCAGTCCTCAGTTAGAAGAGATGCAGCGCTTTGCCGACGTCATTATCACGTTATAGCTCAAAAAAAGACTATCCGTATACCCGGGATCTATATTTTCCACCTTCCCTTCCAGAACACTCTGCCCTGCATTGGCGGGATTATTACCTCTGCCAAGCGGCCAGCGGCCGCTGGTCTCCAATATCCTGATCCCCCCGAGGGCAGCAGCCTGCAAACCGAAGTCGGTGCAATTATTATGGTTGAGATCGTAGACCATATGATCGTACCGCGCCAGCAAATCCAAAATACGGCGGAACCGTTCGGCGGAAATGAACTTTCCCACCGACTCATCCCATTCGTGGGCGGCATCATCTTTAAAATCCGATGGAGCCTTTGCGTGCAAAGGGGTACCCGACAAAAAGCCCTTTTTATGTGGATAAAACCCAAACGACCGGGCAACGACGCTGTGGTCGGTATTGTACTTGATGAGGGTGACAAATGTATGCCCTACATTGTTGATATGCGCAAATGCTTTCCGCCTGCCAGGTATTGGTTGTTTCACATGGACAATCATCGCAAATTCCGTTGCGGCCTTTCCGTCATCGAAGGCTGCAAGCAACTGAGAGACCTGAATGGGTGTGGAGACCCAGGTGCCGGGCATACTGACAGCATTGCTATCGGGGAGAGATGAATCCGGAAGATCCCCCAATAGGCAACTATCCGTATCTGCAGCAGCACTGCCATCACCGGATAAAATCTCCCGATATACAGGCGCATCATACCAGGCAGTGGTCCTATATTGTTCCAATATAGCTTTACGGTAAAACCTCATCGCCAGCGGGTAAAGTTTCAGTCGGGAAGATAATCGGGCAAGACCGGCAAATAGCCGGTACCGTCCCTTACCATCGGCTACAGGGCGACGAAGCTTCACGATCCGATATAATCTCCTAATGGCCTTCCGAGCATCCCGCGTCCTGGAAAAATCAGCCTCGGCATCCGTCAGTTCTGAAAACGTTGCTTCTTCGGCATGGTATCCGTTGCGGACAGGCAACAACGAGTCGGATTTATGTAGAACAATACCTGCATGGGCCGAGAGACCGATAAAAAGGACTGATATAAGCCATATTCGTTTCAAGAGAGTTTAGCTTTTTACACAACAATAATATATATTTTTATTTAGTCTACCAATTTTGTAGACTATTAATTTAAACCAAACCCCTTTCCCGGAAAAGGCTGACGAAATACCAGGTCGACATGGCCGCTGCCAGGTGCTTTAAGGTATGCCCGCTGACGACATGCAAAGCCCCATATACAGCATGGTCGCCGGCATCCAGCACTTTGGCGATGATATACCATAACACCACCAGCAGCAGCTGACGGATACCGGCCTTGTAGCCGGTCCTGGGGTAAAGCCATATTATAAGTGGTATCAGAACGATCGGGTAATACTGCACCAGAATGTATGGGCGAAGGTCCCCCCTGCCCTGCTGCCCGGTGAAATGCCACCAGAAAACACTGCCGATGCCCAGGCTGACCAACAGGGCTAACAGGAGCACCGGCTTGCGGCTTCCGATGAAATCAGTAATGGTGGCGGCAAGCAGGGACATGAAAATGATGGTCATGGGCAGCCTGTCCCATAGCAGCGTATCACTATCCGGACTATAATGATACCAGGCGGACCCAAGGCCGGTGGCGATCACGCCGGAAAAAAGAGTTGCATATATAATTGAGATGGAGCCCTGGTTGGCAGTTCTGGCCACCATGATCAGACCGTAAGATCCTGTGAAAAGAAAAGCCAGGTTGCTCAGCACATTCAAGGTATTGGGGATGCCCCACCAGGTTCTTTTGTCGGCAAAATTATGATACGCAGCGGCTTGCTCTACAGGATCGAGCATATACAGCAGTGATATCACTATTAGCGTCAATCCAAGCAATATCCCGGCTCTGGCCCGTCTGCTAAGCCCTGTGTCAATAGAGGCCCTCTCCATGGTAAGGATATTTTGCCTAAATATCGTCAAAATTTCATTAGTCTATACAATTTGTAGACTTTCAATATTTGCCTATATTTGCAAACCCAATAAAAATGCCGGCGCAGCATGATAGAGCTTAGAAATGTCAGTAAGGTATATTATAAGAAGGGGGCGGCCGTCAAAGCGCTCTCCGACATAGCACTTCGGGTCGGCAAGGGAGAAATATATGGCGTCATCGGCTCCTCGGGCGCAGGCAAAAGCACCCTGATCCGCTGCATCAACCTGCTGGAAACGCCGACAAATGGACAGGTCATCGTCAATGAACAGGACCTCGGCAGCCTACCGGCCAGGCAGCTTGCGCTGGCCAGAAGGAATATCGGGATGATCTTCCAGCATTTCAACCTCCTCTCCTCCAGAACTGTATATGAAAATATCGCCCTTCCTCTCGAGTTGGATAATATACCCAGGCAGCAAATCGATCGCCGGGTCCGCGAGTTGCTGGAATGGGTAGGCCTGAACGAAAAGTCAACAGACTATCCGGTCAGCCTTTCCGGTGGACAAAAACAAAAGGTCGCCATCGCCCGCACGCTCGCCAGTAAACCCGATGTCCTTCTCTGTGATGAGGCCACAAGCGCCCTGGACCCGGAGACCACGGTTTCCATCCTTTCGCTCCTGAAAGATATCAACAGGGATTTCGGCATTACCATCCTGCTGATCACCCATGAAATGAATGTCGTAAGAGCCATCTGCGACAAGGTAGCGGTCATCGCCGACGGCAGGCTGATAGAGGAAGGAAAGGTAAATGAGGTTTTCTCTAATCCGAGAAACCTGGCAACAAAAAGACTGATCGCCTCTTCCCTTCACTATGATGTTACACAAAAAGGAGGCGTTCATGTCTGAATCGATGATCCGGATGCTGATGAGCGGCCTTGGAGAGACCATATTGATGACCTTCGCTTCCGGCTTCTTCAGCTTTCTGATAGGCTTACCCCTGGGCGTAACCCTGTTTATGACCCGACCGGGAGAAGTATTGGAGAATAAGCTTATTTATCGCCTGGTCGGCATATTTGTTAATATCTTCAGAAGCATCCCCTTCATCATCCTTATTGTCTGGATGATCCCATTCACCCGCCTCGTAGTGGGTACATCTATAGGCGTTTTTGCCGCACTGGTCCCCTTGAGCATCGGCGCTGCTCCCTTTGTCGGCAGGATGGTGGAGAACAGCCTGCTCGAAGTCCCCCATGGATTGATCGAAGCCGCAAGGGCCATGGGCGCAACACCGCTACAGATCATTCGGAAGGTCCTGCTCCCTGAAGCTTTGCCTTCGCTGGTGAACGCAGCGTCCATAACGCTCATCTCTCTGGTGGGATATTCTGCCATGGGAGGCGCCGTTGGCGCCGGCGGTCTGGGACAGATCGGCTATCAGTACGGATATGTTGGCTATGATATCGTCGTAATGAATACTGTACTGATTTTGCTGGTAGCCCTGGTATTCCTCATACAATGGATGGGGCATCTTATTTCCCGTAAAGTAGATCATAGAAAATAAACACCATCGACATGCACAGGATCAACATCCCTATACTCTCCGCCCTTATGCTTCTCTCCGGGTGTCACAGCAACACCCATAACGATCCTCACCACATCCGGGTAGGTGTCGAGTCAGGACCGGAATATTCCATGGCGCAAGCCGCCCAAAAAGTGGCCAAAGAAAAATTCGGGATCGAGGTCGAGCTCGTAGCATTCAATGATTATGTAATGCCCAATGAATCGCTGCGGCAAAAAGACATCGACATCAATGTATTTCAAAACCGCCCTTTCCTCGAGGTACAGGCCAAACAGCGGGGATACCAATTTTCGGTCCTGGGCAATACTTTCGTCTATCCACTTGCGGGGTATTCCAAAAAGATCAGGTCAGTCGCTGAACTGGCCGATGGCAGTACGGTGATCATTCCCAACGATCCCACCAATTCAGGAAGGGCTCTCCTGTTGCTACAGACTGCCGGGCTCCTGAAGTTAAAGGAAGGCGTGGGCCTGCTGCCAACGTTGAACGATATCATCGATAATCCCCGGCACCTTAACATCCTGGAACTGGAAGCTCCTCAGCTTCCCCGCGCCCTCGACGATCAAAAGGTAGCGGTCGCGGCTATCAACAACACATTTGCAGGTCCTGCCGGTCTGGTCGCAAAGCGTGACGGTCTATTCGTCGAGGACGGGAAATCCCCCTACGTCAATATCATCGTCTGCCGTACGGAAGATAAGGATAATGAAATTTTGCAGCAATTTGCAAAAGCATATGAATCCCCGGAAGTGGAAGCTGTTGCCGACTCCGCTTTTAAAGGCGGCGCCATCAAAGGATGGTAGATCCCGGAGGTGTTCACGCAGAACAGATATAAATATTTTTTGCCGAAGTACGGTAAGGAGAACTGCGGTAAGAATTGCCTAACGGTCATGCGGTTGAAAAAAGCCTTTCGATATTCACTCCTTCTCTGCGAAAAAATAAATTCGGTGATTTAGTGAATTACTGACAGATGAAAAACGGGAAAAACACTCGTTTTTTACAGAAGAATATTCATTAATATAAATGCAGCGATTAGTTATGCTGGATAAATCACCTCACCAGGATTATCATGATGGGAAATCAGAAATGTGGAAAACTTTTTCGCTCGTATATTTAGAAAACGTAGAATTACGCTGGCGGGAAAAACAAATTGCGATTATCTTTATATTGATCTCTCTTCGTGTTATCCGACCTTGGAATCTGCCTTCCACAATTCGGACTGATTAGTATCAGCGTTTTTTTAGACTGGCTGCCTGAAGTATCTGAAGCCGTTAACCCTTAGTATTTCTAACTACTAGACTTAGCCGCGCCTGGCTTCAGGCCTGATAAGTTGTGTTTGTCCATTCCTTACCAAGTCAATTATCGGCATGATTGATAGAGCCCTTTTATTGCTCAAAAATGAACTGGCGAATTATCTTGCCACAAGAGATTCCGCCACGGTGATCCTCGACAACATCGGGTTGTTCGAGACATCGGCCGGTACCACGCTTCCCGATAACATCGTGATCTCACTGGTAAATGTGGAAGAAGAAAGCGCCCTCAAAAATCAACCAGCAGTAAAAAGACCTTTCACCAACACCGCGATCTACCGCAATCCACCGGTATTCCTCAATCTATACGTGCTTTTCACCTGTAACTACTCGGGCGATGGCTACAGGCTTGCCCTGAGAAGACTTTCCTTTGTCATCCAATTCCTGCAAAGCAAGAACTCCTTTTCCAATTCCTCATCCGTATCCGCATCTGCTGCCGATGTATCCGACAATGACGGCGCGGAGCTGAGATTTACAATGGAGATGTATACACTCACCTTCGAACAGATCAATCACTTATGGGGTTCGCTCGGCGGACGCCAGGCGCCCTTTGTGATGTACAAACTGCGATTGATCGCGCTGACCGAACGGGCAATCGTCCGCGAAGCCCTGCTCATCGAAGAAGTGGATACATATATTAATAGGAAATAGCTTCATTACGCTAACTATGAAAGTACTCTACAAACCACTGTTAGAGGTCAGGTTGACGCACGAGTATTTCATCACGGACGTCAACGGGCACACGCTTTTCGGCGAGACCGACCAGCCAAAGCGCATGCAATTCCTGTTGGATGCCTATTCCAACGATGTCGATTCCATCGAAAAAGAATTGCTCATCTCTTTCTCCGACACCTTCAAAAGTCTCCACGACGCTTGCCTGCTCAAACTCATCCCCGCTTATTCGGGGTTTAAGATCATGGTCAAAGTGAATCAATCACAACTGGACGACAAGACCATCGTCTACACCCCGGTCACCGACCTGCCGGACGATCTTTGCGCATGCATCAGCATCGCAAAAAAGACCAACCTCATCGACCAGTTGACCAATTCACGCATCAGCACGCCCTTCCCATCTAACTATTTCTTTACCAACGAGAATATCGTGGGTGACAAAGTCTGGCCCTTTATCACCAATCCAATCCCCCCGCTCGATCCGCTATTCCCCTATGAACAGGGCGAAATGGCCACCTACGGCACATCGATCCGGAGCTTCTATACGGACAATAACGGCGCCGAACAGTGGAACCCCGTAACGGGAACCTCGTTTGCAAACGAGTCTGACCGGATGCTCGTCCCACTACAATTCACCTATACGATCCCGACGACGGCCAATGTGACTACAGCCACTTTCGCATTAAAGGACAGCAAGGGGAACGAAATAAGAACGATCACCGCAGCAAACGGCACCTCGCCGCTTAACCCGGTCCCGCTGGACTTTTCTGCCAATGTCCCCCATCCCTTAGCGCTGGGGATCACCGGGTCCCTGATCGACTATACCTACCAGTTGCAGGTGACCGGCGACAATGGCTACCGGTTCGCCCGGACCCTGCTATTTAGCAAGGAGCTCTATAACCCCGGCACCTGGGCCGTGATAATGATCCAGACAAAGGCAAAGAACACCCAATTCAATCTCCTCGACAGCGATGGGCGCTTGTTCACCAGACGGCAACCGGATAATACCCTGATCAACGCGCCTACCTTCGAGATGCCGATCGGCAGCCGGTTCGGCTATTTCAGGTATTTCAACGACCGCGGCAAACAGCTCACCCTTGCGCCCGATCTGACTGCCTATCTCTATGCCAACCCCAATAACCCCTTCCTACAAACGCTGAAGCCCAGGACCATTTCCAAGCTCTACCTGCTGTTGACCGATAACACCGGCACGCAGACCAAATACCTTCCCAACCCCGTGAACTATACCACGGTCAAAGACAAGGGCAACCGCATTTGCTTTGATATCCGGGTACCCCAATCCGACCTGTTCCCGATCGTCCTATAATAATGATTAATTAAACACAACATAAAAACAAAATCATATGGCCGAGTACAGACATCCGGGGATATACATAGAAGAGATACCTCATCTCCCTCCCTCCATCGCTTCAGTCGAAACGGCCATCCCGGCCTTTATCGGCTATACCGAAAAAGCGCAATGGCAGCAACCTGACGACCTGCTGAATGTCCCAAGACGCATCGAGTCGTTGCTGGAATACGAACGGCTGTACGGTTATCCCTCGCCGGAGACTGCTGGCCTGTCCGTCGTGTTCTCCACTTCTGGCTCCCGGGTGGATGTCAACGGGTTCGTCGATGAGACCACCCGTTCAAAATTTCTGATGCACTATTCATTGCAGATGTTCTTTGCCAACGGTGGCGGTCCTTGCTGGATAAATTCCATCGGCAACTACACGGACTCGGGCGGCGTGATCATATCCCAGCCGCTCCAGGACGGACTAAATGACATCGCCAAAATCAATGAAGTGACGCTGCTGGTCTTCCCGGATGCGATCAACCTGTCCTCGATGACGGAATATTATACTCTCTACGCCCGCGCGATTCAGCAATGCGTGGACCTGCAGGATCGCTTTACGGTACTGGATATCTATCATTCCGTTGCGAACGGGGATAATTGGTTACAAGATGTCATTGATATGCGAAACACGCTTAGCCCTGTCGAGCCCTCGGACCTCAAGTATGCCGCGGTATACTTCCCCCGCCTTTACACCGGGGTCAACTTCAATTACAAAGTCGCCGGCGACCAGACCCGTGACAACGATGCCGTTGTCAAGATCACCGGGGGCGCCGCCGAAACTCTGGACGCCCTGAAAAGCGCCAATAACGCCCAATATTTCCAGGCGAAGAACGCCGTCACCAACATCCAGATGCTCCTACCCGCATCCTCCGCGATGGTCGGCATCTATGCCCAGGTGGACAATGCCCGCGGGGTATGGAAGGCGCCGGCGAACGTGAACATCGTGAACGCGATCCGCCCTGAGATCCTCATCAATAACCAGGAACAGGACGGACTGAACGTCGACACCAATTTCGGCAAGTCGGTGAATGTCATCCGCAGTTTCGAAGGCCGCGGGCCGGCCATCGTCTGGGGAGCCAGGACCCTCGCAGGCAACGACAACGAATGGCGCTACATCCCGGTCCGGCGATTCTTCATCATGGTGGAAGAGTCCGTGAAGAATGCTACCGAGCAATTCGTTTTCGAGCCCAACGACGAGAACACCTGGACACGGGTAAAATCGATGATCGCCAACTACCTCACCGAACAATGGAAGAAAGGAGCCCTCATGGGTTCATCGACAAAGGAAGCCTTCTTCGTGCATGTCGGGCTCAACGAGACGATGACCGAGGTCGACATCTGGGAAGGCCGGATGATCGTAGAGATCGGTATGGCCGTTGTCCGGCCGGCGGAGTTCATCATCCTCCGCTTCATGCACAAGATGCTGGCTGAATCATAATTGATCAACCCCAAAATCAGGATAAAATGTACACAACACCAAATCAGGGGAAACCCAATACAAAACCAGGCGGATGCGGCTGCGGCGACTGCGAGGAAAAGGACAACCCCACGCAGAAGAGCATCAATGCCGTTAGAGATACCTACTGCGTCCTGTTGTACGACACAAAAGGCGCAGTATCCAAACAGGAGGCGAAGTACAAAGGTGAGACCGATCTGGCCGCAAAGAAAAAGGATATCTTTATGCGGGTCGAAGACAACTATCGCCGGTACCGCGACTTCGATATCTGCACAGGCTCCGAGATCCTCACAGCCAACGACGCGTTGAAAGCCAACATCGCCAAGTTAAAGGACTGGAACAAGTCGCTCAACACCGCACTTACAACCATCGCCAAACAGGTAAAAGACCTCAAAGCAAAATTTAGCGATCTCCAGGATGCCGCCTGCGCGCTGGACCGGGCCTACGATGACTCGTGTAACCAGTCCCAACGCAAAGCGCTGACGGGGACCACCAAGGATAACTGCGGCGATCCCGGCACAGTGCCCGACGCCTGTAAGACAACGGGCGCGGATCTCGGCAAGCTGATCTGCGTGGCCAAAAAACAGTTGCCCCCGGACGCCGACTCCATCTTCAAAGTAGCCTCCGATGTGGTGGGCATCCAGTTGTTCTCCAATGTCGATGCCTTCGACAACCTGCAAAAGGATCTCGCCACAAAGGCGGCAGCATTCGAAAGCCAGGTCAACTCCACAATGAAGACCCGCAAGGGCGAGGTAGACAAGGCGCAGGACGAACTGGTAATCTCTGTAAAATCCCGGACCCAGGCCTACCTGGATCGCAACTGGCAACGGGCCCAGTTCGAAGGATACAAGGATGCCACGAGGTTCCTCTGTTGCCCGGATTGCGATGCGCTTTGCAGCCCACAACCGACCAGCAATCAAAACAAACCACAAAACCAAAATACGCAAAACAATTCCGGCAACTGCAACGACGACTGTCCGCCGCGGCTCAAATACTACGAGAATTGCGTCTGCCAAATCTGCAAGGACGTGCAGAAGACCTTCTGCTGCAACGATCCGATCCCGGTACCCCAGCCGCCAACCACTCCACCGCCTACCGGATGTTGACAGTCCAAACCATTAAATCAAAATCAAATGTTTACAATAGATAATAAAGATAACTACACCGATATCGTCTCCAATTGGGACGATGACGTGATCAAGAATTGTTGCAAGTCGAATCCCAACGGAGACTGCCCTTGCGACGACTGTTGCTACGACACCTGGACGGATGAATTGAAGGACATAACCACGTCTTACAATCTCGCCGTCGAGACGACCGATCAACTGCAGAAACAAGTGGACTTCCTCACGACCCGCCGCGACCGGTATAAAGGCTGGGTCACCGAGCTGGACAACCTGGAGGCCCTCGCCCGGACCGTCTGCGACCAACTCAAACTGGTGGCCGTCCAGTCCGATCGCATCTGGTACAACTCCTGTGAGGCCGTCAACGCCGTCGAGATCCTCTATTGTATGATCATCGATATCTTCATGCAGTTGGACGAACTTAAGACAGTCTGTAACCGGATCGACAATTGCATCAGCAATAACAACGACCCCTGCCTGAACAAGGGTCAGGGCATCCTGAAATACTATGCAGACTACAAGACCAAGTTGGACGCCGTAACGGCCTTGCGGGACCCCATTATAAAGAATATCGTCGACGCCGTCGCGTACGCCAACCTGATCACCAATGGCATTTCCACAAAGGACTGCAAATGCAAGGACAATCCAGCGTACGATCCCTGCAATCAAAACCCAACTCCTTGCACCCAGCCTACCACCCCAGGCGTCTACTACTATGGGTTCAAAACCATCATCTGCCAATGGTACGCCTGCTTCGCCTGCGACACCGGCTGTGACGGGCCGGCCAAACAACCCAACCCTTGCGAATGCGATTGGCCCACCTTCGATTTCCCCATCTGTACCAATTCATACCGGAACACGGTGCAGGGCCTGGTCGTAGCGGACACCAACGAGATCAACAGCCTTACACCGACGCTCAACACCTGGAAGACAAGGCGGGAAGGGCTGCTGGCCTGCAAGAACAGTCTCGACGCCGCCAGTAAGGCCGTCAATCCGAAAGACCGGTGCAAATAGTAGAACCGGTGCAAATAAATTATAATAACAAATAAAAACCATACTCATGGCAGACGATCCGAAAAAGAATTACCCGCTCCCGAAATTCCATTTTCAGTTGGAATGGGGTGGCACCCGCATCGGATTCACCGAGGTCAGCGGCCTCGACTTCGAGACCACGCCCATCGAATACCGGGAAGGCAGCAGCCCCGTCTATCACAAGACAAAACAACCCGGCATGACAAAGTATACCGACATCACACTAAAGAGGGGCACCTTCCTCGGCGACTTCGAATATTTCGAGCTCTGGCGCAAGACCTTCATGTTCCAGGAGGGAAAGGAAAAGTTCAGACGCGATGTCAACATCAAATTGCTGGACGAAGAGCACAAGCCGGTCATCACCTGGGCACTCACCCGCGCCTGGCCCTCGAAGATCCAGTCGACGGACCTCAAGGCCGACGGCAACGAAGTGGCCATCGAGACCATGACGCTGGTGCATGAAGGCCTGACCATCGTGGAAGCAAAACCATAAGATCGACAAGAAATGGCGGATCAGATATATCAGACGGTCAACTTCCACTTCATGGTGGAGTTCAGCATGTTCGGCAAGGCCATCGATGTGATGTTCCAGTCGGTAAGCGGTCTCGACTCCACGCTGGATACCGAGCCCATCAAGGAAGGCGGCGAGAACCGGTTCGAGCATGTGGTGCCCGTAAGAAGGAAATACGGCCCGCTGACCCTCAAAAGAGGCTTGCTCAACCCCGGCCGCTCAGGCATCACTGACTGGCTCAAGAAGGCTTTCGACGACGAGGATGTGATCCCCATCCCATCCGTCACCATCAAGCTGCTGAATGAAGAGCACAAGCCGCTGATGGTTTGGACCATTAACAATGTCTGGCCACGAAGTTGGAAGGTTGGCGAGCTGAATGCCGAACAGGGAAACGTCCTGATCGAAACGCTGGAATTGAATTACAATCGGCTGGTATTTGAAAATCCATAAAGTATGAGACTCGAGATACGCGAACTGGTGATCAAGGCCACCATTGTCCCCGATGCAGGAAGCGCTACACCGCAAACATCGGGTGCGACGAGCGGGGGCAACAATGATGTTTCACCCAGCGAGCAGCTGATCAACACCTGTGTGGAAAAAATATTGGAGATCATAAAAGAAAAAGATGGCCGATAGCAAATCGGGGCCCCTGTCGAAAATGACGATCCACTCCTTCGACAAGAATGACTTTCAGAAGGAGGACAAGAATCTCATGTTCATAACCCCTATCAATCCGGAAACGTTCACAAAGACCAGTCATATCGAACTGGAGATGAGCCGTGCACACGGCCGGCCGGGTACGGACCCAAAATACAAGTCGACGGCGCCCGAGGAATTGAAGATAGATTTCATCCTCGACGGTACCAAGACCATGGAAGGGTATGTCGAGCAGTACAAGAACATGGAGGTCACCAAACAGATCAAGGCCTTCACCGACTGCGTCTACAAATATGAGGGCAAGATCCACCGGCCCCGGTTCCTGATCATCCGCTGGGGCTCGGAAGTACGCTTCCCCTGCGTGCTTTCGCACATGGATATCAGCTATTCCCTTTTCCTGCCGAATGGGAATCCTTTGCGGGCGAAGATCAGCGCCACCTTTGTGCGATACGAGACGCCCGTGGCGACAGCGGCAGCCGCGCGGATGAGCTCTGCCGACCTGACCCACCAGCGCACCTCGCAAGCGGGCGACCGGCTTGACTATCTGACCTTCACGATCTATGACACCACCACCTATGTGCTACAGGTGGCAAAGGCAAACGATCTTACCAGTATCCGTCGACTAAAACCCGGCCTCGGGCTGATCTTTCCACCGATAAATAAAACGGATACCTGATGGGAGAACTATTGATACCCAATGATGCGAAATACGACGTCTCCACCTACAACATTCTCGTCAATGGGAAGGAGATCGATTCCACCTACCAGCTATTGTCACTGGCGATAACAAAGGAGGTGAACCGGATACCTGTGGCGAAGATCGTCTTCCGCGATGGCGACGCCTCCCTAAGTGCCTTTCAGATCAGCGACAAACCCGATTTCATCCCCGGCAACAAGGTACAGATCAACATCGGTCGGGACTCGAAGAATACGCAGGCCTTCAAAGGCATCATCATCCGGCACGCAGTAAAAGTAAGGCCCGACGGCCATAGCCAGTTGACCATCGAATGCCATGACGAATGTGTAAAGATGACGGTAGGCAGGCACAGTCATTACTTCGAGGATGTAAAAGACAACCAGGTGTTTGACGAACTGGTGGAGAAGTACAAGCTGACATCCGATCCGGAAACGACAAAGTTGAAACACAAAGAGCTGGTCCAGCATCATATTTCCGATTGGGACTTCCTCTTGTTACGCGCCCAGGCCAACGGCATGCTGGTGCTCGCGGACGACGGGACGGTAAAGGTCGCAAAACCCGTCATCGGCAACCAGGTCCTCCAGGTCAACTACGGGTCTTCGATCCTCGAGTTCGAGTCGGAGATGGATGCCCGCAACCAGTTAAAGAACGTAAAGGCAAGGTCCTGGGACTATAGCAATCAGCAGTTGTTCAATGCCGACTCCTCCAGCACCTCCTTCGCCGAAGCAGGGAATCTTTCAGGCAGCGATATCGCCGATGCGGTCAGCCCTGACAATTATGAGGTCCATCACAGTGGCCACAAGCTGGAGCAGGAACTCCAGGATTGGGCGGACGGGGTCATCACGCGGAGCCGGCTCTCGAAGATAAGGGGGCGGGCCAAATGCATTGGCTTTGCCGGGATAAAGCCGGGTGATACTTTATTGGTTAGTGGGGTTGGCGATCGTTTTAACGGGAAGGCCTATGTGACCGGAGTCCGCCAGGAGGTCGGTGGCGGGACCTGGGAGACCCATATCCAGTTCGGCCTCGATCCCGAACTGTATTCCTATGTCTACCGGAACATCATCGATCCGCCATCAGCCGGCCTCGTAGGTTCCATCCACGGGTTGCAGATCGGTGTCTGCGTCAAACTCCAGGACGACCCCGACGGCCAGCATCGTATCCAGGTAAAGATCCCGGTGATCGACAACGATGCACAGGGTATCTGGACGCGCGTGGCCAGTCTCGACGCCGGTGATGATCGCGGCGCTTTCTTCCGGCCCGAGATCGGCGACGAGGTCATCGTCGGATTCATCAATGACGACCCCCGCGATGCCGTGGTCCTCGGCATGCTCAACAGCAGCAAAAAGCCGGCGCCCATTACGGCCCAGGATGCCAATAACGAAAAAGGCTTTACCACGCGAAGCAAGATGCACATCAGCTTCAACGACGATACGAAGACGATCACCATCGACACCCCGGCGGGCAACTCGATCAAGCTGGATGAGAGCGGCACGAAGATCGAGATCATCGACCAAAACCAGAATAAGATAACCATGGGGGCCTCCGGGATCAGTGTGGAAAGCCAACTGAACATCGATATAAAGGCAGGTGCGGTGCTCACCCTCAGCGCGGGCGCGTCGCTATCCATCAGCGCCCCCTCGCTCTCCGTGAAAGCCGATGCCGACGTCAGCATCTCGGGGGCCATCGCCAAACTGGCGGCCCAGGGCCCGACCGAGATCACCGGGCTTCCAGTAAAGATAAATTAAAGAATAAAAACAACCTCTATGCCGTCAGCAGCCAGATTGACCGATATGCACACCTGCCCGCTTGCCACTCCCAATCCGCATGTGGGCGGCCCCGTTACCGGGCCGGGCGTGCCGACCGTCCTCATCGGCGGCCTTCCTGCCGCGGTGGTGGGAGATCTCTGTGTTTGTGCAGGTCCGCCCGATGCCATCGTAAAAGGATCGTTTACGGTCCTCATCGGCAGCCGGCCTGCCGCCAGACAGGGTGATCTGACGGCCCATGGCGGCGTCATCGTCGGCGGATTTCCAACCGTTCAAATAGGCGGATAAAAATTATTATATGAATACGACATTCAATTCATTTCTCGGCACCGGGTGGGCCTTCCCACCGGCCTTCGACAACCGGACGGGCACGGTGGAACTGGTGAGCGACCTCGAGGACATAAAAGAGAGCCTGAACATCCTGCTCTCCACCAGCCTCGGCGAACGGGTGATGCAACCCAACTATGGGTGCGATCTCAACGACTATATGTTCGAATCGCTCAGCACCGGGGTCATCGGCATCATCAAGCATCATGTCGAGAATTCGATCCTGTACTACGAGCCGCGGATCGTCGCCGAATCTGTGGACGTCACGGCCGATGACAGTACCGACCTGATCGAAGGCCGGTTCACGATCACGGTGGTATACACCATCCCCGGCACGAATTCCCGGTTCAATTACGTATACGATTATTATATCAACGAAGCATCGGGCCATGTTTGATTGTGAATGCCTCATACACCCCTTCCAGAACGACCCGGGCACCAGCCAGTCGCAACGGATCATGGACGAATTGCTCGACAATGCGCCCAAGATAGACGCCCGTACCCTGGCCGATCTCCTCAACTTCTTCGTCCAGCTCTCGCGTCAGATCAACTACTACGACCTCCAGATGAACCTGGACGACTGGCAGCCCTTCTTCCGCAAGAGTGCTCCGTTCAACATCGCGGCCATCATCTCCTATGACACCGACGCGATCCGCACCAACTACGAAGGCTATAACGCCCTTTTCCAGCGCAGACCCTCCACGACCGGCCTCCAGCTGAATGCCTACTTTCTATACTACCGCTTCATCAATATCATCAATACCTGGCATCTCTCCATAAAGGACAGCGATCTACCCCTCACGGATACGATGGAGAACGTCATCCGCAATACCCTCCAACAACCCGTTCGGCTGTTCATCTCGTATGCCAATGCGGCGGCGCAGACCTTTGGCATGAAACCCATCGATATCACCCCGCTACAGAACAATCCCGTCTGGGGCATGACCCCCAATACCCTCATCGCCGCAGATACTGAATTCAGTAAGGGTACCACCAGCCGGTACCGGCAGATCATCAATCTCGCCCATGAGTTCAGTTCGCTGCTCCCCGCCTTTATGGGCGCCACCCGGGCCCTGGCGACCGAAGCCCAAAAAAACCTCCAGCAAAGCCTGCTCCCGCTCAAGGCGGAACTACAGAAACTCCACCCACCCCATTTGGGCCTCCTGTTCGCATTCCTTGGGGTCTTCCAGCAATTGCAGAATGACCTCAACCGCTATACCCGCAAACACCTGGATTTCTTCTATAGCAGCATCCTGCAATTCAAGCCTGCCGGGGCTGTCCCCGACAAGGCGCATATCATCTTCGAGATCCAGAAGGCGCTGAAGACCTATCTGATCAAGAAAGGCATCAAGGTCAAGGATGGGAAGGACGACAATAAACAGGAGATCCTGTTCGGTCTCGACAACGAGATGGTAGCCAATCAGGCGCAGGTAAAGGACACCCGGACGCTCTTCCTGAACAATTTCGACATCCCCGATGCGGCTCACCCCGGCGACGAAATTGCGGTGATGGAAGGTGTGTACATGGCGCCGGTGGCAACCATGGCCGACGGCATCGACAAGGATTTTCAGACGGATGTCAAGAATTTCTATACGGTGGGCAACAAGGAAAGCAAATATATCATACCCGGCACCCGGACCTATAAACCTTACCCCAATGCGAGGCTTGGCTTTATACTCGCATCGCCGGTGTTGTTGCTGAATGAGGGAAGAAGGACGGTGAATGTGACCATCGCGTGCCAGTTGGAAGATCCGACGGTGAAGACCGAGTTGCTATGTGATTCCGGCACCGACCCGAACGAGTATCCAACCTTGTTCTCGACACAAGCCATCTTCAAGCGTGTCCGTAAAGCCTTCCGCCAATCCTATGTCTATATCAGCGAGGATCTTATCCAGCAGGCGATAAAAAAGGGCATTAGCGACGCCACCGCCGACCTGTTGCTCAGTTTCCTGCTGGAACAGAAGAAAATGGTCTGCAACAATCCGGAGAGTACATATCGCCTGGAGGATGCGGTCCGCTGGAGTGACTGGTGGACCCGCTACTACCACAACTTCAGTAACCCCTTGTACCCTGAACTCGCGGAAAAAGCGGTCATCGACGCCCTGTTCCCCGCGCGCCATGTGCTGAAAGTTCTGTTCAGCGGAGAAAAAGAATGGATCACTCCTACCCGGATCAAACGCCTGCGATTTACGCCGCTCGTCGTGGGCGCGGCCGGGAAAAAAACATTCGCCATCAAGTTCAAGGCAATTCTCGATCCGACAAAGGGCGCAGTGACTTTCTTCGACAAGGACAAACTGAAAGAGGATTACAACACGACCCTTCCCGTCGTGAAAATAGAGCTCGACGACAAAATCAAGGTCAAGCGCGGTTTCCCGGTACCGAAAAAATCGGCCTGTTGCTTGCAAATAGCGCCCGACCCGCATAAGCGGCTGTTTTCCTTTTACTATTTTCTGCGGAACGTCAAGGTCATCGACAAGACGGATACCGACATGTTCACGACGACCTCCTTTCCTACAGGGATTACTGTAAAGGTCTGCGGACTGAAGAAGTTTGTTGTGCAGAATGATGAAAGTGTGATGGATGTGAATGGGCCGGTATATCCGTTCGGCGCAAGGCCGGATATCCAGGATTTCAACGTGATCAGTCCTTCTTTTTGTATAACACCGGCATTCATTGCAGATGCATCGTCAAACCCAAATGCTATAAGCGCGGCGGGCGCAAATGCGCTGTCGGCACTTTTGTCGCCGGCAAATGGGAATAAGATCCGTGTATCCATGGCTGCAAGGGATAACTTCCTGAAACAGACATTTCAAAATCCGGTTCCTACTGTCTTGTCGGCTGCAGAACAGGATAAATTGAATTCATTGATAGACGATCCGACAAAAAATTACTGCGGCTCGGTCTTACGCGGGCCGAATTTCTATGTCGGCAGTAAAGAGGTCTTTTGCAAAAAATGGAATGATGTATATATCAACTTCAACTGGAAGGACAAACCGGCAGATTTCAGGGATCATTACAAAGCTTACATTGCAAAGCACGATACTGCCGACCCGACAAAATATATCTACGGACTCGATAAGAAGGACTTTCAGATCAATCTGGCAGTGCTCGACGATGGGAAATGGCATGCGGAAGATCCGACCGCTGCCCCTCCAGCAGATGTCACTGTAACAAACATAACCACGAATGACCAAAACAGGTTGCTTTTCCCCGACCAGCCCCAAACCGCCTCACCGTGCATGCCGCTCAATCCTTTCGATCAAAGTATCCACATAAGTAACCAACAGTTCACTTCGCTGACCCGGAAATTCGAAGTTGATACGCTGCCTTTTGTCCGATTGGAATCGGGCTCCCGAAAGGGGTTTTTGCGGATTAACCTGCAAAACCAGGATTTTCTTCACAAGGATTATGCTTATGTTCTCGCCCGTCAGATGAATGCCGCCGCGGCCTTGACGGTTCTTGATCCAAGTGGCGTTCCGATAAAACTGGTGGACGACGCGGTCTATTATGATGCGAATGGGAACCTGATCTTTTTCAGCGCGACCAAAATCCGAGATAACGTGGCAAAATCTCTTTCGATCGCGACGACAGTCGAGGGAGATATTAACGGTGCGACTGGCATCAAAGTCAATACAGGTGTCAGCGCGGCAGACTACGGCAACCCGATTCCTTTTGGCAAGGCCGACAAAATTAGAGACATTCTTAACCCACCGCCGCCATTAATACGGCGGGCTCTTATGAAAAATGCGACCTCCTTGAAGGATACGATCAAGGACATCGATACCGTGATCAACAACACAAAAAATTTCCAGGCCATCATTCCCAACGAACCCTGGACCCCCATCATACAAGGCATCTCCATCGACTACACCGCCACCGCCTCCCTCACCGACCTCAATCTCATCCACCTCTACCCCTATGACGGCACCTACAAAGCAGAAGAGATCGCCCTCCAACCTACCCTCCTCCCCACCTTCTGCGATGAAGGCACCCTCTTCATCGGTCTCGAGAACCTCGTCCCCGGTTCCAATCTGAACATCCTGTTCCAGTTGGCCGAGGCTACCGCCGACTCCGAGCAGCCAAAGGAACCCGTCCACTGGCACTATCTCACCAACAACGAGTGGCAGCCGCTGCGAACCGGCTTCGAAGTGCTGGACGACGCTACAAAGAACCTGACCAGCTCCGGCATCGTCAAATATGCCCTGCCCGAAACGATGACCAATGACAATACGGTGATGCCGAAGAAATTGCATTGGATAAAGGCCACCATCCCCCAGCATAGCAAGGCAGTGAGCGAGACCACCGCAATTATGGCCCAGGCCATGCTGGCCGTCTTTACCAACGACGCCGTCAACGACAAGCTAAGGCTGGCCAAACCGCTGCTGGCCGGAAGCATTTCAAAATTGTTCGAGGCCGACGCCTCTGTAAAGACGGTCAGCCAGCCCTTCGACTCATTCGACGGCGCTCTTCCCGAGGCGGAGAAGATGTTCTATGTCCGGGTCAGCGAGACCTTGCGCCACAAGGGCCGGGCGATCCAGGCGTTCGACTATGAGCGCCTCGCGCTGCAGGCCTTTCCAAAACTCTTCAAGGCAAAATGCATCAACCACAGCCTGCAACTCAACGCCAACGAATACACCAACGACTATCCCTACGCCCCGGGATTCGTCATCCTGGCCCTGATCCCCGACCTGACGAAGTTGAAGGCCGGCAACTCCTTCGAACCAAAAGTGCCGGTAAGTATGCTGGAGGATATAGATGCCTACATCCGTAAACGCATCTCGCCATTCGTCCGGTTCCGGTCGGTGAACCCCCGGTATGAAAAGATCCATTTCTCCATAAAAGTGATGTTAGTGAAAGGCAAGGATGCCGGGTATTATACCGAAAAATTGAAGCAGGACGTCCGCGAATTGCTGGCGCCCTGGGCCATCGGGAAATACGACAAGCTCACCTTCGGCCAGTGCGTGTACCGCAGCGATATCATTCGCCTGCTGGAGACCAGCGGCTATGTCGACTTCATCACGGAATTAAGAATGGGCAGGACCCCGACGGCGCTGACGGAAGATGCCCGCATTTGTCCCGGCACGCCAAGGTCCATTCTAGTGGCGGGAGATATCGACGTTTGCATCGAGACGCCGGGTTGTCCGGATTGGGGCCCCTTCAGCCCATGCGACGACCAAAACTATTTGAAACCCTGTGACCATGAACCGGTGCCGATAGCCAGGAAATGTATAGAGGATAAAAAGCCAACGAACAACCTTTATGGCGGATGACCAACAAAATAAGACGATCAGCAAGACCCAGTCTGGCTTCCCGCCTTATCTCGATTTTGATAAGCTGCGCGGGGATGCGATTGCCTACCTGGGAACCCTGACGGGAAAGATCTGGACGGACTACAATGTACACGATCCGGGTATCACCATCCTCGAGTCGCTGATCTATGCCGTGATAGACCTCGGCTACCGCACCAACCTGCCGGTGGAAGACCTCTTCGCCACCGCACCGGCCGCCACAACCACCCACTTCACAAAAGACGACAATTTCCTCAAGCCGGTCCAGATCCTCACCGGCAACCCCGTCACCATCACCGACTACCGAAAAATGCTGGTGGACATCCCCTATGTCAAAAATGCCTGGCTGGTCGTCGACGACGGCCCCCTCAACGGCCTCTATCACGTATATGTCCAGTTGGACGAAAAGACCAAAGGGAAGCAGCCCCTCATCGACAAGACGATCCAGAAGATCAAGAAGTCGCTCATGGCGCACCGCAATCTCTGCGAGGACTTCGGCGACATCACGACTCTCTGCAGCCTCGACATCGGGGTCTGCGCCCAGATCGAACTGGAAGACGATGCAGATGCGGAAACGGTATATTTCTCCATCGTAGAGACATTGACAAACTGGTTCTCCCCCTCCCCGGTATTCTATTCCCTGCAACAATTGCTGGACAAAGGCCGGACCATCGACGAGATCTTCGCCGGACGGCCCTATAACATCCGCGAAAGTCATGGTTTCGTTGACACCGCGGAGTTCGAAGCGATCCAGCTGAGAAAGGAACTGCATCTTTCCGATGTATATCACCTGCTGTTCGATGTCCCGGGCATCCGCAACGTCCGCAATCTCGAATGGATGACCTGCTGCGACGGGAAGACGACCCGCAGCGACTGGAAGTTGGTCCTTCCCACAAATTATATCCCCGAATTTTCAATGAAATGCTCGGGCTTCGCCTTTGTGCGCAAGGGCCTTCCGATCCAGGTAGATCTCGCCGCCTTCGAGTCCTTCGTACAATTAAAGCTTTCCAAAATAGGCAAAGCCCTGTATAAGGAGCCCTCCGACTTCCTCGATCCCGAATATCCAAACGGCGTCTACCGCAGCGACCTCGCCGACTACTATTCCATCCAGAACGACTTTCCCCGGGTATACGGCATCGGCGAAGGCACACTCAGCGCGGACGCGCCGGTCGAACGAAAGGCACAGGCGCTGCAATTGCAGGGATTCCTGCTGTTCTTCGACCAGCTGCTGGCCAATTACCTGATGCAGTTGAAAAATATCCGGGCCCTATTTTCCCTGCAGCCGGCCAAAAAGGACGAGGCCCATACCTATTTTTCCGGCCAGCTCACCAATGTCCCCCAATACGAACGACTGCTTCGCTTCCGCAGCAATCCTGGCGACGACAACCTCCTGGGCAGCGAAGGCACCATCCTCGCCTTCCCCATCGAAAGAAAGAAGTTACAGGCGGTCATCGACGGCAACAAACTCTCAAGTATAAACCTCGATAGGGACTGCGACTGCTCGGTCGAATTCCCGCCCTATGGCTTTTGCTTTGGTACCGACCGGGACGAGGCCGTAAAGCAGCTGCAGATCGACCTTCAGTACGGGAACTACACACCCATCGTCGCGTCGAACTCCAATGATTGCTATTTCTTCTATTTCCTTACCTCCTCGCCCGACATCGCCATCATCAGCAAACGCCTGTATGGCAGCCAGGCGGCTGCCGCCAATGCTGCATCTTCCATCCAATTCGTCGCCACGGTGGATCAGAACTTCCGGCGATTTGCAGACACCTGTTGTGAGAACAAGACCGACTTCTTCTCCTTCACCATCGAGTTGAATCTCGACGAGTACGCGGGTTATCTCCAGATGATCGTCGAGGACCAACGGCTGTACACCACAAGGCGGCAGCAATTCCTCGACCACCTCCTGGCACGGTTTGCTGAACGCTTTACGGACTATGCCATGCTCAGCGCCCCCTTCTTCACGCCTGATCAGCTGGCAATAAGACAAATAAAGGCAGAACAACAGTACCTGCAACACTACCCCGATCTCAGCGGCAATCGCGGGAAGGCCTATGACTATCACAAGAACAACTGGAACAACTATAACATCTCCGGCTTCGAAAAACGCTTCAAGGCGCTGGCCGGTATCGAGAACTGGCAAAAGCACTACCTCTGCAATTTCGTGGTCGAGCCGGCAACCATCCTCTATCAACTGTCTGTCTATTTTTTCAACGAGGCGTTCACCGTACGCAACAAGACCGCGACAAAAAAGGAGGCCCTGGATTCCCTGAAGTCTGTTTATAGCCAACTCTCCGCCCCTTGTTTTGAGAATGCCCCGGTGGACTATGCCGGCAAATGGGAGGTCTTCATCCGGGACAAGAGCAATAATAAATATGGATATACCCGGCTTTTCGATAACGAGGCCGACGCAAAGGCCTTTGGTCAAAAACTCGACAATATCTTCCGGTTCCAGCCCATCTTGCCGGCCGACGTTTTCATCAACCAACACATCCGGAAAGTGCAACTGTCCGACCATGCAGGAAAAGTCGTGGCCGAAGCGCGGGACCCCTACAAGGACCCGGACATGGCAAAGGTCTTCGCCGAAAAGGCGGCGGAAAAGCCGGCTAGTTCGCTGCAACCCTTAAATAGCCATTCCGGCCTCAAGCTCGATCGCCTCCTCCCCATACAAAAAACAACCCTCCCCTATCTTTTCCTCGACGACCGGGTGCTGGATTTCAGATCCACCGGGGTGATCCATATCGCCGGCGAAAAGACCACCTTCTCCGCCCTGAGTGCTGTGGACAATATCCAGTTCAATTCCCTGGAGGAATTTGAAGACGTAAAACAGGCGAAGAAGGCATTCCGTCGCCTACTGGAATTGTTGCCGGTGGATGCGAACTATACTATCGATCAGAACAAACAAACCGGGCTCTTCGAGCTCTTCCTCACCGATGGTGGAAAGAACATCGCTATCCTTTTCGGACAATCGCTGGCCATGGAAGCAGATGCCCTGCAAAAAAAGAAGGAGCTACTTGGCGCCGTGTCAAACCATATCTATACGCTCGCCGTAACCGATCCCATCCCCTATGAGTGGGAGTTCAACTATCGCGCGGAAGACCTGGCCGGCGATGCTATTACGTATGTCAGTCAGGGTGAATACAAGACCGAACAGACAGCGATCGATGCGGCAAAGGCCTTCTACGCGCATTTTGACGACATCTCCTTCCAGAACTCGGCCGGCCAGCCAACGCTGACCCTGAAAACACCCAATGGGAAGATCAGCCTCGTCCCAAAACCAACCGACCCATCCGCCGACCCGGCCAAGGCAGAGCAATTGCTCGCCTTCAGCCAGCAATTACACCAGCAGGTGAACAAGACCACCGATGACGATCTCGAAGCCCTGCTGAAAAGGAACATCGTCAACCCCGGCGAGAATTATATTTACAAACTGGTGGACAAGGACAGGCGGCTGGCTGGGTATCCGCTTTTCAAGACGCTGACCACCGCCGCACTGGGTGAGGCAAAACGCGACGAACTCGTCACACGCGGCCTGGCAGGGTATGATCCCGTAGATATCGCCACCGGCGGCAACATCATCTGCATCCGGAAAGACGAAGGCTCGAGGACAAAATGGTATCATTATCGCGTCATCTGTACTAACCGGCAATACACCCAGGGAGACTGCCTCGGTAAGGACCTGGTATTGTTCGAAAGCTGCCTCGGCTATCCCACCGAAGCAGCGGCGCGCGACGCGTTCCAGGCGAACTACCTCGACATCCTCAAACATGCGCGGGACGTCACGCAATACGGCCCCGTGAAGTACATCAGCCTCTTGGAATTGCTGGTGCACGACCTAAGTTCCTGCGGGGTCATCAAGACCATCGTCTACGTTCCCGCTGAAACCTCCGCGGAATTTGGCGGCTATGAGGTGGACAAAGAACTGGCCATGCTGGCGGCAAGCTACCCTATCTGGTATCTGAAGAAGCACAAATACCGGTTTTTGCTGGGGACAACAGATGAGACGGCCAAAACCTTTACCGCGGACTGGCAAAGCAATCTCATTTACACCACTCCGGAAGAGGTCATGCGGGACTACCGCTTCTTTCTCGTGATGCTCCGGTATGCCGGAAATTATTGCCTCGAATGGGATCCCGTTGAGAAATGCTTCATCATCTTCATCCGCGAAACCCTGGCTCTCAGTGCCCATGGCTTTCCCGATCAGGTCTCGGCCTGGGGACCTGAGGGGGTAGGTAAATTCATCTGCGTGGCCCAATCGCCGGGCGGCTTCCACAACTTCCAGGCGCCGCCGCCCTGTTATTATGGATTCTTCGTCGCCTGCGCCAATGCCGGGTTGGTCCATCCCTGCAGCTACGAAACACCCGCCCGCCGCGACGCCGCGCTACAGGCGCTCTTCCAGGCGTCCACCTTCAACTTTTTCGATCTCCTGGACCACCCTAACCCCGATGAATTGGTCCTTCTCGATAACGATGCGGCAAGAACGCCGTTAGCCACCATCCGGCTGCGGGAACGCGACCGTTGCTATGTCACGCTCTGCGAGGCGCTGGTGCTGCTGGCCGATGCCGTGAACGACGACAAGAATTTTGTCGAGTCGCAAAAAAAGGGCACCTATCAGCTAAATGTCACCGTAAAAAAAGGCGATGTCTCGATGGTTTGCCCACTGGCCCGGCCAAAGGACCCCGCGATGAAGCTCGAAGAATGGAAGACACGGTTGCGGAAACTCGCCTGTTGGATCCCGGTCCGGGTTGTCGACGATGCCTGTGGTCAGTCCGGGCAAAGAAAATATTTTGTATCCATCCGGCTCCCCGGGCTTAGCAACTGCGGCGACGATATCGGTACAACCACCGGCGGCGAACCCTGCACGGACGGCTGCAATGTCGGCTGCTACCTCGCCTGGAAAAGCGATTGTTGTTTCGACACCTGCTGCGATGCGTTCCTCTTCTATCTCATCTCCCTGCAGTTGTTGACCGATATAAAGAATTACAAACCGGTGTCCACCTGCAATTGCCAGGACTATGGCATTGGACTCTACCCCCAGCTCTCTCTGAAGGAAGCGCAAGAGTTTAATCAACAGCTCCGCTCCATCTATGACAAGGTGCGCTGGTTATGCCAACCCCTGCAGAAGCAAGACCCGAACGATCCGGCCGGCAACCAGTTGGCAATGTATGGCGCCGGCAAACGGCTGGCGCTGTATGAGAAGAATTATTGCAGCAATGAGATCGTGGCGTTCACCCCGCAATATTACACCAGCAGCCAGATGGCCTGTGAGGCCGTGGAACGGGCACGACGGTTGATCAACAGCGAAGGACTGCACCTCGTGGAGCATATCCTGCTTCGCCCTTGCCCCAAGATGGATGACAAATGTCCCAATCGCCCGCAACCCACAGGCCAGGAGAATAATTGTACGCTCAAGTGGATCCCGGGTGGCGAAAAAGATCCCTGTGGCGTCAACGAAGACAAACCGATCATATTCGTTCCGGGTAACGATCCTTATTCTTTTATTGCCACCGTGGCCCTACCCGCCTGGCCGGCCCGTTTCCGGACCGATACCAACCGGGCGATCATCGAAAAAATGTTGCAGCGCGAAGCCCCCGCGCATGTCTTGTTGCGCATCCTCTGGTTAAATCCAAGGGAGTTCTGTTGTTTCGAGGCCTATTTCAAACAATGGAATGAATGGCTCGCGGAAAAGCTCTCCAGCACGACATATTCGGACTGCGACTTCCTTGGATTCCTTTTCAAGAAGAAATATTCGCTGCCGGAAGAATGCACCGATTGTCAGCCCTGTTCATGCGATGAGGTGCCCGAGCTGCCCTGCCAGCCGCAGGACGACGGTTGCCACAAGTCGGTGTTCGAGAATATCCAGGATATCTATGGATGGGGCAAGGTGGATGCCTATGACTTCGCCATCTGTGAAGCATTGGCTCCTATCAAGCGCCTGAAGCCAGTTCCGCCCGCTGCCCCAGCGCCGCCCCCCCCGGCTCCGCACACCGCGATCCCCGAAAAGGAAAAGATCGGCCACTACCGTCAGCGGGCAACCGCCTACAACACCACGCTCACCGAGTACAACACTCCGCACTCGGACAACCCGATAATACAAGACGCCCTTACCTTCCTCAAGAAGCCCGCGCCCACGCCGGAAGAATTCGACACCCTCGTCAAAAAGATCCTGAAGTCAAAGGTCAAAGGCCTCGTAAAAAAAGATAAGACCCGGCTCACCGACGCCATCGCCTGGCAATATCTCGACAGGTACGTCTTCAACGCAAAGAACATCGACAACATCGTCGCCGCAAAACCCACCTTCGACTGGATGAAAGAGAACCGGATCGATACGGAAGAACTGTACCGGGGATGGGACCCCGGACTCATCGGCCGTCTTGAACCCGGCATCAACCTCAAAAAAATAAAAAAGATAATAACCGGATAACCACATGCCGCACATCGTCAAAAAACAACTCATCTCCCTCACCATCGACGCCTCCCTGGATGGATTTCACATCCAGGAAATGGTGAGCCGGCATTATTGGAGTGCGGTTGTGCCCATGCTCGAGAAGGCCTTCGATTCCCTGGGCGGCGGCGACGAAGTGGTAACGATCGACCGGCTTGAGGTCGATCTGGGTATCTTCCTCGAAAAGAACATTCGCCAGGAGAACTGGACGGCCACCCTACCGGCCAAATTGGAAGAAGTGCTGACAAGGCTCCTGCGGAGCGGCCGTCACGACACAAAGGTTACGATCAACGCCCCGCAGACCAACGTCTTCGATCAATGGGTTTACTACATGGAACGAGGCTATCGACCCTGGAACGCGACGGGAAAAATGGCGGATGATGATATCGCCGTCCTGGAAACCCTGGCCATCGATTTTGGTCGGGTACACCAACTGCGCAGGCTACTGCTGGCCGAACCCCGGGTCCTCGCCCGCATCGTCGCCCTCCACCCGGCATCCTTTCTATTACAGCTGGTCGAAGTGATCCTGGCCGGCAAGCAAGAAGCATTACCCGCAGCGGTCGACGAAGGAATAATAATCCTGCAATACATCGCGTCACGCCGCAAAGAGGCCGGCCCCGGCGAACCAGAACTACGTCGTACTCTTTGGATGGAGGCCCTTCGTCAGGCCGCTTTGATCGCAGAAGAACGCCGCACCAGCGGCCTGCTGCCACAGTTGCTCCCGGCCATCCTCAAAGGTCAATTAGCAGACCTCTCCATCCCCAGACGCATCCGGGTAAAGCTGCCGGTCACCGGCGAATGGGTGCAAAAAGCCGCCAAAGCAGAGAAACAGGCAAGGGAAGAACAACAAAAACTCGCACAACGCGAGGTAGACAAGCTGGAAAAAGAAAGCAGGCCAAAAAAGGACCGATCGGGTACTGATAACGGACCAATAGGGAGTAATAAACAACCAAAACCGGGGTCCATCCACCCCCCAAACCAGCCCAAAGACCGCGAAAGCGATCTTCCGCCCTCCGCCCTCAAGCCACCCGACCCCGTACTCACCGAAGAAGGGATATTCGTCGTCAACGCCGGGATCGTCCTGCTGCATCCCTTCCTCACCACCCTCTTCGATCGCCTCGGCTGGCTCGAGAACAAACAATTCAAGACGCCCCAATACCGCGAACGAGCCCTCTACGGGCTACACTACCTCGTTACCGGACTGCAACAGGCCGAGGAGGCCGAACTGGTGATGCCAAAGGTATTATGCGCCTATCCAATAGAACAACCGGTAAACCCCGATATCCAACTAACCAATGAAGAGATCGCCGAGGCAGACGATCTCCTTACAGCCGCCATCCAGCGCTGGGAAATATTAAAGAACTCGTCACACACCGCTTTGCGGGAAGGCTTCTTACAGCGCCCCGGAAAACTGAGTCAAAAGAACGGCAGTTGGTACCTGCAAGTGGAGCGGATGTCCTATGATATGTTGCTGGATTATCTGCCGTGGAATTTGAGTATGATCTTGCTGCCCTGGATGAAGGATATCTTCAGGGTGGAATGGAGATAAACAACAAATAAGAAAACGTCTTGACAAAACAAAAGATACATACCGGTCATGCACAAATTGCCAGAAAGGCAAGCCCCTATTTTTTTGACAAGACCGGGAATGGTCTGCCTTCAGGTCGGCAGGGGACTTTTTTCAATTCGGGAACGCATCCCGTTCAGACAAAATGTGCAGAATGTGAAAAAGGAGAAATGCAGACCAAGCCGGACCCCAACAACGATCAACTGCTAAGGCGGCAACCCATGCCCGGAACAACGCCCCCTCCTGGAACACCCTTACCTATGGGTGAAAGAAAGATCCAGTTTGCGCACAATTCCCCGGCATTGTCGGAGTTGGCGCTGCAACAGATACGGCAATACATCAGAGATTGGCGCGCAAGAGGAGCAAATACAACAGTAAATCTGGATGGATATGCAAGTACCGAGGGCGCCGATGACTATAATTTCAATCTTTCCAGGCAAAGAGTTTTGAATGTAAGGAGTGAGATGTTACACCCCTCGAATGGTGAAAGTGGAATTCCGCAGAGCTTTATTACGCTCGAGGCACATGGCGAAACAAATCGCTTTTCCGCAACCGACCTGTCACCGAACAGGACGGTGCTTATTTCTTCTTCAAGTCCTGTTCCACCGCCGCATCCCCCTCCACCACCGCCCAATCCGTCTCCCCAACCCCAACCTCCTTTGCCAAATCACTATTCCATTCAGGATTGCTCGACCGCATACGAAGCTGAAATTCGCGATGCGATCGACGAAGCAAGGAGAAAATTGCTCGACGTTGCCAATGCCATTATGAGTCCAGGCTCTAATGCCCGGGTAGACGCATCCTACAGAAAGTTCTTTGGAACCAATTCAAGGGCCTCCATCGCCCTTAGGTTGCTCATCATCAGGCATAGTCTTGAAAGTGTAGGCATCGAATGTGAAAACCCGGGAAGCCTGGCGTATGGGTTCTTTTGCCCGGCAGGCGTCCTGGCATATACCAGGGCGGCTGTTATGATTACCGGGATCGGACATATTCATGTTTGTCAGCCTCAATTTCACAATATGACCCGGGCTCAGCGAATAGGAACCATAGTTCATGAGGGCGCCCATAGATACATTTACGCGCCGGGAGACACATATTATACGCTGGATTGTCTTGAAACGACGGAAACCCTCGCCATGAGCGATGGCGATAGATTTACGAACGCGGATTGCTTTGGCTGCCTGATCCAGGAGCAAATTTGATTGAACGAAACGAGAGACAAAATGAAATGAAGACCGCCGAATCAAAACCTGCTACTTCGGCCACAAAGGCCAGCTCTCCCTTCTTTTCCAAGGAAGGTGGTCATGCCTTGTCCGGACCCGCCTTTTTTAACTCCACGGCTGCGGAAAGTTCCTTCTTCAGCGGTCACCAGGGATCGGCAATACAAGCAAAGTTATCGGTCGGCCAACCAAACGACCCATACGAAAAAGAGGCGGATGCCACTGCCGATAAAGTAGTGCACCGGTTGGCCAATCCCGGATCGTCATCCGAAAATGGAAATCTTGTGCAAGCTAGCCCCTTGGCCTCGACTATCAGCAGATTTGTTCAAAAGAAGTGCGCCGCCTGCGAACAGGAAGAGAAATTGCAAAAGGCAGAGGAAAAAGAAGATATCCAGACCAAGCCCATTTTTGAAAGCAATGAAAAAATGGTTCAGCACAAATGCGCTGCATGCGAAAAAGAGGAGCAATTACAGAAGAAATCTGCGCCTGGAACAGCCGCGGAACCCTCTTCGGATGTGGAAAGCTACCTGTCCGCGTCGAAAGGGAATGGCTCATCCCTTCCTGCTCATTTTCAAACCACCATGGAGTCGACCATGGGCGCCGATTTCAGTAAAGTAAGGATTCATAACGATTCTTCGGCCTCCCGGGTGAGCGATCAGCTTCATGCTCAGGCATTCACCCACGGGAGTGATATTTATTTTAGCCAGGGCAAATATGACACGGGGAGCCCGCAGGGAAAGCATCTCCTTGCCCATGAATTGACACACGTGATCCAACAGGGCAGCGCCGGAGTGCAGAACAGGGTCAACAGGGTCAATACGGAAGGGCAGAGGGATAATCCGCCGGCGCCCGATGCTATCCCGGATAATCTCGATCCCAAGACAATCGAGGACGAGACGCAAAAAGATATAGACAATGATAGTCTGGGGGGGATCAAAGCTCCTGATGAGGACAAGGATGAGGACAAGGATGAGGACGAAAATGATCCCGGCGGCAATTCACCCGAAACAGATAGCGGTGAAGAAGGAGGCTCTGATGCCGCTGGTGGGGATACCGGCCCGAACGATAAGGACCTGAAATCGGATGAAGGTGGTGATCAGGCAGATCCAAAGGGTGGCGACTCCACGGTCACCATTCCGGAAGGTACACCCGCTGCAGGAAAGGCGGACGATAAATGCCCCACTATCGCCCCGGAATTCCCCGAGCCGTCCTCGAATACCACCCTGGAAGAAGACCAGGACAGCTTTTTCAAAGAGCTGATAAGTTTCGTTTCAAGTGATATTTCTTCCGGTCCATCAGCGATCATGAATTTGCTGGGGCAGGGGGCCTATCTCATCTGGCGCCAATTGCCATTGTGGATAAAGGTGAAGGCCATCAATGTTGCAATTGACAAGATCATCGCCGGCGCTTACTGGGGTAAGCTGATTGGCCCCTATGTCGGTGTCGGCACCGGATTGATCAGCGCCGCGATGACCGGTTTCTTCAAAAGGCTGCGCAAGATGGACGATGTCCAAAAAGTACGGCTGTTCGAAAAATTCGGTAAGATAGTGGTCGGGGGCGACTCGGACTTCACCTTGGGCCTTTTAAAAGGACTCCTGATAGGTTTCTTCCTGGATGGAGTGTTAAGCATTGTGCAAATGGTCATCGATGTTGTATGTATCGTGCCCAAGATCATTAATTTCTTCAGAACTATCGGGGATTTCATCAAAAAGGTTCCCTATGAGATCCAGTTGCTCATGATCAATATTCAACTATTCTTTGCATCCATCGGAGATGCGATCGCAAATGCATATAAAGAGTTGACCGATCTGATAAAAAACCCATCTAAGATCGTCGAAATGGTAAAGAATATATACGAGGCTGCCGCGGGTCAAGCGGAGAAACTGGGTGATACCATGGCCGATTCATTGATCCGGTATGCGGCCCTTCCCTCGGAATCGCTTGGCACCATCGCAGGGCGTATTGGGGGCAAATTGCTGTTCGAAGGGTTACTCACGTATTTCACGGGCGGTGGTGAGGCCGCTGTGAATGTAGTGAAAGTCGCCCTTCGGGAGATCGGCGCGATGCTGGCAAGAATCGGGAAAGCCATATTCCAGATCATCAAGCGGCTTGGAGAAGTGTTTAGTTTTATAAGAAATATTATTTCCAAGATCATCAAATTCCTCACCCCATTGTTGAAGGTAGTTGCGCGATTGGCAAGAAGGGTGATCGATAAGATAAAGGAACTATTCAACCTTTTCAGACGGATGTGCAAGCCCGGATCCATCGTTTGCAAAGTCAAGGCGATCAAACCCAATTGCGAAGAAAAACATGTCCCGAGATTGGGATTTAACCCTTTTCACGATAGCTATGTGACCCGTACGACCGGCCAGACAATGGATTACAAAGTGAAGGCAACTTATTCCAAAAAGAAAGGTGCCATAGGTGCCACTTGTAACTTTGATGCAAAATTGCCTGGAACGAGGCTTCTGATCGAAGGGAAAACCGGCTATCGATACCTCCCTTATTTGGGGAAAACGAATCCTTCCAAATTTCGATTGTACATGCTCAAGCTGGAGGAGCAAAGGATTAGATGCGGGTTAATTGCCCTTGGATGTGGTTATCTCTATACGTGGTACATGCAGGACCGCGGAGCGGCAAACTTCCTCGACACCCGCTGGCATGGTTTCCCGCCCGTGCTGCATAGGCCCTAAATTTAAATAAGATTATGACATTGATCACAAGAACATTGGTTGAGTTAAGGGCAAAGGACCCGCTGAATAAGAAACGCCTCCTGAAAGTGGTGGATGCCTGTAATACGTTCAGCAACAAAACCAGGATAAAGTACATTTTTGACGGTCAACAGTATTCCACCTACTCCTCCAACAGGGACATTTTGCAGGCATGGGATCAAATGGAAAAGCAATACGGCAGCGAAGGCCCTGCCTTTATACTGACAACGGATAAAGATCACGCCTTGTTTGCCTTTGGGCCGAGAGAGGATCCCTATGGCTTTTACAACGAAGACGCGATCGAATTCTCTTTTATAGTGGATAAGCCATTGTTGAAGCCGGACGGGTATTTTTCATTTGTCGAATTAAAGGAATTCTTTATTGCTACCATCAACAGCTATGAAGCTTATTGCGCCTATATCCACGACAACCAGTTGGAGGAATTGATCGTATCCGGATTTACGGCGGAGAATATGAAGGCTCAGCTGCCCAGGGAACTCTGGGAGCATATCCCGACGCCTGAATTGGCCGCTCATATCCCGGCGGACATTATAGCACGAATTTCCAAATTGATCACTCCCGAAAAATTCGACAGACTCTCGATTCCGGAGGCGATCTACTGGTTCAATTATTGGAACGAATTCCAGGTCGAGAACCTGGGGGAGGAAAAAGTGAAAACCGCTCCATGCGAGGTTGTGGAAAAACAAAAGAACGGCGGGTACATCCTGATCGTGCAAAAGGAGAATTTTCGGGCAGACAACATCGATCAAATGGAAAAGATGGCAAAAGTTTATGACCACTTCAATCTGTATGAGATACAGGATCGGTTCAGATTTGACAAATAATATGTAAAAGATGTTCGTATTCCGGTTTTTATCGAACAATAGCAGGGGCTCGGTCCAGAAAAAGGAACGGGGACATTTCTTTGGGTCTGATAGAGGCAATGCCCCTTTCTTCAACACCTCGAAAACCAACCTGTCCGTGCAGAAGGACGATCTGACATCGCCGGCCAAAACAGACGAGGAGGTATTCGACTATACAAAGAAGATAAATGACAGCAAAAAGCAGGTACAGGGCACGGAAGATGGGAAAAAATTCGCCAGAGAAGCCATCCGGCGTTGGAAAGCCGGGGAGCCGGCCGCAATACTTACTTATGAAGCGAAGATGAATGTGATCAGAGAACTGTTGACCGACAAGCTTCCGGTGGGCGATCAGTCGCTGATCCTTGACGTTATCGAACAGTCGGAAGTGGTCTATGTGAATCGGTTTATAAAGGAATCGGAAATAAATAGCGGGATATCCTCCTGGTTTGACGAAGCAAATAAGCAGCGATATCAGGCAATAAAGACCGGGCGGGCAAAAGAGAAGGATACTAGCGGGGAGTCGTTCCTGGCTGCGAATATCAGAGACCTTGTTGACGAAGCCCATGCAAATGCTCTCCTGGCAAAGGGAGCGGCCGGCCGTCATGAATGTATCGGGACGGTACGGAATATTTCTATAGCAAATTTGTACAAACATTTGCCTGACAACGAGCAAAAAAGAATAAAAAAACTGGTTGACAAGGAATGTGCAGCGCAAAATACTATGAAGGATGCGATGACGGGACTGGAAAAGGCAAAATTTGCTGAGAAGGCGGGTACAGCAAAATTTAAGAAGAAAAAGCAGGAAGTGGATCTGAAACTGGATGGAGGGAAAAAAGACGTAAAATACACCGCTGAGGGATATCCTGATACCTTGAAGGACAGTGTTTGGAGCCTTGTGGATACTAATACTAAAGGAAAAGAGGGATGGCATGCATTCGGCCTGGGTATTATGGATAGCTTTCACAGTGTTGTACTCCTTGTCAATGTTCGGCCAGGAGGTCCATTCTTATATTTTGTCGATCAAAACGACCGATCTGGTTCGGCGTCTCCGACCATACCGGGAAGGCTTGCGTCGACCATTCCCGGAACCCAGCAATTCTCTCCGGGGGGCTTGGATGCCTATCTCGAGTATTATGCGCACATAAATTTCGGGATTTATATTCAGGATCTCATTGATGCAAAAGAAAATGCGGGTAAGAAAGTACAGGAGTCGGACATCTCCAAGATGGAACCAAATACACAAATGGATTTGTGGCATTTCACAAAGAACAAGGCAAAAGAGTAAGATACTAATAAAGCATAAGCCCATGCCCATCATTTCTATCGCCATCCAAAAAGGAGGCTCCGGCAAGACCACCACTACCCTTAATCTCGCCGCCGCGCTCCAACGTCAGGGAAAAAATGTACTCTTGTTCGATGCCGACCCACAGGCAAGCCTGTCGGAAGCCCTGGGTGTGCGGGACGAACCCGAAAACAACCTCTTCACCGAACTGACCCGCGAGATAAAGGGCCAGGGAGGCGATCTTCAACGCGTGATCATCCCGACAAAGTCCGGCCTACCCCTGATCCCCTCCTCCATCGAGCTCGCTGGCGCCGAACTCGAACTGGTAAGCGTATACGGCCGGGAACAGGTCTTCACCTGGATGCTGGATAAGCTCGCCGGTAAATATGACTTCATCCTGATCGACTGCCCGCCGGCGATTGGCATGCTCACCGTCAACGCCCTCGTTGCCAGCGATTTCATTCTCATGCCCTTGCAGGCCGAGTTCCTGCCCTTGAAAGGATTGCGTAGCTTTATGCATCATTTCAACGCCGTCCACAAACTCAACCGCAAGCTGGAGATTCTTGGCTTCGTATTGACCCGATACGATCAACGCAAGATCATGAATCGCGAGATCTTCCAGTTGCTCGAACAGGAGTTTGGCGAAAAGATGTTCCAAACGCGTATCCGGAGCAGCATCCAACTGGCCAAGGCGCAACAGGAAGGAACCGATATTTTCCACTACGATCCGCATTCCCATGGAGCCGACGATTATGCGGCCCTCGCCGCCGAATTACTCACCAGATTGGAAGCAGTCACCGCAGCTCAAGCCGCCGTATAGTAAACATTAAAAACACAAGCCATGTCTTACAGAGCCAGGGTGTATCGTAAAAGAAATCCGTCATCACCGGAGGAGACGAAGGAAAAACCCTTTTTCTCCAGCCGGCGGGAGCACCGTTTGCCCGGAACCCGCGGTGGATTTTTTCAAGCGAAACTGGAGGTAAATGCCCCCGGCGACAAGCACGAACAAGAAGCCGACGCGGTGGCCCGTAGCGTCGTGAACGAACCTGACAAGGAAAAAAATAAGGTGCAACGCCGGGAGATCACCGCCATCCAGCGGCTGGCAACTCCGGAGGAAGACGAAAAACTGGGCACCAATGACGCCAGAATGCGCCGGGACCGGGATATCCAGAAAAAACCCGAATCCACCGGGACATCCGCCAGCCCGGCCGCCAGTTCGAAGATCGAAGGTTCCAGTGGCAAAGGAAAGCCCCTCCCGGCGAAAACCCTTCGCGAAATGAACTCCTCCTTCGGTGTCGATTTCAGCACCGTCCACATTCACGATAACAACGAGTCCGCGGACCTGAACAAAGAGCTCCACGCGCAGGCATTTACCCATGGCGAGGATATTTATTTCAATGAAGGAAAGTTCGATCCGGACAGCCACGCGGGAAAGTTCCTGCTTGCCCACGAATTGACCCATGTTATCCAGCAGTCCGATAAGCCGAAGCTACAACGGGACGCCGACCCATCTACGGATCAGGCGAACGATGCGGTCTTGCGACAGATGGCTCAACGCCCCGTTCTTGCCCTCCGGAAATGGCAGACCCTGGGGCAATCGGACCAGGACAAGATAAAGTACAATATGATCCTTATGTACGGCCCTCCTTATACCAGTGAGTTCCTTTTATATGCCCAGGGGACCAAAACCCCTAAACTCGGCCCGCCGGGCGTGCTAAAAGGATTCGGTTTTACGCCGAAATATATGTATGAACACGGATTTCGAAATGCCTATGGCGATCTATGGGTCCACCCTTCCGGCGAGGAGATCACCCTTCTGCCGCCAAACCAGCAGCCCCAGCAGGATTGTACCAACAACTGCCTGACGGACTCGGACGATGAGGATGGATGCAGGGCTTGTTGCGCAGATAAATTCCCGGAGGAGGGTTCCGATTGCCGCAAGACCTGCGACGCCAGTTGTAATGACAAGTTATAAAACAACATTATATGGAGACCTCAACGGAATATAACAACCAGGGACATGCGAACCTATCACCGGAGTTCCAGTATCTCAGCGACCTCATCGCCTACCGTCTCGGTACAGCCGGAAGACCGCCATTCCGGCCGGTCAAAGATTGGTATCTGCCGCTAAAGAAATTTCTCATCGATCATAAATTGGATAAGAATGAGGACATCGCGACATTACTGCTCGTAGCCCTGGCACCGCATGCCGTCCCGGAACTCTTCGATCGAACCATCCAGGAAAAAATTAACGCCTCCGGCGACTTCCCCGAAATAGGCGGCGTCCGCGGCAAGAACTTCCGGGGGTTCCTTCCCACCGGCCAGACAGCCGTCTTTCTATTGGCCGGCGACGACTGGCGGCGCCGCGCCGAAGTAGAAAAGCTGTTCTGGTCCAACCAATTCCTCGCGGAAAAGAAGGTCCTTTGGCTCGAAGAACTTCCCCAAGGCGAACCGGTGATGAGCGGTAAGATCATCGTGGCCCTCGATTATATCGACCTCTTCCTCTTCGGATCGGCCGCCCCACCCCATTTCAGCACCTCCTTCCCGGCAAAGAAGATCACCACGGAACTTACTTCCGATGACATCATGATGAACAAAGAGGTCAAACGGCACTATAAGAACCTGAAAGAATGGCTCGAATACAACCCCGAACTGATGGATACCTGGGGCATGAAAAAGCGCCTCCGTCAGGGCTACCGGGTCCTTTTCTACGGTCCGCCGGGCACGGGTAAGACGTTGACGGCAAACGTGCTGGGAAACGAGACCGGCAAAGATGTATACAAGATCGATCTCTCCATGGTAGTCTCGAAATTCATCGGCGAGACGGAAAAGAATCTCGAACTCCTATTCGCCCGGGCCGAAGACAAGGACTGGATCCTTTTCTTCGACGAGGCAGACGCCATATTCGGGAAACGGACAAGCGTACGCGACGCCCATGACAAATACGCCAACCAGGAAGTGTCTTACCTATTGCAGCGGATAGAGGACTTCAACGGACTGGTGATCCTGGCGACAAATATGAAGACCAATATCGACGAGGCGTTCATCCGTCGCTTTAATGACATCGTCCGCTTCTCGATCCCTGCAGAGGACGAACGGAAAGAGATCTGGGAAAAATCGTTCCCCGACGACGCCGACTATAATGATATACCCAACCAGGTCCGAAAGTATGAGCTCACGGGTGGGAACATCATCAACGTCGTCCAGTTCGCAGGTATCCAGGCGCTAAGGAGGAGGCATGAAATGATTGATCACAATGAGCAGATCATCGCATCCGGTTGTGGCGGCAAGCTCGAACCCGTGGATCCCAATAAAATAAAATTCTTTCTCGACGACGTGGTCGAAGGCATCAAGCGCGAGATGATCAAGGAAGGCCGGCCGTTGATAACGTAAGGATCAAGGTTGACTTTAGGACAAGATCATATTTCATTGACCAATATTGCCCGGCACAAAGTTTGTGACGCTGACGGAGATACCGGGGGAACTTATGCGCATGAGGATCAGCCAAGCCTGGTTACCGCCAATATGACGACCGTCAGGAACAAAAAAAGCTGAATGGCATAAAAGGTACGCAGGTTGGCGATGGGTTGCCGGAGTTGTCGGTGGATTTGGCCATCCGGCGCACTAAGGATCTGCTTTATTTTTTGCTCCTGTCGGGCACCGAACAGGAAGCCATTCAAGGGTAACGTTGCAACTACTCCCATTTTGACCTGAAACCACAGCTGACCGTAGGCGTGGGTGAGAAGAAGGAGACCCACGCCGGAGGAGACTAATAGTATTCCGCCCAAAATCAGGAGGCCGGATAAACCCGACACCATTTTAAAGTCATGACTGACTTCGTCTATGTTTCCGGTCATAGACTTCGCAAGCCTTTTAAAGGAGACGAAGCTTACGGCCGTCGTTCCAGCCATAAGGGTAAGACCTGCGAGATGGAAAACCAGCAAAAGTTGTAGTAGTCGAAGAGAGTTCATGATTGTTGTCGTTTTTTGACAACACAAAATTCCGCAAGCTCCAGGTCTTTTTCATGCACCCAGGTTAATTATTTGCTGCTGGAAAGACGCTTTCGAATGCGGCTTAAGGATTGTGGCTTAACCCCTACATACGAAGCGATATAGTATTGGGGGATTCGCTGAACGATAGCGGGATAATCAAGCAAAAACTTCTGGTAACGCACTTCGGGAGCATCGGTGTAAAAGGATGCTATCTGGGCAATGGCACTCACAAAAACGGTTTCAATGGCCAAACGGCCAAATCGTTCCCCGAACTTAACTTCCTTATAGAACTGCTGTATGCCTTCGAAAGTGATCATCCATACCGAACAGTCTTCCAATGCCTGGATATTGATCGTGGAAGGCCCCTGTGGTAAGAAGCTCGTATAGACGCATACGAATTCGCCTTCCTTATTGAAATAATTGGTTTGCTCCTCGCCGTCCTTATTTATGTAGTATCGTACCAGGCCGGATTCTATAAAGAAGATGTTGCGACATATTTCGCCCTCGGCGAGCAAGTGGTCTCCCTTTTTATATTTTTTTTGATAAAACAGTCGCTGTGCTACCATTTCGTCCGCCGATGAAAAAGGGATGTACTTCCGGATTGTTTGAATAAGTAACTCCAAGTCTGCAAATTAAGGAATGTCTGGTAGATCAGGAAATAGGCTTTTATGCATGCAACGGCTATTGCGCCTAAAATCGCACGATCACACGTACACGCCAGGCTTTTTATTATTTTCAGCGCGAAATTAAAACAGGTCTGCGATATCCTCCGTATATTTAAAATTGCTAATCGTCCAGTAGCTGCCATTGTTATATAAAATAAAGACGAGTTTTAGAAAGTACTTTTCGTACTTAACTAAATAGACCAGTCTGATCAATGAATTTTTAACGTCTTTTTCCGATATTTCTTCGTATGACAAAGCCTTACCGTAGTAAGAATTAATACTGGTCATTTGTTCCTTTACTTTCTTTACTAATGTATCGATCTTGTAGTCTTCTATGGCCGAATATGATCTTAAATTCCGGAAAGCATTTTCATATTTACTGGCTTTAAATGCATCCATAAAACGCATACAAGCAGCGAAAATTTCCTGTTTGCTCTGAGGGTGGTATTGTTGTCCAAAAGAGAATTTCGAGGCGGATATTATCACCAAAAACAGAAATATCTTTTGCATGGCCGGCGGGGTTTATTGGGTTTATAGCATAAATATATATAATCAAAAAAATAAAGGCAAGCCCTGATCCGGGGCAGAAAAAATATGGCTGACGCTGGCAGCAGCCTGCCTTTTTCCAGTTATAGCAAAATTCAGTAACTTACAGAAGGCCCCATTCTCTTACGGAGCCCAAGGAGGTACTACATGAACCGCAGGCTGATATTTTCCTCCCTATGTTGCTTCCTGCCGCTGGCGTCGCTCGCACAGCCTATAATTGCCTTAAGGATCAACGGTACCATCAACCCCGTAGTGGCGGACTATATCCACCGAGGTATTGAAAAGGCCCGTAGCGAAAGGGCCGAATGCCTTCTGATCGAATTGAATACACCCGGAGGGTTATTGAAATCTACCCGAGTCATCGTGGGTGACCTGCTTGCCAGTCCTGTGCCGGTAGTGGTATTTGTATCTCCTGCCGGGGCGCAGGCGGGTTCGGCCGGGGTTTTTATTACACTATCCGCGGACATCGCAGCCATGGCGCCGGGGACCAACCTGGGGGCAGCTCATCCTGTCGGCGGGCAGGAACAGCCGGATTCGATCATGAATGAAAAAATAACGAATGATGCAGCAGCCTTTATCCGGAGCATTGCGGCAAAGCGGCATCGCGATATCCAATGGGCCGAGACCGCTGTACGTAATAGTGTGTCGGTGTCCGAGAACGAGGCGTTGACGACGAAAGTGATCGATCTGATAGCCCGTAACAGGGACGATCTGCTGCAAAAGATAGACGGCAGACGCATTGAATTGGAGAGTGGGGACCGGACATTACATACCCGGGGCGCTCCTCTCATTTTTCTGGAGATGGGGTTTGTCGAAAAGATACTGAACATTATCAGCGACCCTACCGTTGCCTATATTCTGATGATGTTAGGGATATACGGATTATTGTTTGAGCTATACAATCCGGGTTCGATCTTCCCGGGCATCGTAGGCGTGATCTCCCTGGTGCTGGCCTTTTATTCTTTTCATATGCTGCCGGTGAATTACGCGGGGCTTTCGCTCATCGTTTTCGGCATTATCCTTTTCCTGTTGGAAATAAAGATAGTAAGCCATGGGTTGTTAGGCATAGGCGGCGCTGTTTCGCTTTTGATGGGATCGCTGATGCTGATCCACACGAGCTCGACCCTTGAATTCGTACGGATATCCCGGGCTGTCATCTTTGCTTCCGTTGCCTTGTCTGCCTTTTTTTTCCTGGGAGTAATTGCTATGGGGTTGAAAGCACAGCGCCTGAAGCCTGTCACCGGTGCGGAGGGGATAATAGGCGCCACTGGCATCACGCTCGAAACGCTGGCTCCGGCGGGAACCGTCCAGGTGCGTGGAGAGATCTGGCGGGCGACCACGATGGAAGGTGATATCACGAAAGGAGAGAAAGTGGAGGTGGTAGGTCTGGACAACCTCACCCTACGGGTCCGGTCAATAACAATGTAACTGATAATTTGTTTATGGAACAAGTTCCCGTCATAAGTATCGTCATTATCGTCTTTGCCCTGATAGTACTGGCGAACGCCATCCGCATCCTGCGTGAGTACGAAAGAGGCGTAGTTTTCCGGCTGGGCCGCCTGATGAATGTCCGCGGGCCCGGGCTGGTCATTCTGATCCCCATCATCGACAAGATGGTAAAAGTCAGTTTGCGCACATTGGTATTGGACGTCCCCCCCCAGGACGTCATCACGCAGGATAATGTTTCCATCAAGGTAAACGCCGTTGTCTACTTCCGGGTGATCCAGCCGCAAAAATCCATCGTGGAAGTAGAGAACTATCTCACTGCCACTTCCCAGCTTTCACAGACCACGCTCCGCAGTGTACTGGGACAGTCCGATCTCGACGACCTGCTCTCCCAGCGGGAGAAGATCAACCAGCGGTTGCAACAGATCATCGATGCGCATACCGAACCGTGGGGGATAAAAGTATCCAATGTAGAAGTAAAGCAGATCGACCTGCCCCAGGAAATGCAACGGGCGATGGCCAAGCAGGCGGAAGCCGAACGCGAACGCCGAAGTAAAGTGATTGCCGCCGAAGGCGAATTCCAGGCATCGCAACGTCTGGCCGATGCGGCAAAAGTGCTGAGCGAACAGCCTAGCGCCCTTACCCTGCGGTATCTTCAAACCTTGCGTGAGATCGCGACGGAGAAGAACTCCACAACTATTTTTCCCGTCCCTATCGACTTGCTGAAACCTTTCCTGGAAGGACGGAAGGAGCAGTAAACGGGCAATGCGTTAAGTTGCAAGGCAATTCCAGGGTGATCAAGAACGACTGGCCTTTTCCAATGTCCATTCAGGGCGCACATAATGACAGGTATAGCCGTAGGGGTGTTTTTGCAAGTAATCCTGGTGTTCCTCTTCTGCATTCCAAAAGTCCCCCGCAGGCACGACTTCCGTGACAATCGGGCCGGGCCATACACCCGATGCCGTCATTTCTGCGATCAGCGTCCGGGCGGTCTCTTTCTGTCCTTCGTTCAGATAAAAAATTGCCGAGCGATAAGATGCTCCAATGTCATTGCCTTGCCTGTTGCGTGTGGTCGGGTCATGTATCTGAAAAAAGAATTCCAACAATTGACGATAGGAAAGCCTATCCGCATCGAACCCGATCTCGATACCCTCTGCGTGTGTCCCGTGATTCCGATACGTCGCATTGGGAACATCTCCACCTGTGTACCCTACCACGGTAGAAATAACACCAGGTACATTGCGTATAAGCTCTTCGACGCCCCAAAAACAGCCTCCGGCTAAAATTGCTTTTTCGACCTTCATACAATTATTTTTTACTGATCTACAAACAAAAGCCATCCCGGTTTTATTTGCTGCCAAATTTGACAGTACTCCAGGACAAGAAGGCAGTTTCGATCAGCTCGACCGCCCTCCCTACCCCATCTTCCGCCTTAATGCGCGCTGCTACAGCCTTGCAGTTTGCCACTATCAACGGGTCTTGCACGGTCTGAACGGCTTGCAACAGGCTGTCGGATGAAAGTTTTTTAAAAGGTAGGTGACAGCCCAGCCCTTTCTCCCCGATCATCACCCCATTGACAGGCTGGTCGGCCAGCACAGACACCACTATAATGGGCGTACCGCTACGCATGGCCGCTGCAATGGTCCCGATGCCGCCGTGTATTACCACCGCACAGCAGCGGGGCATCAGCCAGTCGTGGTCGATATACTTTGTTACAAACAGGTTGGGGTGTGCGGGGAGCTCATGCAGTATGGACCAGCCGGCGCCCAGTACTACCCTTTTTTTGGTGAGGAGCCCTTCCAATGCCTGGTATAGCCGGGACTGATTGGGTATAGGGATGCTACCGAAGCCGATATATACGGGTTTGTCGCCTTTTGCCAGCCAGTCCTCCAGCCCTTCGGGGAGCTCCTTTTGCTTCTGTCGTGCCGATGGAGGAAGATAGAAAAAGCCAGTGATATGCGCATTGGACGGCCAGTCCCCCGGCTGTGGGATGAGCTGCGGGCTCAGTGCGGTGATGGCCAGCATGCCACTGTGAAGGGCGGCTTTCATCACATTGGCAGGTGGCAGACCTATCTCATTTCTGAACTTATCGATCTGTTTGCGGATCATGATGTATCCCAGCCCCAGCAGCCGGTACGACAGCTTGTTGAACCAGGGATGCCCTTTTGTCCCGACAGCCTGGAAAGGGAACTCCCTCGTCGGTATGGGCGGCAGGCTCAAGAAGACGGCCGCGCATTTCTTATGATATTTCTCTGCTATGGAATAGACCACGGGGAGTGGCAGGACGCTTGTGATCAAAAAATCAAAATGTTGGCATGCTTCCAGTATGTCCCGATTGGACTGGTCGGCCGACTGGGCGGTCGCCTTTTGCAGATGATAAAAAAATTTAAATACACTGCCCCCTTCCAGGAGTTTCAATGCGCCAGGTGAATTGATGATCTGTTCGCTGTTGCCGGTGACGGGCATAAATCGGACTCCAAAACCTTCTGCAAAGTCCCTGAAATTTTCAGATGCTACAAGGGTGACATCATGGCCCTTTTCCATCATAGCCAGCGCCAGGGCAACAAAAGGCTGAACATCTCCCCGGGAGCCTGTAGTGATAATTCCATATGTCATGGATAGCAAAGTAACTGCAAAAGAGCAGGCAAACCATCACCTCTTCATCCTAAAAATATACTCCAGGAACCCCGGTGTTACTCCGTTGTACAAGGTGGGGTGCTGATGGCTGAATTCAAACGATGTATTTGTCAGGGAGAGTATCTTACATTCTTCGGGCTGTGAGGGTAAATTCTTATTGACCAGCGTAAAGCCCGTGTCGTCTTTTAGTGAGTAGGTGCCGCTCTCACCGGCGGGGCTGAGGTCCGGGGTCAGATTCTCCAGCCAGGTGAGATCATTGTTGAACTGAAAATAATAATAGTTGGGCTCTGTATAGACGGCGCTGTCGTTCATTAGCTTGCCGGTGGAATCATGTGGAATGACGGTGACGGAGAGGATCGTCCATTTGCCGGTGATCTTATTGCCTCCCGGAGAAGGCATATTCCCCTGGTTCTTGTTACATGCCGCAAATGCTGTAGCAAATGCAAAAAATATGAATATGTTTTTCATGGTGAGTTTGATGGAAAGTGTAGAACGGCATTTTTCCTCCGGCCGTTGCCTGGCTACTTCAAAACCGGTAATACAATACCCGCAGCATATTCCTAAATTTTGGCGCCAATGCCAGGGCCCCAAATAAAGCGCGCCGACCGAAAGGAAGCCCGTACGTGCTCGAAAAAGAAAACGGGGAAAATGCCTCGATCCTTTGCATACCGAGGTTCAGCCGATCGACCTCAGAAAGACTATCCACCGCCCATTTATGAACGGCATTGAAATCTTCTTTTAGCCTGGACGCACCGGCCCTGATAGCAAAAGCGCTCATCACATCGAACACGATACAGCCATGCAGAAAATGCTCGGTCAGCCGGTGAAATAATGCTTTTACGGCGCCCTCCTCGAGATATTCGAATAACCCTTCCGCAATGATCATAACAGGCCGGTGCCGGGGCAGATCGTTGATCCAGTCCGGCGCTGTCACCGAAGAAGCAAGCATATGATACCCCGGCTGGATGGAATAGAACTCCTTACGCAGTTCGATCACTTCCGGGTAGTCCAGGTCGTACCAATCGACGGAAGGCGCAGGCTGTATGCGTACATATCTTGTATCCAGCCCACAACCCAGGTTCAGGACGACGGCATTGTCATTTTTACGAAGGAACTCCGTTGTCCATCTATCGAGCTGTCTGGCACGGACCACGATGATCTCATGACCATACCCCTTGTATTTGGAAGGGTCTATGTCGAGGCTTCTGAGTATATTATCCGCCGCCCGGTCATGCAGGATGGAATGGCCGGATCGATAGTCCAGCGCTTTGGCATAGAGCGTTATGAATAGCGTAGATTTTTCTTCTGTCAGATGGATCTGCATATTTTAAAAGCTGCTATGCAAAATCCGGACCCTTACCCCAACTCCCAGGGAACAGTTTTTGAAGCACTGCCTTAAACTACATGAATGAAACTCTTTATCGACACGGCCAACCTCGACGAAATAAAAGAGGTGAATGAGATGGGGCTGTTGAATGGCGTAACCACCAACCCCACCCTCATGGCCAAGGTAGGCGTAAAAGGTGAAAAGGCAGTTGTGGGGCATTACAGAAAGATCTGCGAAATGGTAGACGGTGACATCAGCGCGGAAGTCACCACGGTGGATTTTCAGAGCATGATCGAAGAAGGCCAGAAACTGGCGGCCATCCATCCCAATATCGTAGTGAAGATCCCCATGATAAAGGACGGTGTAAAGGCCATCAAATGGCTCACGGACAAAGGGATAAGGGTCAATACCACCCTTGTGTTCTCGGCCGGTCAGGCGATCCTGGCGGCCAAGGCGGGCGCGGTCTATGTTTCTCCCTTTATAGGCCGGATCGATGACACGGGATGGGATGGGCTCGAGCTCATCTCGCAAATAGCCAATATCTATTCCGTTCAACATTACACCACCCAGATACTGGCGGCCTCCATCCGGAATTCCAACCATATTATCCAATGCGCAGGATTGGGCGCTCATGTATGCACCTGTCCTCTCGAAGCAATATTAGGGCTTCTGAAACACCCATTGACCGACATCGGCCTGGCGAAGTTTATGGAAGATGCAAAAAAGTCCAAATAAAACAATCCTCGCGGAAGTTGACCCAATTCTCCTAACTTGGGGGCCGAAATCTTTACGGAACCTCAAATTTTTAAGAAATGAAAAGAACGCTGCTCTTTACAGCGATGGTCCTGGCAGGTTTTATCGGTAGGACGCAACAGCCCAATACCCTGACCAAAAAAGAAAGGAAAGAAGGATGGAAACTACTGTTCGACGGTCATACGACAAAAGGGTGGCATACCTATCTGCGGGATACGGTCGGCGCCAAATGGCAGGTACAGAATGACGCGCTGATATTCGACCCTTCCCAGCCTGCCGCCGGAGGTGGGGACATCGTGACAAATGACAGCTACGAGAATTATGAGCTTCGCCTGGAATGGAAGATCTCCAAAGGGGGCAACAGCGGGATCATCTTTGACGTGCAAGAAGATCCCAAATACGGCGCAACCTATCTTACGGGTCCTGAAATGCAGGTTTTGGATAATATCGATGCCTCTGATAATAAGAAGCAAAACCATTTAGCAGGGTGCCTCTATGACATGGCGGGCGACTCCACCGTCTCCAAGCCAAAACCCGTCGGCGAATGGAACGAGGTGAGGCTGATCCAGAACAAAGGGCATCTTAGTTTCTGGCTCAATGGGATAAAGACCTACGACGGACAGATAGGCAGCGACGAGTGGAATAATATGGTCGCCAACAGCAAGTTCAAGAACAAATCCTTTAGCGACTTTGCCAAGGTCGCCAAAGGTAAGATAGCTCTTCAGCAGCATCCCGGGTCCAGCCAGTGGAGGAATATAAAGATACTCCTGCTGTGATGCGCCCCGCCCTTGTTATTCTATGTCTTGGCATAGCATTGCCCGCCTTTTGTCAAAATCCCGGGATCCTCCGTGTAAGGAACTGGCGGCAACAGCAGGAGCAACCTATCATCAGGGAGTTCGTATCTTTTTTATCCATCCCCAATATAGCCGCGGACAGCGTCAACATTCAAAAGAATGCCGCCTTTATCGTTCAGATGATGCGGGACAGGAACATCGGAAATATCCAATTGCTGAAGGGGAAGAACGGGTATCCGCCCGCTGTATATGGAGAGATAATTGTGCCCGGCGCCACCCGGACCATCGGCTTTTATGCGCACTATGACGGGCAGCCTGTCAACCCTGCTCAATGGGCGGCAGGACTTTCGCCCTTCGTCCCTGTTCTCTACGACAGATCGCTGCTGGATCATGGCAAGCCTATTCCTTTTCCTGCGTCCGGACCTTATGACCCCGAATGGAGGATCTATGGTCGCGCCGCCTCGGATGACAAGGCGGGGGTAATATCCATTCTTAACGCGTATCAAGCGCTCATGGTCAATGGTATAAAACCTGGCTCCAATATTAAATTCCTGTTTGAAGGGGAGGAAGAGGCCGGGTCGGTGCATCTGGGTGATATATTCGAGGCGAATGCCAGTCTCCTGCACACCGACTGCTGGATCATTTGTGATGGGCCTGTCCATCAATCCGGAAGAAAACAGATTGTTTTGGGTGTGAGAGGCGACACACATATCGACCTGACCGTTTACGGACCTAAGCGACCTCTTCATAGCGGTCACTACGGCAACTGGGCCAACAACCCAGCCATGATGCTGGTAAAGTTGCTGGCCTCGATGAAAGATGATTCGGGGCGGGTGACGATCAAGGGTTTTTATGACGATGTACAACCATTGTCCGCCATGGAGAGCAAGGCCTTGCATGAAGTGCCGGACGTGGACGAACAGATGAAAAAAGAGCTGGGTTTTGTCGAAACGGAGATCAAAGGTTTATCCCTCTCCGAGGCCATCAATCTTCCCTCGCTGAATATAAACGGTATGTATAGCGGCAATGTAGGCAGCCAGGCTTCCAACCAAATACCGACATTTGCCGAGGCCGTGCTGGACCTCCGGCTGGTGCTTGGTAATGACTGGCAGCGTCAGCAACAAAAGGTCATCGATCACATCCGGGCAAAAGGCTATACCGTGCTCGATCATGACCCGACAGATGCCGAGCGGCTGCAATATAGCCGGATCGCAAAGGTGACCATTCCGGGCGGCTCCTATAATGCACAGCGAACCCCGATGGACCTTCCTGTCATTCAAAAAATAAGGAAAGCCGTACAGGGTACTATATCCGAGCCCCTGGTGCTACAGCCGACATTGGGAGGTTCTCTTCCTTTGTACCTGTTTGAGAAATATCTGCAAGCCCCTACCGTCACGGTACCGGTGGCCAACCATGACAATAATCAGCACGCGGAGAACGAGAATATCCGGCTGTTCAATCTTTGGGCAGGCATCGAATCCATGGCATCCATCATGATCATGGAATGATCGTCACCAATCGATGTGTTTGTCGATAAAGCTGGTCAGGGTGTCCGCCAGTACTTTTTGCTCAGCGATATTGGGATGTCCGGGGGTCCCTTTGAACGGCACGATCAGGGTATATATATTTTTATCGCCCAGTAAGCCGACGGCCTTTTGTATATAGCCCGGCCATGGAGCGCCGGCCTTGCTGGCATCCATATTTCCCAGCATACAGATAATGGACGCCCGGGGATATTTTTCCCGCACCCCCTGTACAAATTTTCTATAGGCCCGGACGATGGTGTTTGTGTCCGGAGCGGTCTTTCCAAATCGGGCCTTGAACTGTTCATGGTCGGGCATGTTGGTCAGCCAGGCGTCATTCTGAAATAAATTGATCACGACCACATCGGGTGTCCATTGCGTAAAATCCCATTTGGACAGCGAGTCGGTGGCATCGGCCCTGTCCCACATTTCCGGCATTATCAGCGGGAACCAGCTGATCAATATCCCGATACCGCTCTTCGTGACACAATGGTAGTCCGCGTTGAAATGCCGGGCGGTAATGGACGCATAGGCCACGTAGGCATTCTCGTATGGGGCGGTCCCCCTATCCTTTCCGGAACTGTCCTCTACGGCATAGCCGCAGGTAATGGAGTTGCCGTAAAACTCGATCTTTCTTGTCGGGGCAGGCGGAGCAGGTAACAGTGTCGTATGTGCGTCGGGCAATAGTCCATAAAGCCAGGTCTTGCCCATGGCCCATTCAGTCCGTCGGAAAAGCTCCAGGCTGTGCACACCGGGGGGCAATCCGGAGGCAAGGGTATACAGTCTTTTGTCCTTGTCCGGATGCAGGATCATCGTCAGCTTGCCATCTACAACGATGTTATAGTAATTATCTCCTCGTTCGTCCCTCAAAAGGGCCTGGATACCCGTGCCGTCGAACGAGATAGTGACGGTGGTTGCGGTCCAGGACAGCTCGGCGGAGTTGTCCCTCGTAACGATCCTTCCCATATAATGGATACGAGGGTCGGAAAAGCTGATCACATTGTCCTGGGCATGACAGGCGCATGCGCAGAAGAGCCATAGTAAAAGGAAAAGATAATTTTTTTTCATGAGCTTGGTTGGCTGAAGTTAATCTACTATTTTGATATCATGATAAATCTCAAAAATATAAAGCTGGATAACAGCCCTTCCAACTATATCCCTTCTCCGGGGTTGCTGAATGCCCTCGAAGTGGCTTATGTGTTAAAAAGACCTTTATTGCTCACGGGGGAGCCGGGGACGGGGAAGACCCAGTTTGCATTCTGGGTGGCCGATCAGCTGTCCGGAGCGGAAGGTTTTTTCAACACCCCCTATATCTATAATACGAAGACGTCCAGCACGGCCCAGGACCTTTTTTACAGCTATGACGCCATCGCCCATTTCCGGGAGATCCATACGGACCAGCCGGGGGGCGGCGGCAAGACCACAGAGGACTTTATCCAGCTGAAAGCGCTGGGACTGGCCATTGCCAATGCCATTGGAAGGAACGACCTGCCCCTGAGCTCCCGTATCCTGGACAGGAGCAATGTGACCATGGAGAGAAAAGGCAGCGTAGTGCTCATCGACGAGATCGACAAGGCTCCGAGGGACTTCCCCAATGACCTTTTGAATGAGATAGAGAACTATGAGTTCGAGATCAAAGAGCTCAATACACGCATAAAGGTCACGGACGAACAGCAAAAACAAAAGATCATTATCATACTTACCAGCAATTTCGAGAAGAATCTGCCCGATGCCTTTTTGAGAAGATGCATCTACTACCACATCGACTTCCCCTCACGGGAAAGGCTGTTCGAGATCATCATCAAAAGGTTGGATATATCAGAAAACGACTACACCAATATCGAAAAAAGAGTGAATGATTTCTTTCAGCTGCACCACTATCCCAATATCATCAAAAAGCCTTCCACTTCGGAGTTCATCGACTGGATAAGGGTCCTGCAAAACGACAACCTGCTGCATCATGAATTTTTCGCGGAAGACAACAGGCTGTTAAAAAGCGATGCGTTGCCGAAATATTTACCCATATTGATAAAGAACAAGGACGATCTCAACAGGCTGCTTGCGCATCAATGAGTACCTCACCCAATATCATTTTCGAAGACTTTCTGCGTGAGCTGAAAAGGGCAGGCTTTTTCGTGAGCCTTCATGACTCCATTGAATTTACAGCCGTCTGGGATAAATTTGGCGGTAGCGATGTGGCGGGGTTTAAATATTACTTAGCGCCCATCGTGTGTCGCAATAAAGAGGAACAGGAAAGGTTCTATGGCATATACGATAGATTTTATCTGAGTCCCCCCGCCCCTGTACGGAGGAGGATGACACAGCAGCCTGCTTATTACAAGGAGCCGTGGTCGGTTCGCAAGCTATTCAGGAATTTTCTCTTTTGGGTATGCTTTCTTTTGCTGACAGGGGGAGGGATCAAACTGACGATGCTATTCCTGCACCGTCACAAAGAGCCAGTCGTGACTGTTGCCAAACCCGACAGCGTTGAGTTCAGTCCCGGCGATGCCGTAACGGAAAGTCACGGCCCCGTATTCGTGGCCAAAACACTAAAGACTCGTTCGGACAGCGGCGAGCTGAAAAGCAAGGTGATCCCTTCGGGGCAGCCCATCGGGAAGCAAAACGCTGTCCATTCCACCGCCTTTGCCTGGCTGGTCGTGCTGGGGCTGGCCTGTCTTGGGGTGTCCACCTCCTTCTTCCCCCAGCGGAAATCCAAATTTCTGCCGGAGGTGGACCTGGATACCCGTCGTGGCGACGATGCACCTGTGGATCTCCCTTTTCGTCCCAAGGACCATCTTATTCAAAAGCAGCCTGTCCTTACAAGATTGTCGGTCGCCCTGGCGCTTCCCGTCCCGACAGGGGCCTTCCGGCTGGATATAAAAAAGACCATTCATAGCTGTGTAAGCAACTATGGTCTGTTGCTGCCGGCGTATACGGATATTGAAAGGGCTCCGGAATACCTCGTGCTGATCGACAGAAAAAACACACTTCATTGTCATCTCTTTCGCTGGCTTACGCAAACGCTTATCGGCGATGCCGTCAATATGAACTATTATTTCTTTGACGACATGATGGGCTTCTTCTCCGAAGGCAGCGACAAAGCGGTGAGCTTTTATGGACTGAGGGAACGCCACTATCCCGCCAGGCTGATCATCATCAGCGATGGCTATTCTTTTATGGACGGGGATGGCGGGCTCTTCGGCGACATAGAGGCGGAGCTGGCACAATGGGACAACAAGGTCATGCTTACCCCGGTGTCTTCATCGGATTGGGAGGACCATGAATATATTCTCTCAGAGAATATCCGGATGGTATCGGCAGATATGGAGAACTGTATCCACCTGGCGAAATATCTCAGCCAGGAGGTGGAGGATGGAGGGGCTCAGCTGCCTGTCCACCAGGATGGGTATGAAAGCAAGTATCTTCATCTGGAGGATATGGATGTGTTGCGGGAATACCTGGGGGACGATGACCTGTTCCAATGGGTATGCGCCATTGCCGTATATCCCACGATAAAATGGGAGGTGATCCTTTCCGTGGGAGCGGCCGTGCTGACGGCATCGAATGCGCTGCATAAGCTCAATTATACCAATCTTCTCAAAATAGTCCGTATCGGCTGGCTGAATGGCAAAACGATCCCGCAGGACATACGCGTCCGGCTGCTGGGAGGACTATATATCCATTCGGAGATCGTCGCCCGGGGGAAGTTACTGGAATTGCTAAAGGAGTCCGACGAGCTCATTTCTGCCGACAGCGATGCTTATAAAGAAATGCTGCTGCTGTCTTATATGCAAAGTTTTGTGCTGTATGCCAGCGACACCCGCAAGAACAAGCAGCACGAGCAGGATGCCAAAAAATTCCTTGCTATCTGGGACAAACAGGCGGTCCCGGATCTGGCGACGGTGATCTATCTGAAAAATCAGGATAAAGATTGGGATACACCGGTGCGATCCCTCGACAATGCCGCCAAATCCGTCGGACCGAACAAGTTCCTAAACGAGCTGTTAGCGATGAGGGTCATCAGCGATCCCAAAATAAGAAGCTATTTCAGGAATGCCGGGGTCAGCTCTTTTGCGGTATTATGTCTTTTATTCCTTTTTAAGGACATCATACAGGGTTGGGGCATCAATCGGACTTTGGGCCTTATCGACAGGGACTATGTCAGCAACAGGGTCGTCGTCCACATTCCCATAACAGACTGTCTGAAAAAAAGGGTCAGCGACGGCAAGCTGACAGTGGCTTTGAATAACTACGACAACAACCGGTACATCCAAACGATCCCTGTTACGGACAAATCCAGTTTGCGCGTAGTGTTCGACGACATCACGATGAGCGGCAAGGACCCCGAAAAAGAGACCTTTCAGCTGATACTCAACAATAGTCTTACCGTCCCCTGTACCTATAAGGAGTTCTATCCACAATATGATCTGCTGCTACAGGGAGTGGATTGCAGCGGCGATTTTCATCCCAGCGCTCCGCATTACGATGCCCCATCCCATCCGGATGCGCTTATACAATAAGGCGGGCCTTGAGCTTGTTCCTTACCCTGATCACCTGCCAAGTAGCGCCGGCGAGGAATAGCACAAAGCAGATGCCTACAGCCTTTTGGATAAGGGGATCATCGGGACCGGAAGCCAGCGGCGCCCCTTCCGGAAGTCTTGTCGTTGTCTCGGTGATAGCGGGTATGAGATGGAAAAAGAAGGTCATCGTGTAGCTCACGACCTCGACATAAGGTGACGCGCGGCCAAACAGTCTGATCTTTTCCCCGGCCACCAGTGCGATGCCCAGGACGATGAGGGTGATGATCCCCAGTATATGGGGTTTGCCAAAACCACCGTGGTGGAAAATAAAGAACCCGGTGACACAGGTGAGAATGGTGGTATAGACATAGGTCTTCCCCATCCCGTTGTTAAATGAAATGGCGCCGTGACGGATGAGGGAGATAAGACCGGTGGCTACAGCGACAATGCTGATGACGGTATGGACCATGCCGAAGGGGGTGATACCAAGCATAGGTTTAGTTTTAGACCCGGAAGGTACTATTTCTTTTTTACCGCCCTTAGCCATGCCCTTTCCTGGTCTTCCTTTATCCTGAATTTTACGATCCTGCTGATCAGCCCCGCCGGGATCGCCCCATCGAGCGGGAACCTCACGGCCCCTTTTGATCCTTCATAAGCGGATAGCTCCTTTTTGAACGCCACGATCCCCGACCCGGTGGGGTAAAATCCGATATGTCCCTTGTATCCAGCATAGTAGACCAGCACACCGTGCTGTTTTATAGCCGGCATGTTATAGCTGATGACCTCTTCGGCTCCAGGCGCCGCCTTTCTGATGACGTCCCGCAAGTCCTGTAATTTACTCCGGGTGGATTCCGGGAAGGTAGACAGATACTCGTCTACGGTCTTGAATTTCCTTGGCATTTTGTCCATCTGTAAATTTTTTTGCAAGATCCCGATCAGGGCGTCTGCATCCGACTCTCGATCTTATAAAAATCGATAGGTTTCGATTGATTCTTAAACTCGGGTTGTTTCAACAGCCGGGGTTTGTCCCTAAAGCCGTTCTCCACTGCTTTTAGCAGATCGCTCTCCGTGGCTTGCGTATCATGCGCTCTGGCATGCAGTATGGCGGAGAAGTACCACGCCTCGCTGTTGGCGGGGTCGGCCATTTTATACAATTCGACAAAATGCCGCGCGGCATCGTTCTCGTTACTATTGATCAGGTGATTGCTCAGCGAATAGAATGCCAGCGAAAGATAGGCCAGCAGACGCTGGTTCATAGCGCCCTCGGCGGTCTTTGCAGCCGCATTTGTCTTCAGCTTGCTGATGGCGGTGGTCCAATAGCTATTGTCGCTGTCCTCAAAATGCTGCATGAGCAATGACTTGCTGATCTGTTCCTTTTCCAGCAGCGCCTGCTGGGCCTGGCGCTGTTGCTGGTATTGCGGGTTGCTGTCAAGGGCGGCGGCCTTTTGCTGGAACCAGCCGGTCTCTGTCGTGAGCCCGTCGAACAGACTTAAGGCAAGCCTGCATTCCTGTCCTGCCTTTAGCAGCGCACCGGTCTTAGTATGCATATCCACTCGTGCCTTGCTTTTGGCGACACTACGGTCGATAAATGCGTTGTCCTTTGGGACAAGTCCTCCCCGTATCGCATCCAGCTGCAACCCCATAAAGGCGATATTCATCGTACTCTCGGGAGCCCATTCGTGCTTGCCATCGAAGATGATGATACGATGACGGGTACGGGTCCTGTCGAGCCCGGCATCGATGGCTACCAGGTCGGTAAGGTTCATATCTCCCTCACCTCCTATGGCGGTGAAGCTGAAATTGAAATTACCTGCCGTCGTACCGTCAGGCAGTCCGGCGCCACCCGCGATGACACCTGCGATGCCGGGGTGCTGCAGCGCTATATAGCTGGCCACCTTGGCCCCTCCGGAAAAGCCACAGGTATAGACCCGGCTGCCGTTGATCTTTAACCTGCCTCTTGTATCCTCCGATAGATTGCGCCAGATATTTTCCGTAGTGGGCCAGTCATTGCCATTCTTTGAATTGTTGCTGCCGGCCAGCAGAAAGCCATATGTTTCCGCCAGCGCCCTGTATTTTTTGAGAGGCAGGGCGCCATCCCCATGCGGATCGAAACAATAAATAACAGGCAGCGCCTCTTTATTACCTTTTAGTGGAATATATAAAGCATACGATTGGGCAGCGTCCGCCCGGCAGGTGACGGTGATGATCTTTCCGGGCTGGAATGGGTCAGGGGTTTTGTTGGCGTACAAAGAAGCATACGCAATGAGCAGCAGGGAGATTAGTCCAGGTTTCAACATGCCCCAAGTTACGCCAAAACCTTGCCATTGTATGCTTCCTGCAACGCATTAATATCGAGTTTTTTCATCTTCATCACAGCGGCCATGACGCGTTGCGATCCGGCTGCATCTTTGCCTTGAAGCAGGCTGGGTAATATGGTAGGTACGACTTGCCAGGACACGCCGAATTTGTCCTTTAACCAGCCACACACCTGGGAATTTTTGTCCCCACCTGCTGTCAGCTTGTCCCAATAATAGTCCAGTTCCTCCTGGTTCTCGCAATTCACGACAAATGAAATCGATTCGTTGAATTTGAACAACGGGCCTCCATTCAATGCGGAAAAATTTTGACCATCGAGCTGGAATTCAACGGCCATGACTGTCCCGGCGGGCATATGATGAACTTCGAACCCTTCTTTCCCATAATGGCTCGTCCTGCCGATGCTGGAATTGGGGAAGATGGAAGTATAATACCGGGCAGCTTCTTCTGCCTGATTGTCGAACCAAAACATGGGTGTGATCTTTTGAACAGTAGCCATAACAAAGGTTTTTTTGGTGAATGATCATACCATGCAATTTACACACCGTATGTCGCTTCGAGAGGTGTAGAACACGACATTGTCAGGGGGTGATCCTGCCATTGAAATAATCGGCTGCCGAGCTTTTCAAAAGAACCTTTGCTTTTGCCAGGGCTTCTTTTCGTGGCATGTCTTGTGGGGCTATTGCGCGGATAGCATTCAGATGGAGCGGGGCGCCGTCGTCCACTTCGCTGACCCCGCAAAATGCCATGACAGGGACATGATGACGTGCGGCGGCAAGGGCAATTTCGCTGACCACCTTGCCATATTCCGTCTGCCGGTCTATTTTCCCTTCACCCGTGATGACCATATCGGCGTGCTGAAGCTTGTCCATAATACCCGAGCTGTCTATTACCAGCTGCACACCTTTTTCCAGACGCACATCGAAGAAACCCATCAGCCCAGCGGCTATGCCACCCGCGGCGCCAGTGCCGGAGATACTGGCCACATCTTTTTTCAGCAATCCTGCGAATTGTCTTAATCCCTGGTCCAGCAATGCGACACCTTCCGGGGTCGCCCCTTTCTGCGGAGCATATACATAGGCGGCGCCTTCTTCTCCATATAGCACATTCTGCACATCACAGGCAATGGTAAACTTTATATCGGGCAAGGCTTTTGGTGGGATGATCGAGTGGATATGCAAGAGATTCCCTCCGGACGCCCTGACGGGCTGGCCGGCCTCATCTTTAAATTGAAAACCCAATGCCGCCAATATACCCGTACCTGCATCATTGGTGGCGCTGCCGCCGAGACCCAACATGATCTCTTTGGCGCCGGCATGTATTGCGGCCTGTATCATAAGCCCTGTCCCATATGTGGATGTCTTTAAAGGATCTCTTTCTTTTTCCTCCAGCAGCACGAGGCCGCTGGCCGAAGCCAGCTCGATGATGGCGGTCCCGTCCTTCAATTCGAAGGAGATGTCGCCGAGAGGCTTGCCCAACGGGTCTTCCGTGGGACAAAGCAGGGTGGTCGTGTGCAGGTAATGTTTCATCACGGCGGCAAATCCATCCCCTCCATCGGCCATGGGGAATTCGAACGTTTCGGCAGTGGGATCGATGGTTTTTATGCCCGACGCAATGGCGCTGCAAGCTTCAAAACTGGTAAGACTTCCTTTAAACTTATCCGGTGCAATGACAACCTTCATAAGTGGGAAAGTACTAACTTTAAAAGAAAAAATGAGCAACCGGGGGCTGCTTTTTATTCCCGATATAAGTGGCTTTACAAAGTTTGTCCACCAGACGGATATCGAGCACAGCCGGCTGATCATCCAGGAATTGCTGGAAACGCTGATCAATACCAATCATATCGGGCTCGAGATCTCGGAGATCGAGGGGGACGCGATACTTTTCTACAAGTTCGGGGATATACCCGGTCTGGCGGTGCTGTACAAACAGGTGGAGCGTATGTTCTGCGAGTTCCACAAACAGCTTATCGTCTATGCCCATACCCGTTTCTGCCAATGTAAGGCATGCACATCCTCGATAGACCTGACCCTGAAAGTGATCACGCATTATGGCGAGTTCACGGGGTATAATGTAAAGAACTTTTCCAAGCTCATCGGGAAGGATATCATCGTCGCACATCAATTGCTGAAAAATGATATCACCCTTCATGAATATTGGCTGGTCACCAAAAGCCTGACACAGGACCAGCCGCCCGCCGACCTTACCCAATGGATGAAATGGGACAGCAGCAGCAAGCAAACCGAGACGGGCGAGATACCCTTTCATTATACCCAGCTCAGTCAGCTGAAGAACGAGATAAAGCTCGACCCTACCCCGCTGCTGGAACTTGCCGATAAAATAAAAGTGCTTTCTTTCACGAGAGAATATGCCACGGACATGATCACGTTGTTCCATGCCGTGGGGGATCATAGTTTCCGGCCCCGGTGGCAGGAAGGAGTGAGTTCCGTGGACGAAGTGCACCATTTCCTCCCCCGGGTGGGAACCCGGAGCCGTGTGGTGCTGGAGGATGGCCAGGAGATCGTATATACCAGCAGCTATTCTTATGGCGCCGACTGGCTCGAGTTCAGCGAAACGGATGAGGATAAACAAAATGCCACTTATTTTACCCTTATCAAACAGGGTCCGGAGAAGACAAAGCTTACCGTTGACATATACATAAAAAAAACCATTTTAGGTCCTCTCCTGTTCAGCCTGACAAAAAAGAGTAAAATAAAGGCTGCCTGGCAAAGGTCCCTGGAAAATCTTGAACAACTGATACGGGAAATACCGAGTTTCGACTATAATCCGGACCAGAATTAACCCGGATCCCAGGGGGCCCGGACATACTATACAGAACGCGGGTTCGTTAAAGAACGAGGCGAAATATTCTATGACAAAGACACCGATGAAACGTAGGATCCGCAAGATACTTCTCCGATGTGTTCTTTTTCCCATTCTCATTCTTATCGTGCTGGTGGTGGCTGCCGTAGCCATTCTTTACAATCAGCAGCAGCGTCTGGTCACCATGGCCGTGGGCGAGCTGAACAAGCAGCTGCCCGGCAGGCTGGCAATAGGAGGAAGCGAGATATCCGCCTTCCAAAATTTCCCATATATATCCATCGGATTGAAGGATGTCAAATTCTATCCATCGAAGATCGCTTCGGATAAGCCTATCTATGAGGCGGAGCGCATGTACACGGGGTTCAGCCTATCGGATATCCTGAAACAGCAATATCATGTAAAGGTCATCGCCCTGAAGAACGGGCGCCTGGACCTCGTACAGGACAGCACGGGTCAATTGAATATCGTAGAGGCCAGCAAGATGGCCGCGGATACCACGCACACCGCCTCCTCCAATTCTACACCGCTGGACCTGGCTATAAAGAAGATCGTCCTCAGGAACATGACCATCTCTTTTGTGGACAAGCACAGCGGGCAGCACATCGTCTCGCACATCGACAAGATACGCTCATCCCTGGAGGATGACAGCGCACATCTGATAGCGGACCTGCAGGGAGGGATGGAGGTCGACTACACCCATCCGGGCGACTCGACCCTGTTCCGGCACAAACACCTGGTGGCGGATATAAAACTGGCCTATGAAAAGCCCACCCAATTACTAAAGCTTTCGGAAGGCAAGCTAAGGCTCGAAGACGCTGTTTTCAACATCACGGGAACAGCGGATCTTTTACATGATCTCGCGGTCGATATCCATGTCACGGGCGACAAGCCGGACTTTGGTCAATTGTTCTCCTTTGCTCCGCCGGAGGTCGTCCGAGAATTGAAACATTTTAAATACGACGGTCACCTTGCCTTCGACGGCAAGGTAAAAGGCAAATTAAAAGGCGGGGAACAGCCGCTGATCGAGCTCTCCTTCACCTGCACCAATGCCTGGCTGCACAATACAAAGGCCAACAAGAAGCTGGACTCGCTGTCCTTTAAAGGATTTTATACGAATGGTGCGGGACGCGGTCTGAAGACCTCGGAGCTGCGTATGCTGAATATGTCTGCGAGGCCGGGTGAAGGCATCTTTTCAGGCAATTTCGTTTTGCGTGATTTTACGGACCCGAAGGTGTCCATGCGTGTGAATTCGGAGCTGGAGCTGTCATTTATCGGAGATTTTCTTGGCATCAGGGACTTGCAACGTATCACGGGGCATATCAGCCTGAAAATGGATTTTAAGGAGCTGGTGGACCTCAGCCTGCCGGAACAAAACATGGATAAGCTGACCCAGGGTATTCAGAGCGAGCTCACGGTGCGGAACCTTAGTTTCCGGATACCGAATTATCCTTACAATGTGGAACACCTGGACCTGCACGCAGCGATGAAGGACGGTCGCGTAAAAATGGATTCACTGACCTTTAAGGTAGGCCATTCGGACTTCCGGATGGATGCCTCGATCAGCGACCTTCCTGCGCTGTTCCATCACCAGGAGAAACCCGTACAGGTAGCTCTTAATGCCCATAGTGACAAGATCATCCTGCGTGAGCTGCTGAATGCGGACACGACCAGGAACAGGAAAGCAAGAGAAGAGATCTATGGCTTCAACGTCGGCCTGTTGCTGGAGACCTCTGTGGGCGAGCTGCGGCATCCCAAGCCCCTGCCCAAAGGGAAATTCACCATACAAAATCTTTGTGCTTCCTTTAAGCGCTATCCACACGCCTTTCATGATTTTGGCGCGGCACTGTCCATCGAGGATACCATTCTGCGTCTTAAGAACTTTGCCGGCAGGATCGACAGCAGCGATATCCGCTTCGGCGCCAGGGTAACCAACTATGCGCTTTGGTTCGACAAAGTAATGCGGGGGCGGACACAGATAGCATTTGATCTGAAATCACAGCACCTGGCCATGCGTGATCTGCTGGGACGCAAGAGCCGGCAGCTCATCCCGAAGGATTACCAGGAAGAGGTAGGCTCCAATATCTGGCTTCGTTCAATGATCGACCTGAAATACGACTCCATATTCAGATTTGCCAATATCAAGGTCGAGAATATTTCCGGCGAGCTTAAGAACCATGCTTTCAAACTGGACAGCGTCAACGGCAACGTGAAGCTGGGTATCGACAACTATATAAAGATCGACACGCTGACAGGGAAGGTTGGCAACAGCGATTTTAATATCAGCATGCGGCTGTATACGGGTAAGGACACCATCCGGATGAAAAAGGAGAATTACCTGCAGTTCTCTTCCCGGCTGCTGGACGTGGATCAGCTGACCAGCTATCGTCTCACCGGGGAGGAGCCTGCGCCGGACATGTCCGAGATACCTGCCAACGGCGCTGTAGCAAAGACCTCGGCTCATGACAGCTCTTTCAATATCTTCCAGATACCCTTTATCAATTTCAATGCGGCGGTCGATATCGGCAAGATCAAATACAAACGGCTCTGGATGAAAAATTTCCATACCAATATCCGGATGCAGACCAATCAGCAGCTCTATATGGATACGCTGATGATGGAGATTGCGGAAGGGAAACTGGCCGCGCGCGCTCATTTCAACGGGAGCGATCCGGATAAGATCTATCTGCGCAGCAGGATCCATGTTCAGGATGTGAACATCGAAAAGATGATGTTGAAGCTGGATTACCTGGGACAGGATTATGTCATCAACAAGAATATAAAAGGCCGGCTCAGCGGCGAGATCGAGAGCTATATACAGGTTCATCCCGACCTGACCCCGCTGATGGATCATTGCCAGGCCGAGATGGATATAGCCATTTACGATGGCATGCTGGTCAATTTCACTCCTATCAAGGCGATGTCCTCTTATTTTTCGGACAAGAACCTGAATATGGTGCGTTTCGACACGCTGCGGGACAAGCTGAGCTTTAAAGATGGCGCCCTGAATATTCCTGCCATGAATATCAACTCCTCGCTTGGCTTTATAGAGATCTCGGGAAAACAATCCCTCGATACCCGCATGGAATATTATGTACGTATCCCGTTGAAGATGGTGACGCAGGTGGGGTTCCGGATGCTATTCGGCAAGAAAAAAGAAGAAGTGGACCCGGACCAGGTAGATGCCATCGAATACCGGGATATGAACAAACGGGTACGTTTTATGAACCTCAAGATCACCGGTACGCCGGATGATTACAAGGTGGGTCTTGGCAAGGCTAAAAAGGTCTGACCCCACGCTGATCCCACACTGAGCCCCACGGGCACATCAATTGCATATCTGGTACTAAACATTATTTTATGCCAGACAAAGCAACCATCCAACGCGCCAAAAAAGATAAGCGGCAAGGTAAATCCCCCAGCACGCAGGCCGGAGAATTTGTCAAATCCGAAATTGACAAGGTCCGCGCAGGGAAGCATGGCGTACGGAATACCAAGCAGGCCATTGCCATCGGATTGTCCGAAGCACGTCGCGCAGGTGTCGATGTCCCGCAGCCGAAAAAAAAAGCCGCCCGTACAAGAGCCAGGCGCAAATGAGCTTAAGGACGGTGGAATGTTAAAGTTTCTATAAGGCCTTGGACAGGCAGCAACAATTTTTTATTATATGGGTAAATTTGTCTTCCGCAAATATTATCCAATGGTGAAAAACTTGTCGCGCAGGATTGTGAAGTTGTCGAATATGTTGTGCCTGTCTTTGACCCTTATCTTTTTCCCAAGTTTTTTACCGGCGTCTCATTCCCTCTCCCCTACTATTACAAATGCCGCCAATCATACAGTCATGGCTGAGCATGCGGGCTTCTCGTATGCGGACTCTTCCCGGCTGAACCTTCTTTATAGCAGCCTGCAGCTGGACAGCCTGGGGCTGAGCCTGGATGCCTATCACAAGGCTATTGCAGGCTTCCTCAATATGGTGATATCGGGTGCGGTCCACAATCCGGGGGTGCTGTCAATCATTGATTTTTCCAGACCTTCCACAGATAAAAGATTGTATGTACTGGATATGACGAATGGCGTCGTGCTGTTCAATACCCTGGTGGCGCATGGCCGTAATTCCGGGAAACTGCTGGCGACCCGCTTCTCCAACCGGGTGAACAGCTTTATGAGCAGTCTGGGGTTCTATATCACGGGCGACCCTTTTATCGGAACGCATGGTTATTCGCTGCGGCTGGAAGGAATAGAAAAAGGATGGAATGACAATGCTTCCAATCGCCGCATTATCATGCATCCTGCGGACTATGTCAGCGAAGATCATATCCGGCAATGGGGTTATCTCGGCAGAAGTGAAGGATGTCCGGCCATCCCCGAGGAACTGGACAGGGCTATTATCGACTCCATCCGCGGTGGAAGCTGCCTGTTTATATATAGTCCCAATAATAAATATTTACAGCGATCGAGGGTGGCTTCATGAGAGGGGGAAGCTTGCACACTTATCGGCAACCATCAGAAAAGGAAACGCCGTATCGCTCCATAGAGCTTTTCAGGATCATCCTGACATCTTTTGTAATGGTCAGGTGTTTGTAAAAGCTATACAGGGTGTCAAAGGGAATATTCTCCAGCCGGGCGCTGATCCGCTCCACTTCATGCCCTGGAAGAGGCATCCGATTGGGATAGCTGTATTGAATGGCTATATGCTTGTTACTGGGTGAAATGACCATAGTGTCGCCGCAGAAGACGGTGCCCTCCGGAGAGAGTGAAGGGACATGCAGGATGCTGCTGCCCGGGAAATGTCCCCCTAAATTGATAAGCCGCATGCCTTCCCAAAGCTGTTTTTCCTCACCGTCCCAAAGCTCCACATGCGGGCCCTTGTTGAATATCCAATGCTCATCGCTGCGATGGATATATACGGGACAGCCAAAGGCGTCCGCCCAGTCATTCATATTGCTGTAATAATGCGGATGTGAAAAAGCGATGGCGCGCAGCCCTCCGTGCTCCCGGATGAATGCCTTGATGGGATCGTCCAGCAGCGGGATACAATCCCAGAGGATATTTCCCTCTCCGGAAAGAATGAAGAAGGCCCGCTGTCCGATGGCAAAGGACGGAGCGATCTCCAACTCATAAATATAGTCGTGCAGCCGGTGGGACTTGACGCTATGGCTCCCTGCCAGGGCTTCGGGCGTGGTCCAGATCTGCCCGCCCGGCGGGAGGTATTGTCTGTCATCGTCACAAATGGGGCAAATATCGAACGGGCGTTGTGGCGGATAGTGCGTCCCACAGGTGGCGCAAATTTTTATAGAGGACATGTACACTGTTTTTTATAATGATCAATCCTTACTGGCAACCATATGCATGGAAATAGCGATCCTGTTCCAGCTGTTGACCACGGCCACGGTAAAGATGAGCTGGGCAACACCTGTCTCGCCAAAATATCCAAGGGCTTTTTGATACGTTTCTTCCGACAGGCCTGCCTGTCCTATCCGCGTGATCTCTTCGGCGAGCTTCAGCGCAGCCTGTTCGGCCTCCGTAAAGAACGGGGTCTCCCACCATGCGCTGACGGCAAATACTCTTTGTTCCGTCTCCCCTGCCCTGCGGGCATCCTTCGAATGCATGTTGACACAATAGCCGCAGCCATTCACCTGTGAGGCCCTTAGCTTTACCAGCTCGGCCAGTTTGGGGTCCAGACCAAAAGCAGCCACCTGTCTGTCTGCGGCGTCCATAGCCTTATAAATACGGGGCTCGGCCTTGTCGATATTCATTCTTTCTTTCATTGTTTTGAATTTTTAATAAAATTAGTACCTTTCTGGATTAGTCATCTAATCCAGAATCAACAAATCAACTAATCCAGATATGCAACTGCTGGAAGAGCTTATCACCATCGATCACCAGGCGGACACGCCCATCTATCTACAGATCACCAACGCCTTTATCCACAACATCCGGCTGGGCCGGCTGCGAAAAGGTCTCAAGCTGCCGGGGTCGCGTGAAGTGGCGGACCTGTTGCGCATCAATCGTATGACGATGGTGGCGGCGTATGACGAGCTGCAGGCGCAGGGGTGGATAGAGATGGCGCCCCGGAGAGGGACCTTTATAAAAAAAGACCTGCCCATTTTGTCACCCAAAAGGATCGACGCCGTACAACATGCTTTTACCATTCCCGGGAAGCCCTTGTTCCCGTTGGACGAACGCAAGATCATCCCCGTATCGGCCTCGGAATTCCCCGAGGCGGGTAAGATCATTTTTAATGACGGATTCCCCGATAGCCGGCTGGCGCCTGTGGAGGAACTGATCCGGAGCATGAGAAGCTTTGCCAAACTGTCCGTCCATAAAAAATACCTGATGTACGGAGGCGCTCAGGGTACGGGACTTCTTCGTGAAACGCTGGCGGAGTTCCTGAGCGATACACGGGGATTGCCGATCACCCCCGGTAATATCCTTATCACACGGGGCGCCCAGATGGGGATCTATCTCGCGGCCAGCATCGTACTCGATCCGGGAGATCCGATCATCGTAGGAGAGCCTGGCTATTCGGGGGCCAATCTCACTTTTATCCAGCTGGGCGCCCGGATACATTCCGTGCCGGTGGATGAGGACGGAATAAATATAGACGCAGTGGAAAAGTTGTGCCGGAGCAAAAAGATCCGCATGGTGTATGTCATCCCCCATCATCACAATCCCACGACGGTGACACTGACGCCGGAGCGGCGGATACGACTGCTGGAACTATCGGTGAAGTATAAATTTGCCATCATCGAGGATGACTATGACTACGACTTCCATTATTCCAGCAAGCCCATGATGCCTATGGCCAGTCTGGACAGACATGGGACCGTTATTTATATCGGCACGCTCACCAAGACCCTGGCGCCTGCCATACGCATCGGGTTCATGGTAGCCCCGGAGAGCTTTATACGACAGGCAACCTCTCTCCGCAAGGCCCTGGATACGCAGGGCGACAGCCTTATAGAAAATGCTATAGCGGGGCTCTACAAGGATGGCGTCATCACCCGTCATATAAAAAAGTCCGTGAGACTATATAAAGAAAGGAGGGACCATTTATGCCGGCTGCTGCAAGAGGAGCTGGGGCGGCATGTATCCTTCAGGACGCCGGAGGGAGGGATGTCTGTCTGGACCCAATTCCCGCATACGGACATGGTAAAACTAAGCCGTGCTGCATATGGCAAGGGGCTGATCATCAGGGACGGAACGGAATATGATACCCCTACCCGAAAATACAATTCCGTACGACTGGGGTTTGCGTCGTTAAATTTTAAAGAACAGGAGCAGGCCGTGGATATTATCAAACGATTGGTTTAAGAAATCCTTACATTGCATTATGGCAGTAAATTCAACATCCGCGAGGGTGACGGCGCTGTTCCTGGACGTAGGCGGCGTTATGCTCACCAATGGCTGGGACAGGAAAGCAAGAGAGGCAGCAGCAAAAAAATTCAATCTGGACCTGGATGATCTCAATGACAGGCACCGTATGACCTTCGACACATATGAGACAGGGAAGCTAAGCCTGGAAGAGTACCTGAAAAGCTCGGTCTTTTACAAGGACCGGCCCTTCACGCTGGAAGAGTTCCGCAATTTTATGTTCGACCAGTCGGTGGCGTACCAGGAAATGATCGATCTTATCAAGGGGCTGAAAGCAAAATACAGTCTTCGTATAGCCGTCGTCAACAACGAGGGCCGCGAGCTGAATGAGCACCGGATAAGGACCTATGGACTGGGCGGGTTCGTGGATTTCTTTATCTCTTCCTGCTTCGTACATTTCCGTAAGCCGGATGCGGATATCTGGAAGGTCGCGCTGGACATCGCACAGGTGCCGCGTGAAGAGGTGGTGTATATCGATGACCGCCCGATGTTTGTACAGGTGGCGCAGGGTTTGGGTCTGCGAGGCATCGTCCATGATCATAAGAATGTAGCAAGGACAAGAGATACCCTGGCGGGCATGGGGCTGGAGATGGGCTAATTCCCCGGGTAAAGATCCTGCACACCGAATGGATAGGTTTCGGAGACTTCCTCGCCCGCGTGTATGTGCAATGGGTGCAGGGCCTGGGTCTGATCCAGGTAAATAAATGCATTGTATCTCCGGGACAGTACGGAAGGGACATAGTTGCCGCGCTTATAAAACGATTCACGTATAACATCAACTAACTTATCAATCGCTATCGGTTTACTCTGCACGTAAGCTCTTTACTGGTGTAGCCATTGCAGCCCGAATAGACTGATAGCTGATGGTTAGGAGGGCGATGAGCAGGGCCAGCAGCCCCGCGGCTGCAAATATCCAGGGACTCAGCGATATCCGATAGGCAAAGTCCTGCAGCCATCGATGCATGATCCACCACGCCACGGGGCCGGCGATGAGAAAGGCAATGGCGATGAGCAGCATAAAATCTTTGGACAGCAGAAGTACAATGTTGGCCACGGAGGCGCCCAGCACCTTGCGTATACCTATCTCTTTGACGCGCTGGGCGGTGCCAAAGGCCGACAGTCCCAGCAATCCCAGACAGGCGATGAAGATGGCCAGTCCTGCAAAGAGGGTAAAGGCCTTCCCAAACAGTTGATCATTCTTATACTGTGCATTGAATGCCTCATCCAGGAAAAAATAATCAAAGGGATTGCCCGGGAAGAAGGCGGCATACTTGTTCCTGACGGACGTCATGGTGGCAGCGACATTGCTGCTATTCACTTTTATGGATATCCAGTTATTGGTGCCATACAGGGGCATCAGCAAGGTGGGTTCCAGCGCATATTTGAGGGATTTTTGATGGAAATCCCTGAATACGCCTACGATGTCCCAGTTGCGGCGACCAGCCATCATCGTTATCTGTCCGCCGATGGCGGCTTCGGGGGAGGCAAAGCCCAGCAGGCGAACGGCCTTCTCGCTCAAGAGGATATTATGGATCTTATTTGCATCGGGGTCGTGGTCGGCAGCATCCAGGTCCCTGCCGGCTACCATTTTTATATTATAGAGTCCCATGTAGTCATGGTCTATCCCCATCCATCTCATGGTATATTTGGAATTGGTACGGTCATCCAGTCTCCGCACATTGAAGACCCTCGACATTTCGTTACCTGGCAGACGGCCGGCGGTGGCAGCGCCCGTGACGCCGGGGATCTGCTTCAATTCATTTTTAAAATCATTCTCCCGCTGGATAAAAGAGGAGTCCCATCCCGTAAGAACGGGAGGCTTTACGATGAGCATATGATCGATGTTCATTCCCAGCTCCTGCCGGCTCATGTAGGTGATCTGCCGATAGACGACCACCGAGCCGGAGATCAATAGGATAGTGATAGCGAACTGTCCGATGACGAGCGCTTTGCGCAGGACGATCCCCTTCCGCGATGCGCTGAACTTCCCCTTCAGGACGACTATGGGCTGGAAGGAGGACAATACAAAGGCCGGATAAAAGGCGGAAATGAAGATGCCTGTCAGTAACAGTATAGTCAATCCCACGGGTATGAGGTAGCCGTGGAGTCCCTGGTGAAAAAGGCTGGAGAAGGACAGCTCGGTCTGGATGAGGCTGTTGAAGGCATGCTGTGCCAGGAACATCAATCCGATGGCCAGTCCGAATGCTACGAGGTTGACCAGGAGCGATTCGACGAGGAACTGACGGATCAATCCGCCGCGGGTGGCGCCTGTGACCTTTCTTACTCCCACCTCCCTGGCCCTGTCCACTGACCGGGCGGTAGACAGGTTGATATAATTGACCCAGGCAATGGAAATGATAAAGATGGCAATGATGAATAGCCCCCAGACGACGGTGGCGCTGCCTGTCTTCCCTATCTCGTATTCGTAGTCGGAATACAGATGGGCTTTGGACAGAGGTTGTAAATGAAATTTCTCCACGCTGCCGGATACTTTGTTGCCATGAAAATGCCGTTGGCTAAAAGCATCCAGCTTCGCCTCCAGCGCTGTGGCATCTGCACCCGGCGCCAGCTGTATATAATGCCAGAAATCGCTGTCCGTAAAATCATAGTCTGCTTCCTTATACGCGTCCTTTCCCGACAGCATGGTGCAGTAGGATACCAGCAGGTCGAATTGAAGGTGGGAGTTCTCCGGTATATCCGCCATTACACCTGTCACCTTATACGGCATTGAATCCCTGTCAAGGATGATCTGTCGTCCGATGAGGCTGGCATAGTTGCCTTTTACATTGCCAAAGACGCTGGATGCCGACGTGGCGGACAGGACCACGGAGCGGGGCTCTTTCAGGGCGGTAGGAGGATCACCTGCCAGCAATGGATAGGAGAACATGTTAAAGAAATGATCGTCCATGGCCACCGTACGCTGCTCCCCTATTCTTTTATCCTGGTAGCTGATGATGGTCTTGCCCCAGTTCATCACCCGGATATGATCCACGACCTCGGGGTAGTCGTCCTGCAAGGCCTTGCCGATGCCCGAATAGGTGATAGTGCCATGCTGGATGAGCTTGCCGTTCTGATACCTGTCGTTGGTCACACGGTAGATATCCGCCGCGTGTTTGTTGAACTGGTCATAGCTCAATTCGTAATTTACATATTGGAGGATGAGGAGGCATACGGCCATTCCGATGGCCAGTCCGGAGATATTGATAAGGGAGAAGCCCCATTTTTTATACAGGTGCCTCGAGGCGGTGAGCAGGTAATTCCGTAGCATAGGAAGGTATTTCCTTAAAGATACGCTATAAATAGCTCAACCACCAATATTGCCGGAGATGGGCCCGTTTGTATTGGTCATATTTTTGACACAACGGGTATAGCAGCAGGATCACTCCTATCCAGACCAGGTACACGATGCCGATGCTAAAGCCATATCCTTTTAATGCGGCCGATGCATTCACGCGGCCGCCAAGGATCATATCCGATGCTTTGTATCCCTGCAGCACGGCGGCCGTCATGGCCAAGGCGTGTATCAGATAGAGATGCGCCAGGTAATAGAACATCGGCACTCTTCCAAAGACAGTTATTTTTTCCCGTAGCGGCTTCAGCGGCTTGAATGGAATGGGATAAGAGACCCGACTCTGCCATCTTTCCGCGAACACGAGGAAGATCATGGCCGGCCCCAGGGTCATCAAAATATAAAGAAGGGATGGCGGATACTTTGTGACATTGAGGAAAGAGCAAACGGTAAGGATCGCATTGTGCTGAACGCTCCAGTGTGAAGGGTCGCCGTATACATCCCAGGAGCGCAGGACAAGGAAGAGGCTGATGGCGCCAAATCCCAATGACAAGAGGGTCACCTTTCGCATTTCGGGATCGAACCCTGTGGCATACAGTCCGCCGAGGTAATAGCCGATGGTCATCACCCCGACCCATGGCAGAACAGGGTACCGTATCATGTACAAGGCATTCCCAAACTTGTAGCTGCCGGGCTCGTGAAGAAAGGACCAAAGAAAGGAAAGTGGCCCGTGGCCGGAGGCATGTATATTATCCAGCAGATTGTGCCCGGCCACCAGGAGAAGACCCGTCAGCAGGATCAGGCGTCTTTCCAAATGAATGAGCCCTGCCAGGGCTATCATGCCAAAGCCGATGGCCCAGATGACCTGTAAATTATGAATGGGATAGGTGGGGTTGAAGGTCCAGGCAAGCGTGACAACAAAGACCTCCAGCAGTATCAGCCATGCTCCTCTTGTCAGCAGGAAAATGGACAGCTCTTTTTTCGTCGTCCTTGTCCCATATAAATAGGCGGCAATGCCGGAAAGGAATATAAATATGGGAGCGCAGAAATGTGTTATCCACCGGGTGAAGAAAAAAATACCGTCGGTCTTTGTCATATCGGCGGGATCGAACAGGAATGCGTCGCGGCTGAAGTAATCCCGTACATGATCCAGCGCCATGATGACCATCACGACGCCCCGCAACAGGTCTATGGATTCAATACGTTTTCTACCATTTGCCATAATAAGCTACGCGTTTGGGGGAGGGTTCCTACGCCGAAGGGCAAAAAATAGACCCGGACAATGAATTGCCGGGTCTTTCTTGTTTCAAACCATGTTGACCCTTGCTATGAACTATTCTGGTACAAATCTATATCGCAATTCAACAAGGGAGGACGAAAATCATCTAAGGGACACCGTGGTGAGCTTTTCGGCTCGTATGATTTACCAAACGGTGTACGATCAATACTTGAAAGATTCTTTTACCTTCATCAGGAACTGTTCCTTTTTTCTACGGCTGACCTCTATCTCCGCGCCATTGCTCATCACGATGACACCGCCCTCGCCACGTACATATTCCTTCACATGCAGCATATTGATGAGAAAAGATTTATGAACGCGTAAAAAGATATTGCTCAGCAGCCTGTCATAGTCGAACAGGGGCTTGGATATCAACAGGGACTTGTTGTTGGTGAAATGAAAGACAGTGTAGCTTCTTTTCGCTTCACAGTACATCACCTCCTCGAGTTTCACGATCGTGAAACCTCTTTGCGTAGGCAAACATAGTCTCATCTCCAGGGGTTTATTGAATTTACTAATGTTATGTATCAAAGCCTCGGTCTGTTCAGGGTTCTTCTCCTGCTTCAGCCTTTTCGATACACGATCGACAGCTTCCACCAGCCGGTCCTCATCGACTGGTTTCATCAGATAGTCGACAGCGCTGAACTGTAATGCCTGCAGCATATATTCGTTATGCGCCGTCACAAATACCACTTCAAAATTTCTTTCGGGTAGTTCCGTCAACATCTCCAGCCCATTCTTGCCTGGCATCCGGATGTCCATAAAGACTACATCCGGGGAGATATCTGCCAGCATCTCCCTTCCGGTGTCCACGTCCATACAGGTAGCTGCGATATCAATTTCGGGACAGTTCCACTCCAGCAGCCTCTTGAGTGTGCGAATACCATCGGGTTCATCATCGATCAAAATTGCCTTCATACACATGGTTTGTTGGTGATTAAATTAAATCGTAGGACAACACAAGTGCCCGTACCGTTGCCTGGGACGCGGCTTAAATCTGAAATTTCCAGACTACAGCCAGCGTCGTACTTCTCATTCATGATCTTTATGCGGTGCCGCAGATTACTGAGCCCCACAGATTGATGCGTCGGCTTATGTATCTTCTTCAGCTGTTGAGACTGATCGATACCTATGCCGTTGTCCAGGATAGTGCAGGAGATGGTTTCTCCGTCCAGCGCGAAGTGTATCGACAACTTCATATCGCCCTTCTTATGCATCAATCCATGCCAGATAGCATTCTCGGCCAGAGGTTGTATCATCATGGTGGGTATGAGGGCATCCTCCTTATCTATCTCCTCGTCCACCGTAATATGAAAGGTGAAAGAGTCGTCAAACCGGAGTTTTTCCATCATCAGGTAGCTTTCCAGATATTCCAGGTTCTCGTATAAGGTGGTGAATATCTCTTTTGATTGATTCAGGGTGATACGGATCATCTGCGCAAATTTGCTGAGGTAGCGGGATGCTTTCTTCTGCTCATTGTCCAATATCATCCCTTTGATACTGTTCAGCGAATTAAAGATGAAATGCGGGTTCATCTGGGTCTGCAATGCCGACAGCTGCGCTTCAGCGAGCTGCTGGTTTATGGAGGCCAGCTCCCGTTGTTTTATCTCAAGCGACTGCTCTGATTCGAGCTGCGCGATCTTGTTGCCAATCAGCGTGGCGATGGTGGTTAGGATCTTTATGTCCCTGTCTTTATAATAATCCTCTTCGGGGTGTTCAGAATCGATGACGCCTATCAGTTCGTTGTTGTGGATGATGGGTACGCATATCTCGCTCAAACGATGTATATCATCCACTCTGTAGCGCCTGTCATTGTTGGTATTGCCGATCAACAGCGGCTCCCGGGTCTGCATCACATGTCCTACGACACCCTGTCCCGGCAGCACATCGAATTGTTTATCACGGATGGCGCTCGGAGACCCTTTCGGACCATAAGAAGCTTTCTGAATAAACCGGGTCTTGTCGTCATTCCATAGGTAGATCATACAATCAACATATCCCATGTGCCCTATGAGATTTCTTGCTACGTCCCATAAAACTTCATCTACACTCTTCTTATTGGCCAGGGACGAAGAAAAATAGTGACTGATCTGCTCCAGCTCGAACTGGCTCTTATACTCCTCCGCTTTTAATTTTTCTATATGTGTCTTTGCCTGCTCCTTCTTGCGCGTAAGGCCGATCCTCCATTTAAGCCATAGATAGACCGCCAGCAGCAACAACATCACCCATCCCACCGTAAACCATGTCTGTTTCCAAAAAGGCGGCAGTATCGTTATCTCTATCTCTCTTATCTGTTCCGGCCACCGGTTGTGCGATGAGGACAATTTCACCTGCACCCGATGTATGCCCGGAGGCAAACTGGAAATACTAAACGTATTCTCTCCCCCCAGGGGTTGCCAGCAGGTGCTATCATTTTTCAACACACGGTATGCATAACGTTGTGTGTTACTGCTGGAGAAGTTGATGCTACCAATGGTGACCCTGATATCATTGTTATTCCAGTTGGCGGTGATCCCATTAACCGGATAAATGTAATTTCTTATATTCCCCGTTCTCAGACTCTCTATAAAAAAGCCGGGCTGCTGGCTTTTTTGAAAAACGATATCGGGGTTGAACCGCACCAGTGTCGTCGTGAAGCCGATGTACAGTATATTCTGCGCGACGTCATAAAAGAATTTTGAGCCCAGGTTGATCGGCTGGTCGGGGAAACCATCTTCCTTGCCAAAGCTGACGATACGGGAAGTAGGTATATCCAGACAGGCGATGCCCGAATAGGTGGCCAGCCAGAGCTTGTCGCCCAAAATTATCATGGCCGAGATATTATTATCGGGCAGCCCGTTGTCCCTTGTAAAATGTTTGATAAACCCTTTGTCAAAGTCGTAACAGGCCAGCCCGTTGTTATAGGCGTTGATCCAAAGATGGTTCAGATGATCGGATACCACGGAATTGACCCTTCTGTCCGGCATGCTGATCGAGGGGAAGGTATCCACTACACGATCGAAGGTCTTAAGGATCGAATTATAACGTGTCAGCCCATGTCCTGCGATCCAGATATTCCCCGGATGGTCTTCTATGACGACATTGGCCTCTTCTATTTTGGAGAAAGGCTGGCCATTGACGGAGACGATGTCGAACTTACGGGTGGCGGGACTGTACCGGTAAATATTCGATGAAGCCACCCATATATTATCATGTCTGTCCTTATATATATCCGCGATCCAGTCATGTGATGAATCCCATTTCGCCAATGGCACCGGTGTTTCGCGGCCGGTGACAAGGTTCAGCTTTACCAGCGGGCCATTGAGTCCCGCCAGCAGGGTCGTATCGTTGAGGGCTGTAAGACCATAGATACCGGCTGCATTCCGCGGAGCATTGTATTTCTCCAGGCCGATGCGCCGGGTGAACTGAAGGCTTTCCTTGTCGAATACCAGCAAACCTCCATTCCCCTTGGTGGCGACATATATATTTTTCCCCATGGCATAGACATCGTCCATCACGATGTTGGGAAAAAGGGATTGTATGGAGTTGGGAACGGGCGACTGCTCTACAAAACGCCGGCCTTTGTCCTGTCTGAACAGTCCGCGGTTGGTAGCGATCCAAAGGTTCTTGTCGCGATCCAAAAAGAGATTGCGGCAGGAATACATCCCGAAATATTTGTCCGGCGAAAAATCCACTTCGCCGGTGAGCCGGTCGAGAATGACTTTATAGAATCCTGACGTATGACCGGTGATATAAAACGTCGTATCGTTCACCGGCATCATGACCGAGCGCCAGCCAAACTCGTTTTTTGCCACATGATGGAAAAGCTGTGTAGTAGTCCTCAAACCCCTTGTCATGTCGATATAGATCAGGCTGTCGCCGGCGGCATTGATCAATATAAAGCTGCCCGGCTTGTGCTGGAAGAACAGGTATCTGGGCTCCAGCGTGTTTGTAATGCCGGTGAGCAGCGGCGCATCATCTTGCTTGAGCCGTCTGAACTCTTTTTTGCCGATGTCATAACAATAAAGCCCATCGATGGAAAGTATCAGCAGCCGGTGGGTATCCAGCCAAAGGATGCTTCTTCCAAAGGCGAAATTGGTTCCCGATGCCGGCTGATTGGCATAGTGGTCATAACGAAATACCAGCTGCTGGTCCCTATTAAAATGATAGAACCCTGAGTAGGTCAATATAAAGATATCTCCTGCAGCGTCTGTCTGTACGGAACGTATCCCATTGTATTTATATTGGTATTTTCTGTCGCTGCAGGGTATGAAAAGGCTTTGAACCTTGCCTGTGTAGGTGTCGAAGATATGCAGACCGTCGCTGTATACCGCCAGCCGGCGTCTGTCCAGCCAGATCATTCCCCGTAGGTAGTCCGGCTGCATGCTGGCGCTGTCCGTGGTATTGTTGATCTGTACGAAATGGCTGCCGTCAAATCTGTTGACACCAAAATAAGTAGACATCCATATATAGCCAGTAGAATCCTGCGTGACACTGGTGATCACGTCATGGGAGAGTCCATCCTGCTGTGTATAGCGGATGAAATTATGTTCGTCGATGTCTTGAGCTATCAGCAGTCCTTTCACACCCAGGAGGCACAACAGCAACATCGCAAGACGGCGCGACAGTTGTTGACAAAACATTAAGCCGGTTACTGGTTTTTAGCAACCGAAATTACTCAATAAACCAAACATTTTGTAATTCTTACACATTACGCGCCACGGCCATATGCCGTTGGGAACGCAAAATCCGCCGTTCGTACAATCTACCATACCGGTAGGCTTCGTAAAACCGCTCATCAAATTTTTGGGACCCGCTGCCGGCGCGGCCCGATGGGGAAAAGGCAGGTTCCGCAGGGAAAAGATGGCTCATAGGCAAATTTTCGGATTATAGTTTCGCACCACGGTCGATCCCTATTTACCCGCATCGTTCTCGATATCAGCCGGTTTGAAAGGAGGTCAGCCGTGCAACGGTAGAGAGGCGATCGGGTATTTGCCGATCGGGTCAGGAAGCAGGCCGGTGGAAAGGAGGTCCATCGGCTTTCCTGCTTTTAGGAGCGGAGGTTCTTAATGAAAGCCTCCGCTCCGTATGATGATGTGCGTGAGGAAGCTGAGATAAGCGATATAATATATGCCGATGGCGCCGGCATAATAAATGAATTGCTTGTTGTCCAGTAAAGAGATCTTTCCTTCCATCTCCTTGATTGTTTCATCGAGACTCATAAAATAGGATTTTGGTCCATTTTTGTTCCACCAATCGATAATATGGTAACCACAGAGGGCAAAAACGTAACCAGGAATATCAAAAAATACTAAACAACTAAAGATCAACGTTTTAAAAAAGAGCGTTCTGGAGGTTACACTTTGGGCCGCGGTGTGTACTATTAATGATAGCTTATTGCAGATGCCCTGAATAATGCGTATTTTGCTAAGCGTAAACACTTAATTGAATCCAAACCGATGCAAAAGATCAAACCAACCTACCTATGGGCGGTATTATTTGCGCTGCTGACCGCCGCATCCTGCCAAAAAGTGGTGACACAGTCCCGTACATCGTCAGATTCAACCGGGGCCCGTTCGACACGGCCTGCTGCCGGCAAGCTCGATACCACTACCCCGCCTCCGTCCGACACCAGCAAGAATATACTGCCTCCTTTCCCCCAGAGCGCTCCGACGGGTGCATGCAGCGTTTTGCCTATTTATGGAGATACCATTATATTCACGCAGCCCACTGCAGCCGGTCAGGACTATATTTTTAATCCCGTCAACAGTCCCGGCACGGGTAAATATTTTGCGTGGCCACAAGGCATGGTGATCGATTCCATCACGGGCGCCATCGACCTTACGAAGAGCGAGACGGGTATGCAATATGCCATCGGATTTGTAAAAAACGGTACTACCGACACCTGTCTGCAAAAGCTGATTGTTGGCGGCGCTGCGTATATGGACAGCATTTATATATTGGCGGATGGTCAGACCCAGGCTGTGCCCTATTTTGAGGCCAACCCCTACCTGCCATCGCCCTGTTCGGGCGGCGGCTGTTCCTTCGACGTCACGGGTTCGGCGGCCGCGAAAAAGGTCATCGTCAATACTTCCTCGGGTGTCATCGATCTGCAAAAGACCCTGAACGGAACGGGCCTGCTGGGCGGCGCCTTCGGTCTGCTGCCGGTGAGCGGATCATCCATCACTGCGGATATCTATTACAAATTGAATGACGCCAGCAACCTTGCGCTGGAGCGCATCACGGTCCAGCTCGAGTATTACGACAGCTACTCGCTCCTCAGCGGAGGTCTGATCGGAAACATCGTCAACAAGGTGAACAATGTGCTTAGCGGCAATAGGATCAGCAATTATGCCAATCCCCGACCGCCATTGATCGTCATCGTCCGGCGCTAGTACGCGGCATGTATCTTTATTGAAAGTTTTTAACTAGGTTTGGATATATATCCAAATCATGCATATTCGGTTTGCCGGCTGGGTTTGTTTTTTATTGCTGTCTTCCGTCGCCACAGGCGCACCTGGCACACCCCCCGGCAGCATCCTCGCCCTCTATCATCGCAGCGACTCGCTCTTCCATCTTTCGAATGCCACTGCATCGAGTGACAGCACGGCTCTTGCGGGCTTCGAAGAGGTGATCCGGCAGGTGGAAAAAGCAGTCGACTTCCCCGGGAAGGATACGTTATTGTTCCAGTCCTGGCTCAAAAAGGGCATACTGGTGGATTCCAGATCCGACTATGCGGGGGCCAAGTACGCCTATTGCCGGGCGTTCAGCTTCCACCCACCCACCGACAGCCTGCTGTTTGCCCTCTATGTATACACCGGCGCCAGCTATTACAATCTCAACTACTTCGATTCCGCCAATTATTTCCTTTTAAAGGCCGAGGCCATGGCCACACGCACCCGTGGGCAGGATGACCAGGTGAGGCTGTACAACACATTGGGCGTGCTCTATTATGACAATGGGAACTACTTGCAGGGGAAGAACTATTTCAACAAGGCGCTGGGTATCGTGGAAAGCAAAAAGCCTTTGGATACCGCATTTGCCGTGGATCTTCAAACCAATATCGCCACTTCCTATTACCATCTCGAGCAGTATGACGAGGCGCTGGCCATTTACAGGAAGCTGCTGGCCTATCATGTGTCCAGCAGCAATATCTATATCAATATGGGAAATGCGTATCTCGGGCTGGATAAGTACCCGGAGGCGCTGGCCAGTTTCAGAAAAGTGGATGCCGTCAAGGTACCGGCCGTCCTCAACGAGATGGGCTATACCGAGATGAAGCTGCAAAAGGCCGACTCGGCGGTGTGGTTCCTGGATCAATTGAAGACAAGATGGAAGAACGGGACCGGCAGTCCGAATGAGCTGGACCTGGGGATCAATGCAAGATACCGGGCCGAATTGCAAGCGGATCAGCATGACTTTATGGGCGCGTTGGCGAGCCTGCAAAAGGCCATTATTACCTTTTCACGCAACTTCCCCGAGACGGACATTCATAAGAACCCGTCGAACTTTGCAGGGACCTTTGCGTATTACAGGCTGTATGACGCCCTTGTCAAAAAGGCGGAAGTATTCTGGGACCTGTATAAAACAAGACAGGATGACAATTCGCTGGAAGCTTCGTTCGAGGCCTATCAGGCGGCCCTGTCCCTGTTGCGATACATCGAAAAAAGCTATGACACGGATGATGCCAAGATCTTTTTAAAGAGAAAGAGCAGCCGGGCATACGATGGCGCCTTGTCCGTCTGTCTGGAATTGGGCCCGCGGCATCCCAATGGCAACTATCTCGAACAGGCTTTTGCCATCATCGAAAAAAGCAAGGCATCCATCATTACGGCCAATCTGGAAGAAAATAGATTCGCTCATGCTCCGGGCGTAGACGCGGGGCTGTTACAGACGGAGCGCAATATCAAATACAATATCGCCCGGCTGCATGTAAAAAGTGAGGCGGCGACGGATAGAAGAGAAATGGAAGCGCTGGCCGCGGAAAAGGCCATGTATGAGATCCAGCTGTCCCAGGTGCAAAAACAGCTGGAGCAGAATGGCACTTACTACCGGATGAAATACCAGGACAATGCCCCTACCCCGGGCCAGCTGCAAAAACAGCTGGAGAGCAACCAGGCACTGATCAGCTTCTACGCGGCCGGCGGCGTCCTTCATGCATTTATCCTCAGTTCCGCCGTGTTCACCTATGTCCGTATCGACTCGCTGTCGCGGCTGCAGCAGGATGCGGAGAGCTGGGTGGATGCGCTCGAGACGACGGAGAGCGGACGGAGGTTCAAGGCGGGGGCGCTGGGCGACAGGCTGTATTCCAGGCTTATAAAACCCTTACAGCAGGCTGTGCCGAGCAAGGACGAATGGATCATTATTCCCGACGGCTTCCTTTATTTTCTTCCTTTCGAGTCGCTGCCTGCGGGCGAAGGTGACAAGACGTTGCTGGAGACGACCACTATCAGCTACCGGTTCTCATCCCGGCTGCTCACTTCTCCTACCGTGAATACCGGGTCCACCGATGTCCTGTCGTTTGCGCCTTTTGCCGGGCAGGGTTCGGATGGCACGCAGTCTTTTCCCAGATTGCCCGCCAGCGGTGAGGAGATCGCGGGTCTGAAGGGAGTGCATTATTTAGACGGTCAGGCGACGAAGCGTTCGTTTCTGAAAGAGATCAATAAATACCCCATCGTACACCTGGCAACCCATGCCGTATCATCCCTGAACAATGCGGCGGCGTCCTTTGTCGCCTTCTATCCGGTGAAGCACTCCCCCATCGAGGACTGTCTGTTCCTGGAAGAGCTGTACGGGCTCAATCTGAATGCCACCAAGCTGGTCATCATCAGCGCCTGTGAGACAGGACAGGGTGAGCTGGTAGCCAAGGAGGGGGTGATCAGTCTGTCCCGCGCCTTTGCCTATGCGGGTTGTGGAAGCACGATCAACAGTCTCTGGAAGGCGGATGACAAAGCCACTTCCTTTATCCTGCAACGGTTCTATGTACATCTGCAAAAAGGAGAGACAAAGGCGAGAGCACTGCAGCAGGCGAAACTCGACTATCTGGCAAGCGATGCCCTCGACAAGAGTCCTGCATTCTGGGCGCATTTGGTATTGATGGGGGATGAGAGTCCCGTGTATAAGAAGAAGATCGGATGGCTTTGGGTGTTGCTGCTGGTACCGTTGGGAATGATGGTAGTGTGGGTGAGAAGGAGCGTTAAAAAGGGAAAGAAAAAGTCGACGTCTTTCATGGATGGTGGAATGTAACGGACGTTTTGCAAATTTCTTTTCAGGGCACTGCTCAACGTCGACTTTTTTCTAGGGTGGACTGTTGGTTTTACTGGATTGGATCCTGGTTCTTAGGATTGGATGGTTTTACAAGGTTGGATTAGTTTTCAGGATTGGATAAAGACGGTGCGATTTTCTAAGGATTGGATCGGCTTTCAGGATTCGGATTGTTCGAGGATCAGGTCATGTTCATTCGGATATGGTTTTGTGGCTTCATGGTATTGGATCAGGGTATTAGAGGTTACGATCAACATTTTTCATTGGGTACGGATCTTTATTTCTTACCTGCTTACATATATTAGTAAGCGCAGAGGAAAGAGATGTAACCGGAAAAGACGATTTTTTTTTGCCCCTCCACTTTGTTTTTAAAAAAAATCGCCGGCGGCCCACCCCCAGGGTGCTTCAGCCACCGACGACGTACAAATCATTAACTATGAGCTATTTAGATTCCTTATACTGGACCAATCGCAGGTCCCAGAAGGACATTTGTTCCACTTTATCGTGATAGAGATGGTTCTTATCTGCCCGGATCTTTTCCAGGATAGGCAGGGCTTCGTTCACCTTATCCTTTGCCAGCCAGCTGATGGCCAGGTAGTATTGGGCTTCATCCTGGAAATAGTCGGTACCGGCCTGTGCATTTGCCGCCATTATCTGTTCAAAATGCTCGATGGCCTCCGTATATTTTTTCAGCTCGAGATCGGCCATGCCGGTGAGGAAATCCGTCTTGTTGGTCCTTTTTGCCGGATTGAATGAAGCAATCACTGTCTGCCAGTCCTTGGCCTGGTAAGCCTTGTCCATGGCGTCCTCGTCACCGGCGCCACGGCTTGTATTGAGCGAATAAGAAGTATAATATTTATTATACAGACTGCCGGAGCTGATCGTGGCGTATTTCCAGAAGGCAGCGCCGCCGGCCATGAGTATGAGTATCGCTGCGATCTTTGCCGCATTGCGTGTGATGCTGCGAACGATGCCTCCCGTGGGTTTTGCAACGGCCGTCTGCTGTATCTTCCATTGTTCTTTCACCGTACCCACTTCTTCATACAGGCCTGTGTCCTGTATTGCATCGACGGCCAGCCGGAGAAAACGATATTCGCGGGTAAGTTCTGGATCATTATCGATCCTCTCCTGTGTTTCGGTGGATGTTTCTCCCCGCAGGCTGCGGTCCAGATGATCGATCAATGTTTGGTTTTGTTCCATAGGTTAACTTTTAACTATTTCACTTATCTGTTGAGCGATGGCGGGGTTGCTTTTTATAAAACCCGTGAGCGTCTGCAGACATTTGTATTTTTTGTTCCTTACTACCTGTTCGTTCTCGTAGGGCAGGTGCTCGACGAGCTCTTTCATAGACAGGTTCTCATAATAGAACAGCATCAGTATCTTCTTACAGGGCTCACCCAGGTTGTTGACCAATTCACGCAGCTGCCGTTTCTTTTCCAGATCGCCTATCTCGTGGCTGATATCTGCCTCCTTCTGATCACGGCCGTATTCGAAGATCTTTTCCCGATGGCCGGACCGTTCGCGCTTCTTCAGCTCGTTGAACCAGATGTTCCTGGCGACGGATACCAAAAAGGTTTTTATACTGGCCTCCATCCGGAAGTTCCCTTTCTTTACCACTTCGATAAAGGAAACGACCGTCTCCTGGAATACATCATCGGCATCTTGTTCGCTGCCCCCATAATTAATGATAAAAGAGCTGGTAGACGCGGCATACTGCTGGTAGATGAACAGGATGGCCTTGTTCCGGCTCTGTTCCTCTCTGACGGCTACTATTAGCTCGGCGTCCGTGTATTTTACCGCGACTTTCATAAATTGGTAAGTTCTGAAGTATGAAATGTAACCATCCGCTTCAAAAATATCAGGGGGTTAATTAAAGGGTTCCTCGTACCCAATAAAACGACAGGAACGCCATTCAATTGTATATTAGTGAGTTACAGAAGTCAGCATGTGTAATACACTGATAAATAGCAAATTAGGCTCCAAAATCCCCCTCCGGTATTAAAAATTTAATTTCCGGTCTGTCGTCCCATCTCGTCAAATACGGCCCGGAAACAGTTCCAGGGTGTGCGTTGAGGATCTGCCGGCCTGCCGTTGGGGCGTGTTGCCGGCTGCGCGACGCCATAATATCCTTGCAAAAATCTATCCGTGGGTGACCAGGTAGTTTCCACAATACCCAGAAACCTTTGTTTCATTTCGGGTGTGGATCCCTGCCGGAAGTTGACCATGTCCCTGACCTGGGTGATGCCGACACCGGGATCTCTCCAGGGACAGGTGACCACGCGGAACCCTTTCATGGCAAAGAGCACCGCCGTCTTGTCAGCACGCTCATAATGCCAGTCGCAGATGACGACGTCCTTCGGGATCATATCGATGGCGCGATGGGTATTGTTATAGCTGGCTTCCCACTCGCCAATGCCCGTGGTCTTGCCGTCCAGGAGCCTGTCCCCCCATATCCACATCTCCCTCCCTTTTTGAACGATGTGATCGTGCAGCGCCCGTACCTCGCCGGCAAAGAGTTCCGCCTTGTCCCTGCCGCCGCAGCGGGGGCATTGGTCTTCTCCTATATAAAATACTTCGTCCATGCCTGCATGAAAGGCGTCTGCTTCGAATGCATCGCATAGCTCGTCGATGACGGCAAAGAGCACGTCATGAAGACCAGGCGCCAGGGGGCAATAACTTTTGCAATAGAGTTTATCCGCATTGGGCCATTCATATTTTTCCGGGAATTTGACCCAAGGCGTCTCGTCGAACTGTGGATAGGCTTTCATGAGCTTGTTTGGCGTGCTGGCCCAGGACTGGTGTCCCAGCAAATTGATCTGTGGGATGATGCGGATCTTGTGACGCTGGCATGCCTGTACGATCTTTTTAGCATCCGCCCCCGACAGGGCATCCGTGTCCGACAGTTCGGGGTGGCTGGTGAACTGGTAGCGGTAGTCGATGAGAAGGAAGAGGGTATTTACCTTGCGGGATGACAGCTCCTTGTCGATGAAGGTGACAAAGGAGTCCACGCCGGCCGGTCTGGGAGCGTTGATACAAAAGCCGCGAACGGGCAGGATGCTATCGATGTTCTTTTGCGGGAAGGCGGACAGGGCGGCGATGCCTAATAATAGTGTTGCCAGCAAGGTCTTTATACGCATGGGGAAGTGTATTTGGTACTACAATCTACACAAACAACCATGAAATACGGACATCTATTTCGGCAGCATATCGATGGCTAAACAAGACCGTCCGGCGAAATCGCTATATTAGTGAATGACTGAACCTAACGCACCTATTTATTCCATCCCCCTGCGCTACCGGAAGATGGAGAACCTCCACATTGTCTTCTGGCTTTTCAAGGGTAGCCATCACCGTGCGGTATGGGGGCGAGGAGCAAACCATGTGAGACCGCCAGGTTATGGCCGCTCAACCCTCACCGTGACCAGGTCCCAGGGAGCGATATCGATATCGCGCTGTACGGGGGCCAGGGGCAGCTCGGCTGTATTGCTGTAATGCATGGCCCCTGTCTGCGCCGACCATTGCAGGGATGTTGCCGCCTGCCGCCCTGAGGAGTTGAAGAGCGTGATGATCCAGGCCTTCCCGTCTTCGCTGGGTTTCAGGGCCTGTACGATGACGTCGTTGTTACTCACTGTCAGCAACGGGAGGGTATGTTCCTTATCCAGGGCACGGGTGATCACGAGCGGCTGGGTGAGGCCTGTGGCAAACCGGGTGGCTTCCGCCGGAGAGAACTGGCTATGGGGCCGCAGCGCATAGCGGAAGGTGATGATCCCTTCCTGGTAGGCCCGGTAATTTGTCTCCCAGTGGTTATTGATAGCCCATGAATAGATCTTTTGGGTAGGCTCGATCTTCTTGCGCCATACATCCGGATTGGACTGACCGCCTAATAACGTGGCCGTGATGCCTCCTACTTCCAGCAGCGGCGCGTCGAGGGTCACCCAGGTGATACCCAACTGATCATTGCTTACATCCGCCCACTGTCCAACTTCCAGCCAGTTCTTGCAGGAGCCGGGTATCTGGTCCTTTTCGGGCTGCATGACGCTAAAGGGGATGTCGATATGTACCTGTCCATCCGTGACATGAAAGGGAAATCCAAAATTCACGCTCTCCTTGCCGCCCGTATTGGCCCAGGCATAATCGCCGGGATGGGGGTTCAGCTCCGCGCGTTGTTTATCCAGGATATTGGTCATTTCCAAAAAGTCGAAGCCGTTGGCCAGCCGGACCTCGCGGGTCAGCTTATTACAGCCGGGGGCGGAGGATTCGATGAGAAGGGTTGCGAGGACGGGTCCTTTTTCTTTGAGCGTGATCTTTACCGGACCATTGCGCTGGAGATCCTTGAGGTTGCTGCCGTGCAGAAAGAGATAGTCGTTGGCGTATGCGCCGGCGGCGGAGTCGATGAAGTTATTCTCGAGCGTGTGGCTGCGGACGCTGGCGATGGCGCCCGTGGCGGGATCGATGGTTACCCGGATCACCCCATTGTCCAATGTATTGTTTACAACCTGCACCTCGCCGGATGCAGCTGTTTTTTTTGTGGTCTTTGAAATAAAGTAACGTCTGGAAGCATAGGGCGGTATGTCCGTGGCAACAAAAGCCAGCTCACCCGTGGAGAGACGCTGGGATGGGATCACTGCGCCCGTTGCATCCTTTATGAGATCGCCCCGGGCGGACAAGGCAGCGGGTACGAGCACGAGATTGGTGCGGGTCCAGGAGTTGGTATTGAAGACGTCGATGGCGTCGCGGTTGGGGCTGGCATTGGAGCTTGCGCCCGGCGTGGCGTCGGCCAGCAGGGATCTCGACAGTGCGCTGGCGGAATCCGCATAGGATTTTTTGATCTCCCACTGTTCGATGGTCTTTTGGCTCAGGGGGTTGGTGACGCTGACATCTGCGCCCCAGGTATGTTCGGAATACAGGAGCACGTTGCGCCATGCGTCGTTGAACCGGGCGGCCGGGTATTTATCGGGACTGATCATAGCCCATAGGGTCTCTGCCTGTGACAGACGCGAAGAGCTGGTCCTGTTCCCGGAAGTCTCCAGGGCGGAGGAGGCCGCGCCGTCCTCCCAATATCCAGTCCAATCGCCCTGCACGGTTGGCAGCCTGTCGCCATATGCCTCTTCAAAAGCTTTGAATGCCCGGCTGGTGGAGGAGATGATAAAATGAGGGGCGATGTATTTCTCGTTCCATTCTTTTACAAAATCGCTGATCTCGAGTTCGGGGACGGCGTTGTCTCCGTGACCGCTCCACCGGATATAGGATATCCCATAGGGATAGTTGACCTTTCGCAACGCATCGGTATAGGAGGCGACGAACTGGGGTGACAGGTACGAGCCATGTGACAGGGCATATCCTTTATAGGGTATCCAGACCAGGAGCTTTTCCTTACCGGACTGTGAAAGCCAGTAGAAGGGTTTGTTCTCCCAGGACGGGAGGATGTCGCCAATGCGATCGAAATAATTCGGGGCGGCGGAGAAATATTTTATTCCGGCCTGGGCCATGGCCTCGACCGTACCCCAGGTATAGCCGGGGACATCGCTGATCATGGCGGCATCTACCTTGACACCTGTCTGTTTTTCCAGCTCGGTAGAAAATTTGAAGAGCCGCAGCAGCTCTTCGGGGCGGCAAAGACCTGTGAGGGTATTCAGGTACATGCCGTTCAGGGCCACTCCCCCATCCTTTAGCGCGTCCAGGAAGTCCTGTTTTTGCTGTGTGCTCATGCGACGCAAGAACAGGTCGGCTACATACGTGCCTTCGAGGTTCCATACAAAGCGGGCGCCGTCGGGATAATCTTTTGTACGCCGGGCGTATTCGATGCCCTTTAGCAGGTTGTCGATCTGCTTCTTCTCCACGGCCGTCTGTATCTCCGTATAGCCAATATCGTTATGCGAATGCGGGAGCATATAGATAGTCCGCACTTTGACGGGCTGTAGCGCCAGGGTCCTTTCGCCAACGGGCCTACCGGCCTGTTCCACCTTTACAACGACGGACGAATCCGTGGTCACCACGGGGGTGCGCAGGTCCAGCTGCTGGCTGCCCGCCGCCAGCTGTATTTGTTGGGGGGCCATGCCCCGGATCTTTATCGTCAGCTCACCGGGTGCTCCGGTGTTCAGTACGGACAGCTGTGCGGGCTGATAGGGTGCGTTGCCGCCGCGGGCTATGAAGGGAAGACCCTGTACACCGGACAAAAACACGGCGCCGCGTACGGGTTGTATAGTAATCCCGGCGGGCGCCTCGAGACCCAGCCAATCGTAGATGAACCAGCTGCCGCTGGTGGTGGTGATGCTGATGCTGTTGTCGCCCTTGCTCAGCAGGCTTGCGGGGAAGGCGATGTCGAGGTCATAGGGATGTGCGTCGGCAAAATGCCCAAAGATACCCTGGCCGGAACCGCGGGGCAGGGTCTGCAAAAATTCCTGTCCATTTATATGGATGCTCAGGTGCGCCCGCGCCGATGCATGGGTATCGAGCAGCCGGACCCGCAGGTGACAACTGTCGGCGGAAGGGAGGTCTTTTATGCCAAACAAGATGAAGAAGCTATGTTGTCTATTGCCCGCCCATCCGTCGTCCGGACCCGGCTGCGCCCAGGGCCAGTCTGCCCGTTCCTTACTCCGTCCCACGATGAAGACGCCGTCCTTTTCGAACTTATCTCCCCTACCCGGCGTCCCCGCCAGCTCCGCCACGCTGCCATCGGGCCGACCGATCTGCCAGAGCCAATGCGCGCCTGGGGTTTGGGATAGGGCAAACAAAGCAGGGATCGAGAGAACGATCAGGAGGAAGAGCCTTTTCATAATGCAAGTATATTAGAATGTTCAAACATACTAAATTTTTCTCAACCTAGAAAAAATGGCCCGAAAACCATTTTTGAGTGATTTGAAATGCTAATATTATCAGTATAATGTTCCGCTATTTTTAGCATTTTCGTGGTTACTCATTTAGATTCTACTCTGGAGCTGAGGTTGAAAAAGCAGTTATGCCATGGTGTGCTTGTCTCCGCATACAAATTCCCGTAAATACGTTAACAAAAGGTGCGCCTTGTTTGCTTGGGTATGCGATAATCACCGGCCAATTTATTCCTATCCCAATGAGAAGTATATGGACTATCTTCAAGAAATGGATAGTCCAAGTTAATATGCAGCAAATTATTGAAATTATCGTTTAATCGTGCTTGAGCAGTCGCGTCATGGTCCTTTGAAAAGACAATGTATGCAAATCTCATTTAAAATACAGGCCGTTTTAATATCTTAAATACCTGCTTCGACTCGTCCCCCATAACAAAATGAGCGGAAGAAAGCTCCTTAGTAGTAGAACTCCAAAAGGGAAAAATCCGCTAGCCATAGCACTACGACAGGCCGCAAATAGTATCGGCAATCAAAAAACCCATCCACTTACTCCATTTTTCAAACGAATAGCTTATAAAAAAGGACGCAATGCCGCAATCACTGCTACTGCCCGAAAACTCGCCGTCATTATTTGGAATATGATCATCAAAAGCCAGCATTATATCCAACATGATCTCCAAACCCTCACCGAAAAAAGAAAAAATGCACAAATTCTCAATATCAAAAAACGCTTATTCAGGCTCAATCTCACCGAAACAGAAATGAATACAATATTTCAAAAAACCTCACTCTCAGTCACTTAGCTGCTAGTTGTACAGAAAATATATTAAGGTTGAAACTCAGCCCTTATTTTGGCTGAGATTAGCAGCTTTGCAACAATTCCAAGAATTTCCTGTTTCTTTATGTCAGGAAGGGGCTCATCCCCTTCTTTATAATGTCTCACGGAATTGGCATACACCACCAAGTCATAGGTAGGTCCAACCAACATTTCACAATCGATAAAATATTTCTTCTTTCTATCTTGATAAATCATTCCGGCCCTTCCCAAAATCTTAATGGAATGACCTTCATTGTCTTTAGCATCCTTCATTTTAATTATTTTGCAATGTGGGTCACTACTTCAACTCCCTTCTCGTCTAATACTTTTTTCTCTATATTCAACCAGATACTTTCAGCTCTTGGTCCAGCTGCTGTTGTAAAAAAATGAACCGTCCCTTCAGCTCCGTTTGCAAAAGATTTGGAAGCCGCTTCCCACAGTGGTTTAGTAAGATCGTACGAGGTTAAGTTCGTGAGCGTGGTTAAAATTTTCCCTTTCATAGTCATCTCTAAAGTTTTCATTCCATTGACATAGGCATATTCAGCGGCGGCCTTGCCCGCGACATTCAATCCGCCGGACCAAAATACCCTACCTACAACTACACCTCTTTTGAGACGAAATAATTTTAAGGCTGCCTTACCAACCTTTCCAGCTATATTTAATTCACCTACCGGTAGCAGCCAGCTTCCATAGTCTGCAACATTAGAATAAAATTCTCGCTGCATTTGGTCAGCCCGCTCTAAACCTTTTTGAGCAGCATCATAAACAAGGAGCCAATCCCTCAAACCTTTATCCTTTACTCTATCAAGTGGAATACCGCGCTTAATTAACGACCAATAAGTGTTTTGCAAGGCCTCCTGAGAATGTTTTGCCGTAACTACCGCCGGCGCAAGATCCCGATCTCTATGAACCACTTCACCATTGAAGGTAGTATCCTTTAACCCTAACGGGTCATTCCTCGATATTGGGTTATCGCTTCCAAATGAATAAGGCGACCAAGAAAGGCTAATCTCTCCAAATTCGTCAATCTGTTCAAATCTTCCCAATTGAGGGTCATACATTCTATGAATTGCGTCGTAAGTCTCAAGACCGCTGCCGTCACTAAACTCTTGACTTTGTAAATCATTTCCGCCATTATACTTGTACCGATTTCGAATATAGTGGGATTTCAGTGCCTTATCACTGATTCCCGCCATGGTAAGCCCAAATGGATAATAATGATCTTCCTCCAACATGGCCCCTCGGGTATGCGTCACCTGCAAATTATCAAAGAACGCGTCGACATTTTGTGTCTCATTGCTCAGGTAAATATACAAATATCCGCTCTTTGTCACCGGCAAATTCATCAGCACATGCTTCTTAAGGATCGTGTCGCTTCCCACCTGGTCAAATCCGCTGCTTTCCGCCACATAATTGAACTGGTTGTCAAATAATACCCAGTTGACAAAGGCATGCGGCTTGCTGCTGTTGATGGATGACCCGGTATCCTCCAGGAATTGCGTGATATTGCTGCTCAATGGGACGCTGTTGGTCTGAAGCGCTGAGGCAGACGGGTGCCCTCCGCCCGGTAAGTTCCCGACTCCGCTGATCAAAGAAGCCAAAATATCTGTCAACGGATTCGCGAGCGCACCTGGTGTCGCTCCATTCAGTCGATACCAACTGCTCACCCGGATGCTGAACTGATCGCCGGCCATCACCTTTAGGGTAATACCCGGACCGATCTTCGGGCCGGTGGCTCCGCCCAGATGGGCGACTTTGTTGTTGGGATTGGTCGTCGTGTCGGTGGGGTAGCCGGCTGGCAAGCTTGACCTGGTATTGGAGAGATTGCTGTAATAGAGATTCTCCCGGGCACTGTCCGCTACTTCCATGGTGGCTGCGATATATTTATCCGACTCCTGTTCGTCCGTCAGCACCATCCGGGTATTGCCCAAGTGATCTTTGATGAAGTAGTCGTACTTAAAGCTCGCCCGAGGCTGTCCGGTCGTCGTGTCGGTAACGACCCTCACCCGGCCTTCTTCCTGCCCAAAGAACTGCAAGGTGTCGGCTGGATTGCTGCCGGTATAGGTATTCTTTCCCTGGTATTGGAAACTTCCCATATACGCCGTATGGGTTTGGACATTCCCTACACTGTCCATGGTCCGTTTCTCCAGCTTGTTACCTGTGGCATCGTAGATATACGTGATCGTACCCTTGGTGCCGGTGGCGCTCCTTACTTTGATTTGCCAGGGCAGGTTCAGGTGATTATAGGTAATGCCATCTGCTGCGGATGAACCAATGTCCTTGTTCAGATCACGCGTCATGTTCCCATTGACATCGTAGGCATAGTCGATGGCACTCGTCGTCTTGCCGGTACTATAGGGGCTAAGTGCCGATATCCGGAAGTCCCCCATTGTCGTTTGTGCATCATTGCGGCCGTCGATGACGCCCTTGAGCTTATTGGTATTGGTATAGTAGGTATATTGCAGCGAGTCGATCAAATGGCTGCCACCCAGCTGCCAGCCGGATTGCAGCATGGTTCGGATATTCCCATTCTCGTCATACGCCGAGTCTCCATTGACACCGTTACCCATCACCGCGGAAAAGTCGACGCCCGCTGTCCGGTCCCAGTTGCTGCCGCTGTATTGGTTGAAGTCGGCGGCTAAGAAACGGTTCGCGGCGTCGTAGGCAAAGCCATAGGCCCGTTGGACACCATCGCCTTTGCTCCGCCATTTCGTGCCGCCTATATTCCCATTCAGCTGGTTATTCGCAAAACCCCAGTCATAGCTCAGCTCCATCCCGAACCAGCGACTGTTTGCTTGATGACTGTTGTCGTTGTTAGCATAATCCTTGTTGATCCCTTTCAGCCATCCCCGGATAGTATAGCTGTAATCCAAGGTTTCCAGGAAACTGCCGTCGGTAGGTAATTGCCCCAGGCGCTTCTCCTTCAGCTGCCCCATCTGGTCATAATCGCTCCGGGCCAGGAGACGCTTGGTGCTGTCGGCATCGTTGATGGTCTTATACACTTCCAACAACCGGTTGGCATGATCGTAGTTCAGGTTCGTCTTGATATGGGTGGTGCCGTTGGTGGTGGCGTTGGGATTGTTATGCGCGAGGTAGCTGGCAATGACCTGCCCGGTAAAATTATACAGATTGGTCACCGTATCCCGTCCGCCCCGGTAGTTATCTCCCTGGGTTTGGATCATTCGTAGCCTGTCATCAAAATAATGAGCGGTCGTGAGCCACTTCCCTTTGGTCAGGTCGTTGGGGTCTTCGAGCACCCGTACGCGCGTACCGGTTATCTGTCCGAGAGTCTGTACCGCCTGTTGGTCCGTCGAGGAAGGAAGTACTTCTACATGGGTATTGGTGCCGGCGTCTAACCGACTGTTATAGGCAGTGGTATATGGCCGGTCGGTCAGCTGGCTATAGTCATCATAAAAAGTCAGCGTCAATGGAATAAAACTATTCCCCGAGGGCAAGGGATTATCCAACACCTGTACCGTATCGCTAAAAGGAGTACCGGCACTGTCCGGCACGATCTCCGCCGTAAAATCCGGGTTGTCCGGCGTCTCGAATCCGGTGTTCAGGGTAATCTCCTGCAAAGCCCGCTGGTCACCATTGCTCGTAGCGGCCAGGGTCAGGCTTTGCGGGGTGCTGGCCACTCCGCTGCCATTCACCGTCACCGGACTACTGGTCTGGGTGCCGCTGTGGGCCGTTACATATTGCTGCAACTGGCCGGGATTGCCGCTGTAGGTCAGCATGCCCGTGGTCGTCGGCCGGTTCTTGTCGTCGTATAAGGTTGTCATCCATTGATTGCGGGCTCGCATGTTCCCATCCTGGGTGTACACCAACCGATCCCGCAGGTCATAGATCATGTAATTCCAGGCGGCACCGGGGACCTTTTTGGCAGACATGCGTTTACGCCCGTCGTATTCATATCGAAAACAAAGCTCGTTGATGGTCGTTGTGTCGGCAGGCAGGTTCCAGCTATTACCATAGGCAATGGTCACTGCCTTGGGGGAAAGCACAAACCGCAGCTGGTTCAGAACGTCATAGACATAATAAGTACAAAGCCAGCCATGATACCCAGAAAAGTCACTCGCGACCGTATTCAGCTGCACTTTCTTTAGCACTACCTGTCCCTCCATGTCCTTATATTCTACCACCGCATGTCCTTGTTCGTCGAGGGTGATGTTCTTGAACAACTGTCCGGCAGGATAATAGCCGGCCGCCGTGGGGATATTCGTGGTAATATCATTACCCACATAGGTCAGGGTGTCGTTGGAAATATTCCAGATGACCACGCTGTCGGCTGCCGTATTGACGAGGTATTGCTGCGAGACACCGACCCCGCTACCCGCCCAGCTATTGCCGGGGGCCATCGTTTTCAGTACCCGGTTGAGGGGAGAGGCTTCGTATTGAATCTGGCTGTAATATACCTGCTCCCCTGTATAGGCCGGTTGTTCTGCGGGGTAGCTATTTTGATAGAAATTCTGTTGATCCGTAAAAGGGTCGCGCTTAAATCCGCCGTCGCTGTTGTTGCCCGGTGTCTGCACATAGGGTTGGTATTTATAGACCTCCCTGCCAAAAGGATCATATACCACGGGGGTGACCAGATCCAACGGCTGGCTCCCTGGTGTTGCTTGCCGGACCACCGTCTGTAACGGACGTCCCAGCCCGTCAAAATATTGCGCTGTCTCTTTTACATCTACATACGTGGCAGCATCAAAGGTGATCGTATCGGTGATCATTCCCATGGCGTCCCGGACTTTTACCCAGTTTACCTTGGGGGAGACCCCACTGGTCGTATAGCCGGACGGTGTGGTCGCTACCGTCCCGGTTGGGGCAGGTACCTGTGTAGCAGAAGTTGGCTTGTTCGAAGGGGCCTGAGCTAAAACAGTCGAAGAACATCCAGCCATCCAGGCCAATGTCCAGAAAAAGCGAACCAGTTTACTTGACATAGCGCATAAATTACTTCGTAAATTCAAATTATTTTTCACAGATCAATCTATAATGATGAACAATATATCTAGCTTCTTTTCGCTAATTACCACTATCTACCACTACTGACCATCCCATAGCATTCAATGTGGCTACCGCATTGTCACTTGCTGCGCTTCTATTCGATCCTCCGCTAAAAATCAATATTGATCCATTGCGTACATTTTTTCCGGCACCCGCGGCTATTTGATTGATGGCATTATCGATCACTGAGATTCCTATTGGAATGGGTGGATTATTATTAAGATCATTTGAATGTTTTTGATTGTCCGCAACCAACCAGAAATATGTTAAGTTTACGAGAGGACTCAAATCTTCATGACTCCATTGTTCATCACTAATCAAAAGACTTCTAAGATTAGTAAAGTAGGTATTCCAATCACTCCTTACGCGGCTTATTTTAAAGGTTGAATCGACATATCCTTTTTGATAATAGTTCCATGGCGTCCCATAAAATTTCAATTCCTGCAAGTTTTTATTTTGCTTCAGGAAATCCTGACTGAAATTTAGATTGTGGTTAGGCAATATGTTGCCATACCCAGCAACTCCAAATCCTAATATTGAACTAATAGAGTTCCAATTGTATATTTGCCCTGTTGTTTGCACCGAGGAATCCTGGTACATATAGAAAGACAAATACTTAATATTCTGCTGAATATTTCCCCTGAAATTCTTTAGATAAGGTACTGTGCCAGTGGACATGCTCAAAATTGGTGAACCTGAAGCCTCTTCGTTATGATAAACAGCAATTGTTTTGGTGGATGTATTGCTATAAGAATGAGATAATGTCGCATATCCGGCCGGTATTGGCATACTGCTACCATCGCCAAAATCGACATATACTCCATTGCTCCCCGATACTCCATCGATAACATTACCAGAAAAATCATATTGATAGTATCTACAACCTGTAACGGCCGCAGGCAGTGCCTGACCCGCGTTGAGTGTGCAATTAAAATGCAACGAATCCCCTCCCGCTGACAAGGCTCCAATACGACTGTCGGCTGTATCGTTGTTCCACAGGGTAACGTATTGAGACGGACCGGCGGCATTGCCCAACAATTTGCCGCGCAAATTGAATACGCCGACAGGATACCCGAGCGTATTGGTACCTGCCAAGGTCTGCATGGTCAGGATATAGCAGTTGGCACCGCATCCGCTGTTACCCTGGTATTGGTAGTCTATCGACTTGATGATATTATAATCCTGGTCCCGGATGCGTTTCAGTCGCTGAAATCCGTCGTATTCGTAATAGGTGATCCTGTTGCCGATATCGCAGGCGCTGGTCATACCTACCAATGGCTGGTAGGTATAGGTTGTCATCTGAGCTTGGGCGGGATACAAACGCAGCTCATCAATACTGCCACTACCGCTGATCGTTACGCTGGTCTGCCCTGTTATCTTATGCATATAATATGTCCAGGAAGTGCCATTAATAGTGATCGTCTTCCCTTTCACAGGAAATCCCGACAATGTCCCCGGAATGGCATAAGCATTTGAGTTGTTGCCTGACCAATAAGAAACGACATAAGTGACGCTGGATGACAAGCCTGTCTTCGTGATATTACCATTGTTGAGATAATAAGATTTTTGGCCTGTGACGGCATTATGAATAGAATCCCTTGCCATAGAAGGAACCGTCCAGTTGCCATTAGCGGACGTTTCAAAACTGGTATAGGCAATTTCGTTAATCCCGGCATTTACAATTTTAGCAACAGGATAGGCACTGTCATAATCCCACATATAGGTTTGATAGATATCATTTGCTTTGTGTGCCTGCAAAAGATTCCCATATCTGTCATGGCTGTCAAAATATGCCTGAATCTTATATCGGCTGTCTGCGACAATAGCACCCCCCTGCACAGTCGCGGCCGTAAAATCGGTCATTGGTGCCTGGTTTTCTATGGCTATAACCTTGTCCAAAAAGGGAACCAGTGGGTTGTAGACGGAAAAAGTCGAACTGCGTAAAACAGGCTGATTAATACCATTGGTCAGATAGGTGCTCGATTCAATGACCTTGTCCTGGATAGAGCGCTGCTGCAAAAGTTTGATGCCCGCGCTGGTATTATCCGCCGCCGTCACTCCTGAAAAATCATCCGGATATTTATTCTTGACAGAAATAAGATTGCCTTTGCTATCATAGGTATCCGTGCCGGTGACCAGCAAATGCGAATTGTTTCCATATGTATAGCTTGTAGTGGAAGATAAAGGATTATTGCCGTTGTCATCATAAACAACCTCAGTAGTTGCTGTCTTTTGAACCCAACCTGTTATCAGATTGTAATATGCATAGGCAAAGTCGACCGGAAGGTCAGTATTGCTCGTAGAAGGGAATATGAGCCCGTTATAGTAGGTGCCACAAGGATAATTGACTGTACGCATCTTTTTAACCCGCATACCCGTCATTGTATTAAAACGCCTAGTGCTGTCATTATCATTGAATTCATATGAATTTGTTATAGACTTGATCCTTATGTAGCTACCATCGGTACGCTTCTTAAAAACATTGGTATACAAAGGCAACCCTCTCTTGTATTCGTAAGAATTTAGTGGCGTGGAAGGATTCAGGATCGAGCCGCCCGGCCAGTAGTATCTGTCAAAGACGAAGGCATTCAGGACATCCGGAGTAAACGTAAAACTGTAGCTGGTAAACCCCTTGTCCGTGCCGGCGGCATCAATATCCTGTTCCGTGACATCAGTGTAGCCAACGGGTGAACCCTGGGTAAAACCCAATATGGACTGGCTACTGCTTGTAATTTCCTTGTATTTCACATATAGGGTGCCGCAGATGTCCCCACAAAGTGGATCTGTGAAACAAGATGTCTGTCGGTATATCTCCTCACCATACTGATGGACATACCTGGGATAAATAAGCAATTTTCCCGGTGCATAACTGTATTTCTTGGCAGCGACAAATATACCATTGCTGTAATTGGTGATCTGCTTGATCCTTAATCCCCCGGCAATTGGCGATGTGTTCACAGCCGAATAAGTACTATATACCAAATGAGCTGTAGCACTGGGATTGACAACAGGGGTGCCACAATTGGCAACACCGCATACAACATCTGTGACGATCCTGTAATCTCCTGGAGAAAAGTTCAAACTTTCATTTATATTATAGTCCACCAGGCCGTTGGCATTTGGCGTGGCATTCCCTACAGGAAAGTTATCATAGGCATCCCAATAGTAGTATGGCTGGTACGTGCCATTGACAAGTTTCTCGATCCTCACCAGGGGCAATCTTGACAACTCCTTCGAGGGAGGTTTGTCGTAATTGTTAAATTGGATGGCTATCGTTGGGGTATTTTGTGTAAAAGGAATATTGAAAGTTTGACTGCGCAAATAGCCGCCCAGCTGAGGATCAGAGGCCTTGACCGTAATATTGGCAGAAACAACCTGTGATGTTGGGTTGCCGCCGCCCACAGGGCTGGCGGGATCATATCGGTGAGCCTCGTATTCAAATTGCGTAGACCCGCCGGTAGGATAGGTGATCTTTTTTAAGGCCCCAAACTGCATGAAGTTCTCATCCGGCTCGCGATTCGCATTCAGCGCCGTTGTATTGAATGACGGGTCAGGTGGAAGAAGGCTGACATTCGCTGTGGCGCCGTTAAAAAACCCCCAATGGTCTTGTGCATAAGAGCCTTTTACCGGCAGGTAGGTACGATTGATGTACTCAAAGCTATGTTTCAATTGTGTCGCGGAAGATGCATCCCGTTCGATCAATGTGTCAAGGTAATGGCGCTGATTTACAGCAGCATATTTTAATTGGAATTCCTTTAGCTTGTCACCTCGTCTGTTGTACAGTTGTATGAGGTCAAGTAATTTTCCCGACAGGTCCTGCCGGCTGCTGTTGGCAGCAAATACCAATGATCCCGACCTCCATCGTATCTTACTTAATACGGCTTTCCCGCTTGAGCTGGTGGTTGTAACACTAGTAGGATCAATGACAGTTTGATTAAGCTTCAACAGATCGTCCCAGCTGGTTCCGGGTCCTCCGGCTGGCGTATAAGTAGGATAGTCATTCGTTAATATCTTGTAGGACTGCGGTAGAGGGAGGTCGTAATGTTCCGATTTGTCCGAATAGTCAAAATAAATGGTATCGGCCTTGTTTGCAAGAATAATCTTTGTCAGGTACCAGCCGGTGGTCTTCATATTGCTCACGCTAGGTGACCCGTTGTACAACATCGTAGCTTCAAACCCATTTCCGCCATCCAGGTAAGAGCCGAACCAATATACATTTCCGCTGGGGTCAGCAATCTCCCAATGCTGGTCGGTTGGATTTATTAGCGTATTCAGAGGATTGACCAATAGTTTCAGGTTATTGGCAGGAATACATTGGAAATTACCGGTCTTGTCGAAATAGAACTTACCCGAAAAACTCGCAAAGTTGAAAAAAAAAAGGTCCGGTTCGGTATCCATTGTACCGTCCGAAATATTTCTGAGGAAAATATAATCATCGTAGTTAGTCAGGTCGTAGCTCGACTTGAGAAAATTATTCCTTTGATTCCTGTATAAAAAGCCACCCCCTACTCTTTCGTCGTTCAATCCTACGATGGTCCTCCCGATAACGCCCCCGGCGGAAAGAGACCAATTCGTTCCTACCCAGGAACTCACTTCATCTATCTTTACCCCTCCCGCATGGTAGCTTAAGCTCACCGGTAGTTGATATCCTGACACATTTATCGTATATATCGGAATATTGATGTTCGGAAGGCCCGTATAGGCAGATACAGGCCAATCACCGTATTTCCCTAAAGAACTTGCTTCGGGAGAAGGAGGGATGACTTCGGGTATGATCCCGTTTGATAGAGAGCCTGGTTTCACCTGTGCATGAATGCTTTGACATATAAAAAGAAGGACGATTGTATAAATCCACTTCATTTTAGCGGATGTTTGCTGCTTCATAATTATCTAATATTTTAATAAAGTCAAAACCTTGATCAGCAGGATCGCTAAAGGGCATATCCTATCCTAAACAGCACGGCCTGCGTCTTCGGCACCTGCTGGTAGCTTAAAAAATCCCATAGAACGGCTACGCGCGTCTTCTTAAACACCCGGCTCTTCATCGACACTGTCTTCGCGACACCAACGAGGCCGCTCTTCGACCACCTGGACCATTGCCGCAGTTGCTGCATACTTTGGAATGGCGTCGCATAGTTGTATTCGAATCCACCTGTGGCCGAAAAGCTCCCTTTTATCTTGATGTCCAGGTACGACCGTAGTCCTACTCCCTGGCTGGTAAAGGCAATATGCTGGATATCCGATCCCCACCCCAGCTTATAGCTGGCGCCGATGCCGATGGTGCTTCGGTCGCTGAGCTTATAACCCGCCGAGAGACCGAAGTCCGTGGTCGTTGGAAAGTAGTTGTTCTTCGTCGTCTGAAAATTCGCGCCGTATTCTACTCTCCGCCAGAAGGTCTTTGTCCGCTGCCCGTTGGGCCGGAAGTCGGGCGCGTCCTGATTGCTGTTACCCCCTCCGGCTTGCAGCAGCTTATCTTTATAGCTATTAAACTTCGATTGGGCCGCTTGGATATTGCCTTGTATGGAAGGCACCCCGGCTGATCCGGCCGCCGCCACCTGTTGGCTGATCAATCCTCCTACCTGGTCCCGGGTCTGTAATCCTGCTATGGCCTGTGGGGCAGAAGGATTGCCTCCAGGAAGGTTGAACAAGCCCGCCAGCTGGGAGTTCTTTTGCATAAAGGACTGGAAGGCCGGTACTTTTCCGAGTATCGCCAGCGCCTGCTTTTCCCACTTATCCGGGTCATTCAGCATCTCTTTGTACGCTCGTACTTGTTGCCCATAGTAATACGCCTC
>MKTZ01000017.1 GCA_001898505.1 Sphingobacteriales bacterium 50-39
AACCTGTCCTGTAAAGTTGTAGCAATTGATTAGCGTATCATGCCCCCCTTTATAGTTATCCTTTTGTGATTGGATGAGTCGTGTCCGGTCATCGTAGAAATTAGCAGTAAAAAGCCAGGTTCCCTTGGAAAGATCATTGGGGTCTGCCAAAATTCTTACACTGGATCCGGTTACAAGCCCGAGTGTTTGCACGGCTGATTGATTGGCCATCGTTGGAATGTCTTCGGCATGCAGATTGGTGCCGGCATCCAGCCGGCTGTTATACATAGTGGTATATTGCTTTTCCGGGGTATTGCTATAATCGTCATAAAAGGTCATGGTAAGCCCGATGAAACTACTCCCGGGAGGCAGTGGATTGTCTGTTACAGGAACCATCCAGTTTCGATAGTTAACGGCCGAATCTGCCGATACAATCTCAGCGGTAAAATTCGTTGATTCCGGCGTTTCAAAGCCCTCATCGAGCGTGATTTGACTGGAGGCCTGATAATCTCCGGTCCAAGCCCCTGCCTGATCCCCATTCAGCAAACCCAAAACAAGCGTTGACGGAAGCGTGATAAAATGATTGCCCCCTATTCCAGTGGAAGTGGTAGCCCCGGTGCCAGTATTAGCATCTACGTATTGCTGCAATTGACTCTTGTTGCCGGAATAAGTGATCATCCCGGTAGCGTTCGAACGATTCAGTCCATCATACAGTGTCGTCATCCACTGATTCCTTGCCCGCATATTCCCATCCTGGGTAAAAACCAGCCTGTCGCGCTGGTCATAGATCATATACGTCCAGGCTGCTCCGGGCACTTTTTTGGCCGACATCCGCTTACGCCCGTCGTATTCATACCGAAAACAAAGCTCGTTGATGGTCGTCGTGTCGGCGGCGAGGTTCCATCTGTTGCCATAGGCAATGGTCACCGCGTTGGGTGATAGTACAAATCGCAGTTGGTTCAGGTTGTCATACACATAATAAGTGCTCAGCCAGCCCTGATAGCCCGAAAAGTCTGTTGCAACCGTATTCAGTTGTACTTTTTTCAGCACCACCTGCCCTTCCTTGTCCTTGTACTCCACGACCGCATGGTTCTGTTCGTCGAGGGTGACGTTTTTGAACAACTGGCCGGCAGGATAATAGCCGGCTGCTGTGGGAATATTGGTGGTGATATCATTACCGGCATAGGTCAGTGTGTCATTGGAAATATTCCAGATGACCACGCTGTCAGCTGCTATATTGACCAAATATCGCTGTGATACACCGGTATCACTGCCTGCCCAGCTATTGCCGGGGGCCATCGTTTTCAACACGCGGTTGAGCGGGGAAGCTTCGTATTGGGTCTGACTATAGTATACCTGCTCACCTGTATAGGCCGGTTGTTCTGTCGGATACGTATTTTGATAGAAATTCTTTTGATCCGTGAAGGGGTCCCGCTTAAACCCACCATCGCTATTGTTGCCGTTCGTCTGCACATAGGGCTGGTATTTATAAACCTCCCGGCCAAACGGGTCATACACCACCGGGGTGACCATATCCAGTGGCTGATTGCCCGGCGTTGCCTGGCGGACCACCGTCTGCAAGGGCCGCCCCAGGCCGTCAAAATATTGGGCGGTTTCCTTTACATCCGTATAGGCGGCGGCTCCAAACGTCACCGTATCGGTGATCCGGCCCATGGCATCCCTGACTTTTACCCAGTTTACCTTCGGAGATACACCACCGGTGGTATAGCCGGGAGGCGTTGGGGCTACCGTCCCGGATGGGGCAGGTACCTGTGTCGCGGAGGATGGCTTGTTCGAGGGAGCAGACTGCGCCATCGTAAAAAGTGATATTCCAGCCAGCCAGGCAGTTATTCCAAATCGATATATAGAGCGGATCGTCATGGTCAGATTTTATTATCAGGTTTAAGGATTGGTTATCGCTGTTCCATTGATATAAATGATCCAGCCTTTGGATAACAGCGACTGGATCGCCGACTGGCTGGCAGCGCTCGGCGTTGTGCCACCCGTAACCAATGAAATGATCCCATTGTTTATCGTCTGACCGGCTCCCGCCGCGATCTGGATAAAGATGGAATCAATTACATTCTGGGGTATCGGAACCAATGGACTGTTCGGATCGTCCTGGTGGTTCTGGGTGGTGGCGATCAACACAAAAAAACTCAGTTGGTGCAACGCGGACAGGTCTTCCCGGTTCCAATGGTCGTCGTTAATCGCCAGGGTCTTAAGCTGTGTAAAATACGTGTTCCAATCACTTTTGAGCCGGCTGAGCTTGAAGGTGGTGTCTCTATAACCGTTGGCGTACGTACCGATTTCCGTGATTAGTTGTTGCAGCCCCTTGTTGTTTTTCATAAAATCCTGTGCATAGGCCAGGTTCTTGCATGGATTGATCCGGTCCCCACTGAGCAGCTCAAAATAGGTGATGTTATGCAGGCTGTACCAATTGTAAATGGAATCTATGCTATTCATGGATGCACTCTGGTAGCAGCTCCCTCCAAATAACCAAAGGTTTTGCGGCAGATTCCCCCGGAGATGTGTCAGCTTGGTGAGGCTGGTCGCCGGGTTATTTACATTATCCAGGTGATCGTGGAGGGCATCATCATTGTGATAGAAGGTGAGCGTTTTGAGTGTGGTGTCCGGATAGGTATGGATATAATAAGGGACATGGGCCAATGCCTCTCCGTCGTTGATCACTGCATAGGTAGTACGAGCGGGGATCGTTGCCGCGATTGTTGTCGGGCTGGTTGGCAATCTCATCCCGATGCTATCTCCAAAATCGACATAGGCCGCGTTATTGTTGCGCACACCATCAAAAATATTCCACGTCAAATCCACCTGGTAATACCGGCATCCGGTCACCCCGCTGGGCAAGGTCTGGCCGCTGTTCAGCGTCAAATTGAAATGCAGCGAGTCACCGCCTGTAGACAGTGTACCGATACGGCTGTCCGCCGTGTCGTTGTTCCACAGCGCAACATATTGTGATGGATTCGTAGCATTGCCCAGCAATTTGCCACGCACATCGAATACCCCCACCGGATAACCAAGGGTATTGGTCCCCGCAAACGTCTGCATGGTCAGGATATAGCAGTTGGCACCGCATCCGCTGTTACCCTGGTATTGGTAGTCGATCGACTTTATAATATTATAGTCCTGATCCCTAACCCTCTTCAGTCGTTGCAACCCGTCGTATTCATAATACGTGATCCTATTGCCAACATCGCAAGCACTGGTCATACCTACCAGCGGCTGGTAGGTGTACGTCGTCATTTGTGCCTCCACCGGATACAGGCGAAGCTCGTCGATATGACCGCTGCCATTGATGGCGACACTCGTTTGTCCCGTGATCTTATGCACATAAAACGTCCAGGAAGTACCGTTAATGGTGATGGTCTTTCCCTTAACGGGGGAACCCGATAATGTTCCGGGAATGGTATAAGCATTAGAGCTATTGCCTGACCAATAGGAGACAATGTAGGTTTTCGATGAAGATAAGCCTGTCCGGCTAATATCACTGTTCAAAACATGGCTGCGCCTCCCCGTAATCGCATGCGTAGAATCCCAACTTCCTGATCCGATGGTCCAGCCGCCTGAACCGTCCGCTTCAAAACTGGTGTAAGCAATATCTGTCTGTGCGGCATTCGTCGCTTCTGCGATAGGGTAGATGGAATTATAATCCCAGATGTATGATTTTAGGACGTCGCCTGCCTTTTGCTGTTCAATAAGATTACCGTCTGTGTCGTACTTGTTCAATTTAAGCCGCGTTTCTGCCGCATTGCCCAACGTCTTTATATCTACCGACTGGGGCACTACCAGGCTTGTGGCGGCATTTACTCCCCATGTCCCATTATTCCAATAATTGTAATTCGTCTTTGCCGATCGGAGGAAATTGTTCCCATTGAACGTCGATTGCTCGATCACCGGACTCCAGATGTGTCTGGCATACACCATGCTATCATATGGAGGTAACGCAACGAAGTCATGAGGATATTTATAAACCGTTTTTATCGTGTCTCCCTTACTGTTTGTCCTTTGAGAGCTTGCCGGAAAGAAGGTTTGCATATTATAGCTATAGTTCGTCACATTGGCCAGGGGCGCCTGGCTCAAGTCATCCTGGTAGACCTTTTCAATCTTTTGGGTGAGCTTTTTGGCAGCGGAAAATATCGGGTACTCATAATAGTAGCAGCCATAATAACCGGCCGTACAAAATATACATCCACCGCTATTATACTCACTCTCCATACAATACACTAATGGGGAAACAACCGCATTAAAACCCACCACCAAACCATAGGCCGTATCCACATAATATGTGGTATATATCGAAGAGTCTTCTTTGAGGAGCTGGTAATCTCCGCTTGTCAATTGCTTATACGTTTTCTCAGCTATCAGATGTCCGCTTTTCCAGCTAAGATCAACCAACGACTGCGGCTTGGGATACGCTGCCTCTTCCAGATCGTCCATTTCGAAGTCATATCGGTATATCGTCTTACCATTTGTTTTCGTCCCGCCTACCTCATATTTTGTTACCACCGGGTAGGCTATTTTTGATCCCCCGAAATCCGAACCATGATAAAAGGGATAGGATAATATGTTCAATGCTTTCCCAATGTCACCGCAAACACCGCCATAACCATCATATTGCTGTTCATAGGTTTTTTTAGTAAACAAATAGGGGAAAAAGCTCATTTTACCATAGCCGACCTCATTTTCTCCATATGCGTAAGTCTCCTTTGTGGCAAGGATACCCGAATCTGAGTAATCAGAAATGGATTTGACCCGAAGTCCTCCTCCAATTTGGGAGATAACCGGGGTTTGGGTTTCATATTGATTGGCCTCAAATTCAAAATCCGTGTAACCTCCGGTAGGATAGATGATCCGCTTCAACATCCCCGCCTTCATGAATGTACCATCAGGAGTCCGTATCCCGGGCACTATACCAGAAGTAAGTGTAGCCCCCATTGCAGGGTATGTATATTGATGGCCATTGGGATCCAGCGTCAGCAAAGTGGTATTTTCACTATGCCCGTTGTAATATCCCCAATCATCTACACCATAATTCTTTCGGGGTGGCAATGGGTTCGTTTCGTCATAAACGAAACTATGTATAAGGGCACTATCTTTATTTCCTGCCCCCAGCTCTTTAAGTGCCGTTAATTTCAATCGGTACTGATCATTGATATAGGCAAATGGGTTGGAACCTGTGGTAGAATAAAAATAGTCATGCATAAGGTTAAACCGCTTAACAACAGCACCATTGCCGTTGAAGACGGCAACGCTGTCAAGTACCCTACCTGAATAGTCCAGGCTGCTATAATGCGCAAAAAACTGTACAAGGCCTGCCTTGGAAGTAATGGTCTTTACGTACCTGTATTCGGTGTTCAGGTAATTCGTCGAAGTTGATTTTTCACTAATGTTTCTATATATACCGTACAAACAACTGGGGTCGCTACTGCCGACACAGTCCGGGAAGGGTTTGTACCCCAATGTGTAAAGCTCTTCGTAACTTCGTAAAGCACCGTTTGAAGCCACCCAATCATAGGTCAGGTGAATGGTGTCCGTTGAATTCAAGGGGATCACCCTTGTCAGATACCAACCTGTCACCGGCCAATATTTTGCCGTACCAGCGTCCGTATATGTCGAGGAGACTACTTTGTCTTCAAAAAAATAAACATTCCCTTCTGCATCAGTTATTTTAAAATTCCCGTTGGATTGCCATTCGATCTTGAGGTTATCATACCCAACGAGCAACGCCGTTTTGTTTGGCTTAAAGACAAATTTTCCTGCTTTACCACAAAAGTTAAAGGAAAAAACATCCGGCTCTGCATCCAGGTCCTGACCCGCTACATGCGCCAGAAAATCATCGCCAGCAAAGGTTCCCGGCACATTGCCTTCTCTATAAGGAGGTTTGGCGAATATCCCTCTGGTAATATCATCATCGGGAACACCCATTACCGTTCTTGTAATCGCCCCTCCTGCGTTCATGATCCAACCCAATCCTACCCAGCCGGCATAGTCGTCTACTCTTATTCCGGAGGCATGGTAATCGAGACTTATGGGCAAGGTCACATTGCCGGCTTTCACCGTATAGATAGGTATTGATATATTGGGAATGCCCGTGAACATCGATACAGGGTAAAGCCCGTATTTTGTTATAGCCGCTGCCCCTGGCGAAGGAGGAATGATTTGTTTAAGATTATCCGGTTGCCCAAGGGTGATGCCATGACAAAGTAATAGCCCAGCTAATATGCACCCGATCGATTTCAACATATACATAAAATTTTTTTATTATATCACTTTGATCATTTCCACCCATACCCCACTCTACACAGCACGGCCTGCGTCCGTGGCACCTGCTGATAGCTTAAAAAATCCCACAAAACAGCAATCCGCGTCTTCTTAAACACCCGGCTCTTCATGGATACCGTCTTCGTAACCCCGATGAGCCCCGATGCCGTCCATGCGCTCCACTGCCGCAGCTGTTGCACGCTGGCAAAAGGTTTGGCATGGTTGTATTCATACCCACCCGTCGCCGAAAAACTTCCTTTTATCTTGATGTCCAGGTACGACCGCAGCCCCACGCCCTGGCTGGTAAAGGCAATATGCTGGATACCCGAGCCCCAGCCCAGCTTATAGCTGGCGCCGATGCCGATGGTGCTTCGGTCGCTGAGCTTATAGCCTGCCGAGAGACCGAAGTCCGTGGTTGTAGGGAAATAGTTGTTCTTCGTCGTCTGAAAATTCGCGCCGTATTCTACTCTCCGCCAGAAGGTCTTTGTCTTTTGTTCGTTGGGGCGGAAGTCGGGCGCGTCCTGATTGCTATTACCCCCTCCGGCTTGCAGCAGCTTGTCTTTATAGCTGTTAAACTTCGATTGGGCCGCTTGGATATTGCCTTGTATGGAAGGCACCCCGGCTGATCCGGCCGCCGACACCTGCTGGCTGATCAATCCTCCTACCTGGTCCCGGGTCTGTAATCCTGCTATGGCCTGGGGAGTAGAAGGATTGCCTCCGGGAAGGTTGAACAAGCCCGCCAGTTGGGAATTCTTTTGCATAAAGGATTGGAAGGCCGGTAATTGGCCGAGTAGCGCCAAGGCCTGCTTCTCCCATTTATCCGGGTCGTTCAGCATCTCTTTGTACGCTCGTACTTGTTGCCCATAGTAATACGCTTCCTGGTTCCATGCCCGGTAGTCTTTGCCCAGCAGACCGGCAAGGTTCGCATGCTGCTGGATATATTGCGAGAGCTGTTGCTTTCGTTGTTTGATATATGCCTTGGCCTGATCGGCGTCTTGCAGTTTGGCCTGTAACGCCTGCAGCTGTTGTAAGGAATGTTGCAGCTCCGCCGTATTGAGCGAGCCGGGATGGACCTGCAAATATTTCAACATACCCTGTAACGAGTCCGCATACGGCTGATATTCCCCGCTGAGGTGCAAATGCAGGCTCCCCGTATCCGCCGCCAGCTTTTGCGAGAGGGCCGCATATTGTTGCGCACTGCCCGCAAACAAAGACTTCGCCCCCGCCGAATCTACCTTGTAGAGCTTCTTTTGTAGCCTGGCCTCTCTCCGCGCCATCCGTTCCAGGTATTTGGCCGTCTGTTGGGTCAGTTGCTCATCCAGGCCGGTGAGCTTGCGTTGCATACGGCCAATAAATCTTGCAGGCAGATCAGGACCCGACACAGCCTGGGCAGATAGGTCAAGCCCCCTTGCCACCGGCTGCTGTGCAGAACAAGCCTCCGCCAGTAGCAGCAGTATCCATAAAAAGGTAGCCCGTGAACATAGCATGGTAGGCGG
>MKTZ01000018.1 GCA_001898505.1 Sphingobacteriales bacterium 50-39
TACTATGGGCAACAAGTACGAGCGTACAAAGAGATGCTGAATGACCCGGATAAGTGGGAGAAACAGGCGCTGGCGATACTCGGAAAAGTACCGGCCTTCCAGTCCTTTATGCAACAAAATTCCCAGCTGGCGGGCTTGTTCAACCTTCCGGGAGGGAATGCCTCTGCCCCACAGGCCTTAGCAGGATTACAGACAAGGGACCAGGTTGGGGGATTGATCAGCCAGCAGGTGGCGGCGGCCGGATCAGCCGGGATACCTTCTATACAAGGCAATATTCAAGCGGCCCAATCAAAATTTAATAGCTATAAAGACAAGCTGCTGCAAGCCGGCGGGGGTAACAGCAATCAGGACGCGCCCGACTTCCGGCCCAACGGGCAGAAGACAAAGACCTTCTGGCGGAGAGTAGAATACGGCGCGAATTTTCAGACAACGAAGAACAATTACTTTCCAACGACCACTGACTTCGGGCTCTCGGCGGGTTATCGACTCACCGACCGCAGTACTCTATCGGTCGGGGCCAGTTATAAGTTATCCTGGGGATCGGATATTCAACACATCGCGATCAGGAGTTCGGGTGTTGGAGTTAGGGTAATGAACCTGGATGTCAAGATAAAAGGTGGCTTTTCGGCGACCGCGGGCTATGAGTATAACTATGCGACACCTTTCAAGGGTGTGCAGCAACTGCGGCAATGGTCCAGGTGGTCGAAGAGCGGTTTCGTTGGTGTCGCGAAGACGGTGTCGATGAAGAGCCGGGTGTTTAAGAAGACGCGGGTTGCTGTTTTGTGGGATTTTTTAAGCTATCAGCAGGTGCCGAGGACGCAGGCGGTGCTGATGAGGTTGGGTTATGCTTTTTAATTTATAAATAATTATTTTCCATCATATGTCGTTCATCGCTTGTCAGCAACATTCAGCTATAAGCCTGGGTAGGAACAAGTTCCTGTTTACCGTTCTTTTTCTACTATTATCCATGGCCGGATTTTCACAAGGTAGTTTTCCGGTGTTCGATAAAAAGAGCATGCTACCTACTTCTCCTGAAGCGGCTATGCTAGGGCGCTTCGGAGAGGTTCCTATCGGATTTTATACTGGCAGCGCGGATATTTCCATTCCAATATATACAATAAAAGAAGATGGTATTGAAATCCCCATTACCCTGCACTATCACAGTTCCGGCGTAAAGGTGGAAGATCAAGCTACTAATGTGGGTTTGGGATGGAGCCTGGAACCAAGCTGGTCGATCATACAAGTGGTTAATGGCCATGAAGACCACTTGGACCATCTCCTTGATGGGGATACCGCGGGTTATATAGAATTGAAGTCGGGACCACTAGCACTGCAGGACGTATATTATGGACGACCAGAGTACGGCTCGAATGTATGGCCTTGCATGGCGCCTTACGATACCTCTGGAGATCATAGTTATACGATCAATCGGCTGTTGCAAGGCGACGGCCAGCCTGATATTTATATTTATAACTTTGCAGGCTATTCCGGTAAGTTTTACGTAAATCCGGAAACAGGGCAGCCTGTGATGCTGGATAAAAAGTCAAGTATTACTTTCACCGGCGGTTTCCAGGGCTGGCAGGCTACCACCCTTGACGGGAATATTTTTTATTTCAATGTATATGAGTCTTCCTCGACCTATATCATCGGAGACAATACAGGGTATACCTTTAAACTCACCGGTATACGGTTAGCGAACGGGAAATTCATAGGATTCAATTATGCAGATGGGTTTTACGGTTGGTATGTTTACCGGGAAGAATATCATAGTGGTTATCCTTATTCCGTAGATCCAAATTACGGAACGGTGCCGCATTCGGATTTTTCAAAGCACAACGTGAAGAACCTTGTATCGATTACATCGAGCGAGGCCATCGTCAATTTTAATTTGGATGACAGGTTGGATTTGCCGGCAGCTCCCGATTCAGACGGCATACCAAATAACGGGGTATTAAGTACCAAACGCGTGAAGTCCATCGACATCATTTCCACTGAAACAGGAAAGAAAATAAAAACCTTTATTTTAAGCCAATCCTATTTCCCTTATTGTAACACAGGAGGGAGTTATCTGGATACAACGGGAAAAAGTAGTGTGCTCGGAATGAGACTACGATTAGATTCCGTGCAGGAGATCGGCTATGCTACCAATGGAAGTACCACCAGTCGGCCACCTTATACATTTGGATATAATACAACTTTGCTGCCGTTTAAAACATCTTTTGCCCGAGACTTCTGGGGATACTATAATGGACAAGGGAATACGGGACTCATGCCAGATCTGTCCTGGTTTTATTACAATTTTGATCCAACCTATAGTATTGTTCCATCCTACTATTTGGACAGTGCTTATGTCAATGGGAATCGAACGCCGGACACTTCCAAAATGCAGGCAGGTATGCTGAAGCGGATAACTTATCCCACTGGCGGATTTACCGAATTTGACTATAGTGCGCATACCTTCGGCAACTATAATTACCCGGATCAGGCCAAAGTCAATTCCCTTTTTAAACAGGTCGCGGTGGTAGATAGGAACCTGCCTACCTCCGACAGCACAAATAAAATCTTTTATCTCCAGCGAACGACTATCCTCAGCATCAGCAGCCGGATCAGTAAGGGAGCGCCTTTGCAGGGGCTTACATTTAGCTCGCTAAAACCTTCCTCTATCACCTTGCTAAAGATGACCGGGCAATATAATGTCGCTGTCTTGAAGACCTGGCAAATGGCGGACACGGACAGCGTTACCTTCAATGCCAACGGAGGCGAAATGCGCTGGTCAGAAAATTTTACGGTAAACTACGATCCCAGTCCGAACACCCGATACATCATCGAAGTGAGCCTTCCGGACAACCTGGGGCCTCAAAACACTGCATCCAACAACGCATCGGTACAATCAACAGTCTCTTTCTACGATACGGCAATGGTACCACAGCTGAGCCGGGGTGGAGGTCTCTGTATTACAGGAATACGTAATTATGCCAGCACGGGAAACCTGGTGGGCACAAAGTCCATACGTTACGTTAACAACGATTCTACAACGTCTGGCCTTTTGATGTCACCGCTAAAATATTTCTATTCCAATGATATTTATTTTATTCATCCCACGAATGCTCAGACAGCAGATCACCCAACGGTACAGGAAGGTCGTGCCACTGTTCTGTTTGGCTCTTCGGAGAGTGCCATTCCCTATTCAGATGGGGCAGGAGGAAATTTTGTCGGCTATTCAAGGGTAGAAGAAAGGGATTGGGGACCAACTGGATCTACCAACGGGATACATGTCTATCATTATAACAATTCCCCTAGTGAAATACAGGTCAATTGCCCCGACAACCCCAAACTAGACAATGGTCTTATCAGCGGCGATGAGACACTTACCGCCGCAGGCGATACGGTTATAGATAATACCTATAATTACTCCATTAAGAACTATACTTTTTTCAAGGGGGTAAAGATATTTACGAATTATATCGGTCCAGAAGCATGTGATTTAATGACCGCTCCGGACCAAGATCCCGCAAACTGGGCCTATTGGCCTATTGGTCATCGGTATAACATAATGTTCTATCCGTTGCGTTCCATCTGGTACCTTCGACAACAAAAGACCACCCGGCAGCATGCCGGTGCTCAGACCCTTGCTACAACAGAAACCTATGACTACAACGCATTAGGACAGCCATCCTTCACAACTAACTATACCAGTAAAGGCAAAAAGCAGACAAGTCATATTATCTATCCGGTGGATAGCGCTTCACTGCCCGGCAGCATTGTTCAAAAACTAAAGGATAAAGGTCTTTTCGAATATCCGCTGACCAAGATCGAGACGATCAATGACACGGAAGTGGCCAGAACCAATATTAATTATATGGATATAGGCCAGCTTGTCCGAAGCAACATACAGCAGTCTCACCTACGGCATCCACTTTATACCAAGACAACATTTGATAGTTATGGCAGCAATAAGACCCTCTTGCAATTTACCGATTTGGGGACTACCACTTCCCTGCTCTGGTCCGATAATAATAGGCGGGTTATTGCCAATGTCTTAAATGGCTATCAGACAGATATAGCGTATACTTCCTTCGAGACGGACGGCACAGGTCAATGGACTGTCCCATCACCCTTGCGAGATACTGTTCATTCTATTACGGGTCGCAGGAGCTATCAATTGTCCAATGGTGCCATTACTGACACGATGGGATTGTCAGCCTCACAATGTTATATTGTTTCCTACTGGACCCAAAATCAAGCTCCCATAACTATCACAGGCACCATGGCTGGCTATCCCACTGAGGGAAAGACGATCAATGGGTGGACGCTGTATGTGCACAAGGTCACCGGGCAGACAGTGATTTCAGTATCTGGTTCTGGTCTGATCGATGAATTGAGGCTGTATCCTGCGAAAGCGCAAATGACCTCCTATACTTTCGAACCATTAGTTGGCATGGCCAGCACCTGCGACGTAGGTAATCGTATCACCTATTATGAATACGACGGATTGCAACGACTAAAGAGGGTTAGGGATCAGGACTATAATATTATAAAGTCGATCGACTACCAATACCAGGGTAACAGCGGATGCGGCGCCAACTGCTATATCCTGACCATGCAGACGTTTGCGGGCACCAATACCCTGGGGTATCCTGTCGGCGTATTCAATGTCCATGGTAAATTACTGGGCAATGCCGCGGGTCCGCCTCAATACGTTACCCTGTGGAACAACGACACGGCGGACAGTCGTATCGGTACGCTGTCAGCGGGAGGAGACTCGCTGCATTTCAACATGACGTTGAACAGCGGACAGACCTTACCTGGTGCTGTAACCGGCTGCCGGTATTATCAGGTGGACCTGGCGTGGAATCAAATTGACGGTGTCCGCAATTTCAATGGATGTTACGTGGACTTTGGGGATGGCACCGGCATGCGTCTGGGCGCTAATCTACCCGATACATTGCGGAATCTGGCGCCAAATACCGTGCAAGTGGGTTCCGCCGCACCTTGGTTCAATTATTACGCTTTGTATCTGATCCATAGCTATCCCGACACGTTATTAAAAACCCTTACGTTTTACCACAACGACGGAGAGGAAACGGAAGATTTTGACAATGTCAATAACCCGGCCACCAGTCTGGCACACTTAAGCCATCTGCGCGGGAATCTGCCGAGCAATACAAACCGATTTGGAGGATCGTCCTATCAACAGCCGTCTATGTTATCAGTCGATAGCATCTGGAATTGGAGTTCCATCCACTCCATTCGCAATTTTCGTCTCAACACGGGCGATGGTGGCGTGACCAATATCCTGCACCTGCACTATGCGCAGGATTTTATGGCGGGCAATCCCAATCTGGACACGATCATGTTCGGCAGGAATAACCTGGAGTGTTACTTTGACTCATCTTTCAAAATAAGCCGGCTGAAAAGCGACTGGAATACGTATTTCAAACATCTCAAATGGATGGTGCTCTCGGATCGCCAATGGAACCGCGAGGATCTGAGTGCGTTGACGGAGCTGAAGGAACTGTCGGTATTTTCTGCCCGGCAGCATCCGACCAATAATCCGACCAATAATCCCTATATCCCTTTACCGACCCAGGTGGCGGATTCGATCTTTAACCAGATGGCAAGAGGGGCAGGGCAGTACTGCACCAATGGTTTTCTGTATGTGGGAGATGGAGGGACCACTCGATCCTCTGCCAGTGATGCGTCAGTGGCCTTCCTGCTATCCAAAGGGTGGACTTTATACCTGAACGGGCAACAGATCACGGCATACTAAATCCTATTTTACATTCATCAATGCTCCTGACTATGAGGCATACAATAATATTTCAATTGGCGCTGATCACTTGCCTCACCGCAGTATCACTCCAAACCTGGGCGCAGACGGCTCCTTCCAACAAGCCAACCTCGACCACCCAAGTACCTGGACCTGTGTTGACACCGCCCACGACCCCTTCCGGCTATACCACCGGTGGTGTATCTCCGAAGGTAAACTGGGTAAAAGTCAGGGATGCCATGGGCCGGATCACCGACACGGTCACGTTCGGAGCGGCTGCCTATACGGATGTCAAAGAGACTGCACAGTATTTTGACGGCCTGGGACGTCCCTTGCAGACGGTGATCCGCCAGATAACGCCGGGCAATCAGCCCCTGGATCTGGTCACGCCGGTGGTGTATGATCCTTTCGGCAGGGAAGTCTATAAATACCAGCCCTATGTGCAGACGAACGGCAACAACAGCGATGGCGGATTGAAGCGCGACCCTTTTACCGATCAACAAAGCTTCTATCAAAATGTCTATCCGGCGGAACAACCGGCTTATACGGGAGAGCAGGTGTATTATAGCCAGACCCAATATGAAGCTTCCCCGCTCAACCGGGTGTTGAAAACGATGGCGCCGGGTAATAGCTGGGCGGGCAGCGGGGTGGGTGTTTCACAGCAATACCTCGTCAATACAACAGCCGATAGCGTGGTCATCTGGAATATCACCAGCGATACGCTGACCTATGCAGGCAATGATATTACGACCAATATCCCCACGGCGGCCGGCTATTATCCTGCCGGTCAACTGTACAAGAACGTCACCCTCGACGAACAGAACCATGCGGTGGTGGAGTACAAGGACAAGGAAGGGCAGGTGGTGCTGAAAAAAGTACAGCTGAACACGGTCGCGAGTGACTTTTCAGGCTATCAGGGTTGGCTCTGTACCTATTATGTCTATGACGATCTGAACCAGCTGCGGTTTGTGCTTTCTCCCAAGGCGGTAACCATTGCTTATGGTAATAGCTGGAACCTAGCCGCCGACACGACGACCATCAACGAGTTGTGCTTCCGCTATGAATACGACCAGCGGCTACGGATGTCGGCGAAAAAAGTTCCTGGTGCAGCGTGGGTATATATGATCCATGATCAAAGAGACCGGCCGGTTTTTACCCAGGACGGCAATATGCGGGCGAGGAATCAGTGGATGGCGACGCTGTATGATGGACTGAATCGTTCGAACGCTACCGGGATGATCACTTATTCCGGCAACAGGAGTCAGTTGCAGCAATACGTAGATGCGAACACGGGCACCGGGACTACCACGTCCACTGGAATAGGAGGCAATCATTTTATCACGCTTCCGTCGACGCTTGTTTTGGGTTTGCTGAATGGGGATCAGGCAGGAGCATGGACCGGAGATTATCAGGCATCCAGTCAAATCACGCTCGATGAGGGCTTTGAAACACCGGAATCAACGAATTTTACGGCTGAAATTGTAGCGGCAGATTCGGCCGTTAACTATCGAAACTGGATGGTTCCTGTAGCAGACAATCCACTGCCGCCCGGGAGTAATTTCATCGGGCTTACCATGACCTTTTATGACGATTATAGCAATACCCCGGAAAAGCAGTATACCACTATGTATAACAGCCGGCTGGATGCCGGCGCCAATCTGCATGCCGAAGACATTCCAACGATGGCTGACCAATCGGCCGTGCAAACTTTGGGACTTGTCACTGGATCCAGCGTAAGAATTTTGGAAGACCCTAATGATCTTTCCAAGGGAACCTGGCTTTTTACTGCTAATTTCTATGATGACCGGGCACGAGTCATCCAAACACAAAAGGATAACTATAAAGGGGGGCATGATACGCTAATCAATTGCTACAAC
>MKTZ01000019.1 GCA_001898505.1 Sphingobacteriales bacterium 50-39
AATAACCCGTCCGCCCCTGTATCTCCTTCAAAACCGTATCCAACGATACACCCTGCGCCGACAACGTAAAGCGAACTCCCTGGCCATAAGATAGGCACCAGGTGAACAGCAGGCTGATCGTTACTGATAACCCCAATATTTTTTTGTATCTTATAAATCTCATAAGCTGAACAGCAGTTAAAAATTCTGCATTTCAGACCCCTTAACCAAATCTATTCTGCCGTGAAAAAACAAGTAATACTGGAAATAACTGGCGGCCTGATCATTTTGCTATTCGCATATGCCAGCCTTAGTAAAATCCTCAACTTTACTCACTTCATAAACGAGATCAATAACCAGCCCTTGCCAAACGAATGGACGCCCTGGCTTGCATACATTATACTCACGATAGAAATAGTAATCGTGGTGATGCTCGTTGTGCCCTCTTTGCGAATAGGAGGCTTTATACTATCCGCGCTACTAATGTCCGTTTTTACCGTCTACACCTCGATCATTTTGCTACACGGGTTTTCGTACGTGCCTTGCTCATGTGGAGGAGTTATCGATTTTCTAAGTTGGAAGCAGCATCTCATTTTCAACATATTTTTCGTCCTCCTGTCACTATTAGGTAGTTGGCTTTCCATTCAGGAGCGCAGGCGTAAAAAACACACTATTTCTATTGGGGGATAAAATCAAAGCATCCCTGCGGGTACGCTAAAGAATAAAAATAAGCGGCCCACATAAAAAAATCCCTACACTGCTGCAGGGATCCACTAATCAAATACCATAACCATTAAACCTTATCCTATTAGACTACCAAGTTACAACAAAGGGAGTATATGCTGATACAATCTGGACGATCGTCCAGATTGCCACATAACCGTTTGACAATCCGTACAAGATTGTGTAATTTCGGAGTAAAGACTGTTGGAGTCGCTAATTAATAAAATAACTCAGCTGCAAGCCTTACGAAAACCAACAAAATATTGCACCATGCAACAAGGAGTGAATGCCTGGATGGACAAATGGATAAAGCCCGAGTATCGGCATACCGGAAGTGCCGTCTCTCCGGTGTACGATGTTCACAATCAAGTTAACCTTATTGCGACTGGCGTAATTGCATTCCTGGCAGTGGGCTTCCTCACCCGCTACATTCAACATTTTTCGAATTTTTCAGTCATCCTTACAGTTGCGGCTATTCCAGCTCTCTGCACCGTGGTTTTGTTGAACCGATATAAGCAGTTTGAGTTTGCTAATGTGCTATTCTACTTACTCTTAAATGTCATTCCTATCATTTTATCCAGGGAGATGTCCACACCGATCACGACTACGGTATTAGGTTATTTTCTGAACATGTGTCTCATTGTTTTTCTATTTCAAGAAGCATCTACCCGAATAATTTGCGGACTCATTATTGTATTACGAATTTTGCTTTTAGAATGGAATTCAGGATTCCTCAGTAGCGTCAATGAATTATCAAGCCGATATATTATAGACGGAATGGAGCTGTCTCTAATCCTTCTGGTTTTAACCATGTACGCTCTCAAGGTGAAGGCCATAGAAAGAGCTAAAAAGGCCATTGAAAGAGAAAAAATGGAAAACGAGCTATTTCTACAACATATGACCCATGACCTGCAAGTCGGTTTTCGTGCATTGTCTACCTTGATAGAACACACAAAGAAGGTTTCAGACACTTCTGGAGCAAAAAACATCAGCGAAGAAAAAATCAATGAAACTGCCAACGCCTCCCGGTTTCATATGTACATGCTTAACAATTTCCTCGAATTCGCCCGAAAGGAAAATAAAGCAATTGCATCCAACCGCTATGAGGAGATAGACTTGGCCTATGAATTGAAAGAAATAGTGAAAATCCATCAATATATGGCGGACGATAAGCAAATTATCATCCAGTTGCACATCGACGACCATTTGCCAAGCCTTATCGTCTCTGACAAAGTTAAGATTCGACGGATCGTACTCAATTTACTTATGAACGCCATCAATAACTCTCCTTCCGGCAAGAATATACAAATTACAGTAAATTGGAATGGCAAATCTTGGAAACTGGCGGTAGGAAATGAAGGCAAAGGTTTGAATCAAGAGGAAATACACCAGATTTTCCTTCCATATTCAACAAAGGAAGAGCCTACTCAGAACAAAAGATTGGGGTTAGGCCTTCCAATTACAAAGGTATTAACGGAGGCACTTGGTGGACAAATCACAGCAATGAGTGAAATGAACAAGGAAACGCTTTTTACGGTGGCATTTCCTGTGCTTAAGGATCTATAATTGATTTAGCAAGGTTAAGGCTTCGGGATAGTACACCCCTAGCTATGAACAGAAAAATTGTGATTGCCGAAGATCAGTCACTCATGGCGCGTAGTATGAGAATAATTTGCCGTGATGAAGGGTTAGAGGCCCCGAAAGAGGTAAACTCATGTCGTGATCTACTCTCTGCTTTAAAGGAGGAGTATTTCTCGCACTTGGTCCTTGATCTTACTTTGGCCGATGGTAATGCCATGGAGATCCTTGATAGTATCGTTGTCCGCTATCCAGCACTCAAAATAATTGTCTATTCGGACAAGCCGGTAAAACTATACGGGCAAATTCTAAGAAAGCGATATGGCATTCGTTTCGTCCCGAAAAACGAAAAAGAGGAGATCGCACTTCAACGACTGTTGGCCTTCTTCAAGGACCAGGATGTCGAAGTTAAACCAATCAGTGATTTATCAGAAAGCCCGTTTGATCTCTTGACAGCAAAGGAAAGAGAGTTATTGCCCTATCTCTTAAGGGGGCTATCGCCCATCCAAATAGGTCAGCAAATTGGGAAAACCAGCTCGGCAGTCCGGACCCACAAGCAAAGCATTTTAGAAAAAACAGACACCGAGAACGTAGTTGAGTTAAAAGAGCTGGCAGCATTATATAATGTTTCGGTAAGCTCTGACAACTGGACGATCGTCCAGAAAAAAAAACGTATGCGATTTTAATTTACTTTAGCTTCCGTAGAAGGAAAACTGGTAACGAGCAAATCTGAAAACATAGTTTTTAAGGGAAAAGCATAATATTGGGAGCGATGGTCATCCCGCCTTCAAATTTATTTCTTTTTCCGCCGCCACTTGACGCACTCATTATGAACCAGGTCCAATACCAGCTTATCGTCGACGCCGATGGCCTGGGCCATATTGTAGATATCAGCCATGCGGAAGAGGTCGGGTTTTGCAAGCATTTTATTGAACCGTTCCGGGGTGGTCTTTGCATCCCGTGAAAAAGGAGTTTTATCAACAATATCCAGTAATTCGGAAAGTGTTTTAATCTTTCCGGAAATAAGTAACCCCTTAGCCGTCAAGTATTTATTTTGCAGCATTATGCAAATAAAGGGGCGATCAGTGAAATACTGCCCAATAATCAGTAAAACACTTACTATGATCCTTATTTTACTTATTAAAATCAGTAATTTACTTATTCAATTGTCGAATTTTCTATATCTTAGTGTAGGTTTTAACGGACTTCCTGTTTTCAGATATTGCGCTCGCGCTTGAGGAATCTCATTCCTTTGGCGTTACTCCCATGCCCGATTAACGATGGCTAGGTAAATAATCTTGGCTATCTCGTTACGGGGGACTTCCTACAAAAAATATTGAACTGTACTGAGATGCAAATGGATCTCATGGAAATTGTACGTCTCGTCGCCAGAGGCACTTTCCATGCGTTGATCCAGGTCAAAATTTTAAAAAAGGAAGCACATGAAAAACATACCCTTGATACACATAACGAAGAACACAATGGCCTGCTTCATAGAGCGGGATAGCCGGATAAAATCCATTAACAAGACACTGGTTGGCCAATGGCTTAACGCGGTAAGCCCAACTTTAGAGGGAGAAAGAATGCAATATCCGGATTACATTAAGATTGAGGTTATATCAGCCTGGAACAAGGAAGACCAGGTCTGGAAAGCGATCTTGAGCTCCGAGCATATCTGGTGCCAGTCATATTTCATCGGTGAAAGTGCCAATCTCTTTGTGAATATGTTGGAGATGGCAATTCGAGACGGGGTAAGGAATAAGTATTTTTTTGACTTGGCTGAACGTTGGAAAGCCGTTTATCATTTGCTAGGTATCCAAAAAGATATTAAAAGTCACATGCAATGGTTGGAAGACAACCGTAACATTAAATTCTTTTTCTGGGAAGAGATAGGGCAAATGATGGGCATGACGGCAGATATGCTATTTTAAGACCATGGATATTCGATAAACTATTATTAAACCTTATTCAATCAAACATTATGAAACCTACTTGTTTTTTGTTACTTAGTGCAATACATTGTCTGGTTCTATTCGCACAGCCTTTGCCGCACCCGGCAAAGGCCAATGAAGAGTCTCAGGATGCTTTGGAGAGGCTACTAAATGATTATTATTATAATCACCAATGGCAAGAGGACAACGAGCATGATAGAACCATCCCTGCTTTTACATTTCAGACCTATATTAACCATGCAACTACTCTGAAAGAACTTTATAAAATTCAACGAAAAGTCAGACGTCATTTGGGCGTCAATCTCACGTATCGACACATTGAATATGATAGCAGTGGCCTCACTAGAATATCTGTCGAGGCAAAGTCCCGAACAGGCAAGTGCGGGGTTTTTAATTTACACTTATCAGAAAATGGTGATTATGGGGTATTTGCCGTGACATACCAAGGGCAACGACGGTGGTTTATTGGTATTAGATCTGAATGGCAGGAGTGCTTCCACGACTTGCTAACAAGCCGTTGACCTCGGTGCAAGACATATAACTAATCGAAGCCTATTCCAAAATTTGGACCTTATGCATACCGAAGAGACAAAAATTGCTATGATTGATGACCATAGTTTATTCAGGCGAAGCGTTGCTCAATTCATTTCCCAGAATACTCGTTTCGCTGTATCCATCCAAGCATCGAATGGTAAGGAATTCATTACAAAGTTTAAGGGAGCAGAACAAAATGAAAGACCAGTTATCGTAACCTTAGACGCCAATATGCCCCAAATGGACGGTTTTGAAACGGCAGCATGGTTACAAAAGAACGCCCCAACAGTAAAAGTCATGGTCCTGACCATGAACAATTCAGAAGCTGCGATTATACGAATGATAAAGCTAGGTGTCACAGCTTATTTGTATAAGGGAATTGACGCTCCCGAATTGTTTGCTGCCATAGAAGCGGTTGATAAGGAAGGAATCTATTATAACGATTACCTACCGAAGGATAGTCCGACTCCTATGGAACCCCCTGCATCGCTAACGTGGTACTCCGCAAGCGAAATGGAACGGGACATTATAAGGCGCCTTTGTTCCGAACAGGACGTTGCTGAAATAGCAAAGCATTTTAAGATGTCTGTAAAGAGTTTCGAAGCACTAAAAAGTGCTCTTTTCTCAAAATTTCATGTCCACAGCAGAATTGGTCTCATAACGTTAGTACTTAAATATAGGTTCATTGAATACTGAAAGGAAATGTCAATACTAATCATGATTTGCCCATGAAACATTTTTCAAATATTACTATCGGCCTTGCATCACCTCAATCAATTCTTGACAGGTCCTACGGTGAGATCTTGAGTCCTGAGACCATTAATTTTCGCACCTTAAAACCTGTTCGAGATGGATTGCTTTGTGAGCGTATTTTCGGCCCTGTCAAAAGTTATGAGTGCGCTTGCGGCAAGTATAAGAGGATCCGGTATAAGGGCATCGTGTGCGACCGATGTGGAGTGGAAGTGACTGACAAAAAGGCTAGAAGGGAAAGAATGGGGCACATCAAACTGGTAGTACCGGTAGTTCATACATGGTACTTTAAATCACTACCCAACAAGATCGGATATCTGCTTGGAATGAGTTCCAAGGCGATCGAAAGTATTGTCTATTGTGAACGATATGTAGTTATCCAACAGGGTGTACGGGTTGGCGATGGTCAGAATACGAACGACCTGCTCACTGAGGATGAATATCTGCAGATCTTGGAAGCCCTGCCTAAAGGCAACCAGCTTTTGTCTGATGAAAATCCTTCCAAATTTATCGCCAAGATGGGGGGAGAAGCCATCCTGAATCTTTTAGAACGAATTGACTTGGATCAACTTTCTTTTGATTTGCGAAATGTTGCTGCAACCGAAACCTCGCGGCAGCGTAAAGCGGATGCCTTAAAGCGGCTGAGCGTGGTAGAAGCTTTCCGCGATGCCAATTCCAGGATCACCAACCGTCCAGAATGGATGGTCATGCGAATTATCCCTGTTATTCCGCCGGAATTGCGCCGAGATTTTGCATTGGAAGATGATCTTACTGTTTCTTCCGATTTAAATGATCTATATAGGCGCATCCTAATCCGGAATAATCGCGTTAAGAGATTGCTAGAGATTGGCGCACCTCACGTGATTCTAAGAACTGAGAAAGCTCGATTGCAGGAGGCGGTTGATGCGTTGTTCGACAACAGTCGAAAAAGCAAGCAGGTATTGAAGAAAGATGGACAACCAGTGAAATCCCTAAGCGATGTGCTAAAGGGCAAGGATGGCCGGTTTCGTCAGAACCTGCTGGGTAAACGTGTGGACTACTCTGGTCGTAGCGTTATCGTGGTAGGACCTGAGCTGAAGCTGCATGAGTGCGGTCTTCCCAAGGATATGGCTGCCGAACTGTTCAAACCCTTTATCATCCGGAGGCTGCTCGATAGGGGTATCGTAAAGACGATGAAGATCGCCAGGAAGCTGGTGAACAGGAAAGAAGCCATTGTCTGGGATATCCTCGAAAATATATTGAAAGGGCATCCGGTGATGCTGAACCGTGCTCCGACGCTGCACAGACTGTCTATCCAGGCCTTCCAGCCCAAGCTCATTGAAGGTAAGGCTATTCGGCTGCACCCGCTGGTGTGTACGGCCTTCAACGCCGACTTTGACGGTGACCAGATGGCGGTCCACGTACCGCTGAGCAGCGCGGCCATCCTGGAAGCGCAGCTGCTGATGCTGTCCTCTCACAACATTCTCAACCCGCAGAATGGTACGCCTATCACGCTGCCCAGCCAGGACATGGTGTTGGGGCTTTACTATATCACCAAGGGCAGGAAATCCACGGATAAGGAGAAGGTGAAGGGTGAAGGCAAAATATTTTACAGTGCTGAAGAAGTAATTATAGCTTATAACGAGCAGCGTGTGGACCTGCATGCTTATATCAAGGTCAAGACGCAGGTAAGAAACAATCAGGATCAGCTGGAGAACATGCTGCTGGAAACTACGGTAGGAAGGGTGCTGTTCAACCAGTTCGTTCCTACGGAAGTAGGTTTTGTGAATGCCCTGCTGACGAAGAAATCCCTTCGTGAGATCATCGGCAATATCATTAAGTGGACGAATATTCCGAAGACGGTGAAGTTCCTGGATGATATCAAGCAGCTTGGTTTCCGGATGGCCTTCCGTGGTGGATTGTCCTTCAACATCAATGACCTGATCATTCCCGATACGAAGGAAGAGCTGCTGGAGAATGCCAAAGGCGAAGTGAATGAAGTGTGGGACAACTACAATATGGGTCTGATCACGAACAACGAGCGTTATAACCAGATCGTCGACATCTGGAGCCGTGTGGATACCCGCATCACGGAGACC
>MKTZ01000020.1 GCA_001898505.1 Sphingobacteriales bacterium 50-39
CCCGTATGCCCGGTGGTGTGAGAGGACGGTGAGAGAAATAATCTCTCACCTCCTACTCGATTCCGGGAGCGTGGAGAATTTATTCTCCTAAGCGGACGGGGAGGCAAAACCGTTCCGACGGAGTCGGAACGTGGCTTCTTGGGTAAGAAGGAGGGCAAATGGGTCACCGGAGGTAATCCAGTCGTCCCGACCAATCTTGAAACCCGCTACCAGAGCGGGTTTCGTATTTTATCCTAAAATAGGGTTTGAGCTGACACCTTCAGTGGCAATTTAATATAAGTTCGAATCCAGGAAAGTTTATTGCTACCACAGCAACTTTAATTGAGCGTATTTATCGAAGAACCTTTATGGCTATTTCCCAAAACGAAGCTATACTAACATATTTCACGGCATCGGCATCGGCGATGGTGTACTGGCTTTTAAGGAAAGTTGTTCGTCGCCATTAATGAACCAAAGAAATGTATGAGTATCCAGTAAATACTCCATTACATATACTCTTTAAAATCTTCGAGAGGTTCGTCAAAATCAGGAGACATTTTAATCTTGCCTTTAGCGCTGCCAAACTTAGGGACGATCTTATTTTTCTTTGAAGATGACTTCTGCAGCAAGAAGTCGATAAAATCGGAGACCTCCTGCTTCAGATCAGTTGGCAGTGTTTCTAATTTTGTATATATGCTTAGGCTATTCATAAATACTATCTTTTATTGGCTTCATTACAGCGAATTACAACCAAATGCTACAATTGCAAAGATAGATTCTTTTTTTAGAAGGAAGAAACACGTCTAATAAATCCGCTCCCAGAGCGGGTTTTTTGGTTCGAACTTTTCTTGATCTTCAGCGCCTCTTTTATTAACATCTTGACGTCCAAGGCCGAAAGGTTCGAATCCATTCAAGTCTTAGACTGAGGTTTTACATCGCTGGTAATAGCTGCTAAGCGCCATAAATCTATTTTAAATAAATTCAGTTTACATTTTCCTTTCGGTTTATACTGTCATCCCTGACTGCCTTCTTCAATATTGCAGATGTCGAGTCTTGGGGTAGTTCTCTAATAAGCTCTTTTAGCTTCTCCATACTTTCTTTCCTGTCCTTCGCCATAGCTTTCTTGATTTCAGCATATTCCGAACTTGTCTCGCATTCGCTGTTGAAAACAAGCATAGTTGCCTTATCTTGGAGTACGGAGACCTTCGAGTACCATTTTCTGGGATTCATTCCCACCAAGTATGTATAGTAAATTATACGAATCGTGTCAGGGCGCCGATCGATCAATGTATCCCGTTCCTGGAAATAATAAGAGCGAAGCCGAAGGCGGCGGGGATACCGGAATTCCGATTGTAATAGCTGAAATCCGGTTCCTACAAAGGATCTCCCCGACTCATCAATATCCTCTATATCTTTTAATAACAACTGGCTCGCGGGACTAAAACCATACCGCTGATTAAACTGCCAGGCGCTATTATAGAAATAGACACATAGCATAAAATAAATGCTGAAGCCAACGTTAAGGCCCGTTAGGTAAAATGATCTTATCTTCTTGGAATATTGAATGACCATGTGGAAGAACCAGCCGAGGAATAGCGAAAGGGCGGTAGCCAGGATCGGGAATATCCAGATCCGGGGATCCTTAAGAACATCGCTTAGGTAGTACCCGGAATAATAAATAACCCCGATAGCCAGTAACGCCTCCAGCACCACATATAAAAGGGTCCTAAATAATACCTTTCTTTTCATGATTAACCTAAGAATATTGAATCAAGGAGGTCGCCTAGGAAGCATATATTAAAATACTATTTAACGTGGGTAGTCGATTTTGTGTTGGAATATAAATTATGGGTTCGTCAGACCCAAGACGCTTGAGGAACAAGCACGATCTACTGGATATAGGGGTAAACTTTTGGAAAGCTGAATCTATTTGACACATTTTAATTTACACTCCCGTCAATTCCAAACACCATTCATTTCTGTCAATATGATAGGTTTTCCCTCCGTAACTATAATAGTATGTTCGTGTTGCGCCATAAATCCGCCTTTATTTCCAACCAATGTCCAACCGTCATTTAGGGTTTCGGCATAAGTTGATGTTGTTGAAATAAATGTTTCAATGGCGACGACAGCGTTCTTCTTAAATCTCGTCAGATTAAGCCGATCCCTATAGTTTGCTATTTCTCTTGGTTCTTCGTGAAGGCCTCTTCCTATTCCATGCCCTGTTAAGTTTTTAATTACTTTATAACCATGTTTCTTAGCCTCCGTCTCAATTAAATACCCTATGTCTGAAATGCGAACACCGCCTTTTATGTTATAGATTGCTTTTTGCAATATCTGTTTTGAAGCGTCTATGAGTTTTTGGTGCTGGTTAATGTCTTTTCCAAGCACAAATGAGTCGCCATTATCCGACCAGAAACCGTCAAGTTCGGCTGAAACATCTATATTAACCAGATCGCCTTCTTTCAGTATTTTGGTGTCGGACGGAATACCGTGACAAAATTCATTGTTTACGCTTATACAGGTCCAACCCGGAAAACCATATGCCAGGTATGGTGCAGATCTTGCCCCGAATTCCGAAAGGATTTTTGCTCCATAGTTGTCTAATTGTTTTGTTGTCATGCCGGGTTGAGCATAGTTTCTCATTTCTTTTAAGGTGCAGGCAACGGCTTCGCTTGCCTTTTTCATCCCGATCAGTTCAGTTTCTTTTGTTATTGACATATTCGTTATTGTCTACCTTATAAACTCTTCTATTAGACCAACAGCCTTTGTGACTCCTCCATAGGAGGCCAGTTTATCGCCATAAAATACAGCATTTTCCTTGTATCTGGGTTCATCGAGAAGCATTTTTGTCTTTTGCAGGACCTCTTCAGGATCAAAATATTTGCTTTCAATCCCTCCCGGACGAGGCAAAACGCAGTCGCCGGCCTCCATGATGGATCATCAGGTCGCAACGTTCCGCCATTGCCAATCCGGGAACAAATGGAACGCATTGGAAATTTTCCGGAGGCGAGGCCATACAATGGGTGTACAGGTGGCACATTGGCAAAGCCAGCTTCCGCAATGACCATTCCCGGCGCTTTGGCTGGATGCGAGAATAGTATGGAATGCCCGCGATTTGCAAGCTCTTTGGCAATGGGTAACGACCGGGTAAGTAACCCCAAGTCATTGGTAGGCAACACCGTAAACAAGAATCGCTTTGGGGAGGGCATTTTTTCAAATTTACGAATTTAAGAAGCTATCTCTCCCGTATTGTATAAATTAGTATAAAATAACCTTCTATATGAAAATAAATAAAGAAGATGTCAAACAGGAAGTATTCGACCTGTACGACGACTACGCCCACAACAGGCTCAACCGTCGCGACTTTATGGAAAAGCTCTCCATCTATGCCGTAGGTAGCCTCACCGTCCCTACCCTGTTGAGCTTCCTGATGCCCGATTATAAGAATGCCCTCCACGTGGCAGCTGACGATCCCCGCCTGAAGTCCGAATATGTCAATTACAAATCTGATAAAGGGGGTGGAACCATCAAGGCACTGCTCTCCCAGCCTGTCGATGCTAAAAAAAAGCTGGGTGGCATCGTAGTGGTCCACGAGAACCGCGGATTGAACCCCTATATCGAGGACGTGGGTAGAAGAGCAGCGCTGGCCGGCTTTATTTCCATTGCCCCCGACGCATTGACTCCCCTGGGCGGCTATCCGGGCAACGATGATAAAGGACGTGAAATGCAGAGCAAAAGAGACAGGAATGAAATACTGGAAGATTTCATAGCCGCCTTTGGCTACCTGAAAGCATATCCCGGCTGCAACGGCAAAGTTGGCGTGGTAGGTTTTTGTTTCGGAGGCTGGATCGCCAATATGATGGCCGTCCGCATCCCTGACCTCGCGGCTGCCGTACCATTCTACGGAACGCAGCCTTCAAAAGAGCAGGTCCCACAGATAAAAGCGCCGCTGCTCTTACATTATGCAGGGCTGGATACCCATGTCAACGAAGGATGGCCGGCGTATGAGGGGGCCTTGAAAGAAAATAAAAAAGAATATACCGCCTATATCTATCCCGGTGTAAACCACGGATTCCACAACGACACGACACCCCGTTATGACAAGGCGGCTGCAGAGCTGGCCTGGCAGCGGACCATCGATTTCTTCAAGGAAAAACTAAGTTGAGATCAATAGTCATGGTATTTTGCGCTGACCTGGGCAAACCATTTTAAGAACACCTGTTTCAGTTCGTCCAGCTTGTTCCGATCCGGCTTGGGTTCCGGCATGTGATGGATGAACGCATCAGTGATCCCATAATCAAAGACACCACCTTCGATCCCATCTTCTTTGAAGATCAGAAGAGGGAGCTTTAGACCAAACAAGATACCAGCTTCGAGGTGATTCCAGGGTGTTGGTAATAATATGGGCTTATCATTCGTAATGGCCTTAACCTCGGGAGTATTTCTCTTCCTTTGGCCGCTGTCGACATAGATCTGTTCAAATCCGAGAATTACACCACCTGCACAGTGCTTGGCGATTACACTCCGTTTTTTCTCCTGTTCCGGAGAAAGAGAGGTACATATTATTCTGTCCGCAAGCTACGCACCGGATTCGACAAGGCCGCCCTGACAGCCTGATAGCCTATTGTCACTAATGCAATCGCCAGGGCAATGCCTCCTGACAGCACAAATACCAGCCAATGAATATGGATACGGTAGGCAAAATCCTTCAGCCAGTTATTCATCAACCACCATCCGAGGGGCCATGCAATAAAGTTGGCCATTGCTATCAGCAGGATAAAATCTTTTGTAAGCAAAAGGACAATATCCTGTGCACTGGCCCCCAATACCTTCCGTACACCTATTTCCTTGGTACGCTGGCTGACCATAAACGCGATCAGGGCCAGCAATCCGGTACAGGCAATAAAGATAGCGAGAAAAGAAAATATGCCGAAGATGACCCCAAACTGTATCTCGCTCCTGTATTGCCGGTTGAATGTCTCGTCGAGAAAAGAGAACTCAAAAGGGTTGTCCTTAAAATTATTTGACCAGGCTGTTTGAATACGGGAGATAGTCTGATCCATCCGGGCAGTCTTTAATTTCACCAGGTAATATTCAAACTCCCGCATATCCCATCCGAATTGAAAGGCGGACGGCGTCTGTTGCTGCTGAAGGGATAATTGATGAAAGTCATTGACGACCCCTACTATAGTATAGTCCCCATCGTCTGAATGCAATTCCTTTCCCACGGCGGTCCCTGCGTCCGGGAAGCCGAGGAGTCTGACAGCAGATTCCGACAATATCACTCCCCTGCCATCCGTCTTGAACGCTGTCGAGAAGTTCCGGCCCGCCAGCAGATGAAATCCCAAGGCGGGTATATATTCCTCGTTGATGAGGGTCGTATTGATAGGAACAGCCGTTGTAGAAGTGGCATTCTTTTGTATATAATTATTAGGCCATCTGATCTCTTTACCGGGCTTTTCATCCGACATGGCCACCGCCTCAACGCCCGGGTCCGTTTTGATCGCCTCTTTGAATCGTTGTACCAGCAGATTATGTGTCCTGCGTGCCGTGTCCCAACGTCCCGGCCGGTCCAGCACCAGCAACTGGTTCACCTTTATCCCTATATTTTGATGGAGCATATAATGCACCTGCTGATAAACAATAAAAGTGCCGATGATCAAAAGGATGGAAAGGGAAAATTGAAAGACGACCAGCGACTTTCTTAAAGCCAACCCTTTCCCGGAGGCGCCAAATTTGCCCTTCAAAATAGATACGGGTTTGAAGGAAGAGAGAAAAAAAGCAGGATACAATCCGGAAAAAAAACTGCCGGCTATCAAAAAGAACAAAAAAAGAAGTCCATAAGTATTGGTCAGCAGAATAGACAAAGGCAAATGAATAGACAAGAGGTCATACAGGAAAGGGCGTACGGCATAAACAAGTATCAGCGCAAGAAAAAAGCTTATAATATTAAGGCTGAAGGATTCAATAAGGAATTGCCGGATCAGCCGGGCCCGGTCCGACCCAAGCACTTTTCGTATACCGATCTCCTTTGCACGGTTCACCGCGCTGACAGTAGCCAGATTGATATAATTGACCCAGGCTATCGTTATGATAAAAAATGCGATGACCATCAAAAAGCCGATGGCCTTTTCGTGCACGGTAGCTTCCGGCTCGTCCTGTCTGCCGGAGCTTAGATGTATCTTTTCCAGCGGCTGTAAAGATAATCTGTTTTCCTGGTGAAGGGCAGCCTGGCTGGGTATATGCTTTTGGATGAACAACGGAAGCTTGGCCTCCAATGATCCGGGGTCGACACCGGGTCGCAGCTGCACATAAGTATAAAAGTCTTTTTTCTGCCAGTTGTATTCAAATCGCTCGAAGCTCCGCTTATACAAAGTCGCATAAGAAATGAGTACATTGAACTTCAGATGTGAGTTCTCCGGGATATCTTTGAAAACGCCGGTGATCCTACACAGCTCGTTATTGCGGTCATCATCTGTCATTTGGATGGACCTTCCCATGGCATCCTGAACGCCCTTTTCACCAAATAGCTTTCGTGCGATGGACTCAGAGATCACCGCGGTATAAGGTTGCGCCAGAGCCGATCGGTGATCGCCCTGTAAAAAGGGAAAGGAAAACATCCTTAGAAAGGACGCGTCGGCATAGAAGAACTTTGTCTCTTTGAAATCGATATTGTTATAGCTGAACACACAGTTGTTCTTATATCCCATATTGTACAGCCGGGCCTGATCCAGTATCTCGGGGAAATCCTTTTTCAAAGCAGGACCCACCGCGGCATAATTCTCCGCACTGTGAACGGTCAGCTGGTTGTTTTCCCAAAAATCCAGGTTGACCCTGTAAATAGATCGTTTCGAAGTATTAAACCCATCATAGCCTAGCTCAAAGGATACATAGCTGAGCAATAAAATGGAGCTGGCTATCCCAATGGCAAGTCCTCCGATATTGATCGCGGCGGTGGTCTTGTTCTTCCATAGGTTCCGCCAGGCTATCTTTACATAATGGATGATCATCAGGGATGTTTTCCCTATCACAACTAATAAGATACCAATTTCTCTACGCCTTGACTGTCAAAGTATTACACACTGCGGTCGGACGATAGCTGTCCGGTGTCGATACAGCGGCTGTCTGCTTTAGCGCTATTGATCCAGCTTTTTAAGCGCTTCTTTTAATTCCTCCACGCTTACGCTCTTCCAGTCCAGGTCAAAGCTGACTTCATTGACAATGATCTCTTTCAGGGCGAGCAAAGGCTGGCCATTTTCATATCGAATACCCACGATCACCGCCTTCTCGCCATTGGGAGCACCCCGGATCTCGAGCTTGCCCCCTACCCTTACAGCAGGAATGATGGTGCGTCTCTCCCTGCATACGAGCTTGCAGCTGATATTCTTCTGTGCAGGTACATTCAATTTTACCGTCACCGCGCTGGAATATGGTATGGCCGTAAGGAAATCTATATTGCTCCACCCCGTTTGCGGAGTATTGAATACATAGTATTTAAAATTAGCAAGCGGCACTCTCCTGCCCATAGCATTCAGTTCCACGGTGTTCCCGGCCTTTTCCAGCGTATCCAGCAGCTGCTTCATGGTGCTGACCTTAAAATGATCCAGCAGCGGCTGGCTGATGGCCTTGATCAGGCTATCCGTATTACTGACTCCATATTTTCGTAGAAGCCGCTCCAGTTCGGTGCACTTCGGGTCTTGCGCGGGACTGGGATTTTTCAGCTCTTCCTGGCACTGCCGGAACGCCAGGTTCTGCGCTCTTTGCTGCTTGCTGAAAACACCGCCAATGACCTTTACCACCCGACCGATCCGGCAAAAGAAAAAGTGGCAGGGATGACAGGTGGCTTTATTGGTCGCATCAGACAGACTGCCCCCGCATCGAACGATATCCGGCAAGGAAAAGCTTGACAGCATCGGGCTGTCTTCCATGGTCCAGTTCATAATGCTGTCGTCCTCTCTGTTCCCCTTAAATACCTTGGCGCCGGCATTGACAGTATCTGTCGGTATGAGCACCACCAGGTCCCTGCCTTTTTGCAGATCGAGCTTCTTTCCCTGGCAGTCGACAGCTTCTGTATAGATCATCCCCTGCGTCTCGAGGACACGACCGTCGGATGTGGTGGAGAGATCATCCATGACCATGTCCGACGGTAGAAACTCCTCCCGCACCTGAAAAGAGACACATCCACCATCACAGCCGACAGAAGGAACAAACGAGCCTGCCTTGATATAGATCACCGTGCCCTGGCTGCATCGTATGACCGTGTCCCGGTATGGGTTGATGCAAAAACGCTGAAGGGGCGTTCCAATTTGCTGATACAGCTCAGCGATATCAGGCAGCGCCTCCCGGTCTGGCGTGATGGGCACAACGAGCTGCGGCCTGGAGAAATATATATCGACACGTCTGTTCCTCCTTCTGCCCTCCCGGGTCCTGTTATCCGCCACCGGCCTGTCCGGTCCCCAGGCCCGCACAATGATATCTCCCAGACCTTGCTTCACCAGCCATTCTTTTACCGCCATGGCCCGCTTCAATGACAACAGCTTGTTCCGGGTATAGTTCCCCACGCTGTCGGAATGTCCTTCGACAAGCACAAACAAAGGGCTGTCGATACGCGCAGCAGCGGTAAACCGCCTTAATTCCCGCATGTCGGATGGACGGATACGGTATTGTCCCGAATGGAATAAAATAGTGCCGGAAGGAATGGTATCCTGTCCCCGCCCGGTAAAACACAGGCAAAGGGCTATCAGGACGTGAAGGGTCACAGGCAGGTAATGTTTCATATGTTCATAGTGGTTAGCCGTATCACCATACGAACATAACAAAAAAGTCGTTGCCCCCCCCCCACCGCAAACAAGGCTTGGAAAAATGAAAATTTTTATTTTACTTTGTATTTCAAAGTGCTTTTAACTATAGAACATGTATCGGCTTCATAAAGGATATTTGTTGCTCAGCGTACTGCTTTTGATCATTGAGATCCTCATAGCAGCCTATCTCAACGACAGCCTTATCCGCCCCTACGGCGGTGATTTCCTGGTAGTCATCCTGCTGTACTGCCTGATGAGAAGTTTCCTGAACCTATCCGTTCTCCGGACCTCGCTCATCGTCCTGCTGATATCCTACCTGGTGGAGATCACCCAGTATTTCAGGCTGGCTGACATACTTGGCGTCAGATCGAGAGTGCTCCGTATCCTGATGGGGAGTTATTTCACCTGGAATGATATCCTGTCCTATACGCTGGGAATACTATTTGTTATTCTACTGGAAGGCATGGTCAGCCGGTACAAACAAAGATCGCCCGCAGCATGAACCCACTTTTTGTACATAGCGACTCCATCGTAAGAAAGATCTGGGGTAATGCAGACATGGTGCTCCTGATCTTCGCCGGCTCCGCCGCGGAATTCCCATTGAACAGGGCGGTAGACTGGCTGTACTTCACAGGCCGCCTGCCATCGGATCCCCTTGGCAGGTTGTTCTCCACGGTGCAATATGCTCAACAGATCGTTTTTGCGGAATACGATAGCGCGCTGGCAGCCATCGACAAGATCACGGCTATTCATAAAGCAGTGGAAGCAAGCCGCAAGGACAGGATACCCGATACGGCCCACCTGGATGTATTATTCATGCTGATCGATTATTCCATCCGAAGCGCGGAGCTACTGGGCCATACGCTGGCGGAGGCGGAAAAAATGGAAGTATTTGATGTATTCCACCGGGTGGGGGCGCGAATGGGACTAGAAGGTCTCCCCAACGACTATCTGCATTGGCGGGGTATGAGGGCGGTCTATCTGCAGACCAATCTGGTCCGGAGCACATACACGTATGATCTTTACCGGCAGTACAGGCGGCACCTGGGTCCAATCCGATATTATCTCCTCCGGCAGGTACAGTCCCTGCTGGTCCCTAAAAGGGTTCGTCAATTGCTCTCATTACCACGGCTGCCTTTGTTTTACGCCGTTGTATGGCTATACAGGATCTCGCGATGGCTTAAATTCGACAGGCTCATAAAGGCATTGCTCCTCCCGGCCGCTTATAAAATGGAGATCGCGGGCCTCGACAAAAGATGATTTTTCTTTCCACACTTTTTGTTTATAATAATAATTTAATAACTTAGAGTACAACCAAACCCTTGGCGTTCTCGTCGCTCCATAATGAAAAGGTGATCCTCCGGGCATTGTCCGCAAGTGAGGAAAAGGCATTCCGGAAACTATACGACCATTATGCCGAAAAAGTATATTCAGTAGCTCTGCTCCATCTTAAACAGCCGGAACTGGCTGAAGACCTTGTCCAGACTGTTTTCCTCAAACTATGGGAATGCAGGGATGAACTGGACGGGATACAATCCTTCGCCGCCTGGTTTTACACGCTGACACGCAATACCATCATCTCCATCCTGCGCAAACAAGGCACGCAGGAAAACTATCTTCATTTCCTGCAGCAACGGTTTGGCCTTCTGCCTGCCCATCCTGAACAGGACATGGTCCGCAAGGAACAGCTGCAGCTCATACGCCGGGGCATCGAACAGCTGAGCGCCCAGCAGCGGACAGCTTTCACCCTGCAATGCGACGAAGGCCTCAGCTATAAGCTCATCGGCGAGCGCATGGGCATCTCACCCAACACCGTACGCGTTCACCTGTTCAAGGCAATGGAATCCCTCCGCCGGTTTGTGCAAACCCACATTGACGATAGCTACTTCATTGTTTGTCTTTCTTTTCTTGCCTGTCTGTAATTTTTTTTCTACTCCCACTAATACATTCTTCCCATTCGCGCGACTTGTATAGTATATGCCTGACGCTACATCTTTTGATGCCCTTATCGACCGGTTCATCGCCGAGCGCCTGACGCCCGACGAACTGCCACAATTCTTCCGGTTCCTGGAGAACGAAGACTTCCGCACCCGTTATGCGGGTCGCATCGATATGGATCTCCTCGAAGAAGCGTGGCTCGGCTGGTCCAACGAACAACAAGCCGGCCGGTTGTACAACAACATCCTGCAGGCGGGTAATATACCGGTATCAAACACACCTGTAAGAAAGATGGGCTGGACACGCTATGCAGCAGCAGCGATCATCCTATTGGCCGGCATCGCCGTCTATCGCTATACGGTCAAAAAGCCCATCCGGGAGACGGCAGCACCCGTGATAGCGCAGGCCCCTGTCATACAGGATATCCCGCCTGGCAGGAATAAGGCAATCCTTGTTCTTGGAGACAGATCCGTCGTACCGCTCGACAGCCTTGCCAATGGCTCAACGGTGCTACAAGGTGGTATGAAGATCGTTAAGGAAGGCAATGGGAAGATAGACTATCTGCCTGCACAAACTGGCGACGCCCATGATATCATTCCCAAAAACTCCGTGCGAACACCAAGGGGCGGCCAATACCAGCTGGCCTTATCCGACGGCACCAGCGTGTGGCTGAATGCCGCATCATCCATCACCTATCCCGCCCGGTTCACCGATGGCGACAGGACGGTCAGCATCTCCGGAGAAGTATATTTCGAAGTCGCCAAAAGTCCGGGGCATCCGTTTATTGTCAACATAGACAACACGGACAGCAAGGTGGAAGTGCTGGGCACTCATTTCAACATCAATGCATACCAGGACGAAGGGACGGTAAAGACCACTCTTCTGGAAGGAAAAGTAAAAGTGTCTGCGGGCAACGGTTCCGTCATGCTGGCGCCGGGTCAGCAGTCGGCGGGGACAACAGTCAGCGACGCCGTGGATATTTCCCAGGTAATGTCCTGGCGCAGCGGCGTATTTTCCTTCGAAGGCAAGAACATACAACAGGTGCTGCGGGAACTGGCGCGTTGGTATGATCTTACGATAGTATATGGAAAAGAGGTCCCGAATATCAGGCTAAGAGGTGAAATGGGCATGGACCTCAATTTATCCCAGGTGTTGAAAGGGCTTGCCGCCATGGAAGTCGTTTGCCGGCTGGAACCAGGAAGAAAACTATTGGTCTTTCCCTAATAACGCTTATTCTACGAACGAACCAATAAGCCTTCACAAGACACTTATTCTAGGAAACAGGTAACCCATTGCTATTAGTCATTCGGCCAAAAAAGATCGGGAGTGGTAACGACACCCCCGACCGGAGATTTTGGGCTGAACTGACAATGGTTTGAGGACATCGTATTCATCAACCCAAAACATGACAAAGCTAATGCAAACAAGCCCGTTAACCAAAACGATGCGCGTTATGCGACTGACAACTCTTTTTCTGCTTGCTGCCTGCCTCCAGGTTAGTGCTCGGGCACTGTCCCAGACGATTACTTTTTCCGGCGAGCGTGTTCCGCTGGTAAAGGTATTCAACGAGGTAAAAAAACAGACGGGCTATCTGGTCGCCTATAATGACCAGATATTGAAGCTGGCCAGGCCGGTGAGCGTCTCAGCAAAGGACGAACCTGTAGACAGGTTCATGAAAGAAGTAATGCAGAACCAGCCATTCGAGTACACCATCGAGGGAAACACCATTTTCATCCGGCGCAAGCCCGCCCCCACTCCTACCGGCTCCCTCGGTGAGATCCCGCCTCCGAAGACCTTTAAAGGCCGGGTCCTTACCGAAGAGGGCGTTCCCTTACAAGGCGTGACGGTAAGAATAAAAGGCGTACCGGGAGGCACGTCGACGGACGAGAATGGACAGTTTTCCATTACCACCGACAAACCCTCCCTCACCCTGATATTTTCTTACGTGGGCTATGCTGAGGCAGAAGTGGTCGTCGAAAACAGCGACGCGATCAACGTTGTCCTGCATCCCAGGACAAAAGGCATGGATGAAGCAGTCGTCGTAGGATATGGTACGGTGAAGAAAGGGGACGTCACGACGGCGGTGGCAACGGTCAGCTCCAAACAGCTGGAGAACAGACCCGTGATGAATGCCCTCGAGGCGATGGCGGGACAGCTGTCGGGTGTCGATATCCAACAGGGCGGCGGTCAGCCGGGCGGCGCCAATATAAAGGTCAGGGTCCGGGGCACCAACTCCATCAGCGGCAGCTCCGACCCCTTGTATGTAGTAGACGGCATGCCCATGCCCAATGCGCTCAATGCTATCAGCGTCAATGATATCGACAACATCACTGTGCTCAAGGATGTCTCCGCCACGGCCATCTATGGCTCCCGCGGGTCCAGCGGCGTCGTGCTGATCACCACCAAGAAGGGTCGGTCGGGCCCGCCCACTATTTCTGTCAACTCCTCCGTTGGCGTACAGCAGATAGCCCGCAAGATCCCCATGATGGGGAAAAATGATTACCTGCAGCTGCTCATCGACTCGAAGAATAACTCCTGGGTCGACAAAGACCCGGTGAATAACAAGGCCACCGATGACAATGCCACCCGCCAGGCGCACGGTGCGGCAGGCAGCACCAAATACATCATCCCCGATGGCGGCAGCAATCCATGGGGCACCTTCCGATGGAATATCCTGGACCCTGCCGACGTGGCAAAAATGCCCAACACGGACTGGCAGGACGAGATATACCGCAACGCCCTGCTGACCACAAATGAAATATCCCTTTCCGGCGGCGCGGGCAATACGCGTTATGTCATTTCAGGCAACTATGCCAAACAGGACGGCATTATTATCAACTCTACCTATCAGCGCTTCAACTTGCGTTCCAGGATAGAATCCAAATTAAGAAAGAACCTCACGATAGGTTTTCAGCTGATGGGCAATTCAAACAATGGGAGATTACAGGCGCAAGGCAGAAACGAGGCGCTGGGCGGCTGGGGCGTCGACCTGGCAGCATTGTCTATGGCGCCGGTGTTCCCGGTGAAAAATCCAAACGGCACCTATGCAGACATGGCGCGCAATCCGGATATACTGGGTGCGGGCCAGCCCGGATACAATCCCCTGGAAATGGCCAATAACCGCTACCGTTACCAAAAGAACTACGGATGGTCCGCCTTTACCTTTGCAGAATGGGAGATCATCCCCAACCTCAAATACAAATTCACGTTCAACGAAACATTCGTCAACAACGAGAACAGCTTTTTCGAGCCGTCCGGGGTCAACGACTATGGAGTGACGACGACAGGAACGACCTCTTCCAACGCACAGGACCGTACCAGGAGCTATTTGATAGAGAACCTCGTCACCTATAACAAAACGATTGCCGACAAACATAATTTTTCTTTGCTGGGCGGCTATACCATCGAAGACGCGCTCCTGGGATCCATTAGCACCGCTGCCGCCAATGCCCCTACCAATTATGTCCAGTTGGTGGCGGGAACACCGGTAACAGCCGTCACCGGCGCCTCGGAATATGCCCTGCAGTCTTACCTGGGACGGCTGATGTACAATTTCAATCAACGCTACCTGCTGACAGGTACGGTACGCTGGGATGGCTCCTCCCGCTTCAGCCCGGGTCACAAATGGGGATTTTTCCCTTCCATCTCCGCAGGCTGGAACATCGCCAAAGAGTCGTTCATGGACAACGTAAAGTTTATCAACGACCTCAAGATACGCGGCGGATGGGGGGTATCGGGGAACAACAGCATCGGCAACTTCGAATGGCAGGGTAATATGGGTGTCAACCGTTATCCCCTTGGCAGCCCACAGACAGCCCAGCAAGGTGTAACCCCCGGCAGCAAGGCGCAAAACAATCAGCTCACCTGGGAAAAAACACGCGAGTTCAACGCGGGATTCGATATGAGCATCCTGAACAACCGTATTACAGTCAGCGCCGACTATTATGTCAGGACCTCATACGATCTGCTGCTGAGCGTCCCTACTCCTATCCTCACGGGGCAAACCACCATTCTGACCAATATGGGCAAAATGCGGAACAAAGGCGTAGAACTTTCGTTGTCCACCCGCAATATCGTCGGTCCCGTCTTCACCTGGAGCACGGACTTTTCTATCTCCCATAACGACAATAAGGTGCTTGCGCTGGGCCCTGGCAATACCCCCATCTTCCCGGCCTCCAAGATCTCCGGAGGCCCCTGGTTCCGCACGGCGGTTGGCTACCCGCTGTCCACTTTCTGGGGCTACCAGGTGGCGGGGATCTTCAGGGACGACGCGGACCTGGCTAAACATATCCAGTACACCCCCGGCAAAGACCGCCCGGGACAGTTCTACTATAAGGATGTCAGCGGCCCCAACGGTGTGCCCGACGGCGTCATCGATGCCAACGACCGTACTACCATCGGCAATAACAATCCGAAGTTCATCGCAGGCATGACCAACCATTTTACCTATAAGGACCTGAGCCTCGATATACAGCTGACTTCAAGCTACGGTGGTCATACCTACAATCTCCTGTTCAAGAGCCTGGTGAAGGGTACCGACGGGTCCAGCGGCGCTCCAAAATATCTGCTCGACAGATGGAGATCCCCCGAAGATCCGGGCAACGGGAAAGTACCGGCGGTGACAACGGCCGGCAGGGGATTGGACGGCAGCGGCTCTTCCTACTGGATCCAGGACAACTCCTACCTGCGCATCCGCAATGTGACGCTTGCCTACGACCTGACCTCCAGGTTGCCGAAGAGATACGGCATCCAACGCTTACGAGTATACGCTTCCGTCAACAACCTCCATACCTTCACGAAGTACCTGGGATATGATCCGGAAGCCAATACATCCTATTATTATGATTCACCGGACGGTACGGGTGGATCGCAGGTCAGCGGCGCGGATTACCTCGCGTACCCGATATCCCGCACCTACAGCCTTGGTTTAAACCTAACTTTCTAATTAATTAATGAATCATCGCATGAAGAAGATAGTAAGTTTTTTCATCGTCGCGCTATGTGCCCTGGCATGCGGGAAGGATAAGCTCGATCTCAACGACCCCGCCAACTTTACACCCCAGCAATTCTATAAGACACAGTCGGATATGGACATAGCTGTAATTGGCGCCTATGGCAGGCTCCGCGATGTTTACAACGGATTCTTCTACTATTGGGGAGAGATCCGAAGCGATAATACCAGCTTTTTCAACCCCACCGTAGACAGGAACAGCGTAAACATGCTGGTACCTGTGCAGGTGACCTATGTAGAAGTGAATAATTTCTGGAACAATCTCTACCTGGCCATCGTCGCGGCCAATACGATACTGGAAAGGGTGGATGGTGCGACTTATACCAGTGATGCAGTAAAGGCCCAGCACATCGGCGAGGCCAAGCTGATAAGGGCCTTGTGCTATTTCTATCTGGCGCGCACCTATGGAGGATATGCATTGAACGGCAATCTGCTGGGTGTTCCGCTGGTCACCAAAAGTATCATAGCCGATGCGGCGCGCAAGATGCCCAGGAACAGCCTGGATGATACCTATTCCCTTATTGTCGACGACCTCACCGACGCCAAGGCCAAGCTGCCCCCCTCTATGTCGGGCGCCAATACAGGACGCTTTACCAGTGTCTCCGCCCAGGCATTATTAGGAAAAGTATATATGTTCATGGCAGGATATCCACTGAATAAAGGACAGGCTTATTATGCAAAGGCCGTCGCCGAATTCCAGCCGGTGATCGACAATCCCGCATTGAGCCTGGTCCCCAGCTATGTCAAGCTGTTCGATTCCAATAACAAGAACTCTTCCGAAGCCATCATCGAGATACAGTTCAAGGCGGACCTGACAAACAAGACGGGCAACGCCTTTCAATCCAAGATGCTGACCAGTTCCGCCGCCGCCGCGCTGGTGCCCGCTGGAGATGCGGGGACTGCCGATAACAAACCAAATATTTCTATGCTGAATGCCTATGCAGCGGGCGACCCCCGGAAATCCGTCACCTTCCGTCCGGGTTACAAACAATCCAGCGGCAAGTATAAGAATGAAGCATATGGACATAAATACTGGCAGCAGCTGGGCGCGGACAAGTCGAACGTGGACAACTACCTGAACTGGGACTGCAACTGGAAAGAGCTCCGCCTGGCAGAGGTCTATCTGCTCTACGCGGAAGCCCAGGTACGGTCCGGAGGCGATAGGAACGCGGCGCTCACTTATCTCAATAAGATCAGGCAGCGCGCCAGGACCACCAACAAGGCGGATGACCCGACCATCGCGACCATCGAAACACAGTACCCCACCTGGAACACGGGCGATCCTTCCGTAACACTGATGGACTATCAGCTGACTGATTTTGCTTCGGACGATGATTTCCTGCTGGCCATCGAGAACGAGTCGAGGGTGGAATTCGCCCTGGAGGACAAACGCTGGTACGATCTCGTAAGGACGCAGCGCGCTCCGGCGGTAATGACGGCTTCTTCCCTGACGGATGAAAATACCACCATCACCTGGGACGACAGGGATTATGCCCTGCCGATGCCGCAGAACGCGATGATCAATGCCAATCCGGGTGTCATCATTCAAAATAAGGGGTACACACAGCTGTAGACCGCCGCACACCTTTATCATATAAAATCAAATTGCAGGATGAGGAAGATACTATTGCTATGCACGCTGCTGAGCTTCTCGATTGTCGATAGAACAGCCGCACAGGGAGATGGATATATTTACAAGGATGGAAAACGCCAGTTCGTCTTTGGCAGCTATTTCCTACCTAAAAACGATGCCGAGCTTAAAGAAATGACCGAGGCGGGCTTTAACCTTTTCGCCTGCGGCGCCAAAGAAGACCTGGACCGCGTACAACGGTATAATGCCCAGGGATGGGTATTCCTTCCGCTCGAAAAAGGCGTTACCCCTGACCTGAAACAAAAGATAAAGGCCTTTGCCGACCATCCAGCCCTGGCCGTCTGGAGCGGTCCCGATGAGCTGGTGTGGGGATTTACCGCCAACAGCAGGCTCTATAGGGAATTGAAGGTCCATTCCGTACCCGGCGCCTGGAGAAAACAGACCCCGGAGGCGCTTCGATATGCCCGGCAGCAAAGCGCGATCATCATGCCGGACCTCCATAATGCGATCAATTATCTCCGTAGCGTAGACAAACACAACCTGCAGCTATGGTTCAATGAAGGAGAGAACAGCGACATGGGCTACGTGGGTGAATACATGGATGCCATCGATGTCACGGGTTTCGATCTCTACCCGGTGAAGGCGGCACGTACGGACAGCACCACACGCCCCCGGCGGCAGATAGAACGGATCGGCAAAAGCACGGAACGATGGACGGCCATCAGCAAAGGTAAGCCGCTGTGGATAGTATTGCAGGCATTTTCATGGAGCGAGCTGCTGAAGATCGAACCCTGGAATGCGGCGGGCCGCGCCCTCGCCTACCCTTCCTTTGAAGAATCGAGGTATATGGCCTATGATGTCCTCGCCAATGGAGCAACAGGTATCCTTTATTGGGATATGCAGTTCCTCACCTCGGATGAGTTCCGGCAATCGCTTTTAGGCCTGGCCCGCGAGTTCAAGGTCTTGCAGCCCCTGCTTTCCACGGAGCCCAAACCGCTGCCGGTGACGGCCTATGAACCCCCGGCCGACGCCAATGGCCGTGTACTGGCTACGGCACATCAATACGGCAGGGACTGGATGATCGCCGTGGTCAACGAGATGGATACGACACAATCCGCCGCCGTCATCGGCGGGCTCGATCATCTCAACGGACAAAAGCTGGTCGAGCTATACGGCGACGACGAGGTGCAGGTCAAGGATGGAAAGCTCTTCACACGCCTGCGACCCTTGCAGGTTAAGGTCTTTGCCACCGACCGGAAATGGGAAACATCCAATAAAAAAGGCAGGGATTATCAGGGTAAATAACGATTACCAGAAAAACAAAACAAACATGAAAAAGATATTTCAGCATTGGACAGGATATACATTGACCCTGGCGCTGGTCCTGGCGACAAGCCTGCACTTCAAGCCTCCTGCGTCCGGCGGGATAGAGCTCGTCAGCAATGGGAAAAGCGAATATACGATCGTAGTTGCTCCGGACGCCTCCCCCCAGGTACAGCGGGCGGCAGGTTTGCTCCAACGTTACGTGGAAAAAATATCCGGCTGCCGGCTGCCAGTAGCCAACCAGCCCGCCACGCGAAATAAGGCCATATTCATCAGAGAAGTGGACGGTCTCAAATACGACGGCTACAGGATCAATACGCTGCCGGCGGGAAATCTTTCCATCGAAGGCGGAAAAAGCAGGGGCTGCATATACGGCGCAATACAGATACTGGATAAATATTTAGGCTGCCGTCTGTATAGCCCCCGTTACAAGGTTATCCCATCCAGCAAGGGACTTCACCTTCCCACGCTGAGCGAGTCGGATTCTTCGGTCAACAGCCTGCGCATCGTATTTACTTTAAATGAGTTCAGCCGGGACGAGGACCTTCTGGACTGGACCAGGACCACCAACCGATTCCCGCCTTTTGCCGACAACTATTATGTGCATACGTTCACACACCGGCTGCTCCCTCCTGACTCGTTCTATAAGACTCACCCTGAATATTATGCGCTCATCGGCGGCCAGCGTGTTCCAGATCAGCTTTGCATGTCAAATCCGGACGTGGTCCGTGAAACGATCAAACAGCTGAGAAAAGACATCCCGCTCCAGCCGGACCGCCTGTACTGGTCGGTGAGCCAGGCCGATGGACCGTTGTATTGCCAATGCCCCGATTGCCAGAAGACTATAACGGAAGAGAAAAGTGTATCGGGACCGATCATACGCTTTGTCAACCAGGTGGCGAAGGAATTCCCCGACAAGATCATTTCCACCCTGGCCTATTATTATTCCATCGTCCCCCCGGCGGTCACAAAACCCCTGGACAATGTACAGATCATGTACTGCGGCGGCGACCTCGCTGCATGGGGAAGGATCTCCAAGCACATCTACGTATGGGATTATGTGGTGGATTACTTCCATTATCAATGCCCCTATCCCAGCCTCTTTATGGCGCAGCCGGAAGTACAAAGCCAGGTCAGCAAAGGCGCCAACGAGTTCTTTATCCAGGGCAATATCGACTACGGAATGGAATTCGCAGAGCTGCGGCTGTACCTCTATTCCCGCATAGCCTGGAATCCCAACGTGGATGTCTCGGCGACGATAGATGAATTCCTGAAAGCCTATTACGGCGATGCAGCGCCCTATATCCGGAAATACATCGACCGGATCACAGATGCCTATGAAAAAACAAAAAGTAAAAAGCCACTGATCATCAACACCCCGCCATCCTATTACCAGGATACGTATCTCACGCCGGAGCTTCTGAAGGAATACAATGCCCTCTTCGACCAGGCGGAACAGGCAGTAAAAGGCCAGGACGTATTCGCAGAACATGTACACTTCGCGCGTATGCCGCTCAACTTCGCTGAAATGGAGATCGCCAAGCACAATATGTACGGTCCGACGGGTTGGTGGGATAAAACGGGTACGGTGCGGAATAAAAAAATGGATGCCCTGTTCGATGACTTCTATACCACCCTGAAAAAGGAAGGCATCACCGACATCAATGAAAATAGTTATCATCTGGATGATTACAAAAAACATACCCTCTTCACTACCTCTAATGAGGCCGCTGTCGGCAACCTGGCCTGGCATAAAAAAGTGATGACCGACAGCCCGCTGCTCGTGCGGATGCATCGGTTCTATACCGCCGACCTGTCCATGTTGACAGATGGGGCCCGGGGAGACGCCGCCACCCGGAATCTCTTCTGGCTGGTATGGCCTTATAAGGAATTCAACGTCACCGTGGACCTGGGGAAGGTTAAAAAAATTTCTACGGCGGACCTGGGAGCCGAATGGGGCTCGGGGACTACGATACCACCGGCCTCGGTAGAATGCTTCGTCTCCACAAAAGAAAACAAGGATTTTACTTCCATTGGCCGGCAGGAATGGCATTATGACCAGCAAAAGACGGGCGACAGTGATTGGAGATATGTATATAACTTTAAGACAGATACAAAAGCCCGTTATGTCCGATTCCATATCATCCGTCACGACAGGGCCCTATCCGGAAGGAAAAAAGGCATGCCGGCGCAAACCCTTCTGGATGAAATAGAGATCCGTTAAAATGTCCGAAAAACGAGCCTCCGGCTCGTTCTAACTTTCTATAAAATCCCATCGAATGAATAAGGCAATTAAGCTCCTGACCTTTTCCCTGGGCCTCGCGGCGGCTCTCATCGGCTGCGGCCCGCATTCGCGGCTGGATGGATATACCTATTCAGCCACTTTTCACCCCGAAGAAAATGCCATCCGGAATGACTTTGTATTCAATGGATACACTTACTATTGGCACGGCATTTCGCAGGAGTGGACAAGATATGGCAATCTTTTCAAGACCAATGAATCCGGCGTCCTCAACGCAATCACACGCAGCAAATATGACATCGCCACGGACCTTGGGCTCGAAGGGCTCACCATGCAGGAAAGCTTTCTGAACGAACTGCTGAAAGCCCCCTTCGCCACCCTCGAGAACCCTTCGGTGGATGCCTTGGAGGGCGCGCTGAAAGACAGCAATGTACTTGTCCTGACCTCACCGGCATCGGGGCTTGGCAAACAGCTTGGTAAGACCTATGCTCCGGACGGAGCGTTACAATTCCTTATAAATGATAATATCACCGAAAAGGACAGGGTCAACGCCTTCATATTGGGCAATGGTAATCGCAAGCTTTTCGTCATCTCCGCGGCAGATCCCACGCGGGGAAGAAAGGTCCGCCGGATGGCAGAGAACGTCGCGGAGCTGTTAAAGACCTATGACCTTCGCCGTGGCTGGTTTGGCGCCCAGACCCTGATCAACAGTGTCACGAATACTCCCGGTCACCCGCTGGAAGTCATCGGAAAGGGAATGAATGAAGGCAACAGCTGGTTCGTATTCGACGGCTATATGGAATTCCTTTCCAAAGGCCAGTACCGGCATTGGATGGAAAAGGCGCACCTGCCCGTGATCACCGATGTAGGATTTCCTGGCAGAGCCTCCATCTTTGGATGCAAGGACTATGACAGCCTGCAGGTCCAGAGCTTTTTTACTCTTTCATCCTGGGTGAACTATGCCCATTCCAAAGGCGGTTATGCATTCAGGAATGTATACGACACTACCGCCGACACCACGCATCTTAACTTTGACGGTTACATTGCAACCGAAGGCAACAAAGACCAGATCGATACGATGGGGCGCCCCTTCTTTTCGGTAACAGGCCCTCTTGAATCCGGAGCGGCGCCCTGTATGGTGCTGTTCGCCAAAAAAGGAGAGCCCTTTACGCAAAAGACGATGTGGCAGACCCTCCTGGATGGCCGGGAAGTTTCCGTGCTCGATAAAGGAAAGATGATGGGACCTGCTCTATACCGCAACACATTGGAGATGTTGCTGCTCGACCGGGTGTTTCTCGAAGAGTATTTTGGGGATAAGGTCAACATTGAAGCAAAGACGGAAGGATACGATCTGCAGGTGACGGTGAAGAACGCCTATCCGCATGGTGTCTCCGGCAAGCTGAGCATCGTTCTTCCTCCCGAACTGAGCATGTCCGGAGATTCCGTATCTACGCTGGAAATGCAGGCGGGAGGTACAAAGACCCTGACATTCCGGCTCCGTCCATCCAAAGACGCCATGGACAGCACTACACCCATCGTCCTACACTACAACTGGGGCGGCAGCGGGAAGAGTACATTGACGATGCTGGAACTGCCGCCCGCTATTTCCGTTCAGCGCCTGCTTTATGGCCAGGCGCCAAATGTCAGCTATCCCGTAACCGTGCATAATTTTACAGGTGATAGCTCCTTCCCCGTGACTATACAGGTATTGGACAGCAGCGCAGCGGGCAGGGTTGTATTCGAGACCAAACAGACCTGCTCCACACCCACGGGCACATTCAAGGACATGGCTTTTGATCTGCAGGTGCCGGAAGGCAATTATAAGGTCAGGGTCTCCGCCCTGGGCGTCGAAAATATCAGCCAGATGGGTGTACGCAAGGCGACAGGTACGGCTACCTTGAAAGAAGTTGACCTGAACCACGACGGTATCAACGAGTACGTTATGGAAAATGACAGCATCAAGGCCACCTTGCTGACCACGGGGGCCCGTATCATCGAATACATCGTAAAACCGAAGAACGACAACGTCCTGTTCAAGCTCTGGCCAAACCTGCCGGTGGATGACCTACGACCCTTCCGGAAAAGAGAGTTCTATCCCTATGGCGGATTCGAAGATTTTCTCGGCCAGCCCAGTATCGAGACTCATAAGGTTTACGATGCCGTCGTCACCAAAAAAGAAGGCGATCATGTTCAGGTTAAAATGACGGCCGACTACTATGGAAATAAAATAGAAAAGATATTCACCCTGTTCGGCAATTCTCCTCTTCTCGAGATCCGGTATGCCCTGACATTCAAAAACCCGGAGCTGAATATGATCGGGCCGCAGCCCATCGTGGCATTGGGCAAGAGCCATGGTCCGGAGGACAGGTTCGTATTCCCCGAGGCTGGAGGCCTGCGTTATTGCACAGCGGATCTGACCAAATATTATGGGAGGATATTTTTCCTGAAGGAAGGCTGGAATGCTGCCTATGATACAAAAGAGAATATCTCCTTTGCAGGCGCCTTCCCGGTGGATCAGCCCATCTTCCTTCATATGTGGATGAACCACCCGTCGAATCCGGGCTCCATGTATTTTTACGCCGAACTGCAGCCCTGGATACGCATTTTCCAGAAGAGCACCCTATATTTCTCCTATTATCTCTGGGCCGCACCGGGTCCCTGGGAAAATAGCGTGAAAGCCTTGCGCGACAGGGATCTCATCACCACCCGGAAAACATGGCCTTTTATAAAATAAAATACCTTACCATGAAGAATGCGATCATGCTACTGGCGATATTGCTGACCCTTCGGGCCGTCCCCGCTGCTGCACAGCCACCCGCAAAAGAAGGCGGCCTGACCATCGACAACATCGAGCTGGGCTTCCCCTGTCCCAATATACCTTACTACCATTTTAAAGCCAATCTGCGTCTGCCGCGCCCTTCCATCATCGAAGTGGAGGCTTCCGTCAATGGTAAAACATTGCGGGCTACAGAACTTAGAAATTCCAATACCGCAGAAAACCCTGATCGTCCGCCCATCGCTGACCGCCCTCCTTCGGGATATGGTATGGCGCAGGATGTTTCCTTATACCAGCAGCCACAGGTCATCGGCTGGGTAAAATGGCAGCCGGGCCAGCGCTATGTCATAAAGCTTACAGTACGTCTCAAACAGACGGCCCATACTTCCGATGGAGACCAGCTGCTCACGGCGACCCGTACACTGACAGCGCCGGAAACTCCGGTCTTTGGCGCCGGTTGGAAAAGTTATAAATCCATCGTAGTCAGCGAGACGGCGGGCATCGACAGGACCAACGAACCGGTGAAAGCCCTGCTGGCGTTCTACCCGGATGAAGACCATGGGCTCAAAAGAGAGATCCGGGTCGTAGCCTTCGACCCCGGCACCCATATAGGCACAGAAGTGCCTTCACAGGTTTATGATGTACAGCGTTCGCTGGAAAAAGACGATCTCGCACCGGATAAGAATGGAAAACCTACCCGTCCGATGCCGCTGTGGCTGCCTACGGTGACAGCCAACCTCGTCTTTCTTGCCAATGTCCCGGCACGGTCGAGCCGTGTGTACCTGGTATACTACAACAACGAAAAAGCGCAGGATACCATGTACCATACCGACCTGCGGGTACAGGGAGAGGCGCCGGGATTACAGATAGACAACGGCCAGATCACCGCCACGCTAAGTGCTAACTCGGGGCACCTCGACCAGGTATCGCTCAAAAGCCAGCCGGACGCACCTCTATTCCATCGCATGGAGACCAACGGCGCCATCCACTGGAATCCGGATCTCTACACGCCGCCGCGCCCCTGGACACATACCTCCGACTGGTCGCCGCCTGCCAATATCCATTCCCTGACAGGCCCTGTAATGGCCAAAAGCGAAGTGTGGGGCCCATTGCCCGAAGTAAAGGAAGTAGATGCCGCCGTACGATATGAGTTCTATCCGGGTGTTCCTTATTTTATTAGCAGCACTTCCATGCGGATCAATCAACCCGTCAATTGCCTGGCCCTTCGGAATGCGGAGATCGTGTTCAAACGGGAGCTCATCACTCATGCAGCCTGGTACGACGCCCTCCGCGATTCGGTGATCACCTATGACGTAAAGAACATGGCCGACCTCACAGATCTGAAGATGGAAGCCGATGTCCCCTGGATCACTTTTTATAATGAAGACACGCATATCGGGTTCGCCGGCATCCAGCTCGAATATGCCAATACGGGTCTCGAGTCGGACACGCGGCTGCTGAACCCATTCTTTTATATTACCGCTGGTCCCTGGATATATTGGGCGCGCGGGTTGTCACACAGCTATCTTTCCTCTAATATGCAGCAGGTGATCCCTGTTCCGAAAGGCAGCCTCTTCACAGAAAAATGGGCCTACCTGGTCTACAGCCCGGAGAAAGGCAAAACGCCCTATGCAACAGTCATCGATTGGCAAAAGCGGCTGACCCATCCCTTGCGTATACAGGTAGTGGAAGAAGTAGACGACCGTGTTTCCAAAACACTGGAAGAAGTCTACATGAATGACGGCAAGAGCGGCTGGGAAGGAAGAAAGAATAAAAAATAAAAATAACTACCAATGCGCCACAGATCCTTACTCCTGCTCTGTATCTTATTTTCTATAGCAGCCAGATCCCAGACCACAGGCGGGCCCCGTCCGGGGGCCGTCGCCCCCAAACCCAATATCGTCTTTATCTACACCGACGACCAGCGCTATGACGCTCTGAGCATCATCCAGGAAGCCCAGGGAGCAAAGGCCCGCTTCCCCTGGTTCAAGACTCCGAATATCGACCGTATAGGCAAGGAGGGTATTTGCTTTCGGAACGCCTTTGTCGTCAATTCCCTCTGCTCACCCTCCAGGGCAACCATGCTCACAGGACGGTATAACCACATCAACGGCATGACCAATAACCATAGCGAGCTGAGCGATACTACTGACACCTATGCAACCATCCTAACGAAGGCCGGTTATGCAACAGCCTTTATTGGCAAATGGCATATGGCCCGCCAGCTGGCGCGCCCCGGCTTTACCTATTCGTTCAGTTTCATCGGCCAGGGGAAGTATGTTGATTGCGCCTTCCAGCTCGATGGCAAAGAAATGGTACAGACAAAGGGCTGGGTGGACGATATCTCCACGGACACCGCTATGGCATTCATCACCCGCCATCAGCATCATCCCTTCCTCGTTGCCCTGGGCTTTAAGTCCTCGCATTACAACTGGACGCCTCCTGTCCGAACCGCATTCATGTATAAAGACATCGCCTTCAAAAGACCCGCCAACGAAACAGCGGAGGTCCCCTATCAGGGACAGATGGACGACGGGAGAACGACGCCACCCCCCGTTCCCGTCATCAACTCCTGGACGGTGAACCACGATACCATTATCCGCAGTTATTTCCGGGTCCTGAAAGCCGTCGATGACAACGTAGGCCGCATCCTGCACCTGCTGGATTCTCTAAACCTAACCAACAATACCATCGTTGTATTCACCTCGGACAATGGCTATTTTTTAGGAGAACATAACCTTTCCGACAAACGGGACGCGAGGGAAGAATCCATGAGGGTCCCCCTCCTGGTTCGCTACCCCGCCAGGGTCGCCAAAGGACAGATGATCAATAAGATGGTCCTGAACATGGATCTGGCCCCCACCTTCGTGGATTTTGCCGGCGCCACCCCGACAAAACGCTTTCAGGGCCGAAGTTGGGCGCCACTGGCAGAAGGAAAGCCGATAAAATGGCGCACCTCCTTCTTCTACGAGTATTTCTATGAAACGCCCTACGCCATACCGACCATCATCGCGGAGAGGACAGAAACAGCAAAGATGATCAGATATCCCGGCGAAGGCGGATGGTCCGAAATGTACGATCTGAAAAAAGATCCCGGCGAAATGCAGAACCTGTATAACGATCCGAAAGCGGCCGGATTGAAAGCACAGCTGCAACGCGCCTGGAAAAGAGACTCCACTGCGGTAAATTTCTTTATACCCGACAGCGCGGACAAACGGCCGCTGGATAAAGACGGTCATTACCGAAGGCCGCTGTACAAAATATCGAGCCTGAAAAAGGGCCCTGTAAAGGATTGATCAGCCGACCGCCATGAATGTCTCGAACACCCCCTCTGCCCGTCCCTTTTTCCCTCAACCGTATAGCGGAAGTCGTTGTATGTTTACAAAAAAAAAGCCATGTTGCTTTACAACAAGAATGCCGTTATCTATGGCGGAGGCGCCTCCCTCGCAGGAGCAGTAGCCCGGACGATGGCCCGCGAAGGAGCCAATATATTTCTGGCGGGACGCAATACAGCTTCCTTGCAAAAGGTAAAGGAAGAGATCATTCAAAGCGGCGGCCATGCAGAAGCAGCGACGTTGGACGCGCTGGATGAAAACGCTGTTCGCCAGCATCTGCAGAAGGTAGTCAGTTCGGCAGGCACGGTGGACATATCGTTCAATCTTGTTGGCATCCACAACGTTCAGAATATCCCCCTCATAGAAATGACCCTGCCTGAATTTGTGCAGACTATTACAAATACCATGACCACTCAATTCCTGACCTGCACGGCAGCCGGGCAGATCATGGTCCGGCAAGGCTCCGGCGTGATCCTGTCGCTGACAGCCACGTGCGGTGGCATCGGATATCCTCTCACAGGAGGCTTTGGCCCTGCCTGCGCCGCCGTCGAAGGCTTTTCCAAAAACCTGGCCTCGGAGCTGGGTCCGCATGGCGTGCGTGTTGTAAACATCCGGAGTGCCGGGTCACCCGATTCACGTCCCTTTGCACAGGCCATGCTCTCCATGCCGGATATGGTAAAGCCCATTCTAAAAAGAATGGAAGAAGATACGATGTTGAAGAAGCTCCCGTTGATGGAAGACATAGCCAATACAGCCTTGTTCCTTTCATCTCCGCTGGCGGCTAAGATCACAGGCGTTACCATCGATGTCACGGTCGGCACCGTCAGCCAGATCAAACGTCCGCCAACGGATATAATCCCCCGGCAAAGAGCCGGCATCGTTTTGGATTCGCCAGACGGCCAAAAGGGCTAAAGTTCCCATATCTTTGGGAAAAAATTCAGCATGACAGCATTCTTAGGCATGGGGCTTTTAGGGTCCAACTTTGTCAAGGCAATGATCAATAAAGGGGGAAATGTCAACGTATGGAACAGGACTGCATCGAAGGCCACGGCGCTGGAACAATATGGCGCGAAGGCATTCGCTACCCCTGCAGAAGCGGTAAGGGACGCCGATACCATTCATCTCACATTAAAGGACGACGTCACGGTGGAGGAAGTGCTGGCACAGGCTCAGGCAGGTCTTAAACCAGGCGCCACCATCATAGACCATACTACTACCTCGGTACCCGGAGCCATACAAAGGACCAGAACATGGAAGGAAAAAGGGTTTACCTATCTGCACGCCCCGGTTTTTATGGGTCCCCAGAATGCACTGGAGAGCACTGGCTATATGCTGGTATCCGGCGATCAATCCGTCATCAGCCGGCTGGAGCACACATTATCCAAAATGACTGGCAAACTGATGAATTTTGGTCCTGAAGAAGGAAGAGCAGCAGGTATGAAGCTCGTTGGGAACTGTTTCCTCGTTGCTTTTACCACCGGCATCGCAGATACGCTGGCTCTCGGAAAATCCCTGGATATACCCATCGGCGATATCAATACATTGTTCGACTCATGGAATCCCGGAGCCGTTCTCTCCGCACGTCTGAAAAGGATGACCAGCGGCAGCTACGATAAGCCGTCCTGGGAATTGAATATGGCTAGAAAGGATACCGGACTCTTCATACAGGCGGCGGAAAATAAGAACATACACTTAGCCGTGATACCGGCAATAGCTGCCGAGATGGATCGCTGGATCAGCAAGGGACATGGCGGTGAGGACTGGACGGTCATCGGATCGGGAGCTATTTAGTCTGTTCTTCCTTCGCCAGGCGGATAATATCCTTCCCTTCGATGACTTTTCGCTCATATCCCTGTTTTACTACGCGGATCATGGCCAGCGCCAGCTCCTGCAACGTGCAGAAGCCGGATGGATACAGCGCCCTCCCCAAAGGAAACAGCCAATTGATGTATTTATAAAAACTATGCGTTCGGACAAGTCCCGGTATAGGTTTTATAAATCCTGGTCGAAAGGCAAACACCTGCCGGAAAGGCAGCCGCATAAGATCATTTTCCGTCCGCCCCTTTACTCTTGCCCATCTGATCCGCCCCTTCTCGCTGCTGTCCGTACCTGCTCCCGAAATATAACAAAAGCTCATATCCGGGTTCAATCTGCTTAATGTCCCTGCTACTGCCATCGTCAGGGTATAAGTAGTCTGAAAATACTGTTCTGCCCCCATCCCTACCGAGCTGACGCCCAGACAGAAAAAACAGGCATTGTATCCGCTGAGTTGTCCCTCGATGGCGGAGAGGTTGAAAAAGTCAGGATGAATGACCTCCTTTAACTTGGGGTGACTGACACCGGAAGGCTTTCGGTTGATCACCAGTACAGCCTCCACATCCGGATGTTGCAGACACATGTATAATACGCCTTCGCCTACCATGCCGGTAGCGCCGGTAATGATCGCTCTGATGGAAGATGGATCCATGTTATTTCACTTCTCTGTCAAAAGCAGCCGTAAGCACCTGCCCATTGCGCTTTACCTGTACCCAGATCCGGTAAAGCCCCGGCTGCGGAAAAGTATAGGGGAAAGTTACGGAATTATCCATTTTCATATCCCCCATTGTATCCTGGGGCATATTCATTTGACGCATCAGGAAAGTAGTACGTTCCTGCTCGGACATCCCTTTCAGGGTCCTGAGCAGCCGATCCACACTATCCCGGAAACGAACCCTATTATCATAGTTATACTCCTTGTCCGGCGATCCGATCCGCCGCTCCAGGTTGGCCTGGGCTGCCACCGAATAGGTGCCGACAGGATGAATATGGATATACGTGCTGCCGTCGTTCTTTACGATGACTGCGTGCCCCTGCATACCCAGGTAAGGCTCCAACTTCACCGGCCGCCGACTGCTGTCATAGACGGCAAAGTCCAGCGTATACAACATCCCGCTCTCAAAACCACCTGCGGGTCCTCCCTCCATCACCATCTCCGAACCATCCTTCATCCTTACTCCTTTACCAGGCTTCCCGCAGACAATGGCATTGTTATCATTCCGGTATGGGTTGTCCATGAGGTTATTTGGCAACGCATAGGCATAGGCGTCATCAGGATCGTGAGGGTCCGTGGTTCCCACCATATCTTCTGCCAGCGTCAGCGTATCCCTGATCGTTTCTGTAAACCCCGACGAATAGACAATGTCCGCAAAAGCCAGGTATTTGCCCGCGGGCATGGGGGGCAGATTGGCTATGAAATGAGCCGTGTCCTTCCTGTCAGGATGCACATGTGCAAACACATCCAGCCCCGGCAGCCGCATGAGAAAAAGATGCATGATCTTGCCGTGATCCGGTACCAGGTAGGATAATGATGCCCGTCGCTGATTGTCCAACGTATCGATGGTCATCTCCAGCGTATTCCTGCTGTATTTATCATTCATCCGCAATTCCGCATGCATTGGCTTGAACATAAAATGCTGGTACCTCTTTGCCCAGTTCCCCCACCAGGCATTGCCGCCATAGACTGCCAGGGATGTCAATAACGCAGCCATGGCAAATGCCACCCGCCGGGACCTCCTTCTGCGCAGGGGTAAAGCTTCTCCTTCGTTGGTGATACCCTCTCCGACACTGGCGCCTATCAGCGTCACCATCAGGACAAAAAGAATAATACCCAATATTACCAGGCTTATGCTGGTTGTAGCAGGCAGCTTCTTTTCCCCGGTGGATATGGCTACAATAGGCACCACCAGTTCCCCCTCCCCCTTGCTCCCTTTCACATGCAGCAGCACACTGGAAGACCCGTTCTGCATCAACCATACTATACCTGTATAGGCTCCGGGAGACCCCGCTATGGGCTGAAGCACCTCTGCGGGAGGTGCACCTTCCCTTCCGGAAAAATAATAGACGGGCTGTGTGGTGATGACGGCGTCCGTCGGATTCTGCAAATAGACGGTCACTTTTGCCGTACCAGGTATCACATCCGGAGGCTTGATGCTTACTAAAAGATGATAAGGCCCTGCTACTCCTTCCATGGCGACGTCCGGACTGCCTACATGCGCGTGGCCGCCCTTCATCCACAATATCAATAATAGTATGATAGCAGCTCGTTTCATCTTTTTACCAGTTGTATCCATTGCCCCCAGCGCAGACTCAATCGGGCGGCCAGCGTTCCAATAGCAATTGCGATCAGTACATCTATGGCCAGACTCCCGGGTGTGGATAGGAGGAAGGGATGGATCTTATAACGGTATGGCCAGTCGGGCGGATCGCCAAAATACCAGCTGTCCGCCCCAAAGAACCAATTACGCGCATAAGGCGATTCTATCAGCCAGCCACTTAGCGGGTATTCGATGATCAGCATCCCCAATACAAAACAGACGCTCAGCAACAAGGCCTTTATCCATTCACTCCCTTTCCAGCTCCGCGAGATCCAGTCCATCAGCAGGGCGGGGATAAATACCAGCATGGGAAAATTGCCAGGCTGAAAATGGGTGGTATGTGTAAGAATGGGTCCCAGCTTCGGCTCGGCAGGGAAGATCTGCAAAATCCAGTTGGAAAGCGCCGCGATAAAAAAATAGCCCAGCGCTACTGCCATCATCCCCCATTTCATTCGCAAGGCCCGGCCAAATACGGGAAGGAACAGCAGGGTCGTCGCAGCTGCTATTATATAAAACTGGCCGCCCCGCATACCTCTTGTATGGAGGAACTGCGTACCTAAAGTATATATCATGGTAAGCAAGCTTGCTGCACTGACGATCAACAAGATACGAAACAAATATTTTCCGACCGTGTCGCCCGTATTCAAGTATTTGCTGACGCCTACACAGGCGCCAAACTGCAGGAACAGCATGCCCAGCCCCAACAAAGAATGAGGAGGAGACAGAATGGTGACATCCAATCCATAGGCGCTATGCCACCAGTCATCAAAAGGTGCGGAGGTCAGCATGGCAATAGCGCCCCAGATACAGAACAAGGCCCCCAGCGAGCTGTAAAAGACCCCCCAGACCCGCACGGTGGAAGCCTTTACGGTCTCTGTAGGGCGGATACTATTCCAAATGACCTGTATTCCCGAAAATAAGCCTGCGAAAATGGCTCCTAAATAAATGAGTATATGCGGGGGTGAGAGGAATTTATCCCGCCCGATGCTCCTGTGCCAGGAAATATCCCATAATATACCCGTCACCGTCAGTAATGATGCCAGGGACACCGCATATAGGTAGAGGGGAAGATATGCTTTCATGGTGATAGGCCGGGCATTGGAAGCCCTGGCCGAAGAGGGAGGTAAGGTCGTGGTGAGGCCGATGGACATAAGCTTAGTTTGAATGGTACAATGAGTCGTTCATACCTGTATTCCATAAATATAACAAAAAAACCGCCTCAGAAAAAGGCGGTCCCGTCAATATGAAATTAGTTTATCAGCTTAAATACCATTGAGTACGGAAGACTGGGCAAGATACTTCCTGGAAGGATAGTAGATAAAGAAGCAGCTGCCATTCTTCATCAGCGGGATGATCTCTTCGCTGACCTCGGTGGGGATGGCAGGACAGCCAAATGTTGTTCCCATTACGCCATATTTATTCAGGATCCTTTGACTTACATAAGGAGCGCCGTGGATAACGATACTGCGCCTGTAAGCATTGTCGTTAAAACCTTTATCCATACCATCGATACGGAGCGACAGCCCGTTGACCCCATAATAAGTCTTACGTGTCACATAAAAACCCAGGCTGCTCTTGCAGGACTCATCCTGGTTCGAGAACGAGCTGGCAAATTCCTCACCTGAATTGATACCATGTGCTACAAAGGTCTTATAAAGTACTTTCTTGTTACGTACGTCGATCACATACATTCTCTCCCTGGAAGAGGACTGGCTGAAGTCACAAATGGTCAGCAGGTCGGTGTTATGCAGCGCACCCTTCTTCAACAGCTTGTGATATCCGAGCCAGGCATATTCAAAAGCCTTCAGACTCAGATCTTCGCTTTCCAGACCCATTATATCATACATGCCAATGGCAGTATTCATTACCAGGTTATATTCGGCCTTCATGGCAGCCAGCCGTATAGCTCTTTTGGCTTCTTCCGCCCTGGCGGCTTCAACAGCAGCCTTAGCCGCTTCCACCTTCGCCAGCTCGGCAATTCTTGCGCACATGTTCTCGGCAGATGCATTATAACGGATGATTTTCTTGATGACGTCGGCAGAATGATAACCATTGGACCGGGCGATCGTCTCATTGTTACCCGCTACCAGTGCGACAGGAGCTGTCAACACAAACAACAGCAGCAGGATCTTGGCGGCATGAAGGAGATTTTTTTTCATAAAACGGATTTGATGTATAATTTCCAATGGATGTACCAAATCCTAATCAATTAATTATCAATACATTACAAATAATCACCTGAACGATCCAATCCCGGTTTGGGAAAACTTTCTCTGTTTTAGGAAATTCCCGGTTGGCGCATCCGGGCTAGCTGGCCTGTAGGAGCGAGGCCAAAATTCGTTCCGACGGAAATTCCAGACTACGAGGGGCGAAAAAAATCAGGGATGAAAACATCCCTGATTTACCAAACCTAACTGCCTATGAAGACTATAAACTTTATGCGCGCTTTTACTAGCAAGCTGTAGTTGATATACGATAAATAAGGAGAATTGGATTTCATTTTTACAGATTTTTTCTACTCTCCAGGAGAATTTTTCCCACCCATCAGTGGAACTGGAACCATATCAATGCTACGACTGACGCCGTCATCAGTATCAGCGCCAATGCGCCCAGTATATTTGAGCCCCGTTTGTTCACCTGCGCTCCCATTATCTTTGGATTGTTGCAGATATGCATCACCAGTACGATCATCACGGGCGCTGTCAGCCCATATAAGATCGCCGTATACAACAGGGCCTGTATAGGGCTGATATTCAAAAAATCCAGGCAAAGTCCGGCCAATAATGCTAAGGTCATCGTCACATAAAAAGCCGGCGCCTCATTGAACTTCTTATCCAGCCCCTGACGCCAGTTGAAGGTCTCCGCAACGATATAGGATAACGAGCCCCCCAATACAGGAATGGCTAAAAAACCCGTCCCAATGACCCCCATCGCAAACAGCGCATAGGCCAGATTGCCGGCCAGCGGCTTCAGGGCAAGAGCCGCCTGTTCCACGGTATCGATCTTACGCACCCCCGCATTATACAACACTACCCCTGTCGTCAGAATGATAAAGAACATGACTACATTGCTGAACAGCATGCCGGAATAAACATCCGCTTCGATCTTTTCCATAAATCGCCGGTCGATAACGAGCCTCCTCCGACGCTGCGCGGTAGCGACGTCCTCCGCCTCCATCGTAGCCTGCCAGAAGAACAGATAAGGAGAAATGGTTGTCCCCAGGATAGCCACCAGTATCTCGAAAAAATCCTTATCCATATGTATGGCAGGCATCACGGTATGCCGCCATACCTGCCCCCATTCCACATGCACTAAGAAAGGGATCAGCAGGTACAGCAGCAGCACCAGGCAAAGCCACTTCAGGACACCCGCCAGCTTTTGATAAGACCATTGGATCACACCAAAAAGGATCATCGCCGTAAATATGAGCTCGAAGGCAAATACCGGCACGGCCGGCAATAGCATATGCGCCACAGCCCCCATCCCCTCGATATCAGCCCCGATGTTCATTACAATGGCTGGAAAGCTGAATACCATCATCGCAATTCCCAGTTTCCGCGAATAATGCTCCCGCAATACACCGCTCAAACCCTTACAGGTTACAACCCCTATCCGGGCGCACATCTCCTGTATGGATGCCATCAGCGGGAAGGTGATCAATGCCGTCCATAAAGTGCTCAACCCAAAGCCGGCCCCTGCCTGTGAGTAGGTGGCAATGCCTGACGGATCGTCATCGCTGGCTCCGGTGATCATCCCGGGCCCTAATACTTTCCAGGTCTTGGCTATACGCGTCCGGATACTCCTGGTCTTCTTTATGGCTTTCTCCTGTGACACTTGTTTTGATTTAATGGTATGTATGGTGAATATAAAAAACTATCGTTAGCAAATTGTGATTACTTTATCTTTATAGCTATGCCGCTCTTAACCATCGTCCGTCATGGCCAGTCAGCCTGGAATCTCGAGAACCGTTTCACCGGGGAGGTAGACGTAGACCTGACTCCTCTCGGCCGCGAAGAAGCCCGCTCAGCCGGAAAAAAGCTGGCCCATATCCGCTTTTCACGATGCTTTACTTCTATACTGCGACGGGCCATCGAAACACTGGACATAATTTTAGAAGAAACCCATCAACCCCAGCTGCCGGTGACCCGTGACAAAGCCCTCGACGAACGTAATTATGGGCAATTGCAAGGTCTCAATAAGGCGGAGACTGCAAAAAAGTACGGCGATGAGCAAGTCGCCATTTGGAGGAGAAGTTATAATGTACGCCCACCCGGAGGGGAAAGCCTGGAAGATACCGCCCATCGCGTGATCCCTTACTATGTCCGGGAGATCGAGCCCTATCTTAAAAAAGGAGAAAATATCCTGATCGTTGCCCATGGCAACAGCCTGCGCGCCCTCATGATGCACCTGGAGCACATCGGCGAGGATAAGATATCCACGGTGGACCTGCCAACCGGGGTTCCCCGCCTGTATACATTCGATCCGCAACTGGATCTGCAAACAGTGACTTACCTGTGACCTTCCATCAGCACGACGAATTCCTGTTCCAATGTCAGGGAGTAAGTATAGATGTCTTTTATAAAAGCCGGCCCTTTTTCAGCATACCAGGGCATGAAGTTATCGATCCTTTCCTGCAACCCATTCAATGGGAATAAAGCGGAGCGTAAGGCATGGATATGCCGTTGCTGGTCGGCAAACTTTCTCTTCTCCGCCTTCAACAGTTTTTTCTCCATTTCCTTCAAAGGCCGCAAAGCCTTTGCCTGCAAGGCTTCCACATGCTGCACCAGCGTTGGGTCGACGGGGCGCGCCCTTTCCTTCAGGGCGCCATAGTACCGCTCTGCTGCCTCCAGCTCCTTCTCCATGCTCAGCTGCTGTTGCGACTCCCGCCTGACCAGCTCATTCAGCAACGCATCTTCCGGACGGAACAGGTCCTCCACCGCAAGACCTGCATGAAACGTCCGCTCAGCCCATAGTTTCTCCACCAGCAGGAACGAGTTTCGGAGGATCAGCATGGGAAAAGGTCTTCCATAATGATGAAAGAGATCCTTCAGCTCCATCCAGTACGCGGTCTCCCCACCTCCACCAATAAATGCGATATTTGGTAGTATGGTCTCCTGGAAAAGTCCCCTCAAAATAACATTGGGGCTAAATCTGTCGGGGTAATTATGCAGTTCCTCCCGTATGGCCTCCGGTGTAAACTCCAGCGTGGATTCGTGCACCTTATAGACATCCCCTATCTTCTCGATCCTTCCCCGGAGATCCCCTTTCAAATAGAAGAGGTTGATAGGGCGAGGATTGGCCTGTACCTTGTATGGATCGGGTATGCGTCCAATAGTCTCTTCCACAATGCGACAGGGCGTCTGCTGAAAAAGATCATCCTCAAAAACGGGTATCATCAGCCGCTTGAGACGGACGCTGTCAGGGATCAGCACCACCAGCCCATATTCGCCAAACAGCCAGTGCAGCAGACGCAACGTCGCCGTTTGTATATCGGGACTCTTGAGATAGCACTCCTTTACCTTCTCCATCAGCGGGCGGCCATGGGGTTGTACAGACAGCTCTCCTTCCACCCTGTCGATGATCCTTTCGAGTCCCTTTGTGTTCATGCGACCGACAGCTCCCGTTTGTTTGGTTATCCACTCCAGCTTCTCTCCATTGAGATGGATATTACCCAACTCTTCGAGATCGGCGTCCTCGCTGCCCATAAAAAAGACGGGCACGAAGTGTTTGTCGGGGATATCCTTGTTTAATTTATCCGCCAGCTTAATAGCATGTACGATCTTATAAATAAAATAAAGAGGCCCTGTAAAGATGGCCGGCTGATGCGCCGTACATACGGTGAAAGTATTTTCATCCAGCAGCCTGTCGATATTGGCCGTAACCTGCGTTGCGGCCTCCACGGCCTGGTATTGCTCTTTCAACGCCTCGACCAGGGTCTTTCGGTCTACACGCGTCTTCTTGCGCGCCTCCAGTGAAGCCCGGACCCCTTCCGGGGTCACCGGGTGTTCATAAAAGGACGTCAGTGCGCTGGCCCTGTCCAGATAGTCGGTAATGATCTTTGAAAAATAGCCTGTCTGCCGGTATGGTAAATGATGCGGATTCCAATCCATAAGCTAAAAATAGGGATATCAGGCGAATTCCTGGTTACCGCACACCACAACAGACAAGTGACAGGTTTGTTTACAATACCTGAAATCCATATGCATACGGGTCATCGTCGGGATCAATGGTAATGGTGTTATACCCATAGACCTTCGCCCATCCCTCGATGCTGGGAACAATGGCTGGCTTACCCGCAACACTCGTCGCCTTCTCTACCCTGCCCGTAAAGCTGCTGCCGATGATGCTCTCATGTACAAAGACATCCCCCTCCTTTAGTTTGCCTTTGGCAAACCACTGGGCCATCCGCGCGGAAGTTCCGGTCCCGCAGGGACTCCTGTCGATGGCCTTATCCCCATAGAACACGGCATTCCGGGCGGTAGCACCGGCATCGATGGTTTTGCCCGTCCACAAAATATGCGTACAGCTGTGGATCGTGGGGTTCTCGGGATGTACGAACCGATTGGTTTCGTTGATACGTTTGCGCATCACCCGACTCCAGCTAATCAATTGATCAGCAGAATAATGTTCAAGTCCTTTGAAATTTTCCTGTAGGTCTACAATGGCATAAAAATTACCCCCATAGGAAACATCCACCCGCAGCTTGCCCAGGTCGGGACATTCTACTTCGACATTCTCCGCCGCAAGGTAGGCAGGGACATTTGTCAGCTTCACGGACTTTACCTTCTTCCCCTCCTGCCGGTATTCGATCAATACCAGTCCCGCCGGCGCCTCCATCCGGACGAACCCGGGTTTCTTTGGCTGGATCAGCCCCTCTTCCAGGGCTATGGTAATGGTGCCGATAGTGCCATGCCCGCACATAGGCAGACAGCCGCTGGTCTCTATGAAAAGTACTGCCACATCGTTCTGCGGATCATGCGGCGGATAGAGAATGCTGCCACTCATCATATCATGTCCTCTCGGCTCGAACATCAGCCCCTTTCGGATCCAGTCGTATTCCTTTAAAAAATGCTGCCGCTTCTCGCTCATGTTCTTTCCTTCCAAAACAGGTCCTCCGCCTGCTACCAATCGCACGGGATTCCCACAGGTGTGTGCGTCGATACAGAAAAATGTTTTCTTCATGTTAGATCTGGTTATGCGATGGCATTGTCGGTGAGCTTGTCATTCACCATCCTCCAAATGCTCAGGGGATTGCTGTTCTTTAAAGCGTCCGGCAAAAGATTATCTGCCCAGTTCTGGAAACTGAGAGGACGCACCCAGCGTTTGATGCCATCGGCACCTACCGAAGTGAATCGACTGTCCGTAGTAGCGGGGAAAGGGCCTCCATGCTGCATGGAAAGCGCCACCCGTACCCCCGTAGGCACACCATTAAGGATAAATCTTCCGCAGATGTCCTGCACATGGTCCACCAATCCGGCATGATCCTTCATATCTTTTTCAGTGGCCATCAGCGTGCTCGTAAGCTGTCCTTCCAGATGCTCAGCCACCGTCAGCAGCTCTGCCTTATCGGCGCAGCGAATGATCAAGGAATAAGGCCCGAACACCTCCTGGTGCAGCAGAGGATTATTAAAGAAAGCCAGGGCCGTGGCCGTTGCAATAGTGGGCACACCCTGCTGGTCTTTCGCAGGAACCTCCGACACAGCCACGGTCTCCACCTCTTTTTGCTCCAGCGCAGCCTTTCTCTTTTCTCCATAGGCCTTTGCAATGCCGGGATGCAACATCGTGCCAGGCGCGATCTTTTTGATGGCATCGCCTAATTCATGGATGAAGGTCTGAAGGTCCTCATTGTCGATGCCGATGATCAATCCGGGATTGGTACAGAATTGCCCCGTACCCAAAGTAATAGAGCCTGCATAAAGCCCGGCCACCTCTTTGGCGGATTGTTTTAACTTATCAGGTAAAAGGAAGATGGGATTGATGCTCCCCATCTCTGCAAATACAGGTATGGGTGTCTTGCGCTGATTGGCCCAGTCAAATAATGCTTTCCCTCCACCATAACTACCCGTAAACCCAACGGCACGGGTATGGGGATGCGTAACCAGGGCTTTGCCGGTCTCGAAGCTGGCCCCATGCACATGACCAAATACTCCCTTTGGCAGCCCGCATTTTTCAACGGCCCTGAAGATAGCCTTTGCCACCAGCTCAGAGGTCCGTGCATGCGCGGGATGCGCCTTCACCACCACGGGACATCCTGCCGCCAGGGCAGAAGCCGTATCTCCTCCCGCCGTCGAATAGGCGAAAGGAAAATTGCTGGCTCCAAATACCACGACGGGGCCTAACGGCACCTGCATCTTGCGAATATCGGGATCGCCTTTGTCGGGTACGGCGGTATCGATCCGCGCCTCCAGCCAATGTCCCGCCTCACAGGCGGCTGCATAACTGGTCAGCTGAAAAATGGTTCTTGCTCTTTCATTTTTTACCCGGGCTTCGGGGAGATGCGTCTCTTCCATCACTACCCGTATCAGCTCATCTCCGATAGCCTCCATCTCCGTCCCGATGGTCCGCATCAGATCCGCTCGTTGTTTTAATGTCGTCTTCCGGTATTGTTGAAAAGCCTTCCAGGCTTCCTGCATCACCTGGTCAATTTCCTGTACGCTGGCATCTTTGAATGACATATTGATAAAGTTTTTTTAACTTTTAACTACTTCCCCTTCCAGGTCATAATCGTAGGCCTTTGTGATCTTCACCTGCACGAACTCTCCGACAGGAAGCTTCTCCTTACTATGTATGATCACTTCATTATCTACTTCTACCGAGTCGAATTCCGTACGCCCCAACCATCTGCCCGCCTCCTTCTTATCGATGATGGTCTTGAACACCTGCCCTACCTTCTCCTGGTTCTTCTCATACGATATTTCCTGCTGTACTTCCATGACTTCTTCCGCCCTGCGTTGCTTCTCTGCGGCAGGCACATCATCGGCCAGGTCGTGCGCGGAAGTCCCTTCTTCGTGCGAATAGGTGAAGATCCCTACCCTGTCAAAGCGATGCTCCTGTAAGAACTCTTTAAGCTCTTCCACATCCCGCTCCGTCTCGCCGGGGAATCCCGCGATCAATGTTGTGCGAAGGCAAATGCCGGGGACTCTGTCCCGAATGGCGTGAATAAGATCGGTCATTTCTCCACGGGTGATCTGACGACGCATGGCTTTTAGCATGTTGTCGCTGGCATGCTGCAACGGCATGTCCAGATAATTACAGATATTGTCCCTTTCCCGCATTACATCCAGTATCTCCAGGGGGAATTTGGAAGGATAGGCATAATGGAGACGTATCCACTCCAGGCCTTTCACATCTGCCAGTCTATGCAGCAGCTCGGGCAGCATCCGCTGTTTGTAGATATCCAGCCCATAATAGGTCAGCTCCTGCGCGATCAGCATCACTTCCCTGACTCCTTTCCGGACCAGCCCCTCGGCCTCCTTTACCAGCTCCTCGATGGGCCGGCTCACATGTCCGCCCCGCATCAGCGGGATGGCGCAAAAGGCACAGGTCCGGTTGCACCCTTCCGATATCTTTAGATATGCATAATGTTTCGGCGTCGCCAGTAGTCTTTCCCCCAGCAGCTCGGCCTTATAATCGGCTTCGAACTGCTTTAACATCAGGGGCAGCTCCATAGTGCCAAACCAGGCATCCACCTCGGGGATCTCCTTTTCAAGGTCTTCCCGATACCGGTGGCTAAGACACCCGGTGACATATACCTTGTCCAGGTTACCCGACTTTTTTAAAGCCACCTGTTCCAGGATAGTATTGACAGACTCCTCCTTGGCCTTGTCGATAAACCCACAGGTATTTACCACGACGATATTGTGATCTTCTTTGCCGCTCTCATGCACCACATCGATGTCGTTGGCACGCAGCTGCCCGCTCAATACCTCGCTGTCTACCATGTTCTTGCTACATCCTAAGGTGATGATATTTACCTTGTCCCGTTTTAATGTTTTTGACTTCATATCTTTATGTCTGAGACCTTCGTCGGAGCTGCTTCGACACGCTCCTTCTCGGTCGGAACCTACAGTTCTGGTCGAACCCCTTCCAGGGGTTCCTGTAAGTTCGCAAAGGTACCAACTATTGGGCTATCTTTAGAATATATGACTACTCCCGCGCTCACCAAACTATTCAGGGAATTTTTCGACAGCGAAAAAGCTGGCGGCCTCATCCTGGTCGGCTGTACGATCCTATCCATCCTTCTGACAAATTCAGGCGCAGGCGAAGGCTGGCTCCATTTCTGGCATGGCGTCGAACACTGGGTCAATGACGGCCTCATGGCCATATTTTTTCTCCTGGTAGGACTGGAGATAGAGCGGGAACTCTATATCGGGGAGCTGGCCGACTTTAAAAAAGCCCTTCTTCCCATCATAGCGGCCATAGGCGGTATGCTGGTCCCGGCAGGCATCCATTTCCTTTTCAATCATGGCAGCCCTACCCAGAGCGGCATCGGCATCCCCATGGCCACCGATATCGCCTTTGCGTTGGGAGTGCTTTCCCTCCTGGGGAATAAGGTCCCCACTTCCGTAAAGATCTTCCTCACTGCCCTGGCCATTATCGACGATCTGGGCGCCATCATCGTTATCGCCATCTTTTATACAAAGACCCTCTCCTTCACCTGGCTGGCATTCGCCCTGGGCATATTCCTCCTACTCCTGCTCCTGAACAGGTTCAAGGTCAACAAGGTTATGTTTTATATTATTCCCGGCATTGTCATGTGGTATTGCATGCTGCGTTCAGGCATCCACGCTACGCTCAGCGGCGTACTGCTGGCCTTTGCCATACCCTTCCGGAAAGCCCCCGCCATCAATCCGTCGGAGACTATCCAACATGTCCTTCACAAACCGGTAGCTTTCCTCATTCTACCCTTATTTGCCCTGGCCAATACGGGTATCCTTCTTTCCTCGGGCTGGTCTGCCAGCCTGGGCACTGCCAATAGCCTGGGTATCCTCTCGGGACTGGTGCTGGGCAAGCCGCTGGGTATCCTGCTCTGCTGCTGGCTGGCCATCCGTACCGGCCTTTGCCGCCTGCCCGAAGATATCCGCTGGTCCCATCTTCTCGGCATGGGTATCCTGGCGGGCATCGGCTTTACCATGTCCATTTTTATCACCAACCTTGCCTTCGACGCCCCTGGCATCATTCAGTTCTCCAAGATCGCCATCCTGGCCGCTTCCCTTCTGGCCAGCCTATTGGGTTTCAGCGTATTAGCTCTTACAGCCAAACTTGGCACAGTTTTTCCATAACTTTGCTCAAATTGAACAATTATGAGAAAAGCCTTGATTTTATTTTCAGTACTGGCATTTATCACTATCGGAAGAACATCGGCCCAATCCATGGGCAGCGACTATCAGACAGCAGTCGGGGTCAAATTCTGGCCCGGATCTATCACTATCAAACACTTTATTCAAGATAATGCGGCCCTGGAAGGTCTGGCCAACTTCTGGGACCACGGTTTCCGTTTCACTGGTTTTTATGAATTACATGGAGACGTCACCAGCAGCGCTCCCGGTCTGAAATGGTATGTAGGCCCCGGCGCCCACATCGGCTGGTACAACGGCGGATGGTATCACGGTGATTACTACTACCGCGACGGCGGACTTTCCCTGGGCATCGACGGCATATTAGGTCTGGAATATAAGATCAATGGCGCCCCTATTGCGCTGAGCCTGGATATAAATCCTTACCTGGAACTGGCAAGTCACACTTATGTCGACGTCTGGGGCGGGCTGGGTGTTAAATATACTTTCTAAATAGCTCTGAAAAGCCCGCCAGTCTGTCCATCGGACAACGAGCCTCCGGCTCGTTTAGGCGGGCTTTTCTAATGAGAATAAGCTGTCTACGAATTCGTGCTTGTCAAAAACCAGCAGATCCTCCATCTTCTCTCCCACTCCAATAAATTTCACCGGTATTTTGAACTGATTGGCAATTGCCAGCACCACGCCTCCCTTGGCGGTACCATCCAGCTTTGTAATAGCCAGCGCCGTGACATCCGTGGCGGCCGTGAACTGACGGGCCTGCTCAAGCGCATTCTGCCCCGTTGAACCATCCAGTACCAGTAGCACCTCATGCGGTGCATCCGGCATGATCTTCTTGATCACACGACTTATTTTACTAAGCTCCTCCATTAAATGCGCTTTATTATGCAGCCGGCCGGCCGTATCGATGATGACCACATCCACGTCGCGGGCCACTCCGCTCTGCACCGAATCGAAAGCCACCGCACCGGGATCGGATCCCATACCCTGCTTTACGATGGGCACTCCCACCCGCTGGCTCCAGATGGTCAGCTGATCCACCGCCGCTGCCCGGAAGGTATCGGCAGCGCCCAATAACACGGACTTGCCGGCCTTCTTGAAATTATACGCCAGTTTGCCAATGGTCGTCGTCTTCCCTACTCCATTCACCCCCACCACGAGGATCACATGCGGCTTATGTCCGGCAGGCACGGTAAAATCCCGATAGGACTGCTCCGGCGCATCCACCAGCAATGTCTCGATCTCTTCCTGCAATATCCTATTCAGCTCGGACGTGTTCAGATACTTGTCCTTAGCCACCCGCTTCTCTATCTGTTTGATGATCTGCACGGTGGTATCGACGCCTACATCCGCACTCACCAGGGCATCCTCCAGATGGTCCAGCACTTCCTCATCCACCGTGCTCTTGCCAGCGATAGCCTTGGACAGCCGCGACAGGAACCCTTCCTTGGTCTTTTGCAGCCCCTGGTCCAGACTTTCTTTTTCCTTCTTGCCGAAAAGCTTATCTAAAAATCCCATATAATCTGATTAAACATTAAATGTACCAATGATCCGTAGGTGGAAAATAACGTAAAAAGCTGCCCCTGATCAGAGACAGCTTTTATAAATCTTACTTAACCCGAACAATTACTTTTGAGCCAGGAATTCCTTGATCTTGTCCTTGTGCACAATGGCTTCCTTGAAGGTATAAGCCCCTGTCTTAGAACTGCGCACAGCGCGGATCACTTTTGTCCAGTTCTTGGCCTCGGCAGCAGCCTTGGCATCCTTCGTTTTGATCGCGGTTTTTGCTTGCTTTGCCATGGTTATTTAATTTCTTTATGAACAGTTACTTTCTTTAAAATCGGGTTGAACTTCTTCAGCTCCAGACGCTCAGGAGTGTTCTTCTTGTTCTTGGTAGTGATATACCGGCTGGTACCAGGCTTACCGCTGTTCTTATGCTCGGTACATTCGAGGATTACCTGAACCCTGCTGCCTTTCTTTGCCATAGTTTGGACAGTTTAGAATAATTTAAATCTTTTCGCCGTTAGCTCTCAATTGCTTTACAATCGTATACAGACCATTCTTGTTGATGGTGCGCAGACCTTCCGAAGATACCTTCAGGGTGATCCACTTGTCTTCTTCGGCCAGGAAAAAGCGCTTGGTTTGCAAGTTGGGTAAGAACCTGCGCTTAGTCTTTATATTTGAGTGCGATACACTGTTCCCGCCGATAGGAACCTTACCCGTAATTTGACAAACTCTTGCCATGACACAATTTTTAGGACGGCAAAGGTACTTAAACCCTCCCAATTCTCAAAAAGAAAATGCTTTTTTTTCAACGAGTTGTTCACACCTGTGGATTACTCCCAAACGGACCGGGGGGCCGTCCTGGTTATTCCAATGCGAACGCCATCAGGAAATCCCCCAATGGAGTCTTCAGTTTTCCATGTCCCCCGGCGGCAATTACGATATACTGCTTACCGCCAATGGAATAGCTCATTGGAGTCGCTTGCCCCCCTGCAGGCAGCTGGTACTCCCACAATAATGTCCCATTTCTCCTGTCAAAAGCCCTCAAATGACTATCCATACTGGCCGCCACAAAGATAAGATTGCCTCCTGTAACGATAGCGCCACCAAAGTTAATAGAGCCCCAATTCCTGGCTTCAGGATATTTCTGAAGGTCCATCATATATCCCAAAGGCACTTCCCATACACGATGTCCGGTGTGAAGGTCAATTGCCAGCAAAGTCCCCCAGGGTGGCCTGCTCTGCATAAGATAACCGTCCGCATTGGTCTTTAAAAGATAGTCCCGCTTCATCACATAAGGGGTCCCCAATTGCCTTCCCGTCTCGGCCCTCAATATTTCTTCATTCTCTCTTTCCATCTGTCCCACCTTCTCCCTGGGCAGCATTCTGATCACGGCTGGCAACTGATTAATATTGGTTATCAACCACTCATGCACCGGATCATAGCACATCCCTCCCCAATGGATCCCTCCCACATTGCCCGGCGCCATAATACTGCCCTGGGAGCTGGGCGGCGTGAACGGCCCCTTATTCAACAAACCCTCCACCCGCCGGACAGCTTCGGCCTTATCCGCCGGCGTTGGTCCCCAGGCATCGGCTACACTGAACCCCTGTATTCCCAGAGGAGCCGGCAGCACCGGAAATGGCTGCGTAGGCGATGCCTCTTCCCCTTCTATAGTAGATGCGGGCACAGGCCGCTCCTCCACCGGGAATAATGGCTTTCCTGTCTCCCTGTCGAGAATAAATATATGCCCCATCTTCGTCCCCACTGCCACAGCCGCCACCTTTCGTCCATCCTTCGTTACGTCGATCAGCATCGGTTGCGCCGCGATGTCAAAGTCCCATAGGTCATGATGCACCACCTGGAAATACCAGGCCATCTTGCCGGTGGCGGCATGCAAGGCGACAATAGAGTTGGCATACAAGTTCGCCCCCTTCCTTTCACCGCCAAAATAATCAGGGCTGGGACTGGTGGCGGGAACGAAAACAAGTCCGCGGGCAGCGTCGGTGGAAAGGACAGACCAGGCATTGGCCCCTCCGGTCCGAAAAGCATACGGGCCAACCCATGTTGCGGCAGCGCTGTCCCGGGGATCATGTACTGCAATAGGATCCCAGCTCCATTGCAGCCGTCCGTCCCGGACGGAATACGCCCTAACCAATCCGGGCGGATAATCTATCCGCTGATTGTCTCCCAGGGAAGCGCCAACGATCACCAGGTCGCCGATAATGGCTGGCGGGGATGTCTCCGCTATATCACCCCCAAGCCCTTCCTTCAGGTCCACCGTCCCCCCGTTCCCAAAACCTGGGACGGGCTGCCCGGTCGCTGCATCCAGCGCGATCAGCCGGCCATCGATGGTGCCGATAAATATTCTCTTCGGCGACTCCCCGGCAGGCCAGGACGCAACACCCCTCGAGCTCACTTCCGAATAATCCCGGTGCAGATCCACATGGGGATCGAATACCCATTTTTCCTTCCCGTCGGCTGCTCCAATGGCTATTACCCTGTCGCTGGGCGTACTGAAATACAATACTCCCCCGATCATGATGGGCGTAGTTTCAAAAGCAGCTTTCTCCGAAACCCCTGTCCCTTCATATGTCTTTAGCTCACCGGTGCGATAGACCCACACCGGTTTCAGACGACCGACATTGCCGTCGTTGATCTGCCGTAGTCCGGCATAACGCTCGCCCCCCGCATTGCAGCCATAAAAAGGCCAGGCCGCATCGGGCGATTGCCCCATCGCGACGCCGCACAACGCCAGGGCAGTGCCGGCTACTATCCAGAACTTGAAGATGTGCATAAGATTAATTTTTCTCTAAGCTACTGAGTCACTCAGCCATATCCAACGATCTTTGACCAATGGACGATGACCGTTGACGGATAGTATTTAATAATTAATTAATTTACCGTTCCCTTTTGCTTTATCTACTTTGCGCAAAATGGGTTTAATGGCAGATTTAATGAAAAGAAAAACAATAGCAAGGGACATTTCTTGGCTTTCATTCAATGGCAGGGTTCTACAAGAGGCCGCGGATCCTTCCGCTCCTCTCCGGGAAAGGATACGCTTTCTGGGCATCTTCTCCAACAATATGGACGAATTCTTCCGGGTCAGGGTGGCAACCCTGAAAAGGATGATCGAATACAGCGGCCGGCGGGCGAAGATCAATATGCACCTGGAAGCATCCCCTGACAAAATATTGAACGACATACAATCCATGGTGCTCGAACAGAACGAGGAGTTCGACACGATCTGGAGCGACATCCGTAAAGAGCTGGAAAAGGAAAAGATTTTTTTGGTCACCGAAAAAGAGCTGGACCATACCCAGCAGCAATTCATCCAAAATTATTTTGAAGAGGAGATACGCTCCAATATCATCCCCCTGATGGTCGAAAGCATCCCGCAATTCCCTTATCTGCGGGACAAATCCATTTATTTAGGCGTAGTGCTCTCCCGGCAGGACGGCAGCATGCGGCATAAATATGCGCTGATAGAGATCCCCAGCCGGGTGCTGGGACGTTTCGTACAGCTCCCCTCCCCCGCCCTGGACGAACATCATATTATATTACTGGAGGACATCATCCGCTACAATCTCCGGAACATCTTCTCCTATTTCGGATACGACACGTACGACTCCTGGATATTCAAGGTCACCCGCGACGCCGAAATAGACATCGACAACGACGTCTCTACCACGCTGATCCAAAAGATCGAAAAAGGATTGAAAAATCGCCGCCACGGCAAGCCGGTACGTTTTGTATACGATAAGGAAATGGATCATGGATTGCTGGATTATCTGATCAAAAGATTAAACCTCGCCCGCAAGGACAACCTGATGCCGGGTGGCCGTATCCATAATTTCCGTCACTTCATGGACTTCCCGGACGTGTTCCCCAAAAAAGGCCAGCGGAAAAAACCATTTACCCATCCGCTGCTGGTAAAAACACCTAGAGTGACGGATGTCGTGCTGGACCAGGACGTCATGCTACACTTCCCCTATCACTCCTTCAACCCGGTGATCGACATGCTGAGGGAGGCCGCCATAGACCCCAATGTCACCACTATCAAGATCACCTGTTACAGGCTGGCAGCCAATTCCAAGATCATCAATGCCCTGGTCAATGCCGTACGGAATGGTAAACATGTCACGGTCGTGCTGGAATTACGCGCCCGCTTTGACGAAGAAGCTAACCTGGAATGGAAAGAAAGGCTGGAGGATGAAGGGGTCAAAGTGCTATTCGGTATCCCCAATATGAAGATACACGCCAAGATCTGTCTTATAAAGAAGCGTATCAACAACTTTACCATTCACTACGGATTTGTCAGCACAGGCAATCTGAATGAAAAGACGGCAAAAGTCTACGGCGATCACTGCCTTCTGACTTCCGACAGGCATATAATGGCGGATGTCAACAGGATCTTCAATTACCTGGAAAAATGGAAGGAAGGCACAACCCCCCTCAAGGCCTGCAAGACCCTGATCCCATGCCCGACCAGCCTGCGCCGCGAGCTGATACGGATGATCAATCGGGAGATCAAGCTGGCAAAGGAGAAAAAGCCGGCCACCATGACGATGAAGATGAACTCCCTCTCGGACGAAGAGCTTATCGACAAGCTTTATGAAGCAGCTCGTGCCGGCGTGGAAATAAAGCTCATCGTCAGAGGCATATTCTGCATGTTCACCGAGAACAGCAAGTTCCCCATCCCGGTCAAGGCGGTCAGCATCATCGACGAATATCTCGAACACGCCCGAATATTCATCTTCGGCAACAACGGGAAAGAGAAAGTTTATATATCTTCGGCCGACTGGATGGTGCGCAACCTGGATCACAGAGTGGAAGCCACCTGCCCCATTCTGGACCCCAGCATCCAGCACGAGCTGAATAAGATACTGGACATCCAGTTAACAGATAACGTAAAGGCCCGATGGCTGGACAATGAACTGATGAATAAATACAAAAAAGATCACCCGGAGCTAAAAGTGAGGTCGCAGATAGAGATCTATAATTATCTATATCACAAAGCCCATCATGGGGAAGAAGCTATCCCCCTGCCCCCCACCATCACCCGGGATGGCATTGCTTCCGCCAGTTGAACAACCATCTCAAAAAACCACGAATGACCCATGCGACTAGCAGCTATTGATATCGGGAGCAACGCGGCAAGGCTGCTTATCTCAGATGTAATTATCAACAACGGCAAGGCTGAATTCAATAAGATCAACCTGGTTCGCGTCCCCCTCCGCCTTGGTTTCGACGTGTTCGAGAAAAAAGAGATATCCCCCGAACGGGTGAACATGATCCTTCATACCATCAAGGCCTATAAACACCTCCTTGATGCCTATGGAGTCCGTCATATCAAAGCAGCCGCTACCTCGGCCATGCGGGATGCCATCAATGCCCGGGAAATCATCGACAGGGTCAAAGACGAAACAGGCATACCCATCGAGGTCATCAGCGGTGGCAGCGAAGCGTCCCTCATCTACGAAAATCACATTGCGGAGAATATGGACAAGGACCACGCCTACCTCTACATCGACGTAGGCGGTGGCAGCACGGAGCTCACCTTCTTCGCCGGCAATAAGCTGGTCTTCTCCGCCAGTTTCAACATCGGTACCATCCGCCTGTTAAAAGGACAGGTCACGGAGGGCCAGTGGGAGAACATGAAGGATTTTATAAAAAAAGAGACAAAGGATTATCCTAACAACATCGTAGCCATCGGCTCCGGCGGAAATATCAACAAGATCTTTTCCCTGTCCAAACGCAAAGAAGGTAAATCACTGCATATCGATCTGCTAAAGGATTATTATAAGGAATTCTCGAACTTTTCGCTACCGGACCGTATGCGACTCTACAAGTTACGGGAGGACAGAGCCGACGTCATCGTACCCGCGCTGCTGATCTATATCAATGTCATGCGCTGGGCCAATGCACTGGAGATCTATGTCCCAAAGATCGGGTTGGCGGATGGCCTCATCCAGCACCTGTACGACGACCTGAAAAAAAAGGGTGTTCCTGATTAAAATCCCTAACTTGCCAGGCCGAAACGGACCACAGGTCCGTTGCCTGGGACTATCATAAAATCTTTCCCCATGTCAGTACACGTAGACGTCAAAAAAGTTACGACCCACACGCTGCAGAAAATGAAGCTCACCGGGGAGAAGATATCCATGATCACGGCCTACGATTATTCCTTTGCCAAGATCTTCGACGCAGCAGGCATCGACGTCATCCTGGTAGGCGATTCCGCCTCCAATGTCATGGCGGGTCATGAAACGACGCTTCCCATCACCCTGGACCAGATGATCTACCATGCCTCCTCGGTACTGCGTGCCGTCAACCGGAGCTTTGTCGTCGTAGACCTCCCTTTTGGCTCCTATCAGTCCAACTCCAAAGAGGCCCTGGCCTCCGCTATCCGTATCATGAAGGAGACGGGCGCCCATGCGGTCAAAATGGAAGGAGGGGAAGAGATCCTCGAATCCGTAAAAAGGATACTGGCGGCCGGCGTTCCGGTCATGGGTCACCTGGGTCTGACCCCGCAGTCCATCTATAAGTTCGGGACCTATACCGTCCGCGCCAAAGAAGAGGCCGAGGCAGAGAAATTAAAAAAAGACGCCCGTATCCTGGAAGAAGCAGGCTGTTTCGGACTGGTCCTGGAGAAGATACCCGCCCAGCTGGCAAAAGAGGTCTCCGAGAGCCTCCATATCCCTACCATCGGCATCGGAGCAGGGAAGTACTGCGACGGACAGGTGCTGGTCATGCACGACCTGCTGGGTATCAACACCGAATTCAAGCCCCGCTTCCTCCGCCGCTATCTCGACCTGCATGAACAAACCACGACGGCCATCCAGCAATACATCCACGACGTCAAATCCCGCGACTTCCCCAGCGAACAGGAACAGTACTGATACCGATCAAAGAGACCGCCCGGTGGCGCATATACATATTGTTTGAGCAATTTCACTCAACTAGTTACAGTTGAAAGGCTCATTTTAATAATTTATTATTAAATTGAAGCAACCAAATAAAATTGTATGAGAAAACCGATTCTGCTAAGCATACTGCTAATTGCATATATCTATGCGCATGCCCAAATTACCCTTACGGGGAAGGTGGTCGATGCCAAAAGCGGGGCTCCGATCGAGGGCGCATCTATAAAGCTAAAGAATTCAAAAGGAGGGACTTACACAGGCAACAATGGCGGTTTTACCCTTTCGGCCCGGCCTGGCGATATCCTGGAGATCACCAGCATCGGTTATGTTAAACAAACAGTAGGGGTCAACTCCAATGAGACGAATATCACCATCGCCATGGAACCCATCTCATCCGAGCTGAAGGAGATCGTCTTTGTAGGCAGCCGCGGCGCAGGCAGGGCCAAGACCGAAACACCCGTGCCGGTGGATATCATCAAGATCAACCAGGTGGACCTCCCTACGGCCAAGATGGACCTCACATCGGTGCTCAACGTTGCAGCTCCTTCCTTCAACTATAATAAACAGAGCGGCGCGGACGGCGCGGACCACATCGATCTTGGTACCCTGCGCGGCCTGGGACCCGACCAGACCCTGGTGCTCATCAACGGTAAAAGAAGACACCAGACGGCCTTTGTCGCCCTGTTCGGCACCCGTGGCAGAGGGGCTTCCGGAGTAGACCTGAATGCCTTTCCCGAAGCATCCGTCGACAGGATAGAGATACTTCGTGACGGCGCTTCCGCCCAATATGGCTCGGATGCTATCGCCGGCGTCATCAACATCATCCTTAAAAAGGATCCTGGCCACCTCTCGGTCAATGCGGGCTGGAGCGGCTACTATGACAATAAATTCAACGCCCGGAAATTCAACGCGGGCAATCAATACTATTCCGGCAGCGCCATCGATGGGAACACCTTTACGCTATCCCTGGACGATGGCATCGCCCTTGGAAAAAAAGGCGGATTCATCAACATCGGCGCCGACTTCCTCACCCAGGGAAAGACCTATCGCCAGGCGGATACTACCAACTGGCAAAATAAAAAGGACGGTCTTCCCTATATCAACAGCGGACGGCGGGCTATGGGCGACGCGTCGCTGACCTCCGGAGGGATCATGTACAATATGGAGTTGCCCGTCAGCGCCAACACCACCTTCTATTCTTTCGGAGGATACAATTACAAGGCATCCGATGCCTATGCTTACTCCCGCAACTGGAGCGCCAAGCCCGACAGGTTTCCCATCGACAACAATGCCAATCTCCTTTACGTACCCAGCATCATGCGGAAGACAAATGACGGTGAGACATATTTTAACCCCCATATACAAACGCATATACAGGATGAATCTATTGCCCTTGGGATAAGAGGTACGACGGGCAGCCGATGGAACTGGGACCTGAGCAATACCCTGGGCCGCAACGATTTCCACTTCTTCGGCGACAAGACATTCAATGCTTCCCGGATCGGCCAGACCACGCCCAACCATTTCGACGACGGTGGTTTCAATTTCCTGCAGAACACGCTCAACCTGGATCTCAGCAAATCTATCAGCTCCGTCGCCAAAGGGCTTAACCTGGGCCTGGGCGCCGAATTCCGGTACGAACGCTACTCTATCTACCAGGGAGAATACGGCTCCTGGGGCGCCTACGATTCGACTCAGCGTATTTATCCCAACCTGGTGGGCGATGGCAATGACGACTCGCTGCGCGCTCCGGCCTCCGGTTCACAGGGCTTCCCCGGTTTCGCCCCCGACGACGTCAGGACGGCCCATCGCACCAACCTGGGGCTTTACGCCGATGCCGAGCTGAATGTCACCGACGCCTGGCTGCTGGACGGCGCGGTCCGCTTCGAACATTACTCCGATTTCGGCTCCGTCGCCACGGTGAAACTGGCCACCCGGTATAAGCTTATGGACAACCTGAATATAAGAGGTTCCATCAGCACCGGCTATCGGGCCCCCTCTTTACAGCAGATCAATTTCAGCAATACACTGACCTCCTTCGCCGGTAACAAGCTGGTGCAGTCCCGCATCTCCGACAACAACGATCCTCTCGCCAGGGCAGCCGGCATCCCCAAACTCAAACAGGAGACCTCGGTCAACGCCAGCGCCGGCTTCACCTGGAAAGCTTCCAGGGAGCTGACCTTCACGATCGACGGATACTGGGTAAAGATGAAGAACAGGATCGTACTCTCGGGCCTCTTCAGCAAGGACGATGCCACCCTGCCTGCCTCCTTCACTTCCCAGTTCCCGTCGGAAGTATCCACCGTGCAGTTCTTTGCCAACGCGGTCAACACGACCAATCTTGGCGTGGACATCATCGCGGACTATAACAAGCACTGGGGGAAGAATGGCTTCCATGCCCTGCTGGCAGGCAATATACAGAAAATGTCCATCGATGAGATCCATGTTCCCGCTGCATTGAATGGGACGGAGCTCAACCGCAGGACATTCTACAGCGACAGGGAAATAGCTTTTTTGAAAGCCTCGGCGCCAAGCCAAAAACTAGCGCTCAGCCTGGATTATACCCTGGATAAGTTCGGAGTGGGTACGCATCTCACCTATTTTGGGAAGGTGGTACTCATGGGCTATGGCGATACATCTGCTGTCAACCCGAACCAGACGGGTATCAGTCCCGTAGTGCCCACGGATGCGGATGGCAGCAAATTTGTGCCCGAAGTATTCAACTATGGAGGGAAGGTGGTCACCGATGTCTATCTCTCTTATAAACTCTGCAAACACCTCACAGGCTTCATCGGAGCCGACAACCTGTTCAATGTCCATCCTGATCTGGGGGTAAATCCCCTGGCCAAAGGCTGGTTCGGCGACAATGAATCGGGCGGTCCCTGGGACAGTGTTCAAATGGGCTTCAACGGTTTGCGCCTCTTTGGCAAGTTGGCTTTAAACTTTTAATAAAATGCGGCTTACGCCGCATTTTTGCTTTCGCCGGTGAATATAATGTATTCACCGGCCAGGCATTTTTATGATGGAGATATGATGTATTTTTCCTCCATTTGCAGGTAATGACTTCGTCTATTTTGAAAAAAAGGATCGTTCAGCTGGTCATTCATATAGCAGCCTGGCTCTGCTTCCTGATGATCCCGTTCGTATTCTATCCGCGACCGAGGGATTTCTCTTTCTTCACCGAAAGATATTTCTCCGCCTTCTTTATTTTGAACAATATCCTGCTGATAGCCTTCTATTATCTCAATACCTTTCTGTTCATCCCCCAATGGCTGGACAAAAAGAAATTCCTTATCTACGTGCTCGTTATCCTATCCCTGCTTATCTTCTACGGATGCTTCCCCCGCATCTATCATTCCCTTTTTGGCAGCCTGCAGCCGCTTCCGCCCCGCCCTCCCGGAAGACCCAGGAACTTTCAACAGCCCCTGCTGTCGCCGGGCAACATCGCCGTGTTCCTGCTGATACTCGTTTTCAGCACAGGTATAAAGGTCATCAACGAGTGGCTACGCTCCGAACAGCGCACAAAGGAGATTGCCAATGAGAAGCTGCATGCCGAACTCTCTTTCCTAAAAGCGCAGATCAACCCTCATTTCCTTTTCAATACCCTGAACAATATCTACGCCCTGGCCTCCTCCCAATCCGACCAGACAGCTCCGGCAGTCATGAAGCTATCCAGCATCATGCGCTATGTCCTGACGGAAGCCCGCAACGATGTAGTGCCCCTGGAAAAAGAGATACAGTTCACCACACATTATATCGAGCTGCAGAAGATGCGTCTCACCGACAAGTCGAGCATCGACTTCACCGTAAAAGGCGATCCCCTGGGAAGACAGATAGCCCCGCTGCTCCTGCTCCCCTTCGTGGAGAACGCTTTCAAATACGGTGTCAGCACCCGGGAACGATCCCCGATCTCCATATTATTGGAAATAGATAAAGATTCGATGTACTTTAGTGTAACGAATCATAAGCATATCAATACCACGCTTAAAATGGCCGACAACACCGGTATTGGTATCCATAATACGAAACGCAGGCTGGATCTGTTGTATGAAGACAAGTACAAACTCACCATCGATGACGGCCCTGTCGAATTTTCCGTTCATTTAAATATTCAAGTGTAATGCTTACTTGTATAGCCATCGACGACGAACCACTGGCGCTGGAAGTATTGAAAAAATACATCGCCAAGATCTATTTCCTCGATCTGAAGGGCGCCTTCACCGACCCCTTCGAAGCACAGAAGCTTATGGAGACCTCTCCGGTGGATATCCTCTTCCTCGATATCCAGATGCCCGATATCAACGGGATAGAATTTTCACGCATCATCAACAAGAAAAATACAGCCGTCGTGTTTACTACCGCCTTCAGCGAATATGCCGTGGAAGGCTTCAATGTAGACGCCATCGACTACCTTCTCAAGCCCATCGAATACGACAGGTTCTTAAAAGCAGTTTACAAATCAAAAGAGTATGTCGACTATCTCACCAGCCAGGAATTACAGGAGGGATATATCTTTGTTAAATCAGATTACCAAATGGTAAAGGTCAATCTCAAGGAGATACTTTACATAGAAGGCCTGGACGACTATATAAAGATCTATCTGCCGGGCAGATCTATCCTCACCTTGATGACCCTTAAGACCATTGCGCTGAAACTTCCCGCCCGGGAGTTCATACGGGCTCACCGCTCCTATATCGTCCCTATCAGCAAGATCGAGCACATCAGCAAAAGCAAGATCAAGATCGGCGATAAGGAGATCCCCATCGGTGTGAGCTATAGCGAAAGTTTCTTTGCCGCCATGGAAAACAAGCTCAATTAGGGATACTTGACCAATTCCCGCACATATTCCCACTTTCGGAGGCGGCAACCCCAGCCTCTAATCTTACGTATTAATAAATGCCGGCCTTGGTAGAAGCCGGCAATTAGGACCAGTTTTTTCATAGTAGATTTTAAGTTAAGGTTGAGGGTCACTGGTTAGTGGTTAGTTTTCCCTAAATTGCGTGCTATTTTCATTAAAAGCACGCAATTTATTTTATGGAATTCCTCAAAGATCTAAAGATAAGTGCAGATAACATAGGCACCTCCACAGGCGCAAAATGGATACATACCAAAACGCCCTCCCTGACGTCTTTTTCACCCGTGGATGGCAAACAAATAGGTACTATCACTACCACCGATAAGGAAAGCTATAACACCGTCATCCACACGGCGGAAGCCGCCTTCCGGCAATGGCGTACATGGCCTGCGCCCCGCAGGGGTGAAGTGGTCCGCCAGATAGGTGAAGCCCTCCGGCACTATAAAGCACCTCTCGGCAAGCTGGTATCTTACGAGATGGGCAAGAGCCTTCAGGAGGGGTATGGTGAAGTGCAGGAGATGATCGATATCTGCGATTTTGCGGTAGGTCTCTCGCGTCAGCTGCATGGCCTGACGATGCACAGCGAAAGACCCTCCCACCGCATGTATGAGCAATGGCATCCCCTGGGCCTGGTAGGCATCATATCGGCTTTTAACTTCCCCGTGGCAGTATGGAGCTGGAATAGTATGCTGGCCTGGGTTTGCGGGGACGTATCTATATGGAAGCCTTCCGAGAAGACCCCCCTATGCGCCGTGGCTTGTCAGCACATCGTAGCAGAGGTTTTTGCCCGGAACAATGTACCCGAAGGCGTTTGCAACCTCATCATGGGCGCAAGGGACACAGGCGAATGGCTGGCCGCCGACGAACGGGTCGCCCTTATCTCGGCCACGGGCAGCACTCGTATGGGCAAGGCCGTAGGAGCCATTGTCGCAGCCCGCCTGGGCAGATCCCTCCTGGAACTGGGCGGGAATAATGCTATCATCATCTCGCAGTCGGCCGATCTGGACATCGCCATACCTGGCGCTGTCTTTGGCGCCGTAGGCACAGCAGGTCAACGGTGCACCACCACCCGTCGCCTGATCGTTCACGAAAGTATCTACGACAAGGTGAGGGAAAAGCTGGCCACGGTCTATAAACAGCTGCGCATTGGCAACCCCCTGGATGAAAAGAATCATGTAGGCCCGCTCATCGATAAGGATGCCGTACAACACTATCTGCATGCCATCGAAGCCTGCAAAAAAGAAGGCGGTAAATTCCTCGTGGAAGGCGCCGTCCTCAATGGCTTCGACAGCGGATGTTATGTCCGGCCCTGTATTGCCGAGGCAGAGCCTCATTATAAGATCGTACAGCACGAGACATTCGCCCCCATCCTCTACCTGCTGAAATATAAGACTGTGGACGAAGCCATCGCTATCCAGAACGGCGTGCCCCAGGGCCTCTCCTCTTCCATTATGACCCTCAACCTTCGCGAGGCGGAACAGTTCCTCTCCGCAGCCGGCAGCGATTGCGGCATAGCCAATGTCAATATAGGCACTTCCGGCGCAGAGATAGGTGGAGCCTTTGGCGGGGAAAAAGAGACGGGGGGAGGCAGGGAGAGCGGCAGCGACGCCTGGAAAGCCTATATGCGTCGTCAGACCAATACGATCAACTATTCTACCCAACTGCCACTGGCACAAGGGATAAAGTTTGACATTTAAAAGGCTGGACCCGGTGTGGATCGATAATAATTTGGCATTCTGAAGCGTTATCCTTCAGATCACCCATAAACTATGATCCACTCCGGTACCAAAGCCCTTACTGCATATAGAAAAGTTATCTTTTTGGCGGCGCTGGCGTTCGCCCTTACCTGCCGCCAGCAGACCCTGGCTCAGATAAGATTGGGGGTCATCGGTGGGATACATTCCGCTAACATACTGGAAAAGAATAGCTTGCCTAATTGGGATAGCACGACAAAGCCATTCCAGTCCTCCCTTTCCGGCTTTCAGCTGGGCGTTATTGTGGAAGTTCCATTGGGAAATAAAGGGTTCTTCTTCCAGCCGGCTATCGCCTACTCCGCCAAAGGGAGAAAGTATACCAGGGACAACGATTCGGCCACCAGCCATCTCACGGACACCGTTTACACCCGGCAAAATCTGCACACCAACTACATCGATGTTCCCCTGAACATTACTTATAAATTCTATCTTTCCAGCAATCGTAAGAACAGTTTTTTCCTCAGCGCAGGCCCCCAGATAAGCTTTTTTTACAGCGGCAAGACCACCAACGAGACCCTTGCCTGGAAAAATGACACGGCAACCCAATATACCAATGAAACCGATCCGGTGGCAGTAGGCAAAGGCGCCAATACCTTCAAAACAGTGGATATCGGGATCAATGGCCGGGCGGGCTTCGAGCTGGGCAATATCATGCTCAGCGCCTACTTCAGCAGGGGATTCAGCAATATCTACCATGCCACCTATCCTGGTACCTTCCATCATCAGTTGATGGGAGCATCCCTGGGTATCTGGCTTTCTTCTACCGGCGTTCCCGTTCCTCTCAAAAAGAAGGACACGGATATGGACGGCATCCCGGACGACCAGGACGCCTGCCCCCTCAAGCCGGGCACGGCCAAATGGCATGGCTGCCCCGTACCCGATACGGATCATGATGGCATAGACGACGAACATGACTCTTGTAAGAATCAGCCCGGTCTGGCGCGCTACAACGGCTGTCCCATTCCGGACTCGGACGGCGACGGGGTCAACGATGAAGAGGATAAATGTCCCCACCAGCCCGGTCTGGCACGCTATAACGGCTGCCCCATCCCCGACAGGGACGGCGATGGTGTCAACGACGAAGAAGACAAATGTCCTGATACACCCGGCACCGTAGAGAATCACGGCTGTCCGGAGATCAAAAAAGAGACGACAGATACGATCAATTACATCGCTCATAATATTATGTTCAACTCATCCAGCGATCAGCTTATGGATAGCTCTTATGTGGCCCTGGACGCGCTGGCAACGCTGATGAAAGATCATCCGGAATGGTATCTAACCATCGAAGGCTATACGGATAACTCGGGCAGGGCCGAAAAGAATCTCGAGCTGTCCCAGAAACGGGCCATCGCTGTCAAGAACTACCTGATCAAAAAAGATATAGCCGAAAGCCGCCTCGCGGCCACGGGCCTTGGGCAGGAACACCCCGTTGCCGACAACAGCACCCCTGCCGGCAGGACTATCAACAGGCGCGTGGAATTGAAGATCAGTCAGGGTAAACAACAGGATGGCCCACCGGAGATAAAAAAGGAGATAAACCAGGAGACAATAGAAAAGATCAATGACATCGCTCATAATGTTATATTCCATTCATCCAACGATAAGTTCACCGATAGCTCCCTCCTGACCCTGGATACGCTGGTGTCAATGATGAAAGATCATCCGGAATGGCATCTGACCATCGAAGGCTATACCGACAGCTCCGGCCGGGCCCAGACCAACCTTCTGCTGTCCCGGAAACGGGCGCTTGCCGTCAAGAACTACCTGATCAAAAAAGGTATAGCCGCAAGCCGTCTCATCTCTATGGGTTTTGGGCAGAAAGACCCCATCGCCGACAACAGTACCCCCGCCGGAAGGGCTATCAATAGACGGATAGAATTGAAGCTTAGCCGGGAAAAATAATTAGAAGAACCCTTTAAAAAGGACAACTTTAACAACTTTATAAGGCCATCCATGTAATTTGCAGCGTGAGATGGCCTTTGTTTTATTATTTTACATATAGTTAAAGTTACACCACTAAAATACACGCTACACACATGAAGTTAAGTTCTAAGGGGTGGATGAGTGTACTCCTTTGGGGAGCCTTTCCGCTGACGATGTTTGCACAAGGAAATTCCGTACACACAGAGCTGCCAAAAGGCTGGCACCTGCTGGACAAAGATAAGGATGGATACTACGGCATCAGTATGGACAAAGCCTATGAATTCACCCGCCAAAAAAAATTAAAGAGCAAGACAGTCCTGGTTGCTGTCATCGACTCAGGAGTAGATACGCTCCACGAAGACCTCAAGAACATCCTCTGGACCAATCCCAAAGAGATCCCCGGTAACGGCATCGACGACGATCACAACGGCTATGTAGACGATATCCATGGTTGGAACTTCATTGGAGGCAAGGACGGCCGTAATGTAAAGGACGATGCACAAGAGGAAGCCCGTGTATATTATCATTTCAAAGAACAGTTCGATCTGAAACAGCTGGATTCCAGCAAATGGAACCAGGACGACAAGGATAATTATCATATGTGGGTCAAAGCCCGCAAAACGGTAATGGGCGACGAAGGCCCCGATGCCATCATCGATCTGGGAATGCTGCACAAGGTCCTCAATGCCTGTATCAAAAGCGACAGCATTCTCCAAAAAGCAATGGGCAGGATGGAATACACCGGCAATGAGCTGGATTCCTTCCAGGCGCCCAACCCCGAAGCCAGGAGCGCCAAGTCTGTTTTCCTCTATCCTTTCAAGGCCAATAAGATCATGGACATGACCAATAAGGCCTTCCTCAATGAATTCACCGAGCAGGTAGACCAGGAAGAAAAAAAGATCTCCGCCAGGAACACTCCCCCAAAAGACTATCGCCATGACATAGTCAAGGACAATGAGGATGATATCAACGACCGCTATTATGGCAATAATGATGTAATGGCAGGCGACCCCATGCACGGCACCCATGTATCCGGCATCATCGGCGCGGAAAGAGGCAATGGCAAGGGCATGGATGGCGTAGCCGACAACGTACGCATCATGATGATCCGCGCCGTACCCAATGGAGACGAGCATGACAAGGACATTGCCCTGGCTATCCGTTACGCCGTAGACAATGGCGCCCGTGTCATCAATATGAGCTTTGGAAAGAATCTCTCTCCGGAAAAGAAATGGGTGGACTCCGCCGTCAAATACGCGGAAAGTAAAGGAGTGTTGCTAGTGCATGCTGCCGGTAACGACAATGCCGACGTGGACACTGCCGACAATTTCCCTAACCCGAATGGGCTGCATTCGAATTATACAGCCTCCAACTGGATCACGGTAGGCGCCAGCAGCGACCCCCTGGCTGAGCCCGGCTTTTCAAGCTATACAGCCTCTTTCTCCAATTACGGCAAGCAGGAAGTGGATGTATTCGCCCCCGGCACCCGTATCTATTCCACCTTGCCCGGAGGAAAGAACTATGGCAACCTGCAAGGCACCAGCATGGCGGCACCCGTCGTTACAGGTCTGGCAGCCTTTATCCTGGAATATTATCCCAGTCTCACTGCTCAACAGGTAAAATATTGCATCGAACATTCGGCCGTTCCGCCCCCGGGCAAAGTAAAGAAACCCGGCAGCGACAATGAATGGGTCGACCTTACCGATATTTCCAAATCCGGAGGTATCATCAATGCTTACGAGGCCATCAAAATGGCAGCCACACTCTCTACTACGGATGCACATCGAAACGACAAGTTCCAAAAATCAACACTTAGTAATAAAAAGGACTAAGAGAAGCCGGGCAAATGCCCGGTTTTTTTTATATTTAATTAAAATATATTTATGCTCCCGCGCTCAGAGATCATTCCGGCAGAATTCTACCAGCCTTATATCGACCTGATAAAAGAAGACGACATCCATAAAGCCCTGGAAAAAAACACCCGTCAGTTCCGGAAATTCCTAAAAAGAATACCCCGTAAAAAAATAGATTATGCTTATGCCGAAGGCAAATGGACCATCCGGGAAGTGCTTCAGCATATCATCGACGCCGAAAGGGTATTCAGCTACCGCGCCACGGCCTTTTCGCGGCTGGATACTACCCCTCTCCCCGGCTTTGACGAGAATACCTGGGCTGCCAATGCCGGCGCCACAGAACGTAGCTGGATGGAGCTGCAAGAGGAATGGCGCTTATTGCGAAAGTCAAATATATTGCTCTTTGAATCTTTCTCAGACCATCAGTTAGGCTTCCATGGCCAGGCCAATGGACGCCCCCTTAACGCATTTACAATTGGCTTTATCATGTCCGGGCACGTCGCCCACCACATGCGGATTATCAAAGAAAGATATCTATAAAAAAAGGCCGGTTAACACCGGCCTTTTTAGTTATTTATTGTAGACTAAGTTTTTCTGCGCTATCATATCATCCAGCACATTGACCGCCTCCCCAAGGTAAATATCACTGCGTTTGTCCTTCAGCCATACCTGGAACCTGTCGGCTTTATCCTTATCCCCATCATATTTATGCAAATCCTGCGGCAGGGCCGAAACGTTCAGCTCACTGCTGCCCGAAAGCTTGCTCAGCGTCTCGATCTGCTTGATAGTCGACTTGATCTGCTTCTGCTCATCCCTGTACTTCTGCAGGTTCAGCGGGAATACCTTATCATTCTCCTTGCTAAGCCATTCAGCATCCTGACGGATCAGGTTGAAGGCGGAATTGTTCTTCAGCCGCTCCCTGCTCATAGCTCCGATCACATTCAGATCATAGGCATATTTCCAGGTATTATAATCAGCCTTCTGTATCTCGTCCCAGGGCAATGCATCGGGATTGTCCTTCTCGCGAATCTTGGAATACTCATACAGATCGGGCAGCACGATGTCGGAAGCTACTCCGCGCAGCTGGGTCGACCCGCCGCTGATCCTATAGAACTTCTGCAGGGTCACCTTCAATGTGCCCAGCTCGCTATTGGCATCCATAAAGCCCATTGTCTTATCCAGCCCAAGGTTCCGTTGTACAGTACCCTTACCATAGGTGGAAGTGCTGCCAATGATCACCCCTCTGTGATAATCCTGTATGGCAGCAGCGAATATTTCAGAAGCGCTGGCGCTCAGCTCATTTACCATGACGGCAAAAGGCCCGTCATACAGCACCGTCTTATCATGGTCAGGCAGTATCTGCGGCTTGCCATCCCTGTCCTTCACCTGTACGATAGGACCCTGATCTATGAATAGTCCTGCCATCTGCACGACATCATATAATGAGCCGCCACCGTTAAACCGCAGGTCAAGCACGATACCATCGACCTTCTGTTCCTTCAGCTTCATCACCTCCCTGGCTACATCCACGGAACAGCGGTTGCCCTTGGGATTGTCAAAGTCGGCATAGAACTCCGGCAGATAGATATACCCGATCTTCCCCTTGGAAGAATTGACAATGGCGCTGCGCGCAAAGGTCGCCTCATCCTGTACGATCTCGTCCCGGATAAGGGAGATTATTTTTGTAGACCCATCCGTCTTCCTCAGCGTCAGCCGGACTTCCGTTCCTTTTGTACCACGGATCAGCTTCACAGCATCCTCTACCTGGAATCCAGTAAGATCTACGGGCTCCTGAGCGCCTTGCGCCACCTTGGTGATGATATCACCTATCTGCACCTGGCCGGACTTCCATGCGGGACTGCCCGTTACCAGGGTCGTGATCTTGATATTTCCATCCTCTTCCCGCAGAGAAGCGCCGATCCCAAAAAAGTGACCGCTCATCTGCTCATCGAAATACCTCTTTTCCACAGGAGGGAAATAGTCGGTATGAGGATCCATGCACTGTACGATGGTTTGTACATACATATTGAACCTGTCGTCGTCATTGACCTTTACCTTCAGCCGCTCATAGAACCTGTCCATTACTTTCAGGGCCTTGCCCCTGGCCTCTTTTTCCAGGTCCTCATTGGAACGGGCTACAAATCCGGGCTTGCCCTTGCCCGTCTCCTGCTGGTCCAGCAGGTCGGAGTATCTTTCTAAAGTCAAGTATTTCAATCTCTTATACCATGAATCTCTCCTCTCGACCTCGCTCTTCGGGAAATCTACCTTGTCATAGTTCTGGTCCACCGAATCATTCGCATTGAAATCAAAAGGCCTGGAAAGGATGTCCTTGTACAGCGCCTCTGTTTCCACCAGCCTTTTCTTGTAGATGTCGCTGACAGAAGGTACAAACTGGATGGGCGCATTACCCAGTATCTCGTCGTCGATACGGGTTTCGAACTTCTTGCGCAATGCCTCCACATCGGGCTGCATCAGCACATTCTTCTCTACATCTACTCCAGCCAGGTATTTGCCGAAAACTTCCTTGGAGAATTTATCGTCCAGCTGTTTGGGGCTGTAGTGTATCTGCTCCAGCATCTCTCCCACATTCTTCAATATCCTTTCATATTTGGTAGGGGGGGTCTGTCCCAGTCCTAATGTCCTGAATGCAACGAATACTCCCGCTCCCAGAATCAGTAAGACAATGGGTAAATTTCTTTTATTAAACATATACATGATCACTTTTTTCATATCTATCCAAATGTAACGATTATCTCAATGGTATGTTGTCGGCCCTTTCGATTATTAACAAGCATTTTGCCAGAAATTCCATGAGCGGAAGACCCTGAACATCAACCGGGAAAAGTTTGTTTTGGGAGGAAATTCAAATTCCTGTAACTTCGCGCTCTGTCAAAAACGACCTGGGGGTCGTTGTCCGAAGGACAGACATTGGACAAAACGAACCGAAGGTTCGCACTAAAACGGTGGCTGTAGCTCAGTTGGTTAGAGCATCAGATTGTGGTTCTGAGGGTCGTGGGTTCGAGCCCCATTAGCCACCCAAAGCTCCTCGCACATCGAGGAGCTTTTTTATTAGGACCATTTTAAAACTCACTATATATGACTTGGTGGCTTTATACCATCCCCTTTATTTCAGCCTTTATCCATTGGCTCACCATCTGGATGGCCTTAAAGCTGCTTTTCCATCCGCGCCAGCCCAAAAGATTCCTGGGCTTTACGGTCCACGGCGTCTTCCCCAAACGCCAGCAGCAGATAGCCGAGAGCCTGGGTCGCATCGTTGGCCAGGAGCTCCTCTCCTACCAGGACATCGAACAGACCATCGCCAACCCGGCCAATGTCCAGAAAATGCTCCCCCTCGTGGAAGAGCACATCGACAATTTCCTCCGGAACAAACTGAAAGAGACCATGCCGATGATCGCCCTATTCATAGGCGATAAAACGATCAATCAGCTGAAGTCCGTCTTTATGACGGAACTACAGGAGCTCTTCCCCATCATCATGAAGAACTATGTAGCCCATCTGAAAAACGATCTGGACCTGGAAAAGATCGTCGTGGACAAGATCGCCAACTTCTCCTCCGACAGACTGGAAACCATGCTTAATCAAATACTCACCAAAGAGTTCCGGTTCGTTGAAGTCATCGGCGCCGCGCTCGGTTTCCTCATCGGCGTGGTTCAGATCCTGCTGACCCTGCTGATGCATTGACGGAAAACACCATAACAATGTTTTAACATTTATCGGACAACAAATTCTACGAAAACTCTACTGTATAAAGGGGTTTATCTAGTTTGCCCTACTATGGTTGTTTTGAGACCGCTTGTACAGAATGACTGCATTTCATCCTGTTTTATTAAGACTTTTGCACAAATTTCAATGAGCTCATGAGAAAGATCTGGTTATTGTTTATAGTATGGATAGCAGCAACTTCTACTCAGGCACAAATGCCGGGAATGGGGGCGAGTGGCGGACAACGTGGAGGCGGCATGGGCAACGGCCCGATCCCCAGCATCGGCCACTTCTATGGCCGCATCGTCGACGCCAAGACGGACAAAGGCCTTGACGGCGCATCCGTCCAGCTCATCCAAAGCAAGTTCGACACAGTCACCCGCAAAAGACGCGATACAGTGGTTTCCGGTATGATCACCACCCGTAAAGGAGACTTCAGCCTGGAGAACCTGCCTATCTTTGGCAACTTCCGCCTGAAAGTAACAGCCATCGGCTATGCCAGCTACGAACAAAAAGTGGCTTTCGATATGAAGATGGGAGGTGGTGGCGCGGGCCGCGGCGACATGTCACAAGCCCTGAATGCCGTAGACAAGGACCTGGGAAATATCAAGCTCTCCGGAGACGCCCAAACACTGGAACAAGTCACGGTGACGGCCTCCAAACCCCTCATACAAATGGGGGTGGATCGGAAGATATACAACGTTGAAAAAGATATCTCCGCCCAGGGCGGCACAGCAGTGGACGTCATGAAGAATGTGCCCTCTGTACAGGTGGACATCGATGGTAATGTGACCCTCCGCAACAGCGCACCGACCATCTTCGTAGACGGACGACCCACTACACTAACCCTGGATCAGATCCCGGCAGATGCTATTCAAAGCGTGGAGATCATCACTAACCCCGGAGCAAAATACGACGCCAGCGGCGGCACTTCCGGCATCCTCAATATCGTATTGAAAAAGAACCGCAAGGCAGGCTACAACGGCAACGTCCGTGCTGGCATCGACCAGCGGGGACGCTTCAACCTGGGCGGTGACATCAATGTCAAACAAGGGAAGTTCAACGTATTCGCCAACGCCAACTATGGCGAGCGCAAATCGATATCTACAGGGACAACCGACCGGTATTCATTCTTCAACCAGCCTTACGACAGCCTCCATCAGTATGACAACAATGTCAACAAAGGCTATTTTGCTTTCGGTCGTTTTGGCTTGGATTATTTCCTGGACAACCGTAACACACTGTCCTTTTCCGGCAACATCGTCCATGGCCATTTCGAGCCGACTACTACCAACGATCTGTATGTGGACACTCTCTTCCCTTCCGGCACCAAATATTCCTATACCCAACGCCTGTCCAACTCCTCCGGCAACTTCAGGAATCACGGCGGCATGCTCAGCTATAAACATAACTTTCCCAAGGCAGGCGAAGAGCTCACGGCCGATGTCAATTACGGCAAAGGCACGAACGACAATCTCAATTTCGTCAACTCCAGTATATACAATGTCAAGGATGGCCCTCTCAGCTCCACGTACAACCAGCGACAGACAGGCGACGGGGACAACGAATTTATCACGGCGCAGACAGACTTTGTCAAACCCATCAGTGAAAAATCCAAGTTCGAAACAGGCGCCCGGATCGCAATACGCAATATCACCAGCCTGAACAACATCGATGTCCTTGGCGAGGACGCCAAATATCATAACCAGCCCCTGCTGTCCTCTCACTATAAATACCGCGACCGGGTATACGCAGCCTATGTCACCTACAGCAATGCCATCAAGGACTTCACCTATCAGCTGGGGTTGCGCGGCGAGCGTTCCGACTACACAGGCACACAGACCTACGCCGTAAAAGAAAAGCCGTCCGATCTGGTGAAGGATACGATCGGCAACTTCAGTAACCATTTTCCCATCAGCCTCTTCCCCAGTGTTTTCCTTACCCAAAAACTGGGTGGGGACCAGGACCTTTCGCTGAACTATACCCGGCGCATCGACAGGCCCAGCTTCTTCCAGCTGTTCCCCTTTACTGATTATTCCGACTCGCTGAACCTCAGCCGCGGCAATCCGGCCCTGCAACCCCAATTCACCAACTCCTTCGAGCTGGCTTACTCAAAGACCTATGCAGGGAACAGCAGTTTCATGGCATCCGTTTATTATAAGTATACCACGGACCTGATCACCCGCTACCAGTTCACGGACAAGAACCCTATCACCGACTCCACGGTCATCATCAGCACCTTTATCAACGCCAAATCCAGCTTTGTGGGTGGCCTGGAGCTCATCGGACGCAACAGCATCACCAAATGGTGGGATATCACCAGCAATATCAATATCTTCACTTCCAGGATCAATACCATCGATACTGGCGCGTTCCCCATCCCTACGGCGGGACAGATCTATAGCTGGTTCGGCAAGATCAACAATACCTTCAAGCTGCCAAAGAACTTTACGCTGCAGTTGACAGGCGACTTCACCTCCAAGACGGTGCTGCCTCCAGGAGGTAGCGCCAGCAGCGGCTCCGGCGGCGGAGGTAGAGGCTTCGGGCAGACGGTCAGCGGTAGCGCTCAGGGTTATTCCAGACCTACGGGTGGTGTCGATGCGGCCCTGAAATACGAATTCCTCAAGAACAAGGCAGCTTCGCTGACCCTCAGTGTCAACGATATCTTCCGGACAAGGGTCAACGATGTATATACTTCCTCCACCTTCTTTACACAGGAGGTCTACCGTCGCAGAGATCCGCAATTCTTCCGTTTGCAATTCAACTGGCGCTTTGGTAAATTTGACATGAGCCTGTTCAAACGTAAAAATATGCGCGGCGAAATGGAAAGCATCCAGGGAGGCATGCAGGGTGGACAACAATAAAATATATAACATGCTGACATTAGGGGACTCCTACACCATCGGTGAAGGAGTCCCTCTTTTTGAAGGATATCCTTACCAGACCGTCCAGATCCTCCGCAGACAGGGCTATGCTTTCTCCGCGCCCGAGATCATCGCCCGCACAGGCTGGACAACGGACGAGCTGGATAATGCCATTGCCGGCGCCCGTCTCCTTCCCTCCTATGACTTTGTAACCTTGCTCATCGGAGTGAATAATCAATACAGAGGCCGCTCGCCTGAAGAATATGCCACCCAGTTCCAGGCTCTTCTCCAGCAGGCCATCCATTTTGCGGCCCACCGTCCGGAACATGTCTTTGTACTTTCCATACCCGACTGGGGCGTCTCTCCTTTTGCAGCCGGACGGGACAGGGCAGCCATCGCCCGGCAGATAGACCAGTTCAATACAACGGCCCGGCAGATCACTGACAAGCACCAGGTGACTTTCATCGACATTACTCCCCATTCCAGGTCCGAAGGGCAGTCCTTCACAGCCGACGGTCTCCACCCGGCAGCCTCCCAATACAGCTTCTGGGCGCACCAGCTGGTGGCAGCCATGGCACAACGCCTGTCTTAATAAATGCTGTTCAATCCATCCGTATTGAGGAATATGACATCCGGCGCCTTTACGTACACGCTATTGTACCGGAACTGGATCCCGGTATTCAACATGATCTTGAAGGATTGGTTCTGCTCCGTCCTGCGGGGGAAATATACCATGCGAAATTCAATGGTATTGAATACCAGGTTCTCATTACGGGCCCTCAACCCGGCCCCAAGGCCATGATAAAGCGAGGACTTGTTGAGGTAGGGCTGATCGGCCGGGGTCAGTAGAGAAATATCCCCAAAAGCAAAGGGGGCAAATTTGAAACCCAGGAATTTATAGTTGATAAAGAAACTGGTTTCCGAATGCAGCGTAGCTCGTTGACCGCCATAGACGGAATCTCCGCTGAAATAACGCAGTCCAAATACGTTATTAAGTGTCAGCGGATCGGTCCCCAATCGGGCGAATTGCCGTGTATAGCTCATATTGACATACTGACGTATCTTCAGATTGGAAAAGAGGAACAGCGGACTGTAATAGCTGGCCCCGATGAGCGCGCTGGCATCCTGTACCTGGCCATGTTTCATAAATCCTCCGCTACGCAAAAAATATTGGAAAAACCCACCCCGTTTGGTCACCACATAGTAATTGGCATCCACCCCTGCATAGAACCTTCTCAGATCCTGCGCCCCTATCTGATGGTAATAACCCGTGCTCAGCGCCACGTTATAGCCCGCGGGTATATCCTCGGTGGTCCCAAAACCGTATATATAGTTTGTCTTATAAAATTCCTGCCGGAAAAAGGTGAACTGGGACAGCACTGCCTCGCGGTCGTTGAATCGGAAGTTCCATTTACCCGCCAGCTGATATGGATTGTCCGTAAAATGGTTCTTAAAATAACGCAAGCTGACGAACTTGCGGTCCAGGACAGAAGTATTGGAGAGGAATTTATTGTTACCGAGGTTCCAGCCCAGCCAGATATCATGCACCCAATACCGGTATTTAAAGAAAAGACTATCAGGTTGTGAATACCGGTTAATGCTATTATAAGTGCCAAAATTCAATCCCCCTGCCAGGTGCGCGTAGGGCGCATACAATGGACGCGACAGCTGGAGGAACCATGCCTGTTCATTGGGTGTGGCATCCTTCAGATTAGGATTGATCTGGGTATAGGAGGCTGTGGCGTCGACAAAGCGGTAGACATTGATCTTGTTGTACAACAGCTGATACCCAAAACTTGGATACCGCGTCTGCTCGATGATGACCCCTCCCTGGATCTTCTGCCCCATCCCCAGAAAGTTGGCCTCGCTAACATTCCCCCTTATGCTTGTAGGTCCCAAACCAAAACTGCTCAGCTCCCCCCCGATGCTGAAAAGGTCCTTGACGACCACCACCAGGTCCACCGAATCTTCGTTGTCCGGAAGCGTGTTCACCAGGATACGGGCATCCTGGATATAGTTCAGACTACGTATCAGGCGTTCGTTATCCGCCACCTTATAGGAATTGAGCGCTGTATTTTCCTTAATAAACAAAGAATTGCGGATCACCCAGGACCGGGTCTTCCGGTGCATCTGGTTCAATAGCCTGGTACCAAAATACTGCAAACGCTTCGAGGTGTCCGTAAAGGTCTGTTCGAATCCATATCCCTTTATAATGATATGCCGGATGATCTTGCCCTCGTAGGGCATAAAAGGACGTTCACTCCTGGTGTTGAGGGTGGAAACCAATGTCGTTGAATCCAAACGACCCGCGATAATGGGCTTTATATTCGTATCGGCTCCCCCACCCCGGCTGATGGCATTGCGAAAGAACTGAAAGATATTATTAGTCATCAATCGGCTTCCCCTCCGGACACTATCCGTCTCGTGATGATGCCCCCGCCGGCTGCTGTCGGGAAGATGTTCCTTTCGCGTACTGTCCGTGACCTGGCCCAAACAGCTGAGATAAACCATCCAGCAGCCCACCACGGCAGCAAGTCGTATTATGATAGTCTTCCTCAATAGAGTTCCAATATAAGGGATAATAACCTCTTTTTCGAGGTAAGATTTCCCATCGGGGAAATTTCAGCCTTTTTATTGTTAGCATATTGTTATAACCTCTTCTTCACTGATTCTTAACAGCCTGTATCTGGCCGTGGTATTGTTTTTGAGTACTAATGACCTGACAGCACGATCGAAAATTATCATTTGAAAGACAGTCGGAAGTTGCACTACTGACGACCCCAAAAAACTATTAGACGAATGAAAGAAAAATCACTTGCCACCTGGCCCGCCCTCTTGCCCGAAAGCTCAATACCGATATACAACCCCGGGAAATCTCAACAAAGAAGTTCAGGAGTGGTCAAATTGTTGCAATCCGTCCCACCCCCGAATGAAAAGACCATTCGTGATCTGAACGCGCTTGCTTCAACGCCTCCTTTCTGCACCTTCCGGAAAGCACGCCGGTATGATATGCTCTAGCAGGCATTGCCCGGGCATGTAGAAAATTTTCCCTCCCAAAAAAGGGATGAATTTCTACATAGGCAGCGAAGTCATCTATGAAAGGGCTTTTATCTCTTCTACGAACTGATTTAAGAACGAAAGTTTAAAGACCTCCCGCTCAGGATCAGGAGCGTCGAAGTTCATGAAAAGGATGCTCCCATCCTTGGCCATCGTCATCAGATAGTTTCCTTTTTTGGAAATATCATAGACAATCAGGTCGCCATAATCTTTTTCCTTTAATTGATATACTTCGACGACCCCTTCTCTTTTTATTTTGATAGACCTAATTCCTAAGTTTTCCATATGATCAATTTAAATATGCCATATGAAAAAGTTGTTCCCGGACGGGAACATATCAGCCAGGGGGTGGGAACGGTGATCGGGAATGATCATACCGCCTGCTCCGTGGATGACCGCTCCGGCCGCTCCCTTATCTGTTCTATCTCTCTCAGCATCTGATCCTCCTCACTGGCCATCTGCAGCAGCTCCTTCCTGGCCAGCGCCAGGTCATAAGGACCCGTACCCATAATCAGCTTGGAAAGGATAGGTCCCGTCTCGATCAAAATGATCAGCAGGGAGATAAGCAGGTTGGCCCAGAATACGCTCCCCTCTTTCCCCGAAAGGTCGGATAACGCCTTGTTCTTTTCCAGGAACCCCACATCTGCCGTCACTTGCGCCTCATACCCTTTGTTCTTGACATCTTTCGTGGCATTGACCCCTGCAATGATGCTATCCTGGTAATGAATGGCGCCATCCAATTGATGCAGCTCGGGCCCCAACTGTAGCAACGCCGCCTGATACGCTTCCTGCTTCATTTTTGTCAGCTTGTCGATACCCCTCCGGAAGGACCCTCCCGTACCATCCGCCTCCTGTACATATGCGTGTTGCAGCCGGTGAAGCGTGTCCTCCAGAGATACCTTACGGGCCGTCAATCTGTCCCGTTCCTGCTGCGCCACCGCAAGCACATTCCTGTTTTCCGCCTGCAACAGGCTGTCATTCAGCAATATTTTCTTATGCCTGTTCTCCGTCACCTGCACATCTATCTCTTTCTCGAATATCTTCAGTTCCAGCGGCCGGGCGATAGTGACCCCGATAAGCAGGGCCAGCGCGATACGAGGCGTCGCCATCCATACCTGCTTCCGCCGGGAAACCCCATATTTACGCATGGTAGCAACAAGGAACCTATCGAAATTGAAGATGATCGCTCCCCAGATCAGGGCAAAAAGTACGGCCCAGATGGGGTCGTTGAAGACGCTGTAAATGGCATAACCCGCGGACAGAGACGCCAGCACGAAGGTCGCCAGGACCACCCCGCCGAGACCGGCATATTTGCTGTGCTCCGAGGGGCAATCTTTCAACAGCTCCTGGTAGGCGCCCGCGCACCACCAGAGAAAATGCTTTTCCCGTTTTTTGTTTTCTTCGTTGCCACTGAAAGAGTCATAGGTCAGGCGCTGGTTACGATAAGCCCCATTGCTAACCTGTTCATTGCCCTTTGTCGCCATACATGGTTTGGTTGTAGGTCAGGTAAATGCACACCCATGCGGACGTTTGACCGCCGCCGGGCACAATAGCCGTAATTGAAGTGGGAACAAGGCAAAGAACGGGAAAAAACGGGAATAATTGCAAAGGAAATGCTAAAAGGGGCTTACCGCCCCTTGGCAAGAGAGTCCAGTTGCTCGCTGATCCATTTAGAGTATTGCTCCCGACCTAATGTATTCATGGATATAATATCATATTTACCCTCCTCTTCATTACACTCAGCTACTATTTTCTTAAAACTCTCGTTTAAGAACCGCAAAAAATCATGAGGGTCTTTTATGGTGGTATCATTTACTATTTTTTCAAATCGCAACGCATAGATCTCTGCAATATCAAAATGACCTTGTTCGTGGTTTAAGACCAATGGTATTTTTACTCTTATCCAGGAGGTATTTCTTTCAAAGACCGCGAACGCCTCAATTTTTAGATCGCGCCCTACCATCTTAATTTTGTATTTGATCGTGTAGTCGCATAAAGCTAAGGTATCACTGTCCGAATTACTCTTAGGCTTCGGAATCCCTTGAAAGTCATCATATGTTAATCTATAGACAGACGACCAATGAATGGTGTCACTCTTTTCCTGGAAATATTTCCGAGGAGCAGTTGATTCTTTATGCTCCAGTAACCATTGAAAATTCAAAGTAATAACAGATATAGTTAATAAATATTTAATACATGTCAGCATATGTCTCTAAATTAAAAGAAAATACTGATTTCACTTATAAAAGGATACTTTCTCTCAACATTCACTAGCGGTAAAATACTCCGTCGACTCTTCGTCCACTTGGATCATTATAAGATTGTCCCGCTTTTGTCTGAATCCGGGAACGATCAATACCATGAGTAATTAACATGGTTCTGACCTCATTTGCCCTTGCCTCCATAAGTACTTTTTCATCGCCTTTTATTTTAGCCTAATCTATTGTCAATTCTAATGTCTCTGTGGAAAGTGGAAGAGTGTGCACAGGCTCGTTATTTGGATTATCAGCTCCAACATTTGCAACAAGTATCACTTTAAGCGTCGGGTCAGCGTTCATTGTCTTAGCTTTGCCACCGTTGAAATAAATATTGGGCGATGCCGGTGTCCAGCTCTGGGCATGAACCTGTCCGATCATAAAGAGCAATGGTATCCCTATCAATGCTTTTTGCATGGTTGAACTTTTTAAAAGTCAATAAGAGTCTGTCCGGGCAACAGGTTCGCTTTAGGCAAACACATCCCTGGTCAAAAAAACGCTACTAAAAAATAATAATGGAGAAAATTACAGAAGTAATTCGGACCTTAGGAGTTGTCAAAGGGAATAGATCAGTTAGCGATGGACCAAATATAGCTTTTTGGAGAATAATTAAGCCATAAGCGTGTAGATCAGCTTCGCAAACTCCACTGCGTGACTTCCATCCCCATGCAGACAGATGGTCTCCGCCACAATATCGATCTCTCCCCCACCCATAACCGCTACTCTTCCTTCCTTCACCATCTTTTCCACCTGCGCAATACACCGCGCCGGGTCCTCGATAAGAGCGTCCGGTGACGTCCGTGGAGTAAGACTCCCATCGGGCTGATAGGTCCTGTCGGCAAATACCTCATTGACAAAGGCCAGTCCATGCGCGATAGCAGCATCCCGCATCATGCTGCCGCTGAGCCCGTATAATTTAAGAGAAGGATCGAACTCGCGTATGGCCCGGCAGATCCTCGCACTGACGGCCAGGTCCTTTGCGGCGCGATTGTATAAAGCCCCATGCGGCTTCACATGATGCAACTCTGTCCCAAACTCATCGCAGATGGCCTGCAGAATGATGAGCTGATTGACAACAAGATCACATAGCTCTTCGATCTCTATGCCCTTCCCCAGCATATCGACACGCCCAAAGTTTGCCCTGTCAGGATAGGAAGGATGCGCCCCGATAGCAACATGGTTACGCAGGGCCAGCTCCACGGTCCTGCGCATGGTATCCGCATCCCCGGCATGATAGCCGCAGGAAATATTCGCCGAACTTATATAGGGAAAAATTGCCTCATCCGTGTCCATACCCTCACCCATGTCACAATTCAGGTCGATCAGCATACCAGCTCATTTAAATGATCCATACAGGCCCGCTGCAGGATATGTAACTCCTTCTGTTGTGCCGTTATGAGTATTTCAGCCGCCGATATATCCATCCGCTTGAATTGGATGGTATCGCAGGGCCGCAGCTGGGCCAGTTTGGGCAGATGCGCAGATATAACATGCGCTATCCTGGGATACCCTCCCGTGGTCTGGTGATCCGCCATGAGCACGATCATCTGCCCATTCGGCAACAACTGCACGGTCCCAAAGCTGACGGCAGAAGATACCAGCTCCACAGACTGATCCATGGTCAGAGAGCTGCCGCTAAGCTGATATCCCATCCTGTCGGAAGAAGGATGTATGAGAAAATTATTTTGTGTAAAGGAATCCTTCGATGCGGCGGACAGCTGATCCCATTCATTCCCCGGGATAAAACCTACCTCATGCGGCCACCGGTATACCTTTTCCGTATTCACCCGCCAGGGCAGCACCTCAAAGTTGCTGTCTTCCTTTAATAATCCGGCAAAGTAAATGGTATTCTCCTTAAAAGGCAGCTCATCCCCCTTCTTCAACGCCTGCCCATGCCAGCCTCCCACACTCGCCTTGAGATTCGTACTATAGCTGTTCAGCCATTTGTCACAGCAATATCCGCCATGCACGCCGATATAACAACGGGCGCCCTCCACCAGGGAGGAGAACTGCAGCACCGTATTCCTCCTCACGACCACCGGCTGCCACCGCGGGATCACCTCATCATTCACCGTCGCGGAAAAATCCGCCCCCGTAATAGCGATCAGTGTGTTCTGCTCAAACAGTATCTGCGGACCAGGGAAATGTACTTCCATAACAGCCTCATCCTTGCAATTACCCACTAGTAGATTAGCTACGTGCGCGGCATAACGATCCATAACACCGCCGGGATTGATGCCCCAGCTGCCGTAGCCATTTCTTCCCATATCCTGTAACGTATCCAGTAAGCCAGGCTTAATGATAGACAAAGACATGATAAACGTTTAGAGTCTAAATGTAAATTGTTACGACTAGTAAGAGGGTTCGGACGAACCGCCCGTGACGGTTCCCATATTCAAAACACAGGATAATTCGCAGAAGGGACTAAGCTACTAATTTCATATATGCACCCGGTGATCGATTATTTCAAAAGATACACTATTCAGGACATCAGTATCCCCCTTGACTACCGTACAAAGCCTCGAACTCCTCCCTGCTTACCGCATAGAACTGTACCCGGTCCCCTACCTCCAGCCGCACGGGGGGCTCCTTCTTCGGATCGAACAGCTTCACAGGGGTACGCCCGATGATCTGCCAGCCCCCGGGACTGTTTACGGGGTAGATCCCTGTCTGGTTGCCTGCGATCCCTACCCCTCCCGCAACCACTGGCACTGGCCTGGATTTCCTGCCTGTCTCCAGCCGGGGATCTATCCTCCCGAGATACGGAAAGCCGGGTAAAAAGCCGATCATATACACCCTATATATAAAGGAGGAATGCAGTTCAATTATGTCCTTTGAGGATATTTTAAGCGCAATACTTAGTCCTTCAAGGTCAGGACCAAACCCTCCTCCATAACACACCGGCATCCGGATTGGTTCTCCCTCCTGCAAAAAGGATGGATATTCCCTATCGGTGGCCACCCACGCCTCTTCCAGCAGCTGCCTTATATGCCGATGGACCCCATCGGGCCAGCCAGTCTGGCTCATCTCCGCAGGATCATAAAAAACAGTAATAGAGGAATAAGCGACGATGATATCCTTCAATCCGGGGAAAGGACGCTCCCGCAGCCATGTCTCGAGGGCCAAAACCCGCCTATTAACCTGTTCGTCAATAAGATGGCCTAGTTCAAGGGTCATAGCGGAATCTCCCAGGGGAAATATGGAAAATGATCTATCCAAGGTCAGTCCATTATCCCTCCAATTTAAAGTTTTTTCCTTTTCGTCTTCATAAACTTATAACCTTAGGCAACCATTTTATATAAAATACTGTTATACAAATTGAAATAGTTTAATAAAAAACAATTTATATATTCCTCTTCCTGGCGCTGATTTTTTAATTTGACTGTTATACTGTAAACTTGCAAGCGGACGATAGTAGATCCCATAGGCGGGTAATCCTATTTTAAACCACTTTATAGAACACATGGCTAAGAATTTATTGATTGTGGAGTCTCCGGCAAAGGCCAAGACAATTGAGAAGATCCTGGGGGATGATTTTGAGGTAAAAAGCTGTTATGGTCATATACGCGACCTGGAAAAAGATGATATGGGAATTGATATCAAGAATAATTATCAACCCCGCTATATTGTTCCGGAAGATAAGGAAAAGGTCGTAAAAGAGCTAAAAAGCATCGCCAAAAAGTCCGGCGAAGTATGGCTCGCAACGGATGAGGACCGTGAAGGAGAAGCTATCAGCTGGCACCTTTGCGAGGTGCTGGGGTTGGACCCCGAGACGACCAAACGCATCGTTTTCCACGAGATAACCAAGCCGGCCATCCAGTCGGCCGTCACCCGTCCCCGTACAGTGGATATGAACCTGGTCAACGCCCAGCAGGCCCGCCGTATCCTGGACAGGATCGTGGGTTTTGAGCTGAGCCCGGTGCTCTGGCGCAAAATGAGCATGAAGAACAACCTGAGCGCAGGCCGTGTGCAAAGCGTCGCCGTACGCATCATCGCCGAAAGGGAAAGAGAGATCAACGCCTTTGTTCCCGTCAGCTCCTTTAAGATAGAAGCCCTTTTTACAGCCAAAGACCTCGCCGGCAAACAGGTAACCTTTACGGCGGAAGGGAAGAAACAAGCTTCAGCAGAGAATGCGGAGACCTTCCTCAATGGCTGCAAGGGAGCCGATTACACCGTTACGGACATCCAGGTCAAGCCGGGTAAAAAAACACCCGCCGCCCCTTTCACCACATCCACTCTCCAGCAGGAAGCCAGCCGTAAGCTGGGTTATTCCGTCAGCCGCACCATGATACTGGCGCAAAAACTGTACGAGAGCGGTAAGATCACGTATATGCGTACGGATAGCGTCAACCTCAGCGAAACGGCGATGGACGCCATCACCAAACAAATAGGCAGCCAATACGGCGATAAATACATACAGCCCCGTAAGTACAAGAATAAAAATGAATCCGCCCAGGAGGCGCACGAAGCTATCCGTCCCACCTATATGGATAGCCTCACCGTGGAAGACGCCGACTGCCGCCGGCTGTATGAGCTCATCTGGAAAAGGACCATGGCCAGCCAAATGGCGGATGCCGAGCTGGAAAAGACCATTGCAAAAATATTGATCTCTACCGGGTCTAATGATGGGCCTTCGGCCGGGACGACCTTGTCGTCCATAAGGGAAGAATTGACGGCCAGCGGAGAAGTGCTGAAATTCGACGGCTTTCTGAAAGTATATATGGAAGACAGGGACGAGGAGGATATCACCGAAGAAGATGGACAGGAAGGCATGCTCCCCCCGCTGGCTATACAACAGAAACTACCGCTAAAGGAAATGCGCGCCGTCGAACGCTTCACCCGGCCACAGCCCCGCTATACAGAAGCATCCCTCGTAAAAAAATTAGAAGAGCTGGGCATTGGACGCCCCTCTACCTATGCCCCTACTATCTCCACCATCCTTAAAAGAGGCTATGTTGAAAAAAGGGATAAGGAAGGCATAAAAAGAGATTTCAGGATCTTCCAGCTAAAAGACAACAAGGTGGAAAAGCTGGTCGAACAGGAGAACACCGGCGCCGAAAAGTCAAAGCTGTTCCCAACCGACCTGGGTCTGGTAGTGACCGACTTCCTGAAACAGTATTTCGACGACATCATGGACTACCATTTTACGGCCCGCATCGAAGAAGAGTTCGATGAAGTAGCCCAGGGTAAGATCCTTTGGAATAAAATGATCGATGATTTCTACAATCCCTTCAAAAAAGATGTAGAGAATACCATCGAAAATGCAGAGAGAATAAAAGGAGAAAGAGAGCTGGGCCTCGATCCCGCCAGCGGCAAAAAAGTCATCGCCCGCATGGGCCGCTATGGCCCCATGGTACAGATCGGGGACGTCAGCGACGAGGAAAAGCCCCGCTTTGCCAAGCTCAAGAATACGCAAAGCATCGAGACCATCAGCTTCGACGAAGCCATGGAACTCTTCCGTCTGCCCCGCAACCTGGGTCAGTTCGAAGACTCCGACGTCGTGGTCAACATCGGCAGGTTCGGCCCCTATATCGCACACGATAAGAAATTCTATTCCCTCGGGAAAGAATACGACCCCTATAGCATCACCTTCGATGAAGCTACCCCCATCATTGTTGAAAAAAGAGCCGCCAAGGAAGAACGCACCATCAAGATCTTCGAAAAAGAAAAGATACAGGTGCTGCGAGGCCCCTATGGCCCTTATATCAAACAGGGACTGAGGAACTACAAGCTGCCAAAGGAAAAACAGGACAATGCAGCCGATCTCAGCCTGGAGGAAGTAAAAGCCATCATCGAAGAAGTAAAGGCCAATCCGCCAAAACGAGTTCCCCGCAGGAAAAAGGGCTCCTAAGGTCGCCTGCCGGCAAGACCCGCCCCCACAATTTCCAGGAAGGAAACGTCGTTATCCATACAGCCACCGGCCCGTCGGCCGAAGGTCAAGGCCCCTTACCCGCTGGCAAAAGGTTAGTTTAGTAATAAACACTTAGCGCCTGCTTGTGGATAAGAATTTTATCAAAATCTTATAAACTTCCGCGAAATTGATTTCGTATTTCATGGAAGAAACATCTACATGCAAGAGACCAAAGAAATAAAGGCCCTTTTTCACCTGATCGACGACCCCGACCAGGAAGTGTTCGACTCGGTGAGCAGCCGTATCGTCAGCTATGGCAGGGGTATCATTCCCAACCTGGAGAACCTTTGGGAAAACACCATCAGCGGAGACATACAGGAACGTATCGAGCTGCTGATACACAAACTTCACTATCACGATCTGACAGAAGACTTTATACGCTGGAAGAGCAGCAGCTACCAGGACCTCCTGACAGCAGCCCTGCTCGTTGCCAAATTTCAATACCCGGACCTGGTCACTACTCCTATCTTACAGGAAGTGGAAAAGCTCCGGCGCAACATCTGGCTGGAACTAAACAGCTATCTTACCCCCCTTGAGCAGGTCAACGTGCTGACCAGCATCCTGTACAGCTATTATGGCCTCAAAGGGACAGAAGTAGCCTACCAGCAGCCGGATGAATTCCTTATCAACAAGCTCATCGAGACCAAGAGAGGTAATTCCATCGCCAATGGCATCCTCTACCTGCTCCTGGGCGAATTGCTCGACATCCCGGTCAAAGCGATCAATATCCCCCGCCAGTTCGTACTGGCCTATATCAAGCCCACCTACGACGAGAATCCCGAACGGCTGAGCCCACAGCAGCGCATCGAGTTCTTCATCGACCCGATGAGCGGACAGGTATTCTCCCACAAGGACGTGGATAGCTATTTCAAACGGGTCTCGGTCCCGCCGGTGGCCTCTTATTTCAAGCCACTCTCCCACAATCGCATCATCCAGACCGCCCTGGAAGAGTTCAGCAAATGCTTCGATGACGAACGTAATGTCTACAAGCAGAAGGAATTGCTTGAGCTGGCCAAGCTATTGAATGACTAATGGCTTCCAGACGGATGGCTGTGGTATAGCATAATCCGTCTCTGCATCCCTGTCTCCCCCATTTATCCTGTTGTATATGGAGAATCATATTGCTGGGCTATACCGCGCCCCGGCGCCATCACCAGCAGCAGTAAAAAAAAGAGCCACCCTTTCGAGTGGCTCACGTTATTTATACGGGAAGCTTCCATCCTTCCCTGTATTCCCGTTTTACAAACTGATTGGCCTCATCGAAATTCGTGATCTTCATATTCTGCGCATCCCACAACAGCTTCTTCCTTCCTGGGAAATTATTCTTCCCATCCTTCACATTCCAGCTGCGCAGCGCCAGGTTGCCCATCAATATGGTCTCGGTCAGCGGTCCCGCATATTCAAAAGGAGAGCTCAGCGTATTCTTGCCATAGCCGGCGATACAGGCATTCACCCACTGCACATAATGCCCTTCGGGAACCCTGGCCAGCGTCTTCGGCACATTCACCTCCTTCGTCCTGGATGTGGGCAGCAAGGTCGCTTTGCTACCATATGTTCCGCACATGATCTTCCCTTTCGTGCCGGTGATAATGGCGCCACCGCCGTCATCTCCACCCATCATCTCATCCGGTCCCAGTTCGGCAGGGCGCTCAGGCCGCAGTCCTCCATCCATCCAATACAGGTCCACATCCGGCCGCCCATTCTTTCCGGGGAACTTCATTTTGATAGAGCTGGCAGGCGGACAGCTCTCCGGATAGTAGCTTGGGTTCCACATCTGCTCGTAAATATCCACTATACTACACTCCACTTCGGAAGGATAGCCCAGTCCCACGGTCTTGAACGCAGGGTCTATCAGATGACATCCCATATCTCCCAATGCACCGGTGCCAAAGGCCCAAAAACCTCTCCAGTTGAATGGCACATACTCCTTATGATATTCCTCGAATTTGGCAGGTCCCAGCCACAGGTCCCAGTTCAGCTCGGCAGGCGGCGCATCCGTGCTCTTCGGACGCCCAAAACCTTGCGGCCATACGGGGCGGTTGGTCCATACATGGATAGCCACCGCATCCCCGATGACCCCGGCATTATACCACTCCTGCATCTGCCGCACCCCATCGCTGGAAGAACCCTGGTTGCCCATCTGGGTCACCACCTTATACCGCCTGGCGGCCTCGGTCAGTGTACGGGCCTCATATATATCATGCGTCATCGGTTTCTGTACATACACGTGCTTGCCCATCGACATGGCTGTCAGCGCAGCAATGGCGTGCGTATTGTCCGGCGTAGACACAGATACGGCATCGATGCTCTTATGCATCGTCGAAAGCATTTCACGAAAATCCTTAAAGTATTTTGCCTTGTCGTACTTCTTGATGGAGTTCGCGGCCTGACGATCGTCTACATCGCAAAGGGCTACGACATCGACCTTGCCGCTGCCATAAAAATTCTTCAGGTCATCCCCTCCCTTACCGCCGGCCCCAATGGCGGCAACGGCCAGACGGTCGCTGGGCGCAACAAATCCTCTTCCTAATACATGACGGGGGACGATAAAGAATCCGGTGGCTGCCAGAGATGCATCCCGCAGGAACTCGCGACGGGAATGCTGATTGAGTTTCTTCTCTTTCATAATAAAAAGGGTGCTAAGCAATTTCGCGTTAAAAAATTATCCGGTAATTTACGGCAAACACATTTGATAATCACAGCTAAAATTTGATAAAATATGAGCCCGATCCAATGGGAGGATTTCGAAAAGATAGATATGCGCGTCGGTACCATACTGGAGGTCCTGGAATTTCCCAAAGCCCGCAGACCCGCCTACCAGCTGACCATCGACTTTGGCAAGCTGGGGCTGAAAAGGTCCTCGGCCCAGGTCACCGAGCTATATGATCGTTCCCAGCTCGTTGGCCGCCAGGTCATTGCAATAGTCAATTTCCCTCCCAAACAGATCGCTAATTTTTTCAGCGAATGTTTGGTTCTGGGGGTGTATACTGACAAAAAAGAAGTAGTTTTATTACAGCCAGAGCGGACGGTGGCCAATGGCTGGAAAATAGGTTGAATATACCCGCACCTCTGACAGTTGATGATCGGTGACCCGAGTCAAAAAACCCCTTACAATGGCAACGACCTTGGAGATAACAACCACCTATTACAAGTCGCCCCTGGGCCTCCTTCGTATTGGCGGAACCGACTCCTATATCAGCGAGATCAGCTATGTCGACAACCTCGACAAAGCCATCGAAGGCCCCGGTGAGCTGCAGGGCCCGGTCCCTCCCATGATCATACAATGTATCGAACAGCTGATACAGTATTTCCAGGGCCAGCGCAGGGTCTTCGAATTCCCGGTATACCAGGAGGGTACGAGCTTCCAGGAGAGGGTCTGGAATGAGCTGACCTCGATACCCTATGGCAAGACCATCAGCTACCTGGATATGGCGCGCAGACTGGGCGATCCCAAAAGCATCCGCGCCGCCGCCAGCGCCAATGGCAGGAACAACGTAGCCATCGTCGTCCCCTGTCATCGCGTCATCGGATCTAAAAGGGACCTGGTAGGCTATGCCGGAGGACTATGGCGCAAGAAATGGCTCCTGGACCATGAAACAAAGGTCCTCTATGGAGTACAGACCCTGTTCTAAGGCGTCAGCTGGTTGGCATACCTTCTCAGCTGCACCTCAGCTGCCTTGGCGGCAAAGCTCACATTGGTCAGTATATACCCCGCATTCTCATAACTCTGCTGCGCATTTTTATAATCCACGATAGTAGCCTGTCTCAATTGGAATCGCTGCTTCACCAAGTCCAGCAGCTTCTGTGAAAGCTCGTAATTGGCCCTGGCGGTCTGCAGCTGGCTAAGATTATTGTTATAGGCCTGCCAGTTCTTGACAGCATTTGAAGTATAGTTCAATATCAGCGTATCCTTTTGCAGCTGGGAATTCTTTACGTTGATACCCGCCACATCTTCCTGGCGCCGGTACACACCTCCATTAAAGATGGGGATATTCAGCGTCAACCCGGCATAAGGCCCGTAATTCAGGTTAGACAAAGGTGTGACCTTGTTGACATTCGAATTATGCGTCTTAACAAGATTATAGCCTGCATTTACGTAAAGAGAAGGATACCGTTGCGCCCCTATCTCCTTTTCAATGAACTTACTGATCGTGATCTGCTCATCCGCAGCCAGCACATCCGGATTCGCGGTCTGCACAGCTTCCAGGATAGCGCCCAGTCGTATGGTGCTGTCCACTATGATCGTATCTTCCACCACAATGGCGGAGTCCGGGTTCAGGGTCATCAGCGTAAGCAGATCGGTCTTGCCCTGGCCCACCACCAGTTGCTGGGCCTGGAAATTCTGGATAGCAGTATTCAGGTCCACCTGCGATTGGAAAAGGTCCGCATTATTTGCCACCCCTACGCTCTGTTGTTCTTTCACAATGTCCAATCGCTGACGGGTGACCTCGATGGACTTCTGCAGGGTGCTGGCATAGCTTTGCTGCCGTACGATGTCATAGTATTTCAGCATGACATTGTTGATAAGTATCAACGCCCGGGAGCTCAGCTGTTGTTTACTTTGCACCTCCGTGGTCGCCAGTCTCTTTTTGGCCGTCACCACCCTCTCGCCGTTGTACAGGAGCAGATTGGCATTGAGGCTAGCCGTTAAGCTGTTGGAAAAAGCATTGTTGGTGCTCTTGTTCAGACTGTCATTGGCAAAGGATTGCCGGATGCTCTGCGCCTGTTCCTGGTCCCCCGCCGAAGCATTGACATAAGGCAGGCCGCCCGCAACACCATAATCATTGTTGATACCCGCTATGGTTACATTGTTCTTTGCTATTTGAATACCTAAATTATTCTTCAGGGCCATCGTCACGGCATCGTTCAGGGTGATCTTACCCGCCGTCTGTGCCCTTACCGCCGCTAAGGGCAGCAACACCAGTAACAAAAGTATGAGTGGACTGTGCTTGATCATAGTTTCATTTAATCGGTGACCTCGGTCAAATGCGCTTTATGCTTACCGGATAAATACGTATACACGGCCGGAATAACGAACAAGGTCAATATCAGCGAGAACAGGAGACCCCCTACCACTACGATCCCCAGCGGGATACGGCTCGTCGCCGCAGCCCCAAGGCTAAGCGCTATCGGCAGGGCGCCCAATGACGTGGCCAGGCTGGTCATCAGGATGGGACGCAGACGTTGCCCGGCGGCTTCGACCACCGCCTCCATCCGGGGCATTCCATGCTCTCTCTTTTGATTCGTGAATTCCACGATAAGGATACCGTTCTTCGTCACCAGCCCGATCAACATGATCATACCTATCTCGGAGAAGATGTTCAACGTCTGATGAAAGATCCACAGGCTCAGCAGGGCGCCTGCGAATGCCAGCGGCACGGTGAATATGATGGTTAATGGATCGATAAAGCTTTCAAACTGCGCCGAGAGCACCAGATAGATCAACGCCACTGCCAGTATCAACGCAAATATGATATTGGAAGAACTCTCGGCATAGTCCCGTGAAGCGCCCGACAACGCGGTCTGGAAACTGGGGTCAAGCAGCTTGTTGGCAATAACCTGCATGGCTTTTATTCCATCTCCGATGGTCTTGCCTTCCGCCAGTGAGGCAGATATGGTGGCGGCCTTATACCGGTTGAAATGGTACAGGGTCGAAGGATTGCTGTTGTTCTCGATATGGACCACAGCATCCAAAGGAATATTGTCTCCATACTTGTTGCGAACATAGACCTTGCTGATATCCGTCGGCTTGTCCCTGTCCTTTCTCTCCACCTGGGCGATCACATAATACTGGTAGCCATTCATGATAAAGTACGCCAACCTCCCGCCGCTAAAGGCCGCCTGCATGGTAGAGATGACATCGTTGGTGGAAAGACCGAGGTCCTTGATCTTCATCCTGTCCACGCTGATCTGCAGCTCTGGCTTATTGAACTTCAGGTTTACATCCACGTTGCTGAAAGTAGGGTCCTTGCGCACGGCATCTAAAAACTCGGGGATCACTTTCTTCAGCTTGTCCATATCCTGGTTCTGCAGAACGAACTGCACCGGCAGGCTGGTCTTGGAGCCCGACCCTACGGCAATGGTCTGTTCCTGTATGGCAAAGACACGGGCGTCGTTGAAACGTCTCAGCTTCGTCTGCAGGTCGTTATAAATCTCATTCTGACTGCGATGCCGCTGGTCCGGCGCCACCAGACCGATACGGGGCTGAGAAGTATTGATTGCTCCATACCCGGGCGTACGGGCAAAGACAAAATCTCTTTCCGGCACAGAATCATATAGATAGTCCGCTATCTGGTCGGTGACATGTTCGGTATAGCTAAAGCTGGCCCCCTCGGGTAATGTGACGGAGAAACGTACGCTGCTCCGATCTTCCAGGGGGGCGATCTCGCTTTGTATATGAGTCGCGATCACCCAGATCATACCAATGCAGATGACTATGATCACCCAGGCCATCCATCTTATCTTCATAAACCCCCGCAACAGCCGCAGATAACCGTTTTCCATGCCTGTAAAAAACGGTTCGGTCTTATTATAGAACCATCCATGGCCGGTCTTTTTGGTCGTCAGATATACGTTCAACACAGGAGTGATCGTGAGCGATACAAAGGCGGAGATCAATACGGCGGCTGCCAGCACCACTCCGAACTCCCGGAACAAACGACCTACAAACCCCTGCAAAAAGATCACAGGCAGAAACACCACAGCCAATGTCAGCGAGGTACTCACGACGGCGAAGAAAATTTCCTTACTTCCCTCCAGGGCGGCCTTGCGTATGGGAAGACCCTGCTCCAGTTTGCGAAAGATGTTTTCCGTCACCACGATCCCGTCATCCACCACCAATCCGGTCGCCAGCACAATCCCCAGCAGGGTGAGAATATTGATGGTAAAGCCGGCGACATACATGATAAAAAAGGTCGCTATAAGGGATATAGGTATATCGATGAGCGGCCGCAAGGCGATCAGCCAGTTACGGAAAAAGAAAAAGATCACGAGCACCACAAGGGCAAAGGCGATAATCAGCGTCTCCTTTACTTCGGCGAGCGACTGGCGAATGATCTTCGTATTGTCGATCAGCACGCTCATCTCGATGTCGGACTTGTTGGAGTTCTTGATCTCATTCATCCGCTTGTAGAAATCATCCGCGATGGCAATATTGTTGGCGCCGGGCTGTGGTATGACGGCCAGCCCCACGGCATTCACGCCGTTGTATTTCCAGCTCTGTTCCTCATTTTGCGGTCCCAATTCCACCCTGGCCACATCACTGAGTCGTACGATACCATTACTATCCTCCCGTAAAATGACATCCCTGAAATCCTTTTCTGTGGTCAGACGGCCCAGCGTCTTGATGGTCAGCTCGGTGTTATTACCATAGATCTTGCCGGGCGGCAGCTCCACATTCTCCGTACTCATGGCTGTGGAGATATCGTTATAGGCAATGCCATACGCATTCATCCTGTCCTGGTCGAGCCAGATACGCATGGCATAGCTCTTGTCCCCGAACACGTTCACCGAGCTCACCTGGGGAATGGTCTGCAGCTGCTGTTGCAATACATTGTCGGCATAGTCGGACAGCTCCATCAGGCTCTTGGTGCGGCTTTGCACGGCCAGAATGAGGATAAAGTCGCTGTTCGCATCGGCTTTGGTGACCACAGGCGGAGCATCGATGTCCAGCGGAAGACCACGTTGCGCCTGTCCCACTTTATCCCGCACGTCGCTGGCCGCTGCCTCGAGGTCCACACCCAGGTTGAACTCCACGGTGATGTAACTGCTCCCCAGGCTGCTGTTGGAAGAGATGGTGCGTATCCCCGGGATACCGTTGATCTGCTTTTCCAACGGCTCCGTGATCTGACTTTCGATGATATCGGGGTTGGCGCCTGTATAGCTCGTATAGACGGTGATTATGGGAGGGTCGATGGCAGGATAATCCCGTACGGCCAGGAAATTATAACCTACGACACCGAACAGGATGATCATCAGGTTCATTACCGTTGCGAGCACCGGCCGCTTGAGAGACAATTCAGAAATATTCATACTTCAATTCTTCGGGTGATTGGAAGACAGACATCCACCGGCCTATTGAGTGGCCTCCGATGTTTTTTCCAGGTTCTTCACACTGCGGATCTGCAGCGTAGCCGCGGGCCGGGCAAAAAGTACACCCGTGACGACAACAGTATCGCCAGGGCTGACACCCTTGGTGATCTCCACATTATTGGCCTCCCTGACGCCAGTCTCTACGTTCACAAATTGAGCCTTACCCCCCTTTACAAGGATCAGCTGGTTGTTCCTGTCGTCGGGGATAATACAATTGGTAGGTACCATGATAGCCCGCTTGTCCGCGCCGGCATCGACATATACTTTTACAAAGGCGCCGGGATGCCCATTCCCGTCCTGCAGGATAGCCCTCACCTTCAGATTGCGGCTTGTCTGGTTGATCTGCGGCTCGGTGGCGATGATCAGCCCCTTCCGGCGGGTCTTGCTGGCGGCATCTATCTGTACGTCCACTAAAGTGCCTTTTCGAACGACGGAAGTATATTGTTCGGGAAGTGTGAAATCGACTTTTATCTTGTCCAGCTGCTGCACGGTGGCAATGATGGTGGCGGGAGTGGCATAAGCGCCAGGACTCACCTGGCGAAGACCTACGATACCGGCAAACGGAGCCCGTATGATGGTCTTATCAATCTGCGCTTCGGTATAAGCGATATCGGCCTTGGTGCTGTTGACATTGTTCAGAGCCAGGTCATAATCGGCCTGATTGATCCCCTGTATCTCCAGCAGCTTGCGATCCCGCTCCTCTGTCTTCTGATAAAGATCCAGCTGCACCCTGGACTTTGCCAGCGTGGCCTGCAGGTCCGCGTCGTTGATGCGCGCAATGACGGCGCCCTTTTCCACATTCGCACCCTCCGGCACATTCAGATAAACGATACGTCCGCTGATCTCGGGATGCAGCTCCACATACTCATTGGCCACCACGCTACCGTTGGCCTCGACAGTATTTTGTATGCCGCGGGAGCTGGCGATGATCACATCCACGAGGACAGGGGGATTGCTCTGCGGCTTTGTCTTTTCTGCATCCGTTTTCTGCCCGCATGATGACAGAATGAGGGACAAGCAAAGAAAGAAAGTCACATAAATAAGGGCATTTCCCTTCATCAGAGCTGCTGGGTGTAGTAGCCGGACCATCAATAGATCAGTTTGGTGAATCCCATTAGTTTGAAAGGGTCAAATATAAATAGTTTTAATTTTCACTAAATTTCCCGGGGGGATCTTTCTATGAATGGTAAATGGGGAGAATGCCCCTGGCGGACAATATCATTTTCAAGGTTTTAGGGTTAACCCCTCATTAACAATTGATTTATAAATGGATTAAGACAGGATTAAAAAAAAGGGGTATCGCCTCCCAAAATGGCAGAATGGTAAAAAAACTACATTCCAAAAATTAAAGTACTGCTTTTTCTAAGAGTGGAGATGATTTTATATGGTCGGTAAAATTAATATCCAAAAACGTATTATATCAGGTTGTCCTGGCGGACGTTGACCCCGATGATACGATGCTGAATGGCATACTTCAGCAGGCCAACAGTCGACCGGACCCCTATCTTTTCTTTCATATCCTGACGGATCTTTTCCACAGAGCGGACACCTAAAAAAAGCTCGTCGGCAATTTCTTTATTGGTCTTCTCCGCCCACATCAGCTGCAGTATCTTTCTCTCCCGCTCATTGAAATGCACAGGTGACTTCTCGACGGGGTTCTTGATATTATTCTGCTTGTTCCAATACAATGCTTCGGTAAATATCCGGTTCCTGTATATCCGGTTTTCCGCCACCGCCCGGATGGCCTGCAACAGCTCTTCGGGCTCATCCGCCTTGGATATATAACCATGTATGCCCGCCTCGAGCAGATGGCTTATCAGCTCCATATCGGTGCTCATGGACAGAAGGATGATCTTCAGGGTGGGGTATTCACTGCGAATGGCTCTTACAACCTCGTTGCCGATCGATTCAGGCAAGAAAATATCCATTAGGAGAACATCGGTAGAGGCGGTCTTCAGTTTGTATAGTAAGTCGGAAATATCGGGGGCCTGTATGGTGACATTTATTCCGTCCTGTGCTAAGAGAAAATTCTTTAAGGTTTTTCTGAATAATGCGTGATCCTCGACAATAGCGAGATTGATTGGTTTCAATAGCATAAGGTCATAGTTATAAGGCAGCACTTGCTGTGCCGGATAAAACTACAATTTATCCGCGTCAAAAGCAAACGGCAGCAGTATCCCTGACTGTGGAATAATATACACAGCTCCCGTTTCGCCACCCATGATCAGGCGTATGGGTTTGCCTGTCCGGTGCTCGAATTCCTGTAGTGACTGACGGCAAATGCCACAGGGAGAGATAGGAATGTCACTGGGACCATTCTCATTATGATAGCTGACGGCCAGCGTCTCGATCGCCACACCGGGAAATAGCGACGAAGCTGTGGACATCAACACTCTTTCAGCACATATGCCTACGGGAAAGGAAGCGTTCTCCTGGTTGGTGCCAGTAATGATCTGTCCATTGCTTAGCCGGGCTGCCGCTCCTACACGGAATTTAGAATAAGGGGCATAGGCATCCTTTGTCACCTCTCTGGCTTTCTTTAACAGCTCCGCATCCGATGGGTTCAGTTCCGCCTGGCTCTCATATTCTTCGTAGGAGAAAAGATGTTCCCTCTTTTTCATCCGGATTTTATTTTATCTTCTTGAACAGGCGGTTCCAGCGTACTCCCTTGTTCCAGCTCATCCAGATCAGCCAGGCCTCGCCTACCACATGGTCTTCCGGTACAAAACCCCAGTAACGGGAATCCTGTGATCCATGACGGTTATCCCCCATCATCCAATAATAATTCATTTTGAAAGTATACTGGGTCGCAGGCTGATCGTTGAGATAGAACTTTCCATCCTTCATTTCGAACTTATTGCCTTCATAGACCCGGATGGCCCTTTCATAAATAGTATAATTTTCCTTGGTCAGGGGCAGGGTCGCGCCTTTGGCAGGTATCCAGATTGGACCATAGTTATCCTTGCTCCATACATGGATATTATCGTAGGGGTAGACATCATGATTGTTGTCTATCTTTGGTACAATGCTCTTGGCCAGGCCGTTCTTCAGCATTTTCTCATGGGCAGCCCAGGTCAGCAGCATGTCATATTGATTAGGCGTACCGGTGTTCTGTACATCTTCCCCATTGCTCATATCGAGATTGTATTCATCCTTCATCACGGTCTCATCCAGCGGCTGACCTTTTGTTTCGACATCGTAGTTGGTCTGGCTTTCGGGTGGGAACACCTGCGCCTGCCCATCGATATAGAGCACCTGGTCCTTGATCTGTAGAGTATCTCCGGACACTGCCACACAACGCTTGATATAGTTCTCCTGCTTGTCCACCGGACGGATCACCAGCGGGTAATCGTCAGGATGGCTGAGAATGATCTGCCGGCCGGAATCCACATTGCCCTGGCCCAATTGCCGGGCTATATCATAATAAGGGCGCAGGGACTGATATTCGGGAAGATTGATGACAGTGTCGCCCGCAGGAAAATTGAACACCACCACATCCCCTCTCTTCACGGGGCTGGAGAACCAGCGGGTATAAGGGACCTTGATCCACTCCACATAAGAATTCCCATTGGTGATAGGCATGGTATTATGTACAAAAGGAATGGACAAGGGGGTGTTGGGTATGCGCGGACCGTAGCTAAACTTACTTACAAAGAGAAAATCATTGATCAGCAAGGTCTTTTCCATAGAGCCTGTGGGAATGGTATATGCCTCGAAGACAAAGGTTCTGATCAGCGTGGCAGCCACGATTGCAAAAACACCCGCATCCACCCACTCTCTGGCGGTCCCTTTCTTGTGCTTTTTTACAACCGCGGAACCCAGGAACCGATCGTCTTTATTATAGCCTAAATAAGGGAAATACAACACCGGCACCAGCGCGGCCAGGGCATGCTCATAAAAACGGAACTTCCCAAAGGCCTTCACAAACTCTACATAGATCCCCATGGAGATAAACCAGCCCACAACAGGTATCAGCTGCCAGAAAACCCAGTGTTTAGGTCTTTCAGCCAGCTCCAGCATGACATACGTATTATAAAAAGGAACGAATGCTTTCCAGCCGGGAGCGCCCGCTTTCTCAAACATCTTATAGAGTCCGATGGAGGGTAGTAAGAGGATAAGTAATTGAATAACCACTAAAACCAGCAACTGATGAGTCGACATTCCTTTGTTTTTTTATGATTCCCCAAAAAAAGGCGGACAATTCTTTGATTTCCGGTCAAATATAGAGTAAATGTCCGTCCCCCGAAAACATTTTAACTTCATAAGTCGCCGGGCAAAACGAAATATTACAGGACCCTCAGGATTTTTAATAAGGGCAGATCCATCATTTTTTGGGAAGTACATAGCTCTCCACATCATCCTTATCGATGGTCTTGCCGGAGAGAATGATCAGCCGTTCCACCACATTCCGTAGCTCCCGGATATTACCGGTCCAATTGTGTTTCTGTAACGCTTTTATCGCCTCTTCATCGATGGCTTTCCTGGCAATGCCATAATCGGCGCAAATGTCTATGAGGAACTTATCAACCAACAGTGGGATATCGTCCTTACGCTCGTTCAGCGAAGGCACATGTATGATAATGACGCTGAGCCGATGATACAGGTCCAGACGAAAATTCTTCTCATCCACCTCCTTCAGCAGATCCTTATTCGTCGCGGCAATGACCCGCACATCTACATTGATATCTTTATCGCCTCCTACCCGGGTGATCTTACCCTCCTGCAGAGCCCGCAGCACCTTGGCCTGCGCGGTAAGGCTCATGTCGCCTATCTCATCCAGGAAAAGCGTGCCCCCGTTGGCCTGCTCGAATTTGCCGATCCGCTGCTTCACAGCAGATGTAAAAGAACCCTTTTCGTGTCCGAAGAGCTCACTCTCGATCAGCTCACTGGGAATGGCCGCACAATTCACCTCGATAAGAGGCCCTGTGGCCCGGTTGCTTTTCTCATGTACCCAGCGGGCTACCAGCTCCTTACCCACCCCATTCTCGCCGGTCACCAGGATCCGGGCCTCGGTCGGCGCCACTTTTTCAATGGTCTCCTTGATCTTCTGTATGGGGGTAGACGCCCCTACCATCTCCTGCACCTTGCTCACCTTGCGCTTCAGCACCTTGGTCTCGGCCACGAGCGTGGTCTTGTCCATAGCATTACGTATGGTGATCAGCAGCCGGTTGAGATCAGGCGGCTTTGAAATATAGTCATAAGCCCCCTTTTTCACTGCTTCTACGGCAGTCTCGATGGTGCCGTGACCTGATATCATAATGATGGGAATATCCGGGTTGGCTTCCTTGGCCTTCTCCAAAAATTCTATTCCATCAATTTTTGGCATCTTTATATCACAGAGAATGACATCATATTCCTTTTCCCGGGCTTTTTTCAACCCCTCTTCACCATCCCCGGCTTCGTCTATCTTGTAGCCCTCATAAGAGAGTATCTCACTCAATGTTTTACGGATCGCTTTTTCATCGTCAATGATCAAAATGTTCGACATGGGCTTTAACAAATCTTTTTATGGAATAAGTGCGGAGACCTCTCTCAGGGCCATGAACCGCTATCATATGCTACTGACAAATGTAATACTTCTACTCCTATCCTGCGCTCTTGACCTCGGCCTCAATCCCTACCCTGCCATCGGCGCTATTCCGCCGCCACCCGGCTATCATCGGATCACCACCACCGACCCATTTACCAACTGGCTGCGGACCATTCCCCTCAAAAAAGACCGCACCGTTTTTCTTTATGACGGCCGCCGCAAATACAACCAGACAGCCCAGTTCGCCGTGCTGGACATTTCCGTGGGCCACCAGGACCTACAGCAGTGCGCCGACGCCGTTATGCGACTGCGGGCAGAATGGCTCTATACCCGGAAAAACTATGGCGCCATCTGTTTCTACACCCAGCAAGGCGTCAGGCTCAATTTCCTTGAATGGACAAAGGGCCAGCGTTTCCGGCTGTCAGGCGACAGACTGATTCCCTGCACCCGCCAGGGAAGCAATAAGCCTTGCGAAGACCGTGCCTGTTTTGATGAATACCTGCTCACGGTCTTCTCCTATTGCGGAACGTTGAGTCTTGAAAGACAGTTAGTCCCTATATCTCATTTTCAGGACATCCTGCCCGGAGACGTGCTGATCAAAGGTGGCTCCCCCGGACATGCAATGATGGTAGTCGACATGGCGGAAGATGCAGCCGGCAACAAGGTCTGGCTCCTGGCTCAAAGCTATATGCCGGCTCAGGATATCCATGTGGTAGTCAATCCGGTAGAAGGGAAGCTAAGCCCCTGGTACAGCATACGGGCTGATACCCAGGTCGTTACCCCGGAATGGACGTTTTCTACAGATCAACTAAGGAGATGGCCAAAATAATATAATTGATTACCAGCACTTTAGAAAACCATCGTAATTATCCTACGTAAAACAACCTTGTAATGGGGTATAGGGAGTATTATCTTAGCTATATCCAAACATCCACATGACAAACCAACCCATTTATAATCCAAAAAAAATTTCCCTATGAAGCAAGACCTCGAACTGCAGGCTCTCCCTACTGGTAAAGTACTTGTTAAACTAACTATTCTCGGTGGCCTTTTATTAGGCTGTGTGTATGGATTCCTCGTGCTGTTCAATACGGCCCTGGAAGCAATAAAATAGCCTGTGCTTACCCTGAAATAAAACGGCCCTCCCTTAGGTAAAAATTTACGGGATGGCCGTTTTCTATTGTATAATGTCTTTTGATGGGCTTTGCCCATCGGGGCCCGATCTGGCGATCGGGATTTATTTTTATTTTTTGAGATACATCACCTCTTTCACCAGTTTCACCGTCCGGCCTACATCCGGCAACGCAGCAGCTACCAGGTTGGGCGCATAGTGCAATGGCGCATCAGCCGCCGTGATACGACGTATAGGCGCATCCAAATAATCGAATCCTTCTTTCTGTATCCGGTAGCTGATCTCCGAAGAGATAGAGGCAAATGGCCACTGCTCTTCCACGATGACGAGCCTGTTTGTTTTTTTAACGCTCTCGAGGATGGTCATCCAGTCCAGAGGACGGATGGTGCGCAGGTCGATCACCTCGGCGCCAATACCTTCCTTTTCAAGCTCGGCCGCAGCGCCCAACGCTACCTTCATCATCTTATTAAAGGAGACGATAGTCACATCCTTGCCAGCCTTCTTGACATCAGCCTTGCCTAAAGGTATATAATACTCCTCATCAGGCACCTCGGACTTATCGCCATAAGAAACCTCGCTTTCCATAAAGATCACAGGATCTTCCTCATACCGGATGGCTTGTTTTAGCAGTCCCTTCGCGTCATATCCATTGCTGGGAGATACAACCTTTAGCCCGGGTATATTCGCATAATAGCTTTCAAATGCAGTGGAGTGCTGAGCGCCTAATTGACCGGCAGATCCATTGGGCCCACGGAACACAATGGGGCAGCTCACCTGTCCGCCGCTCATTGCCAGCATCTTGGACGCTGTGTTCAGTATCTGGTCGAGGGCAAGGACAGCAAAGTTCCAGGTCATGAACTCTACGATAGGACGAAGACCATTTTGAGCAGCTCCTACCCCTACCGCGGCAAAACCTAACTCGGAAATGGGCGTATCAATGACCCGTTTGGGGCCAAATTCGTCCAGCATGCCCTGGCTGACCTTATAGGCGCCATTGTACTCTGCAACTTCTTCCCCCATTAAAAAAACACGGTCATCGCGGCGCATTTCCTCGCTCATGGCCTCCCGTAAAGCTTCCCTCAAAGCAATTTGTCTCATTCGTAGTGAATTTTATACGTTCGTTCGAGCCGCAAATTTATTGGTTGCCAGGGACATTATCAAATCAGTGTTCTACCGGGGATTTTTACCCAGTTGAGCGGGAGTCAACGTAGGTTTATTTTGTACATTTGCGCCGGAACTTTAGCTATGCAAGCCACGATAGAACACCTGGAAAAGATCATTCAAAACTACTACCGGCGCATGGAATCCATCCCGGAGGAAGAATACGCCCGTAAGCCCCGGCCGGACAAATGGAGTAAAAAAGAGATCATCGGTCACCTGATCGATTCGGCTCAAAACAACATTCGCCGGTTTATTGTGACCCAATACGAGGACCTCCCACACATAGGATACGTTCAGGACCCATGGGTAGCCTTCTCGGATTACCAGCATGCTCCCTCCGGCGAACTCGTTGTCCTTTGGCGCCTCCTCAACCGGCAAATAGTTCGGATACTGTCGGGCATCGGCCCCGAGACCGCCCTCCGGAAATGTATTATGGCAAATGGGAAAGAGTATACCATCGAATGGATGGCAGCGGATTACTGTAACCACCTGCTGCACCACCTGCACCAGGTACTGGAACTGGACCCGATAGCGTATCCTTAACGAACCGGAGGTTCGTTGTCCGAAGGACAGACATTAGCCACGGCCGGCAAGTTCCGCCCGCTAATTGGCCGTTTCAAAAGCGAGTACAAAGCTGGTCCCCTCTCCTATCTGCGAATTCACATCGATGGTAGCCCTGTGCGATTGCAGAATATTCCAGGTGGCCGCCAGCCCCAGCCCGAACCCATTGGTCTTGGAAGTAAAATACGGCTCGAATATGCGGGAAATATTCTCTTCAGGGATGCCGCTCCCATTGTCATTGATAAATACCTTGTAATGCCCCCCGTCCTCCCGGATAGTGACGTTGATCCTTCCCGCCTGATTTGGAACAGCTTCCACAGCATTGATAACGATGTTCAAAAACGCGATCTTCAATTTCTCCATATCGGCCATGATATATGCCGGGTGCTCGGGATAGTTCAGTTCCATGCCAATGCCCTTCAACGATATGCGGTCGGAGGCCGCGGCCAGGGTGCTGTCGACAATGGACTGCAGCGGTACTCTTTGCAGGGATATCTCGGCAGGACGTGATAAATCAAGCAGCTCGGAGATAAGTCCATCGATACGGCCGCAATTACGTGCGATGATATCGAGATATATATTGGCATCCTCACTGTTCAGCTCCGGCTTCAGCTGTTCCACCGACAGATTGATATTGGTCAATGGGTTTCTCACCTCATGCGCCAGCGTCCGCAGCAAGGTAGCCGTAGACCGCAGCTTCTCGATCTGGAAGGTGGCCCGCTCGATCCTCTTCAGGTTGGTGATATCATGTATGATGCCCTGAATATAGGTATCACCGGCAGGATCCGTCTGCCGGGACAGGGACAGGATACAATTCCTTTTCTCCTTGGTACGCGTCATCAGCTCTACCTCCTCATCCTCTACCTCCCCCGTCTGTTGCAGCCGGGCCTTCAACAGCGCCGCCGCATCCCTGCGGGCAAACAAAAAGTAAAGGCTCAGCTGCTGCAGCTCATCCCTGCCGTACTTAAAAAGATCGCTGGTCGCATTATTGGCATCCCGGAATACAAGGTCCCCGTCAGCCAGAAACACGGCATCCTTGCTCCGTTCGAATATATTCCTGAACTTCCGCTCATTGGCCTTCAGCGCCCTGATATGCGTACTGCGCTCCAATGCATAGCGGATGCAACGCTCCAGCTTCTCTGTATTGATCTCCGACTTTATGAGGAAGTCCACGGCGCCAATGGTCATGGCCTGTATGTCCACGTCTCTGTTGCCGATGCCGGTGAGCAATACCAAAGGGTCCTCACATCCCAGGGCAACAGCATCCCGCAACAACTCCAGCCCCGTCTTCTCCCCCAGCAAATAATCGATAAAATAAATATCATAGCCGCTGTCCGCGATACGCTTCAGCGCCTCCTCATAATTATAACACCAGTCGATCAGGAACTTCTTGTCCGGTATGTCTTTGATACAAGCCTCTATTAATAAATAATCGTCCTCGTCATCCTCTACGATCAGTACACGTGTCGGCAGATGGGATGGCAACATACTATCATTATTTTTCAATAGTGGCAATGTCATACCAATACTTCTTTTTTTGCATTGCTTAAAGGCAAACTGACTATAAATACGGCCCCCTCCCCCGGCCGGCTCCTGGCCGAAATGAATCCCTTGTGCTTTTCCACGATCTTCTTACAAAGGGCCAGCCCGATGCCCGTACCCTCATATTCCGCATTGGGATGCAGACGACGGAACATATCGAATATCTGCTCAGCGTATTTCTGATCAAACCCAATGCCATTGTCTTCAATGATGATCCGGCAGTACCGGGTATCCGTGTCCTTGCCATTCGTTAGCGCGCTGGTCATCTCATGCCGGATGCGTATCTGCGGCGGCACGTCCTTTTTGCTGTATTTCAGGGAATTACTGATTAGATTCGAAAATAATGGCCCCATCAGCACCGCATTTACGGGCAATACAGGCAGCGGTTCCAACAACATCTCGGCCTTTTTTTCCCGGATAGATCCATCCAACTCGGAGATCACCTCGTTCAGCACGTCATTCAGATCTACCTCCTCAAGGCTCTCCTTTTCTCCCGATATCTTGGAGAATCTCAGAATGTCATTGATAAGGTCCTGCATCCTTTTCGACACCTCCTGTATCCGGGAAAGATACAGCTGCCCGTCCTTATTCAAATGCTGACGATGATCGCTCAGCAGCCGGTCGCTGAACATACGTACCTTTCGCAAAGGAGCCTGCAGATCATGAGAAGCCATAAAGGCAAAAAGGTCCAGGTCTTTATTGGCCTGTTCCAGCCGCGCAATATTCTCCAGCAATTGCCGGTTCAACTCGATGACTTTCTCTTCCGACGCTTTCCGCTCATAGATCTCCAGCTCCAGGTTCTTATTGATAGCCACCAGCTTCTGCTCCTGGGCCATGAGCCGGTGATTCTTCCGGTACAAGTCCACAAAAACGCTCACCTTCGCCTTCAAGAGCTCGGGCTTTACAGGCTTGTAGATATAGTCCACCGCCCCTGCCTTATAACCCCTGAATATATTCTCCTCTCCGTAATTGTTGGCGGTGATAAAAATAATGGGTATATGCCGGAGCCTTTCCCGCTCATAGATGAGCGAAGCCGTCTCGAAACCATTCAGGTTCGGCATCTGTACGTCCATCAGGATAAGGGCAAAGTCAAAGTCTGAAAGCAATATCTTCAATACCTGTCTCCCCGAATTGGCCTTGACAATACGATAGTCATCTGCTTCAAATAGTGTCTCCATGGACAGCAGATTGTCCTCCCGGTCGTCCACTAACAAGATCTTTGGCTGCATTCATTGGTTTTTAGGATTATTTGTAGAACCAGACCCGCATCAACGACAGCAATTGATCGATCTTCAGGGGTTTGGTGATATAGTCTGAAGCGCCCGCTTCGATACATTTTTGCCGGTCGCCCTTCATCGCCTTGGCGGTCACCGCAATGATGGGCAGCGTAGAATTCTTATGCTCGCGCCGGATCTTCTGCGTCGTCTCATATCCATCCATCTCCGGCATCATGATATCCATCAGCACCATATCGATCTTCTGTCTGTCGTCGTTGATGATATTGATCGCCTCCCTTCCACTCTCCGCCGTGATCACGTTTATATTGTATCTTTCGAACACCGTCGTCAGGGCAAACAGGTTACGGACATCATCATCCACGACCAGCACATTCTTACCCGTCAGGATATCATCCTTCATCCGGATGTGCTCGATCACCCTCTTCTTCTCGATAGGAAGGTCCTTGTGATTGATATGTAGTTGCAGGACAGTCTCCTCCAGCAAATGTTCCAGGGAATTGACGCCTTTCAGCAGCACCGTATTCGACGTGCGATTGAGATGGTAAAGCTCTTTCTTGTCAAAATCCTTTGCACTGTACACGATCACAGGTGTAAGCTTCTTCTTGCTCTCGCTCACCTGGGTGATCAGGTCGATGCCCGAAATATCCGGCAGGGTATAATCTAAAATAATACAGTCATACTCCTTGATATTGGTATCCTGCAGCGCTTTTCTGCCTGTTGTAGCCAGCGTGACATCGATGTTGTCGCCCTGTAGCATTCGGGTGATCTGGGAATAATCCACTTCGTTGTCTTCCACGACCAGCACCTTCCTGGTCTGCTTGCCGGCAAAGGTCACGATATCGTCGAGCAGTTCGTTGAGGGCATCGTTCTCCAGCGGCTTGAGCAGGAAACTCCGGGCTCCCCTCCTCAATGCCAGCGTCCTGTTCTCTTCCCCTGAGATAAGGTGGATAGGAATATGCCGGTAGTTCAGATCATTCCGCAGCAGGTCCAAAACCTTCCAGCCGCTGGTATCCGGCAGTTTCACATCCAGCGTGATGGCGATGGGAGTGAACCGGTTGATAAAATCGAACACCTCGATATAATTGGTAGCCACTACTGCCTTAATGCCATATAAATGCGCCTTTTCGATGATGATCTTGCCAAATCGGAGATCGTCCTCTACGATCAGCACGATCTTATCGCCTGACTGGATATTATGTCTGTCATCCCCCGTGTCATTGATCATCTCGCTGACAATATTCATCTTGCCTCCATCCTCGTTCGTCACCCGGAGGGAATTCAGCAGCGTATCGATCTCGCCGCTGTCCCCACCCAACTGCAATTGCTGGTATGCGTTCAGGTTGTCCGATGTCTCTTTGGAAATGATCCCCGCTACATTTTCGATAGGGATAAAAAGAGTAAAAGTGCTGCCTCTGCCGGGAGCGCTTTCCAGCTCGATAGTGCCACCCAGCAGCTCGGCCAGACCACGGCTGATAGAAAGCCCTAGCCCCGTACCTCCGTACTTACGGCTGGTAGATCCTTCCGCCTGCTGGAAAGCCTCGAAAATGATATTCTGCTTTTCCTGTGGAATACCGATACCCGTATCGCTGATGGCGAAGCCCACCACTTTTTCAGCGCCGTCCAGATTGGGATTGCTCTGTTTCCAGTTGTTGTCGGCCTGGTATATTTTCAATTTAACCTCTCCTTTTTCCGTAAACTTAAAAGAGTTGGAGAGTAGATTTTTCAATATCTGGTTGAGCCGTTGCAAGTCGGTCTCCATGGATTGCGGGAGCCGCGGGTCCGTCTCGATGGTGAAGCGCAGATGCCTTGCCTCCGAGATGGGCTTGAACGTCGTCTCCACAAAGGAAGCGATCTCTCCAAAACGGACAGGCGATATATTGGCGGTGATAAACCCGGATTCGATCTTCGAAAGGTCCAGAATATCGTTGATCAGCTGGATAAGGTCATCCCCGCAGGAGTGGATGGTTTTCGCATACCGTATCTGCTTGTCGGTGAGATTGCCTTCAGCATTCTCGTACAACTGTTGCGCCAGGATCAAAAGACTGTTCAACGGCGTACGCAGCTCATGGGACATATTGGCAAGGAACTCCGACTTGTATTTGGAAGTAAGGGTCAGCTGTTCGGCCTTTTCTTCCAGCGATCTTCTGGCCTCTTCCACCTCCTTGTTCTTGGCCTCCACTTCATTCTTTTGTTTCACCAGCAGCAGGGCCTTATCCTGCAGCTCGTCATTGGTCCTTCTCAACTCTTCCTGCTGGATCTTCAGCTCACCGGCCAGCGATTGCGACTGCGCCAGCAGTTCCTCCGTACGTGTATTCGCCTCGATGGTGTTCAGCACGATACCGATACTTTCCGTCAGCTGGCTCAGGAAATCCAGGTGGGTCTCACTAAAGACATCCAGCGAAGCCAGCTCGATAACGGCCTTTACTTTATTTTCGAACAGCACGGGCAGGATGATGAGATTGGCGGGTTTGGCGCGTCCCAGTCCCGAACTGATCTTTATATAGTTGCTGGGTACATTGGAAAGAATGATCCTTTCCTTTTCAAAGGCCACCTGCCCTACCAGGCCTTCACCCATAAAGAATTCTGTCGGTATATTTTTTTCCGCCCTGTAGCCATATGCCGCAAAAAGCCGCAGCTTGTCCACACGGGTATCTTCGTCCTGCTTGAGGATGTAGAAGGCGCCGTAGTGAGCGATCACCACCTGCGCCAGCTCTGACAGGATACGTTGTGTCACGGTATTGAGGTCCTTTTGTCCCTGCAGCATCTGCGTGAACTTCGCCAGGTTGGACTTCAGCCAGTCCTGCTCCTGGTTGCGCAGCGTGGTCTCCTTCAGGTTGGCGATCATCTGGTTGATGGTATCCTTCAAGGCTTCCACCTCACCCTTTGCTTCCACACGAATGGTACGGGTAAGGTCACCCTTGGTTACCGCAGACGCCACCTCCGAAATAGACCGCACCTGCGTGGTGAGGTTCTGGGCGAGCTGGTTCACATTTTCCGTCAGGTTCTTCCATATACCCGATGCACCCGGCACACTGGCCTGACCACCCAATCTTCCTTCAACACCGACCTCACGGGCAACGGTCGTCACCTGATCGGCAAACAAGGCCAATGTGTCGATCATTTCATTGATGGTATCCGTCAGCTGGGCTACCTCACCACGGCTCACGATGGAAAGCTTTTGCTTCAGGTTGCCCGTGGCCACGGCGGTCACTACCTTGGCGATGCCACGCACCTGATTGGTAAGGTTGGAGGCCATCATGTTCACGGAGTCGGTAAGATCCTTCCACGTACCGGCCACACCCCTTACCTCGGCCTGTCCGCCTAACTTTCCTTCCGTACCTACCTCACGCGCCACACGCGTCACCTCGAAGGCAAACGAGTTCAGCTGCTCCACCATCGTATTGATCGTATTCTTCAAGTCCAGGATCTCGCCTTTTACGTCAATGGCCACGGTCTTTGACAGGTCGCCGGAAGCCACCGCCTTGGTCACTTCCGCGATATTACGCACCTGCGCGGTCAGATTGCCCGTCATCGAGTTCACCGAGTCGGTAAGGTCCTTCCATGTACCGGCCACACCCGGCACAAACGCCTGACCTCCTAATTTACCATCCGTACCCACCTCACGCGCCACACGCGTCACTTCCGACGCAAAGGCACGCAGCTGATCCACCATCGTATTGAGGGTCTCCTTCAGCTGCAATATCTCACCACGCACGTCCACCGTGATCTTCTTCGACATGTCCCCGTTGGCGACGGCAATGGCCACCTCGGCGATATTACGCACCTGTGCGGTCAGATTGCCCGCCATCTGGTTCACGGAGTCGGTAAGGTCCTTCCACGTACCGGCCACACCCGGCACAAACGCCTGACCTCCTAACTTTCCTTCCGTACCCACCTCACGCGCCACACGCGTTACCTCCGAAGCAAAACCCCGGAGCTGATCCACCATCGTATTGATCGTATTCTTCAACTCCAATATCTCACCCTGTACGTCCACCGTGATCTTACGGGAAAGGTCGCCATTGGCCACGGCCGTCGTCACCTCGGCGATATTACGCACCTGCGCGGTCAGATTTCCCGCCATCTTGTTCACGGAGTCCGTAAGGTCTTTCCAGGTACCACCCACACCCGGTACATCGGCCTGTCCGCCTAATTTACCTTCCGAACCCACCTCACGCGCCACACGCGTCACTTCCGATCCAAACGAGTTCAGCTGGTCCACCATCGTATTGATCGTATTCTTCAGCTCCAATATCTCCCCTCTTACGTCCACCGTGATCTTACGGGAAAGGTCGCCCTTTGCCACGGCAGTCGTCACCTCTGCAATATTACGCACCTGGCCGGTCAGGTTGCCCGCCATCTGGTTCACCGAGTCGGTAAGGTCCTTCCATACACCCCCTACCCCTTCCACGGCGGCCTGTCCGCCTAACTTACCTTCCGAACCCACCTCACGCGCCACGCGCGTCACTTCCGAAGAGAAGGAGTTCAGCTGGTCTACCATCGTATTGATCGTATTCTTCAATTCCAGGATCTCCCCCTTCACGACCACATCGATCTTACGGGAAAGGTCACCCGTAGCCACGGCGGTCGTCACCTCCGCGATATTACGCACCTGCGCGGTCAGGTTACCCGCCATGATATTCACGGAGTCGGTAAGGTCCTTCCAGGTTCCCCCCACACCGGGCACATCGGCCTGTCCGCCTAATTTACCTTCCGAACCCACCTCACGCGCCACACGCGTCACTTCCGAAGAGAAGGAGTTCAGCTGGTCCACCATCGTATTGATCGTATTTTTCAATTCCAGGATCTCCCCCTTTACATCCACCGTGATCTTACGGGAAAGATCACCCTTTGCCACGGCGGTCGTCACCTCCGCGATATTACGCACCTGGCCGGTCAGGTTCGAGGCCATGGCATTGACGGAATCGGTAAGGTCCTTCCAGGTCCCTCCTACCCCCCGCACGTGGGCCTGGCCGCCGAGCTTTCCTTCGGTGCCGACCTCCAACGCCACACGCGTCACCTCCGAAGAGAAGGAGTTCAGCTGGTCCACCAGCGTATTGATCGTATTCTTCAATTCCAGGATCTCCCCCTTTACATCCACCGTGATCTTTTTGGAAAGGTCGCCCTTGGCCACGGCCGTCGTCACATCGGCGATATTGCGCACCTGCGCGGTGAGATTACCCGCCATCAGGTTCACGGAGTCGGTAAGGTCCTTCCATACCCCTGCCACCCCCTTTACCTTGGCCTGACCACCTAATTTCCCTTCCGACCCCACCTCACGCGCCACACGCGTCACTTCCATGGAGAAGAGATTCAGCTGCTTCACCATGTCATTCACCTCACGGGCAATGCGGGAAAACTCTCCCTGTAAAGTATGCCCTCCTATCTCCAGCGGCATGTTCTGCGACAGATTGCCCTTGGCAACGGAGCTGATCACGTGTGCTATCTCGATCGTAGGATGCACAAGGTCGGAGATCATGGAATTCAGCGAGTCCACCCCCGTAGCCCAGGACCCCTTCGCATTGGGAACCTCGATCCGCTGCGTCAGCTTTCCCTGCTTGCCGATAGTATTTCCCGCCTTCGTAAATTCCCGCATCATCTCCTCATTCAGGGATATTATCTCATTTAAGGTATCACATATCTTACCTTTTATACCCGTCTCGTCGATGGGCATACGCACACTAAAATTTCCGTTACGCACCTGCATAAGAATGCGCAATAGCTCTTTATCATTTACAAGGGATTCATCCGGGGACGTTTCGGCCCAGTGTGACGAGCCGTTGTTGCTGCTACTACTGACGATAGTAGGTTTACCAGTGGTTTTACTTTTTTTTGCAGCTTTCGTATTTGATGGCATGTAAGGATATTTTGATTGGTCTTCAAATTTATGGTTTATCGATCTAAAAATTACCAGTGTTTACAGTATATTGTATCATAGTTTGGCAAGGTTCTAGTATAGGCTTTTTGATCCTTGGAATAGCCGGTTGGATTTATCACCGTTTAGATTTACTATTATTTTATTTTATGAAAAGCAACTTGCAACCTCTCATTTTCATTGTCGACGATGATCCGGACGACCGGCAGATTATCCTGGATGCATTTCTGGAGAACAGTCCCCAGATCGATTATGTCTTCATCGAGAATGCAGAAACCTTATTGGAGAACCTGCATTCGGAGGAATCCGAATTTCCGGCCCTTATCTTATTGGATCTGAACATGCCCGGGATGCTGGGACTTCAAGCCCTGAAAGAGATCAGGGGCAATAAGAAGTTTAGTCAAATTCCCATTGTCGTTCTAACCACCTCCACTTTGAATCAGGACCGTAAGACTTCTTACGAATTGGGTGCCAGTTGTTATCTCCATAAGCCGGATTCCTTTGGAGAACTGGTGGAAATCACGAATTCCATAGTAAAACTGTGGTTACACGAAAATTAATTTTTTAAGTTTTTGCCAGGGTTTATAGCGTAAGATCAAGAAAGTGTGGAAAAAATTCCACACTTTTTTAATGTGTACTTCGTAAAAATCCCATTTACTTTCTCTTGTAAATACTTGTAAATAGTTGGCCGGTGGCACGGGTTTTTTAAAGATCCTGTTGGAATTGCTCATCATTTCAAATTTAAAACAACAACAAATGAAAAAGTCACGATATTACCTGCCTTTTTTACTGTCGCTGTTCATGCTGCCTGCATTAAATATGCGCGCGGCTGATTATACGCCGGCTAACCACGAGCCCCTTTCGAAAGAAGCGATAGCTCATATGACAAAAGAAGAAAAACAGGCTCGCCTGGAAGAAATAAAGGCAAGAGTGGACGAGATCAAGGCAATGGACAAATCCACCTTGACAAAAGAGGACCGCAAAGCCCTTCGAAAAGAGCTTAAAAGCATGCACCGGGAAGCAAGATATGTCACAGGTGTCTTCATCTCCGCTGGCGCCCTCATTATTATCATCCTTCTCCTAATAATTATCATCTAAAAAAGGGCCGCTTAGCAGCGGCCTTTTCTTATATCTCCTGTAGTATCTGAGGCCCATGATCACGAATGGGGATCTTCCTGATAAAATTATCATACCCTTCTTCATCCTCATGGTTGCTATATGTACCATAAGCATCCAGGCTATACCCGATGAGATTATCATTGGCTTCTATCACATATAATATAGATGAATCCGCAGGATCGGATTCCCCTTCAAAACGATATGTCTTTAGGATCACCAGGTCTTCGGGCTGATAGATCTTGCCCCTCCCCGCCGTGAACCCCTCCGGGGTCCAGCGGAATTCAGTATCGGCCATCCGCAGCCGGAGCTTTTCCAGTACGGCGGCCAATGTGGTCATTTCATCTTTCATACATTCAAATTTTAGGTTTTTTGTCCGGTATTATCCTTTGGAACCGAAATTCAAAAGCTGTGCCGCGTCCATTATTTTCGGCCTTCGAATGTTAAGTAATGTATTCTTCGACCGAAAATGGCTAATAATGGCCCTTCGGGCGATGGACCGTTGGTCCATTGGCCCCTCCAAAATGTCCAGGCGTCAAAGAAATTTCCCTCCGCCGGTCCCGGAAATTAGCTTTAGGTCATAAAAATCATCACCATGCCAACACTCCCTTACAGCACTACCATAGCCACAGGCGACATCGCAACAGCCCCTTCTGTCAAAACCACTCCGGCACGGGAAGGCGCCCTCCGCTTGCTCTATATCGACAACCTCCGCTGGGTAATGATCATGCTGGTGCTCAGCATGCACGCTGCGGTAACATACAGTCACTTAGGCAGCTGGTACTTTATGGAAGATACCAAGGTCAGCCTGCCCGAGACTTTTACCTTCGCCACCTACCAGGTATTCCTCCAGTCTTTTTTTATGGGCTTCCTGTTCTTCATCGCAGGCTATTTCGTACCCAAGGCCTACGATACCAAGGGTCCCGCTAAATTTTTAAAGGACCGCGCCTTCAGACTAGGTCTCCCCCTTCTCTTCTTTGTATTTCTCCTGCAACCTATATCTGTCTACTGTATCTTCCTTTTTGATAAACAAGCTCCCTGGAACAACTTTGGCGAACTCTACGGTCGATATATCCAAAAGGGATGGTGGATGGGTGGCACGGGTCCCCTGTGGTTCTGCGAAGCGCTCCTTATCTTTTGCCTGGTCTATACCTTATTCCGGATGCTCGATCGCCGCTTTGGCGCAGCCAGATTGTTCGATCAGCTAAAAACCAAATTCCCTGGAAGAAGATCCATCTGGATATTCATTGCCCTTATCACGGTCGCCAGCTTCCTGGTAAGGATACCCTGGCCCAACGGCACCAATTTCTACAACCTTCAATTTTGTTATTTCTCCCAATACATCTTTTTCTTCAGCGCAGGCATCCTGGCCTACAGAAGCGATTGGCTGAAAAAGTTCCCTGTCGCTACAGGCAGGTATTGGGGACGGGTGGCCATCATCGGCGGCCTCATTCTTTGGATAGGAGGCATTTTCCTGGGCGGAGCCCTCAAAGGAGACCTTACCCCCTATAGGGGCGGCATCCACTGGCAGAGCCTGGTGGACTGTCTGCGGGATCAGGTCTCCGGCGTAGGCATCTCCCTCTTCCTCCTTACCTGGTTCCGCGAACGGTTCAACCACCAGGGCCGGCTGGCCCGGTTCTTCTCGGCCAACGCATTTTCCGTATACGTATCCCATACACCGGTGCTGATAGTCCTGAGCAAGATAATGATCGGCCTCCACTGGCCCCTGCTGTTAAAATTCCTCCTGTTGACGGTGTTGACCATCCTGGTCACCTACACCCTTTCCGCAGGATTGTTAAGAAGAATCCCCCTGCTAAAAAATATACTGTAACTTGGCTTTTATGAGACAGACCCCATTTTGGAAATACCTGTTCCCACCTTTATATGGATTAGTGGTCTACTTCACTATCCGTCTGCTCCTCGACTCGGTGACGGGTATGAAATTCTGGGAAAGAAAAAGATGGGGTATGACCTCCTTCGAACTGGTGTACTGTATAATTGTAAGCTATATTTTCGTATGGGTATTCAGACGGCTCTTCCGCTGGTTTGACAAACGCTGGCAGAACGAACGCTACAGCAGCCGGCGCATCCTGCGCGAGCTGGCCTATGTATTCGTGGTAAACCTCATCTTTCAGAATGCCTTTCTCACTACTTTCGCAGCCCTGACGGATGATGGCGCCCAATGGTATGACATAGCGGACATCAATACCATTCCCTTGCTCTATGTCCTGATCTATTATGGCATCATGCGCAGCCGCACTTTCCTCAAAGCTTACATCGACGGGAAGGTGCTGCTGGAAAAGATCACCAATGACAAGCTTCAGACCGAGCTGAAGTTCCTGAAAGCCCAATACCATCCCCACTTCCTTTTCAACGCCCTCAATACGATCTATTTCCAGATGGATGAGAACGTGGCCGAGGCAAAGAAGAGCGTAGAGAAATTCTCAGAGCTGCTGCGCTATCAGCTCTACGATCAGCAACAGACGGTACCGGTGAGCCAGGAAGTACGGTATCTCCGGAACTTTATCGAATTGCAGGAGATCCGCAGCTCTGAAAAACTACAGCTTTCCGTACATTTCGATAACAGGCTCAACGGCCAGCAGGTCTACCCTCTGCTGATGCTCCCCCTTGTAGAGAATGCATTTAAATACGTAGGTGGCGAGTATTGGATACATATCGATGCGGGGGTTGAGAATGGGGAGCTTTGTTTCCATGTCGCCAATGCCATACCGACAGAGATACCGGTACCCACCCCAAAGGCGGGCGGCATCGGGCTGGAGAACCTGCGCAGAAGACTACAGCTGCTGTACCCCGAAAAACATATGCTGCGGGTAGAAAGGACAGCAAAGGAATTCCGGGCGGACCTAAAAATCACACTATGAGCGATAAGATAAAATGTATTGTCACGGACGATGAGCCCTTTGCCCGCAAAGGTCTGCAAGGCTATATCGAACAGATAGATTTTTTGGAGCTGAAAGGAGTATGCGAGAACGCCCTCGAGCTGAACTCCCTGTTGAAAAAAGAATCAGCAGACCTGCTGTTCCTGGACATCGAAATGCCTTATGTCACGGGCATCGACTTCCTGAAAAATATTACGGACGCCCCCAAGGTCATCTTCACGACAGCCTATGAAAAATACGCTTTGCAGGGTTTTGAGCTGGAAGTCCTGGATTATCTCCTGAAACCCATCTCCTTCGATAGGTTCCTGCGGGCAGCCAACAAGGCCTTCGATTATTTTCGGGGACAGCAGACACCGGCAGCGGGGGAAGACTATATCTTTGTCAAGGCGGACAGCAAGCTGGAAAAGATCCATTTCGCCGACATCCTTTTTGTAGAGGCTCTGGAAAACTATGTTGCCATCTATACCCGTGAGAAAAAGATCATCACCCACCTCACCCTTAAAATGATACAGGAGAAACTACCTTCGGGCGCCTTTATCCAGCCCCACAAATCCTATGTTGTCGCCATCGGGAAAATCAACTCCATAGAGGGGAATATTCTCCACGTCCTCCAACACCAGGTGCCTATCAGCAAATACCAGAAGGACGAGATCATGGAAAAGATCGTAAATAGTAAACTACTGAAACGTTAGCCATATGAGTAAGTTTTTTTTCCTGTCGTACCTGTTCGTCCTGTCCACGCCGGTGTTTGCGCAATCCATTGACCAGAGGGTTGACGACCTGCTGAAAAAAATGACCCTGGACGAAAAGATCGGCCAGCTCAACCAGTACAATGGCGACTGGGAGGCCACAGGTCCCGTTACAAAAGATGTAGAAGACAAGATGACCGCCATCCGCCAGGGCAAGGTCGGCTCCATACTGAACATAACTGGCGTTGCGCATACAAGGGCCTTCCAGCAGGCAGCCATGGACAGCCGTCTAAAGATACCCCTGCTGTTTGGACAGGACGTCATCCATGGATACAGCATCACCTTTCCTATACCGCTGGCGGAAGCCGCCAGCTGGGACCTGGCCGCGATACAGCAGTCGGCACGTGTAGCCGCTACGGAAGCCGCGGCAGGCGGCGTCCACTGGACATTCGCCCCCATGGTTGACATTGCAAGGGACCCCCGCTGGGGACGTATCATGGAAGGAGCAGGCGAAGACCCGTATTTAGGCGCCTGTATAGCCCGCGCCCGTGTTAAAGGCTTCCAGGGCAATGGACTTGGCAGCCTCGATGCAGTCATGGCCTGCGCGAAACACTTCGCCGCCTATGGCGCCGCCATCGGCGGCCGTGATTACAACAGCGTGGATATGAGCCTCCGCACCCTGTGGGAGATCTACTTACCTCCCTTCAAGGCAGCCCTGGATGCAGGCGCCGCCACTTTCATGAACTCCTTCAACGACCTCAACGGCACCCCCGCCACGGGTAACAGCTACCTGCTGAGAGATATCCTAAAAGGCCAGTGGCATTTTTCCGGCTTCGTCGTCAGCGATTGGGGCTCGGTCGGTGAAATGATCCCCCATGGCTATGTCTCGGGTAAAGAACAGGCAGCCCAGGTGGCCCTCACCGCCGGCTGTGACATGGACATGGAGAGCAGATGCTATACCACAAGTCTCTCTACTTTGGTACAGCAGGGGAAGGTCCCGGTCAGCCTCATCGACGACGCGGTAAAAAGGATCCTCCACAAAAAATTTGAATTAGGTCTCTTCGACGATCCCTACCGCTTCAGCAATGCGGACAGGGAAAAAGCCACCCTCAACAAGGCAGAGCATGTCCGGGCAGCCCGTGACATGGCGGATAAAAGCATCGTATTATTAAAGAATGAAGGCCATCTGTTGCCTCTCTCCACCCAGCTTCGATCCATCGCCCTTATAGGTCCCCTGGTGCATTCAAAAAAGGAAATGAAAGGTTTCTGGTCCCAGGACATCGGCGCTCTCAACGATGTCGTTACCTTATACGAAGGCATGCAGCAGCAGGCAGGCGGCGCCCAGCTCCTCTACGCCAAAGGCTGCGATATTACGGACACCAGCCGGGCTGGTTTTGCAGAAGCTTTACGTGTGGCGCAGCAGGCGGATGTAGTGGTGATGGCTATGGGTGAACGAGCCGATATGACGGGCGAAGCAAAAAGCAAGGCGGACATACACCTGCCCGGTGTCCAGGAAGAGCTGATAAAGGCCATACAAGCCACGGGCAAACCCGTGGTAGTGCTGCTGATGGCGGGTCGCCCCATGGTCTTCAACTGGACGGCAGAACACATACCAGCCATTCTCTACACCTGGTGGCTGGGCAATCAGGCCGGCAACGCCATGGCCGACGTCCTCTTTGGCAAGTACAACCCCTCCGGGCGGCTGCCGGTAAGCTTCCCCCGGGAGATAGGACAGATACCTATTTATTATAATCATCTTAATACAGGGCGACCGGCAAAAGATGAAAAGGATGTCTTTTATGTGTCCGCGTACACTGACCTGTATAACAGTCCCCGCTATGCGTTCGGATATGGATTGAGCTACACGGAATTTAAATACAGCAACCTCGCGCTGAGCAGAAAATCCATACACAACAACGAGACGATCACGGTCACGCTCGATGTAAAGAACACCGGTAAATACACAGGTGAAGAGACGGTACAGCTCTACCTGAGAGACGTAGTGGCACAACCGCTGCGACCCGTAAAAGAGCTAAAGGATTTTGCCAAAGTAAAGCTGGCCCCCGGCGAAACAAAAAAGATCAGCTTTACCATTGACAAATCCAAATTGTCCTTCTATAACGACAAGCTCGAGCTCATCACACAGCCGGGAGAATTTCAGCTCTTCATCGGCAGCGCCTCTGACGACATCCGGCTGCAGGACAGCTTTCAATTGGTAGAATAAAAAACTTTTTTCACCATCTCCAGGTACGACATTCCATGCTCGACATCCGGCTCGAGATAGCTGCCTTCTGCCCATTCATTCCAGGCGTTGATCGTGATCAGCCTGGGTTGCCGGGGATGCTGGTCGACATACTGCCTGGCCTTTTCAAGAAATTGTTTAAAATATTCCGGCTTGTTATTGACCACCAGGTCCTGCTTTTTGTCGGGGAATCGTGGATTGCAATCCCAGCCGATGGAAACATGCGGACAATAAGGGATCTTGAACGTCGTATCCCACTCCGCCCATTTTTGCATGGCTTTTTCGCCCCAGGGCTGATAGTCGCCATTGGCCGGAACAAAATGACACCATTGGTAGTTGGTCATACTCTTAAACCCGAAATATTCCAGCGTGGAGTTCTGCGTCTGAATGGGATCGCCGGGCACGTCCTTCAATGTCGAAGGGATATTGCCCCAGAGGATGGCCTGCAGGTGTAATCCCGGGAAGCCGGCTTCTTTGGTCTTCTTCCGGAAGTAATCCAGCGCATCCTTTGCTTTTTCAGAACCCCCGATGCCTTTTATAAAAGTGGAAAGTTCATAAATGCTGAACACAGGCTCTCCATCGATCTTATAATAGTTGGGCTGTTTAAAATAATCCGCTATTATATGATCGACCATCCCTTCAAATATCTTCCGGCTGACTCCGCCATACCAATATACCTTGCTTTTGTCCGGATTGGACGGGTCCAGGTAGGAGTTATGGTCATGGTTCGCCCACATCAGGGCGAATCGCATATCATTCCGGTTCTTAGCCTTTAGAAACCCTTTGTTCAAAGCGCCTTCGAGAAAGGGCTTGTTATCATACCAGTACCAGTCGAAGATCATCACATTGACGCCGTGCGCAGTAGCTGCGGCTATTTTCTTCCCCATGACGGCGGGGTCCGTTTCATCCTCATATCCCCAGAGCGGGACCTTTGGTACGTCATGTCCCGGGAATTTTGGTTTCGCCTTGTAAATCGCTTCCCACTCCCCTTTCCCATCTGGAAATACATGGATATCCTTAAACCGGGGATCGGGATGATAGGCCGGCCAATAAAAGGCTGCCACATCATATTTATACTTACCGCTACCGGATTTGTACTTACCGCTACCGGCCTGTCCATAAACAGCAGGTGTGGCCAGGAGGGCCATTACAATGCCTGCAATGCCCAACGATGCTATCGATGTTTTTTTCATATTATTAATGATAACCGGGGTTTTCAACCAATTTAGGATTATTGCTTGTCCGTGCAATGGTGATAGGAAAATAATAGTTCTCCGGACGGAACTGAGGTACATTGGAGGCGCCGTCCACATTGTTTATTACCTGCAATTGATATTTGCCCGTCGATACATCGAGAATATACCGTATGCCGGACAATGGCTTCGAGAGATCCGTTACCGCAGTCCTCCATCTTCTCTCATCCCAATAACGATGTCCTTCAAAAGCGAGCTCTACCCTGCGTTCATGACGAATATTGTCCCGTGTAACGGCAGCCAGGGGTGCAATACCCGCACGGGCCCTGATCTGGTTCACCGCATTCAATGCATCTGCTGTCTTGCCCAGTTCAAACGCGGCTTCGGCATAGTTCAGCAGTGTTTCCGCATACCGGAAGATCTGCCAATCCTGGGAGGAGGTCGGCCACCCGCTGTTGGCCCCCGCCATATTATCGTGGCTTTCATCCAGGTATTTTATGATACCGATGCCCGTCCCTTCATAATCCTGATCGCCGTTGGCCAATATGCCATTGTATGACCCGTCCGTCTGTATAGTGCCGTCAGGCAGGCGGATGCCCCTGTGGAAGTCAAGCTTATTGCCTTTCCATAGGGTATTTTGCGTATAAAAAGTGCCGAAGAAGCGGGGATCCTTATTGGCCCACAGCGCATCCGTGGTCCATAAACCCTGTTGAATGGCATTCCTGTCCAAAGTGCCCGGTGAACCGTCAATATGTTCAAATGCTTCGGCCAGCTCCAGATAGGCTTGATCATACAGCCCACGGCTCCATGCCTGCGGGCGCGGGCAATTAAAGAAGTCGATGCTCCAGCCATTGCCACCCGTAAAATTATTGACATTATCATGCCTCTTCACAAAGATGGCTTCGGTGTTGTTCTTTACTAAAAAGATATTTCTAAAATTCATCGCCTTGTCTGCATCCAGGTCATAAAGTTTATAATGACCGCTGGCCATGATCGAATCTGAAGCGTCATAGGCGGCCTGATAATAGGTATTGGCTTTTGCAGCGGGGATACCGACGACACCATTAAGATCCACGGCGCCAAACTCGGCAATGCTTCCCGCATACAAGGCGGCACGGCTTTTCAAGGCCAGGGCGGCATATTTCGACGGACGTCCCAGGTTATCCCCCGTGACGACTTCGGGAAGGTCATTGGCAATGGAATCTATTTCCGAAAGGATAAAATCATACACCGCCTCTTCCTTGTCCCTTGCCGGGTAGAGCTGGTCCTGCGGATCCGTCACATGCTGGACCCTGGTGATGATCGGCACTCCGCCATAACGCTTTACCATGGCAAAATAACAGAAAGCTCTTAAAAATCGGGCTTCGGCCAATTTTGCCTTTATATCATTCGGGGATAAGGGGGAACCCGGCACCCGTTCGACAAATTCGTTGATGGCGCGGATGGTGCTGTAGCCCCAATATTCCAATAAGCCGCCACCGATGTTGAGATTGCCATATTTATACCGGAAGGCAGTACTGGGGTTCCAATCTCTCCATTGCGGGAAACACTCATCGGCGATCTCATTATTCTCAAACTCTGCATAAAAAGCATCTCCATTCCATCCATTGCCGCCTGATTCATTCGCCAAAAAAGACATTTCGTAGTAGATGTGGGTCAGGTAGGCATTGATAAGTGCCTGATCATGCCACACGTTCTCGTCAGAAATGATGTCGAGGGGCTGTTTATCCAAAACCTGCTTATTACATGCCATGAGCATCGAAAAGCAAACCAGTAAAGCTATAAATTGATATGTTTTCATGATTATTTTTTAAAGGCAATTAAAATGTCAGGTTGGCGCCAAGCGTCATCGTTCTCAGCTGCGGGTAGTAATAGGCAGCATTGCCGGAGGGGGATTCCGGGTCAACCTGGAAGTCTTTTAATTTGTTAAAGGTGAGGAGATTCGTTCCTGCAAAATAGATACGCAATCCCTGGATGTTGAGTTTCTGGAGCATGTTCTTTGGCAGATTGTAGCCAATGGACAGAACTTTCAATCTTACATAGCCCGCCTTCTTATAAAAATGATCGGAAATAAAGCCATTGGTGGTGGAACCTCCCAGTCGCGGGAAGAAGGCGTCAGCCGAATTATTCTGCTCGGACCAGCGGAGATTGTACATGACTTGCGAATAATTTATATTGCCATGATCCAGCTGAATATAATTGTAGTAGCCGAATGCTCCCTGGAAGAGGGCCGAAAGGTCGAATTGCTTATACGTCAGCTTGATGGTCGCGCCTGCCATCCAATGGGGGACAGTGCCCTTGCCGATGGCCACCTGGTCCCTCCAATCGAGGACCCCATCGTTCTTTACATCCACATATTTGATATCGCCTGGACGCAGGGAGGAATTGCCGGCAGGATAGCTATACTTCAATTTGGCAATCTCATCCTGACTGGTGAACAGCCCTGCCGACTTGTAACCGTACTGTACATCCGTCCATTTGCCGGACAGCTGGTAGATCCTGATCTGATCGGGGTCGGTATAATTCTGCTCTTCGTAATGCCCCCATTTCGCCCTCGACCAGGATATATTTCCACTGATCTCATATCCAAGATCGCGAATAGCACCGCTGGTGCCGAGCGTCAATTCAAATCCACGGTTGTTCTGGCTATTCAGATTTTCCTGCGGAAGACTTGCTCCAAAGGTATTGGGCAGGCTTAGTATTCTTGTGGCAGGAATGCCGGAGAGCTCCCTGTAAAAGACATCGACTACCCCGAATAACTTTCTTTTCCATAAGGAGAAATCCGCTCCAATATTGTAGATCTTGATCGTCTCCCAGGTCAGGTTTGGATTGGCGAGCCCGGTGGATACAAGGCCTACCTGCGTATTGGCCCCGATCAACCATTGCCCGTCAAACTGATAGCCGGATAAATACTGGAAATTGCCCACATTATCCAGCCCCGAACTGCCATAGCTGGCCCTGATCTTCAGCTCGTCGATGGCTGCACTATTTCTCATAAAATTTTCCCGGTTCAATCTCCACCCAAGGGAGACGCTTGGGAAATAGCCCCATCTTTTATTGGCCGGGAATTTTGCCGAAGCATCGGCCCGGAGAGTGGTTTCCAGAAGGTATTTATCCTTATAGGAATAATTGACACGGCCCACGTAGCTGGCCCTGCCCATTTCTGTAGCGGAACCCGTGGCCTGGCTTGTCTGAACGGCACCTGCATACAATTGCTCGATGGCCGGCGTCAGGAAATTGTCCCTTCCCGCCAGAATATAGCTGGTCTTATAATCTATCGCTTCATACAGCGCCAGAACAGTAAGATGGTGGTCGCCGCCAAAAGTACGATCATAATTTAAAGACAGCTGGCCGGTGATATTCCGGAATTGATTGTCCTGCATAATATCCCTCGCCCGTGTACCCAGGGAGCCTGCTATCGTATATATTTGACTGGCGACATCATAGGTGTAGAAATCATAAGGTTTGGTGAAGTTCTTGTCGCTTTGGTAATTTTGCTCATAGTTGATAAAGGCCCTGGCGCTGAGGCCCTGCACAGCCTTGATCCTATAGTTGGCGACGAAAGAGCCCTTTAGGTTCTGGTTCGTATTCTGATCATAGCCTGCGATGTTATAGTCGGAGATCAATTTGATGCTGCCCACGCCCTGGCCGTTGGCGTAAGAATTTTTAGTCGGGTCCGGTAAGGTGGCGGGATAAATAGGTAACGAATTCCATAAGTCCTGCCATAAAGAGTTAGCGCCTGCTGCCTGTGTGCGCCAGGGAAATTTCCTGTTTTCGGTGACGGCAGATAAATTCAGCTGAATAGAAAGGTTGTCGGTAATTTTTGCATCGATGTTCGACTGAAGATTGTATCGGGCATATTTACCGCCATTGGATCTCCAGACAGACTCCTGATCAAGATATCCGAAGAATCCAAAATATTTGATCTTATCGCTGCCGCCGCGTACGGAGAAATTATGCTGCTGCTGGGGCGACCAATCCCTGATCGTCTCTTTAAACCAGTTTGTATTTGGGTATTGTGGGTCAGTGCCGGCGTAATACTTTTTGATCTGATCCGCTGTATAGGGTGCAGTCAGTCCCTGGTTCGTAAATTTTTCATTTTGCATTTCGGCATACTGACCTGAACTGGTAGGTTTTGCCATGGCTGTAATGCCTTGTAGCGTGTAAGAAGAATTGACGGTAACCAGCGGTCGCTGATCCTTTCCCCGCTTGGTCGTTACCAGGATAACCCCATTCCCCGCGCGCGATCCATATATGGAGGCGGAGCCGTCTTTCAGGATGCTCACGGACTCGATCTGGTTGGGATCGATGTTATTGAAGTCGGATTCAACCCCGTCGACGATCCACAGCGCCTGCCCAAATCCCCGGATGCTGATGTTGGCCTGGTCGCTGCCAGGCTGACCGCTGGATTGCAGAGAGATCAGACCAGGTAGCCTTCCGGCCAGTGTATTGATCGTACTTGCCACGGGCGCCGTTGTAATATCCTCCGACTTGACAGAGGACACCGAACCCGTGAGGCTTCCCCTCTTTTGCGTGCCGTAGCCGATGACGACAATCTCCTCAGATCTGGCGTCTTTCCTTTTTAAGGTCAGCTTCAATGGGGCGTCTTTGGAGATCCCCGCTTCCACTGTCTCATAGCCAACATAAGAGATCACCAGTGTCGTGGCCGAAGGAGGCGCCTGTAGGGAAAAATGGCCATTTTCGTCCGTGGTAGTGGAGAGACTTGCGCCCTTCACCTTCACAGTAGCCCCTGCCAGGGGGGCGCCTGTAGCCCTATCTGTTATGGTGCCCGATACGTCTGTCACCGGAGGGATGGGAATATTCTCCGGCGCCGGAGCATCAGCCTTAGTCACTTCCCTTTGTTTGACAAGGATCGTCTTACCGACAATGCGGTAAGCTAAAGGCTGATCTTTAAAACAGATGTCCAGTACGTCCGGCAGGCTCGCATTTTTTACGTTCATCGAAACAGGCTTTGCGCCCTTTAAGGAAGAATAGGTAAAGAAAAAAACATAGCCGCTCTGCTTTTTAATGACAGAGAATATCTTTTCGAGACTCGCGTTCTCTGTCTTATACGTAATGGTCTGGGAATTTACTCTCGCTGTCGCCTCCAGGCAGAAAAAAAGCAGTAGAATGATAGTGAACTTCATAGACATTAAAATTTGTCTTGGTGTTCGGGGAACAATCGTTAATTCCATACATTTGCAGTGTTTGGGTTAAAAAAATAGTCTTAGCGGACTGTCTTCGTTTTAATTCAAATAATCACCGGGTTCCGATCGCGAGTTGGGATCCGGCTTTTGTTTATGGCCTTATCGTTAGTATTTTATCATTCAGCGTATAATGGATCCCTGTTCCGGACAAAAGGTCCAGCACTTCCGATAGTTTAAGGTTCCTTTGTATCTCACCTCCAAAGGCCTCCGCTGTTGGCTTCCCTTCATAGTGGACTTCTACATCATACCACCTGGACAGTTGTCGCATGACGGTCTTTATATCCGCATGTTCGAAGTGAAAAAACCCGGTGACCCAGGCTACAGATGCATCGGTATCTACTTCTGAAACAATGCCATTGCCATACTGCTGACCAGGCCGGAGAATCACTTTATCGTTGACTTTGACGCTGCCTTCCAGCAGAGTGGTTCGTGCCATCGGCTCATCCGGATAGGCATTCACATTGAAATGGGTTCCCAATACCAGGATATCCTCCTTTCCCGTAGTCACCATAAAAGGCCGGGTGGCATTGGACGCCACCTCGAAATAAACTTCCCCCGTGATCTCCACTTTACGCTGAGCGCCTGAAAATCGGGTGGGGAATTTCACGGAGGAGCCCGCATTGAGCCATACCTTCGTTCCATCGGAAAGTGTCAGCTGCTGTTGTCTACCCAACGGCGTGGAGAGGGTGGCATATTCCACCCTGGTATCCACAACGGCGATCCTGTCGTCCGACTTTGTAAAGCCTTCTTCAAGTCTGCCATTCTTCGCCGTATCGAGCACAATGGACCTGCCGTCGGATAGTGTAAGAATAGCACCGCTATGGCCGGGTAAAGCATCCTTGATGACCATATTACCGGTCACTGCCGCTGGCGCCTTGGCTGCCTTATGATAAAACAGGTAGGGGGTTCCTGCTGCCAGCAGTAATAGCACAGCCGCGGCATAGGACATCCAGCGCCTTCTGGCAGCGCGCCGGGAGGATAGTTGTACAATGGCAGGCTTTTCCGAAGCCAGCACCGCCGAAAGTATTTGATGGGAAGTACCGTCGGGCAATCGGATATCTTCACCCACCGGATACTTTTCACTCAATGCCTGCAATAGCTCATAGGATCCGGGTTCACGGACGAATTCAAAGAACTCCCGCCTCTCGGCATCGGTCGCTGTCTTGTTCAGATATTTTTGGAATAGGATTTCCAGCCGCTGTTGGTTCATACCAGGATAGACCCCCGGAAGAGCAGAAGATTATTAGGTAGTCAAAAAAATAATCGGACGATAAGGAGAGAACACAAAAAGGAGGGCAATTCCGGGTGGCTGGTCAAATACGTCTTTATAGATCTGAGCGCAATGGTAAGATGTACGCTGACAGTGGCGGGAGTCAGGTTAAGCATTTCCGCCACTTCCTTTCTGCTATGTCCCTGAATGCGCGAAAGCTCGAATACCTTTCTTTGCTGAGGAGTCAGCCGGGTCATTGCCTTCTCCAGCAATGCTTCCGTATAATTATCCCGTATCCTTTCGTCCGTGTCGCTGACAGCTGTCGGCAGATAAGCAATGAGCGCTTCTTTTCTTTGACCCTCCCTGGCTATTTTCTGCAGGGCGGTGAGACTTCTGTTGCGGGCAATGGTATAGATCCAGGATGAAAAGACCCCGATCTCCTTCAATTTCCCGCGATTTTTCCAGACACGCACGAATACATCCTGTACCACCTCCTCTGCAATCATGCGATTTTCGGTGTAGGTCAATGCGATGGTATATACCCTGTCTTTGTGTTGGAAAAAAAGCTGTTCAAAAGCCTTTTGGTCTCCCGCAGCAACGGCTGGAATTATAGCTACTTCATCATAAGCAGAGAAAGAATGTTTGGCCAGCATTTCGCTAATAAGTATAGATCCGAAAACAAAAGTCTATAAAAAAAATGTAACCTCATAGAATTATTTATCCATCCTGCACCGTCCTGTCCTATCCTGATGGATCGATGCGCGCTGGCCCGTCCTCTTTTTCATATCTGGCCTATCATTTCTTTTTAAGGATATGCTATGTTTGTTATTCAATTGGATGATATGCCCAGTGTATTCCCTTATGACACAGATGCGACTCCTCCTTTTTTAAAAGGACAAACCGTCTTTCTTCAACCCGCACGGGAAGAGGACAGGGAGCTGATCCGCCCCCTGGCAAAAGACACACGGTTATGGGAGTTCACAAAGACGCTGCTGATCGATGACACATACGACACCCAGTTCGATGCCTATTTTGACGAAGCGCTGCGTCTGCCGGAGCTCGACGGCCGTGCCTTTGTCATCCGGACAGCAGGCGATGGCAATGCCCCCCGTCCCGGCGAAATACCCCTGCTTCGCGGCAGCATCATCGGCATGTCCCGGTTCTTCAACGTTGCCTGGAGGGACAAAAGACTGGAGATAGGTCATACCTGGTATATTCCCGATGTATGGGGCAAGGTCTACAATAAAGAATGTAAGCTGCTGCTCCTGCAGTACGCCTTTGAACAGCTGCATTTCCACCGGGTGGAATTCCGGGTGGCGCACCAGAATATCCGCAGCCAGCGCGCCGTGGAAAAGATCGGCGGTATAAAAGAAGGCGTGCTGCGAAAATTTGCTATCCGCAACGACGGCTCCCGCCGTGATACAGTAGTCTTTAGTATCATCGATGACGAATGGCCGGAGAAAAAAGAGAGATTGCAGCAGATGGTCCGGGCAGGGCTATAGCTTCCTTTTCATCCACCAGTCCGTCTGCTTGTCGGTGCCGAGAATAAAGGGATGATCACCGAACTTCTCAAAACCCCATTTGGTATAGAAAGCAATGGCCCGGTGGTTATGCTCCCATACGCCCAGCCATATCCATTGCAGTCCTTTCCCACGCGCCAGGTCAATGGAAGATTGCATCAGGGCCCGGCCTATTCCCTTCCCGATGACGGATTTCTCGGCATAAAGACGTACGATCTCGATGGCTGATCCCTCTCCCACCCCGGGTGGCGGCTCATGTTCCAGCAGGCGTACATAACCTACAGGCTGCTCATCCAACCAGGCCACCAGGAACGTGTTGCCGGGCGCCCCGACCTCAGCTATAAGGCTCTCGCGGGTAAACTGCTGGTCCATATAAAAGGCGATGTCCTCGGGAGTGTTCTGATGCGCGAAACTGTCATAAAAGGTCCGGCGGCTCATATCGGCTATCATGGCCGCGTCCTCTGCTGTAGCTTGTCTGATCTCAACCTGCGATGTCATAATCATCTATTTAAAAGCTCCCGGAAGGAGCTCGTCCACCTATTTATTGTCCCTTTGCATCCAGGATCACCGGAGTACTTCCTTTCCCCATGACGATGACCTTTGCATTGGGCGATTTGGCGATCTCCAATTGCGCCTTGATGCTTTCATACTGTAGCTGACGGTCGGTAAGGCTTTCACTGATGATCCGCTGATAGTCCGAAATACCTTGCGCCTCCACCCTTTTCCTTTCCGCCTCCTGCCTTTCCTTTTGCAGCACGAATTGCATCTTCTGCGCATCCTGCTCGGCCGTTATCTTCTGCTCGATACTGGTCTTTACGGATTGTGGCAGCGTGATATTACGAATAAGTATCTGTTCCAGCAACAACCCCCTGTGGTGGAAGTCGTCTTCGATGCTCTTCGTAATACGCGCCTGGAATTCATCCCGTTTGGTCGAGAAGAGCGATACGGCATCATAATATACGGCATTATCCCGTATTTTGGTGCGTGTCAGCGGGCGTACGATCTTGTCGGTGTAGTCGATACCCGTCTGGCGCAGGATATCAGGCGCCGAAGAAGGTACTACCTTATACAGGACGGTGAGGTCGATGACCACTTCCAGCCCATCCGCGCTCAATACCCGAATGGCGTCATCGCCTTCCTTGGCGCCTTCGTTACGGACGGCGCTCATGGTATAGTTCTGTGTCTTGATATCCATCCGTTGGACATCCATGAGCGGGTTGATAAAATGCAGCCCGCTGGGAAGAACATTGTTCTGTACGCTGCCGTACAGCACCTGGACGCCGATCTCACCGGCCCCGATCTGTACGATGCTGGCGGATAAAAGACCAATTAAAGCCAGCGCTAATCCTCCCAGGCGCAAGATACGGGCATAAAGGGATAAAGAAGCATTGCGTCGCAACGCAAGGGCTCCTGCGAGAAAGAAGATGAGCCCTACAATAAGGAGTGTCATAAAAAGGGGTTTGGAAGAGTAAAATTACAATGTACAATAAACGCACTTGGAAAGGTGTGTCTAACGGTCGGTAAACGGGATGGTTCTCCGTTAGGTGTTATGGAGAACGGTACATTGTAAGAGTCCACTTAAAACAAAACGACCCGACCTACATAATAGTTGGCCGGGCCGCTATCCCGCTGCCCTGTCTCTCCAGCGAAGCCCCTTGGCTGGCCTATTGATAGTCAGGGTTCTGGATCAACACACCGCGATTTATATCTATCTCTGTTTGCGGCAAAGGCAAATGGTAATTCTTTTGAACAAACGACTTGCTGATAATTGATTCCGACGCAGGGATATTTAATAGCTGGCTTCCCTGCTTCCATCGCTTGATATCGTCATATCGGAAACCCTCAAAGGCCAATTCAATTCTTCTCTCATGCCGGATCTTATCCCGCATTTGAGATTGCGTAAGCCCTGCCGGCAAAGGTGGCATTTTGACATCCGCCCTGGCCCTGATCTGTGCAATAGCATCGTAAACGCCGGCGCCCGGTCCGTCCACCTCGTTTGCCGCCTCGGCATACATCAGCAATACTTCGGCATATCGCATGGCAGGCCAATCGCTGCCATTCTTATTGGCATAAATATTCTGGGCATCCGTCCCTTCCACATGCTTGTAATAGCTGTATCCTGTGGGCGAAGGCAGGATGTGGGCCGTAAATCCGTCCTCAAACGTTACGGAGTCGGTAAACAAGGTTTTCGCCATTCTTGGATCCCTGTTCTGATAGACATTCGTGGGATTATATAAAGGATTGACGGTCGAGAAACTGCTCCCGTCTTTAAATTCAAATTCATTGGCAAAATTTTTAAGCGGCAATAGCGATCCCCCTGCCGAACTCGCATCAAAAATATATTCAGCCGCGACACCAATGAATTCATTTGCCTCTACATTATTAGGAGCCAGGAATTTTACGGAGAAAATAAATTCAGGATTGCCTTCCTGCTGCCCGATGTCCTCGCAAAACAATCCTCTGAAACTGGGGGCGATAGAGTAAAATGTCGAAGCCATAATATCGGCGGTGATGGCTTTGACTTCTGTCATTATAGCTGCCTTGGCGCTACCATCGTCATTATAAGCATCGAATAACAATACTCGCGCTTTCAGGACCTGGGCTGACGCCTTTACCAAATGCCCGTTATTGCCGGCGTATGATACATTCGGAAGATTATCGATCGCAAAATCGATATCTGAAATGATCTGGGCTTGTATTTTCGTCGCGGCGGATTTGGGTTGATATTGATTCTCCACCGAAAGAGGTTCCAGCACCAATGGCACATCGCCATAAAACTTATATAGATCGAAATATCTCAAAGCTCTCATCAATCTCGCTTCAGCCTCGTATTTCAATTTGTCGGTGGGAGAAAGATCACTCTTTGAATAAGCAGTCAATGTTTTTAAGAAGATATTGTACCGGGCGATATTGGCATACGACGTGGAATACACGTTGTCGATATACCCCCCCGATGTGGGGACGATGGGACCCCTCGATAAGGAGGTTGTGCTATAGTAATTATTATAATTATACCCGTTGTCCGCCATGCAATCGTAATAAGGGTTGGATCCTGTGAACATGGCGCCCTGCAACGTGGCGTAACAACTGGTCAATGCTTCATCGATAGCAGATTTGGAAGTATAGAAAGCGTTGGCGCTCAGTTGGTCTGTAGGGTTTTTATCTAAAAAACTTTTGGAGCAGGCCGTCAAAAGGAATAACGCCGCTACAAAAATATTTATATTCTTACAATATGATCTCATGATGAATGAAATTTAAAAATTTAGAAAGTAGCCTTAACTCCGAAAGAAAATATCTTACTCTGCGGGTAATTGACAAACGAACCATTGCCGGACCGTTCAGGGTCCAATCCTTCATACCTGGTCATAGTTATCAGGTTGTCCCCGGCAAAATAGACCCGGAGGTTTTTAAGGTACCATCTTTTGATGGTTGAATAAGGCAAATTATATCCAACCTGTAATGTTTTAAGACGCAAATAGGAATTATCTCTCAACAGGTAGGTAGAAGGGTGATTATAGGAGACAGGGTCGCCTAATTCCACCATAGTAGTAGATTTGTTCCCGGGAGTCCAGGCTTCTGCATATTGTTTTTTTGTTGGCGCGCTACCCTGCACAAATGGCTGCACCCCCCATCCGGTGACCATCACTCTTGAACCGGCGACGCCCTGGAAGAATCCGTACAGATCAAATCCTTTCCATTCGGCGTTGAAATTAAATCCATAGATCAAACTGGGGAATACGCCTTTTGTCATCGGCACTCTGTCATAGTTGTCTATCACTCCGTCCGGCTTGCCATTAGGGCCGCTGACATCTTTATATTTCAAGGTGCCCGGTTGCGTATTCTCGCCGAACTGTTTGGGAGAGGAAGCTATATCCTGCGCGGATTGGAATATCCCATCTACCTGTAGCAAATAAAATGAGTTCCAGGGGAGCCCTTCCCTATCGATGGTTTGATAATTGATCTGGTCAGCCCCGAATTTCACCAGCTTATTATTGTTATGGCTGGCATTGAAACCGGCGCCCCACCTCATACCCTTCAAAAAACCTGATCTAACATTGTCATTATATCTCGCATCGATCTCGAAACCCGTGTTTTCCATGGCGCCGCTATTGACGACAGGCGCAGTTAATCCTACCAAACTATTGACCTGAGCAGTACGCAAGATATCATCGGTATATTTTCTGTATACCTCTACGGTCAGCGCCAATTTGTTAAAGAAAGAAAGATCCAGTCCTATATTGGAACTGGTAGTGGTTTCCCATTTGATGTTGGGGTTGTTCAAGGCGGTTTGTGCTACCCCTTGCGATAGGCTGGCATTATCAAAAGGATATACGCCCGCAAAAGATAATAACGCCTGATAAGGATAATTGCCGATATTCTGATTACCGAGTTTGCCCCAGGAGCCTCTTAATTTACCACTGGACAACCATGACAGGGAATTAGCCATGAATTTCTCGTTTGTAAAGACCCACCCTGCGGATACGGATGGGAATACTCCCCAACGATGGCCGGATGACAGCCGGGAAGTACCATCGGCACGTGCATTCAATTCTAATAGATATTTGTTGCTCCAACTGTAATTCAATCTTCCGAAATACGACTCGATGGCCCATTCCGCGGTGGTGCCTCCATTCGTTTGCCCGTCCGCCGAGCCGGCATTCAACTCGGGGGTCAGGTTTGTATTGTATTGTCCACGATAGGCCGACATGCTGGAAACCTGGTCGTCTTCATTGCTATATCCCAGCATCAAATTGAAATGATGCGACTTCAATGCCTTTTCATAGGTCAGATAAGTGTAAAAATTTTTGTATAGCTCGTCGTAAGTGTCCTGCTGCAAGAAGGAATTATTACCGTATCCAAGGACGGAAACATCCCGGTACAACCGCTCATATTGGTTCTGAAAAGCAGCAAAACCTTTGTCCTTCTCGATGGAATAATTTGCGGCAAATTTCGTATACCAATGCAGCCCTTTAATGACCTCGAGGTCCGCCCACAATTGCTGGTTGCCCACATAGTTGATGTTTTTGCCCTGTACCTCTTTCCATAAAAAATATGGATTCCAGTTACATTCTTCGAATGTATAGGCTCTCCATGAATAAAAGCCGCTGCCGTCTGCCGCCCATGGCTTCCTGGTAGGAGGTTGAGCCAATATGCACAAGAAAAAATTGTTGGCATCCAAATTACTGCTGTTCCAGTTGGCTACACCATAGGAGTTCCCATTTTTGAGGAGGGTATTTAGTCCCAGTTTCAATCTCTTGCTTACTTCGGAAACCAAACTTAATTGCGCGTCATATTTCTTATAACTGTATGGCGCCATCGTTCCCTGTTCATCGATGGCGCTTAACGATAGATTGAAATGAGTCTGTTTGCCGCCGCTCAACGACAAATTGTGCATTACGGTAGGCGCTGATTTTATTAAAAAATTAATCCAATCGAAATTGGGATACAAATTCCTATCGCTGGCATTGGCATAAGCGTCCATATCAGCTTGCGTGTATTGTTTGCTGGGAATATCTGCTCCGTAATTATTGTTCTTAATTCTTGTGTTCCATGCTTTCATATAGTCGGCCGAATTCGTGACCGGGTCCAGCATTTTGGTCGGGGTGTGTATGCCGTAGTTAAACGAATAGTCAAGCTGTAGCCTTCCATCGGAATTTTTTCCTGACTTCGTAGTTACCAGGATGACCCCATTGGCCCCTCTCGAACCGTAGATGGAAGCAGAAGCTGCATCTTTTAATACCGACACGTTTTCAATCGTGTTGGGATCGATGTTGGACAAAGAGCCCGATACTCCATCGATGAGTACCAACGGATTGGCGCCCGCGCCGCTAAAGGTTCCAAGCCCCCGGATGGTAACGGATGAATTCCCGTCCGAGGGACGGCCGTTCGATTGCACTACCTGCACCCCCGATACTACCCCTTGCAACATGGATGTCACGTCTGTCACCGGTCGCTTGGTCAATACAGCGCCCGTCGTTTGGGCTACGGCTCCGGTCAAATTCACTCTCTTTTGGGTACCATACCCGACTACCACCACATCCTGCCCTTGTGTCAATGCTTGTTTCAAGACAATGCTACCGGTTTCTTGTCCTTTCACCTTTATTTCCCGCGTCTCCATCCCCACATACGAAATGATCAGCGTGACATTTTCCCCAACACCCCTTAAAGTATAGGTCCCGTCTGCATCCGAGGTGGTCATGTTGTTGGTCCCCTTAACCAGCACGGTAGCCCCGGCAAGAGGCGCCCCATTCTCATCTGTCACTCTTCCGGAAATGTCTATTGGTGGAGGTAGTTTGTTTATGGCCGGGCTATCCGGCACTGGAGGCGCTCCAGCCTGTTTAGGGCTGATCACGACATAATGATCGGAGATCTTATAAGCCAGTTTCTGATGCTGAAATATCAGGTCGAGCACTTTTTCCAACGACTCATCTTTGACGGTGATCGTTACAGGCTCAGCTGCCCTTACCAGCTCTTTCCCATAAATAAAGCTGAACTCGCTTTGCTTTTTAATTTCACCCAGTACTTTTTCCAGCGGACTGTTCTTTACGGACAGCGTGATCGTCTGCCCTTCCGAGTGGGCCGCTGCGTGAAGGCATGCGACAAGCATACATATGGCTGTCAGCTTCATAACCCTTTGAATTTTAGCGCCCTCCATAGCGTTTAGCAATGGAGCATAGGGATGAAAGAGCAAAAAATGCTTTGCTCTGCTCATAATGGCAGTTAAATACATAGTTTTGTGTTGTTTGGTTAATAATTCATCAAGCGTTTTATTTTATCAAACCTGCCAGAGGTGATTCCAGCACTTCTGGCTTTATTTTTTAGGAATTCACCATTTCATCACGGTGACTTTATTCCCATCGATCACAAATTTTATCTGCTTTGTCATCTCGAGCAGTTCGAGCAGTTTTGATAAGGGCAAGTCTCTCTTTATATCTGCCACGAAGGTTTCCGTTATTTTATCCTTATACTGCACCTCTATATTATACCATCGTGACAGTTGGTCCACCATCTCATCCACACTGCTTCCGTCAAATCGGAAGCGGCCGCTCTTCCAGGCCATTACGCCGTCCATATCCTGTAATTCATGGGCCGTGAGCCGCGAGTCCCGGGTGGTGAATATCGACTGTTGCCCCGGCCTCATCACGATGGAATGCGGCTCTTTATCAAATGCCGAAGGATTAGTGGAGGACAGTACTCTCAAGCTCCCTTCCAATAAGGTCGTTTGTATGGCCTGGCTGTTGAATGAATTGATATTGAAATGTGTACCAAGGACCTCAACCATCTGCCCGCCGCCTTTTACCTTGAACGATTGTTTTGTATTATGAGCCACTTCAAAATATGCCTGACCGGTGATCTCCACTACCCGTTCAGCTCCCGGAAATGAGGTGGGAAACCGGATGGATGAAAGTGCGTCCAGCCAAACCTCCGTCCCGTCAGATAATTGTAAATGGAAGATCCTGCCTTTCTCTGTTGTGATGGTATTATAGACAACCTCCCCCTCTCCGCGAGCAGGTGTATAACTGATCGAACCATCTTTTTTTATAGCTTTCGACGTTCCTTGTAATGTGACCGATCCGTTGGAAATATCGTCCAACACCTTTTTTGAGCCGTCGGATAAGGTCAGTATTACCTGTTGCCTGGCAGGTAAAATATCATTTTTGAATCGCTGGGATTGAGAGATAACAACAGAATGGTTTTTATCACTCCTGCTATGGAACATGAAATAAGCGCCAATCGCCAATACGAATATGACAGATGCAGCGGCCCACCACCGTGCAGTTCTTAGAAAACGAACCGGGTGATGCTGTGGCTGGTCTGCCGACCTGATCTGCTGAAGCAATCTTGCTTCCATCATCTGCTCCAATTGCTCTTTTTCCCCTTCGCTCCATTCCCACTCGCCGGTCTCGACGAGCTGAGCGTACCATTGCTCCACCATTTGTATTTCTTCGGGAGAACAGTTCCCTGTGCGATAATTTTCCAGGATGGTTTTTGCCTGTTTTAGATCCATTATTGGGCGTATTGATATAAACCAATTGTCCGCCAACTCAGGCACAGGGGGTATAGGGTCTAATAATTTTAAAAAAAGAAGTTATCAACAGGAGAACACGGCGCAATAGATCAGGATCGACAACGCGGCAGGGTTATAGCTGATCGCTGTTTTAATGAGCTGCAGTGCATGTTGGATATGCTTTTTTACGGTCTCTTCGGATATGTCGAGTCTTTGGGCTATTTCCCTATGGGTCAGATGTTCGTGACGGCTGAGGTGGTAGACCTCCTGCATCCTGGGTGGCATTTTACCTACCGTCTCCCAGATAGTTTGTTGCGCCTCTTTCAACTGCAATTGCATTTCCGCTGTCATGGAGGCAGTACTTGCAGCAACATTGGCGAGCATGACAAGATAATCCCGCCGGGTGATATTTTTCTCGATGTAATGGATGGCTTTGTAACGTACGCTGGTCTGGAGATACGCAGCTAAAGAGCCTTCTATTTTCAATTCCCTCCTACGACGCCAGAGAGAAAGAAAAACGTCTTGTACCACATCTTCCGCCTCTTCCCTTCCCCGCAAGGCCTTTGCTGCCGTAACAAATAATCCTTGCCAATAGCGGCGATAGATCATACTAAAAGCCGCTTCATCATCGCTGCTCATCAATCCAAGCAGCATATCATCAGTATAGAAGGCAATCGCTGACATACAGAGCTATAACAAGACGTAAGGTAGCTAAAGATAGGATAAAAGCAGATATGTTAAAAAAAATTACCGCATTATTCCTATCCCACGCTCACTTGCTTCCAGCGTGATCTCCTTTTTCCCGTAATGAATATTACGTAAAATACCCTTGAAAGGCCGGCTGACAGCGGGATCAGCAATAATACGCGAATAAGCTATTTCAGGATCGAAACCGAAAAACGTCTGGATTACGACTTCGGCATAGGTCCCGCCGCCCGAGGTTTCCCGCATATTTCCCCTGTCTTCGGATATCCGCACGGGCGCATCAATACGATTGCGTGTGGCTCCGTAAAATTCATGTGCCTGTGTAAATGACCCTTCTCGTGTGACTACGGAAATATTCCGATAGAATTGAAATGCCGGATCGGCATCTCCCAATTGCCACATCGTCCGCATGACTAATGGCAGCCACACGTCATAGGAGCCTTGCGTTCCGTGATCGGCGCGGGAGGTAAAGGCGGCAGCGCTATCCCGCAAGCTCATGGCCCGCATCCAGTCACGGGTTATTAATTCCGACCGTACAAAGTTATTCATCTCCGACCGCTGCTTTTTGGACAGATCATCTACCAGGGCGTCGCCGGCAAATACATAGTCCATGCAATGCCGTATCTCCACCTTGTTACCGTCCTTGTCATAGGAATACCAAACGCCATCCCCTTCTTTATACAATTGCATCACCACCGGCACTAATGCCGTGGCCCGGGCTTCCATTTTTTCAGCCGTGGAAGGATCATTCTTATACCGCAGCCACCCTGCCATCTTCCGTAACATCCAAATAACCTGGGCATTCATGGATGCCACATAATGCGTATAATTCGGGTCACACTCCAACAAGCATTCATTCCCGCCAAAATCGGTCAATCCCATTTTATTTTTTGGCAGTGTTTCCCAGTCGGTAGCAATCATACGTAAATGTTGAAATACTGTGCTTCCATCCTCCAATCTTTCATCTAAAAAATTGGTATCCCGGGTGACCCGCAAATAAGTATCTGCGGTTTTAAAAAATAGGCAGGCATTAAAGGCATAACCATATACTCTATCATAGTGTTTCCCATCATATCCTGACGTCTGACGGATGTCTAACCATGCGCCGTTCCGTAGATTTTGGACCAGCCATCTTTTGAGAGTAGCTTTCATCCCCTTCGGCTCCAGCAAAGACCAGAGTGTAGGCAGCACGGCCAGGTCGCCGTAAAACTGTGTCCCATCGTCTCTTTCACCATTCGTAATGAAAGACATTGGGTACAAGGGGAATTGAGAACGCTCCACCGACAATAAAGTAAAGATCCCCATGTAATAATTCCGTCGTAAAGCAAGATCGCTGGTTACCAGTACGGGGGCATGACCGGAATAATGCGTATTGCCAACGGTAAATGCGTCCGCCCAACGGGACTCCCATTGATATTGACAATCCTCAAAAACAGCATCAAACCCTTTAGCCCACCTGGTCACGCAGCTATCGATATAATGACCTTTTTCATTATTAATATCTCCCTGGATAAAACCATCGGTAGACATAGCCCGGGTGTCCTCATCGCCTGCGACAAAGCCGATGGTATACGTTTCATTGGGCTTTAACATGATATCCCAGCTCCACAGAACGACGATATATGCATCGATGTCGGTTCGCGCGGGTGGTAACGTTGGGCGAACAACGGTTATTACGCCTTTGCGTTGAAATTCATTGGCTACGCCGATCCCGTCAGGCTGTAAACTACCCGGCACCTTCATCGTCAAAGTAAATCTCTTTTCCACCAAATTGGTGTTGGTACACTTTACCTGGATAAGAATGCCTCTTTTTTCATGGATCAACCGGGTGTCGGTCTCGATGGATAATCCGTTGCAATGTTCGTTCCTGCGAAGTACGCGATAATTACCCTGCTTTAATTCTTCCGATGGATATTCAAGGCCGTCAATCAGTAATTTCAAAGCGGGATGCCCTCTTTTCCAAATACATGGTTCGGCTGCATCGGCATAAGCTGCCAAATTATACAGCCACCCGCCCGGATTGAAAAAATAGGAAGTCAGATCCTTATCCGCAATCAGCATGTTATGACAGTTATGCAATGACGGCGGATTAACCACCGTAGCGCCGGGCATCCATACTCCTGCCAACTCGTCTAAAGTAGGGATACCTAATTTAATTGCCCGCTGTGTGGCGGGTGTATTTTGGGGTTGGGCATGCAGGCAACTCAAAGCAGAAACAAAGAAATATACAGTTCCGAAGAAAATGATTTTCAGCTTCATCTTTTATTCAGGGATTAATTGGATCGTTTCATTCTCTTTAGTCGCTATTACAAGCCTGTCGCCGGCAAGTGTTTGTCCAGGCTTCCCGGACCTGACTATCTTTACTCTCCTACCGGCCCACGGATTTATCAATATCAAAGGCCTTCCTTTTTCACTTATAATTTTAACATGGGAAACAATCCCGGCTTCTCTTTTTGCCGAAACCAAAAATGCCCCATAAGCCCTCAGTTTGTAGAACGAGGCATCTACTTTATCCGGCAGTGATGGGAACAGCCGGATGACATTTCCCACACTCATACATAACATTTCATCGATGGCGTTAGCTACGATGCAGGAGTTTTCTATCCCATGAACAGTAAAAAAACCGTTGGGCCGGGTGATGTTGATAAAACTGTGTAGTTTGTCGTAAATAGTATCCGCGTTGTAACCCACCCTGATGGCGGCCATAAAAAAACTGCTGCTGGTGTTATTATCCACCCAACGTTGCATTTCATCAATGGTATTGCGCGCTGTGGTGAGCAATTCCGTATTGCTATCCAGGGTAATGGCATCGGCAGGATAGATGTGCTGGATACCTAATCCATTTCCCTGATACCAATCCATCCCTTTCTCGGTGTATCGAAAAACTTTCTTCCCATTCCTGATCTGTGTTGGAAATTGACTGATGTGATCCAATATATTTTTCCAGCTGCCGATCTTATTTTCATTGAGATGCAGCGCATTGCTGACATCGATGATCAAACTGAAAACATAACGAACTAATCCCAATGACAATACAGGATTCATGTCGTGCCCGGACCCCTCGTGTATGGCATCATTATAAATTACATAGCGACCATCTTCATATTTTAGATAATCTTCCCAGAATTCAGCGACAGATAATGCATATGGGTATATCTTTTTTGCGTAGTTCATGTCATACGTGCTATACCAGTAGCGCCCCATGTTAAGCAACGCATAGGCTGCATTGGATCGTTGCTGCCAAAACATGCCGCCTTTTTCAATATCATTGGGATGATCGTGCTTGTAAAAAGTATCTATCTGGCGGGTCACCTCTACCCCTCGTGGCCCTATACCCACCGGATATAACACACCTCTCGTATGCGTTACGTTTTGGGCATACCACTTGCCCCTTCGCATAAATGCAAGTATGGGAGCGTCATAAGGTAAGGCCTGCTGCAGGCGATTGGCAGCACATAGCGCATAAAACGGGGCTTCGAAATTGTAATTCAGATGATAATCATTATTCCAGGCAGGAATATCATCAGTGATCCATCCAAAAATACCTGGGGGAAAATCCATATCCCTACTGCAGGCCCCCATCGTATACAGCCCCTGATAATAACTTTTCATGATTACTGTATCGTTGAGCAGCACATGGGATCTTTGCCAATACTTTTTCCACCATTCGTTGTGCTGCTGTACAAAAGAAGGAATGGTCTTTTCCGTTATGGCTGCGACCTTATCGATAACGTATTCCTGCGGTTGCGCCCTCTTGAAGCTGCTCTCAACGGCCAGAGCCAGGACTAATGGCTTTCCCTTTTGTAAAAGGATCTTTGACGTTCCTTCATAATTTATCGATTTCACAGCGACAGATGCAGCAGCGGGGATATCTACATCACCTTCGAAAGAACGCGTTTGCCAAAAAACCTTTTTTGACTGTCCTGCGGAAAGATTTGCCATGGAACTTTCCGGCGCAGAAAGATGAATGGAGAGCACTACATCACTTTTCAATGTTTCCACCCGAATAAAAATAAGATTCTGTGTAGCGCAAACCCATGATGACACCGAAATATTTTTGTCGATGACGGATGTGGTCTCGCCGTTCCAAATATTCTGTACGGCTGAAAACGAGCTATCATCTGCCTGAAAATCAACATCAAGATATGCCACCATTCTACTTCCTGCGATCTCAAACTCTTTACCGCCATACCCGTATTTAGAGACCCATCTTCCAAAGTCGTTTTTTGTAAGGTAGAACCGCAGTCTGTCTTTTTGATAGCCCAAGGTAGCCAATACATCCCCGTTGCCCATCAATGGCGCATCCGTTGAAGTGTGTTTGGGAATATTTTCAGGCGCTTTTGTCCAGATATTCTTATATGGCGGGATTAAAGTAGTTTGGGAAAGAACCTGAAGAGACAATAAAAAACCGATAATTGTTATACCAATGCTTTTTTGACTTGAGCTACAACTCATTTCAATCAATTTTATAGAAGCATTGTCCGCCGGCACGGGTACAGGGGGTAAAGGATTTAATGTTTTTTTCCGTACTACTCACTAACCGCCCTTACCGGAGCAGGCGTTTTCCTGTAAAGCCAGCGTAACAAGGAAGGCAATACGATCAGCAGCAGCGGCAGTGCGACTACAAATCCCCCGATGACGGCAATGGCCAGCGGCTGATGCAGCTGCGCGCCCGCGCCAATACCCAGCGCCAATGGCATAAGGGCAATGATGGCTCCCAGGGCAGTCATCAGCTTGGGCCGCAGACGGGTGGAGATGGCATATATAACGGCTTCATCTACCGACTTTTCGACCATGGTATCCCGGAACTGCAAAAAAGTGAAGATGGCATTCTCCCCGATGATACCCACGATCATGATCAAACCCGTGTAGCTACCTACATTCAATGGCGTATGTGTCAGATACAGGGCAAGATAGCTTCCGGCAATACCCAGCATGGCTATCATCAATATCAGCAGGGCCACGGAAAATCTCCGGTACAGGAAAAGGATCACGCCAAACACCAGCAAGCTGGCCGTGATCAATATGACGAGCAACTCGCTGAAAGATCGCTGCTGCTCCGCATAAGCGCCCCCGTATGTGATATGGTATCCCTGCGGCAGCTGTACTTTCTCGCCTACAGCCTTTTGAATATCTTTGATAACGCTGCCCAGGTCGCGATTTTCCAGCCGCGCCGTAACAACACCCATGGATTGCAGGTTCTCCCGTTGGATCTCCGCATCACCCGCCCGGACAGTGACGGTTGCCAGGTCGGTGATAGGCACCAGCTTTCCCGAAGGAAGGAATATCTGCATATGCCCGATGTCCGTCACGGCACGGCTGCGGTTATTGGGATAGACCATGCGTATATTCGTCAGCTGCTCCTTCTCGGGCAGCGTACCCACGATATTGCCTTCCAGCGATGTTTGCAGCTGGTACTGTAGGTTGGCCGGTGTCAGCCCAAATTGAGCCAGACGGGCATAATTGGGTTCGATGCTCACCGACGGACCGGCGATAACCACCCCGTCAAAGACATCCGCAGTGCCTTCAACCCCCGAGATCACCTTCGCTACCTGCCTGGACAATGCTTGCAGTGTTTGCTGATCGTCCCCGAATATCTTGATCTCCACCGGCTCCACCGAGGACATAAGGTCTCCCAGCATATCCATGATCACCTGTCCGAACTCTATTCTCAATGCGGGCTGTGTAGCCTCGATGTGCTTGCGGAGATCGCTGATGACATCCTCCGTGCTGCGGCTACGATCGTTCTTGAGATGTATAAGATAGTCTCCCTTGTTCGGCTCTGTGATAAAGAATCCCATCTGCGTGCCCGTCCGCCGTGAATAGGCCTCCACCTCCGGGGTCTTTACGATGATCTTTTCCACCTCCCGTAGCATCCTGTCCGTCTCCTCCAGCGAAGTGCCGGGGGGAGAACTATAATCCAGTACGATACTGCCCTCATCCACCTCCGGCAGGAACCCCGTCTCCAATTGAGGGAGTACCCAATAAATGGAGAAGCCCAGGCCGGCGATCAATAACAGGCTAAGCCAGGGTCGCCGGATAAAAAAAGCTACCCATCGCTGGCTGCGGACGGCATGCGGCTTCATCGCCTTTCGGGGCTTGTGACGGGGAGACAATAGGAGATAGACGACAGGCAGACCGATCCAGGTGACAAAAAAAGAGCACACCAGCGTAATGATCATGGTATTGGTCAGCACCTTGAAATAGGCGCCCGCCACACCGCTCATCAGTACAAATGGTATGAAAATGACAATGGTGCTGATGGAAGAGCCCAGCATGGCTGGAAAAAGATAGTGAATGGCTTTTTGCACCAGCGTGGAAGAAGGCTCGTCCGGATGTTCTTCATGGGTACGGTGTATCTGTTCCACCACCACGATGGCATCGTCGATGATCAACCCGATGGCGGCGGCAATGGCCCCCAGGGTCATGATGTTCAGCGTATACCCGATGGCATACAGCACGATCAGCGTCAGCAGCAGCGTGATGGGGATGGTGATGAGGATGGTAGTGCTGGCTTTCAGGCTGCGAAGAAAAATGATCGCCACCACTATGGCCAGGGCCAGTCCCACCCAAAGACTGTCGGTAACACTGCGGATCGAGGTATTCACAAAATCGGCCTGGATATAATACGGCTGCATCGTGACCCCTTTTGGCAGCAGCGGCCTCAGCTGGGCCAGTTTTTCCTCCATGGCCTTGGATAGCACGACAAGGTTGGTATTGGGCTGCTTGACAACGGCGATCAATAGGGCATCCTTCCCGTTGGCATTGATACGGGTATACTCCACCGCCTCCTTTACATCCACTGTGGCGATCTCCTTTAAGGTCACTACCCGGCGACCGGTGTTTTTGATGACGATGTTCCCGATGTCCTCTTTATTATGCACGGTGGCGTCCGTCACCGTGAGATATAAATATCGATAGTCCGCAAGATAGCCGTTGGACTTGATAAAACCCGTCTGGCTGATGGTGGCATTGAGCATATCCGGCGTAATGGAAAGGGTGCTCATTTTTTGTTGGTCCAGGGCAAGCCAATATTCTTTTGTTTTCCCGCCAATGACACGCACCTCGGAGACACCCGCCACCTGGGAAAGAAAAGGTTTGATCGTATAGTTGGCCAGCATCTTCAGCTCGATGGGAGAAAGATTATGGCTTTCGAGGGTATAGCCCATGACAGGCAGGATGGAAGGGTTCATCTTCTCTACCGTGATCTGCGTCTCGGGAGGAAGATTGCTCTTTATCTCGTTGATCTTTGACTCGATGCGCTGCTGGCTCAGATCGACATTGGCATTCCAATCCAAAAAAGCCGATATTTCACAGCTGCCCCTGCTGGTAGTGCTGCGGACATATTGCAGGTCGGGCACCTGTTTGATGGCATTCTCCAGCGGCTTGGTCACGGTGACCATCATCTTGTTCACAGGCTGCAGACCAGCGTCAGCGATCACCTTGATCTTGGGAAATGTGATTTCCGGGAACAAGGAGGTTTGTAATTTGGTGTACACGAAGAGACCCCCCAACAGGATGATCACCAGTGTGACGGTCAGCGGATTCTTATAGGAAACAAAGAAGTTTTTCATTCGGAGACTTTTACTTTCGCCGTATCTGGCAATCCATAATTTCCGGACACCAGGATCCGGTCCGACGGAGAGAAGACTGGGGACAATATCTCAACCCTATCCTTTGTCTCGATGCCCTTCTTCACAGACACCTTTACGGCTGTGGCGCTGTCGATGAGCTTCATCACCCAGAACTCGTCCTCCGTGTCATTGGTCAGCACCGCCGCCTTGGGCAGCGATTGCGCACCGGCATGGGATAGTTTTTCGATATGCACTTTTGCAATAAGATTTTCCGGGATGGCATGTGAAGATGATACGCGAATGACCACATTTTGGGTTTGTGAGGCGGAGTCGACGGTCGGCATGACCTCGCCAATACGCCCGGCAAGTCTTTCCCCATCTGGCAATTGCAGACTGACGGTCCCTTTGTTCAGCACATAGGGTCGCAGCTCATAAGGCAGGTCCAATAGGAAAACAAAACTGTTACGATCGCTGATAACAGCCAGCTGCTCCCCATCCTGCACATAATCCCCGGATTGATGGTTCAGCTGCGTGATATATCCATGCTGATTGGCCTTGATCTGGTTGACACCCGTGAACTTCAACGTGGAATCCAGCACCTTTATGGAATTCCCGATGATCTGCGCCTCTTTTGTCTTGAGACTGAAAAGAGGCTGCCCCACTTCCACATACTTGCCGGGATAGACATCGGAAGATTGCAGATAGCCATTGGCATTGGCCTTTACATAGCTCTTCTGCAAAAAGGCGGATACGGCATTCAGCTCGATGGAGTCATTTATGGCGTCATGTCCAATCAAGGTTGCAGTGACGGGCGTGCGGGCATCTATCGAGTCGGTCGCCGGCCCGGCCGCTGTCTCTGCTGCCGGCGCCTGTTTGTCGCGGCAAGCGACAAACTGAATAAGTATCATACAAAAAAACAGGCCGCGAAATCTCATCGATTAAAATAGTTGATTTGATTAATGATCTGCAGACGGGTAATATTATTTTGTGTCAACAGGTTTTTCGCATTGAGGTAATTGCTCAGCGCCAGGATAAAATCCGCCACTTTCACATCCCCCGTACCTAACAGTTTCCCATTCACATCTATCAGCGCCTCCGAATACTTCACCTGGTCATTGATCTGCCCGATGAGCGACTCGGTGGCCTGCAATTGTTGAGAAAGCTGGGCTATCTGCTGTCTGTACTGGCTGGTAAAAAAATCCTTATACCCGGTCCGGGTGCGTTCGGCGATGTCCAGCTTGCTGTATTGTTTCTTTCGCAAATGTCCGTCGTAGATGGGCATGGTTATGGTAACGCCAAAGCTGACCCCGAAATTCTTATACGCCTGATAGGCCAGCGTGGAAGAATATCCTCCATCGGCGTATATGCTTGCCTTGGGGCGATAGCCGAAGTCGATGAGACTGCGATCGTTCCTCAGTTTCAGGCTATCGAGATGATATTGCCGGAAGAAGGCGGAATGGTCCGCATCAGGCAGAGAGGCCAGGCTAAGGCCGGGGTCCTGAAGTGAAACAGCCCTGGTATCCACGATCCCGCAGAGATAGTTCAATGTATTGAGATCGTTTTGGAACTGTATCTCCAGCTGTCGCATTTGAAGGGCCTGCTGTTTCACCGTTACGAGAAAGGCCAGGTAGTCCGTCTGGCGATAAACATTTCTTTCCGTGAGATCCTTTAAAAGACTGTCTTCCCTCCGCAACAGCCCGGATATATCCCGGTTGAATTGCAGCTGCTGCTGGTCCCCATAGGTAGTTATATATTGGGCGGTGATGCTTTTCTTCAGGTCCTGTTCGGATATTTTCGCCGTATTGCTGATCCCCTGACTTTGCAGGCGGATGGTCTCATACTGCGCATCTAAATGCTTTTTACCTATCAATGTCTGATTGACACCTACCAATGTGCTAAAATTCCCTCCATTGCTGATGGCATTGTCATAACCATACCCGTTAAGGGTGGGCGCATAGGTATTGATGCTGGTACCCGTCACTTGCGGCATATAACCCGCCCGGACAATCGCGCTGTCCAGCTGACCGGACAAAAGCTGATTTTGGTAATCTTTTAGCAGAGGGCTGTTGTGCAGAGCCTGTCCGACATAGAAATCCAATGTATTGGTTTGAGACCGTGCGGTTCCTGTAAATGCCAGAAGCATCCACAGAACAAGGCATTTATTCATGGGACAAATCTAATATTGCATTTTGGCGAAATTCTGTAGGCCGGATGCCCCCTGCCATCGAAGGCCTGAACTGGATACGCAGCACATGCAGCCCCTCCTCATGAGAATAGGTCAGAACAAACCCATAATTATCGCATATCTGCTTGGCAATGGCCAGCCCCAGCCCTGTACCTTCGGAATGGCCGCCCTTGGTAAATCTATCGAAGATGGTGGCTGGATCAAAAGAGAGGGGTGCGCCCGTATTGCTTATCTTAAGGAACTCCGGCCGGAGGACAATGTCCAGGGTACCCCGCTCGCTATTGTGCCGGATGGCATTCCCCAACAAATTATTTAAAAGAATATCTGTCAGATATGCGTTCATCTGTAGCTCGCAGGGCTGTACATCGGTGGTTATGGTCAGCTGCTTGACTTTTATGGGGTCTTCCAATTGTATTATCTTTTTGTCAATAATCGCCTCCAATGCCACCGGCGTCGCCTGGGCGAACTGATTGTTCTCGATCTTTGTCAGCAGCAACAGGGATTGATTCAGCGTACGCAGCCTTCCCACGGCGTCATACATTGCCTGCAATTGCCGGAGATGCTTCTCCTCCAGCTGCTGGTCCTGGATCATGAGGTCCAGTTTGGAGTTGATAATGGCCAGCGGCGTCTGCATCTCATGGGAGGCATTGTCCGTAAAATCCCGCAGTATCTCATAATCCTTCCGGATCTTCTCCGTCATCACCTCCACTACTGTCTGCAGATTGCGGAACTCATCTATGGCGGTGGGTGTATGTACGATGGACTCCCTTTTAGAAAGGTCAAATCGCCGTAATCCCTCCAATGTCTGGTAAAAAGGCTGCCAGATCCGCCGCAGCAGGAGCCGGTTGGCCATAAAAAGGATCCCCAACAGGATAACAATCATACCCGCCGTGACAAGCATGATCCATGCCAGCAGGTCCTCCGTCTCCTCTTCCGACTTGGTGACGGACACCGTATAGACCTGGCCTTTGACTGTAACGGGGAACAACAGCTGCCGGTATGGCTGCGACTCATCGTGATGACGGTACTCGGGCCGGGTGATATTCATAAACCGGCGACGGACGGGCGCCGCGGCCGGGGCGAAGCTGATCTGCTGATCCCGGTAGCTGGACGGCTCGGGCAGCTCATCCAGGGTCCGAACATGACTGAGTATCTCGGCCTCCTCCACTTTCAGAGCATCATCCAGCTCATGGATAAGGATGCCCCTGATCATAATATAATATCCGATGCTGCCCAGGACCAGGGCCAGGATGCTTGCTAAAATATTGATACGGCTGTATCGGGTAAATAATTTCACGGTATCGTCAGTTTATATCCCATCCCATAGACAGATTGGATGTAATCTCCGGCGCCCGCCTCCACCAGCTTGCGCCGCAAATTCTTGATATGCGTATAAATAAAATCATAATTGTCGGTCCCGCCCGTGTCATCCCCCCACAGATGCTCCGCAATGGCGTTCCTGGATACCACCCGTCCTTTATTATAGGCAAAATACAGCAATAGCTGATATTCCTTCCGGGTAAGGTCCAAAGACCTTCCCTTTACAGTCGCCAGGTGCGCCTGGATGTCGATCTCAATATCGTCCAGCCGGATGAAATGGCTCCCGGCAGAATGACGCCGCCGGATGATAGCCGCCACCCGCGCCCCCAGCTCCGAAAGATGAAATGGCTTCGGCAGGTAGTCGTCAGCCCCCAGATGAAGGCCGGAGACCTTATCTTCCAATGAGCTGTGCGCCGAAATGATCAATACGCCATCCGTCTTGTGATTGGATTTCAAGGTTTTTAGCAGCTCCAGCCCATCGCCATCCTGCAAGCTGATATCCAATAAGATACAGTCGTAGTCATCTTGCGCTATCCTCTCCAGGGCCCCGGTATAGGACGGGGCTATCTCGCAGACAAAATTCTCCCGCTGCAAATAGCTGTAGATACTGTCCGCCAATGCTTTCTCATCTTCTACGATCAAAAGCTTCATGCTGTAAGGTAAACTTTTTCCACACTATGGTTGTAAATGTGTAAATTTTCCAATCCTAAACCCTGATTTCTAATTATTTTATCATACCTTTGCAAGCTCTTTAAAAAGCACTCATGAGCAGCCGCAGGGAATTTGAAATAGCGTTTGTGGGCCTTAAGGCTGGCGTTCATGAGTTCAACTATCGGATCACCGATAAGTTCTTTGAGGCTTATCAGCAGCAGGACTTCCGTAACTGCGACGTAGGCATAAAGCTGTCCCTGGATAAAAAGAACAGCTTCATGCTCCTGAAATTCGAGGTTGGAGGCCGGGTAGAGCTAACATGCGACAGATGCGGCAATATGCGCCCGATGGAGCTGTGGGACGAGTTCAATGTCCTGGTCAAATTGGTAGAAGACCCGGAGATCATGAACCAGCAGGAGGAAGACCCCGACGTATATTATATATCTAAAGGAGAAAGCCATCTGCATGTCTCCGACTGGATATACGAGTTCGTCAACCTGAGCATACCCATGCAACGCATGTGTAGCGAACAGGAAATGGGAGGCCCTTATTGTAATAAGGAAGTGCTGGAAATGCTGAAAAAGCTGGAAAACGAGAAAGATCAGGCTTCCAATCCCTTGTGGAAAGGATTAGAGAAATTTAAGAATCTGGACAAATAACATAGTATATGCCAAATCCGAAACGCAGACATTCTCAGCAGAGAAGCGCAAAGAGAAGAACACATTACAAGGCCGAGAAAGTCACTTTAAGCAAAGACAGCACCACCGGAGAGACACACGTTCGTCACCGCGCGCACGTTAGTGAGGGTAAGTTGTACTACAAAGGAAAAGTAGTAGCTGAGAGCTCACCGGTCAAGTAAGGTCGCATGAATATTGGCTTAGACATGATGGGAGGGGATTTCTCACCACTGGAAGCAGTCCGGGGTGTGCAACTGTACCTGAAAGGGACGACAGCACCCGCTACTCTTTTCCTGATCGGTGATGAAACAAAGATCAACCCCCTGTTGCAGGAATACGCTATCCCCGCCGCGTCGGTGAAAGTGATCCATGCTCCTCAGGTCATTGAGATGAATGAACATCCCACCAAAGCCTTAAAAGAAAAACAGCAATCTTCCATCTCCGTAGGTTTCCATCTGCTGGCCACCGGCAAGATGGATGCCTTTATCAGCGCCGGCAACACCGGCGCCATGCTGGTAGGCGCCCTCTTTAGTTTAAAGCCCATCGAAGGTATCCAACGCCCTACCATCTGCACCATCTTACCCAAGACCAGCGGCGGCACAGGCGTCCTGCTGGACGTAGGGCTCAACTCCGACTGCAAACCGGAGAACCTCAACCAGTTCGCCATACTGGGATCCCTCTATGCCAAACATATTTTAGGGATTGATAATCCACGGGTAGGTCTGCTCAACATTGGAGAAGAAGAAGGGAAAGGGAATATCCTGGCGCAAGCTGCCTATCCCCTGCTCAAGGATAATAGCCAGATCCATTTCATCGGCAACGTCGAAGGACGCGACCTTCTCATCGACAAGGCGGATGTCACGGTCTGTGAAGGCTTTACCGGCAATGTGATCCTCAAAATGGCCGAGTCGCTCTTCGACATTTCCCGCGAAAAAAAGATCCAAAGCGAATACTTCGACCAGTTCGACTTCGAACTCTACGGAGGCACCCCGTTATTAGGCGTGACCAAGCCGGTGATCATCGGCCATGGCATCTCCCACAGCAAGGCCTTCCTCAATATGATCGTTTTGTCGCAAAAAATGATCCAGACGGACCTGCTGGGCAAAATGAAGGAAAGCTTTCTTTCCTAAGGGAGGGTAAAGCATGAAAGACTTCATCACCTACCTTAAACAGTATCTCTCCCGTCAGTCTTCTAAAAATATTATATATATCATAGTCTTTACAGGACTGCTCATCGCCTGTAATTATACTTTTGGTATCGAGCGCAGGATCAAAGATCTTCACCCCTGGTATCTGTCCCTTGTCAGCTTCTTCTTCTTTTATGCCTTTGTTTTCTTTTTTGCCTGGGCAGTTGTAGGCGTACGTGAGATCCGATCACACGCATCCCGCCGGCATTTCCTCCTTATTCTCTTTGTCGCTCCACTATATTTCTCTTTCAAAATGATCCATTGGGACTTACCTCTCGATCTTCGTTATCCATGGGACCACTACACCCTCATCGTGCTGCAGCTGCCAGCCAAACTGATATTGCTTTGCATCTTACTGTGGTTTTGCGGCCGGGTATTAAAGGAAGACAACATCCCGCCCCCTGCCTTCTTCGGCCTCACCAGCAAGGGTTTCCGGGCCGGCCCCTATTTCCTGTTGCTGGCCTGCCTGCTCCCCCTGATCGCCCTCGCATCCACCCGGCCGGATTTCCTTCACACTTACCCAAAAGTAAAGAACATCGCCTTCATCAGCAGCTATACCTCTCCATTATGGCCATGGCAGCTGCTCTATGAATTGTCCTATGGCCTGGACTTTCTTTCCATCGAACTGTTCTTCCGGGGTCTGCTGGTCATCGGCCTGGTCCGCTATGCAGGGGAAAAAGCTATCCTGCCCATGGCGGCCTTTTATTGCACCATCCATTTCGGCAAGCCCCTGGGCGAATGTATCTCCTCCTTTTTTGGGGGTATGATCCTGGGCGTCATCGCCCTGCGCACCCGCAGCATTCTCGGCGGCCTCATCGTCCACCTGGGACTGGCATGGCTGATGGAACTGGGAGGATGGCTGGGGGATCTGCTGCTGCATTGAAAGAAAAAGCTACCAACCTATAAGCCGGATCCTGTACCTCGCCGTAGCAAGGCGATCACCATTTATCTGGCCCCTGCATTACTGCAGGGATCTAGCTGCCTACCCTCCGGCATCGGACGGGCCGTCCTCAGTCGCCGGTATACGTGGCATTTCAGCATGCAAGGTTTACCCGCCCCGGCAATTACTTGCCGGCGCCGTGGGCTCTTACCCCACATTTTCACCCTCATCCGCCGGTGGCGGACAGTTATTTTCTGTGGCACTCTCTATTGGCGTTTATACGCCACCCGGCCGTTAGCCGGTGCATTGCCCTGCGCTGTCCGGACTTTCCTCCCTCTTTGAATAAACAAAAAGTGCGATGACCCGGTTGGTAGCAAATACAAATGTACAATATCTTTACGGGATGAAGCTGCTATTGACGATATGCTTACTAACGGCCTGCCAGGCCTGGGGACAGACAAAATACATCTTCCAAAGGCCGGAAATGGGGTCCCCCTTTACCATTACCATTTACGGCGCGGATTCCGCCTCCGTCGCACAGGTCGCCGCAGCCGCCTTCGACACAGCCGAAAAGCTGAACGCCTGCCTCAGCGATTACATCGACAGCAGCGAGATAAGCAGACTCAGCGCCACCGGCGGCCAGCATCGCTGGGTACCCGTATCCGCTCCCCTCTTCGATATCCTTCAGCAGTCACTACAGGCCGCCATCCTCAGTGAAGGCAGCTATGACATTACGGTCGGTCCCGTCGTTCGCCTCTGGCGTCAGGCACGAAAGACCCATCAATTTCCCGATAGTGCCGCCCTCCGGGCAGCCCTGGCCAGGACAGGTTATCGGTATCTTCACCTGGACACGCTCACGCACGCTGTATTATTGGATAAAGAAGGAATGCAGCTGGACATAGGGGGCCTTGGTAAAGGCTTTGTGGCGCAGGCTGCCCTGGACCTCATTCGCCGGAATGGATACCCCATCGCTATGGTCAATGCGGGCGGGAAGATCGTAACAGGCGAAGTCCCTCCCGGCAAAAAAGGATGGGTCATCGGCATCAACGCACCCGGCGAAAAAGACGTCCTGCTTCCCTCCTTCCTCGTCCTGAAAGATATGGCGGTAGCCACCTCCGGCGATATTTATCAATATGTAGAGCTGAATGGAAAACGCTATTCGCATATCGTCGACCCCCGGACGGGCATCGGGCTCACCCGTCGGCGAAACGTCACTGCACTGGCGCGGGACGGTACAGAAGCCGACTGGCTGGCCACAGCCTGCAGCATCCTCTCCTGGCGGAGATCTCTTCAACTGATCCGCCAGCTTCCAGGAACGGCCCTGCTGGTCACAGAAATGAAGAACGGCAAAATTATCCGCAAATCTTCGCCCGGTTTTAGAAATTATCTAAGCAATCCGAGTCGATACAACTTATCCACTCAATAATCATCGGCGAGACGGCATATGGCTGTCAAAAAGACATTTTTCCGCAGATGAAATAGTATGTAAATTGAGCGCATGAACCAAATTTGGCTTGCCTGCCTGGCCTGCTTACCGCTCGGCCCGGTGGATCGTCCTACCGACCAATTCAGCGCATATACTCAGCAGATAGCAGGGACCTCCGTCTCCTTTGTCATGGCCCCCATACCCGGCAATGACAAGATCGATTCTTTCTGGATGGAAGAGCATGAGGTTACCTACGAGGAATATGTCCTGTTCCAGGATGAGGCGCTGGACAAAGCGCCCATACCCGATGGCGTCACCCGTCCCAGCCCTCCATACATCGACTTTACTTTAGGCATGGGCAAGACAGGCGGCTTCCCCGCCAATAGCATGAGCCAGTATGGCGCCATCATGTATTGCAAGTGGCTTTATAAAAAGACAGGTATCTTCTACCGGCTGCCTACCGAGGCGGAATGGGAATATGCCTGCCGGGCGGGCTCTGCCACTGCCTACCCTTTTGGGAATGACGCCGCCCAACTGCCCCAATACGGTTGGTACAGCAGCAACAGCGATAATAAATACCACGCGGTCAAGCAACTAAAACCCAATGCATGGGGCCTGTACGACATGCTGGGTAATGTGGCGGAATGGACCCTCGACCCTCTCACATTAAAAGGAGGCTGCTTCCACGACGCACCGGAACAGCTGCGCAGCGCCGCCCGCCTGCCCTACGATAAAAAATGGAACGCGCGGGACCCCCAGATACCAAAAAGCAAATGGTGGAACGCCGACGCGCCCTTTATTGGGTTCCGGGTCATCCGGCCGGTGAAACAGCCCTCGGCCACAGCCGTCGAACAATTCTTCAACGAACACCTCACACGCAAATAAGTCAACATCAGAGCGGACCACGGGTCCGCTGGCCGAAGGCCCATCATTAAACACGCACTGGGGATGGGTATTTTTCGGAGTAAACCATACCCGGTGCATTCATTTTAAATTGCAGTTATCATGAATCAGAAAAAATCAAATTTTCCTCACCACAGCAGAAGGGACTTCGTCAAAGCCTCCTCCATGCTGGCAGGCGGTATCCTTGCAGCGCCGCTTATCTCCAGGGCCAACTTTTTCTCCGGCTCGGACAATGTCATCAAGGTCGCCCTCATCGGTTGCGGCGGCAGAGGCACGGGCGCCTGTGTACAGGCCCTCAGCACCAAACAGAATGTTCAGCTGGTCGCCATGGCCGACGCATTCAGGGACAGGCTGGACGGCAGCTACCAGAATATCCTCGAGGCCCTGGAGGATAAAAAGAACCGGGTACAGGTCAAGGAAGAAAATAAGTTCACCGGCTTCGACGCATACAAGAAGGCTATCGCTCTCGCCGATGTGGTGATACTAACCACACCTCCCGGCTTCCGCCCCATCCACTTCGAAGAAGCGGTGAATCAGGGTAAACATATATTCATGGAAAAGCCGGTAGCGACGGACCCCGCCGGCATACAAAGAGTCCTGGCGGCAGCAGAAAAGGCGAAAGCCAAAAAGCTCAATGTGGTCGTAGGACTACAGCGCCGCTATCAGGCCTCCTATCGCGAGCTGATCAAAAGAGTACACGACGGCGCCATCGGTGAGATCGTATCCGCACAGGCCTGGTGGAACAACGACGGCGTTTGGGTACATCCCCGTCAGACCGGCTGGACGGAAATGGAATACCAGATGCGCAACTGGTATTATTTTGTATGGCTCTGCGGCGATCATATCACGGAACAGCATATCCACAACCTGGATGTGATCAACTGGGCCATGGACGCCTATCCCGTCAAAGCCCAGGGAATGGGTGGACGTGAAGTGCGTAAAGGCAAGGACTATGGACAGATCTTCGATCACCACTATGTCGAATTCCAGTATGGCAACGGCACGATCCTGAACAGCCAGTGCCGTCACCAGAAAGGCACCATGAGCAAGGTGGACGAGCTGCTCGTCGGTACGAAAGGAAAAGTATTCTGCGACGCGGCCCGTATCGCGGACAATAAAGGGAATACCATCTACCAGTTCGATAAAAAAATGGAGAACCAGCCCTATCAGAACGAGCATGACGAGCTGTTCGCCGCCATCGCCAAAGGGGATTACAAGTTCTGGGACGCAGAAAGAGGGGCCCGCAGCACCATGACATCCATCCTGGGCAGAATGGCCACCTATTCCGGTCAGAACGTCGAATGGGATAAAGCCATCAACTCAGGCATCAACATCATGCCTGCCAGTTACGCATTCGACGCCACTCCACCCGTAACGCCCGATGCCGATGGGAATTATCCGGTGGCGGAACCAGGTGTAACAAAATTCTTTTAACAGGAACCTCCTACTATAGACTATGCAACGCAAACAATTTATCCGAAACTCCCTGCTTGCAGGTGCGTCAGTCCTGCCGGGCGCGGCTGCCTTCGCAACATCCAGGGAACGGGCCGCTGCCGGACAGCCGTTCAATCTCAACTACGGCATTCACGACGGGATGTTCCGCAACAGCGCCGGCAATGACTTCATCGATCAGATCAAATTTGCCTACGACCAGGGATTCAGGGCCATCGAAGACAATGGCATGGCCGGCAGATCACCCGAACAGCAACAGAAAATAGGCGATACGCTTGCCAAACTGGGCATGTCCATGGGCGTGTTCGTCCTGGACAAAGGCGGCAATGGCGCCAATACGCTGGCAGCCGGCAAGCCGGAGTTCATAGAAATATTTCTGAAAGGATGCCGGCAGGCTGTAGAAGTATCGAAACGATGCGGCGGTATATTGACCACCGTGGTGCCCGGTGATTTTGAAAGACACCTGCCCATGGGAATGCAGACGGGTAACGTCATCGACGCTCTCCGCCGGGGTGTAGAGATACTGGAACCACACAAGATAATCATGGTGCTGGAACCGCTGAGCGATACCCCGGACCTCTTCCTCCGGGAAGCCGATCAGGCCTATGCCATCTGCAGAGCCATCAATAGCCCATCCTGTAAGATACTGTTCGACATGTATCATATACAACGCAACCAGGGGAATATCATCCGCCTGATCGACCATACCTATAGCGAGATCGGCTATTTTCAGATAGGTAACAATCCCGGCCGTAATGAACCCGGTACCGGGGAAATGGACTATCGTAGCATCTTTTCACACATCCACGAGAAAGGCTATCGGGGTGTGCTGGGTATGGAGCACGGCAATGCCCATCCGGGTAAGGAAGGCGAGGCTGCGCTGATACAGGCCTACCGTGATGCCGATAAATTTTAAGACAATTAATGGGCGCCTGAGGCGCCCATTTTATTTGGAATAATCAAAGAATATCTCCGTCGCCCCGTACCCATAACGCGGGTGGTAGCGGTTGACAAAACTCTTCACCCGCCGTTTGGCATTCAATATCTCGTGTATCTCATCCCGAAGCTTCCCCGTGCCGACGCCATGTATGACGATCATGCTGGGAAGATGATGCGCAAGGGCCAGATCGAAATATTTCTCGAAGGTCTGCAGTTGTAACGTGAGCATCTCGAAATTGTCCAGCGAAGACCATTTGTCGGTGAGCTTCTCGATATGCAGGTCCAGTTCGCTGCGGGGCGACTCCAGGTGCTGCCGCGCCCGCGAAGCCTCATAGACCCGGAAACCGGAACCCGAAAATATCCCCGTATCGATCACGGACCCCGTCTCGATCTCGATCTCCTTTTCCGGATAATGGTCGAACAGCTTAAAGGAAAAAGTAGCCTCCCCTTTCTTTTTTATTTCCTCGATACGGCTGAACACCTGCTTGGCCCGCAACTTAAGCGACGTCTCATAATGATCCGCCTTGGCCTTGTCGGGGTTCAGCAATGCAAAATCGCATTCAAAGACGGGATTGTCGTTGAGATTGGCAAATGGAATATCGTGAATATAAAAATCCTGGAATGGATGTACCTGGTTGTCCAGGTCGAAGTTGCTCTTCCCAAAATAATTCAGATGATAGGAAAAATGATATCCGGAAGAAGTATTGTTCACCAGGTGTATCTTCAGGCTTTCCACTACATCATCTCCGAATTCATCGTTGTCCCAAACGGGTAAAAAAGTAAGCCATACCCCGTTCTCCAGCCGCGCGATCCGTTCCTTTTTCTGGTTGGACTGCGGCTTCTCCGCGGGCAGTTGGTCGACAAACCGCCTGGGTTTTTTCTCCGGAGGGGGTTGTTTTTTTTCCGAGAACCGTTTGAAATAAGGGAAATCCAATTGATCCGTATACGCGGGGAATCGGACACCCCGCACATCCACCAGCACCATTTTGTCATTGATGATCTCAACCACCTCTCCTTCGTCATTGGAATGCTGGATAACTACCTTGTCTCCTACCTGAAATTTCATGGCCCAAAATTACGACATTAAACTACGACATCCGTGCACGGCTTTTTCGATAGCCATACATGGAATAGATCACCAATCCGATGCCCATCCATACAAAGAACCATATCCACGCAGTGGCTCCTATTTCGATAAGCAGGTAGGCGCAGAAAAGAACACCCAATACAGGTATCAGGGAATATTTTTTGACAACGGTAGCCACGGTGAGCGCGCCGGCCAGAAGGGTGTACACCAGGAATAACGCCTCCTGAAGCCCTGCGTTTCCAAGATGGGTGAGCACCTTCACCTCCCGTTCGCGGAACAACCAAAGAAAGACCGCATATAGCACAGGTACGATCAGCTGCCCATTGATATAAGGCAGCCGGAAACTCCTTTTCCCTGTACTTTGCATACGCGGGAGCAGCAACACCCCGCCTGAAACGAGCACAAAAGCAAACAAAGTTCCGATACTGGTCAGCTCCGTCATTAGGGAACTTTCCATAAAAAGAGTGGGTATGGCCACAAGCAGCCCGGTAATGATAGTAGAGAACCAGGGCGTCTTGTATTTGGGATGTATCTTTCCAAAAGCCCTGGGCAACAGCCCATCCCGGCTCATGCTCATCCAGATACGAGGTTGCCCCAGCTGGAACACCAGCAGCACGCTGGTAGTGGCCACCACGGCGCTGATAGAAATAAAATAACCGATCCATTTCTGATGCACCGCGTTGAAAACATACGCCAGGGGGTCCGTGACGTTGAGCTCGGAATAATGCACCATACCCGTGAGCACCAGGGCGACCAGGATATACAATATTGTACAGATGATGAGGGAATAGATCATCCCCTTGGGCAGATCCCGCTGTGCATCGTTACATTCTTCCGCCGTGGTGGAGATGGCGTCGAAACCTATATAGGCATAAAAGACGGCAGAGACACCTTTTAGAACACCCTCAAACTTATTGGGCAGGAAGGGGCTCCAGTTACTGGGCTGCACAAAGAAAAATCCCAGTATGATCACGAGGAGAATAACGGCGATCTTGAACATCACCATAATATTGGTGGTCTTCTTGCTTTCCGAAATACCTATATACGTGACATAAGCGATGATACATACAATGATAAAGGCGGGCAGATTGACAAAGATATGGGCCCCAAATATGACAGGGGCCGTATTCCACGCGTCTACAGCCGCATGCTGCATGTCCGTGAGGGTCTGATGTGCCGACAGGGCCTTCTGCGCATTCAGGAAGGCTGCTTTGGCCGTACTGGGGTCCGTGATCAACCAGCCGGGCAGATGGATATGAAAACCTTCCAACAAATTGTTAAAATAGCCGCTCCAGGAGATGGCCACCACGATATTGCCGATGGCATATTCCAGTATCAGCGCCCACCCGATGATCCAGGCCACCAATTCCCCAAAGGACACATACGCGTAGGTATAGGCGCTGCCCGCAATGGGTATCCTGCTGGCGAACTCTGCATAACACAAGGCGGAAAATCCGCAGGTGACGGCAGTAATGACGAACAGAATGGAAATGCCCGGCCCCCCATCAAAAGCAGCCTTACCAATGGTTGAGAAGATGCCCGCCCCAACGACAGCCGCGATCCCCATAAAAGTAAGATCGCGTACGTTCAACACTTTTTTTAGTCCTCCGCCACCGTGACCGTCTGTGATCCCTTCCTCCGCATCCTTATGTATCTTTTCCAGCGATTTTTTCCGGAACAATGAGTTGGACATCCGCATTAGTTTGATTATGCCCGGTAAAATACTACAATTTGCTTTAATAATATCTCCTCTTTTACCTAGTTTTACAAAGCCTTTTCCCCCATCTTCCTTGCATCCCAGCCTTCACGATCTCCTTCAATCGTCCATTTTATGAATGCACCTGTCAAGTATTGCGCTGCCATACTATCGGCAGACCTCAACTGCTATCTGCTGGAATATTTGCGGGAAAAGACCCTGCCCCGTGAAGCTTTTTTGTTAAAGGCCGGCCAGGTCTGTCATCATCTTTGTTTTGTGGAATCAGGCTTGTTGCGATGTTTCTACTATAAGGACGATGTAGAGATATCTTCCCGTTTCATCCAGGCTGGAGAGGTGGGCTGGTCGCCGCAAAGCTTCCTTCTCCAGCGCAAAGGAATAGAATATATCCAGGCCCTGGAACGCACCCATATCGTTACCCTGAGCTTCGAACATATTCGCTGCATTTGCCAGGATTTTCCCGTGTTCGCCACGGTAAGACAACAGCTCACGGAAGCCACCCTCCTGGCACAGGAGCAAAGGATGCAGGCCGTGTGGATGCAGCGTTCCGGCGAAAAGCTGGCCTGGTTCACTACGCGCTACCCCGGATTGCTGGATAAAGTAAAAGGCAAACATATCGCCTCTTACCTGGGTATCACTGAGGTGATGCTAAGCCGTCTGCGGCGTTAGTACTCTCTTTGAACAAGGAACGCTGCCAGCTGTTTCAGCGGCTCTTTGCGACGGGACAGCACGGCAATATCTTCCAGAGCCTGATAGGCCGCCTGCATATATTTTTCCTTTAATTCCCGGGCCCATGCATCGACTCCGCAGGCCTTGAATATCTCCAGCATGCCCTCGATCTTCGGGATGGCATCGGCCTTTTTTAGCTCGTCTATCCGCCGGTGCTGCTCTGCAGTAGCCACCTCGAGCGTTTTTATAAGAAGAAAGGTCTTTTTCCCGGCTACGATATCTCCTCCCACCTGCTTGCCGAACTTCCCGGGGTCGCCAAAAGCGTCCAAATAGTCGTCTTGTACCTGGAAGGCCAGCCCCAGGTTCTTGCCAAAATCATAAAGATGCTGCTGATTCCCCAGCCCAGCGCCGCCCAGGATGGCGCCTATGCGAAGACTGGCGGCCAAAAGCACGGAGGTTTTCAACCCTATCATTCGCTGATACGCCTCCAGGTCCACCCTATCCATCTTCTCAAAATCCATATCCATTTGCTGCCCTTCACAAACCTCTCTTGCCGTCTGGTTATAAATATGCATGATGGGACGGATATGCTGCGCCTGTATCCTGCTGAGATAATCATACGCTATCACCATCATCACATCCCCCGTCAGCAAGGCGGTGGAAGCCCCATACTTCTCATGCACGGTAGGCATGCCACGACGCAAAGGAGCCTTATCCATAATATCGTCATGTATCAGGGTGAAGTTGTGGAATAGCTCGATACTGGCAGCCAGATGCCAGGCGTCGGGATCGATCTCCCCGAACAGCTCGTTCCCCATCAAACAAAGCACGGGTCTTATTCGCTTGCCCCCGATGCCCAGGAAATAGCTGGCCGGCTCATAAAGGGTAGCCGGATGAGAGGGAAAATGCTGCACGTCAAATCGGGCCGTGAATGCTGTGGATAATTCTTCAAAACTGTGCATGTACAGCTATTTCTTTTTCTTTTTGGTTTTCGTTTTCTTCTCTTTTGCCTCGTGTCTGCCAGGCTTGCCTGGCTTCACCGGTCTGACGGACATGGCAGACTGCCCTTCTTCCCCTGCGCTGCTGGCGATGACCCACTCATAGTCCAGCTGACGCTTGGCCAGGTTGGCCGCCACCACTTTTATCCTCACCTTGTCCCCCATACGGAACTGCCGGCCACTGCGACGCCCCACGAGGCTGTACTCGCTCTCCACATGCCGGAAATCATCGTATTCCAGGAGGCTGTTGATACTGACAAGCCCCTCGCACTTCTGTTCCACGGTCTCCACCCAAAAGCCAAAGGATGCCACGCCACTGATCACCCCCTCGAACTCCTCACCCAAAAAGCCCTGCATATACTCCACCTGCTTGTACTTACCCGCCGCACGCTCACTTTCCATGGCCGCACGCTCCCGTTCGCTGGAATGCCGGCACTTGGCCTCCAATTTTTTATCAACTTCATTTTTTCCTTGCAATACTTCGTGCAATATCCTGTGAACCAACACATCAGGATATCTTCGGATGGGGGAGGTAAAATGACAGTAAAATTCGAAACCAAGCCCATAATGGCCTATGTTCTCAGTCGTATAAATGGCCTTGGCCATGGTCCGGATACCCAGCTGCTCCAGCACATGCTGCTCGGGCCGGCCCTGTACATCCATCAACATCTGGTTGAAGCTGGAAGCTATCGCCTGGGGTGACTTCAGGTCGAAGTCATGCCCATACTTTTTGGCAAACTCGATAAAGGGCAACAGCTTCTCTTTATCCGGTGTGTCGTGTACCCGGTAGGGAAAGGGCAGCGGCTTTTTGTTCACCTTTATCTTCCCCACATTCTCGGCCACAGTACGGTTGGCCAGCAGCATGAATTCTTCCACCAGCTGATGAGCCTCTTTACTCTCCTTTACCATGATCCCGATAGGCTTTCCCTTCTCATCCAGCTTGAAACGCACTTCCGTGGAAGAGAAATTGATAGCCCCCTTCCTAAACCGCTGTTTGCGCAGCCGCTGGGCGATATCGTTCAGTACCTCTATCTCGTTTTGATAAAGTCCTTCCTTTTGTTCGATGATCTCCTGTACCTCTTCGTAGGTGAACCGGTGGTTGGAATGGATCACGGTCTTACCGATCCAATATTGCTTGACCTCCCCTTTAGGCGTCATCTGAAAAATGGTGGAGAAAGTGAGCTTGTCCTCGTGAGGACGAAGGGAACATAGCTCATTGGATATCCTTTCCGGCAGCATGGGATTGACACGATCCGGCAGATAGACGGACGTAGCCCGCGTGTACGCCTCCTTATCCAATGCTGTCTCCGGCTCTACATAATGGCTCACATCCGCGATATGCACCCCTATTTCCCAAAAACCGTTCTTTAGCATACGAATGGATATGGCGTCATCAAAGTCCCTGGCATCCACCGGGTCGATGGTAAATGTAAGGATGTCCCTTATATCCTTGCGTATGCCTATCTCCGAAGAAGCGATGATATCGGGCAATCTCCCGGACTCTTCCATGACATTCTCAGGGAAGAAAATGGGGAACCCATTCTCCAAAAGTATCTCCTTCATGGCCTTGTCGTTCTCGTCCTCCTTGTTCATGATCTGGATGACCTCGCCCTGCGGCTTCTTGTTCTTCTCCCATTCCACGATGCGTACGATGACGCGATCGCCGCCCACAGCGCCATTCAGCCTGGATAAAGGAATATAGATATCGGGCATGGGCTTGTCCGTCTCCGCAATAAAAAAAGCAAAGGACTGGCTAAGCTCCACATGTCCTAAAAATTCCATTTGCTTCCGCTCGACCACTTCCACTACTTCCCCCTGCTGACGGCCGCTCCGGCTGGGATTGCCAAGGACCTGCACCCGTACCGTGTCGCCATGAAGAGCTGTATTAAAATCAGAGGGGCGGACAAGAATATCCTGATCCCTTCCTTCTATGATCACAAAACCCATTCCTGAGCGGGTCACGTCCAGCCGCCCCGTCAATAAATGGGACGATGATTCGCCGGCTTTTTTCTTCTTTTTCTTTTTCGTCTTCATTGTGTTGTATGCGGACCCATGGTCCGCTTTGTGTATTTTATTATTCCCCTCCGGCCTGATCAGGGGGCTTAAAATTGGTAATGAATTTAATGATTAAATCAGTAAAACGCGGCTGCTCGCTGAATAAAAACCGCGGTTCGATAGGAAGCACGTAAAAGGGCCAGTCCTCAAGCTCCTGGCGGAACTTGATCAGGCGGACCGCATCCTTCTCCGTCGTGAGGATGATCTTATTCGGCTCGGCGATATTATTATATCGGCGGATCATATAATTCAGATCGTCGATGGTGAATATATGGTGATCACTATAAGCTAACTCATAAAAGCTGCCGGCCTTGTCATTCAGCCATTTCTTCAGCGGCGCAGGATTGGCGATACCCGTCACCAGCAACACTTCCATCTTGTCGTTGATCACCGTGGCAGTTCCCCTGGTGATATGATACGGCTGGCCATATTGGATGGAAGAAAAGAACACCTGCTGATGCTTCAGCGGATCGATCTCCGCCTTAACGGCCCTTCGCTCGTCTTCCGTAAGGCTCTCGGGGCATTTGGTGACCACGATGATATCCGCCCGCCGGTACCCGCCGGGGGCATCCCTGAGATCGCCGCTGGGCAGCCACCAGTCCCTGGTGAACAGGTTGGAATAATCCGTCAGCAAAATATTCAGCCCCGCCCTGACGGCCCGGTGCTGAAAGGCGTCATCCAGGATGATGGCACGGGTATCAGGCCTGTCGTGCAACAGTTGCGGTATGGCCACGATCCGTTCTTCCCCTACTGCCACCGCCACTTCCGGGAACTTGCTATGGAACTGCATGGGCTCATCGCCGATGTCCAGCGCAGTAGTATAGGCGCCGGCCAGGGCATAGCCCCGTGTCTTTCGCTTGTATCCGCGGCTTAGTACGGCTATCTCGAAACGATCTTTCAGCATACGTATCAGCAGCTCTACCATCGGAGACTTCCCCGTTCCCCCTACAGCCAGATTGCCTACGCAAATAATAGGCAGATTGAACTGAGCTGAAGCCAGTATCTTCTTATCATAACACCAGTTGCGTAGAATAACGACCAAAGCGTAAAGAAGGGAAAGAGGGAATAATAGTATCCGTATAGTCCGCAAGAGCGGGAAGTTGAAATTCATAGTTATTGTTCGACGGGCGGCCGGAACGGCCCCCGGAGACTTATCCAAAGATACATAAAAAATTCAGGCTAAGGCCTGTAAAGCATCATCATAAGTTCCATGCGTATCCGCTCCCCCTGCTCCCGGATAAAATCCTTGTCCGGATGTTCTGTCCAGGGTATGGTAATGCCCCAACGGCACCCGCTCCAGTCAACGATCTCCTCCTCATATCCGCTGGGCTCCCCATTGAATATCCAGCCGGCTACATTCAGCCCATGCGCCTTGCAGACAGCAGCGGTCAGGAGGGAATGATTGATGCTTCCAAGGTAATTTCGGCTGACGATTATCACATTGGCATCCAGCTTTTTAATAAGGTCAATTACAAATTCACTCTCATTGAGGGGGACCATCAGCCCTCCGGCTCCTTCTATGACAAAATCATCGCCGGGCCCTGGTGTCGACCAGCCTGGAATGTTGCTGGGACGCCTGGGATCAGTTTGCCCCGGCAGCACAGGGAGGTTGGCCCGTATTTCCAGGAACTGCCGATGGATCTCCTCCAGGTCAATAATGACCTTCTCCTGCCGGGCGGCAATATGGGGAGAAGCAGGCAGCCTTAATTTATAGGCTTCCTTTGGCACCACCCTGGCCCATGGATGACTTAACCTGGCCGCTACCCATTCCGTATCCGTCCCGTGGTCAAATCCGGCCTGCACAGGTTTCCAGTATGCAGCGCCCAATGCCTCGGTAACGGCGGCAGCCGCCACCGTCTTGCCTACATCCGTACCTATACCTGTAATAAAAATAGGCCTCATAACTTATTGACAAAGATGGAGAACACAGTGGTACCGTAATTCCTCCGTGTGACAAAAAGAGGATATCCTTCGTAATTGTTCCGCGGAGTATGCTCCAGGACAAACCAGCCCTTATCCCGCAGCAGCTTCTTCTCCACGATCAGCTTGGGCAGCTCGTCGATGGTCGCCAGCGCATAGGGCGGTCCCGCAAATATAAGATCGAACTGCTCAGTACACTGCCCGATGAACTTGAACACATCCATACGCACCACCTTGTAAAAGGATGCCAGCCCCAGCTCCTGGGCGCTCTTTTGAATAAAACTGAACATGGCGGGGTCTTTCTCCACCACGGTCAGATCTCTCACCCCCCTGGACGCCAGCTCATAGCTGATACTTCCCGTCCCCCCAAACAGATCGAGGGTACGCAAAGTCCCCAGATCCAGGTTGTTTTCCAATATATTGAACAACCCCTCCTTCGCTATATCCGTCGTAGGACGGGTATGCGGCATTCGGGCGGGAGGATTCACTCTCCGCCCCCCTAGCTCGCCTCCGATTATGCGCATACGGCCATTTTCAAAATAGATGAGAAATAATGCAGGGGCAACTCCCGAAGCTCATCCGTAACCTTTATACTTTCGTCCACGTTCTCGAAATCTACCTGAAGAAAATATTTATATAACTCTTCGCTAAGAGCTGATTGCCTGTCTATTAAGCCTCCAACCAATAATCTCACTTCCTCGGGATTGATATCCAGTTGCCGACAGGTGTTCAGCAGATAATAGATCACGTCTTTGACGTCCTGGTAATTGAAGGTCTGCATCAAATGCACTTTCCCCTCCTTGACCACCAACGCCACCATCTTATCCGGATAAAAGATCACCTTGAGACAGTCCTTACCTTCTCCAGCTCCCGAATCGAACATTTTATAGCTCTTTAGCAACAGACTGTAGTAATGCCAGTATTTCCCTGCCGTAAACTGCTGCTGGAGAAGATGATGCAGCTCAGGAGAGATCCGGTAGACATTGAACAGCTCCCACCAGGGTATCTTTTCCGAAAGCACAAGCCCCTTCTGGAGATTGCCGTGCACAATATCGATGATCTCTTTATTCGTATCCATGCTGAACAAAGGTTCGGGCACCAGGCTGGATTCCGGGAAATTGTAGACCAGCAACGTTTCCTTCACCGGCCTTTTCAACAAGGGATCATTCTCCAGTATCTCACGCAATGTCTCCGTCAGCCGCTTGTCCTTTCCCTGGTCCAATTGAAAATATTTTACCGCCAAAGGCCCCATATTCCGCTGATTCAATAAAGTATAGGTAAAAGAATGTGCGTTGACCTCGACAAGCAGTCGGCAATGCGACAGATCCTCATCCGATATTTCCGGAACTTCGATTTGGAATGCTGGTTTTACCATAGTTTTCGGTTGTACAATTGGGCTGTTGACAGTCTGCAAAATACTACAAAACTCCTATCTTCGCCTCCTTTTTTCGAATTGCGGTCCATTTTCCAAAATGTCGTCCACTCCTAACTATAAAGTCTCCATCACACACAGGGACGTCCTGCGCATGGCCCTGCCCATTAGTTTGGCCATACTGGTGCCACAGATCAATTTCATTACCAATAATATCTTTTTGGGGCATCTCGATGAGAATTCGGAAGCGCTGTCCACCGCAGGTATCACTGGGGTTTATTATCTGTTATTTGCCGTGGTGGGACAGGGACTGAACAACGGGCTGCAGGCCCTGATCGCCCGCCGCGCCGGCGAAGGCCGTATCGAAGAGATCGGAAGGCTCTTTTCACAAGGCATGCTCATCGCCATGGCCCTGGCCTTTATCGGCATCGCCCTCACCTGGCTCATCGCGCCGACGGTCCTCTCCTGGTCACTAAAGTCGCAAGGCCTGCGCGATCAGGCTGTACAATTTCTCCGCATACGTATCTGGGGACTACCCTTTCTCTATATCTACCAAATGCGTAACGCCCTCCTTGTAGGTACGAATCAAAGCAAGTACCTCGTGTATGGGACACTGGCGGAGACGGTCGTCAATATCGTCCTGGACTATGGTCTCATCTTCGGCCACCTGGGGCTGCCCGCCCTGGGCTTTAACGGAGCCGCCTACGCCTCTATCGCGGCCGAAGCTTCCGGCATGTTGGTGGTATTCCTCGTCATTCATGCCAAAGGGGTCAGTAAAAACCTCCAGCTGTATAAGAACGGACGATTCGACCCCGTCAACAGCCGGCTGATCCTGGTCCAGTCCTCCCCGCTGATATTTCAATATTCGCTCAGTATCCTCGCCTGGACCTTTTTCTATATCCTTGTCGAACACCACGGCCGCCAGGCCCTGGCCATCAGCAATACCATGCGGAATATCTTCGGCCTTTTTGGTGTCTTTACCTGGGCCTTTGCCTCCACCACCAATGCCATGGTCAGTAACATCATCGGCCAGAAGATGGAACACCGCGTCCTGGAGCTTATTGGAAAAATTCTCCAGCTCAGCGTCGGGTTTGCCGTAATAGTGGCCGTGTTGCTGAATATCTTCCCCGAACTCTTCCTTTCCGTATACGGTCAGGATGCCGCCTTTACAACGGCAGCCATACCGGTGATCAGGGTAGTATCCTCCGCCCTGGTGATGATGTCCTTTGCCACGATCTGGCTCAATGCAGTGACGGGCACGGCCAATACCCGCATCAACCTGCTCATCGAATTCATCACCATCATCTTCTATTGCCTCTATGTATACCTGGTATTACAGCAATGGAACCTTTCCATTATTTATGGCTGGATGTCGGAATGGGTGTATTGGGGCGTCATCTTTACCCTCTCCTGGCTGTATATCCGCAGCGGACGGTGGAAAGGGAAAGTGATCTGACGCTCAGCTGTCGAACTTCTTGTGAAGGGTCATACCCGCCTTGCCCTGGAAGTTGCCGATGGGGGCCTGCAGCTTATAGATGGAAAGGATCACTTCCCGTATAAAGGGGTATTGCAGTTTTATTTTCCCGATGATCTCGTCGGCTATCTTTTCCAGCAAAGGCGACGGCTGATGCATTCGCTGTTTGATGATGGCAAACAGGGTCACATAGTTGACGATCGTATCCAGGCTCTCGAAAGGGTGATCCTTTTCATCGTACAGCACATCGAGATGCACTTCAAAAGTATTCCCTGTGGCTAACTCTTCTTTGAAGACGCCGTGGTGACCGGAAAAGATCAAATTATGTAGTCGTACTGTGACCATACTTTGTGCTTCGTTGCAGTTTGGATCAATGCAAACCTTTTGCCGAGAGATACCGTTCGGCATCCAATGCGGCCATACAACCACTGCCGGCAGCGGTAACGGCCTGCCTGTATATCTTGTCCTGTACATCACCGGCGGCAAACACCCCTTCCACATTGGTACGGGATGTGCCGGGAACAGTCTTGATATAGCCGGCTTCATCCATATCGATATAGTCGGTGAAGATCGCAGAATTAGGCTGATGCCCGATGGCGACAAAAAAACCGCTGACCGCCACGGTCTGCGTCTCCCCTGTCTTTCTATTCTTTATCCGCATGCCTTCTACCCTGCTCTCTCCCAGCACCTCATCGGCCTCGCTGTTCCAATAGATCTTGATATTGGGCGTTTGTTGCACTCGTTCCTGCATGATCCTGCTGGCCCTCATTTTATCGCTGCGCACCAGCATATGCACGGTAGTACAAAGCTTGGAAAGATACAAAGCCTCTTCCGCAGCCGTATCCCCGGCCCCCACAATGGCAACCTCCTTGTTACGGAAGAAGAACCCATCACAAACGGCACAGGCGCTGACGCCATACCCATTCAGACGCTGCTCGCTCTCCAGTCCCAGCCATTTGGCGGAAGCTCCGGTGGCGATGATGACAGCGTCAGCTTCGATCAGCTTCTCTTCGTCGATCCATACCTTGAAAGGCTGGGTGGAAAGGTCGACCTTTGTCGCCAGCCCGAACCGGATATCCGCCCCCATCCGGGTAGCCTGCTTTTCAAAATGCACCATCATCTCAGGTCCCTGCACTCCATCGGGATAACCAGGATAGTTCTCCACCTCCGTAGTGATAGTCAGTTGCCCACCGGGCTGAATCCCCTGGTAAAGCACCGGCCGGAGATTGGCCCTTGCCGCATAGACGGCCGCCGTATAGCCCGCAGGTCCTGAACCTATTATCAGACATTGTACTTTTTCGCTTGCTTTGGTATCCATGCTTATACTGAAATTTAAATGTTTGGGCCTTCGCCAAAGGCTCGGTTACAGACGAACCGCCTGTGGCGGTTCCTGTTTAGGGAGCACGAAGGTAAACCGAAAAGAGGAAAGAGAATGTCGTTTATACGACCTCTGAAGAGAGTGTGAATAACCCGGGCGCCAAACAAGAACCCCGGCGAATGCCGGGGTTCTTAAAAAGGAAAATATCGGTGGATTATCCCAAATATGCTTTCAATGCATTGCTGTAGCGGGCCTTCTGCAAACGCTTGATAGCCCTTTCCTTGATTTGGCGAATGCGTTCTTTTGTAAGATCATACTTCTGACCTATCTGCTCGATGGTAACACCATTCTCGCCATCCAGGCCGAAATATGCATTCACGATCTCAGCTTCACGGGGGCTGAGCGATTTCAGGACCCTGCGGATCTCCGCACGCAGTGAATCTTTCATCACGTCGTCATCCGTCTCATCGCCACCTTCCAGCAGATCACCCATCGCTACATCTTCCGCCTCGTGTACAGGCGCGTCCAGCGAACTGTGACGGGTATTGCTCTGAAAAATGTTGTTGATCTCCGTCTCGCTCATTTCCAAAAGCTCGGCTAGCTCTTCCGTACTTGGCTCTCTCTCATGTTCCTGTTCGAAAGCCATGTAAGCCTTGTTAGCCTTGTTGTAAGTGCCAATTTTGTTTTGAGGCAGGCGGACTAATCGCCCCTGCTCTGCCAACGCCTGCAGGATGGACTGGCGGATCCACCATACCGCGTATGAAATAAACTTGAAACCTTTGGTTTCATCAAAGCGTTGCGCCGCTTTAATTAAGCCGAGGTTGCCCTCGTTGATCAAATCACTCAGCGATAATCCCTGGTGCTGATACTGCTTCGCCACAGAAACCACAAAACGCAAGTTGGCCTGTACCAGCTTGTCCAATGCCTTCTGGTCCCCCATCTTGATCCGCTGCGCAAGCACAGTTTCTTCTTCAGGAGTGATCATCGGTATCTTCGAAATTTCCTGCAAATACTTCTCAACAGCCTGAGAATCACGGTTCGTAATCTGTGTAGCAATCTTAAGTTGCCTCATATCAAAAAATAAAAGATGACAAAAATGTTTGTCGGGTACTTAGTCTATTAACAAGTATTGGACTGAGAGGGTTCACGAAAGTTGCGCAAACTTTCTAAAAGATAAGTTAAGTCAATTCCGTCCAGAACCGTCTGCAAAAATAATCAGCGAAGTTGGTACTTCATAGCGTTAGTGGATAAAATTGAAAATTTTTAATCCAATTTAATTCTTTTAAGTCGTACAATGTAACGACCATGCCCCTTTGCAATTACTGCAAAATCTTTTGCAGATAGCGTCTCCCGATAGTTGTACACGGTTTATCAACATTTATGATACCGGAAAGTTGTCTGCAAAAAAAAATTCAAAAAAAATCCTCCAAAAATTTTACAACTAAGAAAATAGTTATAGTTTTATGAGCATAACTAAAAATCTAGTTTTAAAATGAGCACAAATAAATCCCTCACCAAGGCGGAAGAACAGGTAATGCAGGTCCTCTGGAAGTTAGGAAAAGGGTTTTTGAAAGACATCATCGACCAGACACCCGATCCAAAACCCCATTCCAATACCATCGCCACCCTCCTCAAGATCCTGGTGGAGAAAGGATATGTCCAATACGAGGTCCAGGGACGCAACAATTGCTACCAACCACGTATCAGCAAGGCGGAATATGGCAAACGCAGTGTCAATCAGCTGGTAAAAGGCTATTTCGAAGGCTCCCCGGCCAAGCTGGTCTCCCAGTTCGTCACGGATAACAAACTGAGCCTGGAAGACCTGGAAGCCCTCCTGCAACAGATCCGGACTGCTAAAAAGGATTCATTATGAGCATTTTATACTAAAACTACTCCATTATGTCAATTGTCACCGTATACCTGCTCAAGATCATCCTCCTATCGGGGTCGCTATACAGCTACTACAGGATATTCCTGGCCGACAGGCATTTCCATCGCTTCAACAGGCTCTTCCTGCTCGGCATACCGCTGCTGGCGCTGGCCCTCCCATTCATCCACCTCCCCTTCGGCGGCTATTTCTGGCGGACTGGTCAGACTATCCCCTCTCTACCAGGGATCACCAGTGCGACGCCACAAGACGGTCAATGGCATGAAACAGATGCTATAACACCCGGCCCCCTGCCCGCCACAGCGGACTGGACAATGCTGGCTGCTATCGCTTATATCCTGATTGCCCTGGTGCTGTTCTATCTCTTCCTCCGGGAGCTGCGTTATATATGGTTGCTGGCAAAAGCCTGCTCAGTGGAAAAGGTGGTCAGGCTGGGACATATCCGCCTGTTCCTTACTACGGAACCCAGCGCACCCTTCTCCTTTCTAAACTGCATCTTCTGGAACGATCAGCTGGACAGGGACAGCTCTTTAGGCAGACAGGTCTTTAGACACGAGCTCAACCACATAAGACAACGTCACAGCCTCGACCTGCTCCTTTTGAAGCCATTGACGGCCCTCTGCTGGATCAACCCCTTCTTTCACCTCATCTATCGCGAGATAAAGGTCATCCATGAATTCCTCGCCGACAACGACGCCATCACCGAAGGAGACAGATACCAATACGCCGAAGGCCTGGTCTGGCAGACGGTCCGTAACCCGCCCTCCTCCCTGCTGCATGCATTTTCGGGGAAGACCCAATCCCGCGCATTTATTCAATCACCTATAAAACGACGTATTACCATGATCACAAGAACCTCCCGCAACAACCTGCTCGGCAGAGCCATGATCCTGCCGCTGCTACTTCTCCTATGCTGCGCCTTTGCGGCCAGATTACAACCCCATCCCAACACCCGCCTCATCGACGGCCCTCTCCTCACAGTGGTCATCGACGCAGGGCACGGCGGCATCGACCCGGGCGCTGTCAATAAGGATGGCGTACAGGAGAAGGACATCAACCTGGCGCTGGCCGAAAAGGTAAAACAGCTGGCCGGGGAATATAACGTGCGCGTACTCCTGACCCGTGATAAAGATGAGCTGTCCGGGAACAAGGCCACCGTACGCGAATCGCTCATGTACCGCGCCCAAATGGCCAACGACAACAAGGCAGACCTCTTCATCGCCATTCATACGGATATGCAGCCCTCAGCCTATGTTAAAGGCTTTAACATTTACGTAGCAGAGAACAACACGCACTATGCCCAATGCGTGGAATTAGGCTCCGCCCTGACGGCCTCGTTGCAAAAGACCTATACTACGGAAGTAGCGCTCAAAAAAAGAAAGGAAAATATCTATGTGCTGCGCGGTACCAATATGCCGGCAGTACTTTTATCCTTCGGGAACATGAACAACGAAGAAGACCTTTCCTTTATCCGGAAAGAAGACAACCAGGAAAAGGTCGCCAGGGATGTACTGGAGGCTGTTCAGACCTACGCGAAGGCTCATCCGCGTCAATAGGAGCGACCAATTCCCGCACATTCAATAAATGATCTCTTCAGCTCCTGCCCGCAGCAGGAGCTGCTTGTGGTCGGCTGCTTCTACGCGGCCGACTATTTTGCCTTCAATACCCAGCTCCTTCCCCACCTTTATCATATTTTCAGCCGAGGCGGCATCGGTGAATATCTCCAGGCGATGGCCCATATTGAAAACCTGGTACATTTCCCTATTATCCGAGCCGGATGCCTGCTGTATCAGCTGGAAGATAATGGGAGGTTCGAACAAATTGTCCTTGATCACCTTAAAATTACCCGGCAGATATTTCATACACTTGGTCTGCCCGCCCCCGCTGCAATGGATAAGACCATGTATCGCCTCGAACTGCCCGGTCAGCAGCCGTTTCAGCAACGGGGCATAAGTTCGGGTGGGACTCAATAGCAGATGGCCGATGTCGATACCGCCTTCCGTACCGGGCACATCCACGGGATCGGTCATTTTATGCGATCCAATATAAACCACGTGCTCGTCCAGGCTGGTGTCATAAGACTCATGGAAACGGGCGCCATAGGTCTTGTGGAGCGTATCATGCCGGGCGCTGGTAAGACCATTGCTCCCAATGCCACTGTTATAGCTGGTCTCATATACTGCCTGACCGTAGCTGGCAAAACCTACGATAACATCTCCTGCCGCGATCTTATCATTTGTCACCAGTTTGTTCTTGGGCCAGCGGGCAGTCATGGTGCCATTGACGGCAATCGTCCTTACCACGTCACCTACGTCGGCGGTCTCACCGCCCAGATATTTGATACCGACCCCATATGTCGCCAGCTCGTCGAAAAATTCCTGTGAACCGTTGATCAGCACCTCCAGGACCTCCCCGGGGATATTTTTCTTGTTCCTGTCGATAGTGGACGAAAAAAGGAAATTGTCATGTATCCCTACGCAAAGCAGGTCATCCAGGTTCATGGCAATGGCATCCTGGGCAATACCCTTCCAGACGGAAAGATCACCGGTCTCCTTCCAGTACAGATAAGCTAAAATGCTTTTGGTACCGGCCCCATCCGCATGCATGAGATTGACCCATGCCTCGTCTCCTCCTAAATAATCAGGGTATATCTTACAAAATGCATTCGGGTAAAGACCCTTATCCAGCTTTTCGGTCGCCTGGTGAACTTCTTCTTTCTGAGCGGAAACTCCACGTGCTGCGTACAATGACATAGTGCGACAAATGTAATAAATTGCGGGCAATTCGCCCCCCCATGCACATATATAGAAATATAGACCACCTACCTGCCTTTCGACGCGCTGTCATCACTATTGGCACTTTTGACGGCGTACACACCGGACATCAGAAGATCCTGGAGCAGCTTCACCAGGAGGCAGCCCGCATTGACGGCCAGACGGTGATCATAACATTCCATCCACACCCCCGAAAAATAGTAAAGGGCCCTTCGGCAGATGTACGGCTTATCAATACCCTCCGGGAAAAGATCGAGCTCCTGTCCTGGAAAAAGGTTGACCACCTGGTGATCGTTCCCTTCACGGAAGCCTTCTCACAGCTCAGCGCCGAACAATATGTCAAGGAATTTTTGCTGGAAAAATTCCATCCCCATACCATCATCATAGGTTATGACCACCAGTTTGGCCAGGGTCGGAAAGGAGACTATCACCTGTTGGAGGACTTTAGCCGCCGGGAAGGATTTCAGCTACAGGAGATACCCGTACACCTCCTGAATGAAATATCGGTCAGCTCCACCCGCATCAGGGAAGCCATCAGCCAAACAGATCTTGCTACAGCCAACCGGCTCTTAGGCTATGACTTCTTTTTCTCGGGACGTGTCATAGAAGGCAATAAATTAGGACGCACCCTCGGCTATCCCACCGCCAATCTGCAGGTAGAGGATGCCGAAAAGCTTATGCCGGGTGATGGTGTATATGCGGTGGAAGTAGTAGAAATAGCCGGTGAGCCTGGCGAAGAAGGAATAAATACAGCCAGCCCGTTCGACAACCCGGATCCGCTGAAAGGGATGATGAACATCGGCATACGCCCCACGGTGGACGGTACCCGCAGGGTCATCGAGGTCAATATCTTCGACTTCGACGGCGATCTGTATGGAAAGACCCTCCGCATCTTTATAAAAAAGCACCTGCGGGGCGAACAAAAATTCGCGGGGCTGGACGCCTTGAAACAGCAATTGGCAAAGGACAGGGAAAATGCCGTCGCCGCCCTCGACTAACCTTTGGCCGCCCGTGGGGCCGGGCGGGCGCCGTCCTCATGACATGATCTTCACCGCCAGCTCTTTTAACAGCGCCCCATCTTCTGTACCGATGCTGCCTACTCCCACGCTCCTGAGGTTATACGCATGCAGCAGTAATAACCCCTGCTCGATACCTGCGTAACCATAGTTGCGTGTAGCAGCCAGATAGTCCTTTACAAAAAAGGGGTTGACGCCAATGGCCGCCGCCACGCTCTTCTCATCCGATGCGGACTGGCCAAAGACCATATAGGCCTTGCTGAAGAAATTGTAGAGACTGGGCAGGATCAGCTGAATAGGCGCGGCTTTGGGATTGCTTTCGAAATATTGAATGATACGCATAGCCTTGACCTTGTCCCGCTTGGCAAACGCATCCTGTAGCTCGAACACATTGTATTCTTTACTGACACCTACATATTTTTCGATATCGTCTTCTGAAATATTATTCCTGCCGGTGAGATTTACCAGGAGCTTGTCCACTTCATTGTCTATCCTGCTCAGATCATTGCCGATGTGATCTACCAGTAACAACAATGCCTTCTGCGTGATCGTATATCCTTTCGACCGTACAAGCTCGCTGGTCCAGTCCGGCAGTTGATTGTCGTATAGCTTTTTCGTGGTAAAAAGCTCTGCCTTTTCCTTCAACAGCTTGGCCAGCTTGCTGCGGCCATCCACTTTCTTTTCCTTGTAGGATACAACGAACACGGTCGACGCCAGCGGCTTCTCGATATACGCTTCGAGCTTGTCGATGTCACGCATCTGCTGCGCTTCTTTCAACAACACCACCTGTCTTTCCGCAAACATGGGATAACGCCGGCATGCATTGATAACAGCCGTCCAGTCCGCATCCTTACCATAAAAGACAGTTAAGTTAAATCCGGCTTCGGCTTCAGATAATATCTGATGTTCCGCATAGTCCACCAGCTTATCTATATAATACTCTTCTTCACCCTCCAGCCAATACACTGGCTTGAACTTCGATTTTCTCCAGTCTGTAAGTATCTTTTCGACGGACATTCTGCTAAATGTTTATTGCGGGTGGAGTGCTTTTCTGAAATTAGCCCTCCCCCCGCAAAAAGGCTAATGTCTGACCTTCGGTCGAACCGCTTTCAGCGGTTTTTGGAGGATAAAAGTACGTAATTCTATAATAATCAAGGGCTACAGGACAATAAAATGATTTTGGCACGGTTTTAGTCAAAAGGGAATTGGAACTCAAAAAAACAAAATTCTCCCGTCTTTATTTCATAACTATTGAAAAAACAATAAACCATGAGTACGACAACCAATTATCCATCAGCGACTCCCCAAAGTCAACCTCCTAAAAAGGATTACAAGAACCTGGTTATTGGCTTACTGGCCGCCGGCTTCTTAGGTACCTGGGGCTATCTGCTGTGGAATAACAACAAACAAGAGCAGGTGCAAACCCAACAGCAAGCTCAAATTGCAAAGGTTTCTGACGAGAAAGGACAATTACAGAAGAATTTCGACGATGCCCTGGTAAGACTGGATTCCCTCACCGGCACCAACAACAAATTACAAGGCCAGCTGGCTGAAGGCAATAGCCAGATCTCCAAGCTGAAAGGCCAGATCCGCGGGCTGTTGAAGAAAGAACATATGACCGAAGCCGAAAAGAAAAAGGCCGAGGACCTGATCAAGGAATTAAACGATAAGGTGAGCGGCCTGGAACAACAGGTTGCCCAGCTGACCCAGGATAACCAGCAGCTCACAGCTGACAAGACCGCGCTGACTGCCGATAAGGAAAAACTGACAACCGACCTGCAAACAACCACTACGGCCAAGCAGGACCTGGAAAAGAAGGTAGACATCGCCTCTACTCTTAACGCCTCCAACATTTCCATCACGCCCATGCATGAAAGGAAAGACGGCAAGGACAAGGAAACTACCACTGCCCGTAAAGTAAACAAGCTGGTCATTGGTTTTGACGTATCCAACCGCATCGCTCAGACTGGCCAGACAGATGTATACGTTTGTATCACTGGCCCCGATGGCAAGCCCATCTCTGTGCCTGCCCTGGGTTCCGGCACCTTCACCACCCGTGACGAAGGCGACAAGGTTTACACCGCAAAAGTGCCTGTAGACTTCGAATCCGGCAAGAACAAGTCTGTACAATTCGCCTGGAAACAAAACAGCGAATTCCAGAAGGGTAACTACAAGATCGAGATCTACCACAATGGTTTCAAGATCGGAGAAGGAACCCGTGAACTGAAGAAAGGTGGATTATTTGGTTAGAATTGTTGTCGAACAATATATTATAAGGGCCGTCTTGCGACGGCCTTTTTTTTACAATAATGCTCTCAACGCCGCCCGGCCGGTATGGACGATATTTGCATCCCCGGCCTTCCTCCCCTCGTACTGAATGCTTAGCTCCAGGCTGCTGCCCAGCTTCTTCGTGAGGTCCACATTCCACAAATAGTTCTTTCCAGGCATCAGGCCCTCCAGTATCACATAAGAAATGGAAGAGCTGGAACTGGCGGCGCTGCCGTCCTTCAGCTTATAGACTATCTGGTTATAAGTGAACTTCGACTGTATAGACGTGCTTTGAACGATATTATACTTGAATTCCATATTGTACGCGCTGGAAGTATAATGCTGCCCGCCGAATTCCGGGTCATTCACCTTGGAGCTTAGCTTATATCCCATGCCGACGCGGAAATTGGCGCCCTTGGTATAGGTGATATTCGGCTCTGTGGAGAACTGTCGCAGAAAATAATTGCTGCTATCGAAATTCGCGCCGGTGTTGCTCAGCTGATTGGTCCCCTGTCGCAGGATAGTGTTAAAAGCCACTCTCCGGCTGATATTGATCCTTATCCGCGCCATCCACTCCACCAGCTGTCTCGTCTCATATCCATAGGTCAGCAGGGTCTTGGAACCGTTACGGGTATTGCTGAGATCGACACCCCAGTGCGGGTCCGTTCTGTTGAAAGAAAGAGTATTCACCACGACGATCGTGCGGGTGATAAGAGATGTATCGTCCAGGGGAGCCTTGAATGGATTCAATTGCACTACCCCCTTCGCCTGCTGCTTCTGGGACAGCTGCAGCGAGGATTGAAGCATAAACCTCCCCAGCAGACGGCTGAAGGAGCTACCTTTTACCATATCCACTACAGCACGGGGATTCAACGTAATGCTATAGTTGAAGGTATTGTAGTTGGCCTTGATATACACGTTGCTGGGAGTATATACCTTTATATACTGCGCCTGATCCTGGAATTGCGCCAATACAAATTCGGTCAGCTGCTGGATGCCGTCCTTATTCGCATCGATCCACGCATATTGTCCCGTCCCTGCGGGGACCTTCAGATAAGTGAAATTCTTCTTCTGCTCCTGCCCCGATCCTACCTCATACAATACATTCCCTTTCAACAACCCCTTCCATTCGTTGATGAGATATTCCGCCCGCCCTAACAAACTGTTGTCCGCCGTCTGATTTGTCAGACCGCTCCGGACGATATCCAGCTTGCGATAGGTGGCATTCAAATGGAACTGATGATGAGGGTTCTTCAGAAGGTCTACGGTAAAATTAAAGGTCCTGCTCCTGTCCCCCATGATAAGGGACTTGCCATAAGGATAGCTGTTCTCCCGGGTGGTAAAGGACATCCCCCAATGATTTCGCTTATTGTCGGCACTTCTGAGATATGCCTGGAAGGTCTGAAAAGCATAGCTCGTCGCAGTTATGGTATCGGTCTGCTTGTCCCTCTGCTGGTTGCTCTCCACGGCCCAGGTTGCTCCGATGGTGTAGTTCTTCAGGTGGACAAATTGCTTGGACAGATCGATCGTCGGACGAATAAAAGACCCCTTATATGTAATGCTGTCGGTGCTGGTGATGCTCAACTGATCATTCAAATGCCATCCCTTGATATTCTGCTTTTGCGTAAAAATATGTCGTGTGCCGCTGAATCCATCTCCCCGCTGGTATCGTGCAATGTCATATCGCAAGAGGTTCAACTTTTTGTCACCCAGCTGAAGACCCGCATTATATATCTTCTCCGTGGCAGTCCCGGCATTCAATGACAGCCCCCAATCGCGGTTGAACTCTACTGGACGAAGACGTTCCAGAGGCTTGAAATTATTCTGCACATACTCATATCCTGCATTCGATGTCAGCTCACGCCCCTTGGCGGCAGACCCCATCGGCAAGGAATTTTTAAAAGAGAACTTCGCCGCATAGCCGTCATCATTCCCCTTGTCGATGGTGGACAGCGTATTGACATCATAGTGGCTTTTGGCAACCTCCGCGCTCAACGCTGTACGCTTGTTCGGCGTATAGTCGGCGCCTACGGTCATCACCTGTTGTGTCTTGGGTGTTACGAGAAATTGGGCCGCTTCGTAAGAACCCTGCATCTGGCCGTTCACGGGGGTTACCCAGCTATATACATTCCCATTGACCCCATTAAGGTCCTGTACATAGTTGCCATAACCAAGTCCTACATTGGCAAAGGACAGATTGTACAGCGTGTTGGCAGCATCCGTGGAAAATACATAGACGGAGTCATGAATGACGATGCCTGCCGCATTCTTATAGGTAGTATCCACCTTCTTGTACAATATCTTCCCTGCCGCAAAGGTATCCACATTGGCGACAGGATAAAAAGCATGGGTGATGCTATCCCCCAGCTTGTTCAGGAATTTATCCTGGTCGGGGGTCAGGCTCTGGTTGATGGGTGAGTTCCTGGAATCGCTGTTGCTGAACAGACCCATCCGGACCTTTAGCTTATTGCTCAGGACGGCCTCGTCGTAGAGATAAAGATTCACATTGAGATAGTTCCTGTCCGCATATTCGAATTCCACCTGTATACGCGCATCCTGCGTAATCATACGACCCGCTGTGAACGTCACTTCTGCCGTATTGTAGTTGATCACATAGTCCTGGTCCTCGCCTCTTTGCATCAGTTGCCCGTCGATGTATATTTTTTCCGTCCCTGCCAGCACTATAAAATATAGCTCTCCATTTGCGCCCTGTAATTTATAGGGCCCCTGGTTCCCCTCCAATCCCTGAAAAATGTTCCGGGTAAATTTTCCCTTGGCAATGGCCGCACTGACAAGGGTCTTATTGGAAAAGTTTTTTGATAGCTGGCTGGTGGTCTCGAAAGAGGCTCCCTGCATCCGCTTGTAAAAATTGAGAAAATAGTTCTGATTTTGCCGCAGGTCGATATCTCCCATGGACAGGGCCCAGTTCTTCTTCTTAAATTGAAGAAAGATCTTGTCGAACTCATTCAGGTCAGCCGTGGTGCCGTCCGGCTGAATGGGGATATTATTGTCGGTGATGGCAGCGGAGATCTCAATGCTGTCGGCCAGGTAACCGCTGATCTGCAGATTGAGATTGGAAGTAACCACGGCATCCTGGCTGTTGCCAAAGGTGATGCTCCGTCCAAAGCTGCCGTTGTAGGTGATATTGCCGAAATTGAAAAAGTTATCGTTATTCGCCATCCTGGACCCGCCATTGAAGACATAGGGGCTGGCCAAAAAATGACTCTCGATACTGTCATAGCTGAAATGCTTAGCAGGCCTGTTCATGCGATATGGCAGGCTGCGGTACACTACCAGGATACTGTCCTGTCCGGGAGGAGGATGCAGCCAGGTCAGCGTCCCATTGACCCAATCGATGCTATAGGCGGTATCGCTGACATCTTTTGGGAAAAAAGCCCCCGGAACAATGCTGGACGAGTCGAAGGGTATCCTGCCCGCCCGTACGGGTATATACTTCCGGTGCAGGTTCGACAGGCTGGAGACGGCTGGATGGGGCCGCCGGATGCTATCGGGCAAATGGGCTCCCAACGGGGGGCGCTGCCCCATCGCCACAAAGGATACGCCGCAACAAAGCAGAGTCAGTATAAGCAGCCTTACAATCAACAACCGGGATTTCTCTTAAAATGCTTAAAATTAGGAATTTATTGTACAGAAAGCCCTGGATAGCCAATTTGTAAAGATTTAACAGATCCTCTGCTACGGGATACCTATAAGCTTTGTCAAGTAGGTAATATTTCTGACCCCAAACCCTTTCCCAGGACATGAATACAAAATTACCCTTACTGCTGCTGATCGCATCCTCTTTATCCCTGCCCGGCTGCATTCACCCTCCCCAACAGGCTTTTTATACCAGCCCGGTCCACGGATATTCCAATGAGTATCACCCCCTTCCCCAGGTGACAGACAGCGCCCGTACAGCCTTTTATGCGCAAACGGGCTTTTTCTCGGGTGACGCCAATACGCTCGGCAGGGACAATGTAAATGCCTTCCATGGTTCCTTTACCATCGCCCATCACACGGGCATGCTCCAGGCATGGTATGGCGGGGACCTGGGCCTGGGCAGCTATCATATGGGTCGGTGGGATGCTACTCCGGATATTCCATATTATCCCTTCCCTGCCCCTCCGTCGGTGCCTTTCAACGCGGATGTACTGAATAGCTATTCAGGCAATCATTTCTTCGGTACAGCAGGCTTTCACGGAGGCGCCAATATCGTTGTCCCGGTGGCCGGCGGGGAATGGCGGATCATCGGCCTGGAAGGTTCCTTCAACCATGAGTTCGGGCAATACCTGAGCATCCGTCAGAAATTACCCGATACTGCCGCCTCCATCATAGCCCGTAGCGCCAGCTATGGCACCCTGGGGATCTATTCCGAGCTCATTGGCAGCACGAAGAATGGAGAATTTGGGTTTCGTCTTGGGTTGGGAAGAGCGCTGGGACGCCCCTATTGGAATCCGGACGTTTATGATTATAGGGCCGGACATTATATTTCTTACAGGTATTTCACCATGGGCGCCCATTACACGTATGACCGGTATACGTTCTTTGGACAATTCAACTTTGCTACCAGGACGGATGGAGCCAGTATCGGCATAGCCTACCGGCTGAACAGACCACGTACCGCCCCGGCCCGGTCCTCTCACAGACGTGAAGTGCTGTATAAATGATCTTTATACCTTCACCAGGCTTTCCCGGGGATAAAGCTCCTCACGCAGCTGTTTTACCCGCTCGTCCGCCAGGTACTCATCAAAGGACATCAGCCTGTCGATGATACCCCCAGGGGTCAGCTCGATGACACGATTGGCCACTGTTTGTAAAAAGGTATGGTCATGGGATGTCAGCAGGACGATCCCTTTGAAGTTGCTCATGCTTTCGTTGAAGCTCTGGATGGATTCCAGGTCCAGGTGGTTGGTGGGCTCGTCCAGGATGACCACATTGGGGTCCTGCAACATCATCCGGCTGAGCATGCAACGCACTTTCTCCCCACCGGAAAGAACGGAGGTCTTTTTCAATACCTCGTCTCCGCTGAATAACATTTTCCCAAGGAACCCACGCAGGAATGGCTCATCCACGTCCGTGACATGAGAGGGCACATACTGCCGCAGCCAGTCCATAAGATTGATGTCCTTCCCTGAAAAGAATTCGCTGTTGTCATTGGGCAGATAAGCCTTCGTCACGGTAGTGCCCCATTCGAGCTTACCGCCATCGGCCTGCGAGTCCCCGTTGATAATATTGAAAAAGCTGGTCAATGCCAGATGATCCTTGCTGACAAAGGCGATCTTATCCCCCTTGTTGACGCTAAAGCTGACGTTGGAGAAAAGGGTCCTGCCATCCTCTGCCCTCCTGGATAATTTTTCTATGTTCAGTATCTGGTTGCCGACCTCTCTCAGCTGTTTGAAGATAATACCGGGATATCTGCGGTTGGACGGCTCGATCTCTTCGATAGTGAGCTTTTCCAACGCTTTCTTACGCGAGGTTGCCTGCTTGGATTTGCTGGCATTGGCGGAGAATCGTGCAATGAACTCCAGCAGGGCCGCCCTTTTATCCTCTGTCTTCTTATTCTTATCCGACAATTGGCGGGCCATCAGCTGGGACGACTCGTACCAGAAGGTATAGTTGCCTGTAAAGATCTTTATTTTCTGCCTGTCCACATCCGCCACATGCGTACATACGGCATCCAAAAAGTGACGGTCGTGGGATACGACGATGACGATATTCTCATAATCCGCGAGGAAGTTTTCCAGCCAGTTGATCGTCTCCACATCAAGGTCATTGGTAGGCTCATCGAGGATAAGTATATCCGGATTGCCAAACAAGGCCTGCGCGAGCAGCACCCGCACTTTCAGCGCACCCGCCAGATCCTTCATCAGCACATTATGCAGGGATTCCTTTACACCGAGATCACTCAATAGGGCAGCTGCATCACTTTCGGCAGTATATCCACCCATTTCACCAAATTCACCTTCCAGCTCGCCGGCACGAATGCCATCCTCTTCGGTGAAATCTGCCTTTGCATAAATGGCATCCCTCTCCTGCATGACCTCCCACATATGCTTATGTCCCATCAGGACAGTGTGCAAAACAGTGTTTTCATCAAAGGCAAAGTGGTTCTGGTTCAATACGGCCATACGCTGTCCGGGGGCGATCTCGATGCTCCCCTTGGAAGGCTCTATCTCCCCGGAAAGGATCTTTAAAAAGGTGGATTTCCCGGCTCCATTGGCGCCAATGACGCCATAACAGTTACCCTTGCTGAATGTGAGATTGACTTCGTCAAATAAGACCCTCTTTCCAAACGAAAGGGTCACATTATTCACTCTGATCATGCGGTAAATACAATTGAGGCGCAAAGGTACGACACATTGTGCGTCCCGCCAACGGATCTCTTATTTATCGCTGGAAAGCCCTGAAACCCCGTATTCTGCATTCAGACGGGCAATATTGCTGATGGATATCTCCTTGGGACAGACGGCTTCACAGGCTCCGGTAGCCGTACAGCTGCCAAACCCTTCCTTGTCCATTTGGGCTACCATGGCAGTCACCCGGGTCTTACGCTCGGGGCCACCCTGGGGCAACAGGGCCAGATGAGAGACCTTCGCAGAGACAAACAACAAGGCAGAAGCATTCTTGCAGGCAGCTACACAGGCTCCACAGCCGATACAGGCCGCCGATGCAAAGGCGGTATCAGCCTTGTCCTTCTCGACGGGAATGGAATTGGCATCGACGGCATTTCCCGTATTGACGGATATATACCCGCCCGCCTGGATGATCCTGTCAAAGGCGCTCCTGTCTACGACCAGGTCCTTGATGACGGGGAATGCGTTGGCCCTCCAGGGTTCCACCACGATGGTATCCCCATCTTTGAACGCACGCATATGCAGCTGACAAGTGGTAGTACCTTCCCAGGGACCGTGCGGCCTGCCATTGATATACATGGAACACATACCGCAAATGCCTTCCCGGCAGTCATGGTCAAAAGAAATGGGATCTTTCCCCTCCGTGACCAGCCGCTCATTCAGGACATCAAACATCTCCAAAAAGGACATTTCCGAAGAAATATCGCTAACGGAATAAGTCTCAAAACCCCCACGGTCCTTCTTGTTCTTTTGCCTCCATACTTTCAGCGTGAGATTCATCGTGTAATGTTCCATATATTAAATGGTCTTGTTTTTCAAATAATTCAAATAATCCTTATGCCGGATCTTCACTTTGCCCGACGGGTCGAAATTGTACCAGTAGATCCAGGCCTTTTTCGTCTCCCCCGTACGCAGCCGCACATTGGTCTTTTTCCGCACAAACTCGGCCGTCTTGTCCTCTGGTCCCGAAAGACCTTCATACTTGTCCAGCACTTTCAATACCCGTTCAGGGTCGGTCAAAAGGAACAGGTCCCCGATGACCTCGGTGCCCTTGCTGTCCCGGATGGCGCCTGGATATCTTCCAATATCGTATAAAGACGCTCCAACCTTCCCCTGTCCCACATATTGCACATGAGCCGCGACCTTATTCTTCAATTTCAGATCGTAATTCTTCCGCAAGGTCCCATATACAAATAAATAGTCGGCCATCTCTATACGTATTCTAAAAGAGCTTTCAATTTTTCAAAACTGTATTTTTCGATCCACACCCGGCAGTTTGGTTCGTCTTTGATCTTCTTTAGATAATAATCGAAGATCTCATTCACTTCCTCAAATTTGATCTGCCGCCTCGAATACAATACTCCGATGAATTCAAAAAAGTTTAAAAAATCGGTGAACTTTTCTTCATTTTCCCGCTGGTTCGGCCCCGAAAGCTTGCCAGGGAGCTCATCATAATCCAGCCAGCCCCTCACTTCTTTATAAACAGAACTTTCAAAAAACTTCTCGAACAGCGATTTCACCCATTCTGCCCGCTTGAGCCTGGTCTGGTTCAAATAATTGATGGCAGCTACCAATACACCGGCCCCTGTTGCCAGCGCACCGATGATCTTTGCCCCCCATTCTATCCATTCAGGCCAGGTCCATTCCATAGCATATTGTTTGATCGGCTATTTATAGCTTCGCTGACTGGGATGCACTACCTCGAACTCGAGGGGCTCCTTGTGAAGCTCCCAATTGCCCTCTCCCGTGAATTCCCAGGCAGCCACAAAAGAAAAATGATCATCGTCACGCCTGGCCTCTCCATCCTCTGTCTGCATCTCTTCGCGGAAATGGCCTCCACAGCTCTCCCTTCTTTGCAGGGCGTCCATGCACATCAGCTCGCCTAATTCAATGAAATCCGCTACCCTGCCCGCCTTATCCAGCTCGGGGTTGAACTCATCGATATCTCCCGTCACCCGTACATCCCGCCAGAACTCTTCCTTCAGCGCCTTTATCTCCTGAATGGCTTCCTTCAGCCCCGCTTCATTCCTGGCCATGCCGCACTTGTCCCACATGATCTTGCCCAGCCGTTTGTGAAAGCTTTCGGGGCTTTGCTTGCCATCGATATGTTTTAACTGGCTGATCCTATCTGCTACAGCCTTTTCAGCCGCCTCGAACGCAGGATGGGAAGTTGCAATAGCTGCCGTACGTATCTCCCCGGACAGATAATTCCCAATAGTATACGGTATCACGAAGTATCCGTCGGCCAGCCCCTGCATCAACGCAGAAGCCCCCAGCCTGTTGGCTCCATGATCACTGAAATTGGCCTCGCCCAGCGCATACAATCCGGGAACGGTTGTCATCAGCTCATAATCCACCCACAGCCCGCCCATCGTATAATGCACGGCCGGATAGATCCGCATCGGCGTCGTATAAGGATCCTCACCCGTGATCTTGTTGTACATGTCGAAAAGATTGCCGTACTTCTCCTTTACCACATCGACCCCATGCTTACGGATCTCTTCAGCTGAAGGATTATCGATGCTGTGTTTACGACATTCTATTTTGCCATATCTTTCGATGGCAGATGCATAATCCAGGTAGACCGCCTGTTTGGAAGACCCTACGCCGAATCCTGCATCGCATCTTTCCTTGGCGGCCCGGGAAGCCACGTCACGCGGTACCAGGTTACCAAAAGCAGGATATCTTCTTTCTAAATAGTAATCCCTTTCCTCTTCAGGTATCTCGTTGGGTTTGCGCGGATCGTTCTTTTGTTTGGGAACCCATATCCGGCCGTCATTGCGGAGCGACTCCGACATGAGGGTCAGCTTGGACTGATGATCCCCCGTGACAGGAATGCAGGTTGGATGTATCTGTGTAAAACAGGGGTTTCCAAAATACGCCCCTTTCTTATGGGCCTTCCAGGCAGCGGTTACATTGCTGCCCATGGCGTTGGTAGAAAGATAAAAAACATTACCATATCCGCCGCTGCACAGCAATACGGCATGTCCAAAATGTCTTTCCAGCTGGCCTGTGATCAGGTTGCGCGCAATAATACCACGGGCCTTCCCATCGATGACCACCACATCCAGCATCTCATGCCGGGTATACATCTCGACATTGCCGAGCGCCACCTGGCGCTCCAGTGCCTGATAAGCCCCTATCAGCAACTGCTGCCCTGTCTGGCCCGCCGCGTAAAAAGTACGCTGTACCTGGGTCCCACCGAACGACCGGTTGCTGAGCAAGCCCCCGTATTCACGAGCAAAAGGCACCCCCTGCGCCACACACTGGTCGATAATGTTGGCGCTCACCTCCGCCAGACGATGGACATTGGCTTCACGCGAGCGGTAGTCGCCTCCCTTTACCGTATCGTAGAACAGACGAAATATGCTGTCCCCGTCATTCTGATAATTTTTGGCGGCATTGATCCCTCCCTGGGCCGCAATGCTGTGCGCCCGGCGCGGAGAGTCCTGGAAACAAAATGCCTTTACTTTATATCCCAGCTCACCTAAAGCAGCCGCTGCCGAGGCCCCGGCCAGCCCGGTGCCGATAATGATCACTTCCAGGTTGCGCTTATTCGCAGGATTCACCAGCTTAACATGTCCCTTATAATCTTCCCATTTCTTATCTAAAGGGCCGGCAGGAATGTTTGATTTCAGCATGACGTATATGTTTCTAAGCTTTGTTTATTGTATTCTTTTATTGAACCCAGTCAAAATACATAGAGATGGGCATCATGGCAAAGGCCAGGGGGACGATGATGGAAAAACCAACCCCCACGGCATTGATCAGGTGCAGGTAACGGTTATTGGACAGCCCCAGGCTCCGCCAGGCGCTTTGAAATCCATGCAGCAGATGGTAGGCCAGAGAGATACAGGCCACCACATAAAGGATCACTACCCATAATTGAGAAAAAGTATCCTTCATCAGGCCGAACAGATCGTGTACGGGAACTCCGCTCTCATAGGTGGCCTCCGACATGTCCGTAAAACGGGAGGGTATCCAGAACTGCTTCCAGTGTATGATGAGAAAGATAAGGACGATGGTGCCCAGCAGACCCATGCTGCGGGAATACCATTTACTGCCCGCATTGCCCATAGGCACCTGGTAGCCGATGCTTCTCTTCTTCCGGTTTTGAAAGGTCAGGACCAGCCCCTGTATGATATGTATAAAAAATCCAACAAACAACCCCACTTCCAGTATACGGATCACGACAGTAGCGCCCATAAAATGAGCAGCCTTGTTGAACATCTCACCCCCATCCATGGCCCACATACAGGCATTGATACCTACATGCACCACCAGAAAAAGGATCAGGAATATTCCCGTGAGACCCATTACGAACTTTTTGCCTACGGAAGAAGTAAAGAATTCAGACCATTTCATAATTTGACTGCTATATTATAAGTGAAACCGACCTCGGAGAACTGCGCAAATTTAGCACAGGAATGCTTTTAAAAAATCTTTTACTTTAACTTTTTTACACTGATGATCAACCCCTCACGGAGGACTTCCACCCATTTTTCATGTTAAATCCCCGTTGTTTAGTATATTAGCCGCCAATTTTGGGCCGTTCCGGACCTTGGCGCAGGCTGTCTGCCCGATCACGCCCGGATACAACGCCAAAGAACCGCAGGTTCTTGTCCCGTGGACGGACATTAATTATGAGGGTGTTTCGTGTAGTGGGGAATTAAAAAACAATGTGACAAACATGAAGACCATGAAAGAGGAAGACTTTGAAGCAAACCTGGCAGGTGATGAAGGGCAAAGTGAAGAGAGCAAGAGCGGTTGGTTCAGGCGCATCAAAAAAGGCATTCTGACAAGTACAGCCGAAAAAAAGGAAACTCCCGAGGGCCTTTGGACCAAGTGCCCGAACTGCAATTATATATGTACGGTGACGGAATTGAGGGAAAACCTCTTCGTATGCCCTAAATGCAGTCACCACCATCGCATCGGCAGCAGCGAATACTTTGAAATCCTTTTTAACGACAATCAATATGAAGTGCTGTTCGAGAACATCCGGTCAAAGGACTTCCTTCACTTCACCGACCTGAAATCCTACCAGAAACGACTGGAAGAAACATGGGCCAAGACGGATATCACGGACTCTATCCGTGTGGCCGCGGGCGAAATAAAGGAACATAGAATGGTGGTAGGATGTATGGATTTTGAATTCATCGGCGGCTCCCTGGGCAGCGTCATGGGAGAAAGGATAAGCCGTGCTGCGGACTATTGCCTCGAACACCGTGTCCCCCTCCTGATCATCTGCAAGTCCGGCGGAGCGCGTATGATGGAGAGCGCCTTCTCATTGATGCAGCTGGCCAAAGTATCCGGTAAGCTGTCCCAGCTGACAGATGCCAGGATCCCTTATATTTCACTACTCACCGACCCCTCTTTCGGAGGCATTTCCGCGTCCTTCGGTATGCTGGGTGATCTGAATATCGCCGAACCCGGCGCCCTCATAGGATTTGCAGGCCCCCGGGTCATCAAAGAGACTATTAAAAAAGACCTTCCGGAAGGCTTCCAGCGCAGCGAATTTCTCCTGGAACACGGATTCCTGGATTTTATCGTCAGCCGGAAAGAGCTGAAGGAAAGGATCGCCACCCTGCTGACCCTGTTCAAATCCTGATCCGGGCTCGTTATCCCAAGGACAGACATTCAATTATGAGCGAGATCAAGAATCGAAGTGCCTATCACGACTATTTCATCGAAGACAAATACGATGCAGGCATGGTATTGGCAGGCACCGAGGTAAAGTCCATCCGGGAAGGAAAGGTCAACTTCGTGGACAGTTTCTGCACCTTCCACAACGGTGAGCTTTGGGTAAAGAACATGCACATCGCGGAATACAGACTGGGTACCACCAATAACCATATAGCCGTCCACGATCGCAAACTGCTCCTGACCCGCCGCGAGCTGCGCAAGCTGGAGAATAAGCTCAAGGACAAAGGCTATACCATCATCCCTCTCCGTATCTTCTTCTCCGAAAAAGGCCTCGCCAAAATGGAGATCGGGCTGGCCAGGGGAAAGAAGCTTTATGATAAAAGGGAGAGCATCAAACAAAGGGACACCGAAAAAGAAATAAAAAGGTATCTTAACAGGCCATAAGACCTGATGCAAAGACTTTTAATCATATTTTGCCTGCTTACCGCACAACGGCTGTGTGCTCAAACCGTCACGGCCACCGGATCCTGGTATGGACGCGCCGACGTGGAAATGGCCGGCATGCACAACAACTACCTGACCGAGCTCGTCATCAAACAGACGGGCAACAGGGTGGATGGCATCTTCGGCTATTATTTCCGCGACAAATACCAGAGCTTTTTCGTCCACGGCCGGTACAACCCAAAGACAAGAGAAGTCATTATCCTGAACATCCCCATCATCTATTTCAATTCCAATTCCACCGTCAATAGCATCGACTGCAACACCAACTTCGTTGGCGTCATCATAAGCAGCCGCGTCAAAACCACCCTTAAAGGAGCTTTTTATCATGATGAGAAATACAAATACCTCTGTCCCGACGTGAAAGTATCGTATACACTCGATAAGGATGAGAAACCCCAGCCCGACATACAGCAGGAGGTGACAAATGCCGCTCCCAGGATCTGGAAACCACAGGCGGACGACTATGTGGTGGATGCCTTCAAAACAGATCAGACTCCCCCAACTACGGCCGCTGCCCGACCGGCCGACACTCCCTTGACAGTCAAAACCGATACCCCCACGGTGGTCAAAACGGAGCTGCCGGCCAAACCCCTGGATACAGCTATTGCCCGGCAGCCGATCATCAAAACAGAGGTGGCCGCCATCACGGCTGCTCCTATCTCCGACCCTGCTAAAGAGGACAGCAGGCTCATCACGGAATCTTTCTCTAAAAGAAAGGAGATCATTACAAAGACACTGGAAGTGGAGTCCGACTCCATACGCCTGAGCTTCTATGACAACGGAGAAATAGACGGGGACAGCATTTCCGTATTCGTCAACAACCAGGTCGTCCTCACCCATCAGGAACTGGCCGCCAAAGCCCTGACCTTATACCTCCACCTGGACAGCACCAGGGATGTGAATGAGATCGGCATGTTCGCGGAAAATCTTGGAAAGTACCCGCCCAATACGGCCCTCATGGTGATCACGGACGGTAAGAACAGATACGAAGTATTCATGAGCAGCAGCCTGACAGAAAATGCAACCATCCGGATAAGACGTAAAAAGAGCCCCTGATCAGGGGCTCTTTCGTTTTTATAAGTCCAGCTCCGTCTGCGGAGATTCTTTCGCTTCTTCCTTATGCCCCCACTCCACTTCCACACTCTTGCTGAAATCGAAGAGCTTGGTGCCCACGGTCTTCCAGCCTGTGACCTCCACAAAATCGGCGATCTTGATCTTCTGGGTCTTCGCCTGCGCGCCACGTCCCGACTTGATCAAGGCAATGGGTTGAGGATGCAGGGTGACAGCCTCCAGCCGATTGCCCTCCCCTTCCTTGATAAAAAGGAACTTATTATGTAAGGTCGTAGTCTCGATCTTAAACCGTTTGACATTATACAGCAGCTTCTCATTATCCAGGTAGATGGCGGTAATGACCCTCTCCGGATCGAACTTGCGTATCTCCACTATCTTGTCCGCATCAAACCGCTGTGTAAGCTCGGTATCTGTTATCTCATAATTACCGTCGGAATAGATCACCAGCAGCTTTTCGTCATTGTCAAAGCTGCCGAGATATTCGCCTTTCTCCTCGGTATTCAACCGGCCAAACGTCGCATCGAACCATAGTTTGCGGCCGCTGAGCGTGGCTTTGCCGGCCTCTTTGAATTTTACGGTCCGGATGGGATACTTCGTCACCTGGTTCCCCAGACTGCTGCGGTTCTTTACCTCCAGGGTCTCGAAATAAAAATCGAACTCCTTGATACGGGCAGAGCTGTTGGGGCTAAGGACGATCTTGACGACTTCCGCCTCGCCATTCGGGTTCACGGTAAAATAATGCACCCGGCTCTTGGGATCTTCCTTGGCCAGATCATATTCCCTGTCACGGGTGACACCGGTGACGTTAAACCGCTTGGCATAGCTGATGCCTGTCTTGCCGTCCACATAGATCATATTGTAGGTGGTGCGTTCGTCATTCTTCCGAAAGACACCCACATAGATGATGTCCTTTCCGATGAACGCCTTGTCGGCCACCTTTACCACCTTCATTTTCCCTCCTTTGGTAAAGGCAATGATATCGTCCAGGTCGGAACAGTCCGCCACAAACTCGTCCTTCTTCAGCCCGGTGCCGATAAATCCGTCCGACCTGTTCACATAGAGCTTGACGTTTGCAATGGCCACCTGCTGCGCCTGGATAGCTTCGAACAGCTTGATCTCTGTCTTGCGCTCACGGCCTTTCCCGTATTTCTTCAACAGGTTCTCATAATAGGCCACGGCATAATCCACCAGGTTGGCCAGATCATGCTTCACCTGCCTGATCTCGGCTTCCAGCCCCTTGATCTGTGCATTCAGCTCGTCGATGTCCAGGCGATAGATCCTCCGCACAGGCTTCTCCGTGAGCTTTATGACATCCTCCCGGCTGATGTCCCTTTTCAGCTGTTTGCGGAAGGGCTCGAAGGCCTTGGCGATGGCGGTCAACACCTTTTCCCAGGTCTCGTGCTTCTTCTCCAGCTCTTTGTATATCTTCTCCTCGAAGAATATCTTTTCCAGCGATGTATAATGCCATTTTTCCTGCAGCTCGGCCAGCTTTATTTCCAGCTCCCTTTTCAAAAGCCCCTTCGTATGATCTACGGAATGGGTCAGCAACTCCCGTACTCCCAGGAATTGGGGCTTCTCCCCGGCAATGACACAGGCATTGGGTGAAATGCTCACCTCGCAGTCCGTAAATGCATAAAGAGCATCGATGGTAATGTCGGGAGATATCCCCGGCGCCAGGTCTATCTGTACCTCCACCTCTGCCGCCGTATTGTCCGTTACCTTCTTGATCTTGATCTTGCCCTGCTCGTTGGCCTTGATGATGGAGTCGATCAGCTGCGAGGTTGTGACGCCGTATGGGACATCCTTTATCAGCAGCGTCTTCTTATCCAGCTCCTCGATATGGGTACGCACCCGGACCTTCCCTCCCCTCTTGCCGTCGTTATAATTGGTGACATCGATCATCCCCGCGGTCAGGAAGTCGGGGTATAATTCAAATTTCTTATTCTTCAGGTATTTGATAGCGGCCTCACAAAGCTCGATAAAGTTATGGGGCAGTATTTTGGTGGCAAGCCCCACCGCGATCCCTTCCGCTCCATGGGCCAGCAGCAGCGGGAATTTCATGGGCAGCGTCACGGGCTCGTTCTTCCGTCCATCGTAGCTCAACTGCCATTCGGTGGTCTTGGCATTGAAAGCCACTTCCAATGCAAATTTGCTGAGACGCGCTTCGATATACCGGCTGGCGGCCGCATCATCCCCCGTGCGAACATCCCCCCAGTTGCCCTGTGTCTCGATCAGCAGGTCCTTCTGTCCCATGTTTACAAGTGCCTCGCCGATACTGGCATCCCCGTGGGGATGGTATTGCATGCTCTGGCCAATGATATTGGCGACCTTGTTGAATCGGCCGTCATCCATCTCTTTCATGGCATGCAGGATACGACGCTGCACTGGCTTGAGCCCGTCCTCTATGGCGGGCACCGCCCTCTCCAGTATCACATAGGAGGCATAGTCCAGGAACCAGTTCTTGTATTGTCCGGTGACACCGGACCCGTTCTCGTGAAAATCTTCTGGTATTTTGCTCTTGGCCATATAAATTCTATACTACGCTTTTGTTCTTATTATTCTTCCCAATTTTTCCCAGGTGAGTGTCCTGAAAACCACTGAAATACTTCAGCCCATACCCCATCCCCCTGTCCATCGATGAATGCCCGAAAAGGATCAGGCCCGCAAATTCCAGATATTCATTCCTCGTATAAAGGCCGATAAGATATAGCGCAATGGCAACGCCCTTATGATGCACTATATTATAACAGATGGCCCCCACTTTATTGCCTCCGAGATATCCCAGCATGCCGAGGTCAGGCGCCAGTATCCATACCAGCCACCACCACCATGCAAAATGCAGCTGACTGAAAAGGCAAATGCTCAACAGGAACATAGCTGCCTCCTCCCATTTGATAAGGTTTTTCATGGTTGATCTTTATGCGGTTGGCTCCGTCATGGGAATAGCAGCCTTGGACTTGATCTCGAAATCCTTCATACCCCTGATCTCTCCCTGCGCCTCGACCTCCCCTGCGGCGATCAGCTGTTTCAGCCTCCAGAGCATATAGGCATCCCCGGTAGTCTGTTTTGCTTTGCTGATAAACTGATGGATCAGCTTGCTGGCCTTTATCCAATCCCCGGTGATGAACTTCTTCAACTCTTCATCATAATAGTCATATCCATACTGCGCCAGCTTCTTGCCACCTTCCAGTATCCGCACGCCCTTGTCCTCATTGCATATCCGGCTCCACTCATCCGGGTCGATCTCGAACTCGCTCAGGGTAATGGGTCTGGCCAGCTTGCGCGCTTTCAGGAACTCCCGGGCTGGTATCTCGGACAGGTTCACCGGGTAAAAAATATTTCCCTTCTCGTTGATAAAAGGCAGGTTATTCAGGTACAGTATAAATATCCTGCCCTGGTAGTCCTTTAGCTGGCTCATCAACCAATAATAGCTGCTGACATCATGCTTGTTCTGTGCGGCCCAGATCCAAACCATCTCCATAGGATCCTGATCCAGCTTCTCTTTCAAGGCTGCAACGGACGCCGTGTCGTCCTTTACCTCCCCGTTGTCCACCCTCCCATCATAATCCCCGCCCGCCAATACGCCACGCCACCACTCTCTCCGGGCCTCCCAGCCTTCCGGCATATAAATATCCTTTAAGGGTCCCACTGCAAAATCATCCTCGATCTGGATCACCTCTCCCTGCATGGCGGGCTCCAGCTCGAATGACTTCTGCAAAACATCTACATCGGGACGTTGAAAAACAATGTGGATCATACTTTTTCCTCCACGAGGTCCACCTCGACCTTCAGATTATTAATGATAAATTCCTGTCTTTCCTGGGTGTTCTTACCCATGTAATATTCTAATATATGTTGTATATGCGTCTCCGGCATGATCATCACAGGCTGCACCCGCATATCCGGTCCGATGAAGCGGGCAAACTCTTCCGGCGAGATCTCTCCCAATCCTTTAAAACGGGTGATCTCCGGCTTGCTACCCAGCTTTTTCATAGCCGCCTGCTTCTCCGTCTCGTCATAACAATAAATGGTCTCCTGCTTGTTCCGTACCCGGAACAAAGGAGTTTCTAAAATAAAAACATGCCCGTTCTTCACCAGGTCGGGGAAGAACTGCAGGAAAAAGGTCATCAGCAACAGCCGGATATGCATACCGTCCACGTCGGCATCCGTGGCAATAATTATCTTATTATAACGCAGCCCCTCGATCCCGTCTTCAACGTTCAGCGCATGCTGCAAAAGATTAAACTCCTCATTCTCATACACCACCTTCTTTGTCAATCCATAGCAATTCAACGGCTTTCCCCGAAGGCTGAACACCGCCTGTCTTTCCACGTCTCTTGCCTTTGTTATACTACCGCTGGCAGAATCTCCTTCCGTAATAAAGATCGTGCTCTCTTTTTGTTTTTCCAGCACCTGATCTTTATCCTTCCCTGTAGGCTCCTCATTATAATGATACCGGCAGTCGCGAAGCTTCTTATTATGCAAATTGGCTTTTTTGGCCCTTTCATTCGCCAGCTTCTTGATACCGGCCAGCTCCTTTCGCTCCTTTTCATTCTGCTCGATACGCTTTTTCAACGCATCGGCGGTGGTAGGGTTCTTATGTAAATAATTGTCCAGCTCCCTGGCCAGGAAGTCGTATACGAAGTTCTTCATCGACACGCCGCCTTCCGACATGTATTGGCTGCCTAATTTTGTCTTGGTCTGGGACTCGAACACGGGTTCTACCACGCGCACAGAAACAGCCGCGGCAATACTTTGCCGGATATCCGCCGCATCATAGTCTTTCTTGTAGAAATCTCTTGCTACCTTTACAAATGCCTCGCGAAAAGCCTGCTGGTGCGTACCACCCTGGGTGGTATACTGACCGTTGACGAAACTAAAAATCTCCTCGCCATAGTCGTTGTTGTGCGTAAGGGCAACTTCTATGTCCTCTCCTTTCAAATGGATGATGGGATACCGGAGCTCGTCCTCATTGGTCTTGCGGCGCAGCAGGTCCAGCAGACCGTCCTTCGACACGTATTTCTTACCGTTGAAGTTGATGATCAGCCCCGCGTTGAGATAACAGTAATTCCATATTTGGTTCTCCAGGTACTCATGCTTGAAGTGGAAATGCTTGAACACCGTCTCGTCCGGGATAAAGGTCACCAGCGTGCCATTGGACTCGCTGGATTTTGCTTCCTTGAACTCCTTTGTAAGCACTCCCTTGGCAAATTCAGCGGCCTTCTCCTTTCCTTCCCTGTAGGCCGTCACTTTGAAGTATTGGCTGAGAGCATTCACGGCCTTCGTACCTACTCCATTGAGACCCACGGACTTCTGAAATGCCTTGCTATCATATTTAGCCCCTGTATTGATCTTGGAAACCACATCCACCACCTTTCCCAAAGGAATACCCCGGCCATAGTCACGGATGGTAACGCTCTTTTGATCGATGGTCAGATCAACCTGCTTGCCATACCCCATGGTATGCTCATCTATACAGTTGTCGATCACCTCTTTGATCAGGACATAAATACCATCGTCCGGACTACTGCCATCCCCTAATTTACCTATATACATACCGGGGCGCAGGCGTATATGTTCCCGCCAATCAAGACTTTTGATGCTTTCTTCCGTGTACTCGAACAAATTAGATTTTTCTGCCATATCGGTTCCGATCAAGATGCCAAATATAGGCAAACGAATTTAGAGCGGTCTTATTTCAATTTCTACACATTGTGCATAACGCTTCATAACACTTTGAGCCTTACATTCGTGCCATGGCTGATAATTTTCTATCCCTGGAAGGTCTGACGGTGACAATAGGCGGGCGACAAGTACTTAACAATTTGTATTTGAATATATTACGCGGTCAGCAATGGGCCATCACCGGCGCCTCCGGCAGCGGCAAATCTGTCCTGGCGCATACCCTGATGGGCCGGCACTTCCATAGTGGACAATTAACCTTCTTTAAACCCGTGAATAGTGCTATTGTCGAACAGCAACACCGGTTTTTAAACCGCAGCGGCACCACCGATCTCTATTATCAACAACGCTTCAACGCCTCCGATGCGGAACAGACGATCACGGTGGCTCAGGAGCTTACGCCATACGCTTCCGCCGCCGGTCAGGACCTGTTGAGCTGGGAAGGACTGGACAACCTGCACATCCGCCCCCTGCTGGCAAGACCCCTGATCCAATTATCCAACGGCGAGAACAAAAGGGTACAGCTGGCCATCGCCCTCCTGGAAAATCCCGACCTGCTCATCCTGGACAACCCTTTCCTTGGCCTGGACACGGAAGGAAGAGCAACCCTGCATCATATTATAAATATGCTGGCTGCAAAAGGCATCCAGCTCCTGCTCATCACTTCCTCCCGGGAATTGCCGGCCTCCATTACACATGTTGCCCGGCTGGAAGAAGGCAAATGGACGTTCCAGGGACCGAAAGAGCAATTTCACCCGGGCGCCACAACCGTCCGGGACGTCCGGCTGGATACGGACATCCTGCAGCAGCTGCAGCAATACGCATCGCCCGCTACCTTCTCCACAGCCGTGAAAATGACAAACGTCCATGTATACTACGGCGAGAAGACATTGTTGGAACACATCGACTGGGAAGTAAAAAAAGGGGAAAGATGGAATGTCAGCGGCCCCAATGGCGCCGGCAAATCCACCCTCCTGAGCCTAATCACCGCGGATAATCCCCAGGCCTATGCCAACGATATTCGGCTCTTCGACAGACGGCGCGGCACCGGTGAAACGATCTGGGAGGTCAAACAGAAAATTGGCTTTGTCTCCCCTGAGCTGCATCTTTATTTCGACTATGGCGCCACCTGCTTCCAGGTCATTGCCAGCGGGCTGTTTGATACCATCGGTCTCTTCCGGCCCCTGACGGACGAGCAGACCCTGCAAGTCAGCCTCTGGATGAAGCTTCTGTCCCTCGGGGATCTGCGTGCATCCAGGCTGGCACAGCTTTCCACAGGACAACAACGCATGGTCCTGCTGGCCCGCGCCCTCATCAAGAACCCTCCCATGCTGATCCTCGACGAACCCTGCCAGGGGCTGGATGAAGAGCGGACAAGCTACTTTCGACAGCTGATAGGCCTTCTCTGCGAGGCCTTCGGCACGACGCTCATCTATGTAAGCCACTACAAAGAAGAGATCCCGGACGTCGTGGATCGCTTCTTACGACTGGACAATGGACGCATAGCAGCATTGTAAATGTCCCGCCGCACCTTGCAAATGTTAAGAGAAGTTAAAATTATTTTTTTCGCAGCTTGCTTCGGGATGCATTACGCGATTCCCCGCCAATCGCCGAAATCCAGTATTTACGGCACTTTTAGCGATATAACGTCAACGAGCATTCGTAATACAATTATTATTCCTGTAGAATTATTTCCACACTGACCCGTGCGTTGGGCCCACTCTCCGAAAAAATTATGGCATAGTCCTTGTTTTCATATCTCCAGAATGCCCTCCCTGATGCGTAGTGTGATTTTGTGTTTTCGGGAAAATAATCAATAATTGTTCACTCTTTAAATTCTCTAAGTATGAAATTCACGGGTATTAAACTCGCGGCAATAACATTTGCCGCAGCTGGACTATTTGCTTTCAACAGCCTGAGAAGTGGTTCTATCAAAGGGACGGTCTCTCCGGCGGAAGGAGGCGTTCGCGCCTGGGCCGAGTCGTCGACGGATACATTAAGAGCGCCTGTTATAAACGGTTCTTATGAGATCACCGATGCCAAGCCTGGCTCATATAAAGTGATCATCGAAGCAAAGCCTCCCTATAAGAATGCAGCGAAGGACGGCATCACCGTCACGGATGGGCAGGCCGCGGATGCAGGGGAAATTAAACTGGAGAAGTAAGATGCTGTAGGATAAGTGGTCTAGTAAAGCTAATAGGCCCTCCAGGTGGAGGGCCTATTACAATTTTTAATTATCCCAAAATACTTTCTGTGTAAGATCGGCCTTTTGTGCAGGCGCATTGGGGTTGAGATCTATCTCCGACTGGGGATAAAAGAGAGATCTAGGTACGGTGCTCATCACGGCATCGCTGGGTGCTGTCAATGTAGGATAACCCGTTCTTCTAAAGTCAGTCCAGGGCTCCATCGACTCGCCGAATATAGCCACGTACTTCTCTTCGATGATCTGCTGCAGCTTCTGATCATCCGTGCCCGCCAATGTCCCATTGGCAGTCAGGTACGTTGCAATATCTCCCGCCGCGACTCCCGCATCCTGCATGGAAGCCGTAATACCCTTGGTAAACCAGTCCTGCGGATCCCCGGGAGCGCCATACAACGCGGCTTCCGCACGGATAAAGCAATACTCCTTGTAGGTCAGCATGCGTATCGGAGCATCGCCCGAATAAACATAGGCGCCGGCCAGTATACCACCGCCGGGCCGCATACTGGGATTACCCGTTGCTGCACCGCGCAAATACGTGTGGACCCTGGAATAGTTGATACCTGTCGGATCACCGGGCTTAACACCCTTGTAGGTTGCGGGCGAGGAATTGAAGGGGAAAGGCGTAAAATAGAATGGTAGACGGGGGTCGGACTTACCAACCATCATGCTCACCATCCTGTCGTTGGCAAACAGGTAATCGGCGCGGCTGGCCTCGAATTGCTGGATAGGGTTCTGCTGCTTAGGCAGGTTAAAGAAAGGCATCTGGAAATTGTCAGCCGTAGATGCCATGAATGTAATGCCGGCGCTATTGATCAGGGACGTCATCTGGCTTACGGCAAAGGTCTTGTCCTTTTTGCTGTAATGCAGATACAAACGAAGCTTCAGCGTATTGGCCAGTTTGATCCAGTTGCCTTTTACCTGGCTGAAATCGCCGTTGGTAAAGATCACGGAGTTGAGGCCCGGCGTATAGGTGCTGGACGCCGCATTCAGGTCGGCAACGGCATCCGTCAGCAATTGCAGGATGGCTGTATAAATGTCCTCGCCCTTATCGTACTTGGGCTGTGTGTTCTTATCCAGCTGCTGCGCTTCCGAATAGGGCACAGATCCCCAGGCATCCACCATAAGGGAATATTCGTACGCCTTCATGATCTTGGCAATACCGCCATAGTAAGGGCTGCTGGTAGAAGACGCTTTTTTAATGATCAGCTCGATATCGCTCAGGGTTGAGGAGTTCATGCTGCTCCACAGGTTATTCTCATCACTGCCCTGGATATTATAGCGGTCATACTCATAGGTCTGATTGGGCTGCGAGGCCTGGCCGGACATTTGCTGTGCAATGAGCGTGCTGTATCTGAACAGGTCGCTGCCGCCTTCGAAACCCAGGTTCACCTGCGCGGAGGTCAATAGCTGCGCTATAGGAGCGTCCGAGATATTATCGGGGTCCTTATTGATATCGAGGAATTTCCTGCAGGAGGTAATGGATAGCACACCCGCAGAGAGAAATAGGATCTTTATATAAGCTCTTTTCATATTAAGATGTTTTGTGGTGGATTATAAACCAAATTTCAGCGCTACGCCCATGGACCTCGTCTGTGGCAGGGCATTGAATTCCAAACCTACTGCATTGCTTATCCCCAATGCATTCTGCTCGGGGTCGAGATGCGGATAGTTGGGTGCACGCAGCAACAGGTTACGTCCATAGATGCTGATATCGATGTGGGTGAATGGCGTCTTATGATAAAGGCTGGAAGGCAGGTGATAGCTCAAAGACGCCTCTCTTATACGGAACCAGGACGCATCTACGATAAAACCTTCCGCAGCCACATATTTACCGCTGTTGCCCCAATAATTTTGCGCAGTGACATGAGTAGTATCCTGCTCCCCCGTGGTGGAGTATACCCCGTCGAACACATAAGGTTTGGCCGGAGTGCCGTCCGCGTTAAGCCTGGGTATTGCTGCAGTTTCCTTCACCGTACCGTTGGCACGCAGATCCTTGATATTCCTGGAATACTGCTGACCGCCATGACGGATATCCAGCAGGACACTGAGCGTAATCCCCTTGTAGCTCACGGTGTTGGTCAGCCCCATCAACCATTTGGGATTGGGGTTGCCGATCTTCTGTACACCAGATGTGACAAGCGGCAAACCGGTAGCAGGGTTGATCAGCATCTTTCCCGTCTTGGTGTCACGTTGATAGGCGCTGCCATAGATCTGGCCATACTCATCTCCTTTCACCAAACGAATATTCGGTGTTGTAAATCCACCTAAAAATATATTCTCGACGCCCGGAGCCAGATCATCTACAGTGCTTTTCAGCTTGGTATAGTTCCAATTGATATTCCAGGTGAAGTCCTTGGTCTGGACGGGTGTAACGTTCACGGCCAGCTCAAAACCCGTATTGGAAAGCGAACCTGCATTCATTACCACCGAACCGATGCCAGATGCATTGGAGACGGGCACTGCAAAGATCAGATTGCGCGATTTTTGTTTATAAATGGCTCCTTCTATGCTGATCCGATTCTTGAAAAAGCCCAGGTTGAATCCCAACTCCCGGTTGGTCGTAAACTCGGGCCCGAGCTTCGAATTGCCCGCTTGATCGTCCAACGTGAAGCCTGCTTGCCCGTTGAAGGGGAAATTAATGGTAGGGCCAAATCCGTCCGAGGAACTGGCGGGTATGAAATAAGTGTCCGTGGCGTATACAAAATCACCCGCCTTGCCGACCTTTGCGATGTTCCCATTGATCTTGATATTCTCGATGATATTGTTCCTCAGCGTAGGGAATAATTCCGTGAAGTTAATGGAAGCCGACACAGCATTGTACAGATAGGAATATCTATCGGCCTTAAAAGTAGAGGACCAGTCGTTACGAACAGTAGCATTTATGCTGGCTATAGACTTATAGGCTATCGTGAAATCGCCATATACCCCTACCAAACGGCTGGTTACCGAACTGACCGATGGGAGGTAGGTCGTTGTGTTCCCTTTAAGGTTCTCATAGTCTTTTACGACCAGATTATAGCCGATGGTCTGATTTGACATCGTATAGGTCTGATAAGTCTCGTTACCCACAATACCCGTCAGGTTGAAATCATTGATCCTCTTCGTAGCCGTGAAGTAACCGGTAGAGTTCCAGCTCCGGTAGGAGTTACGGACCTCTAGTATGCCGCCCGCTCTACCCGCAGGACCAACTCCCGTGAAGGGGCTGGTGTTGTTAGCCGTATTGGCCGTATTGCCCTGTCCGCGTATACCTATCTGGTCATAACCATGGCGGAAGGTCCAATATACGTCCGTACCCAGTCTGTAGTCGAAGGTCAGCCAGGGCATGAGCTTCAGATTGACCGAAACGTTACCGAACAGACGGTTGATCTCGTCGCGGTAGCGGTTGTTCTGAATGCTCCAATAGGGATTGTCCTCACCCAGCGGATATAGCTGGTCGCCCGCTGCATTCTGGAAAGGCAGCCCCGTCAGGTCATAGCTGCGGGGCGTCAGCCATCCACGGAACAGCGGATTGCTTAGCTGGTTGCCCTGCTGTGTCCTGCGGGAAGTATTGTTGGTGTAGTTGGCGGAGATAGCAACAGTCAGCTTGTTGTTGATCTGGGACGAAGTGTTGATGCTGAGGTTATGCCTTTTTAGACGGTTGTTGTCCAGCACACCGGAGTTGTCTGTAAACCCATAAGAAAACCTGAAGGAGTTCCTGTCACTGCCACCGGAAAAGCTGAGGTTTTCCTGGAGGTTCTGGGCTGTACGGAACATGTCTTTTACGTTGTTGGGATATGCTTTCAGCTGCTCCTGGTTGCCAAACGCATTGGTTACTGTCTGACCCGTGATCAGCGGCCCCCAGGAGTTCTGAGAAAGGGGATTATAAACCCCCTTATCACCCTGGGCATATTGGTTCTGATAGTCGGGGAACCTGTTTACCTTCTCCGCGCCATAGCTGGTATAGGCTTCGATAGTACCTCTTTGCCCCAACTTACCCCTTTTTGTCGTGATAAGAATAGCGCCGGCGGCAGCTCTTGAACCATACAGCGCGGCGGCTGAAGGCCCCTTCAACACGGAAATATTATCGATATCTTCCTGGTTGATGTCGATGCCACGGTTGGATACGGTGGGGCCCGTCTGCAGCGGGGAGTTACCGCCGCCATTGTCGATAGGCACACCATCCACTACGAACAGGGGCTGATTGGAACCCGTGAACGTCGTAAAACCCCTGATGATAATGCTCGACCCGGTGAAAGAACCACCGCTGCCGCTGATCCGCACACCCGGGATCTTTCCTTCCAGGGCATTCGTGACGTTGGTGGTGTGCGCCGTGGTCACTTCATCCGCCTTGAGGTTGGTAACACCATAGCCAAGGGTCTTCTTATCCTTCTTGATACCCAGGGCAGTTACCACCACTTCGGTAAGTCCTTTCTCCGCATTGGTGAGCGTGACATTGAAAACTCCCCTGTTGCCGATGTTCAACTCCATGGTGCTCATGCCGACAGAAGAAATAACAAGCATTTTTGCAGTGGATGGAATAGCTAATGAAAAAGTACCGTCGGAGGCAGTGCTCGTACCAACACTGCTGCCTTTTACCAGAATGGTGGCATTGGGGACAGCAGCCCCGCTGGCATCCGTTATCTTACCCGTGATCATACGGGTTTGCGCCATGACCTGACCAGCGACGATCAGGAGCATGACAAGCGTCATACTAAGCAGTTTTCTCATGTTTTACAATTAGAAGGTTTAAAAAACTATATTTATCAAGTAGTTCTCATGACGGAAAATGGGCATACTCCCGGGACAACCATGTCCTGTTTGCAAGGGAACCAAAGGATCTGTGCTAGAATGTGATGGGAACGTCTTGAAGTGGATGTGATCGTTCAAAAATGGGCAGATTTACCCTGTGGTACTGAAGTGTGTTTCTCATGTTAGTCAGTTTTAGATGGTGCGTACAAATATATTTCTAATTTCAAATTAAAACAGGGTTAATTAACATTTCATTAATTCTAATATACCCGTTTTAAATAAATTTCAATAGATCGAGACATTCCTATAAATAAAACCCAGCATTCTACCCAAATAGTTGAATGCAATCGGGGATAACCTCCATTTTTATTTTATTTTTAAAATAGCGGGGTCGCAAAGGGGTCATTTTTCGCAGATGATTGATTATCATTACAATAAAATTAATTTTCTGTAAACACCCCTCCTTACCCTGCTTCTTTCCTTTTTCAATCCTAAAAATCGTAATTTTGTTGTCCGACCCTGATGAAACTACTTCCCCCATTAAATTCTTCAGGTCCAAACGAACCACAGGTTCGTAGTCCAAATGACAGACTTTAGTTTTACTTATTACCCATTTATTATTCTGTATTGTTGAACTTTTTAAAAAAGGTGATGTATGTATTCGTATGCGTTGTTGGAAAAAGGTTGTTATTACCTGATACAGGAAAAAGAGGAAGGGCCTGTCGGACTCATCAAAGTCAACATGGAGACTGACCATTGTATGTACATATCAAAATATGCCGATACCACCCTCATTGAATGGAGGAAAAAAACGGATCCCATCTTTGATATCCTGGAATTGCTGGAAGAGGACAAAGTGAGGGCCTGGGAGTCTATCTATAACGACAACCAGGGCACTTATAACTATGAAGAGGACGAGGAATGAGCCATTCTTGGATGACGGCGCAGCCCATAGCTCCATAAACCCAGGGACGTAATGACAGCAGATATCAGCATGCTGATATAATACAACAGATAGCTGTCCCGGCTATTGCCTGGCGTATTCCCCCGGATATGCAGGAACAGGGAAATGATCAGGAAACTCCCATAGGCGAAGAGCATGGCCACATAAATAAATATCATGCTGTTCTCAAAGGATGTGTACTCCATCTTTCTCATATATTGTACCAGGGCGATGATGCTGTAGACGATCACTACAAATACCCCGAACCCGGTAAAAATGAATCCCGAGACGGTCTCATATCCTTTCCAGCCGATGATCACCACTTCCAGGACGGCAAATAAAAAAATGCTTAGCAGCAATGTCCTTCTGTGCCTGCCCCAGGAGGCACAGGCAAATATCAACAGCGCCAGCGGCGTATCCAGCAGGGTGTAATAGTTCAGCAGCTGATCCAGCTTACTGTCCTTGAAGGAAAGAAAGAAATAAATATCTGAAAAATGAATTAACCCGTTCAACAACCAAAAGACGCCCAGGACCCGGAACGTGGTCACCTGTCTCATTTTCCTGGACAGAAGCATTAGGAATGGGACCAGGCAGCTCAGGATGGCAATGTTAGATACGATCATATAGAGTACGGAATTCATACCAGTCTTCAAAGGATAAATAGTTTTAATATATAGCGAAAAAAGGGGTAGTTTTATTATAGGTAAAACTACTCGGTTTTATACATAAATTACGGTTATCTTTAGCCTCTCCGAACATTATAAGCACTTGATAAACATTTGCCTGCATAATGTCCGGACAACGAGCCTCCGGCCCGTTCGGAAAGAACAAGGAATTACGACGAATGATCTCCCAGCAGACCATACAACAGATACTCAGCAGGATCGATATCATCGAGATAGTAGGCAGTTTCGTGCGCCTGAAAAAACGTGGGACCAACTACCTTGGCCTCTGTCCTTTTCACAACGAAAAGACCCCTTCCTTCACGGTCTCGCCCGTTAAGGAGATTTACAAATGCTTTGGCTGCGGGCGCAGCGGCAATACCATCAGCTTTTTGATGGAGCATGAGAAATATTCCTATGCTGAAGCCCTCCGGTGGCTGGCCGCCAAATACAATGTGGAGATAGAAGAAAAAGAGGTGAGCCCCGAGTTGCGCCAGCAGCAGCAGGTAGCGGACAGTCTCTATATCCTGAATGGTTTTGCCGGCAAGTGGTTCCATGACACCCTGCTCCAGTCGGAGGAAGGACAGGACATCGGGCTCAGCTACCTGCGCCAGCGGGGATTCAACGATGACATCATCCGTAAATTTAATCTCGGGTACAGCCCCGAACAACGGGACGCCTTTGCCAGGGCAGCGCTCTCTGCCCAATACAACCTGGAATATCTTCAGAAAAGCGGTCTCGTCGTAGTACGCGATGACAAGCCTGTGGATAACTACCGGGGACGTATCATATTCCCTATTCACAACCAGACGGGGAAGACCATCGGCTTCGGCGCCCGTATCATCAAAAGCAACGACAAGGCTCCCAAATATATCAACACGCCGGAAAATGAGATCTATGTCAAAAGCAAGATACTCTACGGCTCCTGGCTGGCCAGGCAGGCGATCGACCGGCAGGATGAATGTCTGCTGGTAGAAGGCTATACGGACGTTATTTCTCTTCATCAGGCAGGGATCGAGAATGTAGTGGCCAGCGGCGGGACCTCGCTCACCGTGGATCAGCTCAGGCTGATAAAGAAATATACCAATCACCTCACCATCATCTATGACGGTGACAGCGCCGGTATCAAGGCGGCCCTGCGTGGACTGGATATGGCCCTGGAAGAAAGCCTGGATGTAAAGCTGGTGCTCATCCCGGATAAGGAAGACCCGGACAGCTATGTGCGGAAGGTTGGCGCAGCCGCATTCCGGGAATTCGTAGCGGCTGCCAAAAAGGACTTCATCCTCTTTCAGCTGGAAGTGGCATTGAAGGATGCAGGAACGGATACGAACCGGCGGGCGGAAGTAGTAAACCAGGTGGCCGAGACCATCGCCAGGATCAATAAGGCCGAAGATTTTACCAAACGTCAGGACTATATCCGCCAGTGTTCCGAAATACTGCGTATCGAAGAGACAGGTCTACAGGCGCTGGTGAACAAATTCATCCGCGACAGGATAGCCAAACAGGAAAGCAAGGCGGCAGCAGCCGCCCCGTCCTCCCCCGAAGACATGCCGCTCCCGCAGGACGGGGAGGGAATGCCTTTGCCCGGCGATGAGGAGTCCATCAACCTGCTCTTCAAGCACGAGCAGAATGAAAGAGGCATGATCCGCAGCCTGCTTGACTTCGGGCTGCGCCCATGGGATGAGAACACTTCCGTCGCAGATTATATATTCACGGCGTCAGCCGATATCTATGACCTCATCGACAACGCCCGGCTGCTGAAGATCCTGGATATTTATAAGAATTGGTACGAAGAAGGGCTCGAGCCTACTATCAAGAGCTTCCTCTATCACGAGGACCAGGAGCTAAGCACCCTGGCCGTCTCCATCATGGACTTCCATCATGAGCTCAGCCTTAATTGGAAGGAGCATTTCGACGGAAAAATAGCCACCCGGGATGACCTTTATAAGGAGGACGTACTCTCTACCATGGGGTATCTCAAATTGCGTAAGATCAAACGGCTGATGGAAGAAAACCAGCAGGATCTTTCCAAACCTCATACAGATGAAGAGCAAATGGTGCTTCTGCAGACACACCTGCATCTCAAAAAGCTGGAAAGGGATCTGATGCAGCATCTCGGCACCGTCATCGTCAAATAGCAGGTACCAGGCTCATCACCCGGTGCGCCTGCAGCAAATGCCGCTCATTATGCGCCACCAGGTAGCGGAGCATGTCTCCCAACTGTAGTCGTACAAACCTTGATATGGTAAAAGGGATTTTGATGCGTTGCAGATCTTTGGTGGATACATGACGAAGAATATCATCGAGCGCATCACACTGCTGGAGGAAACGGTTCAGCTCCTCGCGTCCATCCAGCCCTTTCTTCCTTGCATGCAGACGCCTGGGAGAAGGTATCCTGAAGACGCTGCCGTCGGACCTGGGCATGATCCTGTTATATAGCCAGTCGCCCAGCCAGCCGCTGCGATAGCTTTCCATTTTTACATCGGGAGCCAGGGTCACACGGGACAGCATGCCCCGGATATACCCATCGTGCGCAATATTCAAATGGCCAAATACCTCTGCAATACACCATTTATCGGGAGCAGGGCTGAAGATTAATTGTTGATCTGTCAGGCGGAGGAAGGGCTGGGTGCTGGCTTTTATAAGCTCTATCCTATCCAATAGCTCCGTTATTAGACCTTGCTTGCTAAAAACTGCCATGAAAAGTACTTAAAAGCATATCGCTGTTCACAAAAAAGGGGGTCCCGGGTAAGCAGGTCCTCGAAATCATATGGCCGGTCTAATAATCAGGAAGCCTTAGCGCGCGAAACATTTGTTCGCCAGAGGAATAATAGTTAACGCTACCAGAGAGGACGGGTCAAAGATACATGATGGCGTCTGGGGGCTGAAATATGGGCCAAAAATACCCATAAACCATAGGTAGAACGCCCGGTGTGTAGCCACACACCGGGAAACATTATCGAAGTTGTAAAGAGTCTTATTTAGCGCGCTCCAGACGCCTTGTACGGGGCTTTCTCTCCAGCACTTCGACACCGGCCTCTCCCAATACTGCCTCGCTCTCGAGGAATACCACAGGCTCGGCTTTCCTGAACTGGACAGCCATCCATACATGATCCAGCGCCACCTGGCGGAAGGTCTCATAACCGGCACTGGTAACGCATTCCCAGCTACACTCCCTGTTCAGGGTTGTAGCGATCTTGGACCCTATCTTGGGATAGGCGACCCAAAACTTAGCCCCTTTCTGCAACGCAGGCAACACTTCACAGACAATGCCGCGCAGCTGCAGCTCATTGACTGCAAATACGAGGGCAAAATCTATCTTTTTACTTTTTAACAGGGGGGTGAGATTCTTGGCAAAAGCCAGTTTTGCAAATTGCTTTTCGATGGCGGACGGCAGCCCCTGTATCAACAGGTTTTTCTCGTCCTTTAGCTGCAATTTTTCCAGTAAAGTTGGGAGCATCTTCCTGAATTTTTAATTTTCAGTTAAGAGAATCGAAACCATTGCATCTAAAATGCAGGGTGGCAAATTTACGAAAAATTAATTGAATATGTTAATCATTAGCCTTCGCTCCGCCATGTCTGCGCTGACGACGGCGATCCCGGTACTTAAAGATGGGTACTTTGTTCTCACTGCCTCTCAGCAGACGGGTAATGTTCTTTTGATGGGTTAGGACGACCATAAGGGCTACCGCAATGGCAAAACCCCGGTATAAGGTCTCTTTTGCGTCAAAAATATAGAGGATGAACACTGCAAAGGCCACACTGGCCAATATTGAGCTCAGCGAAACAAAACGGGTTAGATACAGCACCAGGAGAAATACGGCCACACAACATACAGCGGCCAACGGCTGGATAGCGAGGATCATTCCAAAAAGAGTAGCAACCCCCTTCCCTCCCCTGAAATCAGCCCAAATGGGGAAAATATGGCCTACAACGGCCGCCAGACCGAGACCGACCATAAAATTGGTCCTTTCCGTCTCGTCATGGAGATAATATGGCACCAGAATGTACAGGCTTGTGGCAATGACCCCCTTGATGACATCGATGGACATCACAAAGGTGCCCCATCTCGAACCCAGGACCCGGAAAGTATTCGTCGCCCCAGCATTCCCACTTCCATATTCCCGGATATCGATGCCAAAAAAGCCCCTGCTAACCCAGACGGCGGTAGGAATTGAACCAATAAGGTAAGCCAGAAGTATAAGTAGAACTTCCTTCATCGAATGGTTGAGTTAAAGTTGGATAACAAATATACTTAAAAAAAGACTCCAATACTTCACGGCCCCGGGCGACATGTCTCATTTTACAAGCTTTAAACAGATCCAGTTGCCTTCGCTCAACCTTTCGGATATTGGGAGATCATTTTTAAGCGCCTCATTTTCAACATCTTGCGAATCCTCATGCAGGAGGCCGCTCAATAATATAACGCCCCCATCCTTCAATTGTTGTTTCATCCGGGAGAGTTCCTTCAGGATAACATGCTTGTTGATATTCGCTAATATAATGTCAAACAAGCGATTATCGGGGATGGTATCCATTTGCTTGACCCTCACACGCTGGTTGTGGTTTTCCTCTATGTTCTCCCGGGCATTGTCGATACTCCACGGATCATGGTCGATGGCCAGCACCTCTCCCGCTCCCAGTCTTTCCGCCAATATCGCCAGCACTCCGGTGCCGGTGCCGAAATCCAGGACGCTCTTTCCCCTTAGATCCAGGTGCTGCATGGCTTTTATCATCATATAGGTGGTAGCATGATGTCCGGTGCCAAAGCTCATTTTGGGTGTGATCACCAGCTCGTGCGTCACATTTGTAATGGGCGTATGAAAAGATGCTCTTACGGCGCAGAAGTCGCCGATGATCACGGGCTGAAAATTTTTTTCCCACTCTTCATTCCAGTTCTTTTCGGGTACACCCTGACTCGTATAGCCGAGCTGCCAGCGGGACAGTAGCTCCCCGAGCTCGGCGGCATTGAATTTTTCCTCCTGGACATAGGCGTCGAGATGGCTGTCTTCCTGTTGGAAACCATCGTACCCGAGGTCTTCCAGCCGGGCTATCAGTATTTCCTGGACGGAAACATCAGCAGCAGGTATGGTGATATGAAGATGCATAAGATAAATAGAAAAGGTCTGCAGTATACAACTACAGACCTTGTTATAAAAGCTAATAGATTATTGCTGGGTACCTTGGGGAGCCTGCGGACCACCTGCGGGCTTACCGGCACCGGCAGGAGCATCAGGCTTCGTAATAAGCACCTTGCGGCTCAGCTTGAACTTACCTGTCTTCTGGTCCAGGCCAATGAGCTTCACCTTTACGCTGTCCCCTTCTTTCAGGACACCATCCAGCGTTTCAAGCCGCTTGTGGCTCACTTCACTGATGTGAAGCAGGCCTTGCTTGCCGGGCAGGAATTCCACAAAAGCGCCGTATGGCATGACGGACTTCACCTTTGCTTCGTATACAGAGCCGACTTCCGGCTGCGCGACGATGCCCTTGATCCAGGCCACGGCCTTGTCCAGCCCTTCCTTGGCAGGGCTGAATATGCTGACCTCGCCAAAATTGCCAACCTCTTCCAGGTTGATGGTAGTGCCTGTCTCCCTTTGTATCTCCTGGATGATCTTCCCTTGTGGTCCGATGACGGCGCCGATGAATTCCTTGTCGATAAAGATCTTCACCATTCTCGGAGCATGCGGTTTCACATCGGGGCGCGCTGCGGGCATACACTCATACATGGCGTCCAGGATATGCATACGGCCTTTACGGGCCTGTTCCAGCGCCGCGCGCATGGTGTCCATGCTCAAACCGTCAACCTTTATGTCCATCTGTACGCCACAGATGCCCTCACGGGTACCGGTGACTTTGAAGTCCATATCCCCTAAGTGATCTTCATCACCTAAGATATCTGTCAAGATAGCATATTTCCCATCGGCGGGACGGGTGATAAGACCCATCGCCACACCGCTGACATGCTTGGGGAACGGTACACCTGCATCCATCAGGGCAAGGCTGCCGGCGCAAACGGTCGCCATGGAGGACGATCCATTGGATTCTAAAATATCGCTCACTACACGCACAGTATAAGGATAATCGCTGCCTGGCATCATTTGCTTCAGGCTGCGCATGGCCAGGTTGCCATGTCCTACTTCCCGGCGGCTTTGTCCTCTCATCATCTTGACTTCGCCGGTGCTGAAGGGAGGGAAATTATAGTGAAGGAAGAATTTCGAGTCGAATGATTTGGCAGCGCTCTCCACCAGCAGCTCATCCAAAGGCGTACCTAAGGTGACCGTGGTAAGGGACTGAGTCTCTCCGCGCGTGAAAAGAGAAGAGCCATGAGGCGTTGGCAGGGGATCCACTTCCATAGCCAGGGGGCGGACCTGATCCAGCTGACGGCCATCCAGGCGGATACGATCGTCCAGGATCATGTTCCTTACAACTTCCCATTGCAGGTCGGAATAATATTTTTTAGCCAGCTTCTTGTCTGCGTCGGTGACTTCTTCACCCAGGCTGGCGATCAGCTCTTCCTTCAGCAGGTCATAGGCGTCGCTGCGTTCGTGCTTGCTGCTGCCGGCACGGGATATCTGATAGATACGGTCCTTGGCAAAAGCAGTTACTTTCTGCTGCAGCTCTTCATTGACGACGGGCTTGGTATAATCCCTCTTCCCGGTGACACCAGCCTTGGCACGCAGCTCTTCTTGCGCCTTGATCTGGATACGAATGGCATCATGTGCCAGTTCAAGCGCCTTGACCAGGTCTTCTTCGCTGCATTCGGAAGCTTCTCCTTCCACCATCATCAGGTTCTTATCCGTAGCGGCTATGATAAATTCCATATCCGCCTTTTCCAGCTCTGTACGGGTGGGATTGACCACCAACTGGCCATCTACACGGCCAATACGCACTTCGCTGATGATCTCCTTGATGGGAATATCGGATACGGCCAACGTCGCAGAAGCGGCCAGACAGGCCAGGGCGTCGGGCATGACTTCCGCATCGCTGGATACAAGGCTGAGCAGCACCTGTACATCACAAAAATAATCTTCGGGGAACAAAGGGCGCAACGCACGGTCGATCAGACGGCTGGTCAGGATCTCATAATCGTTCAGTCTGGCCTCGCGCTTGAAAAAACTACCGGGAATACGCCCGGCCGATGCAAATTTCTCCTGGTAATCTACAGAAAGAGGAAAGAAATCCTGTCCTTCCTTGGGCTCCTTATTGGCAACAACCGTCGCAAGGATGATACAATTGCCCTGACGCACGGTAACTGCACCATCGGCCTGGCGGGCAAGCTTGCCGGTCTCGATGGAGACCATCCGGCCACCACCTATATCAAATGTTACACTGATGGGTTGTGAAAGCATATAGCTGTTCGTCTTTAATAGGATCGGAGCTCACCGGGCGGGAAAAATAGCGAAGCCGCGATCCCTATGTTAAAAAATGAATGAAAATGTAAGTAAATCCTTCACGTATAAAAAAACTATTCCCAACCGTGGGGTCAGTTGGGAATAGTGATCATATACATAATGAGATTATTTTCTGAGTCCGAGTTTTTCGATCAATTGACGGTAACCCTGGAGGTTTTGTTTGCTCAGGTAGGTCAGCAAACGCTTTCTTTTACCCACCAATTGCATCAGGCCGCGATGGGTGGAAAAATCTTTTTTATTGGCTTGCAAATGCTCAGAGATACGGTTGATCCGCTCTGTCAACAACGCAATCTGTCCCTCGATGGAACCGGTATTGGTGGCTTTTCCACCAAAATCTGCAAAGAAACTCGCTTTCTTTTCTTTAGTCAAATAAGGCATCTCTATTTATTTATTAAACTGTCCAAACGAATAATTTGGCCTGCGAAGGTACTGATTATTTTGAGATTCCTGAAAAATCGGTCTAAAAATCGCTAAAAATAATAATAAATATATGTCTAAATGGTTAATTTGGCGGCTTTTTACGCTTCTTTATGCGCCCGGCAGCCTCCATACGGACCACGGGTCCGTAGGCCGAAGGCCAGACATTAGCGCTTTGCGAGAGATGCGCTAATTTTCTAACAGAGGGCATCTCTCGCACATATTATGCAAAAAAGGATCTACTGCACCGTCACCAATGACCTGACCTACGATCAGCGAATGATCAGGATCTGCACCTCCCTGTCCCGGGAAGGTTATGACGTGGTATTGGTAGGCCGGGAGGAGCCTTCCTCCTCCCCTCTGCAACGGCAGCCTTTCCGGCAGCATCGGCTCCGCCTGCTGTTCCATAAAGGAAAGCTCTTCTACCTGGAATATAACTTCCGGCTGCTGTTCTTCCTCTTTTTCAGACGGATGGACTGTATCTGCGCCATCGACCTGGATACCATCATACCCTGTTATTGGGCCGCTCTGCTCAAACGCATCCCCCGGGTCTATGACGCTCATGAACTCTTCTGCGAGATGAAGGAGGTGGTCTCCCGGCCGGCCATCCATAAGGCATGGAAATGGGTAGAGCGGTCTTTTGTACCCTCCTTCCGGCATGGCTACACGGTGAATGAACCCATTGCGACGGAGTTTTCAAAGATGTATGGCGTCGACTATGCCGTCATCCGCAATACCCCGCTGCTGCGACCCGAGGCCGCTATGCCTGGTATCCATCAACGATTCATCCTTTACCAGGGGGCCGTCAACGAAGGCAGATGCTTCGAAACACTGATACCGGCCATGCAACAGGTGGATGCCCGGCTGGTCATCTGCGGCAAGGGCAATTTTATGGAACAGGCCCGGCAGCTGGTCCGGGAGCACGCCCTGGACGAAAAGGTCATCTTTAAAGGCCCCCTCCCTCCGGAAGAGCTGCGCCAATTGACCCAAACAGCCTGGTGCGGCATAACCCTCTTCGAAAACAAAGGGCTGAGCAACTATTATTCCCTGGCCAATCGGTTCTTCGACTATATGCATGCCGGCATCCCTCAGCTGGCGATGAATTATCCCGCTTACAAAGAAATAAACAATCTGTACCCCATCGCTGTTCTAATAGACAACCCGGACATCCGGCATATAGCAGAGGCCCTCAATAGCCTGTTGAACAATATGGATTTATATAACACGTTACAAGTCAATTGCAGAAAGGCGGCCGGACATTTCAACTGGCAGGAAGAAGAAAAAAAACTGATCCTTTTGTATCAAAAGATCCTTAACTGACCCAGTGGATAAGCATTTACATATAGTATGTATGGATGTGCCTTACCCGGCAGATTACGGGGGGGTGGTCGATCCTTTTCATAAGATACGTTGCCTTCATGAGGCGGGAGTAAAAATCCACCTCCATTGTTTTGAATATGGCAGGGGCGCCCGGGCCGAATTGGACGCTTACTGTGCAGAAGTGAGATATTATGCACGAAGGGAAGGCCATAAAGGTTTTTCGCACAAGCTGCCCTATATCGTCTGTTCCCGGAGCAATGGCGAGCTGCTGGAAAATCTTTTACGCGACGATCATCCCATCCTGCTGGAAGGTATTCATTGCAGCTACCTGTTGAATGATCCCCGTTTCAGTCAGCGAAGGGTGTTCTTACGACTCCACAATGTCGAATATCAGTACTATCGTCAGCTGTATTACTGCGAACGTTCGCTGCTGAAAAAAATGTATTATCTGCACGAGAGCAACCTCCTGCGACAATATGAAAAAAAGATCGCGGACAAGGCAATGATCCTGGCCATGGTGGAAAAGGACTGTGAGCAATACCGCCAGGAGTTTGGCGCCGGAAATATAAAGCTATTGCCCGTGTTCCTTCCTTTCGGCGAGGTCGTGAGCAGGGAAGGCACCGGCTGCTTTTGCCTGTACCACGGCAATCTTTCCGTAGCGGAGAACGAGCAGGCCGTGGTATGGCTGCTCAAACAGGTGTTCCAATGCCTCGATCTGCCGCTGATCATTTCCGGCAAGAACCCCTCTCCCCGCCTGACCCGGATGGTGGAGCAGCATCCACACGCCTGTCTTATCCCCAATCCTTCGGACCAGGAGATCCAGGACCTCATCACAAAAGCACAGGTCAATATCCTTCCTTCCTTTAATTGCACCGGTATAAAGATGAAGTTGCTCAACGCCCTTTTCAATGGACGTTACTCCGTCGTCAACCGCGATGCAGTGGAAGGCACCGGTCTCGAATCTGCCTGTCACATCGCAGACAATACGGAAGGAATGATAGATCTTATCACCCGGCTATATACCCGTCCTTTTACAAAAGAAGATATTGAAGAAAGAAAGGCCCATCTGGCAGGCCGCTATAACAACGAGAAGAATACGCGGCAGCTGATGCAGCTCATCTGGGAGGCGAACAATTAATCCATCGAAATAGAAGCATTGTCGAGGACCTTCCCACGTTCGGTCCTCAGCATGCGGGCCGGGAATTTATTGATCACCCTGTAATCGTGCGACGCCATCATGATGGTCGTGCTATAATCCCGCGATATTTGAAAAAGCAATTGCATGATCTCGTCGGCCGTCTCGGGATCGAGATTGCCCGTGGGCTCATCGGCCAGTATCAGCTTGGGAGAATTGAGCAGGGCCCTGGCAATATCCACACGCTGCTGTTCTCCGCCGCTCATCTCAAACGGCATTTTAAAACCTTTCGACTTCAACCCCACTTTGTCCAGCACATCGGCGATCTTTTCATTCATCAGCTTTACATCTTTCCAGCCCGTGGCTTCCAGCACAAATTTTAGATTTTCATTCACATTCCTGTCCGTGAGCAGCTGAAAGTCCTGGAATACCACACCCAGGCTCCTGCGCAGATAAGGCACCTTCTTCCAATCCATATCCTTCAGCGTAAAGCTGGCTACCGTCCCCTCTCCTTCCCTCAAAGGCAGGTCACCATACAGGGTCTTTAACAAGCTCGACTTACCGGTCCCCGTCTTCCCCACCAGGTACACGAACTCCCCTTTATTCACCACAATATTCACGTCCTGGAGGATAAGATTGCTGCCCTGGTATATATTAGCGTGCTTTAATTCAACAATGATCTCTGCCATAATAGATTGTGCATTACCCGACAAATATATGGAAAAATACGTCGTCTGGCCTTTGCCGGAGGGGAGCCTCCGCCCCTACCCCTGTGTATCGGCCTTGAGCATCAGCCTCAACGTAGAATCATTTGCGAAATAGCTCATCATCCAGTTGAGGAAAATAAAGAGCCTGTTCTTTACATTGAGTATAAGCATCAGATGCACGAACATCCAGGTCAGCCATGCAAACAGTCCCTGAAAGCTGAACCCGGGAAGGTCTACCACAGCTTTTCGCTTACCCACGGTAGCCATAGTACCTTTATTGTGGTATTCGAACTCCAGCCGGGGTTTTCCCTTCAGCTCCCTTTTAAAATTACGGGCCAGCAGGCTGGCTTGCGAAATGGCGACATTCGCCAGCTGGGGATGCCCATTGGGATATTTTGGGGTAGTCATATAGGCGATGTCCCCGATGGCATATACGCCGGGAAGTCCTTCTACCTCGCAATAACGATTGGTGATAAGACGATTGCCGCGGGTGATGCTCGCGGCAGGGATGCCCTGTAGCGTGTTGGCTGTTACACCCGCTGCCCAGATAAGATTCCTGGCCGTGATGGTCTCGCCTCCTTTCAGCCTCACAGTATTGCCATCATAATCTTCTACTACCGTGCCGGTCTTTACGATCACGCCCAGTGATTCCAGATATTGCCGGGATTTTGTCCTGGATGCCTCACTCATAGCATTCAGCGTATTCGGCGAGCCCTCCAGCAAATAGATGGTGAACCTGGAAAAATCTATGCCTGGATAATCCTTTGGAAGAATATTCTTTTTCATCTCGGCCATGGCGCCTGCCAGCTCCACCCCCGTAGGGCCTCCTCCAACAATGACGAAATTGAGAAGGGATTGCAGTTCATCCGGCCCTGCCACGATGGTGTCCTCGAAGGTCTTGAGGATCCTGTTGCGAAGCGCCATCGCCTGTGGGACGGACTTCATGGGAAATGAATTGGATTGTATACGGGTGTTGCCAAAGTAATTGGTCGTGCATCCCAGAGCAATTACCAGGCGGTCATAAGCGATGTCCTCGATGGGAGTATATACGATGCGCGCGTCGGTGTCGATCCTGCTCACTTCCGTGATACGGATATTGACATTTTTTGAATGCTGAAAAACCTTTCTCAAAGGAAAAGAGATGCTGGACGGCTCCAGGCGGGCCGTGGCCACCTGGTACATGAGGGGCTGGAATTGATGATAATTATGCTTGTCGATCAGATAGACTTCGTAATTCGTACCGTTGAGCGACCTTGCCAGCCTCAGGCCGCCAAATCCGGCGCCGAGAATGACGATCCTTTGCCTGTTATTATTTCCTGCTGCCATAATGCGGTGTTTTCACGTCCTTTCTGTCCGCAAAGTTACGAGATGCCGCCAGATACGGAGAATTTATTGCAAAACTGTCAATTCCTTCATTTTTTCGGTTTTCCGTATGCGAACAGTTAATATATTAACAGGACGAAAAAGACCTTATCTGATGAAGAAAAATGCTGTTAATTCCGCCAACTATGACCCTATTCAACGCCTCAATGAGGTGGACAGTAAGGTACAGGTACCTTCAGGCATCGAACTGCAAATACGCCGCAACCTCCAACGGGACAGCGTGAAAAAGGGAGAGGTGCTGCTTGAAATGAATACCGTTTGTGATCGAATTTGGTTTATCCAATCGGGGTTGTTCCGTAGCCATAAAAAAGTCAAAGGCAGGGAGGAGAACACCTGGTTTATGAAGGAAAATGACCTGATGACCGACCCGAAAAGCTTTCACACGGGCGAACCCAGCAAACACAGTATATTGGCGATGGAAGACAGTATCGTATACTCTATCTCACGGCATCAGATATACGATCTCTGCGAAAGAGCACACGCCTTCGAGCATATATGTCATCTGCTGACCTGGGAGTATTACACGAAGTTCATGGACTACTGGGATGAGTTGACATCGGGCACGATCAGACAACGCTACAACCGTTTTCTACTACTCTTCCCGGGTCTGGATGACCGGGAATCCGTATCTGTCAGACATATTGCGTCCCTGCTTAAATGCTCGGTCCGATCGCTCCACCGCATCAGGAAGAAATAAGAAGTGACAAATGTCACCTCTTTTAAAAAAATCTGTGCCAACTTTCCACTTTTCGACGCAGCACTGCGCCAACTTTCCACTTTTTGCGCCTTCCTTTCTCTAACGGTGATCTAGCTTTGGAGAGTGCTCATTATGCGGCCGCGTGAAGAGCCTCTGAAATCACATTATTTAATCTTAAAATTTTATTCAATGAAACTATCCTTCATTATTCCAGCTGTATTTCTCGCCTTTCATCCATTTGTCTCCCATGCGGGCTTCGGAACAACACCCGTGCCCCGGCGTATAGCGGCAAATATCACGAAGCGCATAAACGGCATCAGTGAAAAAGAGATCCAGCTCTGTTGCTCCAGGCTGCAAAAAGACCACCGGAGGATATATTATCTCATCAGCCGGAGGTCCCGTATGGACCTCCAGGTAAAGGGTATCTATTCCCGGGAGAAGCTCTTATTCTTTCGCCTGTCATTAGGCAATCATTCTCACCTCGACTATGATGTAGACAGTGTTCGCTTCCTGGTGCGGGACCGTAAGGCCGCAAAGGCCAATATCGCGACAGTCCGCTCCCTGCCGGCTTTATACACCTATGGGAATGTCCATTCGATAAAAGGTAAAAGCAGGGAAGAAAGTGTGATCGTGCTGCCACAATTCACACTACCGGATGGCAAACGTCTGGTCATCGAGGTGACGGAAAGAAATGGAGGCCGCAAGTTGCAGGTCTTTGTCGACAATTTCACCTTGTTGAGGTCCAGACCCGTCTGAACATCGGTTTAGTATTTTTTAACATTCAAAAGCATTTGTATGAATAATGATAATTTAAGTTTCATCCGTCAAAGCATCCGATATCTGGGGTTCGGAGAGGCTATGACGCATAATGAGCAGCTGGAACAGGAAATGCAAAAAGGGGTCAAAGAGTTCCAATTGAAGACAGCAGCCTGCTTTGACGAATGGAGTACTATACAGGCGACCCTGTATTTTCGAAGGGGGGATAATTATGACATGTACTATTTTAATAAGTACGATGCATTGTTGGTATACGACAGCGATCCCAAACGCAATAGAATGCAAACCTTTTATATCAGCAAAGGGAAGGGAGTTACGCTAAAAGAAGCCTTCAATCTTCTGCAAGGGCGGGCAGTATATAAAAATCTGATCGACGCCGAAGGCCAGGAATACAACGCCTGGCTACAACTGTCTTTTAGTGAAAGGACGCCGAACAACACGAATTATCGGATCCGTCATTTCGGAGAAAGATACGGGTACGATCTGGAGAAGGCCCTGGCCAACTATCCCATCAGGGAGTTGGAGGACGACCATCTAAAACAAAATCTTCTCTATAGCCTTAAAAAAGGCAATATTCATCCCGTGACGTTTACGAAGTCCAACAAAATAGAGAAGATGTACATAGAAGCCTGCCCGGAGTACAAAATGATCACCATCCATTCAGAACTGACAAGGGCAATTCAAAAACCGTACTCTCCAAAGGCTGATCCCATAAAACCAGCGCTTACCCCGCCACCTGATGACCCGGAGTGTCCTGCGGACAACGAAGAAATAGAAGAAGAAAGGAATGACGAAAAAGAGCCCTGTGACAAGACGCGGCTCAATGGATCATCGGTTAGAAAAAGGAGCCGGGCTTCAGATAGTTTATGATTCACTCAAGAGGGCGCCTCGGGAGGCGCCCTCTTTTTTAATAAGCCATGATCACTGATATCAAAGTTCTGGCAAATGCCATCCAACAGGCAAACAGGTTCTTTCTGTCCCAGATCCAAAAGCAGGTAAATACTTCATTTACCCTGCGGAACTGGATGATAGGCTATTACCTGGCCGAGTATGAGCAAAATGGAAAGGACAGGGCGGAATATGGCGAGCAATTGTACAAAAAGCTCAGCGAGAAGTTGAAAAAGAAGGGAGTAAAGGGAAAACCCCATTACCCTGCTTCTAAACCGGCTGTCTTTCTCTTATTTTGTAGAGCTGATAAAAGGTCTCAGTAAGGATAAAGAAGCCGTGAGAGAATGAATTATGCGAAGGGGATAACCTTCCCGTAGGGATCATACTTTGCGCCGACAGGAATGAGACACTGGTGAAATATGCCACGGCTGGCATGGCCCATCATGTCTTCGTATCAAAATACATGACAAGCCTGCCCAGCGAAAAAGAGCTGGCAGCGATCATTAGCCTACGCTAACACCGCGATCAACCCCTTGATAATAGCCCCCAACTTCACCGCCTCCAAAACCCTGGGACTCCGAACTGCCATGCTGAAGAACAGACCGTTCATGTGAGCTTACACACATCTCACATCCATTGATGGACGAAACCACCAGGCTCACCAGCTCAAAAAACTCCTTACCCAGCACAGGGTTCGCCATAATGCTCATCTTGATACCAGCCGGCTGATTGGTATAAAAATCCTTTTGTATAAAGTGCCTGAAACGATAGAATATATTGTTCGTATTCATCAACGAGGTACAGGCAATAATCTCGGCCACCTCCGCATCTGTAGCACCCGCATCCTTTGCCAGCCCCGTAAAGGACTCCTGCAACAGGACGAATTTCTCATTCACAGCCACCGCCAGCGCCAGCAGCAGGGACTCCTTCCTGTTCAGGTGTTGATTGTTGTTAAGTACATTACCGGCATTGATCTTCAAATCCTTTATAAACCTGGACTCCACTGCAACAAGAGCTTTGACATTGGCAGATGGCTCATAATCGGGGATATTCAATTCCAAAAGCAGGTTCTGAAATGTTTCGTTTTGCAGCGTTACTGTAGTGCTCATATATGATTATTTTAAAAGGCCGCCTCATGTTAATGAGGCGGCCGGGGGAAGTATTAATTCAGGCTCAGCTGGGTAGTCAGCGTCTCTTCGCCTTTCTTCCAGTTGCAGGGACATAATTCATCCGTCTGCAGCGCATCCAGCACACGGATCACTTCCTGCACGCTGCGGCCTACATTCAGATCATATACGCTCACCCAGCGAACGATACCCTGAGGGTCGATGATAAAAGTTGCACGATAGGCGATCTTCTCCTCTTTATCCAGGATGCCCAGTTCTTCTGCCAGTGACTTGGAAGTATCTGCCAGCATGGGGAATTTCAGGTCCCGCAGATCAGTGTGGTCCCTTCTCCAGGCAGCATGTACAAACTCGGAGTCCGTGGAAGCGCCGATCACTACGGTATCCCTGTCCGAAAACTCGCTGTGTTTCTTGTTGAACTCGGCTATCTCTGTGGGGCATACAAATGTGAAATCCTTCGGCCACCAGAACATCACCGTCCACTTCCCCTCGGCGCTCGCATAATGTTCGGTCAACTCTGCAAACTCTTTTCCTTTCTCGATGGATACAACTGCCTTCTTCTTAAAAGCAGGGAACTTTTCGCCAATTGATAAAATCCTGTTGGACATATTTGATTTGTTTTTTTTCGATAAAATGATGCTTTGGACAACGAACCCTGGTTCGTTTTGAAATGAGACTGTCGTTTCTCAGGCGGGCAAATCGTCGGTGTATCGCCGGCATTTGTCTTCTGACGGCCGGTCAAATTTGAGATGGTGCAAATGTACTGCGGCGGGCTGATAGAATATGATCATAATTATCTATAATCGAATAGAAAATATCTATAAGTCCGTAATAGCGGCTGTAGCATCCCGTGGGGCCGCTCCCCCAAAGCAGCCCTATCGGCTCCTGCCGGGAGATATGGATCCCGCCATTCGGCAAAAGTAAAAAACCTGCCGCTAAGGTGACAGGTTTTTAAAAAAGATTATTCAAACTAGTCAAATGCGTTCTTCAGACGGATGTATTTGTTCAGATCGTCGGAAACAAATCCTTTCTCCTTCATCTTAGTAACATAATCCGGCGTGACCCCCATTGCCTTTAATGAGCTCAGCTGATTCAGCGGGATATCCTTAAAGCCGATGGCATTGAATGCCTTTATGAATTCCGGTGTAATATTCATTGCTTTCAACGAGGTCAGATGATGTGGAGTGATATCTTTATAGCCCAGGTCCAAAAAACTCTTAACATAATCAGGTGTGATATTCATGGACTTCATGGATACAAGGTTCTCCCGGGAGATGTCCTTACATCCTACGTCCAGGAAGCTCTTTACATATTCAGGAGTAATACCCATAGACTTGAAGGATATCAGCATATGGACGGGGATATCTTTATAGCCGATGTCATTGAACCCTTTGATATAACTCCCGTCCACATTCATCGACTTCAGCGACACGATATCCCTGGACGAAAGGTCCGGGTAGCCCGCCTTTTTCAGCGAAGCCACATAAGCGCTGTCGATATGAAGGGACCTGTAGGTGACGATGTCATGGGCAGGTGTGGAAGGCGGGAACTTGCGCAGATAGTCGCCATCGATCTTCATGGCTTTGAACGTGATGAGCTGGCTTTCCGAAATATCGTTGTATCCCGATCCGCGTATGGACTTGATATAATCTTCATCGACGTGCAAGGCAGCCATGGAAATAAGGTGCCCCTTGGATATATCCGGAAAACCATTGGTCTGCAGCATATCGACATAGCTCTTCTTAATATCCAGCATAAAGAAGGTCATGAGCTCATCCTCTTTTTCGACCAGCTTTTTCTGGCGCATATGGTCCAGATAGGCGGCATCAGGCTGGAATTTATAATGACCGAAACCTTTCTCACCGTCGAACTGTCCGGTAAAATGGATCGTGCCGGCCTCGCGCGTCAGCGAGAATTCCACTTTACCTACGGTATTGAGAGAGGTGAGCTGGCTCCTGGGTACGCTGAAGCTGCTGTTCCAATTGTGGTCATCGTTCTCGCCACGCAGCTCGATCGTTACCTTATCGTCTTTTTTATCTTTATCCTGATTGGTGACGATGAACCAGGCCCCTTCCGTCCTGTCAACCCATGAAGGTTTGGAAGTGTCGGAAACGGATACTGAGATGGAGGGCGCCACCGGTACTGTCACATTGACGGAAGGCACAACAGGTGTCACCTGGATAGCTACCTCCGGTGCAGTCGTTACCGTTACAGTGGGTGCAGTGGCTGGCTTTTCGGCAGCGGACGGTTTCTTTGGCTTTGCTGGAGAAGAAGGTTGCTCTTTGACAGTTTGAGCAAGCGCTGCCGGACGGTTCAGCACTCCAGCCAGCACCACAAAAAGAGGCAGCAGGAAGAAATACTTCCAGGCAGTATGACGAGAAGAATTTTGTGCATTCATCATGATGATACGTCTTTTTAGAAGTGACTGATTATAATTTGAAGTAATGTTGACCGATGCATCCGGAGCGGCCACTTTTACCAGGCTTAGCTGGTAAGCCGCTCTTTCCACACCGGGATACCGGAGCACATTCCGGTCCGTGAGGAATTCCAGGTTATTTTCCAATTCCCTTCTGAAAAGCCAAATAAAGGGATTGAACCATTGGAATATGATGCCCAGCTCCGCCAGCAGGATATCCAACGTATGCCAGCCGCCCGCATGGATCTTCTCATGCAGCAATATCTGCTGATACGTCTCGGGATCATATTCACTGGGATGGATAAAAATGATATTTCCAAATGAACAAGGCCCCTGCATGCCTGCTCTTGTGACGATGCGGTAATGGCCGTCCCTGATCACGGGCCCTTTGTAGCGTTGGAGCAATAACAAGATCATTTGTCGCAGCAGGTTCAGACCCAGTATGACAACCCCTGATAAATAGAGATAGAAAAGCAGGCGGGCAGTGTTCCCGGAGGCGACGGGTGATTTCGAGTCGGCAGTAACATCCGGTCTGGCAGAAGGCTCCGGACGGACAGTGGTTGCCGGTTTTGCAGTGGCCGCTGACCCGGCAGCAGCCGCAGGTTTTGCAATAGCCTCCTGTTGGGCAATAGTCTCCTGCTCTACAATGGTCTTCGGGTGGGCAACGGCGGTCTCCACTATGGCAGAGGTCGAGGGTTTCGCAGCTGTCTCCACAACAGTAGCCTCCGGCCTGGCAGCCTCCCTGGCCCTCCAGCTCAGCACCCTCGGCACCGGCAGCAACGGCAACAGAAATGCAGCTACCAGACAGCTCAGCAGCACCCACCTGTTCAGCACATAGAACGTCAGCCTCTTTAACGCGAGCCTATAGAAAAGGACCCCGGCAGCAATAAGAATGCTTACATGCAAGATATAAGGTATCATTTCTTCTGATTTTTGATGATCTCCAATATCTCATTCATTTCTTCCTTCGATATCTTCTGCTCTTTTGCAAAGAATGCCAGCATACGCGAATAGGAATTATTAAAATATTGTTTCACGATATCATCAAACGCATGCCGCTGATACTGCTCCTTCGAAATGACAGGATAATACCTGAACGTATTCCCCAATGTCTCATGATCCAGGAACCCCTTCTCCTCCAGGATACGCACCATCGTCGCCACGGAATTATAATGAGGCTTGGGGTCAGGCAGCTCCGCAATGATGTCCTTTATGAACGCCCGCCCCAAATGCCAGCAGGCATGCATGATCTGCTCTTCTCTTTTGGCTAACTTCTTCTGCATCTTTTCCAACTTTTCTCTAAGCTACTACTAATCGATTAGTTTACCAACTAATTCATTAGTTTTTTCTTAAAAATTGGGCCTGGGTCGCTACAAGGGTTGGCGCTCAATGATTGTGTCCATATTAATCATTAGACATATCTACAGAAAAACCAGTTGAAGCAAATAAATTTGGTCAGTGCTGAAATTGAAATAATTTTGGTAGGTGCTTACAAACAATTTGTAGCGTAATGTTCGACACTAATATCCCAGATACGACCATAAGAACCTTGCCTTTACATGACGAGACTGACTTGCTTGCCCGCGTTGCCGAAGGCAATGGCAGGGCGTTCGAGACCATCTTCCATCACTATCGGCCCAAGATCTATTCCTATGCTTATCAATTGTTCGGCAACGCCCAGATGGCTGATGAGCTGGTACAGGAGGTGTTCCTAAAGGTCTGGCTCAAACGCGACAAGCTCCCCCATATTCTCCAATTCAACTCCTGGCTCTTTATCATCGCCCGCAACCAGGTTTTCGATATGCTAAAATTGCTGGCTAAGGAAACTACCGCCCGCCAGCAGATGGCGCGTCTCCTCAACCCCGAAGCCAACCTCGTAGAAGACCAGCTCCTCGATAAAGAGAACCAGCTTCGCCTTCAGCACGCGCTCGACCATCTCTCTCCCCAGCAAAAGCTTATATTCACCCTCAGCCGGCACCAGGGAATGAAGCATGAAGAGATCGCCTCCCGGCTGAATATTTCCCGCAATACGGTAAAAACCCATCTCGTCCATGCGCTAAAAACGCTTCGCGATATCCTGCACTTCCACTCCGACAGTGCGCTGCTGGTGCTTTTCAGCCTCTGGAGTATTTGCTAAAATGCACGGGAATTGGCCTTCCCGGGAAAATAGTCCAATTCCCGCATATCGCTAAAGTCTGTCCTTCGGACGAGCCACCGTTGGCGGCTCTTGTGCGTTTTTTTGGATATTCCATACTCCTATCGGCTGGTTTTTCAGTCTTTATTGTAATACTGCATCATGGGAGTACCTGAACGATTGACTTACCTGTTCCACAGGTTTTATGAAAAAACATCCACTCCATCCGAAACAGAGGAGTTGTTGCAACTATTGTCGCGCCCGGAGAACGACGAGCTCCTCAGAGAGCTCATCGACGAGACATGGTCGCAGGATGTCCCCTCACGGCTTCAGGACCCGCAAACAGCCAACAGGATACTACAATACATCATCCAGCAGCAGCCTTCCGCCGCCCCGCCCGGGCAGCACCATAGATTGGTCGGACGCAACAGGTTATTTTTAAGATACGCTGCTGCGATCGTCCTTCTATTATCTGTCTCCTTTCTGACCTGGTACATTTACTCCTCCCGCACCACCACTACGGTCCCCAGGCTGGCCGAGTCACCCAAGCCTGTACCCGACCAATGTCTCACCCTGGCAGATGGCAGCAAGATCCTTTTACACAAAGATGCCCATATCGACTTCGATCCGGCATTCTCCGGCAAAACAAGAGAAGTGACGCTCGTAGGAGAAGCCTATTTCGATATCCGTCACGACACCCGCCCTTTCATTGTCCACACCGGCCCTATAACGACCACTGTATTGGGCACCGCCTTTAATATCAACGCGCACGACAAAGACCTTACGATCACCGTACTAAAAGGAAAAGTAAAGGTCGATAACGGCACCGGCGACTTCAGCATCCTCAAACGTAACGAACAGGTCATGGTAGACATGGTCAATCACAAGCTGAAAAAAGTACAGGTCGATGCCAAAGAAGAGATTGCCTGGAAAAAACCCTATTTGTTGTTCAACGATGTCAGCATGAAAGAAGCCGTGGATGAACTGCAACAGCGGTTCCACGTCAACGTCACCCTCTCAAACCCCGCCTCTGAAAACTGTCATGTAACCGCCACTTTTACACAAGGTGAATCCCTGGAAAAAATCGTAAAAGTCCTGTCGAAGATCAACAACATGGACTACAGGCTCACTACAGGTGGTGGATTTGAATTGACGGGCGAAGGATGTAAGTAGCAATAAAACCGTAAAAATAAAATAACCTGCCCTGGCTGGAACCCGGAGCAGGTTGTAAAATACCTTTTTGTCTGAAAGAAAGAAGGTATCCTGTCTTAAACAAGTTTTCGTCATTTAAAACAATCAAAACTATGACATTTTCTCTATTGTCAGCGTTCTGGCGGCTTTACCCTGTCGAAGGGCGCCGGGAACTGCTTATTCAAATCAAAAAACGGTTGCCTTATTGTATGCGAATTAGCTTTTTTATAATACTTATCTTTCTGTGCAGCATACAGTTAATAAGCGCTCGGGATGCGAGTGGACAAGACATCAACAAAGTGTTTATTTCTCTGGAACTGAAGAACGAACCGCTGACGGCGGCCCTGGAAAAGATCCAAAAGCTCACTCCTTTTACCTTCGCTTACAACAAGCGTGAGATCAAGCGGGTGGCGAATCTCAATCTTGCCTGGAATGGCCGGTCTGTGCATACCATCCTGGAAGCGCTTTTGAGACATACCTCCCTGCAATACGAGCAGGTTGGCAATACCATCGTTATCTCTTATCGACGCAACGACAGGTCCGAGGCCGAAGGTCATCTGAGCAAACTGCCTTCCCTCATTCCCTCGGAAGCCCCCGAAATAGAAGTAACGGTCCGCACCATCACGGGTACGGTCACCAATACTGCGGGAGACCCCATACAGGGTGTATCTGTGACGATCCGCGGCAGCGCCAACGGAACCACCACCGACGTTGAAGGGAAGTTCAAGATCGTCGTTCCGGATGAAGGAGCTACATTGCAGTTCTCCTCCGTAGGCTATCAGCCGCGTGCGGTCTCCGTCGGCAGCCAGACCACCCTGAACATCAGGCTGACAGAAGTAGCGGCCGGCCTCAACGACGTCGTCGTCATCGGTTATGGTACAGCCAAAAAATCGGACCTCACCGGCGCCGTAGCCAGCCTTAAAGGCGATCAGCTGCTGGACCGCCCGGTCCCCAATGTCTCGCAGGCGCTGGAAGGCAAGATACCGGGCGTGGACGTCATGATCAATAGCAACGCTCCGGGTCAGCCTGCAAAGGTTCGCGTCCGTGGCATCGGCTCCATCAACTCCAGCCTGGACCCGTTGTATGTCGTCGACGGGGTCACGGGTGTAGATATCAATACGATCAATCCCCACGAAATAGCCAGCCTGGAAGTTTTAAAGGATGCCTCTTCCACGGCCATCTATGGCGCCCGTGGCGCCAACGGGGTCATCATGGTCACCACCAAGCGCGGCCGTAAAGGAGACACCCGTGTGACCTATGATGGGAATGCCAACGTCGCCGTCCTCAACAGACACCTGCCCACTCTCAATTCGGATGAATTTGTCAAGGTCTATAACCAGGCCTTTGCCAATGGCAGCAAATTCGATCCCCTGGGTGGCACCTGGACCCCGCCCGTCCCCTTGAACCACATCGGCCTGCCTAAACTTTTTGACGCCAACGACAAACCTCTCTACAACACCAATTGGGAAAAAGAAGTATACAAGCCGGCCTTCTCCCATGACCATTTCATCAATATCCAGGGCGGCAGCGAGAAATCCCAATTCAGCGCCAGCTTAGGCTACCTGGATCAGAATGGTCTTATGATCAATAGCTGGTTCAATCGCTATACGGCCAAGCTGACACTCGACAACGAAGTCAACAACTGGCTGAAGTTCGGCGGCTATATCAATATCATCCGAAGCACCCAGCGCATGGTATCCGATGGCAACGGATCCCTCAACGTCCCCCGTATGGTGACGGAAGAAGTGCCCATCGTGCCTATCAAATATCCCGATGGCAGCTGGGCGGGCAACAATGATATCGCCGGCCTCGAAGGCGGTCCCAATCCGGTGCATATCTCTCAAAGCCGCTACTCGCTCAACAATAACTTACAGGCGCTGGGCGATGCATACTTTGTCATCCACCTTACCAAAGAGCTGGATCTGAAGAGCGACTTCGGATATAATCTCAGCGGGCAAAAGAACAACTTCTATTCCGCACAGGACCTCCCGCACCTGTCCCAGGACCAGGGCGGGCAGGCCACGATCAATACCTATTATAACTACTTCTGGCAGTCCGAGAACTATCTCACCTGGAATAAGAAGATCAACGATCGCCAGAAGATGACAGCCCTGCTGGGCGCCTCCTGGCAGAAGTACAAACAGGAATGGGTAGATGCCGAGACCCAGAACTTCATCGACGACTTCTTCCAGTACAATTCCTTACAGGCAGGCTCCGTAAGGAACCAGACACAGTCCCTCAGCGTCCCCACCTGGTCCATGAACTCCTATTACGCCCGTGTGACCTACAACATCGACGACAAGTATCTCTTCACCGCCACAGGACGTTATGACGGCAGCTCCCGGTTCGGGACGAACAACCAGTTCGCCTTCTTCCCCTCCATCGGCGCAGCCTGGCGTATCTCCGAAGAGGACTTTATGAAACACAGCGATGTCATCAGCTATATGAAGATCCGTGGCAGCTATGGTCTCACCGGCAATTCCGAGATAGGCTTTGGCTTATCCAAAGGACAAATAACACCCGGCACTGTAGTGCTCAACGGCGCCAACCAGTCCACCCTCCTGCCCAATTATATCGGCAATCCCAACTTGAAGTGGGAAAAATCCCTTCAAGGGGACGCAGGATTGGAAATGGGGCTGTTCCACGACAGGATCCAGCTAAACATCGACTGGTACAACCGTACTACCAAGGACCTGCTGCTGCAGACGCCCATACCCTGGTCTGCCGGCATGCAAGCCAACAACGTATACCAGAACATCGGATCCGTACGCAACACCGGCATCGAGATCAATCTGAATACGGTCAACGTCAAGACACATGACCTCACCTGGAGCACCAACTTCATCTTTGCCGCCAACAGTAACAAGATCCTCAAGCTCAACGATGGCAACGCGGATATCTTCCCCGGCCCTAACTTCCTGGGACAAACGAATATCCTCCGGGTTGGCAAACCCATCGGCTCTTTCTGGGGCATGACCCGCCTGGGTACCTATAGCTCGGATGAGGCTGCGGAAGCCGCATTGGTGAACCTGAAGCCGGGCGATCGTAAGTACCTGATGGACAAGGATGGAAAAACACCCATCTACAGCATCATCGGTCGGGCCTATCCCAAATGGACGGGCACCTTCAGCAGTACGATCGCCTACAAGGGCTGGGACTTCTCTTTCGACATTCGATTTGTCCAGGGTGTAAATACAGCCGCTACTTTCAAGCACTCCAGCGAGGACAGACAGACCATCGCCAACAGTCTGAAAACAGTGCTCGATGGCTGGACACCGGACCATCAGAACACCATGGTCTCGCAGGTACGTAATTACAAATTCGCTCAAAACTCGCATTTCGACACCTGGTGGGTAGAAGACGGCTCCTTTATCCGTGGTCAGAATATAACCCTTGGTTATACCCTGCCCGAAGCCACGGTGCGGAAAATGAAGCTGACCAAGGTACGTATCGCCGCCAGCGCGCAGAACTTCTTCCTGCATACGAAATATACGGGTTATGATCCGGAGGTCGATACGTTCAATTCCAGCTACGGTAATAACCCTGCCTTCTCTCAGAACCTGGATTTCTTCTCCTATCCCCGCCCCATGACGATGAACCTGGGCCTGACGGTAGGATTTTAATTACACCACCCGAAAAACGAATAGAATGAAACGTTTTAAAAATATAAGTGTCGCTCTCTTACTCATAGGCTCCCTGGGAAGCTGTAAAAAATTCCTGGAAGAAAAGCCTACCAACTTCCTGAGTCCTGGTTTCGCTATTACCAATGTCAAAGAAGCCAGGGCCCTGACCAATGCCTGCTACACCAAGCTCCAGGGGCTGCTCAACGGACAGCCTTCCTCTTATGGAGGCAATACCTGGAACCTCATGGAGTTTATGACGGGCAAATCCAACAGCGATCTGGGGCAGACGGGATTTGTCAACTTCCAGAACCTCAGCTATGACAATACTTCTTTCTACGTGGACACGTGGTGGCAGCAGATGTATATGGGCATCGGCGCCTGTAACCTCGCCCTGTCCAGCCTGGCAACGGTCAATCCGGGTGTGGTGAGCGACTCGGTAAAGAAAAATATGCTGGCTGAAGCGCATGCCCTGCGGGCCCTGTATTATTTCTTCCTGGTAAGGATGTATGGCGCTCTGCCGATGGTGACCAGCGTGCCGAAAAATCTTAACCTGAAGATTTCCCGCAGCCCGGCAAAAAGCATCTATGACAGCGTCATCATTCCCGACCTGCTGACGGCCGAGTCCTCTACCCTGCGCTGGCAGGACAATACGGGCCTGGTATCCATGAGCGCGGTAAAATCCCTGCTTGCGGACGTATACCTCACCTATGCAGGCAATCCCATCAAAGGGGGCGATCAGTATTATACCGAGTCGGCCAAACGATCAAAGGATGTCATCACCAATGGCGGGTACAGCCTTTTCCCAAAATACACGGATATGATCAATCCTTCCAACAAGAACAAGGGTGAGTTCATCTTCCAGGTGCAGTATGCCGCGGCGGCCAATTCGAACAATCCATTGACGGCGCTCACCATCCCCAACTATTCGGGCATTTCCAAATATTCGGATGAATATGGTTCGGTGCACCCGACGGATCAGTTTATCCACTCCTTCGACCCGTCGGACAAGCGTATCGCGGAACGCCAGTTCTTCTATACCAGCTACCCCAATATCAAGACAGGCGCCACGGTCAATTTCCAGTATCACTACATCTATAAATGGTTCGATTCGTCGGCTGTAACAAATACGGCAAAATCCGATTTAAACTACACGATATATCGTCTGGCCGACGTATATTTAATGTATGCAGAAGCCTCCAACAGGGCGGAGGGCACACCCAACAGCGACGCCATTCACTATGTGAACCTGATACGCGAAAGGGCCAACCTGGGAGACCTGGTGGGAATTCCTTCCCAGTCGGATTTTGAGCATGAAGTATGGCTCGAGCGCTATTTTGAGCTTTGCTTCGAGAATAAGATGTGGTTCGACATGATACGCACCCTGAAAGTGCATAATGACGTGACGGGTAATTGGGATGATTTTGTAGGGCATAAGACTGTCTGGAATGCTACTTTCACGGCCAGTCAGCAGCTCTTCCCGGTGCCGAAGCAGGAGACGGATGTAAATCCCAACCTTCTGCCCAACAATCCGGGTTTCTAAAAAGCCTATACACATGAGAGAATAACAAGGCCGGCTGTCGAAATCTTGAAAAAGGGTCAAGTGGCAGCCGGCTACTTTTTTATGTAAAGCGGATCATGTATATTTGTTCGAACATGGAAATTCTCAACACGCTCTCCGACGAATTGCTTCGCTTCAGCGGCCTGCGCCCCTTGCTTGACATGTATCACAAAGGAGATTATTCCGCCCTATCGACCCCCCAGGGTCTTCTGTCCGCCATATCCCCCGTCATCCCCTTCCTCCTCTTCATCGAGATCATACGCGCGCTGGTGTACAAAAGATTCAGGATCGAAGACTACCGGATGCCTTTTTTTGTATTCATAGCCAACCGGTTTATTTCCCGCTTCATCTCCATCGCGGCGGTAGGCTGGTGTATCAGTCACCTGGAAAAACATGCCCTCTTCCATACCACCTTCAGGTGGTATTGGCTCATCTATGGATACATCATCTGGGAGTTTGCCCACTTCATCTATCATTATTTTGGCCATAAGGTGCGTCTTTTCTGGTGCCTCCATTCCACCCACCACGCACCACAAAGCATGAACCTCTCCGTCACCTATATGCATTTCTTCCTGGAAGCTCCCTATGCGGATGTGATCCGCACCTCCCTATGCATCCTGGCGGGCGTAAATCCACCGCTGCTCTTTCTCATCATGGCCATCGACGGCACATGGGGCGCCTTTATCCACGTGGGAGAAAATATCATGCGCGACGGCCGGATGGGTTTTTTGCAAAAGATCATCCTCACTCCCTCTCACCACCGTGTACACCACGCCCGTAATCCCTTGTACATGGATACCAACTTCTGCAATCTGCTGAATATCTGGGATCGTGTCTTTAAGACCTACCAGGACGAAAAAACCTCCGAAGAAATAGAATATGGTATTACCCGCCCTGTCAATACCCGCAGCTTCCTCGATATGTACTTCGGAGAATTCTACTGTCTGTTCAAAGACATCGCCAAAGCACCGGGGCTAAAGAACAAATTCCTCTATATCTGGATGCCGCCGGGTTGGAGCCATACGGGCGAACACAAGACAGCCCGGGTAGTCAAAAGAGAGCATGCCCTCTCAACGCCGGAGCACTCGCTTTAGATAAACCTCTTTCGCCGTTATTATCCTCACCACATAGCACCCGGCTGGAAGATGACCACAATTGACGACGATGTTCCCCTCACCGCCGGCGGGGCGGAGATGTATCAGTTCCATCCCTTTGATATCCATTAGGGATATTTCTTCCGCGCGCTCTCCGGCCGGCATTACGATCCGGAATACACTATTGAAAGGATTGGGGCTTATCACCGGAGTTGCAGGGCCCGTCTCTCTTTTCACCGTAACCACTCTGCTGTTCCAAACGCCGGAAGAAGATGTCACACATATCACCCTGTAATAGTTCACCCCCCCGAGAGGTTGCATGTCCTCACAATAAAACGCATCTCCTGCTGCCATCCTTACATCGGCGGGTATCGCCTCATATTTCACGCCATCGGAAGAACGTTCAACCCTCCACCGGTGGCTATGATCCACGCGATCTATCTTCCATTGAAGATAGTTGACATTTCCCCTGGCGGTGACGGAAAGATCACTGAATGACACCGGAAGGACGGCGATAGACCCGCAGATGGTGCAGCCCTTGAAAAGCTGGGCATTGCCCCAGGGCTTTGTCTTGCCCCGGGACACCTGGCAACTGCTGTCGGTGGTTTCAGTAGGTCCCAGACAGGCATACATCGTTGCATCTCCCGTCACCTGCTCGCAGATATAAGCGTTGTTGCTGACAGAAACACAGGCAGGCCCGGAAGGCGCCGTATAGGTATGATAAGCATTATTGATAAGCACGGACTGGTAGATCTGGCTTTTCAACCCCATGCAAACACTACCCGCCGCCGAATTGAGGTCTGTAACGATACCGTGCATGCTTGCTTTGCCTTCGTTGACAAACCAGCTGTATGGATTGTTGATGACCATCCAGTCGAACAGTAAGCTCAATGTCGACGCGATGCCGGCGTTGATAAATACATTTGGCTGCGAGACGCTGGCGCGCCCACCGTCCAGTACCAGCCCTCTTTGCAGATTGAACGTGCCGTAATTATATACATAGCAGCCTCCCTGCATGAGCAGGGCGGGACCGCTGGTGATGGTCAGACTGGCGCCGGGTCTTACAAAGATGACGCCCGAATAGAAATTAAAGGTATTGATCGTCAGGTTGCCGCAAACGATGAGGGTGCCGCCATTGATCGTCAGACCGCTGAACACCTGGGGACTACCATAAAACCATTTGCTGACGCTGGTCCCGATAGTCTCTCCATCGCTCGCCAGCGGTTCTGTCCCGCTGCAGTCCGGTGCGGGAGGAGCCACCAGGCATTGCGCCCGGAGGGCGGTGGTCATGCCCATCAGGATCATTATACAAATACAGATACAAAAGGCTTTTCGAATAGAAGTCTTAACCATAGGTTTGGATTTTAGGGTACTTAAAAATACCAGTCGCCCGGGAATAGACATCATCAATGTGCAGCACTTGCACAAAATGACGCACCAATGGCGCTTATTCAGGAACTATCCGGGAATGACAGGCCGGGCAAAGAGCCTTCCGCCGGTGGGATGGACGAAGCCGGCTGGCTCCGGATCGGATTTGGGCAATTCATCGCATTATTCCAGCGGTTCATGCATAGCAGATGGGAACTCCTTCCGGCAGACAATAACTTTGCCGGCCCAACTTCGTTTTATACCCGTATGAGAATAATAGTTATCTCTGAAGAAAGACAGCTCACACAGCGATTGAGACAGGCTTTAAAGGATCAATCGAAAAGGACGGCCACCGTGGAATTCCGGCAGTCCGGCACATTTACGCTCGACAGCGTGATCAACGAATATACGCCAGACCTCATACTCGTAATGCCGCGGGGAGGCTATCGTCAACGGTTTCTCGTCAGACAGGGTCAGAAGCTGCAATCCATACCGACAGAGGATATATATTATTTTTATTCAGAAGAAAGGTTCATCTTTTTCCGTACGCGGGGGAATCAAAAGTTCCTGGTTGACTACAGGATCGAAGAGCTGGAGAAAATGCTGGATCCGCTGCAATTCTTCCGGGTCAATCGGTCATATCTTATCTCCATCGATGCCATCGACCAGGTCTATCCACATTATGGCAACAGGCTGAAGCTGATCACCGTACTGTCTACACCCAAAGAGATCATCGTCAGCAGGGACCGGGTGCCCGACTTCCGGGCATGGATGGGAGAGTGATCAGAATGGTTTTGTAGCGGGTTTGTCGACGGTCATCACATGCCATATCTTTTTGGGTTTATACGGAGATCCTTTCCCTCCGCCGATCCTGGCGAGTGAGCCGGTGCCGATGGACAATCCGACGCCACCACCGCTGCCAAATGATCCAAAGCCCAAGCCGCCCCCGATGGAGACGCCACCGCCGCCACCTCCACCGCCTCTGCTGCCGGGAGGAGCCGGTATGCCCTCGATAAAGATACCTACGGCCAGATCTCTGCCCGTATAATGTGAGAGCTTAGGATAAACGGCCTTCAACGGGATCTTTGCCTCGTACACCAAGTCCCCTGTCGAATTGTAGTTCATACGGACCAGCACACCCTCCTTATTGTCCTCGTCATATCTATAATGCTGTATCGGCTCATCCAGGCTGAAACCATACAGCTCGTATTCATCGGCATCGTCCAGTTTGGCGGACCTGTCCTTATACACCTGGGGACGGGCTTCGGCCATCAGCTGTTTCTCCCGATTGCTATGCGGGTCCAGCGGGAAGCCCAATCCAATGGCTTGATCGCTGTTCTTCTCCCCCTGATTGTTCACCCACACGGTCATGCCGCCGGAAAGTATCTTATTCTGTTCCGCCGGGTCCTTGGTGGAGATCATGATATATAAATTATCGGCATCATTGGTCATGGCGTAAGTAAGCTTTTCCGAAGCATCAAGCCCCGGTAGTGGCTTTACCCAGTCACTATCGTTCCCATCGATGGTCAAAGGCTGTTTTTGCCAGCTGCCGGGTTGCCCTTCCTGTGCAGAACCACTACTCCTGGAGGACCGGCAGGCGGTCATAAGAGCTAGAGGGATCAAAAACGCCGTCAGCTGAAATAGATAGTTTTTCATCAAGCAAAGGTAGGCATTGGCATTGTTAAATATTTTCAAATGCTGGCCAGCCCGGAGCGGCCGGGCCGGCCAGCCGGATCAGTAATAATACCCCCACCCAAACGTCCCATAAATGCTTTTGGGCCAGTACAATTCTCCCGACCGCACGGTAAGAAAGACCTTTCGTATATCCCGCATGTCCTGCAGGGGATTGCCATCGACGAGGATCAGATTGGCTGTTTTGCCTTCCTCGATGCTGCCTAACAGACTCTCCTTCCCGGACACCTTAGCCGGCCACCAGGTAGCCGTTCGCAGCACCTCCGCATTGGGAATACCCGCGTCGCTGTACATCTCCAACTCATGTTGAAGGATACCGCCATCCGTACCTGCGAGGACGATAAGCCCATTGTCATACAGCTCCTTTACCATGGCCTTCATATTGACAAAAGACCTTGCATACGTGTCGATCAGCGAGTCCGCATCCATATAAGTTCCGCTCATGGCGCCTCTTTTTATCTCGGCGGGCAGATAATCGGCAATGGGAACATACTTCTTTGTCATATGTTTGGGCAGATCGGTAAACCAATCTTCAAAGGCGGACAGCGTGGGGTCAAATACGGTGTGATGCGCTTTCAGCTGGCTGACGAATTGCTGGAATGCCGGCCCCGCCACATCGATGGTGTATCCCTTCCTACCGGGGAGATAAAACCTGTTCATGCCCCTCGTATCCACGGTGTCCCCAAAAAAATTCAACATCAGCATATTGATATGGGTCACCTCGTCATAGCCTGCGTCCACGGCCTGGCTCGCCGTCATAAAGGCGGGTATATGACCACAAACCCGCATCCCCAGCCTATGCGCCCGATCCGCCAGCGGCTTAACCCAGGCTGGATCGATAGAGCTATAAAGCTTTATCTGGTCATACCCTTTTTGCTTGTACTCCGCTATGGCCTTCAGCCCCTCCTCTACATTATTGATCAGCACACCCGTGGGAGCAGCCAGCTCACCGGCCCGGTCGATAAAGCCGGAGATATATGTGATATCGGGCCCTAAAAGCGAATCTTTCCGTATCATATCCCGGATATGCAGCAGCTCAAAGCTGTTCCCCATGTCCCGAAGGTTCGTCACCCCCTGGGCAAGCATAAAGGGCCCCTGCTCTTTGCTGAAATGTCCGTGCATCTCCCAAAGCCCGGGCATGAGGAATTTCCCTTCCCCCTTGATGACACGATAATCCGCGGGAATGGCCACCCGGGCGGCATCTCCCACCTTTTCGATCCTATCCCCCCGCATCAGCACGGTCTGATGAGGCAGCGCAGCGCCAGCCCTGGAATCAAATAAAGTAGTATTTACAATGGCAATACCTGTAACGGGCTTCTCCCGCAGCCGGGCGGAAAGATCGGTATAGAATCTCCCCTCATACACCTGCTGCAGGCTCAGCAATTGCTGTATATGCGACTCGAAACCTTTTTGGACCAGGGATGACCAGTCGGATACATACCCAAAAACCCTTCCCCCGGCCGTAAACCAGATATAGAAAGGAGCGCCTCCAAAGCCGGAAAAGGACACCAGTCGCAATGTCTGCTTCCGCCCCGTATGTTCATCCGTCACTTCGGTGGTCGTCAGCTGCTTGAAATTCCTTACTCCCGCGGGCAACACCTGCATTTCCCCGGAAGGACTTGCCTCCAGCATTTTCAATATCAGCTCATATTCGGCCAACGGACCGTTGATATCCGAATACAATTCGTTCCGGAAGACGGTCGAGTCATCCTCGAATTTGTTCTTCCAATAAGCCTTCCCTTTACGGACGTGAAAGCTCTCCTGCACCATCGCCTTTACATAATCCACCCCGGTGAACTCCGCTGAAATGATCACTCCTCTGGCATCCGTCATAATATGACTATGAATGGACGGGCCCCTCCCCCTGTCATTGTACTCATCATAGTAATAATAGTCGTGAAGCCCTTTCTGCCATACCCATTGCTGCCCGACGATTTTGCCGCTGTTTATATAGTTGTAAAATAAAGTATCTGAAGCAGCAGCCACCTCCCCGACCCTACCCAGGATGCCTACCGTCAAAAACAATACAGATAGTTTGATTTTCATATGTAACTCTTTTAAGATAATCGCTTTTATTTTAGTGCCGAAATGTTATCTTTAAAGCGGAATACTCCTTATTCCCCTAACCTGACACCATGTGGCTAAGACAAGCTAGAAAATATTACCTTTTTTTCATTCTGCTTGCTCTGGGTCTGGCAGATACGAGCACCGCCCAGCATACCATCGTACAGGGCACTATCGCCAACCGATTCACCAAAGAACGTATCCCATTCGCCAGTGTGTCCTGGAAAAGATCGGGACAGGGCATCATCTCCGACAGCGCCGGCAATTTCAGCATCCAGGCGCGCCGTCACCAGGTAGACACGCTGCTCATCAGTTCCGTAGGCTTTCAGATACAAATGGTGCCGCTCGCGCTACAGAAAGATACGACAGTGCTCACTGTATTCCTCGACACCCGGGATGCCGGCGAAGTGGTGGTCAAATCCAAATACAACAGGGGGCTCCTCTGGTGGAAAAAGATCGTGGCTAACAAGCCCATCAACAATCCTTACAAACAGGAGAGCTATTCCTATGAGTTATACAATAAGGTGGAGGTAGATATCGACAATTTCAGCCGAAAAAAATTCGAACAGTACAAATTACTAAAACCTTTTGGATTTATACTGGATAACATCGACAGCGTGTCGGAAGATAAGCCTTTTCTGCCCGTCTTTATCACCGAGTCGATATCCGATTGTTATTTCGCTACCCACCCCTTCCGGGAAAGGGAAGAAATAAAGGCCATCAAGACCAATGGCGTAAAAAACGAGTCCATCCTTCAATACCTGGGCGGTCTCAACACGCGGATCAATTCCTATGACAACTATATGACGCTCTTTGGCAAGGAATTTATCAGCCCCCTGAGCTCGGTGGGCGATCAATATTACAACTACCGGGGGGCGGATACACAATACATTGCGGGCGAGCGGTACCTCCATCTGCTGTTTACGCCAAAAAGAGATGGGGAGAACACGTTCTCGGGAGATTGCTGGGTCCATCATGCGAGCTGGGGCATAGAGAAGATCACGCTGAACATGTCCTCCACTGCCAGCATCAATTTTGTCCAGCGTATGAGCCTGATACAGCAATTCACCCGGCGCAGCGACAGCTCCTGGGTCTTTACAAAGGACAAGTTCGTGGCAGAACTGTCCCCGCTGAAAAAGGGCAAGCTGGCCTTTATAGCCCGGAAAACAAGCCTGTACAGCAACATACATATGAACGAGCCTTCTACCCTGGAGGCGCTTGCAAAAAATGTCCGTAACGAAAAGGTAGTCATCCAGGAAGGAGCCCGGGATAAGGATACGGGCTTCTGGAGGACACACCGGGCCGAACCGCTGAGCGTCAACGAGGAGCATGTCTATAAGATGATCGACACCTTACAGAAAATGCCCCTCTTTAAAAAATATGTCGACGTCGCCACCTTTATCGTAGATGGCCGCAAACAGCTGGGCAAGATAGAAATAGGTCCCTGGTTCAAATGGGTCAGCGGCAATCAGCTGGAGCGGGTCAGATTGCGATTTGACGTGGCCACTACCAAGCTCTTTAGCGAGCAGCTCTGGCTGCATGGCTATCTGGCCTATGGTTTTAGGGACAAGAAATTGAAAGGCAAAGGCGAGTTCACCTATAAATTCCCTGGTCAGCAGGGCTACAGCGTTCATGCATCTTATACGCAGGACCTCGACAACGGCCGTAGCCGCAACAATGACGAAGACATCACGACGGACAACCTGTTCAGCCAGCTGATCCGCCGGCCGGGCATCCGACAAAAATTTTTATTGGACAAAGAGGTAAAGGTCTGGGTACAGAAAGAGTGGGGCAATATCTTTTCCGCACGGCTGTCCTTCTCGCGCACGGACTTTACTACGTTTACGCCCCTGCCTCCGAAAGAGATGCTGTCGGTAAATGACGACCATACCATCGTCAGCAGTGAAGTAGGTCTCAAGCTCCGCTATTCTCCGGGCGCCAAGGTCGTCCGCACCAAAAGAAAAGAGTTCCGTCTCCATGGGGAGAACCCTGTGATAGAAGCTGGGTTGTATGCCGGCATCCCGGATTTTTTAGGTGATGGCTACCGTTACCAAAAGCTGAACCTGGCCCTGACCCAAAGTTTCCGTATCCCCCGCTGGGGCAAGGTCGATTACCGGGTGTTTGGGGGCAAGATATTTGGCGATCCGCTGCCCTTTATGCTCCTGGAGATCCATCCGGGCAATGAAATATACTACTACAATAAGAATTCCTTCAACCTGATGAACCGATTCGAGTATATCAGTGATCGTTATGCGGGATTTTTCCTGGAACACAATTTCGAGAAAAAGCTGCTCAACCTCCTCCCCTTTTTACGGAAGACTTCTTTGCGGCAATTCTGGAATGTAAAGGCGGTATGGGGTGATCTGTCCGCCAGCGACAGAAGGCTTAACCTACAGGACTTCCCCAATTATCGTCTCCGGAGTTTAAGAGGCAATGGTTATGTAGAGGCGGGTACGGGCATCGACAATATCTTCCGCTATTTCAGGGTGGACCTGGTCTGGCGTTTTGCCCCTCCGCAGAAGACTGTCATTCTCAACAATAAGAATTCCATCGATAAGTTTGGAGTGTTCGGGAGCTTCCATTTTCAATTTTAGGTTTAACTGTTGGTTGTACAGAAACTATTTTTTGGGTTCATATACATTTTCGGAATGCCTTTTTTTCTCCTCCTCAAACTCTTTCTTTTTTATTTTTTCGTCTTCGATTTTTTCCCAAATAGGGCAATCCCAAAACCGTTTGTCAATCAGATTATATGAATATACTATTAAAGTCCGGACTGTAAAGAATACTATCAATTATTAATTCTGTAGAATCAAAATAAGCTTTGCTATAAAAAAAATCTTCGTGTTTGGCCAAAATATTTCTCAATTGCCTTAACACTTCAACACTATCTTTAGTGTAATTTTCTTTTTTGATCGTTACATGGCTCGCTGTCCCTCACATCGAACAAAGTGGCATCCTTTGCTAACTGATCTTTGTTATCGATTGATGTAATTTCAGCAGTTGCAGTCACGGTGATTGTTGGACCATCTTTATCCTTTGCAAATGATGTATTAAACACATTTTCGAATTGGTGTTTAACTGTGGTAGCTAATGCATTTGTATTTATCCCCTTATTTCTGCTGCTGTTTAAAAATTGGCCTTTGAAGTATATGTTTACCAACTACCATCTTTGTTCCAAACAAGGGAGAAGGTCTAATCTTTACCGTTAGGATCAGTCAACAGAACAGGGTTGTTGGCCGCATAAGAATATGGGGTAATTCCAACAAATGTTGACGCCGAAGGATCTAGTTGCTGAATTCGTCCTATTTGTAAGTCATATTCACGAGCTCCGAAGTCATATTCCTCCAACCCACTTCCATCAGAAAACTCCTTATTCTGCAGTTCCGACCCTTTATTATATCTGTATTTGTTCTCAGCATATTGACCCTTCAACGCCTTATCGGAAAGTCCTGCCATCGTCAGCCCAAATGAGTGGTAATTACTATCCTCTTTCTTAAACTGTTCATTTTATTCCCGTCGATCCTGAACCAAATTCTTTCCAACCGCAAAATTTATAGCCGCGCTCTGTCTTGACAAATTCGAGCACCACAATTACCTGGCCTTCGGGATCTTTTTCACTCTTTGTTATTGCCGCTTGCTTAATTACACTGTTTGTTAGTTTAACTTTCGTCCAATTATATTTTTGCAATGCATCACTATCAACTTCGAAATCACTAAAATTAATTTTTGTAGCATCATCTAACCGCGATCTTAGAACTGAATCAAAAACTTTTCGGAAATAAGAACCATTAAATTCGTTAAGGCTTATTGTTTTACCATTATTTTCAATACTATCCAATGACCTTTCATTAAAGAAAGTCATATTCGAATTCTTTACAACATCAACGAACCCTAACCAATACTCAAGAAAAACGGAATCGAGTGAATGGTCGTTTTTTTTCAAAGCAGTCTTGTTTTGATCAATCTTTATTTGGAATGAGCTGTCTTTGTTCCTATCCTCTTTACTTTGATTCCCAATGCAAGAACAAAATAAAGCTGAAAATATAATGACACTTCTAAGCACAGAGAATAATTTAATATGTATAGTGAATTTTTCCGAAAGCATCGAAATAAACATTTTTAACCGTCTGAACTTGATACGAAGATCCATATTCATTAACTCTAGTGAAATTGCCTTGGTTTTTTAGCGCATTTGAATAACTAACTGGATCATGATCGTTTACTGGAAGACCTTGAATCTGAGCTCCACGGAATAAATTGGGAGTAACCTGACCTAGGCCTTGAGGTCCGAAAACAGTCGCATGCAGTTTCTTGGCTACAGCTTCTAACAATTCAACACCCCCGTTATAGTTTCCGCCAGCCCCACAAGCAAATACAACTACTTCCGCTGCGCTCGGCATAGGGCCAGGAGTACTCAATAGTTTCTTTGCTATTCTAGATAATGCTGAAGATTTTAGTACATCTTCTGAGTGAAAAAATGTAGATCCGATAGCAAAATAAGCCCTATGCGGTCCATTTTTAGCATCTCCATTTTTAGCATCTCCATGGCTCGCAAAAAACAAATTTGATATCAAACCTTTTATGTTGCCGATTTGATTTGCGGCATCATTGGCATCTTTCACATGTAAAACCCTCAATGTACCGTTTGTTTTATTGGCTGCGTCAACCATTAGTTTTAAAGCACCTGTCCCATAATCGTTTTTCAGTTCAGTTTGTGTGTTGTCTGTATACTCTGGGGCAACCAATACACTTAAATCATTTGAAAAATCACCTATTTGGTATTGACTCTGAACTTCATCCCAGCTGACAACCTTTCCATTATCTGTGTACTGCCCTTTGTTTGGTCCATCCCAATTATATTTCGCCAGCATTCCATCTGGATCAATAAACAAGAGTGGGTTGTCAAAACAATAACTATATGGCGTATAATGAGCGAAAATTTCACATTTAGGATCTATCTGATGAAAACCACCTAACTGGGGATCCTGCATCCTCGCTCCATAATCATACTCCTCTAGCCCTGAGCCGTCGCTAAACTCCTTATTTTGTAATTCCTTTCCGTTATATCTGTATTTATTCTGGGCATATTGTGTTTTCAACGCCTTATCCGATATCCCGGCCATGGTGAGTCCATACGGATAATAGTGATCTTCCTCCAACATGGCCCCCCTCGTATGTGTCACCTGCAAATTATCAAAGAACAGATCGACATTTTGTGTCTCATTACTCAGGTAAATATACAAATATCCACTCTTTGTCACCGGCAAATTCATCAGCACATGCTTCTTAAGGGTCGTGTCGCTTCCCACCTGGTCAAATCCGCTGCTTTCCGCCACATAATTGAACTGATTGTCAAACAGCACCCAGTTGACAAAAGCATGGGGCTTGCTGCTATTGATAGCTGAACCGGTATCCGATAGGAACTGCGTGATATTGCTGCTTAATGGAGCGCTGTTGGTCTGAAGCGCGGAGGCAGATGGATGCCCTCCCCCCGGAAGGCTTCCCACGCCGCTGATCAAAGAAGCCAGGATATCGGTCAACGGATTCGCGGGGGCTCCTGGAGTTGCCCCATTCAGTCGATACCAACTGCTTACCCGGATACTGAACTGATCGCCCGCCATCACCTTGAGCGTAATACCCGGACCGATCTTGGGGCCGGTGCTGCCCCCCAGGTGGGCGACCTTGTTGTTGGGGTTGGTCGTCGTGTCGGTGGGGTAGCCGGCTGGCAAGGCGGCCCTCGTATTGGAGAGATTACTGTAATAGAGGTTTTCCTGAACGCTGTCCGCTACTTCCATGGTAGCCGCAATGTATTTGTCCGACTCCTGTTCATCCGTCAATACCATCCGCGTATTGCCCAGGTGGTCTTTGATGAAGTAGTCGTACTTGAAGCTCGCCCGGGGCTGTCCGGTCGTCGTGTCGGTAACGACTCGTACCCTGCCTTCTTCCTGCCCAAAGAACTGCAACGTATCCGCTGGGTTGCTGCCGGTATAGGTATTCTTTCCCTGGTATTGGAGCGATCCGATATACGCGGTATGGGTCTGGACATTCCCCATGCTGTCCAGGGTCCGCTTCTCCAGCTTGTTGCCGGTGGCATCGTAGATATACGTGATCGTACCCTTGGTGCCGGTCGCGCTCCTTACTTTGATCTGCCAGGGCAGGTTCAGGTGATTGTAGGTAATACCATCTGCGGTGGATGACCCAATGTCCTTGTTCAGGTCCCGGGTCATGTTGCCATTTACATCGTATACATAGTCGGTAGCGGTCGTATCCTTGTTCACATGATAGGGACTTAACGCCGATGTCCTAAAATCACCCATCGTCGTCTGTGGATCATTCCGCCCATCGACAACACTTTTCAGCTTGTTGCTATTTTTAAAGTAGCCGTATTGCAGGGAGTCGATCAAATGACTGCCTCCCAACTGCCAGCCCGATTGGAGCATGGTCCGGATATTCCCGTTCTCATCATAGGCGGAGTCGCCATTGACACCATTCCCCATCACCACGGAGAAGTCGATGCCCGCTGTCCGGTCCCAGCTACTGCCGCTGTATTGGTTAAAGTCAGCCGCTAAGAAACGGCTCACCGCATCGTAAGCAAAGCCATAGGCCCGTTGGACACCATCGCCTTTGCTCCGCCATTTGGTACCAGCAATATTGCCGTTTAGTTGATTAGTCCCAAATCCCCAGTCATAGCTCAGCTCCATCCCAAACCAGCGGCTGTTGCCTCCATGGCTGTTATCGTTGTTAGCATAATCCTTATTGATCCCTTTCAGCCAGCCGCGGATATTGTAGCTGTAATCCTGGGTTTCCAGGAAGCTACCGTCCGTGGGTAATTGCCCCAGGTGTTTCTGCTTCAGCTGTCCCATCTGGTCATAGTCGCTCCGGGCCAGCAGCCGTTTCGTGCTATCAGCATCGTTGATGGTCTTGTATACTTCCAGCAGCCGGTTGGCATGGTCATAGTTCAAGTTGGTCTTGATGTGGGTATTGCTGTTGGTACTGGCCATGGGGTTACCATGAGCGAGATAGTTCGCGATAACCTGTCCTGTAAAGT
>MKTZ01000021.1 GCA_001898505.1 Sphingobacteriales bacterium 50-39
TGGCGGAGATCGGGGATTTTAACCGGTTCAAGGATCCTGCGGAATACTGTAGTTTCCTGGGCCTTATTCCCTGGCAACACAGCAGCGGAGACAGCATACAGGTAAAAGGGATACAACCCCGCTGCAATAAGCATTTACGCCCCTTGCTGGTGGAGGCTTCCTGGATCGCCATCAGAAATGATTCCTCCCTGCTAAAGTATTATCGGAAACATGCTGTTAAAAACAGTCGACACGCGATCGTAAAAGTAACCAGGAAATTGGCGTTGATAGCGAAAGGTGTTGTTCAAAAGCTTCAAATGTACGATGCGGGTTATTCTTCGTCCCCGAACCAAGGGTTTGTTACGCAATAGAAATAAATAAATTTCCCAATGGGAACCATGATTTAACGGCAGCAATAAACCGCTATTCGACTGAAGAATAAAAAATCATAGTCCCAATTGGGTGATAACAAAAAATTATTTATCCATCGCATGCCATCATAGAAACAACTTATGATCAAAGGAGGAAAGCGCAATTTTCGAACGGTTACATCGATAACAAAAACTAGTAGGCGCACCTCTTTCATAAACTTAAATAACTAAGGGCGGCTTCTGCAGGGCGGAATGACCGCAAATAGCAGTTGAAGATTTTTTGATGGCTTGCCGTTTAAATGTAATTTAATGTAGTCAACCGACGACCATACTGCACAGCTTTTCTACATAGCAGTTCGACATCCGTTCGGGCAGGGCTACCACCTTCTCTCAGTGTTTTGATTTTCAAACTTTTACGATTTATCGTTTTTGGAATCGGAAACATCCTAAATTGGGATGGATATGATTTCTTCTAAGCTTGTTTTAGATATTCTCGATCTGTTGTTGGATGGGGATGAATATGGCAAATCGTTGAGGCCTCAAGTCAATTATTTGACTGATGCGAAATATGATTATACAGGAGCAGGGCTATTTGTAACCTTCCAAACTTCTGATGGTATTGAAAAGTATAAGCGTCTGGAAGACGGAATGAGGTTAGATGGCATCTCAGTAGCGTCATCCGCGTTAGGTGTTGGAGCAATGGCGCAAGTTTTTGTTAGTAAAGGGATCATAGACTACCTTGAAATTTGGTCATATGATGGCGAATATCCAAATCGAGAGTTGAATGATTACATTCTAAAGCAAGAAGGATCGTTTGGAACAGGGCGAGAGATAAAATCACCCGAGCAGGGTCCAATAACAAAGTAATCGGCTAGGGATTGGTTAAATGATTTTCCCGCGAACAGTAGAAAATAATGGCGATCAATAGAAGACTTTGGTACGTTGCCTTCCCCATTTTCCTGGGCTGTCATTCACATGTGAAATATGGACTGCCCATTCCGCCAAATGTCATTCCATGGAGTGCGGATAGTATCGTTCATTGGCGAGATTTTCAAGGACGGCCTCCATTTATTACGGATAAGATTGCTACGACGGCGACGCTTATAAATTACAAGCCTATATTTTTGGGTAATGTAATAAAGGTAGAAGTCATTGCGTATTTTTTAAAGGACTCGTCCTGGAAAGTTAGAAGACCTCTTAACAGCTACCTGCTTAACCATGAAAGAAGGCATTTTGATATTTCAGAAATAACTGCACGGCAAATAAGAAAGTACTTACAGGATTGGAGAGGCGGAAGTTTGTACGACTACGATTTTTATGTCCATATTGGCGAGAAAACAGTCTTTATTGACTCCTTAAATGCCAGGTATGATTTGGAGACCGATCACGCAAAGGATACCATAATGCAAGGAATGTGGAATCGTAAAATCGATAGCTTATTGGAGGCATATAAAAGATACGAAACCAACACATTCAAGGTCAAAATAGGCAAACGCTAATGTCTTCAAATTGCAATAATGTCATTTATTACATTGGCTCATGTCAAAGAAGGTCTTGCAGAATTGTCAATTCTTGGCGAAAAAGGTTCGATATTTGTTCGGGCAGGACTACCTCTCTCATCATCTCATTTATAACCCAGTGATAATTAGTTCATTATGTAGTTCGATATAAGGCTTCCAACTTCTCGAAGCGAACATAATAAGTATATAATCAGATTGTTGTAATTCGATTCCGGCCGGGTTTGGAGCTCAATTGAGCATGATTCTGATTATCTGAACAAAATTCTATAATTTAGAATATTATTCTATCTTTGCTCGCGTTAAAAAACGAACGATGGTTATCATTTCCAAAGCAGTTCTCAAAGAATTTGCTGAAAAGTACTCGGATGCTGAGGCTGCCTTGATGAAATGGTACAACGAGACCCAGGTTGCAGATTGGAGAAACTTCAGCGAACTGAAAAAGACCTTCAATACAGCAGATGCTGTGGGTAATGATCGGTACGTATTTGATATAAAAGGCAATCAGTACAGGCTGATAGCCTTGATTATTTTTAAAGTAAGAACTGTGTTTATTTTATTCGTTGGGACACATAAAGAATATGATAAGCTCGACGCTTCCAAAGCTCAGTTTAAAAAGTAGAATATAACCCGAGCTTGCGAGAGCCATGATACCATTAAAAAAACATTAACTCATCATGAAACATGCTATTACATCCAAGAAAGGCTATCATGAAACAATGGTCGCCATTTATGATCTGATGAACAAGGGTGAGGGCAATCTCACTGCAAAGGAACTGAAATCCCTTGCAGCAATGGCAAAGGCTGCGGAAGAGTATGAGGACAATGTATTAGGGCTTAAGCCTTTTAAGGCGCCTAAGACAATAACTGAACTATTGGAGCAAAAGATGTATGAGAACAAAATGACCCAGGCCAAGTTGGCTGATACGCTTGGGTTGGGAAAGTCAAAGCTCTCGGAAATCCTCTCTGGAAAAAGGAAGCCGGATGTGGCTTTTTTGAAGTCTGTATATAAAAAGCTAAAGGTCGATCCTGCATTCCTATTGGAGCATGCGTAGTTTCGATTTTCTACCCTTGAAAGGGCTGTTCTGGGAAAAGAAAAACGGGAAAGGCATGGTCCTTCGGATCGGAAGTTAGTAAAACAGACAAAACCCTGGGCAAACAAAATTGCACGGTCTGTTATCAACCATGCAATTTCATATTCATTCAAATTGTTTTAGGGACGGTCCCAGAAAGCGGGTGGTTCAATACCCAGGCTTCTTAAATATACGTATGCCTGTCCGCGGTGGTGTATTTCGTTATCGATAAAATAAAAAAGAAAAGAAAGGCAGGTACCGGGCCATAGGCCAAATGCCACATCCTGTTCTGCAAAACGATGGGTTGGAATGGTGGGCCAAATGGCGTTGATTTCGTCTGTAGCTGCATCCCACAGTTGCAATAATGCCGCTTTGGTGTCCACTTTGTCAGCCTCTGCCCACTTTTGCCATTTACCGGTGGCAATGCCTTGCAGGCCGGGTACTGCCATGCCGAGGAATTCGTATACCAGATCAGAGAACGGGCGCATGCCGCCGATGGAATAGGTAAAGAGCTTGTCTTCAGGGAAGATTTCAATCATTTTGCGGGTGAGGCCACGATGTCCCTGCCAGTGTTTAAGTAATTCCTGTGTAGAGAAAACAGCGACGGTGGTGTTCGATGTTGCTTGTTGCGTTGACATGGCTATTAATTTTTAAGTAATGTAAAAAGTACAACACAAAGCTATCGGCGGGTAGTGACAACAGTATGTCAGTAGGTTTTCGGCGCGGATAATTTTTTTATGATTTTGATGATAAATGCAAAAAATCGTGCGAGTGTTTTCGGATGGACTTAGGGGACAAGGAACAACGCCAGGAGTTTCTGACCGGACAAGCTCCGGCAGGCGCTATTCGTGTATAGAAATAGCGGCAAGAATCTGTAAATCTGCGTGGAAGAAGTTCGACATCTGTTCGCTCAGGACTAGAAGTTTCTCAACCTGCTGCTACTCAGCGGGTTTTGCTTTCTGCGATTTTCTTTCCATTCATAAGGCATTCTTATTCAAGGGCAAATGGTTCGATTCCTGTTACCATCAACTTTATTAATTTAGGATGACGGTATAATTCGAAAGGCTACCATTTATGTATCAGATTGATGAGATATTAAAATTTGTAGGAAATCACACTGGCTGCGCCTTGGATGAGGTGCATGAAACTAGTGATATTGTCAATGATCTAGGGTGTGATGGGGACGATTTCGGGGAACTTATAGATAAGTTCTCCAAAGACTATAAGGTGGATATTTCGTCTTACCGTTGGTATTTCCATCACGCCGAAGAAGGAAACAATTTTGGAGGATCAATTTTTAGGCCGCCCAATGAAAGAGTTGAACGCATTCCTGTGACACCTGGAATGCTATTTGGATTTGCGAATACTGGCAAATGGGAAATGCAATATCCAGAACATAAACTTCCGAAAAGAAGATATGATATAATTATTAATCAGCTACTGCTCGTTGGTTTTCTTTGTTTTGCTATTTATAAATGTGCTTCAAAGTAAATTATTTAGAAGTACCAAGTGGGACAAATCACTGTCCATCATCGGGTGCATTAAGCTCGATTTAGCTCCGAAGGCGAATGTGACTCATTCAAGTGGCGTCGTGAAATTGACGTTAACCCTCACCTTACCTTTAGCTTGAGGTCTATATCGTATTTGGCATTTATTAATACCGTTAATTTTCATATTAACGATTCGAAGAGCTTCTTCATCACATCCATAACCTATTCTCTTAATGACAACTGGGTTGGATAATATCCCATTTTCATCTTGATCTATTTCAACTATTACCTCTCCTGAAATATTATTTTCGATTGCTTTCTTTGGGTATTTGAGTGTAATTGAATATTGGCAAGAATCTTTGGGTTGGGCAGTAGCGGTCAAAGTCATTATTATAAAAAAGCCGGCGATGAATGCTTTCATAACCATTTGACGCAAAACCAAAATTTATCCATATTGAATCGTTGAGAAGGAGCCAAGCATCTGTAAATCAGAGCTAATAAAGTTCGGCATCTGTTCAGGCAAGATTACCACTACCGCCTTCTTCTCAATTTCACCGCGGCGCTTTTTTTCATATCTCCCTCGAATCCTACCTCGTAACGGTCGGAGCCATCTTCTATAATTAGCAAGCCGGAATTCGGTGGAATGGAACCGAGGTTTTCTGCATATATCACCAATTGCAGAGAATCACCCAGACCGGGTGGTATCTTTATGACTTTTCGATATGCTTGTTCAGTAAGGCCCTGTTTTGGAATAATCACTTCATCATTCAAAACTACACTTACCGTGTCTCCATCAACAATACCATTATCATATAAAGCCAATGTAAGGCTGTCGGATTTGAAATCAATAGTACGAATAACTTCTATTTTACGTAACGAAATTTCTGCTGCAGCCCCAATAATTTTTTGATTAGTCGGAATGGCAGATGCAGTAGTTATATTATTGAGCGCATAACTATAATGTTCATTTTTTCCCTTCTCAGAACTTACTTGTTGCTGCACTTTAACGGCTGTTAAATCTTTCTCCGGAATCTCAGCCACCGCAGGGGCTTCTTTTTCGGATACTGCTACTACCGGGTTTTCTTTTATAATTGGTTTAGGATTTGAAAACGCAAGGGTATTTGACAATTTCAAACTGTCGAGTTTATCGATCAGCCTTGTTTGAGCCTGGTTATTTTGTTTTCGAACCGTGATGGTTCCTGTAGACAGATCCTCGTCGCCCGCCCGCAGGTCCCGCGTTCGTGTGTGGAAAGGTCCGCTCAAAACCATTATGCTATCAACCATCTTAATGGACAGTTCACAAAATGTTTTGATGTTGCGGGACCGGGTCGTAAAATTATTGTAGATCAGTTTATCATCCGAAATAGTAAAAGTACTATCCTTCCGGATCAGGGTGATTTTCTTAACGGCTATTTTTTCAGCACCTTTAAACATGAAAGTAATCATCGAATAACCGGTCATATCCTGGTTGATTGCCAGTTCAAATGGCATTTGTATTTGGGAGGTGGCGATCGTTCCCACCCAAATTCCCGAAAGATCCTGGGAAAAGAGTTGCAATGGCAGTAAAAACAGCACAAAAATTGCCTTCATCGTAGGGGTGGAATTGGTTTCTTTATTCTCAACGATAAATCAATTTATTAATTGTTTGAGGCGGCAGGCTCGGTCGTTTGGAGCGGCGGCTCCGCTTTCCGTTCTATTTTTGTGAGACGCTTTGCTGGTTCCGCCAAAGACTTTCGCGGGTTGCAGGCCGATTTCGTGAATTGCCACCCAAAACTGCCCAATACCCAGCCGTACTAACATTCCTAACTATATCTTCCTCTTTTTAAAACAGATTGGGGTCTTTTGATCGGTCAGATAATTCTCTTTTTAGGGCAATATCCTCTTCGACCCGCTGATTTTCAGCGGGTTTTTGTTTTGGGCCATTTCTGTGGAATTTTCCCCTCCCAGCATCTCACGGACAACCAGCCAGAATTATGTCCAACAACCAGCTCCGTTCCGCCCTACGCTTTCTTGCCCGTCACAAGGTCTATACGGGTATCAATATCCTGGGTCTTACCCTGGGGCTTTGCGCCTGTCTGGTCATCTACAACATTGTCAGCTATGAGTTCAGCTTTGACCGCTCATACCCCGACCGTGATCGCATCTACCGCATCGGCGGACGCCTGCAGGAAGACAACGGCAATGGTGTCCTCACTGAGGGCTATGGTAAAACGATCCTCGCCCCTGCCCCGGACGCTATCCGCACAGAGATCCCCTTTATCGAAGCTGTCACTGGCTATTATACGTATGATGTCAGCATTACTATCCCTTCACACGACGAACACAACGGATCTGGCGCCACCCCTCCTGTTCGGCTAGATCCCAGCCTCACGGGTACCACTATCCTCGCTGACAAAGACTATTTTTCCATTTTCCCCCATACCTGGCTTGCCGGCGGCCCATCCCAATCCCTACAGCAGCCCTACAGCGTGGTGCTCACCGCAAGTCGCGCCCATGACTACTTCGGCGACATGCCTGCTTCCCAATACCTCAGCCGCGAGGTCATTTACGACGACTCTTTGCATGTCCGTGTCTCGGGCATCATCAAAGACTATGCGGGCAACACGGATTTCCCGTACACGGACTTCATCTCTTTCCCAACCATCAGCCACAGCTTCCTGAAAGATAAATATCGAATCTACCACAACGACCAATGGCGTTTCAATCCCCGCATCCCCGGCGTTCAGGCTTTCGTAAAGCTCCTTAAAAACGCAAACCCGGGACAGGCCGCAGCCCAGGTCGATGCTTTACTGCAACGCCACATCGCCACCGACTCCTTCCTGCGCCTGCTTAGATTCAGCCTAGTCCTACAGCCTCTCGACGACGTTCACTTTAACGAAGCCTATACGAACGATGATTTCCGCAAGGCAAACCGACCTGCCCTGTATGGTCTCATCGGCGCCGCGGTATTCATCTTATTGCTGGCGATCGTCAACTTTATCAACCTGTCTACGGCTCAATCTCTGCAGCAGGCAAAGGACGTCGGCATCCGCCGCATTCTTGGCGCCACTCATTTCAGACTCATCCTTCGATCGCTAACGGAAACAGCTATCCTTACCGCTCTGTCCGCCATTATCGCCCTGGCGCTCGTCCGCCCGGTCATGCAACTCTTTCACAATTACCTTCCCGAAAACCTCCCTTTTAACCCCATCAGCAGCGCCAATCTACTTTTCGCCGCCGGGATCATTGTCGTTACCTCCCTACTTGCCGGACTTTATCCGGCTGTCAGCCTTGTCCGATTGCAATTCAACCGAAACGCACAGCTGCAAAACACTCAAAAATTTACCCTACGCCGCATCCTTATCGTCTTCCAGTTCTCGATCTCTTTATTGTTCATCATCGCCAGTCTCGTCGTCGGTCGCCAGATCAACTATATGCTCGATGCGGACATGGGCTTTTCCAGCAGCGCCGTGGTTACTGTCACGGACTTCGATACACCGCCACAACGGCTTCGTCTCTTCGCCCAACAGGCGCTGAGCATCCCGGGAGTACAGCAGGCAGCGATGCAAAACCACTCTCCCGCCGGCATGGCCTCCATGGAATTCCCCATGCAGCTCGATAAACGGACCGATAGCAGGATCGAGGTCAAATTACAGACGGGCGACAGACAGTTCATCCCATTGTATCACATGCGTCTGCTGGCAGGCCGCAACCTCTCCTCCGGCGACAGCTTAAGAGAGTTCATCATCAACGAAACTTATAGCAAGGCTCTTGGTTTTTCAAAACCTGCCGACGCTCTTGGCCACTCCCTCACCTGGCAGGGCGAGACCCATCCTATTGTCGGCGTTGTGGCGAACTTCCACATCAGCTCATTGCATACTCCGATCCCCGCCCTTGTCATCGCCCGGGTCGCAAACCTGGACAACAGTATCGGCCTCCGCATCACTTTAACCAACCATGGGACGCTGCCTCGCCTGGAGACCCTCTGGAAAAGCCTCTTCCCCGATCGCCCCTTCACCTACACCTTCCTCGATGACAGCATCGCCCGGCTCTACAAAAAGGATCAGCAGCTGTCCTGGTTGGTCAGGATATCCACCATCGTCACGATCTTCGTCTCCTGCATCGGCCTGCTCGGACTTATCCTTTTCACCGTCGAACGCAAAAAGAAAGAGATCAGCATCCGCAAGGTGCTGGGCGCGGGCGTTGCCGACATCGTCTTCTTATTGAATAAGGAATTTATGGTGCTGGTGGGGATCGCCCTCGCCATCGCGTCCCCAATCGCCTTCCTGGGTATGCGCCGCTGGCTGCAAAGCTTTGCCTATCGTATTACCATCTCCTGGTGGATCTTCTTGCTGGCCGGTCTGATCACCCTTACGATCAGCCTCCTCACCATCAGCCTGCGTGTCATCCGTGCGGCCATTGTCAACCCTACCGAAAACCTCCGTTCGGAATAATTGGTTTTACTTAGGCTTTTCGGCAGAAGGTTGTATCTTATACCATGTAAACAAAAACACCAACAGCAACCAGGTAAATATGAGCTCGGAAGCATGGTATCTGGATGGAAGAACAGAAATGTTCGATGACCTAAAGGTTTTCTTCAAACGGACAGGAAGCGGGACGCCACTGATCTGTATTCATGGGTTTCCCTCATCATCATGGGACTTCGAAGCAATATGGCCTTCTTTATCTGAACGATTTGACGTATTGGTTCATGACTTGATCGGGCTTTGGAAGTCGGCTAAGCCCAACCAACCGTTGCCAATTAGTTTACAAGCTGACATTGTCGAGGGATTAGCCGCTAAAGCAGGAGTCAAGGAGGCTCATATATTAGCGCACGATTTAGGTGACACTATTGCCCAGGAACTTTTAGCGCGCCAATTTGAAAAATCTTCAAAGGTTAACTGGCTGTCATGTGTGTTCCTGAATGGAGGCATATTCCCTGAAACACATCGGGCTCTATTCATACAAAAATTGCTATTGTCTCCTTTGGGGCCTCTTGTAGTTAAATTGATGTCTGAAAAGTCGCTGAAAAAAAGTCTGACCAAAGTGTTTAGCATGGCACACCCTCCGACAGACAGGTTCCCAATGCAGATATTATCCTGCTCGAAAATTCCGGACACTACCCCCATGTGGAAACGCCGAAAGAGGTTTTAAAAGCTTTTTTTGAATTTCATGACAAGCTATAAATGCATCAGCGCCACAACAAGCATGATCCAGGCGAAGATCTCAAAAACCAAACGGAGCGGGCTTAAAGTAATCCATTGTTTTACAATGGCTCGAAGACGGGTAGCCTCGATGTTTTCAGGCTGCATGATCTTGCGGATCATCACCGGGATAAAGTAGCTGAAGGTGATCAGCCTGCTGATAAAAACAGCCACGGCTGCAGCCAGCCAGCAAGCCTGTCCGCCGCCTGCGTGATTCCAGGCGAGGGGGATATTGATCACTGACAGTAAAATTTGTGCTGGCGAAACAATCGGCCAAAAACGTTTGGCGGCGAGGATTTGCCCTGATGATTGAAGCCTGGCCCGCAAGGTCAGCGGATTCACATCATGTTTCCAGCCCGGATATATAACCAGTATTTCGTATAGGCCACCGCCCATGCTCAGCGTAACGGTCAGAAAAAGCGATACGACTGCGATTGTAGTTGTCATTTTGCTAAGTTAACAACCTGCGCAGCGGGGCGCGACTGCATTTCGGTAGGCGTGACCGTTTTCCCGGCAAAAGCACGGGAATGACAGTTTAATGGATAAGCCGGTCCAAAGCGTGAATAATAATTACCGAGGCCTGGCGGTGAAGAGGTCCCCGACGGACTTTAAAATAGGGGTTGTTTTCTTTATCTTTATCAGAAACCCTCCATATGCCCCTTATCAGACACCTCCTATTTGCAGCTCTATCCTGCTTGATTGCATTTGCTAGCTATGGTCAGGCTGCTGCATGGAATTCATTTCATTTTGGCAAGATCTCCATGAAATATCCTCCCAACTGGCAGACGACCAAAGAGACTTATAAGGGACAAGCGCGCGGTACCCTGACCCCCGACTCAATGCGACAGCTTACTATGCGGATCGTCGAAGTGATTGAACTACCACTGGACGGTAATCATACCTATGCGGGATTTAAGCAAAATTTTGCTGCCATCTTAAAATCCCAACCGGATTTGGCAACGAAGGTCCTGAAAGTTGAAGAGATCTCTCTCAAAGATCACAAGGCCATGTATGCGGAGCTCATCCACAACAGTCTTCCTGCCAAATTATATGCGATCAACGCCGGGTCCAAGCTTTATATGGTTTTTGTATTGAAGACCAGGCATGTCGACGTTCCTGACCCCAAAATGGAAAAAGATGGGGCGGCGATCGTGAACTCTATTGCCTTCGATCAATAAGATAATAAAAAACACCCGCGAACGCTGCAACCTTACCCATTGGTGTTATTCTTTCGCTGGTCATGTTCTTTTTTTCATGGCGTCTTGCATTAGGCGGGCCTTTTTATTGCAGTTGGTTGGATAGCAAATAAGTTTTTTGCAAAAGAATTGGAACTTGCCACTGTTTGTTCTGCCGAACATTCGATCCTTCGGACATCGAAAAGATCAGGGGAGGATTACTGACTGTCCGGGGAGAAAAAGTGCTTTTCCTTGAAAAATAATGAGTATGAATTGCCAGGACTGTGCTCTTAAGGAGGAAAATCCGAAACCGGATGAAGCATCAATATAAACCATTGCTGATCTTGTCGCTGATGTTCCTGATGGTCGGGGCCTTGTTTTGTATGAATGATATCCTGCTGCCATCGCTGGTGACTCATTTCAGGCTGAACTATGCCCAGGCTACCATGATCCAGTTCTCCTTCTACCTGACCTATATCGTGTTCCCCATCCCCATCGCATGGATGATCCATCGGTATGGTTATAAGATCAGCCTGCTGGTTGCCGTAATGACATGTGCAGCGGGTTGCGGCGTCTTTCTGCCGGCCAGGTTCTTCGACTCCTATCCGCTGGTACTGACAGCCATATTCATTTTATCGACGGGTCTCACGATCATAAATGTTGCAGCAAACCCTTTCGCGGCCATGCTCGGTGATCCCGAAGGCGCCCATCAGCGCATCAATTTTGTACAGGTATTTTCCCGCGTGGGCTATGCCGCTACTCCACTCGTTGCCACGGCCCTGATTTACAACAGAGATGGGGGTATCCGATATCATTTTCCCTATCTGCTGCTGGGTATCGCGCTCCTTTTGATTGCACTACTCATGGCCTTCTCCCGTCTGCCCTCCATGGCGGCTGGCGAAGAGGGGTTCAGCCTGAAAGGCCTGGTGAAGGAGGGGATGTCTCATAGACATCTGTTCTACGGAATGTTTGCCATGTTTTTTTATATGGGCGCGGAAGCCTGTACGGCGGGGTTCTTCATCCCTTATCTGAAATCCGTAATGGGCTATTCGGATACCACGGCAGCTGGTTATCTGACGATGTATTATGTGCTGACGGCGGTAATGGGAATGATCGCGGTGGTCCTTCTGCGATATATAAAAGCATATATCCTTGTGGGAGCTTTCGGGCTGGGCATGATCCTGCTTTACCTGGCCTGCATCCTACTGCGGACGGACTATAATGGCTGGCTCCTGGCCGCTCTCGGACTCTTCCTCTCCATCATGTTCCCCACGCTGTTTAGTCTTGGTATCGAAGATATCGGATCCTTTACGGGTAAAGGATCGGCGCTCCTCAATTTTGCCATCGTCGGTGGATCGGTATTCCCGCCCATCCAGGGTCTTATCGCGGACCGCTATGGCGTCCAGGTATCTTATGTCATACCGCTGGTGTGCTTTGTCATGATCACTTTATATGCTTTTTTCTTTACGCGCGAACCGCTGCTCAAACGCAATTTTTCTCTACGATGAAACTATTGGTGACAGGATATAATGGATTTGTTGCGGGCAGTGCCCTGGCGCAGGCTCCCGGGGATTGGGAGGTACATGGTATCGGAAGGTCTCCGGCTGCGGTGATCGCGAGCGACCGTGGCGGGGTCGTCTACCACCAGGCTGATCTCCTCGAAAAGAAATCCCTGGACGGGCTGCTTCGACAAATAAAGCCGGATGTCCTCCTTCACGCGGCAGCTATCGCCAACATCGATTTTTGTGAAGCCAACCGGGTAATGGCCGAAGGAATGAATGTCGGAGTCACGGCACAGATCGCCGCCTTCGCTGCGGAGACCGGGGCCAAACTGGTCTTCTGCTCCACGGACTCGGTATTCGACGGCCAAAAGAGCTATTATCGGGAAGAGGACCCCCCGCATCCCCTGAATTTCTATGCGGAAACAAAATGCAAGGCGGAGGAGATCGTTCTTGCGGCAAGCGATATCAATATTGTCGCCCGGCTGTCACTTGTCATGGGCTGGCCGGTCATGGGCAAGGGGAACAGCTTCCTCGCGGACCTGGTGGAAAAGCTCGGCAAAGGAGAGCAGGCGGCGTTCCCTGAAAACGAGATCCGTACTCCGATAGACGTGATCACATTGGGCGCGGCGCTCAACGAGCTGACGACTTCTTCATATGCTGGAATTCTTCATCTTTCCGGCAACACCCGGATCAACCGCTATCAAATGGCCCGGCAAATTGCCGTCCGGGCGGGTTATGCCGAAGATCTCATACGGACGGTGGACTCGAACGCTTTGCCTGGCCGGGCGCCACGTCCAAACGACGCCTCGCTTGACAATACCCGCGCCCGAAACCTGCTGCAAACACCTTTCCTGAGCCTGGAAGAAGGGCTCGAAAAGAGTTTTATGGAAAAAGAAAAACGGGAAATAAAGACCCATATACAACCATGAGTAAGATCAAGTTCGATCTGGAGATCAAGTTCGGCACCGAATATGGTCCGGAAGAAGAAGAAGCTGTCCTGCGCGTGCTGCGCAATAACGCACCTACCAGTGGTGATGAATGTATCCGGTTTGAAAAAGAGTACGCGGCATATACGGGGGCCGGGCATGCAAGGGTCGTCAGCAATGGCTCTACGGCTCTGTTCCTGTCCATGGTGGGAATCGGCGTCGGCTCCGGGGACCGGGTCCTCACCACGCCTATCACCTGGATCGCTACGGCTGCCGCACCTGTCACACTGGGCGCCGAGGTGGATTTTGTCGACATCGACCCTGTCACATACAATATTGACCCAAACGCGATCGAGGAAAAACTGACGCCCAACACCAAAGCAGTGATACCTGTCCATCTTTATGGCCAGCCCTGTGAAATGGACGCCATAATGGCTCTTTCTCAAAAACACCATTTTCATGTTGTGGAAGACGCCGCGCACGCCATCGGCGCAGAATATAAGGGCCGCAAAGTCGGCACATTCGGATCTACAGGATGCTTCAGCTTCCACGAACAGAAAAATATTTCCACGCTGGGTGAGGGGGGCATGGTGGTTACGAACGACCCTGCTGTCTTCGAAAAAATATCTCTTTACCGGAGTCATTGTACAAGAGTGCATGGCGCAAGCACCAAGTATTGCAAGCTGGATGAGGAGAAATTTCCGGTAGGAAAAAGGTTTTGGTGGCAAGACTTCGACGACTGCGGATACAATTTCCGGATGACGGATATGCAGGCTGCTGTCGGGATCGTTCAGCTTGCAAAAGCGGATCGGCTCAACCAGCGCAGGATCGACAACGCGGCCTACCTGACGGAAGGGCTGAAAGATATTCCCGGCCTCACCCTGCCGGTAGTATTACCGCATAATAAACACGTGTTCCATCTCTATCCGGTGATGATCGACCCCGGGGAGTTTGGTATGAGCAAGGAAGATCTCATCTATGACATGCTGCACAAATTCGGCATTAAGCTGGGATTCCATTACATTCCCCTTCACTACAGCACTGCATTTAAGAACCGTGGTTTCAAAAAAGGCCAATTCCCGAATGCGGAAAAACTGGGGGAAAATCTGGTCACGCTTCCCATCAATCCCCGTCAGACACGGGCGGCATTGGATTATCTTATCGACAGCTTTAAAAAGATCAGGCAATCGTAGGATATTATAAATTGCACAGCATGCGAATTGAAGAAAGGATAAAAGAATTGAAAAACGGCTTTTTCGGGGCAGACGGACCGGTATTGGTTTCCCGCGCTCCCGGTCGCCTGGACCTAATGGGAGGTAATGACGACTATACGGGCGGGCTGGTCTTCGAATCGACCATCCGGGAATCAACTTATGCAGCGGCCCAGATCCGGCCTGACGGATGGGTCGTCCTCAAAAATGATGATGTCACGAGCGCGGGCTGGCAGGGTGACATCCGGATAGAACTGGAGGGGCTGCGGGACGAAGAGACCTTGAAGAACTGGATCAATGGCTCTCCATCGCGTAGATGGACTGCCTATGTATTAGGCAATCTCCACTATCTGCTCAGGAAATATCCCTTGCGGGTCGGGGCGGGTGTGAACCTGTATATGCAAAGCACCATCCCCTTCAACAGAGGGGTGAGCTCTTCGGCCGCGATAGAAGTGGCGGTGATGAAAGCGGTGGCGGCGGCTTATGGCATCGATCTACGGGGTGTGGAGCTGGCGCTGGCCTGTCAATGGGTGGAGAATACCATCGCAGGCTCCGCTTGCGGCATCATGGACCAGATCGCGGTTGTCAGCGGTCGCCAGGATCAAATTATACCTCTCGTCTGTCAACCCTGTAATCCGGAAGCCCTGATCCGTCTGCCGCAGCAGCTGAAGATATGGGGTATCGACTCGGGTGTCAGTCACCAGGTAGCAGGGATCGAATATGAGGCGGCCCGTGCGGCGGCGTTCATGGGATATAAGATCATTTGCGACCATGAAAAGATCCCGGTGTCTCTGGACACTCAATCGGAGATCCCGCGATATACGGACCCGGTATACAATGGCTATCTGGCCAATCTGGCGCCCTCGATATTTAAAGAGCGGTTCGAAGGCCTCCTGCCGGAAAAATCAACCCGTGCGTATTTTCTGGATCTCCACAAAATACATCCGGATCCTTTTACGCCCCTGAAAGACGGCGTGACCTATAATATACGGGCCAACACCCGGTATGCCGTAGAAGAAAATCAGCGAGTGCAAATGTTTTCGGAGCTTTCGCGAGGCGCTGCTGCGGCGCCTTCGCCAAGAGCTTTTATGCTGATGGGAGAGCTGATGTACCAGTCTCATTATGCCTATACGGAATGCGGGCTTGGCGCAAAGGCCACGGACTTCCTGGTGGGTCTGTGCCGGCGGGAGCGTATCGGAAAAGGTATCTATGGGGCGAAGATCACAGGGGGAGGAGCGGGCGGTACCGTGGCCATTCTTGCCGATGCGGGAGCCGGAGACACCGTTCGACAAATTTTTATGGAGTATGCTGCGGCGGGACTGGGGAGTCCCTATCTCTTCGAAGGGAGCTCCGATGGCGCCGACAGTTTCGGGGTAGTGACTATATAGGCTGCTACCATTGAAAGCCATCGATAGCAGAAAGTTCGAGCTTCAACTGTTCGGGCGACTGGAAATGGATCGTATGAAAGCCGAGGGCTGCAGCCGGCGCCAGATTACGGAAATTGTCATCCACATACACTGCGTTCTCCGGCCGGATGTGGTAGCGGTGAATGAGCAATTGATAGAAGTCGGGAGAAGGTTTTCGTATCTTCTCCTCACCTGAGACGAGCCTGCCGTCGAACCAGTGCAGAAAATCATATCGTGCCAATGCCAGGGGAAAAGTTTCTGCACTCCAATTGGTCAGTGCATAAAGCTTCATGCCTGCATCAAACTTGCAATGCCGCAATATCTCTACTGTCCCTCTGATGGCTCCGCCTAACATTTCTTCCCAGCGATCGTAATAAGCGCGGATCTGTGTCTCTTGTTCCGGGAATTTGCCGATCAGGTGCTGCGTTCCCTCCCGGAGGGGCCGGCCGGCGTCCTGTTCCTCATTCCAGTCCATGGTACAAACCTCATTGAGAAAACGGCGCCGTTCCTCTGTATCGGGAATTACGGAATTATATAAGTAAATGGGGTTCCAGTCTATGAGAACGCCTCCTAAATCGAAAACGAGCGTGGTTATGCGCGGCATTAAAATTATTTACTTCAAATTTCCGGAATTTGCAGATCATTTGATACAACCAGTCCGAAATTTGTTTAATAGTCTCCTGACCTGTCCAGCGGGTACTCACAGGAACCAAGCCTCTTTGGCCAAGACCCTACTTCATAAATTGTTTGCTAAGCTCCCTACAGGCCTGAAGCTTGGGTGGAAAATTCTTGCTGGCGGCTGAGCTCGCCACGGGCTGACTGCTAAAATATACGACCACCAGGTCCGCGGCGCGGTTGATATAAATGACCTGTCCATGAATACCGACGGCACAATACTCCCCATTCCTGCTATCCAGCACCCACCAGAAATTTTTATAGGCGATCCACCCCAGGCCGGCTTTTGGGTATACTTCATTGCGCATCAACCGCTCTTTATCTTCGTCTGATATGTTCAATGTTTCATCCACCCATTTTGCGGGGATAATTTGTTTTCCGTCGACATTGCCACGATGTAGTATCATTCCGGCAAATAGTGCGGCGTCCCGGAGCGTCGAATTTATGCCGCCCGTTGCCATGGCTGTGTAGGCCCTGTCGGTGGTTATAAACGCATCATGCTCTGTCCCTAATTTGCTCCAGATGTTCTCGTATATGAATTGCTGGTAAGGCTCTCCCGTGACTTTATTTATTATCCAGCTGATCACATCCGCATTGCTGCTGTTGTATTCGAATTTATATCCGGGGCGGATGTTGTTATTCGCTGTGGCCATCCTGGTAAGAAAGTCATAAGTGCCAAGCACTTCTCCTTTTGTGACGGTATCCGCTCCGGGGACATAAAAGAACCTGCTGGCGCCTCCATAGTATTTGTAAAACATAGATGAGGTGTCCGTATATGTTTCCAGAAACCCAAGTGCTGTACTCATATTCAACACATCCTGTATCCGGGTCCTCTCCCAGGGGCTGCCTTTTAATTCCGGTACATACTTTACCGGTGACGCGGAGAGGTCGATCTTGCCCTGCTCTACCAATATGCCGAATGCGGTGCTTGTAAGGGATTTTGTCATGCTGTACCAGATATGTTGGTAATCCCTGCTAAAGCCATTCCAATACTTTTCATAAAGGATGGTATTGTGGCGGACAATGATGATGCCGTCCGCCTCGTTGCCGGCAAAAATATTTTCAATCGACATCAACGCGCCTTCTTTTGTTGTAACCTTCAATTGCCCGAAACTATTGTCTGTTTCTTCGAAGGAATGAACAGCGCCGCCCCGGGGGATCATCAAGGTATGCATGGGAGCTCCCATATTATGAAAACTCCATTTGCTAAATGGGTAATCGCGGTAGTTTTCAAAGCTGACCTGAGACGCGCGGCTTGGCGGAAAACCGTTCATAACTTCTTTGCCTGAACTGTTTGGTTGGGCCACAGATAGGGTAGACATAGTCGTTGCAAACGCTAATAAGGCGGAGTATCTCATTCGGGGTCTTATTTTTATAAGGGATTTAAAGATATTGAGAATTTCCAGTTTTTGAAGGTATTGCGGCGGACAGTTATTGTATCGAAATCGCACTATTAGCCTTTTGTCGGAGGGTTAATCGAATGGTATCCAGCGTATTGCAGGATTGGCATTCTTTTGGTACCACTTGGCTGCCTAAAGCAACTGCCTATGTTCCGAAAGAACCTCTTTATTGCATTTCGAGCGCTGAAAAAGGATATACCCTATACCATCAGCAATATCGTCGGATTAAGTATTGGGATCACCTGTTGTCTGCTCATTCTTTCCTTTGTGAAATATGAACTAAGCTTTGACAATTTCAATAAAAATAAGGAGCATATCTACCGGGTGAATTATGATGTGACCATGGGTGGAGCTCAGACGGTGTCTCCTTCCGTACCGGTGTTTGTCGCCCCCGTACTGAAGAGTAAATTCCCTGAGGTGGAAGCGGTGACACGTTTCTCACCGGAATGGGTTCCCAGGACCATAAGGCATGACAATGTGGTTTTTGATGAAAATAATTTCTGTTATGCGGACCCTAACTTTTTTAAGGTTTTCGACTTTAAACCCATAGTGGGGGATCTTCAAACAGCGCTGGACAAACCCAATACACTGGTGATCACGCAGACAATGGCGCAGAAGTATTTTGGCAAGAGCGATCCCATCGGACAGGTGTTGTTGTTCAATAACAAGAAGCAATTGGTGGTAGCGGCGGTAATGGAAAATGTGCCGGGGAACGCTCATTTCACTTTTGATTTTCTCACCTCCTTTTATAGCAATCCGGGTTTTGACAGTCTTGAGAAAAAACAGCAGTGGAACAATCCGAATTATTCTACCTTTCTTTTGTTGAAGCCTAACACGAACGTCGCGGCTCTGTATAAAAAGATCGATACGTGGGTAAACCCGGAGTCGGACAATAACAAAACAGCCTCACAGAATTCCGTCCATTTAAGACTGGAGCCGCTGAAAGATGTCCATTTCAATACGCAGGTATTTAATTATAAGAATTTTCTGTCGATCACGGACTTTAAATACGTGCGGATATTTATTACGATTGCCATTCTGATCCTTTTGATAGCCTGTGCCAATTATATAAACCTGTCGACGGCCAAGGCATCGGTTCGCGCAAAAGAAGTGGGTATCCGGAAGACTATCGGCGCAAGCTTCTCTCAACTATTTACACAATTCATTACGGAAAGTTTCTTATTGACATTGGTGGCGGTGATCGTTTCTGTTCTGGCGGTCAGCGCGCTGCTGCCTTATCTGAATAATTTATTAGGGAAGCAAATCCCCTTCAGCCTGCTGGGCAGCGGCTTTTTACCCTATGTAATAGTGGGAACAATTTTGGTTTCATTGTTAGCGGGGTTTTATCCCGCACTGGTGCTTTCACGATTCAAGCCTGTAGACACGCTGAAGGGGGATATTGCAAGAACGGGTGGTTCGGGTGTGTCGGTGAGAAAAGGTCTTGTGGTCCTTCAGTTCACCATTTCTGTAGCATTGATCCTAGGGACGATCATCGTCCGGACGCAGCTGGACTTTATGCAATCCAAGAAATTAGGCTTCGACAAGGATCATGTGCTGATCATCCATGGGAATGCGGATATTTACAATAAACTGGATGCTTTCGCGGCCAGCCTTGGCAATATCAGTGGGGTACAGCGTGTGGCGCTGACATGGCGCTCGCCCTTTGAGACGGTGACGGGGAATGGTTTTTCCATCAAGGCAAACCCCACATCGAATGATGACTGGAGCGTAGTGGGTGGCATTGCTGGCAACGAGCATTATCTGACCACGCTTGGCATTCCTTTGGTGGCGGGAAAAAATTTCGATCCAGGGAAGATAAAAAAGGACAGCACCATCAATGAATTTATCGTAAACGAAGCTTTTCTTCGTCGTTATATGCTAAAGCCGGACGAGGCCATCGGCAAACAAGTGATCCTTGGCCTGACGGGACCGGGGTCTATCGTGGGAGTAGTAAAGGATTTTCACACGAGCTCCATGCACGATGTGATCCAGCCGGTGGTGTTGTTCAACAATCCGCAATATTTCGGAAGTATTTTGTTGCGGGTGGGCCCCGGCAATTTGTCCGCGGTGCTTAAAAAGATCGAGAATGTATGGCATGCATCGTCCCCGGCGCGACCCTTCAATTATTCTTTTCTGGATGAGGAATATGATTCTTTGTACCGGACAGAACAACGGCTGGGTACATTAATGTCTCTTTTCTGCGGAACGGCCATCCTGGTGACCTGTCTTGGTCTATTGGGATTGATGGCATTTGTAGTATCTCAGCGAACCAAGGAGATCGGCATCCGGAAGGTGCTTGGCGCCTCCGTTTTGAATATAACCGCTATGCTTTCTGCCGACCTGTTACGGCTGGTATTGATAGCTATCGTGATCGCCTGTCCGGTGGCGTGGTATTTCATGCACCATTGGCTGCAGGATTTTGCCTACAGGATCAGTCTCAGCTGGTATCTGTTTGCGGTGGCATGTATCGCGACAATAGTGATCGCGCTGGCGACAATCAGTTTCCAGGCCATCAAGGCGGCGGTGGCGAACCCGGTGAGGAGTCTGAGGAGCGAATAGGGGGAAACGAACCCCAGTACGAATTGTCCAAATCCACCTATTACAATGTCCATTTCATACCCTGCCGGCATGCTGTTTGGACAATATCTTTGTCTTACAGAGGCCGCAGAAGGCGGCTCGTCCATCAGTCAACTTTTAAAAAATACACGATGACAACACAGACAAAGACATTGACGACACAGGAAGTAGCAGCCCGGTTCCATGAGCTTGCCCAGCAGGAAAAATGGTTCGAGATCCAGGATGAATTGTTTGCAGAAAATGTCCGGAGCGTGGATCCTCCGGACAGCCCCTATATGGGATATGCGGAAGGCAAGGCTCCCGTTCGTAAAAAAGGGGAAGATTTTGTAGGCCGGATAGAGGGATTTCATGGCGCCAGCACAACGGAGCCCGTGGTAGCCAGCAATCATTTCGTGGTAAGGAGAAAGATGGATGTCACGGTGAAACCACATGGAAGGATACAGTTTGATGAGATCATGCTGTATGAGGTGAAGGATGGGCAGATCGTACTGGAGCAGTTTTTCTATTAGAGGGGATTGTGTAACTTTCCCCAACTATGAGCTTCGACCTTCTGCTCGCCAATATAGCAAGACATATTTCCCTGGACGCGGAGGAGGCAGCGTTTTTTACCTCTCTGCTAAAGGCCAGAGATCTAAAGACAGGCGAGTTCCTGTTACGCGAGGGAAGTATATGTAAATATGAGTCATTTGTAGTGCGGGGATGCGTAAAGACATATTATCTTGACGAGAATGGGTTCGAACATATTATAGATTTCTCTATTGAAGAGTGGTGGGCGGATGATCTTTACAGCCTCCTGACGCAAACGGCCTCCAGGTCGAATATTAAAGCCATCGAGGACACGGCGATCCTGCAAATAAGCAAATCGGACCTGGAGTTACTATATCAGCGAGTCCCGAAATTCGAGCGATTTTTCCGGATACTTTTTCAAAATGCGTATATCGCTCAAAGAGAGCAGATAAACCAGGCATTGTCCGCCACTGCCGAGGAAAGGTATGTTTTGTTCATGAAGCAAAAGCCATATGCTGAAAGGCGGTTCTCTCAAAAGGACATAGCCTCCTACCTGGGCGTCACCCCTCAATTCCTGAGCGCTTTGAAAAAAAGGTTGGCGGGTTAATGTAGATTAACTTTCAAGCCATACAGGCTCTTTTATTTTGTACGTATAAATAAATGAGTCGAACCATGGCAAGGCAACAGCTGCTCGATGCTCAGGATGTTTCCATTCAATTCTTCAGGGCCATCGAGGAAAATAAATTGATCGTTCCCGGGAAAACAGAAGCACAGCTCAACGAGGATATCAGCGATCTGGCATTAAAAGAGTTCGGTATAAGGCGTCACCCCTGCGGGATGAAGAGGGTAACGAACGGCATTGGATACTGGAGTTGCAATTTGTAGATAAGGACAGTGAAATAGGCGGATATTTCGAGCAGCTATTATAATAACTCAACATGCATATTTCGAGAATTGACAGGCCGGCGTTGATATTGGTGGATATTCAAAAAGGGTTCGATAATATCGAATACTGGGGAGGTCAAAGGAATAATCCTTGTGCAGAGGAAAATGCGAGTCACATATTACAGTTGTGGAGAGCGAATGACCTCCCCATATTCCATATTCAGCACTGCTCATCCAATCCGGCATCGCCGTTGCATGAGGGGAATGCAGGCAATGCTTTCAAGGACGAGGTTAAACCACGTGGAGGCGAGGCGATCATCAAAAAGAGTGTGAATAGCGCCTTTATTGGCACAGATCTGAAGGAACGGCTTGATGGGGACAATATCTCTAAACTTATTATTGTAGGCCTGACCACGGACCATTGCGTTTCCACAACGACGAGGATGGCGGGGAATCTTGGGTTTGAGACTTTTCTTGTTGCGGATGCAACGGCCACCTTTTCTAAAAGGGGCATTGAGGGGGAAGATTATTCGGCGGAACTGATCCATGCCACGGCGTTGGCCAGCCTGAAGGATGAATTTGCTACGATCATAACGGTGGCTATGCTTGTAAGGCGCGTGGGATAAGGGGTTACGAAAAATAGCCCAGTTTCTTAAGCCGGGAGTAAACAGCGCCCTTTGTGCGGCCGAAATATTCCGCCATCGTTCCTATGGGCGCGCCGGTGTATGCCATCGTCGTCAATTCTTTGTCCAAATCTGCGGTCCAGGGCTGGTAGGCGTCTTTTTTGCTTTCCGGCTTTTGCCGGGCGGCTTGCAGGCGGCTGAGATGAGCGGATTTCCCGGTATGGCCGGGGGGAATGGGTTTCTTGCTGGTGTTGACATGGCTGGCAGCCTGGGTGTTAGCGTGGTTGGCTGTTTGAGTGACAACGTGTTTGCCTGCCGGGAATCCCTTGGGGATAAGCGTTCCAGGAATATAAAGTTTGTATTTGGCACGCGTCACGGCAACATAGAGCAGGTTTATTTCTTCATTCCATTTCGCGATGTGCAGCGGCCGCCCCTTCGCCATTTCCAGGTCCTTCAGCTTCTCCAGCCGCTCTTCGGTAATAAAGTCATCCACCAGGTAGACCACATCGTATTCCATCCCCTTGGCCCGGTGGACGGTGGAGAAGACCATGTCTGCTCCGGATTTGTCGTCTCCTGCAATATGGAGGTCTTTTAGGGATTTGATGATACCATAAATTTCGTCTCCATACTCCTTTACTATCTCTGCCATCATTGACAGCTGGACATCCTCTGTTTTTTCAATATATTCTTCCAGTTCATCCATGTCTTTCATTGACTGGATCAGCTTATCACGTATACGGTCCCGCTGGTTATTTTGGAGGTTGAGCACATCGTACAATGAAGCGCCATCGTCCGCGTAGGTATAGGAGCTGATGTTCCCTTCGAAATAAATGCGTTGTCCTTTCCTGTTGTCCGTAACATATTCGATGGCTTTCAATAGAAGGCCCAGGTTGGTCCTGGCGATCGTAGCTTTCGAAACTTCTTTGTTATCGGACCCCATACCGGTGATGGTAACAGGATCGAGATCGTGCAATTTCTTTTTCCAATCCAGGATACCGGAGGCCAGCCGGGCAATATCCTGCGGGAAGCGGAAACTGGCGGAGAGGTGAAAGGTTTTAAAGTCCGCCCGTTCCAGGGAGTTTATCGCATGCCGCCAGCCATAGATCTGCTGGTGTACGTCCCCGACAATAACCTTGGTGGCTTTCTGTTTTAGAAAGACATCGAGCATAACCTCCGAGGCGTCCTGGCCTTCATCAAAAAGAATGTAGTCATAGGGCAGCATGGGATCGGACAGTTGAAATTTCTTTAAGTAGAAATCATGTGTAATGTCGATGGCTCCTTTGTCCATTCTGGCAAGGATCTGTCTCACCCCATTTTCGATGATCGTATAGAACTTACCGACGAACCCCCTGGCGGCATCGTCATGAATAATATCCATGTAATTAAGGTCCTGTACCTTGGGCTTTTCGCTGTTGCAAAAAAAGGTCAGGAACCTGCTGATATGATTTGCCAGGATATATTCAGCATGTTTTTCACCGTTGCTGCTGAGCTCCAGCAGGTCCACGATCTCATATGTCTTGTAACTATCGGCCCTTACGTTATATCCGTACGGGTACACGATATGTCTGTAAGCCAGCGAATGGGCTGTTTCGACCTTCACGTTGCGGAGTCCGCGGGCCTCGAACTTTCCCGTGGCTTCCAGCCTTACGGATTTATTGAATGCGAGGTACAGGATCCGTGAACCGGCGGGTCGCGAGGCCGCATATTCAATGATGGTGGTTGTTTTGCCGGAACCGGCTACCGCATTGATCCTGATATTGCCTGTGGAACGGATGATGGCAATTTGTTCTTCGGTGAGTCCTTTATATGAATTCATAATGCCGGGGATAAAGTCCATGATCAAGGGGGCGAATTTCGGACTATCTGCTGTCCCGGCAAATTTTTATGAGCGTGATCTCCGCCGGATATGGCCCGATCGGCCCCTCAGAATGTCTATTTTGCACCCCGTAAGAGTCGGGGATAGACAATAGATTTGCTATAAAAGAAAATCGGACCTTATATGAAGGGACATATGAAAATGAGAAGAGCTGAGTTTATTGTCCTGTCGGCCTGTACGATGGCCCTGACGGCATTGGGCATCGACATCATGCTTCCGGCATTTGCCCAGCTTCGGGAGCATTTTGGGCTTAGCCATGATTCCACGGAAACGTCGAAGATCATTTCGTTCTTTTTTATGGGGCAGGTGGCCCAGATCATCTTTGGGGTGTTGTCTGACCGATATGGCCGGCTGGCAATCTTACGGATCGGATTCCCGCTTTACATTATCGGTGGGATAGCAGCGGCCTTTGGTCCGGATCTGCGTATCATGCTGGCGGCACGCTTTGTGGCGGGGGTAGGAGCATCGGCTGTCTTTATGACGACTATTGCGGGTGTGCGGGACCGATTTGTCGGGGATCAGATGGCGCGCATCATGTCCCTGATCTTTACCATCTTCCTGTTCACGCCGGTGCTTGCACCTTTCTTAGGCGTGGCCATCCTATCGATAGCATCCTGGAAAATGGTATTTCTCACCCCTCCCCTGTTTGCGGTCATCGTGTTTATCTGGTCATTGAGACTGGAGGAGTCGCTTCCGCGCGAACAGCGCATTTCGCTGGACTGGTCGATCATTGGCGGGTCCATCCGGAAAGTGGTGACACACCGGACCTTCCTTCGGTATACGGGTATTACCACGCTGCTTTTCACGGCATTGAGCTCGTATGTCGCCAGTTCGGAGCATATTATCGGGGACATCTATGGCCGGCCGAAGCTCTTTCCCTGGATCTTCGGAGGCATGGGTCTGGTGATGTCGATGTGCTCCCTGCTGAATTCCCGCCTGTCCATCAAATATGGGGCGCGTCGGAGCATAAAGGGGCTTCTCAGCGTCTATGCGGTCATCGGGTCGGCCTTGTTGCTGTGTACGTTCATGGCGGGAGACCCGCCGGATATGCGGTTGTTTTTTGCTGGCGTGACCCTGATGATGGCTATCAACCTGGCTGTCGAACCTAATAGCAGCGCGCTAGCGCTGGAGCCAATGGGAGATGTGGCGGGTGTGGCATCGTCTGTTTACGGAACGGTCTTCTTTTTCATAGGCGCAACGCTTGGGTCGGTGATAAGCCAATCGATGCGCAATGGAGTATTTCCGCTGGCAATGGGTTTTTTTATCCTGGGACTGATCGCGGTATTGCTGGTATTTACCGATCAGCGGTCCGTCGTGCCGGGAAGGTCGTTACCCAAGTCATAGCCCGGCGCTTTATAAACGATGTTGCCATCGATGATGGTCAGTACGCTTTTGGTGGCTGGCAGCTGTTCGAACGGGATGGTAAAAATGTCCTGTGAAAGGACGGCGAGGTCTGCCAGCATTCCTTTTGCCAGCGTCCCTTTTTCTTTCTCTCTGAACTCGGCATAGGCGTTCGTTCTGGTAAATGCAATGACGGCTTGCTCCCTGCTGATGTTTTCGCGGGGATTGTCCTGTCCGTTGGATGTAAACATGATATCCTGGAAGGGATTTAATGTTCCGTCGGGCGAGATACCTACGATAATACCCCGATCTATCAGTGAACGCAGGTGACTGGAGCGGTTGTACTTTGGGGTATGCATTATCAGGACCCCCATTGCCCGGAGATCGTTGGCTTCCGATGGGGTGATGTTTGCTGTTGCGTTGTGTTCAATACGCACCCGCCGGCTTTTCCAGGTTTCTCCATCTCCCAATTGTTTCATAAGGGAAAGAACGAGGGCCAGTGTGCTGTCTCCCGCAATATGTATCATCAGCTGTGTACCGGAGGCAAGCGCTTCCCGGAGAATTTGCTTGAGCGTATCGACTGGAATGTCAAGTCGACCATACCAGGCGGGGCTGTCGTGATAGGGCTTTTTCATCATGGCATTTTCCTCGAGGGGGGTTCCATCCAATAAATATTTTACACCGGAGAGATAGGTAAGCCGGGATGGATGTGGATCGACTTTTTTCCATTCTGACAGGCTCCTTCCATTTGCCGTGGCGCCGGGCATGGGAATGATGCGGACCCGTAAAGGGAGGTTTGCTTCAGAAAAGATGCGTGACAATGCTGAAGGTTCGATACAACAGCTCATGTCTTGCGCTGTCGTGATCCCTGTCTGAAGTTGGAGAAGGGCATATGAACGCAATGCGTTGACTAAATTCCCGGGTTCGGATGTCCATGCCGCATGCCAAACGGGCCATTGTGCGTATTCAAACAAGGCTCCTGTGATCCGATGTGACCCCGGGCTCCTTGCATACCATCCCCCTAATGGATCGGCGGCTGTATCCGGTATGTTCAAGATGGCCAAGGCTTTACTATTCACTATAGCTCCATGGCCCCACATGACCTGCAGGTATACGGGGTGATCGGGTGCGATGCTATCCAGGGCTTTTCTCATGCCGGTGTCTTGCAGTATTGCAAGTCCGATGGGCCCGATGATCCATTGACCGGGTCTTGCAATTTTGTATAGTTTCGAGACTGAATCCAGGACGGCTGTTTTGCCAGGCCCCTCCACGGAAAAATCGCTTGTAAAAGATTGTCCGACGGGTGCAAAAACGCCAAGATGTTCATGGGCGTCATTGAATCCCGGCACGACGGTCCTTCCTGCAAGATCGATCTTTTGGGTTTTGGAGGATATGAGTTTAAGGATACGCTGATCTGTGCCGACGGCGATGATCCTGTTCCCTTTTATAGCCAGGGCCCGGGCATAAGGCTGTCTGCTGTCGGAGGTGAATATTTTTCCGTTGAATAAGATGATATCTGCGGATTGTGCACAGGCGGAAGACCCATAACAAACAAACAGTAATAAAATGAAGATTTTCATAATCAAAAGTACAGACTGGCTATACCTCTTGCATAGTACAAAAGCGACATCCTGGCGGATCATTCGGTGGAAACGGTGAGCCGGAAAGGGCTTTTTTCACGATGCGTCTGCAGGATAGTGGGGGTTACTCCGGTGAATTCCTTAAAATCACGTATCATGTGCATCTGATCGGCGTAGTCGCAGGCATGGGCGATCTTTGTCCAGGGGATAGCGGGGTTGTTTTCCCGCATGTCCCAGGCCCTGGAAAAGCGAACCAGTCTCGAGAACATCTTTGGGGGTATGCCTATTCTTTCCGAAAACTGTCTTTCCAATTGCCGGATGCTCACGCATGCCTGCGTTGCCAGCTTGTCAATATTTACGAGCTCTTTGTGACGATTTATCCCAGTGAGCACCTCATCTATTGGGAGGGTGTTCCTGATATTCTTTGCTTTTGATAATAAAAATTCCTGAACGATGCGGTTCATTTGTTCATAACTGGCGCTATCTCTTATTTGCTGTATGACATTTTCAATGTCACCAAACAACAGCGAGCTATCGATGAACTCATCCAATATATCATTCATGGAGATGCGGAGGAGCCGATGCAATCCGCCTGGCTGGAAACACACAATAACGACAAGGGTATTATAGCCGAGGGCCAGATCAACCTTATTGAGTTTGGGGCCGACGATGATGCTGTGGGGTAATTCCACTGAAGGCCGGGCTTTATCATTGTGACGAACAACCTTGTCGATGGGATAAAAATACATACAATGCTCGGGGTGGGGCGGAAATGGATTGATCGGCCTTGGTTTGCCGGGGTCCGACACATAATGTGCAAACATGATCCTGCTTACAAGATGTTGTAATGCGGGCTGGGGTGTATAAATAAGGAACATGTTGGCTGCGGGTGAGCTGGACGAATGATTATTTTAACACGAGGCCGGTCCTTGACAAGTAGAAGGTCATCTTGTTGCCTGCGCCGGAGACATAGCTCATTTTAACGAATAGTTTGCCGTAGTTGCCCAGAAAAATGATCTTATCTCCCACCTTCATTCTGTCGGTATCAAAATAGGCGCCCAGGACGCATTTGCCGGACTCCTCCCTTACCATATTTTCATTGGAAGAAAAGCAGATCAGGTGCTTGGTGGTGGTGTTGGGTAACTGGTATCCAATCAATGTGTATTCGGCTTTCTGATCGGGGGCGATGGAAAACTCTTTTGTCTTTTTGTCAATCTTTCCTATGACCTGGGCGATGGCGCCGGAAGAAATAAATAGCAATAGGCTGAATATTAGGGCTTTATTCATAATGAGGATATTGAGATTCATACAGCAAGTAATATACCAGTTTTGGCCAGTTCCGGCTCAAATATTCTTGTTTCGGCGGCAAAGGGGGCGTGCTAAAAACATTCATTCAAGTTCAGGAAAAATCCTTTCCGTCCGAACCTCCCAAATGCATAGTCGAGGGCCAGATTGGTACGATCATCGGGGAAGCTGTGTTCTCCATTATAAATACCGGATGGGGTCGGATGATGTCTATTGGCAATTGTCTGCCACCAGCTGCCCGTCAATAAATACCTTACATACATGGGTGGTGTATTCGAATGGATCTCCGTCATAGAGGACGATGTCACCGTCCTTTCCTTTTTCGATGGAGCCGATGCGTTTGTCCAGTCCCAGTAGTCGTGCGGGGTTCAGCGTGATGGCTTTCAACGCCTCCTCATAGGGCAGTCCGTTGGCTGCTGCGACCGCGGCTTCGAAGAGGATCACTCTTGTCTTGGGAACATAACTTTCGTAGCCGCTCTCGATAGACACGGGGATACCGGCTTTGGTGAGGATGGCTGCATTTTCCATGTTCATATTCGCCATCTCTCCATTGGGGCGGGCCATGGTAGGATGTACAATGAGCTCTACCCCAGCGCTTTTTATTTTGTCGATGAGCCGGTAGGCCTCCGCGCTGCCTTCGATGACGAGCTTGAGGTTGAATTCTCTGGCTAGGCGGATGGCGGACAGGATATCCAGGGATGTGTTGGCGGAGATAAGGGCTTTGACCTCTCCATGCAATAGTTTCACGAGCATCTCCATGTTAAGGTCCTGGGAAGGTTGTTTCGTACTGTCTTTGGCGCTCATTTTTTTCTCGTAGATCTGCGCTTTTATCAGCTCTGTTCTCAGCATGGCTATTTCCTTGGATTTGGTACCGGGGGAGGTGAAATTGGCTTCTACGGAGGTGCCAAGGGACATGGCCAGCATTTCAAGAGGTACGACGGTGACTGCGTCTATCAGGCCTGGTTTTGTCTTTGCCACCATGGTCTGTCCGCTGACCAGCGCTCCGACGCCATGACCGGTGTGAATGGTTGTTACGCCATTGACACGCAGGTAGCCTATCAATGTATCATCCGGATTGTAAGCGTCGATGGCGCGCAGATCGGGCTGGATGGGGTTTGACTTTTCAAGCTGGTCCTGGTCGATAGAGATATTCAATGGACCGGACAGACCCACTACGCTTCGGGCATCCACCAGTCCCGGGGTCACAACCCTGGCCTGGTATACGGTGTAGTTCGAAGGGATCTTCAGGGAGGCGCCTACCTTTTCGATCCTGCCGTCCTTTATTAACACCACTCCATTGGTGATGACATCGCCGGCCATTGTATAGACCTTCTCCCCTTTGATGGCTATCTGGGCATGGAGGGAGAGGGTAGTAAATATGAAAAGTATATAATAGAATGATTGCTTCATGATTTAAAATTTTGCTTTTGAGGGGTTGCGGGCGCCTGTTATCTTTCGTCGCTCCATTCGTAGTCTTTGTCATCATCCTCCTGTGCTCCTTCGGGGGTATAGACCTTGTACCCTCCCACTGCGAAGGTTTTGTCGGAGGGTATCGATCTGTCGTATCGTTTGAGTCCTTCTACCCATGTCTGTTCTACATGGGTATACACACTGAAGGGATCACCCGTGAGGATCACGAAGTCGGCGTCCTTGCCTTTTTCCAGCGAGCCGATCCTGCTACCCAGGTCCAGCATACGGGCGCCGGCAATGGTCAGCGCTTCCAGCGCTTTTTGACGGGACATTCCTTCCCGGACGCTGAGGGCGGCGCTGCGCATCAGGAACCTCGAGTCTGTTATAGGGTCATCGGTATGTATGGCTACAGGCACGCCGGCCTTTTCCAGCAGGGCGCCGTTCTTTGGGGAGAAGTTCATCGCTTCCAGCTTGCCGCCGGGGGCATCGATATTGATGATAGAACACGGCACTCCTGCGGCGGCAATGGCGTCTATCACTTTCCAGGCTTCGGATACGTGGTGCAATACCACCCGAAAACCAAATTCCTTTTTCAGACGCAGGACGGTGAGGATGTCATTTAGTTTATGGGTATGAAAGTGAACGATCCGCCGGCCTTCCAATACTTCTACCAGCGATTCCATGCGTAGATCCCTCTCCGGCATCTTTGTCGAGTCCTTTTTCGCAATGGCGGAGTCCATCTTCTTTTTGTATTCTACGGCCTTTACAAATAATTCCCTATCCATGGCTGCGGACTTGGCCCGTGTGCCGGGAAACCCATTGGTGCCGCGCATGGAGTTGGTGCCATTGGCCATTTTCATACCACCGTATACTCCTTTTTCATTGACCTCGAGCATTCCTTCGATGTCCACCGATTGACGCATCTTGAGGTAGATGGTCTGCCCGCTCATGAGATGTCCGGAGCCGGGCATTATGTTGGCTGTTGTGATCCCGCCTGCCAGCGCCTTTTTAAAACTATTACTGGAAGGATTGACGGCATCGAGTACCCGCACTTCGGGGTTGAGCGCATTTGAGTTATCGCCTCCTTCCGGTCCGCCGATGTGCGAGTGTGTATCCACGATGCCTGGAATAATGACCTTTCCGGTGGCATCGACGACCTCGGCATCCGAAGGTATGGAAGTGGTGGCATCCCCGACCGCGAGTATGCGGCCTTTCTGAACGATTAAAATGCCTTTTTCAATAGCGGGCCCTGTCACAGGATAAATAAGGGCGCCCTTGAAGGCAATGGGTCTGTCCTGTGCGTGTCCGTGTAGATCCAGGAGCAGCAGGAGGTTTACCAGCACTCCCGCGAGTAAATGTTTTTTCATGCAACTGCTTTTAGGGGGTATCGAGAGGATAATTTACAGAAAAACCTGCAAATACGGAGCGGGTTATTCGGACTGGTCCTGCCGGCTGGTGGGCGGGACTACTCCGACCTCAAGCTTTTCACCGGATTAGCCATAGCCGCCCTCACTGCATGGAAACTCACTGTCAGCAGGGCTATTAATAAAGCCAGCATGCCGGTTGAATCTGTCATAGCTCCATTCACTTATTACCCATAGCATGATCAGGATGGAGCAGGCTGCGCAGCGCTGTCTTGAGATAGTTTGATAGCATACTCAGAGTTATTGACTAATGTATGATCTCGGTCGGACCGCCCTCGGCGGGTTCTGCATGTATTTTGCAACCAAAGTAATACCATGAATGCTGGATGTTGATAGTCAATGTGATGTGTGGAGCGGATTGTTGCGGGACTATCCGATTTCGACACGATGTTTGCACGGATACAAGCTAATGCATATATTGCTCATCTATGCGACGAGCGTATTTTTTCCTTTTTCTTTTCCTGTTTGCGCAGTGTAAGACATCTGCAGACAAACAAGCGCAAGATGCCGACAATGTGCCGGTCCCCAAGCCTCGGCGGGCTTATGATTACTGTTATGCCAACAAGAGCGGGGTCTTTGTTTTCAACGCGGGGGACAGGATTGGCCAGCAGATAAAATTAAAGGCAACCAACATACAGCTTTCTCCCGACGGAACCTGGCTGGCCTATACGGATTATAGTCAGCCCGACCATGAAAGAAGAATAGGATTGATGGACCTGACCTCGCAAAAGACCACGCTGCTGGACACCGCCTGTATCAACTGCTATGGTCCTGTCTGGTCGCCGGACGGAAGATATCTTGCCTATAATGCCATGAAGGGCACCAAATGGCTTATCAAATATGTAGACAGAGACAATACGCATGCGGACTTTGTCATGTCCGGAGACAGTGCGCAATTGGGGTATTTCTCTCCCTCCTGGACACCTGACAGTAAAGGGATCATCGTACAGGATATGTCAAGCGTGTACATCTTCGACCTGAAAGGCAATGTGCTTCGACAGATCCCCATAGCTGATATAGATACCACCATGGGTGTCGGCAGTTCGGAGCGATTCCTCCTTAACGCCAAGGGAGATAAGCTTGTTTTCGATGGAGAATCTTCGGCCGACACTGCCAGCGGCAGCGAAGACGGACCTCCTTCACATCTGTATGTCTATGATCTGCCGTCTAAAAAACTTACCCGGATGGACCCTGCCGGATATGAATGCGGACAGCCGGTGTTAAAAGGAGATACCGTCTTTTGCAGCGGATTCCGGCGTACGGGCCGGGCAGAAAGGTTTAGCAATATCTACAGCGTGGATATCGATGGCGGTCATTTCCGGGTGGCTTTTAAAAATTGTCAGGGCTTTTCCTGCCGGACAAAGCCCTAAAAAGATGTCTGTACGCTCACGCCCCATGTGAGTGGGTCGCCGAGATGATAGGCGCCGAAATCATAAGCATAAGAAATATATTTCTTATCACCGAGATTCCTTCCCCATACTGCCAGCTCAAATTTCCGGATGTCCAGACCGCAACGCATGTTGATGAGCGAGTAGGGGGTTTGCCTGATCTTATTGTTCAGATCGAAATACGTGGTTCCTGTCAGCTTCCATTCCCCGCGGACAAAGACACGCAGGTCGCGACCCAGCATCCGGGCGTACTGTATGGCCAACAACGAAGTAAGGTCGGGCGTGAATAATTGATGTTTGCCGGCGAGGTCTACGGAAGACCCGTTCTGCGACAGCTTCAGGGTCTGGTACTTGCTGTGGGTATATCCGGCATTATAGACTATGTCAAGTCCACGGACAGGGGTCGCCGATAGCTCCACTTCCGCACCATAGTTATTCAGTCTACCGGTGTTCCTGGTGACGGTGATAGCATCGGGGAGGACCAGGGTTGGCACCTGCGCGTCGTTTATATGCGTGTAAAAAACATCGGCATTGACCCGAAGCGCCCCGGACAGGAATGTGTTCTTTATCCCCAGCTCGTAATTGCTGCTGTATTCAGGACGATAGCCAACCAGCGGCGGTTGCGATGGGGCCGATGACAGCTGTGTCAGCCCACCTGTGCGGAAGCCTTTGCTATAAACAAGGTACAGGGTGGAGTTTGCCAGCAACCTGTAGTCGAGCGCCAGGCGGGGTGAGAAGGCATGAAAAGACACCCGCCCGGATGTGTCGGGAATGATCACCATGGGTGTTGGGTTGGGATCATGCTGGTACTCTCCCATCACATCTTCCCATTGGTGTTCGTAATCATACCGCAGTCCTGCCGTCAGGTTGGTCCTTTCACTCAGCGCATAGCTGAGCTGTCCATAGACGGCAATGCCCCATTTATGATTGCGGGTGGTATTGATGGTCGAGAAGAGCGAATCCCCCACTCCCAGCTTTTTAGCATCCCGGCCGTAGCGGGTGGCCAGTTTTTTGGGCTGGTCCTGGTAGAACCAATAAGCCCCGGTGGTCCATTTCCAGCGGGATGCGGTGGCGGACGAAAATTGAAGATCCTCCGTCACGGCCCGGACATTATTCCACTTGCTGCCATAGTTGTTGATGATGGAGATGGCATCCAGGGGAGAGAAATCACCGTCGATGGGGTTGGTATAATAGCGGTAGTTCTGCTGGTAGGAGGTCTGTTCCTGGAAGTTGAACACCCGTCCCTTGTACGTCGCGGCGAGAGAGGACTGAAAAGTATTGTCCATCATCGTCGTGATCGCATTTTGATCCAGCTTGAAGGGCTGTGCAAAGGCAGCAGTCCGACTGGCCACGAGCGGGAATGCCCCATGGTTGCGATTGTTACGGTGCTTGACATTCAGGTCCACGGACCATCGGGCGCCGGGAATGTATTTGAGATAATAGTTGCCGGTGATGCTATGCTGTTTGTCATAGGAGGAGTTGTCGTATTTATTTGTATAATATCCGTTGCGACCGTCATAAAGACCTGCGATGCCAATGAAGAGCTTGTCCTTGATCAGGGGAGTCCTGAGCCCTACGGAATACCGCTGCTGTCCATGGTTACCGGCGCCGAGCTCTACGAAGCCATCTGTCGTATTGCCGGGCTGTCTGGTGATGATATTCAGCACGCCACCCATGGCATTACGGCCATACAGGGTGCCCTGCGGTCCTCTCAGCACTTCGATGCGGGCTATGTCGAACAGGGAAGGGATATACGTATCCAGTCCGAACTGATTGATGCCATCGATATAGACCGCCACTGCGGGATCATAGGAGGTGGAGGTAATGCCACGAATAGATATGACATCCCTTCCATCACCGGGGTCGGCGGCATAAAGACCGGGTACGATGCCGGAGATATCCTTGTTATTCCATAGGCGGAACTCCTGTACCTGCCTGCTCGTAAAGGCCGATATGGCTATGGGGACTTTCCCCAGTTGCTCTTCTCTCCGCTGTGCGGTGACTATCACTTCGTTGAGGGATCGGGCCGAGTCGGGGGACTGACCTGCCACTGTGCCCGATAATATCAATAAACAAACAGCTATAATACTTCTCACATTCCAAAACATGTCAATCAATTATCACTTGAGTAATCGGATATACCAATGCGTTACACCAATTTCTGGGGTGCCGGGGGCGGAACCCGCGGGCACGTTGGCGGTGGCCGGGGATTCGTTGGCTGTCTGCCCGGTGGGGCGAGCGCCTGTTATAAACAGTTTGTGTATGACGCCATCTGTCACGGGGGTGAGGGAGGTCTTTACTGTCTCCAGCCATTCCTTATTATCGGGTGAGGTGGCCTTGCCGTACCCGCGGACCGTGGTCTCGCCCAGTTTCTTGCCCGTGGCGGAGTCGAGATGGAATTCGAGATGGTAGACTGTACCGGGCTTGCCGCTCCAATAGACCCCGACCTCAATGCCTGTGACTTCCGTCAAGTCTATATTGTCTTTGTGGAATGGGCCTTTTAGTGAGGAGGCGCGACGGAACGGCAGTTTGGAATTACGAAGGGATGCCGAGCCTGCACCTGTCAGCGGACGGATATTGTCCCCGCCCTTATTGGTATAGGAGGCGGTGATGGTGAGTACGCCATTGTCCTTTTCAGGATGATGCATCGTAGGATCTACCGACCCGCTGGCGGGGAGTGACGGGGTTGTCTTCTCCGTACCTGCGAGGGTTTTTATCCAGCCGATGATCTGCCGGATGTCATCTTCTTTCAGGGTCGGATGCGCGGCCATGGCCACTTCGCCCCAGTTGCCGCTGCCACCCTTTATGATCTTTTGCGTGAGCTTTGATACCATCTCGGGGTCTTTGGCGTAACGTTTGGCCACATCGGTAAAGGAAGGTCCGATGGATTTATCGGCTACTTTATGACAGGTCTTGCAATCCAGGGATAGCATCATATTCTTTCCTTCGATGGCGGCGCTCAGCACCTGGTGACCCTGGGGACTTGCGGCTTTGTCAGAGCCTTCCGCATAGTCGGCGGAGACGACCAGCCGGCGCGGGTCCCACACCTCCGATATGGCTGCTGAATCCGTCACGTGGACGACATATTGTACCGGATGGCCTTCAAAATAGAAGCTGTGATTGCCTTTGACCTCCACATTGACGAGAGGGATGGAATTACCCGCATAGATACCGACGATGCTGCTTTTTGTGGAGGCATTCTTTGCATCGACGACAGTGACGGACAGGGCATAATCGCCGGGCTTGGTGTAGGTGTAGTCGAAAGAGGGAGTGGTTGTTTCCTGTGTATGGCCATCGCCTATGTCCCAAACATATTTCAATGAATCCCTTTCTACATCATGGGCCTTAACGGATAAATGTACTTTTAGTGGCAGGAGTCCCGAGGTCTTGTCTACGTTGAAGTTGCTGACGACGGGGGCGACGTTCCCACCATTGTAGTCGATGCGGGAGATGCCGGCGTCGGGGTTTTTTTGGAACCAGCCGTTGCCATATTCGAGCACATAGAGCTTGCCGTCCGGCCCCATTTCTATATCTATCGGCGAATTGAGCTTGATATTGTTCAGGAAGGGTTCCATATTGTCCAGGTCGCCATTGGGGAGCAGGGTCACTGCTTTGAGCCAGCCGCGTATCCAGTCGTACATGATGAATTTTCCGTTGTAATAATCCGGCAGGCGGGTGCTGTCGGGATAAAGGTCAGAATAGAATACGGGACCGGCCATGGCACACCGTCCGCCGGTACCTACCTGTGGGAATTCCGCCGAGGGTCCATAAGGATACCATACAAAGGCGGGCTGGGCGGGAGGCAGGTCGTGTAAGCCCGTATTGTTGCGGCTCTCGTTGACGGGTTTGGCGGGGTCGAAGGCGGGGCCGTTGATGCCGGTGGCATAATCATGCCGGCGATAGGCGTAGTTATCGCCTACAAACAAGGGCCATCCAAAAAAGCCCGCTGCCCTGGCCTGGTTCACCTCATCATAACCCCTGGGGCCTCTTGTGTCGAGGCTGTCCTGGTTGGCATCGGGGCCTACCTCACCCCAGTACAAATAGCCATTCTTTTTGTCCACCGAGATACGATAGGGGTTGCGATCGCCCATGACATAAATTTCGGGACGGGTCTTGTCCTTTCCTTTTGGAAAGAGATTTCCTTCGGGAATGTCATAGGAGCCATCGGGGTTGATCTTTATACGAAGGATCTTGCCACGTAGGTCGTTGGTGTTACCGGCTCCCCGGAGGTCGTCATATTGAAGATGCCCGGGTCTGTCGTCCAGGGGCGCATATCCGTGACTTGGATAGGGCGTATTGGGCTCGTCGAAAGGAGTAGTGTTATCACCTGTGGAAACAAATAGGGTATGGTTGGGACCAAATGCGATGGAGCCGCCGGTGTGACAGCAAATCTCTCGTTGTGATTTTACTTCGAGCACCACCTTTTCCGATTTTTTGTCGATGCTGTCTCCTGTGAAGGTAAAGCGTGACAGCCTATTCACCGAGGAGTCGATGGGGCTGTAATACATATAGACAAAGTGATTTTGGGCAAAGTCGGGATCGGCCTGCACGCCGAGCAAGCCTTCCTCCGCATTGACATTTGGTGTATGCTGTGTCTTGAAATATACATCCAGGAACCCTGCCTGCGTCACTTTTTGTGTGGTATGGTTGTAGAGCAGGATCTCTCCTCTGCGCTGAACGACGAGGATGTCCAGGTTGGGAAGTATGGTCATTTCAGTGGGCTCGAAGAAGGCGCCGCCCTGGGCTAGCGTTGTTTTGGTAAACCGCTCATCTTCCGGGACGCGGAGGGTTTTTGCTTTGGCATAGTTCAGGTTGTTGTTATTGCCGATGGCATAGCGGATACCATCTATCAATGGGCGGAGGGTGGCTGTATCGAGCGAGCTGCCGGCCAGTGAATCCGCATACCAGGCACGGCCTCCGTCGTATGTATGAGAGACGGTGGCATGATGGGCGCTGTCGTCCGACCCTGTCATCCGTCTGTACCAGCCCCATTCGTACCGGGATGTGGCGGCGGACCGTATACCGGCAAAGCCGCCGCCCGCCTGTATATAGCGTTCGAGATCGGCCTGTCCGTAATTGTCCAGGGTGTTGCCGGGGGTATTTATAAAGACTATGGCGGAATACAATTTGAGGCTGTCTTCCCTGAACAGGCTGTTGTCGGATGTGGTATCGGCTGTCCAGCCATTGGCGGTCACCAATGAAAGCAGGGGCTGCATGTCCTGGGGAGTGGAGGTCTTGCTGAAGATCAGCAACCGGGGCTGGCCTTCGCGGCGACTATTACAACTAAAAAGAGTAAATAACAGGAGGATGAGGAGGGCTGGGGATAGCGATCGGCGTATATTGAACATAAGCATTGTTGACACGTGTAAAATTATGCATAGGTACCGATTTTATTTTGGCAAAAACCGATTTTATTTTGACAAATCTTGTTTCTCCAGGGATTAGACCAGTATTGGGTATAGAGACTTTCTGCTTTCGGGCATACTCAAATACAGGCTTAAAAATATTCAATATCCCCTGTATGTTACCCGTCCTATGGGGGGGGCTGGCGGATGGCGGAAAGGATGCGGCTTTAGTCCACGTCCGGGCCGATGATGTTCTTCATCTTGCGATTGATGGCCAGGCGCCGGGCATATACCAGCCGGTAGTTGCCGGCCGTGATGGTGTATTTATAGTCGAACTCTTTTCCTTGCAGTTTCGTGCCGGTGGTGAGCCATGCAAGGGTCAGGCCCCATCTGTTGGTATTGTATCCGGCAGCCAGTCGCAGCATATAGTTGGCGGAGAAACCCACCTTGGTGGCGCCGATGCCATTGCCCGTCTCGTGGGAGAGGCGGAAATTAAAATTTTCCTCGAAGGAGCCGAGGAGAAAGTAGTGTTTCTGCAGCACCAATGTATAGGCATAGCCAATACCGGGTCCTATTTCGAATACGTGCAGTTTGTGGATATTGCTCTTATAATAGTTGGAATCTACGCTATAGGGGACAAATGAGCTGTCGCCGGAGATGGTTATATAAAATGCTTTGCCTCCCAGTAAGAAGGAGCCTGCGGATCGCTGCTGCCAGGCATTTTGTGAGAGTCCCGCGCCATAGCAAAATCTCTTTGAGTTCAGGACCCGGTGCACGGAGCTGCCTATCATTTTTATTTTTACATCGGGCCGGACATAATAGTCATGGTTGTCTTCGACACCCAATCCGCGGGGGTTCAAATAATATCCTCTGTAAAAGGAAGCTACCAGATCGATGGTCCATTTCCTTTTGTACAGATGCATCTGGAGGTCGGTGCTTTTGGTTTCTCCTTTGTCCTTATTGGATTGCAGGAAATTGAGGCCTTTGGAAAAGCTGAATGAAAAGGATTTGTAGGTGAGGCCTACGCCCAGGCTCAATGGTTTGTTGACGGGGTAGCTCATGAGGGCGATGCCTGCCGGAGGCTCCATCTTGAATTGCAGATAGCTTCTGGAAAGATATGTCCGGGCGATGATGGTCCCTGAGAAGCTTCGGTAATAGGTAGTATCATGATCGGGCGCCAATGTCTGTGCTGCAGCCTTTCCGGGGGCTCCGGGATTTTGCTGGGCGCTGGCTCCGCCAAATATCAATAGACTCACTAGCAGCAGATAAGGGTTACGATTCATAACGGAAATTATGAATTATTCCTCAAAATGCGGACCTCACCAGGCCGCCTTCGACCCGGATGGCTGCTCCATTGGTGGCGGCGGCCAGCGGGCTGGCCAGGTATACTGCCATATGGGCGACCTCTTCGGGTGTGGCAAAGCGCTGAATGAGGGAGGTCGGTCTGAACTGCTGGAAGAACTTCTTTTCTATTTCGCCCAATCCAACACCCTCTTGTTCCGCCAGCGCGGTTACAAAATCACCTACGCCACGGGAAGAGGTGGGTCCTGGTAAAATACTATTCACGGTGACATTTGTGCCCTTGGTCAATTCCGCCAACCCTCTTCCAATGGCTATCTGCGCCGTCTTTGTCATCCCATAATGGATCATCTCGTCGGGTATAAAAACTCCCGACTCGCTGGAGACGAAGATGATCCTTCCCCAATTCTTTTTCAACATGGAGGGGAAGAGTTTTCGGGCCAGCCGGACGCCGCTCATGACATTCACGTCAAAAAATCTGAACCAGTCCTCGTCGGGGATATCGACAAAAGGTTTTGGCTCGAAGATGCCGACATTATTGATAAGAATATCTATTTCGGGGAGTTCATTCAATAGGCGCTCGACTTCTTCTTTTTTTCCAAAGTCTGCGGCAATCCCAGACACCCTGGCATGGGGAATGGAGTGTTTTAGCGTGGCGATGGTCTTGTCTACTGCTGCTTTTGTTCTTCCGTTGATGATGACGGTGGCGTGTTCTTTGAGGAGCCCTTCTGCAATGGCCAGACCGATGCCGGCTGTCGAGCCGCTGATAAAGGCTTTTTTATCCTGAAGCTGGAGATCCATTTGTATTTAGTTTGGTAATAATACACGCAAGCGGGGGTTAATGTTCACTGACCAAAAATGCAGGAGAAGGAGTTTTCAATATTTATTTACTAGTTTTAGCATTGGGCGAGACGCCAAACATATGAACAAAGCAAAAGAGGTAACCATTTACGACATAGCGGAAAAGCTGCATCTTTCCATTGCGACTGTAAGTCGTGGGTTAAAGAACAGCGAGACGGTGAATAAGCGGACCAGGAAGAGGATCATGGACCTGGCGGAGAAAATGGGATACCGGTCAAATCATTTTGCCAGGAATCTCCGGCAGCAGCAGACCAATACCATTGGCGTTATTGTACATGAGTTGAACAGCAATTTTATGACCTCTGTGCTTACGGGCATTGAAAAGGTTACGGCAGAGGCGGGGTATGATATCATTATCGCGCATTCGTCGGAAAGTTTTACAAAAGAAGCTGCGAATGCAAAAAATCTTTTTCACAAAAGAGTAGACGGGCTGATCGCTTCGCTGTCCTTCGATACGGAGGGCCTGGACCACTTTTCGCCGTTCGTGAAAAAGGGGATACCCGTCATATTTTTTGACCGGGTGGAGAATAATGGCAATAACAGCGTTGTTATCATCGACAATTACAAGTGTGGCTACCAAGCCACGAGGCATTTGATCGAGCAGGGATGTTCGAGGATAGCTCATGTTACTTCGAGTCTGAACCGGAATGTCTATGAGCAGCGCTTTAAAGGTTATCGGGCCGCATTGTCGGACAGCGGGATCGCATTTGACGAACGCTGGGTAATGGTAAAAGATTTAAGCAAGCAGGCTGGCCTAGAATCGGCCCGGCAGATCCTCGATATGAGACCGTTGCCTGACGGCATTTTTTTCACCAATGATTTTGTGGCGTCTGTTTGTATGCGTGTCTTAAAGGCGGAGGGTATTGCCATTCCCGATGACATTGCCATCGTTGGATTTAATAATGATGCTATCAGCGATCTGATGGAACCTGCGCTGACCACGATCAACTATCCGGGGAAGGATATGGGTGAGATCGCCGCCAAAAATCTCATCAACCATTTAAAGGGAGTTTACGATATCAATCAAACAAACTGTATCATCGTTCGCGCTGAGCTGATCATCAGGCAATCGTCCCTAAAGAATAAGCCTGACCGCTGAGACGCTTTCTACGGCTTTATGAAAGGCAACCGGCCTTTAAAATCTCCATTTTTTTCCAGTGATCTCAACTACCTGGCATGTGCGAGGAGGGGGCCTTGTGCTCGATAGACTGCCTTTGGGACGAGGAGGTTTTGGGGATTCCCGGGGTAGTGATCCTCCTCTAAGTTAGTGATACTTTTTTAGCCTAAAATGAGCAAAAACCGACCTTTTTTTAGTAATCCGTTACATTTTTTTGCAACTTTTAGCATACGGATTGGAAGATTGTTAAAACCATTTTGCAAATGATAATTAATTATTAAGATAGTAGTTAAATAATGTATGTGATCTAATTTCAATTTAAACTTCTGCAATTTGTTTAAATTTTATGCAATCGGTTTATTTTCCTAATTTGACGACGTCTTTTAATTAAGTAATAAAAAACCTATTACACTAATTGTTTGCTTTATGAGAAAATACCAAACTGGCTTTGCACAGATTGCAAAGAACTGCTGCTTTCTAATCGCCTTTTTCTCACTTTCATTCAATCTTTTGGCTCAGGGACCTGTCAAAGGCAAGGTTTTAGACCCTTCAGGTAATCCATTAAGTGGCGCCTCGGTCATCGTAAAGGGGACTGCCAGGGGTACGAGCACGGATGCTTCCGGTGTATTTACCATTAATGCAAGCCCCGGCGAGGTGCTGGAGTTTTCCATGGTTGGATTTCAGGTAGGCTCCGTGAAGGTCGGGGCCGGTGGCAGGGACATCAGTATTCAGCTTCAGACTAAGCTGAGCACCGTAGAGGAGGTCATCGTCATCGGTTATGGTACGCAAAAGCGTGCTAATGTGACGGGCGCGATCTCGAGTGTAAACAGCAAGACCTTAAACGAGCTGCCCGTGCCCAGTGTTTCATCAGCATTGCAGGGACGTGTTCCCGGAGTGCAGGTAACCAGCAACGGTAGCCCCGGTACAGATCCCATCGTGCGCATCAGGGGTATCAGCTCCATCTCTTATGCGTCCAACCCATTGTATGTAATAGATGGTCTTCCGACGGGCGACCTCTCTACCATCGATACAAGGGATATAGAGACGGTGGATGTGCTCAAAGATGCGTCCGCGGCCGCCATCTATGGATCGAGAGCTACCAACGGCGTCATCATGATCACCACCAAAAAAGGCAGCAGGAGCGGCAAGCTGCGTGTCAGTCTTGATTCTTACGTCGGTACGTCGGATGTAACGAAAAGGCTGAGCCTGCTGAACACGGCGCAATTCCAGCAGTATGCCATCGCCTACAGGGGCAGCAACGTGCCAAGGCTTCTTGCACCCTGGGTGAACACACCTATCTACCAGGGCGCTTCACAAACCTATGGTCAGACGAATACGAATTGGCAGGATGCTTATTTCAAGCATGGCGCCATGACGCAGCATAATATCGGGCTCAGCGGGGGCAATGACGTATCCCGCTACTACGCTTCGGTAGGCTTCTTTGACCAGACGGGGATAGCGCCCAAGGTGGGCTACAAGCGATTCAACTTCCGGATAAATTCCGAGCACAATATCAGCAAGGTGTTCAATTTCGGAGAGAACCTGTACCTGGCCTCGGGCGAACAGGCATATGACAACAATGAAACGGGTTCCCGGACGAACCTGGTGAATGTCATCCGTATGATGCCTCACATGCCTGTTTATGATCCGACGACCTCGGACGGTTTCAGGGGTGTGAACTCTGTGCTGGATGGAGGCGACCCGACCAACCCTGTAGAGGATGCCACGGTGAAAAATACCGGCACCCGGTCTACGGTAAAGATCCTGGGTTCGACATATGTAGAATTGAACTTTACCAAATGGCTGAAATTCCGCAGCACATTCGGCATCGACTATGCCAATGGCCTGGACAGTCGTTTCTTACCCATATTTAACGACAGCGGAACGATTGCCGGCTCCAGCGCCATACTGGCCGGCATTGTCAACAACCGCACTGTATCCACCGTGCAACTATATACGCAGCAGCTGACTTTCGACAAGACCTTCGGCGAGCATCACATTAACGCCGTGGCGGTGTACGAGTACCTGCAGCAAAAAGTACATACGGAGAATGCAAGCGGCACCCAGGCCTCCAATAACCTCAAGACCCTGAACAACGCTTCGAATCTTTCTATTCAGCAATTGTTCAATGAAGGTGATCTGATATCATACGTTGGCAGGTTGAGTTACGACTACAAAGGCAAATACCTGTTGAGCGGCGCCATTCGCCGGGACGGTCTTTCGGTATGGGCGCCTGGAAAGAAATGGAAGGTCTTTCCTTCGGGAAGCATCGGCTGGCGTGTAGACCAGGAGCAGTTCATGCAGAGTCAGACGAGTATCTCTGAGCTGAAGGTCCGGGCCGGCTATGGCATCACCGGCCTGAATGGATTTGCATTAGGGTGGACGCCCTGGCAGGCCAGCATAAGCTCGAACAGCGCCTATTATCCTTTTGGGAATGTGTTCAACAACGGTCCGGCCTCTTCGCTTCAGTCGCTTGCCAACCCCGACCTGGAATGGGAAACGACAAAATCCCTGAATATAGGCGTGGACCTCGGATTATTGAATAATAAGGTCACCCTTTCTGCCGAGTATTTCCGGCGTAAGACAGACAACCTGATCCTGGCTGTTCCTCTGCCTTCCTCGCTGGGTTATCTGACAAGCACGGTGCCTATCAATGTAGCTGGTATGAGCAATAACGGCTTCGAGCTGCAGGTGGGTTATAATAAGCGTGAAGGAGAGTTCAAATGGAATGCCAGCGCCCTGATCAGCGTCATCACCAACAACGTGACGAGACTGGCTCCCGGTGTCACCAGCATCGAAGCCGGCAATGATGCGGACTTGAGCGAAGGATATAATGTTACCAATACGATGGTCGGTCATCCCATCCAATCCTTTTATGGCTGGCAGGTGGAAGGTATCTTCCAGGATTCGGCGGATATAAAGAAACACGCCACGCAGACGGGTGGCACGGGTCCCGGCGATCTTAAATTCAAGGATGTGAACGGCGATGGCAAGATCGACAACAGTGACCGTACGTTCCTGGGCAGCTTCATCCCCAAGTTTACCTATTCCTTCAATTTCGGAGCAAACTATCATGGGTTCGATGCATCGTTGTTCTTCCAGGGCGTACAGGGCAACAAGATCTATAATGCGACCCGCACGATCTCCGAAGGCATGGTGCGTTTCTTCAATTCGAGTACAAAAGTATTGGATGCCTGGAGACCGGACCATACCAACACCAGCGTCCCCCGCGCCATAGGTTCGGACCCGAACCAGAACGCAAGGCCTTCCACCAGATTCCTCGAGGATGGGTCTTACCTGCGTCTGAAAAATCTGATGATAGGGTATACCATTCCAATGAACTCTTTGAACTCCTTGTCAAGGGGCGTAGTCAAGAGCTTCAGGGTCTATGTATCGGCACAAAATGTCCTGACGGTCACGAAATATTCGGGTTTTGATCCTGAAGTAGGTAACAGGACGGTCAATACATCCGCGTTGACGAATGGCATCGATGCAGCTGTATATCCTCAACCAAAATCTTATCAAGTAGGCATCCAGGCAAACTTCTAAAAAATCAGGAAACTATTGTAAAACAAATAATATGAGGCGTAATATAAATATACTGATTGCCGCGATTATCCTGGGCGTAGCCACTATAATTGCGTGTAACAAACGATTGAATGTCTTTGACACTAATAACCCCACCACCGCCAGCTATTTCAAGACGGCTGCAGAGCTGCGTAACGGCGTGAATGCTGTATATTCCAGCATGCGCGCGGGCAATCTCATAGGACGCGAGTGGTTCTTTACCCATGACATGCGGGGAGCGGAAACGAATGCGGGTGGTCCGCAGCTGGAGGCGCCGAGGGCCGAATTGATGAAACAGCCTTCTCCGGCCCCGTCCAATTCCGTTATGGGAAGTGTTTGGGCGGGCGCATATCAAATGATCAACAGAGCGAACCTTGTCATTTCGAAAGCTCCTGATATCAAGGATGATCCTGCGGCAAGGGATGTGATCGTCGGTGAAGCTGAATTTTTAAGGGCCTGGGCTTACTTCGAGCTGGCATCCATGTGGGGTGATGTGCCTCTGTACACCGAGCCTGTCACTACGGCTACGGGCTATAAGCCTCAGTCACCTGTTGCGGATATCTATAAGCAGATCATCGCCGACCTGACCGACGCTGCCGCCAAGCTGCCTACAGGACAGTCCAAAGACGGCAAGGCCAGCAAGGATGCCGCCAATACGCTGCTGGGCAAGGTGAATATGCAGAAAGGCGACTATGCGGCTGCCAAGGCAGCACTGCTGCAAGTGTATGGTAAATATACCCTTGTCGACAATTTCCTGGATAATTTTGATGGGGACGTCGTGGTTGGGAGTGTTGCCTATGCACCCGGTTTTGGTCATGAATTCAACAGCGAGTCCATTTTTGAAGTCGTCTTTGTGGACAAGGGCGACGACAACTTCAACTGGGGCTATACTGGCGAGGGCGCTTCGGCCGACGGAAGTATCATGCGCAGTCAAGAGTATGGCCTGGTCTGGGGTAATGTTGTCCCTTCCGATGGTATCCTCAATGAATTCGAGGCTGGAGATCCCCGATATAAAATGACCTTTTATGAGTCTGGCGATTCTATATTGACTCGTAGTCTCAAAGAATCTCCTAAAGCGTTGACGGACGCCGGCATGAACGTAGCTACTAGCAACCATAACGGCGTAGTGAAGAAAAGAATTTATCGAAAATATTCTATTTTGGACTGGTCGGACGATGGGTTCCATCCCGATGGTATCAACCAGCGTATATTCCGTTATGCCGACGTGCTGCTCATGCTGGCAGAATGCGAAGCGGAAGTGGGGACACCGGCCCAGGCAGCCAGTTATATCAACGAGGTGCGTGCCCGTAAAAGCGTGAATATGACGCCCGTAGTCCTGACCAACCATGACCAGGCGATAGCCGCGGTGATGCATGAAAGGGCGGTTGAATTTGCCGGGGAAGAGATGAGTAACATCGACGTGCTGAGGTGGAGGGCCAAGAGCTATTATCCTTCCATCCGCCCTGATCCGAAACCAGGGCAGGTGGCTATGTTCCCCATCCCAACCAGCGAAACTTCTGCTAACCCCTCTATAAAATAGCAATCGTTTAGCTTTAGCTTTTATTTTGGAAAGAGGCTACTTGTTAGCCTCTTTCTCCTTATATTAATATATGATAGAAAGATCTTCTTTTGTCGCCCTTGTTTGTACAGCAGCACTTATTTTGTCAGCCTGTACCCATCCGCAAAAGAATACGCTGTTCACACAGCTGTCATCGGACCAGTCGGGTATCCATTTCCGCAACCAGGTGAATGATGTGGACAGCGCTACCTCCTTTATCAACGAGTTTGGCTATATGGGCGGGGGTGTGGGGATCGGTGATTTCAACAATGACGGGTTGAAGGATATATTCTTTTCCGCCAACCAGGTGAGCTGCCGTCTGTATATCAACAAGGGGAACAACCAGTTTGAAGACATAACGGAGCGGGCGGGCATAACGACGAATGTATGGGCCACGGGTGTCAGCGTCGTTGACATCAACAATGACGGCTATGACGATATATATGTTTGCGTGCTGGGGAAGGACCTGCTGCACCCGGCGAAGAATCTACTATTTATCAACCAGCACAATCTCACTTTTAAAGAAGAGGCGGAAGAATATGGTCTGGCCTTTTCGGGCTATTCGACCCAGGCTGTCTTTCTTGATTATGACAAGGATGGGGACTTGGACATGTATCTCGTCAACTATTTGTTGGGGAACAACAGCAATTCCATCGTCCCCCGGGATATGAGCGGTCGAAGTCCTGCCAATGACAGATTGTTTAGGAATGACGGCTATTCAGCGGCGAAGGGTCATCCGGTGTTTAGTGACGTATCCATGCAGGCGGGCATCAAGGATGACGGTTTTGGTCTGGGGGTGGCGGTGAGCGACTTCAATGGTGACGGCTGGCCTGATATCTATGTGGCGGATGATTTTATTTCCAATGACCTGTTGTGGCTGAACAATCACGACGGCACTTTTACCAATTGTATCGCCAGGGCCCTGCAGCATCAAAGTTATTCGAGCATGGGAGCGGACGCGGCGGATATCAATAACGACGGATTGCCGGATCTCGTGACGCTGGACATGCTACCTGAATACAACCGGAGAAGGAAGGAGTCCTTTTCCTTTATGACCTATGACCGGTACCAAGCGGAGCGGGGAATGGGCTATGAACCGGAATTCATGCGCAATATGCTGCAGATAAACAATGGTTGTGTTCGTGCGGGCAATACGAGCATTCCTTATTTTAGCGAGATAGGGCAACTGGCGGGTATCGAGGCGACGGACTGGAGCTGGAGTGTGCTGCTCGCGGACTTCGACAACGACGGGTGGAAGGATATCCATATCACCAATGGCATCGGACGGGATTTTATCAACGCTGATTTTTTGGAGTTCAGCAGTAAAATATTCAACAGCAACAAAAGCAGGGCGGAACAGGAGGCGCTCATCCGGAAGGGACTGGCGGAGCTGGATCATGTCAACCTGCCCAATTATTTATTCCTTAACCAGCATGATCATACTTTCATAGATGCTTCGGCTTTCGCGGGTATTGACGAGCCGTCCATGTCCAATGGCGCGGTATATGCAGACCTGGATAATGACGGAGACCTGGACCTTGTGGTAAACAACATCAATAAGGAGGCCTTTGTATTTATCAACAATACGGTACAAAAAGGCAAGCCTGTCGAAAACCATTTTGTAAGTCTGGATCTGGTGGGGGACACCCTGAACAGGCATGGCTTTGGCGCCAGGGTGTGTGTATACAGTAATGGAAATATGCAAATGCAGGAGGAGAATCCGGTGCGGGGCTATTTTTCTTCCGTGGACCGGCAATTGCTTTTCGGGTTGGGGAAAAGCGGGAACATTGATTCTATTACAGTGCTTTGGCCGGATAGCAGCATCCAGGCGATCATGAACATCCACGCGGATACGTTCCTGACCTTGTCGTGGCGGGATGCTGCAAAAGGACGAACGCCTTTGCGCCCGGATGGGGCGCAGCTGTTCTCGGATATAAGCGCCGCCTCGGGTATTGTCTACCGGCATCAGGAAAACATTTTTAATGATTTTGCTATGCAGCGGTTGCTGCCGCACAAATATTCTCAATTAGGACCTGGTATTGCTACGGGTGATATCAATAAGGATGGGGCTACGGACTTCTTTATTGGCGGGGCAACCGGCTTCTCAGGCAAGCTGTTTATGCAAGGGAAGGGTCAGGGGGAAGGACAAGGGAAGGGCCAGCTGCCGCAGCCAGGCAGGAAGATGCAGGATCGTCTATTTACGTCCAGGAACCTTGTAGATGGCGATAAGAAGGAGGAGGATATGGGGAGTGTCTTGTTTGACGCGGATGGGGATGGCAATCTGGACCTGCTGGTTACGAGCGGCGATGTTCAATACGAGGACAGTTCGGTTTATTATAAACCCCGATTGTATATGGGTGATGGGAAGGGGAATTTTAGTTTGCGGGCGGATGCCATACCGGATGGGGTCCGGACGAGGGCCGGCTGCGTAGCAGCCGGCGACCTGGATGGGGATGGCGATCTGGACTTATTTATCGGGGGCCGGGTTTCGGGGCAGTATCCTTTATCTCCCCGCAGCTATATTTTGAGGAATAATAAGGGGGTTTTTACAGACGTCACGGCGCAGGTTTGCCCCGCGCTGGAAAAGGGAGGTATGATAACGTCGGCGGTATGGGCGGATATCGATAATGACAAGCAGCTGGACCTGGTGGTCACCGGGGAGTGGATGCCTGTTCGATGGTTTAAGAATGATCATGGTGTTCTGCATGAGGCGACCAGCTCAATGGGGCTGACCAATATGAATGGCATGTGGAGAAGCCTTATTGCAACGGACATCGACAATGATGGCGATATCGACCTTGTCGCTGGCAATCTGGGTCTGAACTGCGACTACCATGTCAGTGCGGCGATGCCTATGGAACTGTTTGCGGCGGACATCGATGGTAACGGGCGAATAGACCCGGTGATGTTCTATTATATAAAGGACGCGGATGGTGTGCGGCGGTCTTATCCGGCATTCAGCAGGGCGCAGCTTGCCATGCAGGTGCCTGCCGTTAAGAAAAAATTTCTCCTCAATGACGACTATGCCCGGGCAGGTTTTGAGGACATCTTTCCGGGGAAGACAAAGGCGGATGTGCTGCATTTCTTTTGTGATGAGACCCGGAGCTGCTGGTTCGAGAATGTTGGGAACGGACGATTTGTGAAACATCCGCTGCCGGTGGAGGCGCAGTTTGCACCGGTGAACGCTATCATATGCGAGGATATCGACAATGACGGGTATAAGGATCTGCTGCTGGCGGGAAACGATTATCAAACGGATGTTATCACGGGGAGATATGATGCATCGTATGGCTGTTTCCTGCGGGGCAGCAATAAGGGGGAATTTATAGCCGTGCCGCCGGATAAGAGTGGATTTGTGGTGAGGGGTGATGTGAAGGATATGGCCCTTATCCGGCTGGCGAAAGGGAAGCGAATCGTCGTCGCTGCTGTCAATGACGATAGTGTCCGGACGTTCAGGATCAATAATTGAACTTCTTCTAAAATAACTGTATGTACTACCGTGTGATGATCTTTTTGCTGGTGCTTTTTTTTGCTTCCTGCAAGGGAAAGCCGTTGCCCAACCAGGAGATGATCGATCTTTTAAAGGAGTCTGCGAAGGCTGATCATAACCATGAGAATGTTTTTTCGCCGGAGGCCAAGATCGAGTATTGCGATTCCATTTTGAATACGGATCCGGGGGAAGATGTCCGGGTAAAGACGCTGGAGAAGAAAGCGAATGCGTTATTGCAATTGGGAGAGGAACAAAAGGCGATAGAGATCTATCAGGGCCTGCTTGACAAAATATCGCTGGGCAATCTGGAGCAACGGCAGGTGATCATGAAGGGTATGGCCAATGCTTATTTAAGATGGGGCGACAGGACGAATTGTATTCATAATCATACTGCGGAGTCGTGTATTTTTCCTATCGCGGGGGGTGGTGTATATCGTGATAAGACGGGGGCTCAGAAGGCCATCGAGCTGTATAAGAGCCTATTGGCAGATGACCCCAATGATCTGGAATCGCGATGGCTGCTGAATGTTGCCTATATGGTCACGGGTGGGTATCCATCGGAGGTGCCACCACAACTTCTTTTGAAGGTAAAGGATGATGACAGTCTGCATATGGTGAAACCATTCAGGGATGTGGCGGCCAATGTGGGGCTGAATTATAAGTGTATTGCCGGTGGCAGCATTGTCGACGACATGAATAACGACGGCTATCCGGATATCGTTTTAAGCAGCTGGTCTTTGACGGAGCCTATGCGGTACTATCGGAACAATGCAGATGGGACGTTTACGGATGTATCGGACTCGTCGGGTCTGGGCTATCTCACCGGGGGGCTGCACATCATGCAAACGGATTATAACAATGACGGCTTCAAGGATATATTCGTATTGCGGGGTGGGTGGAAAGGCAAGTTTGGAAAGAACCCGAATTCTCTGTTGCGGAACAATGGGGATGGTACTTTTACGGATGTGACTGCGGCCAGCGGGCTGTTATCCTTTCATCCTTCCCAGACGGCCACCTGGGCGGACTTCAACAACGACGGCTGGCTGGATCTGTTCATCGGGAATGAGACTACTCCCGGCGATGAGCAGCATCCCTGTCAATTGTTTATCAATAACAAGAATGGGACGTTTACGGAAATGGCGGCCCGTGCCGGCTGTGCGATAATAAAGTTTGTGAAGGGGGTGACTTCGGGTGATTATGACAACGACGGCCGAACGGATATTTTTCTTTCTACGCTGAACGGGGATAAGATATTATTAAAGAATGTCACTGGCAAGGATGGCGGGGTTAGGTTTGAAGATGTGAGCAAACAAGCGGGCTTGACGGGTAACCTGACGCGCACTTTCCCTACCTGGTTTTGGGATTATGACAATGACGGCTGGCTGGATATCCTTGTTTGCGGATATGAGTTTACGCAATCGCTGTCCTATTATGCGGCGGCAGAAGCAATACAGCTGCCGGTGGGCAATGCAGGCAAGGTGTTTTTGTTCAGGAACAAGCATGATGGGACGTTTGAAGAGGTAACGGCTGCGGTGGGGTTGAATAAGATAGCTTTTGCCATGGGGTCGAATTTTGGAGATATCGACAATGATGGTTATCTGGACTTTTTCCTGGGGACGGGTAATCCGCAGCTTTCGTCGGCTGTTCCCAACAAGTTGTTCAAGAACATCGGCGGTGTCCGATTTTTGGATGCCACTACTTCTGCACGGGTGGGTAATTTGCAGAAGGGTCATGGTGTCTCTTTTGCCGACCTCGACAACGATGGGAACGAAGATATCTATATCAAGATGGGGGGAGCCTATACGGGGGATGCATTTGAAAATTCGTTCTTTCTGAACCCCGGGGAAAATAACAATCATTGGGTGAACCTGGTGCTGCAAGGGACTGTATCCAACCGGGCGGCTATCGGGGCGAGAATAAAAGTGACATTTAAAGAGAACGGTGTGGAGCGGTCTGTTTTCAGGGATGTGAATTCGGGCGGGAGCTTTGGTTCCAATCCATTACGTCAGCATATAGGTATTGGGCAGGCGGGCTCTATCGAGGAGGTTGCTATAACATGGCCGGTGACGGGGCGGGTGCAGGTATTTCGCGGTGTTCCCATCGAGACCAATATTAAAATAACGGAGGGGGATAGTACTTTCAGTACGTACAAGCTGGCCCGGCTGGATTTTCGCAGGCCGGGGAAGGGGTTGATAAGCTGTGCGGTGAAGTAGGGAGGTGCCGGGGACGGGTCACTCGAGATACTTCTCCTTTAGGATATTCAGATGATGCAGCTCATGTCCTGCCATATGGTATAGCAGTGCCCGCGTGCTGTAAACATAATTATTGGCCGTTCCTTTTCTTAGCAGGTCTTCTTCCGAGAAGGATCTGTACAGGGAGAGTGTAGCCTTGCGGACCGTTTCGTATTCCTTCAAGATTGACTTGACGGTGCGGTCATTGGCTTTCGAGTAGGGAACGTAGTCTTTCTCTTCAAATCCCGGCAGGGGAGTAGTATCGCCACGGCCGATCCTGAGCGCACGGTAGGCATAGATCCGTTCGTCATCGATGATATGAACCAGCACTTCTTTTATTGTCCACTTGCCTGGTGCGTAGACATAGTCCCACTTGTTGGCGGGGATGCTGTTGACAAACTCCTCCGTCTTTTTTATCTGGTCCTTTAGATGCTCCAATATCCTTCCGTCATCGGCCGGCAATTTTATATACATGGCGGCGTAGTCGGGGAATTCTTCGGGCTGGGGCTTGGGAATATGTAAATTCTTTTTACTCATGATGGCAAAAATATCTTTCTCAATTTACTATTATTTGTCAAATCTCCGATCGGCAGCCCAGATCGTGCCAAGGTGTGTTGTCTTGTAATCAACGGCACGGAACACGATCAGTCGTTAGCGGATATCCGCCGTTGGGTAACTGGATGCTACACATCGGAAAGAACTCACTCGAATGGCTTGACGGGCAATAGCGGAAAGATATCTTTGTGATATTGTAACACAAAACCAATATTTTATGAGATCCATGATCTTTTTGGCGGCAGCCTGTTCCCTAGTGCTGTTGTCAGCCTGTAAGTCCGACACTGTAGCTCCTACTCATGCACCTGTTATCACCAGCTTCACCCCCGACAGCGGAGTCATCGGAACGAACATCACGCTCAAGGGCGCTAACTTTTCCAGCGACATAGCCGGCAACGTTGTACAGTTCAACGGAGTAACTGCTTCCATCACGGCTGCTTCGGCCACACAGCTTACTGTCATAGTTCCGCCCAATGCCGGTACGGGTAAGATCAAAGTGACAGTGGCGGCTCTCTCGGGCAGCTCTGCCACCGACTTTAAGGTGGTCGCTCCTCCGCCGGTGGTTACATCCTTCACTCCCGTCCTGGGTCTGCCTGGCGATACGATAACGATCACGGGCACGGGATTTTCCACCGTCATGGGTCAGAATACGGTGAACTTTTCCAATAATGCCGCCGCGACCGTGATATCGGCCGCCACTACACAACTGAAGGTTTTAGTTCCCCCCGGCGCTGTCACAGGCTATCTTTCCGTCACAGTCGGCGGCCCCGCTGCTACCAGTTCAGCGACCCTGGAAATATTGAAAGATATACCCCGCGATAGTCTTACTGCATTTTACCCTTTCGATGCCAACGGCAAGGACTGGAGCGGTCATGGATTCGACCTTCCCTCCAGTATAAATGTTACGTCGACCACAGATCGTTTCGGCCTGACCGGAAAGGCATATGCTTTTGCCGGTGGCAACAGCCAGTGGTATACTACAAACAATACCTATGCATCGGTGGCGCAGCCGCTGACGATAGGAGCCTGGATAAAATACGACTCCCTGATCAGTTCCGAAATTGTAGGCAAATATTCGCTGAGCCCCGGCGGTTATATATTCGGAGTTGGGGGCGCCGGCGCTGCCGGGGGCACCATCTACCTTACCATCAATGGAGGTGTCTATAATCAGACCTCCAGCTTTGTCCTGCCATCCAAAACGAACGGTCAGTGGATCTTTATCGCAGCGACCTACGATGGTAGCACCATCAAATTCTACAAGAACGGATCGCCGGCCGGCAGTGTTGCCGCAACGGGGGCTATTACGGCCACCACCAACAGCAATATGCGCATCGGTCTGGACGGTTACGGCGGGACGACTGGTCCCCAGGCCTTTCTTTGCTCCATCGACGATGTGACTATATATAAGCGGGTATTGAGCGATGCGGAGGTTCAGCAGCTGTATACCGCCACGGTGTCAAAGAAATGATAAGATGAATTGACCCACTCTTCTATAGAAGCCTTCGGTGAGATCGTCCAGGTCATAGCCGAGGGCTTCACATATTATAATATTAATCGGCGTGTTGAATAAATGTATTGACCTTTGTGGTGAAGTCGCTGATCAGATTCGCGGGCTGGTCCCCGATGATTGTTAGCTGGTATCCTCTGTTCAATAAAGACGGTTTGTTTGGGAGCGGGCCTATGGCGCGGTGATGGACTACGGCGAAGAGTTTGTCGTTCTTACATACCAATAGGAGCCGCAAAATGCCTGTCGGGCCGTATACATAAGATTCATCCAGTTGGAAAGCTTTGTATCCTCCTATCGAGGTTGTGTCGAACTGAAATCCTTTCAGAAAGTCATGCAGCTGGACTGTTGTCGGGGGCGCGCCCTCTTGGACGAGGCGGTGAAGGATATATTCCGGCATGGTCTGTGGCTTGATATTTTGTATAGACGTATATCCCCTCAGACCCGGACAGGAGGACACAACCGAGCCCGTGCACAAGGTCAAGATCAGCCTGATCGACAAGTTCTTTGTTCCGGCGGCCTCCAAAGCGGAATTCTATGAGCGGATGCATTTCAACCGGGAGTTCCTTAAAAAATTACCCCGTCTGATCCGCCAGGATGCGTATGAATATACGGATCACGACGGGAACCTCATCTGTGTCACTATTGCCGAATGGGAGAGCAAAGAAGCCATCGACCAAGCCAGGGAATCTGTACAGGCGGAGTATAAAAGAGAAGGGGTCGACTTGCCAGGAATACTTAAAAGACTGAACATTACTATCGATAGAGGCATTTACAATGCAATACGCTAATGATTGTCCTGGCGGACAAACCGCTGCCAGCGATTAAAGGGCGGAGGTTAATGCGCAGTAAACGACCGCCTGTCGTAAAACAGACCTTTGTTTGTCGTTTTACCATAGCTTTGAAGAAGAATGTCCGACGTATGTTTGCATTATCAAATCAAACAACAAAAACTATTAAAACTAAAGTTATGGAAACGGCAACTAAGACCAAGATCACGATCCAGGCAAGTATCAAGGCTCCTGTAGAAAAAGTGTGGAACCTTTGGACATCCACGGCTGATATTGTAAAGTGGAGCACTCCTTCTCCGGACTGGCATACTGTTCGCGCCACACACGATCTGAAGGAAGGCGGGAACTTCAACTACCGCATGGAAGCGAAAGATGGAAGCTTTGGCTTCGACTTTGGCGGAGTATTCGACGTCCTCAAAAAGAACGAGCTCATCGAATATACCATCGGGGATGGCAGAAAGGTGGTGATCCACTTCACTACCAAAGGAGATATCACTGAAGTCGTGCAGACCTTTGAAGCTGAAAGTGAGAACCCTGTCGAAATGCAGCGGGCCGGATGGCAGGCCATCCTGGATAGTTTTAAGAACTATGCAGAAAATCAATAGCAGTATCAGGAGCAAATTCCATGAAGACTGCCGGGTACGACTCGTACCCGGCAGCGGGGCGGCCGTCTTCCACAGGTGAAGACGGTCGTGTTATTTCTCGCTAAAGCTTGCGGATAGCTTGGCGCTGGCTGAGTTGTCCCCAGTTCTTACCACTAATCCCTGTGCATTAATGGTCAGTTTGCCATTGTTGACGGAGACGGTCACTGTGCCGGTGCCGTTGGAATAGTAAGACTTGCTTGTGCCCATACCATCGGTCAATGTTGTAACCACCCCCACTTCATTTGGACCAACTGGTAGCGGGAGCTGTACCGCGGGATAGTTCCCTGCGGTGGGAGGCGTCGTGCCATTGAACCAAAAGACGACGGAGCTGGTAACACTCCCATTGACCGAGGAAGCGGTAAGGTTGAACTGCCCGGAACCGGAGCGGACTACCGATGTCACCAGATAGCTGGCGGCGTCGACGGTAAAGGTTTGAGTAGTGCCAGTGTTATCATTGTTACTTTTCTTACAGGATGCTGCCAGGAGCATGACTGTCACTGCCGACCATAAGACTGTGTTTTTCATTTGGAGATTTTAGAACAATAATGGCAAATCCCCTGAAGATAAAATAGTAAAAAATCGCAAACTGTCAGGAACGCACAACGATCTCTTCTTTTGGAGCGGGCAATTGCCGGAGGAATATATTGGGAGTGGAACCTGCAAAGGTCTTGAAGTCCTTTATAAAATGCATTTGATCATAATATCCGCAGGTATGTGCGATAGTGGTCCATTTTTTCTCTGGCATGGCTATTTTCAGCGCAAGGGCGTGGTTAAACCGGAGGATGCGGGAATATAATTTAGGGGTCAGACCCACCTGTTCCGTAAATTTCTGTTCAAAGCTGCGCAGGCTCATATTTGCCTGTTCTGCCAGCCATTCGATGTCTATGGGCGCCTTTGCGTCGGAGATATGATGCAGCACCTTATCGATCCGGAGATCGCCTGCCGTTTGATTCTTAAACAGGGCATCCAAAAAGAAACTGTCGGCCAATTCCTTTAGTTCCTGATAGCTTCCTGCTGCCTGGAATTGCTCCTGCAATTGTCCCATCCGGGAGCCCAATACGGCATCCCCTTCCAATAATTCATCCGTGATCTCCCGGGCAGGCAGTCCGAAGATCCGATGGAACCCGCCGCCTTTGAACTCGATGCCCAGTAGCTGATATCTTCCGCTAAAGGCGAGGTGTCCTATATAGCCGGATTGCATTCCCAGCAATTGCCTTTCCCGGACATTCACGGGTGTTATCTTATCCCCGGTGACGAGGTGTACCGGAGCCGCGCTTAACCAGAAAGAAAGGAACATGCCGGGAACAGCCGGGATCGCCTTCCGCATCTCTTCTCCCTTTGTATCGAATTGCCGGAGGTTATAACAGCGGATATAGTCTTGCAAAGGCGGGGCGGGGACAAGCTCAAGTGTTTGTACCATATTTTCTGCTAAACGCACCCGGGATATATATATTGTTGACCGTATTCTTCGGCCAGGGATAAACATTTTAAAGACTATTTTTCTTGTACTCCTCTATCTCTTCCAGGTATTTTATCGCACGGATCACCGAAGTCCAATCCTTACCGCTGAAGAGCAGTTTGAACCAGCGCTTGTCGGCATTGCGGATGTCGATGTTCCGATACAACCAGATGGAAGCGGCTGTCAGCAGCAGGGTAACGGGAAATGCTATGTACCAGAATTTGGGGTCATGGCTCATCCATTGCCAGTTCCAAAAGAAGGTACTGTAAAAGGGTGTCTGGAGAAATAATATGCGGGTGCTGTTCAGTGTCGATGCCTTCAGTGTGGCTGTTTTTTTCTGGACCTCCACCAGGCTTTCGCTATTGTCGATCTCGTCGATCAACACTATATGCCAGATATAGGCCAGGACGGAGTAGATGCTGAATCCCAAAACAGCTGCGACGGACAGTGCAAAAAATACTTTCGATAGGGCTATGGAATTGGCCAAAAGAAATATGAGGAATGCTACCCACAAAATGCCTATCACGATCATTCCCTTCTTGCAATTGCCCAGACTTCTCAGCCTGGATTTGGCTTTCTCTGTCTTTAGGAGCTCAAGGGTCTGCAGATGTAATACCCAGGATTGCAGGTTCAGAATATTGGCTCTTTCCAATGTCTGATCGTATTGTTTCCAAAGTTTAGTTAACTCCATGTCGTCCATATTTTTAAATTTTATTAGTCGGGAGACTAAGTTTATTTGAAATTCAGTTGCATGCACTAATTTTCTTTGAAACGCAATTGCACGCATTTTTTTAACTTCTCCTTGATCCTGCTCAGCTTGGTCGCTACGTTGGTCTCGGAGAGGCCCATGATCTCAGCCATCTCCTGGTATGTTTTTTCCTCGAAATAAAGCAGGATCAATGCCCTGTCCAATTCATTCAGCCCTTGTATACAGTGCTGCAGCCCGGCAAGCCTTTCTGTCCCGATGGAATTGACAGCATCTTCAATGGTGAGATGCAGAGGGGACAAGGGTAGGGTAGTCCGGCGTCTGTCGGCCCTGTAAAAAGAAATGGCGGTGTTCAGCGCCACTCTGTACATCCACGTGGAAAAACGGTATTCCTTATTATAACGTTCGGCCGACCGCCACAACTGATAGATGATGTCTTGCGTAAGATCCTCTCTGTCAGCCCGGTCGGGACAATAAAGCTGGCATATCTTTAAAATGATCCCTTTATTGGCCAGTATCAGCTGCAGGAAGTCTCGTTCTTTGTCAGTCGGGTGCATTTATTATATGATTCGCAGGAAGGGCGGAATAATCACATGTCATCAGGAAATTATTTTTTATTGGGCGAGCCATCCGGGCTTGTCTGTTCCAATTCCAGGGTCCCAAAGGCAGACGGCGTATGAAAATCGGGGTGCTCGGTTTTGGGCCTTATCCAGCTGATCCAGCCGAGGTCGGCCCTCCCATTGATAAATCCTTTACATTCCGCGCGGAACAGGCCGGCCTGCAGGCGTCCGTCCATAAGCAGTCCAAGGTCTTTCAACGACTGGATGCTGATAGCAAACTGAAGGATATAGCCGTGCCGTGTCCGCGATGTTTTTATGATCAGCTGCCCGTCGGGCCAATGCCAGGGGTAATTCATTTTCCGGTAGTAAAAGGCGTCATAATCGAGGACCCTGCCGTCCGCATCCATTTCCAGACAATAATAAGGGTTCATGCTATCATCCTTTTTTAGAAATATCTCCACCCTGTCGGAGGCGCCTACTTCCATCTTATTATTATCCTTAACAAAGGTGATGACGGAGTCATCCGTTGCCCGGAAGAGACCATAGAGCCAGTCCCCGTCACAAAGTGCGGCGAAAGAAGTTGCAGGAGCGGCGACGCTGTCCCAGGGATAGATAAAATCAGAGAGTAGTTCCGCCCGGGCCCAGATCTGTGTGGACCCCATGTCTCCCGCCTTTACAGACCCTTTGGGCACTTTTTTGACATGATAGATCTGTGCGGAAACGTGGAGCGCGCAGCAGACAGACAAGATAAGGAGGAGGCGTCTCATGATCTTTTTGGATAAAGATACGTCCCGGAATCGGTAACTTACGGCTCTAATACGACCTTACTATGCTGCCCACTTTCATTATATATATTGCTCTTATATTAGTCATCCTTTTTCTCGTGATGCTGGCCGAAAAGCTAAGGATCGCCTATCCCATCGTGCTGGTGCTTGGCGGGCTCGTGCTCAGCGTTTTTGACGGCTCGCATGCCATTTCGATCAATCCTGACCTGATATTTATCATATTCTTGCCTCCTCTCCTATACGAGGCGGCCTGGAACACGTCCTGGAAAAAGCTTTGGTATTGGAGACGGGTCATCGCGAGCTTCGCCTTTCTGATCGTACTCGTCACGTCGCTGGTAGTGGCGGTGATATCCAGTGCGATATTGCCCGGATTTACGATGGCTCTTGGATTTTTGCTGGGAGGGATCGTCTCTCCGCCGGATGCGGTGTCGGCTACTTCTGTCCTTAAGCATGTGCCGGTGTCCAAATCCCTCTCGGCTATCGTGGAAGGGGAAAGTCTTCTGAATGATGCGTCGAGCCTTATCGTCTTCCGATTTGCCCTGATCGCTGTGGATACGGGGAGGTTTGTTTTTCAGGAGGCTGCTATCAGTTTTGTGCTTGTCATCGTAATGGGGGTCCTCATCGGGCTGGGTGTAGCACTGATCTATTATGCCATCTACAAATGGTTGCCTACGAGCACCAATATGGATATTGTTTTGAGTCTGACGGCGCCATATGTGATGTATATTGCGGCGGAGAGCTTTCATTTCTCCGGCGTACTGGCCGTGGTCTCGGGGGGGCTGTTCCTTTCGATGAAGAGCCATCTATTCCTTAGTCAGCGAAGCCGATTGCGGGGAGGCAATTTCTGGTCCACGCTGGGGTTTGTCCTGAATGGGCTGGTCTTTATGCTCATCGGGCTGCAATTACCTGTCATTGTGGGTCAGCTGGGCTCGGTGAAATTATCACAGGCGATCGGTTATGGTTTGCTGATCTCCGCGGTGCTGATCGTGGCGCGTATCCTCTGTACGTTGAGTGCATCCGCCTTTACGAGGTGGATCAGCCAATATATCACAACCGCGGACAGCAATCCGGGTTGGAGGGGGCCGCTGATCTTCGGCTGGGCGGGCATGAGAGGCGTGGTCTCCCTGGCTGCCGCCTTGTCCATTCCATTGCATCTCTCCAGTGGCGCTCCTTTTCCGCAGCGTGATCTCATCCTGTTCATCACCTTTATGGTGATACTGGTGACCCTGGTCATACAGGGCCTGACCTTACCCGTCGTCATCCGGTGGCTGCATGTGGAGACCAGGAACCCTTTTCTGCCGGAACAGGAGCAGGAACGTATACTTAGAAAAAAACTGGCATATTATGGACTGCAGTTCCTCAACGATGGTAACAAGGAGGTCATCGAAGGTAACCGCGCCTTGCAACAGCTCCGGGCGAGGTTCGAGAATGATCAGCTGCCCGTGGAAGAGAATGTTGCTCAGCTGCACGAAGACTATCGCCGGGTGTATCTGCAGCTGCTGGAACGGCAACGGAAGGTATTGCATGAGCTGAATAAAAAGAATGAGATAGAGGATGAGATCGTGAGGAAATACCTCACCATGCTGGACCTGGAAGAGGAGAAGCTGCGGATGAAGTTTGAAAGTGTATAGGCCGGCAGGGTCCTGGCTTGTCACAAATACCCCCTTTTATTGTCGTGTTTAACCATCCTCGCTCAGCAGTGAAGTATCTAGCTTTGGGGTATGGAAAAAGAACTAACCAACGAGATAGAACATACGGTGGGCGAGCTGTTACGGGCCATCGACGTATTCGGACAGCCGGCATTTAATACGGCGCCGTTCGAAGGCAGCTGGACGCCTGGACAGGTGGTAGAGCATATATATCTCTCCGCCTCGGGTATATTGAAGACAGTGGAAGGAAACACCGACGCCACGGAGCGTGATCCCGGCCAGATGGTGGCCCCGATGAAGGATGCTTTTTTGAACTTCTCCATCAAAATGCAATCGCCGGATTTTATCATTCCTTCCAATGAACCAAAGGATAAGTCCTTTATGATGCAATCGCTGAAAGATGCATTCGCAGGACTTGCCCGGGTGGCGAGGTCCCAGGACCTTCTCGTCACCTGTCTGGATTTCGAGATGCCCACTGTGGGACACATGACGCGGCTGGAATATCTGTCGTTTGTGGTCGTGCATACCCAGCGGCATATCTGGCAGTTGAAGAAGATAGCGGTGATCATGGGGGCGACGGAGTAAGCGGCCCGAGGCCGGGCTCAATGCGCCTATAATCTGCTCACTTATGCGTGACCCTTTCCAGCAGGGCTTCCAGCTCTTTCACCTTTTCGGGGTATTTTGTTGCCAGATTGTTTTTTTCTCCTATGTCGTCCTTTAAGTTGTAGAGTTGTGGGTATGAAGCGTTGCCAGTTTCTATTCCTACGGCATGCATCAGCGGAGGGCCGGGATGGGGGTGAATATATTTCCAGTTGCCTTCCACAATGGCTGTGGGATCGGCCAAGCCTTGCTCCACCAAAATACGACGTCCTTCTGTGTCAGCCTGCCCCAAAAATGTTTGCAGGTGATCTTCGCTGTCGGGGGCCTCTCCGGCGGGGACCTTTTGTCCTAACAGGTGCGCAAATGATGCTAAGAGATCTATCTGTGATACCAGGGCGTTCGATATGCTGGGCGCGATGTGGGTGGGCCAGGAGATAATAAACGGTATGCGGGTCCCACCTTCCAAAGCGCTGTATTTTCCGCCTCGCATGGGACCAGCGGGCGTATGCCCGTTGAGCATACTTACAGCGCCGTCCTGATAGCCATCATCAAGCACAGGTCCGTTGTCGCTGGTGAATATGACAATGGTGTTTTTTTTCAGTCCGCTGAGCTCAAGGTATTTCATCAATTGTCCGATGGTCCAATCCAGCTGCAATATGTCATCGCCACGATAGCCGAGGCCGCTGGCGCCTTTGAACCGTGTGGCGGGCATCCTGGGGACATGCGGCTCTGTTAGCGCGAAATAAAGGAAGAAAGGAGTTTTACGGTGGTCTTCTATGAATTGAAGCGCTTTGAACATAAAGGTGGAAGACAACTCTTCATCCACCCAGCGGGCGCGGCGTCCGCCTGACATATAACCAATGCGGCCGATGCCGTTTACAATGGTATTGTTATGTCCTTCTGAGGACTTCATCTTTAATAGTTCGGGATGTTCCGCTCCTGTGGGGTCGTCTCCGATCTTTTTGGTATAATCCACGGCGATGGGGTCATCGGGATCAGCGGCCAGGACCTTACGGTTTTCTAAAAATACGGTCGGGACCCTATCTGCAGTGGCCGGGAAAATAAATGAGTAGTCAAAACCTACGTCATTGGGACCAGGTCTTATCTCTCCGTTCCAGTTTTTCGCCACACTGTCTCCTAAGCCCAGGTGCCATTTACCTACAATGCCGGTGGAATATCCTGCCTGCTTAAATACTTTTGGTAAAGTAATTTTGTCAACGGGCACAATGAGCGCCGCGTCCCCCGGCAGGATCCCGGTGCCGCGTTTGCGCCAGGGGTATTGCCCTGTCATCAATGCATAGCGGGATGGGGTACAGGTGCCTGAAGTACAATGCCCGTTGGTAAACCGGATACCCGATGCAGCCAGTTTGTCGAGGTTCGGGGTATGTATCTTTGTTGCCCCATAACAGCTGAGATCTCCATAACCCAGGTCATCGGCATAGATATAGATGACATTGGGTTTTTGCTGTGCTGGAACCAGATGAAAGGCCAGGATGCACGAGGACAGTAAGATCAGATGGCGTAACATGGTGTGCAAATTTGCACAAATATAATTCCGATGCTGATACTTTGAGCGCTGCCCGGCATTCGGAGTTTTTTAGTTTTTCAGCAATATCAGCTGGCCGAGGTGATAAGAGATATGGATGGCCCGGCCGATGAGTACATTTAATCTGTTGCGATGCGGCTCCTTCTGAAAATCTTCTTCGGAGACGGACATGTGTCGCTGGAACCATTGCTCTTCTGTCAGGGTGGCAAGACGTTGTTCAAGGTGTGCATGTACTTCTTTCCAAAGCTCCCTTAATTGTGTTATGGAAGGGGTTTTCTTTCCTGAGCGGTCGGGGCTGGTGATATAGATCTCTTCCAGCTCGGGGTGAAGCTTTTCTCCTAATCCGAACAGGGGAACGATGCCGTCGTGTACGGCAATAAGATGTCCGATCAGATAAGCTCCTGTGTTACGGCCGGGAGCGATCTCTTGTGACAGCTGTTCATCGGTGAGGGTGTTCAACAGGCTGGTGACTCTTTTAAGCTGACCTTCCCAGGAGAGCAGGCCCATTTTTACAACAAGGGTTTGATGGTGCATGGTGGTTATGTGTTTGTCGATGAATTACAAACAAAACTACCAATTGTTCGACCGGCCCTGCTCAATGTACTTTCCCATGTGCGGACAGGTCCTGGATCACGGGTCTGTCCCAGGACGTTTTATCAAAGATGGCGGCTGCCATGACACCGGTGGTAAAGCCGCAGGCGGAATGAGGGTCGTCGTACAGGCCCAGGATCTCAACTGTCCTGGGGTAAAAATGGAAGATGATGGTACAGGTGGAGTCATTGGATGGGTGATACCGGGCGACGTTGTCGTCATAGGGTAATGTATCTATTATTGACCCCGACTCGTAGTTGGGATATCCTTTATTGATATAACAGGATATGGCAATCCTGCCGCTGTCCAATAGTTCCACCCTGATCTCGCCCGAGTGACCGAGAACATGATGTCTTTTGACAGTACCGGTGAGGGTATAGGTACCCGTGGGATTGATAAATTCGGGGGCGACGCCGCTACAGAGCAGGCTCTGGCAGAGTAGTACAACGGGGATGATGAACAGACGTTTCATAAGCGTAGATGCTTTTTAATTGATTGAGAAAAAAGAGTTTCCTCATGTCTGTCGTCGGCTGGAAGATGTTTTTGAAAAAAATATCTTTCTAAAAAGTTGGAGGTATCAGAGAAATTGTTGCATCTTTGCACTGTTAAAGAAATCTTAAATCAAATGCAACGCACATTCGTCATAGCAAAGTTAGATAATAGCCGGGAGATTGGGCTATATCCTGTGCGGGGCTTATTTTGTATATAATCTATTTAGAATTAAAACACTATAACGAACCCCGCAAGAGATTGCGGGGTTTTTTGGTGCCCCAAAAAACTGTGTTTCATTCTATGCTCAACCATAGGACACGACGATATAACTGTTCTTGCGACGGATATCAGGCCAGTCAAAACTGGTTTAATACCCGAATGGAAGAGGTATGTCTGCGACGACCGGGAACGATATCATGGGGATTCGTGTAATGCGGATCTTGAAAAATGGTGGAACCCGGTCAATGATGACCGGGTTTTTTTTGTGGTGTGCCGGACACTTTGATCTGTTCGTCTAATGGCTGAGGACGCGGGGCTTTCTACCTCGTAATATGGGTTCGAATCCCATACAGATCACGTAGTTGTATTGCGATCTGGTGTAAGGGTAACACGCCACTCTCATAAGGTGGAGGATTCCGGTTCGAATCTGGAGGTCGCAACGTAATAGTCAGTAGCTCAATGGCAGAGCGCCGGCCTGTTAAGTCGGTGGTTGAAGGTTCGAGTCTTTCTTCATCCGCAAATATTCGTGAGTGCGACGAAGATGGTGTTCTGGCAGAGATGGTTCTATTGCACCGGTCTGAAATACCGGCTATTGGGGTTCGATTCCCCGGGCACCGCCAAAAAATAAATGTTATGCTGATCCTTGTAATGAAATAGCATCGTGATCACTCGCCACTTCGGCGGCGGATCAATTATGTAATAGAAAGATCAAATGCCATTTTAAACATTAATTATGGACAACCAACAACTTTCAAATGTCATCAATGCGAGTGCATTGTTTGACAGCTACCTTATGGATGGGAAGTCCTTGTATCTGCATTGTTTCAATGCGCTCCCCAATGTTAGCTATATAGGTAACATCGATGGAGAAAAGGCATATAAGGCTTTTACTGCGCAATTCAAGGAGAATATTGCACGGATCTATCAATACAGGTGGTATGACAATAGGGACAAGGAATTTCGCTTCTCGAACACATTCGTAGTAATGAAAAATAACTGCATTGTCGAGTTCGATGCCGGATACTGCGAAATGCTGCACGACGGGACGGTGGATGTATTTATCGATGAGGTGGTTAAGAAAGTGCGTCATTTTAAGGAGAGGAACAAGCGAAAACCGCTGGAGATCAACTTGGTCGTCTCGCATAACGGGAGATTGTCCCTGAAAACTATGGAGGTCAAGCGTAACAGACTGGATATCGATCTGTACTATGAAGATGATTTCAAGGAGACGGATGCCGTGATAAGGAAGCGCTTGAATAAAAAGAACGATAAGGGGATCGTGCTGCTGCATGGTATTCCCGGGTCGGGGAAGACGACGTACTTACGTTATCTCATCGGCAAGATCAGGAAGCGGGTATTGTTCCTTTCTCCGTCCCTTGCGGGGAGCCTGACCAGCCCGGATTTTATCCAGCTATTGATGGACAATCCCAATACGGTGCTTGTCATCGAAGACGCGGAGAATGTGATCATGGACAGGCGGCATCATTCCGGGAGTTCCGTATCCAATCTGTTGAATGTGTCTGACGGGCTGCTGGCGGACTGTCTGAATATCCAGCTGATATGCACTTTCAATAGCGCCCTGTCGCTGGTGGACAGCGCGCTGATGCGTAAGGGCAGACTGATCGCTAAATACGAATTTGGCAAGCTTAGCATCGCCAAGGCGCAACGTCTGAGCAAACATCTGGGTTTGGAGACGAATATCGATAAACCTATGACCATTGCTGAAATAACCAATCCTCATGAAAAGGACCATTTGGAAGGCCGGGTAGAGATCATCGGGTTCAGGACAAGCGCAATGAAAAATTGAATAGAGTAATAGCATGTGTTATGGAACAGTTGCAACAGAAATGGAGGCGCCTCGACAGGTCGCTGGTTGAAAGGGATATCGAGGACGAGATCAGGGCAGCCCTGGTCAGGGAAAAGGAAGCAGGTCATGAGTTGAAGGTCTGCATCGGCACGGACAGCCAGGTAAAGGGCACGGAGACGGAGTTCGCCACTGTCATCGTCTTTATCCGGAAAGGTAAGGGTGGATTTATGTACGTCAATAGCGAGATCTCCCGGCAGAAAATGAGCGTCAAAGAGAGGATGTTGAAGGAGGTTGCCAGGAGTATTGCAGTGGCGTATCCGTTGAGCCGGCTGTTCACTTTGTATGGAGTGGATATGGAAGTGCATGCGGATATCAACACCAATCCTGGATTTAAGAGCAACGACGCTTTGAAGGAGGCGATGGGGTATATCCTGGGAATGGGATTTTCTTTCCGGGCCAAGCCCGAGGCATTTGCCAGCTCCAGCTGTGCGAATAAGGTGGTGCAATGAGAGCTATGCGTCGGCAGCGCTATACAGTTCATGCATAAGCCGTACCTTTTTCCGGATGGATCGTACAAGACGGGAAGGGGAGAGGACCTTCAATCCCTCCCCAAATCCCATCAGTTCGCGTTCCAGCTCGAAATTTGGGATCACCTGAATGCTGAAATGCACACCGGTGGGTGTGGTCTCGATGACCTTTTGGGTGTGATGAATGGGTTTGGTCCGGATGTAGGGAGCATGATAGTGATTGGCCCAGAAGATGATCTCTATGGGCGCCTCGCCTATATTTCGAGTGACGCCTATGATGGAATGAAAATACGTATGTGGGTCAAAATCCTTTTGCCGGCGATAAACTTCTCCAGGCCCCAAGGCTATATCCTGGATGCGATCCAGCGCAAAAGTGATGATATCGCGACCTGCCTGTAGCATACCAAGGACAAACCAGCGGTTGCGGTACTCCTTGAGCAAGTAGGGATAGAATATCAGGTCGCTTGGTTGGCGGGCTTTGAAGGATTGATAGGTTAGCCGGACGGTGGTGGAGGAAATAATGGCTTTATAAAGTATATCCAGCCATTGCATGCCGGTGAGCAGATCATTCTTTTCAAAGTCGATGACGAGGGGAGACTGTGACTGTTCGCTGTGTATCTGATCTTCCAGCCGGCTGATCATTTCGGACATGCCTGTCAGATGACTGAAGCCTTTGAATTGTTGTAGCAGATGGGATACTTCCTGTAGCACACCCAGGTCCTGGGAGCTGAGCGGGATATTGGTAATAGAATAGGATGGGTCCTCGTAGCTGTAATATTTCTTGTCGCGTACGATGATGGGGGCATTATAGCCCAGCTTGTCGCTACGCATGGCGTTGAGATCCATACGGATGGTCCGGAGGCTCACCCCGCGGCGGATGCCTTCGTATTCGTACAAGGCCTCATTACAGGCTTCGATAAGGTCTTCGATCGTCCATTTCCGGCGGCGGTTTTGCAGGCATTTATCGATGGTGCGATAACGGATAAGGGCATTGCGGTTGACGGGCATCAGAAAGAAATTTTTACAAAAAAAAGGAAAAATATTTTACTGTGCGAATAGATTGCACAGATGGGTCCTAACCTTGTATTGTCAACGGACAGACATGAACAAAAAGCCCGGAGACAGACAAAAACAGGAGGTATAACATGAAATTCAATTTAAAAGCAAAAGTCAACAAGGTCCTGAACCATGAAGGCGAAAAAGCTTATGCGCTGACGCCTGAGATAGAGCTGTATACGCTGGTAGCTGTTGCAACGCTGGACGACCAGTTCTACGAGAAGGGCGAAGACAAGCTGAACAGGCTTCGGCAACTGATCGGCAAGAACGATGCAGGTTTCGTGGCAAAGCTGGCTGTCTATGCGCGCGAGCAGATGTATCTGCGCTCGATACCCCTGGTGTTGGCTGTAGAGCTGGGGAAGGCGCATAGTGGGGATGGCCTGGTGGGACGGCTGGTTGCCCGTGTGATACAGCGTGCTGATGAGATAACTGAGCTACTTGGATATTACCAGCTGGCGAATGGTAGGACAGAGGTAAAGAAATTGAATAAGCTGAGCAAGCAGATGCAAAAGGGATTGGCGGACGCATTTAATAAATTTGACGAATATCAATTCGCCAAGTACAATAAGGATACGCAGATAAAGACTCGTGATGCTCTGTTCCTGGTACACCCAAAGGCAAAGGACGAAGCACAGCAAGCGCTGTTCGACAAGATCGTAAAGGATGAACTGATGACACCCTATACATGGGAAGTGGAGCTGAGCGCCCTGGGGCAGCAGCCATATAAAACATCGGAAGAACGTGCAGACGCATTCCGGGCAAAATGGGAGGAGCTGATCTTTAGCAATAAGCTGGGATATATGGCCACTTTGCGTAACCTCCGAAACTTTCTGGAAGCTGGCATCAGCAATGACGCATTGAATAAGGTATGCAAATACCTGTCCGACGAAAAGGCGGTGGCATCGAGCCGGCAGTTACCCTTCCGGTACCTCAGCGCCTATCGGGAGCTGAAAGAAGTGAAGGATGGACGGGTAGGCGTTGTCCTGGATGCGCTGGAGTCGGCGATCCTTTATAGCGTGGCCAATATTCCTGGTTATGATATGAACACACGGGTGGTGGTTGCCGCGGATGTGAGCGGAAGCATGCAGACGTATATCAGCCCGAAAAGCAAGGTGCAGAATTTTGATATTGGGCTATTACTGGCCATGCTGATGCGCTACCGGTGCAAGAATGTTATCACAGGGATGTTTGGTAATACCTGGAAAGCGATCCAGGTGCCGAAGGTAAATATCCTGGCTAACGTGGAGACATTTCGGAGCAGGGAGGGAGAAGTGGGTTATTCCACCAATGGGTTCCTGGTAATACAGGATCTGCTTGACAGACGGCAGGTGGTAGATAAAATAATGATGTTTACCGACTGTCAGTTATGGAATAGCCAGGGTAATGGCATCAATATAGCCTCCTTGTGGAAAAGCTATAAAAGGCTGGCTCCGAATGCAAAGCTTTATTTGTTCGACCTGGCCGGATATGGTAACACTCCGCTGAAAGTAGATCAAGATGATGTATACCTGATAGCGGGATGGAGTGATAAGATCTTCCATGTCCTGCAGGCAATCGAAGAGGGGGGAAGTGCGGTGGAGCTGATCAATGCAGTACCCCTATAATCTATGACAGCCTACGGTTCGCTCAAAGGACAGACATTTTAAAATAGTGAATGATGCCGTAGGATAGGGTTACTTCGGTAGAGCATGCTGCTGTGCAGCAAGGTATAGGTTCAAGTCCTGTCGTTGCCGAAAGGCAATGTAGCTTAGTTTTAAAGTCCCTACCGTCTGTCGCTCATTCATTTTTAAGACATTTTACAGGTGTCGTAGATAAGAGTTACTTCGTCATAACGAGTGGGTCGTGGGTTCGAATCCCACCGGGTCCTCTAGGCGGAACCATAGGAAATGGTTCCTTCGATGAGTGGACATGGGCCCGTAGCTCAGCTGGTAGAGCAACTAATACTCTTTTCGCCTTGTTACCCTGTAAATACTTTATTCGATGATTTTGGATGATGCCGTAAAGCAGGGTTACTTCGTAATTCAATTGGTTAGAAAGCTTCGCTTCTGCGAAGAAGCGCGGGTTCGAATCCCGCCCAGTCCCTGGTTGTCTGTTGCTTATTCAATTTCAAAACCGCTGGAAACGGTTCGTCCGACAGGACAAAAATCATTCCCTCACGGGAAAACTCGGTATATCGCCGGATTGTAAGGGTTTCAAAAATGCCCGGCAGTGCAGGTGTAGTAACTCCCTGTATCCTGTATGCAATTTGGCCTATATCTACCAAAGGGAACTGTGTGTCGAAGGTTCGACTCCTTCTCTCTCCGACATTTTAAGGAGAGGTAGCTCAGTTGGAAGAGCAACAGTCTGGAAGCATGGGTTCGAATCCCATTCCGCCTGTCACGCGGATAGCTCAGATGGCTAGAGCACTACGCTGATAACGTAGAGGAACGGCAGTACACCGCTGCCCAAAAAAATGGTGACCAGAAATAAAGCCAGGTCTATTCGCCGGCCGTCGCGTAGAAAGTCCGTAAGGACCGACTATTCACAGGCAATCCGGCATGAGCCTGCAGCCTGCTGTAAGAGGCAGCAAGATCTTTTCCATCACCGGCGACGCTCGCCATGGCCGTCCATAAGGATCACGCCCTCAGGGGCGCACATCTGAAGGATGCCTTCATGGATGCAGCCGGAAAAAGAAAGGACAAACTGTATCCAAGACAGGTTCCGCGCATGCGGGATGGAGAATAGCATCTGGCTTTTAAAAAGAAACAACGGGTCGTTGCCCGATATTTTAACAAGAACAACTAACAGATAAAACCTAAGACGATGAAAAAGGTAATGATCAACGCCTATCAAATAGGCCTGTTGTACAAGCACGGGACTTACGTGCGTATGTTGGGGAAGGGCACTTATTGGGCCTTGCCCGGTGATAAGGTGGAGGTGCATGAGTTTACTAAACAGTTTACTCCCACCTGCGAGCTGAATATACTTTTAAAGGACCGCGAGCTGGCAGAACGTCTGCACGTGGTGGATGTAAAAGATAACGAGCTGGTGCTCCTTTACGAGAACGGCCTGTTGAAGCAGGCGCTCGGACCCGGCAGATATGCCTACTGGAAAGAGATCATAGTATATGGATTTGCCCGGGTGGATATCGGCAAGATCGAGATCACGGAAAACCTGGACCGGGTTACGCTCCTGAGCAAGGTGGTGGCTCCTTATGTCCGGACCTATACGGTAGAAAGCTATGAAAAGGGCTTGCTTTTCGTAGACGGTAATTACGTAAAGACGCTGGAAAGTGGTGTATATTACTGGTGGAAGAACAGCATCGCCATCAACGTGGGTAAGATCGATACGCGTCAGCTGCAGCTGGAGATCAACGGGCAGGAAATACTCACCCGGGATAAAGCGGCCCTGCGGGTCAACGCCTGGGCGCAGTACCGGATAACGGATATAGAAAAGGCGCTGTTGCAGAACAAGGAATACGAAAAGCAGCTGTACGTGGCATTTCAGCTGGCCCTCCGTGAGTATATCGGCAGATTGAGCTTTGACGAGCTGCTGGAAAAGAAGGAGACGGCGTTGCATGAACGTACCGGCGACGGCCAGGCACCAGCGACCGTGCTGGAAAAAGTACAGACCATGGCCGATGCGCTGGGCATACAAGTTGCCGGCTTTGGTATACGTGATATCGTGCTCCCCGGAGATGTGAAGGATATCATGAACCAGGTACTGGTGGCGGAAAAGAAGGCACAAGCCAATGTTATCCTTCGTAGGGAAGAAACGGCCAGCACCCGTAACCTGCTGAATATTGCCAAGCTCATGGAAGACAACCCCATGCTGTTCCGGCTAAAGGAAATGGAATACGTGGAAAAGATCGCAGAAAAAGTCAGCAGCATCAGTGTCAACGGCAATGGTGTCCTGATCGACCAGTTGCGGCAGCTGTTCACGAGTCCTAAATAGACAATGGGCGGCGACCTGCGTGTCGCTGCCCTCAAAAAAAATAAAATGGGAAAGTTAAAATTAAGAGGAAAAGATTTGCGGGCCATCGGCTACCCCGAGGGACCGGTGATCAGCATTGCCATGAATATCATGGAAAAGAATTACAAGTTTACAGAACAGGAGGATGTGATGAATTTATTGAAGCAAATACTGACCTCCCCGGTGGAATATGCCAATGATGCTGTGTTAGGTTTGATAGCTCAGCAATTGATACCAAAGAAGGAGATAGAAGGGGCGGAAATCTCGCTGAACAATACGGGAATTTCGTTCAATATTTTTGGAGGGGACCAGATCGAGGAAGGGGCGACCCATCAAATGTACCAGGCGGCTAAGCTACCTATAGCTGTGGCGGGGGCTCTGATGCCGGATGCGCATGCGGGATATGGACTTCCTATCGGAGGTGTATTGGCTACGGAGAATGCAGTGATCCCGTATGGAGTAGGGGTGGACATCGGCTGCCGGATGTGTCTGTCGGTGTTTGACATCGACCCGAAAGAACTGACACAACGGGATCATTATTTTACGCGCGAGCTGAATGAAGCCACTCTGTTTGGTGCTGGAAGACAGTTCGACGAGAGCACTCCGCACGAGGTATTAGACCGGAAGGAATTCGACGAGATACCTATCCTGAAAGCCCTGCAGGGGCGGGCAGCCCGGCAGCTGGGTTCATCGGGCTCCGGTAATCACTTTGTCGAATTCGGGAAGGTGGAGATCACGGAGAAGGATGCGATATTGGGTCTCGAGCCCGGTGAATATCTTGGTTTGTTGTCTCATTCCGGAAGCCGGGCTCTGGGTGCAAATATTGCCGGCCATTATACGAAGATTGCCAAACAGAAAAGACGGCTCCCCGGCGAGGCGAACAACCTGGCATGGCTGGATCTTACTGAAGAGGAAGGGATCGAATACTGGCTGGCGATGAACCTGGCGGGTGACTATGCATCTGCCTGTCACGAGGTCATTCATAATAAGATAGCCCGGCAATTGGGAAGGCAACCGCTGAAAAGAGTAGAAAACCATCACAATTTTGCCTGGAAGGAAATACATGAAGGAGGAGAGGTCATTGTCCACCGGAAGGGGGCGACCCCTGCGGGGAAGGATGTGCTGGGTATTATTCCCGGATCGATGACGGCGCCCGGATACATCGTAAAAGGTAAGGGACAAGAAGCCTCTTTATCTTCCGCCAGCCATGGAGCCGGCAGGAAGATGAGTCGTACGGCTGCCTTGAATGCCTTGACGCAGGACCTCTTAAAAAAGACCCTGCAGCAGCATGGAGTAAAGCTCCTGGGCGGAGGGCTGGATGAAGCGCCGCAGGCGTATAAGGACATTGAAGCGGTGATGCAGTCCCAGCGGCAGCTCATCGATGTGGTGGGAAAGTTTACGCCTCGCATCGTAAAGATGGATGGCGCTGTGCCGAAACAATGGAAAAAACCCAAGAAGGAGGGACAGGACGAATCCTAGATTCGTCGTCTGTAACCGAGCCTGCGAAGGTTACGACCGAGGTAACCGAGGCGGGTCCAACAGTGTTGGAACCAACGAAGGTTATGAGCGAAGCTCCGTGTCGAAGCAGGTCCGACGAAGGGCCGCCCGTATCAGGCGGCCTTTTTTTAATTTTAGTCATTATAATGCACGGGTTGCTGCGGCGGTGGAATTGTGATGTCCTTACTGAGGTTGGGAAGCAGCTTCCGGATCAAGGTCATGTCCTTGTTCGATGTGTCCAAAAATGTCCAGGTCACTCCATTGTCCCTGGATATGGCGATGAGCGTAGAGGTGACCGTCGGCCTCCCCTGGCGCATCTTGATCTCGGTGTGCTGAGGGATGGTGCTTTGCACTTCAGTGCCGGACTTGACTACCTTGGACGGCTCATCCACGCTGATCTTAGTGATGGTCATTCCCTGGGATGCCAGCTGGCTTTTGGCCTGGCCAAGGGTTTCTTTGTACTTCGCCGTCCCGCCCATGGCCTGTACTAACTTAGGGTAAGTATATTTGGCGAAGGTGGTATAATCCTCATCAATAAAGGCTTTGCCCATTACTTCGGCCTCATGTTTAAGGTTGTTTGCTGCGTCTTTGACCTGGGCATGGATGGATGGCGTCAATGCCGTGATGAATAAAAATGCATAGTTGAATTGTTTCATGTGAATTGATGTCCGGGACCGTCGTTATTTCCCGCATTTATCCAGCATATCCAATATTGCCTTGCGAATGCGGGTCTTTTCTGCAAATGCGATAAGATGCCCTCTCCCGGGGATCATTTGAATATCCAGCGAGGGGACATTGGTCAAGTGGGCCCTGGCGAAATCCGCATTGGAAGTGTAGATCAGCTCGTCATTGGCGCCTTGCAGATAAACAACGGGTACATGTATGCGCGGCCATAGGGGCAGCATCTTCTTCAACTCTTCCTTGTGGTGGATCTTTTCCTGATTGGCCGACTGCAGCATTCGGGGGATCGTCCAATGGAGCAGGGGCGACTCGATCATATTGGTGAACCAGAAGAACCTTTCCTGGCCGGGACCAATGGCAGGACCTGTCAATACCAACCCATCCACCAGCGAAGGATAGTCCATTGCCAGGCGACATGCAATAGGCGCGCCATACGACACGCCTACGACGATTATGGGATGATGGACATGATGAAGACTGTCCAATATAGGCCGTATCACGGCAGCCTGCGCCTCGATATCCGGCATCGGACTGGCCAGCCCGGAATAGCCGTAACCCGGTCGATCCAACGCATAGATGGTAGCCCTGCTGCGCAAGGCGCTGTCTGAAAGATAACCTTTCCAATAACTGAGAGAGCTGGGTGCTCCATGGATAAAAAGGATAGTGGGTTTTGACGAATCGTCGCCTACTCCTATATAACGGATGTCCCGGCCTCCGGCCTTATAATAACCAATATGGGCGGGGATGCTCAGCTTATGGAAATAATCGGCGAGCTCTGTATCGTCCATGCGGAATTGTACCAGTCGATCGAATAGAAGCAGGAGCAGGATGAATAGGATAATCGTCCAGATAAAGGTTTTCAGAATAATACGTCCAATCTTTAATAGCATATGTAATACGATCTATTTCATTAACCTCCAACACCAGGGCCTTTATGGCGCCGGGCGCATCACAGGCTGGCCTGGCCGGTGACGCGCATATGATAAATTTACGACCGCTGTGCTAAAAAGAAAATTATGAAATTACTACAGGATATAGAACCTTTTTTTGTGCGTAACGGCCTCCGGATGATGGGGAATATCGCTGATCATTTGCTTCAGGTCCCGCTCGATGGTAAAACAGATAGCCGTCATAGGCGTATCAGTTGGCTTATTCTCAAAAGGGTCCTGGAGGTGGATCGCCATTTTTTCTGATATTGTTCACTCTGTTGGCAATGTTCCGGATGGGAGACAGCACCTGCCGGGAGAACAGGAGCCCGATGCTGAATAGCACGATGATGGAGAGGATACTCGATGTGATCAGTATTTTGGAAAGGCTTGTCAGAAAATTCTGTGCATAGCTGTGGACGGCTGTAACGATGATAAGGTACTGCTGCTGTCCGGTGGTGTGGACGATGCCGGCAAAGAACTGGAAATTATGACGGGCTATGGCCTTTCCATTTTGTTGGGCATCGTCAAAAAATGATGCGCCGGCGGTCTTGTACAGAGGAGTGTTTTTTATCCTGTCGAGGGTATCTGTGCGAATGATAAATTCCTCTTCTTCAGGCAGCAGCTGCACATGCTGTTTGCGCAGCTGGTCCAGCGCCTCCTGGCTTTCCTGATTGACGTCGAAATTTATTTTGGATGCGATGACGGCCCGTAACTCCAGTCGGGCGTAAAAATCCTGGAATGCCTTTTCGTTGGCGAAATAATATACGGCTGTACTGAGCAACAGCACCACCGAAAGGCAGAGGAGGGTAAATAACAAAGTAATCTTTAGCTGTATCTTCATCGGGCTATTCTTCTTTTAAGATATACCCCATCCCTACCACGGTGTGAATGATACGGGGGGCGCCGGCCGTCTCCAGCTTCTTACGTAAATAGTTGATATATACGTCCACGGACTTGGTATTCATATTGAAGTCGTACCCCCAGACCTTTTCGAGTATATCCATCCGGGAAAGCACTTTGCGGGGATTCCGCATCAGATATTCCAGCAGTCTGAACTCCGTTGCGGTGAGTTCGATGGTCCTGCCATCGCGACGGGCATTCTTTTCGTCGAGATTTAATATGAGGTTGGAGAATACGAGCACATTGCCTTTGTCCTGTGCGGGTCCGCCGGCAGGAGCGGCGGGATGCGGTGTTATGGGTTGGCCGGTGACAGCGCCCCTTCGCAACAATGAACGTACCCGGGCCAACAGCTCCGCTATCTTGAACGGCTTGGTAAGGTAGTCATCCGCGCCGGAGTCCAGTCCCATCACGATATTGTCCACGGACCCAAGGGCGGTCAGCATCAGTATGGGTGTTTCTATACCCTGTTGCCGGGTCTTCCGGCAAATATCCATGCCATTGCCCCCGGGGAGCATGACGTCTTAATATTCGGTTGTTCATGCCTCTCGTCTTCCGGGGTTAAAGATAGGCCGGAACACACTATTATTCCACGGCTGTCGTTAGAAATAAGCGTAATGGGCCGTGGGCCCTTACTCCTATACCTGATATTCTTATGAGACGCACCCTACCAGCCTTATCATTGGCACTGACCCTTTCCTTCGCTGTTTCAAAAGCGCCCCTGGCATCCCCTGCTCCTTCGGGGGAAGACAGTAATATCGTCATCAGCAGCAAAACTGATCGATATTCTTTCGAAGAAGGCGAGAAAGATCACCCTGTGATCGTCCGCCAGGAGTCAAAGACCCAGTATTACTGTAGTGAATTACGATCTTCCATCGCCTGGGTGGAAACGTATGATAACCAATCCCGGATAGATGGTGTAAAAGTATATGTCAACGGGTCCCGCGACAAAAGCATCCAGCCAAAGGATGAATACTATTCGTCGGGTGATATTTTTTACTCGGACGCGCGGGTCTATTATTTCTCCCTGCCTTTTGTAAAAAAGGGTACCTCGGATGAGGTGGACCTGGAAAAGACTACCCTGGACCCCCGGTACTTTACTACTGTCTATTTCACTGAAGAACAGCCGATCCGTCAGAAAACGGTGGAGATCGTGGTCCCCAAATGGATGCATGTGGACATTAAGGAAATGAATTTTGCCGGGAATAGGATCATCAAGGCCCATCAATCTGACGACAAGAAGGGGGTGGATATCTATACCTACACTATCTCGAACCTGGCTGCCTTTATCAAAGAACGGAATAGTCCCGGCCCTACGTATATATATCCGCACCTGCTGATCCTGAGCAAATATGCGGAACTGAAGACGGGAAGGCAGCAATATTTCAATGAGCTAAAGGACCAGTATGCCTGGTACCGGAGCCTGGTGCTACAGGTGAATAACGACGCTGCGGTGATGAAAGCCAAGGCGGCGGAAATTACCAAGGGGATCACGGGCGACCTGGACAAGGTAAAAGCTGTCTATCAGTGGGTGCAGGAGAACATCCGATACATCGCCTTCGAGAATGGCATGGCGGGCTTCCGCCCCGAAAAGGCGCAGGACGTCCTGAGCAAGAAATATGGAGACTGTAAAGGGATGGCCAACCTCACCAAGAACCTGCTCACGGCGCTGGGTTTCGATGCGCGTCTGTGCTGGATTGGTACTGACCATATCGCATATGATTATTCCACGCCGTCCATGGCGGTGGATAACCACATGATCTGTGCGCTGAACTATAAGGGTAAAATATATTTCTTAGATGCTACGGAATCCTATATCGGATTTGGCCAATATGCCCAGCGTATACAGGGGAGACAGGTGTTGATCGAGAATGGCGATAGCTATTTGCTGCAGCGTGTCCCTGTCACCGGCTGCGAGCAAAATGAAGTGCATAGCAAGTATGACCTGCAGCTGAATGGTTCGACGCTTTCGGGACAGGTATCGCATGTGTGGAAAGGAGAAAATAAGGAGGATCTCCTCTTCCAGGCTAACGCCATCCACAAGAACAAATTACAGGAATCCATTTTGGAATTCCTTTCGCGCGGCAATTCCAATTACGTTATTTCAGGGGTGAAGCAGGATGGGCTGGAGAATCGCAACACCGACCTTTCTTTCCAGTATAAGCTGGTATACAACAATGCCGCCACGGTATTCGATAACGATGTTTATCTGGACCCGGACTTCCGCAAAGAGTTCGGAGAAGCCGATATCGATACGGCCAGCCGTCACAAGGATTATCTGTTCGACTGTAAAGGGGACTGGATCACGGAGACCAATATTATGGTGCCTGCCGGATATAAGGTCCAGGAGCTACCTACAGGATTGGATGTCCAGCGGAAAGGGTATAGCTTTTCCATTTCCTATAAGATGGAGGGCAGTACGCTGAAATACCGGAAAACCATCTTCATCAAGGACGTGCATCTTCCCAGGTCCGGCTTTGCACAATGGAATACGGATATCGCTCAATTGAAAAAATCCTATCTCCAGCAGATCACTTTAACCCATAAATAAATTCACTTCAATATCCCGCTATGAACCGCTCATTACGCATTTGCTTACTACTTGCCCTTGTGGGTGTCTTCCGTATGACAGCCTCCGGCCAGGCTGATCTGACAAAATATAAGGAAAGGTCCGCTGCCGTCCGGTCGGAAGTATGGGGCTGGAAAGATCCGGCATTTGCCAATAAGACGGTACCCGCCAGGTTTTCGGGAGAGTCCTGCGTGATCATGGCGAGGAAGGCGTTGATAGAGGCGGACTCGAAGAGGCGTATGGACTGGGCCCTGGCCAGCCACCGAAACTACTACTACAACAGCACGGTGAGGGAAATGGTAAAGATCAATGACAAGGCATCCCTGGAGGAATTTTCCCAGCTGAGTTATCACCAGTTCAAAAAACTGAATGGCTGGATGTCCGGCACTACTACCACCTTTGTGGGGGCGCGGATCATCAAGCCGGATGGCTCGATAAAGGAAGTGAACACGGACGAAACGGTTACGCTGAACGATACGAAGACCAGCAGACAAAGCAAGCTGGCGATCAGCGATCTCCAGGTTGGCGATATGCTCGACTATTATGTAAGAACGGAGGAATATTCGCAGGATTATAAGGAGCCGGAAAGACTTATCTTTTATTTTGGGGATGACCATCCTATCGTGGACTTTTCGCTGCACTGCGAGATAGGGAGTAAATACACGGTGCAGTACACTTCGATGAACAAGGCGCCTGAAGCCAAACAATCGACCAATGACGATAAGGACGTCATTCTCGACATCGGGATGAAGGATATCCCTTCTGCTCCAACTGGATTTTGGATGTCCTCGATCCGTGAGCTGCCTGCCTTCCGGCTGAATGTCCTGGGTGGCGGTTCCAAGCCGGTAAAGGATGTTCCCCTTACGGACGTCTTCAATACGATGACCTATTATCTAGTCAATCTCGATGTTCAGACCCAGTTCCAGATGATCAGGCAACAGATGGTAGACATTATGCGTGCTACAGACCGCGATTATCGCAAGCTTCCGGAAGACAGCGTGGCCAGGCTGGCTATTTATGCCTATCGCTTTTTGAGATACTACAACAAGGTGGATAATGACCTGGAGGTAGGAGAGGATCGCAACAGTATGGATATAAACGACTATTACTACCTGGGGACGCTGCAATACACGTTGAAACATTTTGGTGTCAAATCGACCTTTGTGACGGCGCCATACAAGCATGGGCCGGATATCCAGCACATCATGGGAGTGGGTGACATGTCGTTGCTCCTGCGCGTGGACGTGGACAAACCTTTTTATGTCTCCAATCTGAACATGTTCTCTTGTCCGAACTATATTCCTGCCGCCGTGGAAGGACAACCTTGTGCGGAAGTCCGTTCCTTCAAAAAAGGCGACATCGTGGGAATGAATGCAAAGATGCCGCTGAGCACTGCCGAGGAAAACCAGCAGCAGGAAAACCTTCAGGTGAAGCTGAATGGGGCGGATATGCAGTTGCTGCATGTAAACAGGCATACTGTCCTGAAGGGGAAGCTGAAAGAAGCCGAGCAGCTGCGTCTCCTCAATTTCGAAGATTGTTACGAATCGGAAAGGAGCGCGTTGCATGTGGAGAAATCCATTATGGATGACCTGAAAAAAGCCCGGAGAAGCAAGAATGTTTCAGAAGACTATGCCACGGCCCTGAAAAAGGCCAGGGAGTCCCTGAAAGACCGCTTCAAGGAGGAGATTTCCTCCGAGTTCGAGAAGGATCCCAAAGACGTCCTTGCCTGGAAAGTGGAAAACCCGGGTCTGCGCAGCGCGTCGCCGGACCTGGTCTATTCAACGGAATTCACGGTGGATGGTCTGATGCAACGGGCGGGCAATAACTTTATACTCAATATCGGCAAGGTGGTCAATTCACCGCTAAAGCTGACTCCCTCTCAACGAACCCGCAATGTAGACATCTATATGCCCTATGCCCGAACCCTGGATTGCTCTGTGAGCTTCCTCATACCGGAGGGGTACACGGTCCAGGGTATGGACAAGCTGAATAAAACCACACAGAATGGCTGCGGGTCTGTCGTCACGAGCGCCCAGGTTCAGGGCAACCAGCTGATCGTACATTTTCGCCGTCAGTACAAACATGATCAGGAGCCGGCGGGCAACTGGCCGCAGCTGTTGGCCATTCTCGACGCCTGCACGGACTTTGCCGACCAGAAGGTATTGCTTAAAAAAGGTTAATGGGGCAATCGCTCTATCCTGCCGCGTAACAGCTTTTTTTCTGCAAGAGAAGGTGTGAGCTCATAGGCGTTTTCCAGCAGCCCACGGGCCTCTGTGATGTTGCCGGCCTTGCTGTAAAGGTCTCCCAGTACCGCGTTGTAGATATAATGATGCTTTAACAGATAGGCGATGCCGGGCAGTTCCCGGATGATGCCGATAGCTTCTTCCACCAGACCCAATTGCGCCAGTATGATGGCCCTGTTGAGCATCACTATGGGAATGGGTTTGTATTCCAGCAGACAATCGTAGAGCTTTAGCATGTGCTTCCAGTTGGTGGAGGCAAAATCGCGGGCCAGGCAATGCTCGGCGGCGATGGCGGACTCAATATGATATATGGAAAGATGATCGCCCGTGGAGGAGCGATTCAAATAATAATATCCCCAGCGTATCAGGTCCTGGTTCCACAGGCGGCGGTCCTGATGTTCCAGCAAGATAATGGAATTGTCGTCTCCGATGCGGCTGTCAAAGCGGGATGCCTGGAAGCACATGAGGGACAGGAGCGCGTACGTGGAAGGGGTATTGCCAACGGGGTGTTCTGTCAGCAGCTTGCAAAGCCGCATGGCTTCGGAGCAAAGATCGTAACGGATAAGCTCATCCGCCTTGCTGGAATTATAGCCTTCATTGAACAGGAGATACAGGACGGTGTATACGGATTCGAGCCGGTGGTGCAGCTCCTGGCCGACCGGTATTTCAAACCGGATGGAGTGTTCCTTAATATATTCTTTGGCTCTGTAGAGCCTTTTTTGGATGGTGGCGTCGTTGGAGACGAGCGCTTTGGCGATCTCGGCGGCGCTAAGGCCCGATACTGTTTTTAGTGTCAGCGCTACCTGGTCTTCGGTGTTCAGGGCGGGATGACAGCAGGTGAATATCATGCGTAGCTGGCTATCGGCTATTTCCGTGTCGAGAAAGAATTGCTGGATGGCGTCCTCTGTTCCTGTCTGGAGACGAAGACGGAGCTCTTCGGAGATGTCCGACATTTTTTGCTGACGGCGGATGAGGTCGATGGTCCTGTTGCGGGCCACCTGCATAAGCCAGCCGGAGGGGTTGTCGGGTATGGGTTGGAATTTCCATACCTGCAGGGCTTTTAAAAATGTCTCCTGCACGGTGTCTTCTACCAGCTCGAGGTTGTGAATACCGAAGATACGGGTTAACACAGCGATCATCCTTCCCGCCTGGTGACGGAAAAGATGATCGACCAATTGTTGTGAAGAATTTTCTGCGCTCATACTCAGGGATGCATAGGGATCTTCATGATCTCGCGGATCTCGACGGAACCCTGTATCTCAAAATCAGGGAAGCCCATGGCAAGTTCTGTCGCTTCTTCCAGGGATTCCGCGGAGAGGATAAAGTATCCTCCGACCAGCTCTTTCCCTTCGGCGAATGGCCCATCCGTAACGACGGGTTTCTTGCCCTGGATCGTTTTGCCGCCGGGCATCAGGGGATCTCCGCCCTTGTACCGGCCCTTTTGCTGCAGCTGATTGATCCAGCCAAACCATTTTTCCATGGAGGCTTGAGATTCCTCGGGGCTCATTTTCAGGTCCTCTGGGGTGGGACCGCGGAAGACAAACATAAAATCTTTCATGTTGACGTTTTTTGGGGATTAATAATGGAATATTATCACCTTGACGAACGGGTAAAAGCGTTTCGGACAAATTTTGGACAAATTTTTATTTTTTCCGAATAGTGTTGCTTAATGCCTGGAAATCCTTTAGATAGACGGGGAAATTCTTGTTTGCCTGCCCTTGCATGACAACGGCAGTCTCTCCGATGACAACAACATGCTGGTATATGTATACTTCTTTACCTTGATTCGTGCCATAAATCTCCCGTTGAAAAGAGGGAAATCCATTGGTCTTTCCCGTGACGACATGATCTGCCGAGAGAACTGTAAGTCCATACTTTCTGGTGTTGCCTAGCATAATATCTGCCATCATCGCGGGCATAAGGCCTTCTGCCGGCAGGGGAGTAACCATAAAAAATGCGTTGCTGCTGTCGGGCAATTTCTCCTGGCCGTTGAAGTAGTATATATACATGTCAGATTTGTACTGGAAAAACTTTAGCCTTGTCTGCGAATCATCCAGTGTAAAGGTCGTATATGCAAAGGGGTCTACCTTAAAGGACTTGTCGTAATAGATGGTCTGCATAGCTTTCTGCAGGTCGGTTCCCATTTTACTGTCCGTGCTGGAATAAGCGCCCATTACCGCTACGAAGAAGGTAGTATCACCAAAGGCGAGGGTGTAAACATTGGTTCCATCCGGACTTTGCGTCAGGATCATTTTGGCCGGATAACCGTCAATTGTGAGCTCCTTGTAGTCCAATATCTTTATGCCTTTGGCTTCGAAGGCTGCCCTGCTGAAGTCAGCCGTGCTTATATAAAAATTCCCGTCTGGATTTTCTGCTACTCTGATCACTGCTTTGTCTTCATTTTGAATGGCTGACACATCGTTGGATGGCGTAAACCCCTGTGGTGGCACGATAAAGACCTTCGACCTGGGCATATTGATATGCGCAGAGGTCTTTGCGGACTTTATTTCCGTAGGTATGGTTTGTTCGTAGCTGAGGATGCCGATGGAGAGCAGGTAAAGAGTAAACAGGTATTTCATTTTCTTACGATGTTATAGATTGGAACAGGCGGATCGAAGGATTGATTGTTCTCGGGCCTGGCATAAATATTCCGGACGATGTCCATTCCATTTACCACCTTTCCAAAGGCGGCATAGCCTTGTTTGTCGGGGTTATTGTCTCCTCCGAAGTCAAATCCGGGCTGGGGGCCTATACATATAAAAAACTCGGTTGTGGCGGTGCCCGGTGTTGTACGGGCCAGGGAGATGACTCCATCTTTATGAAGGATATGCGTTTGTTGGGTACTCTCGTGGGGGGTGCCGGGAAGGGAGGATGCTTTTTTTTGATTGGTCCGCCATATGCCTCCCTGGATCAGATTGGACCTGTCTGCCTCGGAAGATTGATTTTCATCATTGAGCACCCGGTAGAAGGAGGCATTGTGGTAAAATCCGCTGTCGACGTAGGATAAGAAGGCGGCAACGGTCTTTGGCGCCTGTTCGGGATATAGTTCCAGCTCGATGTCGCCCGCGGCGGTCCTGATCTGTACATGTGGTTGTTTGCTATTCGAGCTTCCTCCACAGGACAGGAGGAATATTGAACAAGATATCAGCAGGTAATAATTGCGCATGATGTACGGGAATTGGTCTTTGCAGTAAATGTAGCCCAATTCCCGTAAACCGCTAATGTCTGTCCTTCGGACGAACCCCTTTCAGGGGTTTAGGCACAAAATACCTAAATAATGACGATATTGCCGCATGCAACTGGACTTCCCTTTCCTGCAACTGGTCTTCGTAGGGTTCTTAGCTTTATTTCCGGCAGTCAATCCGGTGGGGTCCGCCTTTATCGTAGATCCTTTGCTCACGGGACTGGATCATGCGCAGCGGCGGGCGGCTACTAAACGAATCGCCTTTTACTGTCTGGTCATTTGTACGGTGTCCATTATCGCGGGCTCGTATATCTTGAAGCTGTTTGGCATCTCCATACCTATCGTGCAGCTATGCGGGGGCATCATGATCTGCCGTATGGGCTGGCAGCTGCTGACTTCCGAAGATGGCATCCAAAAAGGCAATAAAGAGACCGCCCGGCCGTCGGGGGAGATAGAGAATATCCTCTTCTACCCTATAGCCTTTCCCATGACTACGGGCGCGGGTACTATTTCCGTATTGCTGACCCTTAGCGCTCATGGGGAGGATACGGATATGTCCAAGCATCTTGTCAAGCTGGGCGCCCTCTTTATCGCCATCGTACTTATTTGTATCCTGATCTATATCTGTTATGTCAACACCCCCCGTCTGATCAGAAAACTCGGGCCAAGGGGCGAGCAGATCGTCAATAAGCTGAGCGCCTTTCTCGTCTTTTGTATTGGCATGCAGATAGCGTCTGCCGGCATACGGGCTTTGTTGAAATTATAGCGCATTCTTTATTTCCTTTATCGTCTCTGCAAACGCCTTTTCTTCCTGTACGTCCGGCTGCCAGGCCAGGCCTCTTTCCATCAGGTCGATGGACCGGACGATGGTAGAACCTTCTTGCCCTTCCTTTTTACCCAGGATGAATACGGTGTCGGAGATGGCCACTGTGGTGGGGATATCATGTGACACGATGATCAGGGTCTTGAACTCATGGGAAAGGGATACTTTCAGCAGGAGGTTTACCACTTTGTCGAGCACACAGACATCGAGCCCGGAAAAAGGTTCATCGAGCAGGAGAAAGTCGGATCCTTTCAACAGCTGCTGTATGATGCTGACCCTTTGTTGCTGACCGCCGGATAACTGTTTCGGATATCTTTTCAGTACATCGGACAGATCGAACTGGGCGGCATATTCACGGATGGCGTCATTTTCCATTCCTTTAAGCGCTTTGTTCCGATGGGCCGCCAGCCGCAGGGATTCTTCTACGGTGCGCCAGCCGAACTGATAATAGTTCTGGAAGATGACGCCCATGTCGCCGGCATGTACGGGACGGAGCGTCCAGGGAAGACCTGAACCAGCCACGAGGATCTGGCCTTTGTCCGGCTTTTGCAGACCCGACAGCGTACGGAACAGCTGTGTCTTACCGATGCCGCTGCGGCCAATGATGGATACCACCTGTCCCTGCTGCATACCCGGGCGGATGATATCGTCGATGCTGAAATTGATATCACACAAAATGCATTTATTGTCGTAATACAGGGAAAGCCCCTTTACTTGCAAAAGGGTTTCCCCTCTGGAATAGATCGTCATAGTTACAATTTGGTATAAGGGAAGAACCAGTTACGTAATACTTTTAGTAAATAGTCAAAGAAAAGGCCCAGGCAAAAGATCACGGTCTGCAGCGCGATGACGTGTACGAGGTCGTTGTATTTGTTGTACTTGATCAATATGGTGCCAATACCGCCTTCGCTCATACTCAAGCCCTCCACCATCGTGATCATCATCCAGGCAATGGCAAAGTTCTGCCGGACGATGTCGAAGACCTGGTCGGCCTTGCCGACAATGATCACTTCATAGAGGCATTGCCAGCGGCTGTAGCCTAATGTCTGGCAGAGCTCGAACTCCTGTGCGTTGGTCTGCAGGATCACGGACATAAAGGATGTCGTGAAGAAAGGCACGATACCAAAGACGAGCAGCGAGAGCTTTAGCTGGCTGCCATCCCTTGTCAGCAGGGTAAAGATGAAGATCAGGCCTGTCAACGTGAGATAGCGACATTTTACGATGAACTGTGCGATGGGTCGGAAGAAGGGTACTACGGACAGATAAGAAAATATCAGCGTGATCAGCACGGAGAAGAAAAGGGCTTTTAACGTCAGTACCAGGCTCACCAGCACGTTGTCCCATAGCAGGCTTGAGGTGATCAGCCCTCCCAGTCCCTCTCCGATCTTCAGCGGTGAGGGGATAAGCCCGGCAGGCAATGACTGCCACAGGGAAAGGAAGACGATCACCTGCAGGGTCACCAGTGTCAGGGCGGTGGTGTGGCTGATCTTTTCAAAAGGTCTAAACATAGAAGTATATTTATGGGGACAGCGTCAGCTGTCCCCGGGTGATTAATTACCTAGTACTATCTCCACACGACGGTTGCGGCTACGGCCTTCGTCGGTGCTGTTGTCGGCCACGGGCTTGGCGGAACCAAAACCTTTGGACTCGATCTGGCCGTCTTTGAGGCCTTTACGGATCAGGTAGTCTTTTACGGCAGCAGCCCTCTTTTCCGACAGGGGGATGTTGACCTCGTCAAGACCCTTGTTGTCCGTATAACCATTGACGCCTACTTTCAGACCTTCGGCAACCACGGCCGATTCGAAGATATCATCCAGCGTCCTGTAGGAAGAGCTGCGGATGACGGCAGAACCTGTCTCGAACTCGATGTGGTACGAGCGGGAAGACACGGCCTGTGTGATCTGATCGGCATATTTGGTCTCGATGGCCTTTCCTTCCAGGAGCTCGGGGTGATTGGAGATCACACTGAGGAGGAAGGATTTGTCTACCGCCTTTTCATAGGGCATAAAGCTGGGCATGATGGACGGGTACATTTTTACCATCAAATTGCCGAATGTGTTGTAGACGGCTTTATAGCGATCCACCTTGTCACTGCCTAACCCATAGGTATTGGCCATATCGGACAGGTTGAATACGGTGGAGCCGCCCAGGTGGACGCTCAGTCCGCGTATATCTGTTTCCGTCACACCATTATAATACTTCAGCCAGTAGGCTGCGTCCTTCTCCTGGTAGAGTTTGGCGCTGACCTGGGCAGCGAACTGCTTGGCCTCGTTGAAGGAACGTACCTGGTCGCCGGCCTGGGCCAGGGCGATGATCATGTTCTCGATGTCGGTACGGTGATCATAGGCCCATTTCTTGATCGCGATGACCTGTACGGGCATCTGTGAAGCGTACTGCCTGGTGTTGGCGATGGTGATCAGCCCACCCTTTTTGGTGGCGACATTTACGTCACCGGGTGTCCAGGTTGCGACGGCATCCACGCCTACTACGGTGTCGACTCCTGTGGTCTTGCCGTTGGTTACGATCTTCCTCTTCTCCGTATACCCTGTGATATACTTGTTGGGAGCGTCCAGGAAGTCGCTGGCGGCGATGAGGTTGATGGCGGCGCCATCATAAGTGGTCTCGTCAGGGTTGACCTTAAGACCATTATCGCCGGCCCATTTCAGCAGGATGTTGACGTCGCCGTCCCTCAGTACACCGGCTACACATTTACCGATGGCATTGTGAGGGTCCTGTTTCCAGGATTCGGGTCCCATCACCTGGTCCTCACCGTAAGACTTACCATGAGCGATGGGCAGGATGATGGGTTGATATTCGGGGCCTAAAGGCTCCAACTCTTTGGACAACGAGGTCATAAAGGCGGGCATACCGTCTCCCATGAAGGAGACCAGGACACCGGGCTCGTTGGGGTTGTTCTTATACTCTCCGGCGAACTTGACCAGATCGGCCATCTGCTTGTTACAGTCGTCCTGTCTGACATAGGAGATGTCGAGGTGCGCCTTGTCAAACAGTGAGCTCTTTGTGGTACGTACGCCACCATTGGCATACATGCCGGAGAACTGTGCGTTCCAGGCCATTCGTTCCCAGGTGATACGGGTTCCGCCATTGACGGCATCTGCGTCTGTGGGCAGAGGTAAGAGGATGGCGTTGTCTTTAAGCGATGCTTCGGGTGCGTCGGGTAATACTACTTTACCGACTTCGACGGCCTTGTTGGCTTCTTTGGGGCGGGCCTGGTACCATTTTACACCCAGTATACCGGCTGTAATGACGGCGGCGATGATGAGTAATTTTCCGGCAGGTTTGATCTTGACTGACATATAATTTAAGTTTAGATGATTTTAAAATTCTTTTTACATAATCTGACCAGCGGGGTTTGTCCGGGGGCCAGGGTTACATAGGTGATTAGTCCAATAAGCCCTTGTAGCGGTCGGGTGTCTTGACGTCTTTCAGTCTACCCTTGTCTTCGCCTTGTTTGAGGGTATCTTTGGTATAGTGGAAGTCTGATCCCAGATCGAACTTGTTGATCAGCTCGATGGCCTGGGCTGACTTGGCCTTATCTTCCAGGACCTTGTCGTCCATGAAGCGGGAGGTGACATCGATGGCGGACTTGATATGCCCGATCTTTTCCCCGATGTTGACCTTTAAGATGGCCAATGCCCTCTCTGCGTCCTGGTTCAGCTGGTCGTCACCCTTGAAGGCCTTCATGGCGCTGGTTACAGCGGACAGACCGGTGGTGACGGAATAATAGAGGTCTTTCTTTGCCTCCAGGTCCAACCTGGCGTCTTCCAGCATGATACCACTTTCCTCATAGGCGGCGTCGGCAAAGTTTACGAGCTTATTCAGATCGCCCACGATGGGTGTGACATTATCGATGTACTCACGGCAACGGATGACGTTGTTGGCGTACAGGTCGATCTGTCTCGGGTTTTTGTTCCCGGCCTGAAGGATCTTTACCTTCTGGATATTCAGCTGGAGCTCTTTTTCTTTGGCGTCCAGCTTTTCCATCAGTTCGCTCTGCTTGCCTTTGAGGCGACCGGATTGACGGAACAGCGTTTCCCTGTCCTTATAGCCCTGGTCGATCTTGGCCTGCAGGATGTTGAAGGGGTTCAGCTCGATGGCCAGCCCGATGGTGTAGTTGGCAATAAAGGAAGAGAGGTATTTGAGCGCTCTCCAGAACTTTTTGCTGCTGACGATCATGAGCAGGAAGCCCATTACTACGCCGCCGATGATGAGGTTGATCAGGCTCCATGTCACCGTTACCAGCCAGGGCAATACATAAGTGAGGAAGCCATAGGCAAGTCCCGCAAAGAGGGACAGACCGATGATGGCGGTGGCGATGTTCTTGGGCTCGCTCCACCATCCGGGGGTTTTTGTTTTTTCGATGAGCTTATTCATATTCATTTCATTTTTATTGTTGACGTATATATTGTTTTATCTTCTCGATGTCGGCAGCAATCTGCTGCTTTCGGCACGTGCTCTCGGCGGTGTAGTCGCCGGACCTGCCTGTGATCTTCTGCTCGCTGTCCGTGATCTCGGCCTGTAGTGAAGCTATCTGGCTTTGGAGCTCGCTGATCTCTTTTGCCAGGGCCTGGATACGTGTGGTCTTCTGTTCCGCCTCGGCTTTTTTGTCCTGCACTTTTTCCTGCAGAGCTGCCTCTACGGTGGAATGGAAGTGCGCGGCGTCGGTATCCAGCACTTTCAGGTATTCTTCCGCGGTGGACAGGAGCTTTTCCTTTGTCAATCCCTGGACCTGCAATCCGGCGAAGGCGGCGCTAAACCTTGTGAACTCGTCCGGGATGGCTTTTAGCGCTGCCACCATCTTCGAAAACTCGAAGTAGTCGGGGCCGGGGATGTTCGCGTCGCTGAAGAGCTTGTCGAAGTATTCCACCATGCGACTGTCGGTGGATGGCGACTCCACCCTCAGCGGGGCTTCGTGTGGAGTCGCGGTGTTGTCGGATGCTGCCGGCTGGGCGTCGGGAGGATTTACCTCTACAAATGCCGACAGTATCTTTTTGCCTAGACCTGCCATAGTTGTTTGATTTTAATGGTTATTAAAAATCTTTGGGACCGCCGAAGCGGTTTGTCCGAAAGACGTATCGTTGGGGCATAGTATGGCCCTTATAGCCTTTTGCGACTATTTAAGACTGTTAGCTATTTCGTTGGGATCACCTTATCACCCACGGGGACCCTTGACGTCCGGCGGTGCTGTTACTGCATCAGCATGGACGAGAGAAGGATGTTCTCCCGCACGATGGCGGAAACATTGCACTTTCTGGCAGGCGCCCTGGACTGGTTGTTCAGCTGGCGCAGGATAAGGAAGATGGCGATAGAGAGCAATAAGGCTAATATGCCTGAAAGCTTTTTCATTTGTCAGTTAATTAAGCGTTGCTGGCAGAGACGTGGGTTTCCCTGGCTCTTGCCTGGTTGTTTTATGGATCTTTTTTTGTGGGGGGATCAGTCTCGGGCGAACCGAGGGGTCGAAGGACGTCAGCAATTGCTGGCTTCCGGAAGTCTGGCGCGATGAGAATAATAGTGGCCAGCTGTATGTAGTTTCATCTTACGTGGGAGACTAGCTCCGTTTTGGTTTGATGGAGTAAAGATATATTGAGTTTGGTCACCTGGGGAAGAACAAGCGGGAGCATCGGCTATTTTTTCTGAATGCCGGTTAAGTACCTGTGATGAACGGCAAAATAGGTGGCTGAACGCGAAATATCGGGTCTAAACGGTATTTTTGGACTAATGAATGGTTGCGGGGCTTTACCAGTGGTAATTATGCCTTTTGCAGGGGATGGTTATTGATACGGTGTTGCATAATGAACGCTGTAAAGCAGGCCCAGTAAGGGTTTGGGCGAGTCGTATTGATACATCGTTGCAGATTTTGTATCTTTCATAGTACAACTTCTTTCCCTATGCCTCTCCTTAGATGTTCGTTCCTTGTTCTTTTGCTATTCCCGGTGTTGTTATATGGTCAAAGAGGTAACGATCGCGTGATGATCGACTCGACAGCCAGGGATACCCACTCATTTAAGATTGATGGCCGCCTATACACCGGAGTATTGAAACAGGATTCTTTTTATTTGTATGATGGGAGGGGACGGATCTTGTTAAAGCTGTCCAGCGAATATATATTTTCTTTTGAATTTAGAGATTACAACGGCGATGGCTATCGAGATCTGTTATTGGAAGTCGGCAGCAATATTCCGTCAGTGATGGATGTATATCTTTACTCCCCGTCCCGTCATGGATTTCAAGAACTGAAGGACGCCAGGAAATTCCCTGCGGCGGAGAGAATAAAAGGGACGCCTTATTATTATTCTTACGAGAGAGGCGGTTGTGCGGATCTAGTCTGGAGCAGTGATCTTTTTTATATCCATAATCGTGCCGCCATAGCATTGGGAAATATTCATGGCGAGGAATGTAAGATTGAAGAGGGGGTTTATATTTATAAGCTCCGTGCAGGAAAAAAACAACTGTTGAAGAGATTGCCTATAAAGGCGATCCATGCGTATAAAAACGGTAAATGGGGTTTTATTGCCGCGTATTGGAAAAAATATTACAGACGATTCATTTGAGGAGCCGTCTGCTGGATGTCCATCCCATCTATCGCCATGCCGGGGATACGCATGCTCCTGGACAGGCAATAGCCGAGCTCGAACTCATGACAGGGGTTGGGGACATAATACATATTGGACATATCCAATGCACCCATTGTCGTGGAGCCGAAAAGCTTCACCTTTCGGCTTTGCTTCACCGACAGCAGGAATGGGATGGCGCCAAAACGGTAAAATAAATAACTTGTGGAAAGCTTAAACTCAACGTAATATGTATTCGAAATTATGTTTCGCCATCCTGGCTGTGATCCTGTCGCTGTCCGTGGGCGCGCAGGATAGTATCGGTGTCTTCCCTCTTTGGCCCAAAGGCGCGCCGGGGTTCGAGAGCAGGCGTACTATCCCGGAACAGGCAAAGGATTATTGGGTAAAGAATATCCATAACCCGTCGATACAGGTCTATCTTCCGCCAAAGGACAAGGCCACGGGTGCGGCGGTCGTCATCTGTCCCGGTGGTGGGCACCGGCTGCTGGTCTACAATGCGGAAGGGCGTGACCCGGCCCTTTTTCTCAATAAGATCGGGGTGGCAGCTATTATCCTGAAGTATCGGCTTTTTAGGGAAGATTCTTCCTATACATTTGAAAAGGACATACGGATGGACGCCTACCGTGCCATGCGGCTGGTGCGTAGCCGGGCCCGTGAATGGGGTATCGATACGGGTAGAGTGGGAATGCTGGGTTTTTCCGCGGGGGGAGAGGTGGTGGAGCTCATCGCCTACGATCCCGGCAAGGGTGACCCGCAGGCGCCGGATCCGACGGACCGGCTCAATGGCAAGCCTGACTTTCAGCTATTGGTTTATCCCGGTCCGCTGGGTGTACCTCAAACAGTGCCAAAGGATGCGCCACCGGCCTTTCTGTTGGCGGCGAATGACGACCCATGCTGTGCCGTACCGGTAGTCAAGCTGCTGGAAAGATACAGAGAGGCAAAAGTTCCTGTAGAAGCGCATATCCTTTCGGGAGGAAATCATGGATTCAACATGGGGGACCGAAGCAATCTTCAGGCAGTAAAGACCTGGCCGCAGCGGATGGCGGATTGGATGGGGGACATGGGGTTGCTAAAGGGGCGGTAGGACGACGGCCGGGGGCTGGCGAAAAAAAGTAACCCCTGGTAAGACTACCAGGGGTTTTACTAATCAAAGTGTTTTAACCATTAAACCTTATCCTATGAAGACACAAAGCTACGTCAGGTTAATGGTCGAAAGCAAATTCATTTTATAAGAGTTTACTCTTTAGTGTCAAACTTTACCGAAACACTGGTAATACCCTTAGTGGGCAATACTCCAATGTTTTAAAGGCTCCGGTCGGGGCCAGGAAGATCTCAGAAGACGCGCGTCTATTTCTTTTTCGGCGCTGTCCTTTTGGTGGCTGCAGTTTCGGCGGCCTCCTGTTTGGCCTTTGCCAGCTCGTCCTCCTCAGACATGATATAAGGTTGGGGGATCGGCAGTTCCAGCATCACATCGGGCATCATGTAGATGATATTGGCAACCGTGTTATAGCTGACGTCGAACATCCGCCAGGTCTCTCCACCATCTTTGGACTGGCCGAGAAGATAGGTGACGAGATGATATTTTTTGTTGTCGTCCCGGTAGATATTCCGGGATTCCTTGATGACACACTGCCATTGGTTCTCACTGGTACTTTCCAACAGGGCTAGGACCTTTCTTTCGGGAAAATCCAGGTCGAAGGAGCTGACCGTACGGGGATGGATCTTCTGGGCGTTGTTGATAAATCCTTCCTTGCCACCGTAATATTTTAGCACGCTGGCGGGGGCCAGATCGGCGTAGACTGACCAGTTTTCGTATACATCCGTCTTGATCAGGCTGTCGGCAAAAAGGAGAGCGCTTTCCTTAATTTTAACAATTTTAGCGCTATCCTGGCAAAAGGCGTCCGGAGAGGTCGCGGATAGGACTAAAATGGCCACCAGGGGCGTGATAATTAACTTCATGGGATACTTGACTTTGAGTGCCAAGATAATATAAAAACCCGGGCCTTGCAAGCCCCCCTAAGGCCTTGTAAATTTCATAGTTACAATTGGATAAATTATCTTACCTTGACGCACTCACAAATTGACACATGTTAAGGAAAACTGATTTTGTCCATTCCAGCAAGCAAGAACCCCATCGCCTTCGTACCCGGCAGATATTAAAAGAGCATCCGGAAGTCCGGAACCTCATCGGCAAGAACAAATACACCATTTTCGCTATCATAGGTCTTGTAACCTTCCAGGTAATCCTGGCCTGGCTGGTAAGCGCACAATCCTGGTGGATCGTATTTGGAGCGGCTTATTTACTGGGTGCTTTTGCAGATCATTCCTTATTTGTCATGATCCATGAGTGTGCGCATCATCTTTTGTTCAAGAGCAGGGCTGCCAATCGTCTGGCGGGCATTTTGTCCAACCTGCCCCAGATATTCCCTAGCAGTGTGAGTTTCGAACGCTACCATATCAAACATCATTCATTCCAGGGTGTGCATGAGCTGGATGCCGACCTGCCCAATCGCTGGGAGGCCAAACTCATCAATAATTATTTCATCGGGAAGGTGATCTGGCTGCTGTTCTATCCTCTTTTCCAGGTCTTCCGTATCTCCCGCCTGCGTGAGATCAAGCCCTTCGATAAATGGGTGGCGCTGAACTGGCTGGCGGAAATAGCCTTTACTGCGGGGATATGGTATGCATTCGGCCCCAAAGCGATCGTCTACCTTCTGGCGAGCTTTTTCTTTTCCGTAGGTCTTCATCCTTTGGGCGCCCGGTGGATACAGGAGCATTATCTCACCCATGATGAAGAGCAGGAGACCTTTAGTTATTATGGGGTGCTCAATGCCGTCGCCTTCAACGTGGGTTATCACAACGAACACCATGACTTCCCGTCCATACCCTGGAACAAGCTGCCTCAGATCAAAAGGACGGCTCCGGGATATTATGACAGCCTGGCTTCGCACAAATCCTGGACAAGGCTGTTCTTCAGATTCCTCTTCGACAGGGAGATATCCCTCTTTCATCGCATAGTCCGCAAGGAGCGTGGCAAGGTAAAGCTCACCGACGAATCCCGGCCGGACATGGATATTGTCAGGTCCGAGGCGCCTGCTACAGTAGAATAGTTTGTGCGCCGTGGCCGGGATAAGCATTATTATATGAACACTCTCGTTCCCGAATTGAAGTTCTCCCGGAACTCTTTGGGGGTACAGGTTTTTTTCTTTTTGAAGATCCTGTTGAAGTTGGAGATATTATTGAAGCCGCAGTTATAGGAGATCTCTGCGATGGAATGCGTGGTGTCGATCAGCATCCGCGAGGCATGTCCCAGCCTTATTTCATTCAAGCTGTCGATAAAGGTGTTGCCTGTCCTCTTTTTTATGAATCTGCTAAAGGATACTTCCGTCATGTTGACGACCTTGGCCACCTCGCCCAGGGATATGGGCTTGTCATAATTGTTGTTCATGTATTCGAATGCCTTTTCGATGCGGCGGCTGTTGTAGGTGAAATGTTCGTTGGTGAAAGAGGCATCGGACAGGGTGCGCATATTGCGTGAGATGGAGAGGTCGTGCAGGATGGACATCAGCTCGAGCACGGAGTCGAAACCATTCTTTTGATTGAGGGAAAGAAGGCGTGGCGCCAGTGCGGTTGTAGTCTCCCGTGAGAAGAGGATCCCTTTTTGCGATCGCTCGAACATGTTGCGGATGAAGCTCAGCTGATTCCTCCGGAGCAGCTTGTCTTCGAAAAGGTCCTTATGCCATTGAATGGTCACTTCCTTTATCTCTTCGCTACGGCATTGATGCGTAAACCATGCGTGATACAGGTTGGGTCCTACCAGCACGAGTTCCAGGTCGTCGATGGTGTCGATGTGATCGCCGACGATGCGTCGGGCGCCTTTGGCATTGACGATAAGGTTCAACTCCAGCTCTTCGTGGTAATGCAAGGGGAAGGTGAACTCTTTTTTTACACGGGAGAAAATGGTAAAGCAGTCGTTCTGAGTGAGAGGCGTGATCTCCCTTATGATATTTGTGCTCATATTGGCAGGTCGTTATAGTTGAGAAAATGCCGTCAGATTATTACAAAGATGAGATAAAATAGTATAAAGTGAATGAGGGGCGTTAGATTTTTTAAATAACATTAATAATCATACAGATAACACATATCAACGGACGAAGGGGGAGGATTGGGGTAGAGATATGAGCAATCTGGGATAAAATATCATTAGTGTTATGGTAAGTCAGGGTTATATATTTGATGTAATGTAGGATCTTCACTTCATGAAGTTGCAATTACCGGATCTCGTTATCATCGCTGCCTATCTACTCACGATGGTTGTCATAGGCTGGGTCTTACGGAAAAAGGCCAGGCTGAACAAAGAGAATTACCTGTTAGGTGGGAAGTCCCTTCCCTGGTATATGTTAGGGCTAAGTGATGCATCCGACATGTTCGATATTTCGGGAACGATGTGGATGGTGAGCCTGTGCTTTGTATATGGTATGAAAAGTATCTGGATACCCTGGCTCTGGCCGGTGTTCAACCAGGTGTTCATGATGATGTACCTGGCGCGCTGGCTGCGGAGATCCAATGCTACGACGGGTGCGGAATGGCTGGCCACGCGATTTGGTACAACGGGCCGGGGTGTACGTTCTTCCCATAATATCGTCGTTGCGTTTGCGCTGCTGAGCTGTCTGGGATTTATGGCCTACGGCTTTGTCGGCCTTGGCAAGTTCGTTCAGATATTCATACCCTGGGATATCGTAAATCCCTATGTTCCGTTCCATGTGGCTCCGGAGTATGTGCCGCACTTCTACGGTATCATCTTTACGCTCTTTGCCATGTTCTATTCCATTCTGGGTGGCATGCACAGCATTGTGCTGGGAGATGTGATCAAATACGGGATCATGACCATCGCCTGTATCAGTATCGCGGTCATTGCCATGATGAGGCTCAAGGGGGGGCATTTAAATGTTCCCCGGGGATGGCTCAACCCCTTTTTTGGTGTAAGACTGGATCTCGACTGGCGTACTATTCTACCGGATGCGGATAAAAAAATAGATAGTGATGGCTACTCGCTTTTCAGCGTCTTTTTTATGATGATGCTGTTCAAGGGTGTCTTTGCCAGCCTGGCGGGCCCTACGCCCAACTATGACATGCAAAAGGCGCTTAGTACCCGGAGCCCACAGGAGGCAAGCAAGATGAGCGGTTTTGTATCCATTATCCTGCTGCCGGTACGCTACTGTATGATCATTGGGCTCACGGTGCTGGCCCTGTTGTATTACAACCAGGTCAGCGGCGATCTGCAGACCGGCGGGGGAACGGACTTTGAAAAAATATTGCCTGCTACGATCAACGCCTTTTTGCCCGTAGGTATAATGGGGCTGGTGTTGACGGGATTGCTGGGCGCCTTCATGGGGACATTCTCCGGTACTCTCAATGCGGCACAGGCTTATTTGGTCAATGATATTTATTTGAAATATGTCAATCCTCGCGCCTCTACGCGTAAGATCATTTCTATGAACTATGTCGCGGGACTGCTGGTGGTTGTCACTGGCGTCGCGCTGGGAATGTTTGTAAAGGATGTGAATACGGTGCTCCAATGGATCGTGTCGGGGCTGTATGGCGGATATGTGGCTGCCAATATGCTGAAATGGCATTGGTGGAGATTTAACGCCAGTGGTTTTTACTGGGGTATGCTGGCGGGTATCATACCTGCGATAGCGCTGGCTGTACTGAAGTCGAGGGGATGGCTCCATGGGCTGGACCTTTATTACTGGCCCATTCTCTTTGTGCTATCCCTGGCGGGTTCCATCCTGGGGAGCTATGCCGCGCCTCCTACGGAAGAGGCTGTGCTGCTATCGTTCTACAGGACGGTGCGGCCGTGGGGTTTCTGGAAACCTATTCATGAAAAGGTGGTGAGGGAAGATCCTTTCTTTAAGGGGAATAAGAATTTCCGTACCGACATCTTCAATATCTCATTGGGCATGATAGGGCAGCTCTGTCTGACCATCCTGCCTATGTATATCGTGTTATGGCTAAAGGGCCCGCTTTTTATTACCGTGGCCTTGCTCTTGATTATTTGTTTGATCCTTAAAAAGACGTGGTGGGACCGGCTGGAGGAAACCACCTGAACCGGAGACGGCCCTGGCCGGGTAGCCGACGGGCCGTCAATAAAATTTGACAACATGAAGAATGCTTTTAAGAAAAGACTGGCGGATCTCAATGAGAAACATGCGGCCCTGCTGAGCCGGCCCAATGAGATCAGTGGAATAGGTAATGGCATATACGATCGCTGGAAGAACCCTGTGCTGACAGCTGCTCATACTCCGTTGTTCTGGCGGTACGATCTCAATGAGAAGACCAATCCGTACCTAATGGAACGATTTGGCATCAATGGGGTCTTCAATGCCGGCGCGATCAAATGGCAGGATGGTTATGTGCTGATGGCCCGTGTGGAGGGCGCCGACAGGAAATCATTCTTTGCCATTGCGGAAAGCCCCAATGGAGTGGATCAGTTCAGGTTTTGGGATTCGCCGGTGCATATGCCGGGTAATGGGCACGAAGAGGTAAATATTTATGACATACGTCTGACCCGTCATGAAGATGGATATGTATATGGGTTGTTTTGTACAGAAAGGAAGGACCCCTCGGCGGCGGCCTCGGACCAGGCTTCTGCCATCGCACAATGTGGGATCGCACGTACAAAGGACCTTATTAATTGGGAGAGACTGGCTGATCTGCAAACGCTTTCTCCCCAGCAGCGCAACGTGGTGTTGCATCCGGAACTGGTGAAAGGAAAGTATGCTTTTTATACCCGGCCACAGGATGGGTTTATTGACACCGGTAGCGGGGGCGGTATTGGCTTGGGGCTCTCCGACTCCATTACGCACGCGGCGGTAAAAGAGGAAGTGATCATCGATCCCCGGGTGTACCACACGATCAATGAAGCAAAGAATGGATTGGGACCTGCCCCCATCAAGACCCGTATGGGCTGGCTCCATCTGGCCCATGGTGTTCGCCATACGGCGGCGGGGCTTCGCTATACCCTTTACCTGTTTATGACGGACCTCCATGATATTGGTAAGGTCATTTACCGGCCGGCGGGGTACTTTATCGCGCCCAGAGGAGAGGAGAGGGTAGGTGATGTATCCAATGTGGTCTTTTCCAATGGCTGGATCGCAGACGAGGATGGAACCGTATTTATCTATTATGCATCTTCCGATACACGCATGCATGTGGCGACCTCTACGATAGAGAAGCTGCTGGATTATGTAGTTAATACACCTTCGGACAGCCATCATTCTGCTGGTTCCGTGAATACGCTGCAACAAATTATCGATAACAATAAGGGGTTGGTTGGTCCAATGGACCACAGGTCCATCGCCGGTAACCGAGTGTAACGAAGGTTACGACCGCACCCGAGGTACGAAGGGTACGAACGAGAAGGACCGTGTCGAAGCAGACCTGACGAAACTTCTCAGACCTTAGATAGTCTGGACATTTTGGTGTAGGTTTGGGAAAAGAAAACTTTAAACAGCTATGCGACTCAAACGAACCAACTTGTCCGGACATTTAATTCGGGCGGCCTTGGTGCTCCTGCTTTTCACTTTCGTCACATCGATGATCCGCAAAAAACCTATTCGTGTTGTATTCTTTGGCGATAGCATCACCCAACAAGGCGCTCAGCCCGGGGGGTATATTGTTAAAATGAAAGAAGCCCTGGAAAAAGCTGGAAGAGGCAGCGACTTCGACCTCATCGGCGCGGGCATCGGCGGCAATAAGGTATATGATCTCTATCTCCGTATGGATGAAGATGTCATTGCGCAGAAGCCGGACATTGTAGTCATCTGGATCGGTGTCAACGACGTCTGGCACAAAGCTTCCTCCGGCACGGGTACGGATGCGGACAAGTTCGAGAAGTTTTATATAGCCATCATCAATAAATTGCGGGACAAGGGGATAAAAGTGATCCTCTGTACGCCTGCCGTCATTGGAGAAAGGGCCGACTTCACCAACATGCAGGATGGAGACCTGAACTATTATTCACAGATCATACGCAACCTGGCACAGAAATTCAAGTGCGGGCTTATCGACCTTCGGGAAACATTCCATAATTATGAGCTGAAGAACAACCCTGGCAATAAGGAGTCAGGGATCCTTACCAGGGACAGGGTGCATTTGAACGATGCGGGCAATCAGCTGGTGGCGGAGAAGATGCAGGAAGTGCTGGATGCGAAGTAAGCGCCCTTCCGCCCTGTGAGACCGATCAAATTTCTTAAACTTTCAATTATGGCCAAGACAGTCATCATTACGGGCGCCAATGGCAACCTGGGCGTTGCCGCGGTAAAGAAGTTCTTAGATACAGGATATAAGGTCATCGCCGTAGATCATATGGGAACGCACCTGGGTTTTGCCGCAAGCCACGACAATTTCGAGCTTAGGGATGTCGATCTCAGCGATGAGGGGGCGACGGAAGACTTTATTAATGAAGCGATCAGTCTCTACGGCCGTATTGACGGAGCTCTTTTGTTGGCGGGAGGTTTTGCTATGGGGGACGCTGCGGTGACAGATGGGGCTGCGATGAGGAAGATGTATTCCCTGAATTTTGAAACCGGGTGGTTTGTGGCCCGTCCTTTGTTCCAGCATATGTTGCAGAATGGTTTTGGGCGTCTGGTATTTATGGGAGCGCGTACGGCGCTGAGACCAGAGGCGGGGAAGGGTGCTATGGCCTATGCGCTCACCAAGCGGATGCTTTTCAATCTGGCTGATCTGTTGAATGCGTCAGCAAAGGGGAAGAATGTGCTGGCTTCTGTGCTGGCTCCGGGCACTATCGACACGGCGCTCAACAGGCAGAGCATGCCAGATGCGGATACGGGCAATTGGATAGAACCATCGCAATTAGCGGATATATTGGAGCTGATCTGTAGTGGGAAAGAAGTTTCTTTACAATAAAAATGGGCCGTATGGGCCCCATGACAAATTTGCCCGTCGTTAGACGGGCAAATTTGTTTACACAGTTAGCACGCTGTTCCATCCAGTGACCCCGTCCGGCTCCCTCAGGGGATTTTCGATGTCTTCCATCCACATCTTGTCGTCAATGAGGAATCTGTAATAATACTTTCCGTGCGGCAACATGGGAATGGAGATCTTCCATCCACCTCCTTTAGCTTTCTCAGGCATCATCTGCAGCTCATCTGTAGCCCAATGATTAAAACTGCCCGCCAAAGAAATGTGTCTACAGGCGGCTGCATTCAAATGATGGACATAAAACTCGATTGTTTTCTTTCGCCTGTTGATATAAGGCGATTCGCGTAGTTTCATAGCAACCCCCTTTTTTTAGATTTTAAATATGCAGCTTTCACAAGGGCAGGGCCTTAAGCTTACAGAACGAACTTCGGTTCATAGTCCGACTGTGCCCGCATACTGGCGGGAGGACAGATCTTAGACGGCCGATCGGATTATAGCAAGCAATCCGTTGGTGGTTTATACAGTATAGAGTTTGGGAAAGGTTACAAAATTTACACTTTTTTTCCTCATAAAGCAAGAATCACGGTTATTTATTTGCTAAATCGGTTTAATTCTTTTTTAATGTCTTCGGGCGTCCGCAGACCCGTCAATTGAACTATATTACAGACTTCCGATGGCCGTTCCATCCAGAAAGGAGGGACGGTAGGAGAATAGCTAAGAACACTATGGTAGACACTAAGATCTTGTTAGTCGAGGACGAAAAAAAGATAGCGGAGACCCTGCGCAAGGGATTGACCGAACAGCATTATGAAGTGGACGTAGCCTATGATGGGCTCGCTGGTAAAAAGCTTTTCGATACCAACACCTACGATCTGGCAATCCTGGATATCAACCTTCCCCTGATGAATGGGTATGACCTGGCGCGTCATATCCGCCAAACCAATGAGGACATATTGGTGATCATGCTCACTGCCATGAATACGACCGAGGATAAGATCGAGGGTTTCGAGGCTGGGGCGGATGACTATATCGTAAAACCTTTCGATTTCCAGGAGCTGCTGGTCCGCATCCGGGCCCTCCTCAAGCGGCTCCATCACCAGCCGGCGGCAGGCGTCAATATTCTGAAAGTGGGGGACCTCGTCATGAACCTGGACAGTAAGGAAGTGACCCGGGAAGGCCGGAACATTCCTCTGACGGCCAAAGAATTCCAGTTGCTGGAATACCTCATACGGAACAAGAATAAAGTGGTGTCCCGTATCGACATCGCCATGAATGTATGGGACATCGACTTTGACACCAAGACCAATGTCATCGACGTGTATGTAAATTTCCTCCGGAAAAAGATTGAAAAAGACTTTTCTTCCAAACTTATCTATACCCAGGTGGGCATGGGATACGTTCTGAAGGAAAACCCCTGAGGAGACATCTCCGAAGGGGGCTAGAACTCCTAATTTGTGAAGATCCGTTATAAAATAATGTTGTTGTTCACGCTGCTGGTCACGGCCATCATTTCGCTGTTGACATGGGGGGTCTATTACTTTTCCAGCCTGGAAAGGGTGCAGGTCTTCAACAAACGTCTCCGGTCACGCGCCACCTATAACTCCCAGTTCTATGCCCTTATGGGCGACAGCGCCTTTGACTTTATGCGCCGGATGGATACCACGGGCGGCCTTTTGCCTTCCCGGAGTCTTGGCATTTATACAGATGGCGGAAAAATACTTTATAAGTACGATGCGCCCGGCAGCCTGCCCCTTACTGTAACCCCGGACATTCTTCAGGAGGCGAAGGAGAAGGGAGAAAAATATTTTTCCCTCGATGAGCGGGAGGCGATCGCCCTTCATCGCGAGACCAAGCAGAGGGACTTTATCATTGTAGTGGCCGGGTTTGACGAGGATGGCAGGGAAAGAGTGGGGACTCTGAATGAGATACTTCTTCTCAGCCTGGTCGTTGGGGTCTGTCTTACCGCCCTGGTCAGCTATCTCTTTACGGGTCAGCTGCTCCGTCCCCTGACGCAAATCATCCGGGAGGTGAAGGAGATATCCTCTTATGATCTCTCCCAGCGTCTGCGTGCCGGCGCTGGCCAGGATGAGCTTAGTCAGCTTGCCAATACATTCAATGAACTGCTGGAGCGTCTGCAGGAGTCCTTTGCTATCCAGCGAAGATTTATATCGAACGCTTCGCATGAGCTTTCCACCCCTCTGACATCGGTGTCCAGCCAGGTGGAAGTGGCCCTGCAGAAGGAAAGGAATGCGGAGGAATACAAACAAGTACTCTCTTCTGTACAGGAAGATGTCCAACAGATGCGGCAGCTTACCAAGAGCCTCCTTGAAATAGCCAAGACGGGCTCGCAGGGAGGTATCGAGCTCAACGAGGTGAGGGTGGATGAGGTCTTGCTGAAAGTGACGGCCGATGTAAAAAGGCTGAGTCCGGAATATAAGGTAGAGCTCAACTTTGGAGAGTTTCCGGAAGAGGAAAAGGATTGCGTAGTATTCGGTAATAGCGAGCTGTTATATATAGCAATAAAAAATATAGTAGAAAATGGGTGTAAGTACTCTTCCGACAAGACATCGGTGGTAGACCTTTCCTTCTCCGCACATAAACTGTTCGTAGAAGTAGTGAACCAGGGGGATGTCATTGCCGCGGAAGAGATTCAACAGATATTCCAACCTTTCTATCGCGGGTCGGGCACGGGCAGCACGAGGGGGTTTGGTCTTGGCCTGGCTTTGGCTCAACGTATCATCGCCCTTCACAAGGGTTTTATCCAGGTGAGGTCGGATATGGACACTGGGACCAATTTCACCATTGAAATGCCTTCTATAAAAATTTTCAATTGAGGCTGCTGCCTGTCCGGGGCGGGTCGTCAGGGGTTTTTGTTAATGTCCAATTGCGTCCTCTTTTTTAATACGTGTTTAATGCCTGTCCGGCAACGATGGCCTAGTTTTGGCAACCTGCAGCGAGGCCAATGAACAAGTTATTCAACCATATGCTGGTGCCGGTGGATCAGGAAGATGAGGAGGGCATTGTGCAACAAGCGCTTCACATGGCTGACTGTTTGCACTGCCAAATACACTTACTGTATAAAATATCCGATGCACGATGGGAAAAGCAGATCATCGACTATTCCAAACGGCATGCTGTCGACCTGATCCTTCTTGTCAAAAAGAAAAGGACTGGGCACTCCCAGCTCAGGACGGTCGCGGATGTAGACAGACTGGTGGATAAGACCCTTTGTCCTGTATTGACGGTCTCCGATCAGCCAGCCCTTTCCAGCCTGAAGAATATCGTGCTTCCTGTGGGCGATCATCTGCCGATGCGCAAGCTTTTATTCGCTACCTATCTGGGCCGGACGGTGAATTCAACCATCCACCTGGTAGCGCCTGCCAATAACAGCGACCCTGCAATGGCTGTTGGGATGCGTCACAACCTGCAGAAATGTTACCGGCTCCTGCGGGAAAATACCAATCTCTCCGTAGAATGCCAGGCCAGCCCGGAGGAGAACCTTGCCGAAGCCGCATGGGATTATGCGAAAAAAATAAAGGCAGACCTTATCCTTACCTCTCCCGGCAAGGAGTCGATGCTTTCGGGCTTCTGGAACAACCTGCGCAGTAAATTCTTCCGGCGTAAGGGTTCCCGTTCATTACCCAATACTTCTCAGATACCGGTGATGACGATACTTTCATAAAGGTGATCGTAATTCTTTCGTAAATTGGAGGAATGACATGGACCCAGCTGACTAACCCTCTGCATTATCCCGGACTTTCCGCCCTGGTGGCTACATCGCCCATTGCCTTTATCTTCTGGGCCCTGATCATTCGAAAGATGAAGGGTTATACGGTGAGTCTGCTGACTGTTCTGGCTGGCCTGCTGATCGCGATCTTCGTATATGGAATGCCGGTGAAACTGGCGACGCTGTCTGTTGTCGACGGCGCATTGTATGGCCTGTTCACCATTTGCTGGATCATTTTGGGGGTTCTCTTCCTTTACAATATGACTGTTATCACGGGGGAGTTCGAGATCATGCGTAAGTTTATGGCCTCCGTTACAACGGACAGGAGGCTGCAGGCTGTGCTGATAGCGTTTGCATTCGGCTCTTTTTTAGAAGGGGCTGCGGGGTTTGGGGCGCCGGTAGCCATTACGGCCTCGATGCTGGTGGGACTAGGGTTCGAGCCTTTGTATGCGGCGGGTCTCTGTCTCATCGCCAATACGGCGCCGGTGGCCTTTGGTTCCATCGGCATACCTATTACGGTGGCTTCACAGGTGTCGGGTCTACCGGAAATGGCCATCTCAAAAATGGTGGGTCAGACGTTGCCCGTCATCTCGCTGATACTGCCCTTTTACCTTGTTTATATTACGGCGGGGTGGAAAAGGACCCGGGAAATATGGCCTGTACTACTGATGGCGGGTGGCAGTTTTGCCATCGTACAGTTTGTTACATCCAATTATATCAGCCCCATGCTGCCGGATGTGTTGTCGGGTCTGGTCTGTATTATTTGTTTGATCCTTTTCTTTAGGCGGAAGACGGTGGACGGCGGGCGGACAACGATGGGCGGGCTGGCTTATTCGCACTCACGGATACTGCGGGCCTGGTCTCCCTTTATAATAATGACCGCTCTGGTGATCCTTTGGGGGATCCCTGCGATAAAGGACGAACTGAATGTCCTTGGACAGTTCAAGGCCTTCCTTCCCGGCCTGGACGCACATGCTATCCGGCAGGCGGATGGGCATCCCCTGGTAATAAAGCCTTTTACCTTTAGCTGGCTCTCCAACGTTGGTACGGCCATCTTTCTGGCAGCCCTGTTTTCCATGCCTCTCATCGGCGCCAATGGACGCATGGCCATTCAAGCCCTGGCGCTGACGCTGCGTCAGCTGAAGATTCCGGCGCTGACCATTGCTTCGGTAATGGGATTCGCCTATGTGGTCAATAATTCGGGCATGTCGATCACGATGGCGTTAGCGCTGGCGACCACGGGGTCACTTTTTCCTTTTTTCTCTCCGATATTAGGGTGGTTGGGGGTATTTCTAACGGGATCAGACACCTCATCCAATGCTCTCTTCAGTAAATTACAATATAGTTCGGCGATGTCCATCGGGGTCAACCCGGCGGTGACGGTAGGCGCCAATGTCGCCGGTGGTGTCACGGGCAAGATGATATCACCCCAATCTGTCGCAGTTGGCGCTACGGCAGTGGGTCTTGTGGGGAGAGAGTCGGACCTGTTCCGGTTTACGGTCAAACACAGTTTTATCATGCTGGCAATTGTCTGTATCCTGACGACTTTACAGGCTTATGCAGCGCATTTTTTACATATCTTCGGACTATGAATATAGTAGTCATCGACGGATACACCCTCAATCCCGGCGACCAGAGCTGGGAGAATATATCGAAAATCGGGAAATTGACAATTTATGATCGTACTTCCGCGGCGGATATAGTCGAAAGATGCCGGGACGCGGAGGTCGTGATCACCAATAAGGTCCCTTTTACGGCAGCGACACTGGAACAGCTGCCTAAGCTGAAGATGATCGCTGTCACGGCGACGGGATACAATATTATCGATACGGCCACGGCCCGTAAACGGGATATCGTCGTATCCAATGTCCCCTCGTATGGGACGGCTTCGGTGGCCCAGCACGCTTTTTCGCTGATACTGGAACTGACCAATCATGTGGGAGCAAATAGTGCGTCGGTGGCGGCTGGAGATTGGCAAAAGGCGCCTGACTGGTGTTATACTGTGGCGCCGGTGATGGAGCTGGAAGGCAAGACGCTCGGCATCATCGGATATGGCAATATCGGTCAACGGATGAGTCTTATTGCCCAGGCCTTTGGCATGAAAGTGCTTTATTACAGCCCTGGTGACAAGCCCTGGACGCCGGATGAGCGCGCGGACCTTCCCACTCTTTTTGCCAATAGCGATGTAGTATCCCTGCATGCGCCGCTGACGTCTGGTAACGAAAAGTTCGTGAATAAGGACCTGTTGAAAAGAATGAAGCCAACAGCCTTCCTTATCAATACGGCAAGGGGACCGCTCATCGACGAGCACGATCTGGCGGAGGCGCTGAATAATGGATGGATAGCAGGCGCCGGTCTGGATGTCCTTTCCGTGGAGCCTCCGACGGATAGCAACCCATTGCTCAAGGCGAAGAACTGTATCATCACCCCTCATATGTCGTGGATCAGCCGGGAGGCGAGGGAGAGGATCATGGAGATGACGGAGGCTAATATAAAGGCTTTTTTGGATGGGTCGGAGATCAATAGAGTGGGGTAACCTCGAATAGCCATTATTATGAAAATATACCTGATCTTATCCTGCCTGCTATGCTATAGCGTATCATTGTTTTCCCAGAATGAGCTGGACCCGCAATATGTCGGATGGCAAGGCAAGTACATGGACCTTCAGGCTATATCCGACAAAGACAACAAACAGCATTGTCTTTTCCTCGTGGGCACGGACAGCGTAAAAGGATTCCTGATGGATAACAGTGGTACGGTCCTTCATACATATACGGTGTTACGTGTCGGCAAGGAGCGGTTGTTGGGCGGCTTCATCCGGGACGGGAAGGTTTATGTCTATCTGTATAATCCTTCGGAGGAGGTGATCCATGCACAGGTATTCAGTGGCGACGCCGACAAAGAGGATCTCATTCCCTTCCCCATGAAGAAAGAGAAAGAGCTGGATAAGGTCAACTGCGGGGATCATTTCATGTATTTCACCATACGCAAAAAATCCTCTGACCTTATCATCTATGATTTCAGGGATGAGATGAAGTTCGATACCCTGCGATATCATTTCGAGGATGACCTTTGGCAAAAGCTTACTAAGGGAGGTTCCATTTTCAACCGGGATGCCGATGTGGGAACGGTGGACCCGCAGGGGAAATGGAGTGTGGAGGCAGCCAAAAATGCCAACAAGATCTATTATGTACATGACACCCTGTTCCTGATAATGAATACCGAGAGAGGCGCGACGAGTATCATCGCTTTCGACATGCAGCATAAACAGACGAACACCTGGGTAGTCACACAGAGCGATGCGATCATGCCTGCGGATGACCGCCCACATCCCTATAGTGATAATTCTTTTCTCCTGGATGGGAAGCTTTACTATGTACAGGCTACTTTCGACAGCCTGTTCGTGCAGGTCAATGACTTTTACAGCGGCCAGCTCCTAAAAAAGTATATGTCGAAAAGAAATGAAGACATCGATTTTAAGAACACACCGATCATCCAGGAGGGAACCGGATTTTATGCGAAGGGATCGAAAGAGCTGGACAAGACCCGGCAATTGCTCCGCAAGATGGTCAATGGCCGTGCGATGATCGTGGCCGGGCGGGATGGGAATGGCCATGTGGTACTTACCATTGGGTCGTATACGCAAGTAAGCGGCGGAGGCGGAGGCTATTTTATGGGCGGTGGCGGCGGTGCACCTGTCTATATGGGTGGCGGCGGCGGTCAGACGTGGACGGTGTCGGCGCGATTCAGGATGCTGCTTGATGCAAATACCTTTGAGCATGTGAGCGGGGAAGTGGGCACCGGCATCGATGAAAAGGTCGATTCCTTTACTTCCGACAAGAACGTTCCTGATAGTATGGAAGTCGTGTTCATGCTGGGAAGCGACTATGTATATACCTATTATGACAAGACGGCCGGCATGCTGAGGATGGTGAGGTTGTAGTCTTGGGCCGACCATGGCAGGGGTCCTGTCTGGTGTGCGGGGGGCCTCTATTTATTTTCTGCCGCGCCTGCGGAGGGTGTTACCGAAACATTCCGCGGCATCAGCAGCTTGCTGATCAATCCTGTCCATCCTGTCTGGTGCGATGCGCCCACACCCCGTCCGTTGTCGCCATGGAAATATTCAAAGAAGAGGATATAATCCTTAAAATGCGGATCGCACTGCATCTTTTCACATTCGCCAAATACGGGGCGACGGCCTTTGTCATCCTTGAGGAAGATATTAGCTATCCGCCGGGACAGCTCCATACTGATCTCGTTCAACGTTAGCATTTTGCCGGAATGGGTCGGATACTCTACCTTGAAGTCGTCCCCATAGTAGTGATGAAAACGTTGCAGCGACTCGATGATAAGAAAATTGGGGGGCATCCAGATAGGCCCGCGCCAGTTGGAATTACCGCCAAACATGCCGCTGTCGGATTCCCCCGGGACATATTTTACCCGCAGGACCTGGCCGTCTACCCGCAGCTCATAGGGATGTTGTTCGTGATATTTGGACAGGGCCCGTACGCCGTACGCGCTGAGGAACTCTGTCTCGTCCAGCATGCGATAGAGTATACGTTTGATCCGGTGGCCCCGAAGCAGCGACAAAAGGTGTTTCTCTTCCGAGCCCTTCTCGTGCCAGCGCGATACCAGCGATGCGAGGTCGGGGCGATGCTCCAGGAGCCATTTCAGCCGCTTGGCAAACTCAGGGAGGGCCTGGAGGATCATGTCGTCGATGACCTCAACGGCAAAGAGGGGCGCCAGTCCAACCATCGACCTGATTTTAACGCGGATGCCTTTTTCACCGGGGATACGGATGGTATCATAAAAAAATTCGTCTTCCGTATCCCAAAGACCTTCCGAACCATCACCCATGTTGGCGATAGCGCTTGCGATATGAAGAAAGTGCTCGAAGAATTTATTGGCCATGTCCTGGTAGGCAGGATTGGTCATGGATAGTTCCAGTGCGATACGCATGAGGTTGAGGGAATAGGTGGCCATCCAACTGGTGCCGTCGGCCTGTTCCAGGGTTCCTCCATAGGGGAGGTGCGTATTGCTGCGATCGAAAACACCGATATTATCCATTCCGAGGAAGCCGCCTTCGAAAATGTTATTCCCCTCTTCATCCTTCCGATTGACCCACCATGTGAAGTTGAGGAGCAACTTGTGGAACACGGTCTCTAAAAAGACGATGTCCCCTTTGCCGCCGTTGGCATTCTTTTCCAGTTCATAGACGCGATAGGCGGCCCAGGCATGCACGGGGGGATTTGCGTCGCTGAAGCTCCACTCGTAGGCGGGCAATTGTCCGTTGGGATGCATATACCAATCGTGGGTCAGGAGCAGCAGCTGGTGTTTGGCGAAGTCAGGGTCGATGATGGCCAGCGAGATACAATGGAAGGCAAGGTCCCAGGCGGCATACCAGGGATACTCCCATTTATCGGGCATGGAAATAATATTCCTGTTGTTGAGATGCTGCCAGGTGTGGTTGCGGCCTGCCAGCCGTTGTGGCGGCGGGGGAGGTTGTTCGGGGTCGCCCGACAGCCAGTGGTGTACGTTGTAGTAATACAACTGCTTGCCCCATAACATACCCGCGAATGCCTGCCGTTGTACGAGCTTCTCATCTTCGCCTTCGACATCCCTTTGCAGGTCCTGGTAGAATTCATCTGTCTCGGCCAGCCGGGTATCGAAGATGGACCCGAAATCCGCAAAGGGGGCCTGGCTGCACTTGTTTTCCAGTCGCAGACGGATGGAGACGGATGCTCCACCAGGGATCATACGGTGGTATAGAAGGGCGGTCTTGGTACCCTGCTGGAAATTCACGGCCTGGTCATTCTTATGGATGAGGTATTCGTTTACGCCATCCTTGAAATAGCCGGTGACATGGGAGCCATACAAACGCTGGACATTGGTCTCATTGTCGCAGAAGAGATGTGTATCCGTCTGGTCAGCATGGAGCGTGAATTCACCCAGATCGCGGTGCTGCATGATGATGTTGCCTTCATTGGAGGTCATCATCGCGGGCTTGTAGTCGTCATAGCCCCAGCCCCAGGTATTGCGAAACCAGAATGTGGGTATGATATGGAGGGGTGCGGCATCTTTTCCCCTGTTGTACACGGTGATCCGGATGAGGATGTCTTCCATGTCCGCCTTGGCATATTCGACGAATACGTCGAAATATTTATCCTCATTGAAGATCCCGGTATCCGTCAGTTCAAATTCCGGATCATCTTTTGTCCTTCTTGCATTCTCCTCTTTGAGCCGTTGATAGGGATATTCCTGTTGAGGATACTTATACAGCATCTTCATATAGGAGTGGGTGGGGGAGGAGTCGAGATAGTAATACAGCTCTTTTACGTCCTCGCCATGATTGCCTTCTGGGCCGGAGAGGCCGAATAGACGCTCTTTGATGATAGGGTCTTTTTCATTCCAGAGGCCGAGACAAAAACACAACGTTTGTTGTTTGTCCGAGAACCCTGCCAGGCCGTCCTCTCCCCAGCGCCATGCTTTGCTGCGGGCCATGTCGTGGGTGGTGTAGCCCCATGCGTCCCCGTTAGCGCTATAGTCTTCCCGGACCGTCCCCCATTGCCGTTCGGAGAGGTAGGGTCCCCATTTTTTCCAATCTGGTGTTTGAAGCCGCTCTTTTTCTATGTTCATTCGGTGTCGTTTACCGGCCGGCCTTTTGTGGCCGGCTGGAGCAAAATTACCCATTCGTACTGAATCCGGGATACAGGGTCATGCCTCCATCCACGAATAAGGTGGTGCCCGTCACATACTCGGAGTCGTCACTGGCGAGCCAGACCGCGGCTTTCCCGATATCCTCCACTACTCCCACCCGGCCATAGGGGATCAGCTCCAGCAGCTTTTTTTCCGCGGACGGCGTATCCCATGCCTGGTGATTGATGGGGGTTTTGATGGCGCCTGGCCCGATGCTATTGACACGGATCTTCCAGGGGGCGAACTCCTGGGCAATGCTTTTCATCATCATCATGATCCCGCCTTTGCTGGCCGCATAGTTGGCATGCCCTGCCCAGGGGATCACTTCATGAACGCTGCTCATGCAAATGATCTTGCCTGCCGATATGGATCTTTCAGGCACCACGCCTCTCCGCAGGAATTCGCGGATGGCTTCCCGTGCACAGAGGAACTGCCCGGTGAGATTTACGCCTAAAACGTAATTCCATTGCTCCAGGCTCATGTCCTGGAAGGGAGAGTCTCTTTGCAGACCGGCGTTATTGACCAGTATGTCCACCGTTGAGAATTGAGCAACGACATCGCTGAACATTTTCTTTACTTCGTCTTCTTTGCTGACATCACATTGGTAAAGGATGCCCTTGTCTCCTGCATCCTCCACCTCTTGCAATACGGCGCGCGCTGCTGCTTCCGTAGCCGCCACGGGATGATTGATCACGACGATAGCCCCGGCTGCGGCCAGGGCTTTAGCTACTCCTGCGCCAATACCCGAGCTTGCGCCCGTGACAATGGCGATCTGTCCTTGCAATTTTTTCTCCATCATAACGGTAAATTGAGTCGGGTCAATTTACCGAATAATCCCGGGTGGTGCTGCACCTGCGGACCTATTTAACAATAAAATTCCATTCTTCCGTATCGGCCTCCCTGCCATAACGGATATTGTCCAACGCATCCTTTAGCTGTGCGCCGATGCCCTTCGTCCCGGATTGGGGCAGGGTATAATCTTTGCCGTCGATGCCAATAACTCCGATGGGCGAGATCACAGCGGCCGTACCTGCGCCAAAAGCTTCGGTGATGGCGCCTTTTTTAAACGCTTCCTTTAATTCTTCGACATCCACGGGTCTCTCTGCTACAGGAACGCCCTGACGCCGGGCCAGTTTCAGGAGACTATCTCTCGTGACCCCGTCCAATATGGAGTCCGACAAAGGAGGCGTCACCAGCGTGCCGTCAAGCACAAAAAAGACATTCATGGCGCCGGACTCCTCTATATACCGGTGGGTGCTGCCATCCGTCCACAACACCTGGTCATAACCTTCCTCCCTGGCCTTCTGTGTGGGGTACATGGAGGCGCCGTAATTACCACCGCACTTCGCATATCCGGTACCGCCTCTTGCAGCCCGTACAAAATCCCTTTCCACCTTGACACTGACGGGCTTTTCGAAGTACTTTCCCGTGGGGGTGGCTACTATGGCAAACCGGTAGGAATCCGATACCTTGACCCTTAATCGGGCTTCTGTGGCGATCATAAAGGGGCGGAGATAAAGGGTGCTGCCCTCTTCACCGGGTACCCAGTTCCTGTCGAGGTCCACCAGCTGGTGGAGGCCTTCTATAAATACTTCCCGCGGGGGTACGGGCATGCACATGCGCTCGGAAGAAAGGACCATCCGGTCATAATGTCTTTCCGGGCGGAAGATATTTATGGCGCCGTCATCCATTCGGAATGCCTTCATTCCTTCGAAGATGGTCTGTCCATAGTGCAGTGCCAGCGACACAGGGCTGAGCCGGAAATCGCCGAAAGGAATTATTTGAGGGTCCTGCCACTGACCGTCTGTGAAGTCACAGATCAACATGTGGTCGGTGAAATATTTTCCGAATTCGAGGTTCTCCCAATCTACTTCGTGGAGCCGCGATGGATATGCCCGCTGGACGGGTATGTGGAAAGATGTCGTGAGCGTCATAAAAAAAAGTTTTTATTGAGTTACAAACATTTCATTTGCTATTCGAACTGTGGCTTTTGCCAGTTCCGCGAAATCCTCCAATCTGCTGCGGTGATTGGTGATGGCTACCCGGATGGCATATTTGTCCTTCAATACGGTGTAGGAGGGGAGTGCAATCCCTTCTTCGTGCAGCCGCATAAGGATCTCCTTATTGCAGGCATTCAATGCCTCATTGCTCATGCGGCCGGGGTTCCATCTGTAGCAAACTATATTCATAGGCACGTCGGCCAGCAGCTCCAGCTCCTTATGTTCTTTTACCAGGTTGGCGAGATACTGCGCCTGGTGTAGATTCTGACGGACCATCTGGGCATATTTTTTTATACCGTGCTCCTTCAGCAGCATCCACACCTTCAGGGCCTTGAACCCGCGGGAGAGCTCCATGCCATAGTTCGAGAGAGGATCGGGTCCTGCCGACAGCCCCCGTTCATGGGTCATGAGGTAATTTACGGGAATGCTAAAGGCGGCGCGATGGGCGGCCGCATCCTTTATCAGCACACAGCCTACCTCGTAATTCATATAAAACCATTTGTGGTAGTCGAAGCTGAGACTATCTGCCAGCTCCAGTCCTTTCAGCTGCTTCTTGCATTCGGGGAGGATATAGGGGATGGCGCCAAACGCTCCGTCGATGTGGAACCATAATCCTTCTGCTTTGGCGATGGCAGCGAGCTCTTCCAGGTCATCGATGGCTCCTGTATTTACTGTGCCTGCATTGCCGATGATGCAGAACGGGATAAGGCCTTTCTGACGATCTTCTTCTATCATGGTTCGCATAACCTTGGTGCGTACTTTGTAGTTCTCGTCCACTGGCACTTTGCGGAAATTGTCGCTGCCAATGCCTACGACCTCGATGCCTTTGATAGCGCAGCTGTGTGTCTCGGAGGAGCCATATACTGTCAGCTGTCCTTCTACTGCCCGCAGTCCCTTTTGTTTGATGGAGGCGTGGAAATGGTTCCTTGCGACAACCATCGACGTGATATTTGCCATGGAAGCCCCGCTGGTGAGGATACCGGAGGAGGATGGAGGAAAACCAAAGATCTCTTTGCTCCAATCCAGCACCTGTTTTTCTATATACATGGCGGAGTGATCTCCGATGGAGACATTGGCATTCATCCCGCTGGCCAGCATATCCGACAGCATGCCAAAGGGGGTGCCGCCACCCTGTACCCATCCCCAGAAGCGGGGATGTATATTATTAGTGTTGTAGGGGAGCACGTTATGAAGAAAGTCTTCATATACTGCGGTTGCTTTCTGCGGACCCTGGGGTAATGATTGCTGCAGGTCTGAGAGTACATCGTCGGGCATTTTCTCCCAGGCTTTTCTGCCCCTTGCCGTGCGTAAGTATTCCATCATATCGTCTACCATTCGGTGTCCCAGCAGACGCAATGCCTCCCAGTCAGGAGGATCCAGACTGTATTCCATAAGTTGATCATTTCCCCAAAATTCTTAAATAAATATGAATTAAAACAGATGCAGTTTTATTAATTTTGACTAGATCAGATGGCCTGGCCAAAAGGGACAGGTGCTTTTTATGATAGGTATGTTCCAGCAAAAAATTCTCTTACATAGTATGAAGAAAAAATTCAACGACCAGGACCATCTCTATCTGCAGGTAGCGGATGGGCTGGAGAAGATGATCGGGGAAGAAACCCTCAAAATAGGAGATAAGCTCCCGTCTGTCCGGGTGCTGAGTGAAGAGTATGGGATCAGCATGGGCACAGCCTTTCAGGCATATTACCATCTGGAGGGTAAGGGACTTATTGAGGCACGCCCTAAGTCAGGCTATTACGTAAGATTCAATTTCAGGAGGATGCCGGGGTTGCCGCGCGTCTCAAGTCCGGAGCCGATGACGGTTGAGGTCAGCGTGCAGGAAATGATCGCCACGGTATTCAACGACATAACGGCGGAAGACCTTATCAATTTCTCTATAGCGGCCCCGCCAATGAGCCTTCTGCCGGCGGCCCGGTTGAATAAATCTCTTGTTCATGCCATGCGTACAGCCCGGCATCATGGGATACAATATGAGCATATACAGGGTAACAAGGAGCTGCGTCGTCAGCTGGTGAAGCAGGCCTTCAACTGGGGTGGTAAATTTTCCGAGAATGACATCATTGTCACGGCGGGCTGTATGGAGGCGCTTGTGATGTGTCTGAAGGCTGTTACACAGCCTGGCGATACGGTGGCCATCGAGAACCCTACTTATTTTGGGGTCTTTCAGGTGATCGAGAGCCTGGGGTTGAAGGTGCTGGAACTGCCATCCGACCCTATGACGGGTGTGTCTCCCGCGGTGCTGGAAAAGCTCATGGAGAAATTTCCTATAAAAGCATGTTTGCTTGTACCCAATTTCAGCAATCCGTTGGGGGCCTGTATGCCAGATAAGAACAAGCAAGCTCTGGTGGAGCTGCTGACGGCGCATCAGGTACCGCTGATCGAGGACGATATATATGGCGAGCTGTACTTTGGACGTCACCGGCCCAAGACCTGCAAGACCTTTGACAAGGATGGGTGGGTATTGCATTGCAGCTCGTTGTCGAAGTCTCTGGCTCCTGGCTATCGCATCGGATGGACTATACCCGGGAGGTTTACCGAGCAGGTGCTGCGGCATAAGATGATGCACACGGTGACAGGTGTTACGATCACCCAGCAGGCCATCGCGCATTTTTTGAGCATTGGCAGATATGAGTATCATTTGAAGAAATTGCGCAAGGCGCTGCATACACAAAGTCTGCGCTATTTGCAGGGTATCATGCAGTACTTTCCGGAGGGTGTGAAGGTCTCGCGGCCGCAAGGAGGTTTTGTCCTGTGGGTGGAATTGGATAAAAAGCTCAATGCTTATATGCTGTATCGCGAGGCATTGAAGCATCATGTGTCGGTGGCGCCGGGGCAGCTTTTTTCCATGCAGGGCAGGTTTGCCAACTGTCTGCGTATCAGCTATGCGAGACCGTGGGATGAGGATGTGGAGCAGGGGATAAGGGTGCTGGGGGAGCTGATAAGGAAGATGAGTTAATGTACAATTAAATTAAGCCCAAATTATGGATCAACATGCAAATGGCCGCTCCGATAATAAGGCCGGGGGTATTATAATGATTGGTATAATTATCATAGTGATAGTGGTAATTGTTATGGGCCAGAATATGGAAACAAATCAAATAATGAAATCAGGCGTATTCGTGATAGGAAAAATTACCGGGTGGAGGGATAACAGGGGTATTTCTGTCTTCTACACATATGATTTTGAGGGTCACACGTATCATGAGACGGATGGAGTGAGCCTGAAAAAGGAATCAATAGGGTCATTTTATCTGATAAAGATCAATCCAAAGACGCCTACGGAAAGCAAGTTGTTGAAGGATTATTGTCTTGGCGATAGTGTTCAGCTAAAACAGCCGGATAGCGGGTGGCGGGAAAATCCGATGGATAGTAATCACTAAACCCCACTCATCATAATTAAAAATATCTTCCATCCCGGCCGGCACGAGAATATTTCCTATAATTTGCAACAGGGCAACTGGATAATATTATTGTTCAATAAACTAAACAAATTAAAATGAAACGAGTAACAGGCATTGGAGGCATTTTCTTCAAATGCAAGGACCCGGAGAAGATCAAAGAATGGTATAAAGCCCATCTGGGTTTTGACATGAACCCGTACGGCGCGAAGTTTGAATGGCAACAAGGGGCGGACGCAACAACGAAAGGATATACGCTGTGGAGCCCTTTTTCCGACAAGACTAAATATTTCGAGCCCTCATCAAGGGACTTTATGATCAATTATCGGGTGGAGAACCTCGAGGCACTCGTAGAAGAATTAAAAAAGGACGGGGTAACGGTGCTGGATAATATAGAAACATATGAGTATGGAAAGTTTGTTCACATTCTTGACGTAGAAGGTAATAAGATTGAGTTGTGGGAACCTAAAGACTAAGTGCAGGCAGTATTATGATGAAAATAATTCTGTAGTTTTTAATATTTTACTTTAATGAAAAATATATTTAACTACCTGCTCTATGGCCTTTTCTTCGTTGCCTTTGCGAATTGCATTGGACATTCAAAGAGGGACAGTTGTAAAATAAGCTATAAGACTGCGAGGGCCGTGTTGAATAGCTATTATCATAGTAATGATCAAACGGAACTTTGGACTGCTCTTGAAGACGTCAATAGATCAATGCAATGCCCGGAAACGAGAGCGGCTTCCATTGAATTGAAGATTTCATTGTTATCATTGTTAAAAAGATTCAGGGAAGGCTATCAGTTTGTGGATTCTTTGTCGGGGAGTGACTTTGAAAAAAGTTATAAAAAGAAGATGTATTCAAATTTCTTCACGGCGCTTGAGTATGAATCGATGCTTGATATGAGCCAAATTAAGATTGAAATTGATAGTTTGAAGGCAAAATATCCAGCGGAAAGGGATTTTTTTCATGGTGTGATTGGAACGATCGATAGTTCAACAAAATCAGTGGAGGCGATGCCAAAAGTCGATGGAACAGACGGATTATGAAATAGTTGGGTCAAAGGGTGCAAACTGCCTGAGGAATAAATCTCAGAATTTCGTATATTAGGATAGGTTCCCTGACGACTGAAACATTCGCCCGAGGACAGACATTAGATCTTTAAAATGACGGACCGTGCGTCCGCCCTCACCTAAAACGATGCCATATGAACCTCGTACAACGCGTGGAGCACTGGGGTGACACTCACCATCCCCAATGGCTCGATATCGTTCGCATCCTCCTTGGAGTATTCCTTTGCTACAAAGGCGTGGAATTCCTTTATAACATGGGGTCCATGCTTAGTCTTCTCTCCAACCAGATGGCTTTCGGGTCATTTTCGTCCATGCTGATGAGTAACTACATTGCGTTTGCGCACATTCTGGGCGGCATATTGCTGATACTGGGAGTACTTACGCGATTTGCCTGTCTGCTGCAGATACCCATCCTGCTGGGGGCTATCTTTTTTATCAATCTCAACAAGGAGATGTACCGGCCGCTGTCAGAGCTGGCGATCTCGATCCTGGTGCTGCTTCTGCTGATCCTGTTCCTGGTGGTTGGCAACGGGAAATTGCAGCTGCTGAAGTTCCGGGAAGGATAAATGCCTGCGACGGCCCGGATGGGATGGATCATTCTGCATAGATGCCATCGATGAGGTCGCGGTACTTTTCCGCGATGACCCTTCTTTTGAGGCTTAGCTTGGGGGTCATCTCACCTGTCTCGACGGTCCAGTCGGCGGGCAGGAGCCGGAAGCGTTTCACCTGCTGGACATGATCAAAGTATTTGTTGAAGCTCTCGATAATTTCCTGGTACATGGCGATGACCCTGGGATCGCGGACCATTGCCTCGTGCGAGCTGTCGTCGACGCCATTCTGGTTACTCCAGTCCTTCAGGTAAGCAAAGTTGGGCACGATGAGGGCGCCAACAAATTTTCGTTCGGGACCTACTACCATCAGCTGTTCGATATAGGGAGATTCCTTGAGCTTGCTTTCTATCGCCAGTGGCGCAACATACTTGCCCCCGCTGGTCTTGAACAGCTCTTTCTTGCGATCCGTGATCTTCAGGAACTTTCCATCCTCCAGCACGCCGATGTCGCCGGTGTGGAACCAGCCGTCCTCCATCACTTCGGCGGTGAGGTCGGGGCGCTTGTAATAACCTAACATTACATTGGGGCCTTTGCAAAGGATCTCTCCATCCTCAGCAATCTTTACTTCCACTCCGGGAATGACGGGGCCCACACTGCCAAACTTACGATTCTCCTCCTCCAGGCGGTTTACGCTGATGACGGGAGAAGTTTCTGTGAGGCCATACCCTTCCAGTATCGGGATGCGTGCAGCTGTAAAGATCCGGATCAGCCTTGGCTGGCAGGCGGCGCCGCCGCTGGCGATGCAGGTGATATTATTCCCCAGCGCCTCTCTCCACTTGCTGAAAATAAGTTTGTTGGCCAATGACAGCTGCATATTGTACCAAGCCCCCATCGACTGGTTGATCTCATAGCGGGTGGCCAGGTCATGGGCCCAGAAGAACAGCTTTTTCTTTATCCCCGTCAGCTCGCCACCTTTTAGCATGATGCGGTCATAGACCTTTTCCAGCAGCCGGGGTACGGTGACAAACATCTGGGGCTTCACCTCTTTCAGGTTGTCCCCGATGGTGTCCATGCTCTCTGCATAATAGATAGAGCTACCGCTGAAAAGATATACATAGGTGAGCATGCGCTCGTATATATGATTCAGGGGAAGGAAGCTCAAGGCACGGAGAGGTCCCCGTGGAAGGCAGGGTATGCTGGACAACACATTGCTGACGATGTTGTGATGGGTCAGCATGACGCCCTTGGGCGTACCGGTGGTACCGGATGTATAAATGATGGTGGCCAGGTCGTCCGGCGCTATCTTATCACGGATGGCGGCCAGGCGCAATTGATCGTCTTTCTGCAAGTCATTCAGCAGCTCTTTCCAATGGCGGGCATGGGCCACGTGCTCGAATGTAAATATGTCTTTGAGGCTGGGAACCCGTTCCCGGATGCTCAGCACTTTATGGAACAGCTCCTCATCGTTGACAAACATAACCTTTACCTGCGCATCGTTGAGGATAAACTCCAGCTCGTGTACGCTGATGGTGGGATAGACGGGTGTAAGGACAGCGCCAATCTGTTGCACGGCCAGATCCAGCATGATCCACTCGGGCCGATTTTTGGAAATGACAGCTACTTTGTCCCTTCCTTCGATGGTTCCGTCCTGGCCGGAGATGCCCAGGCGTAAGAGACCTGCGCTCAATTTATGGATGGTATCGATAGTTTCGACGGTGCTGTAAGCTTTGTATTTACCGTTCTCTTTGCCGGCCAGCATATCGGGGAGGGCGGGCACTCCCTGTTCGCGTAAGATGCAATCGAACAATCGTTTGGGTTCGGTCATAGTGGTCGTTTAATCCAGGATCAATGTACAAAACTTCCCCGAACCCCCCACTTTTTATTTCCCTCCAGTCTGGTAATATTGTCCCTCCGGCAGCTTGAAGACCCTGCCTTGTTGGAAGTTTATAAAACGTTTATATTCATCACTATGGGTATTGGTCCACGTTTGGAATGCCGTGAGGTTCTCGGCGGCGCCGAAGATCCACTGATTGTATGCGTCGAACATCCCTTCCTTTAACAACTGTCTTTCGTATTCGAATAGCCGGAAAGGGTAGGTGGTTGGGTATTTTTCATACCAGCCGAGGATGAATTTTGTCCTGAGTACTATCAGGGACTCGGTGGTGATGCCTTGCGCCACGGTGGGCCGGAGGGAAGCGAACATATTCAGACAGGCAACGGCAAACGGGCTCCTGGTTGTCTGGTCCTTCATCATATCAGCGTCGGCGTATAGTTTTTTGTATGATTCGAGCAGGACATCCTTGATCTCTGCGGTGCGGCGGCTGTAGCTCTCCAGATTGACAAATATCTCTCCATAAAGGATCGCCCATATCTTGTCGTAGGTGAAGAAATAATATCGGCAGGCATTATAGTAGTTGGTAGAATAGCCGGGGTCGACCTCGATGCCTTTTTCCCATTGCCGGATGGCGGTGGCATCCTGACGGGCCCAGAGCATTTCTCCGTATTCGTTGTAGAGTACTCCGCTGTGTGGGAATTTTTTGATACCTGTCTTGTACATCCGTTCGCATTCCTTTACGTCATCGATGGCTTTGAGCAGCATGCCTGTGATCTGAAAGCATTGTACATCCGCGTCGGACCTTTCCAGCAACGGGCGGGCGACGTTGAGGCCTTTGGCGAAATCCTTTTGCAGGTAGTAGTTAAAAGCAAGGTCCTTGAGGAGCTCCAGGTTTTGAGGATCTTTCTGTACGGCACCGGTGAGTACCATAATGGCATTGGTATAGTCTCCTTGACGGGTGTAGGTCTTGGCAGTTTCCTGTAATGATTTTGTATCCGGCTGTTGTGAAAAGGCAAACAGACTGGCAAGGATCAGGGTACAGGACAAGAAAAGACTCCTTCGACTCATGAGTTCGGCTTTTTTACATGGCTAATAATTGACCGGCGGCCAGTTAGAGAAAACCAAAGATAGGACTAAATCAGGTGCGTCAGCAGCCCGTCCCGCAGCTTGGGTTCAAACCAGGTGCTTTTGGGTGGCATGACATTCCCGCTGTCGGCTATGGCGAACAATTGTTCGATGCTGACGGGGTAGAGGCTGAATGCCGCCTTCATCTCCCCGCTGTCTACCCTTTTTTCCAGCTCGGCCAGTCCCCGGATGCCTCCTACGAAGTCAATGCGCTTGTCGGTGCGAGGGTCTTTGATAGCCAGCAGCTTATCCAGCACGTTCCTCTGGAGGATCGTTACATCCAGTACCCCGATGGGGTCATCAGAATAGCTGCTTTCTTTGGCTACCAATTGGTACCAGTCGCCATCGAGATACATGCCGAACTCGTGCAACCGCGCGGGAGAGAAGGCTTTGTCGACCTTGCCTACCAGGAAGTCCTTTTGCAAGCTGTCTATGAACTCTTCTTTGCTTGCGCCGTTGAGGTCCTTGACCAGGCGGTTATAATCCAGGATCCTGAGTTCGGCGGAGGGGAATAAGGTAGTAAGAAAATGGTCGGCGCCTCTGCCGGCAGAGTCTCCCAGCTCCTTTCTGACCTTGGCGGCGGATGCTGCACGGTGATGCCCGTCCGCGATATAGGTAAAGGGTACCTTTTCGGCGAAGGATCGGGTCAATGATCCGATGGCGGCTTCGTCGTCCACAGCCCAGATGGTATGTTGAATGCCGTCCTCTGCGGTGAAATCATATAAAGGTGGATGCGCATTCTTCCAGCCTTCGATGAGCTCATCGATCTGGGCTACATTCTTGTAGGCCAGGAATACATTACCTGTCTGGGCGCGGATGGTCTTCATATGATGAATACGGTCGGCCTCCTTGTCAGGACGCGTGAACTCATGCTTCTTTATAACATCCTTTTCATAATCGTCCACGGAACTGCCGCATACGAGGCCGGTCTGGCTCCTTCCGTTCATGACCAGCCGATAGATATAGTAGCGGGGTTTATCTTCTTGCAGGAGAATACCTTTATTTATGAACTCCTGCAGGTTCTCTTTTGCTTTGTCGTATACCTGCTGGGAATGGGTATCGATGTCCGTGGGGAGGTCAATCTCGGACTTTGTAATATGCAGAAAGGAACTGGGATTGCCTGCGGCTTCTTGCCGGGCCTCCTGGCTATTGAGTACGTCATAAGGTCTGGAAGCAACTTGTGCGGCCAGTTGTGGTGCAGGGCGTAAGGCCCTGAAAGGAGTGATGCTAGCCATGTATTTTATGCTTTTTGAGTAGCGAATTCTTTCATTAATTCTGTGAGTATACGAACACTGTCTATTGGCAGGGCATTGTACAGGCTGGCTCTGAACCCTCCTGCGGTGCGATGACCCTGGATGCCTACCATGCCATTGGCGGTGCAGCTGTCGAGGAACTCTTTTTCCAGCTCCTTATCCTCCATTACCCAGACGACGTTCATTTTGCTCCTGTCCTCTTTTGCCACGGTGGGGCGGAAGATGGGGAGGCTGTCGAGTGTGTCGTACAACAGCGCGGCTTTTTTGTCATTGATCTTTTCAATAGCTGCCACGCCACCCTGCTCCTTCAGCCAACGCATGGTCAGCATACAGACATAAATAGCAAAGACGGGCGGTGTATTCAGGATGGAGCCTGCCTCGATGTGCTGACGATAATCCATCATGGTGGGCAGTTTCCTTGTCACCCGCCCTAACATATCTTTTCGTACGATGACCATGTTCACTCCTGCAGCACCTATGTTCTTCTGCGCACCGGCATAGACAAGGGCGAACCTGTTAAAGTCCATTGTCTTGCTGAGGATATCGCTGCTCATGTCGGCCACCAGTGGTACATCGGTGTCGGGGATGACATGCATCTGCGTGCCTTCGATGGTATTGTTGGTGGTGTAATGAAAGTATTTGGAATTTTTGGGGATATCGTATCCTTTGGGGATATACGTGTAATTTTTGTCCTTGGAAGAAGCGACCATATTTACATTGCCGAATAATTTGGCTTCTTTGATCGCCTTGGTGCCCCAGGTGCCGCAGTCGAGGTAAGCTGCGGTCTCGTTCTCGTTCAGCAGGTTCATGGGTATCTGGAAGAACTGGGTGGAGGCGCCGCCATGCAGGAGGAGGATCTCGTGTTCTTTATCGAGCTTCATCAGCTCGCGAGCAGTGGCGAGGGCCTCATCGATGATATCCTGGAACAGAGGGGTGCGATGACCGATCTCCAGTATGGAAAGGCCTGTGCCATTGTAGTCGAGGATAGCCTGGCTGGCTTGCTCGAACACTTCTTTTGGAAGGACGCTGGGACCGGAATTGAAATTGTGAACCATTTTTGTCGATTTATTTTGTGCACAAAGGACGTGTTGGCGTCAAATTGGGCGGCCCCAAAGATACCCCGTCTCCGGCAAACACCCCGGCCCGGAGGAAGGAAAAAAGCGATCTTTTTGATTTATAAAATTTTGCGAGTTTTTTTTAAATCTTTTTAAAACTACTTGGAAGGAGCCCGGCCGAAGACAAATTCCCGCAGATAACCAATGATTAACTTACTTTCGTGCGGGCGGGGAGGGCCGAAGGCCAATCATTAGCCATTTCAACCAGGGATGGTTAATTTTCTAGCAACCATTCCTGGTGACATTACATGACTGGAACCAACTCATATTTTTTCTTTTGGGCAGGGCAATTTATGTATATAGGCCGGGCGATCGACACGTCGACGCATGATCATCATGCCATCCAGATTGCGCTCAGCTTCGACCACCCTTTCTATATCAGCTCCCCTGAAGGTTCTTTTAAAAAGGTAACCTCAGTCATTATCGACTCCGACCAGGCACACGAGTGCAGGACCAACGACAACACTTTTCTCCTGTTGAACATCGATCCTATGACGACGGTGGGCCGGGCGCTGAAAAAAAATTATCTCACGCGTCACGCGGTGATGGAGTTGCCCGCGGACCAGACGGCTCAATTCCTGCAGGACATCGAAGGATGTCTGGATGCCGATGTGCTGGATAGTCACCATGTCCATGACCTCACCCGTCAATATGTCCACCGCCTCAGCGGACTGGAGCAGGATGCTGTCGTGGATGAGCGGATACAGCAGGTGATGCGGCTGCTGGAAGAAAGAAAGGATGAGGAGTTCAAGATCGAGGACCTGGCAGCGGAGGTATTTCTCTCGCCGGGGAGGCTTACACACTTATTCAAAAAACAGGTAGGCATACCTATAAAAAAATATGTTCTTTGGGCGCGTATATTGATGGCGTTGCAAAAGGTCTTTGAGACCAGGAATCTTCGTGAGGCGGCGCTGTATGCGGGATTTTCGGATGCATCGCATTTTAACAGGACCTTTCGGAGAATGTTTGGGCTGTATCCTTCGGCTATTCTGAAGAATAGCCAAAACGTTCAAGCCTTTTGGAAATAGGCGACGTTCCTTTGCGTTCAAAAGCATATTGCATGTATCCAATCGGGCCGTCGTCGGAGCTGCTTCGTCACGCTCCTCCCAGGTCAGAACCTTCGCAAGGCTCGGTTCTATCTGTCCTTCGGACTAGCCCCTTTCAGGGGCTATGGTCGCATGCTCGTGCTCGGGTTCGTCCACCTCAGCCACTCCACCTGAGATCGCAAATTTCATGGCATCCGCGGAGCTGATGTCGGTGACGATCCGCACCCTGTCCCTTTTTACAAAGTAAAGATGTCCGGCAAAAGCATAGGACTGCGGGACGTAGACGGCTACATATTCCTGCAGGCCAAACTCGTGCAATTCTTCTTGTGTGATAAAACCTATCCGCCAGATATCCGGTGCGTCGATGCTGACGAGGACGGCCTTGTCAAACTTCCGCTTGTTGCCGGCGAAGGCCTCGAAGAAATCCTTTAGGGTGGTGTATATCAGCTTGATGCCAGGGGTCTTTTCCAGGACCTTGTCGGCAAAGTCCATAAACCGGCTAACGATAAAGGAGGGAGAGATATACCCCACGAAGAGGGCGATGGCAATGAAGACGATAAAGCCAAGGCCGGGGATCCGTTTGGGAGTGCCATACTGGTCTACCCCAATAAGACTGGGGAAAAGGTTATGTACCAGGTTGGGCAGGATTCCGTCTATCCAGTTGAACACGGAGAAGGCCATCCAGATGGTAATGGAAATCGGGGCCAGTACGAGTACCCCCTGTAAAAAGAAGTGAAACAATCGTTTAGCTACTTTTTGGAACTTCATGTGCAGGGGTTTTAGCACCCCAAAATTAGGCAATCCGCAGCGAACTGACGGGGTCCCTTCCGGACAGTTCCATTTTGAAAGATCATTGCCGGATGAACCTGTCAACATGCCCGCAAAAGGACGGCATTTGTATCGGAATCGGACAACGAGTTGCCCCGGAAGGCTTATAAGTTAATTGTTCTCACGGTATTATGGGAATGGCATTTTTTTAGCATGCCTATTGGACAATTCCCTCCCATGCTTAGCAGCTACTTCAAGATTGCCTGGCGGAAGCTGGCCGGTCAAAAATCTACGACGATCATCAATATCCTGGGCCTGGCCGTGGGCATCAGCGCCTGTCTGATCATCTTTCTTATGACCCAGTATGAGTTCAGCTACGACCGATCCCACCCGGATGGCGAGCGGATCTACCGTGCAGTCCTGGATATTGACGACCCCGTTTATGGGGAAAGTCATCGCTCACAGATACCCTATGCCGCTGCTTTGACCATCCAGCGAGAGTTCACAGGAATTGAAAAAGGGGCCAATTTCTTTAGCTACTCGGCCCGGGTGACGGTGCCGGAGACGGATAAGCCATCCAGGAAATTTCTTGAAAATCATCCTTCGAAGACCATTATCCCCCAATCCTCCTATTTTGATATATTCAAGTATCAATGGCTATACGGTTCCGCTGCAACGGCCCTGGAGCAACCTTTCCACGTCGTGCTCACGGAAAGCAGGGCACGGCTCTATTTCGGATCCATGCCCCTTGACAAGATCATCGGGAAGGAACTGATCTATGACGACTCCCTGCACCTCACTGTCTCGGGTATCGTCAAGGACTGGGACCAGCATTCGGACCTGGCCTTTTCGGAATTCATTTCCCTCAGTACGATCCAGGCCAGCTTCCTCAAGAATGTTTCGGATCTTCAACAGGCTGTCAGGCCTGACTGGACCTTGCCCGACTATACGCAGAACTTTGTAAAGCTGGCCAGGGGGACGACGGTCCGTCAATTCGAGCAGCAGACGGTGAGGATGGTGAACGAACACATACTCCAGAAAGGCAATCCCACGAAGGTAAGGATGACCCTTCAGTCTTTGTCGGACCTTCATTTCAACCCCAATTATGACGATTTCTATTCACACAAAGCCAGTTTGCCCACCCTCTATATATTAATGGGCATCGCCGCCTTCATCCTTCTTATCGCTGCCATTAACTTTATCAATCTGTCTACGGCGCAATCGATGCGCAGAGCCAAGGAGGTCGGTATCCGAAAAGTATTGGGCAGCAACAGACCGCGTCTGGTCCTCCAGTTCCTTACGGAAACCTTTATCCTTACCTGCCTGTCGGCCTTCTGCTCCCTGCTGATGGTCTCTCCCTTATTGCACATCTTCCGGAGTTTTATACCCAGTGGGATGGCATTCGAGCTATCGAATGCTTTTACCTGGATCTTCCTGTTGATGACGATACTGTGTACTTCTTTGCTGGCCGGACTTTACCCCGCCCTGGCGCTGTCTTCTTCCGTGCCCATACGAAGCTTGCAGGCGAGGGGAATGGGCGGGCAGAAGGGTTATTTCCGGAAGGGGCTCATCGTATTCCAGTTCACCGTCTCCATAGCGTTCATTATTGCCACCATCGTCATGGGGAGCCAGACGCATTACCTGTTGAACAAGGATATGGGCTTTACGAAAGATGCCATCATTTCCATCGGGACCAGTGATAATTACGCCACCAACAAAAGAAATATACTAGCCGAAAAGATCCGGCAATTACCGGGTGTCGACATGGTCAGCGCTTGCTGGACTGCCCCGATGATCAATTATAATCACCCTGAAGGGCGTACCCTACAGCTAAAAGGCATGCCGGCCAAAGTAGATTGCTCCGAAAGAATGGGGGATGAATATTATGTCCCGCTGTTCGGGTTAAAGATCATCGCAGGCCGGAATTTCAGCGCACCGCATGATGATACGACTGGCTTCACCCCTTCCCGGGTGCCCAATGGATATTTGCTGCCTGCTACACGAACGGAGATACTTATCAACGAAACCTGCGTCCGGCAATTGGGGTTCAAAAGGCCGGAAGAGGCCATCGGCCATTTTGCTACTACCACTACTTATCCTGAAGTAAGCGGTCCCATCGTCGGAGTGGTGGCTGATTTTCATGCGCAGTCGTTATTTTCGTCCATCACGCCCACTTACCTATATGGCACTAAAAATCTATGGAGGGGCGGACTCCAGGTAAAGCTGGCTATGCGGGCTAAAGGGTTGGTCCAATTCCGGCGCACTGTTGCAGCGATCGAAAAAAGCTGGAAAGAGATATTCCCGGATGAAAAGTTCGACTATCAATTCCTGGACGAGTCCATTGCAGGATTCTACGAAAAGGAACAGCGAACAGCGATGATCACGAATGCAGCCATGATCATTGCCATCTTTATATCCTGTATGGGGTTGTTCGGGCTTGTCACCTTTACGGCGGAACAACGGACGAAAGAGATCGGCATCCGCAAAGTGCTGGGTGCAAGTGTCAGCGGAATCGTCGTCCTGTTGACAAAGGACTTCCTACGGCTTATCCTCCTTTCGTTCCTTATAGCTTCTCCCATCGCCTGGTATTTCCTGCACCACTGGTTACAAGATTTTGCCTACCGTGTCCCGGTGAGCTGGTGGGTATTTGTGCTTGCAGGATCAGGAGCGATAGCGGTAGCCTGGATCACTGTCAGCTTTCGGGCGATGAGGGCGGCCATTGCCAACCCTGTTACCAGCCTGCGCTCAGAGTAGCTTCGGCGGACAAAGAAAAGTTCGCGGACAGAAGATTGGGGGCAGGGGTCATATGAGTTCCTGATAATCAAATACATAGCATAAGAACGCTCCTTATTTGAGCCATGCGACCCCCGTCCAAAAATGGACGAGCGGTAAAAAAACCTATCAGGAAACTTTCGTAACGAAAAAAGTTTCCATAGTTTTGCGCCCTGAGACGCACAGATCGTCTCCTGCAACTATGGATGTAAAAGAGAGAATATTGGGCAAAGCCGCCGACCTCTTCCTACGGTACGGCATCCGGTCCATCACCATGGACGAGATCGCTGCCCAGCTGGGTATTTCCAAAAAAACCATCTACCAGTTTTTTACGGACAAGGATGATATGGTCTCTGCGGTCATCGACCGGGAGATACATAAGAACGAGGAAGAATGTGTACAGTTCCGTCAGCAGGCGGAAAATGCGGTCCATCAGATATTCATGGCCCAGGACTCCGTGGAGGAAATGCTGAAATATACCAACCCCCTGATGTTGTATGATCTGGAGAAGCATCATCCCCGGGCCTATCAGCGGTTAAAGGAGTTCAAATATCAATTCCTTTATAAGATACTCATTGACAATCTTCAATGGGGGATGGAAGAAGGGCTGTACCGGGGGGGTATGGATAAGGATGTTGTAGTAAAAGCGAGGATAGAAAACGCCTTTCTGGTATTCAACCCCGATGTTTTCCCCCATAGCCGGTACAAGGTAGCGGAAGTGGCTTATGAGCTGGCCATTATGTTCCTCCACGGTGTCGCGAGCGACAAAGGCAGAACGCTAATCGAGAAATACACTATAGAACGTAACAAAAAATTATCTCATGAACAGAAGGTTTAAGTACGGGAAGACCTGGCTACTGGCGGCCACGGCCCTGTGGGTGACAAATGTGCGCGCGCAACAATCGTCTGGCGGGGCAACCACACCACACCAGCGAACTCCCCAACTATACAATCTTTCCGTGCAAGAGGCGGTTGCCTTTGCGGAGAAGAACAATGTCCAGGTCAAAAATGCCCTGCTGGATTACAGACTCCAGGAGGAGACCAATCGCAATATCACGTCAGCGGCTTATCCACAATTAAGCGGGAGTCTTGGAACTACTTACAATCCCAAAATCCCGGTCCAGACCTTTCCTAACTTCATCGGCATGGCGACCTACCAGGTCCTCACCCAGGAGGGTGTTAAGAACGGGAGTGGTCAGCCTATCCAGATGCCTGCCGACTTTGGATATATCACGGCCGGCTTTGGTACGAAATGGAATGCCAGCGGCGCCATCAGCCTGTCGCAGATATTATTTGACGGCCAGGTCTTTGTAGGGCTGCAAGCCCGCCGTACTTCGCTGAATTATGCGCGAAGCAATGCAGAGGTTACAAAGGAGACCATCAAGGCGAATGTCTACAAGGTCTACTACCAGCTGGTAGTGAGCCAGACGCAGATGCAGCAGATAGATGCCAATATCGAACGAACCACTAAGCTGTTGAGCGATACCCGTGAGATATTCAAGAACGGCTTTGCGGAAAATCTGGATGTGAACAGGCTATCAGTACAGCTGGCGAACCTGGAGACCCAGAAGCTTACCACACAGCGCAACATCGACAATGGCTACTTTGGGCTGAAGCTTCTCATGGGAATGCCTGTTAGCGACTCCATAGTGTTGACTACCAAGATAACAGATGACCAGATCAGGGACGCAGCGCCCCTTGACGACAATTATCAATACGGCGACAGGAAGGAATACCAGGCTCTGACGGCAGCCAACGCACTAAATGAATATAATATCAAGCGATACAAATACAGCTACCTGCCTACGGCTAACCTTAACAGCACTTATAGCAAACAGGCTTTTAGAGGACAGTTCGATTTCTTCGGGAAAGGTGACTGGTACAGCATTTGGTCCATAGGTCTCACGGTCAATGTTCCAATTTTCGACGGATTTGCCCGCGCATCCAACCTGGCAAAGGCCCGCATCCAGCAGCAACAGACGCAAAATCAACTGGACAACCTGAAGATATCCATCGACAACGACGTACAGCAGGCCAGGAATACTTTCGGTGCTGCAATCACTACTCTGTCCAGCCAGCGGAAGAATATGGATCTGGCAGCGGAGGTGTATGATCAGAGCAAGAAAAAATACGAAGCGGGTCTGGGATCGACATCGGATATCACCACGGCGCAAACGGACCTGGTGACGGCACAGACAAGTTATGTCAGCGCCCTGTACGATGCTATAGTGGCCAAGATCGATTTTCTCAAAGCAATTGGAAAACTTCCCTGATCCAAGGTGGACCATAAATTACTAAAATTTCAAAAACTGGTATATGAATAAGATATTGACCATAATAACAATAAGCCTACTCTCCATACTGGCTTCCTGCGGCAGCTCTACAAAAGCTCCGGATACACTTGAGGGAAAGAAAAAACAGCTGTCTGATCTAAAAGATCGACAAGACAAGATCAGCAAACAGATCGACAGCCTGGAAGCGCAGATCAGCCGGCTGGATACTGCTTCCAAAGCTGCCAAGAAGGCAAAGCTGGTGGCCCTTGCCCCGGTGTCTACTTCCGCCTTCACCCACTATATAGATCTCCAGGGTAATGTGGATGCAGAGAATATGACCTGGGTATCTCCCCGTGGTCAGGGCGGGGTCGTGAGAAGTGTGCTGGTCAAGCAGGGTGACAATGTGCGCAAGGGACAGCTTTTGCTCAAGCTGGATGATGCCGTGCAACGCACTTCCATTACCAATGCCCAGATACAGTTGGATCATGCAAAGGACCTGTATCAACGCCGGAAGAATCTCTGGGACCAGAAGATAGGGACAGAGGTAGACTATATCAATGCAAAAAATGCGGTGGACCAGGCGGAGACTCAGTTAAAGGCCGCCCAGGATCAGCTGGATTTTACCAATGTATATGCAGATATAGACGGGACAGTGGATAATATCACCGTCAAATTAGGTGAGACCTTTGGACCGGGCGCACAGTCGTTGCATCTGGTAAATACAAGCAACCTGAAAGTAGTATTGCAGGTGCCTGAACTATACCAGGAAAGAGTGAGAGTGGGTACGCCTGTAAAGATCGACTTCCCCGGCCTCAATAACAAAGAGGTGACGGGTGCGATAAAGACGACCGGCAAGACGATCAACTCCGACAGCCGCTCGTTCTCCGTGGAGATCAAGCTGCCTAACGATAAGGACATCCGCAGCAACCAGGTGGCTGTTGTAAGACTACAGGATTATGCTGTGCCCAAGGCGGTGACCATCCCGGTGAATACACTGCAGAATGATGACAAGGGCAAGTATGTCATGGTGGCTACAAAAGACAAGGATGGTGCGCTGATGGCTCATAAGAAGTCCATTACCATTGGTCAAAGCTATGCGGACAAGGTAGAGATCACTGGCGGACTGGATTTAGGGGATCAGCTGATCACGGATGGATTCCAGGGATTGTACGAAGGACAGCCGATCACAATACAATAGACGCAGAGCGGACCACGGGTCCGCTGGCCAAAGGCCCATCATTAAACGGTGCACCGGATGGGTACTTTTGAAAACAAGCCATTCCGGTGCACTCAAAAAATAACTGTATGAGCGTTTTAGAAAATATCACCGGCAAGTTCAAGGATTTTGTCGTCACCACCTGGGCCATCAAGAGTAAGACATTTATCTATCTGATGATGGTGGCTGTCAGTGGCATAGGGGTGTTCCAGTTCATGACCTTGCCGAAGGAACAGTTCCCGGACATCGTGATACCTACAATCTATGTGTCTACCATTTATACGGGCAACTCGCCAAAGGACATGGAGAACCTCGTTACCCGTCCTATAGAGAAGCAGATCAAGTCCATCACGGGCGCCAAGATCAATAAATTCACGAGTACCTCCCAGCAGGACTACTCCGCCATCATGGTGGAGTTCGAGACGGACGTAAAGGTCGACGTGGCGTTACAAAAAGTAAAGGATGCCATCGACAAGGCTAAGCAGGACCTGCCGACCAATCTTACACAGGAGCCAACGGCATTGGAAGTAAGCTTTTCGGACCAACCTATCATGTATGTAAATATCAGCGGCGACTATGACCAGCAGCGGCTGAAGAAATTTGCGGACGACATGAAAGATAAGCTGGAAGATATCTCACAACTAAACAGGGTGGACATCGTCGGCGCTCCTGAGCGCGAGTTCCAGATCAACGTGGACAATTACAAGATGCGCGCTTCCAATATCAGCTTTGACGATATCGACAATGCGGTGAAAGGGGAAAACCTGGATATCTCGGGCGGCCTGCTGGATGTGGGCACCATGAAGCGCAATCTTCAGCTGAAGGGGCAGTTCCATACCGCACAGGACATATCCCAGATCATCATCCGAAATCCTGCGGGCGGCTCGGTGTATTTAAAAGACATTGCTACGATCAAGGATACGATCAAAGACAGGGAGAGCTATGCTCGTCTGGATGGCAAGAATGTGGTGACATTGAACATCATCAAGCGCAGCGGGGAAAACCTTATCGAGACCTCCGACCAGGTAAAGGCCACGGTGGAGGAGATGAAGAAGGACCTGCCGCAGGACCTCGCGGTGGTGGTGACGGGCGACCTGAGCAGCAAGACGCGTACTTCTTTCAACGACCTGGTGAACTCCATCGTCATTGGATTTATGCTGGTACTCATCATCCTCATGTTCTTCATGGGTGTGGTGAACGCCTTTTTTGTGGCGTTGTCGGTGCCATTGAGCATGTTTGTGGCCTTTGTATTCCTGCCGGCGGCGGACCTTATTATCGGCTCGCAGGTGACGTTGAACTTTATCGTGCTGTTCGCGCTGCTCTTCGGATTGGGGATCATCGTGGATGATGCCATCGTGGTCATCGAGAACACCCACCGTATATTCACACAAGGCAAGGGACAGATCAACTCTACCCGGGCGGCGATGATGGCTGCGGGAGAAGTGTTTGTTCCCGTGCTGGCAGGTACGGTCACGACATTGGCGCCCTTCTTCCCGCTGCTGTTCTGGCCGGGCCTCATCGGTAAGTTCATGGTCTATCTGCCGGCCATGCTGATCTTTACATTGACAGCCTCGCTGGTAGTGGCCTTTATCATGAACCCGGTGTTTGCGGTAGATTTCATGAACCATCCGGAAGGAGAGGGTAAGAAGTCAAAAGCGGCCATGTTCAGGACCCCGGGCTTCTGGGTTGCCGTCGGCTTTGGTATATTGTTCGATGTGGCGGGCGTCCCCTTCCTGGGTAACCTCCTTCTCTTCCTGGTCATCCTCGCTATATTGAATAAGTTCATCTTCGAGGGAATGATACATAGCTTCCAGAACAGGGTACTGCCCTGGATCATGGGACATTACGAAAGACTGCTGCGCTGGGCCCTGAAAGGCTGGCGCCCGGCCTGGTTGCTGGTAGGCACTTTCGGCATGCTCATCTTTTCTGTCGTGTTGTTTATCGTCCGTAAGGTGCCGGTGGAGTTCTTCCCCAAGGGCGATCCCAACCAGGTGTACGTATATCTTAAGCTGCCGGTGGGCACGAACGTGGATTATACGGACTCGGTCACCAAGGTGCTGGAACAAAGAGTATATAGGGTACTGGGTATGGAGAATGGTAAGAAGAACCCGGTGGTAGAGAGTGTCATCAGCAATGTGGCCATCGGCGCCAACGATCCTACCAGCGGTGACAGGAGTACCCGCAGTGAATTGGGGCGTATACAAGTGTCCTTCGTGGAATATGGATTGCGTAATGGCGTTCATACGGCGCCACTTCTGGATTCCATAAGGCATGTGATGAAGGGCATACCTGGTGCGGAAATATCCGTGGACCAGGAACAGAACGGCCCTCCTACTGATCCTCCTGTCAACATCGAGGTGGCCAGCGAGAATTTCGACGACCTGATCAAGACGGCTGTCTCCCTGAAGAATTATTTGGATTCCATCCAGACGCCGGGAGTGGAGGATCTTAAAATGGACATCGATCTCACCAATCCGGAGGTCACGCTCACGGTGGACAGGCAGCGGGCTATGACGGAAGGTGTGAGCTCGGCCCAGGTGGGTCAGGCATTGCGTACTGCCCTCTTCGGACGGGAGTCCTCCAAGATCAAGGAAGGGAAGGAAGAATATAAGATACAGATACGTAACAAGGAAGAACAAAGAAAGAACCTGGTCGATCTGCTGAACATGAATATCACGTTCAGGGATATGGCCAACCAGGGCCGGATCAAGAATGTGCCTATCAGCTCGCTGGTGAAGGTGGATTATACGAGCACGCTAGGCAGTGTTAAGAGAAAGAATCAGAAGAGGATGATCACTTTGCGCTCCAATGTATTGACGACACAGGGATATACGGCTCCAGCAGTCAATGCGGACCTGGCTAAATCTATCGACGCCTTTAAGCATAAGCCCGATGGCGTGACGATCAAGCAGACAGGGGAAGGAGCGCAGCAGAAAGAAACAACGGATTTTTTGGGTAAGGCTCTGGTCTATGCCCTGCTGATCATACTTGGTGTGCTGGTATTGCAGTTCAACTCGGTGAGCAAGTCGGTGATCATTCTTACGGAGATATTGTTCAGTGTCATTGGGGTTATCCTTGGATTTGCCATCACGAAGATGGATGTATCGTCCATCATGACCGGTCTTGGTATTGTGGGTCTGGCGGGTATCGTGGTGAAGAACGGGATATTGGTGATTGAGTTTACGGACGAGCTGCGATCGCGCGGAATGAAAACACGCGAGGCGGCAATCGAGGCGGGCAAGACACGTATTATTCCTGTATTGCTGACGGCTATGGCTGCCATCCTGGCCCTGATACCGCTGGCTGTCGGGTTCAATATCAATTTCGTCACTTTATTCTCCGAGCTGAATCCGCATATTTATTTTGGCGGGGACAATGCGGTGTTCTGGAAGCCGCTGTCCTGGACCATCATCTTTGGTCTGGCCTTCGCCTTCTTTATGACCCTGGTGATCGTGCCGAGCATGTACCTGATCGCGGAAAGACTGAAAAGACCGATGCGTCGTCACTGGGGCGGCAAATGGGTATCGTTTTTGGGTATCCCGCCTTTTACTATCCTTTTCCTGCTGTTGATGTTCATCACGATCATACGTCACAGCTTTGAAAAGATGAGAAGGAGAAGGAAGCTGAGCGGGAGACGCATAAATGAAGCCTGGATAGGCAGCTGGTTTTAAACGGCCGCCCGAACGGGGAAACGTTGTTGAAAATTTTGTAGAATGGATATATTTTAGGGAAGGAACTGCCGTATAGTCTGGAAAAACTAAAAGCCGTCCATCGAATGATGGGCGGCTTTTTTGTCGGCCGGGGAAACATTAACTTAGTTTGGAGGTGGAGCTGGACCCTAATGAGACGGTCATTGGCGAGCCCGGCGGGTTTATGATGATGGATGATGGCATTGAAATGCAGACCATTTTCGGGGACGGATCGGCCCAGTCACAGCAGGGAGGACTGTTGGGGAAATTGATGAATGCGGGCAAGCGTGTGCTGGTAGGTGAGAACCTTTTTATGACCGCATTTACCAATATTGGGCAGGGTAAGAAAAGAGTGAGCTTTGCCGCGCCGTATACGGGTAAGATCATTCCTCTCGACCTGCAGCAGCTGGGCGGGACCATTATTGCGCAGAAGGATGCTTTTCTCTGTGCTGCGAAAGGTGTGAGCATCGGCATTGCCTTTCAGCGCAGGCTGGGTACAGGGATCTTTGGGGGAGAGGGGTTTATTATGGAGAAGCTGGATGGGGATGGGATGGCTTTTGTGCATGCGGGCGGGTATATTATAGAGAAGGAGCTTCGGCCGGGGGAGATACTGAAGGTGGATACGGGGTGTGTGGTGGCTTTTCAGCCTACGGTTGATTTTGATATAGAATTTATCCGTGGGATACGCAACTGGATGTTTGGTGGGGAGGGGTTGTTCTTCGCGGTGATGCGTGGGCCGGGCAAGGTTTGGCTGCAGTCATTGCCTATCAGCCGGCTGGCCAGTCGCATCATCCAGTACAGCCCTCAATTCGGGCATCGCAGGGAGGAGGGGAGCATACTGGGGGGATTGGGGAATTTATTGGATGGGGACGGTTTGTAATTAAGAGGGGCCATTCGGCCCCTCTTAAAATATTATTAGTTTCTATTGTTCGCAAACCTGCTCAGCAGCTTGAGTATTTCGATGTACAACCAAACCATTGTCACAAGCAGCCCGAATGCGCTGTACCATTCCATGTATTTGGGAGCGCCCATCTGCTCGCCCGTCTCGATCTGGTCGAAGTTCAGCACGAGGCTCAATGCGGCGATGGCTACGATAAAGAGGTTGATCCCAATACCAAGCATGCTGCTATCGCCAAATTGCATGAATGGGATCTGGACGCCGAAGAAAGAGAGGACGAGCCGTATGAGGTAAAAGATACCTATACCTACGATGGAAGAGAATATGATCGCCCTGAACTTCTCGGTGGCGCGGATGATCCTGAAATTATACAGTAGAAACACCGCAAAAGCGACACCGAATGTTGCCAATACTGCCGTAATTACAATGTTCGGGTATTTCGTCTTGAACATATCATTGACAATAGCGGAGAGCCCACCCAAAAGCAGGCCTTCCAGGAGACCATAGGCGGGTGAGAGGTATTTAGCCCATTCGGGTTTGAACGAGATGGCAAAGCCGCAAATAAGACCGCCGAAGAGGCCGACGAGGACAAAAGTCATCATGGTGGCGCCTGCTCCAGAAAAATATAATTTCCAGGTATAGGCTGCGCCGGCCACTACCATCAATAATAAGAAACCAAATTTCTGCATGGAGCCTCTTACGGTCATTTGACCAAGGGCTTCCTGTCCCTGCAAGGATTTACTAAAGATCTTTTCCGATAGGGTTGGATTTCCGGATTCAAAAAGTGCCATAGTTGTAGAGTTTTAAGCGTTTGCAAAGTACAAACAATACATAAAATTAACAAGTGGTGGCCATAGTGGTTGAGCGTGTAAAAATTTTAACAATTGCCTGTTTAAAAACTCATTACAAGCTGATCAATACCCCTTTGATCACTTCAAATCTGTTCCAGGGAATAAAGTGATTGGCGCCTGTCAGGGGAATGACCTCCACGGACGCTGCGTTCACCAGCATCTTCTTTCCATAGCCGGTATTTCCATAAGGCACCAGGGGATCAACTGTCCCATGTACCATATATACGGGGCAGGTTATGCGTGCAAAATCACCTTCGAGGGATACCAGGTCCTTTTTCAAATACCATAATTCCTCATTGGAGGGGCGCATCGCTCCCGGAACAAAATAATTCAACGGCGTCCTAAACAGCCAGGGTCGCCATTTTTCCGGCTTTTCTTCCGCGGGGTCGATCGAGCCTGCCAGGATCACCATCCCGGAGAACATTCCCGGATTATCCGACGCCAGCTTTATGATCATGGGACCACCCAGGGAATGACCGACGAGATACCTCTTACGGTGATTGTCCAGGACGGTGAATAAAGGACTGATCAGCTCCGACTGTTTTTCCAGATGCTCGGGTTTGCCATAATCGCTATGTCCAAAACCCGGCCTGTCGACAGACACCATCCGGAACCTCTTCAGGAGTTCCGGGTCCTTCATATATCGCCGGAATGCATCCCAGCTGCCGGGGGAGCCGTGTATAAAAAATAAGGTAGGTAGGGTGTCGTTGCCTGTTACGGCATAATGAATGGTGTGACCATCTACCACGATCCTGGATAATTGGATGGATACGCCCGCGGCGGTAAATTCCTTTTTGGCATCCGCGTCCGTCCGCCGGAAGGTCATGCAGCTTTGTGCGAAAATGAGCCACAGCAGCAGGATTATAGCAACGGTCCAGCCCATGCCTTTGAGAAAGCGTTTCATGATGAGTTAATGTTCTTTAAATGGTATCATGGCTCACGCAAGCTCGGGTCATGTGAACGTAGTATGATTAGTCGCGCCTATCTGCGTCGGCCTCGCTGGGATGGTGGCGGAGGAGGAGTCTTTCCTTCCTTCTCTTTACCGCTGCCGCCCTGGCTATTGCCCCGGCCTTGTCCGCCGCCTTGAGGGGGCTTGCCGGCCTGACCAGGCTGTTGTTGTGTCTGGGCCTCGCGCTGACCATGTTTGTGGTGATGGCCGTGTTTCTTTTTCCTGTCCGCCTTTTCCAGGGTTTTCAGGCTGATCTGCCCAACAAGATCTACAAAACCGCTCTCGTCCTCTTTCGGCTTGCCGGTGCTCACTTCAACGGGTTCGAGGTTATCGGGCACGACATTCTGGAGGTTCTGCTGCCGGATCTTTCTAACTCTTTCAATAGTAAGCGGATACTGTTTATTGCTATCCGGCAGGACATACCACATGAGGTTTTTGAAGATATCTTTCTTGATAAGAATAGCTGTTCCTTTTGCTACCTGCAGCGTCTCGGCGTTGTCGGGGAAATTCTGTAAGGCATCCAGATAGGTATCGAGCTCGTAATTCAGACAGCATTTTAACCGGCCGCACTGACCGCTGAGCTTGCTCTGGTTGATAGAAAGATTTTGATAACGTGCGGCGGTAGTATTCACGGACCTGAAATCGCCGAGCCAGGTGCTGCAGCATAATTCCCGGCCACAGCTGCCTATACCGCCTACTTTGGCGGCTTCCTGGCGGGCGCCGATCTGCCTCATTTCTACTTTCAGCCGGAACTCGCCTGCATACAGCTTGATCAGTTCCCGGAAATCCACCCTGTCATCCGCGATGTAGAAAAACGTGGCCTTTCTGCCATCCGCCTGGATCTCTACCTCGCTCATTTTCATTTCCAATTTGAGCTGGCGGGCGATGGCGCGGCTCCGGGTGAGGGCGTCTCTTTCCCGGCTCTTGTTCTGCTGCATGATCTCCAGGTCTTTGTCGGAGGCCCGGCGGAGTACCTTCTTTATTTCCGGATTCCTTTCGTCTACATCCTTTTTTTTCATTTGCAGTCTGACCATTTCACCCGTCATCGTCACCTGGCCTACGTCAAAACCGCTGACACCTTCGACACTTACCATCTCTCCCTTTTCAAAGAGGTGGGTAGTTGTATTTCGGTAAAAATCTTTACGGCTGCCTTTGTTAAAGCTCACTTCTACGATCCGGCAGCTGCTGTCCGGGTCGCTAAACGGCAGATTTGCCAGCCAGTCATAGACATTCAGTCGATTGCATCCCCCAGTACTACACCCTCCGTTACTTTTACAGCCCGATGGTTTTCCCCCATTGGCTGTACCGCAATTGCTACATCCCATATCCAAAACAAATTAACAATTAGGAATTGTGCCGCGCGGCCTGATCAAGGGACCGCCTGGCGTGAAGAAAGGCTATAATGGCGCAGGCAGAAGAATGCTACTGACGTATGAAGCTATATATAAATATATCAGGTGCAATGTATCTCTGTTCCTGCGGCTCCCCCTTTTCACACAAGATCTATCCGTCCGGGTCCGCCTCTTTTCACAGGCCCTGTTCCGGGGCCATTATCAAATATACTATTATAAGGTGAATTACGGGAGCTTTAATTAACGGATGCAACGGTCCGATCCGCCAGGATATGATATAATTTAATGGTCAGGGCGTGGAAAAGCATTTTGGCGTGGGCATTCCGTTCGATGTAATAGGCGGCCCTATCCAGCTCCTCGATGATGGCCCTTTGTTGGGAAATATCTGCTATCTTGTTCAGTCTCAAGGCTATATCGCGCTCGTTGTCCGGGATGGCAGGGGCGGAATCCCCCATGTACCGGAGACGGATGGCCTGTTCCAATAAATGGTTGAAATACCGGAGGAACTGTTTTTGTCTTTCCCTTCCGGACTTGCTGATCTCGTCGATCCATTTGACCTGGGCGATGGGACCGTTCTTAAGAATGGCATTCAACCATTCCCGGAGGATACCCTGCCAGTCATCTTCGGCATGATGGACCAATTGGAGCGCTTCGTGATAGTTCCCTTCACAAAGAACGGCGATCTGCCGGGCCTGTTCAGCCGGGACCCCAGCCCGCTGGATAAGCGCTTTTTCAATTTCCTCTGTATCCGGGAGGGGTATTTTTACCAGTTGGGTCCTGGAGAGGATGGTCTGAAGGATAAGCGACTCATTTTCGGCAACCAATATAAACAAGGTATTGGCGGGTGGCTCTTCGATGAGCTTGAGCAGCTTGTTACCCTCGTTGCCGAGGTATTCGGGCATCCACATAACCAGGATCTTATATCCGCTCTCGAAACTTTTGAGGCTTAACTTGTGGATAATGTCGTTGCACTCAAGAGCGGTGATATTCCCCTGTTTGTTCTCGGCCCCGATGAATTGAAGCCAGTCATAGGCGTTGCCATAAGGGTATTGTTTGACAAACTCCCGCCATTCGCTGATATAATCGGTGCTTACGGGTTTATCGCCCGGTTTGCGGGGAATGACGGGATAGGAGAAATGAATATCCGGGTGGATCAGCTGTGCGGCCTTGACACAGGCGGGACAAACCCCACAGGCGTCGGGAGGAGGGACGGGGGCGGCCTGGGGCTTGTTCACCTTTTCGCAAACAGTATATTGGGCAAATGCCAGGGCCAACGACAGGGCGCCGCTGCCTTCACTACCAAGGAAGAGAAGTGCATGACTCAGCCGATTGTGCTGGACGAGTTCGACCAGCTTTTCCTTGATCTCCCGCTGCCCGATGACATTTGTGAATGACATAGGGGGCAAAAATAAGAAACCCCTAGCTGACGCCAGGGGTTTGTCAGGGAAGAATATTTTGTTTAATTCAAATACTTCGTGATCTGCTCGTCCATGGGCTTTATTTTGCTGGGGAATACCGCGATCAGCTTCCCATTCTCGTCGATGAGGAATTTGGTGAAGTTCCAGCCGATGACGGGATCAGCAACCCCCAGCTTTTTGGCCTCTTCGGTCAGATATTTAAAAAGAGGATGTGTATTTTCTCCGATGACATCCACTTTTTCGGCCATGGGGAAAGTGACACCATAGTTCTTTTTGCAGAATTCGCTGATCTCCGCATTGGTGCCGGGCTCCTGCTGATGGAAATTGTTGGCAGGGAAGCCTACGATGACCAGCTTGTCCTTGTATTGCTCGTACAGTTTTTCCAGGTCGGAATATTGTGGAGTAAATCCACATTTCGACGCGGTATTGACGATCAATAATTTTTTACCCTTGAACTTGGCAAGATCGATGATTTTTCCATCCAGTCCCGGTACCTTGAAATCGTAGACGCTTGTCACACCGGCTACCAGGAACATCGAGAGCAATAATGCGCGTAACATAGAAAGTTGATTTTAGACAATAAAGGTAATTTGATATTGCGAAAGAGTTACAAAGAGGGAACGCTAATCTTTAAGTTAGAGACAAATTTGAATGACAGGCGGCATTTCCTCCGGATGGCCGGGGTGAGTTGAGGGAGCCCGGCGGACTCACTGATGCTCATAACAACCCAGGTCGGGCAATCCTACGGGCCGGAGGTTACCGTCGAGGTCCACGGTGAGGGCGTTACTGATGCCTTTGTCGATAAGGGGTGACGCAGCCCGGAGATGAAGATCATAATATCTTGAAAAGTTATTGACGCTATCGAACAGCGGGTCGGTATTGGCGATGATATTGGATACGGTGGCATCCGTGGGTGCAGACTTTACTTTCCAGTCGCAATTGGAAAAGCCTACATGGTAGGCTAAAGATCCTGATCCCTGGCGTGTAACCTGTACTTCATTATCCACTGTTCCACTGACGCCCCAGAAGATACAATTGATAAAGTCGGCAGAGAGGTCGGCGTTCAGGGATGTCCCGTTGTCCTGCGTGGTATAATTGCTGACGGAGAGCACGGGCTGTGAGTGTGTGATATAATCATTGGAAAAACCTACCGCGGTGCAATGCAGGAATTGATAGTTCCCTCCATAACGCAGGACTATGTTCTTACCACAGTTGCTGATCAGACAATTATTGGCCTGAATGCTGGTCTGTACTCCCAGTATCCCTACATCATAGCTATTGTCGATGATACACTGGCTGAGCGTAAGCTGAGGGGGAGAACTCAAAGGTGAACCCGACGCCACAATGGCCTGGTACGCATTCTTTATATCGGTGTACTCGAGACTGCTGGCTTTGCTTGTCTGTCTGAAATAGATACCCGGCCAGCCACCGGGGAAATCCCGGTAAGGATCGTCCAGTCTGTCACCCCGGAAGATAACATGATTGCTGTCACCTTTTGCTCCCTGTATTTTCAGGGTGCCGTCCACTAAGAAAGGAGCATCTGCATGCAGATAAATGCGACATCCGGCGGGAATGGTGAGGGTGGCATTCGTATCCACCTGCAATCCCCCCTGAATGACATAGGGCAATGTGTTATCCCATGTGACATTGCCCTCGATGGTCTGGTTGCGTAAAAAATGGGCATTCTTCCCCCATGCCCGGAGCTGAATATATTGAGACGCGCCGTTAAAGGCTACCTGTATGCTGTCCTGTACAATAAATGGAAGGTTCGCCGCATTGGGCTGGATGCTGAGGGCGACAAAGATGTAGATGGAATCCCCGGCCCCGACCTCGACATTATGTCGCTGAGGTCCCGGCGCTCCGTTGATATTGATGGAAAAGAATGTGCCTCCTATCAGCTTTATATCGGACAAACGCAGTTTCTGGTCATTGGCATTGATCACTTTGACGACCTTGGTGATGCTACCGGTGGAGACAAATACCGTATCGAAGAACAGGGTGTCGGCGCTGAGATGGACGATGGCATCCTTACTGGTGATAAAACTATCTTTCCTGCAGGAAAAAAAGGCGAGGGCGACGAACAACGGTATAAGCGGCCGGGTGATACGCATCGGGATAAATGTACAAATTAAATGTCGGACAACGGGCCTTAGGCCCGTTATGAAAACGCATCGGTGGGCTGAACATTGTGCCTAAAAGAGATATTGATACACTTCTTCCACTCTTCCCACCGGCATGATTTCGATGTTAAACTTCTGGTTATTCAGTCCCTTGACATTGTATCTGCTGACGAATATTTTTTCGAAGCCCAGCTTTTCGGCTTCGGCTATCCGTTGTTCGACACGGCCCACGGCCCTTATCTCGCCGCTGAGCCCTACTTCACCCGAGAAACAGTATTGTGGGGACAGGGGAGTATCCTCATAAGAGCTGAGAAGGGCGCATAATACTGCGAGGTCGATGGAGGGGTCTTCCACCTTTAGCCCTCCGGCGATGTTGAGAAAGACATCTTTTACACCAAAATGAAAGCCACCTCTCTTTTCCAATACTGCCAGCAATAATTGCAATCTTCGGAGGTCGAAGCCGCTGACTGTCCTTTGAGGTGTACCATAAACGGACGGCGTCACCAATGCCTGTACTTCGATGAGGAGGGGTCGAAGCCCTTCGATGGTGGCAGCGATGGCGATGCCACTGAGCTGCTCCTCTTTTTGAGTGATCAGGAGTTCGCTGGGATTGCTTACGCCCCGCATCCCATCTTCCGTCATTTCATAAATACCCAGCTCGGCGGTGCTGCCAAACCTGTTCTTCAACGTGCGAAGTATGCGATACGCATAATGTCTGTCCCCTTCGAACTGCAAGACGGTATCGACCATATGTTCCAGGATCTTTGGGCCGGCGATACCGCCGTCTTTGGTGATATGACCGATGAGGAACACAGGTGTGTGGCTGTCTTTGGCAAATCGCTGAAACTCCGATGTACACTCTCTTATCTGCGACACGCTGCCCGCGGAGGACTCGATATAAGGAGATTGCAGTGTCTGGATCGAGTCTACGATCACGAGGCTGGGTTTTAATTTTTTTATCTCCTGAAATATGGCTTGTGTAGACGTCTCTGTTAACAAGTAGAACTGATCGTTCTGCATCTTCAGTCTGTCGGCCCGCATCTTTATCTGCTGCTCACTCTCTTCTCCGCTGATATAAAGTACGGTGTGGTCTTTCAAAAGCAATCCATTCTGCAGGAACAAGGTACTTTTACCGATGCCTGGCTCTCCTGCAACCAGGACAATGCTACCCGTTACAATACCACCTCCTAACACTCTGTTAAGCTCGGCATCAGCTGTGATGATCCTTTTTTCTTCGGCGCTTACTACTTCATTAAGGGATATGGTGCGGATATCTTTTTTACCAGCCGTGTTTTTTTTCCAATCAGATTCAGCCAGCCGGTTGTCTTTTGTGATGACCTCTTCGACAAAAGTGTTCCATTGATCACATGAAGGACATTTACCCGACCATTTTGCGCTTTCATAACCACAATTGCTACAGAAGAAGGCTGTTTTTATTTTGCTCATGAAGTAAAGGTCACATTTTTCTGCAGGAGATCAACAAGGAGGAGTGAAATAGAGCGAGAAGATGAACAACGAGGGAGTAAATTGAACAAAAGGTGAACAACGGGTGAATAAATTATGCAGAGGATGAATAAAGAAGGAGTAAATAGTGTGATAAGATGAGTAGGAAGGGAGAGGCAATGAATGTAAACGAGAATAAAAATTGTCCTTCGGACACCGAACTTGTGATTCGTTCGTAAAAAGTAAAAGGGCCAGCTAAATCGCCGGCCCCTTACTTACTAACCCATTAAATTCTTGCACTAAATTACAAATTAGCGCCACATAACAAAATAAATTTTTGAGGGTGTGAATAACTTTAAAACCCTAAAAATGAGGGTTTGAAAGCAAAAAAAATCACTCGTTACTAATTTATAATCAAGTACTTACGAGGCAAGGCATGGAAGCGGGTACAAGAGGGGCGGGGAAAATAGAACCGGGTAAACTATTGAAAATTAACATGCGCAGGAGGCCTTCAAATTGCCTTCAAATTTCTCTGTCTTTTTGGTCGGTAACCTGCCTTTTTGTCAAATATAAACAGATTTTAATTGGATTAATAAAAATAATATACTTCTTGTAAGGCCGGATGAGATTGTAGAGGAAGATAATTTCGCGATGTAATTACACATTATAAAATAAAGTAATTTACTTGACTGATGATCGGGAATCCGGATCTGTCAGGAATGACAGAGGAAAAGCTGGCAGGGTAGGGGTGCGGGTAGGCTGACCGGAAAAGTCGGATAATGAGAGCTGTCCCAGCTGGATGACGGGTCGAATAGCAGGTCGGATTTTTCGTGGAGTAGGTTCTGAATAGGGGAGGTTTCGGGAATGTGGGGAATCTTTCAGGAAGCCTCTGGGATCGATGTGGATATAAGGGTTTACACTTAATTATTTATTACAGGCAAACATATATGGTGGAAACAAATATTAACAAAGCTATCCGGATTCTATTTGTTTGGGCTAAATTAAAAATTATGTTAAAAACATTGTGAATGGTCCTAATGCGTGATGGACGGAAGATTTGATCCGTTCGTACACGTTTTCAGCCACTTATCAGTGTTTTTGGACTTAACGAGAAAACTTTAAATTCATTAACCAAAACGGACTGTCACATGAGAAAAATTCGCATTGCGATGACATGGGCGTTTACGCTCATTTCTTTCAGTCTATTTGCCCAGACAAAGGAGGTTTCGGGTAAGGTCACGGACCCCTCTGGAGCAGGTATTCCATCCGCCACGATCCGGATCAAGGGCCAGAAAGGGGGTACCAGCGCGGACCCCAATGGCTTTTTCAAGCTCAACACTCCATTACATGCTGTCCTTATCATCAGCGGGGTCGGTTATGACCCGGTGGAGGTTTCCGTTGCCGACAGGTCAACGGTCACGATCAGCTTAAAACCTAACAACTCTGCCTTGAGCGAAGTGGTCGTTACGGCCCTTGGTATCAAGCGGGAAAAGAAAGCCTTGGGTTATGCGGTAGCCACGGTGGACAAATCGGCGCTGGAGCTTCGGCCGGAAGGTGATATTGGAAGAGTGCTCACGGGCAAGGCGCCGGGCCTCAATATCCTTAGCACGAGCGGTCTGAGCGGCAGTGGCACGAACATCAATATTCGGGGGATCAGCACGATCTCGGGTAGTTCACAACCGCTGTTCGTCGTAGACGGGGTCCCCTTCGACGCCAGCACAAACACCCAAAGTGACTTCACGTTTGGCCACCAGACCTCCAGCAGATTCCTGGACCTGGATCCCAACAACATCGAAAGCGTCAACGTGCTGAAAGGGCTTAGCGCAACGGTGCTGTATGGCGAAGCCGGAAGAAATGGGGTCATCCTCATCACTACCAAGAATGGCGCTTCCCAAAAGGCCAAAGGGAAGGCTGAGGTCACAGTCTCGCAATCTTACTTTGCGACAAAGGCGATCCTTCCTGAGTACAATACCAAATATGGCGGGGGCTTCGACCTTAGCCAGGGTATCGCCTTTTTCAGCAACTGGGGCGCTGCCTTCAAGAATCCACCAGTGGCCGTGAAGCATCCTTATGACAAATCTTCGTTGGCCAATGAATTTCCTCAATACAAGGGTGCTCCGTATTATTATAAATATTACAACAGCGTTCCCCGGTTTTTCAGGATGGGCGGGGCGAGCAATACGGGCGTGAATGTTTCCGGCGCTGGTCAGAACGCGAGCTACTCCATGAGCTATAGCTATCTGGATGACGAGGGTTATATACCGGGGAACTCCATGTATAAAAATACCTTTGGCTTTGGCGGATCGGCCAGGCTGGCCAATAAGCTCACGGTCAGCGGCACGATCAACTATGTCACCACGAACGTCAGCTCACCGCCTACGAGCAACAGCTATGGCAATAACGCCACCAATACCTCGGTGTTCGGTAACGTCCTGTATACGCCGACCGCTGTAGACCTGATGGGGCTGCCTTATGAGCTGCCTTCGGATCATTCCTCCATCTATTATCGTAATGGAAATGATATCCAGAACCCGCGCTGGACGCTTTACAATTCTTTCACGGTGGACAGGGTCAGCCGGACCTTTGGCCAGATGCTCTTCAACTATGCCCTCATCAAAGGTTTGAGTCTGTCCTATCGTATAGGATTTGACAATTACACGGAGTTCCAGGAGTATGCCCAGAACAAGGGAGGTATCTCCACTCCCACGGGGATCTATCGTACCAATACAGGGATCAATAACATCTGGGACCATACGCTGTTCCTGAACTTTAATAGAAATTTCAGCGACTTCTCCCTGAACGTGGATGCGGGCGCCAATGCAAAGCGGACACACTATGAGCAAACGGGTATGACGAGCACGCAGCAGCTGGTATATGGATTGATGAACCATGGCAGCTTTGTCAATCACTCCCCCAACAGCGAGGACCTTGTGACGCCCCTGAACTATGGTCAGGACTTCTTAAGCCTGGGGCTTTTTGCACAAGCTACCCTGGGATATAAGGACTGGGCCTATCTGACAGCCGGGGGGCGTAATAGCACCTTCTCCTCCGTGGAACAGATCAACCGCACCATCTTTTATCCCAGCGCGTCCTTATCCTTCATACCCACGTCGGCTATCGAAAGCTGGAAGGAAAGTAAGGTCGTGAACTATCTGAAGCTCAGGGTGGGCTATGCTACTTCGGCCAACCCTCCGACGCCTTATTCCACCCGCTCATCCTTGTTCGTGTCTACGCGGAACTTCCTTACTTCGAAGGGTACGGCCATCAACATCAATGCCATCCCACCGCAGATGGCTAATCCCAACCTGAAGCCCGAGCTGCTCAAGGAGATCGAGGGAGGCATGGAAGGCAAGTTCCTGGAAAATAGGGTGGACGTGGACCTCACCTTGTATCGCAGAGTTGCCAATGACCAGATATTGAATCAGTTCCTCGATCCATCCTCCGGATTCGTCAGCCGGCAGATAAATGTAGGCAAGGTCACCAATAAAGGCATCGAACTCAAGCTGGGTGTGGTGGCTGTTCAATCACGGGACTGGAAATGGTATGTGGAAGGTCTTTATACCCTCAACAAGAGCATGGTATCCGGCATCCCTGCCGAGCTCCCGCAGATCAATACCGCTGGATTTTCCAACGAAGGAACATTTGCCAAGAACGGGCACCCGCTGGGTATCATCATGGCCAACTATTTCCAGAAGGATCTCAAGACGGGTCAAAAGCTGGTGGGCACGGACGGGAATTATATCAACTCGAATGATATCGGCATCATCGGCGATCCGAATGCCCTGTATAAGCTCACGGGTATCAGTACCCTCACCTTTAAGGGATTCACCTTTAGAATGCAGTGGGACTTTGTAGAAGGCGGCGAGATGTACTCGGGTACGGCCGGAGCGCTGCTGGGCAGGGGTGTTACCAGGGATACGGAATTCGACCGCGCGGCGCCTTATATCCTGCCGGGAGTGATGGAGAACGGTCAGCCGAACAATATTCAAATTTCCGCCACACAGGCTTATTATACGAACAGCATCACCAACGGCGCTGCGGATGAGAGCGCGATCTTCGATGCCACCTGCATACGGCTGAGGGAAGCATCCCTGTCCTATAGTCTGCCTGGGAAAGTTCTGGATAAGACGCCGTTCGGCTCCATGTCGTTGAGCCTTTCAGGGACCAATCTCTGGTACAATGCTCCCAATTTTCCCAAGTATATGCATTTTGATCCGGAAGCATCTGGGCTAGGTGTGGGTAATGGCAGAGGCATGGAGTTTCTTACGGGTCCTTCGGCACGCCGTTATGGAGCAAGTCTGAGGATCACTTTCTAAAACTTTTAAACGGACAACATGACTATTAAAAAAATATTTACCGGGCTCGTGGCCATCGGCGTTCTGGCGGGCGCATCGTCCTGTAAAAAAAGTCTGAACGATCTTTTGAACAACCCCAACTACCCCGGTACGACTACGGCGGATGTGGACCTTTATCTCAACCAGGTCCAGCTGAGCTTTAACAATTTCTGGGTGACGGCATCCGATTATGGTGCACAGCTCGTGCGTCAGCAGCAGTGGGTGGGTCCTTTTTATCGCAATGCCTATACTCCTTCGACCTTCGACGGGGAATGGGAGACTGCTTATGCGGGAGGCAACGCGCCCTTTGGCGCGAGCGCCACTCTGGCCTATGGCGGGGTGATACCCAATGCGGATGCTCTTATTAAGCTGGCGACGTCGCAAAAGAAATACATACAATCGGGTATCGCCAAAGTGTTGAAGGCCTTTACGCTGGCCACGCTGGTGGATGATTTTGGCGATGTACCCTTTTCGCAAGCCAACCAGGGCAACGCCAATACGAATCCCAAAGTCGATCAGGGAGCGGCTGTCTATGCTGGTGCATTGTCGCTGCTGGACAGCGCCATTACCGATCTTAAAAACCCTGATGCGGCTCCCGGACCTGCCAACGACCTGTACTATCCTGGCAGCACCGAAGTGGCGAACTGGGTGACGTTTGCCAAGACCCTGAAGCTGAAATTGTATATGCAGACGCGGCTGGTAGATCCTTCGGTGACGAGCAAGATAACCGCCCTGCTGACAGAGAACGACCTGATCAATGATCCTTCACAGGACTTCGTCTTCAAATATGGAACCTCTATCACGGCGCCGGACAGCCGCCATGAGCACTATGGACTCGATTATGTCAATTCCGGCGGTGTAGGGGAGTATATCTGTAATTATTTCATGTGGATGGTGACGGCGCAGAAATACGGAGGGAGCGTCAATCTCAATGGTGATCCGAGGACCCGTTATTATTTCTATCGTCAGAGCAATAGTTATAGCTGGGCCAACTCACAGACCTGTCCCTGTTTTGTGAACTCGCAGTATGGCAACTCCAACTTCCCGGCCTGGTATCCCAGCGTCCCGGATAAGACGCCTTATTGTGTCATCGGTAAAGGGTATATGGGCCGTGACCATGGCGATAACAGCGGTGCGCCGCCTGATGGCAGCTTCCGTACGGCCTTTGGTGTTTATCCCGCCGCAGGCCAGTTCGATGGCGACCAGGCCCAGGCAGTGACCCTCAGCATGGGTGGCCTTGGCGCGGGCATCAATCCCATCTGGTTGTCTTCCTTTACTTCCTTCCTGGAGGCCGAGGCGGCACTCACCCTGAATATCACGACGGCAGGCGCGCCCCGCGATCTGCTGCAGGCCGGTGTGCAGACTTCCATCGATAAGGTGATGGGCTTCCCTGCTTCGGTGAACGTGACGCCTGATCCCAGCTATGTTCCTTCTGCTACACAGGTCTCGAACTATGTCAACCTGGTGCTGAGCAATTATGACAATGCCACGACGGACGATGCACGGTTGAATATCATTATGACGGAATACTATCTGGCGTCGTGGGGCAATGGTGTAGAACCATATAATAACTACAGGCGTACCGGTAAGCCGGATAATGCCCAACTCGCTGTGGCCGTACCGAATCCGGGATTCTTTATGCGTAGCTTCTATTACCCTTCAGTCTTTGTCAACAGGAACTCCAATGCCCCTGCTCAAAAGACGCCGGGAGATGCTGTCCAAAAAGTATTCTGGGATAATAACCCGGATAATTTCGTGAAGTAAATCAAATCGGATCACTACAAAAATGAATCCATGAAGAAATTAATCATCTTAGCGATAAGCATTGCCGGCCTGGTGCTGGTGATCAACTCGTGCAAGAAGACCGGGGGAAATATCAATCCGTTGTCGGATATAAAGAATCTGACTGTTGGGTCTTACCTGGTGCTGGACAGCACGATCAATCTGAATTTCGACAATACTGCGATGGCTACCTCCACGGTGGGGATCACGGTCAGCGGGTATAAGAATGGCGAGGCAGTGGATCATATCGACATCTATGCGGCCTCCGGTTCCACGTATGACACGACGCAGTGGCATAAGGTCAAGACGGTGAGCTATACAGGTAAGGGAACGAAACTGACCGTGTCGGGTACGGAGCTTTCTGCAGCGCTGGGTGTGTCTACTACGAGCTATACTCCGGGCAGCTATTATACTTTCTATAATAGGCTGTTTACCAAGAGCGGCAAACAGTATGATGTCAATAATACGGGTAATAATTCCGGTAGCGGCCTGGTGACAGGCCCGTATTATTATGGCGCCTTTTATTTTACGACGTATATCGTCTGTCCCTTCACCGGGGGGATGACGGGCACTTATAAGGTGATCGTTGATGACTGGGCGGACTGGTCTGCCGGAGCTACGGTACAGGTTACCGACGGACCGGGTGCAAACCAGATCAATCTCAGCCAGGTATATCCTGGTGGTGGCACCGTGATAAATCCTTTGGTTGTCAATGTAGACCCGACAACGGGTACGGCTTCCATACCGAAGGTGACCTTTGGCCGCTATGGCGGACCATCTTCGACGCAGTATACGGCGGAGGGTACGGGAGCGAATGATGTAGCGGGGTATGTGTTCTCGTGTACGGGATATATTACGCTGACTATCGACTTCCAGGGCGGTGGTACGGATTATGGTCCTAACAGGCTTATTCTGCAAAAGCAATAGAAGAATTTTCCGATGGCTGCCTCCACTAGAGGCAGCCATCCTCTTAAGAAAATATTTCTTAAAAAAAGATTAAAGTGTAATTAAAAGTTCGTACTTTAATCTTCCAAAGCTGACTGGTTTATGGTTTAGGACTGAAAGAGCGGTATGGTGTTTATAGTCCCACTCCGTACGATACCCACTCGTCAAATTTTGGACACCTGACTCCTTGAAAGATAGCTAAACACAGGCTTTTACATTTTTTCATAAACACCTACTACACATGAGAAAACTTCACTGTTCGCTAATGGGCCCTTCATTGCTCATTGGTTGCGAGTTACTAGCAGGAGGTCCCATCCCCAGAGCCACCATTCAAGACAACATTTATTTTATTGAACGAAGGGAGTTTGTAGTGGACAGCGCGTGTTGCTGCTGTCTGCTGCCAAGTGATTTTTCCTAACTAGAAATAACTCAAATCTGTGTGACTCAATGTTGACAGTGAAAAGACGGCCCTGGTTTCTACCGGGGCCTTTCTGTTTGTGGCCACAAACAGAAAGGCCCCGTCCGCCGCTCCGCGGCGGACAATCATTAGACTTCAAGGGATCAGGACCGCGCCCGCGGTCCGCCACACCTAGCCAAATTTTAGGCTAAAGTTTAATCTCATCCTCCTGTTTATCAAAAAAATGGAACTCCGTAAGATGGTAGTTGGTATTAGCATTGATCCGGATCTTCTGTTTGTATTTCCAACGCCATTTCCACTGACGTGATCCGATGCCGAAGAGACCTCCTTTGGTGAGGTAGGCATGCATGATGGGGTGCACGGTCAGTGAAAGGTCTTTATGCTGATGATTGATCAGATAGCTTAAGTTCTTTTCTATCTCGTCCTCGAGTATGAGGGCGGAGGATATTTTGCCGGTGCCATTGCAGGTGGGGCACACTTCCTGCGTATTGATGGTGACTTCGGGCTTCATCCGCTGACGGGTGATCTGCATGAGCCCGAACTTGGAGATGGGCAGTACGGCGTGTTTGGCCCTGTCGGTGCGCATGAAGGATTCCATGGATTCCATCAGCTTGCGCTTGTTGTCGGGCAGCTTCATATCGATGAAATCCACTACGATGATCCCGCCGAGGTCACGCAGTCTCAGCTGCCGGGCGATCTCTTCGGCGGCTTCGAGGTTGGTCTCGAGCGCATTTTGCTCCTGGTTGTTACTGACGCTCTTGTATCCGCTGTTGACGTCGATGACGTGCAGGGCCTCGGTGTGCTCCAGGATGAGGTAAGCCCCGCTGGGGAGGTTTACCGTCTTGCCAAAAGCGGCCTTGACCTGTTTGGTGACGCTGAACTGGTCGAAAATGGGAGAGCCGTTGTGGTAATAGGAAACGATGTCTATTTTATCCGGTGCGATGCGCTGGATGTAGCTCTTGGTGTCGTTGTAGATATTCCTGTCGTTGATGACGATCTTGTTAAAATCTTCATTCAGCAGGTCCCTGAGCATGCTGGTCGTCTTCGTCTGTTCGCTGAGTATCTTGGCGGGGGCTACGGCTCCTTTCAGATTGGTCTGGATGGTCTTCCAGGTAGCAACGAGTTCGGTAAGGTCCTCGTGCAGCTCAGCGGTATTCTTTCCTTCGGCGGCGGTGCGGACGATGACCCCGAAGTTCTTAGGCTTGATGGCCTCAACGATCTTTTGCAGCCGCTTGCGCTCTTCAGAAGAGTGGATCTTACGGCTGACGGCGACGATATCATTAAAGGGAGTAATGACGACAAAACGTCCCGGAAGGGATATTTCGCAACTGAGACGGGGGCCCTTGGCGGCGATGGGCTCTTTCAGGATCTGCACAAGGATATGGGGCTTGCCATTCAATACCTCATTGATCTTCCCTGTCTTGACGATCTCGGGCTCCACCTGGAAATGACCGAAGTCAAAGCCTTCCGCGCTGTTGTCGTTCATAGCCTGTTGCGTGAATTTCAACAGACTGCGGGCGTAGGGGCTGAGATCGGTGTAGTGGAGGAAAGCGTCTTTTTCAAAACCGACATCCACGAATGCGGCGTTCAGCCCTGGGATCAGCTTCTTGACCTTTCCCAGGTATAGATCGCCCACCGCAAAGCTTGCGTCAGCTTTTTCATGGTGTAGTTCCACCAGCTTCTTATCCTCTAATAGGGCTATCTCAACACCCTGCGGGGTTGCGTTTATGATCAGTTCCTTATTCAAGCGTAAATAGCGTTTGCCATCGACATCTACCATTTTACATTAGGGTCACACGTGTCCGGCCCGGCGGGCCGGCTTAGCATTACTTATTCCTCTTCTTATGGCGATTCTTTCTCAGTCTTTTTTTCCGCTTGTGCGTTGCAATCTTATGACGCTTACGCTTTTTACCACAAGGCATACTCAGTACATTTTATAGTTTAAAAAATAAATTCCGTTCTTTTTTTAGCGTAAGGCCTGGATGCTTTGATCAATCTCCTTGATCATTTCCGGATTGTCGATCTGCCGCCGGGCCGCCTCATACCATTGAATGGCCGCTGACTTATTGCCTTGCTGCTGATAGACCTGGGCAAGTAGGAGTATTGCTTCGATGTTGGCAGGTTGATGTCGAACAACTGTTGTCAAACGTTCAATAGCTTTATCAAATTGCCCCGACACGATGCCACCCCAGCCCAGCATGAACTGAGCATACATATTGGTGGAGTCGCGGCGAGCTACTTCCAAAATCCGCTGAATTCCCTGCATGACTTCAGTAGGACTGCCGGCGGAGCTACCAAAAACGTAGCTGGCGCCCAAACCCACTTTGGTGGAATCATTCTGGGGATTCAGTTCTAATGCCTTTTCAAACAACTCTTTAGCGTTGGTAGCCATCCAGCCTTTTATAGCCGGATTGTCCTGCCCACGCAGACTTTCTAAAAATAATCGGGCAGCAAAGGTGAGACTTTTTTCAGAATTTTCCAATTTAGCTGCTTCCCCAGTGTAATATGCAAAGGGAAGGAAGCCGGACTGGACAGAGTCCCGCCAGAAAGCGGCCAGCTGGCGATAAGCATTTAGCTGCTGCACCTTTACATCTCCCCGTACTACAGCATTTTGCAGCCGGGTGACATATTCCTGTTGCGTTGGAGTAAGCTTTGATTGTGAGGCCCGTAGAATATCCTCCGTGCTGATCCTTGAAATGGAAGCCCCCGAAGTCCCCGCCTCGGAGGGCTCCATCTTTTTTTGCGGAGGAACTGTTTGTCCAAAAAAATACAGAGCAAGTAATAAAAGCACGCCTGTGCCGGTGACGATGATTTGCTGTCTCTTCATGCGATCGCATTTTCCGAGCGCAAATTACATCTCTTCATCCGGGTTTGGCTGATCTTCTTTAACAGACTGCAATTTTTTTACTTCTGCTACAAACTCTTTTGCGGGTTTGAAAGCAGGAATGAAGTGCTCAGGAATGTGAACTGCGACATTTTTCTTTATATTTCGGCCGATTTTCGCAGCTCTTTTCTTCGTGATGAAGCTACCAAATCCCCGGATATAAATGTTTTCTCCCTGGGAAAGGGTTTCTTTTACTTCTTTGAACATAGTTTCCAACGTCACCAGGACGTCAACCTTAGGTATGCCTGTTTTTTCCGATATCTGGTTAACCAGGTCTGCCTTTCTCATGGGGATTAAGTTTTATAAGTTTCTGATTTTAAATATATAACAAAATTTTTAATTCACAACTACTTGTCTGAACCCTTTTTCGAAGATCAAAATAAGAGATTTGGTTTATTTGTGCAAGGATTCTATAAAATATTGATTGAGAATTTTTTAAGTGAGGACTAAATTAGGTCAAATGAAGATAAAAAAAGGAGATTTTACAAAAAACTTGCTAAAATGGCACAAAAATGAGAATTCCCGGACCATGCCCTGGAAGGGCGAAAAGGACCCTTATAAGATATGGTTGAGTGAAATAATATTACAACAGACGCGTGTGGAGCAGGGCTGGGCTTACTACGAGAAGTTCATTCATAACTTTCCGACGATCAATGATCTGGCGAAAGCACCCGAGCAAAAAGTATTCAAATGCTGGGAAGGTCTTGGCTACTATAGCCGTTGTCGCAATCTCATTGCTACGGCAAAAAAGATCGCGGGCGAGTATAAAGGAGAGTTTCCCTCTGATTATGATAGCATTCGCGCGTTGAAAGGTATTGGTCCTTATACGGCGGCGGCCATTGCCTCCTTTGCGTTCAATCTTCCTTATGCGGTGGTGGATGGGAATGTGTTGCGTGTGTTGTCGCGTTATACGGGAGACGATACGCCTATCGACACCACGGTGGGGAAAAAAAAGTTCAGTTCGCTGGCTGAGAGCTTGCTGGACAGAGAGCAGCCGGGTATCTATAATCAGGCGATCATGGACTTTGGCGCCGTGGTGTGCAAGCCTCAAAAACCGCTGTGTGCGCTTTGCGCTCAACGGGAAGATTGCCAGGCCTATCGGAAGGGGGAAGTGAGCAGATTGCCTGTAAAAGAAAAAGTGCTCCGGAAAAAGAAGCGCTGGTTCTATTATTTCCTGGTAGAGACGCCTGATAAAAAAGTATATATCCGCCAGCGACAGCAGGGAGATATCTGGGCGGACCTGTTCGAACTAGTAGGGTGGGAATCGGGGGACGCTGTCTATCCTGAAGACATCCTGCAGGAGCAATTTGCGGGGAAGATCTTTGGAAAGCAGTCACTCACAGTGAAGTATATATCAAAAATCTATCGACAGGAACTAAGTCATCAGACTATACAGGGGCAATTCTTTACTATTCAGCTGAACAAGCCGCTCGCCACCCTGGATGGCTACCTGCTGGTAGACAAAGACAAACTAAGTGAATACCCTTTCCCTAAGTTCATTAACGCCTGGTTGTTAGACCCAACACCGGCACAAAGCTTGTTCTGACACAGGAGCCACGGGGCGCGGTTCGGGCATGAGGCAAAAAATTAAGTTTTGCCGAAAAATTTTAATTAATTTTAAGTAGACGAGCCGTGCGGCACGGTAGGAAAAGGTATCTAAAGACGAATTGTAAACTTCAAATTTCTTCGTATGCGAGGCGTAAATAGGGTGATGTTAATTGGAAATCTAGGAAAAGACCCGGATGTACAGGTATTGGAGGGGAATATTGCCGTTGCCAAGTTTTCTTTAGCTACTACCGAAACTTTTAAAGACAGGGCTGGCAAGCTGATCTCTCAAACAGAATGGCATACTGTGGTCCTCTGGCGTGGACTGGCTGAACTGGCGCAAAAATACCTTCACAAAGGCAGCCTGGTATATATAGAAGGCAGGCTACGTACACGGAGCTGGGAAGACAAGGAAGGAAATAAGAAGTTTGCCACTGAAGTGGTCGGTGACAACCTGATCATGCTGGACAAGCGGACCGACGGTCCTTCTCACCCACATATTCATCATGAAGGAGGCACGGAAGGGAATACGGATGCTTCGAACATGAGCGAACCTTCTGAAGATCTGCCATTTTAAATATAAGTTTTTTTGCTACATTTGGATCAACGTCCACCCGGGCATTGCAGGCAGGCCACTATGACCTGCCTGTTGAGTAAAACGAATGTCCCGTCCCTGGTTTTAGCTGCCATTGGCCATTGTTAAACGAAAAAAAATAATTTGGATCACCCTTTTACAAAACTGTTCTGCTTCGATAGCCTATCGGTGCTCCTGTTCATCAATCCACAGGCAACCACTGTCCTGGCTATCGTTATCCTTTTCCTACTGATCCTTTCCTTTGTACTGTCGGGCTCGGAAGTGGCGTTCTTCTCCCTCACGCATAAGGACATCAATATCCTGAAAACCAAGCAGGATACTTCCTGGCGAAGGATCGTCACCCTGCTGGAAGAGCCAAAGATCCTGCTGGCGAGCTTGCTGATAGCCAATAGCATTATCAATATCTCCATCATTATTCTGGCCAATTTCCTCATAGATGAGATGGTTGTGCAGAACACCCATGCATTGATCGTGGTCCTGTTAAAAGTGATCCTGGTGGGGTTTGTCATCATTCTTTTCGGCAAGGTCATGCCTAAGATCTGGGCTACTCAGAACAATCTCCAGTTTGCTTATTATACTTCGGGGGTCGTAGAACTGGTCTATCTGCTTTTCCGCCGGGTGGGCAACTGGGCGGTACACCGCAGTGACAGGCTGGAAAGGTTTTTTGGCCGCAGGAAATCCGCCTTCAACCTGGAAAAGCTGGCATCGGCGGAGGAAAAGAATATTCTTCAGAGCTTTATCGAGTTCAGGAGCATTACGGTGAAACAGATCATGCGTACCCGTCTGGAGGTCTATGGCATAGAATATCAGCTCAATTTCGCAGAGCTAAAGCAAAAGGTGGAGGAGCTGCATTACTCCCGGCTGCCCGTATACCGCTCCAGCCTGGATGACCTGGCAGGGATGGTCCATACGAAGGACCTGGTCAACTATCTGAATGAGCCGGATGATTTTGAATGGCACAAGCTGATCAGACCGCCGTATTTTGTACATGAGCACAAGCTGATCGAGGACCTTCTGCATGAATTCCAGCAAAAGCGGATACATTTTGCCATTGTGGTGGATGAATTTGGCGGCACCAGCGGTATCGTCACGCTGGAAGATATTATGGAAGAGGTCATTGGCGACATACGGGACGAATTCGACGAGGAGGAAAATGCCAGCAGCCGGCTGGAGGATGGGAGCTATGTCTTCGAAGGGCGCACGATGCTCAACGACGTCTGTAAGGCCATGGACCTGCCGGTGGATACTTTTGACGAGGTCAAAGGGGAAAGCGACTCGCTGGCGGGTCTTATCCTGGAGCTGTCCGGAAAAATACCAAAGGTGAATGACATGATACCCTGTGGAGATTTTGAGTTTACCATACTGGATGCGGACAGCAGCCGCATAAAAAAAGTAAAGGTCACCGTAAAAATGAATTCCTAAATTGAAGACTATTAATTTGTTGGCGGGACTGTTTGTTCTGGGACTCTGTGCCGGCGCCCTTCTCTCCTGCAACAGCGACTATACTCCCAAAAGAAAAGGGTATTTCAAGATAGATATGCCGAAGCACGATTACCAAACCTTCGACAGGGCCGGCTATCCCTATACCTTTGAATACCCTGTATATGCGAATGTGGTAAAGGACAGCACCTATTTCGACAGCACCACTGAAAATCCTTATTGGATCAATATCGACTTCCCCCAGTTCAACGCCAGGATCTATGTCAGCTATAAGGCAATAGGAAAGAACAGCTTTGAGAAGCTAAGGGATGATGCTTTCAAAATGACCTTCAAGCATACTTCCAAGGCGTCCTCCATCGACCAGACACCTATTCAGACAACCAATGGGATAGGGGGCATGTATTTTAGCGTAGGAGGCAATGCGGCGACGGCGCATCAGTTCTTTGTTACGGATACGAGCCGGAATTTCCTGCGGGGAGCCCTGTACTTCGATACGACCCCGAATGAGGATTCCCTAAGGCCGGTGAATGACTTTCTTCAGCAGGATATGGTGCACCTGATCAATACTTTCCGGTGGCGGGCGGCGGCGAAATAGGCAATGTGGAGTATATTTGCCGTGACGGCGGAGGACCGCCGGAACATAAAATTTAATAGCGTGATAGCAATCGATAATGTCCTGGTAAGTGACCTTGTAGTGGAAGCGCAATTTGTATGTGACCTGCTGAAATGCAAGGGCGGGTGTTGTGAGGATGGGGATGCGGGCGCCCCGTTGGAAAAAGACGAACTGGACAGGATCAATGAAGTATATGAGACGGTGAAGCCTTATCTCACGCCTGAAGGAATAAAAGAGATAGAAAGTCAGGGCCGCTACCACTATGACAGGGAGTTCGGATGGGTGACGCCCACCATTGCGGGAAAGATGTGCGCCTACGGCTATAAGGACAATAAAGGCATCATCAAGTGCGGCATCGAGCAGGCTTATTACGATGGAAAGATAGATTGGAAAAAGCCTATCAGCTGTCATCTCTACCCGGTGAAGATCAGTAAGACCAGCACGCACGAAGTGATTAATTACGAGCCCCGTGAGACGATGTGCAAGCCGGCCTGCGTACAGGGAAAGAAGCTAAAGGTACCCGCCTATGTATTCTTGAAGGAAGCCCTGATACGCAAATTTGGAAAAGACTTTTATGAAGCGCTGGACCAGGTGGCGAATAAATATTTTAGACCATGACCGAAACAGCAGCCAATTTTATTGCCCGTAGTACTGTCAAGGCGGAGGATATGGATCACCGCCGGAAGATCAATTTTAATATTGGTAAGTACAATGCTGTTGTCCCCCAGGGCAAACAACAGTTCGGAGAATTGAATCTGGCCAGGGAAAGAGCAAAAAATATAAAATGGCGGGCGCTGGAAACGCTGGACAAGCAGTTGGAGGAGTTCGAAGCCAGCTTTGTCCGGCGAGGCGGGAAGGTTATCTGGGCGGAGAATACGGAAGGAGCCCTGGCGGAAATACTCGAGATCTGCCAACAGCGGAACTGCAAGACCATCGTGAAGAGCAAGAGCATGGTCACCGAAGAGCTTAAGCTGAACGAGTTTCTGGAAAAAAATGGCATCGAGTCGGTGGAGACGGACCTGGGGGAATATATTCAGCAATTGGATGGGGAGCCGCCGTATCATATTGTTACGCCGGCGATGCATAAGAGTAAAGAGGATGTGGCGAAGCTCTTTTATGAAAAGCTGCATACCAAGCCAAACCTCACGCCTGAGCAGCTGACGCTGGTGGCCCGGGAAAAGCTCCGGGAGAAATACGTACGCGCGGAGGTAGGTATTACGGGCGCCAATTTCATCATCTCGGACATTGGGGGTATTGCGGTGACGGAGAACGAGGGTAATGCCCGTCTGAGCTGCGCCTTCCCCAAAACGCATATTGTCATCGTGGGTCTGGAGAAGGTGATCCCTTCACTTACGGACCTGGGGCTGTTCTGGCCCTTGCTGGCAACTTATGGTACGGGGCAGCGTGTGACGGTATACAATACCATCGTTATGGGTCCAAGACAGGCCGGCGAGACGGACGGACCGGAAGAAATGATCGTTATTTTGCTGGACAATGGCCGGACCAATATCCTTGCCAATGAGAAGACGCGGGAAAGTCTTTACTGCATTCGTTGTGGCGCCTGTCTCAATGCCTGTCCCATTTATAAGAACATCGGCGGCCATAGCTATGGCACCACCTACTCCGGACCCATCGGCAGCGTGATCACGCCTCATCTGAAAGAGATGGGGGACTGGAAGCACCTCAGCTATGCGTCCTCCCTTTGTGGCAACTGTACGGAGGTATGCGCGGTAAAGATCAATCTGCATGAGCTGTTGCTGGAGAACAGGTATGAGGCTGTGGAGAAGGGGTATGCTACCTGGTCGGAAAAGCTGGCCTGGAAAGCCTGGAAGTCGGCGAGCCTTCATCGGGGGATGATGAATATGGGCAACCAGAAGATGAAGAACTGGGTCGTCAACAAAGCCTTTAAGGCATGGACGGCCCATCGCGCCGAGCTCAATTTTTCTCCCAAGACCTTCAACGAGCGATGGAAGGCCGAAAGAGGGTGAGAATGTCCGGAAAACGGGCCGGAGGCCCGTTCTGGTAGATCAGTATGCTTTTATTATATAGCCCTCATATTACAGCCCGTCTGCGGTATATTGTCGAATTTATCGGCAGGGAGCTCTTCGATGAGCCCATTACGCTCACGTCGGATAAAGAAGGTTATACACTCCATCCGGGACCGCGCCTCAATTATTCCGATAAGGATATAGACGAAATAGAGTTCTTTCTGCGTAGCACGCCACTGTTATATCAGGCAGGCATACACGAACAGAACATCGAATGCTTTGAGCTGAACTTTCACAAGGCTTTTTTTCCGACGGAAGGGGATTTCCCTTTTGATATCTTTGCCGCCTCTTTCTATCTCATCAGCAGATACGAGGAATATCTGCCGGCGGACCCGGATGCGTATGGCCGTTATGATCATGCGCAGTCGCTGGCCTTCAGGGAAGGCTTTCTCGATATCCCCCTTGTCAATGTGTGGTTGCAACAATTCAAGGGGGCGCTGGGGAAGAAATTCCCCACGTTGGTCTTTCGTTACCCATCTTTTAAATTCATCCCCACTTACGACATCGATGTGGCGTATTCTTATCTGCACAAGGGGTGGAAAAGGAATCTGGGTGGATTCTTGCGGAGCCTTTCAAAGGGGCGGTGGGCGGAGGCTACGGAGCGGGTGAATGTGCTGAGGGGTAGACAGCGAGACCCGTATGATGCCTACGAATGGTTAGATTCTTTGCATCTGTATTGCCGGCTGAGGGCGTACTATTTTTTTCTGGCGGCCGGGCGGCAAAAAGGTGTCGATAGGAATATATCGCCGGAAGGAAAGGGCTTGCAGGAGCTGGTCCGGTATCATTCGTTTGGGTGTAGAGTGGGGATCCATCCGTCCTGGCAGACGGGGGACAAGGAAAGCCTGTTAAAGGAAGAGATAGAATGGATGGAATATATTACGGAGACCAAGGTGACCCGTAGCCGGCAGCATTATATACGAATGACCCTGCCCGGGACCTATCGTCTACTGATAAAGCATGGCATCCAGCAGGATTTCTCCATGGGTTATGGCAGCATAAATGGATTCCGGGCTTCGGTAGCGTCTTCCTTTTACTGGTATGACCTGCAGAAGGAGGAGAAGACTTCCTTAAGGATATTTCCTTTTTGTTTTATGGATGCCAATTCCTTTTATGAGCAGCATGACAGCCCGGCGCAGGCCATGCAGGAGCTCATGCATTACTACCACCTGATACGGAAGGTCAATGGGCTCATGATAACCATTTGGCATAATACTTTTTTGGGCGATGATCCACAGTTCGCCGACTGGAAGAACTTGTACGCGTTGTTTCTCAAAGAAGAAGTATTCTGGGATGCCTGACAGGTGCGGGGCGGGCGGACTGCCTAGTGCTTAAAATGCCGCATGCCCGTCATGACCATGGCCAGCTTATTCTCCACGCAATAGTCGATGGAATCCTTGTCACGGATGGAACCTCCGGGCTGTATAAAGGCGGTGACGCCTGCTGCGTGCGCTATCTGTACACAATCATTAAAGGGGAAGAATGCATCGGATGCCAGCACGGCTCCTTTCAGGTCGAACTTGAACTGTTCGGCCTTGGTGATGGACTGCCGCAGTGAATCGATACGGCTGGTCTGTCCACAGCCCTTACCCACAAGCTGACGATCTTTTATGAGGGCGATAGCGTTCGATTTAAGGTGCTTGCATACTATATTGGCAAAGGCCAGGTCTTCCCTTTCGGCGTCGGTGGTAGTACGGCCGCCCACTTCTTTCCATTCGAGGTAATTGCCTTCATCCTGTTGTTGCTGGAGCACTCCGCCCAGGAGACTGCGGTACTGGAAGGAAGGACTGAGGCGGGCCTTTTGTCGGAGGAGGATGCGATTCTTCTTCGAGCGCAGCACTTCCAGGGCATCCTTGTCAAAGGCGGGAGCGATGAGGACCTCGAAGAATATCTCGTTGATGGCTTCGGCCGTAGCCTTATCCACAGGCATATTACAGGCCAGTACGCCTCCAAAAGCGCTTTCCGGGTCGCCTGCCAGGGCGGCATCCCATGCGTGTTTCAACGTGGGGCGGATGGAAATACCGCAAACATTTGTGTGTTTTATTATGGCGAAAACTGCGCCCTGGGTATTTACGAATTCCTGGATAAGCTGGGTGGCGGCGTCCACGTCCACCAGGTTATTATATGATAATTCCTTACCATTTACCTGTTCAAAAAGCTCATCTAATTTGCCATAAAAACGGGCAGATTGATGGGGGTTTTCACCGTATCTGAGCGATTTGGGGGAGGGGATGGACTCCAGAAAGTATTCAGGTTCAGGGGCTGGGTAGGTCTTGCCAGTGGCGGTGAAATATTGGGCGATGACCACGTCATAATGCGCGCATACTTCGAAAGCCTTGGCGGCCAGCAGACGGCGCTGTTCCAGGGTGGTGGTCCCCTTTTGTTGGTCAAGCAACTGTTCCAGGTAGGCGTATTCGTTCTTTGAGCCTATGACAACCACGTCTTTATGATTTTTGGCGGCTCCCCGGATCATGGAGGGGCCTCCTACATCTATCTTTTCGATAATGGCCTCGTCATCGGTGGTGGAAGCCATGGTTTCTTCAAAAGGATAGAGGTCTACGATCACGAGGTCGATCTCGGGGATATGGTAGCGGGCCATTTCTTCCAGGTCGGTGGGCTTATCCCTTCTTCCAAGGATGCCTCCGAAGACGGAGGGGTGGAGGGTCTTGACCCTTCCTCCCAGGATGGAGGGGTAGGAAGTGAGGCTTTCTACGGGTGTGCAGGGTACGCCCAGGGCTTCAATGAACTGCTGCGTACCTCCTGTGGAATAGATCGTTACACTCTCTTGATGTAGTTTTTTTACGATGTTGTCCAGGCCGTCCTTGTAAAAGACAGAGATGAGCGCAGATTTGATCTTCTTGTTCATTGATTGGGCTGTTGTATAGTTAGAGAAGGCGCGAATTTACGAAAAAAAGCACTGGGACGAACCGCAGGTTCGTGCAGGAGCTTAGGTGGATCATTCTAACGAGGAAAGGATGGCGAAAGTGGTGGGATATTCTCTTACAACACTCCGGGATTACCCGCCTGCCGGTAGATGGACAGATGGGTACCCGGAAGTCTTGAATGGTAACAGCGGTAAGCACTTGGGCAAGCAAAAGTAGCATGTTCGCGCCCACAGGGTGTTCTTCTCATGTGTACTCGTAATTTGACATCCTGCGGAGAAACATCAGCATACATACCCATACACGCTGTAATAAAAAACAGGATAAGGTGTTAATGGTTATGTATGCTGTTGCTGATGCATAATAGTTTGGTGGTCAGGGGATACTACGACACGATCCAAGGATATTAAATTGTAAAAACGGGACGATACAGAACCTCATTACTAATGTCAGATAAAATCTCCGATATGGAAGTTTTCGGGGTGAAAAATTAAAACGGTATTTTATTGCGTATTATACGTGGGTTTTGACCACGTTTTTTTACGTCCCTATCCCTCGTTGTTTTACTGTTTTTTTCCTGACAAAAAAACGTTTTTTTTGTAATATTTCCTCCCTGAGTCTTTGATCCCCTTTAGCTTATAAATAATACTAATTCATAATTGTTTGATTGTGATGGCTGTGCGCCTAGTCTCTCAGAGACTTGGGGAATACTTTTACCAAAGCAAATTATTCTTCAAAATTCAAACGCAACAAACCATGAACACAATTGAACAAAAATCATTAAAGGTCGGGAGCTATGTAAACACAGAGCATGTTGATACCATTGTCAGGAACTACAAGAAGGAGCGCTGGTTACAGAATTCCGAGCGCATCGGCAAGGAAGACACCCTGAATCTTTGGTTAAGCGCCGAAGAGTTGGAGGAGTTTATCCAGACCGCCAAGATGCATGGCGCTGATGGTATCCGTGTATGCTTTGGCGTTTATGGTGAAAAATGTCCCAAACCCGGTATGGAGGGCAAGCAAACGGTAGCATTTGTAGCCACTGCCAGCGAGCTTAATGACGATGGTTATATCGTGCATAATGATCTTAACATCGGAGATGAGAACAAGCCGTCTCTCGTTGCGTACAACATGATCAACCCCTGGTTCCCTCCTCCCTCCAGCGCCAGCGTTGGCTCCGTAATGGTTGCCGATAAGGACAATGGATTGCAAATTATTTAGTAATAGAGTCCACAGTGATATGCAGGCCCGCTTAGTGCGGGCCTTTTTTATTTCCGGCCCTGTGGTGAAGGTGAAAGACCCTTGGTCAGTTTTTGTTGTCCGGAATTCCGTATTTTAGTGGCATGCAGTACAGCATATACTTTACGCTGGTGATCGTCAGCTTTTTAGCAAGTCTTACGGCGTATTTTCAAAAAGATACCCCACGCTACCTCCGGCTATTCCCCCTATTCCTGCTGGTGACTATCGTTGTGGAAATAGTTTCTACCTGGTTGACCCTTCATAAAAAGTCGGCTATTTTGCTTTATAATTTCTTTGGTTCATTTGAATTCCTTTTCTATATGTATGTGGTGAGGGAGAACATCCGGAGCCCGCGTGTGAAAAAGATACTTTTCTATACGGCCTGGTTGTTTGTCCTGCTGGTAGTGATCAATTTCCTTTTTATCCAAAGGACAGTGGGATTCAACTCCTTCACTTATGCGCTGGGGTGTCTGATCATAGCCGTCATTTGCATCTATTATTTTTTCGAGCTCTTTCAATCGACGACCTCTGTCAGCCTGATCCGTCAGCCGGCTTTTTGGATATGCGCCGGCCTGATATTCTTTTATGCCTGTAGTTTCCCTGTATATGCATTATTGAATTTTCTCAAAGAAGCCCCCGACATCATTAAGAAAAATTTCGGGGTAATCCTTCTTCTATTGAATGTTTTACTATATTCATCTTTCACTATCGCCTTTTTATGCCGGCTCAGGGTCAGGAACTCTACGTCATAATCCTTCTGGGAATGGTGCTGGCCTTATTATTGGTCGGCTTCATCCTGGTTCTGCTATTCCTATATCAAAAAAGGCAGCACCGTCAGGAACAGCAATTGGCACACATCAGACAGGAATATGAGCAGGAATTGCTCCGCAGCCAGTTGGAGATCCAGGAGGCAACTTTCAAGACGATAGCCCAGGAATTGCATGACAACATCGGACAGGTATTGTCGGTGGTGAAGCTGTCTTTGTCCATTTTGCCTTTAGAGGCCAGTCATCCGGCCTATGAGAGTGTTCAGAACAGCCGCCAGATGCTGAATAAGATCATTTATGATATGGCGGACCTCACGAAAAGCCTGCACACGGACAGGATCAGCCAGATCGGGCTGGTGGAAGCCATCCGATTTGACGTGGAAAGTCTCCGGCGGACGGGATTGGTAGCCGTGAGCTTCGATGTCTCCGGTAATGAGTATCCGCTTGAAGGTCAACGGGCTATATTCCTTTTCCGGATGTTCCAGGAAATGATGAACAACATTTTAAAGCATTCTAAAGCCACCCACGTAAAAATTACTGTAAATTACCTGATTGATAATAAATTTGAACTGCAGGTTGAGGACAATGGTGTAGGATTTGATCCGGAGAAGAAACAGGTACAGGCTTCCTCATCCAGCGGTATAGGCCTGAAAAGTATGACAAACCGTGCCCGTCTCATCGGTGGGGAGATAGCTATTCAGAGCCAACCTGGAAAAGGAACTGTAATAAAGGTGGAATTGCCCCTGGAAAGGGAAGCTTTATAAATTGTTTATGAGCGCAGCACTTAAGAAAATACAGGTAGGCATTGTTGATGATCACAGTCTTTTACGAAAGGCACTGGCGAAACTGATCGACTCGTTCGAGAATTATTCGGTTCTGTTTGAAGGAGACAATGGAAAAGAAATAAAGGCTAAGATCACCCAGCATATTGTGCCGGATATTATCCTGCTGGACGTCAACATGCCGGATATGGATGGGTATGAGACGGTGCGCTGGCTCCATAAGAACTATCCCCAGATAAAGGTCCTGGCTTTGTCCATGTCCAGCGATGAAAATACGATCATCCGTATGCTGCGACTGGGCGCCAAGGGTTATATCATGAAGAATATAGAACCCGAGGAATTGAAAGTGGCGCTGGACTCCATCATGAAAAAGGATTTTTACCTCTCTGAATATATTTCCGGCAAGATCATCAGCGGTCTGCACAAAGACCTGGGCAATCCGGAAGAGCCTGTCATTCTCAGCGACAAAGAAAAAGAGTTCCTCCGGCTGATCTGTTCGGAGCTTACCTATAAGGACATTGCGGATAAAATGTTCATCAGTCCCCGCACGGTAGATAATTACCGCAATACGCTTTTCGAGAAATTAAAAGTGCGCACGAGGGTTGGGCTGGTCATGTTCGCCATCAAGAACGGGCTTGTGGAGATATAGGGGTGTCCAGGCCGGGGACCTTGCGGCCTTTCGTCAGCGTGATCAGCAGTGCGGGCAGGAATACGAGATTTGTCACGGTGGCGATCACCAGTGTCAGGGATGTCAGCCAGCCCAGCGCAAAGATGCCTCCAAAATCACTAAAGCAAAAGATGATAAACCCTGCGATCAGCACGAGCGAGGTATACAGGATGCTGATGCCTGTCTTATTGATGGTGTCGATGACGGTGCGCTCGGCATCGGCTTTTTTACCATCGGGGCCACGGGATTCCTGTTTGTAGTTCACGAGAAAACGTATGGTGATATCGATGGCAATACCCAGTGCGATGCTAAAGATGATAACGGTGGATGGCTTTAGCCGGACCCCGGCCCAGCCCATGATGCCTGCGGTGATGATCAGGGGAATGACATTGGGGATAAGACTACAGAGCAATATCCGTACGGACCTGAAAAGAAGGAGCATACAGATGGCGATGAGCACAAAGGCCCACTGGATACTATCTCTCAGCCCCCTGATGATAAAGCTGCTGCCTTCCAGGTAGGTGACACTGGTGCCTGTGAGCTCGACATGATACCTGGATGTATCGAACATTTGTCGGGTCTTCTTTTCCAGATCGTTCAGGATGAAGGGTAGGCGGGCGCTACCGACATCGGCCATATTCACGCTGATGCGTAGCCGTTGTTGCCCTTTGTCCACGAAACTTTTCAATAGTTGATCGAGGTTGCCCGCGCCCTTGCCGGGGGATGGTTTTTTTGTGGAATCTCCGGACTGTCCGCCACTCTTCAGGTAATCTGAAAGAAAGGCCAGGTCCATCGAATTCGGGACGCCATATTGTGTACTGTCCCCTCCATAGTAGGACTGCCGGACAAATTTCAATCCTTCCACGAGGGACAATGGCCGGGCCATCTCGGGCTGGGACGTTATGTATTGCGACAGTCTATCCACGCTGTCCAGGGTCTGCAGCATATTGATCCGCAGGCCGTTCTTTCTTTTCGTATCTACGATGATCTCGAGCGGCATCACACCCTTGAAGTGGTGCTCGAAGAACTTCAGGTCTTTATAGATGGGATCCTTTTGAGGCAGGTCGTCCACGATGAAGCCTTCGGACCTTAGCCGGAACATGCCTGCTACGGCCAGGACCAGCAATACGAAGGTGACGCCATAGATGGCCTTCTGGTGATGGAGGGTCCAGATCTCCAATCGCCGGAGAAGGGCGGCCAGCCATTTGTTCTCGAGATAGCGGGTATGCTTTTGCCTGGGAGGAGGAAGATAGCTGAGAACGACGGGTATCAGGATAAAGGAAATAAAGAAGAGGAGCATGATATTGATCCCGGCCACGACCCCGAACTGGTTCAGGATGGCGCTTCTTGTCAGCGCAAACACGCCAAATCCGATGGCGGCGGTGAGGTTGCAGAAGAGCGTGACGACGCCCATGCGGCCGGCCATCAGGACCAATGCCCCGTGCTGATGGCCTGTGTCCCTGAAGGCGGTGTGATATTTATTCAGGAAGTAAATACAGTTGGGGATGCCTATAACGACCATCAGTGTAGGTGTCAGGGCGTTCAGCAGCGTGATCTTATAATCCAGGAGGTCCATTGTACCGAGGCTGAAGATCACCCCGACGATGACGACTCCCAGTGAAAGGAGCATGGTGCCAACGCTGCGGAAGAAGATGAGCAGGATGATGGCTGACAGGACCACGGACCCGAGGAGGAACCAGGTGGTCTCGCGTGATACCTTTTGCGCCATGACGGTCCTGATAAGGGGAAGGCCGCTGAGATGCATATCCAGTCCGTAAGTTGTCCCAAAGGTCCGGACCTCTTTTATGATGGCGTTGACGGTGACGATGCGGCGGGCGGAGTTCATCACATCCTTATTCACCCGTACGGCCATCAACCAGGTATGTGATTCGGCATTATAGAGCAGTCCTTTGTAAAAGGGGAGACCTAAAAATGTTGCTTCCCCGCTGTCGATGGCGGTCTGTGAGTCAGGATGCCGGGGGAATAAGGGAACGGCGCGGGGTTTTTGGGTGACGGAGTCTCTTACCAGATTGATCGCCATTGGGATACTCAGTACGTCATCTACACCGGTGATCTTTTTTAACGAATCGCCGAGGGCTATATAGCCGTTGAATATATCCTTTTTAAAAAGACTGTCTGTCTGTACGCCGACGACGAGCAGATTGCCGTCATCTCCGAACTGCTTGCGAAAATTGAGGTTGGCGATGTATTTGGGGTTGTCGGTGGGGATGCTGCTGTTGAAATCATAGCTCAATTTGACCTTGGAAGCATGATAGGCCATAAAGGCAGTGGCGGCCAGGAGAAAGAGGAGGAGAGGTAATCGGAATTTAAGGACCAGGCGTGCGAGAGATTCCCACATGGTTGTTTAATTTATCAATTTTGTGTGCGAAGGTCCGGTATTTTACCGGCTTTTCCAGCGGAGGGGGATGGTTTTAACCTTGTTCCGGTAACTTTGGCCGGGCGGATCACCCGTCCCCGGGCCGGGGGCCATCTTTGTATGCATGTAAGACGCTGGTTTTTGCTGTGCTTTTTTCTTTCGGGCTGGCTGGCCGGTCTGGCCCAGACCCCTGTCATTGGGCATTGGCGGGACCATCTGCCTTATCACCAGGCCATTGCCGTGGCGGGCGCGGAGTCCAAAATATATTGCGCCACCCCTTACAGCATTTTTTGGGTAGACAATACGGATAACAGCATCCACCGCCTGAGCAAGACGGATGGGCTCAGCGAGACGGGCGTCCGTGCCCTGTGTTATGATGCGCAGCGGGACAAGCTCACTATTGCCTATGCCAGCAGCAATATCGATATAGTTTCGGGTGGTGAGGTATTCAATATTCCCGACATACGCCGTGCGAGTCTGGTGGGGGACAAGACGATCAACCAGGCGCTTGTCTATAACGGCTTTGTCTATTTAGCCACCAATCTTGGGATCATCGTCCTCGATGAAGATAAATATGAGGTGAAAGACACCTATGTCATCGGGGCTGATGGAGACACGCTTGCGGTGCAATCCCTTGCTACGGACGGGAACTATTTTTATGCTGCCACGGCAGCGGGATTGAAAAAGGCGTCTACCAATTCTCCCGACCTGGCGGACTATCATAATTGGACCCTGAGCGATGGGAGCGTCTACAGGCAGGTGGTCGCGCTGGATGGCAAGATACTGGGTCTTCGGAACGATTCGGTGCTGCTGACAGGCGATCAGGGAGGAAGCTTTTTTTATGCGGGTCCGGGGCATATCAATGGTTTGTCTGTTGCGGAAGACAGGCTCCTGGTCTGCGAGCAACGATCTGATAGCGGCAGGGTGACGATCCTGACGAGCTCGGGACAGACAGACAGGATATTGCAGACACCGGATATGCTGCGAAGCCCCCGTCAGGCGCTGCTGGTACAGGGAGAGGCATGGGTGGCGGATTCGCTGACGGGGCTGTCGGCCTGGGGGGTATCGGGGGATCAGGCGCAGCGGTATATTCCCAACTCTCCTTTTGGATTGGCAACGGGTCCTATGGTGATATATCAGGACCCTTCGGCCGGGCCGGGAGCGGCGGGTGTGCTGTGGGGGGCTTCGGGAGGAGCCGATACGAACTGGGTGGCTCTTCATAATCATGATGGTCTTTATCGACTGAACGGGAACGGATGGACCAATTATAACAGTAATGATTATCCGATATTGCAGGGAGTATTCGACTTTGATGCTGTCGGGTATAATCCCCGGGATTCCAGCCTTTGGGCGGGATCCTTTGGAGAGGGGGTATTGGAGATACAGCCGGGGGACAGGTTTACGGTATATGCGGCGGGTTCCGGTGTGGGGCCAGCGCTGGATGATCCCTCTGCATACAGGGTCAGCGGCATCGCTTTCGACAAGGATGGCAATGGCTGGATGGCCAATCATGGCGCGGCGCATGATCTGCTGCTGAGGCAGGCGAATGGTCAGTGGCTCTCTTTTGCTATTCCTTTTTCGCACCCGGGCAATGCGGTCTCACAGGTGCTGGTGGATGACTACAGCCAGGTATGGATGGTCAGCCCAAAGGGTAACGGGGTCTTTTGCTATAGTCCGGGGGCTGTGCTGGATAATACATCGGACGACCAGTGGAAATATTACCGGGTGGGGGCGGGGAGCGGCCATCTCCCGGACAATCATGTCTATTGTCTGGCTAAGGACAGGAGCGGATTTATCTGGATAGGTACGGGCAATGGCATCGGGGTGATACAATGTACCCAGCAGGTCTTTGGTGCGGGGGTGTGTGATGCGGTATGGCCCATCGTGCAATTCGACGCATTCGCGGGATATCTTTTTAGCGGGCAGACTGTACAGACCATTGCGGTAGACGGGGCGGACAGGAAATGGGTGGGGACACGCAACGGGGTATGGCTTATAAGTCCGGACGCACAAAAGATCATTTATCATTTTACGGCGGACAGTACGCCGCTGTTAAGCAATGATGTTCGTAACATTGCCATCGACCCACAGACGGGGGAAGTGTTCTTTGCCACTACGGCGGGGCTTTGTTCATTCCGGAGCACGGCAACGGAGCCGGGAGAGCATAATTCCAATGTGCTGGTATTCCCCAACCCTGTGCCTCCGGGCTATGCGGGAACGATCGCCATCCGGGGGCTGGTGGACGGGGCTATTGTCAAGATCACGGAGGTCAGCGGGCGGCTGGTCTATCAAACCAATGCGCTGGGTGGGCAGGCGATATGGGATGGGAGGGATTACCGGGGGCGAAAGATATCTACGGGTGTCTACCTGGTATTGGTCAGTGATGTCAGCCGGCATGAACAAATGGCAACGAAGATCGTATTCATAGGGAAATAAAGGCCGGCCAGGCAGGGCCGGGACGATGAAAATATATGCAGCTGCACAAGACAAAGGGAATGGTGTTCAGGACGGTGAAATATGGGGAGACGAGCCTCATCGTTACCATCTATACGGAACTTTTTGGAGTGCAGTCCTACCTGGTAAATGGGGTAAGGGCCTCTACCAAGAAAGGGCCGGGCAAGGCAAATCTTTTTCAGCCGGCAGCTATTCTGGATCTCATCGTCTATCACAACGACCTGAAGCACCTGCATAGGATCAGGGAGTTCAAATGGGGGTATCTCTATCAACACATTTTTTTCAATGTGATAAAAAATGCGGTGGCATTGTTTATGGTGGAGCTGTTGCAGAAGTGTCTCAAGCAGCCCGAACCCAATGCGGACCTTTTTTACTTTATTGAAGATGCCTTTATTCACCTTGACGAGTCGGATGGGCCGGTGCTGGCGAACTTCCCACTTTTCTTCACGCTGCATCTGGCGGGCTTTTTTGGATTCCGTATCCAGGACACCTGGTCGGAGAGTCATCGGATACTGGACTTACAGGAAGGGGTATTCGTAGATGAATATCCTCATCATCTTAATATTCTGGAGGGCAACTATGCCTATATCACTTCCCAGCTGCTGCGGGTAAGACAGCCAGGGGAGCTTGACGAGTTGTTGCTGAACCAGGAGACGCGCCGTCATTTACTGCTGGCCTACCGGAACTTTTATGCCCTTCATGTGCCTGACTTCGGAGAAATGAAGACGCTGGGGGTGTTGCAGGCTATTACCAGCGTGTGAGGAGGAGGCCACCTGGGCGCCTGTTGAAGCCATTCTGGGTCTCTTTATATCAACCGCTGTGGCCTGGACTGTCTGGAGAACCTGCCTTCCTCTATATTCTCAATCAGCACTACGCCAGGCTGTTTGCCGGGCTCGAAGGTTCCCAGCACTGTATCGAGCTGCAGGGCTTTGGCTCCGCCGGAGGTCGCCCATTGCAGTAAAGTTGCGGTGGGCAGGTCCGGGAAATAGCTTTGCAGTGTTTTCATTTCCTCCAATATGTCCAGCTGATGATTGGAAGCAAGGCTGTCGGTGCCCAGAACGATGTCGCAGCCGTAGCGCTGGAGCAGCCTTACATCGGGAAGCTGTCCGCTGATATACAGATTGGCGTTGGGGCAGAGACAAAAGTAGATATCGGGGGTACCCTTGGATACCATGGCTGTATCCGGTCCGTGGCCGTTTTGAGTATTACGCCACCCGCCCCACCATTGGAGATCTTCCTCGCTGGTGTCCACGTTGTGTACGAGCAGAAGGGTCTGGTTGCGATGGAAATGAGGGAGATAGGCGGCCATGCTCCTTTTCCCAGCGCCCTTGAAGAAGGAGGTATCCAGCCCTAATCCCTGGTACAGCCGGAGAAAATCGCCTTGTCCTGTCTGGGAAAAGAGGTTCTCGGCCGCGGACTCCTGGTTGTGTATGGTGAGGAGGTGATTGCCCGGGAAGTTGGCAATCAATTGAAAAAGACGTGAGGAGACCGAATAGGGAGCATGGGGCACCAGGGAATTGGCCTCGATCGGCAGAGCATAGGCTTCGGCAAAATCCTTAAAGAGATCCACGGAGGCGGCGTATCTGTCGGGGGCGGAGTGTTCGATAAACCCCATGGTCTCAATGAAATTATGATAGAACAGGCGGCCTTCCGCCTTTTGGGGGAGGGTGAGGCTGGTGTTACAGATATCCCCGACGGCCACGATGCCGTTGTGCAGCATGGATTCCTCGGCCGCGGTTATGGCGTTCAGGATGCCGACGGGCGAGGAACCGGGAGACTCTGGGGAAGAGCCTGCGGAGGTTGCACCGCGGCCCCGGATGACGGAAAGTAAAAAGTCCACCAGTCCCGTCCTTTCGGGCAATACTCCCTTCATATGCGATAGTTCCAGGTGGCAATGGCAGTTGACAAAACCGGGTGTCAGGAGTCCTGTAAATGATTCTATATCCTCCCCTGCCCCGTCGGCGGGAAGGATGGTTTCAACGGCGCCCTGATCATTTGTTACCAGTACGGACCCTTCTTCAGCCATTTCCTTGCCTGTAAACAAATAGTCTGCTTTAAATTTTCGCATTTTGATGTAGGTTTGCAAGCCCATGGAACGAACATGGGATCAAAAAGAAGATAAAGGTATGTTAGATAAGTTGGAAGCCATAAAAGCTAGATTTGAAGACCTGGGAGTATCCCTGAGCAACCCGGAGATCGTGAGTGACAATCGGAAGTTCAGCGCCATGAGCAAGGAGTATCGTAACCTGGAAAAGATCGTCAGGGCGTACGAGGAATATAAGGACCTGCTGGACAATATCGAGTTCAATAAGGAGGCCCTGAATGGGGACGATGCGGAGCTGCGGGACCTTGCCAAGGCGGAGGCGCCGGCGCTGGAGGAGAAGAAAGTGCAGCAGGAAGCCTATGTCCGGCAGCTGCTGATACCAAAAGATCCGCAGGATGAGAAGAACGCCATCCTGGAGGTAAGGGCCGGTACGGGTGGAGATGAAGCAAGTCTTTTTGCCGGCGACCTGGTTCGCATGTACATAAAATATTGTGAAAAGAGGGGCTGGAAGACCAGCATCCTCAGCGAGAGCGAGGGTACGGTAGGAGGATATAAAGAGGTCCAGGTAGAGATCGTGGGTGACGATGTCTATGGCACGTTGAAGTTCGAGAGCGGGGTACATCGTGTACAGCGGGTACCCGATACAGAGACCAGCGGCCGTGTACACACCAGTGCGGCAACGGTGGCGGTGATGCCGGAGGCTGACGAGGTGGATTTCGAGCTGAAGGAGAGTGATGTGAAGATGGAGACGGCCCGTAGCGGCGGCGCTGGTGGTCAGAACGTGAACAAAGTGGAAACGAAGGTATTCCTAACCCATATACCTACCGGCGTGGTGGTGGTTTGCCAGACGGAGAGAAGCCAGCTGGGCAACCGGGAAAAGGCGATGCAAATGCTTCGTACCAAGCTGTATGAAGACCAGGTACGCAAGCAGGAGGAGGAGATCGCCCGTCACCGGAAAAGCCTGGTCAGTACGGGTGACCGCAGCGCCAAGATCAGGACGTACAATTTCCCCCAGGGGAGAGTTACGGATCACCGTATCGGTCTCACGGTATATAACCTGGACGATGTCTTAAATGGTAACATCCAGGAATTCATCGATGCTCTTCAATTTGCGGAGAATGCGGAGAAGATGGCCAAGCAGAACTAAGCTGGCTGCCCGCCGACTGCCGTCGGGCGGGGATTTCATTTAAACGTCATTAAAACGCGATTAAAAGCCTCGCACAGCCCGGCTTGGCCTTCACTGCCGGGGCGCTCAGGTATGTGGGTAATCGCGCCTGTATGGGCCTGTAATACAGGCGTTCCGCGCCTCCCCCGGGAAGCGGCTAGTTGCGCACTCCGCGGAAACCTTCCCATTTTTAGAATCTTTTAACGTTGGTGGGGTAAACCTTTTGTACCTATTTTGCGTCTTATATATGTAGTAGTTCTTTAAATCACGGTAAAAAAAGTCGCTAAAATCTTGCTATAAATCGAAGATTTATCTAACTTAAGAGAGTGAATGCTAAATAAATGTTATTACTTTTTAGATAAATCACGAAAGAGCGAATTGCGACGTAATTTTACATAGCGAAACAGAAGTGAAAAGAAGGGTAGAAAATCGAAGTAATATTGGCACCTGTTTTGCGTTATATAGATCATTAAGTAGTCTTTTCTATTTGACTCACATAAAGCAGTCAATTTTCTCATAAGCAGTTAGTTTTGGTTACGACCCCTGTTTCTACAGGGGTTTATTTTTTTGTGGCCACAAAAAAATAAACCCGCGGTCGCTTGCGACCGCCATCATTAAACCTAAAGTCTTCAGGATCGCGCCCGCGATCCGTCACGCCTGGCAAAAGTCTATAAAAGACTATAAATGTCTCCTAAACACTTCTAAGAAAGAAAATAGTAGACACCCCATAACCCACTCCCGCTCCAATCATATCCGCAATAATATCCACCGTATCAAAGTCCCGAAAAGGTATCCAGTACTTCTGTACAAACTCCATCCCAATGCCGAGCGCATTTCCCACCATAAAGATGAAAAAGAACCATCTAAGTAGTTTCTTAGTGGAAAGGGGCCGGGTGCTGAGATAAAAATTCCACAACAGCACAAATCCGCCAAATAGGGTGATATGAACGAACTTGTCGAATTGAGGAATGGAGAAATGGGATTCATTGGGCAACATACTACCGGGAAGGGAGAGAAGGAGAATGACCATGAAGGTCCAGCCAATAGCGGAGTATATTTTCCCTAAGTATTTTTTTAGCAAGTGGATCATTGTGGAGACCACTAAAAATAAAAAGATGCTAGCGGGAAAAAAAATCTACACTAATAAAAATTTCCTGGGGTGGCGCTGCCGGCCTATTGCGATTGCATGGTCTTGCCAAGCGACTGCATGCTATCCAGGGTAGGAGTAGGGTTTCCGCCAGCCTTTTCGATGGTGATGGCAAAAGCCTGGGCCTTCTTTGTATCCTTCATCTGCAAAATAACCTTATCGTTCCTGGAGTCAAATACACCCAGGTCCGTTGGCTTGCCATCGATGAGCGCCCAGAGTTGGTATTGCTTGTCTGAAGGCAACTGGGGCATATTCTTCACCACCAGAAATACATTATTGTTGGTGGAATCCCAGTAAACATTGGCGCTGGATTTGGGTGCGACCTTGGTGCCCACCATATTGACGACAGTGGTATTGGGGTTCTTGAGGACGTTTGTCTCATTGACGATGGCCTCAAGGGTTTTTTGGGTAGAATTCAGCTCATCGTGTAAAGCAGCGTTGCTGCTCTTCAGGTCCTCGTTCTGTTTATGGGACTGGTACGTAAACCAGGCCAGAACGACGAGCAGAATGACGGATGCGGCCGCGACGAAGCGCAGCAGGCCGGAAGAACCTCTTTTTTCATTTGCCATGGTGATTATTTTAGGTGGATTTGAAGAAACAGATTCGGGGACGTCCCTTGTGGCGTCCGAAATAGCTTCTAAAACCTTCACCTTAACCCCCATAGGAGGCTGCATGGCCTGCTCCGAGGCATGCTTTTCAAGCCCTTCCTCAAAATCCCTTCTTGCTGCTACTAATTCGGGATATTGAGTGCATAGCTGCTCAAACTCAGCCTTTTCTGACTCACTCGCCAGCCCCAACACATAAGCTTCGATTATGCCGCTCCCTATGTACTCTTTTATATTCAATTTATTGCAAATATTCTCTTAGTTGTAACAACGCATTTCTGATCCTGGTTTTTACGGTGCCGAGCGGGACAGACATCATTTCCGCTATTTCTTCGTGCGTAAAGCCTTTAAAATAAGCCAGTTCCACCAGGACCCTGTGTTCTGGCCTCAGCTTTTCCAGCACTTTTTTTAGTCCGATGTTATCAACATTGAGCTGGATGGACTGGTCGGCCGTGCCCTTATATACGTTGTCCGGGAGCTCCTGGTTTTTTTGCGCGTTCTGATAGCTCTTGGAACGCAGGGTATCGATCGACGCATTGCGGGCAATATTCAGCATCCAGGTGAAAAGCCTTCCCTTTGTCTGGTCGTAGGTATCGATCTTTCTGTAGATGTTGATAAACACTTCCTGCAGGACATCGCTGGCTAACTCCGCATTGTCTGTAATAATCTGTTTTATAATGCTATAGAGGGCGCCTGCGTAATTATCATACAAGGTACTGAACGCCTGATTATCCCTTCTTTTCAAGGCAAGGACAAGCTCCTGTTCAGTATTATAGCTAGTAGATATTCCCAAAATATATAGGATAGAGACACTAAATATAATAAAAATAACAGATTAGTGCACCACCTTGGCATAGGCAGCTGCATCCATTAACTTATCCAGGTCGGCAGGGTCTTTTACCGTCATTTTGACCATCCACCCCTCTCCGTATGGGTCGGAATTGACCAGCTCGGGGGCGTCGGTGAGGGCGGGGTTGACTTCGGTGATGGTTCCGGCTACGGGCAGATAAAGGTCGGATACGGTCTTTACGGCCTCTACGGTCCCGAATACAGTTTCCGCGGCAAGGGATTTGCCCACTGTCTCGATCTCTACATAAACAATATCACCTAATTCCTTTTGTGCAAATTCGGTGATGCCAATGATGGCTGTATCACCTTCCAGGCGTATCCATTCATGATCTTTCGTGTAGCGTAAATTCTCGGGGAAATTCATGGTGAGTTTGATTTTGTGATGCAAATATTATGAAAACGAATGAAATTAAAAACTACCTATTTATCAATCTCATTTTCAATATACGAATCTCTTGTAATGGGCGATCATTTGGCCGGCCGCTGGTGGGTGCGGCCGCAATGGAATCCACCACATCCATTCCACGGATGACCTCTCCAAATACGGTGTATCCCTGATCGAGATGGGGGGCTCCTCCGAGGGACTGATAAACGGCCCGCTGGTCTTCGGGGATCTTTCTTCCCTTGAGCCTGAACTGTTCTATGGAATCCAGGCCAGCGGGACTGAACACCTTACCCTGGACGATATAGAACTGGCTGCCGCTGCTGGCCTTTTGAGGATTTACATCGTCTCCTTCCCTGGCTGCGGCCAAAGCTCCTCTTTTGTGAAAAAGGAAAGTCCGGAATTCCGCCGGAACGGTATAAGCGGGACCGCCATCTCCCAGGGACGCGCCGGCTGTAGCATGCTTACTGTTGGGGTCCCCCGCCTGGATCATAAACCGGCGGATGACACGATGAAATAAGATGCTGTCATAATACCCTTTCTTTACCAGCGTCCGAAAATTGCCGCTGTGTAAAGGGGTGGAGTCGGACAAGCGAAGTATAATAGTACCTCTGGTAGTGATCATCTCTACATCCTTGTGCAGATCATGCTTTCGCAGGCCACCGGCCAGTCTGGGATTACAGGAATATATGGTGATAACAGCGAGGACGAGCAGGGAAATGCCAAAGCGCATAAGCAGCGGGTTAAAATCCTATGTTCTCGAAATATAGCAAAATATGATCTTTCAGGAAATTCTCTTGCTCTGGCATGGTCATTACGGGAAGGGCTTTCAATTGCCTGAAATGGGGCCAGCCATCCTCATCCACGCGCTCCAGCTCGTAGTAGCCGCTCTGACGAAATAATGAGCAGACAGCTATATGCATGAGGTCCTGCTTCTGCTCCTTCGAAAATTTATTTCTCAACTCTCCGAACTCCTGGATGCCAACGAGAAAAAGGATGGTTTCCATATCGGGCTTTTTCCCGAATCTTTCCACCAGCCGTGCTTCCAGGTTCCACCACCGCGTCTGCAGGTCGTCTTGTGCTTGTTGCATGACGCAAAGGTACGGAATATGTGCGGGGATTGGTCTGTATTTGAAGGTAGCCCAATCCCGCAAGGTTCTAATGATTAGGCCTTCGGACGAGCTCCTTCCAGGAGCTTGGGGCTAGATCTTTTCGACGACGACGGCTGTTCCGTAGGCCAGTACTTCGGTGACACCATTCATCACTTCGTTAGCGTCGTAGCGCATGTTGACGATGGCATTTGCGCCCCGCTCCGCCGCATGTTGCATCATGTATTGAAAAGCTTCTTCCCTCGTCTTTTCACAAAGGTCTACATAGATAGATATCTGTCCACCAAAGAGTGTCTGTAATCCGCCGGCGATGTTGCCAAGTACGCTGCGGCTGCGTACGGTGATGCCCCGTACTACGCCGAGGTTGCGTGAGATGCGATAGCCTTCGAGATTGGTGCTGGTGGTGATCATGGTCTGGTCGAGCATATGAGAGGTTTTGTGCTAAAAATACGCTTTTACAATGCTATCTTTACCAAAAATCTCAGAAGATGTTACAGTTGGCAGTTATCCGTCAGGACCCGGAGTTTGTAAAGGAGAGGCTGGGGGTGAGAAATTTCACTGACACGGACCTGGTAGACAAGATCATAAAGCTGGATGACCAGCGCAAGAAGTTGCAATTAGAGTCCGATACTACCCAATCCAAAATTAATTCTACATCAAAGGAAATAGGCCAACTGATGGCCAAAGGGCAGAAACAGGAGGCCGAAGGGAAGAAGCAGGAGGTGGCGGACTTGAAATCTTCATTAGGGCCGATAGCAGAACAGCTTGCTGCAGTGGAAGAGGAGCTGAATGCTACGCTGATACGGCTGCCCAATCTTCCTGCTGCGGCTGTCCCCTGGGGTAAGACGCCTGCGGACAATGTCACTATTCGGGAAGGGGGAATAAAACCCAACTTGCCCAAGACGGCCCAGCCGCACTGGGACCTGGCTAAAAAATACAATCTCATCGACTTTGAGCTGGGAAATAAGGTCACGGGCAGCGGTTTTCCGGTCTATATCAACAAGGGGGCGAGGTTGCAAAGGGCCATGATCCAGTATTTTTTGGATTACAATACGGCTGCGGGGTATACGGAATACCAGCCGCCGATCATGGTGAATGAAGCTTCGGCCCGTGGTACGGGACAATTGCCGGATAAGGAAGGGCAGATGTATTATGTGGGCGAAGACAACCTCTATCTGATACCTACGGCGGAGGTACCTGTGACGAATATCTATCGGGACGAGATCTTAAAAGAAACGCAGCTGCCGATAAAGATGACTGCTTATACGCCCTGTTTTCGCCGGGAAGCGGGCAGCTATGGCAAAGATGTGCGGGGGCTCAATCGTCTGCATCAGTTCGACAAAGTGGAGATCGTGCAGCTGGTGCATCCATCCACGAGCTATGAAGTGTTGGAGGATATGGTAGCGCATGTGGAGAAGCTGTTGCTGTCGCTGGAGCTGCCCTATCGTATCCTGCGGCTCTGCGGTGGGGATATGGGTTTTACCTCTGCCATGACCTATGATTTCGAGGTGTACAGCGCTGCGCAGGAAAAATGGCTGGAGGTCAGCTCGGTGAGCAATTTCGAAGCATTCCAGACCAATCGGATGAAGGCGCGGTTCAAGGATGGCGGTGGGAAAACGCAGCTGGTGCATTCTTTAAATGGAAGCTCGCTGGCCCTGCCGCGTATTGTGGCATGTCTGCTGGAGAATCATCAGGCGGAAGATCATATTGCTCTGCCCAAGGCGCTGCACAGCTATTTTGGAGCGGACAGAATATAGTTATGATTTGTTTTCACAAGCCTCATGCACTCCGCTGCATGAGGTTTCTCTTTTAAGAGACCTTTAATACTATCGATAAACTTTTGTGAAAGACGTTCTCTCCTCTATGAAGATCTCTTTTTTCCTCTAATCTTTACCGGTATAAATCACTTATTATGAAAAAACAATTTTACCTGCTGTCAGCGGGATTGCTACTCGTATGTATTGCCCATGCCCAGCTCAAAAAGGGAGATATTCTGCTGGGTGGGAACGTCAATTTTTACGATGCACATTCAACCACCGGGGGCACTAATGAAATCAATAAGCAAACAAGTTATTCGCTGATGCCATCCATTGGACGGGCGGTGAAGGACGGGCTTGTTGTGGGCTTTAGCCTCACCTATAGTCATAACAAGTATATAACTGGCGGCACGCCCAGGTCGGTTAATGTTTCGGATACTTATGGATTGGGTGTTTTTGCGCGGAAATATAAGATCCTGGGGGCAGGCTTTGCTCTTTTTGGAGAGGGCAGTTTGGGCGGCCAATATACCCCTGCCAATAATTATACTGAGGGCTATCCTAAACCACCGGCTACCAAGACGTACTCGATCCTGGCCGGATTCTACCCGGGCATTGCCTATTTCATCAGTCCGCATGTACAGTTGGAGACGGGCATCCAAAATCTCGCGTACATGCAATACCAACATGCCAATTACGGACAAAGCCCCAACGCTACGAAATCGCATTATTTCCAGGTGGGGACCAACTTCAGTCAGGCGCTGCAGAACTTCGTCATTGGGATCAAGTGGGTCATATAGTCTTTATTCTTCCAAATTATTTATATGATTAAATATATCTATCTGCTAACAGCGGGCCTGCTGGTGTTTTGCACCGGGCGCGCGCAGATCAAAAAAGGGCAAGCGTTGCTGGGGTGCAGCATCCAATTTAGCAATCACAACAGTACATATCCGACCCCGGATTATAGCAAGGGGAATACGACCATTGTGGCTCCGTCGGTGGGGTGGGCGATCAAAGACAATCTCGAATTTGGCGGCAGATTATTGTATTCGCATTCAAAAGAGGATCAATATATCAATTTCCAGGGGACGACCCCGCCGTATATATACAGGAATTATTATGAATCCAACAATTATGGGCTCGCCGTCTATATCCGGCGGTACACGGACCTGGGTCATGGCTTTGCATTCTATGCGGAGGGTGGTCTAACGGGAATGGGCGGTCGTAGAAAACTCGAAAATGATACGGTGCCTGGTTTATATATAGATCAAAAGATGTGGTCTGTCACAGCTTCTTTTACAGGAGGTATGGTTTATCGTGTAGCGAGTCGATGGATGCTCGAGGCTGGATTTGCGAGTCTGGTAAGTGCGGGCTATACGTATTTTAGTGATAAGGGGGAGGATGCGAATTCGAACGTTAACCCAAGTAAATCCAATACTATTGCCATGGGAACTACGCTGAGCCGGCCGCTGAGCAGTTTCACCGTAGGCTGCAGATATATATTATAGACACGAAGAGTTGTGCGACAGCCGTCGCACAACTCTCTATTGAGATATGTTTACCAGCCTTGTTTGGCGACGCCGGCTTTGATGGCGGCCAGGGCTTTTTCTTCGCCGAGGAGAGTAGTCAGCTTGTTGCCTTTGCCGTCGTGGCCTTGCGCCATATAAGCGCCTTTAGCTGTCTTTGTAATGACGGCATCCTGTATGGGTACATTCTTTTCTTTCGTCTTAACGTTGTAGGCCGTGAGTGTTACCGTTGACATAGTTTATTGATTTAGTGTCTGCTAATTGAACACAAGATTAGTACCAAATATTGATATTTTATACTATTTAGCGTGTCCGGCAGGAAAAAAAACTGCTGCCAGACCTCTAAAAGATCAAAATACCCTGTTAGTGTTATGCGGATTGGCAGGTCTACACGTCGAGCTTTGCATATTTTGCATGGCTCTCGATGAAGTCCCTTCTGGGCGCAACCTCATCACCCATCAGCATGCTGAAGATGCGATCGGCTTCCGCGGCGCTCTCGATAGTGACTTGTTTTAGAGTACGGGTATCGGGGTTCATGGTGGTATCCCACAATTGTTCTGCGTTCATTTCTCCCAGACCTTTGTATCGCTGGACGGTGACGCTGTCTTCTTTTCCTCCGCCCAATCTTTCGACCCATCCTCTCCGTTGCTCCTCATTCCATGCATAAGATTGTTCCTTGCCTTTCTTGACGAGGTAAAGGGGCGGCTGTGCGATGTAGATATATCCCTGTTCCACCAGTTCCTTCATATAGCGATAGATGAAAGTAAGGATCAGGGTAGCGATATGGCTGCCGTCCACGTCGGCATCGGTCATGATGATGACTTTGTGATATCGGAGCTTGGCAAGATTCAATGCCTTGGGGTCTTCGGGTGTACCGACGGTGACGCCGAGTGCGGTATACATATTCCGGATCTCCTCGTTCTCGTAGATCTTATGTTCCATTGCCTTCTCCACGTTGAGGATCTTACCTCTCAGTGGCAGGATGGCCTGGAAACTCCGGTCGCGGCCTTGTTTGGCGGTACCACCGGCGGAGTCACCTTCGACGAGATAGAGTTCGCAACGATCCGGATCACGGTCGGAACAATCGGCCAGTTTGCCGGGCAATCCGCCGCCGCTGAGGACGCTCTTCCGTTGTACAAGCTCTCTTGCCTTTTTTGCGGCTGCGCGTGCCTGTGCGGCGAGAATGACCTTGTTTATGATATTCTTTGCCTCACGAGGATTTTCTTCCAGGTAGGCGTCCAGCACTTTCGAGACGGTGGAGTCTACCACGCCGCTGACCTCGCTGTTGCCGAGCTTGGTCTTGGTCTGGCCTTCGAACTGGGGCTCGGGCACCTTGACGGAAACGATGGTGCTAAGACCTTCGCGGAAGTCATCGCCTTCTATTTCCACCTTGGCCTTTTCAAAAAGACCCTGCTTTTCTCCATAGGCCTTGAAGACACGGGTAAGGGCTCTGCGAAAGCCGGCGACATGTGTACCGCCCTCGATGGTATTGATGTTGTTGACGTACGAATAGATGTGCTCGTTGTAGCTGTCGTTGTAGGTAAGCGCTACTTCCACGGCGATGTTGGTGGTTTCATCCAGGCCTTCGACGTAAATAATGTTCGGGATCAGCGGGACGCGGCCGGCGTTCTTGTCCAGCATTTCAACGAATTCGATGATACCCCCTTCGCTGTAGAAGGTCTTGGAATAGGTGCTGCCATCCTCTTCCTTCTCGCGAAGATCGTTGAGGGTGATGCGGACGCCGCGATTCAGGAAAGCCAGTTCACGAAGGCGGCCTTCGAGGATCTCCTTGTTGTAAACGGTGACCTGAAAGATGGAGGCATCGGGCCAGAATTGTGTGGTGGTGCCTGTTCTCTCGCTGACGCCAATCTCCCGTACGGGATATTGCGGGATACCGATATTGTATTCCTGTTCAAAGATCTTGCCTTCCCGGTATACGGTGACGTGCAGATGGGAGCTAAGTGCGTTGACGCAGCTGACACCCACGCCGTGGAGACCGCCTGATACCTTGTAGGTGTTCTTGTCGAACTTACCACCGGCGTGGAGGATGGTCATAACCATCTCGAGGGCGCTCTTTTTTTCCTTGGTATTTATCCCGGTGGGGATACCGCGGCCGTCGTCCTCTACTTTTATGGAATTGTCTTCGAGAATAGTGACGTTGATGTTCTTACAGTACCCTGCGAGGGCTTCGTCGATGGAGTTGTCTACGACCTCATATACGAGGTGATGAAGACCTTTTACTCCGATGTCGCCGATGTACATGGCAGGGCGCTTGCGAACGGCTTCCAATCCCTCCAGGACCTGGATACTATCTGCACCATATCCGTTACTGGCGGGGGTCAGGATTTCCTGTGTTGGTTCACTCATATTTTGTATGAAAATATTGTCGTTAACAATAAATTAATAGGGTTTGCAAATGTACGAAAAATAACCCAGGTCCTCGCACAGCGAGGACGTCCGAAGGACAATAATTTAGCCTCCGTGTAAAGGCCCCGGACCGCGGGTCCGGACATCGTGAAAAGGCCCCCAAAACCGTCAGGTTTGGGGATAAATTCGTCACATATTTGTCATAAAATACCCCTTCAGGATACCAGCTGTTTTATTGACAATTCTGAGTTAAATTTGCAGCCTTATGTACCAGGCTCCTGACATACTGATGATGGCTTATAAACAGCCCGTGATGCAGGGACAATTGTCCTTAGTCGATGAAAAAGAACGACATATACCAGGGTCGGTACAATATAGCATCCGCCGGTACGAACGTCATCCTCAATGGAGCCTGGATGATATGGGCATGCTGGCCTATCATTACAAAAAAGACGACCCCTCTCAGAATTACTTAGAATTGCAGTTTTGCATAGCTGGAAATGTGTATTGTCGTAAGAACAGTGCGGAATGCAGCGCCTGTAAGGCAAGTGAGACGCCGGGCTGCTCCGAGAAGGTGGGTACGGTGGATGTGCTCAGCTTCCGATTCCTCGCGGTGCATCTCTCCCAGTTCGGAAGGCCGCGCAAGGCGGAAAGCACGTTGAGCCAGGATATATTGGATTTTCGTCATCCATCTTCATTCTCCAAGATACTTTCTATCTGCGGAAGGACCCGGCTGGTGCTGGAAGCCCTTCTGGGTCATGGCTATACAGATAGCCTGGAAAATATCTTTATCAATGCGCAATGCCAGATGCTGTTGTTGTACAGCCTGGAATGCATGGTGGGGGAAAAAGAGGTGGAAGGCTTCCAATGCAAATTCCTGGCCAATGAGGCGGACAGGGAAAAGATCGTACGCGCGCGTGAGATCCTGCTGGAGCATATCGGCGAGCCTCTTACGATCAAGGAATTGAGCCGGAAGGTAGCGATCAATGAATGCTATCTGAAGAAGGGGTTCAAGGAAATGTTCGGTACGACCATCTTCGACTTCTACCAAAGCCAGCGTATGGAGCACGCCCGCTACCTGCTGTATGAAAAAGGGCTTAGCGTTACGGAAGTGTCCATCATGCTGGGTTATTCCTCCATCTCCCATTTTTCCACTGCCTTTAAGAAACACACGGGGTTGAAGCCTTGTGAACTCTTGCTCCATTGAGCCTGACCAGCCTTTCGGCTGGCCGGCGCCTGGCGTGGAAGAGCTGTTACAATTCCCGGAGACTCTCCTGCACGGCCTTGATCGTGGCGTCGAGGTCTTCTTTCTTCAATGCATTGTTCAGGAACCAGCTCTCGAACGCGCTGGGGGGCAGATAAACCCCTCTTTTCAACAGTGCGTGGAAGAAGATTTTGAAGCGCTGGTTATTGGCAGCAGAAGCGGTGGCGAAGTCGGTGACGGGATGGTCGCTGAAGTGCACGCTGATCATGGACCCGAGCTGATTGATCTGATAGGGCTGTCCCCATGATTTCAGGGCTTTGTCGAGGCCGTCCCTCAAGTAGATGGTCTTTTCTTCCAGCTCCGTATATATTTTGGGATTGTTCTTTAGTTCCTTCAACAGGGTATAGCCTGCGATCATGGCGATGGGGTTGCCGCTGAGCGTGCCTGCCTGGTAGACATTTCCCAGGGGGGCGATATGCTGCATGATCTCTTTTCTGCCGCCAAAGGCGCCTACGGGCATGCCTCCTCCAATGACCTTGCCATAAGTGAGCAGGTCAGCGCGGATACCCAGTCTTTCCTGGGCGCCGCCGGGTGCGAGGCGGAAGCCAGTCATTACTTCATCGAGGATCAGCACGATGCCTTCGATGTCGCAAAGACTGCGTAACCCCTCCAGGAAGCCGGGCTGGGGAAGGATACAGCCCATATTGCCGGCTACGGGCTCTACGATAATGGCGGCAATCTCACCGCGATGCTCATCTGCAATTTTTTTTACGGCATTCAGGTCGTTGTAGGGTGCGGTGAGGGTGTCCTGAGCTACGCCGGGTGTTACGCCGGGTACGGTCTGGATATTGAAGGTGGCTACGCCGCTGCCCGCCTTGACAAGAAAGGGGTCGGCATGGCCGTGGTAATGGCCTTCGAACTTTATGATCTTGTTCCTTCCTGTATATCCTCTTGCCAGGCGAATGGCACTCATGCAAGCTTCCGTGCCGCTGCTGACCATGCGTATCAGGTCGACGTTGGGGACCATACTGATGATAAGCTCGGCCATTTCGACCTCGAGCTGGGTGGGGGCGCCATAAGAGGTAGAATAAACGGCATATTCCTGTATGGCCTTTACAACGGGCTGCCAGGCATGCCCGAGTATCATGGGTCCCCAGGAAGCGATATAGTCGATGTAACGGTGGCCATCTACGTCATAGAGATAGGGGCCTTCCGCCCTCTGGATGAACAGTGGGGTGCCGCCTACGCTGCGGAAGGCGCGGACGGGAGAGTTGACGCCGCCGGGAATGCTTTGTTGTGCTCTTTCAAAAAGTTGCTGGCTTTTTTCGTACATATGCTGAGTTTCTTAGAATGTCAGGGATCAGGTCCCGGGTTATTTGTTTAACAATCTGGCGGCGTCCTTTGCAAAATACGTGGCTATAAGATCGGCTCCGGCTCGCTTGATCGAGGTGAGGGTTTCCAGTATCGCCTTTTCTTCGTTGATCCATCCCATTTTGGCGGCGGCCTTGATCATTGCATATTCGCCGCTGATATTATAGGCGCTGACGGGCACTTCCACAGCATCCTTCACCTCGCGGATGATGTCGAGATAGGGCAGAGCGGGCTTGACCATCACGATGTCGGCGCCTTCTTCCACATCCATCTGCGCTTCTTTAATGGCTTCTATCCTGTTGGCATAATCCATCTGGTATGTCTTCTTATCTCCAAAGCCGGGTGCGGAGTCCAGGGCGTCCCTGAATGGACCATAGAAGCAGGACGCATACTTTGCGCTGTATGCCATGATGCCTGTCTGCGTGTAGCCATTCTCTTCCAGGGCCTGACGTATGGCCCCGATACGGCCATCCATCATATCGCTGGGGGCTACAAAGTCGGCGCCTGCATCGGCATGGCTAAGGCTCATTTTTACGAGGGCTTCGACGGTGGGGTCATTTACGATCTCCCCATTCTCTACAATACCGTCATGCCCGTAAGAGGAATAGGGGTCGAGGGCTACGTCCGTCATCACGACAATATCCGGTACGGCGTCCTTGATGGCGCGGATGCTTTCCTGCATGAGACCATTGGGGTTCCAGGCTTCCCGGCCGGTGTTGTCTTTCAGTTCGTCCCTGCACTTGATAAAGAGGAGGACGCTCCTGATGCCGAGGCTCCACAGCTCTTTTACCTCTTTCACGGTGCCATCGATGCTGCGACGATAATAGCCGGGCATGGAGGGTATCTCATGCTGCTGACCCTTGCCCTCGTCGATGAAGAGGGGCACGATAAAATCGTTAGGAGTAAGTATGGTCTCGGCCACCATGGCGCGGATGGCGGGCGTCTTTCTTAGAATGCGATTGCGTCGTTGGAGATACATAGTTAAGCTTTTTATAGTGATCTTATTTGTCGGGGCGGTTTATTTGGTCCATTCCCTGGGATGGAGGCAGGCGTCGAGCAATTCGGCCTCGGGTGTCCCGGGTTGTGGTTGATAATTATAAGCCCAGCGTGCCCGTGGGGGCAGGCTCATCAGGATGCTCTCGGTGCGTCCTTGTGTCTTGAGCCCAAAGAGGGTTCCTCTGTCATGGACGAGGTTGAATTCCACATAACGCCCTCTTCGTATCTCCTGCCATTCTTTTTCTCTTTCCCCATAGGGTGTATCCTTTCTCCGAAGGACGATGGGTGTATAGGCGGGCAGAAAGGCATTGCCACCGGCCTGCTGAAAGGCGAGCAGTTCCTCGGCTCCGGCCTCATCAGTGGGGCGCAGGTGATCGTAGAACACGCCGCCGATGCCACGCATCTCGTCGGAGCGATGTTTGTTGACGAAGTATTCGTCACACCATTTTTTGTATTGCGGGTATTTCTCTTTTCCGTAGTTGTCCATGACAGTCTTTAGCGTGCTGTGGAAGTGTTTTGCATCTTCTTCGAACAAATAGTAAGGCGTGAGGTCGGAGCCGCCGGCAAACCATCTGTCAGTGACATTGCCCTGTTCGTCATACAATTCAAAATACCGCCAGTTGGCGTGGGTGGTAGGTACATAGGGATTCAGGGGATGGATCACGAGCGAGAGTCCGGCGGCGAACCATTTCGAGCCGTCGATCTTTAACTGTGCCCGCATCATGTCGGTGACCTTACCCCACACTACGGATGTATTGACCCCTCCCTTTTCGAAGACGACGCCATCTGCAATGACCCTGGTGATACCGCCGCCGCCGCCTTCTCTCTCCCATTCGTCGGTGATGAATTTCGCCCGGCCGTCGACGTCCTCCAGGCCCTGACAGATGTTGTTCTGCAGGTCGTGGATATATGCTATCCACCTGTCCCGGAAAGCATGCGTATCTGTCTTGTAAAGCATTTTATTGGGCTCCATAAAGCCTTTATTTTAAGAAATTCCAATTTTCGGCGGGTCAGAGACCACTCGGACGATAGTCCTTCACGGCCTGTACAAAGGCCCTGGCATGATCCACGGGTACGTTGGGGAGGATGCCATGTCCCAGATTGGCTATATGCGGATGTCCTTTGAATGCATCCATCATAGCACGCACTTCCTTTTGTATCACAGGGATGGGGGACAGGAGCTTGGCAGGGTCGAAATTCCCCTGCAGAGCTGTTTTAGGGCCGGCCAGCTGACGGGCCATCTGCGGGCGGATACACCAGTCGATGCCAAGGCCATGCGCGCCGGTGGCGGCCATGCCTTCCAGGGAGGACCAGGCTCCTTTTGCAAAGATGATGGTCAGCACTTCGTCTTTCAATGCCTCCACTATCTGGCGTATATACCTAAGGGAAAGGTTCTCGAAATCATCGGGTCCGAGCAGACCTCCCCAGGAGTCGAATATCTGTACGACGTCGGCGCCGGCCCTGGCCTGTCCTTTCAGATAGGCAATGGTGGTGTCGGTGATCATCTGTAGCAGCTGATGGGCTGTTTCTGGCTGGGTATAACAAAAGACCTTTGCTTCGTCGAATGTCTTGGAGCCTTTGCCCTGTACCATATAGCATAGCAGGGTCCAGGGAGCGCCCGCGAAGCCGATAAGGGGTACACGGCCATCCAGGGTCTTTTTGGTAAGGCGGAGGGCATCGAATACATAGCCCAGGGATTCTTCTACGTCGGGCAGGTGAAGCCGTGCAAGGTCTTTTTGATCTTTTATGGGTTGTGGCAGCAAGGGGCCTTTGCCTTCGATCATTTCCACTTCCAGTCCCATGGCCTGCGGTACTACCAGTATGTCGGAGAAGATGATGGCGGCATCCACACCGACCTGCTCTACGGGCTGGATGGTGATCTCTGTGGCGAGTTCGGGTGTCTGGCAGCGTTCGAAAAAGGAGTATTTCTCCTTCAGCTTCATATAGTCGGGGAGATAGCGGCCTGCCTGTCGCATCATCCATACGGGGGTGCGTTCAGTCTTTTGTCCTTTCAGCGTTCTCAATAATAAGTCGTTCTTTAGTTGGCTCATATATTCTTTTGATTGTCCTTCTGACGAGCGCCATTCTGTCGCTCATAAATGTGCGGAAATTGGTCTGTATTTAAAAGTAGCCCAATTTCCGCAAAGGGCTAATGATTGTCCTACGGACGAGCGCCCTTCAGGCGCTCATAGTAATCGATCAGTTGTCGTACCAGGCCTTCCTTTTCGGGGGTGGCGCTGGTGATTACGGAGTTGTTGACATAGGTATGGATGGTTTCGGCGGTGGTCTTTCCAATGGCAAATAAAATGGTTTTTTCCGTTGTGCTGTTCACAGAAAAAAAACTATGCACGGCGCTGGGGCTGAAAAAGACGATACCGTCATAGGGCCCCTTTACCGTGTGAGGTGTCTGTGTTGTCCGGTAGACAACGACCTCATGCACCTCGACGCCTGCTGTGGTCAACCTGCCGGGCAATTCCTCTCTTCGCCGGTCCCCGCAGAAAAAGAAGACTTCGGACAGGTGATGTTCCAGTATCACATCGGCAAGCGCTGCTGCCGAGGGGGCTGTGCCTGCGGCCGGGCCGAGCTGGGCTTCTGCCAGGCGCCTCGTTGCGGCGCCGATGCAAAATACCCGCCAGGGGGGCCTGGTGGGTGAATCTTCCGGGGCGGGCTGCTGCGCCAGGTGGCCGGCAACTGCCTCGACGGCGTTCATGCTGGTGAAAACGGCTGTCAGGGGCTGAGATCCCAGCTGCTGTACCTGATGTGTCAACGCTGTATCCCGGATGGGTTTGGTGTCGATGAAGGATAACGAGTCGATCCGGATGCCTGCCCGGGCGGCCTGGTCGAGCAAGCCCTGCTCCAGGGGTCTGGTAGATAATATGCGGATTGTTGGTTCTGTCATTTTATGAGTTGTGGGAGGCGGACGCCGGGGCGGCTGCGGCCCGTATGCTGTCGGCTATGGCTTTCCCTCCATTCTCCAATAATTCTTCTGCGGCGAGCCTGCCGATGCCGGCTGCTCTGTCGATGGGTAATATCTTTTCGACCTCCACTTTTTCATGTCCGTCCAGGGACAGGATATGGCCTCTAAAAAAAAGCTCATCGTCTTCTATTTCAGCAAGCGCGCTGATAGGAGTGGAGCATCCACCCAGGAGGGTACGCAGGAATTCGCGCTCTATCTGTGTGCAAAAGGCGGTGTCGGGATCGTTCAGGGGGTCGCATGCATTGGCGGCTATCTCGTCCTCCTCCCTGGATACGATCATGATGGCGCCCTGTGCGGGGGCGGGCAGCATCCAATCGAGGAGCAAACTTTTTTCGGGGCGAAGATGGATACGTTCGAGCCCTGCCTGTGCGAAGATGGCGGCATCCCAGCTCTCTTCTTCCAGCCGTCTGAGGCGGGTATTGACATTGCCCCGGAGATTATGGATCTGGTGTCCGGGGTATTTGTGCAGCCACTGCGCCTTGCGGCGGATGCTGCTGGTAGCTATATGGGCGATGTATTCTTTTTGGGCCAGGAAGGCAGGATCGGTCTTATAGACCAGCAGATCGTATACGGGGCCTCTTTTCAGGACGGCGGCCTGACGGATGCCCTGGGGTAGTTGTGTCGGTACATCCTTCATCGAATGTACGGCGATGTCGATCCTATTATTTAACAGCGCGCTGTCGAGGCTGCGGGTGAAGACGCCCTGAACACCCATTTCATACAAGGGGGTCTTGAGGTCGATGTCGCCTTCGCTCTTGATAAAAACGAGTTCCGCGATGATGCCTTGCTGTGATATTAACTCTTTTACCTGGGTGGCCTGCCAGACAGCCAGCTGACTTTCTCTTGTGCCTATCCGGATCGGTGTGTGCATGTGAGGATCGATTTAAGCGGTGGCTGCCGCAGGAGCGGAGCATTGTGGGCCTGTAGCGATGTATTCGTTGATGGCCTCTATATAGTGACAGCCACCTTGATTGTGCTGGCGCATTTTGGTGGCCATGCCATTGATGACGCGTTGAATTTGTTCATCCGTGTGGATGGTGGAAGGAAAAGGTTCACCGGACAGCTTGCTGAAGATGGGGCAGGTATGCATTTCTTTCAGCTTGGTCTTGACGGCTCTCAGTACGGGAACATATTTCCGCATGTCGTGCCATTCCATGAATTCCTGGATATGTTCGGCGATGATGGCTGTTGCCTTGGGCACTTCGGCCTCCCTCTTCTGGAGGGTCTCGTCCTTCAGCTTTGAGAGCTCGTCGACATTCACGAGGGTGACGCCGGGCAGTTCGGAAGCTGATTTTTCTATATTACAGGGGATGGAAAGATCGATGAGCATTTTGTCTCCTTTGCCTTCGAGGTGCTGATGGAGCAGCGTGGGCTGTTCGGCATTGGTGGCTACGAGGATGATGTCTGACTCTCCGATGTGTTCGGCCACTTTTTCGAGAGGGGCATGACGGAGACCCATTTCTTTTGCCAGTGCGGCGGCCTTATCCTCTGTCCTGTTGACCAGCGTGATATCCCGGGTGTCGAGGTAGTCGACCATATTGCGACAGGTGTTGCGGCCTATCTTGCCGACGCCGATGAGCAGGATCTTCTTACCGGACACCTGACCCATTTTTTCCTTTATATACTGAATGGCGGCGAAGGAGACGGAAACGGTGCCGCCGCTAAGGGCTGTCTGATTCTTGATGGATTTGGAGGACTGCAGCACACAGTTGACAAGCCTCTCCATGAAGGGGCCGATGAACTGACGCTCACGGGCAAATTTTATGGCGCCTTTGATCTGGCCGACTATTTCGTAATCTCCCAGTATCTGTGAATCCAATCCGGCGGCTACTTCGAAAAGATGTTCTACGGCTTCCAGGCCATTCTTTATATAGGCGATCTTTGAAAAAGCCCCTGGAGTGCCGATGGTTTGGGTGCAGAGCAGCTCGATCAATTGGGCGGGCTCTTCGGCGAATCCATAGATCTCTGTTCTGTTGCAAGTGGATAGAACGAACAGTTCATGCAAGTGATGGCTGGGTGCGAGCGTGAGCAGCTTTTCGTATTGCTCGGGGCTGACGGCAAACTGACCTCTGATAGCCGCATCTGTCTTCTTATAGTTGATGCCTGCGATAAAGAATTTAGAGATATCAGTGGGTCTGTTTGGCATTAGTGTCCTGCTGGTTCTGATTAAGTACGCAAAATTACTTTGAAGGGTTCCTATAAAACGAATTTTTCTGTCATTAGACTGTCATTTCGTGTGACGGTCGGCCTGTTCCAGGACGGGCAGGACAAAGATAGCCGGCAGGCGGTGGGGTTTGATGATCCTGATCAATTGTGGGGGTGATAAGAATCATACGATCTAAAACGGGTTTGGGCCCGTTTATTACAATGTCGTGACAATTTCCTAGCATACATTTGCCACATGATCAATTCACCGGTGAAGCGCGCCATTTTGTTAATGAACCTGGGATCGCCTGATTCCACGGAGGCGCCGGATGTTAAACGTTATCTGACAGAATTCCTCATGGATGGAAGGGTTATCGACTACCCCTGGCTGTTCCGTAAGATACTCGTACAGGGTATTATTGTGCCCACCCGGACGGAGAACTCTGCGGAGGCTTATCGGACTATCTGGACCAAGGATGGTTCTCCCCTGATCCATCTGACCCGGCAATTGCAGGAATTGTTGCAGCCGCTGGTGGACGAGCCGGTGGAGATCGCGATGCGTTATGGCAATCCATCGGTGGAGTGGGCGTTTGACCGATTGCTAAGCCGTGTGCCGCAGCTGGAAGAAGTTATTGCGGTACCCCTGTATCCTCATTATGCCATGGCGAGCTACGAGACGGCGGTGGAATACGCGCGCGAGATATATAAAAAGAAAGGATATAAGTTCCGTCTGCGGTTTATAAAACCATTCTACAATGACCCTGGCTATCTGCATGCCTTGAGTGAGCTGATACGACCCTATCTGGAGCGTGACTATGACCAGATCTTATTCAGCTACCATGGTATACCTGCCCGTCATATCAAAAAGACAGATCCAACGCATCAGCATTGCCTGTCGTCATCGGACTGTTGCGATATTCCTTCGATGGCGCATGGCCGCTGCTATCGTCACCAGTGTTTTGCCACTACCAAAGAGGTAGTGCAGAGATTGGGCATACCGGAGGGCAAGTACAGCAATTCTTTTCAATCGCGGCTGGGCAAGGGGTGGCTGGAGCCTTTCACGGATGTGAGGTTGGAGCAGATGCCGAAGGAAGGTATCAGGAAGCTGCTGATCCTTTGTCCCGCATTTGTAAGCGACTGTTTAGAAACACTGGAAGAGATTGCTATGCGGGGAAGGGAAACATTTATAGCGGCAGGGGGTGTGGAGTATGAGATGATACCTTGTCTGAATGTGGAGCCATTGTGGGTGCAGACCCTGGCGGGGTGGGCGAGAGATATACGGGAAGGCAAAGAGGAGATGATCCTGGAACAATCGAAGTCCTATGTATAATTATGTCAAAGCGCTGCACATCATCTTTATCGTCACCTGGTTCAGCGGGTTGTTCTACATGGTGCGTCTCTTTATTTACAATGCGGAGGCGGCGCAGAAGCCGGAACCGGAGCGGACTATCCTGCAACAGCAGTACAGGATCATGATCCGCCGGCTGTGGTTTATCATCACCTGGCCTTCGGCCATACTCACGTTGATATTCGGTCCCTGGATGATGATCCTGATGGGATCTGTTCCCACCTGGCTGGCGATAAAGCTGGGTTTTGTCGTGGGATTGTATCTATATCATTTCTCTCTTCAATCCATCTATCAGCAACAGATGAAGGGTATATTCAAGTGGTCCTCGCAGCGGCTGCGGATCTGGAATGAGATCGCTACCATCTTCCTCGTAGCGATCGTCATGCTGGTGGTAGTAAAACAAAATATGAGCTGGGCCTGGGGATTGGCGGGGCTGTTTGGGTTCGTGATTGTTTTGATGAGTGCGGTGCGTATCTACAAGAAGGTGCGGACGGGAAAATAAGACGTCGCGGACAGTGCTCTATGCCGGACAGGCCTCTAAAAGATTAACCCTCCCGGCGTTGGTGCGCGGGAGGGTCTTTTTTCTATCCGGGGTAAAAAAGGTGGTTTTCAGGAAACTGAACTCTTTGATTGGTCATCAGGAATTGGGTTCAACGAACCTGGGTTCGTTGGCCGGCCATGTCCGCGTTTGGCGGGGAGCCGATCATAAAAATCTTTTCCGGAAAACGGGTATCACTTTTCAGGATCCGCTTTCCGGACGTTTTGAGGCTGGTGCTTGTCGATCGGGTTCTTACAAAGGTAATATCAGAGATTAAAAACGGGTGGTTACGGATACAACAGATGTGAATAAGGTGTGACGGTCAGGATAGTACGTACGGAGGGAGATTTTAAAAGGAAGGGGAGTAGGAATACCCCCCTTTTTAACCCCTAAACCCTAAACCGTAGAAAGAGTTGACTTAATGTGGCTGAAAATCAGCTAATTATCACATTAAGGGATTTAAATTTCTTTATTTATATGAACTGGAGGGTCCTTAAACCCTTGTTATCATTTTTCTGAAAACTAATTAACCACAAATTATGCCAAAGCTGGATAATGTGGATAACTCTGAGCCGCTCCAAAGGCGCGCTAAATCCCTTTTGACAATACTTTAACAATACGAGGGCGGTGTGGTTCGCAGGGCAGTAAAAAAAACTGTCGAGTGGCGGCCAGCGCGCCATTGGCCTGGATTTCGTAACTTTGCACCCCCTGAGCGGATCTGTGTCCGCCAGGTACAAGCAGAAAATTTATGCCCAACAAGTATAAGGAATATCAGCAGTTGAATTTACCCTCTATCAGCCAGGAAATATTGGCCAAATGGGAGGCGGAACGGGCTTTTGAAAAAAGCGTGGAACTCAGGCAAGGGGCGACGCCTTTTGTATTTTATGAAGGTCCTCCCAGTGCCAATGGTCTCCCGGGTATTCACCACGTCATTAGCCGGACGCTGAAAGACCTGGTGTGCAGATACAAGACGATGAAGGGGTTCCAGGTGAAGCGTAAAGGTGGCTGGGACACCCACGGTCTTCCTGTGGAGCTGGGTGTGGAGAAGATGCTGGGTATTACCAAGGAAGACATCGGAAAGAAGATATCCGTTGCGGAATACAACGAGACATGCCGTCGCGAAGTATTGAAATACAAGGATAAATGGGACGAGATCACCCGCCGTATGGGCTATTGGGTCGATCTTAAGGACCCTTATATAACCTTCAAGAATGAGTATATCGAGTCCTTGTGGTGGATCCTGAGCGAGCTGTATAAGAAGGGGCTTTTGTATGAGAGTGTCAGCATACAGCCCTATTCACCCGCCGCGGGTACGGGTCTAAGCTCCCATGAGCTGAATCAGCCGGGTACTTATAAGGATGTGAAGGATACGTCGGCGGTGGTGATGTTTCGGGCGATAAGAAATTCGCAAAGCGAATTTCTTTTTAAAGCGGCGGATGGGGAGGTCTTTTTTATGGCCTGGACGACGACTCCCTGGACGCTGCCTTCCAACCTGGGGCTTACGGTGGGGCCGAATATCGACTATGTGTTGGTAAAAACTTTCAATCCCTATACCCATCTGCCTGTGAATATCGTCCTGGCGAAAGCATTATTGGGGAAATATTTCAAGCCCGAAGGAGAAAATGGGGATTTTTCTGGATACAAGGAGGGGGATAAACTACTCCCCTGGAAGATACTGGCTGAATTTAAGGGTCGGGAACTGGAAGAATGCCGATATGAACAGTTGCTGCCATATGAGGCCAACAGTCCTGAAAAGGCGGGGGGGGACCCTTTCCGCGTGATATTGGGAGACTTCGTCACGACGGAGGATGGTACGGGTATCGTGCATACGGCACCGGCCTTTGGCGCGGATGACTTTAAAGTAGGCAAGAAATATGATATCGGTATCCTGATCATGGTGGACAAACAGGGCAAGTTCCTGGATGGTCTGGGTGAATTCAGCAATCGGTATGTAAAGAACTATAAGGATGATCCTCAATATGTAGATGTCAATGTGGATATCTGTGTCAAGCTGAAGAAAGAGAACAGGGCTTTCAAGATCGAGAAATACGAGCACAACTATCCTCATTGCTGGAGGACGGACAAGCCTATTATCTATTATCCGCTGGATGCCTGGTTCATCCGGACGACGGCATTGAAGGACAGGATGGTAGAGTTGAACAAGACGATCAACTGGAAGCCCAAATCCACGGGTGAGGGCAGGTTTGGCAACTGGCTGGAGAATATGGTGGACTGGAACCTGAGCCGTAGCCGGTACTGGGGTACGCCGTTGCCGGTGTGGAGAACGGAGGACAAGGAGGAAGAGCTGTGTATCGGGAGTGTGGAACAGTTAAGGAATGAATTGAAGATATCGCTTGGGGCGGGTCTGATGAAGCAGGCTGCCGGTGAGACGGTGGACCAGACGGTGGATCGCCTGGTGAAGGACTTGCATAAGCCATTTGTCGATGAGGTAGTGCTGAAGGGCGCCAAAACGGGCAAGCCGATGTATCGGGTTCCGGACCTGATCGACGTATGGTTCGATAGTGGCGCCATGCCCTATGCACAATGGCATTTCCCCTTCGAGAATATAGAGACATTCGAGGAGAACTATCCGGCGGACTTTATTGCGGAAGGGGTGGATCAGACGAGGGGGTGGTTTTATACCCTTCATGCACTGGCGGCCCTTCTGAAGGAGTCGGTGCATGAGACCTTGCAAAAGGCGGCCGTGGCGGCGGGTAAAGCTCCTCTGTCGGCGGAAGAGCTGGACAAACGCTACCCGGGCATCGCTTATAAGACGGTGGTATCCAACGGTCTGGTCCTTGATAAGAATGGGAATAAAATGAGCAAGCGGGTGGGGAACGTGGTAGATCCCTTCAAGACGATCGGTGATTTTGGCGCGGATGCTACCCGCTGGTACCTGATCACCAATGCTTCGCCCTGGGACAGCATGAAGTTCGACCTGGACGGGATCAAGGAAGTGCAGCGTAAGTTCTTTGGGACCTTATATAATACCTATCAATTCTTTGCCCTGTATGCGAATGTGGACGGGTTCACCTTTGGCGAGGGGTATATTCCTTTGGAGGAGCGACCGGAGATAGACCGTTGGATACTTTCCTCTCTCAACACCCTGGTATCCAAGGTGGTGGAGAGCCTGGACGACTATGAACCCACGGTGGCGGGGAGGTTGATAGAGGACTTTGTGGATGAGCATCTCAGCAATTGGTATGTGCGGCTGTGCCGCCGGAGGTTCTGGAAAGGGGAATATGGCCAGGACAAACTCTGCGCTTACCAGACCTTATATGAATGTCTGGAAACTATCGCCCGGCTGATGGCGCCTGTCTCGCCCTTTTTTGCGGACTGGCTCTTCTGCAATCTGAACAGCGTCACGGGAAGGATAAAAGTAGGGTCAGTGCATCATGCGGACTTCCCGGTGGCGGATACGAAGGTCATCGACATCTCCCTGGAGGAACGTATGCAACTGGCCCAGGATGCTTCCTCACTGGTATTGTCTTTGCGTAAGAAGGTGAACATCAAGGTAAGACAGCCTTTGCAAAAGGTATTGATCCCTGTATTGAACCCAGGGATGAAGCATCAGCTGGAGAAGGTAGAGGACCTGGTCAAGGCGGAGGTGAATGTAAAGGAGCTGCAGTATCTCTCTGACGGAGATGGATTTATCAAGAAGAAGATCAAGCCGAACTTTATCGCGCTGGGGAAGAAGCTGGGACCGAAGATGAAAGCGGTCAGTGCTGCGCTGGGGGCGTTTTCGCAAGAAGATATAGCAAAATTGGAAAAAGAAGGCATATATACTTTGTTAATTGAAAACGAACCATTAATATTGAAGATTAATGAAGTGGAAATAGCCAGCGAAGACATTCCAGGCTGGGTTGTAGCCGGAAAGGACACACTTACCGTAGCCCTGGATGTCACTGTAACACCTGAACTGGCTAATGAGGGCAATGCCCGGGAGTTTGTCAATCGTATCCAAAAGATCAGAAAGGACAATGGCTATGAATTGACGGACAGGATCTTAGTAAAAGTCTCAGACGTACCCGCCCTTAAGGACTCCTTGACTCAATTTAATGACTATATTTGCTCGGAAATTTTGGCAGATTCTATCGAGGTAGTAGCGGAATTGGCTAATGGCACTGAAATTGAAGTGAATGATCATCTTTTAAAAGTGTTTGTTTCAAAAAAAGCCTAATTGTATGGCAACCAAGAAGAAAGCGGCTAAGCCCGCCAAAAAATCTACTAATGTCAAGAAAATAGCGCCGGCGAAAAAGGCGGCCGCAAAACCTGCCCACTCGTCAGGCAGCAAAGCGACCAAAAAAGTGCCAGCGGCTAAGAGTACTGCCAAGCCGGTAGTAAAGAAGGTTGCCCCCGTCACCCCCGCCAAGAAAACTGCTGTCGTCACCAAGAAGACGCCTGTAGCGAGTATTGTATCCAAACCTGTCCAAAAATCGCAGCCTGCTCATCCTCCCGTAGCAACGACCCCGGTCAAGCCGGCGGCTCCCAATACTACTCCCGGAAAAGTGGCTCCAGCCCCTCCGCCCCCTGTGGCAATAAAACCAGAAGTAAAGAAACCGGCTCCTCCGCCTGCAAAACCGACCAAGGTGGTGATCCCGGAAATAAAAACAAAAACGGTTCGGAAATACGAACCAGAATTCACAAAATCTGTATTAGATTCACCACAAGAAGATCAAACTGGACCCACTATGAGATATAGCGACGCAGAACTCGGAGAATTTAGAGAGCTGATCAACCGAAAGCTGGATGCAGCTAAGAAGGAACTGGCCTATTTGCAGGGATTGATCACTCGCAAGGACGAAATGGGTGGCGACAACGATGACGCACGTTACATGACCATGGAAGATGGCAGCATGAGTATGGAACGCGAGCAGCTGAGCCAGATGGCCAGCCGCCAGATCACATTTATCGACCATCTCGAGAAAGCCCTCATGCGAATTGAAAATAAGACCTACGGGATTTGCCGGGTGACAGGTAAACTCATCGATAAAGCAAGATTGAGAGCGGTGCCCCATGCAACGCTGTCTATCGAGGCAAAGCAGATGATGAATAAATAATCAGATTAGTTCTCTTTCAACTCATTACGCGCCTGGCCGATCCAGGTACGACTATCTCTTCTCTCCCGGGAGCTGAGGTGGGGGGCTTCGTCTACCATATCTGAGAATATCTGCCGGGCTTCCTGCTCCCTTCCCGCCCTTTTTAAGAACAATCCATATTGCAGCCGTGCTTCAAAATGAGAGAACCGGCCTTTCATCTTTTTAAATTCCTGCTCGGCCTGGGCGATATCCCCTGTCTTCTCCAAAGAAATGGCATAGTATACATGCGCTTTGCTACGGGCAAACTGCGGCTTGTTATAGATCTTCTTTGCGAGAGGCTTTACACGGGCATATTCGCCCTTGCTGTAATAGGCGATGATAAGCTGTTTGATCACATGCTCATTCTCTTCAAAGGCGCCGGTGAGACTGGATTCATATAATTCGATGGCGCCGTCGGTGTGGCCGGCGGCGAGATAGGCATCGGCCAGCAGTATCCGATTGTTGAATGTGTCGGTGAGTTTCAGGTTTTCTTCGAGCTTCCTTATCCGGGCGCTATTGGTTGTTAGGATCCCGGAAATACCGTCCTGTAGATTGGTGCGGTTCCGGCGGGTAAAGACCTCCACGAACAGATAAGCCACCGCGCCTATGATGGGAGCAAATACGATGAGTAACATCCACTTGTTCTGTGTGCCATTACGCATACTGTGTAATATGCATATGATATCCAGGCCGATGATAAGGTAATAGTAATAGCTATGGTGATGGAACAGGTTGAACATACCTCAAAAATTGCAAATCCGGCGCATATCTCAAAGAAAAATGGCGGTAAAAAACTGCCGGCGGATCGGCCCATTCATCCTTGTGGTGGACCGTGTGTGGATGTTAGTGATGTTTTTGTTCAAATTAGAATTTCAAATCAAGTATTTTAGGGAAAATCATCTCTGCTTATGTTTCGTATGGCCTGTCTGACCCCTCTGCTGTTCGTCGTTGTCTTTTCCCAAGCCCAGTTAACTCCTGTCGTCAAAGCCAATTACCAGGCGGCTGCCCGGTTCTCTTCCCGGAAGCTGGACAAGATGGTCTTTACGCTCAATGTTGACCCGCATTGGTTGAAGAAAAGCAATCGGCTGTGGTACATATATGAGACCTCGGAAGGGAAGAAATGGTATATCGTGGACCCCGTCAAAGGGGAGAAGAAGCTGCTTTTTGACAATGAAAAGCTGGCGGCGGCCATCACGCGTATTGTCCACGATCCTTTCGATGCGCAGCATTTAGGCCTGGACAGCATGCGATTTATAAAAGACGAGAACTGGATACAATTCGAGGTGAAGAGTACGCAGGATGCGGAAAAGGAAAAGACGGACACGGCGAAGAGCAAGACGGACACGGTGAAGAAGGCCCCCACGGTCGCCACGAAAGATAAGAAGGTGTTCTATTTTGAATACAATCTCCTGGATGGCACATTGAATGAGCTGGCGGGCTTTTCAAAACCCAAGCACAAGCCCAACTGGGCTTCCATCTCGCCGGACAGCAATACCATCGTATTTGGCAAACATTTCAATCTGTATTGGATGGATCGTGCGAACTATGAAAAGGCGTTGAAGAACGAGGATGACAGCACGATCGTCGAGCATGCATTGACGACAGACGGAGTGGAATACTACAGCTACCATGGCAGCGGTGTTCTGGGGGGAGGTGGGGAGACGAATGTGGATAAGGAAAAGAACAAAGACAAACGCAAACCGGCCTTTGTGCTGTGGAGCCCCGACTCGAAGCATTTTGCTATGACACGGGACGACAACCGTAAGGTGAAGGATCTGTGGGTTCTTCATTCAATCGCCAACCCGCGGCCTACGCTGGAATCTTATAAATATGAAATGCCGGGTGAAAAGGACGGTCCCCTCGGCCATCTGCTGTTGTTCGATATGGAGGTAAAAACCCACCGGGAGATCAATGCGGCTGGATTCAAGGACCAGGACATTTCACTTTGGAGCAGGCCGGCGTTGGCAAAGACCCGGGATGATGAATACAGGCCTGCCATTTGGTTGGGAACAGATACTAAATTTTATTTCAATCGTACGAGCCGTGATCTGAAGAGGATCGATGCCTGTGTGCTGGATATAAAGGATACGGTGGCAAAGCCATTGATACAGGAGCGTTTGAATACCTATGTTGAGGAGCGCCGTCCGGGACTGGTGAACGATGGCAGGGAGCTTATCGAATGGAGTGAAAGGGATGGGTGGGCGCATTTCTATCTCTATGACGGTAACGGCAAACTGGAGAACCAGATCACCAGCGGCGCCTGGCATTGTGAGGATATCCTGGGCATCGATGATAAGAAGCGGATACTTTATTTCTCCGCCAACGGCCGGGAGGCGAATGAAGACCCGTATTATCTGCACTGCTACAAGGTCAACTTCGATGGTACGGGTTTGACGTTGCTGGACCCGGGTGATTTTGATCACGCGATGAATATGAATGACGATCAGCAATTCTTTGTGGACAATTATTCCAGGGTGAATACGGCGCCTCATTCGGTATTGTACAATTCCATGGGTCGTAAAATAATGGACCTGGAGACGGCGGACCTGAGCCAGCTGATGGCAGCGGGGTATAAGTTCCCACAGCCGTTCCGGGCCAAGGCGGATGATGGTATTACGGACATCTATGGGGTGATGTATAAACCATTCAATTTCGATTCGACAAAACAGTATCCATTGATGGAGTATGTTTATCCCGGTCCGCAAACAGAGGCTGTCAACAAATCCTTTAGCCGCGGCATGGACAGGACGGATAGATTAGCGCAGCTGGGGATGATCGTTATTACGCTGGGTAATAGGGGTGGGCATCCTTCTCGTAGCAAGTGGTATCACAACTATGGCTATGGCAATCTCCGGGACTATGGTCTGGCGGACAAGAAGGCCGTGGCCGAGCAGCTGGCGGACAGGTATCCTTTTATCGACATCAACCGGGTAGGTATACATGGACATAGTGGCGGCGGCTTTATGAGCACGGCGGCGATGCTGGTATATCCCGACTTCTTCAAGGTGGCTGTGTCGTCTTCGGGCAATCATGATAATTCCATCTATAACCGATGGTGGAGCGAGAAGCATCATGGCGTAAAAGAGGTGATCAGCGAGAAGGGGGATACCAGCTTTGTCTACAGCATCGAGAAGAACCCAGATCTGGCAAAGAATCTCAAGGGGCATCTGATGTTGTCAACGGGTGATATCGACAACAATGTGCATCCGGCGGGTACGATCCGTGTGGCCAGTGCGCTGATCAGGGCGAATAAGCGTTTTGACCTGGTGATGCTGCCCGGGCAGCGGCATGCGTATGGGGATATGGCCGAGTATTTCTGGTGGCGTATGGCGGACTATTTCTCGCATTGGCTGATAGGGGATACCTCGATGCGATCGGTGGATATCGAGGAGATGGATAGGGAGCTGCCGCAGACTGGTGAGAAGGATGGAGGCGGGAGGACGCCGGACGGGGTGGATGATGACGAGGATGATGGGCTGTGATACATCGGGAGTATCGAAACCGGACATGAGGCGGGGAGGGGCTCATGGTAGTGCTTTGATTCATAGTTGATTAACATCTTGGCACTATACTGGTGGCTTGTGTGTCATGCTACAAAACTTTTTTAAGACGGCCATCCGCCATCTCCGGCGGAACAAGGCCCATTCCTTTATAAATATTGCAGGGTTGTCGGTGGGCATGGCGGTGGCGATGCTCATCGGGCTTTGGATATGGGACGAGCTGTCATTCAATAAAGTGTTCCCCCATTATGAGCGTATTGCCAAGGTCATGCAGCATGTGACCATCAACGGTGGGACGGAGACATATCCGGTGCTACCCTATGTGACGGGGGATGAGTTGCGGAAGACGTATGGCAGCGATTTCAAGTATATCACGATGTCGTCGTGGGCGAATGACCATATACTGGCGGCAGGTGATAAGAAGGTCACGAAGAGTGGACCTTTTACCGAGCCGCAGGTGACGGATATGCTGTCGCTGAAAATGTTGCGGGGCGGGCATAATGCGCTGCAGGATCAACATGCTATTCTGCTATCGGCCAGTACAGCGCAGGCATTGTTCGGTGGGGCAGACCCGATGGGGCGTACAGTGACGATCGACAACAAGTTCGAGGTAAAGGTAGCGGGTGTGTATGAGGACATTCCCTCCAAATCCAATTTTGGTAATTTGTTATTTGTAGCATCCTGGAAGTTGTACATCGACAATTTTTTCTGGCTGGAGAAATACAGCAAGCCCTGGAGCAACAATTCTTTTCAGGTCTTTGTGCAGATAGCGGATAATGCGGATATGGAGCGTGTGTCCAGGAAGATCAGGGATCTCAAGAAGAATGTGTCTAAGGAGGATGCAGACCAGCGTGCTGTGGTCTTTTTGCAGCCGATGAGCAAATGGCATTTATACGAGGAGTTCAGCAATGGGGTAAATGTAGGAGGACAGATCGAGTTTGTCTGGCTGTTCGGGACGATTGGCTTTTTTGTGCTGCTGCTGGCTTGCATCAATTTTATGAACCTGAGTACGGCGCGGTCGGAAAAGAGGGCGAAGGAGGTGGGCATTCGCAAGGCCATCGGTTCGTTGAGAGGGCAGCTGATACGGCTGTTTTATGGGGAGTCTTTATTTGCGGTGCTGATCGCGTTGGTGGGGGCGTTGCTGCTGATGGCGATGGCCCTGCCCTACTTCAATGAGGTGGCGGATAAGCGGATGCAGATCCCATGGGCAAACCTGTGGTTCTGGGCGGCGGTGCTGGTATTTTGTTGTTTTACGGGGCTAATTGCGGGTAGTTATCCGGCGTTGTATCTATCCGCATTCCGGCCGGTGAAGGTATTGAAGGGTTCTTTCCGGGTGGGGCGTTTAGCATCCATGCCGAGGCGGGTGCTGGTGGTAGTTCAGTTTTCCGTTTCAATCGTGTTGATCATTTCCACTATTGTTCTTTATAAACAGATACAATTTGCGAAGGACCGTCCCGTGGGCTATGAACGTGCCGGTGCGATGATGATACCGTTGGTCACGGAGGAGATACATAAACATTTTGACATCGTGCGTTCGGAGCTGATAGGTTTGGGTGCGGTGACGGAAATGGCGGAGTCATCCAGTGCTGCCACGGAAGTGGGTGAATATGACAGCGGGTTTGAATGGCCGGGGCTGGGTCACCCTTCACCGGTAGATTTTGGAGTGGTGTGGGTCTCGCCGGAGTATGGTAAGGCGGTGGGTTGGAGGATAAAAGAGGGGAGTGATTTTTCCAAGGTGAGAATAAAGGATTCAAACTCCATTATTCTGAATGAGACGGCAGTGCAATACATGAAATTGAAGGACCCGGTGGGGAAGTTGATAAAATGGAACAAAAGGTCATACGAAGTGACGGGGGTGGTGGGGGATATGGTAATGCAGTCACCGTATGCGCCTGTATACCCGACGATATTCATCATGGATGCGGGGGCGCAGCCTGTCATCGATGTTCGACTGGGTGGGACTGTGGGTACGCGTGCGGCATTGGATAAGATAGAGGCGGTGTTTAAGCGATACAACCCTTCTCAACCTTTTGCGTACAGGTTTGTCGATAATGAGTATGCGCAGAAGTTCGGGGATGAGGAAAGGATTGGCAAGCTCTCGGGTGTCTTTGCGTTGTTGGCCATCTTTATCAGTTGTCTGGGGCTTTTTGGGATGGCGTCTTTTATGGCGGAACAGCGAACGAAAGAGATAGGAGTGCGGAAGGTGCTGGGGGCTTCGGTGTGGGGGTTGTGGAGGCTGCTGTCGAAGGATTTTGTGGTGCTGGTGGTTATTTCGCTGGCGATAGCTATTCCTATAGCCTGGTATTATATGGGTCATTGGCTGATGCGTTATGAATACCGGACGCCTATGTCGTGGTGGATATTTGTCTTGTCGGCGGCGGGGGCGATGGTGATCACCTTGTTGACGGTGAGCTATCAGTCTGTAAAGGCGGCGATGGCGAATCCTGTGAAGAGTATGAGGACGGAGTGACCGTGGCTGACCCCGGGCCAGCCAGACGACGTTTCGGGTTGGCGACTTACTTAAGGAAACGCGCCATTGCCTTTGGATAATCCGCGAGTGCCACCTCCGGATCGGCAATCTCGGGATGCCATAATTTTTCCCATTCGAAACTGTAAAAACCCGGATAGCCATCATCGTATAGAAGCTTGATGGCATCGAAGATAGGGGAATCGCCTTGTCCGAGGAGGAGGTATTGTTCTTTGCCGTCTACTACTTTTCCATCGACCATGTGACCGCCAATGGTTTTTCCATCTTTTATGTGGGTGTGATGGATATATTTCTTCAGGCGTCCGTATACCTGGGCGGGCGGCTCTTTTGTAACGGACCACATATTGTAGATATCCCAGACCATACCAGTATTGGGGCCTTCCGCGCCTTTCATGATCTGTTGGAGAAGCATGCTGTCCACTATCTCGCCGTGCGACTCCATCAGCACGGTGACGCCGCTGTTGCGGGCGTGCTCGCCCAATTCGATAAGACCTTTGATGATGAGATCGATGGTGGCGTTCCTGTCCTGATCCTTGGGCAGCTGGTTGGGGAATACACGTATATAGGGGCAGCGCAGCTGTTGGGCAAGGTCGATGAAATGTCGGCCATCGTCCAGGTGCCGTTGGCGGGTGGCTGCGTCGGCATGGTGGAGTTCAGTGGAGGAGCCGAGGTCAACAAACCGGAGACCATGATCCTGCATCTGCCGGAGGGTAGTGGCGATAGCGGCGGGGCTGTTGAATTCGGGGCATTTGGGCAGGTCCATTTGCCGGAGTATCCCTCGCACCTCGATGCCCTGGTAGTTATTCTTTTTGGCAAAGCCTATGATAGCGGGGAAGGTCCAGTCGGGACATCCCAGCGTGGAGAAGGACAGCGGCGGGAGTTTTTTGAGGGTGGCGGAGTGCGAACCTTCGGCTGCGGCCAGGCCAGCCAGTGCTGTTGATCCGGCGAGGGTCAGGCCGAGCATACCGGCGCTGTTTTTCAGAAAGGCTCTGCGGGAAAGGTCAGATGAGGCCATGGCAAGACATTTTATATTACCAATTTAAGAAATCTTTGCGCTCGGACGGCTACTTTACTTCCTGCATATCCACGAGCTTTTTGTAAAACCCATTTTGTTCGATGAGCTGATCATGCGTTCCTCTCTCTACAATGGCGCCCTTCTGCAGGACTACGATCTCATCGGCATGACGGACGGTGCTCAGGCGGTGGGCGATGACGATGCTGGTTCGATGTTGCATCATATTGTTGATGGCTTCCTGCACGAGCTGCTCGCTTTCCGTGTCCAGCGAGCTGGTGGCTTCATCCAATATGAGGATGGCGGGGTTCTTAAAGACGGCGCGGGCAATGGTGAGACGCTGGCGCTGGCCTCCGCTGAGCTTCATCCCCTTGTCCCCAATAGTAGTATGATAGCCCTCTTCCATCTGGGTGATGAATTCATGCGCGTTGGCGACTTTGGCGGCGGCGATGACATCTTCCATTTTTGCGTCGGGGACTCCAAAGGCGATATTGTTAAAGACACTGTCATTGAAAAGGATGGGTTCCTGTGATACGATGCCGATGAGCCCGCGCAGGGACTGGCTGGTCAGTGTGCGGATGTCCTGTCCATCGACGAAGATGCCTCCTTCATTGACGTCATAAAACCGGGGTAGCAGGTCGGCCATGGTGGACTTGCCGGCGCCGCTGCTGCCTACGAGGGCGACGATCTTGCCTTTTGGTATGGTGAGGCTGACATCCTTCAATACGTCCGTCTGTTCATAGCGGAAGGTGACATTTTTGTATTCGATGTTATGGGAAAAAGCCGTAATGGTCTTTGCATCGGGTGCGTCGACGATAGTGTTGGGGACATCTACGACGGCGAGTACCCTTTCACCGGCGGCCAGACCGCGTTGGAGGTAGGTGATAGCGCCTGCGATGTTCTTGGCGGGGGTGATGATCCCGAAGTAGAGGGCGATGTATGCCATGAAGGTGGAGGCGGTGAAGGTGGTATCACCGGAGAGGATCAGCCGGCCGCCATATATGATGATCATGACGATGACGGCTACCCCAAGGACTTCGGCGAGAGGAGAGGAAAGTTCCCGCTGGTTGAGCACGCCTTTGGTGCTGCGGGAGAAGGCGGCGTTTTCCCCATCGAACTTTTTGCCCATGAACTTCTCGGCATTGAAGGCTTTGATGATCCGGATGCCGGAGAGGGTCTCTTCCGTGGTATTGAGGATCTTGCCGAGGATGACCTGGCTGCGGCCGCCCCCTTTTTTTAGCTTCCGGGATAAGAGGGATATGAGGGTCCCGGAGACGGGAAAAAGGATGAGGGTGAAAAAGGTCAGCTGCGCGGACAGGTAGAAAAGCAGCACAAAAGTGCCTGCGATGACGAGGGGATCGCGAAAGATGGTCTGGATACTGCTGACCACGGAATTCTCTATCTCCACCACATCATTGCTCATGATGGAGATAAGATCGCCTCTGCGTTGATGTATATAGAAGCCAAGCGACTGGCGGGAATACTTTTCGTATAGCTGATGGCGGAGATTGCGCACCAGGTTGACACGCATGCGGGTCAGCACTTTCTGGGCAAGAAAGCCAAAGACATTCTTTAGAAGGGTACAGATAAGAGTGATGATGCTGACAAAGATGAGGACATTCAGCTTGCCGGAAGGGCCCTGGCTGTAATAGTCCACGTAGTAATAAAAAGCATCCTTAAACCAGGACGCTTTTAGTGAAAATGCGGGCAGCTGGCTGACGACCTGCCCATGGCCGGTGTTGAACAGGATATCGAGCAGGGGAATGAGCAGGGTAAAATTCACCAGTCCAAAGACGATGAAAAAGAATATATATACAATATATTCAGGGATATAATGATGGTAAGGCCTTGAAAATCCGAGCAGGCGGAAGAAAATTTTCATGTACTTTTACTGTTCTGATGAAGGGTGCAAAGGTAAGCTAAATTAACAATGATAAGTATTATCACAGCAGTACATAATGGTCTTGCTTTCAACAAGATATATCTTGAATACATCCGAAAGTATACCCAGAACCCCTATGAGGTGATCATTATCGACAATGCCTCTACTGACGGGACCCGGGAATTTTTCCAGGCCAGCGGTTGTAAGGTCATCGCTAATGATCTGAACTATTCATACCCGTATACGCAAAACCAGGGTATACGGGCGGCTACGGGAGAATGGCTTTTCTTTCTGAATAATGATATCATCGTATCACCCTCCTGGGACCAACGGCTGATAGAGGCTGCCGGAAGGGGGGGGATCGACATCATTTCTGCGGCGGGTATCGAAAATATGGGTAACTCCAGGGAGACACAGGCCCTGTCGCGGCAGTGGAAGAAGGTAAAGAACCCGTTGATGTTCCTCTTTGGATTTGGCGAGCGCAATCTCCGGCTGATGCATCGGCTGATGTATGGCAACTGGGAGAAGTTCTGTGAGCAGCGGTTTGAGAAATTCGGGTACCAGACGATAGAAGGCATCGTGGGTAATAATGTGATGATGACACGCCGTGCCATCGATGTCATGGGTTTTTGGGATGAGCGCATACAGGGTGCGGACTGGGACCTTTTCATACGAACGAAGAAGCGATCGGTGGAGATGGGAGATATCAAATCCTGTCATATTGCACTGGGTGTATTTATTCATCACTATATCCGCATGACTGCGAAATATGCCGTGAAGGCGACACCTTTTGCCGATGCAGGTAATATCATCGGGCTGGAGGAGAAATGGACGCGGGAGCAGATCGAGAAATTCCACCCGGATGCGGCGATAACATAAAACAATTTTTTATGCAAGAAGGAAAACGACAAAAACAAGTGGGGGCGTTGTTGCTGGAGGAGATGAGCGATATTTTCCAGCGCCTGGGGCTGAGCATGATAGATGGCGGTCTTGTTTCCCTCACGGCTGTGAAGGTGACGCCTGATCTACTGGAGGCGCGGGTCTACCTTAGCTTCTTCAAGGTAAAGGATGGGGCGGAGACGATGAAGAAGATCGAGGATAGAAGCTGGGAGATCAAGCGGGAGCTCGCATCCAGGGTAAAGCATCAATTGAGGCGCATACCCGTGCTATCCTATTTTTTGGACGATACGCTGGAGCATGCGGACAAGATGGAGGAGCTGTTCCGCAAGATCAATTCCGAAAAGCCGCCGCAGGAGTAGAAAATCAACCAACCCATGAACTTTCTTTTTGCCTGGCGTTATTTCAAAGCAAAAAAATCTACCAACGCGATCAATATCATTGCGCGGGTCAGTATGGCGGCCATTGTAGTGGGGGCGGCATCGCTGATCCTGGTGTTAAGCGTTTTCAATGGCTTTGAAGATCTGGTAAAAAGTCTTTATACGAGCTTTTATCCCGACATAAAGGTCCTTCCCGGGAAAGGTAAAACGCTGGTGTTGTCGCCGGATCAACTAAAGAAGCTCTCTGCTGTTCAGGGGGTACACGCCCTTTCGCTGATGGCGCAGGACAATGCCCTGCTGCAAAGTGGGGAATACAGGACTACAGCCTATTTAAAAGGAGTAGACGAGAATTTTACTAAAGTGACGGGGGTGCATGATAAGGTGGTGAGAGGAAAGTTTGAGCTGGGAACGGAGGATCATCCTTTGGCGGTGCTTGGCTCGGGTATAGAAAGTGCGCTGAATACGGAGGCGGACCGTGCCATTGTGCCCCTGTCGGTGTATATGTTCAGGAAGGGGTCGGGAGATATTACATCGGATCCGCTGAATTCATTGAGCAACGAAAATATGGCGACCTCGGGCGTCTTTATGATACAACAGGATTTTGACGACCATTATGTGATCACCAACCTGGCTTTTGTGAAGCGTATGCTGGGGCTAAAGCCGGATGAATATGGGGGTGTAGAAATTGGGCTGAATGATCCTCGTCAGGCTGCTGCGTTGAAGCCTGTGCTGCAGCAGATGTTAGGAAGCAATTACCTTGTACAAACGCGTTATGAGCAGAACCAAAGCCTGTATAATGTCATGGGGACGGAGAAATGGTTTATCTATGTGCTGCTGACCCTGATCCTGGTGGTAGCTTCCTTTAATATGGTGGGGGCGCTGACGATGCTGGTGCTGGAAAAGCAAAAGGATATCCATGTGCTAAAGGCATTGGGGGCGACGGGTGGGAGGATACAACGGATATTCCTGAGCGAAGGTATACTGCTGGCCGTTTTGGGAGGTGCTTGTGGTATCCTGCTTGCGGTGATCATCTGCTGGCTGCAGTCAAAATATCATTTAGTGCCGCTACAAGGCGGCTCATTCCTCATAGATTATTATCCGGTGAAGCTGGTGGCGACAGATTTTCTGCTGGTGTTGTCCACCATATTAATAGTTGCATTACTCGCTTCGTGGATACCTGCCAGAAAGGCTGCGACGACGGCCATCGAGCTGAGATAAGCGGCGATAAAAAAGGCGAACCCATATGGTCCGCCTGGCGCCTGAAATTATTTTTAATCAGTTTTTAATAATCGCCCAAAGTCTCGGGGAGCTGTGCAAGCGCTTTCGCCAATTGCTCGTCATTGGGAGCTACGCCATGCCAGTGGTGATCGTTCTCCATGAAGTCGACGCCCTTGCCCATGATGGTGTGCATCATGATGGCGATGGGTTTACCCTGTCCCGTGAGACCCTTTGCTTTTTCAAGCGTAGCAACGACTTCATCCATATCGTTGCCGTTCATTTCAAGCGTGGTCCATCCAAAAGCGTCGAATTTCGCATGAATGTTTCCGAGGTCCATGACGGATTTGGTAGTGCCATCGATCTGCTGACCATTCCAATCCACCGTGGAAATGAGGTTGTCTACTTTCTTGCTGGCGGCAAACATGATGGCTTCCCAGTTCTGTCCTTCGTCTAATTCTCCATCACCATGGAGAGAGAATACAATATTTTTGTCGTTATTGAGTTTTTTACTTAGAGCAGCGCCTATGGCGACACTTAATCCTTGTCCCAGTGAGCCGCTGGCAACCCTTACGCCGGGAAGGTGTTCATGAGTGGTCGGATGGCCCTGAAGGCGGGAGTTGATCTTACGAAAGGTAGCCAGTTCTTTGATGTCAAAATAACCGGATCTAGCAAGTGCTGAATAAAATACCGGAGAGATGTGGCCGTTGGATAAGAAGAAAAGATCTTCACCGATGCCATCCATATTGAATTTGGGGTCGTGTTTCAATACTTTGAAATAAAGGGCTGTAAAATAGTCCGCACAACCTAAAGAACCGCCCGGGTGACCGCTTGCGGCTCCATGGACCATTCTAACGATATCTCTTCTAATCTGGGAAGCTATTGCTTTCAAGTCGGCCATAATGAGCGTTTTATACGATTTGGTGGGCAAATCTAATGATTTTTATTGTGACGAATAGTTTGACGCATTAAACTTTTATACTAACTTTCCGTCTCAAAATTTCCTAATCTACCAAAGATCGCCGACTAACTGATCCTAGTTGTTATAACATCAGAGACAAGGTCTGACACCTGAACGGACGAGCCTACCACTCCTGGGCCTATAGGCAGGTATATTTCATAGTAGCATTTGAAAATGGATAAAAGATTCTATTTTTGTTAACTAATTCAAAACGAGGCTGATGTTTGATGTTCTACTTTCGATAGCTATTTCTTTCACGATCACCTTCCTTGCTATCCCGGCTGTCATCAATGTGGCTGAAATGAAGAAATTATTCGATATGCCAGATGAGCGTAAGGTGCATCATGCTCCTATCACTCCGTTGGGTGGGCTGGGTATCTTCGCAGGCTTCGTCTTTGGGTGCCTATTGACGTTACACTTTAATCAATATGCTGAACTTCAGTATTTTATGGCGGCAGCGCTTGTCATCTTCTTCCTGGGTCTGAAGGATGACATACTCATCATATCCCCCATCAAGAAATTTATCGGACAGGTGCTGGCGGCCTTTATCATTATATATTACGGTGGGATACAGATTCGTAGCATGAATGGTTTCCTGGGAGTCTATCAGCTGCCTGAAATGTTCAGCCTGCTGTTGACTTATTTTGCTGTCATCGTCGTGATCAATTCATTCAATCTCATCGATGGTATCGATGGACTGGCGGGTAGTCTGGGTCTCATATCGACGGTGATATTCGGGATCTATTTTCTGAATGTGAATATGCTGCCCTATGCTGTCATTGCCTTCTCGCTGGCGGGCAGCCTGCTGGCCTTTCTTATCTTCAATTTCCAGCCGGCCAAGATATTTATGGGTGATACGGGTTCGCTTCTGGTGGGAACCATCAACGCGATACTTGTTATAAAATTTATTAATGTTGCTGGCACGGATGAGGTAGGCTTTCGCATCACTTCCTCGCCGGCGGTAGGGTTTACTATCCTGATGGTACCCCTGCTGGATACACTACGGGTCTTTGGTATCCGTATGTTCCATCGTCGCAGTCCCTTTAGCCCTGATAGAAATCATATACATCATTTATTATTAGACAAGGGTTTTTCGCATAAGGCGATCACGCTTATCTTGTCGACGATCAACCTGACGATGATCGTCCTTGTATTCCTGGCCAGGGCGTGGAACTGCACACTACTCATATTTGGCGTCTTTGCCATCTTCTTCAGCATGATCGGCATTATCTACTACATGCGTCCTGCTCCCCGCCTGTTTGTGGCAAAGGGGGCGGCCGGAAAGGGCGCTCAGCTTACAAAAGCATCCAAACTGGTGCAGCTTACCAAGGACTCGATACTGGAGCAAAATAATTAGTCCTGAACGGGGGCCGGCTTCGGGTAGATTAGCAATTTTTCCATAGGTTTGCATGCTCTGCGGAGTGAAGTACGGCCTGGCCGTCGTCCGCAGAACGGGCCGGAGGCCTGGACAGAACGAACCACGGGTTCGTTGCCCGATAGGACCGACATTAGATCTTTCCGAAAAACGGGCTATATTTTGCGAGGACTGTTTTTCGGACATTACCCATAACCTATAGCATATGTCAGACGATGTTACATTAATCCTGGAAGATGCAGAGGATTCCATGCAAAAAGCTCTCAATCATCTTGAAACTGAATTGATTAAAATACGTGCCGGGAAGGCCAATCCTCAAATGTTGGAAGGCCTGACGGTAGATTATTACGGTAGCCCGACTCCGTTGAACCAGGTGGGTAACGTATCTGTAATGGATGCCCGCACCCTGACGATCCAGCCCTGGGAGAAAAATATGCTTCAGCCCATCGAAAGGGCCATTATTAACGCTAATCTGGGAGTTACGCCTCAGAATGATGGGAATATCATTCGTCTGTTCATGCCGCCGCTGACGGAGGAGAGAAGGAAGGAATTTGTGAAGCGATCCAATGCGGAAGGTGAACAATCCAAAGTTGCGGTACGCAGCATTCGCCGGGATGCTATCGAGCACATCAAAAAGTTGCAGAAGGATGGACTTAGTGAAGATGTGGCCAAAGATGCGGAGAAAAGGATGCAGGACCTGACGGATAAATTCATCGGACTGGTAGATAAGCATCTGGCAACAAAAGAAAAAGAGATCATGTCTGTGTGATCTGTCGCCCACGGCCCACCCTGGCCGGATGAGTCAAGATATTTCCCCTGCCTATAACCTGTCGCAAGGAATAGGACTCACACCCAACCACTATGGACAGCCGCCCGCATGGGTGGAAGTACCGTATTTGCATTCCGGCAAGTGGGTAATCTATTGTTACTATTGTTAACTGAGCCGCATACATAGCAAAAAAATTATACATTCGAACCATCAAACCTTGGGATCATGGGAAAAATCAAATTGAGCGAGATCAGCACAAAGGCTCCGGATGGGTTGGACAAGAAAGAGACCAAGGAAAAGCTGGAGGGTATCTTACAGGAACTGGACGAGCTTCAGAACCTCCTTTATGCGGAAAGCAAGCATTCGGTCCTGGTGGTTATCCAGGGAATGGATGCGTCGGGGAAGGATGGGGCGGTACGTAATGTATTTGGGAAACTGAATCCCCAGGGCGTGCTGGTAAGATCGTATAAAGTACCCACGGCGGAAGAGGCGGCCCATGATTTTTTATGGCGCATCCACCTGCACGCTCCCCAGAAAGGCTATATACAAATATTCAATCGGAGTCATTACGAGGATATTCTCGTCACCCGTGTGCATAAATGGATAGACAATAAGACAGCGCGCAAGCGAATGCAAGCTATCAATGATTTTGAGAAGCTACTACAGGAGCACAACGACACGCATATCCTGAAATTCTATTTGCATATATCTCCTAAGGAACAGCGGGAAAGGTTGGAGGAACGTATTCACAACCCTGCCAAACAGTGGAAGTACAACGAGAATGATTTTGAGGAAGCCAAGCTCTGGGATGACTATATGGAAATGTATGAGGACTGTTTTGAGAACTGCAACGACGTGCCATGGACCATCGTGCCGACTGATCAGAACTGGTATAAGGAGTATGTAATGGCTACCATGTTGAGAGATACGCTAAAAGGGCTGAATATGCAGTATCCGGGGCTGAAGAAGAAGTGATAGGACTTGTCACCAACTAAAACTTACATATCATGAGCATGCTAAAAGAATTCAAGGGCTTCATTATGCGCGGTAATGTACTGGATCTTGCCGTCGCCGTCGTTATTGGTGCCGCATTTACCGCCATTGTATCTTCTTTGGTGGATCATGTTATCACTCCCTTGCTGCTGGCGCCTGCACTCAAGTTTGCGCATCTGGAAAATATCGAACAGTTGTCCTGGGGCACGGTGAAATATGGAAGCTTTCTAGCTGCAGTTATTAAGTTTATCATCATCGCCTTTGTCCTTTTCCTTATCATAAAAGCAGTCAAGAGTCTGGAAAAGAAAAAAGTGCCGGCCGCGACAGATCCCACTCCTACTGAAAAGTTGCTGGCCGACATCCTTGCGGAATTGAAGAAGAGGCCCTAGTTCCTCTGTCTGTCCGGCGGGTTGATCGGTACGGTCATAGATTGCTTTGCCATTAAAAATAAATGCCAGTGAGCATTCCTGGCAGCTTTTTTGTTAGTCGTGCATTCAGGGTGGACCGCAGGTTCGCCTGCTGAGCCCATCATCAGAAAATCAAAGCGAAGTTTATGAAGCGTCTTGTATTATTTGTTTTTTTTGCAGCAGTAAGTATTTCTTTTTTGCATGCCCAAAGTGAAATCCAGGGATTGAAGAATGAATCCAACCGGACCTTTAAAAAAGACCCGGCGGACACGATCCCGCAAACCTGGAAGACGGGGGGGCTGTTCAATCTTAATTTTAACCAGGCGGCTTTGAGCAACTGGGCGGCAGGCGGCGATAAATCCTCTCTTTCCCTTTCTTCCCTGCTGAGCTTATATGCCTTCTATAAAGAAGGCCGGCGCAGCTGGGACAATACGCTGGACCTTGCGTATGGCATCGTCAACACGACCAGCCTGGGGACCCGCAAGGCGGATGACAGGATCGACCTGGTGTCCAAGTACGGATATGACGTAGGAAAGCATTGGTATCTCAGCGGTCTGTTCAACTTCAGAAGCCAGTTTGCCAAAGGATATGCTTATGAGGGCGACACTGCGAGGCGGCTTACGTCCAACTTCCTGTCTCCTGCCTATGTGCTGCTGTCGTTGGGTATGGATTACAAGCCGAAGGATAATTTTTCCGTGTTTTTGTCACCGGCAACAGCCCGTTGGGTCATTGTGGCCAATGACAGCCTCTCCTCCCTTAGCGCTTTTGGGGTGGACAGCGGCAAGCACGTCAAGTTCCAGCTGGGCGCCTTTGCTTCTATAAATTATATGGCGAAGATCAGTCCGACGGCCATGTACAAGACGAAGCTGGACCTGTTCACCGATTACCTGCATCATGCAGGCAATGTAGCGGTGTACTGGAACAATATCCTGAACGTAAAGGTGACGAAGCTGATCAGCATGAATCTCTCGGTGAATCTTATATATGACAACGATATTAAATCCGTCAAAAGCGACGGCACCTTCGATGGACCCAAGGTACAGCTGCAGGAAGTGCTAGGGATCGGGCTGGCCTATGCCTTTAATAACAAAAAAGTGGTCAAGCCGGCCCCGGCGACGCCATAGCTGGTGGGGATATCGGGGGGAAAACCGATGGCTGATGCAATCGGATTTTGAGGTAATTTTATCCGTCTCGCGGTGCAAGGAAACCTCGGAACCAGAAGTTATTATGAACAATACGACCTATCAGATCAAGCTCCCTCAGTTTGAAGGCCCTTTCGACCTATTGCTTTTCTTTATCGAAAGGGACGAGCTGGATATATATAATATACCCATCAGCAAGATCATCCAGGACTTCCTCTCTTATATCCATTCGCAGGAACACCTAAATATCGAGCTGTCCAGTGAATTTATTCTCTTTGTCAGCACACTGATGCGGGTCAAGGCCAAAATGCTTCTACCCCGTAAGGAGCTGGACGAGCAAGGCAACGAGATCGATCCCCGGCAGGAACTGATAGACAAGCTGTTAGAATATAAGCGCTATAAAGAGGCGGCTGCCACCCTGGCGGAAATGGAAGCGATCCGTCACCTGATGGTGCGCCGGGGCAATCTCCAGAAAGAGCTGTCCCAGATAGGCGCGGAGGCGGGAGAAGGTACGGAGATCCAGGCTATCACGCTGTTCAAGCTCATGAAGACCTTTGAAAAGCTTATGCAGCGGATCCAGCAGCGCCAGAACAAGCCGGTGCATACGGTGGTACAATATCGCTACACGATGGAGGACAGCCGGGAATATATGCTGGGGTTGGTGGAAAGGGAGAGGACCCTCTCCTTTGAGAAGATATTCGACACCTGCGAGAACAGGCTGCACGCCATCTTCACCTTCCTGTCCATGCTGGAGCTGGTACAGGCGAAATACATGAACATCCTCATCGGGGAGGGGCGTAATAATTTTATTATAGAGTGGAATGAGAACAGGAGCGAAGAGGAGGACTCGCCTTATGCGGTGGGTGGGGAAGGGGAAGGCCCTCAGAATGCGCCGGGGCTCTTTGATAGAGCTGACGATGGTCAGCCGGAATTTCGCTTTGGCGATGAGAGTGGGGCGGACGAAGACCGGAGCGGGGCGGATGACGAGGATGGATCGGGGGGAGATCAAGGTGGGGGCAGCGGATTTTTCGACGATGAGGACAGGGCACTTTTGAATTAAGGGATACTTGGTGGACCACGGGTCCACCGGCCGAAGGCCCATCATTAGCCGTGCGCAGGGAGTGGGCAATTTTGGCTGCAGACATACCCGGCGCACAACATACTTATGAAGGCCATATTCTATCCTGCCTCTGAAAGAGGCCATGTCAACTTCGGCTGGCTGGACAGCCATCACTCCTTTAGCTTCGGCAACTGGTACGATCCTGAGAAAGTACATTTTGGCGCGCTCCGCGTATTGAACGACGATATCGTAAAAGGTGGCGGCGGTTTCGACACTCATCCCCATGACAATATGGAGATCGTCTCCATTCCCCTGAAAGGCGCTATCGCCCACAAGGACAGCACGGGTACGGAAGGCATTGTCTACAGCGGCGATGTACAGATCATGAGCGCGGGCAGCGGTATCCGTCACTCGGAATACAACGCCTCCCACTATGACCCGGCCAATTTTCTCCAGATATGGGTATTCCCCAAACAACAAAATATCAAGCCGCGCTATGACCAGCGGACCTTTGATCAAAGTCAGCGACAAGGCAAGTGGCAGGTGGTGGTAAGTCCTGATCCCATTGATGGCGGTGTTTGGATCAACCAGGATGCCCGTATGGCGATGACGAAGCTGGAGGCGGGCAAGGACATAACGTTCACTCCCGTGTACGAGGGGAGTGGCGTATACCTCTTTGTGATAGAAGGCGAGGTGGAGGTAGGTAACGTGAAGCTGCAGCGGCGCGATGCGCTGGGTGTGTCGGAGACGGGGGCCGTCTCTATTCATGCTGAGACCTCGGCGGAGCTACTGGCTATCGAGGTGCCGATGTTTGGGTAGATCTTTGCCGGTGCAGCGACCAGTGATCAATCAAATATCCACAATAATACGGGCTTTTTCGACGCATCGATCATTGGCTGGAGTTGTGTCAGGAATGCGGGCGACACCATCGGGCATCCCCGGCTGTTACAAATAGGATAAGGGTCTGTCTCACCATCGGGAACACAGCTGTAAGAATGCAGTACGATATGTCTCTCCAACGCGCGATCATTGGATGTATCGAGACCATAGAGCAGATAGGCCCTGCCGAACTGGCCTTTATAGGGATTGCCGATCCGGTATCTGCCGAGCGCGCTGCAACTGCTGCCATCGACGTTGGAGAATTCGGGTGAAAGGCTGAATGACCGGGGACCGCAGCCATGTGCTACGAGTCCGGATAGCAGCACAGAATCTTTATTGAGATCATAGACAAAGAACCTGTTCTTTCCTGAAGGGAGATGCATGTCCACGAGAAAGGCCATATTCCTGTTATAGGACTTGCGGGAAGAGGAAAGGAACGACCTGATCCCGGCGGCCTTTTCGGAAAGCCTGTCTGCTTCGGCCCTTTTTACACCGCGTGGGTCGAAGGCCTTGGTGGGACCGTGCTTCCATTTGTAAAAACCTTTGTAATAATAGTGTGCTGCTACCACGCATACGACAAATCCCAATCCCGCCAGCACGAGAAGTGATCTTCGAACAAGCCGCATAAAAAGGATTTAGTTCATTGGGATGCCTTCTAACGGGGATTCCATATGGTAAGGTGCGGCGGGGATGTTAAAGGTGTTATAAAGCAGCGTTTAGGGGTCAACGCCAAAATCGTAAAAAGTATAGGAAACATTGGCGCCGGATTGGTTGAGGGCCATCTTGTTCATAAAGCCATATTCACCAGGCGCCAGCTTTTCGGCGGGGATAAGGATATAGACGTCGTCCCCACCCTTCTGTATGTCAAGACGCACTACGTTCTTGATATCCTCTTCGCCACCAAAGCGACTATGGCTGCTGACGAGCGCGATGCGATTGTTTTTTTTCGACTGGAATCGATAGAGCTGCAACATCATGGAGGGATCCATCATGGCGCCTGCGAGCTTGACGACAAAACGTAGCGTGTCGGTCTTCCGCATACGAATGACGGATCGGGTACCTTCCAGGGAATATCCCATCTGACTGCCACCGAACCCGAGCGCCTTCATCTTATTTTCGAGCCGGCCGTCGACCCTTCCGAGCGCGGTGAGTGAATCGCCCCGATAGCAATATACCTGATTGAGGAAGGCGGGGTCTGGTACTTTCGCGGCGCTGCCGGACTGCCCGAAACCAGGAAGCGTAGCGAGCAGCAGGAGAAGAGCAAATGATGATCTCATAAATTCTCTTTTTTAAAAAGTTCAGAACCTGTAGCCGACGGAGAGCTGCACGACATTATTTTTAAAATTGATATTGGGTGGAGCAAAGGAAGGCTGGCCGCCGCCAGTAAAGGAGGATTGTTTATAAAGATTGGCAAAGCTGAGACAATATCGTGCGCCTATGAGCAGCCCTGCTATAGGGTGGATCTCCACGCCACCTGCGAAGCCATAGTCAAACCGATTGTAATAGCTCAGGAGTTTGTCGGCGCTGGCGTTGCCGGTGCTGTATTGGCCGCTGTCGGCCTTGGCATTCAGGAGGTAGGATGTCGTTCCGCCCAACTGTACCTGGAAATATTTTGTGATGTTGATGGCCATCATTTGTGTGAACATGAGATAGTCGAGATTCACGGACCCATTTACGGAATCATTCTTATAATTAAATCCGTGTCTGGAATAGAGCAGCTCGGTATGTGAACCGAGTATCCTCTTTGGGTCGGTGGAATAAAAGACCCCAACGTGGTAGCCGGCGCGGACGCTGCTATTGATGGCTGAGGCATTGGTGACATTGGCAAAGTTCAGGCCGGCCTTGATGCCAATGCCGATGGAATGGTGTTCCTTTTTTTGTGTGGGTTGATTGGGTTGGCCGGGCTGACTGGGCTGCTGGCCGAGCAGGGTGAAAGGTAGGAGTATGATCAGGGCGCCGATGAACCGGGCGAGGGGTACATGGGGTTGCATGTTTTTTTCTTACCAAGCTATAAAAAAAAGACCCCGGTGTCAATAGAACAAAAGTAGTAGGGGTGAGTGGTTATTTATTATAGGCCTTGTTGATGGCCTCGGTCCTATTCTGTACGTGCAGTTTTTCGTAGATGCGATGAATATGCTGACGGACGGTGGCGGTGGAAATATGGAGCTGCTCGGCGATCTCTTTGTACAAAAGACCCCTGGCGAGGAGGTTGAGGACCTCGTTCTCGCGGGGAGATAACACTTCGGAGGGAGGCAGCTTATCGCTGGCGGGCGATTTGCGAAAGGTGTCTACGAGCTTGCGGGCGATGTTGGCGCTCATGGGCGACCCTCCCTGGTGAAGCTCTTTCAGTGACTCGAGGATGTGAACGAGACCGGTGTTCTTTAACAAATAGCCGGAGGCGCCTGCTTTCAGGGCTTCGAAAACTTTATCGTCATTCTCGTATACGGTGAACATCATGAACTGGATACGTTGGTCGAATAAACGTATCTGCCGGATGCATTCAATGCCATTCATGCCGGGGAGGTTGATATCCATGATCACGATGTCGGGGTGGAGGGAGGGAATGCCTTTAGAGGCCTCTTCTGCCGTGCGGAAGGTATCCAGGACGGTAAATTCCTGGCTCAGCGAAAGGAAGTTCTTCAATCCTTCGCGTACTTCGTCGAGGTCTTCTACTATGGCTAATGAGATAGGCATTTTTCGGACTTGAAGATACTACGGCGACCTGGCCTCTGCAATAGGACAAAAGTTATAAGGGCGCTACGATCTTTACCAGGGTGCCTCTTCCGATGCCCGGGCGCCCGGGGTCCAAAAAAGGACCATCTTCACTTCCGGGCTGGATCAGCAGGCGGCCGCCAATGTCCCTGATCCGCTGCTGCATATTGGCCAGACCATTGCTAAAGGGGCGTATCTGGCCCCTGTCGAAACCTATGCCGTCATCCTGGATGATAATGGTGAGGTTCCTACCTGTGTCCATGGATAGTCTTACGCAACCGGCCTGAGCATGTTTGACAATATTGTGAAGGGTTTCCTTTATGGTGAGGAAGATGTTCCTGCGAAATTCCCCGCTGACAAAGAGGATTGGAAAATTATCGGGGGTCTCGACGGTGCAGCGGATACCGGCCTGTAACAAATATTCTACGGCATAGCTCCGGGTGTAGGCTAAAAGATCGCTGAGTGAATCATTCTTTTCATTCAGCGCCCATACGATCTCCCCCATCTTATCGATCATCTCATGAGAATATTCCCGGATGCTGGTGATCTCCTCTTCGATGGGGAGCTGCTGCTGTTTCTTGATACCAATGGTCTCGCTGAGGAATTTTATCCGGGAGAGGCCGGCGCCAAGATCGTCGTGCATGTCGGTGGCGATCCTTGTCCTCTCTTTTTCGATGGCCTGTTTTTTCTCCAGCAGGGTACGCTGCACTTCCAGCCGGCGACGGATATAGCTTCTGATGGCCAGCATAATGATGGCGGTGAGGACAAGGACGAGTGCGGTGCGGAACCACCAGGTCTGCCACCAGGGAGGGTGAATAATAAATGCGTAGGAGGCTGTCTGTTCGGGATAGCGTCCAGTGGGGAACTGAGCCCGCACCCGGAGCATATACGTCCCAGGAGGAAGGTTGACGAAGTTGATGGCGGACTGTACGGAAGGGGTGCTCCATTTCGGATCGCGACTGCCCTCGAGCAGCCAGGTGTAGCGGGTGCGGCCTTCGTCGGTGAAAGCAGGCGTTCCGATGAAAAAGGACAGGGTATTGCGGTCGTATGGGAGGATAAGGCGCTCTCCGGCCGGGTTGGGGATAGGTTTGTCACCCACGAGCACCTTGGAAAAAAGGACCGGAGGCTGGTAGTTGCTTTTTGGATCGCCGGAAGAGTCGATCTTCATAAAGCCTTCTCTTGTCAATGCCCAGTGTATCCCTCCGGCGGAGGACAATATCTTATCAATATGCTGGTAGGTGTCGTTGCTGTGGACGACATCCTCGATGGTAAAATGTCCTCCCTCGGACCTGATCTTATTCAGCCCGGTAGGTGTGCAGGCCCATATGGTATTGTCCGCATCCGCAAGAAGATAGTTGACGAAATTCTCGGAAAGGCCGTTGGCAATGGTGATCTGTTTATAGGATATCAGCTGCATGTCGTTGAAGAAAAGGCAGAACAGGCCGTGATCCCTGCTGCCGATCCATACCCGTCCCTTACCATCCACGGCGAGCGACCGGGGGCTGATCTCCGGCAGCTCAGATTTGAACCTTTTCAGCAGTTGCAGGGAAGAGCCCTGACCGGAGTCATTGATCTTATAAACGGACATCTCGTGTGCGCGTGTGATGGTCCAGAGACGATGGTGTTTGTCAATGGCGGTCTGGTCGATGTATCCGGAAACAGGATACTGTGTTACTCTCCTATTGAAAAGATGGGTGAGTTTGGTAGAAGTAATAGTGACATTCCCATCGGTGTCGACGCACGCATTCCCATCTATGACGGAGGTATCGTGAAAGAGCAGCGATACCTGGAATTGCTGTCCAGGGAGAAGGCGTAGCGTATAGATGTCCCGCAAGCCGACGAGATATGTTTTGGAGGGGCTGGCGAGAAGATGACCTGCCAGCGGGACGGGACCTGCCGCTCGGTAAGTTTTTTTTGCTCGGCCTGTCATAAGCAGCAGGGTCTTTTTAACAGCATCGAAGAACCAGACGGTGTCGTTGTTGCTCCTGGCGGAAATATCCGTGACGGTGAAGCCGGGTTCTGGCTGGGGATAATACTGAACATGCCGGCTGACGAGCTTGACGATCCCATTCTGCTCGTTGGTAAACCACATGTTGTTCTCCCTGTCTTCCAGGATAGAGGTGGTCTCACCGGTGGGGAGGCCACCGGCTTCACTGAATTGCTGCTGGCCGCCGCCCCTGTCTATTCTTATGATCTTCCGCGTGGGTACGAGCCAGAGGCTGGAGTCTCTGTCGAAATACAGGTACTCACTGAGGATGTTGCCGGCCGTCGTGTAAGGATGAGGCGGAGGCAGGAGATGGAATATATGGTGTGATAATGCTTCGGCATCTACTTCCCGGACACCTTCGTCAGTGGTCAGCAGAAGATGGCCGTTGGGGGTGATGGCGGCAAAAGTATAGAGATGGGTATTTTCCGGAATAATACATTGATGAGTATCGAGGTTGTAGATGATGAGGGAGGGGAGCGATGTACGGGAGAAAGGGAAGGGCTGGCAGACAAGAATAAGCTGTCTATGCCATTCGACGCCCTGCAGGATATTTCTTCCGACGTCTGTTCCTGCGCTGTCGGACAAGGTGATCCTGGTCCAGTGCGGACGGGCTGGCTGGCTACCGGGCGTGTGATCCTGATCCAGCCTGTAGAGGCCTTCGTCGCAGAGTCCATAGTAATACCCGTCGCTGCTGTGGATGATATGGTTGACGACGGGATAGAAATGATCGGACATCTCTATATTCCGGAGAATGCCACGTACGAGGCAATGCAGTGCGCGTCCATTGGGGATGACCCATAACGAGTCGTCTCCCATCTCCACTATCTCGTTGACGAGGCTGGCGATGAGTCCGTCCTCCGTGGTATAGTTCATGAAACGGGAGCCATCATAGACGCTGAGCCCTCCGTAGGTGCAGATATAAAGACGTCCTTTGCTGTCCTGGTAGATGGAGCGGGCCCTGTTGTTGACAAGACCATTTTTTGGAGTGTAGCGGGAAAAGAAATACTGCTGCGCATACAGGCTATGGACACAGACAAGTAGGTATAGAAACATACTGACCCGCATACCCGAAAGATTTGGTTGTATCTATGGGACAGGAGTAAGCAGACAGAGAAGAGGGACGGCTATTGCATCATCATGCTGACGTTGACCTTATCCTTCATCATGTCGCGAATGGTGGCGGCAATGGCTGGGGCATCATAGCCACATTCATGCTGCAGCTCTTTCAACGTACCGTGTTCAACGATGTGGTCAGGTATACCGAGCATCCGGACATTGGCCTTGTAACCATGTGCGGCCTGGAATTCGAGTATGGCGGAGCCAAAGCCTCCTACGATGGTGCCATCCTCTACGGTGAGGATATTGTCGTATTTCGAGAATACTTCATGGAGCAATTCTTCATCGAGGGGTTTGGCAAAGCGCATGTCGTAGTGGGCTGGGTTGAGGCCGTCCATCTTCAGTTCACGGATAGCGGTGGTGGCAAAGTTGCCGGGGTGACCGAGGGTCAGGATCGCAACGCCTTCTCCATCCTTTATCTTACGTCCTTTGCCGATGGGTATTTCCTGGAAGGGAGTTCTCCACTGGGGCATGACGCCTTCGCCGCGGGGGTAACGGATGACAAAGGGATGCTGGTTGCTGTCCAGCTGGGCGGTATATAGAAGGTTGCGAAGCTCGCTCTCGTTCATGGGTGCGCTGACGACGATATTGGGGACGCAACGCATGTAAGGAATATCGTAAGCTCCATGATGAGTAGGGCCATCTTCTCCCACGAGGCCGGCGCGGTCAAGGCAAAATACGACGGGCAGGTTTTGGATGGCCACATCGTGTATCACCTGGTCGTAGGCGCGCTGCATAAAGGAAGAATAGATATTGCAGAAGACGCGCATGCCCTGGGTGGCCATACCGGCGGAGAGGGTGACGGCGTGCTGCTCGCATATGCCTACGTCAAAGGCCCTGTCGGGCATCTTTTCCATCATGAACTTCAGGGAAGAGCCGCTGGGCATGGCGGGTGTAATGCCAAATATCTTTTTATTCATCTCAGCCAGCTCGATGATGGTATGTCCAAAGACATCCTGGTATTTGGGCGGCTGTGGAGTCTCGTAGTGTTTCTTATAGATCTCCCCTGTGATCTTGTCGAACAATCCGGGGGCATGCCATTTGGTCTGATCTTTTTCGGCGAGAGCATAGCCCTTCCCTTTGACGGTCATGATATGCAGTAGCTTGGGACCGGGGATATTCTTCAGGTCATTGAGGGTGTCCACCAGCTTGGTGATATTGTGTCCGTCGATGGGTCCAAAGTAGCGGAGATTAAGGGATTCGAACAAATTGCTGCTGCGGCTGATAAAGCCTTTGATGCTGTGTTCGATCTTGCTGGCTATGTCCCGGCTAAAGGTGCTGCCGATGGGCAGCTTGCCAAGGGCCTTCCAGATATCATCCTTGAGCTTGTTATAGGTCTGGGAGGTGGAAATATCGGTGAGGTATTCCTTCAGGGCGCCTACATTGGGGTCGATGCTCATGCAATTGTCGTTCAGGATGATGAGCAGGTCGGTATCGGCCACACCGGCGTGGTTCATGCCTTCGAAGGCCAGTCCGGCGGTCATGGCGCCGTCGCCGATGACAGCTACCGCCTTACGATCGTCCTCGCCTTTGTATTTGGCGGCCATGGCCATGCCAAGGGCGGCGCTGATGGAGGTGGAGGAATGGCCTACTCCGAATGTATCATATTGACTTTCAGAGCGTCGTGGAAATCCACTCACCCCGTTGTACTTCCTGTTGGTGCTGAAATTATCTCTGCGGCCTGTGAGGATCTTGTGACCGTAGGCCTGGTGTCCTACATCCCATACGAGCTGGTCGTAGGGGGTGTTGAAGACGTAGTGGAGGGCTACGGTGAGCTCAACGACGCCCAAACTGGCTGCAAAATGGCCTCCGTGAACGCTCACGGTATCGATGATGTATTGACGGAGTTCGTCGCTGACCTTCTGTAATTGGTCCCTGCTGAGCTTTTTAAGATCGGCGGGGGAATCGATGGTTTTTAACAGAGGACCGGGGGTAATTTCCATTTCGGAGTTCTTTGATCCTGTAAAAATACACCATTATTTGGTATCCTGCCACCCTTGGTGGCAGATCCCATTTTATGCGGTTTACCGAACCGATGACCTATGAAATCTGGCCATTAATACAATTTAAGAGTAAACCAGCGGAGGAAAAGGAGTAGATTTGGCGGTATGCCTAAAAATGCAAGCAGATATTATTGGTTGTGCCAGATCAGTGGCTGGGGGTTTTTGGGTTTGGTGATGGTGCTTTTCTCTTCCACATTCGAACAAAAAATTACCGTTAAATTAATTGAGTTTCTGGCAGTTGTAGTTATCACGGGGATATTGACGACCCATGTGTTCCGAGAAGTGATACGAAGATCGGGCTGGCTGATGCTGCCGGTGGAAAAGGCCCTGCCAAAATTGCTGATCGGGGTATTGCTGACCTGTGTGGTCGACAGTCTGATCCGGATTGTGGTGGTGGATTCCCTGGGGCTGTCCATGACCCGGCAGAAAATGGACTTTATCCCCCGACTGCTGGCTACGACCTTCGACAATGGTCTTTTGATCATTCCCTGGACTCTGATCTACTACTTCTATCACTACATCGAAAAAAGCCGTAAGCAGCAGCTGGATACCCTGAAGCTGGAGGCACTTGTAAAAGAGCTGGAGCTCAAGACGATAAAGTCGCATATCAATCCTCATTTTATTTTCAACGCCCTCAACAGTATCCGGGCCCTGGTAGATGAAAATCCTGCGCGCGCCCGTACAGCCATTACTGAACTGAGCAATATCCTTCGCAGCAGCATGCAGGCGGAGAAGCTGGAGACCGTGACCTTCGAGAAGGAGCTGAACATCGTAAAAGACTATCTGGCGCTGGAGCACATCCGATTTGAAGACAGGCTGCAGATCGAGTATGCCATCGATGAAGACACGCTGGATCAGCCTATCCCTCCCATGATGCTGCAGACATTGGTGGAGAATGCGATCAAGCACGGCATCAGCAAACAGGTGGGTGGAGGTAAGGTAAAGATCATATCGGACTTCTCGAACAGCTACCACGAGCTGGTGATACAGAATACGGGTTATCTCAATGGCGCCCGAAATGGGGATGGTTTCGGTCTGGCGAGCACGAAAAACAGATTGCAGATCTTATTCGGACAAAAAGCTAACTTCGACATCCGGGAGGTAGATGGGAATACGGTGGAAGCGCGGGTGCTGATCCCTATAGACCAGGGGAAATAGGACCGGGCCAAACCTGTGTCCAAGGACCAGAATGAATAACATGAAAAAACTATGATCAGAGCTATCATTATCGACGACGAACGTCTTGCCAGGAATGAGTTGAAAAAGCTGTTAATGGACTTCCCTGAGATCGAGGTCATTGCAGAAGCGGCCAATGCCAGCGAGGGTGTAGAAAAGATCGATTCATTGAACCCGGACCTGATCTTTCTCGATATACAAATGCCCGGCAAGACGGGATTCGACATGTTGTCCGAGCTGGAAAGGGCGCCCAATGTCATTTTCACTACCGCCTATGACGAATATGCGCTAAAAGCTTTTGAGGTCAACGCTCTCGACTACCTGTTAAAGCCGGTGGAGCCCAAGAGACTGGCGGATGCGTTGCAAAAACTACAATTAGAAGAAGATAAAGAACCCATTTCGGAACATACCATCTCCGTCAATCGCAGCATACTGAGCGAACATGACCAGGTATTTGTCAAGGATGGGGAACGCTGTTGGTTTGTAAAGCTGTCGGATATCCGGCTGTTCGAGAGTGTGGGCAACTATGCCAAGGTCTACTTTGGGGCTAACAAGCCATTGATCTTGAAATCGCTGAACGCACTGGAAGAAAGGCTGGACGAAAAGGTTTTCTTCCGGGCCAATCGAAAGCATATTGTCAATTTGCGACTCATTGAAAAGATCGAGCCTTATTTCAACGGAGGGCTGCTGCTGGAGATGAAAGGAGGAGAGAAGATCGAGGTCAGCCGCCGTCAGACGGTGAAGTTCAAAGAGATGATGAGTTTATAATACTTTATTATACATGAGAATACTGTTTGTCTACCTTATCCTTTTCGCCTCGGGCAGTAACCTGTTTGCCCAGGCGCCAAACATCGACGCTATTATCAATCCCAAGTCAGTAGAGAATATCGAGAAGGTCCTTTCTTCGGACGCGATGCGTGGCCGGGCGGCCTTCACACCGGATATAGATCGTGCGGCCGCCTTTATCGAAACACAGTTCAAGGCAGCGGGTCTAAAGACCCTGGATGGGGGGGCGAGCTATCTTCAGCCGTTCTCCATGATCAATTCGAAGCTGATATCCGTCACCGGCAGCCTGGATGGGGTGGATGTTCCGGAAAGCTCTATTGCGGTGTCGTCCTCTTCGCCCCACCTGGTAGTAAATGAGAACAGCGGATACGAGAAGATCTTTATCAAGGCGGGGGGCAGTTTCCTGGACCTGATCAGGATCCTTTCACAGGATAAAAAAAGCTATCTGGTGCTGGTGGATACCAGTTTCTCGAAGAAATTCTCCCGTTGGAAAGATTTTGCTATGCAGCAATTCAAGTCGCCCAGGAATGTGGTGATCATACTTACGGCGGCCAATCCATCGAAATATTCCATCACGCTGGATCAGCAGGTCAGCGAGCGCAAGCTCGCCAATGTGGTAGGCATCCTGCCGGGGAAGAGCAAGAAGGATGAATACGTTATCTTCTCAGGCCACTATGATCACCTGGGGGTTGGTCAGCCGGATGAAAAAAAAGATTCCATCTTCAATGGCGCAAATGACGATGCCAGCGGCAGCACGGCTGTCATGATCCTGGCCAACTATTTCAGCAAGCTGCACAACAACGAAAGGACCCTGGTCTTCGCCACCTTTACGGCGGAGGAGGTCGGTGGTTTTGGGTCGCAATATTTTTCCCGGCAATTCGATCCTGCCAAGGTGATGGCGATGTTCAATATCGAGATGATCGGTACGGAGAGCAAGTGGGGGACCAATTCGGCGTTTATTACGGGTTATGAGAAGACGGATATGGGAAAGATACTCGAGAAGAATCTTTCTGGAAGCAAGTTTACCTTTTATCCCGACCCTTACCCGGAACAAAGTCTGTTCTATCGCAGCGACAATGCTACCCTGGCAAGGCAGGGGGTACCGGCACATACCATTTCCACGGCGAAAATGAGTGAGGAGAAATATTATCACACCCAGGGGGATGAGATCGGTACGCTGGACATGAAGAATATGGCGGAGATCATCAAGTCCATTGCGATCAGCGCCCGGTCCATCATCGCGGGGACGGATACGCCGAGCCGGGTGGATGCTACGCAGCTGCGATAATCTGGAATAAGTTTCCTAAATTGAAGCATGAAGTGCTTATCTTTTTCAGCAATACTGCTTGCTGTACTGTCCCTGTCCTGTAATAAATCACACAATACAGGTTCTGCCTATTACATCAAGGCCACCATCGATGGCGTCAGCAAAAACTTTTCCGGCAACGTATTCGCTACCACGGTATCGAACGTTCAGACCAATGCGGTCAATATCAATGGTCTTTTTTCATCCTCCGACGGAGAAGGTTTCAATCTGGCGATCAATTCCCATGCTGCCAATGTTTATATAACCCCCGGGATATATGATGATACATCGTCCGTCTATACTATCGCGCTGACCTATGCGCCTTCCGCAACATCGACTCTTTATGCCAGCGGCAATCTCACCAGCGACTCGGCTGCACATAACGGCGTTACGATCGTCAATCATTTAAAAGTGGCTATCAGTGCGGTGACCAGCACGGGCATTACGGGCAGCTTTAGCGGAGATATATTTCTCAATGGCAATGCCGCGTCCGACAAGAAGACTGTGACGGAAGGCACATTCTTTGCAAAATTTCAGTAGACCGGGCCACCGGGCGAAGACGGGGCCAGCCAGGGATGGGGAGTGACCGAAGAAATTTCTGTAGTTTCGCTCCGAAACTGAAATACTTTTCTCATGAACAAGACTGTTGAGCTCGTGACGGAATGGGGCGCCTTTGAGGAACGTCATCCTGGTGCGGACATTGGAGATTTCTGCCGGCATTATCTTATTTCACAGCGGGAAAAGGATCGGCATATCCCTTTGGAGGGGGGTGATATACCCTGGCATCCCAATGGATTGCTGTTAAAGCTTATGGGAAGGATCAGCAAGCTGAACTCGGTCTTTGCAGGAAAGGCGTTGGAGGGCACGGGTGTGGATCAGCTGGAGGAGTTCGGTATGCTGCTGACGGTGAGAAGGCTGGGCAACCCGCGTAAGACGGAGATCATCTATGCCAATATCTTCGAGCTCAGCAGCGGGACGGATATGTTGAACCGGCTGCGGAATAAAGGATTCGTAAAGGAACATGAGGATAAGGAGGACAAGCGGTCCAAGCGGGTGAGCCTAACGACGGCGGGGGAGAAAGCTATCGATAAGTGTGCGGAGCGGATGATGAAATGTGCGGGTATGATGCTGGCGGATATGAATGAGGAGGATGTGAAATTGTGTGCGCAGCTGTTAAAGAATGTGGAGATAAAGTTTGCGGCCCTATGGCAGCAGCATAAGGGGGACAGCTTTGATGAAGTATATGCGGCGGCGACATAAGACAAGTTAGCCAGACCTTTTGTGACAATGATTCGAAAGTGAATTATTTTTATAATAATTGCTTCGTAAACGTTTTTTTTATTGCATTTTCGATGTAGTTTTGAGGTAAATGCATCGAATATGAACCTCTTCTTTTTCCTCGTACTCCATATTGTCGGTCTGTCTGTAATGTTTGGGACCACCGTAGTGGATTTCTTTTGTTTTGCGCAATTCTGGAAGCAATACCCGCGGGACAAGGTGCGGGCGGCGGCCATCTTACCCATCCTGGTAAATTTCAGATTTCTTTTTGCAGGTGCGTTTATCCTGCTGCTGATCAGTGGTATTGGCATGGTGGCGTTGTCCCATGGGGCGTTTGCGGAGCAGTTCTGGTTCCGGGTGAAGATGGGGATACTGGTGCTGGTGATCCTCAATGGTGCGGTGATCGGTGGCAGGGCAACCAGGGGGCTTCGCAAGACAGTGGAGGCGGATCTGGCTGGGGCGAATGTAGAACAGCGGAGGAAGGCGTTGAAGGGGCGCATAAGGATGATACATATCCTCCAGCTGCTGCTCTTTGTCACGATCTTTATCCTTAGCGTCTATAAATTCAATTAGGAAGATGCGGGTCCGTCAATGGCTATATTTCCGGAGGGTCCGCTTTTCGGACATATTTATGGACCTCTATTATAACCTCCTGCTCCTGAAGGCTTTCTTCAAATACAAATCCCAGTTTTTCAAGTAGGCGGCGGGAGATGTCGTTGTTCTGCTCGAAGACGCCGTATACGGCGGCGAGTCTCAGCTCATGGATGGCGAAGTGCAGCAGGCGGGCGGTGAGCTCGGATGCGAAGCCCTGACCCCAATATTCTCTTTTCAGCTGGCAGCCTATTTGTAATCGGGCTGGAGCGGTAGGGGAGGCGGGGTTGGCCGGACTACCGATGGCGGCGGGATTGCCGGGGCGTTTGATGGGATTGAGGTTGACGGCGCCGATAAATTGATCGGGGGAGACCCGGGAAGGGGCGAGGGAACTGTCGGGACGCAACCAGACAGCCCAGTGGTAGCCGACACCGGTGCGTATCTGTTCCAGCTTGGCATGGAGGAATTGGGTGTATTGTTCGGGGCTCATGACCCGCAGCTTTTTTATGTACTTGAAGGTATCGGGTTCACGGGCGAGCGCTTCCATGGCGGGAAGGTCGGCCTCAGTGAGGAGGGTGAGGGTAGTGCGGGCGGTGTGGAGGGTGGTGTTTATCATCCTTTGTTTATCCATCGATCAATAGTGTATAAAACTGTATGGCCCGTTGAAAATCCTTGATGGGCAGCCGCTCGTCAATGCCATGGTAACCCTTGCCGTCTGTGATGGGGCAGAAATTGATGACGCCATTGCTGATGGTCCTGTAGTTCCTGGAGTCGGTGGCGCCCACCATGATATAGGGGACGGGTATGACATCGTCCTCTACGGCGCTGGCTGCATCGGCTACTTTCTTGAACACGTCAGCGTGGAAGTCGGTCATGGGGGAAGGTTCGGTGGAGAAGTCGCCGGTGATCCTGATCTTTACCCTGCTGTCGTCAATGGCTTTTCTGATGAACTCCTGTACTTCTTTTATACTCTCGCCGGGGAGTATGCGCGAATTGACGATGGCCCTGGCCTGGGAAGGAATTACATTTTCCCTTATGCCGCTCTCCAGGATGGTGGGAACAATGGTAGTACTGATCATGGCGCGACCGTCCTTGTCCTCTCCCAACTTGTACAGCACATAGCCTTCGAACAGCCACAGGTTGTTCAATGCCACCTTCCGTGGGAAGTCGTTGGAGGAGCCGCTGATACGGACGAGGAACTCGCGGGTGGGGTCGAGGATACGACGCGGTGTCTCTTCCCCTCGCAGCTTGTACAGGGCCCGGGACAAAATATCGATGGCTGTCTCCTTATCGGGACGGGAAGAGTGACCACCTGCCCGCTCCACGAGCAGCTCAAAAGTGGCGTAACCTTTTTCGCCGATGCCGATGAGCGCAACGGGCCGTTGCAGGTCCCCGAGCTTCTCGCGGGTGAACTCTCCCCCCTCATCCACTACCATCTCGGCCCGTATATTCTTTTGCTGGAGAAGGTGAACGATGGCGACGGCGCCCTGGCCGGTAGATTCTTCGTTATGACCAAAGCAAAGCAGGACGGTACGGCGGGGTGTAAAATTTTGTCGCAGCAGCGCTTCTACAGTCTCCATGATGGCGATCATGCTGCACTTGTCATCTACGGAGCCTCTTCCAAAAATGGTGTCGCCCTTTATTTCACCACCAAAAGGCTTGACTGTCCATAAGCTGAGGGCAGAGGGCTCTACGGGCACGACATCATAGTGTGCCATAAGTATCAGGGGAGCCAGCGAGCTGTCGGCGCCTTTCCACGTATATACATAGCTGAAGTCGGCCACGATGTTCCGTCTGAGCCGCTGATGGATCATGGGATAGGCGCTGTCGAGGAAGGAACGGTATTTCAAAAAGGCGGCGCTGTCGATGCGGGAAGGGTCCTGGGGCGAGACCGTGGGAATGCTGATGGCGGTACTGAGATGTGTCACTGCGGCCTGGGGCAGGGCGGCCAGGGGGGAGACCTTGTGTTTGGGCCAGGGCTTTGCATTAAAGGTCCTTATGCATATCCATCCTATCAGCAGGACGACCAGCAGAGTGATGAGGGCGGCTATTTTGTTACCAACGCTCATATTTGACGATTTAAGGTGTTAGTCTCTGTAATTCAAAGCCGGCTTGCGGTCCCCGAGGAGCGCCTTGTATTGATAGTCTCCCTTATCCTTTTTGAACTCTTCTTTGGCGCGCTGTATCAGCGCGGGGTCCGTGAACAGATCGATGGCTGTCAGGGCCATGGTCCTGGCGGCAACCATCATGCCCTTTGTTCCGATGTCTGTTCCGCCACAAGCGGTAGCCTGCCAGCTGTGGGCGGGTGTTCCGGGGACCCAGGTAGCGGCGGACATGCCTACTGTAGGAACGGCATAGCTGACATCGCCCACATCCGTGGAGCCGCCTACTCCGCCATCGTCGTCCTCTTTCAAAGGCCTAACCGTACCTGCGGAGGTGATCTCGGGTACTTTAAAGGTAAAAGAAGATTGTATTTTTTTGGCGAACTCGACTTCGGCGGGTGTATAGCTGACGCCACCTACGCGAAGCAGGTTTTGTTGCATGTTTTCAGCCAGCGTCCTGTTGAGCAGGAGATCGTGGGTGCCGCCGATGACCTCGTAGTCCACGGTGGTGCCGGTGCCCATTGCAGCGCCTTTTGAGGTCTCGACGACCCAATCGAAGATCCGCACGACCTCTTCTTTTTTGGGGTGACGGACATAATAATATACTTCGGCAAAGTCGGGCACTACATTGGGCGCCTTGCCGCCATTGGTGATCACATAATGTATACGCGTCTCCTGAGGAATATGTTCCCGCATAAGATTGACCATATAATCCATGGATTCGACTCCATCCAGTGCGGACCGGCCTTTGTCGGGAGCGGCTGCGGCATGTGCTGCGAGTCCATGGAAACGGAATTTTGCGGACTTGTTGGCCAGGGCGCTTGTAAGTGTTACGGCATTGGAGGCGCCGGGGTGCCAGTGGATGACGACATCCACGTCGTTGAACAGCCCCGCCCTGACCATGTATACTTTACCGGAGCCGCCCTCTTCTGCCGGGCATCCATATACGCGGATGGTGCCGGATAGTTTCTTCGACTCGATGAGCTTCTTTATTTCTATGCCCGCGGCCACGCTGGCGGTGCCGAATAAATGATGCCCACAGCCATGTCCTGCGTTCCGGCCCTGGATGGGAGACTTCTCGGGTATGGCTTGTTGTGAGAGTCCGGGCAGGGCATCGTATTCTGCCAGTATGCCGATAACGGGACCACCGGACCCGTAGGTTGCTACAAAGGCGGTGGGTATATCGGCAACCCCTGACCGTACTTTAAAACCAGCGTCGGTAAGGGTCTTCTGGAGGAGTGCTGAGCTCTTGAGCTCCTTGTACCCGACCTCCGCATAGTCCCAGATCTGAAGGGCTATCTTTTTGTATTCGTCGTAATGGGCTCCGAGGTCGGCGATGGCCTTTGTCTTTAGCGTGGTGTCGGGGCCGGGTTGTTGAAAGGGAGCGGCGGTGGTCCTGACGAGGCAGCAGCTGAGAAGAATGGCTGATAAATAGAATATCCTCATGTTACAGTAGGTTGTCTGTACAATTTAAGGATTCTTTTTATTATCTTCATTACAATATGAAGCCTCCTATCCGTTGTACTTTGGTCCTCCTCATCCTCTCAATGCTGGTATCTGCGACCTTACAGGCGCAACCCACGAATATCTATACAAAAGAAGGTACTTTGTTATACCGGAGAACGGACTTGATCGTAGGCTTTATAAAGCAGTCGGGTAATCAGCAGTTGCCACTGGAAACAAAGGCCGCCGTCTCTATCTGCACCGTTGACCTGATGAACCGGCATTTTACCAATGCACAGATCAAACGCCATACAGATATGGGTCAGATAGACATAATGGGGCTCACTAAGGAAGACAGCAGCATTATGAAAAGAGTTCACGACTGTTGGGCCGGCTCAACCCACGAGAAGTGGTTAGCTTTTCAAAAGGAGTACGTGGCGGATTGTAAAAAAATATTTGAAGAAAAGACAAAAAAGCCGCTGGACTCCGCTATGTTGGAAAGTTTTTGCCGTTGTCAGCTAAACTTGATGGTGACTACGGATGTGCCGTTCGTCAAACTGGAAAAAATCGACGATCCCAGCCTGCCCCTGTTCAACCAGGTGGTGAAACAATGTGGCACTCCTTTCAAGCGTAACTGGGTCGAGCGATGAATATCGCTGCTCAGACAAACTTCTTATGTGAACTTCTGTAAGACTTTGTCCATCTCCGCGCTGATCTTGTCATTTGACAAATTGCCGATGCTGCCGACATGTGTATGATGGAGCCCCTGCCGGTGGTGAGCTCGGAAGCCAGACCGGTGGCAACTACCTTTTCAGCCCGCCCGCGGGTCATTGATAAATGGAATATTCTCATGTTACGGTAGCCTGTCCGTACAATATAGGGGTTCCCTATCGGATGGACAAACACCAGCATGGTCCAAAATACAAGCTATTTTTTATCCGCGACGATGCTCACCGCCACCACCGCCTGGCCGCCACCCACCCCCCTGCGGTGGCTGAGAGTGAAATTGTGGCTGAGGGTGATACTGCGGTGGCTGAGAGTGAAACTGTTGCTGCGGTCGGAATTGCGGCTGCGACCGGCTCATTTGCGGCTGTGGGTGAAACTGTTGCTGTGGCCTGTACATCTGGGGCTGTGACCTGAACATCTGCGGTTGCTGATGGAATTGCGGCTGTGGGCGATACATTTGCGGTTGTGACCTGCTCATTTCCGGTCTGCTCATCTGCGGACGACTCATTTGCGGCCTGTTCATCGCCGGTGAATTATACGCCGGATAGTTAGGCCTCCCGCCTCCGGCCGTAGTCATCGTCGCAGGCCGCCCACGATTGGCACTTGCAAATGCGCCCCGATCATGCATAGCCGCCTGCTGATGCTGCAGTTGCCCGTCCGTACGCTGGATATGCCGCTCGTTCATCGCCATCCGTTCCCCCATATTCGGCTGGGCCTGAATACCGCCGGGACCGCCATTGTAACTTATCCTGTTATGGATGTTTACATTATTGATCACCGTCTGGTTGTAGTAAGTATTGTGTACGATCGTCGTATTCACATTCGTAATGGCCGTATTGTATACAAACCGCCCGCCACGCCACTCGCCGCCGCAATACCCTGTACCCACATACCCACAACCGTAGTTGATGCCGCCATAATACCCGATATGCGGACCCCAATATCCCGTATGCCAGAGATAAGCTCCTCCGGACCAACCCCAATAGCCGGGCGTCCATAAATACCCGATCTGCGGCGGCGCAGCCCAATAACCGGGCACCCAATAATACCCGTCCTCATCGTCATCATAATAATCATCATCCCACGCCCAGTAACCCGGGATCCAGATATATCCTTCCACCGGGCAAGCCGGTTGCACATATACAGGTATAGGAGGAGGAGCAAAATCGACAGAGACGCCGATGCTTACCTGAGCATTCGCCGCCATGACCATAAAAGTCATGGCCAACAATAAACCGAGTGGTAGTATGGTCTTCTTCATATGTTTAAATTTGAGGCTCTTAAAACATAGATGCAAAACCACCGCCAGAGTTTCTTAATGAAAACCTACTTGTTGCAAACCGGATGTTAATGTTCAAATGACCCTAATCTATCAGCTGAATTTCTGCAGCACTTTTGCCATCTCAGCCGCGATCTTGTCGTTGGACAAATTACCGATGCTACCGACATGCGTATGGTGAAGCCCCTGCCGGGGGTCAAAATGGAACTGCCCCTTTTCTATCTGATCACCTACCTGGCGATAAGCTTCGCGGAAAGGGACACCTTTATTTACCAGCTCGTTGACGGCCTCTACGCTAAAGAGGTACTTGTATTTCCCATCGTCAAGGATATTATCCTTTATCTGAATGTTCGAGAGCATCAGCCTTGTCATTTGCAGACAGGCCTTGCCTTCTTCGATGGCGGGGAAGAGAATTTCCTTTGTCAATTGCAGGTCACGGTGGTAACCAGAAGGGAGATTGCTGATGAGGAGGGTGAGCTCATTAGGGGTGGCCTGGATCCTATTGCATTTGGCCCTTATCAGCTCGAACACATCGGGGTTCTTTTTATGGGGCATGATGCTGCTACCGGTGGTGAGCTCGGAGGGAAAGGAAATAAATCCAAAATTCTGATTGATATAAAGACAACAATCCATGGCGAGCCGGCTGAGGGTGGCGGCAATGGAGGCGAGGCCGGTGGCGACTATTTTTTCCGTCTTGCCACGACTCATTTGTGCATATACGGAGTTATAGTTGGGGGAGGCAAATCCCAGCAGACGGGTAGTCATCTCCCTGTCCAGGGGGAAAGAGGAGCCGTAGCCGGCGCCGCTGCCCAGGGGATTCTTATTGACGACGTGATAAGCTGCGGCCAGCAGTTCGAGGTCGTCGATGAGGCTTTCGGCATACGCGCCAAACCAAAGTCCGAAAGAGGAGGGCATGGCTATCTGCAAGTGTGTATAGCCTGGCAGGAGCTTGTCCTTGTATTGCTCGCTGAGCTGGATCAGCAGATCAAACAGTTGTCTGGTCTCGTCCTTTAGCTGCAGTACCTGGGCTCTGAGATAGAGCTTGATATCGACGGCTACCTGGTCGTTGCGGCTGCGACCGCTATGGATCTTTTTACCTGCTTCGCCAATGCGCTGGGTCAGCATGTATTCTACCTGGGAGTGTACGTCCTCGATGTCCTTTTCTATAACGAAGTTTCCTGCTCTGATGACGGTGAGGATATTGTTCAATTCCTGATGGATCAGATCCCTGTCTTCCTTACTAAGGAGTCCAACGCTCTCCAGCATTTGGGTATGGGCCAGGGAGCCGAGGACGTCGTATTCGGCCAGCAGCACGTCAAATTCTTTGTCGCGGCCTACGGTAAAGGTCTCGACCTGAGAGGAGGTGCTGGTATTTTGTTTGCTCCAGAGTTTGCTCATACATTCGATTTTTGGAACCCACGCCGGGCCGGGGTGGGTTTTATTTTTTGGGGGCCAGTATCGGCGCCAGTAATTCAATATACGATGTTATTCCATCCCGGACCTCGTCCAGCAGGATGTATTCATCCGCGGTGTGGCTTCGGGCGCTGTCGCCGGGGCCTGTTTTCAATGTCGGGAAAGGCATCAGGGCCTTGTCGGAGGTCGTCGGGCTTCCATAACATTTTCTGCCGGCGCTGATGCCGGACAGCACTACGGGGTGCTGGAGTGAAATGGAAGACGAGCGCATGCGCAGGCTGCGGGGCTGTACATCACAGGATACATGCTGGCGTATGATATCCAATATTTCTTCAAAAGTATAGAGCTCATTTACCCGTACATCCACCACGAAGTGACAGACGGATGGTACGACGTTATGGGCCTTGTTGTCGGTGTCGATGACGGTGACGCTGGTCTTTACCGGTCCCAGCAGGTCGGAGACCTTGGGAAATTGCCCGGTGCGGAACCATTCGATGTCGGAAAGGGCCTTGTAGATGGCATTTTCGCCTTCGTTGCGGGCGGCATGACCGGCGCGTCCATGGGCGGTGCAGTCCAGCACGAGCAGTCCTTTTTCGGCTACGGCAAGCTGCATCTGCGTGGGCTCGCCTACGACACCCCAGTCGATGTGTCCCATATGCGGGATCAGCAGTTCGATACCATTATGCCCTGAGATCTCTTCTTCAGCGGAGAGAGCCAGTATGATATTATGCGTGAGGTCCTTCTGACCATAGTACCAAAGAAAGGTGGCGATCAGCGATACGAGCGATCCGCCTGCGTCATTGCTGCCAAGTCCATAGAGCTTTCCGTCCTTCTCTATGGGTGAGAACGGGTCGACGGTATAGGCTTTATTGGGCTTGACCGTGTCGTGGTGAGAGTTCAACAGCAGGGTAGGTTTCGCAGGGTCAAAGTATAGATTCTTCCCCCAGACATTGTTCTGCAATCTGTCCGCCGCGATCCCTTTTTTACGAAGAAATTCTTCCAGCAGGGCAGCTGTCTCACCTTCCTCCTTGCTAAAAGAAGGGATGGCGATCAGCTGTCGCAGCAGATCGATGGCTTCCGTCTGTAATGTATGGATATCTGGATCAGTCATGTACGATGGTTGTTCCGGATGCACCGGTGAGTAGTTGGGGGAGCTGTTCGGCCCGCCCGATGATAACTTTCCCCACGCCGCTGTTCAGGGCGGCAAAGGCATTGTCCAGTTTGGGGATCATGCCGGCAAAGATAGCCTGCTTCTGCTTGAGCTCCTGATAATAGGCTGGGTCGATGCGTCCTATGACGGTGCTGTCGTCGTCGGCGTCGAGGAGCACTCCGCTCTTTTCAAAAGAATAGACCAGGCTGGTATCGAATGTCCTGCAAAGCGCGCGGGCTATCTCCTGGGCGATGGTGTCGGCATTGGTGTTCAACAGCTGACCGGCTCCGTCGTGGGTGATGGGCGCAAAGACAAGGGTCTTGTCCAGCATAAGCAGACTGGTAAGCAGGCTGGCGTCTACGGCATCTACGTCCCCTACGAACCCATAATCGATGGTCGGATGAACCCGTTTGTGGGCCAGGATGGAATTTCCATCGGCGCCGGTGAGCCCCATGGCATTGCAGCCTTTGGCTTGCAGCCGGGCTACGATGTTCTTATTGATGGTGCCGGCATAGACCATGGTAACGATCTTCAGGGTCTCGGCATCGGTGATGCGGCGGCCATCGATCATCTGTTGCTGTACGCCAAGACCGGTGGCGACCTTGGTAGCCAGCCGCCCTCCGCCGTGGACGAGGATCTTTTTCCCTTTCACGGCCGCGAACGCGTCCAGGAAAAGTTCGAGCTTTGCCTCGTCGTCGATGATGTTGCCACCTATTTTTATAATGGAAAGTTGCATGTCTATCGTTTTAGCAAATCTGCCAGTACGGCCTGTGCGGCCCATACCCTGTTGGATGCCTCCTGTGTCACGATACTGGAGGGGCTGTCGAGTATCTCATCGCTGAGCTCTACATTCCTGCGCACCGGCAGACAGTGCATTACTTTGGCGTTGTTGGTCTGCTTCAGCTTGTCCTGTGTCAGCATCCATTCGGGGTCGTTACAGTAGATCTTGCCATAATCGGTAAAGGTGCTCCAGTTCTTGACATAGACGAAGTCGGCATCTTCAAGAGCTTCGTTTTGATTATGGGTAATGGTAGCCCCTTGGGTGAATTGCGGATCCAGCTCGTAATCTTCGGGGTGCGTGATGACGAAATCTATTTGTCTTCCGGCTTGCCCCCATGCGTTGACCCATTGGGAAAAGCTGTTGGCGACGGCTTGTGGCAGGGCTTTGACGTGGGGGGCCCAGGTGAGGACGATCTTGGGACGACGGCCTGCGGGAGCGGACCCTGTCGAGGGGCCGGAAGCCCTGGCGGCTTCGCCGGCGCCCAATACCTCGGTAATGGTGATAATATCCGTGAGGCTTTGCAGCGGGTGCAGGGTGGAGCTTTCCAGGCTCACTACGGGTATGCCGCTGTATTTGACGAACTGGTTTATATAAAGCTCGCTGTAGTCCTCTTCCTTGTTCTTCAGGGAGGGGAAGGTGCGGATACAGAGGATATCGAAATAATTACCCATGATGGGGGCGGCGTCCTTGACATGCTCGACCTTATTGCCGCTCATGATGGCTTCTTCTTCAAACTCCAGGGCCCAGCCTTCCTTGTCCACGTTGAAGACGATGGCGTCGGCGCCGAGGTTCTGCGCGGCAATCTGTGTGGACAGACGGGTGCGCATGGAGGGATTGAGGAAGAGCATGCCTATCCTTTTATGGGCGCCCAGCTCTTTATCCTTGAGGGGATTGGCCTTATAGGCAAGAGCGGACTTTACCAGACTGTCGATGTCCTTTACATCATGCGCGGAAATGAAATTTTTCATCTTTTATTGAATTGAGCTCGTTTGATTCCTGTTACGGCCTGCCGGGGCCGGGCATGCTATTCGGTGACCCTGGCGGCGCCTTCCAAAACGTGTATCTCTTCTTCCAGGGACTCTATGAATGCATCGACATCTTTTTTTCTCAGCGCAAGAGAGGGCAGGAGACGAATGGTGTTCGGCTTTGCCTCGCCCGTGAAGATGCGTTGGTTGAATAAAAGGTTTTTTCTCAGCTCCTTCCATTTTTCGGGTACGTCGAATCCTATCATCAAACCTTTGCCGCGTACATTTTGCAGACCGGGTATTTTTTTCAGCTGTTCGATGAGATAGCTGCCCGTGTCGGCGGCGTTAGCGATCAGCCTTTCCTGTTCGATGACCTCCAGGACGGCGAGCGCAGCTGCGCATGCAAGATGGTTACCACCGAAGGTAGTGCCGAGCATGCCATGCCTGGCCTTTAAATGCGGAGCGATGATGATGCCTGCTACGGGGAATCCATTGCCCATGCCTTTGGCCATGGTATAGATGTCCGCATCGACGCCGGCGTGGTCGTGTGAGAAGAACTTGCCGCTGCGGCCATATCCGCATTGTACGCTGTCGGCGATGAATACGGCGTCATATTCCTTACAAAGTTTGCTGATCTTCTGCAGGAAGGGGGCGGATGCTTCCCTGATACCGCCTACGCCCTGGATGCCTTCGACGATGACGGAGGATATTTCCTTTCCCTGCTGTTCAAAGCAGGTTTCGAGGGCTGCCTCGTCATTAAAGGGAAGGAAGATGACATTGTCCGTCTGATTGATCGGGGCGACAATGGACGGATTGTCCGTCACGGCTACGGCCAGAGAGGTCCTGCCATGAAAGGATTTGGAGAAGGCTATGACCTTCTTCCGTCCATTGTGAAAGGAGGCCAGCTTTAGCGCATTCTCATTGGCTTCGGCTCCGGAGTTGCAAAGGAAGAGGCTATAGTCCTCTCTGCCGGAGACCTTGCCCAGTTTGGCGGCGAGCTCCTGCTGAAGGGGTATGCGGATAGAGTTGGAATAAAATCCCACTTTGTTCAGCTGGTCGGTGAGGCGGCCGACATAATGAGGATGTGTGTGTCCGATGGATATCACGGCATGGCCGCCATACAAGTCGAGATATTGTTGTCCTTCGTTGTCCCATACGTAGGAGCCTTTGGCTTTTACGACGGTAATGTCATTGATAGGATAGACGTCGAATAAATTCATATGAGGATTATTTTGAGGTCTGTCCGGGCTGGATGGCCCGGACAGACCGGTGTTAAAAGGCGTTTGCTTTCAGGTGCAGGCCTGTCTGTTCGTCAAGACCGAACAGGAGGTTCATATTCTGCACTGCCTGACCGGAGGCCCCTTTCAGCAGGTTGTCGATGGCGGAGTGGACCACTAATTGAGAACCTTGCTGCTCCAGTTGGATCAGACATTTATTGGTGTTGACCACCTGCTTCAGCGAAATAGCGTGCTGGCTAAGGATAGTGAAGGGGTGGCTTTTGTAAAATGCATCGTAAAGGGCGGTTATTTCTTCCAGTCGTCGGTCCACGCGAAGCTGGGAGGAGACAAAGATGCCGCGGGTGAAGTCGCCACGCCAGGGTACGAAGTTTATGATGGGGGAGGCTGCGCCTGCCTGTTGCAGGGTCTGTGCTACTTCCTTCAGGTGCTGGTGTGTCAGCGTCTTGTACGCCTGTATATTATTGGCTCTCCAGGAGAAATGCGAGGTAGCGTTAAGGCTTTGACCTGCGCCGGTGGAGCCGGTGATGCCGGTGGTATATACGTCATTCAGTAAGCCTGCCTTGGCGAGGGGGAGGAGTCCGAGCTGGAGGGCGGTAGCGAAACATCCCGGGTTGGCGATATGTCTGGCTGTCCGGATGGCGTCGCGGTTGAGCTCGGGGAGGCCATAGATCACGGGCTGTCCGTCGAGAGGAGGGCGGCCCAGCCTGTAGTCCTGTGAAAGATCGATTATTTTGACTCGCCCGGTGACGGGGGAATTTGCTTCGATGAATTTCTTTGCTTCCCCATGTCCCAGACAAAGGAAGAGCACATCGACGTCATAGCTCCATTTCGCATCGAAGATCCTGTCTGTCTCCCCAAAGAGGTCTTCATGCACTGCGAACAGGGGTTTGCCCGCATTGCTCTTGCTATGGACAAAGCCAAGTTCGACATTGGGGTGGTTCAGCAGGATACGAAGCATTTCTCCGCCCGCATAGCCTGCGCCACCGATGATACCAGCCTTTATGACCTGTGTGCCTGTATTGCTTGTCGTGCTCATTGTGCAGCCTCGTTTACTTTGTGGTAGATGGCTGTCTGATTGCCGAAGATCTTTGCAAAACCTTTTACGTCGTCACCCGACCAGCCTTTATTCATCTCTCCATAGCTGCCGAACTTACTGCTCATAAGATCGTGCGCGCTCTCGATGCCAGTGACGGTGAATCGGTGGGGCTGCAGGGTGACAAAGGCCTTGCCGGTGACGGTGGCCTGTGTATCTTCCAGGAACTTTTCGATGTTGCGCATAGTAGGGTCGAGCATCTGTCCTTCATGGAGCCAGTTGCCATACCAGGTGCTTAACTGGTCCTTCCAATACAGCTGCCATTTGGTAAGCGTATGTTTTTCCAGCAGGTGGTGGGCTTTGATGATGATGACGGGGGCGGCGGCTTCGAAACCTACCCGGCCCTTGATGCCGATGATGGTGTCGCCGACATGGATGTCCCTTCCCACGCCGTAAGGCTGTGCAATGGCCTGGAGGTGCTGGATGGCTTCCACGGGGTGGCTGAACTTTTTGCCATCTACTGCTACGAGTTCGCCTTTTATGAATTCGAGTTCGATGTTGCGTGTGCCTTTTTCGGTGACCTGGGTCGGCCAGGCTTCTTCGGGCAGATATTCTTTTGACGTCAGCGTTTCTTTACCGCCAACGGAGGTGCCCCAGAGACCTTTATTGATGCTGTATTTTGCCTTTTCCGCATTCATTTCTACACCATTCTCTTTCAGGAAGGCGATCTCTTCTTCCCTGCTGAGCCGCAGGTCGCGGATGGGAGTGATGATCTCCACGCCGGGGAGCATGCTTTGGAATACCATATCAAAACGTACCTGGTCATTACCGGCGCCGGTGCTGCCATGGGCTACATAGGAAGCCCCTACTTTCTTTACGTGCTCGGCTACGGCGATAGCCTGTACCATCCGCTCGGCGCTAACACTCAACGGATAGGTGGCGTTCTTGAGGACGTTGCCGAAGATGAGGTATTTGATACAACTGTCGTAATATTCTTTTGTTACGTCTACACATTCGAAAGAGGCTACGCCGAGGCTTTTGGCTCTTGCAGCAATCTGCTCTATCTCCTTATCGCTGAATCCGCCTGTGTTGACGGTGAGGGCATGTATCTCGAGTCCTTTGACCTTTTGAAGATAAATGGCGCAGTAGGTGGTATCCAATCCTCCGCTATAAGCTAATACAACTTTATTGTTCATGACGATGTTGGGTAGTTTCTGATGATCTTTTAAAAATTAAGGAACGAATGGAAGAGGCTGCGATGGCGTTTGGCTCCTTCCGGGGCGCCGCCGGACTTGCCGGACCCGCCATTGGCGCCGGACTTGTTGTTGGCTGGCTCGTGATGTTTGAGGAAAGGCGCGAGGAGCTTCCATTGTTTGATACGCATAAAGCGTTCGTACAGCTTGGAATGTTTGGTAAAATCCTGCTGGGTCTCCTCGGGCTCGTAATGATCCTTGGGATCGTAGAGCATGGCGGTGCACATACAGTTCTTTCGTTCCTTGCTCATAAGGATCTCGTAGTTGACACAGCTCTTACAGCCGGCCCAGAAGGCGTCGTCCTGGGTGAGCTCGGAGTAGGTCACGGGCTCGTAGCCGAGCTCGGAGTTGATCTTCATGACGGCCAGGCCGGTGGTGAGGCCAAAGATCTTGGCTTCGGGGTATGTCTTCCGGCTGAGCTCGAATATCTTTTTCTTTATCTGTTTGGCAAGGCCGCTTTTCCGGAATTGGGGGGATACGATCAGGCCGGAGTTGGCGACATATTCCCCATGACTCCATGTTTCGATATAGCAGAACCCCGCCCAGATACCGTCCTCGGTGAAGGCTATGACCGCCTTGCCATCGCGCATTTTCTGCTGGATGTAGTCGGGGCTCCGTTTGGCAATACCGGTGCCTCTGGCCTTTGCTGATGACTCCATTTCGTCACAGATGATCTTCGCGAAATCCTGGTGGCTCGCATCAGCTATCAATATTTTAAAATTGTGTTCCATTTTGAATGTGTGCTCTTGAGATGAAAAATAGACTCCATTGCTCGGACGGGATCAATTATCGGACCAGCCGTCGCCTGGGATGGATTGAATAGTGCCTCTGTCTAAGGGGACGCTATGGGGAGAAAGTATCAACGTCGCACCCAAAAGGGAACGGGGCGGACGGAAAAAACTGAGCACACGGGCGCAGCAAAAAACCCACGCTTATTGAAGGCGTGCAATATCACGGAAATGTGTGATATGGGTGAGTTTTTTTTCATTTCAATTCGGATGAAATTGAGGTAAAATAGTTTTCGAGATGCAAAGATGGGACATTTTTTGGCTTGGGGGATTATTTTAACGTCATTTTTTGGATAAATCTGCTAAAACCAGGCTGTTTCCGTATGAGTTTTTTTGATAATATATTGCTTCCTACGTCTTTAGGCCGCAGAAGGCGGCCAGTCCGAAGGACATTTAGGCTGTTAAATAAGTCATAATTGCCTGGCCGCTGGGCTGCCCGAGCCGGAGAAATTGCATTCTTGTGGGAACCGGCGGACAACATATCAATCGACGAGCCGGTCGGTACTTAAAATCTTCGTCAATGAAAAAAATGTACCTGCGTCACCTGCTGCGTCGTAAGAAATTTGCCCTGATCAATATCCTGGGCCTCTCCACGGGGATAGCGACCTGTCTGCTGATCTATGGCTATGTTCATTACCAGACGAGCTTTGACAGCTATCATCCCAAGGCGGATCGTATCGCCCGGGTGACGACCATACTCCATGCGCCGGAGACGGAGCTGAACTTTGCCACTTCCAATATTCCCCTGGCGGGAGCGCTGGTACGGGACTGTCCCCTGGTAGAGGCGGCGGCAAGGATCGAGCCGGGTGATATGATCGTGCGGAGGACCGACCAGACGTCGCGGGGGGCGGGTGCTGCCAGTCCGCCGGGTGAACCGACATCGGAGAAGCATTTTGTCTATTCGGAGCAGGCCGTCTTTTCCCTTTTTTATTTTTCTTTTTTGGAGGGTTCGGCGGGAACGGCGTTGATGGAGCCTTATTCGATGGTGCTGACGGAGAGCGTGGCCCGTAAATACTTTGGTGAGGCATCGGCGATGGGCAAGACGCTGGTATGTGATAAACACATCTTCCATGTCACGGGAGTGATAGCGGACCGGCCGGCCAATTCGGATGTAAAGATCGACGCATTGCTGTGGAAGAATTTCCAGGCGACGACGAGCTGGATGAACGACGACTTCGAGGTGTATACGTTTGTCCTTTTCCGGAGCAGGCCGGATATACCCGCCCTGCGCCGGCAGCTGGATGTCATCTCCAGGATCTATGTACAACCGGAGCTGGATAGCGCGGATGCGTCGGGATACGGGGTGCGGTATGAGGTGGAGATGCTGCGGGATGAGCATTTTAGTAAGGGAAAGATAGCCGACTCGCCGAAGGGCAGCCGGCAGTTCAATACCATTTTTTCGGCTCTGGCGGTATTTATCCTGCTGGTGGCCTTATTGAATTATGTCAACCTCTCCACGGCCCGGGCGGAGGAGCGTGCGAGAGAAGTGGCGGTGCGGAAGGTGGCGGGAGCGAGTCCATTGCAGCTGATGGGTCAGTTTATGGGCGAGTCGTTCTTTCTTATGGGGATAGCCTGGCTGCTGGCCATCGGGATGGCGGAGCTGGCGATACCTTTTTTCAACAGACTGCTGGAGGCGCATATTTCGTTGGGAGATGGAAGCTCTCTCTTCTTTTTTATACTGGCCTTCCCATTGACGGCCATATTGGCGGGGGCCTGGCCGGCCTTTGTATTGTCGGGTTTTCAGCCGGTGAAGGTATTGAAAGGGCTTGCGGTCCAGCAGAAGGGCATCGGTTTGCGAAAAGTGCTGACGGTGGTGCAATTCGTCATTGCGCTGGCGATGCTGACGGGGACTGTGGTCATCTACTGGCAGATGCATTATATACTCCATAAGGACCTGGGCGCCGACAGGAGCCAGGTGCTCAATATATCGATGCCGGGGGATTCCCTGGCGCGCCGGCAGGTTGGCACCTTTAGTCAGGCGGTACGGCGTGAGACGGGTGTAGAGGGGGTGTCGCTGGGCAGCGGCATACCGATAGAAGGCGTAATGATGGGTGGTACAACGGTGAATTGGCATGGAAAGAAAAAAGAGATCCTCTGCAATTATTTTTTTATCGATCCGGCGCTGATACCGTTGCTGCATATGAAGATGGCAGCGGGACGGAATTTCTCGGACAGCCTGCGTACAGACAAAAAAGAGGGTTTCCTCATCAACGAGGCCTTTGTGCGGGCGATGGGATTTCATTCGGGTGTGGGGCAGCCCATCGAGATGGGCAATCGCAAAGGGAAGGTGGTGGGAGTGGTAAAGGACTTCTTTTTCAAGTCGCTGCACAATATGATCGAGCCGGTGGTGATGGTGTATATCGACAGTGCGGCACCCAACTGGTCGGTGCTGGCAAAGACATCTCCGGCGGCGCTCCCGAGACTGAAGCGTCTCTGGACAGCGTATTTTCCTTCGGAGCCTTTTAACTATTATTTTATGGACGAGAGCTTTGACGGACAGTATAAGGATGACCGTATCATGATGACGCTGTTCTATGGGTTTACATTGTTGTCGATATTTATTTCCTGTATGGGGTTGTATGGGTTGGTATCGCTGATCACGGTGCGGCGTACGCGTGAGATCGGGATACGAAAAGTGTTGGGGGCTTCAGGAAGAAGCCTGGTGGTGCTGGTGACCCGGGAGTTCATCTTGCTGATAGGCTGTGCGGCGCTGGTGGCTTTGCCGCTGGCGGGGTGGGGGCTGCAGCGGTGGTTGGGTTCCTATGCCTATCATACTTCTCTGAATGGGTGGATGTTTGGGCTGCCGCTGCTGGCGCTCATTCTTATCACACTGTCTGTCACGGGCTTGCAGGTGATGCGTGCCGTTCGTACCAATCCGGTGGAGAGCTTGAAGGCGGAGTGAGTATCTTTGCAGGCATATGACAACAACCTCTCCCCGTCCCAATTGGTCGATGGCGTTGGGTCTGCCGCTGCTGGTGATGCTTATTTGCTCTCTCATCGTGTATAGTCCATTTTTCGCAGCGCACAGTACGCGTCTGTCTACCGCTGTTGTGTTGGACCTGACGGTGACCGCGCCACTGTTGTATTTCCTTGCCATACGCAGGACGGCTGTGTCCAGGATGACGGTGATACGGGTCTTTGTGGCGGGCGTGTTGGTAGCGGGATTGTTGCTTGGCGGGCGTAGTCCATTATTACGCGGTATCAAGACCTGGATCTCGCCTGTCGTGGAGGCAGCGGTGGTGATCACGGTGATCTGGAATATACGTAAGGCGAGACGACGGACGGGACGCGGAGAGATGGAAATGCTGACGCATCTGCGGAGTATTGCGGCGAAGATCTTTGGTAATGAACGGATAGGTGATGTGCTGGGGTCGGAGCTGGCGGTAATTTATTATCTGTTTAAGGGGAGAGCTGCGAAAGGCGGGTTTTCGTATGCTCGTGCGAGTGGTGCGGGGCCGGTGTTGGGTGTTTTTTTGATGGCCATGCTGGCGGAGGGTATAGGACTACATTTTTTGATCGTCCGTTGGAGTGTTGTGACGGCCTGGATATTGACGGGGCTTAGCGCCTATACGATGCTACAGCTATATGCACATATGCGGGCGATGAAAGCGAGGCTGATACAAGTAAGGGATGGGATGTTGTATCTCCGTAATGGGCTGGCGGCGGATGTATGTGTGCGGATAGATACTATCGAAGAGATCACGCTGACGACCCGGACGGTGCGGGGAGAAGAAGCGTTGAAGCTGGCTTTGTTTGGGGCGCTGGAGGGGCACACGGTGCGTATACAGCTGTCTGAACCGGTGACGGTAGTCCGTATGTTCGGCATCCGACGGCGGGCTTCGGTGTTGTTGTTTGCGGTGGACAGGCCGGAGGAGTTACGCGATGCCATCACGGAGAGGAGATCATAGGAAAGGTCCTTCTACGGGCACTGAATGTACCGCGGCCGCCATCTCCTTTATGAGGGTAGCGTCTTTCTCGATGGCGTTGCCTACGACGATGACATTTGCGCCTGCCCGGCAGTTGCGGTAAGCTTTTTCCGGATCGCGGATACCCCCGCCAACTACCAGCGGTATATCGATGTGGGTGGCCACGGCTGCAATCATTTCTTCCCGGATGGGGTGCCGTGCGCCGCTGCCTGCGTCCATATAGATCAATTTCATACCGAGCATCTCTCCTGCCATGGCGGTGCAGAGTGCGATCTCATTCTTATCGGCGGGGATGGGCACGGCATTGCTGATATAGGATACGGTGGTGGGAGCCCCTCCATCGATGACCATATAGCCGGTGGAGATGATCTCCAGCCCGCTGCTACGTACGGCAGGCGCGGAAATTACATGCTGACCGATGAGCAGCTCGGGATTTCTTCCAGAGATGAGCGATAAATAAAGAAGACCATCGGCATAGCGGGAGATCTGGGAGGGGGTGCCGGGAAAAAGAATCACAGGAATGGAGCAGTTCTTGCGGATACGTTGAACTACCTCATCGAGGTGGTTGGAGATAACAAGACTTCCGCCTACCAGGAGATAATCTACCCCTGCGTTGACGGCGAGGTCTGTGAGCTCGTCAATTTTTGCCGCATTCACATTGTCCGGATCTATCAGGACGGCGAAAGACCGCTGTCCCTTTTTTTTCCTGGCCAACAAAGACTCGTAAATAAATTGCTTCATTCGCTGATTACCGTTGGTAGTAAATGTACGCCCTCGGCGCTCTATGCAAAAATGCGAAAAGTTTTCCGCTTAAGGGAGTAAAATCCGTGGAAATGTGCATTTTTATGCGAACTTCCCGCGTACAACAAATGTAGTAGATTTTTACTATCTATGTAAATAGCTTATGGAACCATTAACAATCATTAACAATACACAGCAACAACAATTCCAGGTAAGGGTGGATGGAGAATTGGCCTACCTGGAATACCGTATGTACAAAGGGGACATAGCGCTCATGCATACGGAAGTGCCGGATAAATTAGGCGGCAAGGGTATCGCGTCGGCGCTGGCTGTTTATGCCCTGACCTATGCGCGGGAGCATAAGATACCGGTGATGGTCTACTGCCCCTTTGTCGCCAGCTGGTTGAAGAAACATCCAACTGAATTCAGGGATGTACTGGACCCCAAATACAGGGATGACCATCCCAATCTGCAACGATAACCACTGCGGAGGGCAACCCGGCGAGGCCGACAAGGGTAACAAAGTGCGTACAGCGATCCTCGTTATAGGCGTATGTAGGTAGCTACCTGCAGCACATGATTATTGATAGAATTGCTGCCTGCCCCACTGATGTATTGATTAAGATAGCCCGTCTCCACATCAAACTGTTTGCTGCAGCGATAGCCCAATGCCAGATAAGCCCTGTTCTGATCAAAGACCTTTCCATTGACGGGGGATGGGTCTCCGATATTGAGGAATATCTCGTTCTGGACGGCGGCAAAGAAGCCCTGTGTAAAAGCAGGCGCTGTTATGGTATGCGCTCCTCCAAAAGGAATGACGGCGCGGGTGAAGTAGCGGAGCCTGCCCGCATATACATTTTTATCGTGTACCAGCGAACCATCTTCAGCATGGTGTTTGGGGATATAGCGTTGCTCGAGCCGCAACCGGTGGGAGATGGCGGTGTTACGGGCATGATGACCAAGACGAGTGGTATGGGTATAGATCAGCTGCTGCCAGGTGCGATGTTCGGGTAAATAGCCTGTAACGCCGCTGGATATACGTTGCTGGGGTATATAAGCGTAGCCGACGGTGCCTGTCAGGGAGGGAGTGAAATAAAAGTTGACGCCGGGACGGAGCAGCAGGGCATTCATCTGGCGCCACTGATCGGTGGATCTGAACTGGGCGTCGAAATAGAGGCCAAATTTTGGGGACAGCTTATAATTTTGGAAAGTGGCGAGCCAGCCTGTGAATTGAGTTTGTGCATGGGCCGGCCGGATGCCGATGATGGTCAGGAATATCATCATCAGGGTCAGTTGGATGGTGTTCTTCATCCCACAAAAAGAGGGAATAATTCTTTAAAGAAATTGTAAAATTTTTCGGCTCATCGACGATAGGCATTGATAGGCAGTCGCTTGCAATCAAGGGGGCTGGAACAGCCTGTTTTGAAGTAGCATGTTCGCGACTTCGGGAAATACCACTCCTCCTTCGTAAATTTACGAGTATTCGATGGGGGCGAAAATGGGCCATTTTTTAGCGTCCCGGCTTCCAAATTTTTGTTAACAGGGTCAAACGCAAGGTAGACGGGGAAAGGAGCTATCTTTTGCACATTTGGTGGAAAAACGGGCCCTTGCAATCCGGGATCAAAAAAATACTTTCGTTATCCCACCCTACCCGTCGAAAACGCGTCTAAAAAATCTATAAATCTGGTACTTTAAATCAGGCATTGACTTATGGCAACCAAAAAGCAATCCACGAAGGGCATGCAGTTCCCCCGCCGCAATACGAAGGACAATGTGAATGTATTCGATCAGTTCGCCTATGACTATCGTACGTCCGTGATCAGGAATCCCAGCGGGGAAGTGGTTTTTGAGATGAACAATGTGGAAGTGCCCAAACAATGGAGCCAGATCGCTACGGACATTCTCGCACAAAAATATTTCCGCAAGGCGGGCGTGCCTCAGCAGGACGGATCATTGGGAAGGGAGACCTCGGTGAAGCAGGTGGCGCATCGTATGGCCAATTGCTGGCGGGTATGGGGTGAGCGTTATGGTTATTTTGCCAGCCCCGATGATGCGCAGGTGTTTTACGAAGAGTTGGTCTATAGTATCCTGGACCAGGCCTGTGTACCCAATTCCCCTCAGTGGTTCAATACCGGCCTCCATGAGACCTATGGTATTACGGGCAAGCCTCAGGGACATTATTTCGTTGATCCGGCTGATGGCGAGCTGAAGAAATCCACTTCGGCCTATGAAAGGCCACAGCCTCATGCCTGCTTCATCCTCAGCGTGGAGGACGACCTTGTCAATGACGGCGGTATCATGGACCTCTGGGTCCGGGAAGCCCGGATCTTTAAATACGGATCGGGAGTAGGCACCAATTTCTCGGCCATTCGAGGAGAAAACGAGAAGCTCAGCGGTGGGGGGACTTCCAGCGGTTTGATGAGCTTCCTCAAGATAGGTGACAGGGCGGCGGGTGCGATCAAGTCGGGTGGCACCACACGCAGAGCTGCCAAGATGGTCTGTCTCGATCTGGATCATCCGGAGATCATGGAGTTCATCAACTGGAAAGTGGAGGAGGAAAAGAAAGTGGGGGCCCTTATTGCAGCGGGCTACCCCAGTGACTATGAAGGAGAAGCCTATCGTACTGTGTCGGGGCAGAACTCCAACAATTCCATCCGTGTGACAAATGATTTTTTTGACAAGCTGGCCAAGGGCGAGGACTGGGAATTGACCGCCCGCAGCGATAAAAGAATAATGAAGCGCATTCCCGCCAAAGAAGTCTGGAACCAGATTGCGTACGCAGCATGGCGTTGTGCGGACCCGGGTACCCAATACGACACCACCATCAATGAGTGGCATACCTGCCCCGAAGGTGGCCGCATCCGGGCCTCCAACCCCTGCTCCGAATACATGTTCCTGGACAACACGGCATGTAACCTGGCTTCTGCAAACCTCCGCCGTTTCTACGATGAGAACACCAACACTTTCGATGTGGAAGGGTTTGAGTATTGCTGCCGTCTGTGGACGACGGTGCTGGAGGTATCGGTACTGATGGCTCAATTCCCTTCAAAGGAAGTGGCTCGTCTGTCTTATGACTATCGTACGCTGGGTCTTGGCTATGCCAACCTGGGCTCCATGCTCATGATCATGGGCATTCCTTACGACAGTGAAGAGGCTCGCGGCATTGCCGGAGCTATCACCGCCATCATGACGGGCGTAGCCTACAAGACCTCTGCCGAGCTGGCTGCTGTCCTTGGGCCCTTCCCGCGTTATGAAGAGAACAAGGAGCATATGTTGCGGGTGATGCGCAATCACCGGCTGGCGGCCTATGACGCGGATGAGTATGAGGGTCTGGGGATCAAGCCGCAAGGGATCAAAGCCCGCTATTGCCCGGACTATCTTCTCAAGGCAGCCACCAAGGCCTGGGATGAGGCGGTGCAATTGGGCGAGAAATACGGCTATCGCAATGCGCAGGCGACGGTGATCGCACCTACGGGCACTATTGGACTGGTCATGGATTGCGATACCACCGGTGTCGAGCCCGACTTTGCCCTTGTCAAATTCAAGAAGCTGTCGGGCGGCGGCTATTTCAAGATCATCAACCAGTCTGTGCCTACGGCGCTGAAGAACCTGGGTTATGCAGACAAGCAGATCGACGCCATCGTAAAATATGCCGTAGGAACGGCCTCGTTTGCAGGCGCTCCTGCCATCAACCACCAGTCACTGAGCGAGAAGGGATTTATCGCAGAAGAGATCAAAAAGCTGGATGCGGCGGTAGGCTCGGCATTCGAGATCGGCTTCGTATTCAACGTATATACGCTGGGTGAAGAATGCCTGCAACGACTGGGATTCAAGCCCGAGCAATATTATAATTTAGAATGGAGCCTGCTGGAAGCGCTTGGCTTTACGGCGGAGGAGATCGAGAAGGCCAACGATTATGTGTGCGGTACGATGACGGTGGAAGGTGCGCCTTACTTAAAGGATGAGCACCTGGCCGTATTCGACTGTGCCAACAAATGCGGTAAAAAAGGTCAGCGCTATATCCATGCACATGGTCATATCCGTATGATGGGTGCGGCACAGCCCTTTATCAGCGGAGCTATTTCCAAGACGATCAATCTCCCGAACGAGGCTGCTGTAGAAGATATCGCGGATGCCTATATGCTGAGCTGGCAGCTGGGTCTGAAGGCCTGTGCATTGTACCGCGATGGCTCCAAGCTGTCGCAGCCGCTGAGCACCAAGTCGGACAAGAAAAAGAAAGAAGGCGAAGAAGAAAAACAATCTACTGCTGCCGAAGCGCCGGCTGCACAGGAGTCGATGATCGTGGATATGAGCAAGCTGACGGTACAGGAGCTGCTGGAAGAAGTGCAGAAGCGAGTGCAGGCTTCTCCGGATACAAAACTGAAAAGAGCGCTGGCTACCATCGTCGAGCGGAGGACACTGCCAGCCAAGCGTCGGGGCTTTACCCAAAAAGCAAAGATCAACGGACAGACGCTCTTTTTGCGTACGGGAGAATACAGCGACGGCACGGTGGGTGAGATCTTTATCGACATGGCAAAAGAAGGGGCAACGATGCGCAGTCTCTCCAACTGCTTTGCCATTGCGGTCTCGATCGGACTGCAATACGGTGTTCCCCTGGAAGAGTTCGTAGAAAAATTTGTCTTTACCCGATTTGAACCATCGGGTATGGTAGACCATCCCAATATCAAGAGCACGACCTCGATAGTGGACTTTATCTTCCGCAGCCTGGCGTATGAATATTTAGGAAGAACGGACCTGGTTCATGTGCTGGACCGGCCTGAAGTCGCCAATACGGGTACGGATGACTGGGATGAGATACCCTCATCACTGGAATATGACAAGAGCACTCCCGAGCTCAGCGATGTACGGATCGTGGCAAAGGCCGGGGGAACTTCCTCTCCGGGTGGCGGGGCCGGAGCGTCGGCGGCCAGGGCCTCCAAGGCTGCGGCGGGGGCGGTAAAGGCGGAAACGAGCCTGGATGCGGTCAATGCGGCTGCCAAGAGCATGCAGAGCGACGCACCGGCCTGTAATACCTGCGGGCATATCACCATCCGGAGCGGCACCTGCTATAAATGTTTGAACTGTGGGAATAGTATGGGGTGCAGCTAAGGTCGGCGGCCGCCTCCCGGCCGGTAGGCCGGGGGCGGGAAATCGGTTAAAAAATGTCTCTACGGTAACTTAATCATAAACATTTCGCAAATCCCTCCATTTCCATGGGGGGATTGTCTTTTTATCCCCAGACCCCTAAAATTATGGTTATTTTATTCACCCCGATATTAGTATTTTCAAACCATAACGGGAGTAGGCGTACATAATACTTTGTATTTATTTTCGTTACATATAGGACCCTAGGTCCTATGTCCGAAGGACAGACATTAGATATTTCCGGAGAAAGGGGTACATTTTTTTAATACCCGTTCGACGGAAGTTCACTTAATCCATAATAACCTAAATTGAAAAGCATGAAACGTATCCTGGTGGCCCTCGTCGTAATTTCATTCTTAGCTTCCTGTAGCCGTAGCGTTACACCTGGCGAAGCAGCATCACATCATTATGGTAGTTGCAGGAGTGTCCGTTAAAGATATACCTGAACAGATCGAACTATAGTCTGGCCAGACAACTATTTCATTGGCTATCCCGCGGGCTGCGGGATAGCTTTTTTGTTTTCGGCCTTTCGGTGAAATACACCTTCTGACCGGGGCCGGGGGTATACTTTTTTCCTTTATTTTTACCGCTCACAATCTACACATGGAGGAATGACAATTCAATTTGGTTACAACAAAAAGCAGGTGCTGGATGGATTACGCGGTCACTTTTTTGGCCAGCCGGAGATCAGGTTCATCGTCATCATCATCAACGTCTTTGCTATCTTGTCAGCTATACTATTGGCCCTCAAGAAGATACAAGTCCTTCCTTTTCTGCTTTTCTCTCTTTTATGGTTCTTTCTCTGGCTGTCCATCCGGAGATTTCTCCCATTGAGCATTTATAGGCGCAATTCCACCTTTCAGGACCATTTTACCCTTAGTCTGGGCGATGAGGGTATCCTCCTGGAGACCAAGAAAGGGCGTCAGCAATGGAACTGGGAGACCTTTAGCGCCTTCAAGGAGACGGCCTATTTCTTTCACCTGTATTTTACGTCCCGGAGTTTTTTTCTCATTCCCAAGGATTCCTTTAAGGACATTACGGAGATACAGTCTGCCCGTCAGCTGCTGAAAAGCCATATAAAGCGGTGATAGAGCAGAAACTTAATTCCCCATATAAGATTAGTTTTCTACCTTGCCCTGGTCATGACCAAGCTCTCTTTCAACAATACGCATAATACATTCTACAAATCCTTAAAAACATCTGTAGATCAATACTTTAGCGGTAGCCATCTTAGGAAGACAGGGGACTGGCGCCTGTACACAAAAACGGGGGTGCTGATACCCGCCGCTGTCCTTATTTACCTGGGTTTATTGTATGCCTTCCGATCCACTGGATCGACTTTGTCCTGGTGGGGCTGGTCAGCGGGCATCCTGTTTAGCGGATTGCTTGGGTTCATACTTGCTTGTATTGGGTTCAATGTCATGCATGATGCCTGTCATGGCAGCTACTCCAGTCGGAAATGGGTCAACGGGCTGATGGGACTTTCGCTCAATGCCCTGGGGGGGAATGCCTTTATCTGGAAGTTCAAACATAATATCATCCATCATACTTATACGAATGTAGATGGTATAGACGATGATATTGCCAAGAGTCCTTTCATGCGGCATTGCGAGAGTCAGAAATGGGTTCCAGCCCATCGTTTCCAGCATATTTATGTAGTCTTTTTTTATGCTCTCTCTTCTTTTCTTTGGGTGGCGATGCTGGACTTTTCTAAATATTTTTCACGAAAGATCGTCTCTACGCCCCTTTCCAAAATGGATCTCAGGGAACACTTTATATTCTGGCTTAGCAAGCTGCTGTATGCTGTTTTTTATGTCGGACTGCCGGTGTATTGTGTAGGCTGGGGAGCCTGGGCTATCGGGTTCATCTGTATGCATATTGCGCTGGGGTTTACCCTGGCGATCGTATTTCAGCTGGCGCATGTGGTGGAGGGGCCTGAATTTCTTCATATCGGGATAAATGAGACGAAGAAGGTGGAAGAAGAATGGGCTGTACACCAGGTGAGGACGACGGCAAATTTTGCTCCGCGTAATAAGATCATCTCCTGGTTTGTCGGCGGATTGAATTTTCAGGTAGAGCACCATCTATTTCCTCGTATCAGCCATATACATTATCCGGCGATCAATCGTATCGTTAAGAAAACATGCCGGGAGTTTGGTATCGAATACAATGAATTCCCGACCATGCGGGAAGCCATTCGTTCCCATTTCAGCCAGATGCGGCAATTGGGGAAAAAGCCTTTTTAGAACGGACCGGAGGCCGTTTTTGGACATTTAATATAGTTCGATGATACCGTCGACGGGAGTGGTCCGGGTCGTTGTTTCTGCGCGAGCGGGAAAGGGGCGTGCGGGCAGCATACCGATGGGATGAAGGAACCTGGTCCTGGCCGGTCTGGCAGACCTGGATGGGATCTCCTTTGGACAGCTGAGCGCGGTCAGGGAAAATAATGTTAGCAACGGCAGCTTGATGCAGAAGGATCTCATGTGACGAATAATGACAGCATCAATTTACTCCTTTTGCAGACGGATATTCCTTTTATTCAACCAACGACTGGGACTGGAGGCTAGACGCCTCTTTCGAGGAGGCCGATGACGAGCTCTTTATAGCTCCTGCCGATGGGGATCTGCTTGTTGTTGATCTCCACATCCGTTGCCGTAAAGGCGTTGATCTTATCCTTGGCTACGATGAAGCTGCGGTGTATGCGGATGAAATTGTTCCTGGACAGCAGCTCTTCGATGGCGCTGAGCTGAAATTTGGTGAGGATGTTCTTATCCCGGGTGGTGATGCGCACATACTCCCGGAGACTTTCGATATAGAGTATCTCGTCGAGAAAGACTTTTACCTTCTTCTTGCCGACGGAAAAGAAAAAATAGGTCCTTTCTCTTGTATCGGTTGCCGGAGGGAGGGCTACGGATTGCTCCAGCTTGTTGACTGCCTTGAGAAAACGGCTGAACCGGATGGGCTTTAGCAGATAGTCCACCACGTTGAGCTCGAATGCCTGCAGGGCATAGTCCTTATAGGCGGAGATGATGATGACGCGGGGTGGATTGCGCAGCGACTCGAGGAACTCCATGCCCTTCAGCTTGGGAAGGTGTATGTCCAGGAAGAGGAGGTCGATCTTTTCATTCTGCAGCAGCTCCATGGCATAGATGGCATCGGCGCATACGGATCGCAGTTCCAGGAAAGGCACCTGCCGCATGTAGTCGGTCAGTATTTCGGCGGAGAGGGGTTCGTCCTCTACGATGAGACAGCTATATTTCAACATGGCTTTCCAAATTTAAAAAAAGGTTGACAGTGAAAAGATTGTCTTCATTAAGCACTTTGAGATCATAGTCCTTATAGCTGAGCTCGAGTTGTCTTTTTACGTTGACCAGGCCGATGCTGGCGCCATTGCTGCTGTGCTGGTCATTGTCCTTTGTATTTTCGATACAGAATCGCAGCTGCCCATTCTTTACCGAAATGTCGATCTGTATAAATGACTCGAAGCGTGTCTCGCTGATGCCGTGCTTGAATGCATTCTCCACAAAAGGCAGCAGCAGGAGAGGGGTGATCCGATAGCCGCTCCCGTCCAGGGATTTGTTAAAGCTGACGGAAAGCCTGTCGCTATAGCGGATCATCTCCAGCTCCAGATAATCTTCTATGACCTTTATCTCTTCGGCCAGGGTGATCAGATTGTTGCTGGATTCATAGAGTATGAACCGTAGCAGCTCGGACAGCTTCATCACCACCTCTGCGGTGTCGTCGGACTTCTTCCTGGCCAGGCCATAGATATTGTTTAGGGTATTGAGCAAAAAATGGGGGTTGGTCTGGTTGCGGAGAAACTTCAATTCAGCCCCTAATTTTTCTTTTATCAGGCTCTTTTCCCTCTCCTTGCCGGCCAGCTGGATGCGTACAAATTTTATCGTGGCGGCCAGCCCTGCTATAAACCCGATGTCCATGGTGGCTACGATGACATTGGCAATGCCAAAAGTATTTCCATCGGCAATGGCGCCTCCATAGACAATCGCATACAGGATATAATGCGATCCCAGCCTGTAGCCTATGACACAGCCTGCAAAGACAAGGATGATCTCGGTGACGATCCTGTTCATGGGTTGCAGCCCGGTGGAGATCCTGGGTATGGATACATAGAGCACAAAATAGCTGAGCGTCAGCTTCCAGGGCATATTGATCAGGGCGGCCTGTACGGCAATGCCCAGCATCTTCATAGGGGGAATGTCCTTGAAGGCGGGACCTACCCAGGTATAGGCCAGCAACGTATCCTGCACTACATACAAAACCCAGAACGCGATATGCAACCAGACCCTTCTCATGGATCATAAAAGTCGGAAAAAAAAGCCGTCGGCGTCCTAAAATTTGCCGGATAACGGCTGCCGTCGCACGAGCAGCAGCCATTGACCTACGAACACCGCTCATGTAGGAAACCGGTCTTTATGGGATCGGTGGCTGTGCACCCGTAGAGTGGCCAGGCGGGTGTGTGAAAGATAATGGATATTGGGGGTATGATAACTCCCGGTCAAAAATACGCGGTCCGAATCATGTTTGGGATCCCCTGGATCGTCTTTGCGATACAGCATTATATGTATGCGGACTTTGTGAGTACGCTGGTGCCGGCGTATATGCCGTGGAGGTTATTCTGGGCTTATTTTACCGGGACGGCCATGCTGGCGGCCGGGGTGAGCTTTATCATCGGCAGACAGGTGCAGTTGGCGGCATTCCTGCTGGGCTGCCTGATGATACTGTATCTCCTGATGGTGCATCCGCTGTTGATATTGCCTGAGCCACAGGTGGGGCAACACTGGATGAGGTTCTTTCAGGATATCGCCATCATGGCTGCGTGCTTTGCGCTGGCTTCGTCCAGAAGGAAGGTGATCGTGCGCTATTGTTATGCACTGCCATTTATCATATTAGGCGCCCAGCATTTTACGCACAATGCCTCTATGACGGCGAAAGTGCCAGACTGGGCGCCTCTTCAGTATTTTTGGGATTATGTCATCGGACTGACGCTGATAGGCGCCGTCTATGGCATGCTGTTTACCTCCAGGAAGCGCTGGACGGCCGGTACGTTAGGGATCATTCTGACTGTGCTGGCCTTGCTCCGGCATGTACCGTTGATGATAAAGGACCCTCACAACCCCGTCGAATGGACGGGCGCGTTTCTGGATATTGCGCTGGCCGCGGGGGCTTTTATCATAGCCGAGACGGTGGATCGCTAGGGCCGGCCATCATTGGTTGACCGATGCGACGGGGCCAGCTACTTCTATTTAGGTTTGTATTTTGCTTCTTCGATGATGCGGCGGACGGGGGTATGCATGAGCGTTTCGGGAGTGATGCCGTCGTGCTGCTGTACGTATTTCTTCACGATGTTCCAGCCCACCCACGTGCCGACATTGCCGGGAGAGGCGTCGGGCATTCCAAGGGTTTTGGGTCCTTCACCGATGTAGTTCTTTATGATGTCGGGATCGATGGTATAGAGGTCGGTGTTCTGCAGAAAATAATTCCATATGCCCACTTCATTGGTGGAGCACCATTTGAGTTGCGCATTGGTGAAACCGGTGATGATGCTGTCGGGTGCAGACGGGAGGAGTTTGCCGGACAGCCACCAGTATCTTCCTCTTGCGACCATCTGCTCGATCATGGGACGGCCGTCGCTGCTGTCGGGGAAAATATCCTGCGCCAGGACGGTGACGCAATTGGGAGTGATGTATTGGGGTTCAAATCTGCGGGAGATATAAATGGGATACATGTCTTGTCCTTTTCCGCTGAGATAGAAGGAGAAATTTCCGCCGGCATAGGACTGCAGGCCGATGGCAAGCGTATATTTTGTTATGGCCACGCCGGGTGCGTCAAAGGGGCCGATATAGGTCACCACTTTTTGAGGAAGGGCGTAATGAGGGAAATAATATTTTATATATCGAAAGCCTTCGGTGAGGTCTTTTTCCAACCAACGGAGGTCCGGGTATTTCTTTTCCAGCGAGTCCTTTACGGACCGATAGCTTACGAGAAACTGGCGGCTGGCAGCGAGGGCTATGGTGCTGCTGTCTGCGGGTACCCCGAGAATATTGTATAAAAAATCCGGCATGAAATAAGGATACCCGCTGGCGAGCCTGTCAAGACCGGGCTCCATATTGTTTGAGTCGAGGGAGAACCAGGCGGTGTCAAAGCGGATGATCTGTACGGGTTTCACCTTTACGCCGGAGAGGTCGGGGCCATTACCGCCGCCACAGGAAGATAGTAAAAAACTGAAAATGAGGGCAATCCCCAACAGGGATAGATTGAGGCTGCGGGGGAAGGGCCGATGTGGGGCGTTGACAGTCGTGCGTGAATGGTTCTTCATACTGCGAAATAACGTGAATACCATGATATTAGTGTAAATTTGGGGTATGAAGATCGCACTGGCCCAACAAAATTATCACATCGGGAATTTTGAGGAAAATACCCGTAAGATCATCGAAGCCATCCGGCAGGCCAAAACGGCGGGCGCCGACCTGGTGGTATTCTCCGAACTATGCGTTTGCGGCTATCCTCCCAGGGACTTCCTGGAGTTTGAGGACTTCATCGCGCAATGTTATACTTATCTGGACCGCATAAAAAAGGAGGCGGACACGATCGGGGTCATTGTGGGGTCGCCGGCGCGTAATGCCGCTCCGCAGGGAAAGGACCTTTTTAATGCGGCCTGGCTCCTTTATGAAAAGGAGATCAAGGGTGTTGCGCACAAGACCTGTCTTCCTACCTATGATGTGTTTGACGAATACCGCTATTTCGAGCCGGCATATGAATGGAAGGTGATCCCTTTTAAAGGCAAAAAAATTGCGCTTACTATCTGTGAGGATATCTGGAACCTGGGGGATAACCCTTTGTACAGGGTCTGTCCCATGGATCAGCTGATAGGACAGGGGCCGGACCTGATCATTAATATTTCTGCCAGTCCTTTTGACTATGATCACGATGAGGATAGGAAGGAGGTGGTAAGACAAAATGTATTGAAATACAAGCTGCCGTTATACTACTGTAATGCGGTGGGATCGCAGACGGAGATCGTCTTTGACGGAGGCAGCCTGATATACGACGGAAAGGGCAGGCTGATAAAAGAAATGAAATATTTTGAAGAGGATTGGGCTATCGTGGAGCTGCCTGCTCCGGTGCCGCCTCTTTTTGAAGAGATACTGCCCGGGTTTTCTATCCCCATCCATGAAGAGGAGGCAGGAGAAGAGCTGTCAGTGCCTACGGGTAAATTGGCGGCTACCAGTGGAGGGGAAGCGCAGGGTACCGCGACCGTCCAAAAAGATGGTGGGGAGCCAGCTGTCTTTGACAAGGAGATGCGTGTGTCGAAATTGAAAGATCCGGAAAGGGTGGTCGAATACCTGGTGAATATGGAAAATATCCGGGAGATACATCAGGCATTGATCCTGGGTATACGGGATTATTTTTCCAAGATGGGTTTTAAAAAAGCGATCCTGGGCAGCAGCGGTGGGATCGACAGCGCTGTGACGCTGGCCCTGGCCTGCGAAGCGTTGGGAAAGGAGAATGTGCGGGCTGTCCTGTTACCCTCACCTTATTCCACTTCTCACTCCGTCAGCGATGCGGAACAGCTATCACGCAACCTGGGCAATCCTTATGATATTATTCCCATACGGGAAGTATATGAGTCTTTGCTGCATGCGTTGGAGCCGGTGTTTAAGGGAGCGCCCTTTGGTTTGGCGGAGGAGAACCTTCAGTCCCGTACACGGGGTAATATCCTCATGGGTATTGCCAATAAGTTCGGCTACATTCTGTTGAATACATCCAATAAGAGCGAGCTGTCAACGGGCTATGGTACGTTGTATGGCGACATGGCGGGAGGGTTAAGTGTGCTTGGCGATGTATACAAGATACAGGTATATGCGCTGGCGCGGTATATCAACCGGGATGGAGAGATCATCCCTGTCAATATTATCGAGAAAGCGCCGTCGGCGGAGCTGCGGCCTGATCAGAAGGACAGCGACAGTCTGCCTGAGTACGACGTGCTGGACAAGGTGCTTTATCAATACATCGAAAGGAGGCAGGGGCCGAAGGAGATCATTGCCATGGGTATCGATGAAGCGCTGGTAAAAAGAGTGCTGCGACTGGTGAATACCAGTGAATACAAACGAAATCAATTTTGTCCCATCATACGCGTGAGCTGTAAGGCCTTTGGCGTAGGACGCCGGGTACCCATTGTCGGGAAATATTTGTCCTGAGGGCCGGACCCGCCCGGGCCATCGGCGAGTGCCTAATGCTTCAATGAGAAAATATACCAGATGCTGACGCCCTGTACGGTTGTGTCCTTATAGACGGTCAATTTCGTACTGGTGAGGGTTAGAACGGTGAGTCCGCTGGCCAGCAGGGGGGTGGCATCTGACTTCAGAATAGCAGGATTGCCGCTGCTGATGCTCCAGGAATAGGTGGCGGTCTGCGGGTCTGTGCTATTGCATTTGGTTGCTCCTTCATCCACTATTACGGTGCTGTCTGTCTTGAATTGATAGGTGTTGTCCTTGACGCAGGCTTGCAGGTTGTCGGTGAGGTCGACCACCCCATCTTTATTCAGATCGATGCCGGAAGTATCGTATTTCCAGATGGCCTGGGTCATAAGGGTCATGTTGGAATTGTTACTATTGCTGGATTTGCTCTTGCTACAGGCGGTCCAGATGAGCGTGAGGGTCATCAGGCTGGCGGCCGTCAAAAGTAATTTGGTCATTTTTGGTGTAGATAATTGGTTATTAATTAATTGAGGTGCATAAGTCTTTGCTGCAATTCTTGGGCCAGAGTTGGGGTGGATAATAGATTGGAGGAGGAGATCGGGAGGGGATCTGGGGGAGGTGGCGCCTAGTGCCCGAGGATAATGGTATAGCGGGAATGGTCGCTGCCGAGGCGCTGGTCGGCATAGATAATGAGCCTGTCGTTGGTAAGGGTCTGAACCTTATAATATTGATCCTGGAAATAAAGCACACTATCATTATTCTGGAAGGACCAGAAGAAGGGGAGGCTGTCGGGGTTGTGATGTTTGTTCCGGGTATGGGTTTCTTTCAGAGCGCCAGTGCCGTCTGTACGGAAGACGATGGCATAATCTTTTTCAAAACCAATGATGCGGGGGTCGAGCGCGTTGAAGCTGGCAGCGTCCTCATCTTCCGTCTCAGTATTAAAGCCGGCCTTTTCATATTTCCAGGGGGAGCTGGTGAGGAGGTCCATGTCGTGACGGGACGTATTGTGGCAGCCACCCAGGGTCAGGCTGATCGAGATTGCTAATATGGTCCATTTCGAAAGCATTCTGCACGGGCGTCTATAAGAAGGTTGGAGACCTCCAAAGTTTAAAACTAAGGTCTGAAAAACTTATTGCCTGACATGATTAAAAACCAATTAAAAACGCCCGTCTCCCGGGTAAAAAGTCGAGCCGGGCCGGCCTGTAAAAAAGGCTGCCTGGAAGGGCAGCCTTTGAAAAAAGATATGTGCGTGTGCTTATTGTTTGGTCATTGTAACTGTTACAGTAATGGGCACTCCGCCAAGCTCATCGGGGTGAGTGAGGACGAGTGCCGTGCCATTGAAGCTCTTGATCGTAGCGGTATCGTTTTGCTGGCTCTCTATCGTTATCAGGTAGCTACCGCTGACGTACCATTTGCCGGTGCCGCTGCCGTCGGGGGTGCAAGTGGTGCCGGCATCGGTTAGAATCATGCTTGAGTCGGCCTTTAATTGGAGGATATCGTCCTGCTGGCAAGGCTCAAAAAGGTAATTCATAGCGTCCTGGGTAACACCTCCTGCGGTGACAGTGGCGGCGGTGAGCTTGTATGAGCCTGCATAGGTGGCCATATTGTTGGATGGCCCGCCACTATCCTTCTTGCTGCACCCGGACATGATCAAAAGAAGAGCGGCGGCGCTAACAAGAACAAATAACAAGGTCTTTTTCATAAATCATACTGTTTTGCGTTAACAATTAAGAGTGCCTCTTTAACATTATAGGAAAGGGTTTTATTGCCGTATATATCATCTTTTTAGGCAACTATTTCCCCTAATGCGTGTAAAAAATCAAGTTTATGATTATCTGGCAAGCTACTTGCCTCTTGTTTCGTATTTTGCAACCTTAATATTAGAAATATGCTCTATACCGCGGAGGATATCAGGCAGTTAAATAACAAGATTCAATATCAGGGGGCCTTTATCGACAGGCTCAGGGACGAGGTAGGAAGGGTCATTGTGGGACAGCATCATATGTTGGACAGATTGCTGATCGGACTGCTTAGCAATGGGCATGTCCTGCTGGAGGGGGTGCCGGGCCTGGCAAAGACTTTAGCAATCAAGTCGCTGTCACAGGCCATTCATGCTCAATTCAGCCGTATCCAATTCACACCGGACCTGCTGCCGGCGGACGTCATCGGTACGATGATCTACAACCAGCAGAAGCATGAGTTTGTCGTACGGAAGGGGCCGATCTTTGCCAATTTCGTGCTGGCGGACGAGATCAACCGTGCTCCGGCCAAGGTGCAGAGCGCCCTGCTGGAGGCGATGCAGGAAAGACAGGTGACTATCGGCGATACGAGCTATAAGCTGGAGGAGCCTTTTCTGGTACTGGCTACGCAGAACCCCCTCGAGCAGGAGGGTACTTATCCACTGCCGGAAGCCCAACAAGACAGATTTATCATGAAAGTGATCGTGGATTATCCCAGCAAGCAGGAAGAGCAGATGATCATCCGTCAGAACGTACAGGGAGCCCAGGCCCCCAGGGTGGAGCAGGTGGTGTCGATGCAGGAGATCAAAGAGGCGAAGGATCTGGCGCGGCAGGTGTATATGGACGAAAAGGTGGAACATTATATACTGGACATCGTATTTGCTACGAGGACTCCGGAGAAATATAAGCTGGAAAAGCTGAAACCCCTGATCGCATACGGCGGAAGCCCCCGTGCGAGCATCAACCTTGCGCTGGCGGCCAAGGCCAATGCCTTCCTTAACAAGCGGGGGTATGTGATACCGGAGGATGTGCGTACCATTTCCAAGGATGTGCTGCGTCATCGTATCGGGCTCACCTATGAAGCTGAGGCGGAGAGCGTAAACATCGAGCAGGTGATCGACGATGTATTAAAAGCAATACCCATTCCCTGATGCAGTCCGTGTATGGGGGACTTAACCAACAACTATGTTGACGACCGCGGAAATATTAAAGAAGGTGCGGGAGCTTGAGATAAAGAGCAAGCGGCTGACGCGCCATCTATTTACGGGTGAATACCATAGCGCATTCAAAGGGCGTGGCATGAGCTTCCGTGAAGTGCGGGAATATGCGGCGGGTGACGACATCCGATTCATCGACTGGAATGTCTCTGCAAGGTTCAACCATCCCTTTAGCAAACTGTTCGAGGAAGAGCGGGAGCTAACAGTGATGCTCCTGGTAGATGTAAGCGCCAGCTCGCTATTTGGCACGGTGCATGCCCGTAAGAAGGACCTGATCACGGAGATATGCGCGGTGCTTGCCTTTTCGGCCATCAATAACCATGACAAGGTGGGGGTCATCCTCTTTAGCGATAAGATCGAGGGATATATACCGCCTAAAAAAGGAAGAGAGCATGTCCTTTATATCGTGCGACAGCTGCTGACTACAGAGCCCCGTAACAAGGGTACCAATCTGCGGGAAGCCATCCGATTTCTCAACCGCAGCGCCCGTCAGAAAAGCATCGTCTTTTTTCTCAGCGACTTTATCGAGGAACGCGGGGCGGATGTCCCGGGTGCAGGTGCGGGCAGACAAGAAGAGCGGTTCGAAGATGCGTTGAAGGTGGCGGGCAAGAAGCACGATGTCATTGGGATCAGGGTCTACGACAAGATGGATATGGAGCTGCCGGCCATCGGGATGATCGACGCTGAAGACTCGGAGACGGGTGCGCGTTATTGGGTCGACACGGATGACTACCTTGTGCGGACCAATTATCAACAACATTTTTTTGATCAGACGGAACAGTGTAAGGGCATTTTTCAAAGGGCCGGTTCGGACCTTCTGCACTTACGCACAGACGAAGATTACGTCAAAATATTACAACGGTTTTTTGTCGGTCGTCACCGCCCGGCATAGTACATGAAAAGATCGACATTACATATATTTAGCCCCGGACGAACCAAAGGTTGGTGGGGCCTGGCTTTTCTCCTGATGTCCCTGACATCGACAGCGCAGCGGCATGGTGGACATCATGACAACGGACCTGCCATAAAGGTGAAGGTGTCACTGGACAAGCAGAAGATCATCATCGGGCAGCCGGTGCATATGCTGGTGGAAGCCTTTGTACCGGGCAATGCGCCCCTCGTCTGGCCGCCGATGGATAGTATTCCGCATTTCGAATGGGTGGAGAAAGGCAAGCTGGATTCCGTGAACAAAACCGATGAACAGTATTACCGGCAATATTTTACCATCACCAGCTTCGACTCGGGCGTCTGGGTCATTCCACAGTTGTCTTTTTACTCGGGCAATAGAAAATATTTGTCGGACACGGTGATGCTCCGGGTGGACTATTCCAGGTTCGACCCCAACCAGGACTATCACGACATCAAGGATATCATCGATGTGCCCAATCCTTATGCAAAATGGATCCCCTGGGTGGTGGGAGCGTTGACCCTGATTGCGCTGGCGCTGGTGGTCTGGCTGGTGAGGAAGAAGAAGCTGCTGAAGCAAACGGTGGTGGCGCCGCTGGTGATCCTCAGTCCCTACGAGGAGGCGGTGCGACAGCTGGAAGAGCTGCATAAACAAGGTCCCGGTGTAGATGGGCAGATAAAAATATATTATACACGGCTCAACGATATTCTCCGGCTGTTTGTGCTGCGAAGGTTGAGTATTGCCAGCATGGCGGAGACGAATGAAGAGCTCATCGGTGCGTTACAAAAGTTGTCTTTGACCCGTCCGCAGTTCGATGCGCTGGCAGAGACATTGCGTATGACCGACTTTGTAAAGTTCGCCAAATATCAGCCGGGTGCGGAGGATAATGAACGCAGCTACCAGGTCATCCGCGGGTCGGTGGATCTTCTGGATGAGATAGCGGAGCCTGAGCAGGCGGACCAGCCAGGTCAGGAAAATGAAACAACTTCAAAAAGCGGAGCATAGTGCTATACGATTGGTATAAACAAATTCACTTTAGTCAGCCGGCCTTTTTCGGGCTGTTTGTCCTCGTGCCGTTGCTGGTCTATTGGGAGCTGAGTAAGGCGGGGAAGGCCCAGGGGACAGTGCTGGTATCCTCCGTGCGTCCTTTTGCCGGGCTGCGGTCCTGGAAGAGCCTGCTCCGGCCGATCCCTTTTATCTTCCGTGTGCTGGCTTTTTGTTGTATCATCATTGCGCTGGCGCGTCCTCAGACCCGCAATGACGAGCAGCTGGTGACGGGAGAGGGCATCGATATCGTGCTGTGTCTGGATATCAGCGGTAGTATGCTGGCCCAGGACTTTACCCCCAATCGTATGGAGGCTGCCAAGAATGTAGCGGGTGAGTTCATCGACAATCGTCCTACGGACCGGATAGGGTTGGTGATATTCTCGGGAGAAAGCTTTACGATGTGTCCTTTGACGACGGACCGGATGGTGCTCAAGACGCAGCTGTCCAATGTACAGAGCGGATTGCTGGAAGATGGTACTGCCATCGGTTCGGGTCTGGCTACCGGCGTGGATAGGCTGCGCAACTCGCCTTCCAAGAGCAAAGTGATCATTCTGTTGACGGATGGAGAGAATAACGGAGGGCTCATCGATCCCAATACGGCCAAAGAGATCGCCAAATCCGTTGGCGTGCGGGTGTATACGATAGGGATGGGAACCGAAGGCTTTGCCCCTGTGCCCATTCAAACGCCGCAGGGCGTGATCCTTTCCAGGGAAAAGGTCAACATCGACGAGAAGTTATTGACCCAGATAGCAAAAGAGACCGGTGGATTGTATTATAGGGCCAAGGACAATGAGAGCCTGCATAGTATTTATTCGGAGATCGACCGGCTGGAAAAATCCAAGATAGAGGTGACCGCCCTCCGCAGATATACCGAGCAATTCTTTCCTTTCGCGCTGGCCGCCGCCGTGCTGCTGATGCTGGAGCTGCTGCTCCGCTGGACCGTCTTAAAGAAATTCCCATGATGGCCAAGGTCTATAAGTCTACGGGTAGCTGGTATGTGGTAAAGACCGCTGAGGGTGAGCTGTGGAACGCCCGGCTAAAAGGTATCCTGCGCCTGGATGGGATCACCTCCACCAACCCCATTGCCGTGGGAGATATCATCAACATAGAGCCCGAAGACGACCTGGAACGAACGGCCGTCGTCACCGAGATACAGGATCGCAGGAATTATATCAACCGCCAGTCGCCTTCGCACCGGATGCAGCATAATATTGTAGCGTCAAATATCGACCAGTCGCTGCTGCTGGTGACATTGAAGGAGCCGCGGACTTCCCAGGGCTTTGTCGACCGGTGGCTGGTGACCTGTGAAGCCTATCATATACCTGCTGTACTGCTTTTCAACAAGGCGGATCTTTACCGGAAAAAAGAAACCGAGAAATTCGAGGCATGGAGGGAGATGTATGAAGCCATCGGCTACCGGGTGATCCGTATGAGTGTGGCGACGGGTGAGGGGGTGGAAGAAGTGAAAGCGCTGTTGCAGGGGAAGATCAGTTTGCTGAGTGGCCACTCGGGAGTGGGTAAGTCTTCTTTCTTAAATGCGATCCTTCCGGAGCTGCGGTTAAAGACACAGGATGTCAGCGGGTGGAGCGGGAAGGGCACGCATACGACGACGTTTGCGGAGATGTTTGATCTGCCGGCAGAGCCTGGGCTCGGCCAGCCAGGTGCGGTGATCGACACGCCGGGTATGAAGGAATTTGGGTTGGTGGATATCTCCCGTGCGGAGCTATCGGGCTATTTCCCGGAGATGCGCGTACTGGCGGGAGAGTGTCAGTTCAATAACTGTCTGCATGCGGAAGAGCCCGGCTGTGTGGTAAAGTTGGCGGTGATGGAGGGGCGTATCGCAGAGGACAGGTATATCAGTTACCGGACGATCCTGGATTCCATCGATGATAAAAATTATTGAGGTGCGGCGTGGCCCTGATCGGGGTCGTGCCTGGCGGGATCTCTTTCTCCTTCTTCTTTTATCTCTTTCTTCAATGGCTCGGGTTCTTTTTCATCTTTCTCATCACCGAGCAGCATTCCCCAGGGCTTGAGGGGTTCGATACGATCGAAAATGATCTTTGTCATAGCTATCACCGGTATGGCGAGGAAGGTGCCTGTAATGCCCCATACGCTTCCTCCCACGATGACGCCGAGGACGGTGATAAGGGCGTTGATCCTTACTTTGGAGCCGACGATGATGGGCAGGAGTATGTTGGCGTCGATGAGGTGGATGCCGAAGATGGTGCCTGCCACGATGAGCATCTTAGCGGCGCCGGCGGTGGCAAAGGTTACGAGGGTGCTGAGGACCATGGCCGTAATGATGCCGATGTAGGGAATGACATTGAACAGGCCTGTGAGGAGACCGAGCAGGATAGCGTATTTCACACCCAGGATCCAAAGGGCCAGCGAGGTGGCGGCCGCTACGATGACCATTTCCAGCACGAGACCGAGAATATATTGACGGATGCGGGATTGTATATGTGCGATGATATCGTATACCGTGACGGCATTTTCTTCCTTAAAGACCGATACCAGGAATTTGACGATGAGGCGCCGGTAGTATAACAGGAAAAATGTGTCGAACATGATAAATACCAGGAACAGCATAAGGGAAGAGATGGAGAGGACGGCGCTCCCAAGAACGGAGGAACCCGTGGCGAGGAGCTTGGAAGTGGCGCTGTCGAGATAAGTATTCTGTTGTTTGATACGAATATGGAATTTCGCAGAGATCCAGTGTTGGAGGTCGTTGAGAGAGGAGACAACCTGCTGCTTGAACAGGGGCCAGTCTTCTGTCAGCGTGCTTATCTGTGCGCCTACGAGATAGAGGATGAGGGCTATGGAGAGCACGAGCAGCAGCACCGAGACGATGGAGGCGAGGCTGCGGGGCAAATGAAGCTTTGTCTCGAGGATATGCGCCAGCGGCAGCAGGAGCATGGCGAAGAGCACCCCGAAGATAAGGGGGGCAAGGATGGATTTGCCAAGGATTGCGATATAGAACAGGGCAATGAGGCTAATGAGGACCATTGCCAGCTTGGTATAAAAGGGTGCAGTAAGCTTTGTGTTTGCCATATCTGCAATATACTGCAAAATCGGCCTCTATGGCCGATTTTGCTATAGGCTAACAATCGTCAGCACATACATCCCAGAGCCAGGAGGCCGGGTTAGGACATATATCGCTTAGCTGTATTGATCAGGAGCTTGCTTTCCAGAAATTTGGCGACTTCGACTACGGCGTCATTGTCTTTTCTTGGGGCTTCCCGGAACTTACGGGGATAAATAGATATCCCGGTGTAGATGTTGTAATGCAGGGTCAGGATATGGCCCTTGTAAAGGAAGTCCCACATGAGACTGTCGAAATCGTCTGTTTTTTGGGTGAATTTAATATCCAAATCGTCCGAAAGAATGTTAGCTACTTCATAGAATCTTTTAAGGCCGCAATCGTCGTCTATGACAGCTTCTGTGCAACCGAAATCGGTGCGGAGAGTTAAGGGGCTCATAGCGTAGGGATTTAGATGTTTAAAATAGGGTATTTAATCGTACAATTTATATTGAAAATGTCAATACTCTATGCTTTGAACTTAGGCGCCTTAGGGACTTTTTCACCGCTGAGGATACGTTCAGCTCCAACATTCTTTCCATCACTAGGGCAACCATATTTTGGTCCGAAAAGACTATGTACCAGCCCGCAGGAGCTACCGAGGAGGACGATTGCTGTCAGCAGAACCAGGGTCATTGGAAGTCTGCGTGAGGCAGCATGAGAGTCAAAGATGGTCGGTCTACGCTTCATGGGAATGGATTATTGGGTCTTTCCAATAAACGTATCTAAACTTACAAATATTATCCTGAAAATGCAAGTGTTTACCCTTGCCTTAACAATAGTCGAAAAACTAATGGTTTATGGTTAGCCGGACGTATTTGATTTGTCCTTATTGGGTGGTCTGGCTGCAGGAATGGTTACCGGGGGGCAGGGGGCACCGCGTTGGAGTCCTTGAACCAGCTGGCATAAAGGGTATAATGTTCGGCGATCCTGTCGATCTGGCCGGTGATGAGGTCTACGGGTATGTCCTTTATCTTTTTGGCGGGGATGCCGCCATAGATGGTGCCGCTCTCGATCTTAGTGCCTTCGAGTACGATGGCGCCTGCGGCGATGATGGTATTGCTGCCCACCTCGGCATTGTCCATGATGATGGCGCCCATGCCGACGAGCACTTTATCGCACAGCGTGCAGCCGTGTACGATGGCGTTATGGCCGATGGAGACGTTGTTCCCGATGATGGTCTTTGATTTTTGGTAGGTGGCATGGATGACGACACCATCCTGGATGTTGACCTTATTGCCGATGCGGATGCTGTTGACATCACCGCGGACGACGGTATTGAACCAGATGCTGCATTCATCGCCTATCTCTACGTCGCCGACGACAGTGGCATTGGGAGCGACGAAACAGTTCTTTCCAAATTTGGGGAACTTACCTTCGACGGGGAGTATGGTGGCCATGGGAGAGCTTTTAGTTTATGCGAATATCCTAAGATTTTTCTTACGATCTTCGCTCTTAGCGAGTTTTAATCTTACCAGTATATGGCTGACAACAAAGAGATCGGATCGGATAATGATACCGGAACGGGGGCAGGCGGTATGGACATGCGGCAGCTGTTCCTGAGGCATGTGGCGCAGACTTCACCAAATCCCCTGGCGATAGAGATTGCGCGGGCGGAAGGTCTTTATTTATATGACCCGGCGGGTAAGGTTTATATGGACCTGATCGGTGGGATCAGCGTTTGCAATATGGGTCACCGGCATCCGCGTGTGGTGGAGGCCATCCGGGAGCAGGCGGATCGTTATCTCCATGTGCTGGTATATGGGGAGTTGATCCAATCCCCGCAGGTGCAGTATGCGCGTCTGCTGGCGGAGCATCTGCCTGTGTCGTTGAACAGTGTGTATTTTACGAATTCGGGTGCAGAGGCAGTGGAGGGAGCGATGAAACTGGCCAAGCGGCTGACCGGCCGGACAGAGATAGTGGCTTTTGATCAGTCCTATCATGGAAGTACGCAGGGAGCTTTGAGCATCATGGGGGATGAATACTGGCGCAATGCATATCGTCCTTTGTTGCCCGGGGTGTGGCATATGAAATATGATGCAATGGAAAGCCTGGATCGGATCACGGAAAATACTGCTTGTGTCATTGCGGAGACCGTGCAGGCCGAGAGGGGTGTATATGTTCCGCGGACGGAATGGATGAAGGCGCTGCGGAGGCGTTGTGATGAGACAGGGGCGTTGCTGATATTGGATGAGATCCAGGCCGGCTTTGGAAGGACCGGAAAGCTTTGGGGTTTTGAGCAATATGGTATCGTGCCCGATGTGCTGTTGTTGGGCAAGGCGTTGGGTGGAGGCATGCCTTTGGGCGCCTTTGTAGCGGACAGAGGGAAGATGTGGGCATTGACCGGGGCGCCGGTGCTGGGGCATATCACTACGTTTGGGGGGCATCCTGTGAGTTGTGCGGCGGGTATGGCGGGGTTGCAGGTATTGCTGGAGGAGGACTGGATGAAGGAGGTGGGGGAGAAAGAGGCGTTGTTCAGGGAGCTGCTGGTCCATCCTGCTATCAGGGCTGTGCGCAGCTGCGGGCTGCTGATGGCCGTAGAGTTCGAAAGCTATGCAATAAATAAAGCCATCATCGACAGGTGTATTGAAAAGGGGTTATTGACCGATTGGTTCCTTTTTGCACCACATTGTATGCGCATAGCTCCTCCCCTTCTGATAACGGAGGAGGAGATACGGAGGGCGTGCGGGATTATATTGGCGTGTATATAGTAGAAAGCCCTCACAGGTGAGGGCTTTCTGGAAATTATATCACATCAATGCGAACCAGTTAAAATCTCCTACGAATAGTTTGGAGGGATGTGTCTCGAGTCCGCGGGCCAGCTCTACGATGGTGGACAGAGAGACATTGAATCTTCCGTCTTCGATCTTTGCGATCTTGCTGTTGTCGAGGTTGCAGTTAGCGGCTACCTGTCTAAGAGAAAGTCGCTTTTTCTCCCGGAGATCCTGGATAGTAGCTCCGAATCTTTTTTTGAGGATTTCTTTTTCAGCTGTTGTCATGGATTGGGTTGGTTAATGGGTAACCAAGATGAAAATTTTTCGTGATAGGTGTGCGGTTTAATTAGGCCACAATTTAATTCTTTTTTACGAGCGGCTGCATAGAAAATGTACGAGTTTGATAAAAATTACAACTAACCGGGTATTGACGGGAGGGGGCGAAAAAGTTACTTTGGCGGTGGATCAAGGGTACGAACCATGTCTATTTTTACCGGCCTTTATGGCTATGAGATCATCATGCTGGTGTTGGGTGTAGTGTTATTTCTGGTATTGATCTTTATCCTGCTGCGGAGTGTGGTGAAGGATCAGCCCTGGGGAAAGCTTGTGCCATTTTTTTTGCTGCCGATCTTTATGATCGGCTTTCCTTCTTTTAAGAAGCTGTCGTATGACGATGGGAAGATCGAGCTGGAGAAGGCGACGCATTCGTTGTCGGACAATCCAACGGATACGGCTACGCGCAAGCAGGCCGAGGCTGCGATCCGGAGTGTCGAGGGGAGGGGGCAGCAGGACCCTGGTGCGCTGGTGGCGATAGCGGGTGCGCATTGGGCCTTGGGTAATTATGACAGCTGTCAGCAGTTGGTGATGAAGGCGGAGGGTTTATCGCCTGTGGACACGGCGTTGCGGAGGCAGATAGGGGTATTGCAGGCGAAGGTCCAGCTGCATAATCAGTTCAAGCGGGATGTGGGTGTGCTGGATGGATATTTGAAGCGTATCCAGGCAGGGAATAAGGATACGGCGCTGGCCAGGAGCATGGCGGCCATATTGGATACGTTGAAGAAGCCGATGTATGTATCGGATAAGGATGCGTTGGTGATCAGCAAGGCGTATGTAGCGCTGGATCATCCTGACAAGGCGCTGCTGGTGACGGATAGGATCGTGGCGTCGGGGGCGGCGAGTGATTCGGTGGTGCAGTTCCGTGAAGCGTTGAAGAAAGGGGAGCTGGAGGCATTGAGGCTGCCTGCGACGCAGGCGGCGAGGGCGGTGAAGACGGTGAACTTCGATAAGAATGTGATCACGCGGAAGGGGATGGAGGAGGTGAGGAGGCAGTGATATTTAACAATTAAATTGATATTATATTTACTTTAACCTGTAAATATGGTGGAAAAGGCCAAAATATTTGATTTGGCCTTTTTAATTTTGTATATTTGTTGAGAATTTTCTTCCCGCCTGTGGATAAGCAAAGGGTCCACGAATCTGGGTTCGTTGTCTGATGGACGGACATTATATGTGGACTTATCCATTAACCTTATTTAAATCATTTGTATGTCGAAGTTTCTTGAGCAGCGGGAGCTGTTTGACAAGGTAATCTGTCTGGATGAGGAAGACAGGCAGGAGCCATTGCGGGTATTCAGGAGATTTTTTAGTGACTATCGTCTTCATGAGTTGCGTCATATATTATGGGGGATGGTGGAGGTTTGTCTGACGACGGAGAATGATGGGTTTAGTGAGCCGGAGGAGAGGGCGGATCTTCTTTTGCGGTTCAGGCATTTTGAGGAGCTGTTGGAGGCGGGATGGTTGATGGTGGGGGAGTAGCCAGGACAGAAGATAGCAAAGAGGTAATGTTGGTAAATGGAGCGGGCAAAGTATTTACCCTATTTTTGTTTGGACATCCTGATGATTGTAGTATATTTACTAAAGGAAATACGTAAGGATACGCCTGTATTTCTAAGTAGATGTTATTATGTAGGCTGGAAAGCGAAACCAAAACTAGGACGATCTGTGTCGATACGCTATTATTGCCGGCATTCTGCCTCTGGTCAATCCAGAAATCTGAATTACAAATAGATATATTTCTCCAATATCTTTAAAAAGCCTGATCCGGATCTGGCTTCCACGCCGCAAACCTTATGCTATTTAGGCTGTTCCGACCGAATGGCGACGCGGGTGATCTGCCCGTTGTTGGATCAAGAACAAATTTTTTGGGAAAAAAAGGGCCATAATGGCGATTAGTAAGCGTTTATGAGCGGGAATCCGACACATAATTTCTCCATTGAGTTGTTTCGCACGGGCGACCGGCATCAATTCAAATCTGCGTATGAGCTATACTATGAGCCCATTTTTACGTTTGTATATAACCTGGTGAGGAGTGAGCAGGAAGCGCAGGACATCACTATTGAAACTTTTGTCAAGCTTTGGCAGCTACGCGCACGCTTCGAGAATCTCACGAATATCAAGGCTTTTTTATACGTCACATCCCGCAATGCCTGTCTGGATTATCTCCGCAAGCTCCAACAGCAGCGTTCCATACAGAAAGAGGTGTACTATCTGAAAGAGGTGTACCATCTGTTGGACCCGCAGGTAGGTCATGAGATCATCAGGGCGGAAGTCATCACTGAACTCTACCAGCAGATCGAGAGCCTGCCTTCTACCTGTCGGCAGATCATCAAGATGATGCTGGTGGAGAACCTGGATACTTCTCAGATAGCGGAAAAGCTTGGTATCAGCAGCCAAACGGTGAGGAACCAGAAGGCGATTGCTGTGCGAAAGTTGAAGGTTTCGATGCTGTCGGAACTAGGTCTGGCCCTTCTTTTTTTTCTTTCCTAATTCATCTCTCACTCAAGTATTTGTAGCGTAATTATCATTGTGGAAATATTTTTTTCAAATTCTTTTGGTTGAAATTACGCTCTTCACGTATTACATATAGAGTCCGTGAGAAATGCAGCCCTAAATATTGTTTGGATCGTAGAAATCTAAAAACTGGAATGTAAATGTCAGAAGATATAAAGTATATAGAGAGGATAGCTGCACTCATCACGGCTCAAATCCGTGGTACCCTTACTGAAGAAGAAGCCCTTGAACTAAAAGTGTGGTGTGCACAGTCTGCTGCCAACCAGGCGCTGTTTGACAAATTATCGGACCCGGAATATGTTAAGGATAACATGAAGGACTTGCCGAATATGCAAGCGTTAAAGTCGGCTGGTTGGGACAGACTGCATTCTATGTTGTCGGCGGAGGACCCGGAATGGCAAGGAGCACCTGTAAGAAGAGTGAATTGGAGGCGATATTGGGTAGTTGCCAGTCTGATAGGCGTGGCAATTGTTGGGACGTTGTTATATGTGAGGAGTGGGCATGATGCAGGAGTTGTTAGCTCCGCCCCCGTTGCATCACGGTTGAAGAATGATGTGGCGCCTGGGGGGAACAAGGCGGTGCTCACGTTGTCAGATGGTACTTCGGTGGTGCTGGATAAAGCAGAAAAAGGAGCTATCGCCAGCCAGGGTGCAGCCCGGGTTATGAAACTGGATGATGGCAAATTAGCCTATAATATATTGAATGAAAAACCAACGGAGCTCGCGTACAACACCCTTACAACGCCGGCCGCTGGTCAGTTCCAGGTGTTGTTGCCGGATGGCAGCAAGGTTTGGTTGAACAATGCCTCGTCCCTTCGCTACCCCGTAGCCTTTACAGGGAAGGATCGTGAGGTGGCGCTAAAAGGAGAGGCTTATTTTGAAGTAGCTCACAATAGCCGCCAGCCTTTTAGGGTCCGGGTGGATGGTATGCTGGTGGATGTGCTGGGAACGAGTTTTAATATTTCTGCTTACGCGGATGAGCGTACAATAAAGACCACGTTGCTTACTGGTGCCGTGCGTGTATCGAAGGGCGATGCCGGGACGTTGCTAAAACCCAATGAACAAGTGCTGTTGGATGATGCAGGCAAATTGAGCGTCTTGAAAGATGTGGATGTGGATGGGGTGGTTGCCTGGAAGAGTGGGTATTTCCATTTTGAAAGAGCTGATCTGAAGACGGTGATGCGGATGCTCGCCCGATGGTATGACCTGGATGTGCAATATGAAGGGGCGGTGACCAGTCATGAATTTGAGGGATACATTGAAAGGGATTTAAACCTTTCACAAGTGCTGCAGATATTACAAAAGAACCAGGTGCATTTTGATCTGAACGGTAGAAAGCTAACTGTGAGACCATAAGAAAATTGGTCAGTTCCTTTACCATTATAACCTTACACACTCTGCGATTTGCATTGCCCAACCTACATTGCCGATTAATGACGACTTTAAATTCATTATGCCTATTAAATTAGGTCGAACCTATTTCCATTAGTCCATTAAACCTTTCTTTGTGCCTGATCACACATTGCAGCTATAGAAGCAATGGGTGTTTGTGGGCATTGATAGGTATTTATTTTAAGGCTCTAAAAATTTCTGATTATGTTACGAAAGGCAAATGACTTGTTTCCCCTACACCCAGAATAAGATTACACCTCAGCGTTCTCATGTGTAATCAATAAAAGAGAAACCGGAGTGTTACCAGCACTCCGGCTCTTTAAAAAATCCTGGGAAAACAGGACCTTCTAAAACCCGCCAAAAACAGCGGATTCAATAATACCAAAACAAAGATATGTCATTTTCCACTATATGTAGGCGTCCTATTTTCATGGCTTCGGAAAGGGTGCCGCAACAACTGCTAAAAGTGATGAAACTAACGATACTTTTTTTAACCGCTGTCTGTTTGCAGGTTAGTGCAACCGGATATGGACAAAATGGGCTGGTGACCATTTCGGGGAAGGACTTGTCATTGGAAAAAGTATTTTCTACAATCGAGAAGCAGACGGATTATAGATGCTTCTATGATCGCCCTATTCTAAAGGATGCCAGGCCTGTTTCCCTGAATTTTAAAGATGCAGAAGTGCAAGAAGTACTAAAAGCCGCGTTGTCGGGGCAGGGGCTGGATTTTAGTATAACGGGGAGGAAGATGATCATCATCATGAAGAAGCCTGTTTCGGCTGCTGCTGGGCCGGGGCCATCAAGAACTATAAAGGCAATAGGTGTTGTCTATAACGAAGCTGGACAGCCGTTGTCGGGAGCCAATGTTACTATTAAGGCTACAGGGAAGGGAACGATCACCAATGCTAAGGGGGAGTTTGAACTGCCAGCGGTGCCAGAAGAGAGCCCGTTGGTGATTAGTTTTATCGGGTATGCGCCACAGGTGATCAAGGTCAATGAAGGTAAGTCCATACAAGTATACTTGAGCGTGGCGAAGAATGAGTTGGATAAGGTGGTAATTCAAGGGTACGGGATAACCAGTCATCGACTTGCCACTGGAGATATCGGCGTTGTAAGAGCAGACGAAATTGAGAAAAATCCCGTTGTAAATCCATTGCTGGCACTTCAAGGCAGAGTGGCCGGCCTGGATGTTAATCAAACAAGTGGATATGCTAGCGCTCCGATTAAAGTTGAGTTGAGGGGTAGAAGCGCGATCGGAGATTTCCCTTCGGATCCTCTATACATTGTTGATGGAGTACCTTTAACAGTTCTAGAAGTTGCCGGCAATTCTGGATATAATTCCGGATCTGTGGGTTATCTACAGAGCGGAAATGGGTTGTTAGGACCGGCAAACGGGCAAAGCCCATTCTTTAATATCAATCCAGCTGACATAGAAAGCATTGAAGTTTTAAAAGATGCTGATGCTACAGCTATTTATGGATCTAGAGGCGCCAATGGAGTGATATTAATCACTACTAAAAAGGGCAAGGCGGGAAAAACAAAATTTGATATACGTGCCGAAAGCGGCATAAAAAGATATACGCGTTTTTGGAAACTCTTAAACACTCCCCAGTATTTGGAAATGCGGAGAGAGGCATTTAAGAATGACGGAATAATTCCAGATGCAGGCAATGCTCCTGATCTTTTGGTTTGGGATACTACAAAATATACCGACTGGCAAAAGAGACTTTATGGCAGGACAGGTAAATATAGTGATGCTGAATTAAATCTTTCGGGAGGCGACGCTCGCACGGTATTTCGGATTGGAGCGGGCTACCATCGTGAAGTAGGGATAACTGTGGTAAGTGGGGCCGATGAAAGAGGCTCAGCTTCTTTCACACTGAACCATAAGTCGTTGAACCAGCGGTTGGGCATCAATTTTACTAACCAATACAGTTATTCGAAATCAAATATGATCAGCATCGGTGGGGCCTTGGATATGCCGCCTAATGCCCCCGACATTTACGATTCTGCCGGAAACTTAAACTACAATGGTTGGGGTGTATTGCGCAATACATTTCCTTTCGCCAGCTTAAAAAGGTCTTATATAGCTAAAACTAACTTCTTGAATAGCAACTTGGTTCTATCCTATGAAGTAATAAAGGGGCTACTTCTTAAATCCAGCTTTGGATATAATAATGCTCAAGCTGACCAAGAATTTTACATACCCATTGCGTCATATGACCCGATCGCCCCCAACACTGGATCCTCCGAATTTGGGTATAATACAAACCGAAACTGGATTGTAGAACCTCAAGTGACGTATGACAGGGTCATAGGAAAGGGCAAATTGAGTGTTCTTGGTGGTGCGTCTGTTCAAAGCACCACAACCAAAGGAATCTTTATTGCAGGTTCAGGCTATACCACGGATGATTTAATCACTGCAATTACTAATGCTCCGAATAAGCAAGCCACAGAGAATTATAGCGAGTATCGCTATGCAGGCGTTTTTGGCAGGATAAATTATAATTATGAGGATAAATATATTATAAACCTTTCCGCTCGAAGGGATGGTTCATCGAAATTCGGTTCGGGTAATCAATTTGGGAATTTCGGAGCAGTTGGACTGGCTTGGATATTTTCTGAAGAAAGCTGGATTAAGGATAATATAACGTTTTTAAGTTTTGGAAAATTACGCTCCAGCATTGGGACCACCGGTAGCGACCTGATTGGCTTGTATGGATACTTGACAAGATTCTCATCCAGCAGTTTGCAAACCTATATGGGAATACAACCTTTAGCGCCGACCCAGCACGCCAACCCCAACTATAGATGGCAGGTAAATAAACAAATGGAAATAGCGATTGAGCTTGGTTTTCTTAAAGATCGACTGACTCTTACCACCGCGGCATACAGGAACAGGTGCGGAAACCAATTGGTCAATTTCCCAACTCCTGGATTTACCGGCTTTTCAACTGTCGTGGCAAATTCTCCTGCACTGGTTGAAAACTCAGGCCTGGAATTTATGTTTGCTGCTAAACTAATCGATAATAAGGACTTCAAGTGGTCTATTAATTTCAACACTTCATTTAATAAGAACAAACTGATCGCCTATCCTAATCTTCAGCTGTCCCCCTATGCAGGTACCTTAGTAATAGGGAAATCTTTGAATATTACTAAGAGTCTCCACTATACAGGTGTCGACCCGCAGACGGGGCTTTATACTTTTGAAGACAAGGATAAGGATGGACAGATCACTGTGAATTATTCCGGCAAGAGTGATGATAGATATGATTATAATTTAAGCCCAAGATTTTTCGGAGGGTTAGGAAGTAATATTAGCTATAAAGGATTTCAGATAAGCCTCTTTTTTAATATTAAAAAGCAACTTGGCTTTAATACGAGCCAACAAGGACAGAATCCTGGCGATGAGAAGAATCAGCCAGTGGGCGTTTTAAATCGCTGGCAACAACCTGGAGATATGAAGAGCGTAGCTAAATTTACAACCCAAGGGGGCCTGGATTCATATAGGTTTTTTGGACTTTCAGATGCCGGTATTAGTGACGCTTCCTATATCAGGTTGTCGAATCTGGCAGCGTCATATACTTTACCTGTTGAGTTTGTTCAAAAAAGAGGAATACAAGGAGCAAGCCTTTTTTTTCAGACAAATAATTTATTTGTGATCACTAAGTATAAGGGAATTGACCCAGAAACCCAAAATTTTGGTGGCTTGCCTCCTCCAAAGACAATTGTACTTGGCCTTTCTCTTAATTTCTAAATCATTTTATTTATGTCTGGTATATTTAAATTCTTATTTGGTCTAACATTTCTGGTATTTTTTTCAGAATGTAAAAAGTTGGTGCAGGTATCCGAACCGATCAATACACTGACTGCTGAAAAGACATTTCGCACAGAAGCGAATGCTACTTCTGCGCTGATTGAGGTATATAATGACCTTATCAGTGGGGGTGGATATGGGTTATCAACTTTTGGACTTAATTATGGAAATGGAGCTACCACGTGCTATTTAGGGTTATCGGCTGACGAAATGAATTTCTATAATGGCGGGGATGCTATTTCAATGCAGTTTCAGAACAATAACCTTCAGTCCGATAATATGTACGTAAAAAACCTTTTCTGGCTATCTCCCTATTTCGATATTTACCTTTCAAATGCAGTTATCGAGGGCGTAGGGGCGTCGTCTTTGCCCCAACGCGTAAAAGATCAGCTGAGCGGAGAAGCCAAGTTTCTAAGGGCATTCTGTAATTTTTACTTGGTGAATTTGTTCGATAGCGTCCCACTTGTTACTACAACTGCCTGGGCGCATACATCCACGTTGCCGAGAGCCAGTACTTCAGAAATATATGACCAGATAAAATCTGATCTGCAGGATGCCCAAAACATATTAAAAGAGGATTATTCTGTTTCAAATGGAGAGCGGGTCCGGGTAAACAAATGGGCTGCAACAGCATTCCTGGCCAGGGTTAGCTTATATCTGGGAGATTGGAAGAATGCAGAATCTCAATCTACAACTATAATTGAAAACAAGGGATTGTTTAACCTTGTAGGTTTGGATAGTGTGTTTTTAAAAAACAGCGATGAAAGCATATGGCAGTTACAGATAAACAGTAATGTTTTCCCCTATGCTACACCAGAAGCCGATAATATTATTCCTTATGCAGGGCCTACCTTCTATTTGACCCCCCAATTTATGGCATCTTTTGAACCCAACGATCAAAGATTGTCTTCCTGGGTGGACAGTACAAACGCTAATGGGAATAACTTTTATTACCCTTCCAAATATAAGGTACTGGTAGGCAACCAAGGTGATGTCTCAGAATATTATATGATGCTACGAGTGGCAGAGCAGTATCTTATAAGGGCAGAGTCTAGGGCGTTGCAGGACAATCTAGGGGGTGCAATAGAAGACCTGAACACTATAAGAACTAGAGCAGGACTGTCAGCACTTGGAGCTTCACTATCGAAAGATCAGGTGCTGGCTGCTATATATCAAGAGAGGCGGATTGAACTATTTTCCGAGTGGGGACATAGATGGTTTGATCTAAAGCGGACCGGACAACTAAATAGTGTACTTGGCCCTGTAAAATCAAATTGGAAAACTACAAGCAGAATATTCCCCATTCCAGTTACTGAGATCCAATATGATCCGATTTTAACTCAAAATCCTGGATATAATTAAAGCATATTGCATCAGTTATTAGGCTGATGCAATATACCTTGTTGAGCTTATACCTTATTAATGGTAGTATAAGGGATGGCTGGTGCTCTTGTCTGCATACAAAGGCTGTGCACTTGACATGCCAGCAGTCTTGAAGCTAACAGCACTACCGCCGGAAGAAAGTGTATTAACGCGAGTGTCAGAAGCTGAAACGCCGATGAAAAGCGTATGGAAGGTAGAAGACAGAGCATTTGTCTTGAAGAATGCTGTGCTGCCGCCAGCGAATTTACGATTAGCTTTGGTAGCCAGGAGGCCTGCAACTGCAAGTACAAGAGTCAATGCGCCCAAGATGAATTTCTTGTTTTTCATAAAAAAAATTTAATTTGTAAAATTAATATCTACACTTAAGATGACTTCTGGTTAAGGTGGTAGATTTCGCCTTAAGGAAGTATTTGGCCAAATATCTTATATAGTTCCTGTTTATTGAGAATTTATGATATTATTGGATAATTCATTTCAAATGGATATAATGATCTCATTAGAAAATGTATAATCCCGCTTGTCCCTGTCATCAAATCGGCGGTTGGCATGTTATTCTCTTCCAATCTCCAATAAATACAATCAGACTCTTTTATATATGTGCGCATAAATATATTTTGGATCCAGTCAATTCTTTTTCGCCACACATTGTTTCTAGATACTTTCCATGCCTCTACATATAATTCACCCAAACCAGCCATACCGGAGTTTAGTGTGAAATCATTTCTAAGAAGAAATTCAGGATACGTATATAACAATTCTTCGGCTAATCGGAGATAATTCTGGTCTCTGAATACCTCGTATGCCTTTAAGAGTGTTAAAATGACTCCTTTGCGAGCATTATCAAAATCTGTCGAAATTGTATGATAGTTTTTTTTTGACAACTCAGTTTTCAAGCGAGGCATTTGTTTTTTTATCCAATTCAATCCTTCTATTATGCTTTTTTGAATGGCCAGATCATTGGTCCTTTGAATATATGAAAGTAAGAACCAAATTATTCCTGGGGCTCCGGAGTCAAAGGACAAATTGTTTTTATTTGATTCTCTGTTTGCCCAATTTCCTTCTCTACCTTGATTCTTGCTAAGAGCAGATACAATTGTTAACAACCGGTTGTTGGTTAGGTCGTCTTTCAGATATTCTGCACACCGGAGAACTGCTACCCCTACTCCCGCAACCCCGCGTTCAATATCAAGCGAATCGGGTGATACTTGTATACATTTATATAATAAATCGCTATTGTAGTCATTCTTTTCAATGAGGCCATTGCGGATGCCCTCTGCTATGGATACAGCTATTCCTGCTGTGCCAAAATATAGTCCCGGGGATATATCGGTTATATGAGCAATATGACGCTCGTTCAGGTACTCCAATCCCCTATAGTATAAAGCGGAATTGAAGGTAAAACTGACCCCTTTTGTTTTTGTTATGGCAAGTACATATAGAACCCCTCCCATACCTTCCCATAAGCCTGGGTATTTTGAATATTCCCTTTGCTCAGGTAGGCCGGAAGTATTATTATTGGTTTTTGAATACCATAAGCCATCTTTCATGATCGTCGGATATTGCGACAATCCATGAATACTTTTCTGAATTACCTCGCGTATGCCGCCCAATGAGAGAATGGATGGCGCCATTGAGCTGGTCTCATTTACCCTTACATCCCGATATTCCTGCTGATAATACTCCAGCGTTTTCTTTATCCTGATAAAATCAGGCCTTTGGGAACGATCAATGCTTAGACATTCAGCAATTAGGTTTGATATATTCAAATCCCCAATAAGAGAGAATAAATTATCTGCCAATTCATTTGACTCTTTCACATAGAATTTAGCCGGTGATAGCGACGTGAATATAAACAGCATTAACGCCCCATATCCATATATGTCTTCCTCAACTGTAGGTCTTTTAGAGGCTTTTTGCTCCGGGGAAATAAAGCCGGGAGTTCCATAAGTAAAAGGGGGGTATGGCATTTCCTTTTTGAAGGAATAAGCCAATTCATTGTCTATTAACCAAATCTTATTTTTCTTATCAATCAAAAAATTGCCTGGTGCGATGTCCCTGTGTACGTATCCATTTTGATGAAATTTGTCCAACATCCCTCCTATATCAATGACATATTGTAGAGCTGAAAGTTTTTTATTTTGATCCCAGCTACGCCAACACTCGGACGACTTATTGATATCCTGTAATGCGTCAATTAAAGACCTTCCCTTTATATATTCCATTACTAAAAACGCATCTTTATTTTCATAGAAGAAGTCGATAATGACGGGTATAGGAATGATATCCTTCAACTCTTCGTGTAATTCCTGTTGCCACAGCAATCTGTCTTTGATATCCCTTCCACTTTCGTCAGATATCATGCAATCCCTTCCTTGTTTTATTACGCAATTCCTAATCCTTGGAAATTTATCAAAGTAGATGCATTTGATCACATTTCCTCTTACGTCAGCCTTCAGTATTGAAACAGGCCAATATCTACTATTCAAGATCTTTTTAGGAGTTGTAACGATGGGCCGGTCTATTTTTTCAAAGGGCCAGGTAATTCCTACTGGCATTCTAAACGGGATATTATAACTATCTTTAACCAGCTGCCCTTTACTATTATATATATATTTATCTATCTTGCCATATTCGTCCAGCTTCATAATTGGATCAAAACCCCCATAGCGTGTATAGATGACTCCGCCCAAATTAAGATCTGTGGGTATGGATGGGCCTTTGAACCTCTTTGTTTTTTCAATCAAATCTGATGCTATACGTGAAGCATGTCTATCATCTTTCGGATAAATATGAATTAATTTACCAAGCTGTTCTATCCCTACGAATCCTTCTAATATAGATTGTGCTGTTTCTTTATTTGATACAATTTTAAAGCATACATTTTCATATATCAGATAGGGAATAAGCTCAGTTAATAGAGAAATTAGATCAGATAATATTACTGAGACATGTATTATCCACCCTTGCTGACAACTTACCTGTCCTACCTGAAAATAGTAATCGACTTTTCTGTATTCGGTTTTATATCTTTCTAGTAAAACAGAGTAGTCACTAATTTCCTGACCAGTGTTCGGAATGCTTGCAGCGTGTGTTGTGTCTTGAACTTTGTAAAGCATGATTTATGAATAATACTAGAAATTCTGTGAATTTATTTTTGAGACCTTTTCCATTAATAACAGGGTAAATGCCAATAATATGACCATCGGAATAACTTGATATCGCAAGACTACCGGGGTTGCAAATACACTAAAGGCAAAATTGAATCCGAGAAATAAACTTACAAAGATCAAGGAATTTCGGAAAAACACCTCCAGTTTTCTGAATCTACTTTTTAACAGGAACCAACATATATGACCGATAAAGAAGATATTTAGGATCATAAACATGATGGGATACACGTAGAATAGTTCTCCTTGAAGATACTTTGATACGGCGTGAACCTCGGAGGTAGGATAGTCAAACCATTTTATAGCAGGATCTTCAATAACGTCTTCTTCCAGATTATATGTCTTGAATTTTTCCAAATGAGGCAGAAAATAATTTTTGGTATTTAGCAATAGGTACCATCTTGCAAATGCAACTGGATGATGACTAATTAGATAATATCCATATTTATTATAGATTGGCGACACCATTCCCCATGCATGGAATTGACTGGGAGGATCCCAAAACTTGTATTTAAGTAACATATAAGGTTTCAGAATGGCATAGGGTACCTTAATGAAATAGGTTCCGGGAAGAGTAGATAATTCTTCCCAGGAAGGGTTGAACTTTTGGAAGAACTGCTTCGTCAGTTTATCAAGAGCTCTTGTTTCCACGGGAAGTTTGTCGCTGTCCACATTGATGTGATCATACATGTATAGCGCATTATTTGCAAGCTGCCATCCGCCAAAGACTGAGAACTCTGGTGTTCCTGTAGCATTCCTGGTTTTTTGAACAGTATAAAAATAGAACGGAAGCATTAAGGATATTCCTAGTAGAAAACCCGTAATTTTAACAATAGGCCTATATCTTGATAGAATAAGCCCCACTAAAACGACCAGCGGATAATATATAGCTGTATAACGGATTGTGAAGGCCAGCCCAACTATGACCCCTTGAGTAACAAGTTGTAGGACTCTGGGCCGATGCAACATCCATAAAAATTGTGTAAGGAAGATAATTGTGAGTGTGGCAAATAAAGAATCACTTAATACGGCATTGCTCAAATATAAAAAAATAGGATTAAAGAGAAAAAATAGATAAAGGATAGATATATTCTTCTTTCCTGGTTGATATAAGTAAATAAATGAAAAGAAAAAATACGCTAACGAAATTTCAAGCAAGAGATATTGGACAGCTATCAGAAAAGTATCGGAATGGGTTATGTAATGGATGTAGAGCAAAAATTTAGAATAACCTATTGGCCAAAGATTGACATCCATATGATAGAGGTTGGTGGAAATATAACTGTACGAATCTGATATGAAATCTGGATATGGGTAAAGTAATTTAAAGATGATAAATTGAATAATTGCGCCTATTGCTGCAGTTACCAGATATATTCTATTCTTCTTTTCTCTGAATGTGAAATGATAAAAATTTTTTTTTCCAAGTGATGAATCGTTCCTGGATGTGGAATCATCTCTTTTTGTATCCCGGTGAAAATTCCGGAACTCGAATATATCTGTAAGGCTGGCCATCCCATATTCTATGATCATACCTATTTTTCTCATACAGACGTTGCTTTTATTTCTCTGAATGTGTAGTGCAAATTATAAAACGAAATATTTTCAAAAAGGATAAAAGTATTTCCGATCTGTACTTTTATTTCTCATCACATGAACTTACTCAACTTTAAGGTAAAGACCGCCATCGCATATCTACCTGAAAAATAAGATTGGTATTTTGTGAAGCTGGTTGGTGTTACAGTCTGAGTGATGCCTCCTTTATTATTGATAAGGTTGCACCCTGTGACACTCAGCGTAGCTTTTTTTTTCCTTAGGAACTGCCATTGCAGAGATGTTGTCAAGTCCCCAGTATTAGAGTGAAGCCTATGATCCATAGCTCCCGTAAATGATTGAGAGAATTGATACGATAAGATACAACACCCCCATAGAAAACATCGCTGTGTGATGGCCCATGTGGCAGCCGGTATCCTGGACTCAGAACCATTATGTTCTGGATAATGTGATTCTGTTATGATATAGTTGGCTGATACATCTGACTCCATTAGGTCAATCAGAATGTATTGTACATGGATGCTTTGATTGTAATTTTTACTAATTATCGCACTTAGAATATTATCTGCGGCCGCTATCGATCGATAGCTGGTAAATATTCCGTTCAGAGTGATACGCATTGATTTATGGAGAAAGGAAGGAAAAGTTACGTGATAATTTGCATAGAGATTATGTATGCCAGAAGTATTCATGTACTCTGTCATTTGAATAACGGGACTACTATCTTTTGGATGAATGAAATTCGGTGTGATAGAATTTTGTGTAACGCTATAGCCAATGGTCATACCAAATCCTATAAATTTAGTCGGTCGGAAGTTTGAGCGTTCATAGTGTAGGGTTACTGCCTGAATGTAGGCCGATCGCAACTGAGGGTTGCCGATGATCGGATATTGCGGATTTGTATAATCAGGTACTGACTGTAATTGTTGTAATACAGGCATTGATGAACTGCCTGAGTATTGTAGTGACAGCGTATTTTTGCGAGCTATCAAATATGAAGCTTGGATAGATGGAGTCCAGATTGAATAGTGATATTCGATTGATTTATTCGTATTGGAGGGATTTCCTCTTAGATTTCCAGATTGCACGTCTATACTTGCACTAAGATTTATACGATGGACAATGGAACTATATGCTAAACGGAATTTTTGAAATACCGATCGATAAGCATAGTCTTGAGTTAATGAATCTATCAATACGGGATTTATATAAATACTATCTTTGCTATATACATACTTTGTATTGTGATTCGTGCTCTGATGCCATGTACATCCCAACTCAAGGAATCCTGTTTTTCCTATAGGACTAAAGTAATTTAAGGCCACTTCTAGATCATTGGCAGGGTTCTTATTATTGGTTATGTAATGCAGCGATGAATTACTTTTCTGACTATTCAAATCAACAGCTGTGTATAGTTTTGAATCGCCATTTTGGATGTTATTTATATGCTGAGTGTTCAGTGCTATATTGAATCTTTTTCTTGAATTGGGAAGTAATTGCTCATAGTATACCTGTGACCCCACTACATAACCCGTTCCGCCAATCTCATTAATGGAGTTTCCTTGGTTATATTTTAGTACTGTATTATTATATTGTTTTGTAGCAAAGCTGGTAATTATTGATTGTGATGATCGTAATGTATTTATTATCGGACAAACGCGTAGGGTATGATATGTGTCAGGAGTGTAAGTTAAGGTGCCTCCAAGACTAGCGCTTCTGTTCTTGCTGACGCTTTCTGTTGACTGCTCGATGTGAGACTGAATGTCGGAGTAGTAATTATCTTGTATCAGGCTGCTGCCGGAGTGCGGGTCGTCGGCATTATAACCTCCAGTCATTTCAACCTTCCATTTGTTGCCCCAGTTATTCCCATAGCTTACTCCTATGCGTTTTTGAGGATCTTTACCGGTGAGGTTATTATCGCTTACTCCTCCATTTATGGATAATTGTCTACCTCCCCAAAAGGAATTTGCAAACACATCGCCGCTATACTTTCCAGTATTGCTTGCTCCTGCCTGAAGTTGTCCAAAAGCGCCATTATGCTTGTTGTTTTTTAACTGAATATTTAGCGTTTTGACGGATTCTCCACTTTTAATACCAGTCAACCTGCTCCTATCTCCATAGTCATCAATTATTTGTAATTTATCTACGATTTCAGCCGGAAGGTTTCGTATCGCAATGAGGACGTCTCCGCCGAAGAAGAGTTTTCCATCAACCATTACCTTAGTGATTTTTTTCCCCTCTACAATGACATTGCCATTTATGTCAACTTCTATTCCCGGTAGCCTTTTCAGGATATCTTCCACCTCAGATCCGTACCTTACTGGAAAGGCTGCTGCGTGATAGGTTATCGTATCTTCGCCAATTGTCACAGGCCTGATCCGGGAAATAGTTACAGGATCCAACTCTCGATAGTCTGTATGTAACACTATTGGAGCCAATTCAATGAGACGACTCTTTGAATGAATGGCGTATCCCTTCCTATAGAGCATATATCCTTTCATCGTTATTTGCAATTCAAAAAATTTTGCCTCAGATAGGGAAAACTTAAAACATCCGTCGTCTTTTGTAATTAATTTGAAGCTATCTTTTGCGGAAATCATTAACACGGTGGCATTAACTAACACTGCCCCTGTTGAATCTTTGACAACACCTTGGATGTTTAGAGTAGATTGGGCCGAGGCGCGAAGGATCATTGATAAGAACAAACATAGTATAAGAGGGGCTTTTACCATCTACCCTGTAATTTAGCGAGTGTGGGTGTTAGACTATAAATTAGAGGGCATAATATCCTAAAAAAGGAAAGAGTTATTTCTAAACAGGATTTTAAAATGTCCAGCTACGCGACGGACAACTGACGGCCCTTCCACTCTCTTCACCCTTCCCCAGATCAGAGACCCGAATGCGATGCCCAGGAGGCCCAGGAAAGCCAGGAAATCCAGGACGATACCGGATATAAAAAGGACAAAACACCCTATTGCAAAGACAAAACCAATAAGACCCAGACAACAGAAATAAAGCAGGACCACTGCCATATTATGTTTTTGAACCTGCCCATCCTGGCGGGTGGCGGGGATGGAGAGAACTTCGTAGTCCATATGATATATTTTATAGGATGAGGTTAGTTGCTTATACAAGTTAGTAAACAAAGTATTTTCGAATTGGACGAAACTATTTCCAAACGGGATTGTCAGGATGGGAGTAATTTTTTACCTTTAGACGCCTGTATTTTTAACATCCGCAATTACTCCTTTTCCATGAATAAAACCCCCTTTCTCATCGTCAGTCTCGGGCTGAAAACACTCTTTTGTATAGGTCAGGTCAGTGTAACACATGTGACGGTAGATCATAGGGAAGCTCCTGTTGGAATCGAAAGTTCTCACCCTTTATTCAGCTGGCAGGCAAAGCCCCAAAAGAGAGGAGCAACCCAGAGCGCTTATGATCTAAAAGTGTACAAGGGAACCTTGCATGCTGACTACCCAGCGCCAATCTGGACCTCGGGTAAAATAACCTCCTCTCAATCCATCGATGTGCCATACACTGGACCGACCTTGCTGTCCGGGAAGAAATATATATGTGTAGTAAGGGTCTGGGACGACCACGGTACACAATGCGACCAGGACATGCCTGGCTTTTGGCAAATGGGCCTCCTCCAACCCTCCGACTGGAAGGCACAATGGATCGGACCGGGCTATATGGAAGACACGTTGAAGAGACCAAGCCCCCTGCTGCGCAAGACATTCCGAACGTCGAAGAAGATCAAGTCGGCTACTGCCTTCATCACTGCTCATGGGCTTTATGAGGCGCAGATCAACGGCCACCGTGTAGGTGATGCCTTATTCACCCCCGGCTGGACTCGATATGACAAAAGATTGCAATACCAGGCCTATGATGTCACAGACCTGGTGCGGAAGGGGAGGAATGCTATTGGGGTAACATTGGGTGACGGCTGGTACCGGGGCATCTTCGGACAATGGAACTATCATAACAACTATGGCAGTGATGCGAGTCTGTTGCTGCAATTAATCATCGAGTACACGGATGGAACAGCCGATACCGTGATCTCGGACGGCAGTTGGAAGTCTTCCACAGGCCCTATCCGGTATGCAGACTTGTACAATGGTGAAATATACGACGCGCGGCTGGAGAGAAAAGGATGGACGACGCCGGGATTTGACGATAAAGACTGGACGGGTGTCGTGGTGAGGGATTACCCACGAGATAATCTGGTAGCTACTGTCAGCCCGCCGGTGAAAGAACAGGAAACTTTCCGTCCAGTGAAGATCTTTACCGACCCGGCGGGCGAACAGATCATCGACTTTGGGCAGAACATGGCTGGATGGGTGCGATTTTCTGTGCGAGGAAAGGTGGGTGATACAATCAAGCTGTCCCATGCGGAAGTGCTGGATAAAGCGGGGAACTTCTTTACGGGCAATTTAAGAGAAGCGCTGGCGCAAGACCAGTATATCCTGGCGGGTGGCGAAGAGACTTTCTCTCCACACTTCACTTTTCATGGTTTTCGCTATGTCAAGGTAGAGGGGTATCCGGGACCTATCAGGCCGGAAGACTTCCAGGCAGTGGCGCTGAACTCGGACCTGCCACAGACAGGGACATTTTCCTGTAGCAACCCGGCTCTCAACCAATTACAACACAATATCACCTGGAGCCAGAAAAGTAATTTCCTGGATATCCCCACGGATTGTCCTCAACGCAGTGAAAGATTAGGCTGGTGCGGCGACGTGCAGATCTTTGCCCGGACGGCGGCATTCAATATGCAGGTAGATAATTTCTTTTTCAAATGGATGGGGGACTTACTTCTGGAACAAGGACCTGACGGTGGTATGCCGAATGTCATTCCCAATCTGCCGGGACGTACCTTAAAAAGAGCTCCTGCGGGTGTAGCGGGCTGGGGAGATGTGGCGACGGTGCTGCCCTGGACACTATACCAGGCTTATGGCGACTCTTCGATACTACGAAGACAATACGCCAGCATGAAGGCCTGGGTAGAACATATACGATCAGTAAGCAAAGACGATCTCTGGAAGGGGGGCGGCTATGGCGACTGGCTGGCGCCTACACCTACGGATCTTCCTTATATATCCCAGTGTTGGTTCGGGTATTCGACACAGCTGCTGATCAAGGCTGCCCATATGCTGGGGAACAAGGAGGATGAAGCTGCGTATGCAGGACTATTGCAGAAGATAAAAGAGGCATATCTGCATGAATATATAACCCCGGATGACCGGCCGACCTCCAATACCCAAACCGCGTACATACTGGCCCTTCAATTCGACATGTTACCAGACTCCATGCGCACCCGGATGGCGGCAAGGCTTGCAGAGATGGTCCATGATAATGGCGATCATCTGGCCACAGGATTCCTGGGCACTCCCTTCCTGCTGCCTGTATTGATACGTTACGGATACGACAGCCTGGCTTTTCGGGTACTGCTGCAGGATACACCCCCCTCCTGGCTCTATCCCGTGAAAATGGGTGCAACTACGATATGGGAAAAATGGATGGCCCTGCATCCGGATGGAACACCGGATTCGACATCTTTCAATCATTATTCCTACGGGGCTGTGGGTGACTGGCTGTACCGCACCATCGCGGGGCTCGACGGCTATGAAGATGCTCCTGGCTATAAGCATAGCAAGATACACCCTCATACAGGCGGCGGACTGACTTACGCTGATGGAAGCCTGCTCACTCCTTATGGGAGATTGTCTTCCCATTGGCAATGGGAAGGTGATGATCTGTTGTTACAGGTGGAAATACCGACTAATACCTTCTCAACAGTATACCTCCGGACAACGGAAGAATCCAATATAACAGAAGACGATATACCCATACGCAAAGTACAGGGTGTTCGCCGGCTACAGTCCGACGGGACCAATACGCTGGTTGAGCTTGGCGCTGGGGTATATCGTCTCTATATTAGGCATTGGCAAGGGTTGAAATGACCAGCCTTTACGCCATCTTCCTATAATGGGTAGGTGATATCTTATACACCTTCTTGAACGTGGTGCTAAAGCCATTATAACTCTTGAACCCAACGCTGTCCGCAATCTCGTTAATGGTAAGGTCTGTATCTTCCAGAAGGGACTTAGCCTGCTGAAGTCTGAGCTGGACGAGATATTGATAAGGGCTGGTCCTGAAAAGCTCACGAAAGCCGACTTTCAATTTGAACTCATTGAGACCCACTTTTTCCGCCAGGGTGGAGATAAAGAAATGCTCCGAAGGGTCCTTCTCAATGATCTGTTTGGCCTTTTCAAGAGCAGGGATATCGTACAGCTTGGTCTTCTCAATGGGTACATCGAGGTGATAGAATCTTTGCTTAGCCATTAGGATAAAGTTTTAAAGATGTGATGATAATTCCTTTTGTGTCTGATGATGAAGAAATTCTTATATGTTGTAGCTACAGATAATGATAGAGGCTTTAGCTCGCTAAAAGGGAGCGTGCTAAAAAAATAATCACCAGGAAATAAGTTCAGCTCCCCGGTGCGTGAATCGATCACATGTATCGAGCAAACTTCCTGGGCAACGGAATAGGTAGTATATACCAGTTGATGCAGGTATATCATTCCGCCCTTCTCTTCTATTTGACGAGCCAGCTGCTCGCAGGAGGCAAGAGATGTTTTGGGTGTAAAAAAGAGACGTATAAGCCTTGAGAACAGTGCGTGCAAGCCGAAGTCCATCCTGCTGACCTTATAGGTAGCGGTAGGCCCTCCAATGTTCCCTGACTGCTCAAGGACAACAGGAATGATATCCGTCCTTGCAAGCAGCTGATATGCGGCGCCAAGGCCGACGGGACCTGCGCCCACGATTATAGCTTTCTTTCTCATGCAAAATCCAATTGTTTGTCCGTTAATCGACCCGAGTTGGTTTAAGAGCCCTGACGGTGTAGCCTGAATGAAACGCTCATGTGAACTCCCTATGGCAAATGCGGCAGGTTATGTAGTATTGATGGCCCGTTAACTAGATATTTTTTTGCCGCATTTGTCCCATCCAGGCTACTTAACCGTTCAGGGGTGTATATATGGGATTGCTATAACCTTAGCCTTTCCAGAACCTTATTTGTAAGGATTTATTTAAGTAGAGAGTATTTAATAGTATCTGCTTGTGTAGACAAATATAGTTTTCAGAAAAGACCGATAGCTTATGAAAAAGGGATTAAAAAAACAATAAATGATAAAATAAAGAGAGCAGTGCGCCCACTGCGTTGTACAAACGCGGGAGTATATCCAAAATATTTCTTAAAAGCCAGTCCAAATGCATGAGGGTGTGAGTAGCCGATGGCTTTTGCAATGTCACCAATGGTCATATCTGTTTCAGAAAGAGACTGGTGTGCCATTTTCATTCTGGCCTCGTGCAGGAACTCTGTTGCGCCAATGCCATAGATAGCCTTAAAGCCATGATTCAATTTATAAATACTAAGACCTGTCTCTTCAGCCAGTGAAGGCAAAGAGACATAACTACTCATACCCCGTAGGAGCAATTCCTTGGCCTTATATATACGATATGCATCTTCTTCATTGATGGCTCCGGCGGATGGAGTGTCGGAAGAGATGCGTATGAGAGAAAGTAAGAGCAACTCCGTGCATAAATAATGTATATACAACTCTCTTACATGACCGCTATATGTGCATCCCAGGATATTCTCGACTACGAAAAGGATGGCGGCATCGGCTATCGTATAGGACCCGCTAAATACAGCGGGCTGATCAACAGAGATCTTTGCCAGGAAAGGGATCAGTGTTGGAAAACTACTTTGAAGAGAAAGCAGGTGCTTTTTTTGATAATAAATAGACAGATGACTATAGGTCTCACCAGGCCTTATCTTTAGCGATGTATTAACAGTTGGTACATAGCTGAGGCTGATGCCTCTCTCGTGCAAGATGCCTTTGCCCAAATGAATGGAGTTATAACTATAGCTATTGCGCAAGATGATCTGCAAACGGATGGCGGGCTCCTCACTGCTGTATATTATCTGATCAGCTTGCGTGAAATATAGTGAGTGATAAATAGCGGTAATACCTTCTCCTTCCATCTGCTGCATCAGCACATGGCCAAATGGACCCACGGCGCCATACCCAATGGTATCCGGGATCTGCAGCGGCTGTAATGAAGAAGGCAGGACGGGAGACAGTTCTATCTCTCCGACCTGCGCTGACTCGATCCGGATGTTCATGTTCTCACATTTCCGTTGGCTGTAAGGTAATGCTTACGGAATTGGTTGGGGGCTAAGCCAAAATAATGTTTGAATGCTCGTATAAAATTGGGAGGATCGTCATAGCCGGCGAGCAGGGAAATATCCGATATGCTTTTATCAGTCCCTAACAGGTGATTCTTTGCTTCTTCCATTCTTACTTTGTTGAAGTCGCCAAAGATGGTAGTGCCAAAGACCTGCTTATACCCTTTTTTAAGCTTGAACTCGTTCATCCCTATCTTGTGCGCCAGCTGTTTCAGGGTGGGAGGGTTCTCGATGTTGTGCAACAGGAATTCCCTGGCCTCATATAATTTCTCGATGTCATACTTTCTAAGCGGAATAGTTGCGCTCTCGCGCGCCGGTCGACAAATGAGCTGTTCCAGCGCCAGCAGCAGGAATACGGCCGCCTTTGACTGCATATACGTCCTCCGCAACTCGCCTGTATAAGGGCAATCGATGATAGCGTGCAGCATGCGTAGCATGATAGGCGTCACAGAGGCCGGTGTGGAGCTCAATGTAGAAGGGCACTCTTTTTTTGCTACCCAGCGGATCAGTTCGGGGAAGTCATCACCCACCTGCTTGAGATAAGCAGGAGAGAAATGGATATCCAGCGTATCCACATGACTGTTGGCAGGATCAAACCAATTGATCTTGCTGATGGAAGGGGCGGCAATAAAATTAAACTGCCCTTCGGTCATGGATTTGCGCTCCTGGCCGTCCAGCTTGTAATAGAGACAGTCATGCAGCACAAACTGCAAGACCAGGAGACGATCGCCGCTGCTCTTTTCAAACCATCCCGCATCGGCGCCCAAAAAGTAATTGCTCAGCCGGATGCAGAAATCAGGGCATTGATCATCGTAAAATAACAGGCTGCTGAAACAACCAGAGGATTGAAGTTCCCGGACATCGGGAAAAGCCGTTTTGTCGGCGGGCTCTGGCAAGAGGGGGCGCAGGATCGCCCCCCTCAAGGTGGGTGTTGTACTGTGTATAGGCATAAGGTTCAATTGTTTCCTTTTAATAGCAAATTTGGAAACTAATCAGTTGTTGCGATAACCATAGGGCTACCAATCCAGAGCAGTATTTGGGAAGGGTCAGTAAGTTAAAAGCGACAGCGTTCAGGAAAAGGGTCTGGGGAAATAAATATAAAGAGGATTTCTAATTTAACCGTTAAACAATTCATATATCCGTGAGGTGTAAAAGTTAACCTATATAGAGTGATAAGGGAGGGGGATTATGACCGGGAAAGATAATTTTTGGAGGAAAATAATCCAAAAAGGACGTTTTTACGTATATGGCTGTGAATGAGAAGAATAATTTGGATCGGAAATGATTAGTTATCCCCGCCGCCTAGGCGGGGATTTTGATTTGTGCGCCAGGCACGTCCATTAGCTCTAGGGTGGAAGTCCCGAACGAGCGAGGTAGTA
>MKTZ01000022.1 GCA_001898505.1 Sphingobacteriales bacterium 50-39
CAACACGCGCACCGCACCCGCACCACCGGGTCTCGTGTCCCGCAGCAATACCTGGTACCCGGCAGGTACCATCACCCGCAGGGTTCGCACCTTCCTGCTAAAGAAGCTCTTTGCTGCCTGTATCCCCGCCGATGTCACCTGGGCGCCGACCGACGGATCATAAGCCGCCAGGTTCAAAGAGCCGATACCCTGGTCAGCCGACTGGCGGGCCACCTGTCTCCCCAGTCCATCCGGAATACGAATGCCCTGCAAGCCATCCATATCATATACTTGCCAATAGGTAGTTATGAGAACAGACCCGCACCGGATAGAATGGATATTCACCTGCATCCGGTCACCGTCCATCCGCACCATCCCATACACCAGCTGTCCCTTGGGTAGGGTTATACCATTATATAGTATGGCCGACCCCAGACGCATAGACAACACAGACCCATTCATCAACCCCTGCTCATTTTCCACGGTCGCCGGTATCCCCGCCGACACTTCCCTGTTAGGTATAGCCTCCTTCGTTGCAGCTACTTCCTTTACACGCTGTTCGGATTCCCCACGCCCGACCCCTTGCAGCAGCGCGATCTTATCCAGCATCTCATTCAGCCTGTCCAGCTCGGGGTCGGTCGCCAGCGTATCTCTAAAATGTCGCTCCGGCCGCATCAATGCCTCTTGCCTCGCCGGTTCCTGCGGGACATGTCTTTTCGCCGGCACGCGCCTGGTATCCGATCTGTCCAGCTGTTTTTTCAAGACGTCCAACCTGCGGAGCAATGTATCCGCCTCGGTATAGGTCTTCGGCCGCTCGGGCAACAGACCGGCGCTTATTTTATCTTTTCGACGATAGGGGTCCAGTTGTAACAGCTCCTTTCTTCGCGCGCTGTCCGCATCCGCCCGCGCGTAAAATGCCAGCTTGTCCATCTTATCCTCTTTTGGGTCGATGACAGCCCGAGGCAGCTCCATATTAAACCCCATGGTTTGCGCCACAGGTCTCTCTTCCTTCCTGCCTCCCCCGCCGCCCAGGGCATAAAAGCCAATGATGAGAAAGGGTACTACCAGCACCGGCAGTACCATAAAAAATTTCCGTTGTTGTCGCATTTTGATATTTATACTCTTGTTCATGTTTTTACATTTTTAAAAAATGATCTTTAACGTTCCTCTACTTTCAGCTCCTTATTTTCCAATGTATTCCACCGCTCGATCAAAAACCCATGTGGATCGTTCTCACTTCGGTCTGTACGCCGCAGATACCCTTCCGTGATCAGATCTCTTGTCACCTTGCTGGTACTTCGGACGATGGTTTGCGTCGCCCAGCACCGGAAATAAAAAGGATAAGATCGCATGTCCAACTGTATGCTGTCGATGAAAATGCTCTGCCGGATATTGCCCGCAACGACACCCGCATAATACCCGTTCTCCTTCAAGTTGTCATAAAGTTTTTTGGCCGACTCATCCGCCAGGTACAAGGCCCGCGTGGTATTCGCCTTGATGTCCTTCTCATCCGGCGACAGCGTAAAAAACCACTCATGAAAGGTCCGGATATGATCCTTCGCCTCTACGGGAATATTCTCCTCCCGACTGCCTGCAAACGCTTCCAGCGCCTTGCCCGCAGCAAGAATATACACCGTACCCCTTGCCTTCTCCGCCGACTGCAGGCTCCTGATCACTACTACCGTTGTCAGCACGAGGCATCCCACCACCAGGACGATACAGAACAGGCGGATGTGCCGGAAGGATCGCTCGATATTTCTTGTCTTGTCGAACATAGTGTCAATGTTGTATGCCGATGTAGCGGATCGCACGCCTCACGCCGATCCCGCCGCCGCTAATAATATAGTTCGTGAGATAGGGCACCGTGAAATAACCCGTTATCGCCAGTATGAGAAAAACCAAATACGCCGTGTCCGTCGGACCAAAGCTGGTGTGGCCGGTGGCATTTACCTGGGCAATGTCCAACTTGATCATCTCCTGCTGGATGGCGCTGATCAAAGCCCCGAATATATTGGCCACGGGCAGCCATAAAAAGACGTTCAGGTACCGCGCAAACCAATCCCGTATGATATGCCCGAAACCGTCGAAGATGCAAAAGGCAAAAGCCAGCGGCCCAAACACGGCCAAAATGATCATGTAAAATATCCGCACCGTATCGATACACAAGGCGGCCGCTTCGAACAGCACCTGCAGGATCTCCGACAGCCACAGCCTTATCGAACTCCGGCTGTTATAGGCGTTCTTGGCCATCTCGAATCGCACCCGGTTGGACAGCCCGGACAACGCGCCGGAATCCGCCTCGCCGGACAAGGCTTCCCATTTGTCAAGGTCTCCGCTACCCGTGGAACCTACAGATAGCTGCCAGTCATCCGAATTTTGCAGGGCTTCCTGCCGCTGCTGCAACAACACGGATACGGCTTTGTTGGAGTCATCCGCTATTTTCCTCGTCCCATCCACGGTAGGCTCCATCACTCCATTGATCATAGCGATAACACCCGGAAACAGCAGGATCGCGATGCCGATCCCAAAGGGACGCAGCAGGGGATAGAGTTGCACGGGCTCTGCCCGCGCGATAGGCTCCCATACCCGCACCGCTATATACCACAGCGTGGCAAATCCCGCAACGGCTTGTGCTATCGTGATCAGGTCGCCGCAGTGAACGATCATCGCCTTGTACACCTGTTGCAGCACCTGCTGAAGGCTGCCGATGTCGGTGGCAATATCAAGGTTGATTACCATACATGGTTTTTAAAAGGTTGATATGTCGAGTTTCCTGCTGGCGTTGCACTACCTGTATCGATACACCGTCATTATACCGTCGCAGCCCTTCCAACTCGCCGGCCACATCCGCATAGATACCATCGATACTTTGCATGCGTTCGGCATCCGACATGCGCAGCTGATCCTCCGCAAGGATCATGGTCACCCTGTCCAGGTACTTTCCGGCCCGCCCGGATACCGACGCATATAGCTGGTGGATATACCGGAGCTCTCCCGGCGTAAATACCCCACTTGCAACCCAGTTCCGCTCCGCCGTCCGGGATTCAGTGACCAGGTTACGATCCATATCGATGATAGCCGCTACCCGATAATATCCCCGGACATTCGGCGATACGGCCAGCAGTCCATCCAGGAAAGCCTTGTGCAGATCGAAATTGCTGCGTACAATATCCCGGACGCTGGTATACCCCCTGTCCACTACCTCATACCCTTGGTACATATCCTGTAGGATCGTCCGCAGCTCCGACAGCTTTTGTATATCCAGCGCCAATTGTTCCAGCAATTGATCGACGGATTGTGATCGCGCCGGCATCACCGCCATACAAAGGAGCACTGATAACAGCAACGCAACCTTTGCTACTCTTTTCTTTATTACACTTTTCCTTATTGTTCTTTTACTGTAACCCATACCATTTTTTTAAGGTTCCTAAATAGAGCTGTTCCTTGATCCTCGCCGTGATCAGTCCACCTATTCCCATTACATAAGCCGTCACCCCGACATATCGCGCATGTATCCCTCCTCGCTGGTCCCGGATATGCTGGAGCCGTTCCCCATCGGTCATCGACAATACTCCCTCTCGGAGTAACGTTTCCAGGGCCCCAACATTCGCCCGTCCATCATCGTACACCTGCTGTCGTACCGCTGCCATGTATTGCACTTCCTGCGGCTGCAACCAGCCCGATGCCGCATAGGTAGTCAATGCCTGATCCAATAGCCGGTTGGTGGCAGCAGCTTCGGCAAAGGCATCCCCCACCTCAGGATCATGCAACACAGCCTCGTCCACCTCCGTCAACGACCCGAAGAATACCCGGTGCAGGTTCAGCTCTCCGCCCTTGATATCTCCGATGAGATGCAGCCCGTCGGTCACGATCCGGTAGCCTGCCTTGGCGGCATGGAGATATCCCTTCAAGGCGCTTACTTGTTCCAGTTCGGTGACCAGGACGTCCTGGGCATGCACGCGGTCGATGCCACCAAGCGCGCAAATCAGCACCAGCGTAAACCCAATTTTATGGTAGGCCATAGAGTGTTTTTATACGATTCATATCCTGGACATCCTTCGACCGTTGGAGACTCAGCAGGATATTTTGTTGGGTGAACAGTGACAGTTGACGATAGTCCCGGTCGATCGCCGCCGACAGTTCATTGATGATCCGCAGCCGGTCCGCGTCGTCCATCTGCGTGGTGAAGGCCTGGATCACCGTCCCAAGCCGGTCGATGGTACGGGAGCTCTGCCGGATGATCGCCTCATACACCTGCGCACATGCCGCGATCTCTTCCGGACTCAAATGACGGTCGACAGTCAGGGCGCCATACACCTGTTTACAGACGGCGACCAACCTTGCTTCCTTGTCGATCATCTCCTTCACGGCGGAATAATATTGCAGCGCATCCTTCACCTGCCACAGCTCCTGGTAATATTCGCTATACAGGTCTTTCTGCTGTTGCACCCAATCGGTAATATCCGACAGGTGGGTGGCCTCCATCACATTCTCCAGCTGCCGCTGTGCGTCCTGGAGCAGGATGGTCCGGGTCTGCAATTTCTGTATCCGCAGGTCGATCGCCATGATCACCCTTTTCAGGGCGTCCCCAATGATGTCGATCTGCGCGTGGCACCTGCCTGTAGTGGTTAGCATCAGCCCAATACAAACCATGCCGACCATTGCTGCTTTTTTCATCATTCGATCTTTTCGTAATAAAAATTGGATTTGCTCACATGGTTCTTCTCCGGATCGTACCGGACAGTGTCTCCTTCCTCCACCGGGACCAGTTGAAGCTGTTTCATATCATAGCGCCCGATCCAGTGGCATTGGATAAATTCCGGGGGATCGCGCTTCCCGGCTCGTATCCTGACAAAGGAGGTGGATCGTGTCACGCTATAGTCGTCCTCCGTATTCCTGGTACGACGGATCACCAGTGTATCGGTGATCTGGCAGAATTCGTTTTGGGCCAGACAGATATAGATTCCCGGCAGGAACGCCGGGTTTCCCTCCGGTCCTGACTTGCGGGTGAGGAGCACCGTCCCTGCCAGGATTCCCAGTAACAGCAGGGCTACCAGTCGCTTCCATTTGTTTTTCTTTTTCATCTTCGTTCCCTCCATTCGGCCGCCAGCGCCTCGATACCCTTGCGCGTGTCGTCGTATTTTTCAGCATATTGTTTCACCAGCAGTTTCTCGGACTCCTCCGTCGTATAGGTCAGGTATTCCTCCAACGAGACCTCCACTCTGTACACTTTGGAATGCCCGTTCAGGGAGATAAACACCTCCTTGTATCTTCGGCCCGGTTCATTGTTACGGTTCAGCGACAATACCAGCGACTTTTCTTTTTCCGTCAGTCCCAATATCTCCTGGATGGCGTCGAACTTGTTTTGGAACTTGCTTTGATCCAACAGTATCTTACAATCCGCGTTGTTAAGGATGGCCTGTTTGACCACGGGACTGGATATGATATCATCCAGCTCCTGCGTGACCACGATGGCTTCCCCAAAATATTTTCGCACCGTCTTGAACAGGTATTTGATATACTCACTCATTCCTTGCCGGGCCAGCGCCTTCCAGGCCTCCTCGATCACGATCACTTTCCGGACACCCAGCAGCTTTCGCATTTTAGAAATAAATAGCTCAGCGATCAGAATGGTCGTCACCGCCAGCAGGATGGGATGATCACGGATCACATCCAGCTCGAAGACGATAAAGCGCTGTTGCAACAAATCCGGATTCTCAAAGGCGTTGAGCAAATAGCTGTACTCCCCATAGGCATAGTAAGGGCGCAATACATAGAGAAAATTTTGCAGGTCGAAGTCCTTGCTCTTTATCGCTTCGTTCGCCAGGCTGGGGGCAAACTCATCTTTCAGGAAATCATAAAAACTGTTGAAACAAGGCAAAATGTCCGGATGCCGGGCCAGCATATCATAATACTGTTGCAGGGCATTGGAAAGGGCCACATATTCGCTACGCAGATAGGTCTCGTCTTCCTTCTTCCAGAGGGCCAGGAGCAACGCTTTGATACTTTCCCTTTTTTCGAGGTCCAGCGTTTGCCCTGGTGGTAACAGGAAGGGATTGAATCGGATAGGGGCGGACTCCTGGTAGGTGAAGTAGTGCCCCTTTACCTGCTTGCAAAGCCCGGCATAGCTATTACCCATGTCGACGATCAGCAGATGCGCGTCCTGCTCATGGTAACTTCTCGATAAGAGGTTCATCACGAAAGATTTCCCCGTACCCGACCCTCCCAACACCGCCTTGTTTCGGTTGGTTATCCATCCCTTCTGCATAGGTTCATCGCTGATATCCGTATGGACAGGTCTGCCGGAGACCCTGTCACCCAGCCGGATACCAAAAGGGCTCTCGCTGCTCCGGTAATTACTCTCTGGAAGAATAAAGCAGGCTGCCTGTTCTGCGAATGTCTCGAA
>MKTZ01000023.1 GCA_001898505.1 Sphingobacteriales bacterium 50-39
CCCCTGAACAGTTCCCCATTCATCACCAGCCCCAATCCAATACCCCAGCTCAGATTGATCACCATCGCGCTCTTTTTATCCCTGGCCGCACCAAACCTGTACTCCGCCAGCGCAATAAGGCTCGAGTCATTCTCTATAGACACCGGTATCTTCAGTCTCTCCGACAACTGCTCGGGTATCCCCTTGGCGCCGGACTCCAAAAAAGAATAATTGATACCCTTTTTGGCATCCACAAAGCCCGGCATCCCAATCCCGATACCTGCTATCTTATCTTTCTTTATACCGCTCCGGAGAATGTGATGCTCGATCTTTTCCGCCAGCATATCCAGCGCCTCCGGGTTCTTATCCAAATGCAGCTCGAACTTCTCACAGTCCGACACATTTCGCATATGCATATCCATGATGACCACCCGCGTGAACAACTGATCCATGGCTACCGCCACCACATACAGCACATCCGGCCGCAGGGAATACATCAATGGCCGCCGCCCACCGGTCGAGGGCGCATAACCGGTCTCGATAATATATCCCTCGTCAATAAGCTCATTGACCATTTTCGTAGTGAGCGGAAGGCTTTTCTTGGTTAAGAGGCTAAGATCCGAGCAGGATAAGGTCTTGGCGAAATACAGCTCTTTTATAATCTGTCTTTTATAAAGTATGGCTTTAGACATTTTTATGCCTTTCTCATGATAAAGAAATGTTAAGGTAGAAGACTTTTATAAAAAAAATAAAAAGTATAGGTTCGTTAACCAATTCTTTACAAATGTTAATAGTCAATACAAACAAAAGGTCCCGAACTTTTTACAGTCCGGGACCTACTCCTATAATATATTGATGGTAAGCGCTCCAGCTATTTTTTATCCCACCAGACCCTGCCATAAAGGTCACCGATATTGGTGCCAAAATCGGGGTCTTTGCTCATATCGTCGAGCGCAGCCTGCTTGTTGACCTTATTCAGGTCGGTAGTAGCGGGCGTGGTCAGCGCGGCGCGTCTTGGGATGTTGTACACTGTCCCATCGATGAGGATGTCTTCATTTGCCAGGGCCGTAGACGAATTCGGCATACCGGTGCGTTTGAACAACGCCCACGCTTCATTCGGTTGCTTAAAGAAATTGATATACTCCTGAATAGCAATCTGTTCCAGTGCCTTGGCGGGGTTGTAGACAATGGCTGCGGAAGCCTTATAATTGGCCACGTCATTAGCCCCTAAAGGTGCATAGTCAGCCAGTTTGGCCTTGGAAGCAGCCTGATCATAGAAGCTGATGGATGCATCGATACCCGCATAATACAGGGCCTGCGGATCCTCGGTGGTGATCCCGGCTACAGCCAGCTCAGCACGCATGAAAAGCTCATCGGCATAAGTAATAATGGGGAAGAAGCTTTGTCCCGTGCCGCTGTTGTTGGCAGGCTGGAACATTCTCCATTGAAGATAGGACACGGTGTCGAGGGACAGATTATCATTGACTTTTTTGGCCGTGAACCAGCTCTTGACGGAAGGTGTGGCTACTACATCCGGGCTTATCGGTGCGCCGACATACTGACGTGGGTTCCAGGTAGTTCCCACAGGATATACGCCCGCAGCTATCGCCGTATTGAGATTGGCCTGGGTGTAGTTATTCTGTTGATAGAACATATGCATGCGGGGATCACCCTGGGCATACATAAAGTCCATCGTGGGCTTGGGAGCACGGAATTCCGAAGGATCCCAGTTGCCACCGGAAGTGAAATTATAGTCTGCATACAGCACCCAGCCGTCTGCATTGCTGGCCATGAGGTTACCGGCATCAGCCACTACTTCCTTTGCGATAGCAGAAGCCGTAGCCGGGTCCCGCTTCGCCAGACGGAAAGCCATTTTCAGACGAAGGGCGGAAGCCGCCTTTGCCCAAAGGGCCGGATCTCCATGATACCAGAGATCGTTTTTCCCCAGGCTTACCTGTGTGACGGAGGGAGCTCCTTTGAGGATGCCGATGATATCCTTCAGCCGCTTGTCCCATAAAGTAAAGAGACTTTGCTGACTCTCATATTTTGGGGTCAGGGTGCCGCCATAACGTCCCTGGAAAGCCTCGGAATAAGGTATGCTGCCGTTGATATCCGATACATAGAATCCATAATATATCTTAGGGATATCAGCAATGGCATAGATCTGAGCATAAGCTGCCTTTGCCGAATCCGGCATTTTGTCGATGAGCTTTTGTACATCCGTCAGGATAGCGCCTACGGAAGGATAAAAGATCCCGTAACGGTAATCGAAATTCCCCACGGTCTTCAACGTGACGGAACCATTGCCGGCCCCGGCGGTGGACTGCTGCATCCAGTACATGATCCTCCGGTAGTTGTCATAGAACTGTTCGAAATCCTGTCCATGTATCGTGATCGGCGCATTCAGGAATTGCTCTTCCGGCTTGATCGAATACAATGTGCTTGGATTGGTATTGAGGTCCACGAACGCCGACTTCTTACATCCCCCAAGCACCAGGGCGGCGATCATCGCAGACAAATATGAATATTTATAAAATTTCATTTCAATTAGAGTTTCGATGAATAATTTATTAACTGGCCCGGTTAGAAGCCTGCGTTCAGACTCACCCCGATCTGGCGCTGGTAAGGGCCGCCACCTGTCTCCGCAAATGCGCCGGGACGGCTCGCATAGATTGCCTCAGGGAAAATATGGTCCTTGGTGTTCGAGAATAAATAGGTGAGGTTTCTGCCGATGACATTAAACCTCAGGCGTTGCAGATGCAGTCTGTTGGTGATCGACTTCGGCATCTCATATCCAACGGATACTTCACGCAGCGATACCCAGGAATTGTCGAAGACCGAATATTCACGGATACCCGTTCCCCAGCTGGCAATACCCTCATAGTAATCCAGCGCAGACATCGGCTTCTTGATACCCTGCTTTACCGCTTCGGCATAGGTCATGCCGCTGATGTCCTTGCCATTGACCACCGTACCGGTGCCAAAGATACCTTCGGGTATGATACCATCATTACGGCTTACGTTGTTGTCATCCGTCCAGGCTACACCGCCATGCGCCGCATCACGGCCAAAGAGCGTGCTCTTGTAGTTGCCGTATTCGGAACCATACTGGTGGGTGGTCGACGCGATCTTTCCGCCTACCTTGGCATCCACTTGCACAAAGAGGTTGAAATTCTTATAACGGAATTCATTGACGTTGCTCAAAAGGAATTTCTCCATGGCCGAGCCAAGGTTCTTGGAACCTTGACCATACGCGCCGCTGCGCCAGTATGTTCCGTCCTGCTGCAATAATTTTTGACCGGTCTGGGGGTCTCTTGCATAGGCATAGGTGCTCATGATCGTTCCGAAATCCTGCCCTTCGGTGGCCACGGCTTCTACATCCGCGCCAAATGCGATGTCCAGCTGCTTCGACGTTACACCGGGATACAGCTTTATGATCGTATTCTTGTTCCTCGTGAAATTGAAAGTGGAGGTCCACTCGTAATCCTTAGCTTTCACCGGCACGACGGAAAGCAACAGCTCGATACCCTTGTTCTGCGTGTTACCCGCATTGATCACACGGCTGCTGATGCCGCTTTCTGAAGGAGCGCCAAGAGAGATGATCTCATTCACCGTATTTTTCTTGTACAATGCCACATCAACGCGTACACGGCTGTTGAAGAAGCGCAGGTCCGCGCCTACCTCATACTCTGTAGCTTTCAACGGCTTCAGGTCCAGGTTGCCCAGGTCATTGCTTTGGAAGCCATAACGGGGTATCTGCCCGCTGAGGTCGCTAAAGGCTCCATTCAGGACATAATTCCCTGTAGAAGTCTTGTAGATGTCCGTGCCTCCGCCAGTCTGACCATAGCTGGCTCTCAGCTTACCAAAAGACAGCCAGTCATATCGGGGATTGTTCTTCAGGATCTCCGAAAATATCCAGGATACTCCCACCGAAGGATAGTTATAGGCATACCGGCCATGGCCATCCGGATAGGTCAGCGTAGACGTCCAGTCATTGCGGAAGCTGGCAGAAAGGGTCAGCATCTCCTTCCAGGTAAGATCTCCGTATGCATACAACGCGTCCAGCCTGCTCTGAGGATATTTGCCGCTGTTGTCGGTATTGACCGTAGGCGCATTCTTGGAGTTGGACAGCGCATATATGTCGGCGATCTTGAAACCGCCGGCGGTAGAGGCCTTCAATTGAGTGCCGCCAAGCCCGCGCTGTGTTTCTCCACCCAGGGTAGCGCTTAGATTGAAGTCCTTGGACAGATCCTTATTGGCAGTAAGCAACGCCTGCATCCTTCCCTGCATCTGGTTGGAATTATACAAACTGTACGCTCCGTAAGTAGCGCTGGTAAAGTGAGGACCATCCCCTCTCTCCTTGTACTCATTGACAATGCCGATGCTGTTGACATTACTCCTCAGCAAAAGCTTCAGCCAGGGATTGATCGTAGCCGTCAGGTCCAGGTTGGCCAGCAGATTATTCTCTTTCTGTGAGGCGTTTTCCTGATAGATCTTCCACATATTGCTTGTCATGGACCCTCTCAGATAGGGGCCTTTTATTACCCTGCCGCCATTTACCTTATCGATATAGTTGTCTAACAGGTTCTCCAGCGGATAGCTCCGTGCATTGGAATAAGCCAGTCGGTACAACAGGCTGGCCTGACCGCCTTGCTGCATCGGGTTCACGGAATTGGTGGATGCATAGCTGACGGAAGCATCCATGTTCAGGAAACTTCCTATCTTTTGCGTAGCATGCAGGTTGAAGTTATCCCGGTGGAATGCGTTATTCGAGACAATACCTGTCTCATGTGTCCTCGTATAGGAGAACCTTATAGTAGTCCTGTCATTGCCACCTTCCACCGCTACATTGGTATTGTTCAGTACACCCGTAACATATAACTTCTTCATATCGTTGGGCACATACTTGCGTGTGACCCCGTCGGCATCCACAATGGTACGTCCGTCAAACTTCGGACCAAAGGAATAGTAGGGCGCATAATCGTCATTGGGTATCGCGTCCTTTCCATCCGTCGTCTTGGCAAAGTTCGGGCTGTTGCCGCCGCCAAATTCATTTTGAAAATCAGGCAGCCTGTATACCTTATTCCAGGTAGTCGTCTGATTGACTGTAACGCCCAGGCCCGGACGGACCCTTCCTTTTTTGGTTTGGATCAGAATGACGCCATTGAGCGCTTGGGAACCGTACAGCGCGCTCGCTGCGGAGCCTTTCAATACGGTAATGCTCTCGTAGTCGTCCGGGTTCAGGTTCTTCAGCTGGTTGCCAAAGTCCCGGTTGTCGCCCCAGGAGTCGGCGCCGGATGTTCCGGGCTGTATCAGCACACCGTCTATGACGACCAGCGGCATAGTAGTACTGCTTATATTGGAGTTTCCTCGAATACGGATCCGGCTGCTGGAAGAAGGACCACCAGCGCCCTGGTTGATCATCACACCGGCAACCTTCCCCTGCAGGGAGTTTACTACGTTCACCGTTCCCGCACGGGCAACTTCCTCACCTTTTACTTCCGAGATGGAATAGGCCAGCTTCCGCGTCTGCTGCTTGACGCCAAATCCTGTTACGACTACTTCCGATAATTCCTTGTTGTTGTTGGCAAGCTCTACCGTGAGGGCCGATCCGGTCCCGACTGGCACCTCCTTGCTTACAAATCCGATGGAAGAGATGACCAGCGTAGCACCGGGGGCTGCCTTTAAAGAGAAATGCCCGGTCTCATCCGTAACACCGCTGACACTGGTTCCTTTTACTTTGATAGTGGCGCCCGCTACCGGGTTTCCACTGGCGTCCTTTACCACGCCATTGATGGCAGTCTTGGTTTGTGCCATTAGCACTGCGCTCCACATGCATGCCAGCATGAAAAGCAATAATCTCACTTTGGGTGTTGTCATTGCGGTTAATTTTGGTTTTTAATTGTTAGGAGTAATGAACACCGCGTTCATTTGCAACCGTCTACTATTATATATTATCTATATACTATCATCATAAGCAGGATCTTCCCGCCGTATGGCCGATTTCTTTGCGCCCTCTCTTGCATAGTGATCCATCACCAGGGCCGCTGCGCCTATCAGCTCGGCATTATAACCCAGCCTGGACATCTCGATCCTCGTATTGGCGGACAGCCGGGGGATACAATGTTCGTTCAGGGCCTGCTGTAAGGGTATCCTCCAGATCTTCCCCGCCAATGACCCCCTGCCGCTGAGCACGATCGCCTCGGGATTCAGCAGATGGATCAATATCGCCACCCCTCTGCCGATATGATACCCCGCCTCCGATATCAGCTCCACCGCAAACTTGTCGCCC
>MKTZ01000024.1 GCA_001898505.1 Sphingobacteriales bacterium 50-39
TTTTATAAGTGTGTGCTCTGAGCCAATAACCGTGTCGATCTATCCCATAAGTGTGCAGAAAATCTGTTGCGGTTTTCCGAAGCACATACATTTTACACGAAAGACACAACATGACAATCCCGTTCCTGCCCAATAGCCAAAGCAGAAAATACTCCACTGGAGAACAAAAAGTTCAATAAAACAAATGGAATGCTAACTAATCAGAATAGATAAAATACAAGGGTAAAGAAGATAAAAAATTATATCTATAGCGAAGTAATGGAAAATAATTTAATAATTGATACCCCGAGTGGACTTTTTTAATAACCCGTCGAAGCATTTCTCATAAACTCATATTTTTATTTCTCACTTGAACAAGTATAAATATATATAAATACAACAGAAAGAATTTAAAGGAGGCATTGCATTATCTGCAAGCGGCATCTTAATGAACGCGGATTCCCTTAGGTTAGACCTAAACTTACTCTTTGCACCACATCCACCTTTCATGGCTCCTTTCTCTTTTGCAGTCCTGGAATTGTTTTGACAAAGGCATCCCCATAAATAAACAATCCTATTAAGAGATTCAGCGAGAAAATAACTAAAATAGCAAGTTTATTTCTAAAGTAGTCGCCCGGACCCATGAAGTAAAGTCCCAAAAAACCAATAGCAATGCTGGCTGTGCCCGTGAGAATATAGATAAATGACGACGAAGAGCGTATAACTCGAAGGAGTCGCAATATTAGAATTATTGGACTGATAATACAGATGACGATCCAGGCTATTAAAGCATATCCAAATGCCGGACCGACTATTGTGTCGGAAGAGCGAGAAGAAAGATATGCTAAAATCAATGACAATAAGCCTAACAGCACAATTGACCACAGTAAGTTTATCCATTTCATCTGTGCATAGTTGAATCTTAATGAACGTAAAGGACTTTATTTAGCGCCTTGCACTTGTAGCCATTTTGAGGTCAAGAACGGAAGCCAGATATCTCGTACGTCATCGGATAATTGATAATACCGTCTTTCATTTTCTACGTAGAAAAAGCTTCCATATTGGCTGAATTCCATCTTTATATAGCATCCATTCGTCAGCTGGCAAGTAGCTACATAGGCCCCCATCCAGACCGGGTTATTGCCTTCGGGGATTTGCGTCACGTTCTCCAAAAAAAGCATCATTGAATCCTGGTCCAGTGGGACGGATTTAAATGCTGTCAATGTGTCGAGTGGAAATGTAAATGCATCCCTCGATCTGATATTATATAACTTCCAGTTTTTAGTGCCCTGCCAATCTATTGAGGTCAAGTATATCGTATTGCCGGCGATTTGGGATATCCCGCCCGAATGTGTAGATAGCGTGGTGATCACAACAAATAAAAGTAATATTTTCATAGCATGAATTTTGAGTAAGTTAATTACAATTACCAACATTGGGATGTGGATTTTCTACCGTATTGCGCGACATATTCGAGGACAAGGGCATGTTTCGGATATCTTCTCCTAAATCGCCGGGATCATAGCCAGATCCCGATGTCCATGAACCAATGCGTGATGATATATTTACAAATCCTGCCTGCAAGGCATTTATTGCAAATGTTGTACAATTGTTAGTACTCATATCATAAAGGTACCCCTGATTATTACCTTGTGACACATAGTTGAGCATATTGAAGAATTGGGCATTCGTAATGGAAATAGTGAGAGAAATATTGTAGGAAGTACCTTCGTTGTCATTGAGTTGTCCCTGGGCGGACTGGCTCCATGGATATACACCCGAACGAGGATAGAATCCCACGTTCCTGGTAATAGTCGTTCCACCATACGTTTCGGAGAAGATCATGAATGTATGTCCCACATCTACAGGGTTGCTGGCTGCGGAGCTTGATCCGGGACTGCTCTGAAGACGCCAGGGTTCCCGGGTACCGGGCACGGGTTGATCGACGCATACTGTTACGGTGTAGGTATGATCCGATCCTCCGACATTGGTAAAGCATTTAAAGTAATCCTGTATGTTTGCGATGATGTTTGGACCACCTGTAACAAGTGCGATCTTTGGTAGGGGATGTGAGTAGGCGGGGATCGACGCATAATCATATCCAGGAAGACCTCCCGTACTTCCTCCGCCGCCTGTGAAATCTCCGGCTATATACATGGAGGTGCATCCCAGGCTTTCTGTCCATGAATAACCACCACCGGGATCGCCCTTGGAGTAATTATATCCGACAATTTCATAACAAATCTGGATCATCGCTTCTGACTGGACAGGTCTCTCCGATGTGCTGATGCGAGACGAACGGCTATTAGTCGTGGATGGTGGCCTGAATTCCTGAATGGACCCGCCGGCATTGAGCTTTAGTTGACGAAGACGCTGCCCCGACCAATCTTCCACGAGAACAAAACCGGTAAATTGTTGTGAACTACTTTTTAGACTTGTTGTGTCAGGGAGGGCTGTAATTATTTCGGCATGATAGGCATTAGCCTTACCTTTATAGATAATGAGATAGGTAATGTCGTCTAAAGAGAAGAGATTTTCCGCTCCGGATGTAGATTTTATTAAAAGCGTCTTTATATAATGTACCGGCACCATGACACATGGGCCTTGGGATAGACCAACCACCTGTGCAGCCTTCCAATCAATGGTTTTTGCGGCGTCGATGCGGTAGCTGCCGAAAGGATGTCGCATTGAGTTCTCCACGCTGTCGTGAAAGTAGGCTTTTGCAGAGGTGATTAATTGCAGGTTGGAATTGCCTGAACGATGAAAGCTTTGCTCTTTTTTACAAGCCTGGAAGGGAATTACCAGGATTCCTGTCAAAAGCATGATCGATAATAAGTGTTTCATGTTATAAGGTTTAATTGGTGATATAGTGTTCACGATGCATTTAACCCCGGCCATTCATTAGTTCACGCAGCAAGCCGGTTGAAATGTGAAGATAGGCAGCTATGTCATTGGGTTTGACAAGTTTGAGGATCCAGGGTTGCCTTTTTACCATATCTTGAAAACGGGCCTTTTCTGACATTGTAGTAAGGCTAACTCTCCTGGCTTCTACTTTCTCTTGATAGGCTTGTCGAATTCCCCTGTAATGATGATGTGTTTCTGGAAATTTCCGCAATAGGTTTATGACTTGTCCATGCGTAAAGGGATTTCCGCTCACATTATCGAGAGTGGCTATTTGGGATAATGGATGACATTTCACGACGAACTCACGTGGTCCAAAAAATAGGGATACGATCTTCTTGTTTGGTAACCCTACATCAATAACCTCCATAACATGGCCTTTTTCAATAAAAAAGCCGACTTCCGTTGAGGAGCATAAGGGATCCAATCGGGTGGCTACTTGAAGAATTTCATGCGTCTGAAAAAGCGTATCGGAAAGTCGTACTTGTGGCATAGATAAGGTTTTGTGTAATAAAGTGCATTTTAAGAAAGTGTTTGGAGGAAATTCTTAATATTTCTCATGTTTTCGCAAAAGACTCAAATCATTCGATGTTATAAGTATTTTAACTTATATATTAATAAGGGAATCTTTTGTAGGCTTAACATATTTTTTCTTCCTCCATGCGGTTCACCATAAATTACGGTACTGCATAGTCGAGATCGTTCTGAGCTTCTTATGGAACAGCCGATTGTCAGCGTAATACTATTTTATCATCGAAGCCTTATCAAATGAAGAAACTATTCGAAAAATTCGATCGGATCAAACCGTTGTCCCGCGAGTTGAAAGATTACATCTTAAGCATACTTGAACGCAAGACGTACCGGAAGAAGGACATTATTTTGCAGGAAGGGAAGACAGCCAGGTATATATATTTTATTGAAAAAGGACTTGTGCGAAGCCTTAAATACAAGCGAGGAAAACAGCGTACAGGGTGGTTTATGAAAGAAGGAGATGTCTTTGTTTCGGTAAGAAGTTTTTTCTCTCAGACCGCATCTGCGGAGACCATAGAAGCGATGGAGGACTGTATACTATACTGTATTTCTTACGAACAACTTGAAAAAGCATATCGGGATTTCCCGGAATTCAACCTTCATGGGAGAGTAATCCTTCAACATTACTATCAACTTAGCGAGGAAAGAAATGATATGCGCGAGCAACCTGCCATCGGCCGTTTCGAATTCCTGATGTACGATCAACCAGAACTTGTTGGAAGGGTGCGTGATAAAGATCTGGCGAGCTATCTTGCGATGGCTCCGGAGACATTCAGCCTCCAAAAGTCAAATTTTGCTAAAGGAAAGGCGCGCAAGAAATTTTGGTGATCCGTTTAAAATAAATCTTAATAATTCTAATCGTCGAAGTTTAACAGGTGAGGTATTTTTATGAGCTAAGATTAAAGTAAAAATACCCGCTATTTATGGAGGCGTTTATTAAGGAGGTGTACGAACAATTAGAGGTAAAATTGCATGCTGTCTCGTCAGACATCAATGCAGTACGTGGTTATAATGTGAAAACTGAATTGGCAGAGGCGGCCATCAGGGAGGTAAAGGAATATCTAAGTCGTCATCCGGTGAATGACAAAGAGATCGAGATTGCATATTTCAAGTATTGGGCGCCCCGGTTTTTTAAACTCCAGATTTTTTATAGTCTACAGTACAACCTGGAGCGTTCCAGGATAACGATCGCTGACGAAGACTCCTTCAAAGAATACCTTAAAAAAGAGGCTGGACGTTTACAAGGTTTCCTAACACATCATGAGGAGCTTTGGATTTATTATCTCCTGGCCGAAACGAGCAGGGATACTGAGCTCTTTATATGTACTTATCCTTCAAAAACAGAAGATTTTTTGACTGCCGATGGGTTTTACTGCAAGAACTGCATTCTGCTGTCAAAGATAATGGCATACGAGGAATTTTTATCCATAATAGAAAATGAGCTTGATAAGATAGAGAGGGGAATTGAAGGATCCGGGGCTGACAAGGATGAAGGGATTAACGAATATAAATGGATGGGCACGAAGGCCCAGGCCACTGAGGTAATTTATGCCCTGGTAAAAATGAAGTGTGTTGCTGTCGGAGGGCGTGAAGCTGACATAAAGGATATGGCGCTATTCTTCAAAGAAAAGCTGGAGCTTGATATTGAAAATATCTATGATGTAGAAATGCATAATAAGAAGAGAAAAAAGGAGAAGGCTCCATTTTTGAATGCTATGCTTGGCGCATACCTTGCACCTGATAAATAATTACGACGTCTAATGATGGAGACAGCGACTTCATTCGAAGTCGCTTTTTTTGTGTTTAGAATGGAAAATATCATACGACTCATATACGACTCGTATGATATAGATTTTGAAACCACCTGCTCACGATGTGATATTTGTCTTGTCAATAAATTTTATTTATCAAAAAATGACAAGACATGTTAAAACAAATTTCATCCACCAGCTTCATTGAAACGACCCTCCTGGTGACGGCGGCGTATTACCTGGCTGTGGCGCTGGTCTTCTATCGCAGCGATATCAGGCTGCTCATCACCAAAAAAATGTCAAAAAAGCTTCAGCGACCGCCCAGTAGTTGAGGAACGCTCATAGGATAAGGTTTTAAGAACGGAAGAGGCTTTGTGTAGCAGCCCGGACAAATGGCAGTGGCAGTTATGGTTCACTAAAAAAGGAGGTAACAGTTTGGTTTGGCTGCCACCCCATTTCCGGGATCAAATACCAGTAATCATTAAACCATTTTGAACATGAAGAAAAAGACATTTTTGCTTGGCGCGCTGTTGATGGTAATAACCCATTATCTGCTGGCACAGACAGCCGACGGCAACAACGGTATCAGCCAGGCCAACACCCTGATACGGGGATATTTCGATACGGCGACCCAGCTCATGTATGCAGTGGGGGCGATCCTGGGACTTATCGGGGCGGTACGTGTATATCAACTCTGGAATGCACCGCATGGTGAGGCGTCGAGAGCAGCGGCCGGCTGGTTTGGGTCTATGATATTTCTGGCGGTGGTGGCGACGGTGATCCGATCATTTTTTGGCATTTAAATTCTGCACCATGACTATCTATAACATTAATCGAGGTGTTGGCAAGTGCGTCGAGTTTAAAGGATTGAAGGCCCAATATATCCTGTATGCAGGCGGCGTTCTGATCGCGGACTTCCTGCTATTTGTCATCCTCTACATCTGCCATGTCAATTCCTGGATCTGTGTAGCGCTCAGTTTTGGATCGGGCATCACAGGGATCAGTATGCTGTACCGGTGCAGCCGAAAATATGGCGAATACGGATGGGCCAGAAAGAGAGCCGGCAAGAATACCCCGAAGGCATTGTGTTGT
>MKTZ01000025.1 GCA_001898505.1 Sphingobacteriales bacterium 50-39
CTGAAAATGAAAAAAGGGTGCCCCAGTTTACTTTTGAGACACCCTCTTTGTTCTAAGCATGTATCGCCACGATGGGCACATAGCTATGATAGGCCAGCTGAGTGGTATTGGTTGTTTTGAAAATATTCGATAAGAAAGAGTGCTTTCTGGGGAAGGTGAGGATCAAATCTATCTTATTGTCCACCACGAACTGGTTGATCGCGTCCATGAAATCGAACAGCCGGATGAAATAGAATTCCGGTGAATAGTCCTTTAACAGGCCCTCGAGCTTGGCTCTTTCCGTCTTGTATTCCTCCGTCACCTGTACATAGTGTTCATGGTCTACATTGACGATGTGGAGCCTGGGTTTGAACATGTCGAGGACGGACTTGACCGTCTGGAGGGGGATGGTGTTCTCGATGTCCTGGAAGTCCGTCAGCAGCATGACGTTCTTTGCCGACTCGGAGTGAGCGTGCGGGGGTACAATTATGACCGGTACGGTCCCTCTCTTGATCAGGTTGAGGGTATTGCTGCCCATGAATATTTGTCCAAGGCGGGTAGCTCCGGTGATGCCCATGACGATGAGCTGGATATTGTTGTTATTGACATATTTTTCCAGCGTGTCGAGGAACCGGTGGCTTTCTTCCGCCACCAGGGTTATACGGGCGCTGGTGATGGGGGATATCTCTGTCCGGACGCTTTCCAGGGCAAGCTCCATGATGGCTTTTCTCCCTGCATCTTCTTCCTCATCGGTGGCCAGGGGGCTACTATCGGAGCCGTATTCCAGGGAGTCGAAGACATTATAAAGTATCAGGTGGGCATCCGGTACCAGGGTGGAGATATAGGCGGCATAGCGGGCCGCGTTCCTGGAGGTTTCGGAAAAGTCGATCGGAACAAGAAAATTATTCATATGTAGATAGTTTCCGGGTAAATATAGGGAAAATTGTTATTCACGCCTTTTCTCGACTTTTCAACAGGGGGGAGAGAGGCAGGGCGTTTTTAAGACTTTTAGTGTAGGTTTGTTGAATGCGATTAAAGAGCTTAGAAATTAAGGGGTTTAAGAGCTTCGCCGACAAGACCCATATCAGCTTTGACGAAGGTATTACGGGTATCATTGGCCCCAATGGCTGTGGTAAGAGTAATATCATCGACAGCATCCGCTGGGTCATCGGGGAGCAGAAGATCAGCCATCTTCGCAGTGAGAATCTGGAGAGCCTGGTGTTCAACGGGAGCAAGACCCGTTCGGCATCCGGGCTGGCGGAAGTGAGCCTGACATTTGAAAATACCAAGAATCTCCTGCCTACGGAGTTCAATACCGTGACGGTGACACGCAAGTTCTACAAGAGCGGGGAGAGTGAGTACCGCCTGAATGATGTCTCCTGCCGTCTGAAAGATATACAGAACCTTTTTATGGACACCGGTGTCAGCACGGATAGCTATGCTATCATCGAGCTGGGCATGGTGGATGATATCATCAAGGACAAGGACAACAGCCGCCGGCGGATGCTGGAGCAGGCCGCGGGGGTCACTATTTACAAGACCCGCAAGAAAGAGGCGCGTCAGAAGCTGGATGCTACGGAGCAGGACCTGGCCCGTATCGAGGACCTCTTATTCGAGATCAACAACCAGCTGAAAAGCCTGGAAAATCAGGCCAAGAAGGCGGAGAAATATTATGAGATCAAGAAGGAATACCGGGAGCTGAGCATCGAGCTGGCCAAGGCGGCCCTGGAAGGCTTTAATCTTACCTATCGCGAGCTGAATGAACAGTCCGACAGCGAGACGGATAAAAAGGTTCGTCTGGAGGCCGTTATTGCACAGGAGGAAGCGGCATTGGAGCAGGAGAAAGTAGGGTTTATCGAGAAGGAAAGGGCTTTGCAATCCATGCAGCATGAATTCAACGACCTTGTCCAGAACCTGCGTACCAGGGAGAATGAAAAGAACCTTTCTTCCCAGCGATTGAACTTCCTGAAAGAAAAGGAAAGCAGCATTCAGGGATTCCTGGAAAAGAGCGAAGGTCAGCTGAAGGGACTGGACGAAAGCATCGTTTTCACCCATCAGCAGGTAGGAGAGGAAGAAAATAAGCTATCGGGATTGCAGGAGCAGTTGGAGTCATTGAAGGTCTCTGTGGACGAGACCCGGAAGGTATTCGATGATAAGAGGGTATCGGTGGATGCGCTGAGAAAGGAAAATGCGCAGATACAGCGTGATCAGTTCGAGGCGGAGAAGAAGGTAGCTGTTGCCGATACATCCATACAGAATCTGCAGCGCAGCATCCGGCAGCTGGAAGAGGAAAGGATGGTGAGGGACAGCCAGCTCAAACAGCTGGAGGAAGAACGTCTGTTGAAGGAGCAGGACCTGGAATCCAGGCAGGCCAGCCTGAAGCAATTACAGGAACATCATGAGCGGACCAAGGAAAATATCCTGCAGGCTCAGGGTCAGCTGGAAGGACTGAGGCAGCGGCTGGCGGATGAGGGACGTAAGCTGGACTCGAAGAAGAATGAACACGACCTGTTAAAGAGCCTTATCGACTCCATGGAAGGCTATCCTGAGAGTATAAAATTCTTGCATAAGAACCCGAATTGGAATTACGGAGCGCCTATTCTTTCCGATATCATCTATGTAAAGGAAGAGTTCAGGGCCGCCGTAGAAAATGTGCTGGAGCCCTATCTCAATTACTATGTAGTGAATAATCTGCAGGAAGGCATGCAGGCGGTGCATTTGCTGGATGAGAAGAAAAAGGGCAAGGCCAATTTCTTCCTTCTCGACAAGATAGCCGGTCAGGCGGCCCTGGAGGGGCATCAGGCGGCGGGTATGATCCCAGCCATGCAGGTGATCGAGGTGGATGAAAATTACCGCAAGCTGGCCGAGCATTTGTTGGGGAATGTATTTATCGCGGAGAGCGAGGAGGCTATGGAGAACAGCAATGGTTCGGTGGTGCTGGAAAAGACGGGTAAATATGTAAAGGGCAAATACTCCCTTACGGGAGGCAGCGTCGGTCTTTTCGAAGGTAAGAAGATCGGTCGCGCGAAGAATCTCGAGAAGCTTCGTGAGGAGGTCCGGGTGCTGGAGTCTGTTGTCGGCGATCTGAAAACAGCCATACAGGAAAAGCATAACGAGGTCATCGCCTATAATGAGCAGCTGAAAGAACAGGCGATCCGTCAGGCACAGGAAGATATCAACCGGCTGACGAACTTTGTCTTCTCCCTTCAGAATAAGGTAGAGAACCTGCATGCGCAGCAACATTCCTCGCAGAACAGGCTGGAAGAGCTGCAGCTGAGCCTGGAAGAGACGATTGCCGGCATCGAGGACACTCGTAATGCCTGGGCTGAGCTGGTGAAGGTGGTAGGAGAGCTGAAAGAAAAGTCCCAGCTGGCGGAAGAAGAATACAGGAGTGCAGAACTGGCTTATAACAGCAGCTCCGCGGGATATAACGAGTTCAACCTCCAGGTGACGCGTCAGCACAGCCGTATCAATGCGTTGAAGCAAGAGCTGGATTTCAAGAGCAACCAGCTCGAAGACCTGCGCAACCAGATAGAGGCGAATGTTAGCCAACTGAAACAAGTTAATGAAAACATTGCGGAAAGCGAAGAACGTCTGGGCAACGCTGAATCCGGATTGTTGGAGCTGATGCGTAAAAAAGAGGAGGATGAAAAAGCCCTGAACGAAGCCGACCAGGCATATTATAATCTGCGTAATGCCCTTGGAGAGAAGGAAAGCGAGCTGCGTCATAAAGTAAAAGAACGTGAGCAGCTGGAGCATCTGTTGAGTGAGATAAAGGACCGGCTGAATGAATTGAAATTGCAGTTGGCGGGAATGAAGGAGCGGCTGAATGTAGAGTTCCGGATCAATTTAGATGAAATCATTGACCAACCGAGGACGGGTGATACGCCAGTAGAAGATCTGCAGGAAAAGGCGGACAGGATGAAGAAGCGGCTGGAGAACCTGGGTGAGGTCAACCCGACTGCCATCGAGGCTTTCCAGGAAATGAAAAAGAGATATGAATTTATCCTCGAGCAGAAGAATGACCTGGTGACCGCCAAGGACAGCCTTTTGCAGACCATACAGGAAGTGGAGGCTACGGCCAACCAGCAGTTCCTTGATACCTTCAATAAGGTGCGGGAAAATTTCCAGCGTGTATTCAAGGCCTTGTTCACCGATGAGGATACGGCGGACCTGATCCTGGAGAATCCCGAGAACCTGGCTGATACGGGCATCGACATCGTTGCAAAGCCGAAAGGAAAGAGGCCTTCGTCCATCACTCAGCTATCTGGTGGAGAGAAGACCCTGACAGCCACAGCGCTTTTATTCTCTATCTATCTTATAAAGCCGGCGCCGTTTTGTATCCTGGATGAGGTGGACGCGCCGCTGGACGATGCCAATGTAGGCAAGTTCACCAATATGATCCGGCAGTTCAGCGAGAATTCCCAGTTCATTATCGTTACGCACAATAAGATGACCATGAGCACTGTGGACGTCATTTATGGGGTGACGATGCAGGAGCCTGGCGTCAGCAAGCTGGTGCCTGTGGATTTCAGGGGATTGAACTAATAAGCGTATGCGGACGATCTTACTACTCTTTGCCTCGAATGTTTTTATGACGATTGCCTGGTACTGGCATTTGAATCATAAGGAGCTGGCTTTGTGGAAGGCGATTCTTATCAGCTGGGGCATCGCGTTCCTGGAATATTGTCTTACGGTGCCAGCCAATCGCTGGGGTTCTATAAGCGGGCTCAGCGCCTTTCAGCTGAAGATCACGCAGGAAGTGATCACGTTGATAGTCTTTTCCTTTTTTGCCGTCTTGTATCTGAAGGAGCCTTTCCACTGGAAATACCTGCTGGCTTTTGCATTTTTGCTGGCGGCGGTGTGGATCGTATTTAAAAAGTAGCCAACTTCCCGACCCTGCCATTGCCACCGGCAAGAAATACTGCATGACCCTTTTTGGCTTTTCTGCATACATGGAAATTGCCTGTATCGATGAGCTGCCAGCTCATGCCCCCATCTGTCGAGAAATCTACTCCAGAAGTGCCGCAGCAGATGAGCTTGTTCTTTTCAACATATTCCACGCAGCTGCGGTAGCCATGAGGTGGAGTGGTGGGAGCAATCCATGTGGTCCCTCCATCCCGTGTCAGGGCGCAGTTTTTATAAGTGACCGTATCCTGTGCAAAGTCGCCACCTACGACGACGAAATGCCGCGCATCCAGTACAGCGATGGAATTGGCGCCGGTGGATTCCCTGCCTTGCACGATGGGCAGATCGATGCGCTGGTCCCTTATGAACAGTCTGCTGCGGAGACCGCCGCTGATAAAGCAGGCTTCGTCTTTTTTCAATTTCCGGACATTGGTACCGCTGGAAGCAAAGCAAGCCTCACCGGAGTCTGCTTCCGGCAACTCGCGGGTAGGTATCTCATGCCAGCTGTCCCCGCCATCGAAGCTTCGGGCGACAAAAAACTTCCCATTGATGGGATCGCCCAGGACGATGCCGCTGTCCCTATTCCAGAACTCCATTGCATCGAGGAACATGCCTGGGGTATTATTTTCATAGACCTGCTGCCATGTCTTTCCTCCATCCCGGGTTTTTAGGATGATAGCGGGTGTCGCAATGGCCATGATGACGGCCGTATTCTTATCGAAGGCCTCGATATCCCTAAAATCATTTTTCTCATGACCCGGGACCGTGATCCATTCCCATGTTTTTCCTCCGTCGAGACTCCGGCCTACGGTGCCGTTACTGCCGCTGACCCAGACCACCTGGTCGTTCACGACACTGAGTCCACGAAAAGAGGAATGGGCGCTGCTGGTGAGCAGCTCGACCTTTTGTGCATCGGCACGCAGCAGTTCTAAGCATAAGATGAACGAAAGTAATATACGCATGGTACTAATTGGCTTGTTACCTGAAAAATAGCACAATATTGGTATTCTTAGACGATATGGTACAATATAACGATGGATATAGCTACCAGCAGTGGACGTACGGCTTTCTATCTGGGATTGGGCGAGGTGTTTTAGCGGGTATCTATTTACTCAAGTTGGGGAATAGGCTCATAATACACCCGCCTTTGTCATATTCTTTATGATGGCCTTGCTATAATCTTTTCCCATCGACCCAGCGGAAGAAGGGTTGGTGGATTGCGACTGGACCGAGTACAGGAGCTTTTTGCTGCTGACGTCATAGAGGTTGCTTTCCCAGAAGAAATGAGTATCTACCGAGACATAACCCGGGCTATATGCGCGGCCATACCAATAGTTGTAATAACCCCAGAAAGGGGAATAGGGGTACATGGCGGCCGGCTGGAAATTACGTTCTCTTGCCTTGTCGAGCAGGGTGATCGTGAATACTTCATCGATGTTGCTGTTGTGCAACTGGCTGAGCGCCGACTCTTCGTCCTTGTTGCTGAACATCTTTGGACCGTACAGCATGTAGGCGCTGACGGCGTTGTAACCTTTAGCCTTAAGCGCATCTACGAGGAAGCCTTCCATTTGCATACGAAGACGGATGTCTTTTTCACGGATGATGCCAAGCACGAGGATCTTATTTCCAGGGGCCAGCCTTGTGGAGCCGGGTCCTTTCCAGGAAGAGGTGACCTTGCTGTTGGAGCAAGCGGTGAGGAAAAGCAAGGAGATTAATAGGACAGTACATGTACGCATGGTGTGCCTTTTAGAAAAGATACGAATAATCAGTCCTGTGGGTTGTTATCGGGATGTTAGTGAGTCCGGTACTGCTATGGCCCTCAGCTCATGGTCAAAAGAGATAGTGACCAGCGAGTCCATCCCCGCTTTTTTTACAAGCTGCTGCCATGCCTTTCTGTATGAGCGAGCCGAATCTACGAAAGCGGGGATGCCTCTTACCAGCTTATAGCTTAGAGGGGTATTGGCTTCCAGGATGAAGCTGGGATTGTCGAACCCGGCGTCCTGGGACGTGTCATTGTAGGGCGTTTGCTTTGTTCCACAAATACGAATAATATTTCACATCGTGGAGGGCGGGGTACACAGTTCCCAGAGAATCCAGCCAATGTTGTTTCCATGGGCTGCGTTTTGCAGTGGGTTCGATAGGAAAATTGTAGTGCAGGATGTGGTAGTGATAACGTTCCATCGGCGTCAGGCGACTTGTATCGGGCAGCGCCATGCATTCATCGCTGTAATGTGCCGGCGTCTTGACCGTAATATATTCCGGTGTTAGTGCAATGATGTAGTCCGTGCCAAGGGGAACGCCATAGCTAAGACGAAACGTGGGGACGGGTTGTGGCCTGATGCTAAGATTGGGTTCGCGGGCGGATTGAAAATAATCATAATCGTAGCTCTCGCGAAATGAATCTCGTCTCGACTCCAGTTCTCTGATTGGATAATAGTAGAAGTTCGTGTCTCCATCCAAGGGATGCTCCGGGTAGCCAAAGCCACCCGGAGGGTATTTTATGGTCGTTGCCGAATGGCAGCCGGCCAATAGAAGAATGATATAAATATACTGTTTATGCAACCGTGATGTCCTTATCGAGATACACGTCCTGTATGGACTGTATCATATCCACTCCTTCTTTGAACGGGCGTTGGAAGGCTTTGCGTCCCAGGATGAGGCCCATGCCGCCAGCACGCTTGTTGACGACGGCGGTGAAGACCGCATCGGCCAGGTCGGAAGCTCCCTTGCTTTCGCCGCCGCTGTTGATCAGGCCTACGCGACCGTTATAGCAATTTATTACCTGGTAGCGGGTCAGGTCGATGGGATGATCTGTCGTGAGTTTGGAATAGACCAGCGGAGAGGTCTTACCGTGTTTGGTAGCAAGATAGCCGCCGTTGTTCGTTGGCAGCTTTTGTTTGATGATATCGGCCTGGATGGTGACGCCCAGGTGATTGGCCTGCCCGGTGAAGTCGGCGGCCGTATGGTAGTCTACTCCATCCACCTTGAAGCCTGCGTTACGGGTATAGCACCAGAGAATGGTGGCCATGCCCAGTTCGTGCGCCAGCTCGAATGCTTCGGAGATCTCTTTTAGCTGGCGGGTGCTTTCTTCGCTGCCCCAGTATACGGTGGCGCCGACGGCTACGGCTCCCATGTTCCAGGCATCTTTTACGGAGCCGAAGAGGGTTTGGTCATAGCGATTGGGCAGGCTGAGGAATTCATTATGATTGATCTTTACGACGAAGGGAATCCTGTGTGCGTACTTACGGCTCATGATACCCAGAACGCCGAAGGTAGATGCAACGGCATTGCAGCCTGCCTCTACAGCCAGCTTGATGATATTTTCAGGATCGAAGTACATGGGGTTGGGGGCAAAGGATGCGCCTGCACTGTGTTCGATGCCCTGGTCTACGGGAAAGATGCTGAGGTATCCGGTATCGGCGAGCCTGCCGTGCCCGATCAGGGTTTGAAGACTTCTCAATACCTGGTTATTGCGATTGGAGTTGGTCCATATTTCTTCTACATGATGGGGAGAGGGTAGGGCGCTAAGCGTGGATTTGTCTATGATGGGTTTGAAATCCAATAAAGAGGCTGCCTTGTCACCCAGGATGTCGAGGATTTTTTTAGAAGCCATGGCTGATGTATTTTTTCACAATTTAACAAAAAAAAGAGACGGGCTCAATTTACGCAAACGTTTCCGTAGGGTTTAATGGACGAAGAGGCTTACCTTCTTGACAAATTTGGGCAGAGACCCTGGTGTCTGGAACATAATATAGAATTAATGGCTTTATTTTCTACAGGCGTTGCGACACCGGTACCTTTACGCCCGAATTGCTGATGCCAAAACTACATGTTTAAACGAGAAAAATCTATTGTCCATTGATCAATGATGGTTATGATATAGAGTGGCGCCGTTTTAAAGAGGGAGATGTCAAGGCCCTCGAAAGCATTTACAGGACGTATATCAAGTCCCTGATCAATTTCGGATTGAAGATCACCGATGACCTGGACCTTGTAAAAGACTCCATCCAGGATATGTTCATCGAGCTGTGGAAATACCGGCAGAATCTTACCGACATTTGCGAACCTCAGTTTTATCTCTTCAGGGCCCTGCGCAATAAGTTATCGAGGGCGATGTCCAGGCAGTCCTTCGTAGGCATTGGGGAAATGCAGCTGTCTTCCGACGACATGCCGACTACCTATGTCGAATTGGAGATACTGGCGAGAGAGCAGGAGATGCAAACCCGGGCCACGCTGCAACAGTTATTGGAAAGACTGCCCAAGCGACAGCAGGAAGCCGTTTACCTTAGATTCTACTGCAATTTCTCCTATGAGGCGATCGCCTCCATAAAAGACATGAATTACCAGTCTGTCCTCAATCTGATCCAGCGGGCTTTGAAGACCCTGCGGACTGAATACAGTGCTATCCCTCCCAACCGTTGATCCGGTCGAAATTATCTTTTCTCAAAAAAAGTTGCCGGAAAGTGAGTATATATTTTAAAAAGCTACCAGTACTATAGTAGCCATGGATCAAAGAGAGAAAAAAATCAACGCCTTATTCGAGGACAACCGCTTCGTGGACTGGGTGATCAACCCGCAGAGCCCTTATGCGGAATACTGGCTGCAATGGACGAGCGCCAGTAAAGAAAATGCTGCTTTGGCTGAGGAGGCCAGGCAATTCTTACTGGATGTAAGGGCGGCATCACAGGATACCCGCAGGGAGGCCGGACCGGAAACTATCGATGGGATGTGGGATCATATCGGGGAGGCGATCGCGGAGCATAATGCCGGCTCAGGTGGGGAGCGTGTTCCAGATATCCGGCAGGCGGGCGGAAGCAAGAGGATATGGCCTATCCGCCGCATGCAGTGGATGGCGGCAGCCACCATGGCGGGGTTGATCGTGCTGCTGGGTTTGTTGATTTGGCAACGGACTTCTTTCCGGCTGACGGTAGTTGCCAGGACGGAACAGACCCCGGTGTCCAGCGAGCTGGTACGGTTTAATGAGAGTGATAAGAATGAACTTGTCTTTCTGCCCGATGGCTCTAAAGTGACGTTGGCCAAGGGCGCCAGGATCTCCTATAACAGGCTTATGAACGGCCAACGGCGGGATGTAACGTTGTCGGGAGAAGCTTTTTTTGATGTGGCGAAGAACACGCAAAAGCCTTTTTTCATCTACACACAGAATATGGTAGTCCGGGTGCTCGGCACCAGTTTCCGGGTCGTTGCGCTGCCGCAGAAAGAAACGGTGATGGTGCGGACGGGAAGGGTGTCTGTATCTCTGAAGGGGCTGGACTCGGCAGCGCAGGTCGCCAGGATAATATTACCGAGACAGGCCTGTTCCTATTCCTCCCGTGAGAAAGGGCTGGTAACGACTGCCAACACCGGCACAACAAAAATAGAGATGGAAGCCGAAGGCGCCCATGAATATGTATTCGAAGACGCTCCTATAGATACCGTGTTCAAAACGCTGGAAAAGATGTATGACCTGCCTGTCCTATACGATCACAGGACATTCGAAAACTGCTTTATTACTATTTCCCTCGGGAATGAAAGGCTGGAAGAAAAACTGGAGGTGATCACACAAACCATCAATGCTTCTTATCTGCTCAGCGATAAAGGGATCAATATAGGAGGTAAAGGCTGTAAGTAAACTACAAAGTAAAAAATAATGAAACCAAATTAGCCCCCAAAAAAGGGGTGACAACTCTGGTACAGTTGCCACTCCCCTCATGCCTTTTCATTTCATGTCAATTGTTCATGAAAAGGAGTTTTTACACTAATTACTTAATTGCAAAACTGGTTAAAGTTATGAAGAAAACCGGATTAAAGGTCCATAACCCTTTATTTCTCGTGAAAGTTATTTTGCTACAATCTTTTCTGACGCTGGCGATCACAGCGGTGTCCTTCGCAAACAATGTGAAAGGCCAGAGTGTTCTGGACAGGAAAATTACCGTCTCCATCAAGAATGAGAATTTGAGGGCCGTACTGCGTAAGATAGGTCAGGAGGCCGAGATCAAGTTTTCCTATACCCGTAATACGATCCCTGAGGACGAGCGGGTTTCCCTGTCGGCCAAAGAGGAGACCCTGGCTGATATTCTTAGGACCCTGTTCCAGCCGTATCACATCGACTTCAAGGCCATCGGCAGCCAGGTGATCCTGAAGAAGGCGGTAATGCTGGGCTTCCTCCTCGACAACATGGATCATCTCAAACCTGACATTGTGCTGGCGACCGTGCAATTCATGCCTGTAAAAGGGCTCGTCAGGGACGCCCGAAATAAGCCTATCGAAGGCGTGAGCGTGGTGATCAGCGGGAGCAAAAGGGGGACTACCACCAATCCTGAGGGCATGTTTTCCATCGATGCAAAGCCGGGGGAGGTGTTGGAGTGCTCGATCGTAGGGTATAAGACGGTCTACATCACCGTCGGCGATCGGGCGGATGTTACGATCAACATGCAAGAAGATATTGCCGGGCTGGAAGGAGTGGTGCTGGTAGGTTATACTACACAGAAAAAGATCAATCTCACCGGCGCTACGGATGGGATCACGGCGAAGCAGCTGGAGAGCAGGCCGCTCAATAACCTGGGAGCGGGGCTGCAGGGGTTGATCGGCAACCTGAATATCACCACTGCCAATGGAAGGCCCAACACGGCCTCCTCGCTGAATATCCGGGGGCAGGTTTCCCTCAATGGCGGGGGGCCGTTGATCCTGGTGGATAATATCCCGGTGACGGAAAATGAATTGGGCCGTCTGAACCCGGCAGATGTGGAAAGCGTGACGGTGCTGAAGGACGCAGCTTCCGCCGCTATTTACGGTGCGCGGGCTTCCTTTGGCGTCATACTGATCGCAACAAAGTCGGCAAAGAGCAATAAGCTGACGGTGAATGTCAATGCTTATACGTCGATCAGGACGGTGGGCAAGCTGCCTGAAATAATAACGGATCCCTATACGGCGATCACCTTGAAGAACCAGGCTGCTTTTCCCCTGTATAACCCGGCCTGGCCTGCCTACATGGTGGATTATGCCAAGAAGCGTTCCGCAGACCCTTCGCTGCCTGCCGTGATCGTGAATCCCAACGACGCCACCAGGTATCTCTATATGGGAAATACAGATTGGTTGAAAGAGGGGTATAACAGCACAGCTCCTTCGCAGGATGTCAGTATCAACCTTTCCCAAAAGACGGACAAACTGGGATATTATTTTTCCGCCGACTATTACAACCAGGATGGAGCGGTGCGATACAACGCAGACAATTACAAGCGGTATAATATGCGGGGCAAAGTTGATTTCGCGGCCACGAACTGGCTGACTTTTGCCAACAACACCAGTTTTACCAATATAGCGTATAATTCTCCCACCTACCTGGATGGAAATTATTTTTGGAACCTCAACAGGACGCCGGCTTTCAGCGTGCCGAGGAACCCCGATGGATCCTGGACTTCGGATGGGGCCAGCCAGCTTGGTTCGATCATCGAAGGCGGTCGTTCCAATTCAAAGCTGAACGATTTTCAGACCACGCTTTCTTTCAATGCTTCGGTCATCAAGGATGTCTGGAGCATCAAGGGCGACGCTACGTTCAGAAGGACTGCAGGACTGGAAAGACGCTATGAAAAACCTGTCCCTTATAAGGATGGTCCCAACGGCGTCGTGAAATATTCCGGCGGCCTGACGGGTTCGGCTACCGACAATACCAGCAATGTCGCCTACAACGTATACAATATCTATACAGAGGCGCATAAAAAACTCGGAGAGCACTACTTCAGTGTCCTGGCGGGTTATAACCAGGAGGAGCGTATGAGCACCAACAACAGCGCCAAAAGGAACGGTATTATCTCCTACAATCTTCCCACCGTGAACCTGAGCACCGGCACGATGACGGTGACGGAAACGATCCGGGAGTGGGCCGTACAGGGCGCCTTCGGCAGATTGAACTATAACTGGAAAGGGCGCTACCTGCTGGAACTGGATGGGCGTTATGACGGCAGCTCGCGTTTTCCAAAGAACGATCGTTGGGGATTCTTCCCTTCTGCCTCGGCGGGCTGGGTGATCTCGGACGAGTCCTTTTTTCAGTCTGTTAAAAAGGCCATTGGTATGAATTTCTTTAAGGTAAGGGGCTCTTATGGATCGCTGGGCAACCAGGGAAGCGCGGTAGATCAAAATGGGAATGGCAATGAATACGGGTATATCCCGACCATGAGCTTCTCCCCACAGATCGGGCAGATACTCGGTTCGGACCAGCCTCCCACGGTGAACCCGCCCGGAGCAGTGTCAGCCAGCTATACCTGGGAAAAGATCAACACACTCAACTTCGGGACAGACCTGGTCTTCTTTAACAATCGCCTGGAGGTGAATTTCGACAAATACAAACGGAAGGTGAACGGCATGCTGGCGCCGGGCAAGGCGTTGCCCAACGTCTTCGGTACGGCTGTTCCAAAAGTAAATGCGGGCGACCTGGAGACGAAAGGTTTCGAGCTGAAACTTTCCTGGCGTGACCAGGGCAGGCTGGCCGGGTCCGACTTCTTTTACAATGTCACGGTGTCACTGGCTGACAGCCGTGCATGGGTCACCCGTTATGACAATCCCACCCGGAGTTTTGCGAGCGGGTCCCATTATAAGGGACAGGAGATCGGTGAGATATGGGGCCTGGGAGTAGACGGTTTTTTCAAGACGCAGGATGAGATCAATGCCAAAGATTATTCTGCCGTTGGAGAAGACGACAACAACTATACTTTTTCCGTCGGCGATATCAAATTCACGGACAGGAATAAGGACAATAAGGTGAATTTCGGCAAGCAGACCGTCGACGACCCGGGCGACCTGTATATCATCGGCAATACCAGCGCCAGGCTTCCCTATAGTCTCGACCTCAGCGGCGGATGGAAAGGGTTCGACGTGCGGATCTTTATGCAGGGTGTTGCCAAAAGGGATTGGTATCCCGGCGCCAGCAATATCTATTTCTGGGGCATTTATGCCCAGCCCTGGACGAATGTCACCAAACAAAACATGGACCACTGGACACCCGACCACACGAATGCTTATTTCCCCCGGGTAAAAGCCTATGCGGCCGAAGACAATGGAATGGAGCTGGCAATACCTAATACGCGGTACCTACAGAATGCCAGCTACCTGAGATGCAAGAACCTCACGGTGGGGTATACGCTGCCGTCGTCATTGTTGAGGAGAGCCAAGATAAATAAAGTAAGATTTTATGCCAGCGCGGAAAACCTGTTCGAGTTCACCCATATCAAGGGAGGCAGGCTGGACCCGGAAGGACTTGACGGATCTATTTATCCGTTCCAGCGCACCTATGCTTTCGGCATGAACCTTAATTTTTAATCGAATTAATGAACGAGCAATGAAAAATAAATATCGAGTATATCTTTTGTTTGTGCTGCCGGCGGTATTGATGACGGCTTGTAACAAGGACTTTTTACAGCGAAACCCCAAGACGGAGATCACCAGCGTAGAGTTTTTCAATTCACCGGGCGACCTTGAGACATATACCAATGGCATGTACTATATGCTGCCAGCTTCTTCCGACGATCTTTTTTCGGACAATATTTCCATCTACAATGGGGGTGCGGAGCTGGACAACCTGATCAGGGGGAAGATATCCCCCGACAATGTGTCGGGATGGGATAATTGGGGTGACCTGCGGCGTATCAACTTCATGCTGGACAATGTTTATAAGACGACAGGCGATCAGACGGCCATCAATCATTTCATCGGCATCGCCCGATTTTTCCGTGGTCTGTTTTATTTCAATATGGTAAAAAGGTATGGAGATGTGCCCTGGTACTCCCATGTGATGCAGACCAGCGATCAGGCTATGATCTATAAAGCAAGGGACCCGCGGACACTGGTAGTGGATTCTATTATGGCGGACCTGGAATTTGCGGCCACCAATATAAGCACCAATAAGAACGGCGGCACGAATACCCGGGTCACCAAATGGGTTGCCTATACGCTGCTGGCACGGGTGGCTTTGTATGAAGGCACTTTCAGGGAATATCATACGGACCTGAATCTGCAGAGTACTGCACAGGCATACTTGCAAAGGGCGGCCACCGCTTCCGATACGATCATGAACAACGGCGGTTTTGCGGTTTATAGTACGGGAAGCGGTGCACTGGATTTCAGGGCATTGTTCTCCAGCAACAGCCTGGCCGGCAATAAGGAGGTCATTTTCCTGCAGAGGAACGATGTCAAGCTGGGTGTTGCCAATAATACGCACGTGGTACTGGACTGGCAGTGGGCATTAAGCCGGGGTCTGGCGAACGACTTCCTGATGACTGACGGCACGCCTTTTACTTCCCAGTCGAATTATGATAAGGAGGGTTTTGTCCAGATGTTCCAGAACCGTGACCCGCGGATGGCAGAGACCATTATGCCTCCCGGCTTTGCGACTACTCCGGGCGGATCGCCTTACCTGATCAAGCCGGACTTTGGCGGCATGTTGCAGGTGAAATGCTATCCCCGTGACCCGGCATTGCGCGGAGGATGGGTAGCGGATTATACGGACCTTCCCATTTTCCGGTATGCGGAAATGCTGCTTACCAATGCGGAGGCAAAGGCGGAGTTGGGTACGCTTACGCAGCCGGACCTCGACAAAACGGTCAACTTATTGCGCAGAAGGGTAGGCATGCCCGATCTGAATATGGCGGGCGCCAATGCAAACCCCGATGCCGCACAGGCGGCTATGTATCCTGCGGTGAGCGGCGCCAACCAGGGGGTCCTGCTGGAGATACGGCGGGAACGTCGTGTCGAAATGGCCTGTGAAGGGTTGCGTTGGAATGACCTTCTCCGGTGGAAGGCCGGCTCGTTGATAGGACAGCCTACACAGGGGATCTATATTCCGGCCCTGGGCGGTCTGGATGTCACCGGCGACGGCAATCCCGATATCGCCATCTGGCAAAACCCACAGTCCGTGCAGCCCGTTCCCGGGCTACCGGCCAATGCCCCCCAATATTACCTGGATGGCAGCAGTTATTATTTGTCCGGAGGGACTTCAGGATTTATCCTGTTTGGAAAGGACCAGAGCCAGCCGCGCAGCTTTATCGACCCGAAATACTATTATTTCCCCATCCCCACGCAACAGACGGTATTGAACACCAACCTGAAGCAGGAGTTCGGATGGTGATTTTTTTATCAGCCCCCGCTTCGCGGGGGCCATTTTAATCTATGAAAAGAAGAGAGCTTTTAAAATCGATGGGTTTGACAGCCGGCGCAGTTGTTGCCGGCAACATGGCAGCTGTAGCCTCTGAAACTGCATCAATCCCTAAAAAGAAAAGAGCATTGCGCGTCGCCCATATAACGGATGTGCACATGCGCCCTGAACTGGATGCTCCTGCCCGGTTTAAAAAATGTCTGGAAGAGATAAAGAGGCATAAGGTAGACTTTTTTTTAAATGGAGGCGATACTATCTACGCCGCGGATTACGGGAATATTACGAGAGAAAGGGTGAATGTGCAATGGGATATATGGCATCAATTGCGGGATGAGTTTTCAGAATATGAAATGCACAGCTGTCTGGGCAACCATGACATGTGGTGGGCTGCGCCGGACAATAAGGACCCGATGTATGGAAAGGACTATGTGGTAAAGCAGCTGGGCATACCCAACCGCTATTACAGTATAGATAAGAAAGGATGGCATTTTATTATTCTTGACAGCAATAACAAGAATGCCGGATCACTGGACGAAGAGCAGCGAAAATGGCTGGAAGGGGATCTGGGAAAATTGGCAACGGGTGAGCCTGTGCTGATCATGAGCCATTACCCGCTGCTGGCTGCCTGTACAAACCTGGACGGCGGGGGGATGCATACCGATTACAAATACCTGGTGGACCTGTTCTATCAGCATAAGGATAAAGTAAAGGCCTGTATCAGCGGACATATCCATTTACAGGACAGCGTGACGTACAATGGCGTTCAGTATTGTTGCAATGGTGCATTGAGCGGGTTCTGGTGGGAGGAAGGCGACAAGAGCTCAGCGGGCAAATGCTGGGTGCAGCAAACGCCACCGGGTTATACTATCATCGATCTCTATGAGGACGGTGCAGTAGAAAATAGATATATACCGCACAGTTACTAAAAATGCCGGGGTTTTCCCGGCATTTTTCTTTATGCATTTCTGTTCACACAGTTGAGGTCTTCGAAAGCGACCTCCAATCTCTTGATAAAGCTCTCTTCGCCCTTGCGTAGCCATACGCGGGGGTCGTAGTATTTTTTGTTAGGCTTATCGGGTCCTTCCGGATTGCCCAGCTGGCCCTGGAGATAGCCTTCATTCTTCTTGTAGTATTGTTGTACTCCTTCCCAGAAGGCCCATTGCAGGTCGGTGTCGATGTTCATCTTGATGGCGCCGTAGCTGATGGCTTCCCTGATCTGATGCTGGGGGCTGCCGCTGCCGCCATGGAATACGAAGAACACCGGCTTGGGGCCTGTCTTCAGCTCTTTCTGGATATAGTCCTGACTGTTCCTGAGGATGACGGGTCTCAGCTCCACGTTGCCGGGGCTGTATACGCCATGGACGTTGCCAAAGGCGGCAGCAACACTGAAGAGGCGTCCTACCTTACTGAGCTCGGTATAAGCATACGCCACATGTTGTGGCTGGGTATATAATTTATCATTCTCCACGCCGCTGTTATCCACGCCGTCCTCTTCACCGCCTGTCACGCCCAGCTCGATCTCGATGGCCATGCCCAGGGGTTGCATACGTTTGAAGAATTCCACGGAAGTATGGATATTCTCTTCCAGGGGCTCTTCGGAGAGGTCCAGCATATGGGAGCTGAACAGGGGTTGTTTCTTTTCTTTATAGTATTGCTCGCCTGCGTCGATGAGACCGCTGATCCAGGGAAGCCATTTTTTGGAGGCATGGTCTGTATGGAGCACAACGGGGACGCCGTAGTATTTTGCCACATTATGAATATGAAGAGCTCCGGAGATGCCACCGGATATATTGCCCTGCAGCTTATCATTGGGCATTCCCTTGCCGGCGATGAACTGAGCGCCGCCATTGGAGAATTGGATGATCACAGGGGAATTAACCTTTGCTGCGGTCTCCAGGACTGCGTTGATCGTGTTGGTACCAATGGTATTTACCGCGGGGAGGGCAAACTGATTGTCTTTTGCGTCTTTGTACAGGGCTTCCAGTTCTTCACCGAATAACACGCCGGCCGAGTATTTTTTCATACTAATTGAACTTTACTTATTGTTTGTTTGATAAAAGGCGGAAAATATTGAATTTCATTAAATGGTAAGGTTAATTCTTTAAAAGAAGTCGCGAATATACGGCATCGCCGCCTAATCTTCGAATTTGCTGAGGTTTTTTTGGATGAGGGCGAGATTCTTTTGAAGGGTCTGTTTAAGCTGTCTTTTGACCAGCTGGCCCATGGAATCGCACTTATAAAAGGCGGGGTTCTTAAAATGTTCACCTAATTCTGTCCGCAGCTGGAGCAGCTTTTCGGGGCTGGCGATCCTGTCCCTGGACATGATATTCAGCAGGTCCATCAGCCTGAAGCGGGAGGAGGCTACCCGGAAGGCCATCATAGTACGCTCTTCGGTCTGGTATTGTTCGATGGAATCCTTGTTGAGGTATTTCAGACACAGCTCTACGAAGGCGATGTTTTCCTTAAAGAACTGTGGTATATACAGGTTCTTTCTACCCTCGTAAGACTGTTGATCGAAGTCAATGGACCGGATGCGGTATTGATAATCTTCGATGTCGGGGGTAATGTCCACGACAAAATTATAGGCGCGCATGTCGCCCAGCAGGCGGACGAAGCAGCGTTCGTTGAATTTTACAAACTCTTTGGAGAGCCTGATCTTATTGGTCTGGGAATCATTGAGGAAGCTGCGGATGAACACGTCGCCCGGGATTCCCGGGATATGTTCTTCCACCAGGGTGTTGTGATGGGTGAAGAACGTGATGCGGTTGGGTGAGAGCAGGTGTTCCAGCTCAAGGCCATAGATACGGGAGGCGTCGGCCTGCTTGATATAATAGTGGTCATAATTGTCGTTGAACTTATTGACGATGCGTATGCGGAAGGGGTTGGAGTTGGCAAAGCTGCAATAGTCGATACGGGCTACGTCGAGGTGTTTGGTAAAGCTAAGGTCGCCTTCCGTCTTGAGTATGGCGTACATCTGGACCAGGCCATCCCGGATAAAATCCCAATGACGCATGTCATAAAGGGCTGTCTCCCATAATGTGTCCTGGTTGTTCTTGTCCTTTAGCGGTACGGAATAAGTGATATGCTGGAGCAGGTCGCGATAAGATACGGGGAGGCGTACTTCACGTCCATGATGTTTGAGATAGTTGCGCAGGGCTTCTGTGACGGGAAAAATAGGTTTTTTCCGGGACGGCTTATTGGACCCGTCTAAGGGAGTGGATAGATCGAGGAACTGCATGTCCAAATGTCGGATTTTCCCCTCATTTAAAGGCTCGTAGTTGGAGCGCAATTGGGGAGATGGAGGGACTCGGTAAGAGCCTCCTGCTAAATTCGCTCGCTAATCAGTCCTGATGAGTTTAGCAGGAGGGTACCGGAGTTAAAGCAGGTGGTTGTTTCTAGGATTGGACACCTGTGGTTTTTCTCGGACGTTGGATCTCAGATAAGCTTTTTATCGGATGAATTGGATTTTTCAGGATAAGTTTCGTTTCTCAGGATCGGTTCTTCAGGGGTTGGGTCTTTCAAGGATGCGATTGGACTCAGTTTAGGATTAGCCCAATTGGTCTTTTAAAGAAATTTAGCCCAATTGTGCTAAAGGTTTGATGTCTGTCCTTCGGACGACGAACCGTTGGTTCGTTTGGTTTCTCAGGATCTTTGACTGTTCGGTTTTTCAGGATCTGGTTCTTTGGTTATTGGTTTTTCCGGATCTTGGATCAGAGCCTTGACGTTGTGTTCTAATGTCTTGCGGTCAATCGTAGGATAAAAGTAGAAGTTGATTGATATTGGATTTTGTAACCTGGAATTTCTTTAGAGTATTGGACCCAATTGGTCCATTGGAAAATTTAGACCAATTGTGCCGAACCATTGATGTCTGTCCTTCGGACGACGAACCTCCGGTTCGTTTGGGTAGTTCAGGTCTTTTACTGGATATTGGATCTGGTTTTTCGGATATTGGGTGATTGATATTATCAATCAACTTCTATATCAAAAATAATTTGTTAAAATTGGAAAGGCAATAGAGGAATTGCTCTACTTTTTGATGACAGTAAATACTAAAATGCTAGTAATCATCGCATAAGAAGAATAGTAAAAGCCCAATATGAGGGTATGGGGAACTTACGATAATTCGGGCACATCCGGAATGATGATGTTGTTAATCAATAATTTATATTTTTTCCTAGGTTTAAGACCCCAGTGCGTGGATGACATCATATTTTGTGACGATGTGGTAATTCCCGCTGTCGTCCTTGGCCAATACGGCTCCATTTTCGCGGGTTATGAGGGTGCTCAACCTCTCCAGAGGGGTGTCGAAGGATACAATGGGGTATGGCTTTTCCAGCACTTCTGCGATCTTTTTCCCCTTTATATCCTGTCCATTGCTCATCATGCGGGCGAAAAGGCCGCTCTCGCTGATGGCGCCAATGGGTTCGCCCTGTTGGAGGACGGGCAGGTTTTCCACATTGTATTTCTGCATGAGCTCGAAGGCCTCTCCTACGGTCTGGTCGGGGTCGGCGGTGATGAGGCGTTTGGCGCCGCGGCCTGAAATGATATCCTTAAAGGTCTTTACATCCAGGAAGCCTCTTTCCATCATCCACTGGTCGTTATAGACCTTTCCGACATAGCGGCTGCCGTGGTCATGCAGGATAACTACCACCAGATCGTCTTTTTTCAGCAGATCCTTTAATTGAAGCAATCCCTGGACGGCCGTACCTGCGCTATAGCCGCAGAAGAGACCTTCCTCCTTGGCGATGCGTCTGGCCATGATGGCGGCGTCCTTATCCGTCACCTGTTGGAAGACGTCTACGTATTTCATATTGTAGTTCCCGGGTACGAAGTCTTCTCCGATGCCTTCGCTGATATAGGGGTGCACTTCATTCATGTCTACTTCCCCTGTGCGGAAATATTTTGTCAGGAGGGAACCATAGGGGTCCATGGCCCATACCTGTATCTTCGGATTCTTTTCTTTCAGGAACATGGCCGTTCCAGTGACCGTGCCGCCTGTACCGGTGGCTACGACCAGGTGGGTGACCTTGCCGTCCGTCTGCCGCCAGATCTCGGGGCCGGTGGTCTCATAATGTGCCTGGCGGTTGGCCAGATTATCATACTGATTGGCATGAAAGGAATTAGGTATCTCCTTTGCCAGCCGGCGGGCTACGGAATAATAGGAATGCGGGTCTTCCGGCTCTACATTGGTAGGGCAGACGATGACTTCGGCGCCGAGGGCTTTCAGGATATCGATCTTTTCCTTCGATTGCTTGTCGGTGGTGGTAAAAATGCATTTATATCCTTTTACCACGGCAGCCAGGGCCAGGCCCATGCCGGTGTTGCCGGAGGTACATTCGATGATGGTCCCGCCGGGCTTCAGCCTGCCTTCCTGTTCGGCCACTTCCACCATTTTCAGCGCCATCCGATCTTTGATGGAGTTGCCGGGGTTAAAATATTCTACCTTGGCCAATACGGTACATGGCAAATCTTTCGTCAATTTGTTGAGCCGGATAAGAGGAGTATTACCGATGGTCTCGAGAATGTTGTTTTTGATATCCATACCTATTATTTCGGATGTAAAAATAACATAAAGATACTTTACATTTGCACCCCGCATTTTTTGGAACAAAACTATGGAATCTACGTACATACAAAAGATAGCAGAAAAGCTAAGCCTCAGCCTCAAACAGATCAATAATGTTCATGGTCTGCATGCAGAAGGTGCTACCATTCCCTTTATGGCACGCTACCGTAAAGAAGCTACGGGCAACCTGGACGAAGTGCAGATCAACGATGTGGTGGAGCAGATCAAATATTTCTCCGAGCTGGACAAACGGAAGGAGACGGTGCTGAAGACCATCGAAGGACTTGGCAAGCTTACGCCGGAGCTGAAAGAACGTATCGACAGCTGTTATGATGCCACGGAGCTGGAGGATATCTATTTGCCATATAAGCCCAAGCGCAAGACCCGGGCTACCACCGCTATCGAGAAAGGGTTGGAGCCGCTGGCAAAATTTCTTTTTGAACAGGGAGCGGGAGATCCTGGTGAGGAGGCTGCCAAATTCCTGAACGACCAGGTGAAGGATACCAAGGAAGCGTTACAGGGAGCACGGGATATCATCGCGGAATGGATATCGGAGAATGAGCAGGCCCGCGGCAAAGTGCGGCAGCTTTTCAATGAAAACGCCGCGCTCAGCTCCAAAGTGCTGGCATCAAAAAAAGACGAAGAAGAAGCGCAGAAATACCGGGATTATTTTGAATTCAATGAGCCGTTGGCGGCCTGCCCCTCTCACCGGATATTGGCTATCCGTAGGGGTGAGAAGGAAGGCTATCTGATCATGGACCTCAATATCGACAAACAGACGGCTGTGGATGATCTGGAGAGAATATTTGTAAAACCCGGACAGGGGGCGACGTCGGCGGCGGGAGAAGTAAAAAAAGCCGTCGAGGACTCCTTTGACAGGCTGTTGAAGTCCAGCATCGAAAATGAATTCAGGCTTATCAGCAAAAATCGAGCGGATGAAGAGGCGATACGGGTGTTTGCGGAGAATCTGCGCCAGCTGCTGCTGGCATCGCCGCTGGGGTCCAAGAGAATCTTAGCCCTCGACCCCGGCTTCCGTACAGGATGTAAAGTAATATGTATGGATGCCCAGGGTACTTTTCTGCACAACAGCACCATCTATCCGCATCCGCCACAACATGAGGTGCAGGCCAGTACGGCCGAGCTGCGCCGGCTGGTGGACAAATACGATATCGAGGCCATTGCTGTGGGAAATGGGACGGCAGGTCGTGAGACGGAGCAGCTGGTGCGGGGCATCGATTTTGGAAAAAGGGTGAGCATCTTTATGGTCAATGAAAGCGGGGCTTCCATTTATTCCGCCAGCGAGACTGCCCGTGAGGAATTCCCTGACCAGGATGTGACCGTGCGTGGCGCCATCAGTATCGGCAGGCGTCTGCTGGACCCTTTGAGCGAACTTGTAAAGATAGATCCCAAATCCATCGGGGTTGGGCAGTATCAGCATGATGTCAACCAGAACAAGCTGAAAGAGGAGCTGGACAGGGTAGTGGAGAGCTGTGTGAACCATGTGGGTGTGGATCTCAATACCGCCAGCAAGCATTTATTGACTTATGTATCCGGACTTAGCGCGACCCTGGCAAAGAATATCGTGGAATACAGAACGAAGAATGGGGCCTTCGCCAACCGGGAGGAATTGAAGAAGGTGAGCCTGATGGGGCCAAAGACCTTTGAGCAATGTGCAGGGTTCCTTCGAATAAGGGAGGCTTCCAATCCGCTGGATAATAGCGCTGTGCATCCCGAGACCTATAGCGTGGTGGAAGCAATGGCCGGCGATCTGGGTTGTACGGTGACGGATCTGATACAACAATCCGAGCTTCGCAAAAAAGTCGTCAAAAAGAAATATGTCACGGAGAAGGTAGGGGAATTTACCATCGATGATATCATGAAAGAGCTGGAAAAGCCGGGGCGTGATCCGCGCAGTGTCATCGAGGAGTTCCGCTTTGAAGAGACCATCAAGACGATGGAGGATCTCAAGCAGGGCATGACGGTGCCGGGCATCGTAACCAATATCACCAATTTTGGGGTCTTTGTGGACATTGGCGTCAAGCAGGACGGGCTGGTGCATATCTCCCAGCTGAGCAATACCTATGTATCGGACCCCAATGAGGTAGTGAAGCTGCAGCAGAAGGTAATGGTCACCGTTATGGAGGTGGATATTGCCCGCAAACGTATTTCGCTGTCCATGAAAGGTAATAAGCCTGCTGCCGGCAAGCCGCAGGGTGGGGGGCAACGTCCCGCTCAGGGCGGGGGACATCATCCCGGCAAGGGCCCCGTGGTGAAGGGCGGAGGAGACAAGGCGGACAAACCATTAGATCCTTTTCAGGCGAAGTTGGCGGAGTTGAAAAAGAAATTCAAATAGGCGGTCCCGGCCAGGACCGATGGGAACATTAGCTTTCTCCGGCCTGGCGCTGTTGTCTTTTTCGCTGGAGGTACATGTCCAGCATGACGAGGCCCAGGATCACCAGCACCAGGATGAATACATTGGTATAGGCGCTATTGAAGACCCTGCTCCAGTCGAGCTTTTTCATTTCATTTTCCAGACCTATGTGAGGTAGGATGTTAGTGGAGGTCGACGGCGCGGACCACTTGAACTGTCCCAGGCAATAGACCAGGAATCCACCGATCAAGGTCAGGAAGAAGGCTCCGATGCTACGGATGATATTCTTGTTGATATAGGTCTTGGTGGCGGGTGCGACGTGGTGACGGGCTATCTCTTCCATGACATTCTTTGTAAACCGCATGGAGGGCGCTTCCAGCTCCGCGTCATTCATCATTTGATGGATATTCAGCAGCTCTTTGTATTTGTGCTGCCATTCTATATTTTCTGCAATAAGGATCTGGATCGCGGACCTTTCTTCGGGACTGCCGAGTCCATCGATGTAATCCCACAAGCGTTCTTCTATTTGAATAGGTGTATCCATAGTTATAAAGTTATTATCATTCCCCCTGTATCTCACGTACCTCATGGCTAAAATGTTTTTCCATTTTGTCTTTCAGACGATGTCTGGCCCGGTGAAGCTTTACCTTCACTGTATTAGGGTCCAGATGCATGATCTTTCCGATCTCTTCCAATGACTGCTCCCCTTTATAAAAGAGAGAAAGCAGCTGTGCGTCATCCGGGCTTAGCATGCGGATCGCTTCATTGACCATGGCATGCCTGGATCGCTGCTCGATGGTGTTGGCTGAAAAGGCTGACTCCCGGCTTTCCAGCTGTACGAAGGTCCGTTCATCGTCAATGGAAGTGATATCCAGTTTCTTTTTCCGGAGGAAGGTGATGCAGCTGGTGCGGACGATGGTGTACAGCCAGGTGCTGAATTTCGACTCCCCACGAAAATCTGCCAATGAGCGATAAGCCTTTACAAATATGTCCTGGGATATCTCTTCTGCGTCCTCGCGGTTGTCGGTAAAACGCAGGACCAGGGTAAATACATAATTCCGGTAGCGTTCGACCAACTGAGCAAAAAGAGCTTGCTCTCCCTGGAGAATTTTTCTAATGAGTTCTGTATCAGTAAGTCCGGTGTTCAACACGGTAATATGACGGGGGCTGTAGGGATCAGGTTACACCAATATACGATTTTAAATACCTTCCTGGTCAGGCGGAAGATTTTTCCGGCCCTGTAACCTGCCGGTGCGATGGGTAGTCCTAATTGCTGTAAACAGGCGAAAAGCTCTTTTCAGAAAAAATCTATTAAAAGCTGTAACCCCGGTGGACCTGCGGTAGTCCGATGTTATGGCCGAGAGCCGAAAGCAATTATTAAAATTAAAAAAACAATACAATGGGATCTGATCAATTAGGTGTTTTATGGCTGATACTTTCAAGCCTTGGCATTTGTGCGACGATATTTGGCATACGATACATGCGGAGCAGAGAGAATATGGCGATGATCGACAAGGGGCTGGACCCCAGTATCAGGCCGGAGAAGCCCCGCCCTGCACCCTTCCGCAACCTGAAATGGGGTCTGTTACTGGTAGGGGCCGGCCTTGGTCTTTTTGCTGCCTATCTGCTGGACCATACGCTCCTATACAGTGTAGGGCACGATAACAATCGCTGGGGAGACACCAACGGAGCGAATGTGCCGATATACTTTGCGATGATCGCCATCGGTGGTGGTTTAGGGCTGATAAGCTCTTACCGGATAGAAAAGAAAGAACTTTTGGATAAGGAGAAATAACCCTAAACCCGCAACCAACAAGGAATAGATAGTCCACTCAAGGGTGGACTATTTTTTTATTACTTCCAGGGCCTTTTTAAATACGGGATCATAAGCATTGTTCACTTCATAATATCCCTCTGCCCTCCATATCTGTCTGGCCATCAGAGCCTTAAGACGATGCAGCAGGACTTCTTTATCCCTGGCCGGAACAGTATTGAGGTTGATGGTGTCTTTAGCAGCATAGGCTACGAGGTTATTCCAGAGCTGGTCGTCCCCGTGGTAGCCTGCCACGAACTCGGCCGGGGTTTTAAAAGATTGAAAAACAGGCAAGTGCTGGATATAATAGCTGTAGATGAAGCGGCTGAGCGTTCCACCCATGTACAGGGCGGTGATATTCCTGTCCAGGGTGGAAGTATCGAATCCTACAAATATATCCGGGGTAATGCCTCCGCCTCCGAATACCGTCCTTTTTTCTTTTCCCAGGGTCCTGTAGGCAGGGCCGGCATGGGCCGTGGAGGTGTCGCCGTGCATGGCTTCGCCGTTATGGAATCGTTTGATAACTTCTGCATTGTATTCGTCACGCCCCTTGTCATATGGTTTTTGGATGCTGCGCCCTGTAGGAGTATAGTAGCGGGCTATTGTCAGGCGAAGGGCGGCGCCGTCGCTGAGCTGGTATTGTTCCTGGACCAATCCTTTGCCAAAGGTCCTTCGGCCGATGATGGTAGCTCTGTCCCAGTCCTGGAGTGCGCCCGTCAGCACTTCGCTGGCCGAGGCTGTCCCTTCGTCCGTGAGCACGACCAGCTTACCGGTCTCGAAAAGTCCGTCCCGGCGGCAGTGGTATTCTGTTCTTGGGGATCGGGCGCCCACTGTATAAACGATAAGCTTGTTCCCGTCCAGGAAATCATCTGCTATTTCGATGGCCTGGTCCAGGATGCCGCCCCCATTGCCCTGGAGGTCGAGGACCAGCTGCTGGAGACCTTGCTTTTGCAGATCCTGGATGGCGGCGGCGAATTCTGCATGGGTGGTCTCGGAGAATTTATTGAGGCGGATATAGCCTGTCTGCTTATCGATCATGTAGGCTGCATCGAGGGAAGGCAGGGGGATGGTGCCTCTGGCGACGATGAAATCGCGGGGCTGTCCCTGTCGCAGCACCTTTATGGCGACCTTGCTGGCGCCGGGGCCGCGGAGGAATTTTGTGATCCTGTCCATGTCAGCATTTTTGCCTGTCACGACGGAATCCCCTATTTTGAGAAATTTATCACCTACCTGTAATCCAGCCTTGTCGCTGGGCCCCCCCGACAGGACATTAACAACATTGACCGTATCGTCGAATATCTGGAATACTATTCCGATGCCTTGAAAATTGCCCTGCAGGTCTTCGTTGATCTCAGAAACATCCACCGGCGGGATAAACACCGAATGGGGGTCCAGGTGGGCCAGCATCCCGTCGATGGCGGCATCATTGAGAGTATCCATCGATACGGAATCAACGTATTTCATATTTACCAGGTCGACGACCTCCTGCACGGGAGATTGTTTGCGTGTCTTGAAAAAGCCGGAAGTGACGACATTCCCCCTGAGACGGAAGCCAATAACCATTCCCAGGATCATAACGATGGCGAATAAGAGCGGTAACCAGACCTGTAGTTTCTTCATTCGAGCGAAAATTTTGACACGGCTGTGATCGACTAGGCCGCAAATTAAGCAATCATACTATAACTTGCAGCCCAAAAGAGGGTCTTTGGCTCTCAAGGGCAAGTTAAAAGCACGGAAATGAATATATTAATCGCTGACAGCGGCTCTACCAAATGCGAGTGGTGTCTGCTGCATGACGGCAAGCAGAAAAAAGTGGATACACAGGGGATGAGCCCCTATTTCCTGGATGAGTCAGGAATTGTGAAAATAATGGAGACGGAGCTGAAGCCTTCGATAGCCCGATGGGCAGTAGATGTCGTCTATTATTATGGCACGGGCAGTAAGGACCCGAATAACCGTAAGATGGTGCAGCGGGCGATCCGCAAGGTATTTCCCGGAGCTGATGTGCATGTCACCGACGATCTTACGGGGGCGGCGTTGTCCCTATGCGGCACTGGCAAAGGTATTGCCTGCATTTTAGGCACGGGTAGCAATTCCTGCTATTTTGACGGCAAAAAGATTGCTAAAAACAGCCCCGGGCTGGGTTTTGTGCTGGGAGACGAAGGGAGTGGGGCCTATCTGGGCAAAAAGGTATTACAATATTATCTTTACAATACTTTTGACGAGGACCTGCGTTATAAGTTCGACGCTAAGTACGCGACCAATGCCAGTGAGATCCTGGAAAGTGTTTACAAACGGCCGTTGCCCAACCGGTATCTGGCCTCTTTTACATTGTTCCTGGTGGAGAACAGGGGGCATTATATGGTAGAGAATATCATCGAGGACGGCCTGAATGATTTTTTCTTTCAGCATTTGTGTAAGTACCGGGAAAGCTGGAAATTGCCGATCCATTTTGTAGGAGGGGTGGCTTATGGGTTCAGGGATGTGATCAGGGAACTCTGTGGAACGTACGAATTCGAGTTGGGAACGATACTGCAAAAGCCTATGGACGGGCTGGTGAAATATCATAACCGAATCAAAAAAAGTAAATAACCAATTAATATAAAGTATGGCGTTTGAGAAGGTTACCGAGGAAGAAAGCCGGTATCATGACCTGGAAAAGCTAAGTATTCAAGAGATCCTTACCTACATGAACCGGGAAGACAAGACCGTCCCGGAAGTTGTGGCAAAAGCAATCCCGCAGATAGAAAAGCTAACGGCTGCGATCACGGACAAAATGCTGGCGGGTGGACGGTTGTTCTATATAGGGGCGGGTACGAGCGGCAGGCTGGGAGTATTGGATGCCAGTGAGATACCTCCTACCTATGGTATGCCTTTTGATCTGATCATCGGGCTTATTGCCGGGGGGGAAGAGGCGATCCGGAAACCCATTGAAAATGCGGAGGACGACTCGGAACAGGGATGGGCGGACCTGGAAAAATTCGGTATCGACGAGAAGGATGTGGTGGTGGGCATTGCCGCCAGCGGCACAACTCCTTATGTGATAGGAGCTATGGAAGAAAGCCGGAAGAGGGGGATCATTACGGGTTGTATCGTATGTAATCCCGGGTCCCCGATAGCGGCTCTGGCTGATTTTCCTATCGAAGTCGTGGTGGGCCCCGAGTTTGTTACGGGCAGCACGCGGATGAAGAGCGGGACGGCTCAAAAGCTGGTGCTCAATATGATCTCCACCACAGTAATGATCCAGATCGGAAGAGTAGAGGACAATAAGATGGTGAATATGCAACTGACGAACAGCAAGCTGGTAGACAGGGGCACGAAGATGGTCATGGAAGGCACGGGGCTGACGGATTATGAACAGGCAAAGGCCCTGCTGCTGCGATCGGGCAGCGTAAAAAAAGCAATAGAATCCTGCTAATGATATGCATGAGATAGAACCTTTTTATAATTGGCGCCATCAGTATGTGAGCGAGGAGGACGAGAGATCGCCTTTTTATGGAAGGGTTTATTCTGAATTCGAGTTTTCTCAAACCATCTATAACTATTATATCCATCCGCAGTGGGATGAGTTCGGGAGCCGTACGTTGTATATGAAGGTGCTGCTGGCTGACTATGACGAGCACTATGTAGTTATCGAACTTTTTGGGGAATGGAATGATGCGATCGAGAACGATATCATGAATATAAAGCGGGAGGTGGTCGATAAATTTTTTGAATCGGGCATTACCAAATACATACTCATTGCAGAGAATGTCCTCAATTTCCACAGCGGCGACAAGGATTACTATGAAGAATGGTTCGAGGAGGTGACCGATGCGGGGGGATGGATCGTCTGTCTGAACATGCCGGAACAGACACAGTATGACTTCCGGAAGGCCAAGCTCAATCGATACGTCGAGCTGATGGAGCTGGATAACTGGCGGACGTACAAGCCTTTCCACTTGTTTAAGCTGATCGACGAGAAAATAAACAACCGCCTGGATTAGATAACTTCTAAATTTTGCCGTTAACCTAAAATAAATTTTATAATTCGGGAGAAGTCTTTAATTTTGGTGCATTATATGAATATCGCGAAGGCATACCGTTATTTTTACTTTTACTTTTTTTTCTACTTTACCAGTAGGCCGGGAATGCTTTTGTTAAGAAACAAGTAAAAAAGTAACTAAACAATAAGAGTCCCGGCCAAAAGCCGGGACTCGTCATTTATGAGTGTACGAGTATCCATACAAGGTTATGAAGGCAGCTTTCACCAGGTGGCTGCGCAACAGTTCTTCGGCAGGGACGTAGAAGTTATCACCTGCGCCACGTTCAGGGAGGTGATCCGGGTGGCCGCTTCCAAAAAGGAGAGTGACGGAGGGGTGATGGCCATCGAGAATTCCATTGCCGGGAGCATCCTGCCGAACTACAATCTTCTTCAAAAAAGCAATCTTCGGATAGTAGGTGAGATCTATTTACAGATACGCCAGCATCTGCTGGTCAATCCGGGTGTAAAGCTGGAGGATATACGCGAAGTGCATTCCCACCATATGGCATTATTACAATGCATCGATTTTTTGGAGAAGCATCCGCAGTGGAAGCTGGTGGAGACCGAGGACACGGCGCTCAGCGCGAAGCTGCTGCAGCAACATCGCAGCAAGCATGTGGCGGCTATTGCCAGCAAGCTGGCTTCCGAGCTTTTTGGGTTGCAGGTGCTGGCGCCCAATATCCATACGATGAAGAACAACTACACAAGGTTCCTTATCCTTCAACGGGAGGACAAGGCAGAGAAGGTAGAAAGCGCGGACAAGGCTTCCGTAAATTTTCATACGGATCATTCGAGGGGGAGCCTGGCAAGGGTGTTGACGCGGATAGCCGAGGGGGGTATCAATCTCAGCAAGCTGCAATCCTTTCCTATCCCGGGCAGCGACTGGGAGTACTCCTTTCATGCGGACATGGAGTTCGAAACATTAGATCAGTTTCATAAAGTGATGGAGGACATACGTCCCATCACCGCGGAGCTGAAAATATATGGCATTTATAAAAAAGGGAAAACCGTATAATTTATGGATACGTCGAGTCTTATGACAACAGCCAGGAGACTGGAAGGCATCGGTGAATATTATTTTTCTCAGAAACTGAGAGAGATCGATGAGCTGAACAAGCAGGGAAAAAATATCATCAACCTGGGTATCGGCAGTCCTGACCTGCCTCCTCATCCGGATGTGATCCGGGTATTGCAGGAGGAGAGCGCCAAGCCCAACACGCATGCCTATCAGTCCTATAAGGGGTCTCCTGTGCTGCGTAATGCCGTAGCAGCGTGGTATAAGACATGGTATGGGGTGGAGCTGTCGCCTGATACGGAGATACTGCCGCTGATCGGCTCCAAGGAGGGGATCATGCATATCTGTATGACCTATCTGAATGAGGGGGACAGGGCGCTGGTGCCCAATCCCGGATATCCTACCTATCGCAGCGCGGTCAGGCTGGCGGGAGGTGTTCCTGTGGATTATGCGCTGACGGCGGAGAACAGCTGGTGTCCTGACTTCGATGAGCTGGAGAACCTTGTAAAAGGCGGGGATACGCCCGTGAAGCTGATGTGGGTGAATTATCCGCATATGCCTACGGGTCAGCTGCCTGACAAGGACCTGTTCGGGAAGCTGGTGGCGTTTGGAAAAAAGCATAGTATCCTTATCTGTCATGACAATCCGTATTCCTTTATACTGAATGAATCGCCTATGAGCCTGCTGGCTGTGCCCGGGGCCAAGGAAGTGGTCATCGAGCTGAACAGTCTCAGCAAATCGCAGAATATGGCCGGCTGGCGGGTGGGGACGCTGGCGGGAGCCAAAGAGCGTATTGACGAAGTGTTGCGATTCAAGAGCAATATGGACAGCGGAATGTTCTTACCTGTACAGTTAGCCGCCGCGAAGGCGTTGGGGTTGGGAAAGGACTGGTATGACAGTGTCAATGCCGTGTACCGGGAAAGGAGGGGCTGGGTATATCAGTTGCTGGAGCAGCTCGGCTGTGTCTTCGACCGCGGACAAGCAGGTATGTTTGTTTGGGCAAAGGTTCCCGGGGAGTATAAGGACGGGTATGCGCTGAGCGATAAGGTGCTGTATGAGGCCGGCGTGTTCATTACACCGGGTGGCATTTTTGGCAAGGCGGGAGAGGGGTATATCCGGGTGAGTCTTTGCAGCAGTACGGAGAAGCTGCAGGAAAGTATTAAACGAGTACAAAAATTGTTCGTAGAAGAAAAAAACTGAAATGTTCGATTCATTAACGATAGTAGGGGTGGGGTTGATAAGCGGCAGCTTTAGTCTGGGATTGAAGGACAGGGGGCTTGTAAAGCATGTCATTGGGGTGAGCCGTACGCCTGCCAGCCTGGAAAAGGCGCTGGAGCTTGGGCTTATCGATGAGGCGTTGCCATTGGAAGAGGCGGTAAAGAAGAGTGATCTTATCTATGTGGCCATACCCGTCGATGTCACCGTACCCATGGTAAGGAAGATCATGGATATGATCGGAGATGGGCAGATCGTGGCCGATGCGGGGTCCACCAAGCAGGCGCTTTGTGACAGTCTGGCCGATCACCCTATGCGCAAAAATTTTGTGGCCACGCATCCCATGTGGGGTACTGAATACAGCGGGCCGGAGGCGGCCGTGCGGAATGCTTTTGCAGGCAGGGCCTGTGTCATCTGCGGGAAGGAGGACAGCGATCCGGCAGCGGTGGCAAAGATCGAGCATATATACAGGCTGCTGGGGATGCATATGGTATATATGAATGCTTCCGATCATGATATGCATGCTGCCTATATCAGCCATATTTCGCATATCACGTCTTTTGCCCTGGCGAACACCGTCCTGGAGAAAGAAAAGGAGGAGAGCGCCATCTTCGAACTGGCGGGTGGTGGTTTTGAAAGTACCGTGCGGCTGGCCAAGAGCAATCCATCCATGTGGCTGCCGATATTTATGCAAAACAGGGAGCATGTGCTGGATGTGCTGAATGAGCATATCTCTCAGTTAAGGAAATTCAAGAGCTGTCTGGAGAAGGAGAACTATGAGTATTTGCAGGAATTGATGGAAAATGCGAATAAGATTAAAAAAATATTAAGATAGGAATAATACAGGCGATCAAAGTAAAATGGGGCAAAGGGGTTGAAAATCGTACCTTTGCGGCAAATTTTAACAATTTATGATGACTTTCGAAGGGTTGGGCTTGGATGCCAGGCTGGTACAGGCTACCGATGCACTGGGTTTCAAAAATCCGACCCCCATACAGGAGCAGGCGATACCTGTTCTATTAAGCGGGACAAAGGACCTGGTGGGGCTGGCGCAAACCGGTACCGGCAAGACGGCGGCATTTGGGCTTCCATTGCTGCAACTGGTGGATGCTGCCCAGCGATATCCACAGGCCCTGGTCGTTTGCCCAACCCGGGAATTATGTCTTCAGATCGTCAACGAAATGGAGTCGTTCAAGAAGTTCATGCCTGGTATGCATGTGTTGGCGGTATATGGAGGCACCTCCATCGGACTTCAAATTCGGGACCTGAGAAGGGGCGTACAGATCGTGGTGGCGACACCCGGCCGTCTGATCGATCTTATCGAGCGTAAGGCAATTGACCTTGGTCAAATAAAGTACGTAGTACTGGACGAGGCGGATGAGATGTTGAACATGGGTTTCCAGGACGATATCGAGTTTATCTTACAAAATACGCCTGAACGGGAGGCTACCTGGCTATTCAGCGCCACGATGCCGCCGGAGATCCGCCGGGTGAGCAAGAAATACATGGAGGCCCCAAAGGAGATCACGGTGGGTAAGGTAAATACGGCGAATAAGAACATCGATCACCAGTATTATGTGACGAGCGCGAATCAGCGGTACGAAACGCTGAAAAGGCTGATAGACTTCAATCCCGGCATCTATGGCATCATCTTTACCCGTACCAAGGCCGATGCGCAAAACATTGCCGAGAAGCTGACGCGGGAGGGATATGATATCGACGCATTGCATGGAGATCTTACGCAACAGCAGCGTGACAAGGTGATGGGTGAGTTCAGGGAAAAGACCTTGCAATTGCTGATCGCGACGGATGTGGCGGCCAGGGGTATCGATGTACAGGGTATAACGCATGTGATCAATTACGAGCTTCCTGATGACGTGGAAGTGTATACGCATCGCAGCGGTCGTACCGGAAGAGCGGGGAACACGGGTATCTCACTTTCCATTGTCCATAGCCGGGAGATCGGCAAGCTGAGGCAGATCGAACGTATCGTACAGGTACCTTTTCATAAAATGGAGATACCCACGGGCAAGGATGTATGTCGCAAGCAGTTCTTTACTTTCATGGACAAGCTGCTACAGGCAGATATCAGTCACGGGGATTATGAGACCTATGTTCCGATGCTGGCCGAGAAGTTTGCGGATGTCAGCAAGGAAGAAGTGTTGAAGAGGGTAGCCGCCATGGAGTTCGACAGATTTTTGAAATACTATGAGAATGCGGAGGACTTGAATGTACGAGAAAGGTCCCGTGAGTATGGCAACAGAGAAGGACGGGGTGGGGACAAGAGGGATTTCAACCGTCGGGATGGAGGTGAAGGGCGGGGACGCAGGGAGCACAATGGCGGCGGCGAATATGCCAAGTTGTTTGTCAACCTGGGTACGAAGGATGGGTTCTATAAAGCCAGCTTTCTGCAATTTATCCTGGATATGAGCGACTTGCGTAAGGAGGTGCTGGGACGGATAGATATGAAGGAGATGAACAGCTGGATCGAGATCGACAAACGGGCAGCGGCGCAGATGATCCGCGCCATCGATGGAAAGAATTATAAAGGCCGTCGCATCCGGATGAATGATGCGAATTCACGATAGTAGTATAAATATTAAATATTATGGAAGCAACGGAAACAAAAACTACGAGGGAGATCACCCAGGCAGCCTGGAACAAACGTCCCTTGATCATTTCTGGCCCCTGCAGTGCAGAGACCGAGGAACAGGTGCTGGAGACTGCCAGTCGCCTTGCGAAGACCGGTAAAGTGGACATGATCCGTGCCGGTATCTGGAAACCGCGTACACGTCCCGGAAGCTTTGAAGGCATCGGCACCAAGGGGCTGGCCTGGATGCAACAGGCCCGCAAGCTGACGGGATTGCCTGTTACAGTGGAAGTGGCGACGGGCAAGCAAGTGGAGGACGCCCTGCATTTCGACGTGGATGTATTGTGGATAGGCGCCCGCACTACCGTGAACCCCTTTAGTGTACAGGAGGTGGCGGATGCTCTTCGTGGTGTAGATGTACCCGTGCTGATCAAGAACCCCATCAACCCCGATCTGGAACTGTGGACTGGAGCTGTGGAAAGGGTTGCCAAGGCAGGCATCAAACAAATAGGGCTTATCCATCGTGGATTCAGCTCCTATGGCAATACAGAATATCGTAACGCGCCCATGTGGCACCTGGCCATCGAGATGAAGCGTCGCAGTCCCGGTATGATGATGATCAATGACCCATCCCATATCAGCGGTCGCCGCGATATCCTGCTGGATGTAGCGCAGAAGGCTATCGACCTGGATTTCGACGGACTGATCATCGAGAGCCATATCGACCCCGATAAGGCATGGAGCGATGCCAAGCAGCAGATCACGCCCGAGCGTCTGGCCGAGATGCTGGACAGCATTAAGTGGCGTCATGAGACCACTACCGAAAAAGAATTTATCGATGCACTGGCAAAACTTCGGGAGCAGATCAACCACATCGACGATGAACTGATCCAGCTGTTAGGACAACGTATGAAGGTGGCCGATAAGATCGGCGCTTACAAGAAGGAGAACAATATTACTATCCTGCAGACCAACCGGTGGAATGCCATCCTTGAGAAGGCTTTTGCAAAAGGTGACAAGCTGGGTTTAAGCAAGGAATTCATCACCAAGTATTATGATGCGGTGCACATGGAGTCCATCAATCACCAGAACAAGATCATGAACTCTTAGTCATGAACGGGCCTTCTGTCTATCTGTTCGTACATGTTATTTGTACAGTGCAGGGGCGTGAAAAACTGCTGGCAAAACCTGTCAGGAAAGTACTTTTCGTCCATATGCAGAAAGAGGGGGAGGCGAAGGGACTTAAGATACTGGAAGTGAACGGTGTGGAGGATCACATGCATTTGCTGGTGCAACTTATGCCTTCACAAAACCTTGCACAGGTGGTCAGGAGCATCAAGGCTGCCTCGTCAGACTGGCTGAATGAGAACAGGCTGTTGGCCACTCCTTTCGAATGGGAGGAAACCTACTATGCATTATCTGTAAGTCCCAGCAGTGTCAAACAAGTGAAAGATTTTATCGAGAAGCAGGAAGAGCATCATAAGGTGAAGGACCTCGATGCCGAGTTGGAAGCATTCATAAGACTCAAAGAACAGATATGAACAGACTGCAGTATAAATTTTCCGGCAAGACCACCACTTATTATTTCGATGCGGACTTTGCCTATCTGGAGAAACTGGTGAACAGGCAGCAGGCGGTGATCCTTACGGACGAGAATGTCTTTCAGCGGCACCAGAAGAAGCTGAAAGGTTGGAAAACGATCGTCATCCCGGCCGGAGAAGCGTATAAGATGCAGGCGACTGTGAACGCTGTCATCGAACAACTGATCGGCATGGGCGCCGACCGAAAGACGTTTCTTATCGGCATCGGCGGAGGGGTTGTAACGGATATTGCCGGCTATGTCGCTGCAATCTATATGAGGGGTATCCCGTGCGGGTTCCTGCCGACATCCATCCTGGCGATGGTAGATGCCTCGATAGGCGGGAAGAATGGCATAGATGTGGGGGTTTACAAGAACCTTGTTGGTACTATCCGGCAGCCTGAATTCCTTTTGTATGATTACAGTCTGTTGAAGACCCTGCCTGATGCGGAGTGGGTCAATGGTTTTGCGGAGATCATCAAGCATGCCGCCATCAGGGATGCGGCATTGTTCAGGGAGCTGGAGAAGAACAAGCTGACAACCTACAAGCGGGACAAGGCTGCTCTGGCGAAGCTAATTCGCCGCAATGCGGTGATCAAATCCAATGTCGTCGAAAAGGATGAGTTCGAGCAAGGGGACAGGAGGATGCTTAATTTCGGTCATACGCTCGGCCATGCCATCGAAAACCTGCTCCAGCTACCGCATGGACATGCCATCTCCATCGGAATGGTAGCGGCCAGCCTGATCTCTGAAGAGTATACGAATTTTAAGGATACGGACAGGGTTGCCGAGACCCTGAAGAAATATGGTCTGCCGACACAGGTAAATTTCGATAGCAAGGAAGTGATGAATGTGCTGAAGATGGATAAGAAGAAGGTGAAGGATTCCATGAACTATGTATTGTTGAACAAGATAGGGCAGGCCGTAGTAAAGGTCATTCCTATCGTGGAGTTGGAAAAACTATTACAATCAATCATAACGGCTCGCTGATATGCTAACAAGGATAAATCCCTCTTTATTGAAAGGCGAGATACAGGCGCCTGCGTCTAAAAGTTCGATGCAGAGAGCTTGTGCGGCTGCCGTGCTGAATAAGGGAACAACGTCTATTTATAATCCCGGGCATAGCAATGACGACAAGGCTGCGTTGGGTGTGATCCAGGCGTTGGGGGCGGAAGTGACACAGGGTGTGGATGTTCTGAAGATTGTCAGCCAGGGGATAAGGCCGGGCAAGGCAGCGGTGAATTGTGGAGAGAGTGGTTTGGGAATACGGATGTTCGCACCCATCATTGCGCTGAGTGAAAAGCCTATTGCTGTCAATGGGGAAGGAAGCCTGCTCACGAGACCGATGGATTTCTTCGACGAAATATTTCCGCAATTGGATATCCGGGTCGTTTCCAATAAAGGGCGTCTGCCTTTGGAGATACAGGGGCCATTGCAGCCCCGGACCATCAGTATCGACGGTTCGCTGAGCTCTCAGTTCCTGACCGGATTGCTGTTTGCGTATGCGGCTGCCGGGGCAAAGGGTGTTTCCATCCGGGTGAACAATCTGAAGAGCCGGCCTTATATTGATCTGACGTTGCAGGTATTGCAGCATTTTGGATGGAAGGTGGAGAACAGGAATTATGAGGAGTTTTATTTTTCAGGGGCTGGTGAAGCGGCATCGGGAGATAAGAGCTATATAGTGGAGGGAGATTGGAGCGGAGGGGCGTTCTTGCTGGTTGCAGGCGCCATTGCGGGACCTATCACTATAAAAGGACTGGATACTGCCAGCACGCAGGCGGATAAGGCGATCCTGCGGGCGTTGAGAGATAGTGGCGCAGCGTTGACGATAGCGGACCGTACACAGCATGTAGGCCCGGCGGCATTGAAAGCTTTCCAATTCGATGCTACGGATTGTCCCGATCTGTTCCCTCCTTTGGTGGCGCTGGCTGCTTATTGCGAAGGAACGACTGTTATCGATGGGGTGAGCCGTCTGGCGCATAAGGAAAGCAATCGCGGGCTCACCTTACAGGATGAGTTCGGGAAGATGGGAGTTCTTATCGAGCTGGATGGAGACCGAATGACTGTGCAAGGGGGGAAAGGAGTCAAGGGCGCCGTTGTCCATTCCCGTCATGATCACCGGATCGCTATGGCCTGTGCCGTGGCAGGACTTCGTGCGCAGGGAGATGTCACTATCGAGGAGGCGCAAGCGATCAATAAATCGTATCCTGATTTTTATGAGCACCTGCAGCAGCTGGGTGCGGTTGTCAATACTAAAATCGAATTAGTATGAATGCATTTGGCAGGCTTTTTCGAGTGACGATATTTGGAGAATCCCATGGAGAGAGTGTGGGAGTCAATATTGACGGATGTCCGGCGGGGCTCGCATTGAGTGTAGAGGATTTTCTGCCCGATATTGAAAGGCGGAAGGGTGGGATGCAAAAAGGGACGACGCCCCGTAAGGAGGATGATCTCCCTATTTTCAAGAGCGGGGTATTCAATGGGCGGACTACGGGCGCACCGTTGACCATTCTTTTCGAGAACAACAATACGCGCAGCGGGGATTATGAGAAGCAGCGTGCTGTCCCGCGTCCGGGGCATGCGGATTTCGTAGCGCATAAGAAATTTGGCGGATACGAGGATTTCCGGGGTGGCGGGCATTTCTCCGGCAGGCTGACCGTAGCGCTGGTAGCTGCGGGGGTTATTGCCAAAAAGCTGTTGGGGGCCGTGGATCGGGGTATTCCCGTGCGGGCCTCTATCCTGGAGATCGGCGGCGAGTCGGATATGGAAAAGGGGTTGCAAAAGGCCATCGATGCAAAGGACACCATCGGAGGGATCGTCGAATGCAGGGCGGAGGGATTGCCGATCGGACTGGGCGAGCCTTTTTTTGATAGTGTGGAATCTGTATTGAGCCATGCCGTATTTGCTATTCCTGCTATACGCGGCGTCGAATTCGGGACCGGCTTCGCCGCCGCCAGGATGTTCGGCAGTCAGCATAATGATCCGATAGAGGACGCTACCGGGCGGACGAGAACGAACCATGCCGGAGGCGTGGTGGGGGGCATCACCAATGGAAATGATTTGGTTTTTCGAATAGCTGTGAAGCCGACATCGTCTACGCCTAAAGAACAGCTGACACTCAATTGGGAGACGGGGGAACAGGAGATATTTTCCGTCAAAGGACGTCATGACCTTTGTATCGCATTGCGGGTACCTGTGGTGCTGGAGGCTGTCACCGCCCTGGTGCTGGCCGACCTTTTGCTGTTGGAGCAATATATACCCAGACGAATGAGGGATTGATTTCCAGGGCAACTGAATTTTTCGACCGAAATAACGGAAAAATAGTTATTTACAATTGAGAAATATTAGTTCGTTGTATTATATTGTCATGCGTATGAACTACCGAAAGCGCCGTTCCAGGATATTACCCATTATTTTATTGCTGTCGACATTATTCTCCCGCTGTAATAACAATACAGGGAAGATAGAAAAGGATACAGTGAAGAATCCTGCGAAAATGGAAGAGCATGTGGGGGATGACATGAAGAAGATGTTGCAGTATGCCCTGGATAACAAGGACAAGCTGAACGACTCGACCACCCTGAATTACCGGAAATTACTGGACAGTATTTATGAGGCCAATGGCTATGTTCCTTTATGGAGCCAGAAAGACCAATGGCAGAAGCCAGCGGATTCTCTTTTCAATTTTATTGAGAATAGCAAGCTGTATGGGCTTTTCCCATCCGACTACCATTATTCTGCCTTATCGTTTATTCATCGGATACTCGGAGAGGACACGCTGGCGCGGAAGAATGCGGCGTTATGGGCCAGGGCTGATCTTTTGTTTACAGATGCATTCTTTACCCTGGTCAGGCATATGAAACAGGGCCGGCTGGATCACGATAGTCTTACGTTGCGGAAGGACTCGATGCTGCCGGAAGGATTATTTAGGAATTCGTTGACTACAGCCCTTCACACGGACAGCTTTAGCAGTGTTCTACAGGCATTGCAGCCTAAATACAAAGGATATGATTCTTTGCAGACCTACCTGAGGGAGTTCCTGGCGACGGCCCGTTTTCGCAAGCTGACCTGGCTGGAGTATCCTTATAAGGATTCCACTACTTTTTATCGGGATCTTGCCCGCCGGCTACAGGAGGTGGGTTATATTGATAGTGCTGCCAACGCCAACAATGTGGACACGGCGACGCTGGCCAGGGCCATCAGGGCCTATCAGACGGCCAATAAGCTGAAGGCAAACGGTAAGGTCTATGGGGACATGATCACTATGATGGATAACTCCGACTGGGAAAAGTTCAAGCGGGTGGCCATCACCATGGACAAGTACAAGCTGTTGCCCGACACGCTGCCTACTACCTATGTGTGGGTCAACCTGCCTGCCTTTGATCTGCATGTTATCAATGACGACACCACCGTCTTTACATCGAAGGTGATCGTGGGGGCTCCCAAGACCAGGACGCCGCTGCTGACCAGCGAAATATCCAATTTTATCACCTATCCCCAATGGACGGTGCCCAACAGCATTATTTTTAAGGAGATGCTGCCCCAGATAAAAGAAAATGTGGATTATCTCCGCAAACAGAACCTGATCGTGGTGGACTGGAATGACAGCGTCCGGGACCCGGCGACCATCAAGTGGAGGAAGCTGAACAAGAATAATTTCCCTTACCAGCTAAAGCAGCGCCAGGGTGATGATAATTCGCTGGGGGTCATGAAGTTTAACTTTAGGAATAAGTATGATGTGTATCTGCATGATACAAATGTCCGTTGGATGTTCGGTAAGTCCTATCGGGCGTTGAGCCATGGGTGTGTACGGGTAAAGGAGTGGCAGAAACTGGCGGATTTTCTCATCCGCAACGATACGATCAGGTATAAGCCGGATACGGTAAAAGCCTGGATACAGCGCCAGGAGAAGCATACTGTCTATGGGTTTGCCAAAGTCCCTATATTTCTCCGTTATTTCTCCGTCGAGGGCAGCAAGGGGCGGCTTCTTTTTCATGATGACATCTATGGGGAGGACCGGCTGCTGAGGGACAGATACTTTGCAGATAAGCCAATTAATTGATATCTTAGTGAACTACGGCGCCGCAGGCGTCGGAGCATATCCAATCCTTGAAAAATCAATTGCGCCAATGTCAAAGAAATTTAAAACCGGACTACTAGCCTGCTTTGTCTTTCCTGTAGCCGTTCTGGGCAAGGAGGAAAGCCCTGTCCGGGACACTGTTCTTCCCAGGCACCATCACAAGCCTGCCTCTGTCAAGGTGCAATATGGGGTCGCGAGCTATTACGCCAACAAATTCGAGGGGCGCAAGACTTATACGGATGAGATCTTCCATCAGCAGAAGCTTACGGCTGCCAGCAATACTTTGCCGATGTACACCTGGGTACGTGTGACGAATCTGCGTAATCACAGGTCGGTGATAGTAAGGATCAACGACAAGATGCATCCTCATAACAAGCGTCTTATCGATCTCAGTCGCGCTGCTGCGGAAAGGCTTGGTTATTGCGGGAAGGGGTTGACGCATGTGCGGATAGATGTGCTTGGGAAGAAGCGACCGCCCGAGGCGGAAGACGAGACGACGACAAAAAAATAACGTCACCGGCCAAATGAAAAAACCCGGATCGTCATCCGGGTTTGAAGTCAACGCTTATTGACTTAATTGAATGGGTTGGGATTAACTCTTCATTTTCTTAAAAACACTGATGGAGCCGTCGGTGGCCACATTCAATACATACTTCCTGTCTTCTTTAATCACCGTGACATAGTAGCTCAATCCATTTTCCGAATGATCGAACTCGATGGCTTCGGTGATATCAAAGCCCTTGTATTCTTTATTGATGTTGATGACATAGGAGAGGGGCAGATCCTTTACGGATATTTCGCGGCTGAGGCCGATGTAGTTACCTGTACGATCGAAGAAGGCTTGCAGCTTCAGGCTGTGCCAGGTGAAATTTACTTCGGTGAAATCTTTTTTTACCGTGTAGGATACTTCAGTAGCCTGGGGGAATGATTTTTTAAAAGCGTCTGCGCCTTTGAAATCGAGTGCGTTGTTATCGCCTGCAAATGCTGAGCTTGCGATGGTTATTACCATTAAAGCGATGATCGTTACCTTTTTCATAAAAACTATTTTTTTAAGTTTGTTTGCCAATGTTTGGTCGTTAGGTATAAGACCAATCGAATGCCAAATAGGTTACATTTGCATAACATATTGATAATTAGAAGTATCGTAAATTTGTTAAAAAGCGTGACTGTCCGGTATCGGACGATTGATTGTACGCAAGTGGACAATTTCGCTGTAAGCGCGATTATCACCATTCAAAATAATAAGTCATGAAGACAAACATTGGAATTTCCCAGCAGAATCTACAGGCAGTGGCAGCGGAGCTGTCCAAATTATTGGCCGATGAATTTGTACTCTATACGAAGACACGCAATGCGCATTGGAATGTGGAAGGTCCTGACTTTCATACCATGCATATCTTTTTTGAGCAGCAATATGAGGCTTTGGATGAGACGATGGACAGTGTTGCCGAACGTATCCGTCAGCTGGGGCATTTTGCGCCGGCCACGTTGCAAAGCTTTCTTTCGTTGACCCATCTTACGGAGAAATTGGGAGAGGAGAATGACAGCCAGGGATTTCTCAAGGAGCTGCTCGTCGATCATGAGAACATCATCATTTATTGCCGCGAGAACATCAATCGTTTTGCCAACGAATATGGCGATCTGGGCACCAGCGATTTTATCACGGGTCTGATGGAAGAGCATGAGAAGATGGCCTGGATGCTGCGTGCGCACCTTTAGTCCTTGTGCTTGCCGAAGAGTCTTTTGAAGAAGCCATCTTTTTTCTTCGGTGGCGGCGGATTTTGAGGCGCATCCGATACAGTAACCTTTATAGAACCCTGGGGGCTGTTCTTTTGCATGGTAGCCTCTTTTAGTATCTTCTGTTCCTCCGGAGACAGCTTGGAATCTGTAGGCACAGTCGGTGCGCTGGTATCAAGATATTGATTGGCTTTACCATTTCCTTCATTAGCTCCTTCCGCTCCGGGAGGAGCTATTTTTTCGATGTTCATGTAGTCATACATCATTTCCCTCCGCATGTTTTCAGGCTGGATGAATTTGGCATTACGATCCAGGCCCAAGCTTTTGTCTGTCATGACCTTTGCGAAGAAGTATTCCCAGATGGGGCGGGCTGCCTGTGCGCCATAGCCGAGTCCGCCCTCCAGATGTATAAAGCGGGCGTCGCAACCGATCCATGAGCCGGCCATCAGCTGTGGCGTATAGCCCATGAACCATGCGTCGGAGTTGTCATTGGTCGTGCCTGTCTTACCACCCATCTCTGCGATGCCCAGTCTGTTGCGGAGGCCTGCTGCGGTGCCGAAGTCCACGGGTCCCTGCATCATGCGGGCCATGGTGTAGGCAGTAGCATGGCTGATGACCTCTTTACGCTTGGTATCAAAGCGTTCCAGTACATTGCCGTTCTTGTCCTCTATCCTGGAGATATAATAAGGCTTGGTGCTGAATCCGCTGGCGGGGAACATGCTATAGCCCCACATCATTTCGAATAAGGAAAGATCGCAAGCGCCCAGGGCCATAGAGGGGTAGGGTTCGATGGAGGTGGGGATGCCTATCTTCTTAACATACTCCGCAAAGTTTTTGGGACCAACCTGTTTCATTAGATAGGCGGCCACGCCGTTGATGGACCATGCAAGACCGGACGCCATGGTCATGGTCTCGCCTTCGTGTTTGTCCATTCGCGCGGGCACATAGCCAAAACCGGGGAAATATTGCTGGCTGGTCTGGCATACTGTTTCCGGCGTGAAATTAAAGTCTTCGATGGCCTCGCTATAGAGGAAGGGCTTGATAGAGCTGCCTACCTGTCGTTTGGTATTGACGTTGACGTGGTCGAACTTATAAGTCTTGAAGTCGATGCCGCCGACCCAGGCTTTTACGGCGCCGGTGACGGGGTCCATGACCATAAAAGCTGTTTGCAGCATTTGCTGGTTGTATTTGATGGAATCCATCGGGGTCATCATCGTGTCTTTTTCCCGGCGGCTGTTCCAGGCAAATACTTTCATGGATACGGGTTGGAAGAAGGTCTTGCGTATGTCCGCATCGCTGAGGCCTTCGTCTTCGAGTGAACGCCACCTGTCGCTGTTATGCATAGCCGCATCCAGAATATTCTGGTGATCTTTCCAGACCAGGCCTTTTCGGATGCTATATTGGGCGCTGAGGGCTTTTTGCAGGATTGGCAGCTGTTTGGCTACCGCCTCGTCGGCATAGAGCTGCATACGGGGGTTGATGGTCGTATATACACGCAGGCCGTCCTCATAGAGATTGTAGGGTTCACCGGTAGCAGGGTTCTTGTGTTCCTTGCACCATTTTTTCAGATCATCCCGGAGGACATCCCTGAAGTAGGGCGCCAGCCCATTGTTCTCGTCGAGCTTTTTGTAATTGCTCAGATCGATGGGGAGGGTTTTGTATTTGGCAGCCTGTTCGGTGGTGAGATAATTATTCTTTACCATCTGGTTGATGACGGTGTTGCGTCTGTCGATGGCCATTTTGGGATTCTTGCGGGGATTGTAGAGGGTATTGCCTTTGAGCATACCGATGAGCACCGCGGCTTCGTCTACGTTGAGACGGTCGGGCTCCTTATTAAAGAAAGTGCGTGAAGCGTTGCGGATGCCGTAGACATTATCTCCAAAGGGAACCTCGTTGAGATAAAGGGCGAGTATTTCCTGTTTGGTAAAATTGCGCTCCAGCTTGATGGCGATGATCCATTCTTTCAGCTTTTCGATGAACCTGCGTACGAAGTTCTTTGACCCCTGCTCCAGGAGGTTCTTGGCCAGCTGCTGGGTGATCGTGCTGCCGCCGCCGTCCTTGCCGAGCTTTACGACGGCCCGCATGACGGAGAATCCGTCTATTCCGGAGTGGTCATAGAACCGCTCGTCCTCGGTGGCTACCAGGGCATTGACCACATTGGGGGAGATGTCCCTGAATTCCACGTTACTGCGATTGCCTTTGTCTTTATAGTATTTGCCCATAGCGGTGCCGTCCTCTGCAAAGACTTCGGTGGCCAGGGTAATGGATGGATTTTCCAACTCCTTTAAAGAAGGCAGGGAGCCAAAGACCCCCAGGTTGATCAGTACAAGGAAAAGGATGAAGGCGGCCAATCCATAGAAAAAGACTTTCCAGAAAATGCGAACCATTTTAGACATATGATGAGTGGTTGTAATTAGTATGTACTCTTACCGGGTAATACACATTCCGTTCCAAAGTTTCAAATTTAAAACTTATCCGGATAGGCTGTTGTTAGAAACTTCCTATATCCTGGCATGTCCTTATTCGACAGCAGCAGCTGCAGATTGGGAGCCGAGATGATCAGGAATGTGTATTTGCCCGCCGGGAGCCAGGGTACAACTTCCCTGGGTGCTGCGGCTTTGGCTTTCTGGAGGTAATCGAGGGCAGCAGCGCTGTTTTCGAAGCTATTGATGACTACCAGCTTAAGGGAGTCATTGAGGGTGGAATTATTGATAGTCAGGGACTGGCTATAGAAGTTTTCCAGGTTCCAGCGATTGAATGCATTGCGGGTTTCTGTCACGTATACGGGGTCGACCTTATCCAGGACAATGACCACCGAGTGAGACTTGTCCGGAGTAAAAGTAAAGGTTGTATTGCTGTTCCTCACTTTGGCTGCCACAGCTGCGGAATCGGCCCGCAATTTGGCGACGGCCGCTTGGATTGAATCAGCTTTGTGACGCAGGAGGGCGGTCTGGATCGAATCCTGTGCCGCCCTGGCTATAGCCTGCTGAATGGAATCCATCTGTTTTTGCAATTTGGACAGTTGGGCTGCGTCCGTGACAGCTCTCTTCAAGCTGGCGGTATCCACTGTCAGCTTGTCGTTACCTCCGATGGTGGGCGCCCCCGGTTTGGCAGTCTGGACCGCACCCGGTACATGAACATTTGCCCTGGCCAGTGTGGAGGTATCCTCTTTTATCAACAGCCGGGAGTCATCCCGTACCAGCCGGGGGGCGCTGGGGGCCGTGACCTTGCCGGGCATCAGCACGGTAGATGATACAGTATCCTCATCGGATGCCCTTTTGACCTCCAGCTTTGTAAGATAGTCCTCGATCTCACGACGTCGTTTGAGCACGTCGATCAGGGTCGTGGCCTTGGCTGCCATGGGTGTCTTGGGATATTTCGCCGGGATCTTTGTGAGTATTGCGATGGCCTGTCCGTCCTCCCTGTTACGTATATGGTATACTGCCTCGATATAAAGCAGCTGAGGCGTCCAGTATTTGTCGCCATAGAGGCTATCGGCCACCCTCTTATCCGACAGCGCTTCCTGAAACCTGCCTTCTATAAAAGAGTTGTATATTTTCTCATACTGATGGGTGGCATTGACCTTGAGGCTGCCGTCGGCCTGTATGGTGGAGTCGGGGTTGGATGCCAGGGCCGTGGCGTGGCTGTTGGGATAGTCTTTTTTCAACAGGGCAAGGATCCTTTCCGCATTGGCCTCGTCGCCAACCTTTTTATAACAGTTGTACAGGGAAAAGAGTGTCTCGGCACGGAAGAAGGAGGTTGGGAATTTTTCCAGTAAGCCCTCATCCGCTGTGATGGCGGATTGATAATCGGCTATTCCTTCCTGATACGTCTTGCCCAGCATATAGGTAGCGCGTTCTATGGAGTCGTTGACCTTCCTCAATTTTTCCGGCGTCAGCGGAAGATTGTCCATGAGGGACTTGAATGTGACGGGTGCGTTGGATGCGGCGGCGTTTTTGGCATCTATGTCCGTCAGCATGCCGGGGGCGCCTCTTTCACCTGGTTTTGGCGCCTGGGTCTTTGCGATGGAGGTCAACTGCCAGTTGTCGGTATTTTGTCTGTTGCCCCATTTTGTTTTAAAGTCGTTGTAGCCTTTTGAGCGCAGGGAAGCATTATTGAAATACCATTCGGCGCTGCCCGAGCTATTGCTAAAGAGGTCGGTGACGGCAGCGTTGTTCTGGAGGCCATTAGTGTTGGAGAGGCTATCACCTTCGTCGCGGAGTCCGGAGCGTTTGCGGAGGGTCCGTACCAGCCGCTTGATATAGGCGTCCCGCTGGTCGGCGGGCATGGCGGCGATGCGCAGAAGGCTGTCCTGTCTGTCGATGATCTGCAATTGCGCTACGATGATGGCCAGGGCCGCCTTGCGATCGGGGAGCCAGCTGATATCCCCAAGGTTCTGGCGATCGTTCGTATTAAGGCTATCATAGTAGTTCTTGGCGTCCCTGTATTTTTTGTCCTCGAAGGATAGATTTGCCAGGAGCAGGAAGGCGCGGTTGCGCTGGGTGCCTCCCATTTCAGCGACGGCTTTTATACACTGCTTGAGAAAGGATTCAGCGCCGGGCCTGTTATTCCTTTCCAGCTCCATTTGTGCGGCTGTATAATAAATGATGTCCCGGTAGGATTCATACCTGTCCTTATGCGCCATTTTTGCCAGCGCATTGATATTTTGCTGTATAAAGTCTTCACCTCCTTCCCTGTTCTGGCGGATGGCGTTAAGGCGGGCATATATTTCCAGGATGGGGTTGTAGGTATGGCGTATCGTACGCTCGTAAAAGGTCCTGGCGTCGTAGCTGCGGCCTGTCCTTTCATAGAGTTGTGCTATCAGGTATTCCCAGCGTGCTGTCTCTTCGTTGTTGGCGGCTATGGGAAGCGCTTTTTCAAGATAGAAGGCCGCGCTGTCATACATATTCTTTTTATAGAAGGAGAGAGCCTGCATTTCTGCCAGTCCCGGGCCCAGGCGGGGGGGGAACTGCGGGTCGTGTTTGAGCACTTCGATAAGACTGGTGGCTTCCGGATACTGGTCTTTTGCCAGATAGGTCTTTATCTTCCACAGTAGCGCCTCGTTGCGGCTGGGAGGGAGGGAAAATGTCTTTTGGAGGATATTCCTTTTTTCGACGGTGGAGACGATGTTGGCATTTCCGCCCTCGTCGGCATTGGCGTTACTGCCGATGGGTTTGTCGTAACCGTCTTCTTCTTTGGGGGCGAATGCGAATTGGAGGAACTGGAAGGTGATAAAGGCCGAGTCAAAATCTTTTTTATAATAGTAGCTTTTGCCTATGAGCATGTAGAGGTTGTCGACCCAGTCGCTACGGGTATCGTGTATGAGGATACCCATGGTGCATTTGTAGATCACCGAGTCCAATTCCCTTTTTTGAGAGGCGGTGGCGTCGAGGGTATAATTATAGAAGGAGAGGAGGCTGGTATAGTCATCCTTTTGCTGGGCCTTAGCCCGCATGACGACCATGTTGAGCTTTTCGTTGGCGTTGAAATAGTAGTTGTAATGGGTGACGGTGTTCTGGATGAAGCGGCGGGCCTTTTTTATCTTTTTGGGGTTTTCGCCGGATTTTTCGGAGGCGAGGGTCCTGTTCTCGAATTTGGCGGGTTTTTTCAGGTCATAGGCTACCCCTTGCTGTCCAAACATAGACAGGGACAGCATGGAAAAAACGGCAAATAGCAGAGTTTTACTATAAGTCACAAACCCAACGTTGTTTATGTACCGGAATTGGGCTCTGATAGAAATGTAGCCCAATTCCTGCAAACCGCAAATGTCTGAGGCCTTCGTCGGAGCTGCTTCGACACGCTCCTCCTCGGTCGGGACCTCCGGTCCCGGACGAACCCCGGTCAGGGGTTCCTGGCCGAAAGCTACACTTAAAATGACAATAACTGATTTCTTCTGAATTTATTGCGTGGCGCAAACTATCAAAAGTTTGCTATCTTGAGACCGCAATCAGTCTCTATGGCCAAATTCGATGCCAATTCAACGTTCAAGCGCCTGCAAAATCGTTACCGCCTGGTGGTCATGAATGATGACACGTACGAGGAGGTGGTTACATTTAAATTGTCCCGGCTAAGTGTATATGTAGGTCTCTGCACGATTTTTGTATTGTTGACAGGGCTGACAGTGGCATTGATCGTATTCACCCCGTTGAAACTATATATACCGGGCTATGGAGATATGAACAATACCAAGGACTTGCGTGAACTAAAAATACGTACCGATTCGTTAGAGCAAGAGGTTCGGTATAAAGATCAGTATTTGGAGAGTATCCGGAATGTACTGCAGGGCAATACGGCCATGAAACTGGATACGACGACATTGAAGATCCCGAAGCCCGAGAAGATCAACGATTGATGAAAGATGTACCAAAAACCTTTGAAACGACTAAAATCTAAAATCTGATACTATGTTCAATGGAAAATCCAAAACAACAGAGGAACTTGTAGGAAATCCATCTACAGGCACCAGCACCAGCCTTATTGGGGCCGGAACTTCAATGAAAGGGGACATTACCAGCAACGGGGACCTGCGCATCGATGGGAACCTGGTGGGTAATATCAACTGCTCTGCGAAAGTTGTTATAGGCGCCAATGGAAACGTCCAGGGTGATATCGTCGGTGGACAGGCCGACATCATGGGCAAAGTGACTGGCACTATCAAGGTAAAGGACCTGCTTCAATTGAAGGGCGGCTGTAGTGTCAATGGGAACATCCAGGCTGCCAAGCTGCAGATCGAACCTACGGCCAATTTCAACGGGGAATGTCATATGGCTCCTCAGGCGGCGGGTAAGGATATAGCGGCTGCTGCCGGTAAGTCTACCCCGGAAATCAAGGATTTTAAACATGCAACCATCGCCGCCGGCTGATCCTGATAGTAAACAGGATAAAGACCGGAAGATCAACGATCGCCGCGAACTGATACGTTATGCAGGACTGTCTTCGGAGGTATTGGCCTCTGTAGGGATTGCCGTGTACCTGGGGATAAAAGCCGATAAATGGCTGAAGGTTTCTTTTCCGATATTTTCCATGTCGTTACCTTTGCTGGTAATTATAGCACTGATCGTGCGATTGGTCAAAGAATCATCCCGGAAAAAAGATGGAAAATAAAGTCTTTAGCAAGTCTTTCTGGCCTATAGTGGCCATTTTTGTTATCGTGGCCCTGCTGGCGCTGACTTCCCGAAACTGGCTGGCGGAGCAGTGGAAGATGGATTACCTGGTACTGTCGGTGGGCAACCTGGTGTTGTTTTTGGCTACGGCCTTTTCTTTCTACCTGTATTCCAGGGCTTTACGGAACAAAAACGTCCATTTATTCCTACGTATGATGTATTCGAGCCTGCTGGTAAAGATGGTATTTTGCCTGGCGGCGACCCTTTTATATCTTTTTGTAGCCGGAAAGGATGTCAATAAAGCGGGGATCATTGCCTGCTTTGTCCTTTATATGGTGTATACCTATATAGAGGTAAAAGTCTTAATGCGTCTGAGCAAGAATTCTCCGAAAAATGGCTAAGAAAGAAGCTCCTTTGGATTATCTGCGTCAATTTATTCCCGATGTATCCGCTCCCCTGATCCTGGAATACCTAAATCGCTATAAAGTACATCTGACGATTACGCGCGAGCGGAAAAGTGTGTTAGGGGATTACCGGCATGCCACGCATGCCAATAACCACCGAATCAGTATAAATGGCAGTCTCAATAAATATTCCTTTTTGATCACATTGATCCATGAACTGGCTCACCTGGTGACATTTATGGAACATGGCAACCAGGTACAGTCGCATGGGAAGGAGTGGAAGCAGATGTATCGTAAAATGCTGGAGGAGTTCCTGCGTCTGAAAGTGTTCCCGGAGGACATAGTGGCTGCCTTGAAAAAGAACCTGCATGATCTGCCGGCCAGCAGCTGTGCGGATGAGCATCTGATGCGTATCCTGAAGAAATACGATAAGAATCCGGGGGGGCTTATGTTGGTGGAGCAGATCGCGGAGGGGGCCAGCTTCTCATTGGATGACGGGCGTGTTTTCCGGAAGGGAAAAAAATTGAGAAAAAGGTTCCAGTGTGTGGAGCTGTCTACGGGAAAACTGTATCTTTTCAGCGCTATATATGAGGTCAAGCCTGTAGCTGCTCAGAACTTATCCAGATAAAGTAAAGTCTATTGGAGAATTGCTTATATTGCAGTGTCCAAACGAACCACAGGTTCGTTGTCCGAAGGACAGATATGACCGCAAGGTCACGACCAAGGAGGAGCGTGTCGAAGCAGCTCCGACGAAGGTCTCTTTCTGGCAAACGGGGTACATTTGTTGGAAAACCCGTTTGACGGACTTTTGAACCACCTATCCTCACCGTTCTAATCCCCTTATTACTACCCGTCAGCAGCTAATCCGTAAGTATGCCCGTTTTTAATCCTGGCCTAACAACATGATTTGATGCCCCGAAAAGCGGCTAGCTTTAAATTTTACTTATGAAAAAATCCGTAGAGCAGGCCGTAGCGGGCTAGCTTAATATAGCGATGACGCCATAAAGAATGGCTATCGAGAGGAGGATGAGTCCGATGAATGGTTTGTCTGCGTTTTTCATGTTTCGAGTATTTTAAGGCTATCAGGATTATTGAAGCTTCGCCCGCGGTAGGGTTCCACTATGGGTTAACGCAGGCATATAGACAAATAGTATGCCATCAGGGTAAACCTTAATGAATCGATGGTTATACAGGTCTGAATTTAGCTACTATAGGTCCGAATACCCCGTAGGGTGCATAAATACGATGTCGATGTGGGAGACATTATTCTGGTATTCGGGTCTGGCAGACAGCTCTTTCCAGTAGGGGTCTGCGCCAAATGTCTTCCAATGGGCATCCCGTGCGGCCATATCGTCAAAGCTTGTCATATACATCAGGTTGGGCATATGTGCTCCGGAGAGGACGGACGCATAAAATACGGCGTTAAATCCCAATCTTTTGAATAGTCCTATCTCATCCCCTTTATTGAACATCTGCACTTTGTTGGTAAAGTACTTTTCCGTGGGGCCTTCATAGCTCCTCAGTTCGTAGACGTGTTCGGAGGCGGGGCCTTTAAGGGAGGCGGGAGCTTCCAGACGGGGCATACCGGGGAAGGCCTGGAGGAGGATATTTTCCATACGCACATAGGGTGGGTCGTTGTGGACGGCGTCCAGGTAGTCTTTCCCGTCCGTGCGGTACTGGGCGTCCTTTTCCAGCGAGGCATCCAGGCCGGCAAATTGTTCCAAAGAACGGAAGGGGATCAGTACATAGATGCGGCGGACAGCGGCGGTATCGTTACCTATGGGCTTGAAAACCCCTATTTTAGCAATACCCTGCCGGTGGAGGGCCGGTATAAAGGCGTCTTTGAGGTATTTGTCGACCTTTTGTTCCTGCTGGTCGCTTTTCAGCTGATATATCCGGATGGTAAAGAAGTCTTGTTTGGCTGTAGGGCCGGCGGCCTGAACCTGGGTTGTTGCTGTCATAATGCCTAAAAAGAACAGTGCGGTGGCTATAAATCCCGACGTCATATGAAAATTATACTTTTTTTATGAGAAAGGTGGTCAAAATTCCAGACAATAATACTAATTTGACGGCTGACCTATGCGCTATTTTTTTTCTTTGTTAGCACTACTGCTATTGTCCTGTCCAGGTTTTGGACAGCGTTTCCTGACGGGTAAGGTCCTGCGAACGGACAGTAAAGAGTTTTTAGTTTCCGTCAGCATCGAAAATAAGACGCAGCGCCGGCATGACCTTTCCGACGAAAGGGGCGCCTACCGGATACAATCCATGCCCGGGGATGTGCTGATCTTTACCCATGTGGGCTATCACGCTGATACGCTTATCGTCGATTCGTCTATGCTGGCCGGTGATTATCCCATGTATATGGACCCCAAGCCACAGACGCTGCGGGCGGTGGAAGTCGGTTCCCTGAGCAATTATCAGCTGGATTCCATGGCAAGAAGAGAGGAATACGCCTGGGTATATGACCACACCACACCACCCCGGATCGAACGGAAAAGGACAGGTGATGGGGTTGGTATCAATCTGGACCTCTTCCGGAATGCTTCAAAAGAGGACAAGGACAGGGAGAAACTAAAGAAGAGGATCCTACGTGAAGAGGAAGAGTATTATGTAGACTTCCGATGCAGCCGGGAATATGTATCCCGTCTGACCAAGCTCAAAGGGGACAGTCTTCAGCAATTCATGATGCATTACCGGCCTACCTACGAATATTGCCGCAAGGCCGCCAACGTTGATATCCTCGTGTTTGTCAACGACAACTTCAAAAAATACATGAAACGGGAAGAGCCGGCGTCTGCTGTTAATTAGGTAACTTACCGGCAAACCACGTCTCATGAAGCTGTACTATGGATGGTTACCTTCCCTCTTATCGTTAGGCGTATTATTTTCCTTTGGACAAACTAAGCACACTGCTGACAGGACCATAGACAAAGGCGCTGTGTTTGACAGCTATATTCGTAAGGCGATGGCTTTATGGAGGACGCCCGGCATGTCTGTTGTCGTGGTGAAGGACGATGAGGTGGTGTTCCGGAAGGGATTTGGCGTGGTGGAAGCGGGCAAGCCCGCCCCTTTTACAACGGGTACGGTGGGGGTATGCGCCTCGACGACAAAAGCCATGACGGCGGTGTGTATGGGAATGCTGGTCGATGAAGGCAAGCTGCAATGGAGCGACAAACTAAAAGATGTATTCCCCGAATTCTCTCTTTATGATCCCTATGTGTCGGCGGAGCTGACTGTACGGGACCTGTTTACGCATAATGCCGGGCTCGGGAATACGGATGGTCTCTGGGTCTATGGCTTCCCCCGTGAAGAGATCATCCGCCGGCTGCACTTTATCCCGCCCGCCTATTCCTTCCGAAGCTCTTTTATTTATCAGAATTGTATGTATATCGTGGCGGGGGAGCTGATAAAAAAGATCAGCGGTCAGAACTGGGAGGATTTTATAACGCACCGGCTGTTCGAACCGCTGGGTATGCGGCATACCTATGCCAGCTTTACGCTTTCGGCTCGAGAACCCAGTCATGAAGTCCCGCATTATATCATCGGCGACAGCGTCCGTCCTATACCTTTCCTGGAATATGGTAGCGTAGGGCCGGCGGGCGGAGTATGGTCCTGTGCCGACGACATGGATAAATGGATGCGATTTATGCTGGACAGCGCCCGGGTGGATCACCGGCATCTTCTTCTCAAACCAATGACCTGGAACGAGCTGTTCAAGCCACAGACCATGGTCCCGGACAACGAGTTCTATCCTACCACCAAGCTGACCCATCCTGTCTGGACGACGTATGGGCTTGGGTGGTTCCAGCATGACTACAGGGGCAGGATGGTGCAATTCCATACCGGCAGCCTTGACGGGGTTGTTGCTATCGTTGGTCTGATCCCTTCGGAGCATTTGGGAATATATATCTTAGGCAACCTGGACCATTCCGAGGTCAGGCATGCCCTGATGTACAAGGCGATGGACCTTTGGGGGTGGTCCGACAACAGTCGTGACTGGAGCGCCGAGTGCTATGCATTGTATAAAAAACTAAGGGACGACAGACGCAGGAAGGACCGGGAGAAAGAGGCGGAGCGGGTGAAAGGGACGATGCCTTCGTTGCCGCTGACGGCTTACACGGGTCTTTATACCAATGAGGCCTATGGCGATGCGCGTGTGGTGCTGGCGGGGGATACGTTGAAAATGCTTTTTCCGAACGATGTGCGTCTCGATCTGCAACACTGGAATTACGATACTTTTATTGGACATTACAACTATTTCTGGTGGGATAAAGATTGGGTCGTATTTTCATTGGACGGGGAAGGGAAGGTGACGCAGCTGAGGAAGGATGATATAGTGTATATATTGAAACCTGAAAAAAAGTAACTTATTTATGACTGCATTCCGTAGCAGGGACTGGTTTGGCAAGACCGATAAAATGGGTTTTATCTATCGCAGCTGGATGAAGAACCAGGGGTATCCTCCTGATATGTTCGATGGCAGGCCGGTGATCGGGATCTGTAATACGTGGTCGGAACTTACGCCTTGTAATGCGCATCTGCGGGACATCGCGGACGTCGTGAAGCGGGGGGTATATGAGGCCGGCGGCTTTCCTGTTGAGTTCCCGGTTATGTCCCTGGGAGAAACACTGCTTAAACCAACGGCCATGTTATTTCGCAACCTGGCCAGCATGGATGTGGAGGAGTCCATCCGGGGGAATCCCCTGGATGGCGTGGTATTGCTGACCGGCTGCGACAAGACCACCCCTTCTACATTGATGGGGGCTGCAAGCGTGGACCTACCAACCTTGATAGTACCGGGAGGCCCCATGTTGAACGGGAAGTTCAGGGGGCAGGACATCGGCAGCGGTACGCATGTCTGGAAATTTGCAGCCGACAGGAAGACCGGAAAGATGTCGGACCAGGATTATTTGTTCGCGGAGAGCTGTATGTCGCGGAGCGCGGGTCATTGTATGACGATGGGTACTGCCAGCACCATGGCCTGTATGGTGGAGTCGCTGGGGCTGACCCTGCCGGGCGCTGCGGCGATACCTGCGGTGGACTCGAGGAAAAAAGTGCTTGCCCATCTGTCGGGGAGGAGGATCGTAGAGATGGTGAAAGAAGATCTGCGCCTGTCGAAGATACTCACCCGTCCGGCATTTGAGAATGCCATCAAGGTAAACGCAGCGGTGGGGGGCAGTACGAACCTTATCATCCATCTTACTGCTATTGCGGGACGAATTGGCGTTCCTCTTGACCTGGAGGATTTCGATCGCCTGGGGAGCTCTATTCCCCTGCTGTTGAACCTGATGCCTTCCGGCAAGTTCTTAATGGAAGACTTTTACTATGCAGGCGGGCTACCCGTGATCTTGTCGGAGATGAGGGACCAGCTGCATATGGATGCGATAACCGTGACCGGTAAGGGACACCGGGAGAATATCGAAGGGATCAGCCAATGTTATAACCGGGAGGTGATCGCGACCTATACCGAGCCGTTGATACCATCTGCGGGTATTGCCGTGCTCAAAGGCAATCTCTCTGCGAATGGCGCTGTCATCAAGCCCTCAGCGGCCACTCCCTCCCTCATGCAGCACAGAGGGAGGGCGGTAGTATTCGAGAATATAGAGGACTATCATGCGCGGGTGGACGACCCGGACCTGGACATCGACGAGACCTGTATCATGGTCCTGAAGAATGTGGGGCCGGTGGGCTATCCCGGTATGCCCGAAGTAGGTAACATGACCCTTCCAAAAAAGCTATTGGAGAAGGGGGTGACCGATATGGTGCGTATATCGGATGGCAGGATGAGTGGTACTGCCTATGGGACCGTGGTCCTTCATGTTTCGCCGGAGTCGGCCATCGGCGGCGCTCTGGCGCTGGTGGAGAATGGGGACTGGATCGAGCTGGATGTGGCCGGACGGAGATTGCACCTGGACGTGAGTGAGGAGGAACTGGGGCAGCGGCGTAAACGCTGGCAGCGTCCGCAGGTACCGGGGACGGATAGAGGATATGTTCATCTTTATGTACAGCATGTTCTTCAGGCGGATAAGGGGGCGGATATGGATTTTCTGGTGGGCGGATCCGGATCGGAAGTCAGCAGGGATTCACATTGAACCATAAGGTCGCCGGCCAGGACCATTATAAGATATAAATATGCATATTCTCATAGTCCTTTTTGGTATTTTATTGCTTGTTGCGCTTATCACCTGGGGAAAACTAAATGCGTTCCTTGCTTTTCTGATCGTATCGATAACGACGGGGCTTTTGTTAGGCATACCCCTGGGCACCATCACCGGCTCCATCTATAAAGGGGTCGGAGATACCTTGGGATCGCTGGCCATTATCATTGTACTTGGGGCCATGCTGGGTAAACTGGTGGCCGAGAGTGGCGCGGCTCAGCGGATCGCTACGGTGCTGATGAACCTGTTTGGAGAAAAGTACATTCAATGGGCGCTGATGGTGACGGGTTTTATCATCGGCATCCCGCTGTTCTACAATGTGGGATTTGTATTGATGGTGCCGCTGATCTTTTCGGTGGTATATAAATACAAGCTACCGGCCGTATATATCGGGCTGCCGATGCTGGCTTCTCTTTCCGTAACACATGGTTTTCTGCCGCCGCATCCGGCTCCGGCTTCGCTGGTGGGACAGTTTCAGGCGGATATGGGCAAGACGCTGCTGTATGGCATTTTAATCGCCATCCCTGCCGTCATCATTGCGGGGCCATGGTATTCCCGCCGGCTGAAAGGCATCGTAGCCAAACCGTTGGAGGGGCTTGTGGCATCCAACAAGCCAGAGGAGGGATTGCCGGGTATGGGGGTTAGCCTTTTATCGTCGTTGTTACCTGTGATACTGCTGATGCTGACAACTATTGCACCTGGTTTACATTTCCTGGGGGACCCCTCCATCATTTTGCTTATATCCGTCGGGGTAGCTACGTATACGCTGGGTATCCGAATGGGCAAAAGCATGAAGGCTGTCATGCGCATCTATGAGGAGGCGGTAAAGGATATTGCCATGATCCTGCTGATCATCGGAGGGGCGGGGGCGTTGAAGGAGATCTTTTTGGATAGTGGGGTCAGCAAGGAAATTGCCAACGTGCTTCAGCAGTGGCCTGTTCATCCATTGGCATTGGGCTGGCTGATCGCCGCCATCATACGAGTATGCCTGGGGTCGGCCACTGTAGCCGGATTGACTGCGGCAGGCATTATCCTGCCGCTGATGAAGGCCTCGCATGTGAACCCCAATCTCATGGTACTGTCCGTAGGGGCGGGGAGCCTGATGTTCTCCCATGTCAATGACGGTGGTTTCTGGCTATTCAAAGAGTATTTTTCCCTTTCGATCAAGGATACGTTGCGTAGCTGGTCCATTATGGAAACCATCGTGTCCCTGGTAGGGCTGGGCGGCGTAATGCTGCTGAACTGGGTCTTATAGCTTTCTGCGGACAACGAGAAGTAGGATTGTTGCGAACAATAAGGCTATTAATCCAATCACCCACTTCGGGGGCCAGCTTTTATTTTCATCGATGACATCTTTCGGGAATGGAGCCGGGTTGCCTGCGTAATTGAGCGCAGCCCAGTAGTAAGGAAGCTTGTGCTGATAGGAGACTTTCGGGTCGTTGAGCCAGTCGAGCTTGCAGCTGCGCAGCGATCCTGCGATGGTGGTCTGTCCGGTGGCCCATGACCGGTAGAAGCGTTGCATGAGCTGAGCAGCCGTTGCATCGTTGACATTCCACCATCCTGCCACGACGGCGTTGGCGCCTTGTGCGATAAAGGCGCGGGCCAGGCTTTGCACGCCTTCACCCATCACCATTCTTCCATCCCCTGTCCGGCAGGCGCTGAGCACTACCAGTCCCGGATGCTGCTGCAGATCCTTCAATTCAAATAAATAAAAAGGCTGATCGTAGAGCGCGATATGCGGGACCTGTCCCGTGTCTTTTCCGGAGAAGGCATGGGAGCTGATGTGTACGATGGCAGACTCCTGGAGGGCCTTTCGAAAGGCCGTCGTGGTGGCTTTATCATCCGTATACCATTTCCCATTTTTTATGATGCTGCTCATGGCTTCTTCCTCACCAGTGACATTGTTCAGCAGAGGGAGCTGCCGTGTGTCCGCAAGGAAGAACCCCGAGAAGCCTTTATTATTGCCGGCGGATTGCATTTGTCGTTGCAGGGTGCGTATGGACCATGCGTAGGAGAGAGAGGTCTGACGAATGACAAAGGACCAGTCCGAAGGGGAGGGAGGGCAGACCGGAGCAGTGACAAGGGCGTCCATGGGAAGGAGGCTCAGTGCGCCATCCGGCAGCAGGATGTATTCCTTTCCTTGTGTCAATGGATGAGTCCCGTACAACTGCTGATAGATCGCGTACGCCTGTCGATAATACCCCGCGGGATCGTTGATCATATTGCCGGCTCCTTTTTCAAACCAGGTGTGGGTAAAGGCCCGGAGGCTGTCCTGCCATCCTTCTGGCATGGTGAGCTTGTCTGTCCAGTGTATCCCGTCCTTGCCGAGCTCGACGATGTACAATGCTTGTGCGCCGGAGAAGAAACTCCGGATCAGCTGGTTTTCGGCCAGAGACGGTTTTTCAACTTTAGACGGCGGCTCTGCGGCGGGGTTTTTTTTACGTAGTTGTGCAAGATCCCATTCCACCTGCATGCCCTGGCGGGTCATAGCCTGACGGAGGCTGTCGGGTTGCTGCCTGGCTTCTTTTCTATAATAAATGAGGGCTTTTTCCAGCAGCCTGATCCTGTTGCTCAGACTGTCGGTGGCGCCGGCCAGCTGTTGTTGCTGCATTACTTCGTCCAATAATAGCTTTGCCTTGCTGTCTTCCATAAAAGTCAGCATTGTCTGCTGATAGACGGGATCACCTGTGGTCTTCCATGCATCCCATGCAGTCCGGATGGCCGTCTCGTATCGTATATGGCTATCCGAAACGGATTGTTCCCTGGAGGAACCTGTGATCAGCTGACGTCGCAAGGCATATTCCGTGGTAAAGCAAAGCTTATAGAGACGGAGCGCTTTGTCTATATGTCTCTGCTCTTCTGCCAGTCCGGCCGTGGTATAGAGCAGGTCCATCAGCGTGTTCTCCGCATAGAGGTCCTTTTCTTCGAGGGAGTCGAGGGGGCGACCGGGGATGAGAATGGAGAGGCATCGATCCAGCCAGCGTGTAGCGGGGATTGGCTGGCGGGTCCGGGCGTAGAGACTGCCGATGCGTTGAAAAAGCTTTGCTTTTTGCCGTAGGGGCAGGGCATCCTGCTGCAGGGATAGATGTTCTCCCAGCCGCAATGCCGACTGATAATAGCTCAATGCTTTCGCCGGCTCGGCAGCGTATATATCGCCTGCCTGCTGATAGGTCATCAGCAACCAACTCCCGGCTTCGGGGGTATTGCTTTTTTCGAGTATCTCTATACTTTGCCGAATGCTCTGTCGGGCGGCTTCCGGCTGGTCAAGCGCCATCAATGCGTCTGCCTGTTCGGAAAGGAGGAGGCCGCGGATGGGGGACGAGGCTTTTACCACGGTCAGTCCCTGGCGGCAATAATCCAATGATTCTGCCGGTCGGCCCATATTACTGGTGGTATTGGCCAGGTTGCTAAGTGTACTTGCCAGGGCTTCGGATTCGTTGAGCGCATGTGCGATGGCCAGGGCCTTGCGATGGATGAAGAGGGCCTGTTCGTAATCGCCCAGGCGGGTGTAGTTATTGCCAAGAGGTTTCAGGATGTTGTCCAGGACCATGTTATCGTCCATCAGCTCGGCATGCTGTCTTGCCCATTGAAAGGCGGATGTATAGGCGTCGGTGGAATGGACGATGTCGCCGCTCATCAGCAAGGCATATCCTTCGTTGGTAAGGAGGTCCAGCCAGGCTTGTATCTCTTCATTGGTGGCCGGGCCGCGCCAGGCTGCCTGTACTGCCTTTTTAAGCCATGCGCTGCGGCTGATCGGGGCTTTGGCCGTCCATTGTATCTGCAGGTAGATCCATCCTGTCAGGTCGTTCCTGTCTCGCAGTTGTTTTAGCTGTTGGGCCAGTTCGGGCGGTGTGTCGTCGGGGAACCCTTCGCCGGGCCATTCACCAGGTGGGCGGAAAGAGATGAGCAGCAGGCAGCACAACAGGATCGTTGTCAGTTGTAGTATGGGATGTTTACAGCTTGATACCCGCATAGAGGAAGAATCTATTGGAGACATCTCCTTTCAGCAGACGAAGATAGCGCAATCCTATCACCGGTCCGGTCCTGACACGTCCTATCTGCAGATCGGCAAAGGGTGCGGCATTCCAGGTATGCAGCCAAAGGGTCTTTGATTGCTGAAAGGTGCTGGCCGCGCTCGGGGTAATGGGCGGCAAGGTGGTGTTCATGTAGACCTTATATTCCTTTGTGGCCTGCTCGGATATGTTCACCATTACCTGGGCGCCCACACCAAAACCTATCCAATTGCAGAGGTTGTACCGGAAGTGCAGGGGCGTCACTTCAAAGCTGTTCTTTTTTATCGTGGTCTTTGTCTCTCTGCCTACGATGAGATATTTCCCTATACCGATGACCGTGTCCGTTTGGTCCTGTGTGACGCCTGTGGTGCTGTTATCCTGCTGAAGCAGTCCTGCAAAGGCTTCCACCTGGAAGTAAGGGCGGGAAGGGGAGAACGGTGACAAAACGTATCCCAACTGTAATGATCCGTTGGTGGAATAATTGCCGTTGGAGGGAGAATAGACATACCCTGCCATGATGCCCGGAGAGATACCTTTTATGAAACGGGCCGTGCTTTTGTTGGTGAAGACTGGCTCGTTCCTGTCGAATACGATGGCGGCCTTTGTGCTAAAGGGGATCTTCTTTGGCTTTTTCTTAAATCGTATGGTATATTCCACGAATCCTTTTGTAGAGTCCTTGTCTGTGACTCCCTGCTGGTTAAGACCCGGCAGGTAAATATTATTGAACACGAAATAAAGGCTGTCGTCCTTGCGGATGGTATCGATGCAGCTCTGACTATTGTATGCAGCGTCGCACCATTTACAGACAGGGCTCATGCTTTTCAGCTGTACGCTGCTGCTGTTGAGCTGGGGAGGTATTGCCATGCCGATGGCGATCCTTTTAGCGGGGCCCCTTCCCGTGTTTTGGAAATGGATGGTGTAGGTGATCTCTTTTTTCTTGCCCATCAGCCGGTAGTTGATCCGCCGCGGCTTTATCTGCATATAGTTAGGGTCGTGGGATGCTACTACGGCTACTTCCAGCCGGTGGAGTTCCGGCGGGTAGGAGGGGTCATCGGGCACCATCATAGCCGTGAGGGTCACCGTGGCATTGGTATCCTGGATCATGGTAGGCAGGGTATTCAGGTCCATGAATACAAATCTTTCTTCGTTATTGTGTATGCCGGAGAAATGGAGGACCGTATGTCCCGTGTACTCTTTTTGTAAACTTGTCAAAAGAGATTGCGCCTGGGTGGTGTAATTAGGGGATACGTCATAGGCGACCTCCGGACCGGAGGGGTGAAAGGCTTGGTTCGTGAGGCCGTGCTCTTGCCCCTCCTGTGATCCGTCCGTCCGGGCCAGGTATTCTCCGTCCCGTGTTTCGAGGCTGGCCATCAGGGAGCCAAGCGAGCTGCTGTCCTCATTGTTATAATATCTTTTTTCCGCCAGATCGAACCCTTTCTGACCGAACTGCCGCTCGTTATAGAAGAGGACAAGGGTGCCGGAAAGGCTGTCCGTCTGTGTGCTGCGATAGCCCATGATCGCTACAAAGTCTTCACCCGGCCGTGGATTACGGTTTATCTTCATTTCGATGTTGCCGGAGCCATGAAAGAAATGGGAGGCCCAGACATTGCCCGGGACTTTCTTTTTTATTTTCACCGGGCGGGGGCGGGTGGGGGGCGCCTTGCCGTCGTCATAGTTATTGGTGGCATAGAGCCGGACCTGGTAGATACCCGTATCGCGATAGGCATATAAGGGTTCTTTGTCAAAGCTGAAGCGGCCGTCGCCCAACTCCCAGAAATAGGTGTAGAAAGCTGCAGGCGCTCCGGCGATCTGCCTGAGAGGGCGAAGCTGGGATGAGAAATGGACGCTGTCGCCGGCTTCCTCGACATGGATCACCGGCGGGATCGAGTCCTGTGCCCGGGCGATGCAGGATGTTACCAGCAAGGATGCTATGACAAGTACGGGTTTCAGCATTGGTAAATATAGGGAAGTTAACGAAAAATAGAGCCTATACATTGTATAGACTCTATATATGTATCGATCCGTCCTACTTGGTATTCATTTGCGTGATCAAGCTCACCATGGTGCTTTCAGAAACTTCCTGGGGGTCGAAGGTAAAGGTCGTATAGTTGTTGCTGCCGGAAGGGGCAGGAATGGTAACGTCCTTCATATCCGCATAGAACTTGCCATTGATGGTGCTCATGGCCAGGAAGGTGCCCTGCATGCCGATAGGCATAGATTGCTGATAGCTGTAGAATCCCTGGTAGCCGGCAGGGGCGTTGAGGATGACGTCATACAGCCTGATCAGTGTGTTCTGGTTATGGGGTTTGAAGAAAAGGATCGTAGGCTGATCGCCCTGATAGCTTTGCTGTGTCCGGGCATTATAGTGGCTGGTAAAATAGCCCAGCACCGTGGTCTTCGGGTCGGAAGGGTTGCCGATGATCTGGTCGCAGTTCTTCCATTGTACCAGGCTGTCGATGGTAAAGTTCAGGGTACCATTGGAGCCATTGAAAAAAGCATAGCTTTCTGTGGTCAGCTGGTCCCATACAATGCCTTTGTTCACCGACATCTGTACGCTAAGCGTGACCTGTACGTTCAGGTAATCATACCCGCTGACAGAGGTGGTGATGGCGGAGTCACCGCTCCACATGGGTATCTCCTGACCATTGGGTTTGGCCTTGACCGCGACCTTGATGCCGCTGTCCTTTTTCAACTGCAGATCCAGGTTATTCTGGGCGGCCTTGATAAAGAACTCGCCATAGGAGGCCAGCAACTTACCGTCGCGGGTAAGCGTGGGTTTGTTGCTAAAGATCATGTCAGCAGGGGAGCTGATCTCTTTTATGCTGACCGTCACATTACCTGTTACGGAAGCTCCCGCTTTTGTCTGGAAAGCGCCCGCTGGTATTGTATATGTGGTGCCATTAGACGAGGTGATCACGGCGCCGGCATCTGCATTAATATTAAAATTTTGGAATGCGGGGCCGTTGTTCTTCATAAATGCAGCCATGTTCTCTCCGTCCGCATTGTTCTGCTGCGGAGCGGGCGTATCGCTTTTTTTGCAGGCGACCATCGTAAGGGCCGCGCTGATGATGAGTGTAATCTTTTTCATAAAAGGAGTGTTGTTTGGGTCATATCAACAGGGCGCGCCGGATGTTACCCCCCCTTTTGGCCTTTTTTTTCGATATTCGCCAAAAACCTCGATGGCCATCCATCCCGATCAGCGCTACCTAGAAGGCTTGTTAAGTAATGATAATCAATTGGTTGATGAAATTTACCGGCTTTTTTCACCCGGGATCCGAAGCTGGATCATACAAAACAGCGGTACAGAGGACGATGCCGCGGACATTTTCCAGGAATCCCTGATCGATATTTATAACCAGGCCAAATACAAGGGTCTTGAGCTGACATGTCCTTTTCAGCCTTTCTTATTATTGGTGTGCAAGCGGAAATGGCTGAATGAAATAAAGAAAAGAGGGGCCAGGCAGGTAACAAAATCAAGTGACGACTTATCTGAATATGGAGAGGATGTATTTGCCGTCGCCGAACGGGTGGGAGTAGAGGAGGAAAAGGCAAAGCTTTTCTTTCAGCAGTTTGAGAGGCTGGGAGAAAAATGCCGGGAGATACTCCGGATGAGCCTGACAGGGCAGCGGCAGGAGAAGATCGCTGAAGCGCTGGGCGTCACTTATGGGTATCTGCGTAAAAAGAAATCGGAATGTATGGCGACGTTGATGTCGTATGTGCAAGCGGCCACCGGTGCGACCAGTCAGGGGGCGATCTGATAAATTGAAAATATCTTATTTATGTCAACCTATACCAACGAAGATGTCATACGCTATGTAGAAGGCGAGCTGTCTTTGGAAGAAAAGCAAAAGATGGAGGAGGACCTGCGGTCCGATGCCGCTCTTGCGGAGAGTGTAGCGCTTTATCGGCAGCTGAAAGTGACGCTGGAGCAGCGTTTGCCTGCCGATGAGGGGGCGGCCGCCTTGCGTCGAACGCTGGGGAGTATGCGGGGAAGATATTTCTCCGGGGGAGGCAGCGGAACATCAGGGGGAAGTATCGATACCGGAAGGCTGTCGGGGGAGAATGATGGAAGCAGTATGAAGGTGGTTAAAATGAAAACGCGGTTCCCAAGATATATAGCCGGTATGGCTGCTGCCGCTGCTATCCTTATCGCTGTAGTGATGTTATGGCCTTCCGACTACCTGAACAGCTATGGGAAGACACAGATGGCGGGTGTTACGGAGCGGGGAGAGGGTAATGATACGTTGATGGAGAAGGCTTCCGAATATTTCAATGCGGGCGCCTTTGACAAGGCTTTGCCACTGCTGGACCATGCATACAAGGCTGATACTACGAACCAGACTGCACTGTTCTACAGAGGGGTGGCGGGACTGCACAAGGGGGCGACAGAGGAGGCCCGCCAGGATCTTCAACTGGTATTTTCAGGCGGAAGTCTTTTCAAGTATGAGGCTGCCTTTTATATGGCGCTGAGCTATGCGCAAAAAGGGGATAAGGCGACTGCCAGGTCGTGGATCGACAAGATACCCGCCGGTGCACCGGGCGCCGATAAAGCAGCCGGGCTACGCAGGAAGTTGGAGTAATAGTCCATCGAACGGGTGGTAAAATAAAATTTTGGTCATTCACTTTTCACGCTTAATTTTGGGCCTCGTTATGAAAATCAGAACGCACCATCATCACCATCATTTTTTCTTACCGAATCATATGTCCGGCGTTCGCCGGTGGTAGGCCGGTGATGTTTTGTATATAAAACAACTTATTAAGGGGCTTACCAGAGGTAAGCCCCTAATTTTTTACCGGAACCGCTGGAAGCGGTTCGACCGACAGGTCAGACATTAGCCCTTTGCGGGAAAAGGGTTAGGTTTCAAAATACTCTTTTCCCGCACAAACCAAGTACTGGCAATGAAGCTAAAAATCGCCATTCAAAAATCGGGTCGCCTGTATGACGACTCCGTAAAGCTCCTGAAAGATTGTGGTATCGATCTTAAGAACGGAGTAAACAAGCTAAAGACAGAAGCGGACAATTTCCCTATGGAGATCTATTTTCTCCGGGATGACGATATTCCTCAGTATGTCGAGGATGCGGTGGCCGACATCGGCATTGTAGGGGAGAATGTGTTGTACGAGAACAACAAGAAGGTGGACATCGTGGAGCACCTGGGGTTTGGCAAATGTCGTCTGTCGGTGGCAGTGGGCAGGAGCGACCAATATACAGGTGTGGAATCCCTGCGGGGCAAAAGAATAGCCACTACATATCCGACCCTCGTGCGCCAGTTCCTGGATAAGAACAAGGTAGAAGCCGAGATACATGAGATCAGCGGTTCCGTAGAGATCGCTCCCGGTATTGGACTGGCGCATGCCATCGTGGACCTGGTAAGTAGTGGTAGTACCCTGTTCATGAATGGGCTGAAAGAAGTGGAGACCGTCCTGAAGTCACAGGCTGTCCTTGTCCGGAACAGGGATCTGGATGCCGGACTGCAAGCCATTTTAGATAAATTCCTTTTCCGTATCCGGGCTGTAAAGCAGGCGAAGAATAATAAATATATCCTGTTGAATGCGCCGAACGACAAATTAAACGAGATTATCGGACTGCTGCCGGGCATGAAGAGCCCCACTGTGCTGCCATTGGCGCAGCCCGGCTGGAGCAGCGTTCACAGCGTACTGAACGAAAATGACTTTTGGGATATCATCGAGCGGTTGAGAGATGCGGGTGCACAGGGCATCCTGGTAGTGCCGATAGAAAAAATGATCATTTAATATATCGATATGCAATTGATTGACATTCGCCATTTCACATCCATCTCCCCGGCACAGCGGCGGGAGTGGTTGTCGCGGCCCGTGCTGGATACTTCGATGCTGGAGCAGAAAGTAGCTGACATTCTTCGGACTGTCAGGGATGGCGGGGACGAGGCTGTGCAGCATTTTACCCTGCAGTTCGATAAAGTAGCGCCGGAGCCATTGCAGGTCAGCGAAGAAGAGCTGGCGCAGGTGGAGGTTAGTGAGGCATTGCGCTCGGCCATCCATCAGGCGCATCAGAATATCGAAGCCTTCCACCGTACACAGCATCAGGCAAGGGAGGCTGTGGAAACTATACCTGGTGTGCGTTGCTGGAGGAAGGCTGTCGCTATCGAGAAAGTGGGATTGTATATACCTGGTGGTACGGCCCCCTTATTTTCCACTTTGTTGATGTTAGGTATACCTGCGAAACTGGCGGGTTGTAAGGAGATCGTTCTGTGTTCGCCTCCTGATGCACAGGGCAGGCTGCATCCGGCCATCCTTTATGCGGCAAAGGTCGTAGGTGTTACGAAGATATACAAGGCAGGCGGTGTGCAGGCCATCGGCGCTATGGCATATGGGACGGAGACCATACCTGCCGTCTATAAGATATTCGGCCCCGGTAATCAATATGTCACCTGCGCCAAGCAGCTTATCCAAAGGGATGGAATTGCTATCGACATGCCTGCAGGCCCGAGTGAGGTCGCTGTTTATGCCGATGAAAATGCCAATCCCGAATTTGTTGCGGCTGATCTGCTTTCACAGGCAGAGCATGGACCGGATAGCCAGGTGGTGCTCGTCTGTCTGTCCTCCAGGATGGCGGGGTTAGTGCAGGAGGCCGTTCAACGGCAATTGACGTTGCTGCCCCGTGCCGATGTGGCCGCCCGGGCGCTGGCTTCCAGCCGCCTGTTTATAGCCGGGGATGCCGGGCAGGCCATGGACCTGTTGAACGAATATGCTCCCGAACACCTGATACTGGCTTGTGACGATGCGGTGGAATTGGCAGGGAAAGTCGTAAACGCAGGCTCCGTTTTTATCGGGCATTATTCGCCGGAAAGTGTCGGCGATTATGCCAGCGGCACCAATCACGTGCTGCCCACCAATGGATATGCCAGGGCGTATAGCGGGGTAAGTCTCGATAGTTTTGTAAAAAAGATCACATTTCAACAGCTGACCCGGGAAGGCATTCAAGGCATCGGCCCTGCTGTCGTCGAGATGGCGGAGACCGAGGGGCTTCGGGCGCATGCGAACGCGGTCAGAGTGAGAATGTCATAGTGCGCTATGGCGCACACAAATTTTTATATGTTATGTTTCAACTGGACAAATTACTGAGGGATAATATCCGAAAGCTGGTACCCTATTCGTCTGCCAGGGATGAGTTCAAAGGAGAGGCACAGGTTTTTCTCGATGCCAATGAGAACAGTCTGGGGTCACCGCTGACCCGGTGGTACAACAGATATCCTGACCCGCTGCAATGGAAAGTAAAGGAAGCGCTCAGCCGCGTGAAGGGGATTGCTCCGCAGCACATCTTTCTTGGCAATGGCAGCGATGAGTGTATCGATATATTGTATCGGGCATTTTGCGAACCCGGTAAAGACAATGTCATTATCAATCCGCCAACCTATGGGATGTATGAGGTCAGCGCGCATATCAACGATGTGGAAGTGCGCAGGGCCACCTTACTGGATGATTTTCAGCTGGACCTCGTGCACCTGGAGAACCTGGTGGATGAGAATACCAAGATCATCTGGATATGCAGCCCGAACAACCCGACGGCCAACTCGATGAATCGTCAGGATGTGGAGGTCGTCCTGAATAATTTCCCCGGACTGGTGGTGGTGGATGAAGCATATATTAATTTTTCCCGTCACAGGAGCTTTATCCAGGAGCTGACGGATTACCCCAATTTGGTAGTGATGCAGACGATGAGCAAAGCATGGGGGCTGGCAGGACTTAGGCTCGGTATGGCTTTTGCAAGTGAGGCTATTATAAATGTTTATAACAAAGTAAAACCTCCGTACAACATTAATCAGGCCACTCAGGAACTGGCTTTAAAAGCATTGGAAGATACGGATCAGGTCAATGATATGATACGGGCCCTGGTGACCATGCGGGAACAGATGACCATTGAGCTGGCAGCGCTTCCTGTCGTCAAAAAAATATACCCCAGCGATGCCAATTTCCTGCTGGTGAAAGTCACCGATGCGAAAGCCGTCTATCAATATCTTTTGAACAAGGGGATCGTGGTCCGTGATCGCAGTAAGGTCGAGCTGTGTGAGGGTTGTTTGCGTATCACGGTGGGTACGGCATCGGAGAATCGTCAATTGCTGGAAGCGCTCGGCCAATTCTAAGGTAAAAATTAGTGATTGTGCGGTGGATGCATTCACGTAAATTACACATTCAATAGATTTTTTCCATGAACCAGCTAATCAACACATCAACGACAATGCCGCGCAAAGCCCTGCATCTTGCTCTGGGTTTGTGCATGACAGGACTTTTCGCCTGTAATGGTGGGGGGAATAAAGGAGAACCTTCCGCAGGAACCGATTCAAACAAAACGGCGCAGCCTTCGGTTGTGACAGGGGGTATTGACTCCACTATCAAGCTACCTGCCGGATTTATGGCTACTACGGTAGCGGAAGATCTCGGGAGGGCCCGTCATATTGTGGTGGCGCCCAATGGCGTCATCTTTGTGAAGCTTGGCGGGCTGAAGAATGGGAAGGGTATCGTTCGTTTGCAGGACACGAATGGGGATGGAAAACCGGACCAGGCCACCAGCTTTGGAACATACGGCGGCACCGGTATTGCTATTAAGAATGGTTATCTCTATGCTTCATCCAATGAAGAGGTTTACCGGTACAAGCTGGATTCTAATTTCAATGTGACGAATCCGGACAATCCCGAAAAGATCATTACGGGGCTGCTGGATCGGCATGAACACGAATCGAAATCCATTGCATTGGATAATGAGGGTAATATATATGTCAATATCGGCGCTTATTCCAATGCCTGTCAACTGGAGGACAGGAAGAAGGGGTCGCCTTCACAGAGACCATGTAAAATATTGGATTCGGCCGGCGGTATCTGGCAATTCAAGGCAGACAAGCCTGATCAGACCTATGGTACGGGTGTACGTTATGCTACGGGGCTGCGCAATGTGGTAGGGCTGGACTGGAATATGACTACCAATAGCCTGTTTGTTATGCAGCATGGAAGGGATCAACTGCACGATCTTTTCCCTGATATGTTCGATACTAAGCAAAGCGCTGAGCTGCCTGCGGAATGTATGTATGAGCTGCATAAGGGGTCGAACTGTGGCTGGCCTTATATGTACTACGACCCCTTCCAGCATAAGAAGATCCTGATGCCGGAATATGGCGGGGATGGCAAGAAAGAAGGTGGTAAGGATGCGCAGGACCCCGTCGTAGCTTTCCCTGCTCACATGGCGCCCAATGGTCTGTTATTCTATACGGGGGATCAGTTCCCTGACAAATACAAGAATGGGGCATTTATCGCCTTCCATGGCAGTTGGAATAGGGCGCCCGAGCCGCAGAAAGGGTTTTTGGTGGCGTTTGTGCCTTTTAGCAATGGCAAGCCCAGCGGGGATTGGGAGGTGTTTGCAGATAACTTCTCCGGCAGCGCTGAAAACACTGCTGCTGCCAAGGCGGATCATCGTCCGTGTGGACTGGCGCAAGGGCCTGATGGATCGTTGTATGTGACGGATGATGCGAAGGGGTATGTTTGGAAGATAAGCTACAAAAAGTGAAGGGCTGTGAATTTTTTTGGGGCCGGTGCGATAGTGCCGGCCCTTTTTTATGTGCGGAATAGTTATTTTTTGTTGGCTTTGTTCTTTATCAATTCCATCTGCATCATAAAAAATTCAGCGTGTTCCTTGGTCTTAATGACTTTGGCCAAAGAGTCATTCTCCCAGGGATCGCCGGGATAAAAGAAATTGGGGTCGCCAGTTCTTTTGGCTTCCGCTGAAAGTTCTCTGGCTTTCTGAAATATCTCTTGCCTTTCTTCCTCTGTCATGCGTCTTTGTTCTGCCATAGATGTAAAGTTAATTGTTTTTTGAAATAATAGTTATAGAGGTTTGATATTGAAAATGAAGTAATTGTATAGTTTTTCGGGATTGATTATTTCGTTTGCCTCAATCTCTTTGTATTTTGTATGCATATCGTCAGTATCCAGATCGCAATTGCCGTCTTCTTCCTGTCTAAGCATCCGAATATAATAATTAACACCTATGATCGTGAATATCGAACTGAGATATGTAAAATTATTTTGGATGCATCTGTAATACATATATGCCCTGGCATTATCAGAACCATCGATGCCTACATAGCTACCAGGGTGCTCTTCTAAAAAAGATATCGCATCAAGAAGTGCCGTTGAAAAAACCTTTGAATAATCTTTATGGGAAAGCCTGACCTTGTCATCGACAGCGCCATTTTTCCTTATTGGTCCGAAGGCCAAATTATAGGTATTAGGGATCAAGGGGTGAGAGGTATGGCTTATCCTAATGCCCAACCGGACACATTCTGTATTTGTTAGAATAGAGTCAAATTCGCTGGCCTGTTGGCCAGGATCTTTGGCAACGATGCGGTATACATTCTTCAGGTCTATCTTCACATTAAGTCCCATTCCTTTTTGATTTTCAGACCCGACGAAATTCCAACATATTTAACGTAGGTTTGCGGAGATTTTACCATTACTTAAAAAATGTTAAAAGGCCAATAAGTTCATTTTTTTATTCATGAAAAGAGTTTTATTCATCGACCGCGACGGGACCCTCATCAACGAAGCTCCTCCTACCTACCAGATCGATAGTTTCGACAAGCTGGAATTCTATCCCAATATGTTTGAGTTCATGGGGCGGATAGCCCGGGAGATGGACTATGAGCTATTGATGGTGACCAACCAGGATGGCCTTGGGACAAAGGATTTCCCGGAAGATACGTTCTGGCCTGTGCAGCAGTTTATCATGAAGAGCCTGGAAAATGAAGGTATTTGTTTCAAGGACGTATACATCGACAAAAGCTTTCCCAGGGACAATGCGCCTACCCGGAAGCCGGGCACGGGCATGCTGACCCGCTATATCGACAATCCCGAGTATGACCTGGCTAATTCATTTGTCATCGGGGACAGGATCACCGACGTGCAGCTGGCGAAGAACCTGGGGTGCAAGGCCATCTGGCTGAACAATGAGCCGGGGCTGGGGGGCCGCGAGGTGAAGGATACGATGACGGAGCTGAATGAAGTGGTGGCGTTGGAGACGGGGGAATGGAGCAAGATATATGAGTTCCTGAAGCTGGGTCTGCGTCGTGTGATCCATGAGCGCAATACCAGCGAGACGCAGATAAAGATCGAGCTGAATGTAGATGGCAGCGGCAAGGCTGCGATCTTCACGGGATTAGGCTTCTTCGATCATATGCTGGAGCAGATAGCGCGGCATGGTAAGATGGACCTCACCATCCGTACGAATGGGGACCTCCATATCGACGAGCATCATACCATCGAGGATACGGGTATCGCATTGGGAGAAGCGTTTGCGATGGCGCTGGCGGACAAGCGGGGGATGGAGCGGTATGGGTTTGCGTTGCCCATGGACGAGGCGGATGCCAAAGTGCTGATCGACTTTGGGGGAAGGAACTGGATCGTCTGGCATGCGGAGTTCAAACGGGAGCATATTGGGGAGATGCCGACCGAGATGTTCTTTCATTTCTTCAAATCCTTTTCGGACGCTGCCAGGTGCAATCTGAATATTGAGTGCAGGGGGGAGAACGAGCATCATAAGATCGAGGCTATTTTCAAGGCTTTTGCAAAAGCCATACGGATGGCTGTCAGGCGGGACCCACTGAGCAATTACCTGCCGAGCACGAAGGGGGTGCTGTAGGGGTGGTGGGCCTGTCCAGGGCGGTGAAAAAAAATTTGGAAAAGTGATTTTTGCGGGTCATATTTGCCGTGCAATGACAAAAAAGCTTATAAATAAACTGTGGTGGTGGCATACTAACTCCAAACGGGGCAAGTAATGCTATTACTACATGTATTACCATATTGGGCCCCGGTATACCGGGGCCTTTTTCATTCCAAGAATCGTTGAACGTCATGAAAAAAATAGAGATCAAAACGCATTGCCGGAAGCTGTTATCGGATATCTACACGCCTGTGGGTATCTACCTCCGGCTGCGGGACAGGTTCCGGGACACCATTCTGCTGGAAAGCACGGATTATCATGTGGCCGAGAACAGCTATTCCTTTATCTGTATCAACGCCATCGCAGGCATCGAGATATCCGACACCCGGAACATCGAGTTCAAACTGCCGGGGCTGCCCCCTGAAAAGAAGCCATTGGGCAATCTGGCAGATACTCCCCAACTCTTGTGGGAATTCATGCAACGGTTTGACTCGAAGCCTTCTTCCGAGCGGCCGGTGAGGGCCGTGCAGGGGCTGTTTGGCTATACCACGTTCGACGCTGTACAATTCTTCGATACCATCAAGCTGAGTTCCAGCGAAGAGAGGGCGGGTATACCGCTGATGCGCTACCGGCTCTATCAATATGTCATAGCTATCAATCATTTCAAGGACGAGCTGTACATCTGCGAGAACCAGATCGCGGGGCTGGAATCGGAGATCGGGATCGTGGAATCCCTGATAAAGAGCAAAGATGTTCCTGTATATCCTTTCCGGGTCAAGGGCGAGGAGACCTCGAATCTAAAAGATGAGGAATATATCGAGATCGTAAAAAAAGGCATCAGGAGCTGTCACCGTGGGGATGTTTTTCAGATCGTGCTCAGCCGTCGTTTTCAGCAGGGATTTACCGGCGACGAGTTCAATGTATACAGGGCCCTGCGCAGCATCAATCCCTCGCCTTATCTCTTCTTTTTCGACTATGGCGATTACAAGCTGATGGGGTCTTCACCCGAGTCGCAGCTGATCCTGCAGAATGGGGAGGCCATTGTACATCCTATAGCTGGTACGTTCAAGCGGAGCGGCGACGATGGGATAGACAAAATGATGGCCGACAAGCTGTTAAAGGATGCAAAGGAAAATGCGGAGCATGTTATGCTGGTGGATCTGGCCCGCAACGATCTCAGCCGTAATTGTGACGAGGTCACCGTGGCGCAGTACCGGCAGGTGCAATATTATTCTCATGTCATCCACCTCGTGAGCGAGGTTAGGGGAAAGCTACGGGATGGCTACAATCCATTCGAGCTGCTGGCCACTACTTTCCCTGCGGGTACGCTTAGCGGCGCCCCCAAGTTCAAGGCAATGGAGCTGATCGATGAATACGAGCCTACTACCCGGAGCTATTATGGAGGCTGTATCGGGTTCATGGGTTTTGATGGCAGCTGTAATCACGCGATCATGATCCGCAGCCTGCTGAGCAGGAACAATACCCTGATCTATCAGGCAGGCGCCGGTGTGGTAGCCGCCAGTCAGCCCGAGAGTGAGCTGCAGGAAGTAAATAACAAATTAGGAGCTTTGAAGAAAGCTATTTTGTTTGCGGAGGAAATAAGTCATTAATAATTCTATAAAACTACATATAGTGGCCCGTATTCTTGTATTCGACAATTACGATTCATTCACCTATAATCTTGTGCACCTGGTGGAGAAGCTGATCCGTCAACGGGTGGAAGTGCACCGCAATGACAAGCTGCCACTGGAGAAAGTAAAGGAGTATGATAAGATCATTCTTTCGCCGGGACCTGGTATCCCTGAAGAGGCCGGGCTGCTGTTGCCTCTTATAAGGGAATACGCCGCGTCGAAGTCTATTTTGGGAGTATGTCTGGGGCATCAGGCCATCGGGGAGGCATTCGGTGGCCGGCTGGTGAATCTCAGCACCGTATATCATGGGGTGTCGACCCCAGTGAAGATATTGCGGCCCTCGGAAAGAAATGGTGTAAAGAGAGATAATGACCTGTTCGAGGGGCTTCCAAACGAGATGGAAGTCGGCCGGTACCATAGCTGGGTCGTCAGCGAGGAAGGATTTCCGGCAGAGCTCGAGGTGACGGCAAGGGATGAGAAGAATTATATCATGGCCCTGCGGCACAGGACGCTGGATGTGCAAGGGGTGCAATTCCATCCTGAGAGTGTGCTGACACCACAAGGCGAACAAATATTAAAAAACTGGTTGAAAGCATAGTTATGAAGAAGATATTACAATACCTGTTTGAACACAAGACACTGACCAGGCCGCAGGCCCGGGAAGTGCTGACGAATATCGCCGGAGGCGCTTACAACGAGAGCGAGATCGCCGCCTTTATTACGGTGTTCCTCATGCGTAGCATCACGATCGATGAGCTGCAGGGTTTTCGCGACGCGCTCCTGGACCTTTGCGTCCGGGTGGATCTGAATGGACATGACGCCATCGATATTGTCGGTACGGGAGGGGATGGGAAAAATACATTCAATATATCCACGCTGTCGTGTTTCATAGTAGCCGGGACGGGCCAGAAAGTGGCCAAACATGGAAACTACGGCGCCAGCACCATCAGCGGAGCTTCCAATGTCATGGAGTCGCTGGGATATAAGTTCAAGAATGATGCAGGCGCCTTGAAAAAGGAGATAGATCAAGCCGGTATCTGTTTCCTGCATGCCCCCCTATTCCATCCCGCCCTCAAGACCGTGGGGCCTATCCGGAAGAACCTGGGTGTGCGGACATTCTTCAATATGCTGGGTCCCATGGTAAATCCCGCCAGCCCGAAATTCCAGCTGGTAGGGGTCTATAATCTGGAAATGGCCAGGATATACAATTACCTGCTGCAGCAGACGGAAGGATATTACACTATTATCCATGGCCTGGACGGATATGATGAGATATCCCTGACCGGTGATACGAAGGTGATCACCCAAAAAGGAGAAAAGATCATGACACCCGAAGAATTGGGCAAACGAATGGTAAATGCTTCCGATATTTATGGGGGCAATTCGGTGGACGAGGCGGCGAAAATATTTACAAAAATATTGAAGGTTGAAGGCAGCTGGGCGCAGAATGCCGTGGTATTGGCGAATGCCGCCATGGCCCTTTATTCCACGGGTAATTATGGGAAATACGACGATGCATATGCTGCGGCGGTGGATAGCCTGGAGAGCGGAAAAGCCTATGCGGCATTGAATACATTGATATCCTTACAATAAGCGCCTGTGATGGGCGGAGGAATGAACAAATGAACATACTGGATAAAATAATCGAGCACAAAAGAGTGGAAGTTGCGCAACGAAAGGAAGCCGTTCCCGTGGCACAGCTGGAGAGCAGTCCTTTGTTCACCCGGCGGGTGCTGTCGTTGAAGCAATTTCTGACAGACCCGTCCAGAACGGGTATCATTGCGGAGTTTAAAAGAAGAAGCCCTTCAAAGGGGGTGATCAACGACCAGGTGGATGTGGCGACCGTTACAAAAGGATATGCGGCGGCGGGGGCATCCTGTCTGTCCGTGTTGACCGACCCGGTCTTTTTTGGCGGCAGCTCGGACGATCTGCAGCGGGCGCGTGTCAACGAGATCCCTATCCTGCGAAAGGATTTTATTATCGATGAATACCAGATCATCGAGGCAAAGGCCATCGGCGCCGATGTGATCTTGCTGATAGCGGCCTGCCTGACGCCGGAAGAAGTGCAGCGACTGGCGGAGTTTGCCCGGGGGCTGGGGTTGGAAGTGCTGCTGGAGATACATAACGAGGATGAACTGGAGCATATCTGCGAAGCAACGGAAATGGTGGGGGTGAACAACCGGGACCTGAAGACGTTCACCGTAGATATACAGCGGAGTATCGATCTCAGTAAGAAGATCCCGGAGGGTAAGATCCTTGTTGCGGAGAGCGGGATCAGCAAGATAGAAACCATCCTCCACATGAAGGACGCCGGCTTTACCGGATTTCTTATCGGGGAGAATTTTATGAAAGAAAAGGACCCGGGGGCAGCTTTTGGAGCATTCGTAGCTGAACTTAAAGAAAAACCATGAGAGTAAAAGTCTGCGGAATGACCGAGATCGACCAGGTCAGGCAACTCGACGCCATGGGGGTGGATTTTGCGGGGTTTATATTTTACCCCAGATCGCCCCGATATGTAGTTCGTCACTTGACGGGTGACCAGGTCAAACGGGCGAAGCTGCGGCTGGGTAAGGTGGGTGTCTTTGTCAATGCCACGTATGACGATGTCATGAAGCAGGTGGACAGCTATGGTCTGGATATGGTGCAGCTGCATGGGGATGAGACCCCACGGTTTTGCGAGCAGCTATCCAACTATATCACCGTGATAAAGGTCTTCCGGCTGGGTGAGGATGATCCTATCGACTGGCTGGTCCGCCCCTACCAGGAGTCCTGTGATATGTTCCTTTTCGACACAGAGGGGGCGGGATATGGGGGAACGGGGAAAAAATTCAACTGGAATACCCTGAAGTCGGCCCATATCGATAAACTGTTCTTTTTGAGCGGAGGCATCGAGCCGGGTGATGCAGAAAAACTGAAAGCATTCTCCAAGGAGCCCGTTGCAAAAAAGATGTTTTCCATCGACATCAACAGCAAGTTCGAAACGAGCGCAGGAGTAAAGGACCTGAAAAAAATAAGAACGATGCTGGATAACCTTAAGAATAATATATGAGTACCATTCAACAAAAGGCTGTTTCTTCCTATACCCCGGACAAACAGGGGTATTATGGAAAATTCGGAGGGGCCTATATCCCGGAGATGCTTTATCCCAATGTGGAAGAGCTGCGTACCCGCTATTTGGAGATCATGCATGAAGCTTCTTTCCAAAAGGAGTATCAGTCATTGCTGAAAGACTATGTAGGGCGTCCTTCACCCTTGTACCTGGCCAGAAGGCTCAGCAACAAGTACAATACAGAGATATTCCTCAAGCGGGAGGACCTCAATCATACCGGGGCGCATAAGATCAACAATTCCATAGGACAGATACTTTTAGCACAGCGGCTGGGTAAGAAGAGGATCATTGCCGAGACGGGCGCAGGACAGCATGGAGTGGCCACAGCCACTGTGTGTGCGTTGAAGGGAATGGAGTGCATCGTTTATATGGGATCGAAAGACATCGAGCGGCAAGCGCCAAACGTGGCTCGCATGAAGATGCTGGGCGCCAAGGTAGTGCCTGCTACCAGCGGTAGTCAGACCCTGAAGGATGCTACCAACGAAGCCATACGGGACTGGATCAACAACCCGACAGATACCCATTATATCATTGGCAGCGTGGTAGGACCGCACCCTTATCCCGACATGGTTGCCCGTTTCCAAAGTGTGATCAGCGAGGAGATCAGGGCGCAGTTAAAGGAGAAGACAGGGAGCGAGCTGCCTACGCATGTGATAGCATGTGTGGGTGGAGGTAGCAATGCCGCCGGAGCTTTTTATCATTTCCTGGACGAGCTCAGTGTAGAGCTGATAGCCGTGGAGGCCGCGGGACATGGGGTACATAGCGGGCAAAGCGCCGCCACCACGCAATTGGGCAAACCGGGTGTCCTGCATGGCAGCAAGAGCCTGGTCATGCAGACAGAAGACGGGCAGGTGGTAGAACCTCACAGCATTTCGGCGGGCCTGGATTATCCTGGCATCGGTCCGTTGCACGCGCATTTATATGAGAGTGGCCGGGCTACCTTTCTCAGCGCGACAGACGATGAGTCGTTGAAGGCGGCGTTCGAGCTTACCCAACTGGAGGGGATCATACCCGCGCTGGAGTCGGCGCATGCGCTGGCAGGGCTGGATCAATTACAATTAAATGAAAAGGATACGGTAGTCCTCTGTCTCAGCGGCAGGGGTGATAAAGATATGGCGACCTATATGCGGGCTATGGAGGGAAAATTATGAGCAGAATAACGGATCTATTCACAAGAAAGAATCGGCGGGTATTGAATGTCTATTGTACGGCAGGATATCCGCAACTGAACAGCACGTTGGAAGTGATGAAGGCGTTACAGGACAACGGAGCGGACATGATCGAGCTGGGCATGCCATACAGCGACCCTTTGGCGGATGGCCCCGTGATACAGGCCAGCAGCATGAAGGCATTGGAGAACGGAATGACCATTGCTGTTCTCTTCGATCAATTAAAAAGCCTTCGTAGCACCATCCAGCTGCCTGTATTGTTGATGGGCTATATGAACCCTGTGCTGCAATATGGGTTTGAAAGATTTTGCGCTGCTGCGGCGGCCGTGGGCGTAGACGGGCTGATCCTGCCTGATCTGCCGATATACGAATTCGAGACGGAATATGGCCCCATCATACGCAAGTATGGACTGGACTTTGTTTTTCTTGTCACACCAGAGACCTCTTCCGAGCGCATCGCCAAGGTGGATTCGCTGAGCTCGGGATTTTTGTATGCCGTCTCATCCTCCTCCACGACAGGCAAGGATAAGGATATGGGGGGACAGCAGGCCTATTTCGAGAAACTTCAAAGCATGCAATTGCGCAATCCGGTGCTGGTGGGATTTGGAATAAAGGACAAGACCACGTTCGAGACGACATGCCGGTATACCAACGGCGCTATCATCGGGACGGCGTATATAAAGGCACTGGATAATACAAAAGATATCAACGCAGCAACTTCCACATTTTTAAAACCTATCCTGGGATGAGCACTGTTATTGTCAAATACAACGCGGGCAATATCCAGTCAGTCCTGTATGCACTGGAACGCATCGGGCAGCAGGCTGTCGTGACGGACGATCCCGGGCAGATACGTGGAGCGGATAAGGTGATCTTTCCCGGAGTGGGGGAGGCCAGCACTGCCATGGAGTATTTAAAGGGCAGGGGGCTGGATGTATTGCTGAGGGAATTAAAGCAGCCTGTGTTGGGCATTTGTCTGGGCATGCAGCTCATGTGCAGCTACAGTGAAGAGAATGACACGACCTGTCTGGGTATTTTCGAGGAGAAGGTCAAGAAGTTCGCTGGTCTGGGAGAGAATGGCGAAAAGCTGAAGGTCCCGCAAATAGGATGGAATAATATCTATGACCTAAAGACCCCGCTGCTGGAGGGATTGCCGGAAAACAGCTTTTGTTATTTCGTACATGGGTATTATGCGGATCTGGGGAAGCATACGATAGCCACGACTCGTTATGGTCAGCCGTATAGTTCGGGTCTGCACAGGGATAATTTTTACGGTGTCCAGTTCCATCCGGAGAAGTCGGCGACAGTGGGCGAGCGGATATTAAAAAATTTTTTAGAGAACGTTTAAATATCAGGAATGGAGATCATACCTGCAATAGATATCATAGATGGTAAGTGTGTGCGTCTTACTCAAGGCGACTATGCACAGAAAAAGATATACAACGAGCATCCTTTGGAAGTAGCTCGTGCCTTTGAAGATGCGGGTCTTATCCGGCTGCATCTGGTGGATCTGGATGGAGCAAAGGCGGGCGCTGTCAGGAACTGGAAAGTGTTGGAAACGCTGGCGGGAAGGACTAGCCTGGTCATCGACTTCGGAGGTGGGATAAAGAGATCGGAGGATGTGGACATCGTATTCAACTCGGGGGCGGCGCTGGCTACCATTGGCAGCCTGGCTGTCAAGGACCCGGCGACTTTTGCCGGCTGGTTGCAGCAGTATGGCGCGGACAAATTCCTGCTGGGAGCTGACGTGAAGAATGAGAAGATAGCGGTGGGGGGATGGCTGGAGACCACGGATAAGTGGATCTATGATTTTATAGAAGAATATACAGGGCGTGGTGTCCGGCAGCTGTTCTGTACGGATGTCAGCAAGGATGGATTGCTGCAGGGGCCTTCTCTGGAATTATACAGGAATATCGTACAGAAATTCCCGGAGCTGCATTTTATCGCCAGTGGCGGAGTTAGTGAACTGGATGACGTATTTCGCCTGGAGGACATCGGCTGCAAGGGAGTCATCATCGGGAAGGCCATTTATGAAGGGCGTATCACATTGGATGAGCTGACGAAAATTGCGTTAACATCAAAAAAATAAAGGATCGTGCTGACGAAAAGAATTATACCCTGTCTGGATATCAAGGATGGCCGGACTGTCAAGGGGGTGAATTTTGAAAATATCCGTGATGCTGGCGACCCTGTGGAACTGGGTGCATTGTATGCCCAACAGGGCGCCGATGAGCTGGTGTTCCTGGATATCACCGCGACGAATGAGAAAAGAAAGACGCTGCGTGAGCTGGTCAACCGCATCGCACATCATATTAACATACCCTTCACCGTGGGTGGCGGCATCAGCAGTGTAGAGGATGTGAGCCTGCTGTTGCAGAATGGGGCCGACAAAATATCCGTCAATACATCTGCGTACCGTCGTCCGGAGCTGGTTGGCGAGCTGGCAAAGGAATTCGGTAGTCAGTGTGTGGTGCTGGCCATCGACACAAGGCAGGAGGAAGACGGAGAATGGTATGTTTATCTCAATGGTGGAAGAGTGAGGACGGATACCCGTTGCGTCGACTGGGCGCGCCAGGCAGTAGACCTGGGAGCAGGAGAGATATTGCTGACCTCCATGAATCATGACGGCACGAAGAAGGGGTTTGCTATGGATATTACCCGGACGCTTGCGGAATCGCTACCTGTGCCCATCATTGCTTCGGGCGGTGGAGGCACTATGCCGCATTTCGTAAACATACTGGGAGAAGGCAAGGCTGATGCAGCGCTGGCTGCCAGCATCTTTCACTTTAAGGAAATTTCAATTCCGGAATTAAAAGGATATTTGCAGGATCAACATATTGCAGTAAGAATTTAATTATGAACGTCGATTTTAAAAAATACGGAGATGGGCTGGTACCAGCCATCATACAGGATGCTGTTACACAGAAAGTGCTGATGCTGGGATTTATGAACCAGGAAGCGCTGGATAAGACAAAGCAGGAAGGGAAGGTCACTTTTTTCAGCAGGAGCAAGGGGCGGCTGTGGACCAAGGGGGAGGAGAGCGGTAACTATTTGCTTATGAAGAGCATTGCGCTGGATTGTGACCGGGATACCCTTTTGATCAAGGCGGAGCCCCTGGGGCCCGTATGTCATACGGGGGCCGACACCTGCTGGGATGAAAAGAACCAACACGAAGACTTTCTTAGCAGCCTGGAGGAGATCATTCAGCAGCGGCGGGAGCAGGCCGATCCATCCGGATCGTATGTAGCAGGGCTTTTTCATAAGGGAATCAATAAGATAGCTCAAAAAGTAGGGGAGGAGGCCATAGAGCTGGTCATAGAGGCGAAGGATCATGATGAAAAGCTGTTCCTGAACGAGGCGGCCGACTTACTTTTTCATTATTTGATACTCCTGAACGCAAAAGGCTTTAATTTGCAGGACGTCACCGACGTGCTAAAAGCAAGACATAAAAAATAATTAAATATGAAGAGATTCTGCTGGGTGCTGGGTTTGATGCCGTTGTTGTCCTTCGGTCAGGAAAAAAAGGATACTCAATTTACTATTACGGGAGATATTAAAGGTTTGGAGGATAGCGCGCTGGTATTTCTGACGGATGTGTCCAATCCTACCGATACGGTGGCGAAGGCCCCTGCAAGGAGCGGACATTTTGTGTTGAACGGGCATGTCGCAGAGCCGAATCTTTTTGAGCTGAATTTGGGGAGCGCCAAGACGAAGGCCCCTCTTTTTATGGGTAACGACAATATCTCCGTCAGCGGGTCACAGGAAGATCTCAAGGGCCTGGTGGCAAAGGGGTCGCCCTCCAATGATGATTTTGTGGAGTTCCAAAAGGAATTCAATCCATATTTTACCCGTATCAACGGCGTGATGCAGCTGGCCAACTCACCCGAAGGTATGAAGGTCAAGGATTCTCTTTTTAAGATATACAAGCGGGTGGCGGACTCGACGATGAATGAACTGGATGCGTTTGTGGCGAACAAGCGTTCGTCTTATGTGTCGCCTTTTGTCATGGTGGTATTGAACCAGCTGTCCGAAGATGTGGGAAGGCAGCTAAAGAGATATAATAGTCTTGCTCCGGAGGTGCAGAAGGGATTTTACGGCCAATACATAAAAGGCAAGCTGGATGAAGCAAGCATTGGGGCTATTGGGACGGATGCGATGGATTTTACGCAGAGCGATACGTCCGGAAGAGCTATAAGTCTTTCTTCTTTCAAGGGTAAATATGTGCTATTGGATTTCTGGGCCAGCTGGTGTGGTCCCTGCCGTATGGAAAATCCCAATGTGGTCAGCATGTATAAAAAATTCAAGGGTAAGAATTTTACCGTGCTGGGTGTTTCGTTGGACAAGTCCAAAGAACCCTGGCTCAAGGCCATCAAGGACGATGGTCTCGCCTGGACGCAGGTGAGTGATCTGAAATACTGGTACAATGAGGCGGCCTTAAAATATCATATACAAAGTATTCCACAGAATTTTCTGATAGATCCCAACGGCAAAATTGTTGGAAAGAATCTTCGCGGGCCCGACCTCCAGGCAAAGCTTTGCGAATTATTGGGCTGTAATTAGGGCAGGCCGCAGAGCGGCCCGCCCCAGACGATTTTAGTTGATGTCTTTCCCTTGCTCGGCCAGCTTGAGCAATTTTGCTATATTATCCTTATTGACCTGGTCTGGCGCCTGTGGTTGCGCCTTTTGAAGGAAGGCCAACGCTTTCTTATAATCTCCCATAGCAGACCATGCTCTTGCCATACCCATATTTGTGGTGAACTCTCCAGGATGTTTGTCGTAATTCAGTTTAAAGGCATCGAAGGCTTCCTTTGTTCTTTTTTGCATCAGCAGTTGACGCGCATATTGATGAATATCGGCCACCTGCCCAAGGGGCAATGCTTCCTTCATGGCGGCATCGGCTTCGGCTGTCTTGCCTTGCAGGGTGAGCACCTGGGCCTTGGTGGAGAGTGTCATGAAATTTTTCTGCCCGATGAAAGTGCCGCTAACGGCCGTATTGGCCCAATCCAATGCTTCATCCAGATCAGTCTTGTGCTGGATACAGAACTGTGCAGCCTGTACCCATGCCTCCCACCTGAAGCCTTTATCGCTGCGCAGCTCGCGGCGGAATGATTCCAATTGGGTCTTGACAATATCCGTTTCTATCCTGAAGGGGATGGCCAGCTTTTCCCATTCCAATGCAATGGTAGCGGAGCTCTCCTGCTGGTCCTTGAATTCATACTGCAGCCTTTCCACGCTCTTGTCTAAAGCAACTGGTTTTACTTTTACCTGCAGGGCATCTTCCTTTGGATCGTAGAAGAAGCTTCCCCATGAGGTAGAGTTCCTGGAGAAGATCACGGTACATTCATTAGGGTCGTAGGTGACGAAGAGACCGTATTTGCCGGCTGGGAGATCCTGTCCTTCGATCTTTACATCGGTGTTGAATTCAATAGTGGTATTCTCGTTGGCGCCTGCCCTCCAGGGAGCTGCTTTGCTGGTGCCAAAGCCCTGGTCGGTGAGGCCGGTGGGGATCAACTTGCCCCAAATCTGTCCTTCCCTTCCTTTTACACCCGGACGGGAGTATTTGATGGTGACATTGGTGATACCTACCGACTCGCTAACGGTGGCTCTGTTATTACCGCCATCCGGCAAGGCAGTCAATTGTGCATGTGTAAGGGAAACGGCTCCGAATTGAAGCAACAGCAGCAGTATGCTGACGGTGAGTCCTTTTTTGTATGACATACGCAATAGTTTTTGGTGAGTGCCTACAAATGTGTAGTATCCAAATATAAAATTAGTTGCCCCAAAGCATGGAGAGTTTTATACTGAAGTGGGACAAATGAACTATGAAAGTGCAGAAAGAAGGGATAAATGGTAAGCCGTCACCGGGATTTTAAGGACCTTTCCACGTCATGGCGATACATCCGGCCAATGGGCAGCTCCTGCTGCGCAATCTCAATGAGCTCATTGGTATAGGACTCTACTTTATTGACAGATACGAGATAGCTTCGATGAATGCGGATAAAGCTGTCCGCAGGGAGGTTGTTCTCGATGGAAGAAATGGGCTGACGGGTAATGATCTTCTTTGAGGGTGTGACAATCTTACAATAGTCCCTCAGGCTTTCGATATAGATGATGTCATCGATGGCTATCTTTTGCATTTTTCTGTCGGCGCGGATATGGATAAATTCCGGCGAGCCGTTTTTTGCGGGGGTAGGGGGAAGCGTCTCCTGTACAGACAGGTCCATTACCTTGTTTACTGCTTTTAAGAAGCGTTGGAACGTGATAGGCTTTAACAGATAGTCTACAGCATCCAGCTCGAATCCTTCCACTGCAAATTTTCTGTAAGCAGTGGTAAAGATCACCTTTGGGGGATTTTTCAGCGTGCGCAGGAATTGGGTGCCAAGGATCTGGGGCATTTGTATATCCAGGAAGAGCAGGTCGATGGGGTGTTGCTGCAGCATGGACAGGGCTTGTACTGCGTTGGCGCAGGCGCCTGCGAGGTGCAGTTGAGGGATGGCGCCGATGTAACGTGTAACCACATCCAGTGCGGGTGGTTCGTCATCGACGGCCAGGCAGGTAATGATCTTGTTAGTTGACATGCGCAGAAGTTTGTAAAGGAATTTTTACAAGGGTCCGGTATGTCCCGGGTGTAGCATCTATTTCCAGGTGATGATCGCCGGGGTAAAGCAATTCCAGCCTTTTGCGAACTGTCTTTAGTCCAATGCCTCCCTTTTCGTGCTGCGTCGTAGGGCGAACAGGTCTGTTATTACTGACCTCCATCTGAAGCATGGTGTTGTCGATAAAGATATGCATTTTGATCCAGGAACCGTCTATCATCTGGCTGGCTCCGTGTTTAAAGGAGTTTTCGATAAAGGGTATCATAAGCAAGGGGGCGATCATTTTATGATCCGCATGGCCCTGTATATCAGTGATCACGGTAAGTCGAGGGCCATACCTCACTTTCTCCAATTGGATATAGTCCGTGATCATTTTCAGCTCCTTCTCCACGGACACCAGGCTGGCCTCGCAATCCCTGATCATATAACGCATGGTACTGGAAAAGCTTTCGGCGAGACGGGCTGCATCGGTGGGCCTGTCGTATGCATAGGAGTAGATATTGTTCAAGGTATTGAAAAGAAAATGCGGGTGGACACGGGCTTTGAGCAGTTGCGATTCGGCGTTGGCATTTTCACGGAGGAGGATCTCTTTTTCCTCCATCTTTTTATTATACAGCTTTAGCATCCGGATGGCGAGGAATACGGCGCATACAGAAGGAGGGCCATAGCCTATATAACCCCAGAAGGAAGCCCACCGGTTGAGGAAGGCCATAGAGTCGTTGGCAGGTGTCCAGTGGTTCATATAATGCGATAACCTGTCGTCGAGATACTGGATCAGCAACATATAAAGTAGGGCGATGGTAAAGAAAGCGACGTATTTTTTTTTCAGGAGGAACCGCGGCAGTATAACATAGGCCATTACATACGTGTATACCATTTCGTTACGCAGTTCCGACAGGAGGGATAGTGACAGGCTGTAATCAGGTGTATTATTCAGGAGAAACCCGGTGATAAAAGCCGAAGAGAGCAGGAACAGGTACCTGGCTGACCAGAATGCAATATGACGAAGGCTACGCATTTTCTTCCTCCTCGTAGAGCCAGCGGCTCAATTTGTCAGAGAGATCGACGATCTTATCCGGGGCGTCGGGGCTGCCCGTCCTGATGCGATGGACAATATTATCCAGCGACCCGAGGAGGAAGTCGGGATGCAGCTTCGTTTTCTCCAGGTCCAGGGCCGTACGTGCCGTCTTTTGAGCCAAAAGGTGGTTTTCTTTTACCTGCACATACCAGTTCCTGGTCAGCCGGATACCCAGCGCGAGCACACCCGCAATGATGGCATTCTGGCTATTGAGATAGCCCAGTGAAAATTTTCTCATAAAGGGGACGTGCGCAACATTGCAATGACAGGACTGCTGAAAGAACAGGAGGCTGAAAAAATAATTTATAAAGATCAGGATCGCAAAGAGGGCAAAATAGCCAAGGAGGGCGATGATATATCTTTTTTTGTGTTGGATATATGAATAGAACACCGTTAGTGAGACATAGACGCTGATGATACAGGCCGGGAGGAAGCAATACAAACTGACGAAGGCATAGCTGAATACATCCTTCGAGTCGAGCTCTTTTATACAATTCGGTGAAATGCTTTGCATATAAAAATAGCTGGCGTAGACGCACCAGAATACCAGGTGACGTTGCTGCCGGTATTTTTTTTCCGTGGAGAATATGAAGGTATGAAGCGACAAGCAGCGGCTATTTTTACAAAAGTAGATATCTTTTTCGGGCAATATGGTTTTCCTGCTCCTAATAGCGACGAATGGCGTTTGTCGCAGATCGGCGGTATTTGGTCGAGACTCCGTTTTTTCCGCTGGTGTCGATATTAATTTAGCCTGTAAATAAAAACGAGATGTATGCAAAAGCTATTATTTACCGGTATATGGATCAGTCTGGTCCTGCTGGCCAACGCACACGCGCCTGGTGACAATTCCCCGGATATAAGGGCGATAAGGAATTTCGTCAGGATCTATAAGGATGCTTCGGATGCCAAATGGCAATCGTTGCATGATGGCGGTTATGTCTGCCGGTTCATGCAAAGCGGCGTGATGAAGAGAGCCATTTATGATGAAAAGGGAAGGTGGCTTACCACTATAGCCGGCTATACGGCGGAGCATCTGCCGGCGGATGTAAGAAGGCAGGTTCACAGCGTGTATTATGATTATTCCATTCTCTATGTGAATGAAATCAATGTGCCCGGCAAGCCCGTTGCGTACGTGGTGCAGGTGCAGGATCAGCGGACGATCAGGGTCGTACGGGTTGTGGAGGGAGAAATGGAAGAGATACGGGAGATAGAAACCTTGTAAAAAGGTCATATCATAAAGCAGAAGTGCGAAGCCCCTTTTTAGGGGCTTCTTGTTTTCGGCCCTTCGGACAACCGACCCGTGGTCGGTTCTATTCTATGGGTTGTAGCTGTCGTTTGTACAGCTGTACCGTATTTTCATATCCCAGATAGAGGGCATCGCAGACCAGGGCATGTCCGATGGATACTTCGGAGAGGTTGGGAATATTTTGAGCGAAGTAGGCGAGATTGTGCAGGTCGAGGTCATGACCGGCATTCAGGTCGAGGCGCAGCTCGGTGGCGCGGATGGCAGCGGTGCGATAAGGGGTTATCGCCTTTTCCCTGTCGGTGGGGAAACCATGAGCGTAGGCTTCGGTGTAGAGCTCGATACGGTCCGTGCCTGTCTCAGCAGCGCCCTCCACCATTGCGATGACGGGGTCTACGAATAGAGAGACACGGATGCCGGCTGCCTTGAACTTTCCTACGATGTCCACCAGGTAGGCCTTATGGCGGATGGTATCCCATCCATGGTTGGAGGTGATCTGGCCCAGGGCATCGGGCACCAGCGTCACCTGGTGGGGGCGTACATCCAGCACCAGGTCTACGAATTTCTGTTCCTGTGGATTGCCCTCTATATTGAATTCGGTGGTGATGATCTTTTTGATGTCGTAGACGTCCTTATAACGGATGTGCCGCTCGTCGGGGCGCGGGTGTACAGTGACCCCATCTGCTCCAAACAATTGTGCATCGATAGCTGCCTTGACCACGTCCGGATTATCTCCCCCCCTGCTATTTCTCAGGGTGGCGAATTTGTTGATATTCACCGATAGCTTTGTCATGGTGCAAAGTTAATGTGCGGGAATTGAACAGCCCGTAAAATTAGTTCAATTCCCGCAAACTGGGCCGTCGTCGGAGCTGCTTCGACACGCTCCTCCTTGGTCAGAACCTTCGCAGAGCTCGGTTCTATCTGTCCTTCGGACGAGGGGATATAAAACAGAAAGAGCACCGGGTCAGTGCTCTTAAATCCTGTTGTCGAAAGGCTGCTCGTATCTTTATTGCTTAATAAGCATGGTCTCGTAGATGGATTCTCCTGTGGGGTCTTTGATGTCCAGTTGGTATTCGCCAAGCTGCAAGGATTGCAGATCATCCAGCGGGATCTTGTTCACCCCTTTCTCAAGTCCGGCGCCAAGCATCCGAATGATCCTGTTGTCCTTCAGATCCGCCAGTAAAATGATACAATCTCTGTTCTCTGCACAAGTCAACTCTATCTGTATGAAATGATCGAAAGGGTTGGGATAAACTGATATGGCTGTGGACATGAAAAAATATATTAATGATGATCACGATTAACCTTGGTGATGACCCTCACGGGTATCAGGGCGGGCATCTTTTGATTGGTCTCAGAGTTGCTAAGCTGGTGGATAAAGGTTTCGATTAACGCGAGGATAGTTTTCATATAGGTGCGTGTTTGATTATTTGATATAGGCTATTTTCTGGCCAAAAATTCAACTATTTGTTAATCAATTAGTTGTGGGTATTTTAGGAGAATATTTTTTCCCAATATGGGAATAATTGGTGGCATATGGGAAAAAATTGCGTGTTTGCACGGGAGAAATTGCGGGAAACAACTAGTCGGATTTGCGGATTTTAGAACCTCCCTACCAGCTTTAGGTTGAGCATGCGGGGTGTCAGGCGATTGGGCAATGCATAGGTGGTATTGGAGAAATCCTTGATCAGCATATAGGAGACGGTATTGTCCCTGTCGATGAGATTGAATACCTCGAGGGTGGCCCAGATATTCTCGAAGTTGCGGAAGGGGCTATGGCTGCGGCGGTTGCCTTTTTCGCTGTCCAGCAGCAGGGCGCTAAAGCCCACGTCGATGCGGATATAGGGTGGGATCGTCAGGGCATTGCGATAACGGATGCTGCCCGGGATATTGAAAGGCAGGTCGCTTCCATAAAGGAAGTTGAGGAACACTTTCAGGTTCTTATTGGTAGCGAGATAGTCTTGCATAAAGAGGCCAAAGGTGAAAAATCTGTCGGAGGGCCGTCTTACCCAACCTGCATTCGTGCGGGCGCTGTCAATAGGATGATGCAGAGAATCCAGGGTATAGGTGTAATAGGATGTATCGATCCTTTCCATGGTCTTCATAAAACCCAGACTGACCCAGCTTTCGGCGTCCTTTACCAGCTCGCCGAACAGGCGGAACTCCAGACCGGCCGCATAGGCTTTCGCTTTATTTTCTCCGAAGTATTGGATATGTACATTGTTGATGTCATAGGGATCGACCCTTGACATTTGTTTGTAATAGCCCTCTGTTGTCCAGCGGAAGGGGCGGGAACCCATCTTGAAATTTTGTTCGAACCCGGCGACTATCTGCCAGCTGCGCTGCGCTTTCAGCTCTTTGTTGAGCGTGCCGTCCGGCCTTAGCATTTCTCTGAAGAAGGGGGGCTGGTCATAGATACCCAGGGCCGCCCGGTAGATGATGTCCTTTGTCGAGTGCTGAGGTTTCCAGGAGAGTGCTACGCGTGGCGAAAGCAGCAATTCCTTGTTCAGGGTATTGTAGTTGTACCGGACGCCGCCTTGTAATGTAAATCCTCCGGGATTGCTGAAGAGGATATTATCCTGTATAAAGCCTGTCAGGCGGGTAATAGTGAAGTTGTCATTTGACTGTACATAGTTGCTGACAGCAGGCTGGCCGGGTGTATATGGCAATGAATAACCTGCCGAGTCCTGGTATTGCCATTCGTTGAGCCGGCTGTTCACCACCTGCTGTTCGGCGCTGACGCCCCATTGGAGGTAGTGTTTGTCGAGATTGAGATAGCCCTTATGGGTGGCGTTCCAGACTGCGATGTTCAATCTATCCCGGGCATAGTTCTGATAAACACCGGCGCCCAGGGGATCTGTGATCAGGCCAAAAGTGGAGCTGCTCTTATCGAAATTGCGTTCGCCAAAAAGATAGGCGCCTGTGATATCGTAAGATTGCTGTTCGTTATCGCCAAACCGGGAGACCATCCATTTTAAGCGCAGGTCCTTTCTCAGCTGTTGGGTGAGGGACAGGCCGATCATATTGGTTTGATAATGGTCGATCTCCTGCCCGTCGAAGTAGATGTCCAGGCCCAGGTTGGAAGCATAGTAAGGGGAGAATACGGAAGAAGTGAGCTGACTGGATTGGGGGATGAGATGAAACCTTGTCTGGGACAGTGTACCCATCAGCTCGAGTATATTTTTACGATTGAGCTGCCATGTAAATAATCCCTGGATATCTGCCGAGGAGGGAGCGTAGTTGCCTTTTGTCTCCTGGCTGCTGAGCAGGGTGCGGTTGGTGCGGTTGCGTACTCCCAGCAGGTAGGTGAATTTTTTCCCGGCTCCTGTTCCTTCCAGGTGCAGTCCCTGTTCTAACAGGCCCAGGTAAGCCGAGCCGCCGAACTCCGTTGGCTTTTTGTACTGTATGTCCAGCGCGGAGGACATTTTATCGCCGTATTTAGGTTGGAACCCGCCGGTGTAAAAGCTGACGCTACGGGTCATCTCGGGGTTGATAAAGCTCAGGCCTTCTTGTTGTGCATTATTTACCAGATAGGGGCGGAATACTTCGAAGTCGTTGACATAGATAAGATTTTCGTCATAGTTGCCACCTCTGACGGAGTATTGGGATGTCAGCTCATTGTTGGAGCCGACGAAGATCTTCAGCAGGCTCTCGATACCGCCTGTTGGAGAGGGGATATTGATGGCGTTCTTGGGATTGATCTTTACGAGTCCTGCTTCGCGGCTCTCGCGGTTGTCGGAAATGACCACTTCCTGCAGTTGACGGGCGCCCCTTTCCATGCGTACTACTATATGCTCTTCCTCATTTTCGTTGAGCAGGAAATTGCGTTGTTCCGTCTTGTAGCCAGCATAGGAAAATACCAGGGCGAAAGCTCTATCAGCAGGAACTTTTATACGGAAGACGCCGGAGTCGGTGGTCAGGACGCCTGTGGGGCGGCCCAGGATAGCGACCGAAGTGCCGGGCAGTGGATGCTCGTTCTCGTCCAGCAACTTACCCGATATGTAGGCTGACCTCTTTTGCGCCAGCACTGACTGGAAAAACAACAGGAAAGGGATAAGAAGGGTTACGAGTACAATTCTCAATGAAAAAAGCGTTTAAGATGACCGAAATTATGTTTATTTAGCACTATGAACAAGCTCTTACTTCATTATTTATTCCTGTTGACCGTGCTTTCTTCTTGCCGGCATGCGAGCTCTTCTACTCACAAGGGCGGGTCGGATACTATTTCTCTGACCGAGGTTGCTGAAAAGACTCCATCGGAGAACACGTTCACCGACCTGGACAGCTCGATGGTCTCGCTAAAGACCTTTCGATCCCTTTCCCTGGAGAGCGCTATCAGCCAGGTATGGGAGTTCGAGGATGCTGACAAGGTCCATTGGAACGCCATATTCTGGGACAGTGCCACCGACACCCGGCAATATCCGGAACTGGCCCTTTTCCCGGACCATTCCGCTCTTCTGAACCCCCGTTGCGGGCTGAAGATCGGGACATGGAACCTGGATAAGGAAAATGGCGAGATGAGCCTACAATGGAAAGACGGTTCGGCAGACCTTTTTATTGTGCGTCAACGAGCGTTACGGCAGATGGAGCTGTTATGGCATAGAAGGGGGGATATAGCCCTTGTACGGTTGAAATCAGATGCTATTACCCATAAGGATATGAAAAATGATCCTTACTATCCAGCCAATAACACATGGCGGATACGTCCTGCCATTCCGGAGACGCACGATCAGCTCCGGCGCCGGGTAAAGGGATGTATACACTGGTATTCGCTGTTCTTCCTGGACAATCATCTCCGGCAGAAGACGGATATTTCCTATAGCGGCCTCCCTTCCTGTTTTGAGTGGTATAATGGTGGTATTGGGATGAAGGCGAAACAGGATCTCGACAAATCCTGGAAAAGTATATTTTACTCCGAGGATCAGGCTTTTACGGCCTATGACTTGATCGCAGATGAGCTGGGAAAACATGGGCTCAAATGGCCGGAGCATCCTACCAGCTGGGTCGAACAGGAAGGACAGGTGTTGGAGCAGCTGGCCGGGAAGTTCTGAATGGCGAATTCGACACCCGGAAGGGGCCTGCTAAATAGCGTTCTTCAGGGCATGGATCGTGGCTTTAGGATCGGCGGATTTAAAGACGTTGCTGCCTGCCACCAGGACGTCTGCGCCAGACCGTAAGATGGCTGCTGCATTTTCTGTCGTTACGCCTCCATCAATTTGTATCAGCGTATCCAGCCCTCTCTCGTGTATCATTTTTTTCAGGTTACGGATCTTTTGAAAAGTATGGGGTATGAACTCCTGGCCTCCGAAGCCGGGGTTCACGCTCATGATCAGCACCATGTCCAGGTCGCCGAGGATGTCGCTGAGGAGCTCGACCGGAGAGGCGGGATTGAGAGCCACGGCCGCCTTCATGCCCAGGGATTTGATCTGTTGTATATTCCGGTGGAGATGCCGGCATACTTCCAGGTGTACGGTGAGTCTGTCTGCCCCTGCCTTTCTAAAGGCTTCCGTGAATTTCTCCGGCTCTTCGATCATCAGGTGGACATCGCAAACTTTGGTAGTTGCCTTGCGGATCTGTTCGATGACGGGAAGGCCAAAGCTGATATTAGGAACAAAACGTCCGTCCATCACATCCAGGTGGAACCAATCTGCCTGGCTGTCGTTGAGCATTTTGCATTCTTCTTCCAGGCGGAGGAAGTTGCTGGCGAGCAGAGATGGCGCAATTATCGGTGTGGGCATTTTGTTTTTGTTTATGGTTTGTGTTATTTGAGTCTTTGTATCCTCTCCCTGGCTTCTGTAAAATCCTTGTCGAGGGCCAGTGCGCGTTGATAGAAGAGTGTAGCCTCCTCCTTATGGCCGGTGGCTTCATAGCAGCGGCCTATCCAGAAATATCCGTCGGCATAGGTATTGGAAACCTTTATCGTCATCTGGAATACTTCGAGGGCTTCTGCGTATTTGCCCTGGTGAAAGAGCACGATGCCTTTTTCACGGTAGGCGTCGGTGAATTTCCAGTCGCGCCTGATACAGGAGTCGAACTGGGCGATGGCTTGTTTACCCTCTCCGATGCCGGCGTAGTAGATACCTTTGATAAACAGGGGGTCGATGAGCTCGTGTGTGCTGTCCTTTCCCAAGACTTCGTTACAAAGGTCGATGGCTTCGGCGTTCCTGGTCAAAGCATAGATATAGGCCAGCTCCAGGGCATAGGTATTGACGGGCTGCAGGGTATAAGCTTTTCGAAGAGAAGCCAGGGCGCCGGTAGTGTCCAGGGTCTTTTCCTGCAGGAGCCCTTTTTCATACCAGGCTTCGAAGTCCGTCGAGTCGGCGTGAAGCATATCGTTATAGAGCTGTAAGGCTTGTTTTGTCTGACCTACCTGAAGGTATAGGTCACCCAGCATATTGGAGAAGCCCGTATTGTTTGGGAATTTTTTCCGGCAGTCTTCCAGGAGCCGTATGGCTTCCTGCGGGCGACTGATGATGCTGAGCGTTGAGGCAAAGCGAAGACCTGTGATCTCGTCGGGGCGAAGCTCCCAGGCTTTCTTATAATCGTTGGCTGCGAGTTCGTGCAGATCGTTCCTCGACAGGAGATCCCCTCTTCTGAAGTAGATACCTGCCTTGTCGCCTGCGTCTCCATTGAGACTGTCGGTGAGGGCGGCGAAGGGTGGTTTTTTCAAAATGGCGTCCTCTTCTTTAGTATTCCCTCCGTGCCCGTTGCAGGCTGTCGCCGACAGACTGAGGCTAAGCAATATATAAAAGCATGATCTTTCTAATTTGCTCATGAGAGCAAATCTACACTTATTGTGCCAATACCGTAAATGTTTGCATCATTGCCCCTACTGGGCCAATACTGTAAATGTTTGCGTACGTCCGTTGCCGATGATCTGCACAAGCAGGCAGGTATTCGTAACGAGCGTAGCGGGCAATTGTACGGTGTACTGGGTCTGCCCCTTGAGGGGGCTGAGCAGCAGGGGCTGACCACTGACCGTGAACACCTTCAGAACCACTGCATCGGTAGAAGGGGTCTTTAGGAAGAAAGTATGTCCTTTTATAGGGTTAGGGAAGACTGCCGTTTGTCCGACAACTGCGTCGAGGGTTGCAGAGGCGATAGCGGACCAGGCGGAGCGTCCATCCCTGTCCACTACCTGGAGACGATAGTAATTGGCGCCGGGCTGTGCCTGTGCGTCCTGCATGCTATAAGTGGATAAGAAGTCATTGACCGTCACTTCACCGACGAGTGTCCAATCAGTGCCATTAGCGCTGTGCTGGATAAGAAAACGATCGATACTGCTGCCTGTCCTGATCTGCCAGGAGAGAAGCACCTGTCCGTTGGAGACGTGTGCGGTGAGCTCCGGTATCGACAGGGCGAGGGTCACACAACCAACCGCGCCGCTATTGTTCAATGTAGCACATCCGTAGACATAGCCTGAAGCGCAGGCATTGGAGTGCCCCGCGCCGCAGCTGATATTGTTGGTCCCTATCGTATAGGTGTGCGAGCCGTCGGTATAAGTATTAGACGAGGTGTAGAGGTAGTTGTTGCCGTTGGCAATCCCCAATTGCGAACCGCCCAGGACCTGCAGTGAATTGTTGGTCATTATATGGGCCGTGCTGGCGGAGCTGCCGTCACCGACGGTGACCTTGCTGGCGCCTTCGATGATAAACGCGTTTTTTGCGTTGGCCCATGCGCTGCCGTTGAGGACCATTCTGCTGCCATTGATATCTATGTTGTTGTTGGAGGTCAGGTTGGAGGTGCCGCTCATGGTCACCGTGCTGGAGGATTGCGCGGTGAAGGAGCTGGCTGTTATAGCCGTACTGCCGCTGGTAGTCAGGCTGCTGCCTGTGAGCGTGATGGCGTTGCTCGACGTGATCGTACCGCCGGAGGCAGTGATCGTGGTGCTTGTAGCGGTGATGGAGCTCGCCTTGACGGTGGAGTTGCTGTTCATCGTCATCTTGCTGTTGCTGACCGTCAGGGCGTTGGAGGACGTGAGGCTGTTGGAAGTCCCGTCCATTGTGATATTGCTGTTGTTGCTTATCGTTACTGAGCTGGCTTTCATCGTGCTGCCGTCGTGCATGGTAAAACTGGTGCCGTCGGAGCTAAATGCGTTGCTGGTGTTCAGGGTAGAGTTATTTGAAAGCACCACGTTGCTGCTTGTAAAGGAGGCGGCATTGAGGGATATGGAACCGCTGTTGCCTGAAACCTCTATAAAAGAAGAGGTAAAGGAGGCGGTCGAGTTATTGACCTGGAGCGTCGTATTGGCTATATGGATCGAGTCATTGGTAAAGGTGGCCGAGTTGAATGTCACGTTAGCGTTCATTTGCATACGAGTATGGCTGATCGTAGAAGTGCTGTTCGAGCTGGACAGCGCGAAATTAACGGCAACGCTGTCGTTGGAAAAGCTGACGTTGTTGAAAGAAGTGGTCTTATTGATAAGCAGCGTGTCGTTATTAAAAGTAGTAGACCCGTTGCTGAAATCGAAGTTAGAAGTAATGTTTACTGTGCCTCCATTGAATGTACAGCCTTTACAGGTGCCATTGGAATTCAGCAGGAGTGTCCAGCCTGCGGGGATATTAATGGTACAGTTGTTACAGGTGCCGCCTGAGACGAGGGATGCCCAGGTCTGGTTGTTACTGGTGACCGTGTAGGTCTGGGCATTCCCGGATAGGGACAATGTCAGGGCCAGGATCAATGCTGCAACATGGGTACAGGGTTTCATAAGGTATTGTTTTCAATATTTCTGTCCCCAATAAGCCTAAAACGATGCCATTTTTGCAATTATTTGATAATCAATATAGTAAAGACGGATGAATATACTTGGCCCCTCCCATTTCCGGAAAATTTTCCCATCCGTCGTGTGCTTTGTAGCTTTGGGCACCTTTCCAAAATTTAAAATTCAAATTACATGTACACTGGACTTCTGCACTTACACAGTTTTTTGAGATGGGTTATTCTTTTATTGCTTGTTATAAGCGTTTTAATGAGCCTGGCCGGCATGACGGGGAAAAAGCCCTTTAGTGCGGGTCAGGCCAAAATAGCGTTGTTCCTGATGATCTCAGCGCATATAGAGCTGCTGGTGGGGCTATATCAGTGGATATTTGGCCCCTGGGGGGTAAAGAGACTGGGGGACATGGGAACGGACAGGGTAGCACGGTTTTATGGGGTGGAGCATATCACGGCCATGATCATTGCCATTGTACTGATCACTATTGGCCGGCGTGTAACGAAGAAGAGTATTCCGGATGCGGCGAAGCAGAAAAGGACGTTCTGGCTCTTCCTGATAGCCCTTGTGATCATTCTGGCGTCTATACCCTGGCCTTTCAGGGAGGGTATTGCCAGGCCTTGGTTCTAGGGGCTGGCATGGGCCAGATCAATCGCGTAAAATAAAGATGCCGCGGAGCTATCCGCGGCATCAATTTTTTTGTCAGGGCCAACGATCTTTCGGCTAATTCTAGCGATCAAAATTTAGTCATCATTCGGACGGATTCACTATTCCAGGTTTTGCCCAGGCAGGTGTTTCTTTCGGACGATTGGATCTTTGCACTACTCTTTTTTTTCAGTTGTCGGGATAAAGAGATCTTCTGGTTTTTCTTTGATTCGGATCGTGGCGGTTTTTCGGATTTGGATCAGTTCGGTTTCTCGGATTAGGATCTTTCTTGGTTTTTCTTGATCTGGATCAGGTTTTTCAGGATTTAGGGATTCTTCTTAGTCTTTGTTCGGATCTGGATTTAGGGTTTTTCTTGGTTTGGACCTTTGCTTGGTTTTTTCAGGATCGGGTTTGTTTCGTTTGCTGATACAAAGATGTAAAATCCCTGCGGATGCAAAGAGTTTTTTCGACCAAAATGCTGTTCTGCCCGACGAAAGAAAGATTAGCCCGATGAAGGGAAAAACGGGGGCGGATTATTGGAGGTTAAGGCGGGCGGCAAGCTCTTCTTTATGTCCTTTACCTACGGGAATGGCGTTCCCTTGTACGTATATGGTATTACCCCTGATGTCATCGATCTTATTGATGTTGATGATATAGGAGCGATGCACTTTTATAAAGGAGGGACCACCCAGCTTTTCTTCCATGCTTTTCAGGGTGCTGTAGGTTACATATGTCTTGCCGGGGGTTACAAACTTGACGTAGTCGCGCATGCTCTCCATAAAAAGTATGTCCTCTTTTTTTAGTCTGACCAGTTTATCGTCCGCCCGGATGAAGAGGAAGTCGATGTCCGAGGGAGGGGGCGTGGCGGGGGTGGGCCCTGTTCCAGGGGCCGGCAGGCCCTGGACCTTGTGAATGGATTCCAGGAACCGCTTGTATGTAAAAGGTTTTTTTAAATAGTCGTTGACATTGTATTGAAAGGCGTCGAAAGCATATTCGGTCTTGGAAGTAGTGAGTATGATCTTAGGAGAATAAGTAAGGCTGTCCAACAATTGGAATCCATTGGCTCCAGGCATTTCTACGTCGAGAAAGATAAGGTCGGGCTTGTGTTCATCGAGGAATACCAGCGCGTCGGGGACGTTGAGGAAATGTCCTTTAACTTCCACAAGACCTGACTTCTCGCAGAATTTTTTGAGAAAGTCTGCGGCGATCTGGATATCTTCCACTATGATACAGGTTGTCTTCATGCCCCTTCATTGTATCTTTTCAGTCTTTTATATTCATTTTCTATTATATGTTGTGCTTCCTGCTTTTTTCGAACAAGGGTAGCGAAGTCGGTCTGTAGCTCTTCTGCTGTATAGATAGCGCATTTGTTCTCAAATTCCTGGCAGAGCTCCTGGAGGTCTGTAAATCCCACGTAGCCGAATAATGTCTTGCAGGTGTGGATATTTGTGCCCAGCAGAGGCAGGTTCTTATGCTGGTAGGACGTTTGAACCCTTTCCCAGTAGGTGGGTAGATCGCGTAGAAAATCCTCAAAGACAGTCTCTGCGTAAATAGTATCGCCTTCGAACAGCTCCGCCAGAAAAGTAGCGTTTAGCCTTTCGTGAAAGGTGAATTGATCGGAGCGGAGCTCGTTCATGGATATCGCAATTTTTTTATAATGAATCCGTTAAGAGTATATATGGAGGGTAGAACTGCATATAGACCGGATAACAGGATCAGGTACTTATCCATACGGGATTTACCCGTAATTATTGTTTCAAAATCCAGTTTGTTATGAAAAAATTTAGACCCCTGCTTGTCTTCCTGACGGCCTATTCATGCTGAAGAACCTCCTCAAAGCAAAGAACAGGAGCGCCGGAAAAAATAAGGGCGCTGTCCGGGCAAACTCGGACGCGCGTTCGCATTTATATAAGTCTTTGTTCGACTATCTTATTTCCCGCATCCCTGCCACGGCTAGTGCTCCTCAGCTGATACAACTGGGAAGCAAAGCATCGGGAAAAAAGGTGGAAGAGATCTTTTCCACTTATCTCCTTTTTGAAAAATATCTCACCACTTTCGAGGCGGAGCTATTTACCAGGGACACCCTCCGGGAAAGCGTGCGTCAACGATTCCCCGGTATCCTCCAGGACCATATCTTCAATATTCTTTTTGTACCGGAAAGTGAGCAGAAGAATATTTTAGCCATTGAATTCCTGCGCAGCTTTCTCGATGATGTGAGTGATAAATTCGGAAGGGCGGGAGAAGGTTATGTAGAAAAGAAACTAAAGGATCTGAACGAGTTGCAGGAGGGGATCAGAGAAGGCGAGGCATTCCGCAAGCTGCAATTCCTCAGCTTCGAGGTCTTTAAATTCATCGGCGGCAACTATGGGGAGCCGCTGGCAGGCAAGATATTCGAAAAGACATACGAGGCCTTCTCCGCCAGCTATAAGGAACTGGAAGCTTTCCCGTATATGCTTACGCTGATACCCAAGGAGATCGTCGACCGCGAGCATCTGGGCATATTTACGCAGGCACAGATAGAGCAGATATTCCTGGAAAAGCTGGCCGAATCCGAGCAGCTGAACATCGCGCTGGACCAGAAGATAAAAGAGAACGAGCAAACACAGAAACTTCTCCGGAAGAACGAGATCATGCTCAGCGGCGTGATATCTTCGGCGCTGGATGCCATTGTGCTGGTAGATGAGGTGGGACATATCATTCATTGGAACAAGGCGGCTGTAGAGATATTCGGATATGCCGAGAACGAGGTAAAAGGCCGGACCCTGATGGAAACGATTATCCCCATGTCCTATCAATATTCCAGCTGGAACGGGTTCAAGGGTTTTGCCGGCGAGACAAGCGAATCCTTTGTGAACCAACGTATCGAGCTGACTGCCGTTAGAAAAGGCGGAGAGGAATTCCCCATAGAGCTAACGATAACGGGCATACGGGATGAGAATGAATCCTATTATAGCGCTTTTATAAGAGATATTTCTTCCCGCCGGCAACGTGAGGAGGAGCTGTTGCAGATGAAGGAGAAGGCCGAGCAGGCTGCCAAGGCCAAGTCGCAGTTCCTGAGCGTCATGAGCCATGAGCTGCGGACCCCGTTGAATGCCGTCATCGGCATCACGCATTTGATGTTACAGGGCAATCCCAGAGAGGATCAACAAGAAGACCTGCGTACGTTACAATTCTCGGGAGAGAGCCTTCTGTATATTATAAATGATATCCTTGATTTTACCAAGCTGGATTCCGGGAAGATCGAGCTGTCGGCCATCGACTTCAATCTCAGGGAGCTTGCTCAAAGCCTGTATCAGTCCTTTAGCTATAAGGCCAGGGAGAAGGGCATCGTATTCGATGTGGAATATGACGAGAAGATGCCTTTTATGGTGAGGGGGGATAATTTCAGGCTTTCGCAGGTATTGAACAACCTGATCAGCAATGCTATAAAATTCACCCGGGAGGGGTCGGTGAAGCTGAAGATATCGATGATAGAGGAAAGAGGCGCCGCCTATGTCACCAAATTCTCCGTCATCGACACCGGCATCGGCATTGCCGAGGAAAAGAAGAATAAGATATTCGAGCGGTTCACACAGGCGGACAGCAATACCACCCGCCTGTATGGGGGCACCGGTTTGGGGCTTTCCATATCGGCCAGGCTTGTGGAACTGATGGACAGCGCCATCGTCGTAGACAGCGAGGTGGGGAAGGGGTCTGATTTTAATTTTACCGTTCTGCTTCAGCCAGGCAATGCGAATGAGCCGGCTGCTCCCGTGCAGAAGGCGGCGGTCAGGGGCAATGAGCCATTCCGCAATAAGCTGATCTTACTGGCGGAAGACAATACGTTTAATGCCAATATTGCACGACGTTTTATCACAGGATGGGGTGCGAATATGGATGTAGTGGCGGATGGCTGGCAGGCAATAGAGTTTGTCAGCAGGAAAAAATACGACCTGATCCTTATGGATGTGCAGATGCCTGTGCTGGATGGGTTTGCCTGTACCCGGAAGATCCGCAAGCATTTTAAAGACATTCCCATCATAGCCGTTACGGCTTCTCCCAAAAACGAGATATTGCAGGATATACTTTTATGCGGTATGAATGATTTTGTAAGCAAGCCGTTCAAGCCGAATGAGCTGCGGAGCAAGATACTGGAATATCTATGACCGTCGTCCCAGCTCGATCACCTCACAATCCCGCATATCTTTCCCATCGATGGTAAAACGAACGATGGTACGGACCTGGTGCCATCCCTGGTTGCCGGCTGCGCCGGGATTCATGTGCAGGCAATTGAGCTTGTCATCGTACATGATCTTGAGGATATGGCTATGACCGCAAATAAACAGACCCGGAGGATTGGCCTGGAGCTCTTTTTTTACCGTTGGGTTATAGCGGGGAGGATAGCCGCCGATGTGTGTCATATAAACATTGACCTCTTCGGAGGTCCATCTCAATTTCTCGGGGTAGAGGCTTCGGATATCCTGTCCGTCGATGTTGCCATATACGCCGCGCAACGGTTTAAAGGAGGACAGGCGCTGAGCCAGCTGGGCCGTGCCGAAGTCTCCTGCGTGCCAGATCTCGTCGCAGGCGTCGAAATGGCGGAATATATTTTCATCGAGGAAATGATGGGTGTCAGATAGGAGACCGATGCGCAACATGATGCTGTTTTTTAATCGATAAGGCCGTCTGACCGCAATTGGTGCATGACCATGACCACGCCGGGGACCTGTTGGGATTGCTCTTTATAGGTATGTGTATTGAAATAGCGGAGATCGCCGATCTCGGCCGAGGGGGTTGGCTGCTGGTGCAGTTCATAGAGAAAGCAATCCTGTTCCATGATGATGCCGTCAAGCTCTCCGAAGGCAGGGGCTGTGATATGGGTATAGAACCGGATCTTTCCGGGGTCCAGCGTGATATCCAGCTCTTCGCTGACTTCCCGCCGGAGGGCGTTTTCCGTAGATTCTTCCCGGTCCGTCTTGCCGCCCGGAAGATAAAAAGCCTGTTTGTTGTTGCTGAAAGCCAATAATAATTTCCGGTCCTTTATCACGATGAGGCCGGCTGTTGTCAAGGTGCGCATGCTAATTATTTCGGCTGTAAATTAAGATTTATTAACTTTATCCCAACGAACGCGTATGCCATACTTCCGCAATTTCACGTATTGGATAGACAAGCGCAACTGGAAATATTATTTCCTGATGGTGGCCCTGGAAATGGGGAGTTGAAAGAGATCACCCCGTTGTACCCATTTATTTTATCTGCACACCATACAAAATCATTTACATGCCACATTATTATAAGTTGGGGTCTATTCCTCACAAACGTCATACACAATTCCGTCAACCCAATGGCGCACTTTATGCTGAACAGCTTTTCTCGACCGAGGGGTTTTCCAACGATTATTCGCTGATGTATCATTGTCATCCGCCTACGGAGATCATCCATGTGGATGAGCCATATGATGTCCAGCCGCGTGTGGCGGAAGAGAAGATGCTGAAGCACCGCAGCTTTGAGGGCTTCAATATCCGTCCTCAGAAAGATTATCTTCAAAGCCGCAAACCGGTGCTTGTCAACAATGATTGTCATATCGTGCTGGCGGCTCCGCAAGAAAGCATGTCCGGCTATTTTTATAAGAATGCGGACGCAGATGAGATGATCTTTATTCATAAAGGCAGCGGGACCTTGCGGACGATGTACGGCAACTTGGATTTTGGATACGGGGATTACCTTGTCATTCCCAGAGGCACCATTTATCAGATGTCTTTTAGCGATGCCGATAATCGTCTTTTTATTGTGGAGTCTTTTAGCCCCATACGCTACCCCCGGAAATATCTAAGCAAATATGGACAGTTGCTGGAGCATTCACCTTACTGTGAGCGGGACATCCGGCCTCCACATGAGCTGCAAACGATAGATGAAGAAGGGGACTTTCTTATCAAGACAAAGAAGAAGGGGAGGGTCTATGGTATTCACTATGGGCGGCATCCTTTTGACGTCGTGGGCTGGGACGGCTGCTGCTATCCTTTTGCGTTCAGCATACATGATTTCGAGCCTATCACCGGTCGCGTGCATCAGCCGCCGCCTGTTCATCAAACCTTTGAAGGCAATAATTTCGTTGTATGCTCTTTTTGCCCCCGGCTGTTCGACTATCATCCACAGTCCATCCCGGCGCCGTATAATCACAGCAATATCGACAGCGATGAAGTATTGTATTATGTAGACGGAGACTTCATGAGCCGGAAGAATGTCACAAAGGGTATGATCACACTGCACCCCAGTGGCATCCCTCATGGACCTCATCCGGGCGCCGTCGAACGCAGCATCGGAGCGAAGGAAACAAAGGAACTGGCCGTAATGGTGGACACTTTTCATCCCCTGATGCTGACTGTGGAGGCATTGGAGATCGAAAATCCGGGGTATACGATGAGTTGGGCGGAATAAATCGAACGGGCCGGAGGACCGTTCCGGACTTTAGAGTATATTCGGAGGGAGAAAACAATTGAATTATGTTTCCCCGTCTATCGACTTTTGCCATTTTATTATTGGTCTTACTGTCGGACTGTCATTCACGTCAGTCTGCCGACCTGATTATTTACAACGCTGTCGTCTACACCGTAGACAACGCCTTTTCCAAAGCGGAAGCCTTTGCCGTGAAGGATGGAAAGATACTGGGGGTAGGAACAGACAAGGATATCCTGGATGGGTTTTCCTCGGCGCAGACCGTGGATGCGGGCGGGAGATCTATATATCCCGGCTTTATCGACGCCCACGCACATTTCGTCGGGTATGGTCATTCCCTGTATGCTGCCGATCTTTTTGGGAGTACGAGTTCTGACGAAATGGTGCGAAGGGTGCAGGAGTTTGCCAAGGCGCATCCTGGTCTGGAGTGGATCATGGGGCGTGGGTGGGATCAGAATAAATTCCCAGGCAAGGCATTCCCTGATAATAAGAAGTTGAATGAGCTGTTTCCCACAACTCCTGTTGTGCTGGAGCGGGTGGATGGACATGCGCTGCTGGCGAATGCACGGGCGTTGGAGCTGGGGGGCGTGAAACCCGGGCAGCGGTTGACCGGCGGGATGATAGAGACAAAGAAGGGGAGACTGACGGGTATACTGATCGACAATGCCCAACATTTGGTGAGAGCTGTGGCGCCTCCTGTGTCATTCGATGAGTTTGCCGCGCAGCTGGCGGCGGCCGAGCAGCATTGTTTTGCCCAGGGACTGACGACAGTGACCGATTGCGGACTCGACCGGAAGGATATTGAAGGTATCGACAGTTTGCAACGGGCGGGGAAATTACGGATGCGGATGTATGTTATGATAAGCGACCGGCCCGAGAATCTCGATTATTATATCCCCAAGGGACCTTATAAGACGGACAGATTGTATGTAAAAGGCGTCAAAGCTTATGCAGACGGAGCGTTGGGGAGCAGGGGCGCCTGTCTGTTACAGCCGTACGCTGACCGGCCCGGGTGGTCGGGATTCCTGCTGAGCGATCCGGCTCATTTCGACAGTCTGGCGCAAAGGCTGCAGGGGACGGATTTCCAATTGTGCACCCATGCTATCGGGGATTCTGCCAACAGGGTCATGTTGACCATTTACAATAAGCATCTGGGAGGTAAGAATGACAAGCGATGGAGGATCGAGCATGCGCAGATCATCAATGAAGGTGATTTCGACCTGTTTGGTAAGGCGTCGATCGTACCGTCTGTGCAGCCCACGCATGCCACCAGCGATATGTATTGGGCCCGGGACAGGCTGGGAGCGCAACGGTTGAAAGGTGGGTATGCTTACAAGCAGCTGTTGCAGCAGAATGGATGGATACCGTTGGGCACGGACTTCCCCGTAGAGGACATAAGCCCTTTTAAGACCTTTTTAGCGGCCGTTTTCCGGGTGGATGCCAAGGGATGGCCGGAGGAGGGATTTCAGCCTGAGAATGCGCTTAGCAGGGAGGAGGCTATCCGTGGTATGACCATTTGGGCGGCCAGGGCAGATTGCCTGGAAAAGGAGATAGGGAGCATCGAGCCCGGCAAAAAAGCTGATTTTATCATTCTTGATAAAGATCTGATGAAGGTGACATGGGATGAGGTGCTGCAAACGAGGGTGGTTTCCACCTGGTCTGCGGGGGTGAAAGTACACTCATGACAGCCGCCTCCTGCAGCTCATTAAAATGTAAGTAATTAGCCTGCTGGCGCCGTTGGTTACCTTTGAGGTGCTAAAAAAATACAACTATGGAATACAGGCAATTAGGTGAATCGAAGCTGTCAGCATCTGCCATTACATTCGGGGCTTGGGCCATTGGGGGCTGGATGTGGGGTGGGGCCGAAAGAAAGGATGCGGTGGAGGCCATTCGTGCTTCTTATGATCAGGGGGTGACATCCATCGATACGGCGCCGATCTATGGGCAGGGGCTTAGTGAGGAGATAGTAGGGGAGGCGCTGGTGGGGATACCCAGGGACAAGGTTCAGATCATGACCAAGTTTGGGATGCGATGGGATGTTAAGGTCGGTGAGTTTGGCTTTAAGAGCCAGGATAATAATGGGCTGCCATTGGAAATATATAAATATGCGGGCAAGGACGGTATTATCAAAGAATGTGAGGACAGTCTCCGGCGATTGAGGACAGACTATATCGATCTGTACCAGATACACTGGCCCGACACCACGACCGCTGTATCGGAGACTATGGAGGCTGTAGCATCCTTATTAAAGCAAGGGAAGATCAGGGCGGCTGGGGTTTGCAATTACAATATGGAGTTGATGAAAGAGGCTGAGAAGACCCTGAGCCTGGCTTCCGACCAGGTGCCCTTCAGCATGGTGAACAAGGACATCGAGGAGGACCTGGTGCCCTGGTGTATAGAGCACAAGAAGGCGATCCTTGCGTACAGTCCTTTACAGCGGGGATTGCTGACCGGCAAGATCAAGCCGGGACATTCCTTTGGGGAAGGGGACACGCGCGCGGGGAGTAAGTTTTACAAGCCGGATAATATACTGAGTATCAATTCTTTTTTGGATAAATTGCGTCCTTTGGCTGAATCGAAGTCCGCTACGCTGGCCCAGCTTGTCATACGCTGGACCCTTGAGCGTCCGGGCATTACGATTGCCTTGGTGGGGGCGAGGGATGCCGCGCAAGCAGTGCAGAATGCCAGGGCTATCGATGTAAAGCTGACTCCGGAGGAGATAGTCTTCATAAACAGTCAGTTAGCGGCTTTGAGATTAGTGGACTGACCGTCCTCACGGCATCTAATGTCTGAGGCCTTCGTCGGAGCTGCTTCGACACGCTCCTCCTCGGTCGGGACCTATGGTCCCAGACAATGGACCCTTGGTCCATTAAGGCCGTCCTTCTGACCTGTGGGAAAGTTCTTGGGATTTACTCGCAAAAAGCCGTAAATTAGAAAATAATCCAAGATGGACCACAGGTCCATTGGCTGTGACCGAGCCTTGGCGAAGGTCATGAACGAGAAGGGGCGTGTCGAAGCAGCCCCGCCGAAGTTACCGTCATTAAACTGTGCAGCGGGGATGGGTAAATTTCGGAATAAACAGACCCGACGCACAAACGATTGCCGTATGATCAGATATCATGAACTAAAAGTTGGAGACTACCTGCTGGCCGATTTCGAAGGCCGGCGCTCTGAAGGTGAAGTGATCGGTCTCAATGAGCCGGACAAGATGGCCTGTGTGCAGACCAGCGTGCAGGACTTCTGGTACACTATGGATCAATTATTTCCTATCCCATTGGATGACAATCAGTTAATCCTTATTGGATTTGAGAAAGAGGCATTCGGGACAGGGATAAAGTACAAAAGGGGGCCATTCCGCATCCTTTTGGCTAGCCCTGGTGATTTCTCTCATTTCGAGATGTGGTACAGGGAGGACAGGCGTCACATCACCCAACCGCTGTATGTGCATGAATTACAGAACCATTATCGTCAAATGACGAAGGTGGAGCTTGTAAGGCCCCAAGGTATCCAGGCCTCTTAAGAGGCTTTTTCCCAGGGATCTTTCTGTTTTGACCGATATTTGTCGGGTCCGTGTCGGACCCGCCGGAAAATTATGTTTTTGCATTATTTTGATCCAAATTAAATTATTCCTATCTTTGCGCTCCCAAAATCTGTATGGCTAAACAAGCACTCATTAAACAAGATGGTACGATCATAGAGGCCTTATCCAATGCTATGTTTAAGGTAAAGTTGGAAAATGGTCATGAAATACTGGCCACCATCTCTGGGAAAATGAGAATGAATTATATCCGCATCCTGCCGGGTGATAAGGTAGGGGTGGAGATGAGTCCTTATGATTTGACAAGGGGTAGAATTATATTCAGATACAAATAAATATAATCATGAAAGTTCGTGCATCCATTAAGAAGCGCAGCGCCGATTGTAAGATCGTGAGGAGGAAGGGGAAGCTGTATGTTATCAACAAGAAGAATCCTCGTTTCAAACAAAGACAAGGATAATTCAGGGCCAAAGGCCTGTTAACCAGTTAGTGAATAATAAACAGAAATAAAATATGGCTCGTATTGCCGGTGTAGACTTACCAAAAAACAAAAGAGGGGAGATCGGACTTACCTATATATTCGGTATTGGCCGCAGCACTGCCCAATATATCCTGAACAAGGCAGGCATCAGCTTTGACAAGAAGGTGCATGAGTGGAATGACGATGAGCTGAATTCCATCCGTAACATCATCACCAATGAGTTCAAGGTGGAAGGTGCGCTTCGCAGCGAGGTGCAGATGAGCATCAAGCGTCTGTTGGATATTGCCTGCTATCGCGGGTTGCGTCATCGTAAGGGTCTGCCAGTCCGTGGTCAGCGTACCAGGACCAACAGCCGTACGCGTAAGGGCAAACGGAAGACAGTAGCCGGCAAGAAGAAAGTAGCCAAGAAATAGTAAGTTTTAGCTGCAACCTGCCATTGGCAGGTTGCAGCTTATTACATAATGCACCATTTGAAGGATCAACTACGGATACCCGGTGCAGGAGGAGGGTTGGTCCAGGCTCCGGATGGGGCCGATCTTAAAAAATTAAAGATTACCTTTTATTTGACAACATGGCAAAAGCACAAGCACCCAGCGCAAAAGTCGCTGCGAAGAAAAGAGTTGTAAAGGTGGACATTTATGGCGATGCACACATCGTTGCCAGCTTTAACAACATCATCATCAGTCTCACTAACAAGAATGGCCAGGTGATCTCCTGGAGCAGCGCCGGCAAGATGGGCTTCAAGGGTTCCAAGAAGAACACTCCCTATGCTGCGCAGATGGCATCTTCCGACGCCGCCAAGACGGCTTTGGATGCCGGGCTGAAGAAAGTGGACGTATACGTTAAAGGTCCTGGTTCCGGTCGCGAAAGCGCTATCCGCGCCCTGGCCAACAGCGGTATTGAAGTAGTAATGATCAAGGATGTGACTCCGCTGCCTCACAATGGCTGCCGTCCTCCCAAGAAACGTAGAGTTTAATCCGGAACCACCCTATGGGGTGGATTCCTTATTTGTATAAAGCTGGGTAAGATTGAATTTTAAGATTTTTAAATAATCTTATCCGGGAACTTAAAAATCTAACAATCAAATTATGGCACGTTACAGAGGTCCAAAGACCAAAATCTCCCGCATTTTCGGTGAGCCCATCTTAGGTAATGGAAAGTATTTAACAAAGAACAGCAACCCTCCCGGTCAGCATGGTCCTACCCGCAAGAGAAAGACCCTGGGTGAATATGCCCTGCAGCTGAAGGAAAAGCAAAAGGCAAAATATACTTACGGAGTGTTGGAGCGTCAGTTCCGCAAGACGTTTGAAGAAGCTGTACGTCGTAAAGGCGTTACGGGTGAGAACCTGATCAAGCTGCTGGAAGCACGTCTGGACAACACGGTGTTCCGTCTTGGAATAGCTCCTTCCCGTCCCGGCGCCCGTCAGCTGGTTACGCACAAGCATATCACTGTCAACGGGGAGATCGTCAATGTTCCCTCTTTCCAGTTGAAGCCAGGTGATGTCATCGGCATCAAGGAAAGCACACAGGGTAATACAGGTATTACCAGCCAGATCCGTGGTAAGAATGCCAAATTCAACTGGCTGGACTGGACCGAAGCCGAATTCAAAGGTACTTTTATCGCATACCCTGAGCGTGAGAGTGTACCAGAGAACATTAAGGAGCAGTTGATTGTTGAATTGTATTCCAAGTAAAGATTTGCTTTCACTTGTTAAATCGTTAAATCGAAATTTTAAATATGGCCATTTTAAATTTCCAGAAACCAGACAAAATCATTCTTCAAAAAGCGACTGATTTTGAAGCTCAATTCGAATTTCGTCCTTTAGAGCCGGGATATGGTGTCACCATCGGGAATGCCTTGCGCAGGGTATTGCTGAGCTCGCTCGAAGGTTACGCGATCGTTGGGGTCAAGATCGAAGGAGCCGACCATGAGTTTGCCACGCTGAAAGGTGTGACAGAGGACGTGGTTGAGATCATCCTTAACCTGAAGCAAGTTCGGTTCAAGAAGAAAGTTGAACATGAAGTGACACAGGAAAAGATCACGCTGAGCTTGAAGAACAGAACGGAATTCACTGCCGGAACCCTGGGAGAAGCAACCCCCAGCTTCGAGGTAATGAACCCCGGTCTGCTGATCTGTACCCTGGATTCTTCTGCCAAACTGGACATCGAGATCACCATCGGCAAGGGCCGTGGTTATGTTCCTGCAGAAGACAACAAGCCTAAGGATGCACCCTTTGGCTATATCCCGACAGATGCTATCTTCACGCCTATCAAGAACGTGAAGTACTCTATCGAGAACACCCGCGTTGAACAACGTACCGACTTCGAAAAGCTGATCATGGAAGTATCCACCGATGGCACTATCCATCCGGAAGAAGCTGTTAAACAGGCTTCCAGGATCCTGATCCAGCATCTGATGATCATCACCGACGAGAATATCACTTTCGACAATAAAGAAGAGAAGAAGGAAGACCTGGTGGATGAGCAAACGCTGCAACTGCGCAAGATCCTGAAGACGCCTTTGGAAGACCTCGATCTTTCCGTACGTGCCTTCAACTGTCTGAAAGCCGCGAAGATCAACAGCCTTAGCGAGCTGGTGACCTATGAACAAGAGGACCTGATGAAATTCCGCAATTTCGGTCAGAAATCCCTCGCTGAGATCGAGCAGGTACTGGGCGAAAGAGGCTTGCACTTCGGTATGGACCTGGGTAAGCTGAAAGTGGATGACGAATAAGTTTTTTAATAATGGCCGGTCCCGAGCCTTCGGGACCGGTCTCTTTTTTAATACAGCCTTACAATTCCTGACACGGTGTAAGGTTTAAAATCAAATGTCATGCGTCACGGAGACAAAATCAACAATCTCGGCAGGACCACCGCGCATCGTAAAGCGCTGTTGAGCAACCTGGCCACACAACTGATCGCTCATAAGAGGATCGTTACTACTCTGGCTAAAGCCAAGACCTTGAGGACTTATATCGAGCCTCTGATCACCAAGGCAAAGGACAATACCACCCATCAGCGCAGGGTTGTATTCAGCTATCTGCAGGACAAGGAAGCTATTGCCGAGCTGTTCGGACCTATCGCTGAAAAGGTTGCCGGACGTCCTGGTGGCTATACCCGTATCATCAAGCTGGGAACCCGTGTCGGGGATAATGCCGAGACTGCCCTGATCGAGCTGGTAGATTTCAACGAGGTTTATGGTAAAGGCAAGGGCGAGGCTAAAGAAGCCACGGGTAAGAAGACTCGTAGAGCAGGTGGAGGCAAAAAGAAAGCCCAGGCAGAAGCCAGCGGCGCTACTGAGGCAGCTACCGAAGAGGCTCCTGCAGCAGAAGCTCCCAAAAAGGAAAAGAAAGAAAAGAAAGCAGCTGAATAAATTGTTCAATTCTTTTGTACAAAAAGAGCGTCCCAGGACGCTCTTTTTTTGTAATTTCGCGAAATTTTCTACAACATGCCCAACGCCATCCTGTTACTCCAAGACGGTTCTGTTCATTACGGTAAAGCATTCGGTAAGAGAGGCACCACCTCCGGCGAGATCTGCTTTAATACGGGCATGACGGGCTATCAGGAAGTGTTCACAGACCCGAGCTATTACGGGCAGGTGCTGATCATGAACAGCGTCCATATCGGGAATTACGGGGTAAAGGATGCGGACATCGAATCCGATGGCGTCAAGATCCGCGGTCTCATCGGCAGGAACCTGGAAGAGCAGTTCTCCCGTCTGCAGGCCAAGGGCTCCCTGGATGAGTACCTAAAAGCCAATAATATCGTCTGTATCGAAGGAGTGGATACCCGCGCCCTGGTGGCTCATGTACGGGTCAAAGGAGCAATGAACTGTGTCATCTCGTCTGAAATAACCGATATCGATCAGTTAAGGGAGATCCTGGCCAAGACCCCTTCCATGGACGGGCTGGAACTGGCCTCTGTCGTCAGCACTGAAAAGGAATATGAACTGGGCGACCCCGGCGCCGATATACGGATTGCTGTGATGGATTTTGGGGTAAAGCAACATATCCTTCAATGCATGGTGGAAAGAGGGGCTTTTGTAAAAGTATTTCCGGCCAGGACCCCGCTGGATAAGGTACGTGCCTTCCATCCGCATGGCTATTTCCTCTCCAATGGCCCCGGCGACCCGGCTCCCATGGATTATGCCATTCCTACCGTAAAAGAGATATTAAAGGAAAAGAAGCCTCTCTTTGGGATCTGTCTGGGACATCAACTCCTGGCTCTTGCCAACGATATACCCACCTTTAAGATGCACCACGGGCACAGGGGGCTCAATCACCCTGTAAAGAACCTGGTGACCGGCAGATGTGAGATCACTACGCAGAACCACGGTTTTGGCGTGGATCCCGTGGCGGTGAAAAAAGCCTCCAATATCGAGGTTACGCATGTCAACCTGAATGATGACTCCATCGAGGGCATACGGCTGAAAGACCGGCCCGCGTTTTCGGTACAATATCACCCGGAAGCTACCCCCGGACCGCATGACAGCCGTTACCTCTTCGACGACTTTATCGAGCTGATCAAAAAGGGCCAATCATGAACATAGCCATTATCAACGGACCTAATCTCAACCTGCTGGGTACCCGGGAGCCGGATGTATATGGCAGTAAGACCTTTGAACAGTATTTTAAGGAGCTGCAGCAGTTGTTCCCGGCAGTGAAGTTCGATTATTTCCAGAGCAATGTAGAGGGCGAGCTTATCGATCAGCTACAGAAGGTGGGATTCTCCTATGATGGGATTATCATCAATCCGGGGGGGTATACCCACACATCTGTTGCGATAGGGGATGCTATTGCCGCCATAACGACCCCGGTAATAGAAGTGCATATCAGCAATGTACATGCAAGAGAGGATTTCCGCAAGCTGTCCCACGTTTCTGCCAAGGCAAAGGGGACGATCATGGGATTGGGATTGAAGGGGTATGAGCTGGCGGTGCGGTACTTTCTTTAATTGTCGGGCCTGGTCGGCCCGGCTTCTTCACGGACGCTAATGATGGCCCTTCGGGCATTGCGCCTGTGGCGCAATTACAGCCACACGCGCATCATGAGGGCGAAACCTGTATCTTGTTTGGGATTCTCCACCTTTCGGATGATATGAAGCCCATTAGCGCTCCAAATCCTGAATACTTCTCCTTTTTTATGTGCGTTGACCTCGTGCTCTATCTGTGGCACCATTGCGCCCCGTGCTATCCATCCCAGGTCGCCTCCTCCCTCTCCTCCCATCGAATAGGTTTTGGCCATCTGATCGAAGCTGGCGCCGCTGTCCTGTAATTTACGTAGGATGAGATTGCCAAGGGAATCCGCGATGCGATAGCGGAAGATAGATGTGTCGATAAAGATCTGGCTGATGTGGTAGAATTGATTGGGCGCCTTGGTAAGCAGTTGTACGAGGAACCGGTTGCTTTTATCACCGTAAGGGCCATATACTTTTTTGATCTTACCCGTATAAGCCAAACTGTCGGCCAGGCTGCTAAAATTGCGTGTCTTTGTTACAATGATCGTGTCGATCTTAAACCTTTTCTGGAGTATTTGCTTGGCGTATAGCACCGGATTGGGGCTTTGTTCCAGGGCCGCCTTCATCTGGGGTATAGTGAACTTCTTGGCTTCTGCCTGCATCTGGGCGACGATCTTTGCCTCTTGCTCGGGCGTAAGTTTTTGACCTTCAGGCTGTGCGGAGGGCTTAGCCGCCGGATTTTGCGCACGGGTCACGGATGGGGCAAGGATCAATATGCTGCTGAATAGCAGGCAGGTGAGCATAACAAATTTGTTCATCCCGGAAAGTTAAGGGTTAGATCATAAATTGGAATGATTTTCGTTCTTTTTTAAGACAATGGGGCGGTGTCCGCTCCGTAAAATCAACGATCATGCGGTGGATATTCTTTCTTTTCTCATTGATTATCTTGCAGATACATCCGGTGAAGAGCTTCGCTCAATGGAAAGATTATAAGATCAGCCCCAATGGGGATACCCTGAACTGCACCGATAAACAGGACAAGAAGCAGGGGCGATGGGTGAACCATTACGATGAAGTAAGAGGGGAGCCCGGGTATGAGGAGGAGGGGATATATAAGAACGACCGTAAAGAAGGTACCTGGAGGCTCTATAACCTGCAGGGGGACCTGACAGGGGTAGAGTTCTATAAATGGGGGTTCAAGGATGGGGTTTGCCAGTATTTTGGCATGAACGGGACGTTGCTGCGTGAGGAAAGCTGGAAAGCATTGAACCCCGATAAAGAATATGATACTATACAAGTTGAGGATATCGATCATCTCGATAACTACAAGACCGTCATCATAAAGAACGAGGGAGCTGGTCTTAAGCACGGCGTCTGGAAGTTCTATGATCCCACCACGGGTATGGTTGCGCGTACCGAGACCTATACGTTGGGCAAGCGAGAGACATCCAAGAGTTCAACCTCGTCTACTGCCGCTACAGCGCCAGCAGCGAATACCAAGCCGAAGGAAGTGTTGGAGTTCGAGAAGAAGGCGGGGAAGAAGGGGAGGAAAGTGCAGAATGGGAGCACGTATTAATTTTTTTGTCTCCGGGTTATTGAAAAAGTCCCTTCGCCAAAGAAATATCTAATGATGGTGTTACCTCGAACATTAATGTCTTTTCAAAGGACTCGGTGAATGCTTCGCATTTCGGCCAGTGGGCCGGTGGTCCACTCTGTAGTTTAAGTCCTGGAAAAGTTTCCAAAAAATTTTAGTGGGTAAATGCGAAATTTGTTTTAGTACCTGATGGCGTGTCCAGCGGGGATGAAACCATTTTTTCATTTTAAACTTTTATCGTATGGGAATGGTGTATGCAGAAATTGAATTGATCAACAGCACAGACATGGCGATGGCCCGGAAGCATATCATCGGGGAAGAAGAGGTGAAACGAATGCAGGTGAGGATGGTGGTGGATACGGGGTCATGGCTCATGGCGATTAACGAAAGCATCAGGGATTACCTGGACTTGCAGGTGGTTTACCAGACGACATTGGCGATGGCCAATGGCCAGCCGATAACACGGGATGTGGTCGGGCCTATCGAGGTACATTTTGGGGATCAGAAGTCTGTTTGTAACGCATTCGTGCTGCCCGGGGACAGTGAGCCTTTGTTGGGAGCCATTCCAATGGAGGAGATGGATCTACTTGTCGACCCTAAGAGACAGCAGCTTGTGTTGAATCCTGAATATCCCTATAATGGGATGTTGAGGTTGGGCCGCAGGCCGCCAAAAGTAAATTGAGTTTTCCAGGGACCGCCCAAGAGGGGGTCTTTTTTATCTAATTGTTAAGTAAGAAGATGAAATAAATTAGCATTTATCTTTGCAGCGCAGTACTAATTGCTCATGGTGGATATGGAGATACCTGATGTCAATATTGCAGACCTGTTAATTCGTATCCAGCAGGATGATCCCGCGGCTTTTGAGAGCCTGTATTTACAGATGTGGGAGCCGCTGTTCGTATTTGCCATGAAGCGGCTGCAGAGCGAGCCCGACGCAGAGGATGTAGTGCAAAACGTGTTTGCCGCTGTCTGGACCCGCCGTCACTCCCTGCGTATCAATACTGGTTTTTCAGGATACCTGTTTACTGCCGTCAAATACCAGGTGCTTGACCGCCTTAATGAGATGCTGCACTCCCCATCGGGGATCGAAGAGGTGAGCCAGGCTATTCTACCTGAGCTGAACGATGTGATGGATACCGTCCTGATCAAAGAGCTACAGGCAACCATCGACAAGGAAATAGGCGAGCTGCCGGAGAAAATGCGGCAGATCTATCTCATGAATCTCGAAGAACATTGTTCCATCTCCCAGATAGCCGAACGGCTGCAACTTTCCGAGCAAACTGTCCGCAATCAATTGAATACAGCCAGACAGCGGCTGAAAGTCTCTCTCAAGAACGCGATGACCTTACTTTTCTTTTAGTAACCTTATGTTAACATTGGGGTCTGGTTAAAAAAGTATGGATCGGAGACATAGGTAGTAAAGGTCTGCTGACATGACTATCGACCAACTGAAAAGACTGCTGCAAAGATATTTAACCGGTAAGGCTACGGATGAAGATCTGCAGATCGTCGAAGGGTGGTTTCACCGCACGGAAGAAAAGGAATATCATCTAAGTGAAGAGAAGAGAGCAGCGATTGCAGCCCGCCTGCTGCCCCGCCTGCATGCCATAGCATACCCGGCGAAAAAAGCGCCTTCCATTATTTCTTTGTTGCGATGGCAGCGTGTCGCTGCTGTCTTTATACTTGTTGCCAGCATGGCGGCAATAATCTACCATTATCGTTATCCCATCCTGGACCGTATCGATCCTATCGCACAGCATACGGTGATAGCCGGTAGTTATGAGATCAGGACGGTGACCTTGCCTGACAGCAGCCGGGCTGTATTGAGGAGCGGGAGCAGCATTACTTATCCTGTCCGTTACAGAGGCGACGAGAGAAAGGTAAATATGGAAGGAGATGTATTCTTCGATGTGCGCAAAGATCCGTCTATGGTCTTTGCCGTGCATTCGGCACAGATGGATATACGGGTGCTGGGGACATCTTTTGTAGTATCCGATTCACAGAATGCGACCCGTGCAATTGTGCAAGTGCTTAGCGGAAAGATAGGTGTGGCACATGAAGGAGCGGACATGGGTGATTTGCAGGCCGGTAAAGCGCTGATCTATGACCGGAACACAGGACGGGCCTGGCGTCAAAAGGCGGATAGTTCACAGGCAATTGCCTGGATACATAAAACTTTTTCCTTTTCCGAGACTCCTCTGCAGTCGGTGTTCACTGCCCTGGAAAGCAGGTTCGGTGTCCATTTTGTCATCCGGAGGCGAAAGCCGGATACGATTAAATTATTTACGGGCATGTTCTCGGAGGATGATACATTGAAAGATATATTGATGGCCCTTTCCTTATCTACGGGCATCCGTTGTTCTGCCATTGATAAAAGCACCATAGAAATTTATTATCCATAAAAGCATTCCCCAAGGGGAATAACCCCGGGCAAAACCCGCGTTGACATAGCCCTATGGGCCGTGAAGGGAATCATTTTAACACATCTCGAAATTATGAAGCAATCGACCATTTTCATGTTCAGGCTGGGGACGGCCCTGGCAATGCTCCTTGGCCTGCTGTATTATAACAACGGGTACGGGCAGGAAACCAAGGTATTGGAACAGTCGCTGACCATTCAATTCAAGGATGACAATATCATCAGCGCGTTGCATAAGCTGGAGCAGCAGCTACCGGGGAGGTTCATGTATGATGCCGGCGAACTCCGGCGGAGTGAGACAAAAATAACGGCCGACTTCAAAGCCGTGAAGCTATCCATCATTCTGTCGGCCATACTAAAGGGGTCGGGCCATGAGTACAGCTTGTTAAAGGATAAGATCATTATTCATAAAACATCTATCACGAAGGGGCAGGTTTCGGCAGCCTTTTCTGTCAGTGGGCAGGTCACAGATGGGAAGACCGGGCAGCCGCTTGCCGGGGTCACTGTGCTTGTAAGGGGGGGAAAGGCAAATACTGTCACGGACGCGGGAGGGCATTTTACCGTCACTGTTCCCGATGCAGATGTTGTACTGACAGTGAGCTATGTGGGATATGAAGGCCGGGAGATAAAGGTGGCAGGCAGGTCTGCCGTCAACATATCATTGAATGTGGATAGCAAGTCGCTGGGTAGTGTCGTGGTACAGGCCCACCGGAAAGTGAACAATGAAAGCGCTTTACTGAATGAGCGCAAGACGGCTGCTGTCGTGTCGGACGGTATCTCTTCCGAGAACATCCAAAAGACGGCGAGTCTTACGACTACGCAGGCTTTACAGCGTGTCACGGGTGTGACGATCACCGACGACAGATATGTTGCCATCCGGGGCATGGGCGATCGGAGTGTCATTGCGGAATTGAATGGCGCCCGGCTGTCTTCTTCCGACCCTGACCGTAGCGCCGTCCCTTTGGACCTGGTCCCTGCCGGACTGCTGGATAACCTTACCGTCTACAAAACTATGACACCGGACAGGCCGGCCGATGCATCGGCCGGCATCGTAGAGCTAAAGACAAAGTCGGTGCCGGACAGCCTGATGCTGGAATTTTCCGCGCAGCTGGGAACCAATTCGACCATTGGCATTAGTGGCAAGTACAATAGCTTTATAGGCAGCGACATGGGTTTTGGGGGACAGAAGGTCAGCGATCACAATCTGTCTAATGCTTTTTTGAAATTGAAGGATCAGTATCCCGGGGGGCTGCCACAGATACAGCAGCTCTTTCTGCAGAGCCGTAACAGTCCGGCGTTGGCGGCAGAGGCTTTGCGCATCAACAATATCATGCAGTCTTTTCCCGCCGTGTTGACCACTTCTTACAAACCTGCGGCGCCGAACCAGATCTATACGATCAACTTCGGTAACAAATACCGGGTCTATGGGCATGATCTTGGGGTTGTGCTGGGCGTCAATTATTATAGCCGTACGGAAGACAGGTACAATGGACAGGTCAACCAATACAGCATCTATCAGGGCATCGTTACCGGAACGCCCGACATCTTCAGTCCCTTGCATATTCCGGGATTCATCACACCAGACCATCCCCGGCTGGGTAAGTATCTTGGCTATCAGGAGAACTCCGGCGTAACGACGCTGAACTATGGCGTGCTGGCGGGATTGACCTACCGGTTCAACACACGCAACCAGGTGCAGTTCCAATATGTCGGCAGTCGTGGAGCGGAGACACATGCCAACAACCTGAACGGGTCGTGGCAAAATACCGGATTACAATTCCCGGTATACAACCAGGTGAATCAGCTGAAGCAATCCTACCGGGTCTTCAATACTTTCAATCTACAGGGGGAACACAGGGTCGTGCCGGGAAAATATTCACCTACGCTGAGCTATAACCTCAGCTCTTCCAAATCTACACAGAACGAACCCGACTTCCGCTTCACCGACCTGGCCGATTATCGGAAGACAGCGTTTATCGATCCCAACGGACAGGGGATCAACAGTGATACCTATGCGTTCGTAGTGGGCAGCGTACATGGGGTAGGGCCGAATGGGGTGTTAAATGCCGACCCCAATGGAAGGAAGTATCGTTTCCTTACGGAGAATAACTACAATGCCAAGGCGGATCTTACGCAGCCATTTTGGGCGGGCGGGCGAAAGCAGCTGTTGAAATTCGGGTATAATTTTCTCAGGAGAAGCCGGGATTTTACGGAGAACGTGCTGGGACTGCCCGGGAGCTCTGCGGGAGGAGACCAGGCCCTGCTGGCAAAGGCGGCTGGGAATCTCGACCAGTTGGTGTCCTATAACAACATCGGGCTGAACCCGTCAGGATACGATGCCGAGGGCGCTCCAAGGACCGGAGGTTTCCTCTACCAGATACGCAAATCGCCCAATAACTACCACGGTACGTATGAGACGCAGGCATTTTACGGCATGCTTGATGCGCATATCGGCGAACGCCTGCGGGTGACAGGGGGTGTGCGGTTCGAGTCCACCAATATTCATGCTCATGTCGATACGGCCAATGTCTTCAATCCGCAGGTGGCGGCTGGCTCTGCAGCCAACGGCTCGACCAACCAGGGCGGAGGAACGACACAGCCCAACACCGGCTATAAGGTGGATTTTAAACCCTATTATTCAGCGAATATAACTTATACCCTCAACCGAAATATGAATTTCCGCCTGGGATACAGTACGACCCTGGCCCGTCCGGAACTAAGGGAGCTGACGAATATCTTCGAATTCGATCCTTTCCAGTTCGCGGTGGTCGGCGGCAACCCCAATCTAAAGAACCAGTTCACCCGCAGCGAGGATTTTCGGTGGGAGTGGTTCCCTAATCCGGGCGAGGTCCTTGCAGCCTCTGCCTTTGCCAAGCAGGTCGACAACCAGCTGAACAAGGTATTTATCTATCATGCGCAGGGGGCGGTGAGCACTTTCCCCGAATTCCCTTTGATCGAATATCAGAATGATCCCAACCAGGGTCAACTTTTCGGGATCGAGCTGGAAGTACGTAAGGACCTGGGGCGGATCACCGGGGCTCTGCGTAATTTCTTTGCCGGCACCAACCTGATGCTGGCATCCAGCCAGATCACCAAGAATCCCGAGCGGCTGGACGCGTCCCGGACCATCGACCGGGCGGCATCCGACAAGAGCCCGCTGTTCGAGCAGCCGCCGTATTCTATCAATGCGTACCTGGACTATGACAACAGGAGATTGGGAACGCAGCTGTCTGTCAACTTCAATATGGTGGGAGAAAGGCTGGTGCAGGTGCAGCTGGATGGGAGCCCTGATGTTTACAGCCGCCCTGTTCCGCTGCTGGATGTGGTATTCAGCCAGCGTGTCCTCAAAAGATTCGTGGTGAAAGGGTTTGCCAAGAACATCCTGAACCCGCCCTACAGGGACGTATATGCAACCCCGGCATCGGGTGGTCTTTTTCATAACGTATTATACATTCAGCATCAATATTGGAGAGGGGCGGAATATGCCTTGGGTATAACCTATAACCTCTTTTAAATTATTCTATTCATGAACAGCTATTCAAATTATTTTCACCGGCTAAAAAACGGGTCCCGGCTTTTCCTCCTGCTGCTGCCAGTGATATTCAATGCCTGCCGCAAGACAAAGGTCGACAATCCCTATCCGTTGACGGGTGTCCAGGTGGCGGGTTCGTCTCCTTCGAGCGTTCGGTTGTTTAACTTTTACAATGCCACGCTGGATGTCAAGGCGAACAATGTGCCTTTGACCGCCTTTTCCAGCTCGAGCGTCCAGGGCAACCAGATAGGGCTTTCTCTCTTTCCTTCGGGCGCCTGGAGCAGCGGCGATGACGGCAGCCCGGTGACCATGCCCGTCTCCCTGTTCGACAAGAACGGGCAGCTCCATATTATCATCCAGAGCAGAGGGGTACAGGGCTATCAGGGATTGCCCGACATTCCCATGCTACGTGTGGATACGGTATTGAGCAACGATCCGCTGCATCCAAAAGACTATTATGTCATGGGTGGCGGCTATCTGAAGGTCATCGACAGGAATATTACCGCTCCCTCACAAGCAGATCATTTCAAGCTGCGGATCATGAATTTCGGACAGCCGAAAGATACGTTGGGATTGACCGGTCCGGTGGTGCTGACCTATGCCGACGGGACGCCGGTGAAGGAGCTGGATACGGTGGGGGTGGGTAAGACATCACCTTATGTAGAGCTGCCATATGGGTCTTATCAGTTCAAGCTGTATGTAGCCAAGGCGTCAGGGGAACCTGATTATACGAAGCAGCTGGCCGAATTGCCGGTGTACCCCAATTTCTCGAATGGAGGGAATACTCCGCAACAGGATCTGGTGACACGGGTTCGTGGTTTCAAGCCGGGGGGCACATACACGATGATGGTAACTCCTAATGTTCTTGGGTACAATTTCAGCACCAACGGGGAGAGCCCCACGTTCTTCCTGATCAACTCTTACCGGGTCCTGACCGAGCAGGCTGCTCCGCAGAATATATCATGGGCCAGGATACAGGCTGTCAATGCCTGGCAGGATCAGTCCGTCAGTTTCAGGCTGGATGGGATGACGATCTCCGGCGGGCTTGGGCTGGGGCAGAGCGGGGATTACAGCGCCGTCATTCAGGGTGCACACCACCTGGAGGCGGTGGATGGCTCGGGCAATACGATCGCTGCCGGGGACATCGTGCTCTACCCGTATGATAATATTACGGCGTGGGTATTCGCCAGGGGCGGCAAGGCGGCTATCGCTTTCACCAACACGGATATGACCAGTACATTGTATGAGAGCATGTCCAATTACACAGTCGATGACGGAACGGATGGCTCGAAGAATACCTGGCATTTCAATTATGCGATCCAGACGCGATTTCTGAATCTTAGCGATGTGCCCTATGTAACCTTCACCAAGGACGGGGTATTGTTTAACCCTTATGTCAGCGGCAACCTGATCAACCAGGGGCAGAACGATACGGTGGCCTATCCCCAGGCATATATCAACCTGCAGCCTGGTGTTCCGGTGGTTTATAATCCTTTTGTAGTGTTCCCATCGCTGGAAGGTGGATGGCTGATGAAGTTGAACGGGCAAACCTACATCGAGGGAGGGGGCTCTAACAATATAGGGTTGGCCCAGAGTGATCCGCTGCCTATCCGCGTTTTTCAGTCCAGCCCCCAGGATGGGGTGTATGAGGGGCAGGTGCCGGGTGCGTTGCTGGGTAATGTTACGCCGTTGAAGGAAAAGGATTTCGCCAGCGGGACCCTGATCTATCCCGACAGCAATCTGAGGGCCGAGAACGGTTTTTATACGGTGGCGCTCATCGGCAATGCGCTGGGAAACTCCGGACCTGCCGGAAAACTTATCGTCGTCAAGCATAATAAATAATTACGTTGAACTTAAGCAAAGAATATATGAATGTCTTGTTTTGTAAAAAGGTGGCGTCGCTGTCCCTGGTGATGGTGGTGTTGCTGACGAGCTGTTATAAATACAAAGAGCGGCCGCAGGTGTCCAACCCGGCCTATATCAGGGTATTCAATTCACTGCCATACACGGTGGATGCGCTGCATGCCGGCCAGGCGGCTCCTTTCCTCTGTTTCCTGATGGACCCTGTGAATGATGCTGCAGGGGTACCGGATAATGGGGCTGTTGTCGGCGACTGGCTGCATACACGGGAGCTGTTCTCTCTATCCTATGCAGCCGATGCGGGCACGGCGCTGAATGCGCAGTCGACCATCGATCAGATCAATTCCGGCCTGCCTGCGCAAGATGTGATCAACGCCAACTATGAATACCCGGGCAAGCTGCACGTGCTGACGGCGCCGGCCATGAATGGTATCGATATGTCTGCTTGGGCGCAGGCGCCTTCCGGGAAGCACCGGTTGATCTTCGTCACCAGGCCACAGGACGACAGGCCTTTCGATCAACTGCCCGTGAGCCTGCGCAGGAATGTCATCATCGACACGACGGTGGATCTGCAGGCAGGGGAGGTATATACCATCAATGCGCTGGCGACAGATATAGATAAGAGTCAATATGGGGTGGACGTGCGTCATGAACAGTTCGTCCATGAGAAGTTCGATCCGGGACGTATCTACGCGGCTTTCTATAATCTCTCCAGCGTGAGACCCTACCTGGCTACCGACCCGCATTTCCCTTACTATTGGTATTATTCCGACACCCTGACCATTTCCTATACTTGCTGGATCAACGATAATAACTATACCAACTCCTATTCATTGAACTCATGGCCGCTGCCCGGCGCCAGCGATATTTTCCTGTCAACCATCTATCGCGGGAAGAATGACGGCGTTGTATTTGCGCCGTTGCCTTTTCTGACCCGGGATTATTTCTTTGATCAGCAGGGAGTGCTGAGGACCCTGACCACGGCAGGCAGCAATGGCAATATAGGCGGGGGGACCATGCCTTACTTTAGCTTCCAATTCAGCGATGCGGACCCGCGGAGGATAACATATGGCAAATTTCCTACGCTGTTGTGCAGCATGGATCCGGCCAGCTTCAATACGCTGGACCCGAATACGAATACCAGCGGAGCAACGCCGCTGCAGGGACCCCAGTCAAAGATCTATCAGCCCAATCTTTTCAGGGTGATACAGTCGGGCGGATCGGTAAATATCTATCCTACTGTCAACGTCTTCGAGGTCATCAATGACCGGATCTATTTGCTGCAGCTGCAGCGGGATTTTGTGAAGGTTCCACAATAATTTATTGGATAAGGAAAACATTAAATACCATGTATACATTATTTCGCAGATATTTTTTAGGAGGGTTGCTCCTGTTGTGCGTCTGGCTATGGGCGGCCTGTTCCAAGAGCAACAGCGGGAACGGCGCTGCGGTGACCAGGGTTGACGCCACGGTGCAGCCTCTCCGGTTCATGCTGGACAACAATAGCGCCTTCAGCAATTTCGATACGCTGATGAAAGTTTCGGGGTATATGGACAGCCTTGGGAAAGGGAGGTCGTATACCTTGTTAGTCCCGGACAATACCGCCTTTATCAATGCGGGTATCGGCATCGATAGTCTGCTGGCATTGCCAAAGGATTCTCTCCGGTTGTTTGTGGGCAATCATATACTTCCGGGGGTGGTGACGACCGACCTGGTGCCGCAGACCATCACCAATCCGCTGACGGCGGTCAATGGTCAGACGCTGTATCTGAGCAAGCCGTTGATATCCAGCTATGTTTATCAATATCCGGACTTGTTAAGGCAATATCAGCATACGCTGCATGTAAATGGTATAAAGGTGACGCTGACGGACCAGAAGGCGGTTGACGGCATCCTGCACACGCTGCATTTCCCACTGCGTCTGACCGTTCCTTCCGTAGCAAGGTATCTGCTGTCGCAGCCGCAATACAGTCTATATGTGGCGGGGCTCCGCAAGTTCAATTTGTTCGATCAGCTGGATTCTGCGGGACCCTTTACGATATTTCCCTGCCCTAATGACGCGATGATCGCATATGGTATGACCCTGGACAGGATCAACAGCGACACCTTCGACCTCGAACACTATACTCCCTGGCTGTTTACATCCGGGATACTTGATTCCAGAACCTTCATGTCGGATTTTACCGATGCGCAGCTGCCGAACAATAACACCGGGTACACCCGGTACGGTACGATGCAGTATGGCTATGGGGATTATGGACAAGCAGACCCCATCATGAGCATCCAGATCACCAACTACACTTCGCCACTGGGTCCAAACTATTCGATCTATAATAATATCGGTCCCACGGCCAATTCACATTTGAAAGACCAGCAGCCTGCCCTCAATGGTGTGATCATGCCCCTCGACAAAATCCTGGTATATCCGGATAGTGTATATATAACTCATTAAAAAGAACTTTTAAAAATAGTTTTATGATAAAGCGTTACGGTCCTGGAATTGTGCTGGCTTTTGGCATCTTGGTTTTTTCCTGCCAGAAAAAAGGGGTGAACGATCTTATCGCCGCTGCCCATCCTTTTCCGGATAGCAGCTCGGACCTCCGGACAGTGTTGAAGAGCAGCCCTTTCAGCCTTTTTCGTCAGGCGGCGCAGAAGATAGGATTGGATAGCCTGTTGCCGGCCGGCGGGTATTTTACCATATTTGCGCCTGTCGACACGGCCATGGTTGCAGCGGGGCTGGACCAGGGACATATTGCAAGCCTGCCCGTGGATTCGCTGCGGGCGATCATCCTTTTCCATGTAGTTCAGGGCTCCTATAGCCAGGGGGCGCTGACTTCGGCGCTTTATAATGTGGAGGCGAAAAGCCTGCGCGAGGACCTGACCATCGATCGCAGCAGCGCCAGCTCGATACTGTACCAGCAAAACGTGTACGCCAAAATATCAGGCGGGATATTATATGTCAATGGGGAACCTGTCACTAGCGCCGGTGATACGGCCTGGACGGCATCCAACGGCTATATATGGCCGATACATTATGTGCTGCAGGCGCCAACGCAAAACATATGGCAGATCGCCCAAGGCAGGCCTGAGCTGAGCATGTTCCTGATGGCCATGCGCATCGATGACAGCATCTATCGATCGAACTATTTGCTGCCGGATACTCCCTTTGTCACGGGACAGTATTATAGCAAGTCGGTGGCGGGCGACAGCATCAGCTATAGCTGGGTGGTTTACGACAACCTGCCTAATACACAACGTTACGGTTTCACCCGTCCGACAGTATTTGCGCCGACCAATGCGGCTTTTGCAGCGGCCGGCCTTTATACTTATCAGGATATTCTGGACTATAACAGCACGGTTCCTAATCCCGGTCCCTCGATCGATTTTAACACATGGGTCACTACCTGGACCTATTTACCGATGGATAGTGTCCTGAAAAATCATGTGATCATCTATGCGGGGAACAATACTGCCGTCCCAATCCCTTATCACGTGAACCTGTACAATGATCTGCTGTTCAACCCGGATGTCAATGATGGAGGTTTCAATACGGTGGACTTCTGGAGTCTTGGCAATGGGAACAAGGCGCCCCTGCCGAACCCGCTGTTACAGTTCTCCAACAATAGCGGGACCGTGAATATCAACTGGCAGCCCGGCGGGCCACCTGCGGTGCTTCCTGCCTCTAAGAGCAGGCATATCATGGCGCTGAACGGAGCGGTCTATGAAACAGACAAATTATTCTTCCACCCTCACAATTAAAAACAGACGATAAAATGAGCTATAGAAGTTTGAGATACTTGCTGGGAGTGCTGCTTGCAGCAACTATGGGAGCCTGTCATAAGGACAATGGCGGCCCTGTCACTCCTCCGCAGTACGATAAGAATTATTATGGCCGGCAGGCATTTGTCATAGCGCTCAACGATACTTACCAAAATTACGATTCCGCGCTGAAGAAAGGAAGATATATCGATACCCTTGCGAGCCCTGGTCCGTATACTACTTTTTTGTTGGACAACAACGCAGTGGGAGCATGGGGCTACCAGTTGCCTGATAATATCAATTTCCTGTTGAGCTCGCTGATCCTGGCTGGGGATCATCCCCTGAAAGGGCTGCCTTACAGCCGCAACCAACGTTTTGCGACTTTGGCCGGAAATCATGTTTATGTGAGCAAATACCCCGCGGGTACGGATTCGGCTACTTATATGGTGAATGGGACGCCCGTATTCGCCGCGGATATACCTTCGACGAACGGGCATATCAACGTGGTCCATCAGAACTATCCGAACCTGGAGCGGTATTCCAGCATACTGGCTTATGTGCAGGGTTCCAAGGATCTGACTTTTCTGGCGCTGGCCTTGAAAAGGACAGGAATGGACAAGATGCTGGCCGATACCACCATGACATGGACCCTGCTGGCGCCGGCGGATGCTGCTTTTAAGAAATCCACGGACAGCGACTTCAACAGCTATGATGGACTATTGCAGGCAGACACGGCCAAGCTGGCGCGAATGCTACGGTACCATATCCTGAGCGACAGGACGTTTTATAATGAATTTATCCAGCAGCTGGGTCAGGCGGACAGTCTAACGGTGACGCCTATTCTGTCAAATGCCGCGCCGATAAAATTCTTCACCGCCAGCTCCTGGCCGTTATATGGAAATTATTTTATCGGTCCGGGGAACTGGGATCAAAGTACGAGCCCACCTACAGCCCATCCGGCTGCCATATACTCGCCTGTCTATATGACCAATCTCTGGGATAATATAGCCGTGAACGGAGTGGTGCATGAGATAGATAATATTCTTTTGCCTTAAAATGTAAAATGTATGAAGATCTTTCATCTTAAATATGTCTGTTTGTATATTTTGTTGTCGGCGGCGGTCTCCTGCAGCAAAAAAGACTACAATGCCACACCCAGCCTCACGACCCTGAGCCAGTATATTCAGACCGGGGATGGTCTGACACTCTTCAGACAGGCCCTTAAAAGGACCGGCCTGGACTCTGTGCTGGCGAGCGGAGGGCCTTATACCGTATTCGCTCCGATGGATAGTGCGTTCACGGCAGCAGGGCTTGGTTCGGATAAGATAAGCGCTTATCCTGTGGATCAATTGAAGAATATTCTCTCTTATCATATCCTGCCCGGAAGGATCGGCAGCGGCACACTTACGGGATTCCTATCCGACACCCTGGAAAGCCTGAACAGCCAGCGGAGCCCGGTAGTCACACAAAACTATTATGGCACGTTCTTAAATGGCGTCAAAGTCACGCAAGGGAATATAAATCTGGCGGACGGGGTACTCCATAAGCTCAGCGGTGTTTGTCTTCCGCCCACAGGGGACATAATTACTGCCCTGGACAGCCTGCCTAACACCCGAATGGCGGCGTATATCCTTCATCAATCCGCGGGTCTGTCGATCTTTGCCAGGAATATCTCAAGCCTGTTCTTGCCTGTTCCACCCCAGGGCGGATACCATATACAGTACTTTTATACTGCTTCGGTATACACCTCGAGCACAATGTTGATCCCTTCGGACGATGCCTTCAGACAGTATGGGTACAACAGTATCAGTGACCTGGCTGCCCTTGACAGCGTACACCGGACGAATATGCTGACAAGCTGTATTTTGTATGGCAGCTATTTCACCTGCGACTTCATGGGGGGGCGTCTATGCGGCAACATCAACAGCCTTTCCCAGGGCGGCGCTCCCCAGCCGCCGATCGGTGATTTTGGTGATAACGGAGCCCTGGCCTGGTTTGACTCTACGGGCGGTAGTACTACTTACTTACTATTCAACAACAATGGGCAGTACGAATTTGCCAAGGATGGGTTGACCATTAATGGGACGGGTATAACGGCGTCGCCACGGATCATTCAGCCCAATATCGTTACCACAACAGGTGTCATACATATCATCGACCACGTATTTGCGCCCAATGGAGGGTATACTCCACAATCGCCCCAATAAAGTTGTGTATTTATAGAATAGCACTCAAAATATTTATTTACATGAAACGATGTTCAAGTGTTTGTTTTCGTGCGAGCTTATTGCTTTCACTTTGTATGATATGTTTCCTGGCCGGCCGGGCCCAGGAGACGAGGGGGACTTTGCGGGGAAGGATAACGGACAGTCTCGGACAACCCATTGCCGGAGTGACCGTGACCGTGCTGCACATTCCGACGGGTACTCCTTATATTACGACGACGTCCACGGATGGGAGGTATAACCTGCCCGGGCTGCTGGTTGGCGGGCCTTACCGTCTGAATGTTACGGCTGTCGGCTGGATGGCGCAGCAACAGGACAATCTCCAGGTGATGCTGGGGGATGCGCAGGTGTGGAATTTCAGCCTGAAGATCGAGGCGTTGCAATTGGCGGGTGTTACGGTGAAAGCAACGGTCCCGAGGGGGCGACAGGCTAACAGTACGGGGGCGGGGGCGAATATTTCCAGGGAGCAGATAGCCAATATGCCGACCATCAACCGGAGCATTACCGATATGACGAAGCTGGTGCCTCAGGGGTCAAAGGACAATTCGTTTGCCGGGTCTAATTTTCGATACAACAACGTAACCATCGACGGAGCTATAAACAACGATGCCATTGGCTTTAGTCCGTCTATGGGAGGCATTGTCGGCACGTCCAATATGCCCGGGTCAAGTACGCGCAGCAATCCTATCTCCATGGATGCTATACAGGACATGCAGGTTTACCTGGCTCCTTATGATGTGACTATCGGGAATTTCACGGGTGGGAGTATCAACGCGGTGACACGCAGCGGTACGAATAAGGTGGAAGGGTCGATATATGCGTATGGACGGAATGCGGCTGTCACGGGTCATGAGAATGCGGGTGACGGGAGCAAGATGCCTTCCGGATTTCACGACTATCAGACGGGATTCAGGCTGGGGTTCCCTATCATAAAGAACAAGCTGTTCTTTTTCACCAGCGAAGAGATTGCCCGAAGGACCGATGTCGTACAGCAGGGGGCGAACAGCCCGGATGCGGCGGGAGTATTGAGTTTGCAGGATGCTAAAAATATTCAGGATGCGATAGCCAGCCGGTATGGCTTCGATGCCGGGGCCTTTGGGAATTTCGAGGCGTACGCCAATTCCGTCAAATATTTCAATCGCCTGGACTGGAACATCGACGGCAGGACCCACCTGTCTGTCCGCAATAATACTATCATCTCTGAAGCCATCAACCTCGAGCGGGACCCTCAGGATTTCCGCTTTGGAAGCATTTCGTACAAGCAGAAGAATAATCAAACCTCTACGGTGGCGGAATTGACCACCCGGTGGTCCAACAGGCTATACAACAGTCTGATCGCAGGGTACACCACCATTCACGACTACCGGACCCCCAGCAGCGACCCCGCTTTCCCGCAGGTGCAGATCGTAGGGCGTACGCCAGGCACCACCATTTTTCTGGGCACCGACCGGGAGGCCAGCATTTTCAATATGCGGCAAAAGACATGGGAGTTTACCGACAACCTGAACCTCAACTATGGCAGACATCACCTGACACTGGGAACGCACAATGAACTCTATAAAATCGACTATGGTTTTGTAAATTCCTGGAATGGGCGGGTGGATTATCCGAGTATCGAGGATTTTCTGAACAACCAGCCCAACCGGGTGCGGGGCAGCTTCAACTATGTGAACAATGACAGGAATTATATCCTTTCCCATCCCAGTGCGGTTTTTAACATCAATTTCTTCAGCCTGTACCTGCAGGATGAGATACAGGTGACCGATCGTTTCCGATTCACGCTCGGCATGCGCGCCGATTATGCGGATGTGCCGACCAAGCAGACGTTGAGCGATAGGACCGTGAGCGCTGTTCCGGACCCGAATTTCGGTTATAGTTACAGTTATACGCAGCCTCGCTATATTACGAATTCCTACCTGGGGCGGGTACAGGCTTCCCCGCGGTTGGGATTCAATTATGACGTGCTGGGGAATAAGCGCATGGTGGTCCGTGGCGGGTTGGGAGTGTTTACGGGACGTATCCCTTTTGCATGGATCGGCTATGCTTTTTATAATACAGGGCATTCGTATGGGGCTTATGACCAGCGCACCGACAATGGGACCAGTCAGTTCCTACCCGGGACCGACCCGCTGCGCCATGCGCCGGGCCAGGGAATCGCGGGCTTTGCGCAGCAGAATGGGACTGTCGTCGACAAAAAAGGTGCGGGGCAGACACAGGTAGACCTCATCGACAACAGCTTCGTGATGCCGCAGATATTTCGGAGCAGTCTGGCTGTAGACTTTACGGATGCTCACGGTTTCAAGTATACCATCGAAGGCATCTATACGCAGGTGGTAAAGGATGTGCTATTCCAGCAGGTGAATCTGAAAGATGGTCCGACGGCCTTCCCCTATGCGTATGATTCGGCGGCCAACCTTCGGCGTCAGCCTATTTTCAATGGCGGCATCGATCCGCATTTCGCCAATGCGTATGAGATGTCCAATACTTCGCAGGGGCACAGGCTGCAGCTGACGGCGCAGGTCAGCAAAAATTTCGATAACGGAATACATGCGATGGTGGCGTATACTTATGGATGGTCAAAGGATCTCGCCAATGGGATCCGGAATTCCATGGAATCCAACTGGCAACTGAACCCGGCCTTGAATCCCAACAATCCCGGGCTGGCCTATTCCAATTTCGATATCCGTCACCGGGTGATTGCCAATATTTCCTACCGGCTGCTCTGGAACAAGAATTGGGCAACTACTTTTGCATTGTTTGCGAATTTCCAATCGGGGTCGCCTTTCACTTATGGGTTTATCAATTATACGATACAAAATACACCTCAGCAGGTGAGCCTGACGTATATCCCGAACAAGGGGGAGGCTATCAACTTTTTCAAGGATATCAAAGATGATGGGGGACAGGTGATCCAGTCGGCTGCTGCACAGGCACAGACCTTCAATGACTTTATCGACAGGAACAGCTATCTGCGTACGCGGCGTGGGCGGTTTACCGAACGCAATGCGGCGAGAACGCCCTGGAACAATGACGTGGATTTTCATTTTGCGCATGACTTCGGGATCGTGACGCATAAGGGAGAGAAGCCCACGCATGTGATCACGGTGAGCTGGGATATTTTAAACCTGACTAATTTGATCGATAAGAATTGGGGATGGGTCTATTTTTCACCCAATACATATAATTCGATGTCCAGCGTAGGGTTGGTGCCATTCATACCGGCACAGCGGTCGCAGGGATATCCTTTGTTCACATTCCAGGACCCGGGCAGGCCATATTCAGTGGATTACGCGGCGAGCCGGTGGCAGATGCAGATGGGATTGCGGTATACTTTCTAGGAGGTTGTTATGAAGAAAAAGATGCGGATGTTCCGGTGGATATTCTTCGGCCTGGCGCCGGTGGGGATATTTTCCTGCCATGCCAGGCATACCCTTTTTGAAAAGATATCTTCGTCTCATTCCGGGATTACTTTTACGAATCGGATCGTCGAGACGGATTCGATCAACCCGATGAATGTGGTAAATATTTATAATGGGGGAGGGGTTGGCATCGGAGATTTTAATAATGACGGACTGCCGGATATTTTTTTTACGGGCAACCAGGTATATTCCAAATTATATCTGAACAAAGGCCGGTTCCAGTTTGAGGACATTACGGATCGGGCAGGAGTAGAGGGGCTGGGGAGATGGGCCCGGGGGGTATCCGTGGTCGATGTCAACAATGATGGGTTGATGGATATTTATATCTGCAATACTATCTATAAAGACTCTTTTAAAAGACGAAATATCCTTTATGTAAACCAGGGCCTGGATAAGAACGGTATTCCGCATTTTAAGGATATGGCAGCGGAGTATGGTCTGGATATTCATGTCCAGTCTACCATGGCCAGCTTTTTCGACTATGACAACGACGGAGACCTGGATATGTATCTCACCGTCAATGAAGCAAAATATGGCTATTCGTTCAATGTTTTTGGTAAAAGGGGCAGGCAGGATTCAGGCTTTAACCGGGGCAGGCTGTATCGTAATGACTGGGATACTGTTTTGGGTCATCCGGTGTACCATGATGTTTCCGATGCTGCAGGGATCATCTATGAGGGTTTTGGCCATGCCGCCACGATATGTGATATCAACGGCGACGGATGGAAAGATATTTATGTGAGCAATGATTTCATACCAAGCAATATTCTTTATATCAACAATCATGACGGGACATTTACGAACAGGCTGAAGGACTATTTTAAACATACCTCCTTGAATTCTATGGGCCAGGATGTGGTAGACATGAATAATGACGGCCTGCCCGACGTCATCGAGCTGGATATGGCCCCCCATGATAATTACCGGAAGAAAACGATGGCCACCTCCGATAATTATTTTTCCTTCCAGCAATTCGATCACTTTGGATATGAATACCAGTATGTACGGAATACGCTGCAACTGAATCAGGGACCGCGGGTTGGGGAGAACGACTCCCTCGGCGCCCCTGCCTTTTGCGAGATCGGATTTCTGAGCGGCATATCGCAGACCGACTGGAGCTGGGCGCCGCTGATTGCAGATCTCGACAATGACGGCTATCGTGATCTGATCGTCACCAATGGCTTTCCAAGAGACGTATCCGACCTGGATTTTATAGCCTACCGGGACATGAACAAGGGCAAGGCCAGTCAAAAGGATCTGCTGGACCGTATTCCACAGGTGAAGCTGAGCAATTACGGTTATAGGAATAATGGTAATCTTAGTTTCAGTGATGAGTCGGTGCAGTGGGGGCTTGAAGAGCCTTCGTTCTCCAATGGAGCAGCATATGCCGACCTTGACAATGACGGGGCCATCGATATGGTGGTCAGCAATATCAACGATGAGGCTTTTCTGTACAGGAACACTTCGCGGGATATGGACAGGACAGCTGCGCATTATCTTCAGCTGAAATATAAAGGGCCGAAAAATAATGTCAACGGTGTAGGGGCTGTCGCCCGCATTTATTACGACCATGGAAGACAGCAGGTATATGATAATAACCCTTACAGGGGGTATTTATCCAGCATGCAGGGCATAACACATTTTGGTTTGGGGAAGACACTGCTGATCGACTCAGTGGTGATACAATGGTATAATGGATTGCAACAGATCATGACAAATGTAAAAGCCGATCAGGTATTGACAGTCAATATAAAAGATGCGAGGCAACCTTATGGCCGGGAGCAGCCGGCTATTGCCTCCGATGCGCTTTTCGGTGAAGTGACGCGAGCGGCTGGCGTTACTTACCGGGACTCCAGTCATGACTTTGTCGATTTCAATATTCAGCCGTTGTTGCCGCATAAGCTATCCGAATATTCTCCGGCGCTTGCCGCGGGTGATGTAGACGGCGATGGGTACGATGACCTTGTCGTCAGTGGCAGCGGGGATGGGCCCGCGCATATCTTATTGCAGCAGGCTAGTGGCAGGTTTGTAGAAAGAGGGTTGTTACCGGGACTGCCAGGGGCGTCTGACCATGCGCTGTTGCCAGGCACAAAGGATGAAGGCTTGTTGCTGTTTGACGCCAACGGGGATGGCGCGCCAGACCTGTATATAGTCAGCGGGGGAATTGCATTACCTGCAGGTGACAAAGGATACCAGGACAGGTTGTATATCAATGACGGTAACGGAAATTTCACACTGGATACAACGGCGCTGCCTCTGAATACAACGAGCAAACTATGTGTGCGGGCGGTGGACTATAACCGGGATGGAAAATTAGATCTGTTTGTCTCGGGACGTGTCGATCCGTGGAATTATCCCAGGCCGGTGAGCAGCCGTATACTCCGGAATGATTCCCATGACGGGCATGTGAAATTTACGGATGTAACGGAGGAGGTGGCGCCGGAGCTGCTGCATATCGGGATGGTCTGCGATGCGTTGTTCTCGGACTTTGACGGGGATGGACAGGTGGATCTTATTGTGGCCGGAGAGTGGATGCCTGTTACTTTTTTTAAGAATGAGGGCGGAAAATTCAGGAATGTGACGATGGAGACGGGTGTGGGCGGAAGGACCGGATGGTGGAATTCTATTGTTGCAGGGGATTTCAGGCACACGGGCCGCATGGATTATATCGTGGGCAACCTGGGATCGAATTCGTTGTACCAGGCCAGTGAAGATGAACCGGTAGGCATGACGGCCAGGGATTTTTCCGGCAATGGAAAATACATTGGCATTCCATCTTTATTCCTGCCGGATCGAGACGGGGTGCGGAGAGAATTCCCGGCTCCTGGCCGGGACGAGATCACCAGGGTGCTGCCCGGGATAAAAAAGAAATTTCCTACCTACAAACCTTTTGCCCAGGCGACCCTGGATGAGGTGTTGACGCAGGAGCAACGGGAAGGCGCGCTGCGGTTAAAGGCCAATATGCTGAGGTCTTGTTATTTGCGAAACGACGGCGGTGGAAAATTTACGTTGATCCCTCTGCCGGTGGAAGCACAGTTTTCGGTAATCAACGGCATGGTGGTGGACGACTTCGATGGAGATGGTAACCTGGATGTGTTGATCAATGGCAATGATTTTGGGACAGCAGTTGGGATTGGGCGATATGATGCATTGAATGGCTTATTGTTGAAAGGAGATGGGGTCGGCAGGTTTGTTCCGTTGTCGATCGTCCGGAGCGGGATTTATATTCCCGGGAATGGGAAGGCGCTGGTGAAGCTGCGGGGGGCTACGGGGCTACGGGGTTCATCAGACGATCTGGTGGCGGCCAGTCAAAACAGGGATGTCCTGAAATTATACAGAAGGAAGGTCAGGAGTCATCAAATCCCGGTGAAGCCGGATGATGTGAGTGCGGTGATCCGGTATAAGGATGGGAAGGTACGGAAGGAGGAGTTTTATTATGGTAGTTCCTTTTTGTCGCAGTCCGCTCGGTTTTTGGATTTGAGCGCTGGTGTGGTTAGTGTGGTGATTACGGATTACAAGGGGAAGAGCAGGGAAGTTGCGTTGCACTGATAAATTAAACTAGTTTAATTCCTGGAAAAGTTTTTAGAAAATGGGTTTGGGTAAATGGTACATTTGATATTAGTACCTGGTGGTCCCTTTATGTCCAGCGGGGCTGAAACCATTTATTCATTTAAACCTTTATTTTATGGGAATAGTGTATGCTGAAATAGAATTGATCAACAGCGTGGACCAGGAGAATGCCCGAAGGCATATCATCGGGGAGGAAGAGATACGTAGTGTGCATGTTATGATGATGGTGGACACCGGCGCCTGGATGCTGTGCATCAATGAGAACATCCAGGCAGTGTTACAACTTCCATTTATCGAGAAGAGGAACTATCAAATGGCTAACGGTGATTGGGCAACGCATGATGCCGTTGGGCCTGTCGAAGTAAAATTTGCCAACCGGCGTGCCTTTTGCAGCGCGCTGGTGCTGCCGGGGGATAGCGAGCCGTTATTAGGCGCCATTCCGATGGAGGAAATGGATGTACTGATCCATCCCAAGCGGCAGGAATTGATCATCAATCCGGAGCATTTGCATGGACCGGTTTACAAGATGGGGGGCATGGGCCTCGGTTTCCGTTGATGGGAAAAACAGGGTTAATATTCGCTCATATCTTACCAAAAAATGTACATGTGACACTTATTTATTAAGAGTACCTTTAGTACATGGTAAAAAGCATATTCCGATCATTGGCCTTATTGATCCTTTCCCTGGCGGCGCGGTCACAGGATTATCCTGTGAAACCGGTGCCTTTTACGCAGGTGCATCTTACCGATAATTTCTGGGAACCCAAGCTACAGGTGAATGCCCGGGTGACGATACCCTATGTGCTGGATAAGTGCCGGGAGACGGGCAGGATCGATAATTTCCTCATGGCTGCCGGAAAGAAGAAGACCTCCAAGCTCACTGAATTCCCATTTGACGATACGGACCTGTATAAGGTGATAGAGGGGGCTTCGTATAGTCTGCAGGTCAACCCTGACGCGCGGCTGTCGGCCCAGCTGGATACGCTGATCGCTATTATCGGGGCGGCGCAGGAGCCGGATGGCTATCTGTATACTTTTCGTACGTCTCATCCCGGGCATCCCCATGATTGGATCGGGACCAAACGGTGGGAGAAGGAAGAAGAGCTTAGTCACGAACTGTATAATGCAGGACATTTATACGAGTCTGCTGTCGCCCATTACCAGGCTACGGGAAAAAGAACATTGCTGAATATTGCCCTTAAGAATGCGGATCTGCTGGTAAGGGATTTTGGATATGGCAAGGTAGAGGAATATCCGGGGCATCAGATCGTGGAGATCGGGCTGGTAAAGCTTTATCGGGTCACAGGTGAAAAGAAGTACCTGGATCTGGCGAAGTTCTTTTTGGATGTACGTGGTCCCGGAGGCAATGCCTATAACCAGGCCGATAAGAAAGTAGCCGATCAGCACCAGGCGGAGGGGCATGCCGTCAGGGCTGCCTATATGTATACGGGTATGGCGGATGTAGCAGCCCTGACAGGGGATAAAAAATATATGAATGCCATCGACGATATCTGGCACGATGTAGTGACTTCCAAATTGTATATCACGGGTGGCATCGGGGCCACGGGTAATGGAGAGGCCTTTGGGGATGCCTATGACCTGCCCAATATGTCGGCCTATGCGGAGACCTGTGCCGCCATTGCCAATGTTTACTGGAATCTCCGTATGTACCTGCTGCATGCGGATGCGGAGTATATGGATGTACTAGAGCGCACGCTGTACAATGGGCTTTTGTCAGGGGTATCGTTGACGGGCAATCGCTTCTTTTATCCCAATCCGCTGGCTTCTCTGGGGCAGCATCAGCGGAGCGCCTGGTTCAGCTGTGCCTGCTGTATATCGAATGTTGCCCGCTTCCTTCCTTCTGTGCCCGGATATGTCTATGCGCAGGATGGGAATAATCTTTTTATCAACCTGTTCATGAGCAACAAAGCAGATATCAGTCTGCCCGCAGGTAAGCTAACCCTGACACAAACTACGAAGTATCCCTGGGAGGGAAAGGTAGAGATAAGCGTCGATCCTGCCCGCAGCGGACGTTTTGCCTTGCATGTGCGTATCCCTGGCTGGGCGAAGGATCAGCCTATACCGGGCAATCTGTACCGTTATGCGATTGCAAAAGATAAAGCCATTCCCATCACGATCAACGGAGAAAAGGTGGAGTATAGCATGGACAAGGGATATGCGATACTGGACCGGAACTGGAAGAAAGGGGACAAAATAGTGGTGGAATTCCCGATGGATGTCCGCAAGGTACTGGCCAATGACAGCGTAAAGGCAGACAGGGACAGGTTTGCCTTGCAGCGTGGTCCCATTGTATATTGTCTGGAAGGCAAGGATCAGCAGGATAGCACGGTACAGAGCATTGTCGTCGATGCAGCCACGAGTGTCTCCAGCGCTTACCAGCCGGATAAACTGGGGGGCATCGTTCAACTGACGGCGGAAGGCAATATGTCGGCGAGGCAACAGGGCAGAGACGCGATCATAACCAGAAAAGAGAAAATAACGGCCATTCCTTACTATTCCTGGAATAACAGAGGGGTGGGAGAGATGGAGGTATGGATACCTTACAAGGCTTCAGCCGCCCTACCAAAGCCAGCTCCAACCATTGCCAGCAAGAGCAGGGTCTCTTCTTCCGTAAATGGCAAACTGATGCTGAAGGCGCTGAACGATCAATATGACCCTGCGGATTCGAAAGACAACAGCGCCAGCTATCTGCATTGGTGGCCAAAGAAAAATACTACCGAGTGGGTGCAATATGATTTTGACAGCACCTATACCATATCGTCATCCAGGGTGTATTGGTTTGATGACGGTCCCTGGGGTGGCTGTCGCATACCCGCGTCGTGGAGACTCTTATATAAAAAGGACGGACAGTGGGCGCCTGTAAAAAATATCACTCCTTATGAGATCGCTAAGGACAGGTATAACAGCGTGCAGTTCGAGCCGGTGACAACCACAGCGCTTCGCATGGAAGTGCAGCTGCCTGTGGATTATGCTACGGGTATACATGAATGGATCGTAAAATGAAGGCCCGGGTCATCACTATATTACTATTATGCATTAGCGCCGCGTATGGACAGCAGGCCATTATCACCGTGGATGCCGACAAGCCGGGACGGGCTGTATCGCCTACCCTTCACGGGATATTCTTCGAGGAGATCAGTCATGCGGGCGAGGGTGGGCTTTATGCAGAACTGATCCAGAACAGGGGATTCGAGGAAGTGCGTTTACCGCCCGGTACCCATCTGGAAGGCGAATATATTGTCCCCGAAAGAACGCCGCATTTCTCCATTCCCAACAACCAACCCAGCGACTGGAAGATGGAATGGCCCCTGAAGAGCCAGTGGCCTGCCTGGTCGATGCGTCAGACGGACGGCACAGATATGCGATTGTCGCTCACTACTGATCAGCCCTTGAATGAGGCCACGCCTCATTCCTTGAGGGTCGACATACATAAAAGTGCGGAAATTGGTCTCGCCCGAAAAGGAGGAGGCCTGGCTGATCTGATCAATGAAGGTTTTTGGGGCATCAATACCGTAGCGGGGCAAAAGTATGATGGTAGTTTTTATGCAAGGACCGCAGGTCTTTATAAAGGGGCCATCACCGTATCACTGCAGTCGGAAAATGGAGAAGTGCTGGCGACCCATACCTTTCCGGCAGTGAAGGAACGTAAATGGCATAAATACGGTTGCACGCTGACGGCGGTGAGAACCGACCCGAAGGCGAAATTTGTCCTTTCTTTCGGAGGTTTAGGCAGCATATGGCTCGACTTTGTCTCTCTCTTCCCTGAAAATACTTTTTTACGCCGGCCTAATGGCCTGCGTAAGGATTTGGCGGAATATATCGCGGGGCTCAAGCCCGCCTTTATACGATGGCCGGGTGGATGTTTTGTAGAGGGCATTTGTATACAAAGCGCGCCGGACTGGAAGAAGACGATCGGGCCTGTGGAGCGGAGGTCCGGGACCTATAGTCCATGGGGATATTGGACGAGCGATGGTTTTGGATATCATGAATACCTGCAATACTGCGAGGACATCGGGGCAGCGGCTTTGTATGTGCTGAATGCGGGCGTATCCTGCGATTTCAGGAGCGGCACATATGTAACTGACGACAGCCTGCAGCCGTATGTGCAAAGCGCGCTCGACGCCATCGAATACGCCATCGGACCCGAGAGCAGTAAATGGGGCAAGGTTCGGGCCCGGGCCGGGCATCCTTTGCCCTTCCCATTAAAGTACGTCGAGATCGGGAATGAGCAAAGCGGACCGCGATATGCCAGGCGGTATAATATTTTTTATGATGCCATCAAGAAGCGGTATCCGCAGATCGAGGTTATTGCAAGCATGGGTATCGGAGATGTCAACAAGCATACGCTGGACAGCATGCGGCATGTGGAGCTGGCGGATGAACATGCTTATAAGGGAGCTTATTGGGCCATGACGCATTATGATCATTTTGACAAATATGCACGGGGCAGCTGGAATATGTATGTAGGGGAATATGCAACCAATGGCGGGGTAGGCAGGGGCAATATGACCGCCAGCCTTAGCGATGCGGTATATATCATGAGCATGGAAAAGAACTCCGACCTGGTGAAGATGAGTAGCTATGCACCCCTGCTGGTGAATGTCAACGATGAGGACTGGCCCGTCAACCTTCTACATTTCAATGCATCGGAGAGCTTTGCCCGTATATCTTATTATGTCATCAAGATGATGAACGAGCACCGGGCGGATGTAAATCTACCAACCAGCGTGCAGGTGTTGCCGCCTGCCGTACAGACGCCGGCGTTCAGCGGTGGTATCGGACTGGCTACATGGGATACTCACACAGAGTACAAGGATATTAAGGTAGAACAAAATGGAAAGACGGTATATCAGAGTGATTTTGTGCAAAACCTACCCGAATGGCAGCTACTAAGGGGACAGTGGCAGGTGATGCCGGATAGCGGACTGGCCGAGATGGCGGATGGGGCGCAGCGTCTGGCGATATTAAAGAACAGGACCTTCGACAGCTATACGCTGACGATGAAGGCCCGGAAGTTGGATGGATACAATGCTTTTATCATCCCCTTTGCTGTAAGGGATTCCAATACTTTTTTGCGGGCTCATATCGGCGCCTTCGTCAATGTCAATTGTGTATTTGAAAGAGTGACCAATGGTTTCGATGTGTCGGATGTATCGTCTCAAAAGCGGCTGGCCCGACCGATCGAAAAAGGACGGTGGTATGATATTCGTTTGGAAGTGGGATTGGATAAAGTGGATTGTTACCTGGATGATACGCTCATCATGTCATACAAAGAGCCACCTACATTATTTGCTTTGTCCGGAAGGGACGAGAGCAATGGGGATATTATTCTCAAGGTGGTCAATTCGGCGGGTACAGCCTGTGAAGCTACGCTGCGGCTCAATGGTCTCCATGATCCCGGTGTTACTACGGCAGTGACGACGCTGAGTGCGCCAGCCGGCGAGGCGGAGAATTCATTTGATCATCCCTATCAATATATACCTCGGGATAGCGTGCTTTCTGCTCTTCTCATTCCGGACGGACAGGGGTTTACTGGCCACGTTGTGTTCAAACCTTTTTCTATTTCTATATTTCGTGTCAGGGATGTAATTCGGAAATGATCGATGTGGATATCTTCTTCACGCACGGGTAAGGTCGAATGTTATACGGAGCCACAGATGAGGATCTAAAATGAAAGTAAAAAGGGGCCTGACTGAACCGGCCCCTTTTTGTTATTAGGGAGGAGGGGACCTCCTCCCTGGTATTAGAAGGCCTTTTTCTCCTTCGCCTGTTGCATCGGATTGTTCGATTGTGGAATGCTGCGCAGCAGCTGTTGTTTGGCCTTGAAGACCTGGAACTTGCTTTCCGTGGTGACGGTAGGCCAGCTGTTGTTGCTCTCGTCGATGTCGGCTGTTTCGCGATTGGGGTCCAGCTTTATGCTTTTTACTTCCTTGTCCTTTATGAACAGTTTTGTCAGGTGGCTTTCATTCTTCCGCCATACCTGAGCCGGGATGCGTTCTATTTCTTTGGTGCCGTCGGTGTAGGTCCACTCGATGATGATGGGCATTACCAGTCCGCCTTTGTTGCTGAACTGCAGCTCATAGAATTGTTTGGAGCGGAAGAGCTGTCTGGTCGAATCATCCATGGGCTGATCATATTGTACGATGTGCTGTGCGTATTTTGTCGTGTCGTAGGGTATGATGCCGCGGGAATATTTCCAGTAAAAATCATGTAGGGAAGTGTCGCCATCTACAGCGAAGTGGATATTCTTGTCGTTACGGTTCTTTTCCTTGGAAACGTCCTGAGGGAATTTTCCATCAGGCATGGGTTTGTCGATGCTCTTCATGATCGTGGTATCGACTTTTGCAACGGGGCGATCCAGATCCGGCGTGAAATGTTTTACGCTGTCGATGGAGATATCCACCGGGTCGATGCCATAGAACCAGCCGCGCCAGAACCAGTCGAGATTTTCGGCGCTGGCGTCGTTCATCGTCCTGAACAGGTCGGCGGGTGTGGGATGTTTAAAGGCCCAGCGGCGGGCGTATTCCTTAAAGGCATAGTCGAACAGGTCGCGTCCCATGATCGTCTCGCGCAGCATATTAAGACCGGTGGCGGGCTTTGTATATGCGTTGGGGCCGAAGTTGACGATGTTCTCGGAATTAGTCATGATGGGCTCCAGCTGATCCTTTGGAAGCTTCATATAATCTACGATGGCCCAGGCTGGTCCTTTACCACGGACGGGGAATTTATTATCCCATAGCTCTTCGGTGAGATATTCCACAAAAGAGTTCAGGCCTTCATCCATCCAGGACCACTGACGCTCATCGCTGTTGATGATCATGGGGAAGAAGTTGTGACCCACTTCGTGAATGATAACGCCCAACATGCCATATTTAGTGGCTTCGCTGTACGTGCCATCCTTTTCGGCCCTGCCGTAATTGAAGCAGATCATCGGATATTCCATACCATTGGAAGCTTCTACGCTCTGTGCCACCGGGTAGGGGAAGGGAATGGTAAAATGGGAATAGGTCTTGATGGTGTGCGCTACCGCCTTGGTGGAGAAGCGGCGGTAGAGGGGGTAAGCCTCCTGTCCATAATAGCTCATGCACATCACTTTTTTGCCTTCTACATAGGCAGGCATGGCGTCCATGACGAACCTCCTGGAAGAGCCCCATGCAAAGTCACGTACGTTGTCGGCCTTGAAGATCCAGGTCTTTGTGTTTTTGGTCTTTTTGACCATGGATGCTTTGGCTTCGGCCAGGGTGACGATCTCGATGGGTTCTTTGGCAGCCTGCGCCTGCTGCCAGCGGGTGAACTGTGTGGGAGTCAATACCTGCTGATAGTTCTGGCATTCGCCTGTGGCGCCGATGACATGGTCCGCAGGGACTGTCATCTGGACCTTGAAATTGCCAAAGGTGAGGGCGAACTCGCCACGGCCTGTGAACTGGTTGTTCTGCCAGCCCTGGAAATCGCTGTATACACATAGGCGGGGATACCATTGGGTCATGGTGAAGAGGTAGTTGCCATCCTCGGCGAAATATTCATAACCGCCTCGTCCGCCGTATTTCATCCTGTCGGAAATGTGGTAGTTCCAGTCGATCTTGAAAATGAACTTCTGACCGGGCTTCAGGACCGTGGGCAGTTCTACACGCATCATGGTCTTATTGACCATGTATTTCAGGCTGGCGCCCAGGACGTCGGTGATCTTTGTTATGTTATCGCCATAGTCATTGTTCTCTTTCATGAGCGTGCTGCGGTTCAGCCCCTGGTCGCTCATCATGCCCGGCATGGAACTGCCGTCCTGGTAGTTGGCATTGTTTTTCCCGCTGTGCTCATTCTCGTCCAGCTGCAGCCACAAATAGGTGAGCTCGTCCGGAGAGTTGTTGAAGTAGGTGATCGTTTCCGACCCTGTGAGCCATTGCTTGTCTTCATTCAGTGTAGCCTTGATGTCATAGTCGCAGCGTTGCTGCCAGTATTTGGGACCCGGGGCGCCGCTGGCGGTACGATATTCGTTCGGCGTAGGCAGCATGGTGCCCAGGGCTTCGAACTTATTACCGTGATTGGAAGTTGGATTGTTCTGGGCCATGAGGGCGCCACCGGCGGTCAAACCCACGAACAATAGCAGTTGTTTGTGTATCATGTGTGTATTTATTATCAGATGTTATCTGGCGAGCCGGGAGTCGTTGCCAGGCCATTTGCAGGGACCAGACCAACACTACCAGGGATGCGATACGCATCCACCATAACCTGGGTGTTTTTAGGAGCTGCACGAAAATAAAGGAAATTAACAGGAAAAAGGTGACTACCAGCAACTGGGCCGCTTCGATGCCCAGGTTAAAAGCCAGGAGGGGCACGATCACTTCCTGGCGGGTCATCAGGCTGCGTAAGCCATTGCCAAAGGCCAGTCCGTGGATCAGGCCAAAGAAGAGGGCAAAGAAATAAATAAGCGGCAAACGGGACGGATGTTCCACTTGCTGCTGCCTTTGCAGCAGATTATTAAGCGCCGTGACGACGATGGTAATGGGGATAAGGAATTCGATCCAGCGTGTAGATAGATGCAGGGCGCCGGTGGCCGTGAGGGCCAGAGTGATGGAATGACCGATAGTAAAGGCAGTGACGAGCACAACGACCTTCCGCCAGTCCTTTAGCTGATAGCGCAGACAGAGGGCCCCTACAAAAAGTATATGATCTACGGCATCCAGCGTAAGAATGTGGTGAGTGCCAATGCCGAAATATATATTGAATTCTCCCATGTCTGTCTAAACTTTGTTTCGCGGTGGTCAAAATTATTCAGACTTTTGTACCATAAAAATTTACTTTTTAAATGGCTGCATCTCTATTTAAATGGTTGATATTCTTATCGCATCCCTTATATATCACGGTCACGAACATAAACCACAATGCAAAGGACAGGACGTTGGAGATCAGCTGTAAGATGTTCACCAATGATTTCGAGGCCGTGCTGGAAAAGACGTCACATGTCCGGATAGACCTTTCGGATGCGAAGAGCAAGGCGGCTAATGATAAGCTAATAGCGGATTATGTAGAAAAACATTTACTGCTAAAGGTGGACGGGCGTCTTGTGTCGATGCATTTCATAGGCAGCGAGAAGGAAGAAGATGGGACCTGGAGCTATTTCCAGGTAGATAATATTCCCTCGGTAAAGAAGCTGGATGTCAATAATAACCTGCTGTACGACGGATTCAACCAGGAAATCAATATCATGCATGTGTCCGCGGGCGGGATGGAAAAAAGCACTAAACTGGATTACCCTACGGCGGCGGCCAGTTTTGAATTTTAGCTGTTGAAGGGACCGTCAGACTAGAACCCCTCCTCTTCCTCCCGTACTTCATTTTTCAATTCTTCTGAAAGGCTTACGAGCACTTTGTCGATGCGCTGGGCATCCATGTCGATGACCTCGAAGGTGAAGCCGCGCCATTCCATTTTTTCACCGGTGGATGGTATGCGTTCCAGCTCATTGAGGATAAAGCCGGCCAGCGTATCGAACTCATGGTCTCCCTCATTCATCCAGGACGTCTTGTGAAAGTGGGTGAGGAAATCGTAGAATGGTATCTGGGCGTCCACGAGGAAGCTGCCGTCTTCGCGGGCGGTGATCTCATAATCGGGCACATCCGGCTGGGCAATCTCACCGATGATGGCTTCCAGTATATCGTTCAGTGTGATGAGTCCCTGGAGGCTGCCGTATTCATCCACGATGAAACAGCAGTGTATCTTTGATTGCTTGAATTTTTCCAGCACCACATAGGCGGAGTTGTTTTCAGGCACAAAAAGGGCCGGTGTGATGATGTCCTTGAACAGGACCGTATCATCCGTCACATAGAGGTCCTTTATGGAAACGACGCCTTTGATATTGTCGATGGCTCCGTCGCAGATAGGGTAGACCGAATGCGGCTCCCGGATGATCTTTTCCTTTACCGTCTCCTCATTTTCGTTGAGGTCGAACCAGATGATGTCGCTGCGATGGGTCATGAGGGAGGTTATGTTGCGATCGCCCAAATGAAATACCCGTTCAATGATCTCCTGTTCCGCCTCTTCGATAGTGCCTTGTTCCGTGCCTTCGTGGATGATGGCCTTTATTTCGTCCTCCGTGACGGCGCCGTCCTGGGAAGGGGTGATGGGGAAAAATTTAAAGAAGAGGTTGCTGCTGGTATTCAAAAGCCAGACGATGGGGTGGGTGACGAGGGAAAGGGTCCTTACCGGCCTGGCGACCAGCCGGGCGATCTGTTCGGCCCGAAGGAGGCCGATGCGTTTGGGGATCAGCTCTCCAAATATGATGGAAAGGAGGGTGACCGAGATCAGGATAAGGGCCGTGGAGAGATTGGCCGCGTAATGGCGGATATAGGGTATCCTTTCCAGGTAAGGCTGCAGGTCGGCGGCAAATTTTTCTCCCGAGTAGAAACCCACCAGGATCGCCACGAGGGTAATACCAATCTGTGCGGTGGAAAGGAAGAGCTCCGGGTTTTCAGCCAGCCGGAGGGCCGCTTTGGCCTTATCATCCCCTCTATCCGCCAACTGTTCCAGCCTGCTTTTACGAGCAGATACCAGCGCTATCTCCGCCATGACGAACAACCCGTTCAAAAAGATTAAAAAAAGTAAAATTACTATCTCAAACATGTTGAAGATTATAGGGTTGTAAATTCAATGTGCCCGACAGCCGTCTGAACAAACGTGCGAGCAGCCATCCTATCAGGCTACCCACCAAGGCGCCGCCCAGGACATCCACAGGGTAATGCACTCCTACATATACCTGTGCATAAGATATCAAAAAAGCCCAGGCGAACACCAGCCACCACCATCTGCTGGTATGACGCAGGGTTAAAAATATAAACCAGGCAACCGCAAAATGGTTGCAGGCATGTGAAGATGTAAAACTGGAACTCACCGGGCAATAACCCACCAGGATACGGATATTGTCAGCAAGCTCGGGGCTATGACAAGGGCGAAGGCGGAAAATGAGACGTTTTATCAGGTCGCTGCTGACCTGGTCGCTCAGGGCGGCTGTAATTATCAGGAGAAATACCCACCGCCAGCCCTTTTTGCCAAAGTTCAGGGTAACGAACACCAGGAGGAAGAGGTAAAAAGGCACCCAGAATTCGGCCTCGCGCAGAAAAGGAAAAATGAGGTCGGTTATAGGGCTTGTCCAGTCCTGGTTGACCTTGTTAAACAGCCAATGATCAGCCTGTAAGATGTTTTGTATAAAGCCTGAATGACTGTCACTGTCAAGTAAAATCATGGTTTCCTGAATAATTGCCCTAATTTTACGCCCAATTTAACGAAAAGGTAATACCAACAGGTCATGGGAACAAAGGCAGGAATAAAGATACCGAAATTGATTCGTTTGATTTTTGTGGTGGGGATTATTTTTTTATTGATCATGAGCTTGTTGCGTTTGGGTCTCTTCCTCTTTTTCAGCAGGCAGGGTCATTCTTTCTCCGACCTGCTGTCGTCCTTCGTCCTTGGTATACGATTCGACCTGCGTTATGCGGGGATACTTTGCGTTCTTCTTCTGATCACTGGCAGCCTGCCTTTCTTAGACCCTTTTCGTAAGCCGGCAGGTCGGAAATTGACCTTATTCCTTATCGCCCTTTCCGGATTTCTTATTCTCTTCTTTTATTCGGTGGACTTTGCTCATTACAGCTATCTTTCACAGCGACTCAACGCCAGTGTCCTGAATTATCTGGCGGATGCCAATATCTCTGCCAGCATGGTATGGCAGACCTATCCCGTTCTGCGGATATTGCTCCTGCTGATACTGGGCACCTGGCTGGTGGCGAAGGGAACTAAATATTTATATAAGCGCATCGGCGGGGGAGAAGATCCCATGTTAAAGACCTCCGTTCGCGCGACCTGGTGGGTTGGGACGTTCCTGTTATTGGGGCTGTCCATATTTGGACGCATCGGCCAATACCCTCTCCGGTGGAGTGATGCTTTTAGCCTGGGCAATGATTACAAGGCCAGCCTGTCGCTAAACCCTTTCCAATCTTTTTTTAGCAGCCTGAAGTTCCGGCATATTGCGTATGATGAGGCCAGGGTAAAGCAGGCCTTGCCCGTGCTGGCGCCCTATTTTGGATTCCATGAAGTAGCGGGGGCCGGTACCGACCCGCTGGCTGCAGCCGTTGCCAGAGATATACCCGCCAGGGAGGGTGTGACCGTCCGTATGCCCAATGTGGTGGTGGTCATTTGCGAGTCTTTTAGCGGCTATAAGAGCAGCATGTGGGGCAATCCGCTGAACACGACGCCTTTTTTCAACAGCATGTGTCAGCAGGGGGTGTTCTTCGACCATTGTTTTACGCCTAGCTACGGGACCGCCCGGGGAGTATGGGCGGTGATCACCGGCATCCCCGATGTAGGGGTCCCTACCTCCACTTCCAGCCGCAACCCCGCTGCTGTGGATCAGCATACGATCATCAGCGACTTCCAGGGATATGATAAGTTCTATTTTTTGGGCGGCAGCACCAGCTGGGCGAATATCAGGGGCCTGCTCACCAATAATATCGAAGGACTGAAGGTCTACGAACAGGAGAATTTCAAGTCCCCCAAGGTGGATGTATGGGGCATCAGCGACAAGAATCTGTTCCTGGAGTCCAATGAGATCCTCAGTCATCAGGATAAGCCGTTTTTTGCCGTCATCCAGACCGCGGACAATCATCGTCCCTATACTATCCCCGAGGAAGATAAACAAGCCTTTCATCCTGTCACTGTATCGCAGGATTCCCTTCAGAAATGCGGGTTTGGCAGCAATGACGAGATGAATGCCTTCCGATATACAGACTTCGGGTATCGTACTTTTATCGAGGCTGCGTCGAGAGAAAAGTATTTTGACAATACTATTTTTCTTTTTGTTGGGGACCATGGGATACCGGGCGATGCGGGGAAAATGTTCCCCAAAGCCTGGACTGATCTGTTCCTGACGGCCGAACATGTGCCATTGCTGATCTATGCACCTAAGCTGATCGCTCCCCGGCGGATCACGAAGACCTGCTCGCAGGTGGATGTCCTGCCAACCCTGGCCGGGCTCTGTCATATACCGTATAAGAATACGACCTTAGGACGGGACCTGCTGGACAGCGTCCGTTACAGTGATGACAAGGAACTGGCATTTATCTACAATCCAGACCAGGAATCCATCAGTGTGATTCGTAACGGGTATGTATACCGTCTATTGCAAAAGACGGGAAAAGAGCAGATGGCATCTGTCCTCAACAACGACCCCGTACCTGACTCGGTGATGAATGGCCCCGTAAAAAAAGAATTGCATCAATTGACAGAAGGCATCTTCGAGACGGCGAAATACATGATATTGAAGAACAAAAAAGAGAATGCTATTTCTTCTGCGCGATGATGAGCAACCGCGGAGAATACTTGCTGTCGTAGGGTTGTAACTCATAGTTCCCGAATACCTGTTGTATTTGCATATTCTGCGCCGTCAGCATCCCGGTAAAATCATCCAGGGAAAATTTTGCTACTTTCTCGGTATACTCCAGCGGTGTTGTCAATGCTGCGTCCTCGATACGGATATTTTTGTAGAAATGGGTTTTGTCTGTCCATTTGGTAAGGTGATAAATCACGCCATCTATTTCTTTTTGCGAATGGCGTTCCAGTCTGTCTTCGGCATATTGTGTGTTGAGATAATCTATTATGAAATAGCCATTTGCTTTTAAAGACGTGCTGACTGTGCGAAGAGCGCAGGCATGTTCTCTTTCCGTCCGGAAGTAACCGAAGCTGGTAAAGAAATTGAAGACATAATTGAAGTAATTGGTGTAAAATATCTCTCTCATGTCGTGTATATAGAAATGGAGGTGATCATTTTCATATTGCAGGGCATAATTAATGCTATTCTCGGACAGGTCGATGCCTGTCACGTCGAAGCCTTCGCCTGCCAGTACGCGGGCATGACGTCCTCGTCCGCAGGCCAGGTCAAGCATTCGGGAGCCAGCGGGGGGATGGAGGAAGGAGAGAAGACGCCGGATAAAGGCGGTAGCTTCCTCCTCGTTCCTTTCAAAGTATAATTTATGATAATAAGAGGAGTTAAACCATTCCCGATACCATTCGGGAGAGACTTGGGTGGGGATCATGCAAAATCTTTTGTTTAATGATGGGAACTTCGGCGGTGCTGTGGTCCGCCTTGCAAATTTGTTGATATTTTGTAAGAAATTAAATGGTTTCTGGCATTTTAGTTGCGGAATTTTCAAAAAATTCAATTCTTAAGAATTCCCACAAAGTAGTAGTCTACCACCTCTGTCAAACCCGTATATTTAATATGTAAATCTACTGATTGTGGCGTTGATCAAGAGTATTTCCGGAATTAGAGGGACAATTGGAGGCAGACCGGGTGAGAACCTGTCGCCGCTGGACATTGTAAAATTCACTGCCGCATTTGGTGGCCGGATACTTGCGCACGAGACCGACAGGCCTTCGGCTCGCCGGGGTGGTAGAAAGAAGATCGTTGTCGGTCGTGATGGCCGTATCAGCGGAGAGATGGTCAGTCAGTTGGTGGTCAGCACGCTGATCGGGATGGGCCTGGATGTGATCGATCTTGGATTATCTACTACGCCTACAGTAGAGCTGGCTGTTGCCGGAGAAAAGGCTGCAGGCGGCATCATCATTACAGCCAGTCACAATCCAAAAGAATGGAATGCATTGAAGCTGTTGAACAGCGACGGCGAATTCATCAGTGCGGAGGAGGGGGCGGCTATCCTGGGTGCAGCGGAAAGAGAAGAGATCTTTTTTGCACCGGTCGAAAGGCTGGGCAGCTATTCCGTAAATACCGGATGGCTGCAGAAACATATCGACGCTATTGTCCGTCATCCGCTGGTTGATGTCCAGAGCATCCAGCAGAAACATTATAGGATAGTGATCGACGCGATCAATTCCACAGGGGCTCTCTTTCTACCTCCGTTGTTAAGAGCGTTGGGTGTGGAAGAGGTGATATTGTTGAATGAGGAGATCAATGGGCGGTTTGCCCATAATCCGGAACCCCTGCCGGAGAATCTTTCCAGCCTCAGCGCTACCGTGCAAAAATCAAAGGCCAGTCTGGGGATCGCTGTCGACCCTGATGTGGACAGGCTTTGTTTTGTATGTGAGGACGGCAGCATGTTTGGAGAGGAGTATACATTGGTGGCTGTGGCGGACTATGTGCTGAGCAGGCGACCCGGCAATACCGTCAGCAATATGAGCAGCACCAAGGCGCTGAAGGAGATCACTTTGAAACATGGCGGCGCCTATTATCCATCTGCGGTAGGGGAAGTGAATGTGGTGAACACGATGAAGGCGGTGGATGCTGTCATCGGCGGAGAGGGGAATGGGGGCATCATCGTTCCCGACCTGCATTATGGCAGGGATGCTCTTATCGGTATAGGACTCTTTCTCAGCGCCTTATCCTATCACAAGAATGGTATCCGCTCCTTCCGGGCCCGCTATCCGGATTATTTTATATCCAAGAACAAGATCGAGCTGCAGCGGGGTATCGATGTCCCGGCCATCTTCGATAAGATCAAGAAGAAATACAAAAACCATCCAGTCAATACCGATGACGGGCTAAAGATAGAGTTTGACAGCGATTGGGTGCATTTGCGTACCTCCAATACGGAACCCATTATCCGCATCTATGCCGAGAGCAGCTTCGAAACCACCGCTAATAACATAGCAACCAGGTTGATGCAGGATATTAAGGAGTTTATATAGTGTCGTGCAGCCGACATAATAACCGCTGGAAGCGGTTCGTCCGAAGGACAGACATTAGCGCTTTGCGGGAATTGGGCTATATTTTGTGAAGACCAATTCCCGCACATATTCACACCTAAAGAATATTGTATCTTTACGCCCTCTATGGAAAGAATCTATTTCGACAATGCTGCTACAACGACACTGGATCCCCTCGTATTGGAAGCCATGATGCCCTACCTGACGGAGAAATTCGGCAATCCTTCCTCCATTTATTCATACGGGCGGGAGTCCAGGCTGGCGATAGAAAATGCACGCAAGTCTGTGGCGAGGATACTGAATGCCCATCCTGCGGAGATATTCTTTACTTCGGGTGGTACGGAAAGCACCAATACAGCCCTTACGGCGGCGGTGCGGGACCTGGGATGTACTCATATCATCAGCTCCCCCCTCGAGCATCATGCAACGTTGCATACGGTAGAGCATCTGCATAAAAGAGGGGAAGCTGCCCTAAGCTGGGTGGAAATACTGCCCAATGGGCATGTCGACCTGGAGGACCTCGAGCACAAACTGGCTTCCAGTTCGGAAAGGACCATCGTATCGCTGATGCACGCCAACAACGAGATCGGCAATATGCTGGATATCCATGCGGTGGGTGAATTATGCAAGCTGTACGGCGCCTATTTTCATTCCGACACTGTTCAGACGGTGGGACATTTCCCCTTCGACCTCCGGAACACGCCTGTCCATTTTATTACGGGGGCGGGTCATAAGTTCCACGGGCCAAAAGGGGTGGGATTGCTGTATATCAACGAGAATGTAAAGATCAGCCCTTTTATACATGGCGGTTCGCAGGAGCGGAATATGCGTGCGGGAACGGAAAACCTTTATGGTATCGTAGGATTTGCCAAGGCGCTGGAACTGGCTACTGCTGCATTCGAAGATGAAAGTGCGTATATCAAGGGCGTGAAGGTCTATATGATGGAACAGCTGAAAAAGCATATAAAAGGGATATCTTTTAACGGGGATGCTCTTGGAAGAACCCTTTATACTGTGCTGAGCGTATCATTCCCCAAGACGGAGAAGTCGGAAATGCTGCTGTTCAACCTGGACATCAATCATATTTGCGCCAGCGGGGGCAGCGCCTGTACCAGCGGTGCAGAGCAGGGGTCGCATGTCATCAGGGCCATCAATAACAATCCTAACCAGGTGACGGTAAGGTTCTCTTTCAGCAAACACAATACAAAAGAAGAGGTGGATATTGTCGTAGATAAGTTGAGGGACATGATCTGATCCTGAACCCCTTTTATGTCTTACATCATCGGCATCGACATCGGCACTACCAATACCAAAGCTGTAGCCTTTACGGACACGGGACTCATGCTGGCCGACGCCAGTCATTCCTATACTGCTTTTACGGATGAGGAAGGCGCCCATGAGCTGGACCCGCGTCAACTGTGGGATGCTGTGCTGAAGGTACTTTTGGAAGTGCTGTCACGCACTTCGGATCAAAAGGGACTGGCGGGCGTCAGCTTTAGCTGTGCCATGCATAGTCTGATAGCGGTGGACCAACAGGGAGAGCTGTTGACACGCGCCATGACCTGGGCCGACAGCCGGAGCAAATCATATGCGGACAGGCTTAAGACCAGCGAGGCGGGCCGGCTCATCTATCAACAGACCGGCACGCCGATACATCCCATGTCGCCTTTATGCAAATTGTTATGGTTAAGAGAAAAGGAGCCGGATATATTCCTGCGTGCGGCCAAATTTATTTCCATTAAAGAGTATATCTGGTGGAAGCTCTTTGGTAAGTACCAGGTGGATTATTCTCTGGCGTCTGCCACGGGGCTTTTCGACATCTACCATTTCACCTGGTATAAGGAGTCGCTGGAGCTGGCGGGTATCCGGGAGGACCATCTGTCGGAGCCCGTGGCCTGTGTGCATATAGAGAAGGGGCATCGGTTGGAAGGAATACCCGGTGGGTTGCCATTTATTATTGGGGGGAGCGACGGGTGTTTGGCAAACTTAGGAAGCAATGCCGTAAAGCCCGGGGAGACCGCGTTGACCATCGGTACCAGCGGAGCTATTCGTATGACCACACAAAGTCCAACGTATGATCCGGAGGAAAGAATATTCCGGTATATACTTACCCGTGATCTTTATGTATGCGGAGGCGCTACTAATAATGGGGGAGGGGCAGTGCAGTGGTTTGTTTCGAACTTTGGGGGAGGCAGTCCTGTGGAGGATATGGTCCGGAGTGCTTTTGACGTTGCCGGTTCGGATGGGTTGGTCTTTCTACCTTATTTGCTAGGGGAAAGGGCCCCTATCTGGAATGCAGATGCAAGGGCTTTATTTTTTGGGATAAAGGCCAGTCACGGGCAGGCGCATTTTATGCGGGCTGTATTGGAAGGGATCAGCTTTAGCCTGCACCAGGTAGGGGCGTCGCTGGAGGAGACCATTGGACCGATCAGGCATATATATGCCAGCGGGGGATTTACGCATAGCCCGCAGTGGCTGCAGATGATGGCCGATATCTTTGGCCGGACCGTGTATACTACCAGCAGTGCGGATGCCTCTGCCATCGGCGCCTGTATCATGGGAGCGTATGCGCTGGGGATCATTCCGGGACTTTATGCCGCGGCCGCTACAATGATCCGGATAAAGGATAGCTACGAGCCGAAGCAGGATGTATATGGAACATCGTATGCAACTTATACAGAGCTGTATAGGCGGCTAAAGGATCTAATGTAAAGGCCCGCTTTACGCGGGCCTTTTTTTGCTCTCATGTGTCTGTCCAACGTCACTTGTGTCTCACGAGGTCCCTCGGAAGAATGCCGAACTCTTTCTTGAAAGCTTTTGCGAAATGGCTAAGATTGGAAAAGCCTATCTCGCTGCCGGCCTGTTTGATGCTGCATTGGCCGGTGATCAGCATTTCTTTGGCCCGTTGGAGCCTGTTCTTATTATAATAGTCATACAGGGTGTATCCGTATATCTGTTTGAAAAGATTCTTCAACTTGCTGGTGCTCATGAATACTTCATGGGCCAGTGATTCCAGCGAAGGGAAACCTTCCAGTCTGCTGCTGAGTATCTGTTCGATGTGCTGCATACTCTCGAGGTCGTTCTTTTTGATAGCTCTGGGCAGCGATGCCTGTTCCTGACGCAGGAACGAGTGAAGGAATTTCTCCGTCAGATGAATGATGCGTGACAGCCGGCGTATCTGGCTCAGCGGATCGTTCTCTTTCATTTCGAACAGCTCTTTGAGCGTCTCCCTATGTGGGAGGCTGACGAAATAAGGGTTGTCGGATAGGCTGTTGGCGCGGGCAAAGGCTTCGAGCTTGTCCAGGAGCTCTGTTGGCAGATAACGGGAGGCGAGCTCATGTGTAGCGAAGATCATCAATCTCTTCACCGTGCTGCCGGCCGGTATTTTAATATGCAAGGGTTCCCGGGTGTCAGAAAGAAAAATGTCGTTTCGTAGGGAGCCTTTGTCTGCTGCAACAGGTTGGTCGTCCTTGAGCCATATTTCCTTATTTACTTCCACCTGGTTAAAGGAAAGGGAAAATCCTTTGGCCCCATCCGGTTCGCGGTATATCTCAAGGTCGGAGCTAAGCCGGAAATTCATCACGGCATAAGAAAGATTTGGGCTCATGGTGTGAGCCAGGATCGTTCCTTCTCCAAAATGAGGGGGCAAAACGAGCAAATGGTCTTTAACGGGAGTGTTCAGAAGCGCTGCGAATTCTTCCAACCATTTTTCATAGTTCTCCAGCTTGAATGAGTGCATTACCATGGTCACATTATTACGGGTCTACTCTAAAAAATTAATTACATCATCGGCAGCTGTCGTGGTTAAGAGGATAGAGTACGCGCGGCCATTACCGCAAAAGGGCAAAATTACGGTAAATAGTTGTCGGGGATTGCCTGTAGGGAGTGTTTTAATAGCTGCAAAGGCTATTTAACGTTTTCTTGAGCCAGGTCAATGCCGGGAAAGGGCATGTTCGCTAATATCCGAGCATTGGCTCGACGGACCTGTGGTCCGTTCGGGGGTCCTTTTATTATCGGCCTTTGATGATCTCTTTTGGAAGAATGCCAAATTCTTTTTTGAATGCCTTTGCAAAGTTACTCAAATTTGAGAAACCAATGTTCAATCCTACTTGTTTTACGCTGAATTTGCCTGTTTGCAACATTTCTTTTGCTTTTTCCATCCTGTTGCGGTTGTAAAATTCGTATAGTTTCATTCCATATATCTGTTTGAACTTGGTCTTGAGCTTGGTCGAGCTCATCATGGCCGTTTTGGAAAGCATATCGATGGAGGGGAATTTATCCAGCTTGTTGTTGCTGAGTATACGCTCTATATCTTTCAGCGCCTCGATGTCTTTTTCTTTATCCCTTTGTTTTAATCCGCCGGACTCTTTCAGAAGGGGGACCTTGGTAAGGAAGGCATTGAGGAATTTTTCCGTCAGCATGAGCACCCTGTTCTGTATAAGCAGATGGCTGATGGGAGCCCTGTGGTCGACGTTGAAGATGTCTTCCAGCAATTGCCGGTATTCAAAAGTGATGGGCTCCTTGTTGATGTTTCGCAATCGATTGTCCGCATATACGAGCAGGTCGAGCAATATATCTTTTTTGATACAGCGGCTGACAAAAGAGGGGCTGAAGAAGAGACCGACTCGTCTTAGTCTCGACCCTCTTGAATAAGTTATCTCCAGGTCGTAATTGGTGGACGACAAAAAGATATTGCTCCTGTTGGGGCTTTTATCCGTGATGGAATTGTGTGGTTCGCGGATCACGAAGAAATCGCTGACGTTGACCTGGTTGAAAAACAGGCTGAGACCGTATAGGGATGATTTTTTGCGAAGGAATACCAGGTCGTCATTCAGCGAGAAGTTCATGATGACATAGGATATATCCGTATTGATATTGGCTGCCATCACGTATCCATCCCCGATGGGGTAGGGGATCTGTATCTTTCCGGCCATGACGGGCAATTTTAAGACCTTGCTGAAGCCCCTGAGCCAGCTGCGGAAATCTCTTAACTGATAAACATATCTTATCATAGGACGATCGTTTAAGGCGACAGGTTTATTATCAGAGTAGATCCAATAGTAATTTAATGAAATTATGTCAAATTGCAATGACTCTTTTTCTATTCAACGACGGGGGAGAAGGTCTGATAAGCTAACGTAAAATAACACACGAACCGCAGTCGGGATGCAATGGGGACGTTTTTTGGACAAGAAAGCATTTTGGCCGGATGAAATACGCTGCGAGCAGGACGGACCTGCCGCTTCCTGCGGCTCCGGGAGGAGACGGGCGCTTATTTCAGGGTACTTTTTATCTCCTGCAGCTTGAGCAGGGCCTCAACGGGAGTCAACCGATTGATATCCACGCTTTCCAGCAGACGGCGGATATGGTCGAAGGTTTCCGTATGGGCATCGAAGATAGACAGCTGTAATTTTGGAGCGGCAATATCCTTTACGGCATCTCCGATGGAAGAGCCGGCCTGTTTGTCCTCCAGCTGACGGAGTATTTCGCCTGCCCTTTGAAGGAGGGCGGGGGGCATGCCTGCCAGTCTGGCTACGTGGATACCAAAGCTGTGGGTGCTGCCTCCGGGGGCCAGCTTGCGGAGGAAGATCACCTTATTACCCACTTCTTTATTGGTAATGTGATAGTTCCTGATGCGGGGCAGCTTGTTCTCCAGCTCATTGAGCTCATGGTAATGGGTGGCAAAAAGGGTCTTTGGGGCGTGCGGGGAATTGTGGAGATATTCCGCGATGCTCCAGGCTATGGATATGCCGTCATACGTGGAAGTGCCTCTTCCTATTTCATCGAGGAGCACAAGGCTGGCTGGAGTTATGTTGTTGATGATGCTGGCTGTCTCGTTCATCTCGACCATGAAGGTGGATTCACCGGCGCTGAGATTGTCGGACGCGCCGACTCGTGTAAATATTTTATCCGTCAGCGGGATCTTTGCGGCATCGCAGGGTACGAAGCTACCCATGTGGGCCATCAGGGTGATCAGCGCTGTCTGTCGCAGCAAAGCGCTTTTGCCGCTCATATTGGGGCCGGTGAGAATGATGATCTGCTGGGAGGAAGGGGATAGCAGCAGATCGTTTGCAATATATGTTTCTCCGGGAGGCAGGTTCCTTTCGATGACGGGATGGCGGCTTTCCCTGAGCTCCATTTCATGCCCTTCATGAAGGACGGGTTTTTTGTAATTGTATTGCAGCGCAACTGTCGCAAAGGTCAGGAGGCAATCCAGCTCGGCCAGCACCTGTCCATTGATCTGCATGGGGGCGATGTATTCCTGCAAGGCAGTCACAAGCTGGTCATACAATCCGGCCTCCAGCGCGAGTATCTTTTCTTCGGCGCCGGTGATCTGCTCTTCATATTCTTTCAGCTCGGGTGTGATATAACGTTCCGCGTTGGCCAGCGTCTGTTTGCGCATCCATTCCCCCGGCACTTTGTTCTTATGCGTGTTAGTGACTTCCAGATAATAGCCAAATACATTGTTGAAGCCTATCTTCAGAGAGGATATGCCTGATCTCTCCGCCTCTTTCTGCTGTAGCTCTACAAGATATTCTTTACCTCCCGTGGCTATTTTCCGGAGACGGTCCAGCTCTTCGTTGATGCCTGTGCGTATGGTATCGCCTTTGGCGACTGCCACCGGTGGGTTGTCCATGATGGTGGAGCAGATCCTTTCCATGATGGGCCGGCAGATATCCAATCGTGCGGTGAGTTGACGGATATGCTCGTCGGGGATCCCGGCGCCTGTCAGTTTTATTTCGGCGATGTGTTGGAGACCTTTTGCCAGCACCAGCAGCTCACGGGGATTGATCTTTTTCACCGGGATCTTGCTTACCAGCCTTTCGATGTCGCCGCACTGATGGATATGGCGGGAGAGGCTACCCCGCAGATCGGGATCTTTGATGCAGCATTCGACGGCGTCCAGGCGCCGCTGGATCTGCAGGATGTCTTTTAAAGGCATGAGCAGCCAGCGTTTCAGCAGCCGTGCTCCCATGGGGGATACGGTATGGTCCAGCACTTTCAGGAGGCTGAGGCCTTGTTCGCGGTTGTCGGAACCTGCCAGCAATTCCAGGTTGCGGATGGTGAACTTATCCATCCACAGATAGTCTTCTTTATCCAGACGCTGGATGGAGCTGATGTGCTGGAGGTGCGGGTGTTCGGTGTCTTTTAAATAATGTAATACGGCTCCGGCCGCTACGATGCCCTCATGCATGTGCTCTACGCCGAATCCTTTGAAGCTGTGGGTCTGGAAATGTTTGAGGAGACTGTCTGTGGCGTAGGCCTCTTCGAAGATCCAGTCTTCCATTGTATAGGTGTAGAACCGGGGCCCGAATGTTTCCTTAAAGTGTTTTTGGAAGTTGCGCTGGAAGACGACTTCGGCAGGGCGGAGTGTTTGCAGCAATTTATCTATGTATTCGGTATCTCCTTCCGCTACAAAGAATTCGCCTGTGCTGATATCGAGGAAGGCGATGCCCAGGCCGTTCCTGTCATCGGGCCAGTGGTTGGGAAAGTAGATGCCTGCCAGGAAATTATTGCTATTGCCTTCCAATAACTTTTCATTGGTGGCGACCCCGGGGGTTACCATTTCCGTGACGCCCCGTTTGACGATGCCTTTGACGGATTTGGGGTCTTCGAGCTGATCGCAGATAGCGACGCGATAGCCTGCTTTTACGAGCTTGTGGAGGTAGGTATCCAGGGAGTGGTGGGGGAAGCCTGCCAGCTCGAGGGAGTGGGCGGCGCCGTTGTTGCGTTTGGTGAGGGTGATGCCCAGGACCCTTGAGGCGGTGATGGCATCTCCTCCGAAAGTCTCATAGAAGTCGCCTACGCGGAAGAGGAGAACGGCATCGGGGTATTTTTGTTTGATGGCCCGGTGCTGTTGCATGAGAGGAGTATCTGCGCTGGATTTTGCCATGGGGTGACAAAAATAAGAAAGCCTCCACAAATGGATGGGGAGGCTTTTTGTATGGGGATAAGTTGGTGGAAAGTTATAGTGTCGGGCTAATAGACCGCCTGATGGCTTCCCTCTGCCTTTCGATGTATTCGAGAAGAGAGTTATTGGAGCCTTTTTTAAATTTGGCGGCTACCATGTCCAATAATTCAGACTTTTCCTGTCTGGTCAATTTCTTTTTGTTGTTTTTAGATGTCATGGTCATCAAATTTACGCTTTTTCAGAAGAACGATCCGGTAATTGTTTTCTTTATTGTATTCTACTTTAAGTAATTGATTATCAATATCTATTATGCCTCCATAAAATATATATTCCTTGGTCAAACTATCAAAATTCTTATTGACATAATTTCTATAGATATTGATCCGACGGTGCGCATTCCTGCATTCAGCCAACGGGCATCTTTTTTTGCAGGTGAGGCGGCAATTGTCTTGGAATTCCTGTGTACTATCGCTGCCCTGGACCATCAGCATGGCATTTTGCCAAATCGAAAAAAAGCAAGGTATAGTAGCAAGTACTGTATGGAAGACCTTATAAGCATCGCCGTTGTCGGTGGTTTTGTCGATATGGTATGAGTTAGTACTGATATCGTAATCACTTAGGGCCAGATTGTATAATGGATATTCTTGTAAGTCCAGGACGTAATAATATAGAACGACTTTAATGATATTCTTTTTGCCTTCGCTGAAGAAAAAGAAATGGACATCCCTCTCCGATATTTTGCTCCTAATCTCATAGGTGTCGGTAAAATGGCTCATAAACTATTGATAAGGTTTAGGGCAAATTTACCTACACTATCAGCACCTAAAAAATGAAAAAAGCCTGTCATTAAACTATGATAACAGGCCCCGAACTTTATTTTTTACTATGCCAGAAATTCCTTAGAACCAATGTACCTTTGCGCATGCGCAAACTAGGTATGGATGAGCTGAACCGGCTGTCGGTGGATGAGTTCCGCGAGTCGGCAAAAATGCCGGTGGTGGTTGTTCTGGATAATATCCGTAGTATGCACAATGTGGGAAGTGTGTTCCGGACGGCAGATGCTTTTCTCATCCAGGGGATCTATCTCTGCGGCTACACGCCACAGCCTCCGCACCGGGATATAAACAAGACCGCACTGGGGGCAACCGATACCGTAGAATGGAAGTATTTCCAGGATATACAAGAGGCGTTGAAGGAGTTGAAGGAGGAGGGGTATCGGGTATTTGCCGTAGAGCAGGTGGAGAACAGCATACCGCTGCAGGAGATGGCCCGGCAACATTCCGGAAAGACGGTTGTTGTATTCGGGAATGAGGTGAGCGGCGTAGGGGAGGGGGCATTGAAGCTTTGTGATGGCAGCGTCGAGATACCCCAGTGGGGGATGAAACATTCGTTGAATATTTCCATTGCCGCGGGGATCGTCCTGTGGGAACTGGCAAGAAACTATAGATTTGATACATTATGAGTAAAGTGAAGAGCTACCTGAGCCTGATACGTTTCTCGCACACCATTTTCGCGATGCCCTTTGCGATGATCGGGTTCTTTCTGGGAATAATGCAGGTGTATTGGTCCTGGCAACCCGGATGGCATATGGTCTTATCTCCTTTGCGAGGATGGCCCATGCTTTTCGGGCCTCATGCGGAGTCCGATTATTGGAGAGGGGCTCCGCACAACGTGGAACAAGTGGGAATGAGGTTCGTTCTGGTCATCGCCTGCATGATCTTTGCCCGGAGCGCGGCCATGGCCTTCAACCGCTGGCTGGATGCGAAATGGGATGCGCTCAATCCCCGCACGGCCATTCGCGAAATACCGGCCGGGATCATTTCAAAGAACAGCGCCCTGCGGTTTGTCATCTTCAACTGTCTGGCATTTATCGCCTGCACCTGGTTTATCAATCCCCTGTGTTTTGCTCTTTCTTTTGTTGCCCTGGCCGTTGTGCTGGGCTATAGCTATACCAAGCGCTTTACTCCTCTTTGTCACCTGGTGCTGGGGGTGGGTCTCTCCCTGGCTCCCATCGGGGCCTACCTGGCTGTGACAGGTCATTTTGCCCTGCTCCCGCTGCTTTTTTCCTTTGCCGTTATCTTCTGGGTCAGCGGCTTCGACATCATCTATGCCCTGCAGGATGAAGAGTTCGACCGGACCCAAAAGCTCTATTCCATGCCATCCTGGCTGGGAAAGGCCAACGCGCTGCGGGTGTCCGAGCTGCTGCATGTGCTGAGCACCGTTTGTGTGGTGGCGGCTGGTGTCTATGGCGGCTTCGGATGGCTGTACTGGGGTGGGATCGCCGTCTTTATGGGGATGCTGATCTACCAGCATATCCTCGTCAAACCCAATGACCTGAGCAGGGTGAACCTGGCTTTTATGACTGCCAATGGGATTGCCAGCGTTGTTTTTGCCGTTTTTGTTATTGCCGACCTTTTTTTGCATCAGGCCACGACGATCGGGTAAAAGGCCGGGCACGGGTAAAAATTATGCGCATAGTTTAAATTTATGCGTATATTTGCGTCCATGAAAGAGCGACTCAATCTTACCATCGACGCCGAATTGGTAGAATCCATGAAGGCGTATGCCGCCAGCAAGCAGATGAGTGTATCCGAGCTGGTGGAGAGCTATTTCAGGACAGTGACCAAGCCCCTGCAGCGGAAGAATATCGTAGACATGGTGGATGGATTGGAGGCGGCGAACGAACCTCCCGCCGACTGGCGGGCGAAGCCTGTTCGTTTTGATATGGAGGCAAAATATGGCGTTTAGGATCTTTTTAGACACGGATATTCTGCTGGACTTTGCCTTAAAAAAGGACAGGACTGCACGCCAGCTGATGGAGTGGGCGGTAAAAGGCAGGGTACAGGCCTTTATTACGAATTACACTGTACAAGTGGCCGGTTACTGGTTGACAAAGGCCTATGGATCGGTAAAGGCGAAAGAGCTGTTGTCTACCCTTCTTGCGGACGTACAGGTCATCGATATTGCGCATGCTATCACGGTGGATGCGTTACATTCCCGGATAGACGATATGGACCTGGCATTACAATATTATACCGCCCTGCATCATAAGTTAGATTATTTTATCACCCGGGCCGATGGGCTGGACGGGGCTTTGAGCCCGGTGCTGCCGACGTGTTCACCTGAAATATTCATCCAAAACAACAGTTAGCATGCCCCGTATCATGGCAATCGACTATGGCCTCAAGCGTACCGGCATCGCGGTAACCGACCCCTTGCAGATAATTGCCAGCGGGCTGACTACTGTGGAATCGCCGAAGCTGATAGCTTTTTTAAAGGACTATTTTAAAAAAGAGACGGTGGAGCTGGTATTGGTAGGGGAGCCCAAGAACTGGGATGACAGCGACACGCATGCCACTCCTTTGGTCCGTGAGCTGCTGGTGCGCTTGCAGAAAGAGTTCCCGGGAATGCCGTTGCTCACCGTAGATGAGCGATATACTTCCAAGATGGCGTCCAGGGCGATGATCGATATGGGACTAAAGAAAAAGCAGCGGCAGAACAAGGCGCTGGTGGATGAGATCGCCGCCACGATCATGTTACAGGAATACCTGGAGAAGCTACAGAGGTGACAAGGGCTCCGGAGGGCCCGGGCCGCGGGGGGATGATTTATTATTTTTCGATTAAATTGCGCTCAATATGATTTTACCGATTGTAGCTTATGGCGATCCGATCCTGCGTACGGTGGGCAAGGATATTGCACCAGATTACCCCGGTCTGCAAAAGTTGATAGAAGATATGTGGGAAACGATGTACTACAGCAGCGGCGTTGGTCTGGCTGCTCCGCAGATCAACCGGGACATACGTCTTTTTGTGGTGGATTCCACGCAGGTGTTCGAGAACCTGGATGAGGATGAAAAGGATAAGTACCCGGATGGTCCCGGTGTCAAGCAGGTGTTCATCAATGCGCATATCGCAAAATTGAATGGCGAGGAGTGGTCCTACAACGAGGGGTGTCTCAGCATACCTAAAATCAGGGAGGATATTTATCGTAACGAAGAGGTGACGTTGGAATATGTGGATGAAAATTTCGAGCCCCACACAAAGACTTTCAATGGCATCACCGCCCGTATCATTTTGCACGAATACGATCACATCGAGGGCAAGCTGTTCATCGACTATCTGAAGCCCCTCAAACGGAAATTGTTAAAAGGCAAGCTGGATGATATCTCCCGGGGAAAGATAAAAGTAGATTATAAGATGAGCTTTCCCCGCTGACAAGGAACCGCCGGAGGCGCCTCAATCCGTAAACTGGACCGAGTAGATCATCGGCAGGTAATTGTTCAGGGTCTGCCAGCTTTCTCCTCTGTCAGGAGAGAAGAACAGATTGCCGGTAGTGGTGCCGAAGACTACCGTATCTCCTGAGCTCGCGAGGGCATGACGATAAACGATATCGAAACAATTTTCCTGGGGCAGCCCTTTCCTGAGGTCCTTCCAATTCTTACCACCATCATCCGTTCGGCAGATGCAGAGAGCGCCTTTGATGGCCGTGCGGACCATGTCGCTATCGGCAGGTGCGACCCATGCCTGGTCAGGGTTATCATCGGCAACAGCAATGGCGAACCCAAAGCGTGCAGGTCCTTCGGGCTGGCTTACCTCCTCCCATTTGAGCCCGCCGTTGGTGGAACGGAAGATGCCGCAATGATTCTGCTGCCAGAGCATATCCGGGTTGGAGGGGGCTGCGACGAGAATATGGGGATCATGTCCTATGTCCGAGGCGGGATCCGGGAGAAAGTCGGCACGTAAGCCTTTATTCCGCACTTCCCAGTTTCGGCCTCCGTCCATCGTTTCGAATACGCCAGCGCAGCTGATGCCAATATGCACATGATCTTCGTTCCTTGGATCAACGACGATGGAATGGATGCCCGGCTGATCCCTACCTCCGCCCATCCATCCTGTCTTGCGGGATGGGTGTTGCCAAAGTGATTCCACCAGCCGGAAGCTGTTCCCCCCATCCTCGCTCATAAATAAGCCGCCGGGGTCGGTGCCGAGCCATAATTTGGAAAGAAAATGCTTTCCGCCATGCGCCATCGACCAGATATAACGGGTGGCAGCCGGCACGCCGTCCGTTACTTCCTCCCCTTCGGGATAAGCAGGCGCCGGCACTTCTTCCCAATTTCCACCTCTGTCTTTTGATCGATGCAGCTTTACCCCCCAATGACCATGATCGAGGCAGGCCCACCACGTACCGCTTCGGGGGTCGCTATAGGCTATCGAAACGGGTTGACCTTCGAAGGAGAGATTTTCCACTGTCCAGCGGCCGTTGGATCTGTTATAGGCGATCAAACCTTTACGGGTTCCTAATAAAATAGTTTGTTTACTCATATGGCGTGCAATTAGCGTTAACGTATCTATCCTCCGGATAAGGCCTGCATGATATAGATCTCACTGTTGTCGGTGAATGGATCACTCAGGTCGTTCCGGTCTTTTATCAGGTGGCCGTCGATGAAAATATTCACATGCTGCCGTAACCTGCCCTGGTCATCGAGCAGATAACTCTGGATGCCGGGATATCTCTCCTCAGCAGCATGGAGTATCTCTGCAAGGGTGTTCCCTTTTGCGGGCGTATCCTTTATGCCCGGGAAAAACCGTTGGAGCGCATATGTGAATTTTATAGTCGCCATACGCATATGGTTTATGCGCGTGTGTTATTGCAATCTATTCCTTGTATAGCCTCTCCATTTTTCGATGAGCTGTTGCATGTCATCTGGCAGCTCGCTCTCGAAAAGCACCTCCTTTCCTGTTCCGGGATGGACAAAGCCGATGGTCTTGGCATGCAGAGCGTGACGCGGGCAGATGGCGAAACAGTTGTCTACGAACTGCCGGTATTTGCTGAATACGGTGCCCTTTACGATCTTATCTCCTCCGTAGGTGTCGTCGTTGAAAAGCGGGTGTCCTATATGCTGCATGTGTACCCGGATCTGGTGGGTGCGGCCTGTCTCCAGCACGCATTGTACCAGGGTGGTATAACCGAACCTTTCCAATACCTTATAGTGGGTAATAGCTTCCTTGCCGTGCTCGCCGTCGGGATAAGCATCGAACAGCTTGCGAAAACGCTGGTGTCTTCCCACATGGGCGATGATGGTGCCATCATCTTCGACGAGGTCGCCCCATACCAGGGCAAGGTATTGCCGTTTGACCGTGTGGTCGAAGAATTGTTTGGCCAGGCTGCGAACGGCTTTTTCCGTCTTGGCCAGGACCATGAGCCCGCTGGTGTTCTTATCGATGCGGTGGACGAGGCCAAAGCGCGGCAGATTGGTCTCGTTGATGGCATGGTTCTTCTGTTGCAGGTACCAGGCCACTCCATTGATCAGGGTGCCTGTATAGTTGCCGCTGGCGGGATGTACGACCAGACCCGGAGGTTTGTTGATGATAAGCACCTCTTCATCCTCGTAATGGATATTAAGGGGCATTTCCTCGGGAATGATCTCTTCCCCAGGGGCTTCCTTTTCGGAGTACATGATGATCTCGTCCTGCGGGCGGATCTTATAGTTTGGCTGCACCTGTTTGTTGTTGACCAGCACCATGCCGGCTTCCAATGCCTTCTGGATCTTGTTGCGGGAGGCGTTCTCGATACGCCGCGCCAGGAATTTGTCAATGCGCATGGGCTCCTGCCCCTTGTCTACTTTCAGGTTCAGACGCTCGTACAGTTCTTCTGAACTGTCTGACGGAAGGCCTTCTTCCAGCTCTTTATCCAATTCCCGGTTGCTCATTGAACAAAGGTACTATTCCATCTTCAAATCGCGGAGACCTGGCGGAAAGGGGCATTCCCCGCGGAAATCGTACATTGCGCCCATGCAAGAAGTGTTTTTCAAGGACCTGGGCCGGGCGGAGTATAAACAGGTATGGGACTACCAGGAGTCGCTGCTGCAGGAGAATGTCCGGATAAAAACCGAGCAACGGAGACTGACGGAACATCCGGAGGCTGTGGGGGCCAGAGGGCTTGTTACTGCCAACTATCTTCTTTTTGTGGAGCATTTTCCCGTATATACATTGGGTAAGAGCGGGCATATGGAAAATGTGCTGATCGATGAGGATCATATGAAAGAGAAGGGTATTGATTTTTTCCGGACCAACAGAGGCGGGGACATAACGTTCCATGGGCCGGGGCAGATTGTAGGTTATCCCATCCTGGACCTGGAAAGATTCTATACGGATATTGGAAAGTATCTACGCAATCTGGAGGAGGTTATTATCCAGGTATTGAAGACTTATGGCATTCAGGGTGATAGGAGTCAGGGTGAGACGGGGGTGTGGATAGAGGCCGGCGTGAAAGGCAGGGAACGTAAGATCTGCGCTATAGGGGTCCGCTGCAGCCGGTGGATCACCATGCATGGATTTGCTTTCAATGTAAATACCGACCTGGGTTATTTCGGGAACATCGTTCCCTGTGGCATACAGGACAAGCAGGTGACCTCGCTGGAAAAGGAGCTGGGGCGTGCCCTGCCGATGGAAGAGGTCAAGGAGCAGGTGAGACGCAGATTCGAAGAGGTCTTTGACGTGGAGCTTAGAAGTCCTTCGGAATAAACAGCTTATTCTTTTCCTTCAGCTGTCCATCCTCGTACAGTTCGAACTTAAACCAGCCCGCATGCAGAAAATTACTTTTATCCACGATGAGGCTGGGCGCCTTAATGGAAGATAATTCAAACAGCAATTTACTGTTGTCGTCGTAGAATTTGACGGAGTAATGTTTTCTCCCCGCATCGGGTAGGGATAGATGTATATTTCCGTATTTGCCGGTGAATATGTAGGATGATGCGCGGTATGTCTCTTTGGGAACAAAGGGCCTGATCTGTATGCTGTCGCCGTCGATGAAGACGAGCGTATCCTTTGTCTTTGCGAGCATAGAGTCCCGGAAGGCGCGAAGCCTGTTGCCCGGTATCTGTCCGACGACGGCGCTTCCTTTTTTGATATAGATCGGGTGCTGTACATCAATCTCCCGAAGACCCCCTTTTATAATGGAAGGGCTTGTCACCTGTGGTTTGCCTTTGGGATCGGCGAAAAGGAGCCGCTGGTCTGACCGGGTCAGTATCGCATCCGACTCGTCGAGGTCTTCCTTTTGCGCGGCTGGGGTGACCCCTGTGTTTGTCCGGGGTCGGTGGGAGGGGGTAAAAAGATATTTTCCTTCATCCAGGACGATAAAGAGCCGGTAGTAGAAATTGGGATGGCTGGCTTTGTTGTCCATTGCGCCATTTTCGGGCAGTGTCGGATCCGGAACGGTCAGAAGGGTGGTGAAATATTTAAGACTGTCGGCGCTCCGCTGGATGCTGATCTGGGAAACATGTTGAAACGGGTTGTGCCAGCTGACGAGTATTTTCCCCGGGCCTTTGGCGGCAGCGGTGAACCTGGGAAGGGTATCCTGAGACCAGACTATGGATGAAAACGAGAGACTTATGAACAAAAAGACCAGGATCCTGCGCATACCAGGCATAACGAATCTTTTAATAAGATGTTTTATAAGAGACTATTTATAACCAAATTTGGGGCCAGCCTATGGCTTGTTCCGGGAATGTCTAAAAATGCAAAGTCCCCGGCGGGAGCGACCGGTTGCCCTGCAATCCTCCGCTGTGTATCAATAATAAACGGGAGTTGGGTGGGAAAAGGTCTTTACGGACCATATCCAGTGCTGCATAGAACAGCTTGCCCGTGTAGACGATGTCGGATGGGATACCCGTAGCATGATACCATGTATTCATGAAATCCAGGAGCCCGGCAGTATGCCGTGCATATCCACCGAAATGGTAAGGGGGTGTCAACACGGAAATGCCTGTTACCTGCTGTCCCGGGGCTGCGGCTGCCATCAATCCCTTATAGGTAGTGCCTGTGCCCACGGCGCAGAGGACATGAGAATAAGGACTGCTGTCTATCTGTCGTAAAATATCCATGCTGCCTTTGATCCCGGGCTCGCCTGCCCCGCCTTCTGGAATGATGATTGCATCGGGATGACGGGTGGCCAGACTGGCCAGGAATGCCGGTGTCTCCTTTTGCCTGTACTCTTCGCGGCTGATAAATACCAGCTGCATACCATATTCCTCTGCGCCAAGGAGTGTGGGGGAAGGGTTGGCTGGTCTTTCACCCCTGATAATACCTGTGGAGGAGAAGCCTGCGTGATGTGCGGCACAGGCAGCAGCGATGATGTGATTGGACCAGGCTCCGCCAAAGGTGACCAGGTGGCGGCGGCCTTCTGTGATGGCGATGGCGAGCCATTCTTTCAGCTTGAACCATTTATTGCCGGAAATGACAGGGTGTATCTTATCCAGGCGAAGCACATCCATTTGGATGCGGTGCTGATCCAGCTCTTGTAAATTTACATTGTCAATAGATAATGGATAATTAGATGGCGTTTTCATTAAAATATCCATTAATAAATTGTCCATTGTCTATGAGTATTTTTTTATTTTCGTGAAAATTTTTTAAAAATACGATAAATGCAACCAACACTTTTGATTCTTGCGGCCGGTATGGCTTCAAGATACGGCAGTATGAAACAAATACAGGGGTTTGGCCCGAATGGGGAAACTATCATGGATTATTCGATTTATGATGCTATCCGTGCGGGGTTTAAGAAGGTAGTGTTTATTATACGCAAAGATTTTGCCGAAGATTTTAAGAACATATTCGAACCCAAGTGGAAGGGTAAGGTGGAATTGGGCTATGTATACCAGGACCTGCACTCTTTTACAGGGAGCTTCCCTGTCCCTGCGGAGCGTACGAAGCCCTGGGGCACGGCGCATGCCGTTCTTTGCGCAAAGGATGCCATCAAGGAGCCTTTTGCGGTGATCAATGCGGATGATTTCTATGGCAAGGATGCGTTCGGGAAGGCGGCTAAATTCCTCACAACGGATGTGAAGGACAATTTGTATTCCATCATTGGGTATGAGCTGGCCAAAACATTGTCCGACAATGGTACTGTGAGCCGGGGCGTCTGCCAGGTGGATGCGAACAACAATCTGGTATCGATAGCGGAGCGTACGAAGATCTATGAGGAGAATGGCAAGATCACCTATGAAGAAGGGGACAAGAAATATGAAGTGCCGTTCGATTCGAAGGTATCCATGAACTTTTGGTGTTTTTCACCTTCTGTATTTACTTATACGGAGAAGATCTTTGGGGAGTTCCTGAAAGAGGAGGGTTCCAATCTCAAGGCGGAGTTCTTTATCCCTATCATTGGGGACAAGTTCATCCGGGAAGGGAAGGGGGCTATTAAAGTGATCCCTACCGGCGCCAAGTGGTTTGGGGTGACTTACAAGGAAGATGCTCCGGAGGTGCAGGCCAGTCTGAATGCGCTGATAGCGAAGGGAGAATATCCTTCCAAGATATACTAAGAAAAAAGGGGCGTGAGCCCCTTTTTTTATCTCTTTACGATGAAGATGCAATCCTGGATTTTCTGGATCTGGTGTTCGCGGTCCAGACCCTTGAGAGAGGACGCGAGCGGCAGCCGAATGCGACTGAGGGTACTGTCACTCTTCAGAAGGGTGCTGTCGTTCTTCATGGCATTCAGCGCCTGGAAGATGTTCTTGCTTCGAATGGCGAAGACGAACCCTTGTACGTTCTGTTCTGTGCCCTGGACGATGCCTACAACGTCTCCGTCCTTATTCAGTACGGGAGTGCCGCTATTGCCGGGATTGGCGGGAACGGTGATCTGGCAGGTGACTGTGTCACCATTATAACCTGTCCTGGCGCTCATATAGCCTTTACCATATACGATCTCATTACGGGGATAGCCCAGGGTGAATATCTCTTCGCCCAATTCCATACCTGTCCGGCTAATGCTATAAGGGATGGCCGGGGCCTTGAAGTTGTTGTCCTCGATCTTCAGCACAGCCAGGTCAGTCGTGTCATTGATATAAACAAGGCGGGCATTGTATGCGCCCGAAGCATTTTGTATAGCGATGCGCGTTGCGCCTTTTACAACGTGGGCATTAGTGAGCAGGTAGCCTTTTTGATCGATGAGGAAACCTGTACCGCCGGTGTGGTAGGGATAAGGACGAGTGGCTTCTATGATAGCGGCGTTATTGCTATCCAGCTTAATGGATACCTGGTTCAGTTTTATCTCCTGGGCTGTCAGGATCCTGTTCAGCATTTCCACCTTTTTATAGTCCCCCTTGGGCGCCACATAGGAAACGATGCTGCTGATGCCCAGGGCTGTTATGCCGGCGATGGCAGCTGCAACACCGACCACCTTTTTATATTTTTTCCAAAGGGTTATGACCCTGGCCGGACGCTGTTCGTTGATCTCCTCTGACTCTACGAGGGCGGAGTGTATCTCGTGCAGACGGGACTTCAATTCTTTAGTCTCTCCGTATTGGTTCATGTCATGGAGGAAGATCGTGTGCTCCACCACCATTTGGTCGACGCTGGGATTGCTTTTCCGCAGCTGTTCGAAGAACACCCTCTCATCCGGCAGCATTTCACCCCGGATGTATCGTTCGATGGCGTCCAATATGGTTATCTCATTCATTACGCGGCTTATTTTTTATACTCCTTAAATAATTTCTTCAGGCGCATGAGGCACTTGTACTTCTGGTTCTTGGCATTGTCTGCATTGGTGTATCCAAAATTGGCGGCTATTTCCACCATATTCTTCTTTTGCAGATAATAGGCCTCCAAAAGGCTTTTGCAGGGTTCACCCAGGTGCTTCATCGATTTTTCCATTACCTGGAAATCAATGTTCTTTTGTTCGTGCAGTTCCAGGTCTTCTTCTACGGGTACGGTCTCTTCGAGCTTTTCCACTTCTGGAGAGATCCGTTGCAACTGACTCAGGCGTTTGAGCCATAGACGGCGGCATACGGAATAGAGGTAGGTCTTGATCAGGCAGTTCAATTCAAAGGAGCCGGTCTTCGCTTTTTCGTACAGCACGATCATGGCCTCCTGAAAAATATCCCTGGCATCGTCGGGAGATCCGTTGTTGTTCAGGATCAAGGACTGTACCATGTTATAATGTTGTTTATAAATGGTTTCTATCGCCTTTCGGTCGTTTTGAGCCAATCCTTCCAATAATTGCTGTTCGTCGGTAACGGTCCTCACGCTGATGCTATATTTAATACAGGAATTTATGAATCGTAACCCAAGATAGGGACAAAAAATCTAAAAATACTTCCCTGGCATATCAATCTGTGAATTTTATGCATTATTAATTAATATATATAAAAAACATTGAAAATACAGGGTTACTTTTTTATCGGATGAGTATTAACTGGAAACCATTCAATTAACATCAAAAATTTAAACATGAAAAAGTTCTTTTTTGTACTTGCTATCGGCGCTTTCGCAGCTTGTAACAACAGTTCCAGCACTGAAGCTAAGACTGATTCTCCTGTAGTTAAGGCTGACTCTCCTGCTGTAGCTAAAACTGACAGCGGTGCTGTTAAGTCTGATAGCGGTGCCGCTAAGAAGGATTCTGGCGCTGCAAAGAAGGATTCTGGTGCTGCAAAGAAATAATTTTCTTATATTGGCAAGCAATTGTTAGAGGCCGTTCGCCGTCAGGTGAATGGTCTCTTTGTTTTGAAATCACTCCGGAGAAATGACAGAACGGCACGAACAAGCTTCTGGTGATACAAAGAATGACACTCATGTTGTATTCAGATCATGGGTAACCTCTTATACGGACAATATGTATGCCTGGGCATATAGCAAGGTAGCAGACAAATCTATGGCAGAGGACCTGGTACAGGAAACGTTCCTCTCCGCCTACCAGTCCTTTGATAAATTCCGATCGGACAGCAGTCCGAAGACTTGGCTTTTCTCCATTCTCAACAACAAGATCATCGATCATCTTCGTCAAAAACTCAAAACACAGGCATTTTCTCAGGACACCGCTTTTTTTGAATTGTATTTTGACCGGTGGGAGCACTGGCAAAGATCCGAGCGCCCCCGAGAATGGCAGGAAACTGATCTTAATCTATTGGATAACAGTGACTTCAGAAATACTTTGAAAAAATGCATGGAAAACCTGCCCCTCCAATGGAATGCGGCGGTGCAATTAAAATACCTCGAGCAAAAAGACGGTCAGGAGATCTGTCAGGATTTACAGATTTCCCCGTCTAATTTCTGGCAACTCATACATCGTGCAAAATTGCAGCTTAGGAAATGTCTTGAATTGCACTGGTTTAAAAAGTGACGTATGAAGCGATTGATGAATATTATTATGCTCAGCTGCCGGAAAGCTACCGAACTCATCGAGAAGCAGCTGTATTTCGGCTTATCTCCCCTGGAAAAGGCGAAGCTGCGCATGCATATGCTGATGTGCGACTATTGCACCCGTTATAAAAAACAAAGTCTGTTCCTGCATGAGCTGCTTAGCGGGCATGATCACGATCATTCTACGTTGGACATTTCCGGAGTCGAAGAAAACGCACCACTTAAAGATAAGATCATCAAGCAAATAGATAAATTTTAAGAAAAAGTTCCACTCCTGTTGTCAGGTCCGTTCCATTTCTCCGACTATTCTTTCAAAGTCTATTATTATTTATCACAAAACCTGACAACAATGCAAAGCAAAAAGAAAGGTCTTTTATCCGGCAGTCTCATCGCCGGCGTATTATTAGCCAGCACTTCATTGAACGCAGAACCTGCCCGCGCCTTCCGGTTCGAAGAGCTGGGGTCCGGTGATCATGTTCGTACAGAGTTGCTTTCGCGTAATGCCAGCCTCGAACTGAAATGCAGCAAAGACTCTACGATGGCCAAGAAAGGCAAAGACGGTAAATGCGGCGAGGGCAAATGCTCTGGCAAGAAGAAGGGTATGATGAAGGATAGCACTATGAAAGGTAAGGATGGCCATTGCAGCGCGAAGAAAAAGTCCGGCAATTAACCTTTAATCCGCCTTCTACAGGCAGGTCAACATCTGCCTGTAGTTTTTTCCAACTTTTAAATCACAGCATATGGTCGGTATCGGCTTTAGAAAGGACTTTGCAGATCAATTCCTGAATAGTACCACCCTTCACCCGGATTTTATCGAAGTATCGCCGGAGAACTGGATTGGTGTCGGCGGCTACTGGAAGAAAATGCTTTATAAGGCGCTTGACAAATATCCGTTGTTTACGCACGGGTTATCGCTCTCCCTTGGAAGCCCGGATGAGCTCGATCTGCCTTTTCTGAAGAAGACAAAGCAGTTCTTGAAGGACACGGGCGCGCGACTCTTCTCGGAACATTTGAGTTATGCCAAATGCGACAACGCCCATTTATACGACCTCCTTCCGATGCCTTTTACAGAGGAGGCCATCCGGCATGTCAGTCAGCGTATCAGGCAGGTACAGGATGTACTCGGTGATCGGATCGCCATCGAGATCGTCAGCTATTACACACCCGTGGCTCCGGAAATGGATGAGATCGAGTTTGTCAACGGCGTACTGGAATTGGCGGACTGTCGGCTCCTGCTGGACGTGAATAATGTATACGTCAACAGCTTCAATCATCACTACGATGCCAAAGCTTTTATCGATGCCTTGCCGCTGGATCGTATCAGATACATCCATATGGCCGGACATGAACAGGTGGAAGAAGACCTGATCCTCGATACCCATGGACAGCCCATCGCGAACCCGGTATATGACCTGTTCGGTCATGTGATGTCCAAACTAAATGACGAGGTGCCGGTACTGCTCGAAAGAGACTTCAATATCCCGGAGCTGTCCGAATTACAACAGGAACTCGACCGCCTTGCATCCATAAAAGCAATAAAAAGAAATACCTATGCCATCGCCGGTTAGTACTATTAGCCAACATCAATCCGCACTGGCAAGATACTGCCGGACGGGGAGCTATGAGCCTATCCCGGGCGTGCGGCACCGGCATGTAATACGTTACAGGGAGCTGGTCTATAATGTCGTGGAGGACATTCTTCAGTCGGCCTACCCATTGACTTATGAACTCCTGTCATCAGCAGAATGGAACGACCTGGTTGATCGATTTCTCTCTGAGCATTCCTGCCGCTCGCCCCAGGTCTGGCGCATGCCGAAAGAGTTATACGACTTTGTCAAAAAGGAGGGAACCCCCTTACTCTCCCAATATCCCTTTCTCCTGGAATTGCTTTATTTCGAATGGTTGGAAGTGGAGTTATTCATGATGGAAGACAAAAAGGCAAGCCACACTTCAAAGGGAGATGCTGCCAGTGATGCTCTGGTATTGAACCCCGAACACATCCTGCAACATTTCCATTATCCTTTACATCGGAAGACAGCAGCGCAAATCTCAGACGAAGACAAAGGGGATTATTTTCTGGTGATGTTTCGTCACCCGGGATCGGGGAGCGTTCAATTCATGGATCTTTCGCCGGCGCTGGTATACCTGGTTGAACAGCTCGCTATCGCGCCAGTCCGGGTGACGGAACTGGCAAAGGAAGTTTGTGATGCGTTGAACGTGCCTTTTCAGGACGACACCCTGTCGGACATACTCACATTCATAAATCGCTGCCTGGATAATAAATTGATCCTGGGATTTAAAGCTTAAACTACAATTATGAAGAAGATAGTCCAATACTATTATAAGTGGATCATACAAATCAACAGACTCAGGGGCTTCCCGCTGTTGTTCATAAGACTTGTGCTGGCCTACGGCTTCTATATGCCGGCCAAATTGAAGTGGGCGGACGTCGGCGGCGCCATCGACTGGTTCAAAAATCTGGGAATTCCCGCACCGGCCTTCAATGCCTACCTCGTTGCTTCAACGGAGGCAGCGGGTGTCATCCTGCTCATCCTGGGCCTGGGCACCAGGATAATTGCCATACCCCTTATGATCAGCATGCTGGTAGCGATCAGGACGGTGCATTGGGTCAACGGCTTTGAGGCAGGCAATAATGGTTTTGAGATACCGCTCTATTATCTGCTCATGCTGTTCGTATTGCTCGTTTATGGTGGCGGGAAATTCAGCCTTGACCGGGTCATGGATGGAAAATACGGAGTGGTTCCGGATAACGGTCGTAACTTGAAGCGCGTATGAGCACTAATATCATATTAGGATCCTTCATTACCTGCCCTTCCATCCAGGAGAAGAAAGGTTGTTGTAATTCTTAGTTCCCGACCGGCCTGGCCGGTTTTTCAACATCCGGCAGCAGACCTGTAAGCAATCCCAGCAGGGGTAGGAAGGCGCAAAGGCGAAAGACATAGCCGATGCTGGTATGGTCTGCCAGCTTGCCCAGCACGGCTGCTCCGATACCACCCATTCCGAAGGCCAGGCCGAAGAACAATCCCGCGATCATTCCCACCTTACCGGGCACCAGTTCCTGCGCGTATACGAGGATGGCTGAAAAGGCCGATGCCAGGATCACGCCAATAAATACGGTTAATACACTGGTCCAGAATAAATTAGCAAAAGGGAGCAAGAGGGTGAAGGGGGCTACCCCCAGGATAGAGAACCAAATGACATATTTACGGCCAAAGCGGTCGCCGATGGGGCCGCCAAGGACCGTCCCTGCCGCGACGGAAAAGAGAAAGATAAAGAGATGCATCTGGGCGCTGGCCACGGAGACATGGAACTTATCCATAAGGAAAAAGGTATAGTAGCTGGTCATGCTGGCCATGTAGAAATATTTTGAAAATATGAGCACGAGCAGGATCATCAGGGCGAAGGCCACTTTTTTCTTTGAAAGGGCGGGATGAATATCTACAGCGCCGGCTGCTTTTTTGCCTTTATGGCTGAGGTTTCGGCTATACCAGTTGCCTGTACGCAGCAGCACCCCGATGGCCAGGAGGGCGGCCAGGGAGAACCACATGATCCGGGACTGTCCATAGGGGGCGATGATCTGGGCAGCCAGGAGAGGACCCAGCGAACTGCCGGCGTTACCGCCTACCTGGAAAAGGGATTGTGCCAAGCCTCTTCGTCCTCCTGATGCAAGGTAGGCCAGCCGGGAAGCTTCAGGATGGAATATAGAAGAACCGACGCCTACCAGGGCAACGGAGACGAGCACTACCGCGAAGCTGCCTGCCCGGGACAGCAACACCAGCCCTATCAGGGTAAAGCACATCCCGATGGCAAGGGAATAGGGCTGTGGTCTTTTGTCTGTGTACAGTCCGACGAAAGGCTGGAGCAGGCTGGCGGTCAGCTGAAAGCAGAAGGTTATCAGCCCCAACTGTCCGAAGTCCAGGTGCAGGGATGTTTTTAGTATGGGATAGGTGGAGGGGATGAGGGATTGCATGGTATCATTCAGCAGATGGGAAATGCTGATGGCTACCAGGATAGGAAAAACAGTTTTTTGGGCAATGTCCTTTGTGACGGCTATCTGTTCTTTTACGACTGTGTTCGACATGGGAGTCAATTATGTGGTTAGTGTGCTGCCAGGCGGGCGTTATTTGGTTAATGTGCCACGATCTTCGAGGACCAGTGCCAGGCTTTTTCGGGGTCCTGGTCGACGATGCTTTTCAACAGTGATTCATGCCAGCTTTGGGTGCGGATAAATGCTTCGGTGTTGTGGTGAAGGTGACGGAAATGCCGGGTCAGGTGTTCTGAGAAAGTTTTGTAAAGGTCTGCCAGCACATCATTGCGGCTGGCCGCTGCGATGGCCACGTGGAACTGGATATCCGCGAGTATTGCAGCTTCCGTATCACCAGCCTTTGCGGCTATGCTCCTTTTCTTCAAAAGAACTTTCATTTTTTCGATGTCTTTCTTGCTGCGATGGAGAGCGGCCTTCTCGGCTATTTTCATCTCCAGGAGCTGTCGGACTTCGTCGAGGTCCTTTGTGTCGGCTCTTTTCAGACGGATAGATAGCGGTTCCGCGATGCCTGTCTGCTGCTCTACAAAAGTACCCGAACCCTGCCGCACGCTGAGCTGTCCTGAATTAGCCAGTATACGTATTGCTTCCCTGATGGTGCTGCGGCCTACGCCGAACTTCTCCATCAGCTCCGGCTCCGATGGTAATTTTTCTCCCGGCTGGTATTCACCAAAGGACAGCTGCTGCTGCAGGCGGCTGACGACTGCGTCTGCCAAAGAATGTCGTTGAAGGTGGTTGATTGTTTTCATCATATCATCTGATGACTTCAAAGGTAAAAGGTTTTTTCCATATCTTTCCCTCCATCTTCTACCTATGCGAAAAAATTCTTCCATTTGGATATTGTTGATGACCATTGGCGTCGTGTTCCTGATCATTGGGGTAATGGCCTTTGCCCGTCCGTTGGCCAGTTATGTAAAGCTGGCAAAGTATGCCGGAGCCGGGTTGCTGATAAATGGCATTCTGTTACAGGCAGTCATCGTCGTCAATAAGAGATATCCGCGGGAAAATCGTTGGATGCAGATCGAGAGCATCCTTGACTTTCTTTTTTCCCTTTTGCTGTTTATCAACCCGCTGTTGTCCTTTATCCTGCTGGATTATCTCATCGGTATCTGGATACTATTGGTGGGCATCTTGAAAATACTGGCGGCGCTGTCGTTGCGTAGCGTGGTCAGGGGATGGCGGTTCATCCTGCTGGTGGGGATACTGTCCGCTATTTTTGGCGGGACATTGCTGTACAGTCCTTTTGTCCGGGCGGAAGGCATTACCTGGCTGATCGGGGCCTTTGGAACGATCATGGGGTGTTTATACATTTTAGATGGCTTTTATTTCAGGAAGAGGGAAGATACGCTGGATATGATGTTGTGAGGATATAATCACTTATTGTGCGATATTTGGGATTCATTTTAATTTTTCCAAATATGCGTGTAGCAATCAACGGTATGGGGCGTATAGGACGGCTGTTAGGCAGAAGGCTTCTGCATCTTCCCGGAGTAGACCTGGTGGCGGTGAATGATATTATGGACACGGAGAACCTCGTTTATCTTTTCCGGTATGATTCTATTTACGGTACGCTGCCAGGACCTGTGCAGCTGCGCGAAGGCAAGTTGCTGGCGGCTGGCAAAGAAATTTCGGTATTTCGGGAAGCAGATCCGGCGCGTCTGCCCTGGAAACAGCTGGGTGTAGACATCGTGCTGGAATGCTCCGGCAGGTTCTCTCATGGAGAGGGCGTCGGTCTTCACCTGGACGCGGGAGCCCGGAAGGTGCTTTTATCCACCACTGGTACGCCAGATATCCCTTTGCTTATCTATGGATTTAACCAGCATGCCCTGACGGCAGATAGTTTTGTTATCTCTCCGGGTGGATGTATGACCAATTGTTCGACCCATATATTGTACCTGTTGAACTCCATTGGTATCCAGTCGGCGCATTTGAACATCCTGCATTCCTATACTTCCCGTCAGGAGCTGGTGGATGCGCCGCATAAGCAATTCAGGAGGGGCCGGGCGGCGGCCGAATCGATCATCCCGGTGGAGATAGACCTGGCTGTCAGCCTGGAACGGCTTATGCCGGCGCTGCAGGGCAAGATCGCGGCTGTATCGACAAGGGTGCCGGTAGCAAATGGCGCCATGGCGGACTTTACCGTGCAGATGAAACATCCTGTCACTGTCCGGGAGATCAATTCTCTGTTCAGCAAGGCCGCGCACCATGAATATAAAGGTATTGTCGACTATAGTGAAGAGCCGCTGGTATCACTGGATATCAAGGGCAATACTCATTCCTGCCTCATCGATGGTACGCTGACCTCGGTAGTAGGATCTCATCTCAAACTGATCGCCTGGTTTGATAATGAGTATGGCTATACCAGCCGTATGATCGACTGGCTGTTTTACTGGAAGAAATTTCTTTGAGGAGAGAAAATATTATTATGACAACGGTGACCCGGCGCCTGGCTTCGGTAGATGCACTCAGAGCATTGACCATGCTGCTGATGATCTTCGTAAACGACCTTGTATCGCTGAAGGATGTCCCTTCATGGCTGGAACATGCCGGGGACACGGAGGACAGAATGGGGCTGGCGGATGTGGTATTCCCCGCCTTTCTTTTTATCGTAGGTCTCTCCATTCCTTTTGCCATTGCCAACAGGGAGGCAAAGGGGTATTCGCGTAAGAGCACCCTCATCCATATACTCGTTCGCAGCCTGGCCTTGCTGGTGATGGGCATTTACAATGTCAATTACGAGAATTATGTAAAGGAAGGAGCGCTTATTCCCCAATACTGGTGGCTATTGCTGGCCACCGTCGCCTTTTTCCTCGTGTGGCTGGATTACCCCCGCGACATGAAGAAGAATAAGAAGCATGCATTTCAATGGACGGGTATACTGTTATTGGTGTTGCTGGCCCTTGTATACAAAGGGCGGGACCACGGAAATATTATTTGGATGAGACCTCACTGGTACGGTATCCTGGGGCTTATCGGCTGGTGTTACCTGATATGCGCTTGTCTTTATTTATGGACGAGAGGCCGCCAACCTGTATTATGGCTGTCCTTTTTCTTTTTCATCGGTCTGTGTATTGCGGATAGTGCAAAGATGCTCGTGGTGTTGAAGCCCATCCGTAATTTTTTCTGGATAGTGGGCAGCGGCTCATTGCCTTCCCTAACGATGGGAGGGGTGCTGGTTGCCATTTTATATCGACGGGGTGTGGAAAAAGGTAAGACTGTTCAAACCCTGGGGATATTGCTGGCATTTGCCGTGCTGGCCACTGTGGCGGGATTTGGGCTGCGTCCTTATTGGGGTATCTCCAAACTGCGGTCGACACCCGCATGGATATTGATCTGTATGGGGATCAGCATCGCCAGCTTTGTGTTTTTGGCCTGGCTTATGGACCTGAAAGGCCGAAAGGATTGGTATCGGCTGATCCGTCCTGCCGGAACGAGTACGTTAACCTGTTATCTGCTTCCGAATATTCATTTTGCCATATACCATCTGATGGGGCCCCGGTGGAGACTGCCCGAGAACCTGCGTACGGACGGCGTCGGTCTTGTCAAATCTATTCTTTATGCATTCCTCATCGTTGCGTTGACCGGCTGGTTGGAGAAGAAGAAGCTAAGATTATCGATCTAATGACGGGCCTTCGGCCGGCGAACCTCAGGTTCGCTTGGAACCGTAAAGGTTGCTTTCAGCTTTTCATCTCTTGAATGACTTCCTAAAACAATCTTATACGTGCCCGGATAAAGCTTCCATTTGCCGGTGGCGAGGTCCCATTTCCGAAGGTCGCTGGCGGGAATGGTCAGGCGCAGATCGCGGGGCCGATCCTTTTGGACTGCGAGGCGCTGGAATGCCTTTAGTTCTTTTAGCGGCATCCTGTCGGAAGAAGGATATTCTATATAGGCTTGCACTACTTCATCGCCATCCATGGGTCCTGTGTTGGAAACGGAGACAGCCAGGCTGATGGTGTCTTTAGCGGTATAACTGCTCTTCGGCTGTTGCTCCCATGTGTAGCCAAAAGAAGTATAGCTGAGGCCATATCCAAAAGGATATTGTACGGGGCCATTATAATACCTGTAGGTCCTGCCTTTCATGCTATAGTCCTGATAGGACGGAAGGTCGGTGAGGCTGCGGTAGAAGGTGACGGGCAGGTGTCCTGAAGGAGATACTTTACCAAACAGGATATCTGCAAGGGCATTGCCGCCCTGCTCTCCCGGATACCATGCGAGTATGATGCCATCGACATATGGTTCGATGGTGGAGAGGTCTATGGCGCTGCCTGCTGTGACAACGGCGATGAGAGGCTTGCTGCGAATGCTTTTACGAAGTGCCTTTATATAGGCGATGTGCGCTGCCGGCAGATCGAGATCCACTTTATCGCCTCCATGCGGGGCGAGGAAGGCGTCGCCTTCTTCCCCTTCCATCACGGGCGTGAGGCCGATGACGTCGATAGTCAGGTCGGCATTAGAGGCTGCCCAGGTGCCCCCGAAATGAGTGGTGTCGGAATAATCGCTGCCCTGATCATATTCTATGCGCGTGCCTGGGCCGGCGACGGTGGTGATACCTTCCACGAAGCTCACCATATGGGATGCTACGCCGTGATAGTTGCCGGAGAGAGCGTCGAAGCTATAGGCGTTGGGACCTGTGATCATGATGGAATGGATCTTATCCATAGCTATCGGGAGTGCTCCTTTTTCATTTTTCAGCAATACCATGCTTTTTTGGGCCATGGCTCTTGCAAGGGCTACATGTGCAGGGCTGTGAATGCTGTCTCCTTTGTAGGAACTATAAGGATCGTGATCTTTGCCGTCGAAGAAACCAAGCTTTATCTGTGTACGCAGCAGGGGCGCGAGGGCAGAATCCAGATCGGCATGTGTCAGCAGCCCCTGGCGTACGGCCTCGAGCGCATCTTTCTGCAGCACGCTGGAGCAGTCCAGGTTCACGCCCGCCCGGATGGCCGCGGCTGCGGTTGCCACGGGGCCATCCAGCACTTTGTGTCTTTCAAAGATATCGTCCAGCGCCCCGCAATCCGTCACAACATGTCCTTTAAACTTCCATTCGTCCCTCAGTATGCGATGCAGCAGGGTGGGGCCTGAACAGCAGGGCTCGCCGTTGACCCGGTTGTACGCGCACATAACGGATTCCACGCCGGAGTCCACCAGCTTTTTAAAGGCGTAGAGGTAGGTTTCCCGCAGATCCTTCTCGTCGACGATGGCGTCGAAGGTATGACGGTTGGCCTCGGGGCCGCTGTGTACGGCAAAATGCTTGGCGCAGGCGGTCGCTTTGAGGTAATGCCCGGCCAGCGGGCCGCTGTCCTGGTCACCATTGCCCTGTATGCCATGGACAAAAGCTACGCCCATGGAGGCCGTCAGGTATGGGTCTTCCCCGTACGTCTCCTGCCCACGTCCCCAGCGGGGATCGCGGAATATATTGATATTGGGGGACCAGAAAGTCAGCCCCATATATTGCTGTGGTCTTCCGACTCCTGCCGACAGGTTGTATTTAGCTCTTGCTTCGGTGGAGATATAGCTGGCGGCCTCTTGTAAAAGGGAGGGGTCGAAGGTCGCTGCCATGCCGATGGCCTGTGGGAACATCGTGGCATCACCTGCCCTTGCAACGCCGTGGAGGGCTTCGTTCCACCAGTTGTAGGCCGGGATGGAAAGTCTTTCCACCGGCCTGCTGCGATAGCCTAATAATGATACTTTTTCCGAGTCGGTAAGCTGCGTCAGCAGGTCGTTGACCCTTGCTGCCATGGGCTGGGAGGGGTCACGAAAGAGCGGGCCTTTTTGTGCGAAGGCCGATACAGAACAGAGCACGACTGCCATCAGCAGTCCGTATGGACGGAAGGTGATACGAAAAATCATGCGCCAATTTCGGTCAAATTCATGACACCGGTCGTGATAAATTTTGTCGTCTTATTGAGGCGCCTTCCAGCTATTATTGGATATATCTGCGTCTACATAGATGCCTCCTTTCAATTCCACGGAAAGCAGCTTTTTACCACCTGCCGGGGCGATGTTTATCTGTGCCTGTTTTTCATTGGCCGCCCATATGGCGGGTGTCTGGTGCCGGGTGTCGCTGCTGCCGTCCGTATAATGAAAGACGACGTCGAAAGGAATGGCAAATCCGCCGATGTTGGTGACAAAGACATTATTCCCTTCCACTTTATCGATGGCCAGGTCGATGTAGTTGTTGGTAAAGAACCAGTTGGTCCAGAACCAGTTCATATTCTTTCCTGCGACATCGTTGAAGGTATAGAAGAAGTCCCAGGGGATGGGATGTTTGCCGTGCCAGCGGGCCATGTATTCATGAAGACATTTCCTGAACAGGTCGTCACCCAGCATATCCTTTACGGCCAGGTAGGCCAGGGATGGCTTGCCGTAGGCGTTGTTGCCATAGGCCGCATTTCTCAGCACATTGGCCGGGGTGATGATGGGCAGGTCTTCTTCCTGTGAAGGATCGTAAATATATCCATTGACACGAAACTGTTTGTAGAAGCCCTCGGCTCTTTCCGTGCCCAGGTCCTCCCGGCCGATGAGCAGCTCGAAGGTAGTGGCCCAGCCTTCGTCCATAAAGGCATATCTGGCTTCGTTGATACCCATATAAAAGGGGAACCATGAGTGGGCGATCTCGTGTTCGGCGACAAAGCGGGAGAAGATGGGATCTTCGTTGGTGCCATCGTTGACCATCATAGGATATTCCATATCGGCATAACCCTGGACGATGGTGGTTTTTGGGAAGGGATAGGGAACGCCAGGCCATTTATGGGACAGCCAGTCCAGTGCATGGCGGCCGAACTCTACCATGCGGTGAAAGTCCTTTGCCGTGTCGTTAAAGGCAGATTGCACGCTGGCCCTGCGTTTGGTGGCGTCATCCACTATTACGCTGGAGGCGTCCCATACGTAATGATCGCTGACATTGGCCGTGACGTCGGTGATATCATTGGCCGTCCATACCCATGAGTTAGTAGGGTTCTGACGGGTGACCCGCTGTTTGGCGAGGTCTTCCTTTGTAGCGATGTGAAGGATCTCGTCCGTGGTCATGGAGGCCGCCAGTTTTTTTGCGTATGCAGGCTGGAGAACAGCGTCAGGGTTCTGCAGGGTGCCCGTGGCCCATACGATGTAGTTCTTTGGCGCGGTCACCGTGAGCGTATAATCGTTAAAGTCATTGTAGAATTCCTGCTGGTCGGTGAAGTCCAGCCTGTCCCAGCCGTTGTAATCGTCATAGACGGCGACCCGTGGATAGAAATAGGCGAGGAAGTAGGTGGTGCTGTCGATCATGCCTTCGCGGTTGCTCTCCAGCGATATCTGGTAATGCCATTTGAAGGTGAGCTCGACGCTGTCGTGCGGGGCCAGGGGTTTGTCCAGCCGGAAGGGGCGCCATGTCGGTACTGCTCCGGAACTGGGGAAGGGTCTGGCCTGTCCGTTCTGTGAAAAGGCATCGATCACTATTCCATTGGTGAGATAGGTGCTGTCAGCCAGGCCATAGCGGACTGCCCCTGGTTTATGGATATTCAGGATCAGCTTTATAACGGGGGCCCTCAGGGTATCGGGGCTGTTGTTGATATACGTGATATGTTCGTCGCCCCGGATGGTCCTGTCAGGGGGGGCGGCGGTGATGTTGATGGTATAGCGTCCTTTGTTCTGCCAGTAGTTGGGGCCGGGCCGGCCGTCGGGGGAACGGGTGCCTTTTTTATAGGCTTCCTGTATATTACGCGGGGTATAAAGTGTCTGGCTGTAAAGGCTGGGCTGGGCAAGGAGCAGCGTCAGGCAAAGGGCGATAGAATGTCTCATGCGGGGAAATTAAATAAAAGGGATGAATAGCTGACGCCACTCATCCCTTTTTCAAGCAGCAATCGTTTTGAATGGGAGGTCTCCCGTCGGACGCAAGGATTCAATGTATAAATGTAAGCCTTTTTACAGGAATGTAAAGCTTCCGGCATCGCGGAGGAAGCGGGTCATGTTCTCTTTCCGGATGTTATAGAGCAGGATCGTCGCGGAGCCTTTCTTTACAAGCCAGGTCTCTCTGGTGGTGCTAAAAGGGTTGTTGTCGATGTCCAGCTTATTCTGGTAGTTGATGGCGTTGAGATCGTCCAGAAGGAGGTGTTCTATTTCATCCTGCCGGATGACGCGGTAAGCCGTGTCGGTGGCATTCTTATCATAATAGTCGATATACACATAGACCGTCTGCTGATCGGAATAACGGAAGCCAAAGGCGTCGAACCCTGAAGTATAGCTGGACAACACATGGGGCGGCAGCTTGATCTTAAAAAGCAGGGGAGGGGAGGACTCTTTATCTTTTTGGGGGACAAGATGCGGGGTGAATGTGTATACGATGGAGTCGGGGTAGGATAATAAATTATCGACGGGAGTATGGGATTGCCCTTTGCAGTAATTGGAGAGGACAATGGGCAGCAAAAGGAGCAGGGCCTTTTCAATGATCCTGTATCTTTTTAACGATGTTGCAAAATTCGTCGAATGGCAGCGTGACAGGTTTTGTTGTTGAATAATAGAAGACGATCTTTTGGACATACTTATAGTTGTTCTTTTCTTTTTCGTTGTCTGATCCGACGGTCTGACTATTGCCGGTGCTGAGATCTGATCTTTCTCTGTCATAGGATAGTATGATACTGGCCTGATGCCTATAGTTGAAATAATCATTTTTTCTATCAGTCAGCGAGGGGCCGGACATAAAATACGGCTCTTCGTCCTCGGATAACAGCTCCCCGTGTGTATGTACATCGTAGGCTGTGATAGTATCGCCTTTTGTCTTCAGGTCCAGGCCGGCTTTCAGGTTTTCGACGGGGGGTACTTCATATCTTGTTCCCTGGACGATGACCGATACTTCTCCTTTACTACCCACCAGGAATTTTTGTTCGAGACCCTGTCTGTGATTGGCCCTGGTATAGGCCTCGTTCATCGAATCTATGACGCCCGATGAAGGAAGATCGATGACCAGGTTAGCTTCCAATAGCTGGTTGATCACTTCTTCTTTTGAACTACGTGTAAGCACAATTACTTTCCTGGCTCCGGGTGTCCCGAGAAAAGAAAGACGGTCTCCTTTTAGATTATAATAACCACCAGCATCTCCAGGTTGGGAAAGAAAGGATATCAGTAGCAGAGGCATTGCACTCAGGCAAACTTTTGAATAGGACATAGGTATAAGGTTGTTTTAAGGTGATTTGCGCCTCAATCATTGAGCCTTAAAACATGAACAGGGGATTAAAGGTATTGTATACGCAGGAATTTTCCCGAATTTTTTGGGACTGTGCAGGCTGGGATGATAACTGTCTAAAATCCAATGGAATTGCCTCCTGTAACAATGGCTACCTTGCTGTTCATCAGGTTTTATATTTAGGGCTGGAAGATTCGCGAATGATGAGCTCGCTGCGGAGGATAATGGTATTGGTGGTGGTGATGCTGGAAGCTCCGTTGAGATGGTTGATCAGGTTGCGTGCCGCCACCTGTCCCATTTCATATCCCGGGTAGTTGATGGTTGTGAGATTGGGTTCCACTACAGTGGAGACAGGGTCGTTGTTAAAGCCGACGAAGGCTATGTCCCCGGGGATAAGGATGCCGGATTGTTTAAGGGCGACCATGCAACCAACCGCACAATTATCGTTGGCGACAAATACGGCGTCCGGCAGCGGGTCCATCTGGCGGATCAGGTTGGCTGCTTCCGCCCCTGCCTCCTGGCTCAGATTGCTCACTAACACATATTCTTCTCTGAATGGGATCTTTTGATCGGCGAGGGCCTCTTTATATCCTTCCAGCCGATGGATATAGACATTGCGTTTGGGCGTGGCAGTAATATAGACAATGCGCCGGCGTCCCTGGCTGATGAGATGGGTAGTCGCTTCGTAGGCGGCCTTCTTATTATTGATAAGTATATTAAGACAGTTGGCGTGATCTTCGACACGGTCGAAAAAGACGAGGGGAATATTTTTCTTTATGAAGGGCTCGAAATGGGTCAGTTTGTCCGTGTCGTAAGCCAGGGATACCAGCAGACCGTCCACTCTGTTATTGAACATGGTCCTGGCGCTGTTCATCTCCTTTTGAGCCGATTCGGAGGACTGGCTGATGATGAGGTTGTAACCTTCGCTGTTGGCTATATTCTCGATACCGGCGATGACCGTGGCCATGAAATAGCTGTTCAGCCGCGGGACGATGACACCGATGGTATTGGTGCGCTGAGTTCGTAAATTGCGTGCAAAATTATTGGAGCGATAGCCCATCTCTTCTGCCAGGTCGGCGATCTTCTTCCGGGTTTTTTTACTCACCACGGGATCGTCTTTCAGAGCACGGCTTACGGTCGCAATGGAAATATTCAGTTTGCGGGCTAAATCGTATATGGTAACTTCTTTTTCTATAGACATACAATCGTTTACACATTGAAAGTAAAGGTAAATTAAATATTTTTTTTCAAAAAAAATGTAATCGGTTACATTTTCGCCGGGACAGTCCCGGTATCTTCGGGTCCTTCGTCGGGTATTGGCCTTCTGCTCTCTGGCGATGCGTTCGCCATCAATACAAGCTCTTCCCCTGCAACAAATCATATGCCAAGGCGGCCGACCCCAATGCGCTGCTCTTTATCAATGAATACAACCTGGAGTCCAATCCTGCCAAGCTCGATTCTTTACTGGCTTTTGTAAATGAGCTGAAGAGCCAGGGTGCGCAGATAGATGGTATCGGTACGCAAATGCATATCACTACGCTGACTTCGGATACGGGGATAGACCGTACTTTCCGGAAGCTGGGCGGGCAGCGGAGCTGTGCTCCGCTTTATGAAGGATCACTGACGAGGCCAATGAACAGGATGGCCCCGGACTGTCGTTCACGCAGGATATAGACAAAGGGATGATCAAAAGTGATCGTCGGATTGGAACTGGTGCTTGTCAGGGTTATGCCTATTACCGTAGCGGCGGCTGCTTCGGTACCCTGTTCGGACACTTTGATATAGGTCTTGTGAATGGCGCGTGAGATATACAATGTCCCGGGGGGTACGGAATACATATTTGCGAAATCGGCCGTGTTGCCAAATGAGATGCCCATGCCCATTTGGGTGAGGTTTGGTATCATATCGTCGATGGAGTAGGCATACTCCCATTTGGGAAGGTTGATCTGGACGTTCTGGGTGTCCAATCGGGACAGTACGCTGGTCAACGCGGCCGCGTCGAAAGATGCTGCGAAGTCCACTATAGATTGATCTTTGTTGGATGGCAACGCGAGATACATATCATAACTTTTTCCGCCGCCATAAGGTAATTCCACAAGCGTAAGGGAAGGACCATAGCCCACCCGCACCGCCATCTTACCCGACATAAAGGGAACGCTGACAGCGCCGCCCGGGCGATTAAAGACACCGGTGTAGGTGAGGTTTGGTTTGAAGGCATATTTCCAGGCTCCATTGAAATAAATGGCATTAACGAGGTACATCAGGTCGGAAGGGGCGGTATTATCGAGAACATTTTTGATCTTATTATTTGTTTTTTGAGCGATCCAGGAATTGATGGCGGGGGCGGCCGAAGGGCTGCCAAAGTCGAGTGACTGGGTCTGGCCATCGTAATCGTTTTGGATGGTATCCAGGAAGGCGGGGATGGGTTGAGGGCCGTTCTTGTTATACCATATCGAATTGGCGATATCCATGGTGACCTTGCTGTCCTCTGTCGGCATTTGCCGGATAAGCGCTTTGTTCAGGGCATTCAGATCATCGATGGAGATGCCGTTGAGCTGAAGGACTTTGGCGATGGAATCCCTGGTAGCATTGGCAGCTCCATTGTAGACCATGCTCAGGGCGGTGTATACGCTCAGCGGGGAGACCAGCTTATTGTTCTGCGCGGGGTCCTGCTGCAGCACCGTGTTAAAGAACTTAAAGGCAAACTGGTTGCTGGCATCGATGACGGCGTCGCTGCCCGGTGGCAGATTCAGCGGCCGGGTAACGCCGGGCGAATTGTCTTTTTTACAGGATAAAAGCCCCAGAAAGAGCAATAACAGGAGACAGATGGTATTTGGAGTTCGACAGCGCATAAGAAAGATTGAATCAACAAGTCTGACAAGGAATTATCCTCTACCGTTGCACCCGCCATCGATATGATAAAATAACTTAATAAAATGCCGACCGTCGAAAGGATTTGTGCCCTATTTTTACGCCCTAAATGAAAATGACAACATGGAAAGACCCTTGTTAATGGAAGAGACAATGAGATGGTTTGGTCCCAATGATCCGGTGAGCCTGTGGGACATACGTCAGGCGGGATGTACCGGTGTGGTGACCGCCCTCCATCATATTCCTGTAGGAGAAGTTTGGTCGGTGGAAGAGATAGTCAAGAGAAAGAAAGAAGTGGAAGATGCCGGTATGCGCTGGACCGTGATCGAGAGCCTGCCTGTGCATGAGGATATCAAAAAACAGACGGGTAATTACCAGCAGTATATAAAAAATTACCAGGAGAGTCTTCGCAACGTGGCCCGCTGCGGTCTGGAGGTGGTGACATATAATTTTATGCCTATCCTCGACTGGATGCGTACCGAGATAGCGTATGAGATGCCCGACAGGAGCAAGGCCCTGCGATTCGAGAAATCCGCCTTTATAGCCTTCGACCTGTTCATACTCAAACGTCCCGGTGCGGAAAAGGATTATACAAAGGAGGAGGTTGAAAAAGCCAGGAGCCGTCATGCCCGTATGAACGACGAGGAGAAAGAGACATTGTACCGTAATGCATTGCTGGGGCTGCCCGGTAGTGAAGAGCGTTTTACGGAGGAGCAGATACTGGCCGCCCTTCGTACGTATGAGGGCATCGATGCCAAAAAACTGAAGCAGCATTTATTTTATTTTCTGCAGCAGGTGGTCCCTGTAGCCGAAGAGGCAGGGCTGAAGATGGCTATTCACCCGGATGATCCTCCTTTCCCGATACTTGGACTGCCGCGTATCGTCAGCACCGAGCAGGACGCGCGGGAGCTGCTGGATTGCGCTCCTTCACCGGCCAATGGACTTTGTTTTTGCACCGGCTCGTATGGGGTGCGGGCGGACAACGATCTTGCCGGTATGGTCCGCCGTATGGGCGATCATATCCATTTTATTCACCTGCGTAGCACCCGGCGGGATGAGGAAGGCAATTTCTTTGAAGCCGATCATTTAGGAGGGGATGTGGATATGGTGGCTGTGATAAGAGAATTGCTGGCAGTACAGCAGCGGAGAAAGCTGTCTCTTCCCATGCGCCCCGATCATGGACATCAGATGCTGGATGACCTGAAGAAAAAGACCTATCCAGGCTACAGTGCTATTGGCCGGCTCAGAGGGCTGGCTGAGTTGAGAGGTATTCAATGGGCCCTTCGGGCAAATATGTAAACGATAAATACTGATCATGTTTAATAAAGAAGTTTATATAGCGAGAAGACAAAAGTTAAAGCGGCAGCTGGGAAAAGGCCTGCTGCTCTTTTTGGGGAATGAGGAAAGCAGCATGAACTACAAGGACAACTGGTATCATTTTCGCCAGGACAGCAACTTTCTTTATTTCTTTGGTCTGGACAAGGCGGGACTTGCTGCTGTCATCGATATAGAAGCTGATAAGGACATGGTTTTTGGAAGGGAGCTTACGCTGGATGAGATCGTCTGGATGGGCCCGCAGTCGTCCATCATCGACCAGGCCGCGCAAGTGGGTATTGAGGATGTACGGCCTCCTGCTGCATTGGCGGGGGTGCTTTCGGCGGCCAGGTCTTCGGGTTTGCCGATCCATTTTTTACCGCCCTACCGGCCGGAGAATATCCAGAAGCTGAGCGAGCTATTGGGGCTTTCGCTGGCGGCCATAAAGGGACAGGCCTCTGTTGCTTTCATAAAGGCCGTCGTGGAGCAGCGTTCGATAAAGTCGGCTGAGGAGATAGTGCAGATCGAGGAGGCGGTGAATATAACGGCTGCCATGCATCTGGCCGCGATCAAGGGCGCCCGGGATGGGATGACCGAGGCGCAGCTGGCCGGTGAGCTGCCGGGCATTGCTATTGGCGCAGGCGGTAATCTTTCTTTTCCTACCATCCTTACCGTGAATGGACAGGTCCTTCATAATCATTATAGCAATACAGTGATGAAGGAGGGACAACTGGCGCTTTGTGACGCGGGGGCGGAGAACAAGATGCATTATGCAGGCGATATGACCCGGACCTTTCCTGTGGGCCGGCGATTTACCGGGATACAGAAAGAGATGTATGAGATCGTGCTGAGTGCGCAGGAGGCTGCTATTGCCGCGTTGAGACCAGGGATACTTTTCCGGGACGTACACCTGCTGGCGGCTGAAAAGCTGGTAGAAGGGTTAAAAGCGCTGGGGGTGATGAAGGGAGATGTAAAAGAGGCAGTAGCTGCCGGTGCGCATACGATGGTCTTTCAGTGCGGGCTGGGGCATATGATGGGACTGGATGTACATGACATGGAGGATCTGGGAGAACCATATGTGGGTTATACGGAGGAGTTGAAGAAAAGCACGGAGTTCGGATTGAAATCATTGCGGCTTGGCAGGGCGTTGGAACCCGGGTTTGTCGTGACCATCGAGCCGGGGCTTTACTTCATTCCCGAGCTGATGGACCTGCGCAAGAGCGAGAAGAAGTTCTTCGAGTTTATCAACTATGACAAGCTGGAGGGGTTCAGGGGCTTCGGCGGGATACGAATCGAGGAGGACATGCTGATCACGGAGACGGGGAGCAAACTTTTAGGCAAACCATTGATTAAGAGGGTAGAAGAGATAGAGGCTGCAAGAAGTTGAATAGTGTAATTAAAATTAGTATTTTTGTATTGTAATTTAATTTTTACGAATTATAATATACAAAATGCGCGAAATAGTTATCAATTACCGGACATTGGTCCAGAACCTTGGCGAGCTGATCCACGTCAGTGGGTATAGGAGCGATTATCTTGCTAAGAAGATCGGCATGAAGCCCGCTAATTTTTCACAGAAGAAACAAAAGGGTAATTGGAGCGTGGATGAGGTGGAAAAATTAATGGAAGTAATAGAGAATGAAGATACGGAGAATTACCTGATGTTGCAATTGATGCGCGCCGCGAAGAACGAAGAGACCGTAAGCTATGAAGAGTTTCAAAAAGAAATGGGATGGAAGTAGCCATCGCTCGATCATTCATTAAAGACTTGAAAACGGCTCCCAAACAAATTCAATTGGCGGCTGACAAGGCTATTAAAAAGCTCATTGAGGCAAGTTCGTTGCAAGCATGCGGTCTCGACTATACGAAAATGGAAGGCCAGAAGAAGGGAGAGAATTATTATCGTATACGAGTTGGCGACTGGAGGATGGGCATAGAGTATGTGCATCCTAAGGTAATTGTGATTCGCATTTTAGCTCGAGGTACCATTTACAAGCATTTTCCTCCCGGCAAATAAATTTTCTTCCAAACATTAACTGACAAGTCTATGCAAGGTTCGACAGATAAAACATCCCTGGTCCATCATGTATTTTTCTGGCTGAAGGATCCCGATTCAAAAGAGGACAGGGACAAGCTGGTAGAGGGGGTGAAGACCCTCCGGAGCATCCCGACGGTGAAAGCGCTGCATGTAGGTATCGTCGCAGATACGGAACAGCGGGGTGTGGTGGATGCCAGCTGGCAGGTGTCCGAACTGATGTTCTTCACCGACCTGGCGGGCCAGGCTGCTTACCAGGAGCATCCCATTCATCAGGATTTTATCAGGAACTACGGGCATTTGTGGGCCAAGGTGGTGGTGTACGACGCCATAGAGGCCTGATCTGTCAGATGCCTTCCGACAGGCGGTCATAATCATCCTGCCAGTCTATATCCTGCAAAATGGCGGGGGTAAGCATCTCCACCCGGTAGACATTTTCCTGGTGGCGGAGGACGATGTTCTTACATCCTTCGGGATCTTTATTTTCCAGAATGTCCGAACGCCAGGCGGCGGAAAAGGTGACGGGATTCCCTATCTGGCCATCGTAGGAAGGCTGTATGATGCAGGCCTTGTCATGTACATACTGCCGGCGAAAAGCATTTCTCAATACCTTGTATTCACCGGGGCTGATATAGGGCATGTCCGAGAGACAGATCATATAGCCTTCGCCATCCGCTGCTGCCACGCCTGTCTGAATGGTGCTGGTCATACCTTTCTCATAATCCGGATTGTGCACTATCTGTACGTCCATTCCCACGACAGTGGATGCCACCAGGTCCGCCTCGAACCCTGTTACGATGACGACACGACCCACTTTGGCTGCGAGGATACATTCCACGACATGAGCCAGCAGCGGGCGGCCTTTATAAGTGAGCAGCAGCTTGTTCCTTCCCATTCTACGAGAGTAGCCGGCTGCCAGCACGATAGCGGTGATCATACCTGAAATTACGTATATTCGGATCATGACCACGAAGTCGCACGAATTCCTTTAAAAAAATCATTAATAACATGAGTAAAAAATTCAGCTTTTTTTGCGTTCTCGTCTGTTTTTTATCCGTCGCGACCTTTGCCCAGCATCCTCCTTTTTGGGATGAAATTGCCGGCTTCCAGCATATGGACAGCGTCACACCGCCACCCGCGCATCCCATCGTCTTCACCGGGAGCTCCTCCTTTCGCAAATGGACCGGCGTAAGGGATGCTTTTCCCGGGTATCCTATTATCAACCGGGGATTTGGGGGATCTACTTTTCCCGATGTGATACGTTATGCCGATGAGGTCATTTTTAAATACCACCCCCGTCAGATAGTGCTGTATTGTGGCGACAACGACCTGGCGTCTTCGGACACGGTGACCGCGCAGGTGGTGTTCAGGAGATTCACACAATTATTCCGTCTGATCCGCAGCAAGCTTCCGCAAACAGCTATTCTATATGTATCCATCAAGCCAAGCCCCAGCAGGGAAAAACTGATGCCCCGTATGGTGGAGGCCAATAAGCTGATCAGCGGCTTTATCAGCCGGCAAAAGCACGCCACCTTTGCGGATGTATATCACAAGATGCTGGCTCCCGATGGTAAACCCATCGAAGACATATTCGAGGAGGATAAATTGCATATGAATGCGAAAGGATACGAGATCTGGCAGAAAATTTTGCTCCCTTACCTCGTCAAATAGAAGTAAGAGTTTCCACTTATTGTCGAGTTGGGTATATTAACAAATTGTAATTTATTCGCTAACTTATTGTAACTTCTCAGTCCCGGTATATTCCGTATTAACCATACGATGAAATTTGTCATATGCCGAAGGACGTCAAGTTTCGCCCGAAGAAAATTCTCTTTACGATCGGTTCTCCGAATCAGGCAAGCCAGATGCATCAAATAGCATCAATGCTTCCTGAATACGACTGCTACTTCACTCAGCTATACAGCAAACATCCTGTCATCAAATGGTTTATGGCCAGAGGATACCTGGAAACTACCATCCTTTCCGGGGAATTCAGGAGAAAGGGCGATGCCTATCTGCAACGGCATTGTCTACGGAATGATTACGCTCGATCCATTTATAAACATGAATATGACCTGGCGGTGCTTTGTACAGATCTTCTGGTAACCAAAGAGTTGCGTCGTTTGAAGACCGTGTGGGTCCAGGAAGGCATGACAGACCCTGTAACGCCCCTTGGCAAATGGACGAGACGCTTCGGTTTACCTCCCTATTTCGCCAAAAACACAGCTTTTAACGGGAGCAACAATGTCTGTGACATCTACTGTGCGGCCAGCCCGGGGTATAAGGAACAGTTCGTCCGGTGGGGTACTGATGCCAGCCGGATCTTTGTGACGGGAATACCCAATTACGACAATGCTGCGGCTTATTTAGACAACAATTTCCCTTATCATGGGTTTGTACTGGTGGCGACCTCGGATATCCGGGAATGTTTCAATAAAGACGACCGGCCGGCATTTATCCGGGACTGTGTGCGTATTGCGGGGGGGCGGCCTCTGATTTTCAAGCTTCACCCCAACGAGCAAAAGGAACGGGCCATCGCCGAAATACGCCAACATGCCCCTGCCGATACGATGATCTTTACGGAAGGGCCCACGGACCATATGATAGCCAACTGTGAAGAGCTGATCACCCAGTATTCCACCGTGGTATACACGGGGATCGCGCTGGGAAAGAAAGTGCACTCCTATTTTGATGTAGAGCAATTGAAAAAACTCGCCCCTATTCAGAATGGGGGGAGTTCGGCAGCTCAGATCGCGGACCTATGCCGGCAATATATCGAGTTCAGCGGTACAAAGGAAGAATTTGAAAAGAAGGCAGTCATTCACAAACCAACAACTATCAGCCTACATGAACCTGAGAGGAAGAAGGATCGTTACCATTATTCAGACTAGAAGGGAGTCGACCCGCCTGCCGGATAAGGTGTTGATGCCGCTGATGGGAAAGCCTTTGTTTGTTCAGCAGGTACGAAGGGTGCAGGCTGCGTTCCTGTCCGGACAGGTAGTGGTGGCGACCACGCTCTCTGCGGCAGACGACAGGGTCGTGGAGATATGTCAGGAGGAAGGCATCGAATGTTACCGGGGGCATGCTGCGGATCTGCTGGACAGGCACTACCAGGCAGCCTGTATGTATTCGGCGGACATTGTGCTGAAGATACCCAGCGACTGTCCTTTGATAGACCCGGAGATCATCGACAAGGTCATTGCGTATTATCTGAAGAATGAACACCTGTATGATTACGTAAGCAATCTTCATCCTGCCACGTACCCCGATGGAAATGATGTGGAGATCATGAGCCTGGCCAGCATATGCGTCGCGCATAGCCATGCATCTTCGCTGATGGAAAGAGAGCATACGACCCCTTATATATGGGAAAGACCTGAACAATTTCGCATTGGCAATGTGGAGATGGAGGGAGGGGTGGATTATTCCATGACACACCGGTTTACCATCGACTATGAGGAGGATTATCGTTTTATCCGGGCGGTGTATGAAGCGCTGTATCCTTCCAATCCGCTGTTTGGGGTACGGGACATTCTTTCTTTATTGGAGAGACGGCCGGATATATACGGGATCAATGCGGAGCTGGCAGGCGTCAATTGGTATCGCCATCACCTGGATGAGCTGAAGACGATATCGGCGGACAAGACGAAATTAATTGAAAAGGAAGTTGCTAAACCATAATATGACAAATACTACATTATCCGACCTGCAATCTACCGCATTGCGTGTGAGAGAGCATATCATACGTATGTCCGCCGGTGGCGGATGTTTCATAGGGGCCAGTCTCTCCTGCGTCGAGCTGATGGTCTATCTTTATAAGGAGTTCCTGCATCATGGTTTGGGCGCTGGAGAACGTGATCTTCACAGGGACTATCTCTTTCTTTCCAAAGGTCATGATGTGCCAGCCTTGTATGGCACATTTGTCGAGATGGGTTTCCTGGAGCCTGACCGTCTGCGTAATCATTTATCTGTTCACGACCATATTTACTGGCATCCCAACAGGGCCATTCCCGGAGTGGAATTTCATTCAGGGTCTTTGGGGCATCTTCCGGCGGTGGCTGCGGGCGTGGCATTGGATTGCAAGCTGAGGGGAGAGCGCAACCGGGTCGTGGTCATCACCGGCGACGGCGAGCTGAACGAGGGTAGTGTCTGGGAAACGATACTGGTCGCGAATGCGCACAAGCTGGATAACCTGACCCTGGTAGTAGATCGTAACCAGTTCCAGGCAAATATGCGGACCGAGGAACTGGTGCCGCTGGAGCCTTTGGTGGATAAGTTTGAAGCTTTTGGGTGCAGGGTCCGCCGGATGGATGGACATGATTTCCTGCAATTGGAGGAGGCGTTCCGGGAATTGCCGGTTTCCAACGGTACGGGCGGAGCTAATGTAATCATTGCCGATACGGTGAGAGGAAAAGGTCTTCCCAGCATCGAAGCAAGGGCCGACAGGTGGTTCTGCGCTTTCAAGGAAGAAGAAGTAGAGCAGCTTCTGCAGGAATTACACGGCCGTAAAGAGACGGTCATTTCATCTGAAACATTGGTCGTACGATAAAAAAGCTTATCATGACTTACGAAGAACTTTTGACACAAACAGCATTGGAGGACGAGCGTATTATCGTTATGACCGCGGAGAACCGGGCCCTGGTCCGGAATATGCCGAAGGTGTTGGGCAGCCGGTTTATCGATACGGGCATCACCGAGGCTACGATGGTAGGGATGGCTGCCGGACTGGCCCTGAGGGGACGGATACCCATCATACATGCGCTGGCGCCTTTTCTTACCATGAGGGCCTATGAGTTCATCCGGACCGATGTGGGTATTGCTCATCTGCCTGTGAAACTCAGCGGCTACATACCCGGACTATTGTCGGATGGTAACGGTCCTACGCATCAATCCATCGAGGACGTGGCAATTATGCGGGGGATACCAGGTATGGAAGTATACTGTCCTGCCGACGAAGATGATCTTGTAAAGTCGCTGCCTGCCATCTGGGCCTCCGATGCGCCGGCCTATGTACGGGTAAATCATAAAAAAGGGATCTATACGCACCGGCCTTTTGAAAGAGGTCAGGCTGAAATTATAGCCGAAGGTGCGGATGTCACTATACTGGTATACGGTTTTTTATTTGAGAATGCTTTAAAGGCGCAACAGCTGCTCACACAGGAGGGGCTATCCGTGGGTCTGATAAATATGCGCTCCCTGAAGCCTGTGGACGAAGCTGCCATCGTGCGTGCGGCTAAACGCTGCCGTATGCTGGTGACGCTGGAAGATCATTTGAAGACGGGGGGATTGTATTCCATCGTGGCTGAGGTGCTGCTGCAATATGGGATTACTGTCCGTACGATGCCCCTGGCCTTTGAGGAACGCTGGTTCAAGCCGGGACTGCTGACCGAAGTGCTGGAAGTAGAGGGGCTTACGCCTGAAAAAATTGCCGCAAAAATTTATTCATCATCCAAGCTAGTATATGCCGAATAAAGTTGCCTTTAACGAAGACTATCCTATCGTGACACAGTCCGATAAGCTATATGAGCGTGCATTGCCCATCATGACCCCTGTGACGCAGACACTTGCAAAGGGGCCGGGGCAATATATCAATGGTGTGGCGCCAAAGTACCTCAAGAGAGGAAGTGGTTCGCATGTATGGGATGTGGATGGGAATGAGTATTTGGATTATAATATGGCCATCGGTCCCTTGTCGCTGGGTTATTGCTATCCGCGGGTGGATGAGGCTATCATCGCCCAGCTGAAGGATGGCATCACTTTTTCCATGATGCATGAGCTGGAGGTCGTGCTGGCCGAGCTGGTACATGAGATCATCCCCAATGCGGAGGCGATCCGTATCAGCAAGACCGGGGCCGATGTCACCAGCGCCGCCATACGTGTGGCCAGGGCTTACACAGGTAGAAAAAAAGTGCTTTGTTGCGGGTATCATGGATGGCATGACTGGTATATCTCGGTGACCAGCCGCAGCAGCGGTATACCCGAAGAAGTAAAGGCGCTCACTTCAACTTTTGATTATAATGACCTGGATTCTGTGCGCCAGGCGCTGGATGAAGATACCGCTTGTGTTATCCTGGAGCCTTTTGTGTTCGAGGCGCCGAAGGATAATTTCCTGCAGGGGCTGAAAGATCTCTGCGATGCCAATGGCACATTGCTCATATTCGATGAGATGTGGACAGGGTTCCGGATCGCATTGGGCGGAGCCCAGGAGTATTTCGGTGTCACCCCACATCTGGCGTGTTATTCCAAAGCATTTGCCAATGGGATGCCCATTAGCCTGCTCACGGGAAAAAAAGAGATCATGGATCTGTTCAGGGAGGATGTATTTTTCTTTACCACCTTCGGGGGAGAGGCGTTGTCACTGGCGGCGGCCATTGCCACGATCCAGGAGATGCGGGAAAAGAATGTTCAGGCCTGGCTGGCGGAGAAGGGCAAGCGTCTTAAGGATGGGTATAATATCCTCGCCGCCGATCTGGGTATAGCGCATTATACAAAATGTACGGGGTATGATTGCCGGAGCATGGTGAGCTTTGATGCATCTGCCGGCAATCCGCTGGAGCTGAAATCCTTTGTACAGCAGGAACTGATCAAGAGAGGTATTCTTTGGTCCGGATTTCACAACATGAGCTTTAGTCATACGGATGCGGATGTGGATTTTACATTGGCGGCTTACAGGGAGGTGCTGGGAATGTTGAAAGAGGCCGTATCCCGTCAGGAAGTAAGCAGTCTGCTGCGTGGGGCAACTATCGAGCCCGTGTTCCGTAAGGTGAGCAATTTCAATACAAAGCCCGTGAACAAATAAATCGATATGGAGTTATTTTCACTGGCCGGCAAGACGGCCATTGTCACCGGCGCCTGTGGGTTATTAGGACAGCAACATTGCATGGCGCTGGCGGAGGCTGGTGCGCAGGTGGTGATGGCTGATCTGCAGGAAGGGCCGTGTAAGCAGCTGGCAGAGCGATCGGGTGATAAGCATATGGGGCTGGGGGTAGATGTAACGGATCCCGCCTCGTTGGAGCAGGCACGTCAGCGGATACTGGAAAGATATGGACGTATCGATGTATTGGTCAACAATGCCGCCATCAACGATATGTTCGAGAACCCGACCCTGGGCCGTAAGCAATCGATGTTCGAGCATTATCCGCTCGAGATGTGGGACAGGAGCTGGAAGGTAAATGTCAGCGGGGTTTTTCTCTGCAGTCAGATATTGGGGAGTGTCATGGCCGAGCAGGGTAGTGGCAGCATCATCAATATAGCTTCGACCTATGGTGTCGTTGCCCCGGACCAGAGCATCTATCGGGACGAAGCGGGAGAACAGACCTTTTACAAGTCACCTTCTTATCCTGTGACCAAGTCGGCGGTCATTGGCTTTACTAAATTCCTGGCTTCTTATTGGGGACATCGTGGCGTGCGTGTAAATGCCCTTTCGCCCGGCGGAGTAGAGAATGGACAGGACGAGTACTTTAAGCATAATTATTCCAACAAGACCTTATTGGGGCGGATGGCGGCTCCATCGGATTATAAAGGCGCCATCGTCTTTTTGGCCAGTGATGCATCGACGTATATGACGGGCGCGAACCTGGTAGTGGATGGAGGGTGGACGGCTATTTGATCATTAGGGCTTTAGACATATATTCTTATTCTGCATGAGTGAAAATCAATTTTCGGCGTCCGTGGCACGGATAAAGATCCTGCTGACGGATGTCGATGGCGTATTGACCGACAACGGAGTGTACTATTCAGAGAACGGCGAAGTCATGAAGCGCTTTTCCATTCGCGATGGAATGGGAGTCGAGCGGCTTCGAAAGCTGGCAGGCATTGAAACCGGCATCATCACAGGAGAACTGTCCCCTTCGGTGGCCAGGCGGGCTGAGAAACTCCATATAAGGGAGCTGCATCTCGGGGTGAAGGACAAGTTGGGGAGGGTATCCGAGATAATGCGACGTCTGCACTTGCATTGGGAGGAGATAGCGTACATCGGCGATGATGTCAATGACCTGGAGGTGATGGAGAAAGTCGGTGTTACAGCCTGTCCTGCCGATGCGATGCCCCAGGTGAGCTCCATAGTGGATTACCATTGTGAGGTGAAAGGAGGGTATGGCGCTTTCAGAGAGTTTGCCGAATGGTTGATTGAACTAAAAACACCAAGCATATGAACACATTTCAGGTCAGCAGTAAAAGAAGCATTGGCGCCGGCCAGCCCGTGTACGTCATAGCTGAGATAGGGATCAACCACAATGGCTCCCTGGACATCGCCAAAAAGTTGATCGATGAGGCTGTGACGGCGGGCTGTGACGCTGTAAAATTTCAGAAGCGTACGCCTGAGCTCTGTACGCCAAAGGATCAATGGTATCTGGAGAGAGATACGCCCTGGGGCAGGATGACTTATATCAACTACCGTCATATGATCGAGCTGGGCTTTGATGAATATGAGGCCATCGATGCTTACTGTAAGGAAAAAGGGATCGACTGGTTTGTCTCCTGCTGGGATGAGGTAGCTGTCGACTTTATGGAGCAGTTCAATCCCGGCGTGTATAAATTTGCTTCCGCCAGCCTGACGGATCACGACCTGATCGCCAAGGTAAAAAAGACCGGCAAGCCATACATTTTATCCACCGGTATGTCAACCATGGATGAGATACGGGATGCCATCGAGCGATTTGGCGCGGACAATCTGATGGTAGCGCATTCCACCTCTGCGTATCCCTGTCCGCCGCAGGAGCTGAATCTCCGGATGATAGAAACGCTGATGGATATGTATCCCGACACGCCTATCGGCTACTCAGGACATGAGACAGGGCTGGCTACCACCGTGGCGGCCGTAGCGCTGGGTGCATGTTTTGTAGAAAGGCATTTTACGCTTGACAGGGCCATGTGGGGTTCCGACCATGCCGCATCGGTGGAGCCACAGGGTATGCAAAAACTCGTCCGTGACATACGCGACGTGGAGCTGGCCCTGGGGGATGGCATTAAACGTGTATATGATAGTGAATTGGGCGCTATGAAGAGACTGAGACGTAAACCAAGCACCGCAGTGATATCTTAATGCAACACATTGTTTATTATACGACATCGATCTTGCTGATCAGCGTGGGCATCTTTATCTGGTTGGAGAGAAAGATACCTTATAAGAAAGGGATGCCCGTATTCAGGGAGGGGTTCTGGGTAGACCTGGTATGGTATACACTGATCCAAAGCTATTTTCTCAAGATCCTCATATTCGACTATATCATTACGCCGATGGACAGGGCGTGGCATCTGTCTTCCCTGCACCTTGTCACATCCTGGCCGTTGGCGATGCAGGTGCTGTTCTTCCTGGTCATCCATGACTTTTATATTTATTGGTTCCACCGGTGGCAGCATCATTCGAAACTGCTCTGGCGTACGCACGAGGCGCATCACTCGAATAAGGAGGTGGACTGGCTGGCCGGCACCCGAAGTCATGCGGTGGAGATATTGATCAACCAGACCGTAGAGTTTGCTCCGATAGTATTATTAGGCGCCAATCCCCTGGTGGTACCCATCAAGGCGTTACTGGATGCTGTCTGGGGCATGTATATCCACTCAAATATTGATGTCAGGAGTGGTAAATTGCAATATATCATCAATGGCCCTGAGATGCATCAGTGGCATCATGCCAATGACCGAAGGGTGTTCTATGCGAATTTTTCAACGAAGTTCGCCCTCTGGGATTGGTTGTTCGGGACCGCTTTTTTGCCGGATGAGAAGCCACGGGAGTATGGGCTGTATTATGATTATCCGAAGGATTATTTCCTTCAGCATGCATTTTCCGTCCGGCGGCTGGATGAGAAAGGGCTGGTGAAGAAGCACCGGTGGTTCCGGTCTTATTATGAATGCCGGGGACGGGTACTGCAATGGTTCCGAAGCCGGAATATGCGTCGGCAGCCAGAAGAAAAGGGCGAATTATCAAAACCCAAAATAAGCGGTCATGTCCTGGATATATCTGATAGTCGCGTCGATGTTTGAGGTCTGCTGGACATTTTGTTTGAAGTTCATGAATGTGAAGAAAGTTAAGACGATTGAATGGTCTTCCTTTTTTCGGCGTGAAAATATGGAGATACTGGCGCCCTTTGCCGGCTACGTTGTTTTTGGAATAGGGAATATCATCTTTTTCTCCATGGCGATGAAGCATATACCGGCCTCTGTTGCATTGGCTTCCTGGATGGGACTTAGCTTGATTGGTGTCAAGATAGCAGAGATCTATATTTTCAAGCAGCCTTCCAATTTCTACCAGTTTATTTACATGACCCTGATCCTGATCGGCATCGTGGGTTTGAAGCGCACGGCCTAGAAAGCTTCCCGCAGCTGAACGTAGAAGCCGCTGGAGTGTTTGGCAAGGCCGTAGTCGACACGCAAATTCAGCTTTTCTTCTTTGCTAAGCACAAATCGCGCCCCCCCGCCATAGGCATAATGAAAGCCATCCAACCTGAAGCTGCTCAGGTTGGGGCTCACCTCGCCGGTGGAGGCAAAAGCGACGATGCCTATACGCCAGAAGAGCATACGGCGGTATTCGGCTTGATAGGCTGTCAAACATTTATCAGTATAGCGGCCTTGATAATATCCACGCATTATATCGGAGCCACCCAATTCTTCCAGCTTACGGAAAGGGGTATTGCCAGAGGTGAGGCCGGCGATGCCCTGTAATGCCAGGACCGACCTGTCGGAGAGATGGAAGAACTTGCGGAAGTCGAGGTTAAAGATCCTCAAATTGAAATCGCTGCCGATGTGCTGGTCGAACCAGACATATTGCATTTCGGCAAATACCCCACGATCGGGGCTATACGCATTGTTACGGGTATCCCAGGAGAGGATAGGGCCTATTCCCGAGGTGTTCCCGCCAAAGCGGCCAACGATATCTTCTTTATCGAATATGCCTCCTTGTTGGTATAATACTGGCGCCGTGTGCTGGAACTCATAGGTGAGGCCGATGTATAGCTTCCGGTGTACCCGTTGCAGGAACTGTGGATTGATAAAGAATTGTTTTTGGGTAAAAGGCTCTTCTGCCTGCCGGGAGGAGTGATTGCTCAATCCCCAGAACCTATCGGGATAATAGCTATAGGAAGCCTGGAAGCGGGCGATCCTTTCCTCTTTTGGGAAAAAGATGGTGGAGCTGAGGACGATGATGAGCTGTTTTCTCAGGGTATACAGGGCGAGGAGGTTGACATCGGAGGTGCGTGTGGCGGTATCACGCTTCCCGGCTTTGAAAAAGCGGGCCGAGATCCCTCCGAAGCCCCAATCCGTCTCCAATGATCTTACCACGAAGGGGAACACCAGCAGATTCCGCGGATGTGGGAGCACCGTGAGGCTGTCGACAGGGGTGGGGGGCTGCTGACAAAAAGAAGAAAGGCTGACGGTTAACAATAAGCTGATAAAGAGACCTGCTCTCATATAATATATAGTGTCTTTCGGTATGCTCTAACAACTGATATGGTAAGAAAGATCACTGGAGATTATTCTTTTTTTGGAAAAATAATCCCAATCTGGGACAGGATGGTAGGTATATGCCAAATTTAAGTATTTGATAATTAACGTATTAAGAAATGGTATGCCAATTGAAATATCCTTATCATCCGTAACACAGAAACTTAATCAAGTACCCTAATAAAGAGATTATGAACACGCAAACAGCACAAGAAACACAAGCACAAATCCTGAAGAATAAGATATTGGAATTGCAGAGCGCCCTGTTTTTTAGTGAGAGTTCTTCTATTGTAAAGTTGCCGACACATGTGATATCAGAAGTGGAGATCGATGAGGAAGAGCAGATCTGGTTCGTGATCCCCAAGCCTGTACAGCATATCGATGCATTTGATAAAGAGATCCCTGCCAAATTGGATTTTTTCAGGAAAGGGATGGATTTCTTTGTGAAAGTGACGGGTACTGCCTATATAATTGCTGACCGTGAGGAGATCGATTATCATCCTACGTTGTCTGCAGAAATGAAGGAGAGAATGAAAGGTGAGCGTGTGATAGCCATGAAAGTGAGGATGCAAGATATGGAGCTGGTGGACAATTCACCGAAGCCTACCCGGAATTGGTTTCAGGCCAGCAGGTCACAGTTGTCGAGCTGGTTTTTCTAAAATTGAGAATGGTGAGCCGCAGAAAGCGGCTCGTCAGAAAGACAGACATTGGATATAACGTATTTAACGATACCCAACCCTTAGAGCATACTGCGCGTGTTACATATAGGAAGCTGAGTCCGCGGCGAAAGTCGCGGATTTTCAGTTTTTAGGCCGAGCACAGCGAAGGCCGCTCCCGACCAGGAAGCAATAAAACAGCGTCCGTGTAATGGCCCGGACCGGTAGGTCCGACTCCTTGCCAAAGTATAGAAACGTTTTATAGACCTTGTAAAGGTCGTGATCGAACCTGGCGGTTCGATCACGACTTTAAGGTTTATGATGGCCTCCCTGACGGGAGGCTTTTGTTGGCGGCGGCCGCCGCCCAACAAAAAAGGTCGGCTGTAGAAACAGCTGACCTCTAACGATTGCTTGCCATATGAAAAATCTTTATATCGAACTATCGATTGTTGTCGTAATCTAATGTCTGGGACCTTCGGTCCTGGACAACGAGCCTGGCTCGTTCTGGATGACACAAATATAGGGTGGTTTTTCAGGGCCGGGAATACAACTTAGTGGTAATTCTATCATGCCAAAGGCTTAAAATATTGGCAAAACCCTTGACAGTATTGCGTTTAGCTAAAAATATCATATGATGTCCAAGCCAATTCGGGGACATCCCCCGAATTGGAAGGCCGCCTGTGTTAAACAGGCGGCCTTTGGTCTAAGATAAGATCGAATGGTTCATGGCACTGATGAGATACGTCCCCTGAAGGGCATAAAGGTAGTAAATACTAAAATAATTAGCAAATATTTCCTTAACAATTTAGTAATCCGGCAGGAGCCCCTTATTTTGTAGATTACTTATCCATTTCCTAATCATTTAAACGCAATTTTATGGCAACACAAGAAGCTGTGATGACCACTGTGGACATCGCCAATCGTCTTTATGAACTTTGTAAAGAGGGCCATTATCAACAGGCCCAGGAAGAACTGTTAGCCGATGATGCGCTTAGCATCGAGCCCGTGCATGCGAATGAGAAGGGTGTCCCTTCAGTGACAGGAAAGGATGCCATTATCAAAAAGGGAGAGCAATTCCAGGAGTCCATCGAGGAACTGCATGGAGTGGGCGCTTCCCAACCCATTGTTGCCGGGAATCATTTCGCCCTGACCATTACGGTGGATGCCACCTTTAAAGGAATGGGTAAGATGGTCATGGAAGAAGTTGCCGTGTATGAAGTAAGAGATGGAAAGGTTGTCAAGGAACAGTTCTTCTATTAGTCATTTCACTATTAAAAGCCTTAGAAGCGATCCTCTGCGGGATCGCTTTTTTATTGGATCCATAGTGGAGTGTTTTTTCATGTGGTTAAAATCCGTCTATAATTAGTTAAAAAAGAAAAAGCTTCCGGATCATTTCATCCCTACATTTACTTTACCGGACAAGCCATGTTCAACACATGGCGAAAGATATCTTCGTTGTCAGTCAAACATGAGTAGAAATGTTTGATTTTTTTTATGACCAGACATATAAATGTCATATAGACACTTATTATTTTACTTCAATTGCCAGTATGAATAAAAACCATTTCCATTCTGCTTGACTAAGCTAACCTTTCATTAAACAAATCAAAACAACGGTATGAGAAAAGTAAAACTTCTGCTTTTGAGCATGCTTGTCTTTTGCTGTGCCCATGTCATGGGGCAGTCGAGGACTATTACGGGTAAGGTGGTAGATAGCGCCGGCCACCCGCTGCCGGGAGCTTCTGTACGTGTAAAAAGCACATCCAAGGGCGTCAGTACTTCCAGTGACGGCAGCTTTTCATTGAGTGTATATAATGGAGCAGTCCTGAGTATCAGCGCTGTCGGATATGCCGCGCAGGAGATATCGGTGGGCAGTAAAGATTTTTTCGAGATACGACTATCAGCCGGCGCACGCGCCCTGGAAGAGGTGGTGGTAACGGCGCTCGGTGTCAAGCGGGAAAAGAGGAATCTGACATTCAGCAGCCAGGAGGTAAAGGGGGATGAGCTGGTGAGGGCCAAGGAGCCGAGTATCGTCAATGCCATGGCCGGCAAGGTATCGGGCGTACAGATCACCAGCTCATCGGGTACTCCCGGCGCCTCCTCCCGTATTGTCATACGGGGTAATTCATCTCCTACGAGCGAGAACCAGGCCCTGTTCGTGGTAGACGGGGTACCCATCAATAACGACGAAACGGGCAATATCAGCGGCGGGGCCAACGGCGCCGGCGTCAGCAGGATCGTGGATATAGACCCTGCCATCATTGAAAATGTGAATGTGCTGAAAGGTGCTGCGGCGACTGCGCTCTATGGTTCGGCCGGAGCAAGGGGAGTAGTGATCATCACCACCAAAGCGGGTGGCATCGATAGAAAGCCTGTCATCTCTCTTTCTTCAGATCTTTCTTTCGAAAATCCGATATTCCCGAAAAGACAATGGAAATATGGACAGGGCACGGGCGGTGTATTTTACGATGGAGGAACGAAAAAGACGAGTATGTCCTGGGGGCCGCTGATGGACACTTTGAAGATCAATGGTGTCAAGGCGCCTACCTATGATCCATACAGCTCGTTCTTTCGGACGGGCCTGACCACGAACAGCACTGCCAGCATATCGGGTGGGGGTAATAATTCCGGCTATTATATGTCTTACTCCTACCTGGATCAGAAGGGCATCGTGCCAAAAAACGAATTGACAAGGCATTCTCTCTTCTTTAAATACAATGCCAGGGTGGGACAGAAGCTGAATACCATCTTCCAGATAGGATACAGCAACTCGGTACAGGACAGGCTGCCGGAAGGTCAGAGCAACGGTCCTTTGTTTGTATTGCTGGTGCAACCGATCTCATGGAATCCTTATCCCATCCTGAATCCTGACGGCAGTCAGCGGCTATACCGATTCTCCCGTAACCCGCCTTTATGGGACCTGGACAATGTAAAGAATGTGTCGCAGGTCAATCGGTTCATACCCGTGTTCACAGCGAACTATACGCCTACGTCCTGGCTGACGGTGACCGAAAGGGTGGGGGCCGATATCTATATCGAGCAGGACAAGTATACGGAGTCTCCCAGTCCCGCCATAAGTCTGAAAGGACAGATACTGGATCAAAATATCAATTTCCGGCAGTTCAATCATGACCTTATCATCAGCGCCGTAAAGGACTTTGGAAAATTCCATGTCAATCTGCTGGCGGGTAATAACCTCTTCTCGACCTATAATCAATATGTCAATATCAAGGGTGTCGGCATTACCGTGGATAATTTCAACAATGTTTCCGCTACCAGCACCATATCGGCGACGGAGGCGCATTACCAGACACGTAAAGTGGGGTTCTATTCGCAGGCCAATATCGAGTACAACCGATGCCTGGTATTGTCCCTAACGGGCAGGTATGACGGAAGCTCGGTCCTGGCCAGCAACAAACAGTTCTATCCTTACGGTTCGGCTGCTGCCAGCTTTATCTTTTCGGAACTGCTGCCGGACCAGCTGCGGTCGGCCATCAGTTTTGCCAAGGTGCGTTTTTCCTATGCCACCGTGGGTAATGATGTCATCGGCGCTTATTCGCTGCAGACGCCTTTTGTCAACCAGTACAGGAACGGAAATCCTTATCCGTTCCAGGGACAATCCGGATTCCTGCTGTCCAATATACTGGGCAATCCCACCTTGCAGAACGAGCGGCTCAACGAGATGGAGGGCGGACTGGAAGCTAAATTCCTGGACAACCGTATCGGTTTCGAAGGGTCCTATTTTTATAGAAAGACAAATCACGGTATCATCCCCGGTGTTTCCATTTCTTCCGCCACAGGTTATAACGGCACAGCTGTAAATACCGCCTCTATTCAGAATAAGGGTATCGAGCTGCTGTTCACGGCCACTCCTGTTAAAACGAGGGATATCAGCTGGGATATCACGATCAACTGGACCCGTATCCGAAATAAGGTGCTGGCATTGTATCCGGGTCTGAACCAGTTGGGTCGTGTCATCGTCGGACAACCGTTCAATGTTTTCTACGGGCCAAGATACCAGCGGGATTCTGCCACCGGGCAGCTCCTCATCGGAGCCAACGGCATGCCGCTCGTCGCCAGCGACCAAGGTGTTGTAGGTGATCCCAATCCCGACTGGCTGGCCGGTGTAACCAATAACATACGATACAAGCGTCTTTCTCTCAGCTTCTTCTTTGATTATAAAAAAGGAGGGGACGTTGCCAATGAAGTAGAGGGACTGGCCTTTTTCTATGGTACAGCCAAGGTTACGGAGAACAGACAGCCATTTGTCGTAAAGGGTATCAGCGAGGTCGATGGCAAGCCCAACAAAGTCGTAGTGAATGCGCAGGCTTATTATACTACCCGCCAATACGAGTCCTCCATACAGGACGGCACTTATCTGAAGCTAAGGAATGTTACGCTGACCTATGACATACAGCCATCCTTATTGGGTAAGACCCCGATAAAGGCAGCCAGCCTTGCCGTATCCGGCCGGAACCTGTGGATCTATGCTCCGCATTTCACCGGGGGGGATCCTGAGGCCGGGTCGTATGGGTCGGGGAACGGCGTACAGGGAATATACTCATTCTCTACGCCTACTTCACGCTCTTTCAACGTCACGCTTAGATGCAGTTTCTAATGTCATTTAGAGTCCCTTGGCCGAAGGCCCAGACATACAAATCAAAAAAAATGAGAAAAATAATATTTCTGTTCATCGCTCTGGCTACTGTCACAGGTGGCTGTAAGAAATACCTGGACGTCAATAAGGACCCCAATAATACACTGGATGTGCAAGAAGACCTGATATTGGCACCATTGGAGACGGATGTGTCGGACTTTATACATGCCGGCTTCTCACCGGGACAGGGGCCCATTATCCTCCAGTATTTCGGTCAGGTCATCGCCCCCAACCAGCTCAATCCCGGATTGTGGAGCTATCAGATGTTCAACACCGATGTGAATGGAGATTGGGATAACTTTTATGTGGTCTGTCTCAACAATATGAAGATCCTCCATGATAAGGGCGTCAAGGACAATAAGCCGAACTATACCGCCATCGCAGATATCCTGTCCGCTTTTACATTGGGGACTGCCACGGATTTTTGGGGAGATGTGCCTTATTCGCAGGGCTTTAAGGGCAGTGGTAATTTTACGCCTGCCTATGACAAACAAGAGGATATCTATAAGACCGTCCAGGACCTTTTGAACGAGGCCATCGGGCTCATCGGCCAGAACGATCCTATCAAACCCAGCGGGGCGGATTATATTTACCAGGGAGGAATGGGTCAGTGGTTAAAGCTGGCTTATACGCTGAAGGCCCGTTATTTTATGCATCTTACGAAGGCGCCCGGTCACACGGCATCTGTACAGGCTGACAGCGCGCTTGCTGCTCTGGCGAATGGCATGCAGGCTGACGGAGACGATTTTAAATTCCCTTATGCAGGCAGCGCCGGTGGTGAGGATCCCTGGTACTATGCTTTTGGACAGGTGAGCACGGCTGTCCTCTGCTCGACGTTCATCGACAGTCTGCAAGCCCGGAACGATCCCCGGTTGTCCAAAATGGCTAAGCCTACGGTGTCCGGAGGGATATACAAAGGACGGACCATCGGTACAACATTGGGTTCACTGGATGACTATTCCTATCCCACCGATTATTATGCCGGGGCGGATGCTTACAACTATATCGTGAATTATTCGGAGGCGCAGTTCCTGGCGGCGGAAGCCACGCTGATCCGGTCGGGCGCGGCGGCTGCCGAACCCATATACCAGGCGGCTATTGCCAATCACATGAAAAAGCTGGGTGTCGGGCAGACCGATATCGATGCCTATATAGCGACCAGGGGAACATTGAGTGCGGGCAATGCGCTGCAGCGTATTATGGAAGAGAAAAGTATTGCTAACTTCCTCAATGAAGAGAATTTCACCGATTGGAGAAGAACGGGATTCCCGTCGCTGACGAAAGTGCAGGGTGGGCTTTCGGATATACCACGCCGGTTGTTGTATCCTGAAAGTGAGATACTCACCAATCCTCAGCCGCAGCAGGCGGCGGTGTTGACCGACAGGGTCTGGTGGGATGCGCAATAGATGGCATTTTACAAAAACGGAGCCTGGCTCCGTTTTTGTATCTTCGCAGGTATGATCCTTTATATAAAGAACATGGTCTGCCCCCGGTGTGTACTTGCTGTGGAGCAGGAACTGAAGAAGCTGACGGACAAGCCATTCAAGGTGTCGCTGGGAGAGGTCACATTGGAAGAACCACTGCCGGAAAAGGCTCTGCAGCAGTTTAGGGAAGGGCTGCCGGCCCTGGGTTTCGAGCTGCTGGATGATCAACGGCAGCGGCAAATAGAAAAGATAAAGAACCTGCTGATAGGCCTTGTTCAAAAGGGGGATATGGAGGAGCATTTTAGCCTTAGCGCCTTTCTGGGGTCCGCCTTGCAAAAAGAATATACTGCGGTGAGCCGCCTGTTCTCCGAAGTGGAGGGCATGACGATAGAACAATACTTTATTTTACTGAAGATAGAAAAGGTAAAGGAGTGGCTGGCCTATGACGAACTTACCCTTAACGAAATAGCCTGGAAATTGGGCTATAGCAGCACCGCTCATCTGTCCGCCCAATTCAAGAAAATAACGGGTCTTACGCCCAGCCATTTTAAAAAGACGGGTAATAGCCGGCGTACTCCCCTGGACGAGATACGGTAGTGTCCTACAATATAGTATAACATTTTTACAGGATTGTGTAATGTCCCTGCCACATCGATGGCCGACCTTTGCTATATGATCAAGAAGCAATTTTCTGTCGTCGGTATGAGCTGTGCCAGCTGCGCCATCAGCGTAGAGACGATCCTCTCTTCCATAGAGGGGGTTGGCAGGGCGGAGGTCAGCTTCCCTCAACACAGTGTACAGGTGGAATACTCCCCTGAAAAGATCACTCCCCGGCAAATGAAGGCGGCCCTGCAGGACATTGGATACGACCTGCTGGTGGATGAGCCTTCCGAAAAGCTGGAGGAGATACAGAAGGAAGAGGTAAGAAGCCTGCGTAAGCGCACGCTTGCGGCTATACTATTATCGGTGCCCCTGGTGGTCATCGGGATGTTCTTTATGGATATGCCGTACGCCAATTATTGGATGTGGGCGCTGGCGACCCCTGTTGTATTGTGGTTTGGCAGGAACTTTTTTGTGAATGCCTTCAAGCAGGCGCGACACGGACGGGCGAATATGGATACCCTGGTGGCCCTGAGCACGGGCATCAGCTATTTGTTTAGTGTGTTCAATACTCTATTCCCTGACTATTGGCATGAGAGGGGGCTGCATGCGCATGTCTATTTCGAAGCATCCGCGGTTGTGGTAGCATTTATTCTTTTGGGGAAATTGCTGGAAGAAAGGGCCAAGGCCCGGACGTCCTCGGCTATAAAGAAGCTGATGGGACTGCAGCCCAATACTGTCGCCGTTGTCGGTGAGGATGGGGGCGTGAAAGAAATTCCGCTGGCCGAGGTCAGGCCAGGGGACAAACTCCTGGTGCGGCCCGGGGATAAGATAGCTGTAGATGGACGTGTTGTCGAAGGCAGCAGCTATGTAGATGAGAGCATGATCAGCGGAGAGCCCGTGGCTGTAGCGAAGATGTCAGGGGACAGTGTATTTGCGGGCACGATCAATCAAAAGGGCAGCTTCCGGTACACCGCCGAAAAAGTAGGCGGGGATACGCTGCTGGCACATATTATCAAGATGGTGCAGGAGGCGCAGAGCAGCAAGGCCCCTGTTCAGAAACTGGTGGACAAGGTGGCGGGCATCTTTGTGCCTGTCGTCATAGGGCTGGCAATTATAAGCTTTCTGGCATGGTGGATCTGGGGTGGCGGCAACGGGCTGACCTATGGGCTTCTTTCCCTGGTGACAGTGCTGGTCATCGCATGTCCCTGTGCATTGGGACTGGCAACTCCTACCGCCATCATGGTGGGTGTGGGCAGGGGAGCGGAGCAGGGGATCCTTATCCGGAATGCCGAGAGCCTGGAGCAGGCGTATAAGGTCAACGCCCTTGTGGTGGATAAAACCGGTACGTTAACAGAGGGCAAACCCGTCGTCACGGATATATATGAAGTCGTTTCAGGCCGGCGGGACATCCTGTTGTCGCTGGAGCAGGCTTCGGAGCATCCGCTGGCGTCGGCGGTGGCTGTTTATCTTGAGAAAGACAGCCGGCCTGTGAAGATCACGGATATAGAGTCCTTAACGGGAAAGGGTATACGAGGAAGGCATGAAGAGCAGATGTATTGGGTAGGCAGCCGGCAGCTGATGGAGGAAGTTGGGGTTGGACTTTCGAAGGATGTGGAGCAATGGGTGGAGGAAAAGAACGCAGCTGCGCAGACAGTAGTGTTCTTTGCGGATGACTGGTCGGTACTGGCTGTTCTTGCCATAGAGGATAGTATAAAGGATTCGGCGGCGGCTGCCGTGGCTGGGTTGAAGAAAGAGGGTATAGAAGTGCATATGTTGACGGGAGATGGTTCCCGGACGGCGGCCGCGGTAGCGGCAAGGACCGGAATAGGTTCTTTCAAGGCAGAGTCATCGCCTGCGGAAAAGGCTGCATATATAAAGGCATTACAGCAGCAGGGAAAAGTAGTAGCGATGGCAGGCGATGGGATCAATGACAGCCAGGCGCTGGCCCAGGCCGATGTGAGCATTGCCATGGGCGCCGGCAGTGATATTGCAATGGACGTGGCGGGTATCACCTTGCTTTCGGAAGACCTTTCCAGGTTACCCGCGGCTATCCGGCTGTCGAGGGCAACCGTGAGGACCGTACGGCAGAACCTTTTTTGGGCCTTTATCTACAACCTTATCGGTATCCCTGTTGCCGCCGGCGTGCTGTATCCTGTCAATGGGTTCCTGCTGAACCCGATGATCGCGGGAGCCGCCATGGCGTTGAGCAGTGTCAGCGTTGTCAGTAACAGTTTACGTTTAAAATATAAAAAAATATAGTATGAGCACATTACAGTTCAAGACGAATATCAATTGCAGCGGTTGCGTAGCAAGGGTTACACCAAAGCTGAACGAGACAAAGGGTGTCAAATCCTGGAAAGTAGATACCGAGAATCCCGACAAGATACTGACCGTGGAGACGGAGGCCCCTGGCAGCGAGAGCATCGTCGAGGCGGTGAAGAAGGCGGGATTTAGCATAGAACCTATAAAAAAATAGTACCTTTGAGCCATGTTGTTGCCCAGGACCATACAATACAAGGCGTTGCTGTTGCTGGCTGTCTTTGCGGCCAACTTCTTTGTCGTCTGTCATTGTTCGGTCCGGGCAGCCGGGCACTCCGCCTGCTGCGCCGAAAATGTCCGGAAAACGGGCCTTCCGGGAAATGAAGCCCGTTTTGGAGAGGAAGAGAATCGTCCTTGTAAGGATGATAATGGATGCAGCGGCATGCATGCCGTAAAGTTCAATCTTTTAGAAAAGCAGGAGGCCAAGAAAGTAAGCGCCGAGCCTGTGCTGGCTGAAGTGATAGTGCATATGTCACAACAGCCTGTGCAAGTACTTCACGGCATAACCTTTCATCCCGACGTATATTCATATAAGCATCCCCCGCCAGACTACCAGTCGTTGTACCAGTGTTTCCTGATTTGATAATTGTTTGTCTCGTTCCGTCATTTATTTATCAACATTCAATCTATCAAAATGAAAAAGATATTTATGGCAGTGGTCGTATTGATCGCTGTATCATCGCAACATCTATTTGCACAGGTATCCAACATTCTTCCTTCTTATTATGGTGTAAAGGACGCCCTGGTGGCGGGTGACGCCAACGCAGCCGCAGCCAGGGCCGGTGAGCTTTTAAAAGCCATCGATGGCGTCGATATGAGCAAGATGCCGGGAAAGGATCATACGGCTTTTATGGCCGTGAAGGACAAACTTGCCTTTGATGCAAGACATATTTCGGAAAAGAAGGAGATTGGTCATCAAAGGGAGCATTTTGCGAGCTTGTCCACCAATATGATGACACTGGCCAAAGACGTCAAATTGTCGGAGCAGGCTATTTATGAGGATTATTGTCCCATGAAGAAGGCCACCTGGCTGACCAACGACCAGACGATAAAGAATCCTTATTACGGCAGTTCCATGCTGACCTGCGGGAAAATTAAATCAACCCTGAAGCCTTAAACACCTCATGTACATGAAATTATTTCTCATATGCCTCATGGCATGGGGGTTGACATTGCCTGGACGTGCGCAAATGCATCACATGGGGGCCACGCCGTCAACGGCTGCCCGGGAACCATTTCACCCGGCGACCGATGTATCGAAACCCGGCCACGTCGTATATCATCTCTATATCACCGACACCACGGTAAACTATACCGGCAAGAAGGTAAAGGCCATTGCTATCAACGGGACTATTCCCGGTCCCGTCCTTTATTTTACGGAGGGCGACACCGCCGAGATACATATCCATAATGAGATGATGATGGAGACATCCGTACACTGGCATGGGCTTATTATCCCCAACAAATACGATGGCGTATCCCATCTGACCACTCCACCCATAGGTCCTATGCAGACCTATGTAGCCACTTTCCCCATTGTACAGAACGGCACTTATTGGTATCATTCCCACACGATGCTGCAGGAGCAGAGTGGTGAATATGGGGCATTTATCATCCGGAAGCGGGAGGTGGACAGAACGCGGGAACCGGACAGCCTAAAGGAACATACTATTCTTCTCAGCGACTGGACAAATGAAAAACCTTATGAGGTGGAGCGCAGCCAGCACAACGCCACGGACTGGTATGCCATTCGCAAGGGGAGTGTCCAGGACTATGCCGCCGCCATCCGGGACAAACACTTCGGCACCAAGCTTACCAACGAGCGGAAGAGGATGCTGGCCATGGATGTCAGCGATGTATATTATGACAGGATGCTGGCCAATGGCCGTCCGCAGGATGAGCCGTCCGGGTTCAAGGCCGGGGATAAGGTCAGGCTGCGTATCATCAATGGCAGTTCGTCCACTTATTATTGGCTCACGTATGCGGGTGGCAAGATCTCCGTGGTGGCCAATGACGGGAAGGATGTGGAGCCTGTGCCTGTGGATCGGCTGATCATCGGGACGTCAGAAACATATGATTTGATCGTAGCCATTCCTGACAACGGACGCTATGAATTCCTGGCTACCTCCGAAGACAGGACGCAATCGGCGTCTGTATGGTTGGGAGAGGGGGAGAAGGTAAAGGCAACGCCCTTACCCAGGCTGAGTTATTTTGATGGTATGAAGATGATGAATGACATGATGAAAGGGAATGGGGATATGAACAGCATGGAGATGCAGATGAGCAATCAGCAGATGGATATGAACGCCGTGATGTACAGGGAGTCCACCGGCGTCACCCTCAACTATGGGATGTTGCGCAGTCCTGTAAAGACAACTTTGCCGGATGGACCGGTGAAAGAGCTGCGGTTCAATCTTACGGGCAATATGAACCGTTATGTCTGGACCATCGACAACAAGGCTGTTTCCGAGACGGATAGGATACTGATCCGAAAAGGAGAGAATGTGCGGATCGTTCTTTACAATGGGACGATGATGCGGCATCCCATGCATCTGCATGGACATTTCTTCCGCCTGCTCAACGGGCAGGGCGATCATGCGCCCTTGAAAAATACCGTGGACATCATGCCGATGGAGACAGATACACTTGAATTTGCCGCCACCGAGAGTGGGGACTGGTTCTTTCATTGTCATATCCTGTATCATATGATGAGCGGGATGGGGCGTATCTTTCATTATGCGGATTCGCCGCCTGATACTGCGTTGGGCGATCCGAAGAAAGCCCTGCGAAAAGTATATGCGGACGACCGGACGATCTATCCGGCAGGAAGGGTCAGCCTGGAGAGCAATGGGAGCGATGGGGAACTGATCGCCGGTGGCAGGCGATGGCGTTTGCAGACGGAGTGGAGGATAGGTACGGATCAGACAAAGGGATATGAGAGCGAGACGCATTTTGGAAGGTATCTTGGGAAGATGCAGTTCTGGATGCCCTATATAGGCTGGGATTTCCGTTACAGAAAGGGCGGGGTCATGGAGAAGAATATCTTTGGCCAGGAAGATACGAAGAACAAACGGTCGGTGATATGTGCGGGGGTGCAGTATACCTTGCCATTTTTGGTGACGGCGGATGCACGGGTGGACATGAAGGGGAATCTCCGCTTGCAGCTGGTGAGGGAGGATGTGCCTGTTACCAGCAGGCTGCGGTTTAATTTTATGGTCAATACGGACAGAGAATACATGGTCGGCTTTAGATATATTTTCACCAAATATTTCGGGCTGTCCACGCACTATGACAGCGATATGGGATTCGGGGCCGGAGTAACTTTCAGCTATTAGAAGACGAGGTTGGCCGGGGTAAAGATTGCTATAACCAAAAGTTATCGATAATTACCAATAGCCATTTCTCCGTTATGATAAGTAGGTGGAGCTTTGTGGTATGGAAAAGATACATTTTCTCGACAGAAGCATCACGACACGAGAGGTCATATTTGTGCTGGCCATGGCGCTTTGCCTGACGCCTTTCGTAACTCCGCCAGTGGCTCTCGTGATGGGGCTGGCTATTGCGCAATGGGTGGGTCATCCGTATATACATCTTAATCATAAAGCTACGCATGTCCTTTTGCAGGTGGCTGTAGTAGGGCTGGGTTTTGGCATGGATATAAGGAGCGCCATAAAAGCAGGTGGGCAGGGGGCTCTTTTTACGGTGGTGGCCATCACGGGCGCCTTATTGACAGGAGTGCTATTGGGCAGGCTGTTCCGTCTGGATAAGAAAACCGCGTACCTGGTATCGGCCGGTACGGCTATTTGCGGCGGCAGCGCTATTGCGGCTCTATCTCCCGTGATCCGGGCGGGGGAGAAGCAGGTGTCGGTGGCCATCGGCATTATCTTTATCCTGAATTCCGTTGCGCTGCTGCTTTTTCCGGCGATAGGTCATTTGCTGCATTTGTCCCAGACCCAGTTTGGTCTTTGGAGCGCGATTGCCATCCATGATACGAGCTCTGTGGTAGGGGCTGCGGGCAAGTATGGCAGCCAGGCTCTTCAGATTGCCACGACCGTGAAACTGGCCCGGGCCCTTTGGATCATTCCGGTGGCTTTTCTGTCGACACTGATATTTAAGAATAAAGGTGCACGGCCCAAAATTCCCTGGTTCATCGGCGGGTTTGTACTGGCGATGGTCATTCATACCTATGTACTGGTACCGGGTCTGCTAACGCTGGAGCATTATATTGTCAATGCGTCTCATGCAAGTCTGACGCTGACCCTTTTTCTCATTGGCAGCGGACTGTCGAAGAAGGTGCTGCTTTCGGTGGGGGTTCGACCTATGCTGCAGGGAATAATATTATGGGTGATTATCTCTGTCGTATCGTTGTGGGTAATAATAACTATGGTGCATTAGCACTTCACCGTCTTCTTTTTCTTCCCCAGGCTGCCTTTGTCCTTTGCTTTTTTGATATAGTCTATGGCTGCCGGCACCTTACAGGATGTACCATCCATGATCACCGTGACGGCGCCGATCCTTTTGGCGGCGGCGATGGCTTCCGCTGAAAGGGGGACTACATAAGACCCGACGCAGATGATAAAATTATTCATCCAGTATCTTACGCGATCGGGCGCAGCATGGATATTTTTTTCTACGCGTGCCAAGAGTACTTTTAGTGATGTCATGTCCAATTCGTTGTCCGGCTTGAGCGCTGCAAGGTTTGCCAGGGTGGACCAGCCCGCGGCGGCAATATGCGGGTCCTTCGAATCGATCCATTCCATTGCCAGCTCGTATCCATGCTGTCCTTCTGCCGCTACCCAGGGGACAGTGTATTCGTTGATGTTGTTGGAGACCGCATTCTTAACCCATGTCTGCAAGTCCTTCTTTGTCATTTTTTCATCGTCGGCAATAAGCCCGGCCAGGTACATGGCATCCGCGTTGCCGGTGGCATAGAGATCCTTGGCAAGCTGATAGTCCTTTTTTATCCTTTTTTGAATGGGCTTCATATCACCGACCTTTACGCCGAAGAAGGGTTCTTTTACGCCATGCTTCAGGAGTATGTTCTTTATCTGCTGGCTGCCCAGCGATTCCAGCTGGGTCATTATTTCTTTTACGGTCATTTGGAAGGATTATAACTAAAAATAAGGAAAACTTTTTCGCCGGTCAAGGGGCAGGGCGGCGATATACGGACGGCTGGAGCGGGAAGGGCGGCTCAAAGCCGGTCAAGCTGTTTTTGGATGGCTTGTTTGTCCGTTTGGGTCCTTGCCAGCCGCAATGCCTGCTGAAAATTCTCGATGGCCTTTTGCCGGTGAATGTCCTTGTACAGCTCGCCCAGCAAGGCGAAGTAGAAGTGATTGCCCGTCAGTTCCAGCTTTTCGGCTTCGATGATGGCCTCTTCCTTGCTGTTGGCCTTTGAGAGGGCATAGGTCCTGTTAAGGGCTGCTATGGGGGAATACTCTATTTGCAGCAGCCTGTTGTAATACTGCAGGATATTTTCCCATTTTTCTTTGGAGTCAGTGTGTTGGGTATTCCACCAGGCGATACCTGCTTCCAGGTGATATTTGGAGAGCTTGTCGCCTGTGGCGGCACGTCTCAGGAAATATCCTCCCTTGCTGATCAGCTCGGCATTCCACAGGCTGGTGTCCTGCTGCTGGTAGAGCACGATGGACCCGTCCCTGTCCAGACGGGCTTCAAAACGGGACGCATGGAAGCACATGAGGGACAGCAATGCATTGACCTGCGGCATGTTGGTAGTCTCGTTCTCGACGAGCATGGTACAGAGCCGCATGGCCTCCAGGCAGAGCTCTTTACGCAGGACTTTATTCTGACTGACAGAATAATAACCTTCATTGAACAAGAGGTAAATGGTGGTCAGCACCGGAGAGAGCCGCTGTTCTATCTCGGCGGCGGGCGGGAATTCTATAGATATCTTTCCTTGCCGAAGGATCTCTTTTGCGCGGAACAGGCGCTTGTTGATCGTGTCCTTGCCGGTGAGGAATGCGTTGGCGATCTCTTCTATGCCAAAGCCACATAAGATCCGGAGTGACAGCCCGATCTGCGCCTCAGTGGAGATAGAGGGATGGCAGATGGCAAACATCATTTGGAGCTGGCTGTCGATGATATTTTGCGGCGAGAGGTCGATGGGGTATTCCACTGTATTTTTCGTACCTGTAAGGGCAGGCTCGATCTTTGTCTTATACAAATGGTTGCGCTGAAGATGACTCTTTGCCTTGTTCTTCGCTACGCTATAAAGCCAGGCAGTTGGATTGGGCGGTATGCCGCCCCCAAGTCCCCAGGTCTGTGCTGCGGTAAGAAAGGTCTCGCTGGCAATGTCCTCGGCGGTCTCTATCCCCTCCCAGCCAAAATACTTACAGAGTACCGAAACAATCTTCCGGTACTCTGTCCTGAACAGATGTGGTATCAGCTGCTGATCATCCATGGTGGCCGTCTGTTAACCTTCTCACCTCTACGCTATTGCCTTCTCCATTCAGGATAGGGCAGCCTTTTGCCAGGCTTACGGCCTCGTCAAAGTCTTTGGCCCTTATGGTGATAAAACCCGCTATCCATTCCTTTATCTCTGCGAATGGCCCATCCGTGACGACATCTTTTGGTTTTATGACCTTGCCTTCCAGGGAAAGGGCCGTGCCGCCGACGAATTTGTTCTGGGCAGCGATACCGCCTACCCAGTCCTGGTATTGTTTCATGTACTGCTGCATTTGCTCCGGAGAGGGCGGCGTCTCGCGGATGACCAGATCGAGACGCATGAGGATCAGATATTCGTCCATTGTGAAAAGATTTTAAATTTCGACCCGTGGTCGGTTTTATAAATTTCGGCCCTCCGGTTGTAGAAAAAATACCTCCGGGCCGAAAATGGCTCATGATTGTCCTTCGGACAACCGACCCGTGGTCGGTTTTATAAATGTAATTACAAAGGCTGATAATTCAACAACACCACGCCGCTGCTGAATTTTCGGGTGGATACCAGCCGCAGGTCCAGCTTTTTTTTCAGGCCTTTGAAGGCGGGCGTGCCGGAACCAAGGGCCACCGGGTCGATCATGAACTGGTATTCATCGATGAGGCCGGCATCCGCCAGCTGCGTGAGGATGCTGCCACTGCCGAGCAGACACATATCCTTTCCCGGTGTCTCCTTCAGACGGCGAACTTCTTTTGCCAGATCGCCGTTTATGATCCTTGTATTTTCCCAGTCTGCCGTTTTTAACGTCCTGGAGAAAACGATCTTTTCCGCCTTGTTCATTCCTTTAGCGACTTCAGGCGCCTGCTGCATAGCCATAGGTGTGGGCCAGTAACTCACCATAAGTTCATAGGTTGTACGGCCAAAAAGCAGGATGCCGCCCTGACCCATGGATTCGCTGGCGAATTTGCCTTCTTCCTCACCATGCCGGTGCCAACTGGTGTCTCCGCCGGGACCTTCGAAATAACCATTCAGGGTCAGAAAATTGAAAACTACTAACTTTCTCATTTTGAAAGATTTAATTTTTTGTGAAGCAATTATTACACCTACCGGGAACCGCTGGAAGCGGTTCGTCCGAAGGACAGACATTAACGATATGTGGAAATTGGGTTATTTTTTCATGCGAGACCAATTCCCACACTTTATATCAAATGAGATGATCGCTTTTGGACAAGGGAGTGAAGATTTTTTTGGGCGACCGGCAAAAATAATTTGCGTAAGTAAATCCTTACGCATATATTTGTAAGCAAATACTTACATAAATATTCTATGCAGACGCGAAGAGATGTGTTCCAGGCGATAGCTGACCCCACGCGGCGTGGGATCATCAATCTTATAGCCTATCAATCCTTAAACCTGAATGCGATAGCAGAGAACTTTCCTATGAGCCGCCCTGCCATATCACAGCATATAAAGGTACTCACCGAGTGTGGGCTTATCATCATAAAGAAGCAGGGGAGGGAACGTTATTGCGAGGCCCGGCTGCAGCAGCTGAATGAAGTGTCGGTGTGGATAGAGCGGTACAGGAGGCTGTGGGACGAGCAGTTCGAGGCGTTGGATGAGGTGCTGGAGGAGCTAAAGGCCAAAGAGAAAAAAAAGAACAAAAGAAAATAAACAACAACTAAAAACGTCAACCATGTCAAAGAACAAAACAACGATCGTGGCGGAGCCCGGGAAACAAGAAGCCTTTATCATCCGGGAATTCGAGGCGCCCAGGGAGCTGGTATACAAAGCATTTACGGATCCCAAGCTGTTGCCCAGATGGGTTGGACCGTGTGATATGAAAATGAAGATCGATGTGCTGGAACCGGGCGATGGAGGCAGATGGCGGTTTATTCACACGACAAAGGATGGGCACGATTTCGGATTTCATGGCGTCTGTCATGAGGCGACGGCGCCGGAGAGGCTTATTCGCACTTTTGAATTTGAAGGTCTTCCGGAGAGGGGGCATGTGGTGCTGGAGACGGCGATCTTTGAGGCATTGCCGGGTGACAGAACAAAGGTGACGATACAGTCTGTGTTCAGGAGCGTACAGGACAGGGATGGGATGATCATGTCGGGTATGGAGAAAGGCGTGGTCGAGAGTCACGAGAAGCTGGATGAACTGTTTGAAAAAGAGCTGCAATTGAAATAGGCTATCTTTATGGGATGAAAACCTTGAAAGATCTGCTGTTATTGGGCGACCCGCGATTGTATGCCGTCTGTGAACCGGTGCTGCCTTCCGAGCTCCCCCTTGTGAAGGGCTGGGTGGCCGACCTGGAGAATGTGATGGCAGAGGTAAAGGCCCGATACAATTTCGGGAGAGCCATTGCCGGCCCACAGCTCGGTATCATGAAGAGACTGGTCTATATGAATATCGACAGGCCGGTGGTCTTTATCAATCCGGAACTGGTCCATCTTAGTGAAGAGCTGTTCGAGCTATGGGATGACTGTATGAGCTTTCCCAATCTGCTGGTCAAAGTGAAAAGACACCGTAGCCTGACGATCAAATACCTGGATGAGCGCTGGCAGCCGCAGGAATGGGACATGAAGGACGATCTGTCGGAGCTGCTGCAGCATGAATATGATCATCTGAACGGTGTCCTTTGTACGATGAGGGCTATCGACGAGAGGTCGTTTAAATGGCGTCCCTGATGGGGGGCTACCGATGGATCCGGGGCGTAATAACAGCCCGTTAACCAAATACGGGCAATATGGTTTAAACATTGCAGTTATGTCGTGATCGTAGCAATGTTAAACTAAAAAATCTACCATGAAAAGATCCATTCTCGGCGCACTTTTTTTAGTGGCGCTTTCTTTTTCGACGACATGGGTTTCCGCACAGTTTGCCGTTACTGTAGGCGTCACGATCCGGACTGCGCCACCGGCTATACCTGTATATACTCAACCGGCTTGCCCCGTCGAGGGTTGGCTGTGGACACCGGGCTATTGGGCATACGACGACTATGACGGATATTATTGGGTACCCGGTGTTTGGCTGGCGCCCCCCCGTCCCGGATTTCTTTGGACCCCTGGTTATTGGGGGTTTGTGGGTGGAGTATATGGATGGCATGCAGGTTACTGGGGGCCTCATATCGGATTTTATGGTGGGGTAAATTACGGCTATGGTTACGGAGGAGTTGGATTTGTGGGAGGTGAGTGGCATGGCAGTGTTTTCCGGTATAATACGGCTGTTGTGAATGTGAATACAACCGTAGTGCATAACACCTATGTCAACAACACCGTCGTCGTCAACAATAATACAACGGTGAACAGGGTCAGCTATAATGGAGGAGCGGGTACTTCTTCGCGGCCCACTCCACAGGAACAGTCGGCAATGAATGAGAATCACGTAGCCCCGACACAGGAGCAGGTGTCGCATAATCAGACCGCCAGCCGGGATAAGAATGCTTTTGCTTCCAACAATGGAGGCAGACCCGCTACCACGGCTATGAGCAAGGTAGGCGGCGAGCGTTTTGGCTCGGAAGGACATAGCGCCCCCGCTCCGATAGAAAGACCTGCCGGGCATACCAACAACCAGGCAGCCATGGCGCACAATGCTCCCGCGCACGAGCCGCGTTCTCAAATGCAGCAGCCACATCCTCAGCGTCAGCAACCACATCCACAACCTAATGGCAGACCTCATGCCGGAGGGCAACGTGGGGAAGGCCCCCGTGGAGAAGGAGAAGGCCACAGACGTGAACATTAAATTAATAACGCCCCGCTGATGCGGGGTTTTTTATTTCTGTATCTTAGGGCAGGCCATTAAATACATATCATGGAGGATGACTTGTTCAAAAAGCTGGTGATGATCAGGAGACAGCTGCATCAGAATCCCGAGCTTGGGTTTGTGGAGTTCAAGACAGCCGCACTATTACAGTCGGAGCTGGAGGCATTACAGATACCGGTGGAAAGAATAGTATCCACAGGGCTTATCGGCACCCTGAAAAAAGGCGCAGGACCTGTTATCGTATTGCGTGCCGACATGGATGCTCTGCCGGTACAAGAGGATACGGGGCTGTCCTTTTCGTCGTTGACAGACGGATGTATGCATGCCTGCGGGCACGATCTGCATATGACCATGTTGCTGGGCGCGGCCCATTTACTAAAGAATGCTGCATTTGAAGGTACTGTCCACTTTGTTTTTCAGCCTTCGGAGGAAGGCTCCCTGCGCAGTCCTGAAAAGGGCAAATCCGGAGGACAGGTTCTGATGGAGACGGGGGCGCTTGCCGGTGCTGATGCTGTGCTGGGGTTGCATGTACATCCCTTGTTGCCGGTGGGACAACTGGGATACAGGATCGGAGAGTCTTTTGCCAATGTCGGCAATTTTTATATACGCATAGACGGGAAGGGTGGTCATCCCGGGGCCATGAAGCATGTCATCGACCCTGTTGTGGTGGCGGGCCGTCTCATTACCGAGGCCCGAGCCATCGTAGGGCCACAGCCTGACCCGCCCACCGAAGTGCTGGCCATCACTCACGTAGAGACGCTGGCAAAGCCGAGCTTCAATGTGATCCCTTCCAGCGTCCTTCTTCAGGGCTCCCTGCGTGCGCTGCATATGGAGGTCTATAAAGGGCTTGTAAAAAAACTGCAGGGTATACTGAGCAACCTCGAGCGTGAATTCGGTTGTCAGATCACGTTGGAATTTACGGCGTACTATCCCAGCCTTTTGAATGATAAAGGGCTCTTCGACATGCTGCTGCCTGTCAAGGAAAAAATATTTGGCAAAGACCACGTCATAGAAAGTCAGCCCTATCTGATAGGAGAGGATTTTGCCTATTATTCAAGAAGCATACCCGGCCAGTTCTATTTTTTAGGAGCAAAGACAGCGGAGAATGACTCTTTCTTTCTTCATCATCCCCAGGTGACCTTTAACGAAGATTGTATCCCTTATGGCGCCGAGCTCCTGGCCAGCGGCGCATTACAGTTGGAAAAGTCGATGGCAGGCAGGCAAAAACCGGAGGGGGATCAACGTTCATCCGGGACACGGCGGCCGGATAGGGATGTCCTGGCAAAGAGGAAATAATGTACGCTGTCCGTCCCCATCAATATATATTGATCCAATCGAAAATTTTTTATCGAATCGGGCGCCAGGATCAAAATGTCTTCTGTCCGGGTGAACGTCTCCTTTTTATCCATCTTTAACGGTTTGTCTGGGTCTCTTTTCATACATTGGAACTGCAGGTCTTCCGCTACATAATATTCCAGGGACTCTCCCGTATAGCCGATGCTGCTGACGGCAGCGATGCGCGGCCCCATATTTTTAAAAGCAGCCCGGATGGTATAGTCGATGGCATAATTCTCCATATGTCTTTTTAGGAAATTCGTATAGCAGGCCAGCATGATTACGACGACCATACCAACCGCGGGCCAGGACCAATTTTTCAAAGCTGTGCGGAGATACCAGGTCAGCAGGGAAATAAGATAGCCGACACAAAGCGCCAGCGGGACTACGAGGTAAGACCAGGTGCGGGGATAGGGGAGGATGGGATTGGCCAGTAAAATGACAGGGGGTGAGACCAGCATCACGGCAGATACAACAGCCAGGAACATAGTTTTTCTTTCGCAAAAAAGATTGTACAGTATTCCGGCAGGAATACAGATTATTATCGTAAAGAGGGGAGCTTTGTCGATGCCTGTAAGAAAATGCAGGGTGGCGGGCAACGTGTGGGGAAGAGCCTGTGCCAGCTGAGTCATAGTTAGTTTTGAGAAGCCATCCGGATGCGTAAATTTTTGTATCCCATTAGCGTGTACGACGGGTACATAAAGCAGGACAGCTACAAGACCGGCTTTTGCATGGTCTATTACCAACAGTCTGAAGGAAGACCATTGTCTCTTGCTTATAAAGTACAGACCCAGCGTGCCGCTTATGACAAGGGCGGTGTAGATGAAGGAGGGCATGGAGTAGAGACCTGCCACCAGACTGATCCAATACAGGTATCTGTACCTGCGAAGCGTGGCGTCCTTTGCCAGGTGATCTGCCGCGTAGAACGAGAGAACGGTGAACAGGATCAAAAAGGAATAGCCTCTTGCTTCTATGGAATAGAGCACAAAGGGATAGGCGGAGGCAAAGAGGGCCGTCATCACGAGGGTGATGGGTCCGGCAAAATGGGTATAGGACAGCTTAAAGAAATAATAGGTAGCAATAAAGCTGGCAAAATAGCTGGGAAGCCGGGTGCCAATCTCCGGGTCGATGCCTGGCTTGACAAATATGGTCGCTACGAGATTGTACAAGATGTGATTGTTGGGCAGGGGGTAAAATGTGGCGGTCGTCTGAAATCCTCTGCCCGAGAAATACATATAGCTCCAGGATTCGTCATAATGAAAAGGTATCCTAAATACAAGATATAAGAAAAAAATGCACTGCACGCCAAGGATGAGATAGAGGCCACGGTAGACGAGCTTTTCGGGCATGGGTATATTTTGTCATATCAAACGCCTCTTATGGAAATAAGGTTGCTTGTCCCGGCCTGCCGTGCTTTCCTGAAATGGAGGGGAGAGACGCCATATTGCGCTTTGAAGACACGACAAAAGGCACTGGTATTCTCAAAGCCACACGAGCAGGTGATTTCCTGCACGGACAGAAAGCTGTGTTTTAGCAGTCTGGCTGCGTGGGCCAGCCGGACACCGGTGAGATATTGATGGGGTGTCCTGTGAAAGACGGCCTTGAATTGCCGGACCAGCTGGGGAACGGACAGACAAGCGGCCTGTCCGATGGCCGACAGTTCGGATGGCTCCATAAAACTTGAATGCATAAAGTCCCTGGCAATACAGAGCCGTCTGTATATCTCTGTCCTGGTAGGGAACCTGACTGCATTTACCTGGCTTGCCTGGTGCATTGCAGATGTATGTATCCTGATCAAATGGCGCAAGAGGAAGATCAGACGCTCATCCATCATGGCGGGCTCGTATCCATGTCTGTCCAATGCAATTGTAAGCCGTGCCAGGTGTTGCTCTAACTGCGGATCGATGTCGGTGAGGGTTTGGAAAAACTCCGGTGTGTTTCCGGATAAGGAGGGGTCTTCCAATGATCTTTCCTCCCCGGATAGAGCATCGTGCAATATGGATGAGGCAAAATCTTTTTTAAAAAATACCGAGAAGACCCTGACCTTTTCCGTAGTGTCGATCTGGCAGGAGTATTCCTGATTGTTGTTCAGTATGAGGAACTGGCCTGGTCTAACGGCCAGGCGGCGTCCGTCGATGCCATACCACTCTTCTCCGCTGCTCACCGTCTTGATCGAGAGGCAGCCTACATGACGGGGGCACCAGCTCTTGCTCGATATGGCATTGAACACCATATTGTGCTGCTGGAATCTGCTAAAATGCAGCTGTTCGTCAAATCCCGGATCGCTATGGTCCGGCAGACTGGTGAGATACATGCTACATGGGCTTGATAGTTCAAATCTACGTAATTTGACGGGCCAGCCATTCGATGTTGTGTTGTTTGCCTTTGTCGAGCAGCTGACGGCAGTATTCTGTAAAATAGCGATGCTGCTGCAGCAGGTACATGCTTTTTTTGTGCCAGTTCAGGGGTTTTACGCCTGTTCTGATCTCTATCTCCCTTCTGACGGCCTCGTCCGTCTCTCTAAAATATTCGGTCCCAAAATGAAAAGTGTCTGCATCGCAAAGGATCTCTTCATTCAAAGTAATGGGGTAGGAGGGATATTTTGTTGCCCTTATGCAGCCGGCAACAGAAAGAATGGCCTGTTCGGGTATCCGCAGCTGATGCAAATAGTCTTCCATGATCAATACTCCTCTTTCCTCATGACCTTCCATGGGGCCGGACAGATGTCCGATGTCGTGGAACCAGGCGGCTGTAGTGACGATGAACGGGTCGGCTCCTTTCCCGGCATAATAGCCGGCGATGTCCTGCACATGTCCGACCACCTCGACTGTGTGGTTGAGATTATGGTAGGGGTATTGATGTGCGGGGGACCTGTCAAATAGCTGCCTTACGAAATCCTCTATATTCTTATCCTGATTGATATAATTCATTGCTGTCGGGTAGGTGGGCGGGCCTGATCTTAAAGATCTAAGAAAATTCTGAGTGAATTCTGTATTCAGGTTATTCGGTCGTAATTAGGTAAATTTAAATATGCAAAATGATCTTCAAAACTATGAGAATCCTCGCGATGAGTCACGCCGTGACTTCCTGAAACAATCCTCTTTGTTGTCTGCCATTGCCCTGACGCCCGGTGCGATCCGTCGTGCCGCGGAGAACAAATGGGACGAAAAGATAGCCGATGAGATGGGGAAAGTGCCGTTGAGCCTGGAGGTCAACGGGGTACCGTACAACCTGAAAATTGATCCTCGTGTGACCCTGCTGGACCTGCTCCGGGAGCAACTTCATCTCACCGGGAGCAAGAAAGGTTGTGACAGGGGGCAATGCGGGGCCTGTACCGTGCATGCCGATGGCGCCCGGATAAACTCCTGTCTAAGCCTGGCCGTCACCAACGACGGTAAAAAGATTACCACCATCGAGGGGTTATCCAGGGGTGATGAGCTTCATCCCATGCAGGAAGCCTTTATCAAACATGATGGGTTCCAGTGCGGGTATTGTACGTCCGGGCAGATCATGTCCGCTGTTGCCCTTGTAAAAGAGGGACGGACACAATGTGCAGAACAGATCAGTGAGTTCATGAGCGGTAATATTTGCCGTTGTGGCGCTTATTCCAATATTGTAAAAGCCATTCAGGAAGTCAAAAACCAACAGTCATGAATCCCTTTATTTATACAAGACCTGCGGATACCGGTGCGGCCATCAAGTCGCTGTCCAGGGGAAACCAGGCCTTTTTTCTGGCCGGGGGCACCAACCTGGTGGATATGATGAAAATGGGGGTCGTTGTGCCGGAGAAGATCGTGGATATCAATCGTCTGCCGCTGAGGAACATCGAAGCGGTGCAGAGCGGTCTGCGGCTGGGCGCGTTGGCTACCAACAGCGAAGTGGCTGATCATCCCGATGTGTTAAAGAACTATCCGCTGCTGTCGCTGGCCATCAATGCCGGGGCATCCCCTCAATTGCGCAATATGGCAACCGTCGGCGGCAATCTTCTGCAACGTACCCGCTGTCCTTATTTCTTCGACCTGACGATGCCCTGTAATAAACGGGCGCCTGGCAGCGGATGTGGAGCCCTGGCGGGGTTCAACCGCATGCATGCCCTGTTTGGCGCCAGCGATAAATGTATCGCCGTCAATCCCAGCGATATGAGCGTAGCCCTTGCTGCCCTGGATGCCGTCGTGCATGTAAGGGGGGCCGGAGGCGATAGAGAGATAAAATTCGAAGATTTCCATCGTTTGCCCGGCGATGAGCCTCAATTGGACAATACGCTGGCGAAGGGCGAGCTGATCATGGCTGTAGACCTGCCTCCGTCAGCCTTTACAAAACATGTCCATTATCTGAAAGTGCGTGACCGCAGCTCGTATGCCTTTGCGCTGATCTCTGTAGCGGTGGCCCTGGACCTGGACAAGGACAATAATATAAAGGATGTACGGCTTGCCATGGGTGGCGTGGCGCATAAGCCCTGGCGTCTGCGGGCTTCCGAAGATTTTCTCAAGGGGCGATCTGCCACGGAGGACAATTTCAAACAAGCCGCACAGATCGCTATGCAGGGCGCTAAAGCGTACCAGTACAATCAATTCAAACTGAAACTTGCTCCCAACACGATCCTGCAGGCGCTGAAGACGGCGTCGGGGCAGGTATAAAAATAGTATCATGGACAAAAGCCTTATAGGAGATCCGCTCAGCCGTGTAGATGGCCGGCTAAAAGTCACCGGTGGCGCTAAATATTCCGGAGAATGGGAATTACCCGGATTGGCATACGGAGTGCTGGTCCCTGCCACCATAACGAATGGCAGTGTCGTATCTATGGATGTGAAAGCAGCCGAGCGGGCGCCCGGAGTGCTGGCCGTCATCACGCCTTTCAACACCCCTGGTGTGCCTGGTTTCAAACCCGATGCCTCGCAGCCTGTCCGGGGGCTGAAGCTTTTTAATGACAAGCTCATTTATTTCAATGGTCAACCGATTGCATTGGTGGTAGCCGAGAGCTTTGAGAAAGCTACTCATGCTGCCAGCCTTGTGAAGGCTTCTTATCAGCAAGATGTCTTCGAGACGGATTTTGACAAGAACAGGGATAAGGGTGTTGTTCCACAGGGCGGGAAATACAAAGATTATGTACGTGGAGAAGCCGATGCCTATAAAAAGGCGCCTGTCGTCATCGAGCAGGAATATCGTCAGCCCTCCGAAATGCATAATCCGATGGAGCTGCATGTGACCATTGCCGCATGGGATGGAGACGACAAGGTTACTGTCTATACGAAATCACAGGGAGTCATCGGCACACAGCGTAGCATTGCCAACGCATTTGGCCTCAAGCCCGAAAATGTACAGGTCAACTCACGATTTGTCGGAGGGGCTTTTGGCTCTTCCCTTCGTACCTGGCCGCACGAGATCGCTTCGGTGATGGCGGCCAAATTACTCAAACGTCCTGTAAAGCTGACGTTGACCCGCGAGCAGATGTTTACCCTTGTCGGGCACAGACCGTTGACCATTCAAAAGATCGGGCTGGGGGCTACATCCGACGGGAAGCTTGTCGGCATCACGCATGAGTCCATTTCGCAGACGGCGGTGTACGAAGAATTCACGGAAGGCTCGGTGAACGTCTCCCGCTTCCTTTATGAAAGTCCGAATGCCAATACCCGTTATAAGGTCATCCCGCTCAATGTCGGCGTACCTGCGCCTATGCGCGGCCCCGGCGAGGCGACAGGCTCTTTTGCGTTGGAGTCGGCCCTGGATGAGCTGGCGTTTGCTTTGAAAATGGATCCTATCGAGCTGCGGTTGAAGAACTATACAGAAAGGGACCCCGAGCGTAATTTGCCATGGTCCAGTAAATATCTGAAAGAATGTTATACACGTGGGGCCGAGCGCATCGGCTGGGAAAATCGCCCGTCCAAACCCGGCACGCTGCGTGAAGGGGAATGGCTTGCCGGCTATGGCATTGGTTGCGGCGCTTTTGGCGCCTTTCGCGGGCGGGCCCTGGCTAAGGTGAGGATGATGGCCGACGGCACTGTCAATATCCAGAGTGCGACCAGCGATATCGGGCCCGGCACGGGTACAGCCATGACCCTGATAGCATCCGACCTGTTGGGAGTGCCTGCGGGCAGGATCACGTTCGAGCTGGGAAATTCCTCTTTCCCAACAGCCCCCACGCAGGGCGGCTCTTCCACCGTGTCCTCCGTAGGCAGCGCCGTTCATGATGCCTGTATGGCTTTTAAACAAAAAATGTATGCCCTGGCGGGGATGCCGGAGAATAGCAGTGATCCTATCGATTATGTGGCAGTCCTGAAACAGCACAACCTGCCTTTTTTCGAGCTCACCGAAGAATCACAGAGCAGCCAGCAGGCCAAAAATTATTCCATGTATTCTTTCTCGGCTCATTTTGCCAAGGTGCATGTCCATCCATTGACCGGTGCGGTGAAGGTCAAGAGATTGATCGCTGTCGTCGATGCCGGCAGGATCGTCAGCTACAAGACGGCCAGCAGCCAGATGATCGGGGGGGCTGTGGGTGGTATCGGCATGGCCCTGACAGAAGAGGCGATCTTTGACCACAAATACGGTCGGTATGTCAACGGTAATTTTGCCGACTATCACGTGCCTGTCAATGCCGATATACAGGACATCGAGGCCATCTTTATCGACAAGCCTGACCCGTATATCAACCCCATCGGCACCAAGGGCATCGGCGAGATATCGCTGATTGGCGTTGCAGCCGCCATTGCCAATGCGGTCTTTAATGCCACGGGCAAAAGGGTACGTGAGCTGCCTATCACGCCCGACAAACTTATTTAAATGAAAGAGATCAAGGATATCGTCCAGGCATATGACCTGGCCCATCAAAAAGGGCTTCGGGCTGCGCTGGCTACCGTCGTGCATGTAGAGGGATCGTCCTATCGACGGCCGGGGGCGCGGATGCTTGTCACCGAGGATGGGCGATTGACGGGCGCCATCAGCGGCGGCTGTCTGGAAGGCGACGCGCTTCATAAGGCCCTGTTTGCTATCCAGCAACAGCAGAATAAGCTGGTGATCTATGATACCACGGGAGAGGACGATCTGAGATTTGGCGTACAGCTGGGCTGTAATGGCATCGTCGATATCCTTTTCGAGCCCATCGATAGCCGGCAGCCACATAATCCCATCCAGCTGCTACGAGAGCTTATTCGTGACAGACGTGACGCCGTGCTCGTTACCCTCTTCTCTTCCGACAGGACGTCGACGGGCGAGCATCCGGGGACAAGCCTGCTGTATACGGGGGATAGTATACAAACCAGCTTGCCCGAGGAAGGTTTTGTCCTGGCTGATGTAAGAAAGGCTTTCCAGGATAAGGCTTCCGACTTTAAGCAATACCCCTTGTTCAATGGCTTTGTCGAGTACCTGTCTACACCTCCTGCGCTTGTTATCGCGGGGGCAGGGAATGATGTAATGCCGCTGGTGGAGATCACGTCTTTATTAGGGTGGCATACTACCGTTGTCGACGGCAGGCCGCACCATGCAACCCGGGAACGTTTTTCAAAGGCCGATGAGGTACTGGTTGCCAAGCCGCAGGAAGTGCTGACGCGCCTTCGTACCGATGAGCATACATTATTTGTGCTGATGACCCATAACTATAATTACGACATCGCCTTGCTGAGGGAGCTGTTGCAAAAAGACTATTCCTACATAGGCGTCCTTGGTCCACGCAAGAAGCTCGACCGCATGATCGAAGAACTATTGCAAACGGGGCTGACACTGGATGAGCAGCAATTGTCCACCCTTCATGGACCTGTCGGACTTGATATCGGCGCCGAGACAGCCCAGGAGATAGCTGTCTCCATTGTGGCTGAGATCAAGGCTATACTGTCCCACAGGACGGGGAACATGCTAAAGAATAAGATATATCCGATACACGCTTAAAAAATTATACTATGGAAAATACCTTCAATTATGTAACAAAGCTTGATATCAAGTTTGATCACCTGGAGAAAATGGATATCAACCGGATGATAAATGAGTGTACCGACAAGTGGTTTAACCAAACGCTGACAAAGGTAAATGACAGTGTAGTGCGGATAGGTATTGTAGAAGGGGAATACCATTGGCATAAACATGATAATGATGATGAATTCTTTTATGTCCTGCAAGGGCAGTTGCTGGTCGACCTGGAGGACAGGACCATCGAGCTAAACCCTAATGAAGGGGTGACCATTCCAAAAGGGGTAATACATCGGACCAGGGCCCCAAAAAAGACCGTGATGCTGATGGTCGAAACAAGCGCTATACTGCCGACGGGAGATTGACAGGGTTACTTCTCTTTAGACTTGTTGTCCAGGATGTTTTCCAGTTTTTTCAACCGGGTGGTCCAGAACTTATCGAATTGGTCGATAAAATCCTGCAATTCATTAAAACCGTCCTGTCTCAGGGTACAATAACGTTCTCTTCCAATGTCTTTTATGGAAATGAATCTGGCGTTGTAAAGGATCTTTATATGTTTGGATACGGCCGGCCGGCTCATGTCAAAGTTCTCTGCAAGCGCGCTGATGGTCATGCTGTCCTTTGAAAGCATTTGCAGCATTTGTCTGCGGCTGGGGTCGGCGATGACCTGGAAAGCGTCAAGCGTATTTGTCTGCATGGTAAGGGTAACTTAAAAGTTACCCGAAGATACATAAAGGCGTGGACATTTATTCCAATTCAAGGATCAATGGTGATGCTCCATGGGAGGATGCGTATCTATTTTAAAATAAGGTTTGTAAGCTGCCAGTTTTTCCAAAAGGGCTTTGTTTTGTTCGATGATCTTTGCCTTTTCGGCGTCGCCGGCGGGGAGTATGATCAGGTTGAAGATGGAATGTTCTTTATCCAGCAGCTTGTCGCTGGGGCTGACGGCAAACGGGCTGTGGCCTCCATCCCAGTCTCCGCCAATATCCTTATTGTCCACTCTTGGGGCGTAGAACATATAATGCGGCATCACCGAGTTGGCAAATCCATCGTCCGCATGACCGCGGTTTATCGGGCTTAGCATATAGGATATGCCTGTCCTGGAAGGAGCCTTGTATGTTCCATTCTTTACTCTTTTTACGATCGTATCCCTTATCTGTGCGGGACTGTATTTGCCGGTGGCTCTCATTGCCGCCACATCAAAATACATCGGCACAAAGGTCTTTGCGCCTTCTTCATCGTAGCTCATGGGGGAGTATACGTCGGACAGGAATTCGGCTTTCTCCCATTGAGTCCGCATCACAAAAGCGGAGAATCCATTGGAGCCTTTACGTGCCATATAATAGCCTTTATCGGGGTCGAGGAGATAGACAGCGGCAGCATCGCGGAGGCGTGGCGGAAGCGAGCTTAGGGCAAATTCTGTCTCGAGAGCGGGAGGCATTTTTTCAAGAAGCCAACCTTGTGTTGACTGTCCGACGCCTGCAGAGATGCCAATGGTGGCAATGATGAGCTGCGTGAGGAATTTTGGGACTTGCATGTTTGTTTTTTTTATAGTTGTTTGAATCCTGATAGATAGCTTACCAGTTTATGGGCAGTCTGGAAAAGGCCGGTATCCACACCAAAGGTTTTGGCGGTCTGTATCAAATACTCGCTGCTCTCGAATAGCATGACCCAGTCGATGCGTGTTTTATCATTTCGGCTTTCAAACTCGATGGTTGCCATATACTTGAAGTTGACCAGCTGCTCGTACACTATCCTTTTATATTTCACGATGTCCCTAAAGACGGATCTTATTTCATGATCCGTGCCGTCCGGGCTATGCATGGTCAGGTCCCATTCACCACCGGGTCTGAAATCCATCTTGTGGATGGTGGCGGAAAATCCTTCCGGCCCCCACCACTTCTGTAAATGTTCGGGTGTTGTCCACACTTTCCAGACCAGCTAGACAGGGGCGTCCAACCATCTGGAAAAGCGCAGCTCTCTTGTGGCGATATTATTTATTTCGTTTGACATTCCTTTTGGGCCTTTGGAGGGCGTTCAGATAATTTTCCAATGAGTCCAATGTACCCTCCCAGTATCTTTTGTACTGTTCCACCCATTGGGAGACCTCGTTCAGCGCGTCCAGCCTGGCTTCGCAATATCTTTCACGTCCCTGCTGCTTTATAGTGATCAATCCGCACTCGTTCAGGATCTTTATGTGTAGTGAAACTGCCTGCCGGCTCATATCGAATTGTTCCGCTACTGAATTAAGGTTTACTGATTTTTTAGCCACTATATCGATAATGGCACGTCTGGTAGGGTCGGCTATCGCCTGAAATACATCTCTCCTGGCCTCCATTATATGCAAGTATTTGCTTGCTAATTTAAGCGCAAGTATTCACTTGCGCAAGTTTTTTACGGAATTTTTTTTGGAGGGCTTGCTTCGGGGCGATGGAAGGCGCCGATGGATCATTCCGTTCTGAGGGCCATTATGGGATTGCGTCTGGCGGCCCGGAGCGTTTGGGACCCGATGGCTGCCAGCCCGGGTAAGAGCAGGATCAGGATGCCGGTGAGGATGGTATCCCCGCCCAATGTCACCCTGTTGGGGAACTTATTCAGCCAGAGAGTGTTCAGGAAATAGCTCAACGGCGCTGCAATAAGGATGGCGATGGCCAGCACCTGTAGAAATTCCTTCGAAAGCAGCATTGCGATCCCGAGCTCCTTCCCACCCAATGTTTTGCGTATACCCACTTCCTTGATTCTTCGTTCGGTGGTATAGGTTGCCATGCCCAGCATCCCCAGGGAAGCAATGGTGACGGCAATAAAAGCCATATAACCCAGGATGGAGACGATGTCGAATAATCCCTGGGAGACGGCAGCCAGCTGATCGTCAAAAAACTGGTATTGGAAGGTATGAATGGGGTCGATGGTCCTCCATTTTTTTTCCAGCGCCGACACTGTGCTGCGCAGATCGGCGGATGCGATCTTTACATTGGCAAATTTGAGGAGGGCCGGGATATTCTGCAGTACCAGCGGTTCGATCTGGTCATGGTCGAGACCGAGGTGAAAATTTTTGATCACTCCGGCTACCTGCAACGTGCTGCTGTCATTGCCCGCCGGCCGGAGGAACTCACCGACAGCCGCGACAGGGTCTTTAAAGCCCAGGGCCTTTACAGCGGATTCGTTCAGCAATACATGACGACCCGTATCGCCCGCCGGAAGGCCTTTTCCTGCCACCAATGGAAGCTGCAGGAGACCGATAAAATTCTCATCCGTGCGGAGGGCTGTCATGGAAATATAGTCATCCTTACTGTCCGCTCTTTTCAGGCTTGTCCCTTCCGACCTGCCGGTGGAAGGAATATATTCGCAGGCGGAGATCCTGTCTACACCCGGGACGGTATTCAGTTCCCTGGCCACCGTACGATAGTCATTGCCCTGTAGTGCTATGTTTACAATATTGTTCGAGCTGAATTCGTATTTGAACTTCAGGTAATGCGTGAACTGATGGAAGATGAGGATAGCAGAGATGATAAAGATCAGGGAGACCGCAAACTGTACAACGCTCAATATTTTCCGCAGGGACAGCCTGCCGGGGCGGACACCGGCCAGACTCCTGAGCACTTTCGCCGGCTGGAAGCCGGAAAGATAAAGGGCTGGGTAAATCCCGGCGACGATACCGATAAGTAGTGCGAATACTACAAAAGAAACGAATACCGGCGCGCCCGCCCGTAGCTCGAAATGCAGGTACTGATTTAGCCAGAGTCCGACAAAAGCAGCCCGAAGGAAAAGAAGAAAAAGAATAGACAGTAAAAGGGCAAAGAACGAGGTAAGGATGGATTCGCAGAGGAATTGAAGGATGATGTTCTTCCGCCCGGCGCCATTGACCTTGCGAATGCCGATCTCCCGGGCCCGGGTCAAAGCCCTTGCAATAGAAAGGTTAGTATAGTTCAGACAGGCCGAGATCAGGATGATCAGCGCAATGATCGATAAAAAATAATACACTACCCTGGGGAGGGCCGCATTCGGCTCGTTGCCAAGCAGCATGCCCGGTGAGATAGCCGTCAATGCCTGTCCTTTCAAGATGAAGCCCTTCAAGTCTGTGATACCGGCAATATGAGGATTGACCAGACTGACCAGGGATGCGTCCAGGTCGGAGCCCGTCTTTCCGGGTTTGAGCAGGGCATAGGTATAGCATTGAAAAAAATTTGTCCAGTCATTCTTACTATCCCCTCTTTTTTTATCCGCGATGAGAAGGCGCAGGGAGGAGGTGGAGAACAATGCATCAAAATGAAGGTGACTCCGGTAGTTTACATCTTCCAGCACGCCGGTAATGGTATAGCGGCCCCATGCAACAGGTGTGGAGGATTCATTTCCTCCCATGATGCTCAATCCACGATCTGTAAAAGCTACTGTCTTACCAATGGGGTCTTCATCCCTGAACAGCCGGCGCGCCGCCGCAGCAGACAGCACGATGGAGTTGGGGGCATCCAGCGCTGTCACGGGATCGCCCTTGCCAAGCCGGAAGCTGAAAACTTTGAAAAAGGCCGGGTCCGCAAAATAGCCTCTTAATTCCGTAGAGATATTATTATTATATACCGCATCCCCGCCAACGCCCATGGTTAGGCCGGTAGATTCTTCCACGACGGGATCTTCCTTCCTCAGTGCATCGGCCAGCGGGAAGGGACTGGTGGCATAGGCGTGGTTGAGACCGGGCTTATCGGAGAGGATACGATAAATATGATCCTTATTGGTGTGGAACTGGTCATAGCTGCGCTGATCGGCCAGCATGAGCATGATCAGCATGCAAACCGACATGGCTGCGGCCAGGCCAAACACATTGATAAATGAAAAGGTCTTGTATTTCAGGAAGTTCCTGATACCTACTTTCAGGTAATTGAAGATCATGAGCTCATTTTGGGCATGGGACGACCCTTTTGCCGTTGAGGTTACACGCCGGAATTTGCAAATATGAACTTATTGTTATACTTTTGCGTCGTCGCCTGTTCGACAATCCTGTCACCTATCCATCAATCCTTCGCAGATACCAATACGTTAATCGCTCCCTCTTCCCGCAAACGGATCATCTCTAAACAGCCGTATGATAAAGCTCAAATTGATCTTGGGCAGTGCCCTTGTTTTCTGCACTGTTTCTGCAAGCGCACAGGTGGACGTGCTTACGCAGCATAACGACCTCAATCGGACAGGGTGGAACAATCAGGAAACCCAATTGAATATCAAGAATGTAAAGACGGGAAGCTTTGGTAAATTATTTACCGACACACTCGATGACAAGGTCTTTGCACAGCCGCTGGTAGCCTCGGGCGTCAGTATGCCGGGCGTCGGTACCCGGAATGTGGTGTATGTCGCCACTGTCAATAATACCGTCTATGCTTACGATGCGGACAGCGTCAGGGTCGCCGGGGCTTTCTGGAAGATCAGCCTTACACCCTCGGGGACGAGGCCGCCTAAAAACACCGACCTGACCCCTCCATTATGCGGGGGCTCCTACAATGATTTTTCGGGGAATATGGGGATCGTCGGGACTCCGGTGATCGACAAGACTGCCGGGACCCTTTATGTGGTTTCCCGGAGCGTAACAACGGACGGCACAAATGTCTTTGTCCAATACCTGCATGCCCTGGATATCAAGACGGGGGCCGAAAGGGCGGGCAGCCCCGTGACCATCGCTGCACAGGTGAACGGCACCGGCGATGGGAATGTCGGCGGAGTGATCTCCTTCGACCCCAAGAAACAAAACCAACGACCCGGTCTGCTGCTGTCTAACGGGATCGTGTATATAGGATGGGCTTCCCATTGTGACTGGGACCCCTATCATGGCTGGTTGATTGGTTATGATGCCACTACACTGCAACAGAAGATAGTATACAATACCACTCCGGGAGGCGGCGAAGGCGGGATATGGATGAGCGGAGCGGGACCCGCGGCAGATGCGTCAGGCAATATCTATGTCACCACTGGAAATGGCACGGTGGGCGTTTCGGGTAATCCTTCTGATCCGACCAACCGGGGAGAGGGTGTGATCAAGCTGACACCTTCCGGCAGCACGCTGACGGTAAGCAGTTTCTTTACGCCCTATAACTTTTCAGCCCTGGATGCGGCCGACCTGGATTTCGGGTCTTCGAATATCATATTGATCCCCAATACGACGCTGGCGACCTGCGGGTCGAAGGAGGGCAGGATATATGTGCTGAATCGCGATAATATGGGAGGGGTTGGGACCACCTCCAACAACGTGGTACAAGCCATCGACCTGGGCTCATCCGCCCATATGCGTACCGCGCTGGGCTATTACAAAGGCACCAGCAATGAATTCGTGTATACCTGGCCGGAAAACGCCCTGCTAAAGGCATTCCCTGTAAATAGAGTGGCCGGCAATCTGAATGTCGCCGGAACAGTCGTCAGCGGTATACAGGGGCCTATCGGCAACAGCGGGGCGATGATATCCACCTCTTCCAATGGCGCCGTGGACTCGACGGGTATTGTCTGGGTAAGTCATTCCAACAACTGCGATGCGAACCAATCCCGATGTCCCGGTATCCTCAGGGCCATCAATGCCAATGATGTAACAAAGGAACTTTGGAATTCCAATATGGTAGCAAATGACAATGTGGGCTATTATTCCAAATTCGTCTGTCCTACCATAACCAACGGTAAGGTATATCTGCCTACCAATTCCGGTAAGCTGTTGGTATATGGATTGACGGGCGGCAGTACGGATACCTGCAATGGTTCGAATGTAGCATTGAATAAGACGGCCGCGGCCTCTTCGGCGCCATCCGGCAGCAACCCCCCTTCCGCCGCCTTTGACGGGAATCTGTCTACCTCCTGGGTAAGCAATTCGACCAATGGGGAATGGATCTATACGGACCTGACTGCAAAATATGATCTCTGCCGCGTGATACTCCGCTGGCAGACTACTGCCGCCATCGACTACAACATCGATGTGTCCGACGATGCAAGCAACTGGACCACCATTGCTACGATCAGGGGCGCCAATTCCGCCACCCTGACCAGTACGATCAATGTACACGGATCGGGTCGTTATGTACGTATGCTGGGCGTCACCCCGGGTACAGTAGGGGGCTTTTATGCGCTGTTTGAAATGGAGGTATATGGCACGCCTACCGTAACCTGTGCGCCGCCGGGCGGGTTCAGCACTACCAATCAGCCCGACGGCAGTGTGCTGCTCAACTGGCAGGCGGTGGGAAATGCCACAGGTTATACCATACAATACCGGAATGTAAGTGTGACAGACTGGACAACGATCACCAGTAATACAAATTCCGTTACTTTGCCGGCCCTTTCCTGCGGGTATGATTATTTATACCAGGTGGCCTCGACATGTACGGGTGGCCAGCAAAGCGCGTATTCTTCACCCGGTGGGTTTTCCACACCGACCTGTCCTGCTAATTGTCCACCGCTGCCGACCCGTTGGAGCAGCGCCGATATTGGTAATATCGGGATCGCCGGGTCAGCCTGTTACCTCTCTCAATACCTGGTATACCTCCTCAAAGGTTCCGGAAGTGATATCGGGGGAACTGCGGATGCCTTCCGGTATGCCTACTTTACCATAGCAGGGGATGATCAGATCGTTGCCCGTGTCGCCGCTCAGGATGCCACCGACCCCAACAATAAGGCAGGCATCATGATCCGGGAAAACACCAGCGCCGGCTCCCGGAATGCCTATATCGGGATCACCAGCGGCAACGGAGCATTTTTCCAATACCGGTCTGCTACCGGCGGCAGCACTACCACCAACACCGTCGCCGGCCCCAAGGCTCCCTATTGGGTCAAATTGGTGAAGAGCGGCCCTAATTTTGCGGGATATATCTCCTCAAATGGGACCAGCTGGGCACAGGTAGGCCCGATCATAAATCTGGGCTTTGGAGCCATTACCGCTACTTATGGCGGATATGCCATTACCAGTCACAATAACACCGTGCTGTCTTCCGCTAATTTTGATAATTTCTCTCAGTCCACACCCTCGCCGCTACCGTTGATATTGACCAGCTTCACGGGCAAGAACATGAATGATCAGTACGCTGCCTTGCAATGGACGACGGGCATGGAGCAAAATGTCGACCATTTTGAAGTGGAAAGGTGCTTGGATGGGATCCACTTCAGAACAGTGCTGACGGTAAAAGCCGTTGGCAACAGCCAGACGGAGCAGCAATATACGGGCGATGATAGGGCGCCTGGCGCAGGAATGAATTATTATCGTCTGAAAGAGGTCGATCTTGACGGCAACTTTACCTATTCACCCGTTGTTGTTGTACGGATGGGTAAAAAGTCCATCGAACCATTGGTCTACCCCAATCCGGTGGAGAGCGCATTCAACATCGTTGCAGGACGCGAGATTATAAAGGAAGTGAACGTGTATGATGTTTCCGGAAGGAGATCCGCTCAACTGATCAATACATCAGCCTTGTCCACTTTGTTGATCCCCTGTCCGAATCTGGCTTCTGGCATCTATATCGTTGAGATCAAGACCGATACGCAGCGGTATCTGAAGAAGGTGATCAAACGTTGACGATCCGCGAGCCTGGCGGCATACAAGACAGTACAAGATAGTTGGAAAAGGTTATTTGGATATATTCGTTCTTATGAAATTAGCTTTAGCCCTGACTGTAGCAATATTGTCCTTTTTTAGCAAGTCCGGGAAGGCCCATCCCCCTTCTGCCGGACCAGCGCTTTCCGGGCCCGTACCCGTTAAATGGAATGCCAACTGGATCGCGGCTCCTGGTGAGAATGGACGTGAATATGGGGTCTATTATTTCCGAAAGACCATCGAGCTGGCTGCCAAGCCGGCCACATTTATTGTTCATTTGTCGGCTGACAATCGCTATAAATTATTTGTGAACGGTAAGCTTGTTTCCCTTGGACCTGCAAGAGGTGATCTCTACCATTGGAATTATGAAACGGCGGACCTGGCGCCGTTTCTAACGTCCGGCAAAAATATCGTTTCGGCCATCGTCTGGAATGAGGCGGAATACAGGCCCGAAGCTCAGATCAGCGTACGTACAGCCTTTATCGTACAAGGAGATTCTCCCGCTGAAGAGATACTCAATACGAACAATAGCTGGAAATGCTGTAGGGATCACGCTTATCAGGCTCTCAAAGGGTATTTTGTGGCAAGCATTGGAGAGTTTGTCGACCGGAATAAAACTGTCAACGATTGGATGTCCGCCTCTTTTGACGACGGGGCGTGGTCGTCTGCCGCCAATCTTTCCAGTGCTCAGCCAAAAGATATGGCAGAGGGCTTTGGATGGATGCTCGTTCCCTCAACGCTCCCGCCAAGGGAATTAAGCTACCAGCGTATACCTTCCCTTCGCAAGGCCACCGGCATTACCGTTCCGTCCGAATGGCCCGCCAATAAGACCGCCATTACCATACCAGCGAATACAACAGTAACTTTACTTCTCGACCAGACCTTCCTTACAAATGCTTACCTGACCCTGAATTTTAGCAAAGGCGCCAATGCCGGTATTTCCATCGGCTATGCAGAATCCCTTTTCGCTGAAATTAAGGAGCACGGCCGCCGTCGAAAAGGCCACCGGAACGATGTTGAAGGCAAGATCTTCTTCGGAAGAAAGGATAGCCTGATATCCGACGGCAGTAATGGACAATCCTATACTACGCTTAATTTTCGGACCTATAGATATATTCAGCTGCTGGTGCAGACCAAAAACGATCCGCTGGTTATCGACGATATTTATGGATCATTTACAGGCTATCCCTTCCAACAACCCTCGGAGTTCGTTACAGATGATGCCGAGATCAAAAAGATACTGGAGATAGGATGGCGCACCGCCCGGCTGAATGCCTGGGAAACCTATACCGACTGCCCTTATTATGAACAGCTGCAATACATTGGCGATACCCGTGTACAAGCGACGATCACTTATTATAACAGCTCCGACGACCGGCTGCCTCGTAATGCTATCGAGCTGATGGATCGTTCCCGCCTGACGGATGGCGTGACGTTTAGCCGTTATCCCTCCCGGAACACACAAATCATCCCGACCTTTTCCCTCTGGTATATCGGCATGTTGCATGATTATTGGATGTATAGGGGCGATAGCCTTTTCATCGGGGACAAGTTAACAGGAGCGAGGGCCATCCTCAAATTCTTCAGTAAATACCAGGAGCCCGACGGCTCTTTAAAAAATACGCCTTATTGGACATTTGTCGATTGGGCAGACAGCAAAGGTTGGTCGGTCGGGGCGCCACCCATAGGAGCAGATGGCAGCTCCGCCATCCTCGATCTGCAGCTTCTTTGGGCGTATCAATGGGCTGCAGAGCTGGAGAGTAAGCTGGGGATAAGATACTATGCTGATCTTTATACCCAAAAGGCCGCACAGCTCAAACAAACGATACAACGTAAATATTGGAGCTCTCCGAAGGGGCTATATGCAGACACCAAGGAAAAAACATCTTTTTCCCAGCATGCAAACTCGCTTGCTATTCTCACCGGCATATTGAGTAAGGCCGATGCGATGGCAGTGGGCAAACGAATGTTGACAGACAACACCCTGACCCAATGCACCATCTATTTTTCATACTATTTGCACCAGGCGTTGGTCAGGGCCGGCCTGGGAGATGGATATATGGACTGGCTTGGGATATGGCGTAAAAACATCGAATGGGGGCTCACCACCTGGACAGAAGACTCCAACGTCGAATTTACCAGATCAGACTGTCATGCCTGGGGCAGCAGTCCGAATATCGAATTTTTCCGGACCGTGCTTGGCATCGATAGTTATGCGCCGGGTTTCCGTAAGGTTAAGATCGAGCCGCATTTGGGGAAATTGACTAATGTTGGTGGCTCGATACCTCATCCCAACGGAAAAGTTGATGTCAGCTATAGCCTGCATCAGGGCAAATGGTCCTTTGACATCAGCCTGCCGGCAAAAACATCGGGTATGCTGGTTTGGAAAGGGAAGGTCTATGCGCTCAAGGCGGGTAATAATAAGCTGACGATCTAAATAACCCTACTTCTTCTGAAAGTTGAACATCCAACGGATGCCGAATTTATCGAGGCAGGTTCCCCAATAAGCTCCCCAGAACATATCCTGTAACGGCATGATGTCCGAACCGCCGGCAGAGAGCGCGTTGAACAGCCTGTCGGTTTCTTCTTTGCTGTCGGGTTCGAGGCAAATGGTGGTATTGTTGCCGATCTTCAGCTTGTGGCCCATGGATTCCAGCATGTCGGTACCTTGTAATTTTATTCCGCCCATGATCGGCAGACTTACGTGCATGACTGCGTTCTTTTCGTTGTCGGGGAGGGGCGGCATACCGACAAGTTGGAGAGGGAATGCGACAAGGTGCGCAATTGGCCCCTCAGATTGACGTTTTTACCCCTCGTAGCTTCGAAAAGTGCTGGGTACATTTGTGAAACAAATCAATTTATTATGCGAAAGTTAGTCATGAAGATGTCGGTCTCACTCGACGGTTTTGTAGGCGACTCCCATGGCCAGAAAGATTGGGTCTTCAAGACTGGAGACGAGGAATCATTGGCCTGGAGTGTCGAGAAAATCAAAGAGGCTGGGCTAATTATCATGGGTAGGAAGTCGTTTGAGACAATGGCTCCTTACTGGCCGACTGCGACCGGGCCGTTTGCCGCGCCGATGAACAACATTCCCAAGGCCCTCTTTACAAAAAAAGGATTTAGGGGTATCGATCCTGCTCATACGACTACCGCAGAACAGTCGTCCTCCGGGACTTCCTGGGCCAAGGCCCGGGTTTTCGATGGCGATCTTGCCGAAGGGATCAGGGAACTTAAAGCTCAGTTCGGAAAACCGATTGTAGCAATTGGCGGCGCGGGATTTATGCAGAATCTCATAGCAACGGGTCTCATCGATGAATACCATCTGGCCATTCATCCCGTCGCATTGGGTTCGGGATTGTCAATCTTTGCCGGTCTGGAAATACCGGTTTACCTGAAATTGGCGGAGGTAAAGGTTTTCCCGAAAGGAGTCATAGCACAAACTTACCGCATATGAACGGTCAACCTAGCGAAGATCTTGCGGGTGGAACCTAAAATGTGGCCTGCCTTCAGTGATGAAGTTGAATAGATAGTCCTTAATTACCATATCCCAACCTTCAGAACACCTCGCATAACACTCCTTTTTGGGAGTGAGGCCTTCATGAGTGAAGTGAAGAACAGTAATACCACCCTTGCTGGTTATATCAAAGATCAATTTCGTGTTTGTCCATTCATCCTGGTCCTTTAGCCAACTCATTTTGCTTTCCGTAATAAGCCATACAATTTTTTTGTCTGGTATAATTTCTACTATTTTTTTTTTGGAATAATGTGTGCCCGGATGATCAATGACAAACTCATCATTCAATTTTGTGCTATCCCCTTTGAGGTCTTTACCTCCCCACCAATAGGCGATATCGGCAGTGATGCGCTTGAAGACATCGTGAGGTGGTTTTGCCATCTCAATAGTAACGGCATAACTTTTGCCATTGGTCAGGAGGCTATATAGCCTCTCTTTAATGACCATGTCACATATCTGAACCAATCGGTCATATTCATTTTTTCGAACAACCCCGTCATAAGTAAATTTAAGCAGGGTATTGTTGCCTTTAGGCGTTAGTTCAAAGATCATTTTTGTTCCTGTCCAATCAAAGTTGTCTGTTTTGCGTAGACTCTCTGTTACAAGCCAAACAATTCTTTCGCCTGGTACGAATTCAACCACCTTGTTTTTCGAGTAATGCGAATCTCCCGTTCTGAATATAAACTGATCATTGAGTTTGACGCATTCCCCTTCCATTTCTTCAGGCCAATATTCTGAAACATCCCGGATGACATGAGTGAAAACATCATTCGGGGATTTTGCAACCTCGATTGCTACGGTGTAATTGGTGTGGATATAATTTTGACTGTCCATAATTGGTAACTTTTAGGTTACCCAAATATATGTAACTTTAAAGTTACTAAACAAATTTTAGGAAAAAATATTTTGAGACGGCTGTCCTATTTATTCCGATCCGATTGTTATTGCAATGTCATTTTACCATTTATTCACTAAAAACGAGTCTCAAATGAATATGTTCAAGCAAATTGACCATAACAGACGCAATTTTTTAAAAAGCGCCGGTCTATTTTCGTTAAGCATCTCTCTCCCCGGTCTGGCAGGTAAGCACCTCAAACTAGCGGGTGACACCGACCCGATCGTAGAGATACATTCCGGGAATAAGGTTGCGGTTATGATCGGTATATTCACTGTACAGCCGGAGAATGAACAAAAACTTGTCGAACTGTTCAAAGAAGGGACTTTATCCATATCCAGTAAGCAGCCCGGATATATTTCGTCCAGTTTCCACAAGGGGAGTGATTCTAAACGAGTGGTCTTATATGAACAATGGGAAAGCCAGGAACACGTCATAGCATTCACCAAAACACCGGAGGCAGGTCCATACTTTAAAAAGATCGGAGAACTGGCAACGGTGGAAGCCATTATCTGTAATGATGTTCCCTTCGTATACCATAAATAAGGCAGGATCCGGCACGCCAATATTATTAAATATTTATTTTACATTTATGCCGTAAACGATTAATTGCTATTTGTATACATTCGTCGGAGATTAGAATAATCTTTAACATGCTTAGTATTAAGGAATTAAAGGATGGAGATGAATTTTACTTCAGACAAGTGTTTGACCAATACCATCAAAAACTTTATTTCTTCATTCTTTACAAAACAAAATCCGAATATATAGCTGAAGAAGTAGCGCAGATGGCATTTACCAAACTTTGGCAATGCCGCCAAACCTTGCGGGAAGAATACACTATTTCCACACAGTTGTTCAGGATCGCCACTACAATACTTATTGATTTTTTGCGAAAGTATAATAACAAAGATGCGGTAACGGCCCGCCTGGATGGGCTGGATGTCGAGGAAGGGGTTGACAGTACAAATGAAAAAATGAGTGGCGTCGAATTGCAAAAGAGAATTTCGGAAGCCGTTAATGAACTCCCCCCCGTGAGAAAGCAGGTATTTGAGATGAGCCGTGAGCAAGGCATGTCATACAGAGAAATTGCTGAGACATTGTGTGTTTCTTCCAAAACGGTAGAAGCGCATATTTACAAGGCGCTGAAACAGATAAAAAAATATATCAGCGTGGTCATCGATTAATTACAAATTGAACATAAGTTGATAAAAGAGGAGATCATAATACATTTTTTTGAAGGCAAATGTGACGCACGGGATGCTGCTATTGTACAGGCATGGCTCAAAGAAAACCCGGCTAAATTGAAAGAATACATAGGAGTGGAAGAATGGGAAGACTTTCAGCCGCCTCATGTTTTATCGCCTGATGTATCCGGCAGATTATGGGGCAACATCCATAAAAATACCAATGCTCCCGCAGCGCGTTATACATATTTCAGATGGATGGCGGTGGCGGCGTCGGTTATATTGGTTGTATTTCTTTCCTGGCAGTTTATTTTCAAAAAGCAAGGTGCAAGTAAAGCTGGCGCTTATCCGATGGCAAAGGCAAAAGATATTTTCAATAATGCCCTTTCCAAAAAGACGCTTACCTTAAGCGACGGTTCTACGGTAGACCTGTCGCCTAACAGCACGCTTTCTTATCCCGAAAACTTCGATTCCTTAAAAAGAGATGTAATATTACATGGCGAAGCAACTTTTAATATAGCTAAAGACCCCGCCAAGCCCTTTTTCGTATATAGCAATTCTGTCCTGATCTCTGTTTTAGGCACCCGTTTTACGGTAAACTCTTATGAAGCGGATAGCGCTACAAAAGTAATTTTGCATGAAGGAAGGGTCATGGTAAAGATCTCCAACTCTTCTTCCCAGGACAATAAAAATGAATATTACCTCACTCCCGGAGATATTTTTATATTTAAAAAAGGGAATAAGCCGTCTCGCATTCTACATCTCGAAAAAGATAAAGATGGTTGCTATGTATTCGACAACTATCCTCTCGATATAGTATTTGATCAATTGCAGATTATTTACCATACAAAGATCATATATAACAGGGCAGAATTGGGCAACCGGTCGTTTATCGGAAAGATAGATAAAAAAGATTCGGTTTGCCATATACTTCAAAGCATTGCACTGCTCAATAACTTCCGATTGCACAGACAAGGTGATAGCTGTATTATAAGCAATTAATATATATAGCGCCAGCCCAAATTAAGTTAATATTAACAGTAAGGGTACCATCCAGGTAATGCGTATAATAAAGAAATAAAATCTTCAACCCGAAGAATAAGTTTACTTTATGATTACATCCATCACCAAAACCAGGCATTTCCTGTTTATGCTATTATTGGCGGTCTGCTGTCATATTCAATTGATATCCAATGCGCAAGATTTCAATGATATAAAGGGGCAGGTAAATGACGAGAGCGGTCAACCTGTTACCTACGCCTCTGTAACTGCAAGAAATCAAAGTACAGGTACAACCACTACGACACAAACAGATTCTCTGGGTATTTTCATTTATCACAATTTGCCGGCTGGAGGTCCATATTCATTTGTTGTTTCACATGTGGGTTTTCAAACGCAGACAATATCCGGATATGACATAAAATCCGATGCCAACATTTCCTTGTTGATCAAATTAAAAGCGGTAGAGAATGGGTTGAATGAAGTTATTGTTACGGGACGTGCCGGTGCGTTAAACCGCACAAAACTTCAAACAAGCTACTCCGTTACCAGTATTGGGTACAATGCGCTGAGCTTGCAAGGACCGACAAGTGTTACCGAGACTTTAAAATCAGTGCCGGGCCTCTGGGTTGAATCGACCGGAGGTGAGGCTAGCGGCAATGTAAGAGCAAGGGGCGTTCCTGTGGATGGTTACGGATCAATTCAGTTGTTGGAAGACGGAGTGCCGGTACAACATGATCCTGCCCTTGGCTACCTGAATGTAGACCAGGCATTTCGTTTCGATGAGACCATTCAATCCATTGAAGTTGTTCGTGGCGGCCCTTCTTCCGTATTTTATTCGAATGCGCCGGCAGGAGCGGTAAACTATATTCCCCGTGCCGTTGGTGATAAAACAGAGGGTATTTTTAAGGTCACCGTGGGAGACTATAGCCTTAACAGAGAAGATTTTTGGCTGGGCGCTCCTATCGGTGACGGATGGAAGCTTTCCGCGGGAGGGTTTTACCGAACGGGGACAGGAGTACGTAACCCCGGGTTCACCGGTAATCATGGCGGGCAGATCAGAGCTTCTCTTGGCAAGACCTGGGGAAAATCATCCTTTAATGTCGATTTTAAACAATTAAATGATAATGTGGTGTTTTACACAGATTATCCTGTGACCTATAATAGTAAAGGGAAAATAGTAGCTGTGTCGGGTTTTGATGGTAATTACGGAGCAATTGCCGGCGCCGAAACGCAAAGAATGAATATGATCCAGGGAGACAACAGTCTTTATCATTATGATAATTCAGTTGGAACGGCTGTAAACAGAAGCCAGGTAACAGTTAAATTTCAGACTGAATTTTCCAATGGCTGGGTTTTGAAGAATTCACTTCGCTATGATAATACACAAACCCAGCGTAACGGTTTATTTGCGTTGAATTTATTAACTGCCGATTCATTTTATAGAGCCCAGTCAGGCCTTTTGACGCAGGCTCCGGGCGCGACGAAATTGGGGTTTCAATATGTAAATGGCGGCACATTATTTAACAATGCCAGCCAAAATGGTAACGGTCTTGTTATTCAAGGCGGATTGAGAGGCGTTACTATGCCTGTTACAGAAGTTACAAACGATCTTCATCTTTCGCATGTTTTTTATACGGGTTCATCCAAGCATGATTTTAACTTTGGATACTATTACGCTCACTTTTCTGAGAACTTCTCCAGGTATTCTTCAAAACTGTATCTGGACGTTCAAAACAATTCAAAATTGTTGAATATTGTTGCTTTGGATGACACTGGAAAGATAGTGCATACCTATTCCGACAATGGAGTATCCCAGTATGGATATGAGTGGGCGGACGCCAATGGAGAACAGACGACCAATGCACTTTATGTAAGTGATGAATGGCAGGTGACGCCGACCTTTCGTATAGATGGCGGAGTGCGTTGGGAGTATACGCAGACGGATGGAGTGGTAGGACAATCGAAAACGGTAAACTTAGGCACTTATGCGACCTCCCAGATAACAACAGGGAACGGAATATTTCAGGGCTATAACCATCATTTTGACTACACTACCTGGACATTGGGCGCCGATTACCAGCTTTCGGACAATATGGGCCTCTTCGGCAGGTATACTTCTGCGGCGCGGATCCCCGGATTTGCTACTTACTATAACAATGTCAATGCGACACCTGTCACCCAGACAATGGAATTGGGTGAACTTGGGTTCAAATATGCCCGGAGGCTATACGCTGTTTATGGCACGGGATTCTGGACAAAGTATCATAACGTTGGATTTACAAATACAGTCAGCACCTTAAACGGATTCACTCAGGTGAATGCCATGGCAAACACAGAGACATTCGGTCTTGAATTCGAGGGCAGCATATATCCGGCTAAATGGTTTGATGCTTCGGTGACGGCGACATTCCAGCATGGAGAATATCAGGGACTTGTTGCAGATGTTGTTTCCGGAGGGACGCTGACGCAAAAATACAATTACAATGGTAACAAGCTTATCAGGGTGCCGACTGTCTCTTTCAGGGTTGTCCCGGGATTCAATCTTTTTGGCAACCACCTTCGCTTGCAATCGCCGATAGAATTCGAAGGGAAGCGTTATACGGATGTTGCAAACTCCCAGGTACTGCCGGCCTATACGAAAGTTGATTTGGATGCTCAGGTAAATATTACCAGGGAAATTTCAGTTTTTGGGGTTATCGATAATCTTACGAATTCCTTAGGGCTTACAGAAGGTAATCCACGCCAGGGTGAGATCCAGAGTGCGGCAGCGGGTCAATATATATTTTTAGCGCGTCCATTGCTTGGGAGGAGTTTTAAGATCTCTTTGAGATATAAGTTTTAATTTTGAAAAAGCCCGGCCTTAGGTTGGGCTTTTTTAACATACTGTATACCCTGATTCTTTGCTTTTTCTTAGATCGGCGCAAGCCTCATCAACTTATTTCAATGTTTATATTTTAGAGTGAATGTCCTATCTTACCATAAGGGCCTTGCTCATGTAAATCGAATATATCAAAACGCAAAATAGATTCGTGCACGATATTAATATCAATAACCTTAGGTTTATTTTTTCCTTCTTTATTAAATAATATAAAATGAGGGTTAGGTAAATCAATATTAAAATAACTGGTAGGTACAACCCCGAGAGATAAAATAAATATCTGCTCAAAAATTTAATAACAAATGTGTTGAGCACGAATAGAATTAAGTTCAACGCTGTTAATGACATTGCAAGCTTGTGAAATGCCATCTTGTTTGTCATAATTTAATCTTCTAGTTTTTAGTGTTTGGCATCATCTAGCGTTAAAGTTCCGCGCCGGCTTCCAATATTCCTCTTTGATGTACTAGAACTTATACACCTCCCTTAGCTCTTCCGACGGCCGAAATGATATCATCCCATCCTTTCCGTTAAAGGCTTCAACGGTTTTTGTTTGTTCAGGGGTTAGGCAAGGATGAAGGCTATTATAATACCATAAGCCCTCGGCGAGGAACCAACTATAGTTTTTGTTGGGTAACGCTATTAATCTAAAAATCCCAGGAATATTATTTTTCTTGAGAAGTGCGATCAATACGTCGGAGTTAGGCTGCATAAATGTTCTAAATTCCTTTTGCCAAGTCGACGTTGCCCTATTAATATCCCCAAAATAAAAGTCAAAATATTCGTGTTTCAGCAAACGAGTTAGGGAAGTATCAATATCTTGTAGCACTTTGTTTGTAGAGGGGCTATAATTGTTAAAGACCAGATAAATCTTGTCATAGGTACATGTAAAGCCGTCCTTAATTTGAAGCGTATCGTAGCTAAAACTATTTTGGGCTAAGTATCCTAAAACAGGTTGTAGCAAAACGTCGCAATCTCTACGATGACTAAATAAGATGGAACCCCAAGCTTTCTTTTCACCAGTTGTTTTTAAGTTATAGCCAGCAAATGTAAACTCAATTTGTGCGCCTTCTTTGCTAATCATATTCCCTCGAAACCAAACCTGCTTGATGTGTTTTTTGTTGTCATTTTGGACGTAACTACTATCGCTCCAGGCTTTGAGTCTTAAGAAATCTTTGCCGGTATAATTTGCGCATGCAAAACGATGAATGCCGGCAATAAACGTTTCGAGAGACTCCTGTGCCTTTGCGGCTCTTGTTAGGAACAAGCAAATGGCAATAAGATAAATGTTATGTAGGTTCATTGAATAAAATCCCGGCGACATTTTGTCCTGCCGTAGGAAAATTTATCTTAAATAAACGACCGAGTCGGGGATGCTATTGTCTTTAGCATATTGCTCAGCCATATTTAGTACAGACATTTTTAATCTGTTTTTTATTCGTTCGATATCATCTTTGTTTAATTGCTTTATGTCGTTGACTCCTTGCCGTTAAACTCATACGGAGAATATACGTAGAGAAGAAGGACAGCTGTCACACTTTTCAAACAACAGTAGGTAATACTAACTTAATGCCTGTGTATTAACCAACGCATAACTATATACATAAGAACAATTAAAAGTTCAAAGTAGAATAATATTGTAAGCTCCCCCTAAGTCCGGCCACAAGAATTAGAGTTACCAATTGAATGAATTGTTAACTTTAAACTTGAATTATGAAACGCAAGCAGTTTACAGAAAGTCAGATCGTCACAGCCATCAAACAGCAGGAAGGGGGTATTGCCGTCAAGGATATCGCCCGGGACCTGGGGATAAGCGAAGCCACATTTTACAATTGGAAGTCGAAATACGGTGGCATGGAAGCCTCCGATGTCAAGCGGCTCAAGGATTTGGAAGCCGAACATGCCGAACTGAAGAAGATGTATGCCGAATTGTGCATCGAGAACCGGGCCATGAAAAACCTGATCGAAAAAAAGCTATAACGCCTGCGGAGAAACGGGAAGCAGTTGGTTACCTGGTTGAGCAGGAGCAGCTGAGTGTTCGCAAGGCGTGTAAGATCGTAGCTATCCCCAGAAGCACCTACGAGTATAAAGCCATCCCCAAAGACGATGGGCCGGTCCAGGAAGCACTGACGGCCTTAACGGACAAGCACGTTGACATTGGGTTTTGGCAATCTTACTATCGATTAAGGAACAGAGGGTTTATGTGGAATCACAAACGGATCTACCGGGTTTATATACAGATGAGACTGAATATCCGAAGGAGGGCCAAAAGGCGACTGCCCGCCCGAATCAGGGAGGCCTTGTTTATCCCTGAGGGGCCCAATGAGGTCTGGAGCATTGACTTTATGAGCGATGCCCTGGTGGACGGCAGGAAGTTCCGGGTATTGAACGTCATAGACGATTTTAACCGGGAATCGTTGGCCATTGAGGTGGATACCTCCCTGCCTGCCCGGCGCGTGATCCGGGTACTGGAAAGGATCATAGCCCGTCGCGGCAAGCCGACCTGCATCCGAACAGATAACGGGCCGGAATTCATCAGCCATCTGCTCCAGGAATGGTGTGAATCTAACAGGATCAGGTTGGTCTACATCCAGCCGGGAAAGCCAACCCAGAACGCTTACATCGAACGCAAAAACGGAACCATGCGCCGGGGATTACTGAACGCTTACCTATTCTACAGCCTCGCCGAGGTCCGGCTGATGGCCGAAGAATGGCAACTGGATTACAATACTGAAAGACCGCACAAATCGCTGGGATATCTATCCCCGGTAAAATATGCTGAACAGTATTACCAAAGCCGGGCCGAAGCACTGAAGCTTTATCCACAAACGGCGAACGGAAATCCCTCAAAAATTGTAGAGAGCCGTTTAGTGGATAAAATATTTGAAAAACCAGAAAACTCTAACTGACGGTGGCCCAGTTTTAGGGGGAGCTTACAATATTAAATAGATAGAGTAAATTTTTCTGGCCTTTTGCAACGCCTTTATTTGATCTTCTTTTTTTGCCAGGGCCAAAGCACTATTGATTCTTCTAAAGGAAAATCGCCTATCTGAATGATATAAGTTTCTTTCAATAAGTGAATTTTGCGCAAATCCAAGATAGAAATTGAATATATAAACGACGATTCCCAAAAATATTATGATAAATTCCATCAGTTGATTTTGTTATTATCTTTTTCATCTTTTGTTTCTCACTTTAATGGGCTTTCTTGTGCCCGCATAATACTTAAATCCAATTTGTATCGATATGGTGTCTTCGAGATCGTCGCCATAAGGCGGACCTAATATTTTCTGTGTTCGTGGATGTGTAGCCTTCGCTGAGTTTGTAGCCTTCACACCGAATAGAATGTTTGAATTCTTGGATCAAATACCCTTTCTCCATAATCCACCTGATCCCCGCCCCCCGCACTTCATTGTCAAGGCCGGAGCTCTTTGCCAGTAAACCCATAACGGTATCTTTATTCAATGTATGGTTATTTTTTTTATTATGCTGTCTTTTGTTGATTGCATATCAGCCTCATTATTTAAAATGGAGACAACTTTTAACTCATGGATTCCGCTCTGAGAGAAGCGTTTTTGAATTAGAGCAAGATGATGCTCAGTGTAATTAGCCTGCACTCTTTGACTATCTATATAACATAGGATAGTATTTTTACTTCCTTCAGGTTCTGAATAAAAGAAAAATATATTGACAAGAGAATCTTTAGGTAGGCTATCTTTTTTTGTTTCATAAATTAGAATATTGGGACTAACGGCGACTCCTTCTTCTTTAATTACCTTCTGGTTATCATCATACTTCTTTACATAGTAGATATCTCCATTAAAATCCAATTCATTGTAGAGTCTAATTTTGCCATCCTTTCCATAGTAAATTGTTGGGCCAACAGGTTTGTCATTCCAAAAAAAGCCTTTTGATTCGATTCCGCCATTTTCAAAATAAGCCTCAAATTCGCCGTTCAAGGTATCGTTACGGTATGTATATTTTTTCTTTAATTGTCCTCCATCATAGAATTCTTCGGCAATTCCTATCTTTTGCCCCCGCTTGTTTACCATCTTTTTACTCTTTATCTTCCCTGTAGAGTAATACTCTATTTTTGGTATCCCTTCAGTTTGTCTTGCACCTTCTTCGTTGTTGCAAGAAACAAGAAATATAAAAATAAAATAAAAAGCAATTTTGCATATCCTTGATGTCATACTAATGAATTACTGTTTTTTGGCCTTGTTATAGCTTTTAGTTGCAGTTTTTTCTCCTTGGTGATGTAGTCTTCGCTGATCAACTCGGTATATAGCAGAAGCCCCAACACCTATGATTGAATAATCTCCGAATATTTTTTTGTTTCAAATGTAATGGACGAGTTACTTGTATTTCTTGGAACACCCACCTCTATACCTACCCCGAGTGAAAGATTGCTACTGATATTTATTTTCTTCCCAATAGATGCTAGATTTTTATTTATACCAACACTGGCTTGAATTGCAGTGGGAGCTTCATAACCGAATCCTTCTGAGTTTTCACGAAATTTCTGCTTAAACCAGTTAAGACCAACTTGTACATTACTACTTGCTCCCCCTGGTCTATATTGCAACTGAATAAACGAATTAGGCTCTGTAATGTTACCAATAAAACCTCCGTCTCCATTTGGTGCACTATTGTAGTATGTCTTATGACTTTTCCACTTGAATTTTAGCCTTGTACTGTTGTCCACCTTTATTTACCCATGTAAAATCATCAGCGAAAATACCGCCATTTAGCACTCCGTCTGGTTTAAATGCTGGACGGTTGGTAGCGGCATATGCATTCGCTGCTTGGGTATTATTATCAGGAGGGGCACCGCCATATCCCTGCAACGCAAGTATTAAGGCATCGGTTCCTTTGTTAACTGCAGTAGGCTCCAGTCCACCCAAATCAATTGTAGCAACGGGGTTGCCTCCAGAAAACAAATAAGGAGATAAGGCAGGAAATTATTTCTGTAGAGAATCTACGCTTAAGAACCTTCCTAACCTTGGATCATAAATTCTGGCTCCATAATCAATCTGATTTCCTGTACCTTTGATCTCGTTATCATTTTCCTTCCCGTTAAACCCAAACCCGTATCACCTCGAACTGGATCTTTGTTCTTTTAGAGCTATTTTTTCAACAGCATCGACAAGTATAGTTTCGTTTCATTGTCTTCAGCCAGTGCCCGGATGGAATTATAATCCTCCATAAATGGATATGAATAAATTTTCTTATTCCCAGAGCTGACCTTTACCCTGACTTTTCTATTAATAGAATCGAGAGCTGTCAACGCTTCGTTGTATTTGTTATAGATTTGGGAAAATGTGTTTGTAAAATGCCCGTCGTTTACAAGGCTATTATAAAAACCTCTCCGCTGCATTGAAGCATATTTAAGATACGTCGAGAAAAAGATATTGAAATAATAGAAATTTATCCAACTATCATAAGTAGATTTAAGATATCCTTCCCAAAAGGTTGGTCTATTCGTATAGCTGCATGTTTCGAAGAACCCAAACATGTCCACAAGGCTTCTCGCTTCCAAAGAATAAGCATTAAATTCTTCCAATAAACCAAAAATTCCATAGCTACGAGAAAGACAATCACCTTTGCACAAAATATACGTTTGAGTAAGAGGCTTATTAGTAACGTAATCCGGCAAAATCGACGCAATACTATCTGACGTTATATAATTAGGGGTTACACGCACTTCTAAAAGCTGATTAGAATCAGACCAATAATAACGCATGTCTCTCATCCCGGCACTTTTTATGTTATCGTATATATGAGAAGACTCATGTATGAATGTCACAAGTCCTTTAGGTCCGTATTGTATATTTCCATAAGCCGTGCCAATGAATATCTTCAGGTTGTTATAATTCAAGAATACCTTAAATCTGGACGCGCCAATAATTTCCTTCGCTAATACATATTCTTTATCGAAACTACTGGAAGATTGCGCAATGCATCTGAGTGTCGCGTAAACAACGCAGGATGCAATTAAAAATATTTTCTTTATCATTATCGCTGCCATGTTTTGTTAATATCCGTCGGAGGAGGGGGTAACTTGCGCCTACAGGAAAAGAGGTCGTTGTGGTAGTTGTAGTAGTCGTCAATACATTCAAATTTACTACCGGCGCCGAGTTAGGTGTCATAGTTCCCGGTATAATGTTGCCTGCAGGTATTCCACTTCTCCCAAGACCATTTATGATTGTAGCCATTCTACCCCGCAATAGATTATTCACTGCAGCCGCAGCGTGTTGCCGCCGAATGTTCCGGAAGATACATTCACAGTTATTACAGAATTCGTATTTGTTGTAATAGTAGTAGTAGTTACTCCGGCAGCGTTGGTTCCAACGATCGGAGGACTAGTATTTGTTGTTGGAACTAACCCGGCTACAGCTGCATTTAATGTAGTTTGTCCATTGGCAGTTAGTTGTGTCGGATTCGTCCCTGGGGCTTGTCCTCCCATTCTTCCAGTTCCAGGATTATACAATGCTGGGTTAAACTGTGCAGGGACCGAAATTGTTGTATTAACGACCGCAGCATTTGTTTGCTGTTGAGTATTAACCAATGTTTCATCGAATTTCCATAAAACGAGATGCGGTTCTGTTGCACCTTTAGAAGAAACATCCCTATATGTGACAGTTCTTACGACTGTAGGGCATGCCGGCCCAGCTTGATCCATCGTGATCACCCCGGATGTTACAGTTCCACTTACTTTAAAGATGTCCTGATGAGGCAAGGTACTTTCGTTTGTATGATATTTAAACCTCGATCCTCCCGGCACATTTTTTATTATTCCGTCTCCGTCCATAATCTGAATTATATAAGTGAGGCCTGTTTGATTGGCTGGACCACCTTCCAGCCCATCAATGTCTATATTCCATATTGGATTATTACTTGCATATTGATATGTCGATAACATTGGGAACTTCTTAGCAAATGGGTCTTCACTTAAGAACTTGCCTAATCTAGTGTCGTAAATTATCGCCCCATAATCCACCTGATTCCCCATCCCCTTCACGTCATTATCATTCTCCTTCCCATTAAACCCATAACGGCACTAATCGATTCCAAGTACACTCTCTTAATCATACTACCAGAATACCAGCTCATTGACCTTGCACTAAACTTATTTGTATATAAATAGTATCCTTAATTACTTGGGAAGCTAGTCTACCCGTCCATTTCTGCCTGACAGAAACAATTTTCTTTTTGCCAAATTCATTATAAAAGCCACTATAAACTACTGCTGAATCCATTTTGGGATTCCACCACTTGATCCCTGCTTCTATGTTCCTAATATCAGCGCTCTCAATCGTACTACTCATTTTCCAAAAATTATGAATATGCTCCGCATATTTATAATCAGTAATTCTTAACGAATCTTTATTTAACAACGGGTTAGGCGGAAGAAGAAGTAATTCAGTTGCTATCTGATCAGACTGCGGAGACAGGAATTTCATGTATACTACTCTAGGGTAATCATATCCAGGCATTACTTTGTATTCAAAGAAATTAAAATTGCCACCTCCATCCAAGCGAATACCTAGGTATCGAACTATATCAGCCTTTATTTTTGCATCATTACTGGTATTACAACTTATTGAATAGACAGCAACAAAAAGGAAAAAGAATTTATTCACATCACAAATTTTAGTGTTTTATGTCTTTTTTTACTCCGCTCATAATATCCGGATGATCATAAACAATATTAGAAGAGCTTTTAGGTTCGTACCCTTTAAACCAATTTACATATTCATCCTGACTTGTTTGTGTTACATTGACATTGTCGCTTGTCACATTGAATGGTGTTCCTGGCAAGTACTTTCTGGCCAAAGTTGTTACTTTATCTCCGTCCTTTGAACGGTAGTCTTTTTCACCATTAGCAACTGCTTGATCATGAGAATTAAAATTCCAGTTATCAAAGAATTTCATGGTGCCGGAAAAGGTCCACTTCTTATCATCATTTTTATCCTTGGTCAGGACTCCATCGAAAATAACAGTAAATCCTCCCAACCCCCCGGAAGTTAATGATCCGTCAAGTACTCTCCAATCTTTGAGTTGGACTGACTTTCCCTTCTCTAATTTGCCCAATGTTTCGTTAAATTGATCTTGGTCTTTCCTTATCAATCCCTGCACTCCAATTTTTAGCGGATTGACATCTCTCATCCGCTGTTCATTGAGATTAAATGGCGTGCCATTTCCATAGGCATAATGTTCAATTAATTCTTTTGGAATATAATGAGGAAAAGCAGCCTTGAATGCAGAGACAACTATCCTTTTGTCGATCTTTGCTGCATTTTCTGCGGTTACAATCATTCCGGTGCCATTTACTCCCGTGGCAACAAGCCCCTCAAGCCCATCAAGATCAATCGCCGCAATAGGGCTATTACTTGCAAATTGATAAGGAGTAAGCATAGGATACTTCTTCGTCAACGGATCCACACTTAGGAACTTCCCAATACGTGGATCGTAGATTCTAAAGCCGTAGTCATATTGGTTGCCATTCCCCTTCACTTCCGGGTCTTGCTCCTTCCCATTAAACCCATACCGATACCCTGCCGCGTTAAAGTTTCGCGCCGGCATTAGCATACCAAATGGGTAGTAATCACTGGCTGATGCAATGTCCGCTCGATAGTTGTCCACCGCCACTCCACCAACGCTAAATTGCTGCCTCCGGTCCGTTACCGTTACCAGCACATTTCCTAAATGATTGGATAATTCAAAGAGCTTTTCTCCCCTTGTAAATATACTCTTTTTCCCATTGCCGAAGCCTCCTGATAGAGGCAATGCAGAATCGGGCGCGATATGCTGTGTTACCATCCCCAGTCGGCTGCTGCCATATACCGGTACCTGGGTCTGCGCAAGTGCGCCTCCGGGCTTTTTCTCATAGATGCTTAGTACATTTCCGGTCGCATCACGTACATATACGGACGTGTCTGCGGCCGTTGCCTTAAGGATACGGTTGCCAGTGGCGTCATAGGCATAGTTGATCACACTCCCCGACTGGCTGATGCTTTTGATCTTTCCATAGACCGTCCAGTTGATGCCCGTAATCTTGCTGCTATCATCGCCTATGAGATTCCCTATGGCATCATAGCGGTAGTTATTATCAGATTGCCCCTGTTTGATATCGTTATACTGACTATATGTTCCAGTCGATGCATCTGGGGCGGCATCCGTCACTTTATGTAGCTGGTTGGTATTCGGCTTATAAAAATAGCTGAGGTTGTCCATCGACGTACGGCTTGCGTCGCCGTTCCGCTGATAGGTCCGGATATTTCCGTTCGGATCATAGGCAATCCGCTCTTGGTAGTCGCTGATATTCACCGGCGTAAATGTTCCACCGCTTCCGCTCAGCCCATTGTATGTATCCATCGCTACGATCCGGTTCAATTGATCGTAGTGGTAATTGTAGACCTTCGTTGCTCCGAGTTGCGGGATGTTTACTGCCATCGCCGCGATATTGCCGTTAAACAAGCCCGCCGCATTGTTACCCAATCCACCCAATACGAAGTTCCCTGCGGATTATAGCCGATGGCCCGGTAGTCGCCAGTATAGTAATGCAGGCTGTACCCATATGCATCGGCGGCCACTAGATTCGTCTCGGTGGTGGCAAAGCTCGACCGATGGAATCACCTTCACGAATATCTCCGGGGCAAGAGTTGGGAGATACGTATCTACCTTACGGACGATGTGTCGTAAATCAGAGCGTCAGCCATTGCAGGAACCCCATTGTACGGTTCTTGCTGACAACCAAAACCTCCTTAAAATGGATGGATAGATTGACTACGTACTTCCGGTGCTGGTAGTGGTTGGCATCCTTTATGGCACGCCGGTTGACGAGGTATTGCCGGTTGATACGAAAAAACAGGTTGCCTGAGAGTTGCTCCAGTTCATCGAGGGCTTGATTTACCAGGTAATTGGCGCCGTTGAACCCATGGAGATGGGTGCATTCGTTATCAACATAAAACAGTGCGATTTCTTCGAGGCTGACGGGCAGGATCTTGTCCCGATGGTACACGAGTATGGAGCCCGCAGGCTTTTGCAGCGTCTTGTCACCGGTGACGGCCCGTATGAGCATTTCAAAATCGGGCTGCCGGGGAATGAAGTGTTCTTTCAGACGGCGGTATTTTTCAATGGCTGAAGTAATAGCTTCCTGTGTATAGGGTTTCAAAATATATTCTATGCCGTTGCTCCGTATGGCGTCCAGCGCATATTCGTCATAGGCGGTGCAAAAGACAATGGGCGCGGTCACCGGGGTACTGCGAAAGACCTCGAAGCTGAGACCATCGCCTAATTGGATGTCTGAGAAAACAAGGTCCACCGCCCGCTGCTGCCGGAAGAATTCAATGGCCGCCCTGACTGAACCCAGCACCGCTACAATATGGATCTCCTTGCCGGCACGGCCGATCATTTCCGCAAGGTCCTCTTGTGTGAGAATTTCATCTTCAATGATTGCGATATTCATGGGTGAATGACTTTAAGATAGACTTTAAAAAGGTCGGAATTGTTCTCTATGCGGATATCATCATGGGCGAGGAGCTTGTATCGATCGGAGAGATTCTTCAGGCCGATGCCGGAGGCGGGGTCGGCGCTGAGCTTCACCTGTATATTGTTCTCGACGAGCAGCCAGCCCGATTCGAGATAGCGGATGTCGATGCAAAGCGGCTGTTCCTGCGTCAGCTGATTGTGCTTTATTGCGTTCTCCAGGATGAGCTGCAGGGAAAAGACGGGGAGGCAGGCATCGGAAAGATGGTCCACCGGAATATCCACGGAATACTCAAGGGCTCCGCGGAACCGGATCTTCTGCATCTCGAGATAGTCGACTGAAAAACGCAGCTCTTCTGTCAACGGAACGATGTTTTGTTCGTTATGGGAGATCGAGAATCGGAGGAAACCCGACAACTTCAGCAGGTATTGTTCCGCGAGCGCAGGGTCCCTGCGGATGAGGGATCTCAGGGCGGACAGGGAATTGAAGAGGAAGTGGGGATGCAATTGGTTCTTTAACTTTTCGTGCTGTGCTTCGAGGCTTTTCACCCGGAGCATGGCGTTCTCTGCCTGCATATTGGCGTATTGGATGTTGAATCGGGCCTGTGAAGCCCGGGAAAGGACCAGTTCGATGGCGAAAAGGGAAAGGGCATTGATCCCGAAAACAAATACAATAGGTGCTATGATGGGATTCCGGATGACCTGATGGGAAAAGGCGGTATATAGCGAAGAGTTGGCTATGAGAAGGCCCAGGGAAAGAGTGCATCCGAAGCTTAGTCCGTAGAAAATAAAGTTCCTTCTCTTTTTCGACTGGCCGGCCAGTGGCACGACATAAACAAGGAGGGCGAGATTGATGATCCAGCAGAGGCTGTTGGCAAAGACGAATTTCAGCACTTTCATCAGTCCGGCATTGCCGGACAGATCTTTGCCCAGGTAGACGAGCAGCATCACGCAAAGAAGGAGGAAGAGCAGGTTAATGCCTCCGGCTATTCTAATAAGCTGTTTATGCTGGGGAGAGATGGCCATGACGGTAAAGGTAGAAAAATTACCAGGTTACTACCCGGGTTTTGCTGCTGACAGTCTGGGCGCTGAAGTAGCCCAGGCAGCCGCCGGTGATATTGGATGCAGGGGTGGCAGGCGCCGCCAGGCTGCCATTGTTGTAGGCGATGTCCGCGGCCTCCCGCAAATAGGCAGCCACATACTGATCGATGCCCACCAGGCAGAGTTGTACCGTATAATTTCGCCGGATCTCACCGGTGTCGGCGTCCACTTTATCCCGGATATACCTGCCGTCGGAGAGCCTGTCTTCAAAGATGGAGAAACGCTTGTCCACGACCCCGTTGATGACCATCCCGTATTTATAATAGTTGGCGATGCCGGGGGGATCCTGGTAGTTGGCCCTGGCGGTGATATGGGTGGTATCGCTGGTATCGAAGGTGACAGAATCCAGGGCAACGGGCAGTGGCATGGTGGAAGAGGCAGTATAGGTCTTCCCATTGACGGTGGCTGATAAGAGATAGGTGTGGCCGGATACACCCTGGACGATGGAATGAGTGGTATAGACACCGGCTGTGGTGGTTTCGGTGAGGATATCGCGCAGGCCGGCGGTGGAATCGACAATGCTGACAGCGGCGCCCGAAACACCGGGATAGGTGTTGGGGGTATAAAAACTGGTGGAATTGACGATGGAAACAAAGTAATGCCCCGGGGTGTCGCTGATAGCGCCCTGAATGATCAGCTGGGTGGCGCCGGTATTCAAAGCCGGAGTGATGGTCTTTGTGCAGGACAGGGCAAGGAATACGATGATGATGGCTATAGGCTTCATTTGCTAAAATTTGAAATTGTAAGTAATAGAGGGTACCGTTTTGAACAGGGTGGTTTGCTGGACCTGGGTCAGCATCGGGTTGTTCGGATCCCGCTGGAACTGGATCGTGTAGGGGTTGGACTGGCCATAGGCATTGTAGATAGAGAAATTGAGATCGCTCTGGAATTTCGCGGTCTTCTTCAATTGCAGGGTAGCGCCCAGATCGAGGCGATGATAGGCCGGGAGACGATAGCCGTTGCGGGAAGCATAGTAATACACGGGTGCACCATCCACCGGGAATTTTCCGGAGGGCCAGGTCACCGCATTGCCGGTGTTATAGACCCAGGAGGCGGAGAAGGTCCACTTGCGATTGTATTTATAGACCCCAACGATGGAAACGTTATGTGTCTGGTCCTGGGTTGCAGGATACCAGCTGCCGTTGTTGATGCCGGAGATCTGTCGTTCCGTTCTCGATAGGGTGTAGCTGATCCAGCCCGTGAGCCGGCCGGCCCTTTTATGGAAGTAGCTCTCCCAGCCATAGGCGCGGCCTTTGCCGAAGAGAAGGTCTGCCTCCACATTGTTGTTGCCGATGAGATTGGCGTTGTTCTTATAGTCCAGCTGGTTTTGCATGGACTTGTAATACACCTCGGAAGAAAACTCATATGTGCGGCCATGGAAATTCCGGTAATAGCCGGCGGAGAATTGATCCGAGATCTCCGGCTGCACGACATTGCTGGTAGGCAGGTAGACATTGGTCGGGCTGGTGGAGGTGGAATTATTCAGCAGGTGGATGTTCTGGACATTGCGGTCATAAGCGAGCTTTACCGAACTTTCTTCGTCCAGCTGCCAGGTCGCGGCCAGGCGGGGTTCAGGATTCCAATAGGTCTTTACGAGCTTCCCGTTACCCGGCCCCAATACGCTGAGCGCCGTCAGGCGGATGCCATAGGTAAATTTAAATTTGCCGGTGGGGCTCCATTCGTGTGAAGCATAGACCGAGTTCTCCATGGCATATTTCTTTTCCAGCGTGATATTGTTGTATTTCGATGTCTGATCGGAAACGGCCTGTCCCGGCTGTGTGACGTGGTAGATCACATCGAAGCCCAGGTCGAACTTATTACGGGGATTGAGATAGTAGTTGATATCTTCCTTCCATTGGTAGTCGGTGATGCCGGAGGTCACGCGGACATTGTTGTAGTTGGCGGTGAACTGGGTATTGTAGTTATAATTGCTGTAAATGAGGGAACTGTTGGAGAAAAGCCTGCTGCTGAAGATATGGTTCCAGCGGAAGGTGCCCGTGGAATTGCCCCAATCGACACCACGGCCGTGCTGGAAACTGAGCGCATCCTTCCCGAAATAGCCCGATAGGAAGACCCGGTCTTTATCACCCAGCTTGTAATTAGCCTTCAGGTTGACATCATAGAAATAGAGTGTCGAATGTTTAACGTTGGTGTCGGAGGCCAGCCCGGTGAACAGGTCTGCATAGGTACGACGGCCGGTGATCATGAATGACCCCTTATCCCTGACAATAGGACCTTCGAGGTTCAGGCGGGAGGAGATCAGGCCGATGCCACCGCTGCCGGCGAGCTGCTGATCGTTGCCATCCCGCATTTTTATGTCTTCTACCGATGCCAGGCGGCCGCCATAGTTGGCTGGCATCCCTCCTTTGTAGAGAGAGACATCCTTTATCGCATCCGAGTTGAATACGGAAAAGAATCCTAGCAAATGGGTGGCATTATACACGGGCGCCTCGTCCAGCAGTATCAGGTTCTGGTCTGAATTGCCGCCGCGAACATAAAAACCCGAGCTGCCGTCCCCTGCCGATTTTACGCCGGGCAGCAATTGAAGCGTCTTCAGGATATCCTTCTCCCCGAGAAGCACGGGCACATCTTTTATATCGTTGACGGTCAGCCGTTGAAGGCCCGGCGGTGTTTTAAGGATATTGTTGATCTTTTTGCTACCGGTGACGACCACCTGCTGCAGCTGGGCATTGCCTGCCGAGAGGCTGCGGTTGAGTACGAGGTTTTGTTTTAGATCGAACGCTACCGTGTCAGGGGCATAGCCGGAAAAGCTGACGACCATCGTATAATGGCCTTCGGGAATAGTTATAGAATAGAATCCGTAGGAATTGCTGACTATGCCCAGGTCCGGATGATCCGGGAAGCCGATGGTTGCGCCGGCAAGGGTCTCTCCCGACGACTTGTCCTTAATGGTGCCTGCCACCGAGAGATTGCGTTTCTGAGCGGAGAGCGCAAGTGGAAGCAGGACCAGGAGGGTAATTGCCATGTTGTTCTTCTCCATAAAGGGTGGTTTGATGACCTGACAAAGATGAATGTAGTGGCGAAGAGGGAAATGATGGATCGCCGTGAAGTGGACAAAAGTGAGAGTGAATGAAAATTGTTCAACTTGGTATAATGGCGGCGGAGCGTAAACGCTGGCGAAATATCGTAACGGGGGTGATGGGTGATTTTGTAAGCATTTGATCATCAAGTAGTAAATATGGCATTCTTTTCGGTAGGATGTGCATTTCACTGACCAACCCATGATCAACAAATCATTTACGTCCACCAGGGTGGCAGACGGCTCCATGATGGACATCTGGGGGACCTGGCCGGATGAAAAGCAGGGCCACCCCGCCGTGATCCTTTTACACGAGGCATATGGGCTCAATACCTATATCCGGAGCGTGGCTGAAAGGCTCTGCATGGCAGGGTATGCCGTCTTTGCTCCCGATCTGTTGCACCGGATGGGGCGACTTGTGCAATTACCTTATACCTCCTCCTTTGCAGGCCAGCCTGCCGGCGAACCATTCACGGCGGAAAATGTGATGATTGACGTGAGCGCGACCTTGCTGCTAAGCCAGTCCACTCGTCATATCCGGCAGGAAAAGATCGGTGTATTAGGGTTTGGCATCGGGGGGAGGTATGCTTTTATGGCCAATTGCGCGTTCCCGCTGGCAGCAGGAATATCTTATTACGGCTACGGTATCGAAGCGCTGGCAGCGAAGTCGGTAGAATTGCAGAGTCAGCATCTTTTCTTTTGGGCCGGTAGGGATGCCTTTATCACTGCTGCGCAGGTGAATCGGATTGCCGAATTGAATATCAGTAATGGCCGGGATTTTACATCGGTGAACATTTCCTACGCCGAACATGGTTTTCACTGTGATGAAAGATCCACCTATCATCCGCTGGCGGCGCGGCAAGCCTGGATGCATACGTTAGGTTTCCTGGATTATTTACTGAAATGAGGGAAAACACTACATTTGTAAGGGACGATCCTAGCTTTTCTAAAATGAACCTACGCATAGTAATAGTAGAAGATCAATTCCTCGAAGCAAGAAGTCTCGGCATCATGCTGAAGAACGCCGGGCATGAGGTCGAGGGCATCGCCAAATCGGTGGATCAGGCGTTGGAGCTCATCGACGAGCGAACACCCGATATCGTCCTGGTGGATATATTCCTGCAAGGCTCCAGGAATGGGATCGATCTGGCCAGGATACTCGACATGCGGAATATCCCGTTTATTTATCTTTCCGCCAATTCCAATGCATCCACCCTCGAAGAAGCAATTGCCACCAGGCCTTTTGGTTTCCTTGTCAAGCCCTTTCGCGAGCGGGAGATACTCATCGCCTTGAATATTGCGGTATATCGATATCAAAAGAACCAGGAATTCATTTCCCGCCAGCGGAACTGGCTGGACAGCCTGCTCGGAAACATCCGACAAACAGAAGGAACAAGGACAGAAAAGTCCTTGTCGCTGATCCGGGCGCTCACCTCGTTCCTGCCGTTTGATCACATCATTATCGACACCGATTGTGACGACCGCGCCGGCACAGGCGCCCATTCATTTCAGCGGGTGGGCTTCAACGATTACGTACGTCTTGAGGATCACGATAATAAAGTTCACATCCGGGATGCCGGTCAGGAACAGGAAGGCCGGCCCTATTTTCACAACGCGGGTAAAGGGCAGGGGGCAAAACTTTGGATGCCATTGTTCCGGGAGCGGAAGAGGAAAATGTCCATCGCTTTCCTCTGTCATAGCCATGACCAATATACGCAGGATCATATCGAGCTCCTCCAATCTGTACAGGATAGTCTTGCCGCCGTAGTAGAGAATGTACGAAAGTCTTCCGATCGGGCAGAGGCAGCCACCCAGCCTGTGGCGAGGAAAGCGCCCAGCCAGTTGCTCCAACCCCGTGTCGAAGGGATCATCGGGAAGAGTCCCAGGTTGCTGGAGGCGCTGGATAAGGTGATCCAGGTTGCGCCCTTTGATAATACAGTGTTGATCCTCGGAGAAACGGGCGTCGGCAAGGAAGGATTGGTCAGAGCGATCCACCAGCTATCCGCACGAAAGTCTAAACCGCTGGTGAAGCTGAATTGCGCCGCCATCCCGGTCAACCTGGTCGAATCCGAGTTGTTTGGTCACGAGAAGGGGGCTTTTACAGGTGCTTTGGAGCGCAGGATCGGCAAGTTCGAACTGGCCAGCGGCGGCACCCTGTTCCTCGATGAGATCGGGGAGCTACCTCTCGAAGTGCAGAGCAAGCTGCTTAGGGCATTGCAGGAGAAAGAGATCGAGCGGATAGGAGGAAGAACGACGATCCGCACCGACGTGCGGATTGTGGCGGCAACCAACAGGCACCTTCCAAATGAGATCGCGGAAGGCCGCTTCCGGCTGGACCTCTACTATCGGCTCAATGTCTTTCCCATTCAGCTGCCGCCGCTGCGGGAACGGCAGCAGGATATACCTGAGCTGACCGCTTATTTTCTCCAGATGTATGGTTCCCAAATGAACCGGGTAGGCATCACCATCGCACCGGCGGCGATGCGCCAGCTGGAGGAGTACCACTGGCCCGGCAATATCCGTGAACTGCAGCACCTGGTGGAGCGGCATGTACTCAGCTGCAGGACAGCCACCATCGAGGTTTTCGAGATGCCGGAACCGATACCATTCGGCCCCGCAACCAGCACCGTGGAGACCGAGATCAAGGCTTTTGCAGACATGGACAGACAGCATATTATCCAGGCCCTCAAGAAGACCAACGGCAAGATAGCCGGGAAAGGAGGAGCAGCCGAATTGCTGAAGCTTCCTCCAACTACGTTGAACTCCAAGATAAAGCGGCTGGGTATCCAGTGGCCTCTCAGGTCAGGCTGATCTCGTGCGGACACAATAAAAATTAGCATCCATGTCTGATCTTTTTCCTCGAAGGTCCTTTGTCGGGTGGTTTCTTTTTGGGCTGCTGCTGGCAACAGCAGGAACTGTCTCCGGCCAGGCCTTGGATAGCCAGCGAAGCATTGCCTTTTTAAAGCTCAATGCAGCCGACCGCCAGGTCCTTAACTACGGATACCTCTCACTCGACAGTACCCTCATCGTCGTCTGCCGGGAACATGGTATTAGCCCCGCTCTGGTGATCACGGAGGGAATGAACGATGCGTTCACGACCAGCTACAGCCGTTGGATGAACACTGGGTATGTTGATAGCCTGCTTGCTCTTTTGCCGGAACTGGATGCCGCCGGCCGCACCGAAGGAACGCTACTCATTGGAGCCTGGTATGCTTTTCAGCCGGGACGGGCCAACTACCGGAAGGCCATTGCTTTCCTGCTGCAGGCCAGGCAGGAGGCAAATAAATTGGGCAAACCCGAATGGGAGGCGCAGTGCTATTGCCTGCTGGGTAAAGCGTATTTTATGCTTGGCGATACCGCGGGTGGGAGGAAGTGGTTCGGAGCGCTTGCGGGTAATCTCTCGTTCAAAGGAATGGACGCCGTCCAGGCCAAGGCCCTAAGTTATGCGGGGATGTATTGCCCGTTTATGCCCGAAACGCAACGGTACCGGCTGGATTGTCTCGCCGAGGCGGAAAAGCGGTACGGATTGTTGAAAGATACCGGCAACCAGATCAATGCTCTAATGGGCCTCGCTTATATGCGGTGTGCTTCGCATGATGTCCAATCGTCGTATGAGACGGCCACACGGTCGTTAAAGCTGCAGCAGGCATGGAATTTTACGTATACCCAATACTGTTACGATCTGTTGGCCTTTCTCCGGAAATATCAAGACGATTATGTGGGTTCCCTCCAACAGGCTATGGCATCTCTGAAGGCGACCGAGTCGACGGCCGACCGCTGGTTCCTGCCTCGCGCCTACTCCCGGATAGGCGATGTCTACGTGTTGCTGATCAACGAGGACGTTGCGCTGGAGTGGCGCCGGAAAGCATTACAGGCTCAGATCGCCCTGGGTCCGGATATGCTTCTATACAGACTGCTCCCAAACATCTGGAAATCCTATGGAGAGCAAGGGCTGAAGAAGGAATTGCTGAATACCGTCCAGAACATCATCGCCAAGTATCCTCCGTCCAATGCGATCCAGCAGCAACTGGCCTACTCAGCTTTGGGAAAATGCTATACGTGCCTTGACGATCTCCCCAATGCCCTGCGTTACCAACAGCTGGCCTGGCAACTGGAGCCACAGGTAATAAAAATGAAAGTGGGGGTGGACGACCTGAGCCTGATCATAGATATGGCATATATCAATTTTCGTACAGGTAATTATAATGAAAGCAGAAAATTCCTTGATATGATATTGACGCCACCTGTTTTTAAGGAAACTAACCAGCGCGTCCTTTGGTATACCTATTATAATCTATACAGGGTCGATTCCGCCACAGGGAGGTTCCGCTCCGCCCTCCACTATTTTTATCTCTACGACAGCGTGAATGAGCATGTATTGGATGTAAAAACGACCAACGAGGTGCTGAAACTAAAAGAACAGTACGAAGCCTTGCAGCGGGAAAAGAAAGTCCAGCAGTTGGAGGCGGAGAACCAACTGGAACGGCAAAAGGATGCCAGCACAAAAAAACTGTATTTGGGCGGATTCATGTTGCTTGGGGTGATCATCATCCTTGTCTTCCTCCTCTATTACAACAAATTTCGCAAGAACCGGAAGCTGCGGGCGCAAGCTGAAGAGATCGACAAGCAGAACAAGGCGCTCCAGCAGCTGAATCACGAGCAGGCTGAACTGATAGAAGATAAAGAATGGCTATTGCGCGAGATCCACCACCGGGTAAAGAACAATCTCCACCTGATCACAAGCCTTTTCCTGTCCCAGTCCGAATTCATCCGGGATCAGGCAGCGCTCGATATTATGAAAGAAAGCCAACGGCGTGTGGAGACGATGTCCCTGATCCATCAGAAGCTATACAATTCCGGAAATCTCAGCGGTGTATATATGCCCGAATACATCGGCGACCTGGTGGATTATTTTAAAGAGAGCTTTGTCCTGATGCACAAGATTGTCTTCCATCTCGACATCGAAAAGATATGGCTGGATGTCTCGAAGGCCATGCCGCTTGGGCTTATCCTGAACGAGGTGATCACCAATGCCTTCAAATACGCATTTCCGCATACTCCCGAGGACCGGATCTGGATCCGGCTTACCACCAACGGAGAATGGATAACGCTTGAAGTGCAGGACAACGGCCGGGGTTTGCCGCATGACTTCGATGTTGCTGCAAGCAGCAGCTTCGGAATGATCCTGATGCGCGGCATGGCAGAAGATCTCCAGGGTATCTTCGAGGTAAATGGCGTCGACGGCACTCATATCTCCATCCGGTTCAAGGATTCTGCATCCACAAGCAACTAAGGTCTTACGCTATTTCGTGAAAATCCTCCGCACTCACTCCATTTCGTATCAGATACGTTTCATTTCTTGACTTAATTAATTGAAAATACATCGTTTGCGCGTTGGCATCGTCTTGGCTTCATTCGGTGTAAACAATTTTTTATGTCAACCATTCTCTTACCAAAGGCTTTGAAACTCTTTTCTCTTGCAAGCGCTTTGCTGCTGCGTGCTCCGGCCCCCGGCGACCGGGCTTCGGTCGGACACGACAACCCTGGCACCGGAAGGATTAACAATGTTGTGTTGGTGCATGGCGCCTGGGCGGATGGCTCGGGCTGGGAGGGGATCTACAAGATACTCAAGGCGAAGGGGTATCATGTAACGGTAGTTCCTAATCCTAACACCAGTCTCGCCGAAGACGTCCGCATCACAAAAGCGGTACTGGACATGCAGGACGGACCCACCATCCTGGTCGGGCACTCCTATGGCGGGGCCATTGTAACCGAGTCCGGGGATCATCCCAAAGTGGCCGGTCTCGTCTATGTAGCCGCGTTCGCACCCGATGCGGGTGAGTCACTCGCAAAACTTCAGCAGGCGGCCCCGCCCGACCCCAACTCTGCGATCCTGCCCCCGGACAACGGCTTTATCTGGCTGGACAAGGATAAATTTCATGCCCGGTTTTGCGCTGATCTTCCCGCTGCACAGGCTGACTTCCTGGCCGCTTCGCAGGTGCCGTTAGGTTTGGCGGCCGCCACCACCGAGCTGACTACCGCAGCTTGGAAGACCCGGAAAAGCTGGTATATCGTGGCTAAGGACGATCTGATGATCCCGCCCGATGCAGAACGGATGATGGCTAAGCGCGCCGGATCGATCGTCACAGAGATGACTGCCAGCCATGCTCTCTACATCAGCCATGCCTCAGAAGTGGCTGCTATCATTGAAAAGGCCGCCAACGGTGTAAATTGATCACACATAAGCATAAGGGGTGTCACATTTTCTTGGAGGCACCCCATTCATTAGAGCGGTTTTTGTGCACCGAAATAGGCACCTGGCAGAATTATATAAGCAATAAAAAAGACCTATAAATTTCTTGTTTATAGGTCCTTTGTCTTTTTGAATCGAGAACATTGGACAATTTCATGTTGCGGAAACATTTTCATAAGAGATTTATTGAAAATCAATTACTTTATCAATAGCTACCTCTAGGAATTCGCTGGTTATGGACAATTATAATATTTTATTTTTGTCCATAAGTGACTATTGAAATACATTTGCGGACAAGTATAGATATTCAAACTTGTCCATAAATATGTCCCAGGTGATCATCGGCAGAGATGCCGAAAAGAAAATATTACAAGACATGCTTATTTCTAAGGAAGCCGAATTGATTGCTATATTAGGGCGGCGCCGGGTTGGGAAAACTTTTCTTGTTAGGAATTACTATGAGCAACATCTCATCTTCGAATATACCGGGGTTCATGAAGCAGGACTGGGTCAGCAATTGCTTAACTTCAGGAACGCGCTTCACCAAGCTATGGGTTCTACCATTCCCCCCGCTACTCCTACTAACTGGATAGAGTCCTTTACTTTTCTCTCCGAAATCCTGAAAACAAAACTAACCAGTGAACCCCTAGTTGTCCTTTTTGATGAATTTCCATGGATTCATACCTCTAAATCTGGGTTTCTCTCAGCTTTCGGGCACTGGTGGAACACCTGGGCTTCACGGCAGCCCCTATTAAAAGTTGTGATTTGTGGATCGGCAGCTTCCTGGATGATTGAAAATATAATAAACAACAGGGGCGGGCTTCACAACCGGGTTAGCCGGACCATTCGGTTGCTTCCTTTTTCCTTGAAAGAGACTGAGGAATACCTAATTAGTCGGGGTATTCGACTCGATCAATATCAAATTCTGCAACTCTATATGGCAATGGGAGGTATCCCTCAATACTTAAAGCAAGTTGATAAGGGTGAAAGCGCCGGCCAGGTTATTGATAAGCTTTTCTTTGAAAAGAACGGGCTTCTCAAATTGGAATTTGCCAATCTTTATCGATCTCTATTTGCCAATGCCGTCCATCAAGAGGCGATTGTTCGTCTCTTGGCTAAAAAAGGCAGCGGCCTGAGCCGAACTGAAATAATTGAAGCCTGTGGATTAACCACCGGTGGGGGGACTACACGATTATTCGAAGAACTGGAGGAATCTGGATTTATTACTCAGTATGTCCCTTTTGGTAAGACTGCAAGAGATAGTATTTACAAACTTTCGGATGAATACTCTTTCTTCTACCTGAAATTCATTGAACATGCCAGGGCCAGTGGCGAAGGCACCTGGCACAAGATTGCTGCAGGACAATCGTATAATAGTTGGAGCGGTTACGCTTTTGAGGCCATCTGCCAAAAACATATCCTGCAGATCAAAAAGGCGCTCGGTATAGGAGCAGTATATACAGAGGCCTCTGGATGGAGATATATCGGAAAAAAAGGAGAATATGGAGCGCAAATTGACCTCCTGCTTGATCGTCAAGATCACTGTATCAACCTATGTGAAATAAAGTTTAGTACAAAAGAATTCATCATTGATAAACGGTATGCGGGCGAACTTGAAAATAAAGTTAAGGTATTCAAAAGTCAGACCAAGACCAGGAAATCTATCTTTCCTACAATGATCACACCCTATGGAGTGCTAAGGAATGATTACTATACTAATTTAATACAGGCTGAAGTTCTAATGGAGGACTTATTCAGTCGATAGACCGTTAAGACGCAGCTGTATTTTGGTAAAGTGGTTCCAACTGGACATGACTTAAATCGCTGCATTCAGGTTTTAAACGAAAAACCAAAGTGGTTTTTCCAAAAAGAGAACATTGCTAGTTCTTACGAAGCGACATATTAGTCCGCGAAAAAGGCTGAGCGTATCATCAAAGTGTATCAAAAGCGCACAATTGCTATAGCAAAAACGTACAGGTTAGTTAGCTTAGTGATTGCGTAATATGCTATATATCAATTGTATACCACTCGGGCACATGGTTGGCGATTTTCGGCTGCGGATGTTGGCTTTAATATCGAAAATAGATAATCATGCTCAAAAACTATCTTACCATTGCCTGGCGCAGTCTGCTAAAGAACAAACTGTTCTCCTCCATCAATATTATCGGTCTCGCTCTCGGCATGGCTATCGCCTTGCTGATCGGCCTGTGGATAGCAGACGAGCTTCAGTTCGATCATTATTACCAACACCATGACCGGCTGGCGCGGGCGGCCGTGCTCCCCTATATTCATGAGGACACTATTTATACGAACCTGACCATACAGATGCCGCTGGGCAATGAGCTTCGTACGAAATACGGTAAGGACCTGAAATACTTATCTCTTGTTGCAAGCGGGGGATCTCATATACTGGCAGCGGGCGATAAAAAAGTGTCGGGCACGGCCATCTATGCAGAGAAAGATTTTCCGGAGATGTTTACGCTCGATATGGTGAGAGGCGGCCGGGACGTGCTGAAAGACCCCACTACCTGTATGATCTCGCAATCCATGGCGCTGGCGATCTTCGGGCATGCGGACCCGATGAACAAGACCATCTTTATCGATAACGAGATTGAACTAAAAGTGGGTGCTGTGTATAAAGACCTGCCGGAGAATACTACTTTCTACGAGATGGCCTGTATCATGCCCTGGGAGAACAAGGCAAACTGGTGGAACTCGAAAGACCCGCAAGGCAACTGGTATAATCATAACGGAGCATTATATGTCCAGGTGAAAGACAATGTCAGTATGGAACAGGCCGCCGCCTCCGTAAAGGAGGCTCCTACCAGCCATATAAAGGGATATACGGAAAACGCTACCTTGTTCCCACTGGACAAACTCCATTTATACAACGAGTTTACCAACGGAAAAATGTCCGGTGGTCGTATACAAACCATCTGGTTGTTTGGCATCATCGGGATCTTCGTGCTACTGCTCGCCTGTATCAATTTTATGAACCTGAGCACGGCCAGGAGTGAACGGCGGGCAAAGGAAGTCGGTATACGCAAGGCCATTGGCTCTCTGCGTATACAACTGATCGGACAATTCATCAGCGAATCTCTCGCTGTATCATTTTTATCCCTGATGCTGGCGCTCCTCCTGGTGCTGATCTCACTTCCCTTTTTCAATGGGCTGGCGGACAAACACACGTCCCTGCCCTGGGGCGATGTCCATTTTTGGGTACTGCTGCTCACGTTCACGTTCCTGACCGGCCTGATCGCCGGCAGCTATCCGGCCTTTTATTTATCGGCTTTCAAGCCGATCAAAGTGCTGAAGGGTACCTTCCGGGTGGGCCGTTTGGCCGCGATTCCGCGAAAGGTGCTGGTGGTGGTGCAGTTCACAGTGTCGGTCACGCTCATTATCGGGACGATCATCGTTTTCCGGCAGATAAAATACGCGAAGGACAGACCTGTCGGCTATGACCGGGAAGGGCTTATCGCCGTTGATATGAATACGAACGATCTGCACAAACACGATGAGGTCATCCGAACCGAGCTATTGCAATCCGGCGCCATCACGGATATGGGAGAAACCAATAGCCTCCCTACCGAAATATCTTCCGGTAATGGTGGCTTTTACTGGAAGGGGGTGGGGCCCGGCAATCCCTATAATTTCGGGACGCTCAGTGTGAACTACGACTATGGACATACTGTGGGCTGGCAGGTGGTGGAAGGGCGTGATTTTTCCAGGAATTTTCCGGGTGATACGGCCTCTGTCATGGGCGGGTTGATCGTGAATGAATCTGCCGTGAAGCAAATGGGACTAAAACATCCCGTCGGGGAGGTCGTCAACTATAAAGGCACCATCTTTGCCAATGTTCCTCACGTTATAGTAGGGGTAGTAAAAGATATGGTAATGGAATCGCCCTATGATAAACCGGCCCCGGTGATGTTCTTTTGCGGTGGGTATGTGGGCAATATGGTTATCCGGGTCAATCCGACAATGCCGATGAGGGAAGCATTAGCCAAAATTGAACCCGTTTTCAAGAAATATAATCCGGGCAGCCCCTTCGATTTCAAATTCATCGATGACATCTATGCGAAGAAATTTGCCGCTGAAGAGCGCATCGGACACCTGGCGGCTTTCTTTGCCGTGCTGGCCGTCTTTATCTCCTGTCTGGGATTGTTCGGCCTGGCATCTTTCATGGCTGAGCAGCGTGTCAAGGAGATTGGGGTTCGGAAGGTGCTGGGCGCGACGGTGTTCAATCTCTGGAAACTGCTGTCAAAGGATTTCGTGGCGCTGGTCATACTCTCCTGCTGTATCTCCATTCCCATTGCCTGGTATTTTCTGCATGCCTGGCTGGTGAAATACGATTACCGGACGTCGCTCTCCTGGTGGGTATTTGCGGCAACAGGCGGTGGAGCATTGTTCATAACGTTACTAACAGTAAGTTTTCAAAGTATAAAAGCAGCGATTGCAAATCCTGTAAAGAGTTTGAGAACTGAATAGCGTTTTTCCCGGAAGCGACACCTCTTGGTATTACAATTTGCCTCAAAGGACTGGGTGAAAATTTTATTAAATTTCTTCTCCAGCGATCATCGTATCGCCGACAATAGTGTGGATATAATCTTCGATAACGGATGACTCGTTAACCAGGTCGTCGTTGGTAAAATCCGTACCCATCCAGGACTGGCTCTTTCCTTTTCTTCAGGAAGGATGTGCCCTTGTCGCGTGCCGGAGATTTGATCAGGATCATTGCATAGGCCGTGCCTTTCATCCAGGTTTTGACTTCCATCTCCCTCGACCAGGAGGGTCTTACAATGCGGATAACCATGTTTGCCTGGGATGTTCAGGACCCGTATCATGCTTTCTGTTGATTTTTGTCAGTCGATTGTTGCCGGGATCTTCCTAATTATGCTCGTATAAATCGTATATGGATGGCATTGTTTTCTGTTAGCTTGGCCGGCCAAGGATTAAAGGCTCGTGAACTGAGGCCTCTCGAAGAGAAGTTCGGCAAGAATGAATTCTTAGTTCGGCGGGGGGCGAATATCCTTCGGACGGCATGGGATATTATCCGCGAGCCGATGTTCCTGATACTGCTGCTGGCTTGTCTGCTTTATTTCCTCCTTGGCGAGACCAGCAACGGCTTGCTGATGCTGGCGTCCCTCTTCTTTGTAGGAGCGATCTCTTTTTATCAGGAGGTAAAGAGTTCGCATGCCCTCGCTGCTTTGCGGCAATATACCCAGCCGATGGTAACGGTGGTCAGAGATGGTAAAGAGCAAGTCATCTTATCAAGGGACTTGCTGCCAGGGGATGTTTTTCTTATCGAGGAGGGTGATCTCGTACCCGCTGACGCCGATATTTTGCAGGCAAATGACCTGAGCGTCAATGAATCCATACTTACAGGGGAATCCCTGCCGGTGGAGAAGAATGTCGGGTCCACCGAGCCTCGGCTTTTCCAGGGGACGACCATCAACTCGGGAAAGTGCTACGCACGTGTAACGGCTATCGGCAACAGTACCGAGCTCGGCAAACTCGGAAAATCGATCGCCGATATCACTACGGCGAAGACGGAGCTTCAGCGCCAGATCAACCGGTTCGTGCGGATCATGGCGCTGCTAGGAACACTCATATTCCTGGTGCTTTGGCTGGTCAATTTCCTCCATACGGGACAATTGCTGGAAAGCCTTTTGCTAGGACTCACCTTCGCCATGGCGATCATCCCGGAAGAGATACCGGTGGCTTTTTCCTCCTTTATGGCTTTGGGCGCTTATCATATGGCCCGGTTGGGCATTATTACACGCCAGCCGTTGACCATCGAAAATCTCGGTGCTGTTAGCGTGATTTGCCTGGATAAGACCGGCACCGTAACGGAGAACCGGATGACGGTAAAGTGGGTATACGATATGGAGCAGGACAGATCGGTGGATATTGCTGGTGATGTCATGCCTGCGGGGCTTGATGTTGTGCGATACGGCCGCCTGGCCAGCGAAAAAGCACCGTTCGACGCGATGGAGAAGGCCATAGTCGAAGCATATCAACGGCAAGAGCGGATCGGCGACGGGTCGCTCCTTGAAATTCCCGAAATGATCCACGAATATCCGCTTGGTGGGCAGCCGCCGATGATGACACACGTATACCGGGCGGAAGCGTTGGGATACGGGGACCAGGGTTTGATAGTGGCAGGCAAAGGGGCACCGGAACGAATACTGGCGGTTTGCAGACTCGATCCATCTTTGGAAGACCGGATACGTGTAATGATTATTGACCTGGCCTCGCAGGGTTATAGGGTTCTGGGTGTTTGTGGAGCTCGTCATGCAGGCAATGGATACCCGGCAAAACAAGACGATTTCGACTGGCAATTCAAGGGTCTGTTGGCCCTATACGATCCACCCAAGATCGAAGTGAGGAAGGAGTTCGCGAAGTGGCAAAGGGCAGGGATTGCGATCAAACTGGTGACAGGCGATTTTCCGGCGACTGCGCAGCATATTGGGCAGATGGTTGGTTTGAACACTTCCGGGGTCGTTGTGACAGGCGACGAGATCATGGCGCAATCGCCTGCTGATCTAAAGAAAACGGCCGCCTCTGCCGCCATTTTTGCACGGATGTTTCCCGAGGCAAAATTAAAGCTGGTGGAGGCCTTGAAGAATAGTGGTGAAATCGTGGCCATGATGGGGGACGGCGTCAATGATGGTCCGGCTTTGCGGTCCGCGCATATCGGTGTCGCCATGGGTGGTAAGGGTACAGAGATTGCCCGCCAGGCTGCCGATTTGATCCTTACGGATGATAACCTGGAAAAGGTGACAGAAGCCATCCGCCAGGGTAGGAAGATCTACCATAATCTAAAAAAGGCCATCCGGTATATCATCTCCATCCACGTCCCTATTATGTTGATCGCTTCTATTCCTCTGCTGCTTGGCTGGAAATTCCCGAATATTTTTACGCCGATCCATATCATTTTCCTCGAATTGATCATGGGACCGACTTGTTCGATCTTCTTCGAGAATGAGCCCGTGGAATCCGGTATTATGGAAGTTCCACCGCGCACCCGGTCAGGCGGGATCTTTACCGGGAAGGAGCTTTCTGTGAGCCTGTTGCAAGGTTCGGTCATTGCCGCTGGGATCATGACGCTTTATTATTACTTTATGGAAAATGACCATCCCCTGGAATACGTTCGTACCGTCGTCTTCTTTACGTTGATCTCGGCAAATGTGTTCCTGACTTTTGCCAACCGGTCGTTCGACCTGAATTTATTCCATACTCTTCGATATAAGAATTACCTGGCCTGGTATATTATTGCCGCTTCGACGCTTTTCCTGGTGTTGCTGGTGTTCGTTCCCTTCCTTCGTGGACTGTTTGGATTGACACAACTTAGCCCGATACACTATGCGGTCTGTCTGGTTGCGGCCGTGATGGTCACCTTATGGTTCGAAGTGTATAAAACCTATTTTAAAAAGAAAATATGAAAAAGAAGATAACCATCCTGGTGCCGACAGATTTTTCAACGGCTTCCCGTTCCGGAATGCGTTTCGCCATCCAATGGGCGCAGCAACAGGATGCAAAGCTTGTCTTTGTGCATATATTGCAGGTGCTGCGGATGACCGATTGGTCGGATCAACAGTTCGAAGCCTTCCTCAGAGCTGAACGAACTTTGTATTCCCGACGGCTCAGGAAGGTAGCGGACCAGGTCTGCCGACCCAAGAACGTCTCCAAAGAAAATTATTCTATCGAGGTGCTGGAAGGAGGTAGCGCAGATATTACGTTGACTGAGCTCGGCGGCAAGCATGCTGGGATCGACCTGATATGTATGTCGACCAGGGGCGCAGGGAAGTTCAAAAAGCTGTTCGGCACCCATACTGGGAATGTCATACTTCGGTCGGATATCCCGGTAGTCGCCGTACCGGCCAGCTATCGGGCGAAGCCTATCGAACGGATCTTATATGCGACGGATCTCGCCGACTATGCTTCAGAGATTAGCAGGGTATTGGAGGTAACGCGAGCGCTAAAGGCGGAAGTGATAGTAGTACATTTTCCACAGCCGGGAGAGGCCAGGCTTAACCCCGCACTCGCCAATAAGATCTGGCAAAAGGAATACGGTTACCCGGTAAAACTGCACTATGAGACCCCCGATCCGGACCTTTCCATCGCGGATAATCTGCAGATAGCTATCAGGAAATTGAAGCCTTCTCTAGTAGTGATGTTCACGGACCGGAAACGTACATTATTTCAACGTATTTTTTATCCCAGTCAGACCGAAAATCTGTCATTTCAACTAAAGGTTCCGCTTTTGGTAATGGGGAAAAAGGAGTAGCGTTTTCGAGACTACTGGCCAGGAAGGACAAGAACGGGCACATGCGAGTGAAAAACGGTTCTCCGGGAATTGTTGCGACGGCATAGCTTATCAATTAAGCTCCGAGGATGGCTAAGAACGGCAACCAAATCGACGTTTTGCTGCCTGCAATACTCATCGATGGATTCCTGGAGATCATTCCCTTCCAACAGATGGATAAGAAATGTAACATTTGGGAAACTGCGTTGAAGGAACTCCAGATAATGGTTCAGGTGCCAGGTCACGTCGAGATATTGTCCTGCCTGCCCTTCGCCTTCATCAATGAACGAAACCACATGTACCGGTGCCTTAAAGATTTCTGCCAACTCAATCAGCCCGGATAGAGGGCCTTTACCCTCTTCGAATTTCTTGGTAGCCAGCAACAAAGCACCGGGTTCGCGGAACTGGTATTCTGGTGGTACGGCTGTTACGGGTACCTTACTCCTTGCGATGATATCCGATGTTACGCTACCGATGAAAAACTCCTTCAGTGCACCGGAGCCATGGGCACCCATGACTATAAGATCAGCCTGCTCTTTCTGAGAAAAGGACAGGATTGCATCGGCGGCCATGCCTTTCGTTAGCCGCAGCTCTATTTTAAGCTGTGGATTTTCTTCGATGATCCGGTTCCTGACGAACCTTAGCCGGTCGAATTCTTCTCGGGTATAATTTTCCAAAAATTTGGTATCCAGCGCGACGGGCTCGAGGATCGGGTCTGTGGCCGCATCCATGGCGTGCAGGACATAGATCGTAGCCCCAAATTTTGCTGCGATTCCCGCCGCGTAGATGGCAGCGAGCATGGCATTATTGGAAAAATCGGTAGGCACGACAATTTTGCGCATAGAGAGTGGTATGTTCCATAAAGCTATACCGCTGGCCTGGACATTGTTATGACGTGGATCTTCAATGAGGGTGATGTTTATCACAGATTGTTCCATTCTATTTGCTATATAGGAGGAAGGAGAGGCTCAGCCAGGCGAAGCCGACGCAAAAACTAAGGCTGCCGGAAAGGATATATTTCACCCCGGTTTGGAGTCTGGAGCTCCAAAGCAGGTAAATTAGCAATCCATAAAAAATGAAGGCGGCGGTCGAATGACCGCTTGGGAAACTGAAATCGTAGGCGGCGTAATGAGGGGGTCGGCCGGCCGCTGGCGGCGAAATAGGAGTTTTCCCAGATGCGAAGAAGGAAAGAATAACCATGACTGAGCTTACCTTGCGTGAATGCAGGTGGGTTGTAACACAATGCAGGACGGTATTATCAAAAGTATATTCCTTTTCGCCGAACAATTCGTGTACGATAGTCAGGAACAGATGTTCTCATGCCTGCTGGTTAGGGTGAAATTCTTTACTATATATCCTGATCAGCAAGACAAAGTAGCTAATTAGCAGGGGGCCGAACACCAGGCCCATAAAACCAAACAGTTTGAGGCCAACGATAACTCCGAAAACGGTGACGATCGGATGGATGTTGCCCAGCTTCTTCAACAGACCCAGGCGGGTGATATAGTCGACGTTGCCGGTGATGACAATGCTGTAAATGAGCAGCCCTGTTGCCTGGACGACCTGACCGGCAGAGTAAAGGTAGATGACCATGGGCACCCATATGACCATGATGCCTACTATGGGCAGGTAGGCAAATACGGCCGTCAGAAAGGATAGCAGCAGCCAGCCTTTTATTCCAAGAATGAGATAACCAATCCCGGCGACGATACCATGAGCAAGGGAAACAAGGGGTATTCCCAGGGCAGTGGCTTTTACCATATTATCCGTTTCAACAGCCAGCTGTTTTATATTTTCCGGACTCAGTGGTATCATGCTACTCAAGTATTTCTCCATCTCTATGCCACTACATAGAAAGTAATACAGGAGGAAAAAGGTAAAGCCGACGTTGGAGAGGACATTGGCCGTGCTGTTAAGCAGGGATGGTGCCCAGGAGAAGAGTTGCCTGGTGATGGATTCCGCATTGGCCTCGCTCCATAGCTCCCTGCCCGTATAGTGTTTGAACTTTTGAGAGATCGACTCGAGGATATCTGCAGCCGCCTTTTGATTGTCGATAAGCCAGCCAACCTTTGGAGAGATCACCATGACTGCCAGATAGAATGGAATAGCGATTCCGACAATCAGCACGATGATGAACAAGAGAGCCGTAAACCATTTGCTCCATTTTCGGCCAGCGGTGAGGGAAAAGTAATATTTGCGGGTTAAGATGTATAGTGTTACTCCCCCCAGAAGACCGGGAAGAAAGACGTATAGCGTGGAGGTCAATAAGACACCCATCCCTATGATCAGCGCCAATAACAAAATCTGGCGCAGGCGGGTATTGAAATTGTCCGGCATGACATCCATTTATGCAAAGAGAGGTATACCTGTGATGAAAATCAATGGATCAAATCAGCCTACATGCTGATTATCGTCATTATTTACCTCTGACACATGCAATAATTTGTTGTTATGAAAAGAAATTCCGCCTCTCCTATAATAATGGCAATAACGTTGCTTTTGCTAGTAGCTACCGCGGGCTGTGGTCCTTCGGTTCGTCTCACGGCTTCGTGGTATGATGCCAATGAGCCGCCGGCCAGATTTTCCAAGATTCTCGTTCTGGCCATCGGCAAGGACCTGTACAAGCGACAATTGGCAGAAGGAGCTATCCGGGATGAATTAAGAAAGCATGGGTTCGTCGCCCGTTCCAGCATCGAAGATTTTGGCCCCTCTTTTGGTCAGAATGACGATTCCATCGGAATGCGTAGTGCTTTACTCGACCGGGGTTTCGATGCTGCTCTTACCGTTAGGGTTGTGTCGGTCGACGAACATGACCGTTGGATGCCAGGCACCACGTATTACGGGCCTATAGGGTATTACCGGGGTTTCTATGGCTATTATTACCGGGTTTGGGGCTACTATGCCAATCCAGGTTACCAGGTCACCGATGTAAGAGTATTGCTGGAAAGTAACTGCTACCGGATAGCGACAGGCACGCTACTATGGTCTGGTCAGTCGGAGGCATTTACCAGGAATCCGACACCTGAAACGGCGGTGCGGTATGCGAAAAATGTCGTGGAGGATCTCCTCAGGAAGAGGGTGATCCAGCCTTTAGGACAATAAGTTTATCTAAACTTAAAATTAAATATATATGAAAATATTTTGACAGCCACGTCGGGCGCAGTGAAACAACCGATGGCAACAATTGCAAGAGGTTTGCGTTGGTGTGTTTTTGTTCTTTTTTAAGAAAAAAAGATGGTGAAGCTTGGTGAGATACCGCTTTTCATCGGGAAAATTACCCTCAAATTGAAACTGTGTTAATAGAGACAATGAATCGTGTCTCGAAAAACCTGGAGGTTATTCATGCTGCACTTATAAATGAAAACTATTGCTTTAAGAAGGACATTGAATTCGATTTTGAACACCCTATTCTTAAACCTTCGCGTGGTGTGAAACGGCTACTTCGTAAGTTGGAAAAGTCTGTAAAGAGAGTTGGTTATGTTCCCCTATCATTGAAGCTATTTTATAAAATTGTCGGCTCAACCCTCGAATGGCAAATACATATTCCAGCCCCCGGTCTTTATTTCAGCCAGACTTTTAGCAAATTGGCAGTCTAGTAACCCAAACGAATTGCTTCTCTTAATGCTGGTGGCCAGGCCGCTGGTGACTACGACTTCGGATAACTCCTGGGAATTGGGGGCTAAGGATAACGTCCAGTTGCCCGGGCGAGTCGATCCAGGTCTGTTTTTTTTGAAATCCGATGGCACTGAATACGAGCAGATTTTTCTTTTTGGGAAGTGCTATTCGATAGACGCCACTAGAGTCAGAAGAGGCTCCTTCAGTGGAGCCGGATATTGTTATACTTACGCCTGCGAGCAGCTCGCCTTTTGCAGACAAAATTCTTCCGGATAAAATGCCCTGTGACAAGGAGGTTGTAGCCGTCCCGATAAGAGACAAGCAGAAGACGGAAGCCTTAATAAATACCTCATAACAATTAGATTTTAGATGAGTTTGTGAAAAAGATCTCCGCATACGGATAGTAATCCGCATGTCAAAAAGTAACGGCAAGCAGTATTCTGAAATCAGATGACGACGTGACGTTTATCCGTCCGCCTTTTCAAGTAGGGGTATGCGGGTCTCCAAACTAAGCCCCTTGTGAGGACGAACTTGCGGGAAGATTTGAAAAGTAATCTGTACATGGCTATTGTTTTTGCTCCCACCGGAAGGACAACAAAAAGCCATCACTACCATGGGAAGGTTAATACCGTTGTTGACAACTTGGAGGTTCTGTATCCATTTTTTATTTCTTTATGCGTAGCAAAGCTACGCTGGTTTACAACACGATAAAAGGAATTTGAAACAGAATATTATTAGAAAATAATTAGACAGCCGGCGGAGAAACTGTAAAGATAAACCCCTCTCCCTTCCTGGTATGGATCAGTTTCGTTGGAAAAGCATGATCGATCTTTTTGCGGAGATAATTAATATAAACGTCGATGAAGTTAGTATTGACCAATGGCACGTTCCATACCTTTTCGGCCAGTTCCATCCTCGACAACAAGCGCTCACGGTTGAGCACCATATATTCCAACAATTGAAATTCGCGCGGCGTCAACCAAATTTCCCGCCCTTCCCTTTTGACGCTTTTTCCGTTCAAATTCAATTCCAGATCGCCGTAAATAATGTTCTCGGACAGCGGCGCAGTTTCTCTTTTCCTCCGGTTGACCACCGCTTTGATCCTTGCCACCAATTCCCGGAGTTCAAACGGCTTGACCAGGTAATCGTCTGCACCCGCGTCAAATCCCCCGATCTTATGATCCGTTTCCCCCCATGCCGACAACATAATGATCGGCAGGTCAGCCCTTACTCGCCTGATCGCCTTACAAATCTCTAATCCATCCGAACCCGGCAACAATGCGTCGATCAGCACAATATCATAACTGATCGACGTCGCCAGTGTCCTGCCCGAAGTGCCGTCGTAGGTCACGGTTACAGCAAACCCTTCGGCCTCCAATCCATGAGTTATTAGTTCGGCGATCCTCTTTTCTTCTTCTATAATAAGCGCTTGCATATGATGTTATAGCCACTGATGGAATTTCCGGGTAAACCAGGTTTTGATCAATTGTGTCAGCAAACAGTAACTCACCAATATTCCCAACAGCCAGGGAAAATAACTTGCCGGCAATGGTTCCATTTGCAGGCTTTTTGCGAAAGGCGAAAAGGGAATGAAAATGCCCACCGCCATGATAGCCGTTGTGAGCGCCACGACGGGTGCAGTAGCCCAGCTCTGAACAAATGGTATCTTCCGGGTCCGGATCATGTGCACGATCAGCGTTTGGGATAGTAACCCCTCAACGAACCAGCCACTTTGAAAAAGATTTTGATGGGCAGGCGAATTAGCTTTGAATACATACCACAACAAGGCGTAGGTCGCATAATCGAATATACTGCTGATGGGTCCAATGAAAATCATGAATTTGCTGATCCCGCCCGCATCCCACTTGCGCGGCTTCTCGATGTATTCGGCGTCCATTCTATCCCAGGGGATGGAAATTTGGGAGATATCATAGAGCAGATTTTGCACCAATATCTGTACAGGCAACATAGGGAGAAAAGGCAGGATGGCGCTGGCACCCAGCATGCTGAACATATTGCCGAAATTGCTGCTCGCCGTCATCTTGATGTACTTAATGATGTTCCCAAATGTCCGCCGGCCATAGATGACTCCTTTACGCAGCACCATCAGATCTTTTTCCAGCAGGATAATATCTGCACTTTCTTTGGCAATGTCCACCGCCGTATCCACTGAGATACCCACATCCGCATCCCTCAGCGCAGCAGCATCATTAATCCCATCACCCATGAACCCTACTGTATGTCCTTTCGTCTGCAGGACCTTCACTACCCGGCTTTTTTGCGCGGGGCTGAGTTTGGCGAAAATGCTGATCTGGTCAATGCGCTCCGTTAGTTCCTGATCGCTGATCCTTTCCAGCTCGCTGCCCAGCAAAACATTGTTGATAGGAATACCTACATCCCGGCATATCTTTTTTGTAACAATTTCGTTGTCTCCCGTCAAGACCTTGAGAGCGACCCCCAATTTCTGGAGGGCTTCGATAGACGGTCTGGCGGTTGTTTTTGCCGGATCGAGAAAACCGATAAAACCGGCCACAATCATGTTGCTTTCGTCAGCGATCGAGTAGGTCAGCGGTCGCTCATCGAACTCCTTCACTGCCACCAACAGCACCCTTAGCCCCTCCTTATTCAACTCCCTCGAAGTCTCTAAAATCGTCTGCCGCATGAAATCGTCTATGGGAATAATATCATCCATTTCGATCTGAAGCTGTTGATCTTCGCCCGGATCGAAGACACGTGGACATAGATTGAGCATTTCCTCCACTGCTCCCTTACAGATCAGCAGATGTTTGTGACCATGCTCCAGGATAACAGACATGCGACGGCGCTGAAAATCGAACGGTATCTCATCTACCTTGCGAAAATCCTCCGCCCCTAAAGAATCATGCAGCTCTCCATGCTCCAGCACCGCCACATCCAGCAGGTTCTTCAATCCCGTCTGGTGATAACTGTTAAGGTAAGCCCATTTCAGCACCTCATCGTCTTCCACCCCGAGTACGTTCAAATGTCTTTCCAACACTATCTTATCGATCGTCAAAGTACCCGTCTTGTCAGTGCAAAGGATGTCCATTGCCCCAATGTTCTGGATGGCATTCAGCCGTTTGACAATCACCTTTCGCTTGCTCATATTCACCGCACCCTTTGCCAGGTTGGCCGTGACAATCATGGGCAACATTTCCGGGGTTAGACCAACCGCAACCGCGATAGCAAACAACAGAGCCTCCAACCAGCTACCCTTTGTGAACCCGTTGATCAGAAATACAAGCGGCACCATCACCAGCATAAATTTGATGAGCAACCAGCTTACGCTATTGACTCCCCTGTCGAAACTCGTTTCTGCCCTTTTTCCGGTCACCGCCTTGCTGATTGACCCGAAATAAGTCTGACTGCCCGTCGTCACGATCACAACCAGGGCCGTTCCGCTGACCACATTGGTGCCCATAAAACAACAATTGTCCAGCTCCAATGGGGAACGATTATCCGCGTCGGCAATGGGGTATTCATTTTTTTCCACAGGCAATGCTTCCCCCGTCAGTACCGCCTGGCTTACAAATAAGTCCTTTGATTGTAATATACGGCAGTCTCCTGGAATCATGTCCCCGGCCGACAGAAATACGATATCCCCAGGCACCAGCTCTTTGATATCAAGTTCCCGTTTTCCCGGCCCCAGCACTCCGTTCCTGAGGACCGTGGAGGTTGTTTTGACCATGCTTTTGAGCTGCTCGGCTGCGCGGTTGCTTCGAAATTCCTGCCAAAAGCGCAGCAGGACGCTGAGCAAAACCATTATGGATACCACAATGATCGTCTTATAGTCGCGGTCACCAGGTGCCTCGGTCAGGACATCTGTGATCAAAGAAACGATCGCAATGACGACGAGAATGCCGATGAACGGGTTGACAAAAGCTTTTAAGAATTGCATATACCAAGCCGGGGCCTTATCATGCGCCACTTCGTTGAGACCAAAGCGCTGTTGTCTTTCCTGTGCCTGCTTCTCGGTGAGGCCTGACGCCTGCGTGTCGAGCATGGCAAAAAAATAGTTCTGTTCCGTGCGCGAGGCATTTTTCAGCTTGGTAGCCGCCGCTGCATCGATCTCCTGACCCCCTTTGCCCGCAGCGCTCCCATTGAAGGATAACAACTTATTTTTGGCCTCTCTGAAATATGTTTTCATACTAGCGCTTTTGGCTGATTTTTGAAAATATCAGTAATAGGAGGGTGACACTCCCCACAATCAGGTTGACCACCATCACCGAGTGGCCATGGATTGACCGGGCTCCGCTCCGGGCGCAATTGAAATCGATCAGGAAGACCATCAAAAAAACAGTCACCGTACTTACTATCCATTTACCCGCTCCATTCATAAGCGTATATTTACATTATAAATCGTTTTCTTCTCCGACGACCTTCCAACTCACCTCACTGATCCCCTGCTCGATTGTCAATCTCCCCGCCAGCCGCTCGATCTTGTTGTCTTGGTTACCAGCCGCAAATATCTCTGCATGGACCACCGAAATGGAAGGATCACCGTTATCTGTACTCCTGAGTGAGCGGAGGATCAGCTGATTGTCATCGTTCATGAATTGCATTAGAAGCACTCTCACCTGGTTCTCTATATCCTGCTTCATTCGGATGGTAAAGACATAGCAGAGTTGGGTAACAGCCTCTTTGTCGATCGGAAGGGCGCTGAGCTTGTTGCCAACAGGGCGAAGGATGAGATGGGACAGCAGGATGAAGAGTGTTCCGATAACGGCCTCGGAGAAATAGCCCATGCCTGCGAGCGAACCGATAGCGGCCGAGCACCAAAGTGTCGCTGCGGTGTTCAATCCCCGGACATTCATTCCATCTTTCATGATCACGCCAGCGCCCAGAAACCCGATACCGCTGACGATGTAGGACGCCACCCGGCCGTTAGCGTCACCACCGATCTTGACGGAAAGGACGATAAAAATGGCGGCACCAAGCGAAACGAGCGTATTGGTACGCAAGCCAGCCATTCGCTGTCGCCACTGGCGCTCCACGCCAATAGCCGCGCCTAACAATAAAGCAATAAGAAGACGTAAAGAAAACTGGAGGATGGTGAGCATATCTTCTCCTTTTGGTTCCCCCTGACTGGGCTGCAAAAGGAGCGGTCCGGCAAGAAGGGAGATTAGTTAATATGTTGACTCCGTGAATGACTGTCGCTTGTCATACCGAACACTGTTTTGTTTAAAGTGATGCAAAGTTAAAATTCTTTTATGCGGCGCAAACTTATTTCAATTAGAAAATAATTAGAAAATGATTATAAAGAACTTGCAATCCCGTTGCGAATTTTGTCAACTGAGCAGAGAATAAGCTACACGCCCTGTGTCATCGCCACCGATGTTGACCACGAGCGAAATGAAATTTTCGGCTCCAAGCGATGCCAAGGTATTGGTTCGATTTAAAAAGTCTTGCTGAATTCAAAATAAACAGTAATTCCGAACTCACATGGATCATTGCAGCTCCCATAGGTGACAACCATCCGCAAAAAGCCAGTACGATACCTATACTATCCACGATGACCGTGCCCCAAAAATTAAAGTGGATAACGTTCATCACTTGCCGACCAATACTCATAGCCACCGCCACCTTTAATAGATTATTGGTAGGCAGGATCAGGTCCGCACTTTCAAAGGCAATATCGGTGCCCGCCCCCATCGCTACCCCAACCGTTGCTTCCACCAGGGCGGGGGCATCATTGATCCCATCGCCCACCATCATCACCTTCCGGCCTTGGGTTTTCATTCGCTTAATGTACTCCAGCTTATCTTCTGGTAACATATCTCCAATGGCTTCATCCAGGTTTAAAGCTCGACCCATCGCTTCTACCGCAGGACCCGCATCCCCTGACAATAGGCTTATGGAGGAAATGGAATAATCCCTGAATGCTGAAATGGCCGAACTCGCTTCCGGTCGTACCGTGTCCGCTATGGTTACGCCACCTACCAGCTTGGTTTTGTCGGCGATTAAGACAATCGAATATCCCCGACTTTTCTCATCTTCCATCAGATCCTGGGCAGCTTCCGGTACGTTGACCCCTTTCTCCTCCAATAAAACATTATTACCGATGTAAAATTCATTCCCATTCGCTCGTACCGAAAGGCCCTTACCCGGCAGGTATTCTAAGCCTTCGTACGGGCGGGGATAAACATTTTCCTGTTTTGCTTTATCGAGGATACATTGCGCCAGGGGATGTTCGGAATGTTGTTCTCCCGTAGCCAATATTTGCAGCAATTGTTGTTCTGTCCTGCCATTAAAAGGAAGGATACCTATAACCTTCGGCTGGCCTAACGTCAGCGTACCCGTTTTATCCAGTACCACCGTATCGAGATGCGCAAGCTGTTCCAGGTAAATACCCCCCTTCACAATGATACCTTCCCTTGCGCAACGTCCGATTCCGGCCAGGATCGCCAACGGGGTGCCCGCTGCCACACCACAAGCTCCCGCTACCACCAGGGCGGCAATCGTAGCGGTCATATTCCGCGTAATGATATAGGTTAAGACTGCCCCAGCTAAGGCAAAGTATACCAAACGCGCGGCCAATTTATCCGCTGTTTTTTCAATGGGGGCTTGCCCTTCCTGCGCGGCTTCGATGACCTGGATAATCTTTCCAAATCTGGTTTCCCGGCCAATGCTGGTAGCTTTCAATTCCAGCACACCAGATTGGTTTACCGTACCCGCCAGTACTTCTTTTCCGGGTGTTTTTTCCACCGGCAAGGATTCGCCGGTAATTGCCGCTTGGTCTACAAAGCTGTTCCCCTTTGTAACGATCCCGTCAACCGGAATCCTGGTCCCCGGCCTAACGATTACTTGATCCCCGGGTTGTAGGGTATTGATGGGAACAGTCGTCTCCTTGTCGTCTTTCCGAATAGTGGCTGCTTGCGGCAGCAAATCCGCTAACTTCTTAAGCACATTGCGCCCATTATCTACGGTCAGGTGTTCCAATAGCTCCGCTACCAGGACAAATAAAGTAATAACCAGGCCGGTCCTATATTGACTAATCAGGAGGGTAGCCAGAACAGCGATGGACATGGATAGCTCCATTGTCATCCTTCGTTGTCGGATAGCTTCAAATGCTTCCTTGAACATCGGAAAACCGCCGATGAGGGTGGCCGCAATGGCTATAATATCGAAAGAGATAACTGCTTTCCAAACCCCTGAAAGGCTTATACCTAAAGCGATGCCAGTCGCGCCAATACGGATCAGGTCCGCCTTATGGTGGAGATAAAACTGTTTCATTTTTTGACGGATGTGTTCAGATGCAAACTTACCACCAGCCAGCATGGGGAAATAGGTAAAAAGCAAACAATTTTCAGTACTTTTCCAACATGACAATGACCCGGTTACCAACCGATTTCCAGCTTTCCATCAAAGAATATCTTGCGGACAGTAGCCCATTACACCGACATAATTATTTTGAATTGATCTATGTGCTGGAAGGCAGGGGTATTCACGTAATAAATGAAAATCAGTTTGCCTATGGCAGAGATGATCTTTTCTTACTGACGCCAACGGATAGCCATACATTTCAGACGCATGTCCAGTCTACCTTCTGTATCATTGATTTTACCGCTTCTTTTTTTGAAAGAGTTTCGCCCGTTGGAGAGGACAAGCCGGAACTAGGGTATTTTTTTAAGGAGCTGGAATACATATTTCAAAATGCCGCCAAATACCAGGGCCATATCGAAATGAACGAGGAAGACCGGACCTTCTCGGGGATGCTGGTTCGAAGGTTGATAAGGGAATGGGGTCAACAGGTATTTTTTAGAGAAATAGTTCTACAAAATCTTGTCTTTTTACTACTCAACATCATCGCCCGTTATGCTGCCGAAACCGGATTAGTTTCTTCAAAGGAAAAGACCGCCAATATGGCCTATGAGATGATATACTATATCCAGCACCATATTTATGACAATGACTGTATAACCCTGGATCAGTTGGCTAAACAGTTCCATCTGTCTAAGGATTATGTCGGCGCTTATTTCCGGACGCATACGGGAAAGACAATAAAACAGTTTGTCCTTGACTATAAACTGGAATTGGCAAAAACGCGCTTATTACATAGCCGGTTAACTATTTCCGAAATTGCGGCAGAGTTGGGTTTTACCGACGAAAGTCATTTAAACAAGGCGTTCCGAAAGCAAACCGGCATGACCGCAAAGCAATACCGTAGCAAAAGGCCCTCAACAAATACCTGAAGCAGGTGATTCAACCCGAATCCATACTAATTTGTTGGGTTTGAAATTGAGTGTAAAAGTCTATTATTCGTTGGAAGGTGGCTCAGTTTGGTGTGGAATATCCACTGCGATCTCTTTCACTACTGTTTTAACAAGGATTTATTGAAAATCAATGACTTTGTTAAGAGGGATAGCTATTAGTTGTATAGAAATCCATGACAATGGGCTAACCGAATATGGCTCGATCCCACCTAGCTGCTGGCCTTTTCAGGTAACAAGATTTGGACTTTACAGGAAAGTCTCCTTGCAATATCTGACCGAATTTTGCAGCATGAAAGCATACATCATCACAGGGCCAACTTCTGGCATTGGCTATGCCACAGCCCTTGAATTGGCAAAACACGGCGTAATCATACTCGTTGGTAGAAACCGTGATAAGCTAACCAGGGTACAAACAACTATTGAGGCCGCCGGGCAAAAAGCAGTACCGGTCGTATGCGATATATCTGATATGAAAAGCGTCAGCAACGCAGCACGACAGATCGTATCACTTGGCCTTCCTGTTGCAGGGTTGTTGAACAATGCAGGGATCATGCCGGCAAAACCTTCCAAAACTACCCAGGGCTGGGACAGTACATTTGCAACAAATCATCTTGGCCCCTTTGTTTTAACGGAGCGGCTTACATCTCACCTTCCCGAAGGGGCCAATATTGTTTTTGTCGCTTCCGCGATTGAAGACCCGGAGCGACGGCCTGCCAAAATAATGGGCATGAAAGGCGGCCGCTACATATCTGCCGAAGCAAGCGCGCGCGGCGAATGGAAGGCAGGTGGCTCTAAAATGCCGGGCATTGATGCATACGCCACGTCGAAGCAATGCATCCTGGCATCTGCCATGGCTTTTGCGCGCGAAGACAGGAGGCTGCATTACAATGCAGTAGAGCCGGGCATAACCCGTGGTACAAATCTTGGCGGCGAAAGCACCAATGCATTTTTGCGCTTTTTGTTTGGGCATTTGATGGCGATCGTTCCTCCTTTTTCCAAATACAGCAGCACTCCAAAAAAATCCGCAAAAGTCATAACCGGGATCCTGACTGATACATCAGGCAAAACAGGTATTTATTTTGATGAAAAAGGCCGGCCAATGCTTGGCTCCGAATTGGTACGCGATACCGCTTTCCAGGACAGGGTTGTTGCAGAAACCCGTACCTTGTTGTCAACAATGAATTATGGCTAATTATCATATTGGCGTGGTCACGCCGGAACAATTTATCGCTGACCATACTTTTGCCTACATCATAAAAGGTGAAATGCACCTGTATGACGGCAGTTATAGTCATGTGCTCAAATCCGGAGAATACGGACTTGCCAGGAAGAACCGTTTGATAAGGTTCAAAAAGGAAAGAGAAAATGGAGAGCTTGAAAAAGTGTTTGTCTTTTTTGACGAGCCCTTCCTCAGGCGGTTCGAGCAAAAACATCCAACAGCACTGACAAAATTCGTGTCGGCCGATACAGTTGTACGTATCCCCAGACATGATTTGATCCCGCATTTTATTCAGTCGCTGTTGCCCTATTATGATCACGGAAAAATAAGCGAACCCTTTGCGGATGTCAAGCGAGAAGAATTGCTCCTTATTCTTTTACAGGCACAACTTGGGCTGGCTGGTTTATTCTTTGACTATGGTATGCCGGAGAAAATAAACATCGAAGAGTTTATGAACCGTAATTTCAAATTCAATGTGGGCATTGACCGGTTTGCCTATTTGACAGGGCGAAGCTTATCGGCATTTAAAAGGGATTTTAAGCAAATATTCAATGATACGCCGAATCACTGGCTCGTTCAGCGTCGCCTGCAGGAAGCCTATTTCCTGCTCAATAAAATGAGTAAAAAGCCCTCCGACATTTACCTGGAGTTGGGCTTCGAATCTTTGCCGCATTTTTCCTATGCCTTTAAAAAACGCTTCGGTGTCGCGCCAGCGAGGATTGGAACGATTAGCAATACCTGATAATTTTAATCTTATAATAAGCCAGTAGAGGATATCTGGTGAAAAAAATGGCATGAAATTATGGTCAAGCATGACGCCACCGAATTTTCCACCACATGATTTGGTGACGATCGATAACAAAAGTAGCTATCCAGGAGTGGCCTTTAAAATAATGTTCTGCACATTCGGAACTCATTTCCATTATGCATGAGCCGTCTGCCGGGCTCTTGGCAGCTTAAAGTGCCGGATCGTCGAACGCTTGACCTTCCTTTCAGCGTGCCAAAGTTCGTAGTTCGTTTGTAAGTTGGTCCAAAAAGTGGCGCTGTTACCGAAAGCGGCGGAAAGCTTGACGGCCATTTCCGGGCTGATGCCGGCCCGGCCATTGACAACTGCGGACACATTGGCCCTAGTCATCCCGAGGCCCTTTGCAAGTTCAGAAATGGTCAAGTTGCGCTCATTCATGAACAACTCCCGCAAAACAGTCCCCGGATGTGCAGGGGGTAAGGCTCTTTTCAGCATAGTATTTCCTTCTATTAATGATAATCAACATAATCGACATCGAATACTTCGCCTTTACTATACCGGAAGATAATCCGGTAGTTAGGGCTAACCTTGATTGACCAGAAACCGGCATAATTGCCTGTCAGCATGTGGATGCCACCTCCAAGGGCTTTGATATCGTTTTCAGAGGCCAAAGCATCCAGGGCATCCAGAATCAGGGCAATTTTTGCCAAATACTCTGCAGGAAGCTAAGATCCGTTCCCTTTTTCAAAGAAGAGGCGCAATCCTTTGTGAGTAATTGACTGTATCATTTCAGAGGCAAGTCTTTTAATGTATTGTGTATTGATACACGAGACAGTACAAATGTAGGAAATTTATTTAAGGATTACAATTTTTGAAAACCAGAATATAGGTTCTATTTGGGGGACTGGATGCTTTGCCGTTTGGAGATTAGCATAAACAAGTATTTCTGCTTCAAAAGTTAATAATCCCTCAAACCCCAATTTCTTATTAATTTTGTTACCTCCTTTCCATCAACTTTTTCTATAATCTCTGCTCCTATTATAATGCCTCCTTCTGGATCATAGCCTGCATAGTCCGACAATTCCTTCATTCCATTTTCAAGCTTATACCGTTCGTAAGCATCTTTAATAGCATCACCATCGGCAGCTTCATGGTTAGCGGCGAAATCTATATAAGTGATATCAACAAGTAGCCACTCTGTTCCATCTTTGAAACGTAAATACTGTTCTATCTTCGACATAGGTATATTTTTTATTAACGAAGGTTTGGGCGCGGAGTACCACAGCATGGACAGTATGATGCAAGTTCATCAGTCATGAATTTAAAGCCACAGGTTGAACATACCTCGTGATTCTGATGACTTAAAATACATTCTATTTTTACTATGGTATTTGGTATGGGAGTGTTATTGTTCCAGTTGTCAAGAATTGCTCGTTGAACGGACTCTTTCACCAATTTTTTATGCGCATCAGTCGTGAAATCGCTTTTGCTGTGATTACTACCACAAGAAGGACAATAAGCATTATCCATAATATTTCCCCAGTCCTCATCGTCTACCGAAAATAGAATCTTGCAGTCTGGACACTGCCGATCAATCATTCCAGCAGAGTTAGGATGTATAGTAAACTGCGCTTGATTAATGCCTTTAAGCTCGGTCCCAAACTTTTGAAGTTTTTCTTTCATTTCTTGAATGGTTGCCATTGATAACGATTTTAGCATTAATAAAGCTAATGAATTTAGTTTAATTGAAAAAAAATATTTAGCCATTTTCACATTGAATCCCTTGCTCCGAATCAAGCCCAGTTTGCCTTCCAGGTGGTTCAAAATGGTATCTATTTGGATACCCTGAGCAATCAGCAGCCTATAGCTCTTTTAGAGCCTTCGCTGATATATGCGAAGACCACTACAATTGCAACGAGAAAATACCTCCAGTGAGACTATAGAGAGTGTCATAGGAAAATCTCAGCTAGTCGCAGATTAGAATAAAAATCAAAAGGATCACATGGGTTACTATCTGGACCGCTATTAGAACTATAGTTGCATTGGCAGCATTGTTTTGGGGATCTTTTGGAAGTATAACACAGCGCCGACAAAAAACAAATTGCCCTAAGGGTGCCTTGGAGGAGCTGATGAGGCAACGTCGGTTCGTGTAGGGGAGCTTGTCGTGGAGACGGATCGTGTTGAGGCGGAGGATCGTGGAGCGATCTGTTCGTCGCTTTGTATGGATGAAAAGCAATATCTCTCCATTCCAAGCCGCATTACCCTCAGCTGGAGGATGTTCGCCCTTGCCGACGTCGCCGCAATAAGCATTGCCCTGCTCACTGTCGGTCTCGACTCCATAAAAGCCGTTGTCGTCAGCCCTGTTAACAGTCAGCAGTAAAGGGTGACACCGACAAAGAATGGGAGACTATAAAATTAACAAGGCTATAATTTACAATAGCCTTGTATTTAACGATAATTGCCTTTAACAAAGGCCGCCGCTGGCGCAATAGCATTTCCATGAGGCAGTACTAAGGCGGCAGATACCTTGGCTACCATCTGAAAAGAGACAAGGTATGCATGAACAGGCTCCGCACTGTCCATCGCCGCTGCCTGCCATGATGCGTGCCATTTCGTTGCGGCTTAGCTTGCCTTGGATCGTTTCAAGGCTGATTTTCTTCGATTTCATACTTTTATTTTTAATTTGTTAACGAATACCCGCTTTACACTGCAAGTGTTAAATCAGTGAAGTTATTCCCAGAGAAAATAATTTAATTCGTCAATGCCAAACGCATTTGGCAAGAGGTGTCCGTTGAAGAAAAAGGTTGGTGTTCCGATCACGTTCATTTCTTTGCACCAGGAAAACATAGCCTCCAACTTGGGGCCTTGTTTTTCCAGTTCGCCATTTAACGGATACTTGTCTGCGAAAAGGGAATAATTCTTTACTGCCGACAGGTACCAGTCATCCAGCGCAAGCTTGGTAATCTTTTCGTCTCCCTTACTGGCTAAAGCCATTAAATGCCTTGCCGGGAATGCGCCTATGTCGTTGTTGTCATTCCTGGCGGTAAATATTATTTTTACTCGCAAATTGTTGTGCTGTTCCAGTAAGTCCTCGATTTGCTGGTGAGCCTTTGAGCAGGGACCGCAATAGGGGTTACATACTTTTATCAATACATTAGATGCGTCTGTATTTCCAAGGTCAATACCCAGATCGTCTACGGGTATTCTCAAGTGCGTTTGTTTCTTTAGTAAAATATCAAACATCTCCTCATTGTATTTTATTCTCAAATAGTCTCTGTGCATTTTCTTTGCCTTTTGCATTCCAAATAAAACAGGTTTGCTAAGCATCCATATTAGCGCAGGCAGCAGAAAAGAGACGACAGTGCCGATCAGCAGTTCAAACGGGTGATCAAATTTAATATATAGCAGGCCGTTACTTATCGTATTCAACGCTGCAATAACCAGCAACAGCTGCACACAGAGACATAACACACACCACTGCTTCGCTACCTTCCATTGATACCAAAGAGAGAAGACTGGGTAAGGTAATGCCAGGATACTCAGCCATCCCAGTAACGCCATCGTGGTTGTCAGAGAACCAGCCGAAAATAGAAGCATTAAAAGCTCCCCGCTGAAATAAATAAAACCAACTTCGCTCCAGCTAAGCCAGCTAAAAACCTTGGCGCCTCTACTACTGAGTACAGCGTGACAATTTGTCTTAGCCAACCCAGTACATACTCTTTGCAAGAGCGGGTTGTTATCGTCGACCTCGTACCATAACAATAAAATGGCAACAACTATCCCTCCAAGTAAAACAAGAAATTGCAGATATATGCCTAATATAGGCAACGATGTAACTGTATCTATTCTGATCCGGAGAAGATAAAATAATGCAAAAAGTAAAAGCAACGATACCGAACCTTGGATGAAAGACCTAATATAGCCCTTCTTCATTATTTTCGTATATTCCTTATGCTTTTCGCCAGATCTTTCATTGGGTTCCGCTATCAGGTATACTCCGGACCAAATTTTAAAGAAATCCTCTTTTGTTTCTACCTTATATCTTTTGTACCCTTGAGGGAAATACCCTACTTTAGTCTCTGTGACCTCCTTTACCACGGCAAAGGGACTTACATTATCAAGAACGGCTGCAAGAAAGGGGACGGGCAATTGGTTGATTTCATCTTTATCGATGCGGCCAGCGGCATTCGGTACGTGCCATTTAGATAAGCTGTCACTAACGCAAAGCAGGCTTGGCCAATCCCGATGATTTTGCAATGTGTTATCTACTGTAAAATTGGTCACTTTTACGCCTAGCAATTGCAGGTAAGTGATTACTGCTCTCACATTTGGGTCATATTGCGCAAGCATATTCTGGGATTATAGAACTACTGAAAGAAAGATGGTAGCATATCAAATTTAAATTTGCTTTAATTTCATACCAAATTTAAGAGTGTTGGAAAAGTCAATAAGTTTAAACTCTTATTGGGTGGGTAGTCTTATTTTTGGATATTTGAGATCACAGTTACCGCATAGTTTGGTCCCTTATTCGATTTGAGCCTGCTGAATACGAGTACCAAGCAAGCCCACAGAATGAGACTATGGGTATTGCGTGGAAGCTCTAAAGAATTTAGGGCACATTCCTCTTTTAATTCCATTCAGCGAAACCGGATTACGGTGATAAGATGCCTGTTTCAAAATTACCACCAATTGAAGAATAAATTCGATAAATTAGCAGACATAACATGTATAGGCAATTAAAATTAGCGCTAATTATGGTATTCTGTAATTTAACAGTTACCACCAATGGACAGGCCACTAAACCTGCGTTGAACATTGGCGACCTCGCTCCGTCACTCCATGTGCGCGCATGGTTAAAGGGTACGCCGATCCGGGGCTTCGAACGAGGTATGGTGTATGTAGTGGAATTTTGGGCGACATGGTGTGGCCCTTGTATCGCAGAAATGCCCCATCTCTCTCTTGTAGCCGAGAATTATAAAAAGACCGTCGTTGTTATGGGGATCGATGTCATGGAGAAGGATACTTCAATGAATGTGTTAACAGCATTTATGAAAAGAAATGGAAGTGCAATGAACTATTTAGTTGCCACGGAAGACGGCAATTCTATGGCGAATAGATGGCTCAATGCTTCGGGGGAAGCTGGTATACCTGTCGCATTTGTTGTGAATCAGGAGGGACGGGTAGCCTGGATCGGACATCCTCACTATCTTGATGAGGTTTTGCCAAAAATATTGAATAATAGCTTGAATATAGAAAAAGCATCAGCAGAAAGAGAATTGAATATGCGTTTAAAAATTATGGATGATTCTGTGGGTGACGAATTAAGATATTATAGAGCCGATGTTGAAGAGCGGAATTTTGGGCAATCAGATTCGCTTCTATTAGAAAGGATTAATGAAATAGTTAGAAAAAAGCCTGAGCTTAGATATACACCGAATATTGCAGCCTTTACTTTTAATTTGTTGCTCAAGACCGACCCAAGGGAAGCCTATAAGTATGGCAAAGTGTTAATGGGGACCTCGACTTACGACATTCCTCCTTATTATATCATTTTCAATAATATCAAGTTGTTTTCCGAAGTGCGAGAGCTAGCGCCCCAGATTTATGAATTGGGTGTCGAAGCTTATCGGGCGAGAATCGAGTATTCACCGAATGCGGTTGATCTTCCAAACATCTATCATACTATGGCAGAGTGGTATCGGCGCGCGGGTGATATATCAAAAGCGATAGAAACCGAGGAGAAAGCCATCGACGCTTTGAAGATTAATCAGCGTACTTCTGCGGATAGTGTAGCAGCATTTAAGTCCCGACTACAGCTTTACAAAAATTTAGCTGGAAAGACTTCACCGCCCATCAGAGAATGATTTATATAGTATTGATGCCAGCGGAAGTATTCACATAACCCTTATTGAGGTGGAATAGAGTCCAAATACTTCCTTGCGCTCTCATATGTATACCCTAAAATCATCAAAATTTCACTAACTCTTTCCGGACTTAGGTTGCTATGGTTTTCCAACTTCGAATATCGCTGCTTGGTAATATTCATTTTTTTTGCGATTGTTTCCTGCTTGATTTGCCTGGTTAGGCTGTAGCCTTCGCTGATTACCTCAACTCTTCCATTAATCTCTTCATATCCGCACTTATCTTATTATCCACAATCTTAGCGTAGTGCTGCGTGGTCCGGATATTCTTATGCCCCAGCATATTGGATACCGTTTCTATAGGCACCCCGTTGCTAAGTGTGATCGTCGTTGCAAAAGTATGCCGGGCAATGTGAAAAGTTAACCTTTTATGAACCCCGCAGAGATCAGCGATCTCCTTCAGATAGGCATTCATTTTTTGGTTGCTTAACACCGGAAGCACCCGGTCCGAAAGAAGGCTTTGCGGATGATTAGCGTACCGCTCCAGGATTTCCAGGGCCTTGGGGAGCAAAGGTATCCTGGATAGGGTATTCGTTTTTTGACGTTTAGAAAATATCCATTTCCCGCCATCTACCCCGCTGGTAATTTCGGAGCGCTTGAGCTTTTTAACATCGGCATAGGCCAGCCCGGTGTAGCAGCTGAAAAGGAAAATGTCCCGTACCTGGCTAATTCTCTCTACCTCGAAGCTCTTATTTCCGATGGATTGCAGATCCTCCATAGACAAGGCATGGCGCTCCACTTCTATTTTAGCCATGCTGAAACCCATAAACGGATCACAGGCCAGCCAGCCATTTTGGAGGCATTTTTTGACGATCTTCCGGAAGTTTGCCAGGTATTTCATGGTGGTATTATGATCGCAATTCCGTGTAGATTTCAGCCAAAATTCGTATTCAGATAGAAATTCATAGTCGAGTTTCCGGATGTCCAGGTCGGATACCTTGTACTTCCATTCTATGAAGGAGCGGGTATGTTTGAGGGAGGTGGTATACCGCGTGAGGGTGCCGGAAGCATATCCTTTCCCGACCAGGGCGGCAACCTGATCATTGTGGTGCTGGAATATTTCCAGGAGCATCCGGGGTTTTTCATAGCTAACTTCCCTGCCGGAGAGTATATCCCGGATGGTGACGGCAGTGATCGGTTTGTTATGTTCGATCAGCTTGCGTTTTATTTCGTACACCTTTTCTTGCAGGATGTCCAGGTAAGCGTTCAGGTTTTTGACGGTATCCTTGCTCCCCGTCATTCGTTCGGCATGTTGGTTCCACCGGAGAGGATCACATTTTCTTTTCGTAGACAATTCGGCGGACTGTCCATCGACAGTAATGCGCAGGTAAATAGTAACCTCTCCTTTGACAAATCCTGCTGGCTTTTTAAGGTAGAAAAGCAAACCAAAACTTTGTTCGATCATAACACACTTGCTTTGAAGGTGAAATTACATCTTACTAACGGAATTGTATAAACTTTTTCGTTCATAAGATGTTAATTATAAATTAGTTACAACAGTTTCAGTGAGTAAAATGGAGTAAAGTGAGATACTACACGAATCACTCACTGAGATGCATCGAAAAAAGGAGGTAAAACCAGGGGAGAGTAAAAATGAAAAAACCAGCAAACATGCGTCGTTGCTGGCTTTCTTTCTTTAAGTTAATCTGTGTTAACCGATAATTGCGGAGAGGGAGGTATTCGAACTCCGCTATAATATCTTGATTGTTAATACCCCTTTGACTCAGAACTTGAAAGTGCACCGGTTTTTCCACCTGGAATTTTTGGCGACTTTTCACTTCGAAAATACGCAAAAGAATTCAATTCGAACCAAAGTATTCGAGGGATTGGGAAGCTTTTAATTCCTATTTGACGCCGGGCTATAAATTCCAGGTATATTTCATCAGCCGCCGGCGTCCGATACAAAAAATAATTACAACTAGCGCCGCACCAGCAACAATCGGCCAGTTCTCCGAAAACCAATCACTCGCCCGTTGCATAAACGAAGGCTGTGTTTCCCGACAGTCGGCGATCATTAGCGTTCAATTCTAAGAATTTATGTTCCTGTCAACTTTATAGTCGGCCCTTCCCGTAATGTACAAGTCTTAGCCAATCGCGGCAAAAGGCGTAAATTAGTGAACAGAATCAGGCAACCGGGTTTCATTGAATTCAACTAAAAAGGCCGAGCAGTGGGAAAAATAAAAACATACGACATTCCAGGCTTCTTGAAATATATTAATGTAAATGGAACTGACAACGATGCTATCCAGGTTATACGCTATGATGACCATCCGAATTTACTATTGAAATCTCCGCCCGTACATCTAAATTTCTATCTGATTGCCATTAAGAATAACATCGAAGTTCAACCCCCCATTGACGAAATGTCAAGTACATACTTGTTTTTGGATAAGCCAGGCAACTCGATGGAATGGGATTTGAGCTGTATGTTTTCAGGCTATGGAATTTTTGTTAACGAGGCGCTACTTAAGAAGTCTGCAAAGGATTATTCGTTCATGGGCTATAATCGGCATGAAGCATTGTTTCTTACCCTTCGTGAAAGCGAAATTTTGTACGATCTGTTCATTAAGGCCTTTGAAGAATACAAGCAAAAAAGTTTTTCACAAGCTGTCTTGGTTTCTTATACCGCATTAATACTTTCCTATACACAAACCTTCTATGAACGACAATTCCAATCGCGAGGTAAGACATACAACAAAGTTGTAGCGGATTTTTATGAGCAGTTAGATGCATATTTCCAGGCATCCGACTCGATGGCAGAGTTGCCATCCGTTAGTTATTTTGCTGAGAAAGCCAATCTCACCGCCAACTATTTTGGCGATGTGATCAAACATTTCACTGGTCACTCACCAATGGACCACATTCATCAACACGTCATTCAGTCGGCAAAGACTAAACTGCGCCAGACTAAACTAACCATAAATGAAATCGCCTACAGCCTGGGCTTTGAATACCCCACCTATTTCACCCGGTTTTTCCGTGAAAAGACAGGAATTTCCCCCAAAGCATTTCGAAATCAGTAAAAAGTATCGATTTTCTAGTGATATGTTTTCAATTGTAAAACGTTGCCAATAGTAGATTTGTCGTTGAATAGATATTTCCAACCATTGTTTAATCATTCAAATCGACAATCATGGTTAAGTCAGTAACTTTTAAAAATCTTGCCTGGGAGGTGTCTGCCGATCTTTACTTTCCGCCCAATTTTGATGAAAGTAAGAAATACCCAGCTATAGTCAGTGCACACCCCATTGGAAGCTGTAAAGAACAGACTTCCGGAAATGTGTATGGTCAGGCATTGGCCGATGCGGGCTTCGTTGTTCTGGCATTCGACGCGTCTTTCCAGGGCGCCAGTGGCGGAGAGCCACGATTTATCGAAGATCCGACGTTGCGTGTAGAAGATTTTCGTTGTGCCTGCGATTATCTGGTAACGCTGCCTTACGTCGACGAGAAACGCATGGGAGTTTTAGGCATTTGCGGAGGGGGCGGTTATGCTATCAACGCGGCGATGACCGAACGTCGCTTTAAAGCCGTAGGAACCGTCACGGGTGCAAACTATGGAAGACTCTGGAGGGAAGCATTCGGCAACTGGGATCCAGTCGGCGCATTGGAAAAGATCGCTGAACAGTGCACCGCCGAAGCCAGAGGAGCAAAGCTACGTGTAGATGACTTGCTTCCTCCTTCTGTAGAAGCGGGAAAGAAAGCGGGAATTAAGGACATCGATGTTTTGGAAGCGACGGATTATTATAGAACGCCACGGGGGCAAAAACCACACGGTCTTAACAGGTCGCTTTACTCTCACAGCGCCGCCGCAGTCGGCTGGGACGCGTTTCACCTAGCTGAAGTGCTGTTAACTCAACCATTAATGGTTGTCATTGGCGACAAGCCGGGTGGATTCGGGGCGTATCGGGATGGTTTGGAAATCATCAGGAGAGCGAGATCCGAAAAGAAGGAACTTGTCATTGCGGAGGGGTGGTCGCATTATGATTTGTACGATAAGCCCCAACCGGTAAAAATAGCTCTTGACAAACTGATTCCATTCTTTAAAGCCAATCTCGGACTAGCCGATACTGTCAAAAAAGCGAAACCAGCGGAAGTAGAAGTTGGCTGATTGTAGTTGCGTTCAAGTATTTTATGCCAAAAGAACAGAAGCCGATTCCCTATCTTCGGTTTCTGTTTTTTATTTAGTCAACAATACATATGGAAAAAACAAAGGTTCTAGTCCTTGGGGCCGGAGGAGCCATTGCCGGTCACGTTATTACATTTCTGGTGAAAAATGAGAATATTCACCTCACGCTATTTGCCAGGGAAGCAAGTCAAATACCTGGCGTCCATGGAAAAAACATCAGCAAGGTGGTCGGGGACGTCCTCAACAGGGAGCAGTTAAGTCAGGCCGTCGAAGGACAGAACATTGTCTATGCTAATCTGTCTGGAACTGTGGAAAAAATGGCAAAGGAGATCGTACTGACAATGCAAGCCAATCGGGTTCATCGGTTGATATTTGTGACAAGTCTTGGGATCTATGATGAGGTTCCGGGGCCATTCGGCAAATGGAACAACAAAATGATTGGTTCGGAATTGGTCCGTTACCGAAAGGCAGCGGATGTTATTGAGGCATCAGGCCTTGACTACACCATCATACGGCCAGCTTGGCTAACGGATAATGACGAAGTAAATTATGAAACGACGCAGAAAAACGAGCCCTTTAAAGGCACAGAGGTTTCGAGAAAAAGCGTAGGCTCATTTATTGCCGAAATAATTCAGCATCCCGAGAAGGAGGTAAAAGCCAGCGTTGGGGTAAACAAGCCCGGTACAGAAGGAGCCAAACCGTCCTTTTATTAAAGGAAGCGATTATTACCTAGTACTAGGCCAGGCGAAGGATGGGATAGTCAGGACCGCCACAAAAAGGCCGGAAGACACGACTTCCCCCGGCCTACTTTGACATTGAATTTTTAGTTTTCCAGCGTGTTACTTGTTGCTCGCCACTGGATCGGGCAACTGATAATAGGTCGGCACGATTACGATCTTACCGTTTTGCGCCGTGAAGGTCATCGTCCAGACCCGTCCAAGGTTACCATACCCATCATCATAATACCGGTATACCACGGGTACGTCTTTGGCGTCGTGCAGGATTCGACGAATCTCTTGATCGACCACTTTGTTGCCTTCGGTTACCGTCTTAAGGCTGGCCTCTAAATTTTTGACCTCATCGTCTCTCTGTTTGAGCATGTCGCCGATGTCGCCCTGGTGTTCACAGTTGTGGTATTGCTGGTAGAGATCGTCTCGGACTTCCTTGGCCTTTGTCAAGGCTCTTTCTAACGATTCCACGTTGGCTTTCGCGTTCTGAAAACTGTCGTAGAGTGTCTTGCGGACGACGACGACGTTCGGACATTTGTCCTGGGCGTGAATGCCCACAAAAGAAAAGAGTAATAAAAGTGTTGCAATCAGAGCTTTGCGTTTCATAACTTTAAAGAATTTAAAGTTTACTAATTTGATTGGCTTTTTAGAAGGGAAATGGCTCATCGGTTTGTTTTTACTAGTTGAATAATGACTAGGACTGCAAGCCCGACCCACACCCTTTCCACCTGGCGACTTCTCGGCCGGCCGGTTTGCACCTGCTCGGCAAAATGTTCACAGTTGAACTGGATGAGGTGATAGGGGCGTCCTACCTGTTGCAAGGCCCATTGCACCGCGCATTTTCGCTGTTGCGGTGTTCCTCTAAATCGCTCGATGTGGTGGACCGGGTTGCCGCGACTGAAATGAGCGGCCGCTGTCACCAGTCGGACGCCCTGGCCCATGAAATTTTCCACAATCCATTCTGTACCGGTGGAATCTCGGCCCAGGTAGATGGCGTGATGCTTGGAGATTCCCAGCCCGGTGATGTTCTCGACGATGCGATCGGCTGGTCGTAATCCGAATTTTTCGGCGTACTTCATAACCCCTCCTTTTGGGAATGCTGCCTGAACTCCTCAACATGAACGGGGCATAGCTCCGTCTTTTTGCCTGCAGAGGAGAAACTGGCAAAGTGAATAATAGGCCCACTTTCAGCGGTGACCACGGATAGGCCGTTGAGCCGGCAAGCGATAAGAAACTTGGAGGGAAATGGCTCACGAACGGAAGAAAGATCGTGAATGGGCTTGCATTATTGGTTAACAATGCTACCTTTGCGGTTGGTATCACCAAGCGGACGAGTGGGCTTGCACCATCTCATCCCAAGGCCTGGGTTGTTCTCGTAAAACGCCCCGGGCCTTTTTCTTACACAATATTTTTCTTCAGCTTTTTATTTTCATCGGTATCTACGTTTATAGTTTCCTTTTATAGTTGCGTATCCGAATATTCGGCAGCTTGCTTCCCCGGCGGATGACCTCTTGGATGAATTGGTCTGCATCCGCCTCTGTCATCACCCCTTTTGCCACCGCCTCCACCAATAGATCCATCGTGGTGTAATAGACGATATTATGGGTACGACAATAGTCGGCAATCTGTGTGATATTACTGCTGGCGACATATTCTCCGTTATGCTTAGCCACAGAGAGACATGCCGATTCGCCGTCATCCATTAGTTTTCGCAGGGTAAAGTATTCTTTGACGATCAACGGATCCGTTGGCATAGGTATTATGGGTATCTTGGCTGAGGCCAGAAAAACGCCGATCGCCAATACATTACTATTCCGTTTCATCAACTCGTTGTGGACCTTATCCAGCATAACGAATCGTCCAGGAAAGATGGTCGGCAATTCCATGATCTTCCCGCCTTTCAGGAAATGTATCACGACATCGCAGTCCAGCAGTATCTTCGGTTCATAGGTCCCAGGCATTTTCGTCGAATGTTTCGTCAATATTGACCCCTATATCCTGCATCAGGTTGTAATAGTGGCTTTCGGATATTTTTTCTTCTTCAAATAGTTTCTTACAAAGGGTGCCGTAATCACCGATGATGGTGTAGTCGCTGCCATGGTCGTACAACGCAGTACTGTAGCCAAGCCGGTAAGCGCTTTGTTTGACATTCGATTTGTACTGTTCATAGTTGGTCAATTTGATCAGTTCCAATCTGGCTAGGCGAACTAGAAGGGCACTGCGGGAGACCCCAAAATGCTGTTCGAGTTTAACGATCGTCGGCAGACTGATCGCTCCCCCTCTAGCCAGTTCCTCTTCCGGGATGTTGTTGAGTATCCCGGCCTTCGGCATGAGCAGGGAACTGCTGAACATATCCGCATTATATTCCTCCCGATCTTTTTTGTCAAATCGACCCACACGGCATAGCTGAAAGCTGAAGTCCTGCTGCTCACATAGGTGATACAACTCATGGCCGATCGTGAAATGCTGTCGCGCTTTCGTTTGATTCGTATTGACCAAGATAAACCGGCTTTCTCCGGCTTTCAGAGCCATACCGGAAAAGTCCTCGGTGAGGCCCCGAAAAATGGTCAGGATATTGAGCTCCGCCACCACCTTGTACAAATCGATCGGGTCCGCATTGCTGATGCCCAGCCGGTCGCGGAACTTATTGGCCCTGACCTCCAAGATGATATCGTTAGGACTAACCATTGAGTTTTTTGATCTTCAAATAATTTTTGACAATTTTTCCGAAGGCGGCGATTTCTTCCAGGTCACTCGCTTTTATTTCATCTTTGCGGAAGGCAAATGCCACTTGGGCAAGCGCTTCTTCCGGCGTGTCTGCGAAGAAGGCGTCGGGTTCTACACAGAAAAGATTGCTTGCTTTTTCCAGCACTTCGATTGGTATTTCCCGCTCTCCGGTTTCATACATGCTTACCAGTTCTCTTGAAATTCCCAGATACTCCGCAACGTTTTCCTGCACATACCCAAACTTCTCCCTCAAGGACTTCATTATTAAACCAGTTTTCGGCATAATAAAGGGTGATTTGTTTTTTAATGATTGATTTTTTAGTATATAATCTGTTACAAATTTAAGCAAACTTTCAAAAATCACAAATATTGTTACAAACAATTTGTTACTATATTCAAGCTATTTTATGGTTTTTGCCATTTTGTAACACAAAACGGCCAACGTTCTAAAGAATTATATCATCGAATATATTATATAAAATAATGGAATTCAATATTATAACTTCATATCGAGTAAATAAAGTATCTACAAATAGTCAATAGAGATTTGATCGAGATTAGAAGCCGGAAAGCAGATGATTAGTAGATTGTCAACTCAAAACTCCGCACTACATAATGATCTTGCTTTCCCGGCTGAGTCTGCGCTTTTTTCTTTCAAATAAATAATTGACTGAAAACAAATACTTTGCCGATGCTAATTATCGAAACTCTTTATTCGCCGCTTTTGAACTGCGGCATCGAGCAAAACCTAGTATCGAAGGATTTAGCGGCAAGTATGCATTGTGGTGCACGTCGATGTGGAATGAACAACTGTGAACAATTCAGACACAACAAACACACACTTCGAAGAGATTGGGTGTTTTAAGCGCGCCACCGACTATCTGCATCCGCCCAACAAACGATATCACGAACCCATTAAAAAAGCAGCCACACGACCTATGAGAAATGGTCAAATCTTAACTTAGCCACCCTTATCATTTGGTGCCAAACTACAGGAGTACTATACGCATCCCCGTATGATATTCTCTTATCTAGCGGTAAAAAAAGGGTGTTTCCACCTTTTTTTCTTTTTCGGCATGTCAGCTTGAAATAAAAGGTTATTTTCAATCGTTGAAAGTATAAGTTCTCTAAACTCTACTCAACCCACCTATCTACCCATGTTTCCTTCGGGCACCCCCATACCACATGAACTTCTTTCAACGACAGCATCTGAGGGAGATATATCAATATTAATCGGCGAGAATGGCAGTGGCAAGAGCCAACTGCTTGGCGAACTCACCAGACAATACCTAGGACAAGGTAAAAAAGTTATCGCCATATCCAATTCCATTCATGACAAATTTCCAGATAGTGGACGCAACCTCCATTTACTGCGGGACAGGGCAGGAAGAAAGAAAGCGAGGCGCTCAATAAAACACTCGTTATTACATATTTCTCCCGAAGAAATAACGCGATTTAAAAATGTCTCAAAGGCCTTAAGCTATGTAGGATACGATCCAGTTATTGGAATCGAAAGAATCAACATCTCCGAAATGCACCTTGATGAGGCCCTTAAAGAAAAAAGAGAAGGGTCGAAAGATATGGGCTCACCCGATGATCTAAGCGCTCGAATTGACCTAGATCCATCTTTAGACAACCTCAGATCGCTTTTGCTAAAGTCCAGTAGTATTAGTAGCGAGTCGATCGTCTGGCTCTCTTTAAATGACTTCTCCTTTTATGAACTCGACCGGGTCTCCCTAATTCAGCTTCTCCAATACGAAAGCCTACTAAAAAAGTTAAATTTAATTCAACAGATTCAACTATATCTTAGGAAGAAGGACCAAATCATCGAACTATATGACGCGAGTTCAGGCGAACTTAATTTTATAAGCACCATCATTTATCTTTCGACGGTGATCAACGAGAATTGCGCCATTCTGATCGATGAGCCGGAAAATAGCCTGCACCCCTCTTGGCAAAAGGATTATATTCGGCTCCTAATAGAACTGTTTTATCTCTACCAACCAAAAATTGTTGCTGCCACCCATTCCGCGCTAATCCTTACCGGAGCCGAGGTGGCCAACCCCACCACGATTGTTTTCGAGTGTCACAACTTTCAGTTTGCAAGAAAGACGAAAGAGCCCATTAATATAGAAGAGGCTTTTTACAACTATTTTAATGTCATCACGCCGGAAAACAGATTTTTATCCGAGTTTATCGTTGATGAGTTAAACAAGCTTGCCGAAAAGAAAATAAATTATGATAGTTTCCTCACCGAAATTAATGCTTTACAAGAGAAAGCATTCGAGCCCAAACAGATCTCCCTCTTCGATGGTCTTAGAGAAATAGCATTAAAAATCGTCGATTCAGCCAATTAATTCTATGATAGATCAAACCCTACTTAACCCGGAAGACGTCGAAGCAATTAAGCGGGCCATAAATTACTGCCACGAAAACGGCACAACAAATATTTGGGATCAGGAAGACCTGGCTCACGTCAAGCAAAAGATAAAAGCCCACTACCGAGGCCTACTCGGCGAAATCTGCTGCTATTGTTGCAAAAACACCCATGGAGAATTTAATCTCGTCTTGGATATTGAGCACATTCTTCCAAAGGTTCACTATCTACAATTCGCGTTATCTCCATTTAATTTAAGTGTCGCCTGCAAAAGATGCAATATGAAGGTCAAAGGGCAAGATATCACCTTTTTAAATGACCCCGCGGTGGCGAACGAGGCCCCAGAGGACAGCGTCAATTACAAATTTATTCACCCCAATTTGGATGAATACTTTGATCACTTGGGCTATGACAGTATCATTAAAAATAACAAGAAATTGATTAAATATACCGTAGTCAATAGTAGCCCCAAAGGAAAGTATACCTATGATTATTTTAAATTGAGAGAGTTAGAAATCGACACCTTAAATGCTGCGCAGGGAATAGAGATTGAGCAACAAAAATTTTCGGATGCATTACCTTTGGAAACTATTTCGGAAATAGAGCTACTTTTAAATGACCTCAAAACTATAAAGAGAACATAGAATTTGGCCTATGGCAATACAACATCCTCAGACAAGCCTTGCAAAGCTCATTAAACGCCTAGAAGTTATTAAGAGCCTCATAACACTTGAGGAAGAATCAGAAATTGATCAACACTTAGCCAAATTAGAAAACCCTGACAATTATTCAGAAATAGATGAAATTGTCAAATTCATTAAGGATAGAGCATATGCTAGCGCAGTCAACGCGATTGACACTTTTGTTGAACAACACGGACAAATAACTGTATACATTGACCCTGAAATCGACGCTTTAAGATTAGAATTGAGTTCGTTAGAAGTCACACTTAACCTTCTTTCAGGTCAAAAGGTTGATTTGGAGAAGCTAATTCTCGAATTTAGCGTAAGACATAGCAAAGAATTAGGGGCGCTGATCATAAAGATTTTGTATTGCAGAAAGAACCAAACATTCGGAACACCTAAGCAACAAGAAGCAGAACAAGATTACAGCCAATACAGTCGCGAGTATGAAGCAACGATGGACGAACAATTGTTTCAACTTACGACGGGAGAGCTCAACGAATTGAGAGAAAAATATCGGAGAGCGAGCAAACTATGCCATCCTGATGTGGTAAAAGAAGAGCAAAAGGAATTGGCAACGAGGATGTTTTCAGAGCTAAGCACGGCTTACGAGAAAAATGACTTAACCCGCGTCAGTGAAATTTTGGAAAACTTGGAAAAAGGCATTTTTTCGAGTAGGTCCGATGGAATAAATCAAAAGCAGTTACTGATTGTCGAAATACAGGGAATCAGAGCTTCTATTGCTTCGACTCAGCGCGAGATCAATGTGATAAAGAATAGTAGCGCCTACAATACTATTAGCAGCATCGTTAACTGGGATGAGTATTTTTCTCTTACAAAGAGCAAGTTACAAAAGGAACTGTCGGAACTGGAAGCTAGGGAAAAGAGCGCGGGATGAAATCCATAAAATTAAAGGTGTTATATGAGTGACAATAAGTTAATAAAGTTTGAAAAGGGGCTCATTAAGCGGGTCGAAGATATACTCGACTTAACGGACAAGGTACTAATCGGCGATACTATTCCCAACGCGAAATTCTACTTCGAGCGAGCCGAAAAAAAGAGACACGACGGTGACTACCATGGGGCGATTGCCGATCATAATTTGGCAATTGAATTGGACTCGCATTTTTTTGAATCGTACACTTATCGTGGATACGCCAAAGAGAAAGTAAAGGATTATTATGGCTGTATCGAAGATTGTACGAAATCTATTGAGATTGAGCCGAACCAGTCGGATGCGTTTGTGGGCCGAGGAAACGCTAGATACCATATTCAGGATTTTATTGGATGCATTAACGACTATTCGATTGTTATCAAAAGTAATCCAAGTTTTTCTACGGCATTTTGGATACGAGGCATGTGTAAAGAAAATCTGGGTGCGGCCAACGATGCAATCGAAGATTTCGGAAAGGTGATAGATCTGAGAGGAGACCTTGTGCCTAGCGCATATGTACATAGGGCCGCTTGCAAACTAAGCATCCGTGATTTCAAAGGCTCAATTGAAGACTTTACAATGGCTATAGATTTGAATGAAGACGTGTTTATCGAACGGGGGGTTGCTAAGCATCAGATGGGAAATTATCGCAGTGCTATCGAGGACTATACCACTGCAATTGCGAGAAATTCTAATGCTGAACATTTAAAATTCGCCTATGACAAACGGGGAAGAGCTAAGGAAGAAATGAGAGACTATACTGGCTCAATTGAGGATTATACTAAAGCAGTGGAAATTGACCCAACGTTTGGCATGGCGTACAAGAACAGAGGCTTCGCATTTAAAGAACTGGGTAAATTGAAAGAAGCCTGTATAAATTGGAAAAAGGCCGCAGAATTTGGGGATGAAGAGGGCTTGAAAATGGTTCAGAAGTTTTGTGCGAACTTGCTTTAAAGTACAAAAGTGATGGAGTAAGTCGTATGGCATTACTCCTTTTTAGAAAAGTATTCATCGTTTGACAGTAACTATTCACCTTACCCAAACGACTTTCCCTTCCCTTATCAGAAAATGGCTTCCGCAGCCCGCCTTCGCCCAGATAGATGGAGATATAGTGATCCTGCCTTTTTTAACAGAAAAAGACCAGCAGGGCCTGGTATCCTTCAAGAGATTCAAACATATCGTTGTTTTGCAACCGCAGGGACACTTAAAAAACAGTGAATCCGCCTCCAACCCGTCCTGCACAATATAAATAATTCCTTTATGTATCCTGATTGGATTGTGCGCCTTCATACGGTAACGATATCGCGGTTTGAATAAAGACATCGTAGCCGACAATAGACGGTCCAGGCGCTTCTTTTTTTTCATAATCTATCGAGATCTGGCATTCGTAAAAAGGGTTTATAGTCCCCTCGGCCCGTGAAACGGCTGGCCAACTCATCCACGGGAAATTTTTTCTCGGCCCGGTTTTCAATACAATTAGCAGCATAGTCCATCAACATTCTCGCATAGTCTCCAGGGGAATCCTCCTTGAAGGGTGTATCGTGTAATCGGTTCAGGCTGTCAATGACGCTCATACTGCTGATCAGCATGTTAACGGGAAGTACAGCAGGACGCTCCACATTCGTATTACGGATATAGCCGACCTTCAACCTTTCCTGATACTCCTCCGGAGACCGGCGCGCCAGCCCCTCCGCTTCCAGCAGCTCTGCAGAGTATGCGTTCCTGCTTAACAGAGACGACATGCCTGGCTGGATATAGTGCACGACAGCGCTGATGCTGTCGATCCCACCTTTACCATCGGCATTGAGTTGAACGCCCAGGTCGAAATAAGGAATGAGGTAGAAATTAGCTAGCAGGCCCAAAAGATGCCGACCTTCAGCGCTGTCCACGCAGCCAAACAAAACGTCACAACGGATTAGATGTAACAGTGCTTCCTTCGAATCAAACAAGCTGACAGGATACGAGTAGACGCGCGTCGCCAATTCCACCCCTTCAATTGCAGCTTTCAACATATCGCTTTTGTTCATTCTCTGCCGAACATCCTCTTTCCTCGACTGAATGATCCGGTTGAGGTTTTTATCCTCCACAGGCTTTGGATCGACTAAAACTAATTCTCCAACCCCCAGCCGGAATAATTGCTCAATTGTCGGGCTCCCCGTCCCTGAACATCCTACTACCCCGACCCGCAGGGTCTTGACCAGGGCATGAGTAGCCTCGCCGAAAACCTGCCTGTTTCGAAGAGAAAAGCCATCGCGATCCGCTTCAGCAGAGGAGCCGTTTGTGGATCTCCAAATTCGTATCTGATCACCAGCCATGCTCACGGTATCAAAAGGAATTTTCTGCAGGTCATGAGTAACGATCCTTCCAAAGACTTTTCCGTCCGGCAGCATGATGGCGGAGCCATGCACTTGGTCGGTCTCACTCCAACTATATACCGTCGAGAAAAATTCGTCATCAGAAGCGTCGTCGATATGGGAAAACCGGTTGTATCCTCCAGGGTGGCTGTGAATCTTAAGTAGGGCGAATTTACGCTTCTCCACCTCTTCCAGCAATGGCAAGACCCGCTTTGTGCTCCAGGTGATACGGTCAGGCGTTCTGTCACATTCCTCATAGGGGATAAGCACCACCTGGTGCGCCAGTAAGATGGAGCAGCCTTCGCCTTCATGGCGCCCGCAAAGCACAACAGCAACGGCCTCCAATCCATCCCCTGGGAAAAGATGCTGACGGAGCTGCTCGTGAAATTTTCCAGGGAATCTAAGCTCGTAGGTCATGGGCAGGTTTTTTAATGAATTCCTGTTTAAGCCACATTTCGGCTAATGGCACATGTGTACTCAGGTTATCCACGCCGGGGCGCCAGGGGTTGCCGGCGGTCCGATGTCTCGACCACTGCTGGAAGCCAACACCTGTTATCGTGAGGGGGCTGACGGCGCCGATAGCGATACCATCTGTACGCGAAAGCGCCGGACTAAAATAAAGCATATCGAGTTGAGCATCAGGGTAGTTTGGTGTTATCCTGACCCCGAGCAAGACCCTTTCCTTATTATAGCCGGTTGGTATCGTGTAACTATGGATCAACACCCATTGCGCCTGCCCATCCTGAACGGTCTCCCATGGAAGCTTCAGGCTATTCAGGTATTCCTCGTCCTCTTCCGGGAGCGAAAAATCCCTTTTCAGGGACTCTTCGCTTTCACCTTCCGTATGCTCATTCTTGATCGTCTTGAACTTCTCGATGCCCTTAGCGGTAAAATCGACCTCCTGGTTAGGCTCGATCGTCACCCAGTTCCCATGGATTTTTTGCCTTAACATGTATTCCGCGGGCGTCTTTCCTGCTTTTTCCAGAATCTGCGCTCCGGTCATGATATGGTGATGGGTGATGTAATACTCGTGGTCCACTTTGTAGCGATATTTGTGTCCATGTTGGGGCTGATGACCGTGTTTAAAGCATAATTCAATGTCGATAACCTCGCCCTCTGGAGTGATAATAATTATTTCTTCGTTCATATATAGAATTTTAAGTTTAAAAGAATCTACCTGTTTTACTGGAATACCCTTCACTTTGGTGGCGAATTGTCGCCCATGGAGGGGATTTCCTCAATCAACTTATAGTCAGTATATTGTGTTTGCCGTGCCATATAATTAGTCCTATTTAGAGCGATTGTCCGCCCTTCACAGGATATTACCGTGCTACGAACAAATTCCCCCCGCAGGGGAAAAATTATTTTTTACGGTAAATACCAGTACATGGATGACCCAGGTAAATATTATGACGCGAACCGCCGCAAGCTGGAAGGTATAGACGACTCCCAGTGGACTAGCGCGTTGAAAAAATGCCAGGAACATCTTCGTATCAAGCTAAAGCGGCGAGCTACTTTTGGTGCCCATGCGGAAAAGCGGCTGGGGGAGGATCCTTTCGACTACTATACTCATTATGCATACAATGCTATAATTTCCGGGAATTGGGAATGGAAGGAGGGTCGTACTCTGGCACAACAAATGATCCTTATCATCGATAGCACGATGAGCACGGAGGTAGAAAAGACAAGAACAGGGAAGGAACCCGAGATGCTGAATGGGAATTTCGACGATTATTTCTATTCAGACGAGCCCTTGCCTGATGAGTTCGAATTCACCAAGGAGATCCTGATCAATAAACAGATCAGCGTGCTGGAAGAGGCCATCAAGGGAGATCAGGACCTGGAGGTATACTGGGAATGCATTAAGGACAAAATGAAAAGAGCGGAGATCGCTGCATTCATGGAAATAACCGTTAAAAAGCAAGATAAACTCCGGGAAAAGCTCATCGATAAGGTACGCCAATCTCCTTATTTTGAAATGTAATCGCCATGGCAAACACAAATGCGGAAATACTAAACCATTTTTATAGGCTCCTGGCCGAGGTCAACTTCCACCAGGACGAAAAGGATATGCAACAAGCGGCAGATCCTGCAGGCGATGCGTTCATTCAGAAACACCTTCGGCAGATCAAGCTGCTGACAGCTCAATACAAGGCACGAGAAACCAGAAGTCGCTACAAGGAGGTTATAGCACAATTCAGACGGCTGAAAGAGCTGGGTGCGGACCAGCTGAAAAAGCTGCTTACACCCGAACAGGCTCGTCAGTTCCAGCCCCTGTTTAGCCGGTTTGAAGATCTCTCGAAAAAGGATGAGGCGTCCATTTTGGAGGATCAGGAATTACTACAGCTATTCAGTCTATTAAAAGATAAACAGGACACTTCCGACAATGAATAATGCCGCGAAAGCCGCCCGGGAACTGTTGTTGTCCCTTGGTTGGTGCCAACCGAGCGATCTGAGCATGGAAGAAATTGCCTGGGCCTGCGGACTCATGGTCACCAGAAAGGAAATGGACGGTTGCGAAGGGCGGATCATAATGAGCCGGGACGGCGGCATCATCAGCATTAATGCGTCTATCGACTATCAGCCAAAGATCAATTTTATCCTCGCACATGAAATTGGGCATAGCTGCCTCCACGGTAACATTCAACCTCTCTTTGCCGATAACAAGCATTCTTTGGCGGAATGGTATGCAAAAGGGGAGCACGAGAAAGAGGCCAACGACTTCGCTACTGAGCTCCTCATGCCCTCTGAAGCCTTTGCGAGGCGGGTAAAGGGCCAAAAGCCAAGTGTAAACGTTATAGGAGATGCTGCGACTTATTTTGGGGCATCCAGGACAGCTGCCTTTCTACGCTATCGTGATCTCGGAGATTTCCCGGTTATGGTGATCCTCGTTGAAAACGGTGTCGTTAAATGGAAAAGCCATTCTGAGGATTTCCCATTCAAATGGCTTTCGATCAATACACCGGTTCCTGCCTTTACCGTAGCCGGCGACTATTTCCATCGCAACAGCAAGGAACCTGGCCCCGAAAAGGTATTTGCGATTGATTGGTTCCCAGACGACTTCAACGCGCAGCGCAATCCTAAACAGCAATTGTGGGAGCAATGCTCCCGCTTTTCGGACGATGCCATTGTTTCTTGTATATGGACTCCTTAATTAATTCGTTGCTTTGTATGCAAGTTAGGCGGTTTTCCTCCTTTAATTTCCCAAAGGTTTCCACCATGGTGGTGTACAAGCTTAATTCCGCAAATGAAAGTCAGATCGGACACCCCATCAAAAAATTTCATTGTCAAGACCTTTAACACGACAGCCTGCGTCGCTATCATCACGAGGTAGAAACCTCCTTAATATTTAAGAAACAGCGGTTGAATATCATGAAGTATTTTTTTATCCAATAGTTTAGCATAATGCTGAGTAGCGGAAATATTTCTATGACCCAGCATCTTTGAAACACTTTCGATCGGGACATGATTATTTAAAGTAACGGTTGTCGCGAAGGTGTGCCTTGCTGTGTGAAAAGTCAGATCTTTTCTGATCCCACAGCAATCAGCAATTTCTTTCAAATAGCTATTCATTCGTTGGTTACTTAACACTGGGAGAAGCCGGTTTTTCGCCTTACAATAGGGATGCTCCTGGTACTTCTCGATAATTCGAAAGGCTGCCGGCAACAGGGGGACGTTTGAAGGGTTTGATGTCTTTGTGCGGTTGACTGCTATCCATGGTCGGTTATCTTGATCGGTAAAGACATTTTGTGGTCCTATTTTACGCACATCTGCGTAAGCAAGACCGGTAAAACAGCAAAAAAGGAAGATGTCTCTTACCCGGGTGAGCCGAGCAATGGAGAACTCTTTGTTCATGAGAGCCCGTAATTCTTCTTCATGAAGAAATACCCGTTGGGTCTGGACAATTTTTGCGCGGTACATGACAAAAGGATCCTTCTTTAGCCATCCATTCGCTATACAATGGCGGATTATTTTTCTGAAATTTCTGAGATACTTAACGGTGGTATTGTTGGAACAGCCGCGGATGTGACGAAGAAAGAAATCGAACTCTGCAATAAAATCATGATCGATTCGCAGGATATCCATATCGGCCGCACCGTATTTCCACATCATAAATTCAATGGTGTGGGACAAACTGGTCTTATATCTTTCCAATGTGCCAGCAGCAAATTCTTTGGGAATGAGATCGGCCATTCGGCGGTTGTGTTGTTGGAAAATGTCGACGAGCATTCTGGGCTCCTCTTCAACCCCTAAATAATGATTCTTCAGCGATAAGGCAGTGATGGTTTCTTTTCGCCGGACCATTGCGTGATACGCTTCCAGTAGATCAAACTCTATTAAGCTGAGATCGTTATTGAGGCGCTTTGCATTTTTGGAAGAGCCTTTCATCCTGCCCGTCCTTGGCATCCAGGAATTTCGTTCAACTGATTTACCAGTGGACACCTCGGCTCTCTTGCCGTCGACAGTAATACGCAAGTAAATTGCAAGAGGTTTGCGTTGGTGTTTCTTGTTCTTTTTTAAGAAAAAAAGATGGTGAAGTTTGGGGTGCATGGTGAGAGATTTAGTGAACACCAACACTACATCTCTTACTAGTCAAAACAATTCAAATTAATCCAATCGGTGCGTACGAGGAAGTGACCATTAACGAACCGAATAACGAACCTTCTTGATTCATTTTGCATCAATTTGTGTGCATTTGATGCATAGGTTCGGGAGATTCCAAGTGATTCAAAATCCTTCACAAATCACTGATAATCAATTGTATATAAGATTAGCGGAGAGGGAGGGATTCGAACCCTCGGTACAGTTGCCCGCACAACGGTTTTCGAGACCGTCCCGATCGACCACTCTGGCACCTCTCCGATACAGCTTTTAAAAGCCGGGACGCAAATGTACTATTTTTCGACTAAGTTTGCCCTCTAATTTCCATTTCAATGTCCACCGGCACAGTACTTATCATTGACGACGAAGAGAAGCTCCGGACCCTGCTTGCACGGATCATTCGCCTGGAAGGCTTTACCGTATTGGAGGCAGAAAACCTCAAGCAGGGAAGCAAATTGCTGGAGAAAGGGGATGTCGATGTGCTGCTCAGCGACGTCAAACTGCCGGATGGGAATGGAGTGGATTTTATAAAAGATCTCAAATCCCACTATCCCTCCCTGGAAACCATTCTTCTCACGGCTTATGGCAATATCGCCGATGGCGTCAAGGCCATGAAGAACGGTGCTTTCGACTACATCACCAAGGGCGACGACAATGACAAGATCATCCCCCTGCTGGCAAGAGCCATGGAGAAAGTGCAGCTGCAAAAACGGGTCCGGCAGTTGGAACAACAGGTAGGTAAACGGTATACTTTTGACGGCATCCTCGGAGAATCCCCTCGGATCGTGGAGGCCATCGTCCTCGCCAAAAAAGTTGCGCCTTCGGAAGCCACCGTACTGTTGCTGGGCGAGACAGGTACCGGCAAGGAGGTGTTTGCCCAGGCCATCCATCAGGGTAGTAAAAGGACCGGCAAACCCTTTGTCGCATTGAACTGTAGCGCCTTTGGCAAGGAACTGCTGGAGAGCGAGCTCTTTGGTCACAAAGCAGGGTCATTTACAGGCGCTACAAAAGATAAAAAAGGATTGATCGAAGAGGCCGATACCGGGACCCTTTTCCTGGACGAAATAGGAGAGATGCATGTGGACCTGCAGGCCAAGCTGCTCCGGGTGCTGGAGACCAATGAATTTATCAAGGTGGGGGATACCCGCCCTACAAAGGTCAATGTCCGCATCATCGCCGCGACCAACCGGGACCTGCAACAGGAGGTGACGGAAGGGAAGTTCAGAGAAGACCTTTTCTACCGGCTGAATGTATTTACCATCGCCCTTCCTTCCCTGCGGGAAAGAATGAAGGACATACCCCTTATCGCCGCCTATTATTTAAAGCTATTCGCCTCCAAAAGCGCCAAACGCATCGACTCGATGAGCAAGCCCTTTTTGGAGCATCTTCAACAGCACGAGTGGAAGGGTAATATCCGGGAGCTAAAGAATGTCATCGAACGAGCCACCATCCTCTCCGACGGCCCTGAACTGACAGTGGACGACCTGCCCGCAGAGTTCCGGTTCACTACTTCCCGGCCCACCGGACCTATCTCCGCCTTTGACCTGGCCAGCGTAGAAAAACTGCATATACAAAGGGTCCTCAATCACACCAAAGGCAACAAGACAGAAGCTGCCAGACTGCTCAACATCGGTCTCACCACTCTCTACCGGAAGATAGAAGAATACCACATCAGCGTCGAAGCCTGATCGTCTAAAGGATTTTCATTTTGGTAGGGTTATTTTCATTTTGATAGGGTAAGGACGAGCCCGCACTCGGACAGGGGATCTGCATACCCTTATAAATCAATTTACTACGTGTCTGCTCAGGACCGGGCACTTCATTTGGCTATAGGGTTGACGATGATCATAAGATATGCCTCCCAAAGTCGGGAGATTTCTCTGTGGTCCTGGCTAACTTAAAACAAAAATATATGCTGACAGTAATCCTGATCCTGGCGGGGCTTATCTGCTTCGCCCTCTTCTTTAAAGCCATCGATTTCTTTGACAAAATATAAAATGCATGTTACTACTATTCATCATCGCTATCCTGGTCTTCTGCTATTTATGTTATGTATTGGTAAGACCCGAAAAATTCTAAGCTGAAATTAAAATGACTATGAGCACAGAAATTATAGGCGTAATAGCCATGTATCTTATCACCGTCCTGCTGGCAATCCCTCTCGGGAGATACATTGGAAAGACATATATGGGGGAACCCACCTGGGCGGACAGGATATTCAACCCCATCGACAAGCTTTTTTACCGGCTCAGTGGCATCCGTCCTGAAAGGGAGATGAACTGGAAACAGCATCTGGTTGCACTGCTGACCATCAACCTGGTCTGGTTCCTTTTCTCGATGCTTGTTCTCATGAACATGAGCTGGCTTCCCCTGAACCCTGATGGGAATCCTTCCATGTCGGCGGATCTTGCTTTTAACACTACCGTCAGCTTTGTATCGAATACCAACCTGCAGCACTACTCCGGTGAATCCGGCGTGTCCTATCTGGGGCAATTGGTGCTGATGCTGTTCCAGTTTATCAGCGCCGGCGCCGGTATGGCAGCCTGCGCCGTTGTATTCAACGCCATGCGGGAGAGGACCACGGAAAAGCTCGGTAATTTCTATAACTACTTTGTACGCAGCTGTACCCGTGTACTGCTGCCTTTGTCCATTATCGTTGCCGTTATCTTGGTATTCAACGGAACACCGATGACCTTTAAAGGAAAAGACCAGTTCATTTCCATGCAAGGCGATACAGTACATGTCAGTCGTGGCCCTGCGGCCGCCATGGTGGCGATCAAGCAGCTGGGTACCAATGGCGGTGGATTCTTCGGCGCCAACTCGGCCCAGCCGATGGAAAACCCCAACTACCTCACCAATATGGTGGAAGACATTAGCATCGTCATCATTCCCATGGCAATGGTTTTTTCCCTGGGGTATATTTTGAAGAGAAAGAAGTTGGCGTGGGTGGTCTTTGGGGTGATGACGGTGGGCTTCCTCCTCTTTGTGATCCCTTCCATTTATTATGAAATGAAGGGTAATCCTGCTATCAGAGGCATGGGTATAGCACAGCATATGGGCAATATGGAAGGGAAGGAAGTCCGTTTTGGCTCCGCCGCTTCGGCTTACTGGGCCGTGACGACTACCGTCACGTCCAACGGTTCCGTCAATGCCATGCACGACAGCCTTACTCCGCTCACCGGCATGTTCACCATGATGGGTATGATGATCAACTCATTTTATGGAGGAGTGGGAGTAGGATTTCTCAACTTCTACATATTTATCATCATCGCCGTCTTTATCAGCGGACTGATGGTGGGCAGGACCCCGGAGCTCCTGGGAAAAAAGATCGAAGCCAAGGAAATGAAGATCGCGACGATCATCGCCCTGCTGCATTCTTTCCTAATCCTTTCGGGAACAGCCCTGGCTTCTTACCTTTTTGCGCATGACCCAAAGGGATATGCCGCATGGCTGGGTAATCCAGGCTACCATGGTTTTTCGGAAATGTTGTATGAATATTCTTCTGCGTCGGCCAACAACGGATCGGAATTCAGCGGATTGAGCGCTAATACCCCTTTTTGGAATATAACGGACGGCCTGGTCATGCTGCTGTCGCGTTTTTTACCTATTGTCGGCCCCCTGGCCATTGCCGGCATACTGGCTAAAAAGAAATATATACCAGAGTCCGCGGGTACGCTCAAGACAGACACAAGCACTTTCGGGATCATGACCTTTGCCGTGATCATCATCGTAGCGGCGCTGTCCTTCTTCCCGTCCCTGGCGCTCGGACCGATAGCAGAATTTTTTAGCATGCCTCGTCCTTAAGTAGAGAGGAATAAATCATTGTAATATGGCAACTCATCATAAAGCAAACAAATTATTCGAACCGGCCCTGGTACGGGAGGCGATCCGGCAATCCTTTATAAAGCTCAATCCCCGTATACTATTCCGTAATCCTGTCATGTTCACTGTAGAGGTCGGTACGGCAGTGATGCTGGCCGTCTGTGTATGGATCCTGGCGGGGGAACATTCGCAGGGCAGCCTGGTCTACAACCTGTTGATCTTTCTGATACTGTTCGTCACCCTGCTTTTTGCCAACTTCGCAGAAGCTATTGCCGAAGCAAGAGGCAAGGCACAGGCCGACAGTCTGCGCAAGACAAGAGAAGATACTCCCGCCAAAAAGGTCTTTCCGGTAGGAGAGATCTACGTAGGTGAAATAAAGACCGTCCCTTCCTCGCAGCTAAAAAAGGGGGATGTCTTTATTGCCGAGGCCGGCGATACTATTCCCATGGATGGGGAGATCATCGAGGGACTGGCTACCATCGATGAGAGCGCGATCACCGGGGAGAGCGCCCCTGTGATCAGGGAGGCCGGTGGTGATAAGTCCAGCGTCACGGGCGGAACAAAAGTGCTGAGCGATAAGATCAAAGTACGTGTGACTACCCAGCCTGGAGAAAGTTTCCTGGATAAGATGATTGCGCTGGTAGAAGGCGCGTCGAGACAAAAGACGCCTAACGAGATAGCCCTCACCATTCTGCTGGCGGGGTTTACCATCATCTTTATTATCGTGTGTGTTACGCTGAAGCCTTTTGGAGATTATGCCAGCACACCTATTACTATTGCCGCCTTTATCTCCTTATTTGTCTGTCTGATACCCACCACCATCGGCGGATTGCTGAGCGCCATCGGCATTGCGGGTATGGACAGGGCCCTCCGCGCCAATGTGATCACCAAGAGCGGGAAGGCTGTGGAGACTGCCGGGGACCTGGATACATTGTTATTGGACAAGACCGGCACCATTACCATCGGCAATCGTAAGGCCACTCATTTCTGGCCGGCGCCGGGCGTGGATGAGAAGGCCTTTATAGAAGCCTGTGTACTGGCCTCGCTGGCGGACGAAACGCCGGAAGGCAAGTCTATCATCGAGCTGGCAGGTGCGAATCCCGGCAGCTTTCAGACAAAGAGCGCAAGATTTGTCGCCTTCACCGCGGAAACCCGTTGCAGCGGTATCGATCTGCCGGAAGGGGAAAGAAGTTCTGCTGCCGAACAAAGTGAGGACGGGCGGTTCGGCGCCACGAAAGGCGTCTTTATCCGCAAAGGAGCTTTTGATGCGATCAGGACCCTCGTCGTCCGTGCGGGTAACAGCTTCCCGGAACAGACGGAAAGCAAGGTAAAGGAGATAGCTTCCAATGGCGGCACGCCCCTGGCTGTAAGCCAGAATGGACGTGTGCTGGGTGTCATCGAGCTCCAGGATATCATCAAGCCTGGAATACAGGAGCGGTTTGAGCGGCTGCGGAAGATGGGTGTAAAGACCGTGATGGTGACAGGAGACAATCCCCTCACAGCAAAGTATATAGCCGAAAAGGCCGGCGTGGATGATTTTATCGCGGAGGCCAAGCCCGAGGACAAGATGAACTATATCCGTAAGGAGCAGCAGGGCGGCAAGCTGGTTGCCATGATGGGAGACGGTACCAATGATGCTCCCGCGCTGGCCCAGGCGGATGTAGGCGTGGCCATGAACAGCGGTACGCAGGCAGCCAAAGAGGCCGGTAACATGGTGGACCTGGACAATGATCCCACCAAGCTGATCGAGATCGTAGAGATAGGCAAGCAACTGCTGATGACCCGCGGTACGCTTACCACGTTCAGCATTGCCAATGACGTGGCGAAATACTTTGCCATTGTGCCCGCCCTGTTCATTGCTTCGATACCCGGGTTGCAGGCGCTGAATATAATGCGGCTCCATAGCCCCGAAAGCGCTATCCTCTCGGCAGTCATCTTCAACGCCATCATCATCCCCCTGCTGATACCGCTGGCATTGCGTGGTATCACGTATAAGCCCATCGGAGCCAGCGCGCTGCTTCGCCGCAACCTGCTGATCTATGGATTGGGTGGGGTAGTGGTGCCCTTTATAGGAATTAAATTAATTGATCTGGTCATATCAAACTGGTTTTAAAAAACATTATATGCGACAACATATCTTACCCGCGCTGAAGCTGACGGCTGTCTGTATAGTCTTCTTCTGCGGTGTCTATACCTTACTTATCTGGGTGATCGCCCAGGCGGCGCCTGCTCATGGCCTTGGAGAGACCGTATCTGTGAATGGAAAAGTGGTCGGCTATGCCCTGGAAGGACAGAGCTTTACACAGGATAAGTACTTTTGGGGGCGTCCTTCTGCCGCGGGATACAATGCAGCGGGCAGCGCCGGTAGCAACAAAGGGCCTTCCAATCCCGACTATCTCAAAGATGTGCAGTCCAGGATCGACAGCTTTCTCGTACATAACCCCGGTGTGAAAAAGGAGGAAATCCCTTCGGAATTAGTAACTTACTCCGGCAGTGGCCTTGACCCCGACCTGTCTCCGGCCGGCGCCAGGGTGCAGGTGCGGAGGATCGCGGCAGTCAGAGGGTTGAAGGAGGAAAAGATCAATGATCTGGTAGACCGGCTGACAGAAGGACCACTGGTAGGGTTGTTTGGCCCTTCCAAAGTGAATGTAGAAAAATTGAATATTGCATTGGATAACTTGCATTGATGGCAGACGAAGCAACCATAGCGAACAGTAAGAACCCCGATGTGGAACATTTTCTGGATCTCATCCGGAAGTCACGTCGGGGTAAGTTCAAGATATACATCGGCATGAGCGCTGGGGTGGGAAAGACCTTCCGGATGCTGCAGGAGGCGCAATCCCTTATGCGTAATGGCGTGGATGTAAAGATCGGGTATATCGAGACACACGGACGGAAGGAAACCGTGAGCCAGCTGGAAGGACTCCCCGTGCTGCCCAGGAGAAAGTTGTTCTATAAAGGGAAGGAGCTGGAGGAGCTGGATGTGCAGGCCGTGATCAATCTGCACCCCGAGGTGGTGATCGTCGATGAGCTGGCGCATACCAACATCGAAGGCAGCAAGAATGAAAAACGCTGGCAGGATGTGATGGAAATTCTGGATGCGGGTATCAATGTCATCAGCGCCGTGAATATCCAGCATATAGAAAGCCTTAACGAGGAGATAAAGAATATTACGGGGGTAGAGGTGGCTGAGCGCATACCGGACAGTGTGCTAAAGGAGGCCGACGAGGTGGTGAACATCGACCTTACGGCGGACGAGCTTGTGACACGGCTGAAAGAGGGTAAGATATATACACAGGATAAGATCGAGACTGCGCTTAGGAACTTCTTCCAGGCGGACCGGATTCTGCAATTGCGGGAGCTGGCGTTGAAGGAAGTGGCGTCACAGGTGGAACGGAAGATCGAGACCGAGCTGCCCAGGGGTACGCATTTACGGGCCGAGCGTTTCCTGGCCTGTATCAGCAGCAATCATGAGATAGCCAAAAAGGTTATCCGTAAGACGGCTCGTCTGGCCACTTATTATCATTCAAAATGGATCGTGCTGTATGTACAAACGCCAAAAGAGGATGGGGATAAGATCGGGTTGGCAGCACAACGCCACCTGATCAATAATTTCAAGCTGGCCACCGAGCTGGGGGCGGAAGTGATCAAGGTGAAACAAAGCAATATAGCCAAGGGTATCATGGAAACAGCGGAGCAGCATGGGATCACTACCATTTGTATCGGCAAGCCACATCTCAGCCTGTACAATGTGATCTTAAGCACGGCCGTATTCAATCAACTTTTAAACAAGCTGGCAGCATCGGACATCGATGTGGTAATACTTTCCTGATATGAGCGTACGATTAAAGACCAAATTGTCGATGGGGTTGCTTTTCCTTTTTATCGTCATTCTTTTATTTGGCGTGCTGGGGCTCTATTATATCAATCGTCTGAGCAATGACGGGCGGCAGGTGCTGCAGAACAATTATGAGTCCCTGATTTATTGCAACAGGATGCTGGCTGCCTTGGAAAATATCAATGTAAAGAAAGATGCAACCACCGTATTCCGGGACAACCTCAAGAAGCAGCAGGCGAATATCACGGAAATAGGAGAGAAGGAGGCCACCGATGAGCTGACGAAGAACTTTTCCGAAATGCTGGTCAATCCCTCCGATACGACCAATTATCCGGACATACGGCGATCCATCTATCAGATACAGGAAGTGAATGAAATGGCCATCCAGCGCAAGAGCGCGGCGGCGCAGCATACGGCGGACAATGCAAAGAACACGCTTGCCATTGTCTTTACCATTCTTACCCTGGTGGCCTTTACGTTTATATTCAATCTACCCGGTATCATTTCCGACCCTATCCGCAGCCTCTCGGAAGGTATACAGGAGATAGCGGGAAAAAATTATAAGAAGCGTATCTATCTCAAGCAGGATGATGAGTTCGGGGATCTGGCCAATGCCTTCAATATAATGGCGGGCAAGCTGGATGAATATGAGAGCAGCAACCTGGCCAAGATCAAGTTTGAAAAAAGCCGTATCGAGACCATCATCAACCAGATGCGGGACGGGATCATCGGTCTGGATGAAAGGAGGAACATCCTGTTCCTCAATGCTGTTGCGGAAAAGCTGTTGGGGCTGAAAGAGGGGGATATCAATGGGAAGTATGCTCCCGACGTCGCTTTGACCAATGACCTGATGCGGACGTTGCTGCAGGACGAGCCCAAAAAGACCGAGCTGAAGATCTATGCCGACAACAAGGAAAGCTATTTTAATAAGGATGTGCTGGATGTCACCACCAATCAGGCCGTTATCGGTCAGGTGATCGTATTACGTAACATCACTCCTTTTCATGAGCTCAACGAGGCGAAGACGAATTTTATAGCCACCGTCTCCCATGAGCTGAAAACACCTATTTCGTCCATCAAAATGAGCGCCCGTCTGCTCACAGACAGGAGAGTAGGCGATCTGAGCAACGAGCAGCAGGAACTGATACGCAGCATTACCGACGATGCCGACCGGCTGTTGAAGATCACCGGTGAGCTGCTGAACATGTCCCAGGTCGAGACAGGTAAGATCCAACTGAAGCTGCAGACTGCTGAACCTTCGGTGATCGTGAATCAGGCCATTCAGGCGGTGCAGTTCCAGGCCCAGCAGAAGCATGTGCAGATAAAGGCGAACATTGCGCAGGACCTGCCCCTGATACAGGCGGACGTGGAAAAGACGTCGTGGGTGCTGATCAATTTCCTTACCAATGCCATCAAGTATTCGCCGGAGGATGCCGGTATAGAGGTCTACGCATTCAGGAAGGATGGGAAGGTGGAATTCCTTGTAAAGGACCATGGCAACGGCATCGAAGAAAAGTATCTTCCCAAAATATTCGACCGCTATTTTAAAGTACCTGGCTCACATGACCACAACGGTACGGGGCTGGGGCTCTCCATTTCAAAAGAATTTATCGAAGCCCAGGGGGGGTGTATCTGGGTGGACAGCCGTTTGGGCGAGGGCAGTCAGTTCGGATTTGCATTTACCCCTGCCTGATAGGGCCATAACCGTCAAAAAAACAGATAAAACTCCGCTTCCGGACAGCAGGAAATGTTGAAAAATGTGTAAAGAAAAGATTTACGTACTTAACTACATCATATATAAGGGTTTATACCTACTGTTTTGAACGTTTCGGCAAAAATGACCGCAGAAGTTTTTTGTCTATGATTAGAAAATGAAGTAAATTAGGGGTCTAATAGGATAAGGTTTAATGGTTATGGTATTTGATTAGTGCATCCCCCGCTAACACGGGGGATTTTCTTTGCCCGGAAAGAGCCTTTTTACTAAAACGGTTTTTTATTATTTCTTTCAAAAGGGGTATATTTATACATAGGAATGATCTACACCACCCTTTTCCCAACCATCCCTCACAAAGGCTCGATTGATTAGCAGGTTAGCAGCAATATTGGATAATTCCCAAATGAATGCGTGATGCAAAAAATGAACAATGGTTTCAGCATCTTGACTGTAGAGGACAACCCCAGCGACCTTTTCCTAATAGAGCGTATGCTTAACCGATCCAATCTGGGGATCGACAAGCTGCATTCAGCGGACGGGGTTAGACGAGCGTATGAGATATTACAATCGGAGGAGATCAATCTCGTATTGTTGGATCTCACGTTGCCGGACGGTTTCGGCATCAACTCCTTTCTTCAGCTAAAGCCCGTGGTACAGAAGATCCCGGTGATCATACTCACCGGATTGTCCGATACCAATCTGGCCGTAGAGGCTATAAAGGAAGGCGCTCAGGATTATCTTGTAAAGGGCGAGTTCAGCGAGGGTTTGCTGACAAAATCCATTCAATACAGCATGGAGCGTAAGCGCACGCTGGAAAACCTGCGTGAGAGCAACGAACGTTTTAACACTGTCGTAAAGGCGACGAATGATGCCATATGGGACTGGGACCTTATCACCAATGAGGTCTTTTTGGTAGGAGATGCGTATAAGCAGCTGTTCGGGTATGATATCGTCGATGCCGTCAGTCCTCAGTATTTCTGGGAGAGTATCCTGCACCCGGATGATAAATGCAGGGTCCTGGAAAGACTGAGGTGCATCATCCATGAAGGCAAGGTAACGAAGTGGGAGGATGAGTATCGCCTAAAAAAAAGCAATGGAGAATATGCATACGTTCATGACCGGGGGTATATTATATACTCCTCCGACAACCGCCCCCAGCGTGTCATCGGGGCAATACAGGATATCACCGTGCGCAAGCGGTCTGAAGAGATCATCCGTACTTCCGAAGAAAAGTACAAGAAAATATTCTACAAGAATCCATATCCAACCTGGATATATGACCTGGATACACTCCATATCATGGAGGTCAACGACGCTGCCCTGGAAAAATATGGATTCGACAAAAGTGAATTCATGAAGATGACCATGCGGGACCTGCATCCGCCCGGTGAGGCAGAAGAATTCGTGGAGAGCATGGTCAGTCTGGCGAATATGCAGCCTGTCGGGAAGAAGCTATGGCATCACAGCAACAAGGCGGGGGAGATCATGATCGTGGAGATAACCTCTCATCTGATCGACTATTTTGGGAAGATGTCGATGCAGCTGATCATCAATGATGTCACTGAAAGAGTGCGGCTGGAAAAGGAACTGGCCTTGCAGCAGAAGCTCAAGCAGCAGCAGATCACGGAAGTGGTGCTGGGGGCTCAGGAGCGGGAGCGGTTCGAACTGGGGCAGGAACTGCATGACAATATCAACCAGATACTGGCTACTTCCAAGCTGTACCTGGATGTTGCCATAGAGGAGACAGAGCCGCGGATAGAACTGCTGGCCAAGAGCCGGAAGAATATTTCCATGGCCATCGAAGAGATACGCAAGCTGTCCAAGGAGCTGATAACGCCCACGCTGAATGATCTTGGGCTGATCCAGTCGATCAAGGAACTGATACGCAGCATCCTCACAGTGAAGAAAATGAAGATCCGGCTGAATAGCACCGGTCTCGATGAAAGCACGCTGCTGCCGGAGCAGAAGATAAATGTCTATCGCATCATACAGGAGCAGTTGAATAATATCCTCAAACATGCCCAGGCCACCAATGTGATCATCGAGCTGAACAAGGACAACGAGCAGATCTCTCTTTTGGTAAAAGATGATGGGAAGGGTTTCGATCCCCGGATGCGGCGTAAAGGAGTTGGAATCTCCAATATAATCAGCCGGGCAGAGTTATACAATGGGAGAGTAGAGATCGATTCTGCTCCCGGTAAAGGCTGCAGACTGGAGGTTATACTCAATTCAAAGGCATTGCCGGAGCAAGCCTGATCCCTTCAGAACGGGCTAAAGGCCTTTTTATAACAAATTGCTATTGTTGCCCCGATGCCTGATACAGAAGGGGTGCTGTTTCGCCAGGAGGTTCAACCTGCTTATCGTCTCCTCGTCGGGAGGTGACAGCAAAGGCGTATCCGTAAGCTTTTTGGCTTGAGGATGGCGAACAATCTTGGCGGTTGGCAAGGCGGTCAGTGGAGAGCTGATGGAATTAACGGCTGCGGTAACAGTATTCGGCTTCATCTGATAGAGGTGTTAAAGATTTAAAGAATTGGATAAACTAAACACTCATCTTTTCTTATGCAAGCTGTTTTCGTCAGGGTGAGGGTTGTTAAAAGGGTAGAATATTCTCAGATTATGAAGGTAGCACAAAATGCATATTGGTGCGCATTTTCACCCAATTATTTTCAAAAATCTTTTCTGCAATCGGATGATTTTTAGACCGCTGCGTATTTGGTACACAAAGAAACGTTTTAGCACTCTAAAACGTTTTAGTCCCTCCCGCGAACGATCAGTGAGCCCGGAACATATCCTTGCCCATGGCGGCGCGGTATTTTTTGTACAGCTGCTGGGCTACGGCTACTGTCTTGCCTGTAGGGGTTGTTGAATAGTCTTTCCGGCTGTTGACCCATTCCCACTCCCATGCGCTGATCTTTTTGTCGAATGCTTCCAGATCGGGCTGTAAGGAGCCTTCTACGCAATTCTGAAGCAACTGAAAGAACTGCTGCCAACGGGCCTTGTAAAAGTCTGTCAGCAGACCGCTCCATTGCCGGCAGGAGTATTCATGAAGGGGGCTGTTAGCGTCGCCCCAGAGGGTGATCAGGTCACGGGCATTCCTTTCGTACAGGTTCTTTTCCGCCGGCGTGGCGCCCCAATGACGTGCGTCGGCGATCCAGGGTCCCAGGAGAAAATCCTTCCGGGTGGCCAGCAGCCTGTCCATATCGTCGATGAGCTCCAGGAAACGGCCACTGTAGCCTGCAAAGGCGCTGCTATTCTTTTCCCTATAGGCCTGTAACCATTTGTCCTGGAGAGTGTGGGCATAGTTGGCAAGGGTCTGTCTGGTGATGTCCGCCAGATCGTATTGAAACCCGTCGCTGTTGCGGCATGCCGGCGCTGCCTCCATAAAAAGGTCCCAGGCGGGGAGCAGGTCGGAGGGATCGTAGTTCAGCTTTGTGCGTGTCCAGACAGTGGCGGCTGATAATGTAGGTCGGCCGGTGATGATGGACTCCGCTCCATCGCGGATCTCTTTTCCATTATATACGGTGTTCCGTAAGATCTTCCAGCCTGCGATGGCCGGCTTGTCCGCATGTCCGTATCTGTTGGTCACATAGTCTGCCAGCCATTTGTCCAGGTCGATGACGGAGTCGCGCCATGTATGGGTCGTCATCAATTCATACAGGACGGGATTCTGCTCGATGCCTTCCATGGTAAGCCCGATGCCCTGCATCCTCCCGGAAGCGGTGTCATGAAGCGCCGTGGCGGGACCTGTGGCTACTCCGTCCATCCGGCCGAACATGCTTATGTTGCCGCCAAAATTGTGTAGCATGCACCAGATCCAGGGCTTCCCGTAAAATGATGCCTGTAGGCCTTCGTCGGAGCTGCTTTGCCACGCTCCTCCTCGGTCGGAACCTTCGGTTCTGGACGAGCCGCTTCCAGCGGCTCCGGCCTGGGTCCTCCGCCAGACGGGTTCGATCTCCGCTGCCAGGTCCAGCAACAGCATGTGCTCATTGGGGACAGCGTCCAACAGGGCCTTTATCTGTGGGGCATTCCAGAACTTCCGGTCGCTATAAAAAAGCCATCCCTGCATGACCCAGATAGCGGCCGTATCAGCAGAGCGCATGCCTTCATAAAGACGCCGGCTCAGGCCCGCCAGGAAAGCAGGGTCGTCTGAAGGCGGTTCGTTCTCATTGAACGTATCGGAGGAGTAGAGGTGGTCGGTTCCAAAGATGAGGGTCTGTGTTTCTAAAAATTTTTTACCGATGGTTGCGAACAGCGGGTCCGATGGATCGAGGATATAGGTGTCGGCAAATCCATTCTTCCAATTGGTTGTCTTGATCTTTGCAGAAGGGAAGTGCTTTGAAAAGGCTGCCGGCACGTGACCTGTAAAGGCCGGCAAGATGGGCTTCATACCCAATGAGCGCTGGCGTTGCAGTATTTTTTTCTGCAACTCCGCATGGCTTTTGATCCAGCTCAACGGCAGCGGGCCTCCCCATCCGTCCAGGTTGCCCATCCAGCCCCAGGCAAAGTAGGCGGGACCGCTGAAGAACTCCTGCAATTCCTCGTCTGATAATCCCATCTCTTTATATACCATATACCAGGTATATTCCTCTCCCGTGATGGCCAGCGGTGTATTGATGCCGTGAAGGGCCATCCAGTCTATCTCCTTTTCCCAGCGAGGCCAATCCCACCAGCTCATGCTATAATTAAAGGTGCAGTAGTTGAGATAGTAGCGATAAGTATAAGGAGTGGTCCTGTGTATCTTCACCGGCACTTCGGGCAGCCGCTGATCCTGGAAGAAGTCTACATGCGTGCCATTCCAGGTGATCTGGAAATGGCAGTACTCGTTCAGGTAATAATAGAGGGCCGAGGCAAGCGCGACGCCCGTATTCCCACGGAGAATGATCTTGTGTTTGGGCGCCTGCTCGATCTCGAATGCGTCTTTGTTCTCCGCTGACGGCAATGCTTCCAGTATAAAGTCCCTGGCCTGCTCTGCGGGCAGGACCCTTCGGATGAGGGAGTCGGCAGCAGGAAGGATGCCCGATTGGGCTTTACAGGTGAGGAAGGCTGTTAGTGCTGCGCCAACGAGAAGAGAAGATTTGATTAACATGCGTTAAAGATATGTCACTGTGGTGTCACCTTATATATATAATGGTAGTTGTCCGCACCTCCGTCGATAAAAGGATGGTCAATATTCAGCTGTTTGTTATGAACATGTATGCTTAGAAAGGAACTGTCGGCGGCAATAAGCAATCCATGGCCCTGTACATCTGTAAGCTTCCACCAGCGAATATCCGCCCATGACCCTGTGTCGTCCGCATGAAGACGAGAGAGGTCTACTCGGGTACGGCCACAGCTGTCGGTAACAGGAGCCGCTCCATAATAAAGCACCGAGTCGGATCCTGCCGGCAATATCCATTTCATCCCGAACAAGGGAGGATATTTTATGGCGACCGCTGCTGCCGTGGTGTCGCGGGGCTGTGTGGTATCTACCTCCAGTATCTGCTCCACCTGTATTTCACCTTTTGCATTTACGGTATAGCGGGCGTGTAATAAGAAAGGGGTTTCCGGGATAAGATAGTCCGCTTTTACAACGGCCAGATCAGTGGAAGTGCTGGTAGAGAATAGCTGTAGTCTTGGTTCCTGTACAGGGGAGTGGCCTGGTCCCAGATCGGTGGTGAGCCCTGAACTATCTTCCGCCAGCAACCGGGCGCCCATTGCATAGTGCTGCATCCATCCTGTCTGTTTGTTGAACTGCAGGTTCAATGTAGTGACAGGCGAGGTGATCGTGAAGGTTCCTCCCTCATCTGCAAACGAAAGTTCTCCGGCCGGATGTATGGACAGATCATTGGCATATTCCTGAAGACGCAACTGTTCCCGGGCCACAGGATGGCCTGCCGGCAAGGAAGATCCGGGCTTCTTTTCACGATAGGAAATATTAAGGAATACCTCACCCGGGCTCGCGGGGATCCTCGCTGGCAGACGGATCGTACCTGCATGCTGGGGGGCGATGGTCAGGACCGGCACCTTTCCTTTTTGCACCACCGATCCGTTCAACGTCACTTCCCATTCCAATAAAAGATTGGAAGGACCGTGAGAAGGATAGGCATTAAACACTTTGATACCAATGCCTGGTAGACCTTTTGCAGGACCCGAAAGAGTAGTGAGAATGGGTTGACAGGGCAGGGATTGGGGGAATGATAATAAATGACATAGAAGTAAGACAGCGGTTAGTTCTAGCCTTTTCATCTATAAGCAGGTTGGGTTGGAGTAAGGTAAGGAAAAAAAATAATTTCCAATAAATTGAAGAGGGCTAAAACGATTTAGTTATCTTTACCTTAGTAACCACAAATGTAATGAAGAAAGTTTCAATTAGCGACATTGCCCGTAAAGCCGGGGTTTCGGTCTCCACGGTCTCTTTTGTGATGAACGATAAGGCTGTCAAGATGCGTATCAGCAGAGAGGTCATCGAGAAGGTGGAGAATGTTGCCCGGGAGATGGGTTATCGCCCCAACCAGCTTGCCAGAGGGTTGCGCACCGGAAAGACCAAGACCATTGGTCTTATTGTCGAGAATATTTCCAATGCATTTTTTGCGGCCATGGCCAAGACCATCGAGGATGAGGCCAAAAAATACGATTATAAGGTCGTATACTGCAGTACGGACAACGATGAGACAAAGGCCCGTGAGCTGATCAGCATGTTGTCCCAGCGGCAGGTAGATGGCTATATCATTACACCCACACTAAACCTTGCTGAAGAGATACGCAGACTGCAGGCAGAGAACAAGCCGGTGGTGCTTATCGACCGTTATTTCCCTGAGCATGAGGAGATACCTTCCGTCCTGGTGGATAATTATGCTGGCGTTGCGGAAGGAATGGAGTTCCTTTTTGCCAAAGGTTATCAGAACATCGGCCTTGTGACCATCGAAGCGGATATGGCTCATATGCACGATCGTTTGCAGGCTTATTACGACACGCTGAGAAAGCACGATATGCCACAGGACCGCAGGCTGGTCAAGCAGGTGCCATATGGATATGTTCATGAGGCGGCTTTGGAGGAGGTCGAGGATTTTCTTACAGGAGATGGAAAAGATTGCGACGCGCTCTTCTTTCTTACCAATTACCTGGGAGTGTTGGGGATCGAGGCTGCTAAGAAGCTGAATATACGTATCCCCACGGACAAGGCTTTCTTATGCTTTGACGACAATGATATTTTCAGACTGTATACCCCTACCATATCCGTGATCAGACAGCCCATATGTGAAATAGGTCAGCAAGCTATGGCTGCGTTGATCGAGCGGCTGAGACACACAGGCACAGAGACACTGCCTGAAAATGCGCCCATCAAGCTGGCGGCAGAACTGGTGCCAAGAGAGTCGATCTAGGATAGTGAGGACCGTTATGGATGCGATGAATTAGTTATCGGACCGGATGAGCTCGAAGAGAACTATCGCCGACAGCGCTCCGAGAAGGAACCAGAATATGAGTCTGACATAAACATTTTTTACGATGTTGTCAAGGACGCGGTTTGCGATGTTCATAAGTTTAGGTGTTAATAGGTCGATAAAAATAATCAAAAGTCAGCCATTTTTACCCTATTTTTGGCAACAAATTTTTCCCACATGAACTTGCATGAATATCAAGCTAAAGAGCAACTTAAAAAGTATAATGTGCCTGTACAAGAGGGTATTCCGGTAGATAATGCAGGCGCTGCGGAAGAGGCGTACAAACAGCTGAAGGTACAGTTCGGGAATAATTTCGCCGTGGTAAAAGCTCAGATACATGCCGGCGGCCGTGGTAAAGGAAAAATACAAGGCACCGAACAAAGAGGTGTTGCCGTAGGCAAGAGCGCGGAGGAAGTAAAACAGATCGCATCCAATATATTGGGCGGAACGCTTGTGACCATTCAGACGGGTCCCGCCGGAAAGAAGGTGAACAAGGTGCTGATCGCACAGGATGTTTATTATCCCGGTCCCAATCCGGTGAAGGAGTTCTATCTCTCCGTACTGCTGGACAGGGCCAGGGGACAAAATGTGATCATGTACAGCACGGAAGGAGGCATGGATATCGAAGAAGTGGCGCATAAGACCCCGGAAAAGATCTATAAGGAGTGGGTGCATCCCGGCGGCGGATTACAGCCCTTCCAGGCCAGAAAGATCGCTTTCAACCTGGGGCTTAGCGGGGAAGCGTTCAAAAATTGCGTAAGATTCGTTACCAATCTATACAATGCTTATGTAGGGCTGGATTGCAGCATGCTGGAGATCAATCCTCTCTTCAAGACCAGCGATGAGAAGATCATTGCCGTGGATTGTAAGATGAACCTGGATGATAACTCGCTGATGCGTCATCCTGATCTGGAGGCCCTGCGGGATATCAGCGAGGAAGATCCTACGGAAGTAGAGGCCGGCAAGTACAATCTCAATTTCGTCAAGCTGGATGGTAATGTAGGCTGTATGGTGAATGGCGCTGGTCTGGCCATGGCTACCATGGATATGATCAAGCTCAGCGGCGGAGAGCCTGCCAACTTCCTCGATGTAGGCGGTACGGCCAATGCACAGACAGTGGAAGCAGGGTTTCGTATCATCCTGAAAGACCCCAAGGTAAAAGCCATTCTCATCAATATATTCGGTGGTATCGTCCGTTGTGACCGTGTAGCTCAAGGTGTCATCGACGCGTACAATTCCATTGGCGATATCAAGGTCCCTATCATTGTTCGGCTGCAGGGCACCAATGCAGAAGAAGCCAAACAGCTGATCACGCAAAGTGGTCTTAAAGTGCAGTCCGCCATTTTGCTCAGCGAGGCTGCGGCGCTGGTTAACAAGGCTGTTTCGGCGTAGTAGGTGAAGATATTTTATGAGGCCGGCCCGATAGGGCCGGCTCTTTTTATCGTAGTATCGTAACCGACCCGCTGATCTGTTTCCTTCCATTCCCCGGACGAATGATCCAGTAATAGGTGCCTATGGGCAGGGGCTGGCCCTTATAGGTCCCATCCCAGGGCGTAGTATAGCCTCCTGTGGCATGATACACAGGCTGGCCATATCTGTTAAAGACCTCTACATCTGCGGAAGGATATTCATTGAGATACCTGATCACCCAGGTGTCGTTGATGCCGTCTCCATTAGGTGAGAATGCGTTGGGGACTACGGGTATTTTCAATACCACCACCTGTACCTTCGAGCTGTCCGTACAGCCATCTCCTGAGGTCACCGTAAGCGTATATACGAGGTCGTCCAGGGGAGACACCTGTGGTCTTTGCACCGTCGGGCTGCCCAGTATACTGTCGGCCGGGCTCCAGCTGAAGCTGATATTTTTCCCGCTCCCGCTGCCTTCCAGCGTAGCTATCTCTCCCTGTAGTATATATTGCGTGGGGCCTGCGTCTGCCACCGGCGCCGGATATACCAGGATGGTCTGATCGCTGCTGCTGTAGCACCCATTGTCACCAGTAAAGGTATAGTGTAAGGTATCCAGCCCCGGACCTGCTATTGGAGGATTGAAGAATCCCATTTGACTTACACCGCGGCCGCTGTATATGCCGCTGCCTGCAAATCCCGTGATCTCGTGTCCCTGTGTCAACTGGATTGCTCTTATCTCCTGACAGATGTTATTCAATGGATCAAACGTTGTTGTCGGACTGGCCAGCACCGTGATGTCTTGCACCTTTTGATTGAGGCAGGTCTGTCCTGAATAGACGACATAATTTAACCGATAGCTTTTGCTGGCGGGGCTGCCGAAGTCTGGATAGACATGGCTATATTTCTTCCCGATAGAGGGAGTGTCGTCCACCGTCTTGGCCGTGGGGTCGTTGAGATAGTCCCAGTATGCTTCCACCCGGATGATGCTGCCCGGTGTGACAGAAGAAGTATTCGTAAGCACTACCGGTTGGTTGCTGCAAAGCAGTGTAGCATTTTGGATGGTGAAGTCCGGTATGGGGTTCTGTCCATTGACAGTAAAAGTCTTTAGGGTGTCTTTGGCGCAACCGTCCACAGAGGTCACCGTAAGATGAACGGTGAAGGGGCCTGCCGTCTGGTATTTATGGGTGGCATTTTTCTGTGTGGAGCTGTTGTTCGCGCCGGTAGAGGGTTCTCCAAAGTCCCAGTTATAGGTGAATTGGGACTCGGTACCGTCGGCAATAGTGGAAGAATCATAAAAAAGGGCCTGCGGGTCTGCTATGCATATCTTTGGCAGGCTGAAATCCGGGTGTGGCAATGGATAGACTGCAGTGGCGCTGACCCGGGAATTACTACAGCCTTTGTCCGTGGTGACGATAAGTTTTACCGGATAGCTGCCGGCCGTGTCGTAGGCATGGGCAGGAGATTGTGTTGTCGTAGAGTCCCCGTCCCCAAAATACCATTTCCAGTTCGTGATCGTCTGACCTATGGCCGAGGATTGATCTTTGAAGCTCAATACCCTTCTTTCACAGGTAGGATTGGCGATCGTGAATTGGGGACTAGGAGTAGAATATACGACAACGTTAGTGATATCTGTTTGTGTGCAGCCGTAAGCGCTTGTCACCAGCACCTGGTATTGGCCTGACTGGGCGGGCGTGATATTGTTCATAGCTATCGACGGTCCGGCGGCTGTGAAGCCGCCCGGCCCTGTCCAGGCATACTGCGCTCCGCCGAAAGCTTTCAGCGTGATCGTATCGCCTTCACATTTTGGGCCATCGTTACCGGCCTGTGGCACAGGCTTGGGACTTACCCGTACGGTGATAAGATTGGAAGACACGCGGCAGCTGGGCAGGATCACATTGGAACCTTCGCCCACTATCAGCCGGTATTCAAAAAAGCCTGCCGTTGCGCTGACCGGGCGGGTATAGGTCGTGCCCTGCTGGCCGGGTATATCGTTCCAGGTATTGCCTGTATCCGTGCTGACCTGCCATTGATAGCTGGGGGCATTGTATCCGGGGGAGATGGCTCCATTAAAAGTCAGGGCCGACTGGCCGTCTATGCAGTAGCTGATCGTATCCGAACCCGAGGTATTGCCCGTGATGCCGGTTTGTACCTTGGGGCCGCAGGGCCGGAAGGTGATATCATCGAGGGCCAGGTCATTGCCACAGCCGCCAGGGGCATTATTGGTCATCCGCAGCACGATATCGGTGACGCCGGGAGGAGTGGTAAAGACCAGGCCATATTGCGTCCAGGTTAGGGAGTTCGTGGCGGCTATATCTTTGGTGTTGAAAGTTGCCAGGGGGGCGCCACCCGTTGGCGATTCGATGTTGAATGTGATATTTGGCTGGATACCGCTGCCACCACAGGCAGAAGGCATCAGCATGTTGGCGATCCAGGCGGCAAACTGATAGGTGGTATTGGCGCAAAGGCCTTTTACCGTATCGAGATAAAAATCGCTGGGCTGGTAAGAGGCATTGATCAGCATGAAATATCCGTTGGGGTTGCCAGTGTGGTCGGAGTAGATACTGTGCCAGGTGCTGGAAAAGCATCCCAGGGTGCTGTTGATCACCGTATAATTCCCATCGGCAGGGCAATCGGTGCTAACGTAGTTGTAAGCGGTGGTAGCCGCCCGCAGGGGAGGGCCGGGGTTGCTTCCGGAGCCGAATGTGATATTTACCACAGGGTCGCCAAAACTGGTGCATTGCTGTGCGCTACAGAGTGGGGTAATACCCAGCAGAAATAGACAGATAAAGAGGATTGGTCCGGTTGATAAGGGGTGCCGCATTTGTGGCCGTAAATTACGCATTTTGGCGTAGGTTTGCACCCCTATGGGAGGTACAATTATCAAGGAATTGAATGAAACGGTGGCATTTATAAGGTCTATTCATACCGGCGCGCCGAGGATAGGCATAGTATTAGGCAGTGGTTTGGGAAATCTTTCGAAAGAGATCAGGGTGGAGAAGGAAATACCTTATGAAGATATCCCCCATTTCCCTGTATCCACGGTGGAAGGCCATCATGGCAAGCTGATCTTTGGCTCCCTCAGCGGCAAGGAAGTGGTCGTATTGTCGGGGAGGTTTCACTATTATGAAGGGTATACCCCCGCTCAGGTGGTATTTCCTATCCGGGTGATGAAGTTCCTGGGAGTCGAGACCCTTTTGCTGTCCAATGCGGCAGGTGGGATGAACAAAGCCTTCCGGGTTGGCGATCTGATGATCATAAGGGACCATATCAGTCTTTTTGTCGTCAATCCACTTTTGGGAAAGAACGATACCGCGCTGGGACCCAGATTTCCTGACATGAGCGAACCTTATAGCAGGACATTGATCGGGAAAGCCAAGGCTATTGCCGCCAAATTGCAGATACCTGTCCATGAAGGTGTCTATGCAGGAGTGACGGGGCCTACTTTCGAGACCAGGGCGGAATATAAATTGCTGCATATTGCGGGGGGCGATGCGGTAGGCATGAGCACGGTGCAGGAGGTAATAGCCGCCAGGCACGTCGGTCTTTCCGTATTTGCCATGAGCGTGATCACCGATCTTGGTATCCGTGAAGAGCATAATATCATCACACATGAAGAGGTGCTCCAGGCTGCCGGTGAAGCCGAGCCAAAATTGACGAGCATATTCAGAGAGCTCATCGTCACATTGTGAGTATTGTCACAATTAACGTTCTTATAACCGCCGAAGACAACGTAATGAGTAAATTGTCCGGAATTTTTTTACCAGTGAAGGGTCGTCTGATCATAACCATAGGATCGTTTGTCTGTTTATTGCTCTTCAGCGCGAAGCTTCATGCGCAAGACCCTCTTTCCCGGTTCAGGAGTTTCGGGAACATGGGAGGCGGGGGAGGACAAAAGGGCGCCGACACGCTGGCTCACCGGAAGGCCGATACCATTACCTTGAATTTTCGTTACCTGGACAGTTCCCGCTACCTCAAGATGGATTCTACCGTCTATGATTTTTCAAAGAAGGTGCCGCAACCGCCCACCTGGATCATCCTGGGCAATAACGGTGCGCCCGGCCGTGACCTGATCTTTACGCCTCGTATGAATTCGGGCTGGGACCCGGGATTTCATGCCTATGACCTATACACTTTCAAGGTGGAAGATACCAAGCTCCATCATACTACCAAGCCATACACGGAGCTGGGGTACTTTTTAGGCAGCAAGTCGGAGCAGATGATCGATGTGCAGCATACACAGAATATCCGGCCGAACTGGAATTTTGGTTTTGAATATCGTCTTATCAATACCGTAGGGGCTTTTCAGAATATCAATACCAATCACAATAACTACCGGCTGAACTCCTGGTATCAGTCGAAGAACAAGCGTTATCAGAATTTTTTTATCCTTGTGGCCAGCAAGCTGTCCGCATCCGACAATGGAGGGCTACAAAGCCCCAAGGACCTGGACTCTCTCGCCTATACCAATCAGGCGACCCTTCCCGTGCGTTTGGGAAATGGTCTGGCGAGGGCCAGCAGCAACCCTTTCGCTCCTGTCATTTCCACCGGCACACGGTATAACACGGCCACCTGGCTGATGCGACAACAATATGATCTGGGACAAAAGGATTCCACCATCGTGAATGATACTACGGTGATACCCCTGTTCTATCCACGCCTGCGGCTGGAGCATACCTTTAGCTACAGCACCTACCGGTATCAGTTCTCCGACTATGGTATTCCCGGATCTTATTCCCTGGATTCCCTGTATTATGCGGACCTTATGGGAAGGCCTTATATACAGCCAACCGACAGCTTTCTGCGTCGCGATCGGTGGCAGGACGTCAGCAACGATTTTTCCATCTATACTTTCCCGGATGCCAAGAACCCCCAGCAGTTCCTTAAATTAGGCGCTGGCTTGCAGCTGTTGAAAGGAACATTCGATACGGCAACCAGCAGTGTTGTCACGACGGCGCACCGGATAAAGGATCAGAATGCGTTTGTCCATGGAGAGTACAGGAATAAGACACGCAATCAGAAATGGGATATCGAGGCCTATGGAAAGCTGTATCTCAACGGCCTGAACGCCGGGGACTACAATGCCTCTATTAGTTTGCGGGGGCTGATCGCACGGCGGGTAGGTTATCTGCAGCTGGGATTCCAGAATACCAACCGTACACCGTCCTTTGTATTCAACCAGGCCAGCAGCTTCTACCTGGATACATCCCGCAGGACCTTTTCGAAGGAAAATACTACTAATCTTTTTGCATCTTTTGAACAGCCGCAGCTGAAGCTCAAATTAAAAGGCTCGTATTACCTGATGACCAACTATGCTTATTTCCAGGACTATTATAAGCAAAGACAGGAATCCGGTCCTTTCAATATTTTGGAAATATCCGCACAAAAGGAGTTCACCGTAGGGCGTCACTGGAAATGGAGAGCTCTCGCTGTAGTACAGGAAGTTGCCGGCCCGTCGCCTGTGCATCTGCCCTTGCTGACCATGTTCAACCAGTTCGGATATGAGGGCAGCCTGGGATTTCCCAACCTGTTGACGAACTTCGGTGTGGAGGCGCATTATATCAACGGGTATAAGGCCGATGGGTATGTTCCCCTGTCGGGGCAGTTCTTTAGCCAGAGCGATACTACTGTCCGGCAGCATCTACCGGATATCGCTCTTTATCTGCACCTGCGTATCCGCGCCTTTACGGCCTATCTGCGTGCCGAGAATATAAACGCCATCGCTTTTGCACCCAATGGTTTTGGTTGGTATCACAATAACTTCGTAACGCCTTATTATCCCACGCCGGGACTGCTTATCAGATTTGGCTTTTTCTGGGGATTTGTCAATTGAGCGGCCGGGGGACCTGGTCGCCAGGCGCGCCCCTCGGAGGGCCCCGGGCCTAACAATCCGGCTCGTCGCAGGGGCTATCCTCCATTTCTATTTCCAACGTGGCATGCTGTATATTCTGGTGGAGCAATTCGTGCTTGATGGTATGCTTGAGCTGTTCCAGGAAGTCCATCGAGCTGTTGGGATCCACCACCAGGTGGGCTGTAAGGGCATTTTCCGTGGTGCTGATGGCCCAGATATGGATATGGTGAAAGTCCTTGACCCCTTTGATGCCGTCGATGACCTTTTTGATCTTACTGATCTCGATCCCTTCCGGTACGCCGTCCAGGGAGAGCCGCAAACTATCTTTTAGCAGCTGCCAGGTGCTGAACAGGATGACCAGGGCCACCAGGATGCTCAGCGCTGCGTCGATCCAGTACATACCTGTGAAATAGATGATGATGCCACCCACCACCAAACCCGCCGAGACGATGGCGTCCGACAGCAGGTGCAAAAAAGCGCTTTTGATATTGAGATCACTGTCCTTACCCCGAAGGAATAGGAGGGCGGTTACTCCGTTGATGCCGATGCCGATGGCAGCCACGATGGAGATGGTCTTTCCCGGCAGGGGTTCAGGGGCGATCAGCCGGTGTATCGCCTCGTATCCAATAGCGCCGAGGGATAAGAGCAGTATGGCGGCATTGAGCAGGGCTACCAGTATCGTCGTCTTTTTATAGCCGTAGGTATATTTTTCGTTTGGCTTTACTTTCATCAGCCGGAAGGCTATCAGGGCCATGGCCAAACTTGCGACATCGGCCAGATTATGCCCTGCGTCGGACAGCAGGGAAAGGGAGTGAATGCCAAGGCCTATTGTGGCTTCGATCAGCACAAAAGCGAAGTTCAGGATAATACCTATGACAAAAGCCCTGTTGACGCTCTTTATCTCCACCGGGTGGTGGTGATGGCCCAATCCATGGGAATGATCGTGACTATGAGTATGACTGTGAGAATGGGTATGTTCCATAGAATGCGTTTGTTTTTCACCGGTAGTCATCGCGGGCAGGAGCAAAGGAGTCGATCACTTTAACATCTGTCAGCGCCGTCGCGGAATGAGGTGTATTGGAAGGGATCACGTGGACACAGCCGGCGGTAAGAAGCATTTTTTCTCCTCCTATGACCATTTCCAGCTCACCCTCCAGGACATAGGTGATCTGTTCATGAATGTGGTGATGTTCCGGCAGCCTGCTGCCTTTGCGGATATCCCATACGGCCAGGGTGCTGGCGTCCCCATGCAGCAGCTTGCCAAAGAAGCCGGGCCTGATTTCCTGGGTAGGAATATCGCGCAGATGTTGCATTTTCTTTTTTTTCAAAACTACGCAAAAAGCATCAGCCCTCCTTGGATGCAATGTGGAAAAGTGGATAAGCTGTTGTAGGACAATGCATATAAAAACTGTACTGTTGTTGCAAATTCCAATCAGATGAAAACGTTTATAGCCCTGATCCTGGCCGTAATGGCTTTTTCTTCCGTATATCCACAGGATACTACGCGGTCTTTCCCCCAGGTCATCGATCTTGTCCTGCGGGACTTTCCCAACAATCTCCGTCATATCACCGGTGACCTGGTGCTGGCGCAGGGTGAGACGGAGAACTATGCATCGACCGTGGCATTGCCCGAGTCGGAGAACTGCTTTATTACCCATTATCATTCCACACAGGACACTACCGTGAGCTGGCAGGCCAGGATGCTGGTCACAGACGACTTTGGGAAAGCCGATCATGCTTACCAGGAACTCTACCGGAAGCTGCAGCAATGTTATATCCAACTGATGGATGGGACTATCATCTATCTGAAAGGGACCTGGTCTCCTGCAAAAGAGAGTGCTCCTTTTACTGCCAGCACGTTAAAGCTGTCCATCGACGATCAGCGGTATAAGGGAGTAAAGGTAGAGCTGGAGCTGGTATATGAGCTGGCGCAGTGGGGCGTTACTATCAATATCTTCAGCAGGGAGACGGATGACCAGGCCCGTACCGTTTTTAGGGAGCCGTAGCGCGGATAGCTCCGCCATCGATGGGGATCGTAGCGCCTGTGATATATCCTGCCAGCGGCGAGGCGAGAAAAGCAACCAGGTCTGCCAATTCCTCCGGCCGGCCTATCCTTCGAACGGGTATGGTCTTCGCTCTTTCCGCCAGTAGTCTTTCTTCTTCTTCCGGGGCATGTGGGGGGAGGGTATCACGAACCCTTTCCGTAAGGATCAGTCCGGGTGCTACATTGTTTACCGTAATATTATCGGGGCCTACCTCATCGGAAAGGAGCTTGGCCATACCGGCCACGCCCATGCGTATGCTTGTGGAGAGTACCGAGCCGGACAGAAAGGTTCTTATGGACAGGCTGACGATATTGATGATCCTGCCGTTGCCTCTCTTGCGCATATGGGGGATTGCCAGACGGCTGAATCGTACGGCGCTGAGCAGGTTCAGCTCAAAGGCGGACTGCCAGGCGGCTTCGTCAAAGCTCTCGAATGAGCCAAAGGGAGGGCCGCCGGCATTATTGACAAGGATGTCGATGCCGCCAAAAGTACCGACCGTTGCCGCTACCAGATCCTCTGCTGCCTGTGACTGGCTTACATCCGCGGGAATGGCCAGCACTTTACCTTTCCCCAGGGCCCGCATCTCACCGGCCGTGGCTTCCAGCACTTCTTTTCCACGGGCTGTAATGACGACATTGGCGCCTTCCCGGGCCAGCGCGATGGCGCAGGCTTTTCCGAGTCCTTTGCTGGAGGCCAGCACCAGCGCAGTTTTTCCTTGTAGTTGAAGATCCATGAAGTAAAGATAGGAAGAAGCGTTATCTTCCCCGCCTGAGCCCCGGAAAGGGGTCAGGCTTTCTATGGAAAAGGTCTTTAAGATACTTATCGTTTTTACGCTCCTGGTGCTACTGATCTTCTATTCCATCCGTACACGGAGATGGAGGGAGTATCGCTTTTCTCATCGGACAGCAGACTCGCCTCCTGCCGCGGATGAGCCGGAGGGACTTTCCTCCATTATTTCACATCAGGGAATAGCCCTTGTCACGGACGAGTCGACCGGGCTGGTCTACCGGTATGATACGGTGGGTGTCCTGACCATCCACCGGCAGCGTTCTTCTACGGTATTGCAACGGCTGGATGTTCCATCGGGAGCCTATTATCTGTCCATCGATGTCATAAAGGATGAGATACATCTGCATCATGAAGGGGAAATATATGTCTATTCCCGGGCGGCACGTAGCTAGTCTTATCTCTCGAAATAGCAAACGCTGCCCCCCACCCATTCTTTGTCCTTGTTATACCGGACTCCGATCATCTTGCCTTTACTCAGGCGGGCCAGATTGATGGCCAGGGTAGGCCGGGCATCGCCTTCTTTCCAGAGGTACAGCAGCCGGATCTCTACTTTGGCCGGGACATCCGGGGTAGGGATCAGATCTGCATAGGCGACCTTTCGCTGCAGTATCCAATTCTCGGGGTCGGTGATTTTTTCCAGGTCTTCGTGTGTAACGTCTATGACCACGCCCTGTCCTGCAAATGAGAACAGCGGCTTTAAAACATAATTCTGCAGGTCGGCCGGCGGCTGTTTAATTTCATTGAGAAAAAAGCTGGGCGGCACACAGGGGTGATGGAGATAGGGAAGAAGGAACTTGCTGATGCGATAGAACCAGTTGGGATGGGCGATCCATTCCACGTCCAGGTCGGCGCGTATATTGACATAAGTGCCTGGAGCGAGATCTGCCGCGTTCAGCTCATCGAATATAACTCTATTATAAATGCGTTTAATCAGGGTTTTCTTCCCCGTGCGGGCATTTATATAGTAAAGTTTTTTCCCTTCTTTTATCAGCTCCAACAGATCGACTACGGGAATGTCCAGGTAGTCATGCGTGCAATAGAAGTCGATGCGTGTCTTTTGCTCGTGTGGTCTTAGCTCCAGCAAGACCACTTCTTCAGGGGAGTGGGAGCCGACGATGGTTTCCCGCAATGCGGCCAAATAGCTTTCCCTATCGTACCCGTTCAGGTACTGGCTATAGTTCTCCGGAATGGCAAAATGCTGCCGGAATATGTCTGGATAAAAGACCTGGAATCCGTAAAGGCTGGGGAATCCCTGCAGTTCGATGAGCTGTGGTTGCCAGTTGCCATTTTCGTCTGTGCAAACCCCAAAGTCGAATACGAGGAAATGGCTGTGTCCATTTTCTCCCGCCACCCGGTCCTGGTCGGGAATGGCGCGTTCGGTGAGCTGTTTGAATCCGGGGTCTGAGATAATATCGATGATGTATTCGCAGGCATCGGAGAGCTGGCGTGCGAATGATGAGGGAACAAAGACCGGTGTTTCTGCTATACGAAATTCAATGGCGCCAGGATGGCGGCCGTGAAGATCTTTGAGGAAGGCCTCATATTTTTCGCGGGTGAAGGCGTCGTTGAATGCTGCCCTTAAAGAGGGGACCATGGAAAGCTGATTTATAATCCACGGAAGTTACAATTTTTTCACGAGGCAGCGACGCGTGTATGCTGAAGAGCATAGTCCAGGAAGTTGGGGATCACATGGGAGTGTGTCCATAGGATCTTGTCGGGATCGTTCAGCTGTTCGATCATGCTCTGCCATTTGGCCTCCCCATACTCGGAGATCACCGTCTTTTTTCTATCTGGAGTCTGCAGGTGTATGCTCATACCCGTGGGGTCGGCTTCCGGGTGGAACTGGGTGCCGATCATATATTCGGAGAAACGGACAGCCATGATCGCTCTTTCCAGGGGGACATGAGGTCTTTCTTTTTCGATGGCCAGGACCCGGGCGCCCATCTCCATCAGCCTTTTTTTGTCCGGCTGTATCACCTGGTAGCTGCGGCTGTCGACGGCATAGAAGGGGTCCTGCAGTCCTGCGAATACCGGCTCATCCATGCCATCCTCCTGTAGATGGATGGGGAAAACGCCAAAAGCGGTGGATTTACGGTTGGTGACCTGTGCAATGGCATAATGACGGCATATCAGCTGAAAGGAATGGCAAATAAACAGGACATGTTTCTTATCGGACTCCGGGTCGCTGTTATGTCGTTCGATCAGGGACAGCCATTCGAAATAGGCTTTTTCCCATTCACTGCCTTCGCTGTCCAGGGGGCTGCCGGGGCCGCCGCTGGATATATAGATGTCGTAGGTGTCGTCGGGTGTTTCTTTTCGCTGGCGTACTTCGAACTCATCATATTCCAGATCGATGCCCTTTTCAGTTCTGTACTGATCCAACAGTTCCCGGATACAGCGCATACCCTGGTTGGGATGCCCTTCATAGAGGTCCAGGATCGCTACTCTTATTTTTCGCGGGTTGATCATAGGGTGCAAAGGTACGGAAATTCAGGAACCGCTGGAAGCGGTTCGTCCGAAGGACAGACATTAGCGATATGCGGAAATTGGACTACTTTTCGGTCAAGACCAATTTCCGCACTTTATTCAGGAGTTCCATTCGATGATCTGATAGAAGTCGTCCTTGAAGCTGTCTCCGATGGGGATGATCTTTTTGCCGATGTATATCTCGTTGCGTGCAATGGAGTCGATATGTGTCAGGGAGACGATAAAGCTGCGGTGAACACGTATGAACTCTTCCGGGGGTAATTTATAGGAGAAGGATTTGAGGTTATTCAGCGTAAGGATAGGATCGGCCTTGCCTCGCAGGTAGATTTGCGTATAGTCCTTCATGCCTTCGCAGAAAAGAATGTCTTCGAACCTTACTTTTATGATCTTGTACTCCGACTTGACAAATACAAAGCGGAGGTTACGGGCATGCTGAATATAGATGGTGGAGGAAAGATAGTCCTGTATCTTGCCGATGGTGGTGAGAAAACGTTCAAAGGACAGGGGTCTGTTCAGGTAGCTGAATACGTCCATGTCGGTCTCTTTTTTATCCTGTTCCTGTTTGTCGGCGATGCAAATAACGATAGGGTAGTAGCCGGATTCCTTTAGCCGGAGCATGACCCTGTTGTCCAGCAGGCGTATGTCCCAAAAAATGATGTCGGCCCTCGACTGGGCCACCTGCTGAAATACTTCTCCGGCTGTGTCGCATCGACCTGCGAAATTCAGCCGGGGCGTCTTGGCGATGTATTCTTTTAAAAGGGCGCTTTGCTTATTGTTGTCTTCTACGACAATACAGTTGAGCACGCCCATGGAGGGAAGGCCTTTCAGATAACGAAGGTCATGGCTAGTCATATTTCTTTCCTTTCGTAAACCATATGGTCCCATAGTTGATGACGAAAGTGATGTTGAAATACCGTTGCTGGACGAGGTTATTCTGTTGTGTGCCTTTGACACCGTATTGGAGGACGATGTCATAACACAGCGGGTTTTGGCCTTTCAGGCCATTCACGCCAAAGGCGGCCGTCAGGCCATAGTCCTTTATCTGCTGGCCATTGACCTGGAGATAGGTCTCGCCATAGTAGGCGCCGATCTGTGCATAGCTCAGCTCTATCTGACTGTTGTAAAAGCTTCTTTTCCGGGAGATCTCGAAACCTACGGAGCCGCGTTGGCTATTGGTGATCGTATAATTCTTCCCCGGATAAGAGTTCTTTTCGGCCGCCCAGTTCTGGTATTTGTAGTCGGCGAGGAAGGTATACTTTTGTTTGTGTGTAAGGGCCAGCCCCACGCCAAAAGCATTGGGAACGCCCAGGTAGGTTTGGGATAGCTGCTGGCTGTTGCGTTGGATCGAGTCGTTGTCGAGGACCACCCGGTTGTAGGAAGCCAGTAGATCGTTGCGCTGGTTAAAAGTGCCCCCAATAGAGTAATCCCATTTCTTTCCCAACTTGCCGTAAAGCTGGAGGCCATACTGCATATAGAGGTTATTGAGGTCTACCGTATTGGTCGTGGATGCCAGGGTCGCGCCGGTACCGATGTTCTGGAGATTGTCCTTCTGGTTCAGCTGTCCGAACAGATAGCCCGCCTCTACGCCAACGGAGAGGTGATGGAAGAACTCATAGGCATTGCCCCAATATGCTTTGTTGACACTGCCATGCCCCTGGTAGTGGTGATTGGCCAGCTCGTTTGTGCTGCCTTGTAAGTAATAGGGGACGTCGTATTCATAGTTCTGTGTGCTGAATGGAACAAGGCCGATGCTCGAGCCCCAGTGTTTGGAGAGCTTTATGGCCATGGCCAGACGCCGGAACGTGATGTCCCCGGACTGAGTGGAAGCGGGATTGACGGGGGTGCCATAATAATTTACGACACTTCCGCGGACACCCATTTCCACCGTGAAATATTGATCCGACAGACCACTGTAGGCGGCCGGATTGTTATTGATGATATAGCGATTGTTGCGATAGGCCAACCCTGTATTGGCGAGGCCCGAGGTCCGGTTGTAAAACCCGTCCTCCAGGTCCCCGATACCCATCTGGGAATAGGGGGAGAAATTGCCCTGGGCCATGGTTCGAAGGGATGCAAAGAATACCAGTGCTAAGAGTATGTATGATCTTGATCTTATTTTCATTTGTTATTCCGGGTTGGTATTCGTAAGAGTTAGTTATGAGGATAAAGGGATAAATAATATATGGTGAGCGTCACCTTCTGTGTCGTGGGGGCGTTGCCATCCGCCAGTATGGCCCTTGCGAAGGAGCTGACATTGTTGGGTGATGGTACGGTCAACATGAGCCCTCTATCGGTGGCCCCGACGGCTACGTTCAGGATCTGCGCCTTGATAAAATTGGTAACATCATAGGTATAGGCCGTGTTTTGCGGAATGGCATAGTTCACGACCATATTACCCGTCTGCGCAGCGCCTGTTGTAGAACTGGGGAGGGGTGCTCCTATGAGATTGTTGAGGTCAGTAAGGTCTGGAGACAGCTGCGGAGGCAGGGTCCAGGTGGTCGTAAAGCTGGGACCTACAGGTCTTACCGTGAGTACGGCCCGCACCACACTGAGAAAGTCCGGACGATGAGCAATGCCGTTGAGATAAGGGAAGGTCAATTTGACATTGAGGCCCGTGGCGGGTTGCACATATCCGGCTCCTCCCACGGCGGTGGAAAGGGTCGCAGGAGGCGTTTGTGCAGACGAGCCCGGAGGAAGTCCCGCTATACCTGCTGCGGGACTTCCTGTTCTGTCGGTTGTAATATTATTGAACTGGAAGCCTTTATTGGCGAGGCCGAAGTCGATGGTCTTGATAGAGGTGGTGGTACCCACTTCATGGTAATAGATACGCATGAAGCAGCTGTCCTTGAAGCCATAGATTGCTCCCGGGCCGCTAGTGGGGGCGGCGGAAATACAAAGACCGTGGAACCAGTTGAGCCAGTTGGCCGATTTGGTAATGGTATCGGCGTTGTTGTAGATCATGTTGTAAAGCTGCAAACCCAGCGCAGAATTCAGCTTGATCTTGACCGTGTCCCCAAAGCCCTGGGAGGAAAAGGGGATACTTGGATACATTTTGACGGTAGCGCTGCCCAATGGAGTGGGATCGGTGCCAAAGCTCCAGTTGCTATAGAACGCCCTCTGCTGCCGGGCGTCGCTGAGCTGATATAATTCGTTGACCTGGTTGACATTGATGGTCATTTCGGAAGTGGTGTCCCCGTAAAAAGGGCTTCCTTTTTTAAATAGCATGACCAGGTATATGGAATCGTAGCCGTCAAATACGGTGATCTTGGGAAGGCTGGGAGGCGTCACCTGGAGGAAGGCGCGGCTGCGGACGGTGCCAAAGTAGTCGTCCTTGTATTCACCCACCTGCAGGTAGCCAGTACCTGCCGTGGCGGTAGAGTCGACCCTGACGGTGGACATGGCCACCGTAGCCGTATCGACCACTACGATGTCGGCAGAGCCGTTGTCTCCATTATAGTTGCTGCCGAAATTTAAGACGGGTTGTTTTTGACAACTTGCGAGAAAAAATAATAACAGGATCGGAGATAAGAGCAGGAATGTCTCTCTTTTTTGATAATTATTTATAGTCATGAGATTATACTATATTCTGGCCATTCTTCTGGTGTTCGGGGCGACAGTTAGACCAGCTCATTTTTGGCCAGGAAGGTGCAATAATAAGGGGCCTAACTGTTACTATTTTGTTAGTATGTATCAAAAGTAATAAAAAAACGACGAAAGCCTGTTTTTTATCTACTAACCGAAAACCTGCCAGGGGGGGCAAAGGGCTGGTTAATGGACTGTTAATAGCATGTTTTCTCCTTCTTTTTCAGTAAGATAGGATGGACAGGGTTAGACTTTATTCACAGCAAATCAAGAGGGGGCGCGAAGTTCGTTTCTTTGTATATAAAATATAGGAGATTGTCTATGAAAAGTGGCTGGATATACATTTTAACGAATTTCCTATGTCGACTTCGAATACATTAGCGCAAAATATCAAAAAAATATGAAGCGGATTAACACTCTGTTGTTCTCCCTGATGTTACTTGGTCTCTTATTTTCTTGTTCCAAAGCTAGCTTGAGTTATACACAAAACGGCAACTGGGTTTCCCGCGCGATCTTTGCAGGCGTGCCGATGGGTTATGGGTCCAGTTTTGTTGTCGGTGACAATGCTTATGTAGGTACTGGTCTGAATCCAATCACTCCCAATACTAAATTGGCAACAGTATACAGGTATACTCCCGATGATATTCCCACCAGCTCACCCACCGGCTATGACAGCGCATTTGGCGGTTGGAAGCAAATGGCGGACTTTGGCGGCGGCGGCAGGATGAAAGCGGTAGGCTTTTCCATTGGCGCAAATGGGTATATCGGTTCCGGTACTGCCGACGGGATCACTCCTCTTGCCGATTTCTGGCAATACGATACTGCTGCGAACACATGGACGAGGGTTGCCGATCTTGGCAACGGTACGAAGACCTATCCCCGCTATGATGCGGTAGCTTTCAGCTTCGGCAATGCCGCATTTGTGCTCACCGGCTTTGATTCGCAGAACTATTTCGGGGACGTATGGCAGTATGACCCCGGTTCCAACACCTGGAGCCAGCGTCCTGATATGCCCGGTTCGAAGAGATCGCAGGCTATTACCTGGGTTTACAACGGCCTTGGCTACCTGGTAACAGGCTATACGCCTGGTTCCCAATGGCAGAGCGGTAGCGCTTGTTATGACTTCTGGAAATTCGATCCTACTAAGACCGGCAACAGCGGATGGACCAGACTTCGCGATATCTACAATACCAACTCTGCTACGTACGACGATGCCTATACGAACATCATCCGTTACCATGGCGTAGGTTTTGTTATCAAGGGTACAACCACCGGTGACAAGGGATATATCACTACCGGCTCCTTCGGCAGCTCGAATTCCTATACATGGGAATATGATTTCGCCACCGACCTGTGGACGGAAAAAACACCTTTTGAAGGTACTGCCCGTGAGGGTGCTGTAAGTTTCACGGTAAAGAACAGGGGATTTGTAGCCACCGGCATCAGCGGTTCTTCTGCATATGATGATTGCAGGGAATTCTTCCCCAATCAGATCTACAACCAGTATGACTAAACCTAAACTGCGACTCAAACTTCAGTGGGTCTTCACCGGACTGATAGCATTGGCCGCAGCAACGTTCTTTTACATAGGCTTTCGGCAACACCGCCAATATAAAAAGGATCATATCTTCATCGAGATAAAGCCTATCCATACCGCCAAGGGGTGGGGATATAATATCTACACCGATGGGAAGATCTATATTCACCAGGACATCGTGCCTGCCCTACCGACAAACAGAGGTTTCCGTACCGAGGAAGATGCGATGGCTGTTGGTAAGAAGGTATATGACCGGCTGGTAGCGGGACAGATGCCGATGGTCACTGCAAAAGAAGTTCAGGACATGGGGATCATTCCTGACAGTACCACACAACATTGACAGTGACCGCAGGTCCGGCCTAACGTCAATAATAATATAAGTTTCATATTTTTACATGCCCCCCGGACAACCGGGGGGCATAAACATTCTATACCATGAGAAAGATCAGGTTCTTCCTACCGGCCTCTCTATTGCTCCTACAGATGGGATATGCTCAGACGCCGGCTGACTCCCATTTCGATCAGCACAAGGTATTCGCCCCTACGTTTTACACTTCGCAGGGGACTGCTACCCGGTCGGCAGCCGGAGAGCCTACATCAAAATACTGGCAGAACAGGGCGGATTATAAGATCAATGCTGCATTGGATACCTCCGAGCATAGCATCACCGGCTCCGTCACCATCACGTATACCAACAACAGCCCTGACAATCTTCCTTTCCTCTGGCTACAATTGGACCAGAACATCTATCGTAAGGATTCCCGTGGGGAGATCACCAATCCTGTGACGGGTGGCAGATGGGCCAACAAGACCTTTACCGAGGGAGATGTGATCAAGTCTGTGACGATTGTGGCCGGCGGAGTGTCTTCCAGGGCGGACTACCTGGTAACGGATACGCGTATGCAGATACGCCTGGCGAATGCATTGAAGAGTGCCGGCAGCCTTCAGATAAAGATCGATTATTCTTTTACTGTGCCGCAATACGGCACCGACAGAATGGGTCGGCTGCAGACCCGCAATGGCTGGATCTATGAGATAGCGCAATGGTTCCCTCGTATGGAGGTGTACGATGATATTTATGGATGGAATACCCTTCCTTATCTGGGAGCTGGCGAGTTCTACCTGGAATATGGCGACATCGATTACAGCATCACGGCTCCTTCCGACCTGCTGGTCGTGGGCTCGGGCGAGCTGCTGAATGCCGCAGAAGTACTGACGCCAACTCAATTGAGCAGGCTGACACAGGCTAAGAACAGTGAGCAGCGGGTATTTATCCGCACTGCTGAGGATGTAACGAACCCTTCCGCTCATCCTGCGAAAAAGAGCCTTACCTGGCATTACAAGTGCACACAGACCCGTGATGTTGCTTTCGGCGCTTCGCGGGCATTTATATGGGATGGGGCCCGGATAAACCTGCCCAGCGGGAAAAAGGCGCTTGCTCAGTCCGTCTATCCCGCGGAGGCTGCCGGTGACAGTGCATGGGGACGCAGCACGGAATTTGTAAAAGGATGTATCGAGCTTTATTCAAAACAATGGTTCGAGTTCACCTATCCTGTCGCCACCAATGTGGCAGGGATCGTAGGCGGAATGGAATATCCCGGTATCGTCTTTTGTTCGTCCAACAGCCGCCAGGGCGGTCTCTGGGGTGTCACCAATCATGAGTTCGGGCACAATTGGTTCCCTATGATCGTGGGTTCCAATGAAAGAAAATATGCCTGGATGGATGAGGGTTTCAATACTTTTATCAATGGCGTGGATACAAAGGTGTTCAACAATGGGGAGTTCCATCATAAAGAAGACCAGCAGCGCAATGCAGGGTACTTTTTCAATCCCAATTCGGAGGCGCTGTTCACTATTCCCGACGTCATCAAATCGGAGAATCTTGGAGTAGCTGCCTATGCCAAGCCCGCCCTTGCTCTTGACCTGCTGCGCAAATATGTACTGGGCGAAAAGAGATTCGATTATGCCTTTCGGACATATATCAAGCGATGGGCCTTCAAGCATCCCACGCCCTGGGATTTCTTTCATACGATGGAGAACGCCTCCGGCGAGGACCTGGGCTGGTTCTGGAGAGGATGGATCTTAAACAACTGGAAGCTGGATCAGGGGATAAAAGAGGTCAAGTATGTCGAGAATGATCCGTCGAAGGGGGCTCTTATCACCGTGGAGAACCTGGAAGAGATGGCTATGCCGGTGGCGCTGGCCATCGAGCAGGAGAATGGGACCAGGGATACGCTGACCCTGCCTGTGGAGATATGGATGAAAGGTGGTTTGAAGACCTTCGCCTATAATTCCACCTCAAAGATCAAGACAGTGGTTATCGACCCTGACCACGATTTCCCGGATATCAATCCTGCCAATAATTCCTGGACGAGCATTGCCCAGACCAAGCCGGTACCGCCCGGCACAACGGCGGGCGATGTGCTAAATAAGTATCTGCAGAGCATTGGCGGGAAGGACAAGATAGCCGCGCTGTCGGATATCGTCATAACGTCCAGCGGCGACGTGCAGGGACAAAGGATCGTACGTACCCAAAAAATAAAAGGGGCCGATAAATCCTATATGGAGATAACCCTGCCTGACCAGAATATCACCGCGGTGAAAATATTGATCAATGGGGACAGCGTAAAACTCTCCCAGATGGGGCAGAGTCCCGCATTGAATGAAGATGCAAGAAAAGAGATCAAGGAGGATGCGAAGCTTTTCCCTGAGCTGGACTTCAACAGGGACGGCTATAAGACCGAACTTACCAGCATCAGGAACATCAATGGGAAAGACGCGTATGAGGTCAAGGTAACGCTGCCATCGGGCAATGTGTCTACATACTACTATGATGTGAACACCGGCTACAAGATCAAGGCTTCTATGACCGGAATGGGTGGCAATACCAGCACGGTGGATTATAGCGACTACAGGGACGTAAATGGCTTTAAATTCCCATACCATGTGGTAATGGATCAGGGAGAACTGGTGCTGGATATGAAAGTCGAGAGTGTGAAATTAAACACCGGATTGACGGATGCGGACTTCAAGCTGGCATTTTAACATAAAGCCCCGGGTCACCCGGGGCTTTATCATTCTTTATACATTGTGCAGGAATTGATCATGTATGTAATCCATGACAGCGGTAAGGTTCCCGGATTCTTCGTATACTTTCAGCTGTCTGTCCGCTCCCGTACCCATCTGGAGTATCTTTTCCGCAAAACGTGCGGCTGAACGGCTGCCCAGCGGGTCCAGCACATCGTCTACAAAGTCCAGCAATTCGTAGATAAGCACCCGTGTGTTCACTTCTTCCTCTTTTCCAAAATCGATGAGGTGGCCGTCGATGCCATACCTGCTGGCCCTCCATTTATTTTCGTTGATCAGCGCCCTGGAGTACTGGATATAGTTCATGTTCCTCGCGCGGAGCTGATAGATCTTTACACACACCGCCTGAAAAAGGGCGGCGATACAGATGGTCTCGTCCACCGTCATGGGGACATCGCAGATACGGAATTCCACCGTATTGAAGAATGGGTGTACGCGTAGGTCCCACCAGATCTTTTTGGCGTTGTCGATACAATTGGTCTTTACCAGCAGTTTGACAAAGTTGTCATATGCTTCTATGCTTTCGAAATATTCGGGTATCCCTGTTCGGGGGAATTTGTCGAAGACCTTTGTCCGGAAGGATTTATAGCCTGTGAGCCGTCCTTCCCAGAAAGGGGAGTTGGTGCTCAGCGCATAGATATGCGGAAGGAAGTACCGGGTGGAGTTGGCAATGTGGTTGGCCATTTCCCTGCTCTCCATACCTACGTGTACGTGGAGGCCAAAGATCAGGTTGCTGCGGGCAGCTTCCTGCAGTTCGTTGACGATCTCATTGTACCGTGCGTGTTCCGTGATCAGCTGGCTTTGCCAGTGGCTGAAGGGATGGGTACCTGCCGCGCCTACCCAGAGGCCCAGCCCTTCGGCTATTTGCGATATGGTCTTTCGGAGGGTGGAAACATCTCTACGCGCTTCTTCGATGTCGCGGCAAATGTCAGTGCCCACCTCAACCACAGCCTGGTGCATTTCAGCCTTTACCTTGTCCTTTATGACCTTCTGGCCTTCCGTCACTATCTTCTGTTCGTGACTTTTCAATTCGCGGGTGGCTGGGTCCACCACCATATATTCTTCCTCTACTCCCAGCGTGAAAGTGCTATAGTTAATATCTGCCATTTGTTAGTAGCGCCCCGGGTCTGGTTTAGTCCGAATGTACCCATCCCCGGTGCGCTGTCTGATGATGGGCCTTCGGCCAGCGGAGCCGTGCTCCGCTCTGTGTAGTATAGCATATTTCTCAAAAATGCCTGTGCTGTACACCGTGTTTAAGGTATTCACCCCATGTGAGGTTATCTGTGCCATCCTGGTGGGCGATAGCCCTTTCGATGGCGTAGTCGGCGGCTGTTTCTACCACCCAGTTAAAATTATCCTCTCCTACGCTGGTCCTTTCCGCATCGGGGGCCGGGTTACAAAAATCGATGGCATAGGGGATGCCATCTCTTACGGCCAGCTCGACGGTGTTGAAATCATAGCCCAGCCAGGCGTTGATACGGAGCACGATCTCCGTCATCTGCTGCAATCTTTCCGCAGAGGGCGCGAAGTCCGCATGGTAACGGAGATGATGCGGGTTGCGTGGCTCATAGGACATGATACGGACATATTTCCCGCCTATGCAATAGCACCGGTAGTATTCGGAGAAAATGATCTCTTCTTGTAACAACATGACCAACTGTCCTGTCTCGCCATGCTTCTGATAGAATTCCTCTGCATTATGCAGTTTATAGACATTCTTCCAGCCTCCGCCTGCAAAGGGCTTCATATAGGCCGGGAACCCTGTGTAGTTGAATATGGACCCCCAATCCAGTGGATAGGCGAGGTTCTGGAAGGACTGGTCGCTGGTGTCGGGCGGAAGTTCGCGGGAGGGCAGGATCACTGTTTTAGGAACCGGGACGCCTATGCGGGTGGCCAGGCAATTGTTAAAGAATTTCTCATCTGCGCTCCACCAAAAGGGATTGTTGATGACGGCTGTTCCGCACAGCGCTGCATTCTTCAGGTAGGCCCGATAAAAAGGCACGTCCTGCGAGATACGGTCTATGATGACGTCATAGCCGCTGGGTTCGCCCTGCACCACCTTATCGATACGAACCGGTTCTGCTACGATGCCGGAAATATTCTTTCGGTTGATGGCTTCTATAAAGGCCATGGGGAAGCTTCGTTCCTTACCGAACAAGATACCTATTTTTTTGGGGGTCATACACCTCGGTTTTAATTGAGTTATTGGGCGCCTGGAAGCATAGACAAGTAATGCGGGAACATCTCCTTCCAAACAGGCCAGTCATGATTGCGTTGGGGGCGGATGTCCAGCCAATGGTCGATGTTCTTTGCCGCGAGCAGGCTGCTCATCCATTCATTTTGTCCGCGGCAGCTATCCCATTCGGCCGTACCGAGTACGATACCCATTCTCCACAGCTCGGGGTCCTGGGCTCCGGGAATAAAGTCCACCGGGTTGTTGTAATAGACATTGTCGTCATAATATCCGTCCACGAAGCTGCGGATGTCGAAGACGCCGCTCATGGAAAAGCAGTGACTGGTAATGCCCGGGTGCCGGAATGCGAAATTGGCCGCATGATAGCCTCCGAAGCTGCAGCCGGCCGTAGCAATGCGATCATATCCCGTCTCATAACGGACCCTTGGGTAGATCTCTTCCAGCAGCAGCCGGTCGTATAAGGTATGTTGATAGGCTCTTTCAGCAGGCGATACGGACTTATTGTACCAGCTCTGTGCATCGATGCTGTCCGGGCAGTATATTTTTACTTTCCCGTTGTCCAGGAACCATCTGGCTGTCTCGATAAGTCCTTGATCTTTATTCTGGTAATAGCTGCCCTGGGAGGTGGGAAAGAGGATAACGGGATGGCCGGCATGCCCAAATACAAGCATTTGAAACTCTCGGCCAAGCGCGGCGGAATGCCATTTATGATATTCTTCCCCCAAATCCATATCAATTATGCCTGTATGTTCGTTACAAGTAAACCAAATCTAATGAAAAAAAGGTAGATTCCAATTATGAAGATTCTATATATTTGGCGCTTATGGAAGTGAGTAGTAGCCCCGTAGTCATTAACGAGCATATGGTGATCGAGTCTTCGTTCCTGGGGCGTGAAGTATGGGTTGATATTTATGCTCCCGCCGGCATTCGCCACTTTTCCTCCTCAGACCTTTTGCTGATCAATGATGGACAGGACCTGCCTGTCATGCAGTTTGAAGCTATACTGGAGGAGCTGTATAGCAAGGACCGGATCGCTCCGATGGTCATAGCGGGTATACATGCCGGACCCGACAGAAAGAATGAATATGGTGTGGCGGACATTCCGGATTATATGGGAAGAGGGGCCAAGGCTGCGGCCTATACCGCCTTTGTCCTGGAGGAGCTGATACCTGCCCTTTGTGATTGGTTTCAGGATCATTCATTTAAAAGCAAGTCAATAGCTGGATTTTCATTGGGCGCGTTGAGCGCTCTCGATATCCTGTGGCATCATCCGGACGAATTTGTCCGGGCAGGGCTTTTTTCCGGTAGCTTTTGGTGGAGGTCGAAGGACAAGACCGATGCCGGCTATGACGAAAACGTTCACCGGATCATGCACCGGCAGATAGCGGCGGGCAGCTATTTTTCGGGTCTGCGATTCTTTTTTGAATGCGGGACGGAAGATGAACGGGAAGACAGGAATGGCAATGGTATCATCGACTCCATCGACGACACACTGGACCTGATAGGCGAGCTGGTGAAAAAAGGTTATGATCGTGAAAAGGATATTTGTTATATAGAGGTCCCGGGAGGACATCATGATGTGGCTACCTGGGCGCGAGTGATGCCAGCGTTCTTACAATGGTTAAACAAAAAACCCGGCTGATGCCGGGTTTTTTATTATTGTTATTTGGCGTAGGTGTATTTACTGTCCGTAGAGGCAGTGTTGCCCATCTGGGCGCTGCCGAACTGGCCAAAGGCAAAGGTTGCCGTTGTATAGAGCTTGGTTTTGGTGGCTACTGCGGGGAAAGGCAGGGCCATGGTAGCGCTCCATTTGTACATGCCGGAAGCATCCGGGGCCGCATTGGTAAACGTGACGGGGATCTTTTTGATATTCAATATAGCGTAGGGGGTCCTGTTCACTGAATCGGCTGTTTTAAGATTGGCGCTGATGGCATATTTCCCGGAAGTGTCATTGATAGTCCCGGAGGCTGTCATCCAGAGCGTATCGCCCTTGCTGCTAACCGTGTCCTTGGCATGGGACATCTTGCTGGCCACGGTAAAGGCGATGCTGGGTGTATAGGCGGGCAGCGTAGTGGTCTTGTTACAGGCCATCACGATGATCCCGGCTGCGATGAATAAGAACAGAAATAATTTTTTCATATTAACTATTTTCAATTGTACAATGGTTTTCATTAGTTGAACAAATAACGGATGCCGAACTGCATTTGCCAGCGGCTGGCCGTGAATGTCTGACCGTTAGCAAAGCTGGTAAGCGAAGTGCTGGGGGCAAAGCTGTTGACGACAGGTATCTGGTTGGCTGCATCCAGGTAGGGGAAAGAGAACTGAGGTGTCTTGCCATCAGAGCTCATGCCTTCAAACTTGAGGAAGTTGGAACCTGCTGTAGGTGTCTTGACCAATCCCCAATATTTGTTCACCAGGTTGCCAAAGTTGAGAATATCCAGGCTCAGGCGCAGTGTGTGCTTGTCGGAGCCTTTCCTGTTCTTTGTATAGAAGTAGATATCTTCCGTAACATTGAGGTCGAGGTGTTTGTACCAGGGATACATAACGGAGTTAGCCTGTGCATACTGACCGCGGTGCTTGGCCATGTAGTGATCCTGGTTGATAAAGTTGTTCAGCTGTGTCCAGATCTGGGCGGCTGTACGCGTGTCGGTATGATCCAGGGTTCCGTTGTTGATATTGGAGGGACCGCCATTGACGGGTACCAGGCTGATCTCGCTGGCATTACGGGGAATATAGATCAGGTCGTTACCGGAGTTGCCGTCGCCGTTGACATCACCATTATACACATAGGATGTAGCACCCCAGGTAGTGATCTCGTAGATAGCGCTGACGGAAGTAGCGAAATGCTTGGCATACTCGACATGGTATCCGGCTGTAGCGATGATACGATGCGGCTGATACCAGCTGGGGCGGGCCAGGGTAGGTGCATTGGGGTCTGTATTGGAAACGGGACGGGCTGCCCAGAGGGAACTGGCCGTGCTGCCATTTTCCATAGCCGTCTTGGTCTCGCTGTAAGTATAAGCGACACTGGCATAAAGGTTACGCCAGTTCTTTTGCACCCGCGCAGTAGCGGTGTAAGCATACCCTTTGCCTGTGTTGGAAAGGAGGATGGCGTTACCGATGTTGGGGTTCGTCAACGTTGCACCACCGGTGCCTCCATAATATTTATTGCTATTGGTCACGGCCGGGTTGATATAACGGAGACGATTGTCGGGGCCGTTGGAAAGCGTGATAGCATTGGACTCATTCAGGTTGACATTCGACATATAAGGCGCATTGATGTCCTTATTGTACGTGAACTCACCTGTAAATACCCAGTCACCCAGTTTCTTATCCAGACCTACGCTGGTACGGAGCTTGGTGGGGTATTTGAATTTTTTGTTGATGATGTTGACAGAATAGGCAGTCGGCGTATTTGTCTGAGGTGTGGCGCCCAGGATACCAGTCAGGGTCGCATTCGGATCAGGATTGAATACAACGCTGTTGTTCTTGGTAAAAGAACCCCATTGTACGCCATTGTTGGCGGCTTGGTTCTCGATCCATACGAAGGGCGGAGCGCCTTCGAAAATACCGGCGCCGCCACGCAGCTGCCAGGTCCTGTCACCGGTGATATCCCAGTTGAAACCTACGCGGGGAGAGATAACCAGGAAGCCGTTGGGAGCAGAACCTACGTCATACTGCGCGCTATTCTGGAATTTCAGAGCGGCGAAGCTGTCGTTACGTGTGAATTTATTCTGATAGGTAGTGTAGTCGAAGCGAACGCCATAGCTAAGGGTAAAAGTGGGTGTTACACGCCATTTATCCTGTGCGAACAGGCTCAGGTTGGTAGCGCCTGCATAAGCCCAGGGGAAGGCTCCGCCTTTGAGTGTAGAGTATTGTTGGTAGTAAGAGGCTGCAGGAGCGCCGTTCTCAAAGTCTGCCAGGCTATTGAACTGGTATACGCCGTTGAAACCCGGAGCGAATGCGTTCTGGTATTTTTTGTAGCTGTTCTGGGTACCGATGGTGATCTCATGAGCGCCCTTGTAAAAGCTGAAGATATCTGTCAGCTGATAGGAGTCCATGTTCAGCGTATTGTTGTAGGTGTACATTTCATACCCGAAAGTCGTATAGATGTTGTTGTTGCTCATGATGTCCACCAGGGGAAAGCTCTTGGAGCTTGACTGGGGCGAACGGAAGTCTCTTTCACGGGTATAACCCACCTGCAGCTTGTTGGAGGCCTTATTGCCCAGACGTGTATTCAGCTCGAGGATATAGATATTGAGGTTATTGTTGATCCTGTAGCCGCTGCCAAAGAAGGGCAGAGAGAAAGTGCCGGGCTGACCGCCTGTGACCTGACCCGAACCGGGACGGCTGGTGCTGGCGAACTGATCAGCGTAGGACTTCAGATAGTTGTATTTCAGGGTCAGGGTATTGTAATTGTTGATGTTGAAGTCCAGACGGGCGTTGACCTTATAGCTGTTGGTCTTGAAAGAAAAACCCGTATAGGAACCCGGATCATAATTATAGGTCGTCTTCAGATAAGAGGCGATGCTCGCCAGCACATCTGCATTGGCATTGGACACGGAGCCTGCAGAAGGAGAGTGGTTGGCGTCGGAAGGGATGATATTGGTAGCGGGAGCGCTTTGGATGTTCTGTTCGGCATTGATAAAGTAGAACAGCTTGCTGGGGATAATGGCGCCGCCGATGCTACCACCCAGTACATTGTACGTAAAGGGGGTTCTCAGCACCTTGGTATTTTCAACATTATAACCAATGGTACCGGGGGTCTTGATATAATCATAAACAGTAGCTCTGATCTGGTTGGTACCGCTGCGGGTGACGGAATTAATACCTGCTCCGGTGAAGCCGCCTTGTCTTACATCATAAGGAGCTACGTTGACCTGGATCTGGTCGATGGCGTCCAGTGCGATGGGCTGGGCGTTGGCCTGGCCACCCAGGGTGGAAGAAAGACCAAAGGAGTTGTTGAAGTCGGCGCCGTCCACGGTGATGTTGTTCATGCCAGGGTTGCTTCCGGAGAAGCTAAGACCGTTAGAAGAGGGTTCCAGCTTGGCAAAGTCCTGGACCGAACGTTGGATGGTCGGCAGTCTTTCCAGCTGCTGGCGGGTAATGATCTCCTGGCTGCCGGTACGGCCGCTGTTGAATATCTTATTTTGCCTGGTAGCTGCAACAGTGACCTCTTTCAATTCCTTTGAATCCGGGCTCATGTTGAAGTCGGCCGTAAAGTCCTGGCCTACGACCAGGTTGATGCCTTCCTGTTTTTCTTCTTTAAAGCCTACATAAGTTATAGTGAGGACATATGGACCGCCGATACGTACGTTGGGTAAGTTGAAACGTCCGTCCTTACGGGTGGTAGTGGTATAGCGGGTTCCGGTGGGAGTGTGAAGCGCTACAACCGTTGCGCCAGCCAGGGGACCTTGAGAACTGGTGACCGTCCCCAGGATCTGGGAAGTGGTCTCCTGCCCAAATGTAAAAAATACACAAAGAACTGTGAATGCTGATAGTAGCAGTCGTTTTATCATAATGAGTCGTTTTTATTATTTTTTCAGCCCGCAAAGAAATGACCTTGTTCTTGTATCATAGTTACGGATCGCGTTAACAAATTATTAACGCTTGATAGGCTGCAATCAGAAGGTTTTTCCAGGAAAGAAGGACTGTCAGGAGGTTTGGACAGCCAGTGTTAAAGAAAGGCAAAACTATAAAAAGGCTGCACTAAACATTAAATTAATATTCACAATTTTTTAAGGAATTGGGATAGTCGGTGAACATCAGGAGTTTATCCATGTCCAGGCATCCTTTTCAACCAAACAGTCGTTTTATTGTTACCTTTACATGTGGCCTGTGGCTGATCAGGGACCGGCCCGTTTTAATATTAAATTATTTTTACATGTTGGCAAGTATCGAGAGCGCCATTGAGGAGATCAAGCGGGGCAAGCTGGTGATAGTGGTAGATGACGAGGACAGGGAGAATGAGGGTGACTTTATCACTGCTGCAAGGAATGTCACCCCAGAGGTGATCAATTTCATGAGCAAGCACGGGCGGGGGCTGATCTGTGCGCCCCTGGAAGAGGGCCGTTGTGACGAGCTGGGTTTGGGCCTCATGGTAAACAATAATACGGCGCTGCATGAAACCCCTTTTACCGTCTCGGTGGATCTGTTAGGGCATGGCTGTACCACGGGGATCTCCGCCAGTGACAGGGCCAAGACCGTACAAGCGCTTATCGACCCGGCCACCCGGCCTGAGGACCTGGGCAGACCCGGTCATATTTTCCCTTTACGGGCCAAGAAGGGCGGGGTATTACGCAGAGCCGGTCATACGGAAGCTACTATCGACCTGGCAAGACTGGCCGGATTCGAGGCGGCCGGGGTACTGGTAGAGATCATGAATGAGGACGGGACTATGGCCCGCCTGCCCCAACTGCTGGCTATCGCCGCGAAATTTGACCTTAAGGTTGTGACCATCAAGGATCTGATAGAATATCGTTTAAAGATAGACTCACTCATCGAGGAGATCGTACGCGTGGATATGCCTACCAAATATGGACATTTCAAGCTGATCGCCTTCCGGGAAAAGAATACCAGTAACGAGCACCTGGCCCTGGTAAAAGGGGAGTGGGTAAAGGACGAACCATTGCTGGTGCGGGTCCATAGCTCCTGTTTTACGGGAGATATCCTGGGGTCGATGCGTTGCGACTGTGGTGAACAGCTGCATGAAGCGATGCAGATGGTCGAGCGGGAAGGCAAGGGCGCCATATTATATATGAACCAGGAAGGCCGGGGCATCGGCCTGGTGAATAAGCTTAAGGCTTATAAGCTCCAGGAAGAAGGCATGGACACGGTAGAGGCCAATCTGCACCTGGGCTTCCCGATGGACAAACGCGACTATGGCGTTGGCGCCCAGATCCTGCGATATCTGGGGATCAGTAAATTACGTCTTATCAGCAATAATCCAAGAAAAAGGGCAGGACTGCTCGGATATGGTCTTGAGATCGTGGACACGGTGCCCATCGAGATACATCCCAACCCACACAACGAAAAATATTTGCAGACCAAGCGGGACAAGCTGGGGCATCAGATACTGAAATAAAGGGCTGAAAGGATCAGTTACTTCCATTGGGAGTGTCCTTGGCGGTAGTGTTGTTATCCCCTGCAGCGTCGGAGGGCTTTTTATCATCTTTTTTAGGGTGTGTCTTATTCTTTTTCCTTTTTAAAAGTTCGTCGATGCGGTCAAAGTCGCGGCGGTAGGAGATACTGGCGCCGGAGCTGTTTTGCGTATGATTGCCCGACAGATAATTATAGGAGTCGCGGTAGAAGAAGGAAAGGACCACCCTGCCATCGGTGGTGATCTTGTATTCAGCGGTGATATCGGGTAGGAACTGGAAGGAGGCGGCCTGTACCTGCTGAGCGCCCATGCCGATGTCGAAGGCGCTGCCAACAGTGAGGGTGAGCTTTTCCTGCATAAAGCTCTTGGCAACGGAAAGATTGAGGTTCGTACGGTCGGGTGTCAGTCTGTTTTGAGCCGAAGGATCCAAATTGTCGATGGTGGCGGTACCGTTATAGAAGCTGGTATTGAAGTTGACACGAAGACTGTTGTCCTTGAAGACCCTTCTCAGGAGATTGAGCCCCCAGCGACTGAAATAGTTGCTGAGCACCCCCGAGATGCTGTTGTACACGACGCCTGTCAGAGCGCCTCCTGCATCAAAGGCGTTGGTGCTGCTGGAAAGGGGAACAAAAGTATTCAATACCACGAGGGTGGAAACCTGTTTGTTGAGCTCATTGGCGTCACTCTGAATTTTTTGCAGGAGACTCAGTGCATCGGGATCGTTCTTCAAAGGGCTGTTGGGTGGGAGGTCGATCTGGAAAGCGATCTTAGGTGAAGCAAGGTGTCCGGTAAGGTCTGCTGTGACAACGATGTCTCCCCTGTACTGGAGTACATTCTGGCTTTTGACGACAAATCCGCTGGACCCCGTGAGACCCAGGTCGCTGAATCGCACATTCTCCGCCTTGTATTCAGCTGTGATCCCGATAATGGCGTCATACGGGTTGCCGTTCCACTGAATATAGTTCCCAACCCCCTCTTTCAGAAGAAAGGGTTTATGTATAAAGCTCTGGAACGTGAAATTATAGTTCCCCTTATCTATATCGTATCTCCCATTCATCTTCAGATCGTCGTTGGTACCCACCGTCATCACCAGCGAACCATGACCATTGGTCCTGATCTGATCCCCGGAGAGAGGGTCCATGATCACCGTCACATTCGCAAAGTTGTTGGCATACATATCCAGGGTCACCAGGAGATTGGAAGCTTTTTTGTCCTGAGTCTGCGTCTTCATTTCCTTACCATACACTTTCCATTGTATAAAGTCCGCCTCGCCGCGCTCTCTGGTGATGCTGGGAGGGAGGAAGATATTGGAGCTGTCCGTAGGTTCGCCTTTGATGTACATCCGCATGTCCTCTTCCGGGCCTGTAAGGGTTACCCGGGCCTTGCCGATGACGGACCCATAGAACTGGCCATTGTCGGTGGCTTTGGTGTCCAGCAGCAGCAGGCGATTGGTATTCATTTCGAAGTCAAAGCCCAGGTCATCGAATGAATGATGGAAGAGCCGTCCTCTTGTCAGGCTGGCCGTATGCCCCATTTTGTCCTTTAGCTGGAAGCTGCCAAAGTCGATGGTGTCCTGTTTAAAGAGGATGGTAGCGGCAGGTATTTTATAAGTACATTGTGTATAAACTACTTTCAAAGATGCATCTTTCAATTGCACCGTACCCAGGTACTGCAGCTGATTGCCGGGACCAACGATATGCAATTTACCGGTGGCATTGCCGGAAAGATTGGTAAAGACCCCCCCTAAATACTTTTCCAGGAGTTCGATCCTGGTATCGCTGACATCCGCCATGAGGTCGATGGGAGGACCTTGTATGCTGTCTTTTGTATGGATCAATCCTTTCAGATCAAAATGATAGTTTTTATTATCGGAATGGACGACAGCATTCAGCAACCCGGCAGTGCTTTGATAGTCGGCGCCTAGTTGGAGGGCGCCGATAGAATCGTTGTCCAAACGGAATTGATCCGCGTTGCCCTTGAACCGGGCCGTCATCCGGCCAAAGGGGTCGGTCATATCCACGCTGCCCGAAAGGAGGCCTTCCAGCCTATCCGATTTTACAAAATAAGGCGTGAAGTCACCGATGTTGATCTTTTTAAGATCGATGTGCATATCATTCCAGCTGCCCTCTCCGGAAGGGTGGGTCGTCACCTGTATCTGCTGATCGCCATTGTGGAGCGTCAATCCTTCTGCAGAGACGATATTGTTGGTGAACGACAGCTCGCCGTTCTTATCGATGGCCCATGTCTTGCTGTTGATATCGAAGGTGGATGGATCAAATGTTACGCGCACGCCTGAAGGGAGGGTCTGGACCTTCGCTGAAAGATTAGCGGAGGTGAGGGTTTGGTTGGCGCTGGTGGTCAGCTGCACGCTGGACAGGTCATTGGAGGATCGCAGGTGAAGATGGGTACCAGGGAAATGCAGGCTGTCGTTGAGGTGGACATCGCCGATGGTCGTTTCCATGGACAGGCTGTCCAGGTTGCCTCTGCCCTTGAGCGTGAGGTTATCGAAGCTGATATTCTTGTAGGCAAAATTCGGAAGGTCCACATTCAGGTCGAGCAGGTTGTCACGGGTATCGATACGTCCGCTGACGCTGGTATTATTGAAACCTTTCAGCTCTTTGTTGAATAGGTCTATGTATTCGTCCACTTTTTTCGTGGTGATGACAAAGCTGAAATTTTGATTGCCGGGGATCGTCTTTGCCGGCTTGACATAGCTGGGGTAATATTTATTCAGGAAGGTCTGGAAGCTGGCGGGCAGGTCCTTGATCGAGAACTCTCCCACGACGGCCCCATCGAATTCGTTGCTGACGATCGTAATGGTCTTGTTGTTGTCCACGATGCTGGACTCCAGCGTCAGGCTGTCGAAAGAGACCCGTTGCCCGTTCTTGAAAACAGATGCATCATAAATGCTGGCATGACCCAGAAAGTTGTCGACATCATTCCCTGTGAAATTGCAACGGAACTTGCCGTTGAACTCCACCTGCTGCTGGACAAAATGCAATTTGGTAAGATCGGCCTTTGCCACCTGCGCCTCGAAGTCGAATTTGGGCGCCTCCTGGCTGAAGTCGATCAATCCATTCAGGCGTGCATCCAGAGAGGGGTCACCCGAGACGAGCTCCCCATTGAATTTTCTTTTGGCCACCGCCCCATTGACGAGGATATGCTGGTAGGTATAGTTGTTAAATTCAAGGCTGTTGATGGTCCCATCGAGGGAGGCGTTCAACGTGCCTGCTTTCAGGCCCGCACCGATGATCTTGCCCTGGAAGGCGATCCTGCCCATATTGTCGTTGTCCAAAAACGGACCCAGCTGAAAATTATTGGTGTTGATCGTACCGGAATATACCGAGGGGCCATATTCCAGCAGTTTCATATTTACATTGGTGTTGACCGCGCCCAGGTTGGTCTCGATGGTGCCATTGGTAACGAAATCCCGTACATAGCCCGTGAAGCTGCCCTTAAACCGGAGCCATTCTATACGGTCGATACGGGGCTGTTCGATGGTCTTGATAGAGGGGGCCAGCAAGGCCATGTCCTCATAGGTGGAGTTGAACTCCGTGGATTGGAAGTCGAGAAAAGTCCTGTCTATGTCCGGCAATCCTTTTATATGGAAATTCCCTTTTAACGAAGTGTTCTTGCCGGCCTCGATGGTGGCATTTTTTCCTTCCAGATCAGAGATAGTGCCCTTCACGATGCCTGAAATACGGATATGTTTTTCCCAGTCCTTTAGCTCCGGGGCAAAGTAAGCAATGTCGTCCGTGTCCACGTCCGAATCAGCGAAGTCGGCCTCCATCCGGATACGGGTCTCGAAGTCTGACATGTCGTCAAGGGTCCTGAAACGCATGGCAAAGAAGTTCCGGAGATGGCTTTTGTTCGTCTGAAGGTCCATGCGATGGAACTCCATGGCTTCCGGGAACCATTTTATCCGGGCATTGAGTTTTTTTACTTCCAGACCGCTGCGCTCTTTTGTGCTAAGCTGCATTTGCGCTGTAATGGTATCCTTATGAAGCTTGAGGTTGGTGAAGTGGGTGTTGACCGCATAGAAATAGATATGGTTGCCGTCGAAATGCTTGTTGGCAACGGTGTCGGCGGGCTTTTCATTGCGAAAGGAGCCATTGATGATCGTCACCTTGCCGGCGGTGAGGTCCCATCCATCCGGATTGAGCCGGAGATGGTGCGGGTCAATGATAAAGGTCGTATCGGGCTGGATGGTCCTGTTGCCTTTGTAATTGGTAAGAGTGAAGTCGGGCTGGGTGAATTCCAATGCGTTGATACGCGCTTTTTTTTGTGTAAAGCTCAGCGTATCTGCATTCAGATACAGGGATCCCAGCCGGAGGTCCATGTTCTCACCCCTCCATTCATCTCTTTTTTCAAAATGGACACGGGTGAGATCGAGCCTTTTCAGATCGAGCTCGACGGGTTGGGTACTGTCCTTTTCGACTGTCCTGGGTTTGGAGGGGGAGGAGAAATAGTCGACGAGGAACTGGTAGTTCCAGACGGAATCCGTACGATGCAGCCGGATGGTGGCGTCTTCCAGTCCAATGTATTGCAGCTCTGTCCTGTCCTTGAAGAACCACCAGTCCGTGATGTTGACCTTTATAGCGCCGGCAAAGAGGATGGTGTCCCGTTGCTGGTCCTCTACGAGCACGCTATCCAGCACCATTTTGTTAAAAAGGGAGAAGTCTACGCGTTTGACCCTTATGGTGGTATGCAGCTGGCGGGAGATACGATTGGTGACTTTTGAAACGAGCCAGGTCTGAACAGGGGGCAACTGGATGAGCAACCAAAGTGTCACCAGAAGTAGTAATAAAATCAATAATGTATTACGGAGTATTTTCCAAATCTTTCTCAGGGGATGACTGTTTCAAGTTGTAAAAGTACACAATACCCAGGGATGTGCAAATTCAATACCAATAAACCCTGAAATCCAGGGATGAACGGGGTATCCGGCCGCTGTGTATCAATTTTACCAATTTATTTACAGGGGTATGCATAGCTAAAAATTAGGTATACAGACAGGTTGAGATGGTCAAAAATTAAAGTAGTTTAATGGGAAGAAAGATGATTTTTTTTATACGATGGAAGGGAGGAAATTTGGAGTATGGAAACTGAAACCAAAGAACCTGCATCCTACGATCACGAAGACAAAAAAGAGGAGTCTTTTGTCCGTGAGCCCATAGAGCCATATGGTCGTAAAAAGCTTTCTATTACCGAATACCTGGAATGGGAGGCTGATGCAGCGTTTGGAGGGTGGCGGCTGCCAGGTCTTCGCTACCGACCTGCGTCTTCATATTCCAAAGAATACGCTGTTCACGTATCCGGATATTTCCGTCGTTTGCGGTGAGCCCGAAACATTGGGCAATGACGATTGGAACCTAATGAACCCGTGCGTGATCGTCGAAGTGTTATCTCCTTCTACCCGCGTCTATGACGAAGGGATAAAATTTGGATTGTACAAGGACATACCCTCCCTTAAAGAGTATGTGCTGATAGACGCTGAAAAGATCAGGGTAGAAGCATGGTACCTGCTTGAGGGGCAATGGGAGCAAAAGGTGTTTGAAGACCCGGATGGGTCGTTGCATTTGCGCAGTCTGGGGCTGTCCATTCCTTTGCTGGAAATTTATGCAGGCTCGAAACGCTTGTAGCGCTGGTATTAGCGGCCATGCTGCTCTTTCATCTTCTGATTGAATTGGTCCGAGCCTCCCTTGGGTATGGACAGGGACTGCCAGTCCTTGCCCCGGATCATTTTCCCGATGTATACGATCTGCCCTACGTGATGAGGATAGTGGGCCAGCTGCCGATTGATCGCATCGATGGCCAGCAGGGGCTCATGACGGATATAGATGGTGCGCAGCAGATCGTCTGCCGTCAGGCTGCGGAGGGTATCCAGGAAGCAGGCCCAGCCCTTTTCCCACTGCTGTATCAATTGCTCACGGCTGTAATGTTCCTGCAAGGTGAATTCAGTTTCGCGATTGCGGCCGGGTTTTTCTCCATCCTCGGTGAGGAAGTTCGTCCACCTGCTGATCATATTACCGCTCATGTGTTTTATGATGACGGCGATACTGTTGGACTGATCGTTCGGTGTGTAATAAAAATCCTTTTCTTCCAATTGACGGAACGTATAATCTCCCAGGAGCTTGTAGCTTGCAGCTCTTTTGATGGCGCTCTCGAGGTAGGCGCTGCCTAATGATATGCTCATACAAATGATTTTATTGATCAATATCCTTCCACAGAATCGTCGCCCCGTCCATCGCCCACCGCCTCTATTTTCCCGCCCGACACTTTTATCACTTCCGTACGTCCGATGCCACCCCGTTGGGTTATCCTGTATCCCATTTTTTGCAAGGCTTCCCGTATTTCGATAGGAAAACCTGCCTCTACGAATATCTCATCCGGCAGCCATTGATGATGGAATTTTGGTTTGTTGACCGCATCTTCGGGCGTCATATTGAACTCCAGCATATCTATCAGTGTCTGGAATACGGAAGTTGTAATGGTTGTACCGCCGGGAGTACCCGTGATAATAAAGACCTTACCCTTATCCAATACCAGGGTGGGGGTCATCGAGCTGAGCATGCGTTTGCCGGGGGCGATGGCATTGGCTTCCGCGCCTACGGCGCCATACATATTTGGCACACCGGGCTTGATGCTGAAGTCATCCATCTCATTGTTGAGGAGAAAGCCAGCGCCAGCCACTACCACTTTACAACCATAGCCTCCGTTGAGGGTAGTGGTGATGGACACGGCATTCCCTTCCCGATCGTATACATTCAGGTGGGTCGTCTCTTCACTGGCGGGGGAAAGGACGCCGGCCTGTATGTCCTTGCTGGTACCCGCCTTATCGGGCTGGATCAGCGCTATCCGCTGGCGGATATAGGATTCGCTGGTAAGCGTATCCACCGGTACCGAATAATAGTCCCTGTCGCCAAGGTATTTGGCCCGATCGGCATAAGCAAGGCGTTCTACTTCCGTCATCAGGTGCACCGCCTGCACCGACAAGAAGCCATAGGATCTTAGGGGCTGTCCCTCCACCATTTTCATCATCTGTTGCAGAATGACGCCGCCACTGCTGGGAAGTGGCATGGTGACGATGTTGTATTTTTTGTAAGGGAATACGGTGGCTTCCCGTTCTTTGGCCTGGTATCCGCTGAGGTCGGCGGCCGTGATGATCCCCCGGCCCCGCTGCATTTCTTCCAGGATGAGCCTGGCGGTTTCGCCTTCGTAAAATCCGGCGGCTCCCTTGTCCCGGATGAGTTGCAGGGTCCTGGCAAGATCCTTTTGCACCAGCGTATCTCCGGCCCGCCATCCACCTTCCTTTACGAATACGGGAGTGACGGTATTATATTTTTTAAAGGCATTCTGTGAAGCATTCAGGCTGCGGGCTTCTGCCTCTGTGATCGCAAAGCCTTTCCCGGCCAGATCGATCGCCGGCTGGATCAGCGTGGAGATGGGCAGACGGGCATATTTGAGCTCGGAAAAAATGCCGGCAATGGTTCCGGGGATGCCGGATGCCAGGTGGCCATTCTGACTCAGGTCCGTGCGGGCGTTGCCGTTGGCATCCAGATACATGTCCCTGGTAGCAGCGCCGGGGGCTTTTTCCCGGAAATCCAACGCAATGTTCCGGCCCGTCGACAGGTGCGCCACCATAAAGCCGCCGCCTCCGATGTTACCTGCACCGGGATATACTACGGCGAGCGCCAGCTGGGTAGCGATGGCTGCGTCGAAGGCATTGCCTCCTTTCTGCAATATGGCTACTCCCGCCCCGCTGGCCAGTGGATGGGCGGAAACAACGGCCCCTTTTGTGACGACGGTCCTTTTTTTGATCTCATATGAATAGGGATTGCCTGTCTGTGCGAAAAGGGAACAGGTCACCAGCATAAAGAACCCGGCGATCAGGAGACGCATAATAAATTTGAATTTGAATGGAAAGGTACCATTTTTTTGTTTTTGTCTGTTGTCTTACATTCATGCTCCTTATTAAAGCCAAGAGAAAACAATTATGCGTAAGATTATTTCCCTATTCTTCGGACTGCTCTTTTTTATAAACTCTTTTTCTCAGACCGCCCCTTCTCCGGACGTCTTTCTGGGATATAAGCTGGGAGATCATTATACCCCCCATTATAAGATCGTAAACTATTTTAGAGAGGTAGCAAAGGATGTTCCTTCTCAGGTGAAGCTGGAGCAATATGGTGAGACATACGAAGGTCGTCCTTTAATATTGGCGTTTATCGCTTCGCCGGAAAATCTTCAGCGGCTGGAAGATATCCGACGGAATAATGTCCGGCTGGCAGGCGTATTGAAAGATGGGGTCACTGCCGATGAGAGTGCTCCTGCCATTGTCTGGCTGAGCTATAATGTACATGGCAACGAACCGTCATCTTCCGAGGCTGCCATGAAGACCCTGTATTCCCTCGTAGATCCTGCCAATACCCATTCGAAAGAATGGCTTCAGCATACTGTCATCGTGATCGACCCCTGTATCAATCCGGATGGAAGGGACCGTTATGTCAACTGGTTTACCATGGCTGTGGGGAAGAACGCCAACCCCGACCCTCAGTCGAGGGAGCACCGGGAGCCCTGGCCGGGAGGAAGGACCAATCACTACAATTTCGATCTCAACAGGGATTGGGCCTGGCAGACGCAGATAGAGACACAGCAGCGGCTAAAAAAATACAATGCCTGGTTGCCCCAGGTACATGTGGATTTTCATGAGCAGGGATATAACAATCCCTATTATTTTGCTCCTGCGGCAGAACCCTATCACGATGTGATAACACCGTGGCAGCGGGATTTCCAGATACAGATAGGAAAGAACAACGCAAAATATTTCGACAGCCATGGCTGGCTTTATTTTACAAAGGAAGAGTTCGACCTTTTTTATCCCAGTTACGGGGACACCTATCCCACGTATAACGGGGCCATCGGTATGACCTTCGAGCAGGGGGGATCGCCCCGGGGAGGTCTGGCAGTGGCGACGGCGGGTGAGGATACCCTGACGCTGGCCGACAGGCTGGAGCATCATTATACCACGGGTATTTCTACGATAGAAGTATCTTCTCAGAATGCCGCCCGTCTGATAAAGGAGTTCCATAAGTATTTCACGGATGCCCGGGAAAGGCCGGGTGGTGAGTTCAAGGCCTGGCTTATCCGTAATGATCCGTATGGCGACAGGCTCACCCGGCTGAAGTTGCTGCTCGACAGGAATAATATCGAGTGGACGCCGGCGCCCGCGGGCAACTATACGGGAGTATATTACGAGACGGGCAAGGTAGCCGCTTTCAAGGCCACCCCGGAGGACATCGTCATCAATGCGAATCAGCCCAGGTCCAATCTGCTGAGGGTGCTGTTCGAACGGACCTCCCGCATCAGCGACTCGGTGACCTATGATATTACGGCCTGGTCTGTTCCTTATGTTTATGGACTGCAGGCGTATGGGCTGAATACATATGTGACTGGGGGGAAGGCTTTTGTGCAACCCATCGTACGCTACAATGAGAGCACCAGTCCCTATGCCTATGCCATTCGCTGGACGGGGATGAACAATGTACGGTTCCTTTCCGAACTGCTGGCCAAAGGGATAAAAGTCCGGTTTGCCGAACAGGCTTTCCAATCCGGGGGACAGAATTTTGAAAAAGGCACCTTGCTTATAACGGCAACGGGTAACGGCGCATTGGGAGACAAGCTCTGGTCCATCGTAACGACCGCCGCCCTGTCTGCGAGCGTGGTACTGGAACCAATTACCTCTGGTTTTGTGGACAAGGGAGCGGATTTTGGCAGTGGCCGTGTCCGCCTGATCCACAAACCAAAGGTTGGTCTGCTGACGGGCGAGCAGGTGAGCTCGTTGAATGCCGGAGAAGTATGGCATCTTTTCGATCAGGAGCTCAACTATCCCATCAGTCAGCTCAACGCGGAAGATCTGGGCCGGCTGGACCTCAGGAACTACGATGTGCTGATCTTCCCGAATGGCTATTATAAAAGCCTGGCGGATAAGGGCGCGGCGGAGCCGCTGCGTAACTGGGTCCAGGCCGGCGGCAGGCTCATCCTCATGGAGAATGCCGTGGCGCAATTGTCGAAGCTGGAATGGGGTCTAAAGGCAAAGGGAGAGGATGATAAAAAAGAGGACGATAAGAAGAAGGACGTTGACTATTCCTTACTGCGGCATTACGGCGACAGACAGCGGGAAGAGGTGATGAGCAGCGTCCCCGGGTCCATCTATCGTGTGGAGCTGGATAATAGCCATCCCCTGGCCTTCGGCTATCCGGACAAGTATTATACGTTGAAGCAGGACGACAATGTATATGAGTTCATCAAAGAGGGCGGCTGGAATGTAGGAGTTATTAAAAAAGATAATTATGTCAGTGGTTTTACGGGCAATAAGGCAAAAGAAAAGCTGAAGGACGGGCTCATTTTCGGTGTCCAGGAGATGGGGAGGGGCGAGGTCGTGTATATGGCCGATGACCCGTTGTTCCGCAGTTTTTGGGAGAACGGCAAGCTTCTATTTTGTAATGCCGTGTTTTTGGTAGGGCAATAGGGCAATAGCTGTTCCTACGGCCATCGGGCGCCGGTGGCCTACCGTTGGTGGATTTAGATGAGGCGATTAATAATTGAGCGCTAAATTGCAGCCCATGAAATGGATATTATGGTTGATGCTGGTGACCGTGGCAGCCGGCAGCAGGGCCCAGACCCCTGAAAACTTAGGTTCGGCGGAAATATTCCTCCGCCTGAAAAAGCTCAATGTGTTGGGGACCGTGCTTTATGTGGCGGCGCATCCTGACGATGAGAACTCCCGGCTGATCGCCTATATGGCGAAGGAGCGGCTGTTCCGGACGGGCTATTTGTCCATGACCCGGGGGGATGGCGGTCAGAATCTTATCGGCGACGAGCAGGGAGTGGAACTGGGGTTGATACGTACACAGGAAATGCTGGCGGCGCGTCGCATCGATGGGGCCGAACAGTTCTTTACGAGGGCTTTTGACTTTGGTTTTACCAAGACGACGGAAGAAGCGCTTCGGACCTGGAATAAGGAGAAGATATTGAGCGATGTGGTCTGGGTCATCCGGAAATTCCAGCCGGATGTGCTCATCACCAGATTCCCTGAGGACGGTCGCGCAGGACATGGGCATCATTCCGCGTCGGCAGTATTGGCGCATGAGGCGTTCAAGGCGGCAGCCGACCCTAACAGGTTCCCCGAACAGTTCAAGTATGGCGTAAAGCCATGGCAGGCCAAACGCATTCTTTGGAATACATTCAACTTTGGATCGACTAATACTACCAGCGAGGATCAGCTGAAGATCGATGTGGGACTGTATAATCCAGTGCTGGGAAAGAGCTATGGCGAGATCGCGGCCGAGAGTCGTACGCAGCATAAGAGCCAGGGAGCGGCGCTTACACCTGCCCGTGGACAGTCCATGGAGTATTTTACCCTGGTGGAGGGAGCAGCGGTGCACGACGATCCCATGGATGATGTCCCATTGACCTGGAGCCGCGTGGAAGGCGGGGAAAAAGTGCAGCGGCTCGTCGATGAAGTGATAAAGAGTTATTCGCTGGCAGACCCTGCGGCGTCTGTTCCCGGGCTGATAAAAGTTTACAAAGCCGTCTCCGAACTAAAGGACGGCTATTGGAAGACACAGAAGATCAAAGAAGTGGTGAGGCTGATCGAGGCTTGCAGCGGTCTTTGGCTGGAAGCCTCCACCCGCAGCGGCTACACCGTACAGGGGGATGCGCTTCCTGTATCCTTTGTCATTAACAACCGCCTGAATGTAAAAGCTTTCTTGTCAGAGATCAAGGTGGATGGCTTCGATACGCTGTATAAGCAGGAGCTGGCGCCCAACAGGAATTATATCCTCCAAAAGAATATCAATGTCCCGGTGAAACAGCCAGTGACGCAGCCATACTGGCTGGCAGAAGAGATGGCGCCAGGATCGTACAATGTCGGTGATCAGCAGCTCATCGGCAATGCCCAGAGCAGACCCGCTTTTGAGGCGACTTTTTATCTGGTGATCGACGGTGTGGATGTCAGCTTTACCCGGCCTGTACAATACAAGTTCACCGACCCCGTGAAAGGGGAGCTTTATCAGCCGGTGACCGTATTGCCGCCGGTGACTGCCCGCTTTGACCCGGACCTGGTTGTATTCACCGATGGCGAGGAAAAGAGTTTCCAGGTAGAGGCAAAGGCACAGGATGCACGTGGGGGCAAGCCACAGGTGACCCTGACAAAAGCCGCCGATATCGTCCTACAGGAAAAGGCTGCTTCGGGATCGAACCTCGTCTTTTCAGCCCGCCCTGTGGATCACCAGCCCGGAATTGCGTGGTCCAGTCTCCTGTACCAGCGTGATGGTGAGCAGGACACGGCCCGTCAGTTAAGGACCATCTCCTATGATCATATTCCCCGGATAGACTACTTTACCCCTTCGAGGGAAAAATTCGTGTTGACGGATATAAAAGTACTCGGGCGGCGGATTGGGTATATCGAAGGGGCAGGGGATAAGGTGCCACAGGCATTGCAGCAGATGGGGTATGAGGTGGTCATGCTCCGGGAGAAGGACATTGCTGCCGGCGCGCTGCGGCAGCTGGATGCCGTCATCACCGGTGTACGCGCCTATGATGTACATCCATGGCTGGCGGGCAAGTACGACCAACTGATGGAATATGTCAATCAGGGCGGCAATCTTATCGTACAATACAATCGTAACAATATCGGCAACTCCGGTGTGAAGATCGGGCCTTATCCTTTTGCCATTTCCAGCAACCGGGTGACGGATGAAACGGCCAAAGTAGATTTCCTGCTACCCGATCATCCCGTGCTCAACTATCCGAATAAGATCACCGATAAGGATTTTGAAGGATGGATACAGGAAAGAGGGATCTATTTTATCAACCAGCTGGACCCGAAATATGAGGCGATACTGTCCATGCATGATCCCGGCGAGGGGGCTCAGAACGGGAGCCTGGTAACTACTGCTTATGGAAAGGGTAAGTTCGTGTATACGGGTCTGGTCTTTTTCCGGGAGCTGCCCGCAGGTGTGCCGGGGGCCTACAGGTTGCTGGCCAATATTATTGCTTTAAATCAAAAGAAGGGGTTCTGATACATGCATCGTAGAAGGGATATTGCCATAGTGACGGCCATCGTCATTGGCCTGGTAGTAGGACGTTTTATCAAGAGGGCGACCTTTGGCCTGATCATTGGTCTGATCGTCGGATTGACCGTGGCGGCGTTGATCGCCAACAGGAATAAGAAACAGTAAAATATGCGTTATGACAGAGCGAGGACAACAGGAAGAAGCGCCACTATTTAAGCGGTGGAGTGTCTGGTATCTACTGGTCATAGGCTTTTTGATGCTGTTGATCCTGTTATTTTATTTTCTTACCAAAAAATTTTCATGAGTCGGCCAGACTGGATCGTCCTGGTTCTAACATTGCTTGGCATCATTGCCTATGGGTTGTATAAGGGCCGCACCAGCAGAGATCTGGACGGGTATTTTCTTGCCAACAGGATGGTACCCTGGTACATGGTGTTGCTTGGCATCATGGGTACGCAGGCCAGCGCCGTCACTTTTTTGTCGGCTCCCGGGCAGGCCTACACGGACGGCATGCGCTTTGTCCAATATTATTTCGGATTGCCATTGGCCATGGTGGTGCTTTGCATCACGTTCGTACCCGCCTTTCACCGGCTGAAGATATATACCGCCTACGAGTTTTTGGAGCAACGATTCGACCTCAAGACCCGTACGCTGACCTCGTTCCTATTCCTTTTGCAAAGAGGGCTCTCCACGGGTATCAGTATTTCGGCCCCATCCATCATACTTTCTTCTTTATTGGGATGGGATATTATCTGGACCAATATATTTATGGGAGGGCTGCTTATCATTTATACCATGACGGGAGGCGCCAAGGCCGTCGCCTATACACAGCAGCTACAGCTGATCATCATATTTGCAGGTATGTTCATTGCTGGCTATATGGTCATTCACCGACTCCCGGAAGGAGTGGGGATCTCCGAAGCGCTGCACATCGGCGGCAAAGCCGGCAAGCTGAATATCATTACTACGGGTGTCGGCTCGAAGGGCTTTGACTGGAACGATCGTTATAACCTGTTCAGCGGCATCATCGGGGGATTCTTTTTGGCCCTTTCCTATTTCGGTACGGATCAGTCACAGGTAGGGCGTTATCTTACGGCGCGGTCTGTCAGTGAAAGCCGTCTGGGATTATTGATGAACGGGCTGGTTAAAGTACCCATGCAGTTCCTCATCCTTTTATTGGGAGTACTGGTCTTTACCTTTTATCAATTCAATAAGGAGCCCGTGTTCTTTAATCAGTCGCAGATCAATATGCTGGCGAAGACCAAGTACAAGGATTCGCTGATGATATTGGAAAAGGCGTATGACTCCGTCGAGTCGGTAAGGGTCCGGTCGATGGCCAGCCCCGCCTTGCGGCAAATGGAGACTGTAAAGGCCAACTATAAATCTACCGTCAAACGTTGGCTGAAAGACATCGGCGCGGACGACAACGACACCAATTATATCTTTCTCCGATTTGTCGTGGATTATTTACCCAAGGGGCTGGTGGGGCTGTTGATCGCGGTTATTTTTCTGGCTGCCTGGGGGTCCATTGCGGCTACCCTCAACTCGCTTGCTTCCTGTACCATCGTGGATTTTCATAAGCGGTATGCCAAACCGGCGAGCGAAGAAAAGGAATATCGCCTATCGCGTATGTATACGCTCTTCTGGGGTGTTTTTTGTGTTGCCGTGGCGCAGCTGGCCTATAACCTGGGCAACAGCCTCATCGAAGCGGTGAATGTGCTCGGGTCGTTGTTCTACGGCGTGATACTGGGTATATTCCTCGTGGCATTCTACCGGAAGAGGGTAGGCGGAACTTCTGTATTCATCAGCGCCATCATAGTCGAGGCCGGTGTGATCTTTTTAAATATACTCAGCCGGAAAGGCATCGTGCCTTTGAGCTTTCTTTGGTTCAATGTGGTGGGTGCGATAGGAGTGATCCTGCTCAGCGAATTGATACAATTTATAAAGAGCCGCCTTGGTGGACAAGGCGGCTCCTGACAGACAGCGCATCCCCGCACATATTATTGAAGGGACGCGATCAGTTTTTCGTTCAATGACACATAATCCGCATTTTGGGCCTGTTTGGACAGCTCGATGGATTTCTTTGCCGTGGCGATAGCGTCCTGCTTTTTTCCCATTTTGGCCTGGCAGCGGGCTTTCTGATAGACAGCATAAAATGCCGTGGGGTCCTGTGCGATGGCCTTGTCGAACCATTCCAGCGCCTTGTTCAGGTCCTTTCCATTGTCCAGGTAGTAGAGGGCGGCTGTGAAATAAGGATGGTTATCCTTGTTCATGGCATTGTCTATCTGTGTCATGACCCGCGAATCGATGTCCGTTTTGATAGGGAGCATAACGATCGTCTTGTCCCAGCACAGGGACAGATTACAGCTGTTAGCCGTAACGTCGCCAAAGAAGATGGTGAATGTTTCGACGGAGAAAGGCATCGACATCGGCTTGACCTTTACGCGCACCACATCCTGGTCCTGTTTGTAAGCGGCAGGGCTGGTGACATCCAGCTGATGGGTGATGATGATGGTCCATTCGTCTGCGCCGGGGATGGTAAGCAATCCGTATTTGCCTGCAGGTATCCTGGAATCTCCGATGGTTACATCGTCTCCGAAAGTGAGCGTCGTCGCCTGGTTAGCGCCTGTACGCCAAACCTTGCCGTACGGCACGAGGTCACCGAAGATGGAACGGCCTTTTACACCCGGGCGGGAATAGGACAGCTCGATATTGGAAATGCCAAAATCCTGTCTTACAAATTGAGGAGGGGAAGGCGGCGGCGTCTTTATGGACTGTGCCATGGAGGTGCAATACAAAGACGTGGATAGCGCAAACAATAGTAGAGACCTTTTCGGTGTCATGTGTGGTGGTTTTTAGACGCCGAATATACACACATGGGGCATAAATCGCTCTTTAAGTTTGGATGAGCGGTAAGGGTTACCAGGTGACGATGACCCTTGCTTTTTCCTTTTTGCCTTTCAGCAGCTTCCAGGAAGGACCTTCCTTAACCAGGCGAATGGCCAGGGAGTCATGCGCAGAGGAGAGGGATCGTTCGACCTTAAAGTGAGAGAGATCGCCTTTTTTGTTGACAATGAATGAAATGGATTCATATCCACGAATGGTCGTATCAATTTGAGAGGAGTTCTTATTTAATTCCAGGTAGTTCGTGTAAGCAGGCCAGCCCTCGGCAGGAACGGCTGTTTCCGACAGCGGCGGGGGGACGGAATTGATATCTGTCCTTGTGAGCTCTTTTCTCTTAGCCCCATAGCCTGTCACCACTACTTCATTGAGCGAGGCCCGCTGTGGTTTGAGCAAAATAACATTGCCTGTTTTATTATCCGTATTCAGCTTCATAAGGGCTGGCTCATAACCTATATAGTTTACGGCTACCCTGGCGGTCGTGTCGTTTTTGGGAAGTCTCAGCGTGAAGTATCCGTTGGCGTCGGTGACAGTATTGAAATTGTATTGTCCTTTTTTAAAGGAAAGGGTTGCTCCGGCCAAAGGGATCTTTTGCAGGTTGAGGACCTTGCCTGTGAAGACCAGTTGGTCGGCTGGTTTTTTAAGGAAGACCAGATCAGGGTCACTTTCACTCTGTGCTGTCACTCCGGAAGCAACACCCCTAAGTACCACGGAGAGACTGTCCCGGCGGGGAAATAAGGAGTCGGAGAGGACAGATCTTTGGTTATTATTAAGGAACTCTTTGTTCAGATTATTGGCAGCATTGTTGGCATAGGGTGCTGCGGGCTCCTGCCTCTTGTCGGCTGTAGAATAATTGGAGGTAAGACCTGCTACGGGCGGATTGAGAGAATCTGTTATGCGGTACTTTTTGGCTACCCGGGCCTTATTGGCGGCTACATCTTTTTTGACAGGCTCTTCCTCTGTTTGGCTGGTTATCCCGTCAGCCAGTGCAATTCTGGTGGAGTCCGTGGCAGCGGCCGACGGGGCTGTGGCCTGTGCAACAGGTGGCTCCTGGGCGGGTACTTCTACCTTGCTGGCAGCAAGCGGGGCTGTTTTCATTTTTCTATCGGAGAGACTGTACCAGGCCGCGACCCCGATACCCAGCAGCAATATCACGGCTGCTGCATATTTCACCGTCAGAGGCAGGAGCAGGGACCTTTTTTTGTTCCGGGACACACGGTCATCCAATCTTTTTTGCAGGGAAGCCATGTCCTGTTGGAAGGAAGACTGTTTGGGCAGGCTTTGGTGAATGCGCATTCCTTCCAGTGCGTCGGCCAGGAAGGGGTCGTCCAGGGCGGCACGTTCCATTGCATGCATTTCGGGGTCGGAAAGCTCCCCGCTCAGGTATTTTTCGATATCCGAGGATGAATACAAAGGCATATGCTTGTCCTTACCGGTCATTTTACTTTTATAGTTTCGATGGAGGGTTCCTGCTTATCCATACAGATCTTCAGGTTCCTTCTTCCATTCTGTATATAGCTTCTTACTTTATTCCATTCCAGTCCTGTCATGGTTTCGATCTCTTTATAGCATTTGCGCTGTAGATAAAACAACTCAACAGCGGTCTTTTGTTCGGGCGACAGGGTTTCCAGGCATTTTGACAATTTGTCCAGCTGGTGCTCTTTTTCAAATACACCATTCAGATGCACTTCTTCGCCAGTTTGCATATGGTCGGGGTCAAACTCGCTGGTTTTCATGCGACGTGCAGATCGTAACTGCATCAGGCAGTGGTTTTTAGCCAAAGTGTACAGCCAACTCCTGAAGTTGTCTACCTCGTATTTGAGCAGCTTTTGTGCCAGTTCCTCAAAAATATTCATCACGGCGTCCTTAGCTGTTTCCGACTCGCCCAGGTACTTCAGGCAGACAGGGTATAGAAGGTCCATATAGCGCTGATAAAGGGCTGCCAGTATAGTAAGGTCACTTGATGCCCGGTAGGCCGCTACCAGCTCGGCATCACTGGAGGATTGGGATGGTATGTTCTTTAAAAAAGACAACAGCGATCAATGGTCCATTCGGTGAGGTTAAAAATAACTAAAATTCAGGAGGCTGTGTGTAATTTCTGGGAACGGGGCATCGTAAAGAAAATGAGAAGTTTATGTCGGAGAAAACACAGCTGCTGATATACAACCCCTGCCATGAACAATGGGGTACCATGGAGCCCAATACCGAGGGGCGTTTTTGCGGGTCCTGTCAGAAGACGGTAGTAGATTTTACCACGATGAGCGACCCGGAATTGCTTGCCTGGTTTGCCAGCGGCCGCAGAAATATATGTGGCCGGTTGACAGAAGAACAGCTCAACAGGGACCTTGTACCTGCCAGGGCGCCGAAGAAGAAGGTATGGATGGTGTGGTGGCAGTTCCTGGTGGCCGGGTTGCTGGTGTCTTCGGAAGCGTCCTCGCAGGTGAAACCGCCCAAAGAGTCCGTAAGCCAGTCCTATGAAGGGGCTGGCCGTAAACCGTCAGTGATAGGGAAAATGGCTGTCCAACGGCAGGACCAGGTCATCCGGATCATCGACTCCGCTACTCAAAAATCTATACCGGGCGCCTCCTTACAGGTGGATGATGATCCGAAATTCTTCATCGCGGATTCGGCGGGGAGGGTCACCATCCCGTATCATCGGATAGTGCGTGCGTTGGCTTTGAAAGTCTCCAGTATCGGATATGCACATGCTGTCATTCTGGTGGAAGGGGATTGGACGGGGGCGGAAAAAGTCGTGCAGTTGTCTTCTCTCCCCGAGACGCTGCCTGCCGTGTCCGTCCTGGGTTACGGAACGATAACATGTAGGCGCACGATTGGAATGACAGTGGTGGTCCATCGGGTGGAGCGTACATGGATCGAAGCCATAAAAGACACCCTACTCTGCCGGAAGCCGCCGCTGACCATCTATCCCAACCCCGTCGTCAAGGGGTCATCCATCACCTTGTCCCTGCGCATGGACCGGCCGGGGGATTATATGGTACAGCTGTACAGCAGCGGAGGAGCGGTGGTGGAATCCATGCGTATAGAAGGGGTCGTTGGGGCGAGGACGGAATTGATGAATATCCCGGGAACATTGGCTGCAGGTGTTTATTTTGTGCGGGTGTTCCATTTGGAGACAGGGAAGATGTATACGGAGAAGGTGGTGGTGTTATAAAGTTTGAAATTTTTTTTCAGACGATAGGTGTAATTTAGACGGCTTAAAACCTTACACCTATGCAATTAGTTGCCATTCAGAAAAAGATATACGAGATAAGGAATTGCAGAGTGATGCTTGACTTTGATCTTGCAGAATTGTACAAGACCGAGACCAAATATGTAAAAAGAGCTGTACGTCAAAATCTTAGGAGGTTCCCGCCGGATTTTATGTTTGAATTGACACCAGATGAGTGGGAAAGTTTGAGGTGCAGTTTTAGCACCTCAAATATAGGACGTGGCGGTACGAGATACATGCCCTTTGCATTTACAGAGCAGGGCGTTGCCATGCTAAGCTCGGTTCTTAAGTCCGATAAAGCCATTGATGTCAATGTCTCTATCATGAGGGCTTTTGTCATGCTAAGACAGTTCTCTCTTTCCTATAAAGAGTTGGCTGCCAAACTAGCCAAACTGGAAAAGAAGTATAACAAGCAGTTTAAGGATGTATATGAGGCACTGGACCTTTTATTGAAGGAAAAGGACTGGGGAGAGAGGGAGCGCATAGGATTTAAGTAGATAGCCTATTTAAACCCCGGATGAAACCTATGCAATGTCTCCCTTAAATATTCCCTGTCCAGGTGCGTATATATCTCGGTGGTAGTAATGCTCTCATGCCCCAGCATCTCCTGTACGGCGCGCAGGTCGGCGCCCCCTTCCACCAGGTGCGTGGCAAAGGAATGACGAAAAGTGTGGGGTGAGATATTCTTTTTTATACCTGCCTCGATGACCAGATCCTTTAATAACAGAAAGATCATTACGCGGCTGAGCTTGCTGCCCCGCCTGTTGAGAAAAAGGATATCCTCATTGCCAGGTTTTAGAGGCATATGCACCCGGATGTCCTGTTGATATATGCGAATGTATTTGATGGCATCGCTGCCGATGGGGACCAGTCTCTCCTTATCCCCTTTGCCTGTCACACGTATGAATCCTGCATCCGGATAAAGACCCGATATCCGAAGGTTCACCACTTCACTCACCCGTAATCCACAACTGTACATGGTCTCCAGGATGGCCTTATTCCTTCCTCCTTCCGGCTTGCTAAGGTCTATCTGACCGATAATGGTCTCTATTTCTTCGAAGCTGAGCACATCCGGCAGGGCTCTTTTCAGCTTGGGCGATTCCAGCAGGGTAGTAGGGTCCTTTTTGACGATCTGCTCGATATAGCAGTATTTATAGAACGAGCGGATGCCTGATAATATCCTTGCCTGGGAAGTTGCTTCGAGCCCCAATTGACCGATCCATTGCAGAAAAGTCTGGAGGTCCTTCAATTCTACAGCATCGGGTGTCTTCATGGACCCTGTGGCCTGAAGAAAATCTGTCAGCTTGTCAATATCCCGGAGATACGCTTCCACGGAATTTTCCGAGAGGGACTTTTCCAGCTGCAACCAGGCCTTATATCCTTTCTTATAGGCATCCCACATGTAACAATTATAAACTTTAATAGACAAACTCTAAAATTTTCTTTGTAGCATGCGCCCTTTGCTCCATATTTGCTTTCTTTTAATGTTTCAAGCATGGCAACAGTCAACTTACGTAGCTTCCGGCAGATGGTCCGTCACAATAAAAGACGTATTAAGAGCTTTTTGACAAGATTGGAGAATAAGCCGCTTCGTGGGCTGGACAAGCTAACCAGCGAGGCTGACAAAGAGTCCTGGAAACGTACCGACTGTCTGGATTGCGCCAATTGCTGCAAGACCATGTCACCCACCTATACCAAAAAGGATGTGAAGCGTATCGCTGCGCACCTGGGCATGACGGAAAAGGCCTTTCGGGAGAAATGGCTGTATAAGGACAAGACGGGGGACTGGATGAATGTAAAACAACCCTGTCAGTTCCTGGACCTAAAGACAAATATGTGCAATATCTATGCAGTCCGCCCCCGGGATTGCGCGGGCTTCCCTCACCATACCAAGAAGAAGATGGTGGAGTATATGCATATGTACAAGCAGAATATCGAATACTGTCCGGCCACTTACCGGGTCGTGGAGTATATCATGGAGAAAGCCTCCGAAGCCAAGGCTGCTAAAAGCTAAAGTGAGATATCTTCAATGAGCGCATATTGCAGGCCACCGGCATCAACCTGTATCGCCAGCACATCATACTGCACCCTCTGGTGCGATGGAATATGATGCTCATATAGCCAATGGGCGGCTACCCGCATGATCCTGCTCAGCTTGGCCCTGCCGACCCTTTCCTCCGGGTGGCCAAATATCTTGCTCCTACTGCATTTGATCTCTATGAAATGATAGATGCCCTGCCGGATAGCAATGATATCTATCTCACTACGGCCATGACGCCAGCCGCGGTGCAGGATCTTAAATCCTTTTTCCGCAAGCCACCGGGCGGCTATATCCTCCCCCCACTTGCCAAAATCATTATGCCGGGCCATTCTTGTTTTTTTCTTTTATTTGCAAAATAATCTTCTACATGGCGCAAAAAGAAAATGTTTTTAAACTAAAAGGAAAGGTCCAGCATTATGCCTGGGGCGGCTCGTCGTATTTGCCTAAGCTTTTATCTGTCCCAAACCCGGAGAACAAGCCTTTTGCCGAATACTGGCTTGGCGCGCACGACAATGCGCCGGCAGAAATAGAGGGAGCAGCGCCTGCTAAATTGAATGAATATATTCAACAACAGCCGGAGATATTGCTGGGGTCTGTTGCAGCAGGGCGTTTTGGCAGACTGCCGTATCTTTTGAAGATACTGGATGTAAAGGAAATGCTGTCGATACAGGTGCATCCCACAAAAAAGAATGCGGAGCTGGAATTTGCCGCAGAGAACAAAAAAGGCGTTGCGCTCAATGCACCTCACCGGAACTATAAGGATGACAATCATAAGCCGGAGCTGATGCTGGCCCTTAGTGACTTTTGGCTCCTGCATGGATTCCGGCCGGAAGAAGAACTGATGCGGGTCCTGGCTACTGTGCCGGAATTGAAGTTCCTGCAGCCTGTCTACTCGATGGAGGGGTATAAGGGACTGTATCAGGCGGTGATGGAAATGCCGCAACAGGAGGTGAATACAGCCCTGCAGCCTTTGCTGGACAGGATACTGCCTCTGTATAAGGAACATGAGCTGCGCAAACATGAGGAAGATTTTTGGGCGGCACGTGCCGCCCTTACCTACAATGAAGGGGACAAGATCGACCGTGGTATATTCTCCATTTACTTTTTCAACCTGGTGAATGTGCTTCCGGGAGAGGCCGTCTTCCAGGATGCCGGTGTCCCGCATGCCTACTTGGAGGGACAGAATGTTGAGATCATGGCCAATTCAGACAATGTGCTGCGGGGAGGGCTTACACCCAAGCACGTCGATGTCCCTGAATTGTTGAAACATATTCGTTTTGAAGCTACACATCCCCGTGTCATCCGGGAGAGTAATGAGCCTGGTCATATCGTCGTATACAAGACTCCCGCTCCGGACTTCGAGCTCAGCAAGATCAGCCTGCAGGCCGGGGAGAGAGTGACCATACAGTCCCATTCCGTGGAGATATTCCTTGTGCTGGAAGGCAAGGTGCAGGTGGATGATGGAGGAGGATTCCTCCGTACCACAGGTGATGCATTCATTGCTTTTGACAAGGCGAAGCTGAACCTGAGAGCCGACATGGATACCATCATATACCGCGCAGCTGTGCCCAAGGGATAGTGCCTGTCCTGAGGACGATCATCCGGCCGTCGTCTATAGCATGGATCAGTCCCCTTCTTCGAACCCTTCGTCTACCAGCAGGCCGCCACCATCTGCGGCTGCTGTGGCCAGTTCGTCGCAGCGATTGTTATTCGGATTGTCTGCATGTCCTCTGACCCATACAAAGCGGATCGTATGTTTTTTGGACAGCTCATAGAAATGCAGCCAGAGGTCCCTGTTCTTCTTGCCTCCTTTAAAATTTGTGGCGATCCAATTCTTCAACCAGCCCTGTTCCCAGGCTTTTACTACGTATTGGCTGTCGGAATAGACAGTGATCTTCATTCCATCTTTTTTCAGCGCTTCGAGTCCGGCGATCACTGCCATCAGCTCCATGCGATTGTTCGTCGTCCGGCGATAGCCCTGAGACAATTCCTTCCGGTGACCGCCCCAGAACAAGATCGTTCCATATCCTCCGGGACCGGGATTGCCGCGGGATGAGCCGTCTGTGTACATGACCAGTTCGTTGTTTGCCATAATTCCTGTCGGTTAAACCTGGATTACTCCTGTGTTAAATGCCGGTAGTTCCGTATTGTGCGCTGCCGCCTGTAATCCTTCTGCAATGACCCTGCGGGTGTCGGCAGGATCGATGATCGCGTCCACCCATAGACGGGCGGCCGCATAGTAAGGAGACGTTTGGCTGTCATAGCGGCCTTTTATCTCATCCAATAATTTTTTCTCCTCTGCCGGGTCAATTTCCTGGCCTTTGCTTTTCAAGGCGCTGACGTGTATCTGCAGCAGTGTCTTTGCAGCCTGCTCACCACCCATCACGGCGATCCTGGCCGTAGGCCAGGCATAGATGAAGCGGGGATCATAGGCCTTGCCGCACATGGCATAATTACCCGCGCCGAATGAGTTGCCGACGATGATGGTGATCTTGGGGACTACGGAATTCGCGACTGCATTCACCATCTTGGCGCCATCCTTGATGATGCCGGAATGTTCGCTGCGGGACCCCACCATAAAGCCGGTGACATCCTGCAGGAATACCAGCGGTATCTTTTTTTGATTGCAGTTCATGATAAAACGGGCGGCCTTATCCGCGCTGTCATTATAAATGACACCCCCCAGCTGCATTTCTCCTTTTTTAGTCCGAATAACTTTCCGCTGGTTGGCTACGATACCCACGGCCCAGCCTTCGATACGCGCATAGCCGCAAAGAATGGTCTTGCCATAATCTTCCTTGAATTGTTCGAAAGCCGAGTCGTCCACTATCCGCTCGATGATATCCAGCATGTCGTAGGGCTTTGTGGCGTCTTCCGGCAGAATGCCGTACAATTCTTCGGGATTCTTTTTGGGTGCAACAGGATTCGCCCGGTGGAATATGAAAGGGGCGGGCGCCCCCAACTTGCTCATGATCTTTTTTACCTGGTCAAGGCATTCCTGTTCTGTCTTGAACTTATAGTCTGCGATGCCGGAGATCTCCGTATGTGTAACGGCGCCGCCCAGGGTCTCCGCGTCGATGTTCTCTCCAATGGCCGCCTTTACCAGGTAAGGGCCTGCCAGGAATATGGATCCATTCCCTTCCACCATCAATGTCTCATCGCTCATGATCGGCAGGTAAGCGCCACCGGCCACACAGGCTCCCATCACGGCGGCAATTTGAGTAATGCCCATGGCGCTCATTCGGGCATTGTTTCGGAAGATGCGGCCAAAATGTTCTTTGTCTGGAAATATTTCATCCTGCATGGGGAGAAAGACCCCGGCGCTGTCTACGAGGTAGATGATGGGGAGACGATTCTCCATGGCTATTTCCTGCATCCGCAGGTTTTTCTTTCCCGTAATGGGAAACCAGGCTCCTGCTTTGACCGTCTGATCATTCGCTACGATGATACATTGCCGCTGGCTTACATATCCGATGCCGGCCACTGTCCCGCCTGCCGGGCATCCGCCCTGGTCTTCGTACATGTCATAGCCTGCAAGGGCCCCAATCTCTGTAAAGGGGGCCCCTTCGTCTGTCAGGTATGCGATGCGTTCGCGGGGCGTGAGCTTATTCTTCTCCCGCTGCTTTTCAATTGCCTTTTTACCTCCGCCCAATGCGATCTTATCCAGTCGCGTCCTTAGCAGACTGAGCGACTGTTTCATGACATCTTCATTTTTGTTAAAGTCTATGTTCATAGCTCTAATTGTGCGTGCAATTTAACATGGATGGTGTAATATTTGGAGTATTTTTAGTCCTATGTTCGGTAAATCGAAATTAGCCTGGATAATCCTGGTAGTGCTTGCCGCTGGTATAAAGACCCTTTCCTTTTCTTCCAATGCCGTCGAGAAATATTACTCCACCGGTATCTATCCCCTGATCGCCCGTCTGGAAAGGCTGTTATTCGGGTGGATACCCTTTAGCGTGGGGGACATCCTTTATGCCCTGGCGGTAGCGGGGCTGTTATATGGACTGGTGATGCTGATCCGGAGATTGATCCGCCGGGAAGCCGGAGCGGCTTATTTTAAAGCGGTGTTCGGCAATACGGTATTTGTGCTGCTGGTGGTATATGTATATTTCAATTTGTCATGGGGGCTCAATTACGACCGGCGGGGCATTGCCTATCAGCTGCAGCTGGATGTTCAGCCCTATTCAACCAATGACCTGGATACTTTACTGCATCAGGTGGTGCGGCAGATCAATGATGCAGACAGCCTGGGACATTTGCACCGGCCTGCCCTGGTCCATCATGGCGACCTGTTCAGAAGCGCTGTTGGCAGCTATGGGGTTCTTTCGTCCGGGGACACACGATTCGTTTATGCTTCTCCTTCCGTCAAGCCGTCGCTATACAGCTACCTGGGGGACTATCTGGGTTTTGGAGGGTACTATAATCCTTTTACCGGCGAGGCGCAGGTGAACACCACCGTGCCTGTCTTTACCCAGCCTTACACCACCTGTCATGAGATAGGGCATCAATTAGGATATGCCAGGGAGAATGAGGCCAATTTCGTGGGCTATCTTTCCGCCCGGCAGTCCGACAACCCGGCATTCCGGTATTCCGTTTATTTTGACCTGTACCTGTATGCCGTGCGGGAATTGTATGTACGTGATTCCATGCTGTTAAAGCCGCTGAAGGCACAGCTTTCCGCTGCCGTCAAGGCAGATTTCAGGGAGTTGCAGCGGTTCAACCTCAAATATGAGAATCCTTTCGAGCCGAAGGTGCGTGACTTGTACGACCGCTATCTCCGGGCCAACGGGCAGCCGCAAGGGATGCGGACCTACAATGAGGTCATCGCTTGGCTGATCGCCTACGGTAAAAAGAATGGCTGGCAGTCTATCTGAGCGCCGGGGGATCAGAATTTGTTCTTCCACATCATGCTTTCGATAGGCTTATCGGGCTGGCCACTGTATTTGGCGTCCTTCTTCTGGTTGTATTTTACTTCTATCTCTCCTTCCACGGGGAAATAAATAAGCTGCCCCACCGGCATGCCTTTGTAGACCTTCACCGGTTGTTTAACCGAGATCTCCAGGGTCCAGTTGCCGCAGAAGCCTACGTCCCCCTTGCCCGCCGTCGCGTGGATGTCGATACCCAGCCGGCCTGTGGAAGATTTTCCCTCCAAAAAAGGTACGTGTGCATGTGTTTCCGTATATTCATGGGTGACACCCAGGTAAAAGACATGAGGATACAGGACGAACCCGTCTTCAGGGATCTCGAAATATTCTATTTCATTGTGTTTTTTGGCGTCTAATATATGGTTCTTATAGGTGGCAAGCCATTTGCCGAGGTGTACATCATATGAATTACTTCCCAGACAGCCCCGATCGTAGGGTACGATCTTTATCGTGCCTTTTTCTATCTCCTCCAGTATACGCTTATCAGATAAGATCATGATGAAATTGGTTAAGTTTGCGAATATGCTGTTATAATTTTAAAGATGCCCCTTTTTTATCAACATAATATCAACCAGGACACAAAGCTAGGGATTTGGCATATTGAAGAGCCTGAATCTTTCTTCCTGGAGAAAGTGCCCCTGAAAAGGGATGTATCCCATCCTTCCAAGCGGCTGCAGCACCTGGCAGGGCGTTATCTGCTGTCTTATCTTTTCCCCGACTTCCCCCTGGAGGAGATACAAATAGCCGACACACGTCAGCCTTTTCTGGCCACAGAAAAGTATCATTTTTCCATTTCGCATTGCGGGAAATATGCTGCTGCTATAGTCAGCGGCAATAGCAGGGTAGGAGTGGACATCGAGCGGATCACCTCCCGGATAGAAACAGTGGCGGGTAAGTTCCTTACGGATGAGGAGGCGCATTATTTCAACGAGGAATATGCGCAATTCCTGGAGCAATGGGGGTTAAGGGGGAGGGTACATCAGGAGTTCCTTACCCTGATATGGAGCGCCAAGGAAGCCATCTTCAAATGGTATGGGCGGGGCGAACTGGACTTTAAGCGGCATATGCAGCTGGAAGGGAATATTACCATGGATGGGGATTCGGTCAAACTACCTTTTATTTTTGAAAAGAGTAAAAAGATACATTTGGGCATCGAAGGAAGGATCTTCGATGAGCAGGCGCTGACCCTGGCGTGGATATTGACCTGAAGGGACCACGGGTCCGTTGGCCGAGGTGATATCAATCCAGCAGATCCTGTTCGAGATCGTCTTCCAGCAGGGGGGCGTCGATGGCGTCCTTGCCGGCAATGCCTTCAATAGAGCCGCGAACGTGTGCGGCGTTGAGCAATACTTTTTCCAATTGCTTTTCCCGTGCCTTCCATAGTCTTTCCATGGTGTCCCTTTCCTTTTGGATGGATTGCTTCATGGAGAGGAACCCCTCCCGGATGGCTTTCCATTGTTCGCTGAACTCACCGCTGGTGAGGTAGTTATACAGGAGCTGCATTTTGTCTCCTTTATTCTCCTGGGCTTTGGTGGCGTTGAAGACGCGGATGATGCCGTCCCGGAGGGCGTAGGTGAGAGCACGGACCTCAGAGAAGGAGCAGATCCAGACGCCATTCCTTTCTCCAAAGCTTTCCATATCCTTTGGCATGGCCTGGGTAACGATGACTGCTATGTGTGCTCCCTGGCTGCGCATGTCGGCTTTGAGCTTGTCGATCCAGTCCTGGGAGAAGGTTTGCGTACGCTTGCTCTCGTAGATGATCTTGCCGCATTCCTGCCCGTAGTTGTTACGGACGGTGAGTATACAGTCGGCGCCCCGGATGCCTTTACCCACTTCGCTGATCTCGTCGAAGGGGAAGCTGTTTCTTAATAGTTGTTCCAGGGCCAGCTCCTGTACTTCGCCCTGTAGCTGCATGGAGCCTTGTTCCGCCTTGCGTTTCATTTCTTCCGCCAGCTTTTTCTGGTCGTCGAGCTGTTTTTCCAGCTCTTTCATTTTCATCTGGAGCTCATTCTCCCTGGCGGCCGTCTTTTGCATTTCCAGGCGATGGATATCTTCCGAGAGCCTGACCCGCTCCTCCTGCAGCCGACGTTGTATGGACAGCTCCATCTCGGCTTCTTTGTTTTTCAGGTCCTGTTCTTTTTTCAGGAATTCCAGCTCTTTCTGGCGGGAGAGCTTTAGTTTTTCCTCGTTGTCCCTGTTGGCATCTTCCAGCAGGCGTAGTTTGGTCTCATAGTCCGTGCTGATGGACTTCCGGAGGGTTTGTTCCGTAGTTTGTTGTATCTGACGTTTTTCTTCTTCCAATTTGCGGAGGAAGGCTGCTTCCTGCAACTGGGCATTATGGATCATGTCCTGCTCTTTTCGCTGGAATTCTTTTTCTTTATTTTTCAGGAAGGACTGCATCTGGTCCCTCAGCTCTTTTTTATATTCTTCGGATACGGCTTCTTCCATGAGGAATTGGTGACCGCAGTTAGGGCACTTTATCTCTGTCGCCATAAATAATATTTTTAGTAAAGGAATGTAGTAATATTATATATGCCATTTGAAGTTAGCACCAACTGGGAGGCTTTTTCAAAACCATCCCGTATTTACTTGTTACTTCATTGGGCAATTGTGATTGCTGTAATTTTTTCTTTCCCAGAACAAATGAACCCGATGCTACCTTTTTGAGTGCATTACTCTCTCTGCCAGGAGGTAAAACTACCCAAATCTCTTTCTGTGGAAATAAACTTCTGATTGCCGCGACGGGAGGAACGAGGTCGCTATCTCCAGAGATCAAAAATGCAACATCAAAATTGTCGGTAAAAGCATCAGTCATCATTGAAGTTGCAATATTAACGTCGGTCATTTTTTCCTTGGAATCATACCAAAAATATGAACACTGAGTACATTTCATTGGCTGGTTTCTAAATTGTCCATACATGATTGAGATCGAAGTTGTTTGTAGTGCCTCCAAGTAGATATTTTGTCTCTTTTGTTTATCAGGGTTGTTGCTTATTCTGGATGTAAAATATTTCGTTTCATTTAAAATGTGGGAGTCACTCTTGATATTCATCGCAAGTGATTGTACATCAAGCCATTTGCAACTTGATAAGCCTGAATTTACCATGCCAAAATAAAGATTGAATCCATCTATGTAAACATTTAACCTTTTCATACTTTGATTTTAAGTAATTATATCTTTATCTTTGCGTATTACATCCCTGCAGATAGCATCTGTAGATTACGCACCCGCGAGGGTGCGTTTGCTTTTAATGGTTCTTTCACTTTTTTACAAATAGCAAATAAGTTTGAAAAACTGATAAATATTAAAAGGGTAAATCCTTTATATGTGTGCTGTCAATTGGTTGAATTTTTCCCATCTTAATTTCTTTCCAGGGCTCATAAGCAAACTCTCCGGAATCGGTTGGGACTTTTATAAATTCTTTTTTATCTGAGTATTTTCCAGATTTAACACTTAAGGTAGAAGATACACTTGAAATCGCCCGTTTTCTTTGAATAGCAAAATTCGGCTCAAATTTTTCGAGTATATTGACAATTTCCTTAGTTGTAATTGGCCTGCCTGCCTCTCTTACTGCGAAGGCTATTTTCTTTACCCACGGCCAACTCGCTGAGTATTTTTCAGACGACGGTTCTAAAAATTCTTCGTTGGTAAAAGTGTCTACTGGTCCTTGTTTCAATTGGGAAATAATGGAATTAATGTCTCTTAATTCCATTTCCAGTGTGGCAATTTGGTCTTTAATTCCTCTTAGCTTGTTGGAATAAAAGCTTATTAAATCGTTGACATGCGTGTTCTGTATTTCGATTTGAATTGTCATTTAAAAGGTATTCGAGGTAAAGGTAAATGAATTAATGCAAGAAAAATTAGTCACTTCTAGGCTAGAATTACTAGGTTATCTAAAATATTTATTTTCAATAAAAATTGTCAAAAATAAATGACATTAAAGGTTATTTATAATGGAAAATATGTCTTCTACAGCTCAATCTTTTTAATAGTAGAAATAAATAAAGGGGGAAGAAAGATGTCTTTAGTTGATTCCAAGATTGTGGCGAAGCCAACACTGAGACCTTTGAAAAGACATTATGGGCGAAGTAACGCCAAAGATCAAATTAGGTTTAATATCGTACATGGAAAGCTACTTCTTGGATAGCCTTTCAATAGCTTCACCGAGATGTTTGTATGGTTCGGTGAAGTTTTCGTTCTCATCGAGAATCCCGGCGTGAATTAAATCCCGCAGAGCTTCTTCCCTGGTAACTTCCCTTTTCTGTAGTTCCCGGGCTATATTTTTTAGATTCTCGATGTCTTCCTTATTCATCGTAATAAGATTGTCCAACAAAATTATACAACAAATCAGACAAAAAAATAACAACTTTCCTCGCCTTAAACTAGTTTAATTCGTCAAAAAAAAGTCTTGGGAACCACCGTTTTACCCCATCAAATGTTCCCTTTGATAATGCTGAGGACTTTTCCCCGTGATCATCTTGAAATTCTTGTGAAAACAGGTGAAATTGTTGAACCCGCTCTCGAAGCAAAGCTGCTTGATGCTGATCCTGTTGTCGATGAGTAATTTACAGGCATGCCCCACACGTATCTCCGTGAGGAACTGTGTGTATGTCTTACCCGTACGAGACTTAAAGTACCGGCAGAAGGAATTGGGCACTAACCCCACAATAGCGGCCACCTGTTCCAAATAGATCTTTTGCGAAAAATAACGCAACGTATAGTCATAAATTGCATTGATACGCTCGCTCTCCTCTTCGGAGAAGTCATGACGGAACCCTATGGAGGACAGCAGGTGCGGATCGGATGTAGCGGCAAAGGCGGAAAGACACTCTATCAGCGCAATGATCCTTCCCACTCCTTCCGAATGGCGAATCTTTTCGACCAGGAGGGGGATATTGCGGTGCTCGCGCGCATTGACCTGCAATCCCCGGCGGGCTTTATCCAACAGACTGCGGATGGGCTTTATTTCGGGCAATTGCAGAAAAGTCTCGCCCCAGAAATTCTCCGAAAAATGGATCACCGTGGAGTGGACCTTCCGTTTCTCTTCTTCGTTGAAATAAACATCGTCATATCGCCAGTAATGCGGCAGATTGGAGCCTACCAGGATAATATCGCCCGGATCGAATCGCTTGATATGATCCCCCACGAACTGTGTGCCGCCGCCTTCGTGAAAATAAATGAGCTCAACTTCGGGATGGTAGTGCCAGCGATTGTTGATAAAAGGGTCCCTGTCTTCACGTACGCTGAACGAGTGTGTCGGAGTCTTGGGAACTTTTAATAGCCTGGGCTTCATGTAGAACAAATTTACTAATTTCGTGCTTGCTAATAAAAGTGAAACACCGTGAATAAATTCTCTCTTCTCCTGACCTTGTCAGGCATGGCAGCTATTCTTTCCTGTCACCGGAATCCCATAACGGGACGTAATCAATTGTCCCTGGTATCTGAAAGTCAGGTACAATCGATGGCCCTCACCGAATACAAGAGTTTTCTCAGCAGCAACAAGGTGGTGGCTGTTAACAATAACAACAGCGAAATGGTAAAAAGGGTAGGGACCCGTATTGCCGCAGCTATCGACAAATACTATCAGGCCCAGGGGCTGGGCAGTGTTCTGCAAGGGTATAACTGGGAGTTCAATCTCGTGGAGAGCAAGGAAGTCAATGCCTGGTGTATGCCGGGTGGGAAAGTGGTGGTTTACACCGGGTTGTTACCCATCACGCAAAATGAGACAGCCCTGGCCATTGTCTTAGGACATGAGATCACACATGCTGTGGCAGGACATGGCCGGGAAAGGATGAGCCAGCAGCTATTGGCGCAGGGCATACAGGTGGCGGGTGATGTGGCGTTGAGCAGTAACCCCAATACCGTAAACGTCTTCAACCAGGTATATGCCCCGGCTTCACAGGTGGGCGTCCTGCTGCCATATTCCCGTAAACACGAATACGAGGCGGACCATTACGGGCTTATCTTCGCTGCCATGGCAGGATATGATCCACGCGAAGCCATTCCTTTCTGGCAGCGTATGGCGGCTATGGGCGGACAGAAACCTCCCATCCTCCTCAGCGATCACCCCGCCGATGCGGATAGGATAGCAAAGCTACAGGAGCTCATGCCGGAGGCAATGAAATACTATAGCCAAAGTAAGCAATAGGCTTATTGCAGCCAGAAAAGGGCAAAATACTCGCAGGTCCCCGTTCCTTTATTTTCGAGCGCATGTGGTACTCCCGAGGGAAGGAAGATGAGATCCCCCGCGGAGGCTTTGTAATACTTCCCTCCGATGTATTCCTCCACATTGCCTGATCGCATAAGGATGATCTCCTCGGCGCGATGGGTGTGAGGGGTATGGCTTACCTGGCCGGGGTTGAGAGTAGTAGCATGCATATCCAGCTTTGTCAGCCAGTGTACCGGCCGGCTGCATATCTGACGGCTAAAGCCTTTATCTGTTGTTTTGGCCTCCATCTCTGACCAGTCCATAAGGAAGGCGCTGTCATTACGCCCTTGCCCTATACTACCCCGGCCACGAAAATGGAATAGATAATAGGTCACAGGGGTCTGACCGCCGTTTTCCAGACTGTATTTCGACCCCGCAGCAAAAATGGCGACTCCTCCCGGTCCGAGCATTCTTTGGTCGGCATCGGCGGATACATCCAGCTCGCCGTCTTTGACGATAATGAGCTCATCCGCTTCTGATCCATAGGCCGCCACGATGACGCCCGTGTCCAGGGTGAGGGCCTTTATTTCCAATTGGGAGAGATCATGTGTCGCGCCATCCAATACCATCCTGGAAGTGCCCCGATGGCTGGAAGTGGCCACCAGCTGCTGCCATCGAACGACCTGACCGGTGAGCGTGTCGGCCGGGAGGGTTTGGGCGTAGAGGCGGGTTATTCCCGACAGGAGGGGTAATATGGCAAAAACAATGTGAGGGAGGCGCATGCTCAAAGTAACGACAAATTTTCTAAGACAGGCCGCTGGCGGGGTGAACCAAGCATGCTTTCTGCCGTTATTATCCTAATGACAGCGAATTCGCGTTCCTCCACCACCCCCCTGACCTTTAAAGAAAGGCTGGAAGCCCTGCGCAACCTGCCCCGGTTCTTCCGGCTGGTCTGGCAGACCAGTCCCCGTATCATGATCGCCAATGCTATTCTTCGGACGGCCCGTTCTGCCACCCCCGTAGCTATCCTTTATGTAGGCAAGCTGATCATCGACCAGGTGATCCTTCTTGCCAGGGCCAAAGGCCACAACATCCCTCCGGAGGCCGCGCATCATCTATGGGAACTGGTAGCCCTGGAGTTTGGACTGGCTATTTTATCCGATGGACTAACTAGGGCTATTTCTTTGATGGATAGCTTATTAGGAGATTTATTCGCAAATTTTACTTCAATCAGGATCATGCGGCATGCCGCCTCGCTGGATTTGGATCAGTTCGAGGACTCCGCCTTTTATGACAAGCTGGAAAGAGCGCGTCAGCAGACGACGGGGCGTACGGTGCTGCTGTCTCAAGTCCTGAGCCAGGTACAGGACCTGATCACCATGGCCTTCCTGGCGGCGGGGCTAATGACCTTCAATCCCTGGTTGATCATCCTGCTTCTTATTGCCGTGATACCCGCCTTTTTGGGAGAGTCCTATTTCAACGACAAGACCTATGCGCTCTCCCGTCAGCAGACCACCGAAAGACGGGAACTGGATTATATCCGGTACCTGGGCGCCAGTGACGAGACGGCAAAGGAAGTTAAACTTTTTTCATTATCAGACTTCCTGATCGATAGGTTCAGAGCTCTTTCTGAAAAATTCTACCAAGCCAGCCGCGCGCTGTCGATACGGCGCAGCGCCTGGGGAACTTTCTTCGCATTTCTGGGATCAGCAGGTTATTATGCGGCTTATATCGTAATTATATGGAGGACGGTGAATGGAGGCCTGTCCATTGGCGACCTCACTTTCCTGGCAGGCTCTTTCCGTCAGCTAAGGGCGCTGCTGGAAGGGATACTGAGCAGATTCACCAGCGTCTCGCAGGGAGCCATCTATCTCCGGGACCTGTTCGAGTTCTTCGAGATACAACCCCGGATCCAGGTCGCAGCGCACCCTCGTCCCTTCCCCCGCAAAATAAAAGAAGGCTTCCGCTTTGAGAACGTGGGTTTCAAGTACATACACTCGGATCGATGGGCCATCCGGAACTTAAGTTTTACTTTAACACCCGGAGAAAAGCTGGCCCTTGTGGGTGAGAATGGGGCTGGCAAGACCACGCTGATCAAATTATTGGCTCGTCTCTATGACCCCGTCGAAGGACAGATATTTTTAGATGGGGTCGATATAAAAGAATATGATCCCGAAGACCTGCGCCGGAACATCGGCATCATTTTTCAGGACTATCTGCGCTACCAGATGACCTTTTCCCAAAATATAGCGGTGGGCAATATCTCACAGAAGGACAATCGTCCACTGATCGAAGAGGCCGCCCGGCAGAGTCTTGCCGACAAGCTGGCGGGGAAGCTTCCGGGTAATTACGACCAGGCGTTGGGCCGGCGCTTTCACCAGGGGGTAGAGCTTTCGGGTGGGGAGTGGCAGAAGATAGCGCTTGCCAGGGCTTATATGCGGGAGGCGCAGCTATTGATACTGGACGAACCTACCGCGGCGCTGGATGCGCGGGCCGAGTACGAGGTCTTTCAGCGTTTTGCCGACCTCACCCGGGGGAAGACGGCCGTGCTGATCTCACACCGGTTTTCTACCGTTCGCATGGCGGACAGGATACTGGTGCTGGACAAAGGGCGGTTACTGGAGATCGGCAGTCACGAAGAGCTGTTGGAGTTGGGCGGGCGATATGCGGAGCTCTTCCATCTGCAGGCAGCAGGCTACAGGTAGGGGCTGTTGGCGGGCAGATTTTCAAAAAAGATTTCCACGAGATACCCATCCGGGTCATAAAAGAAAAGATAAGGCTCACCGGGGCCAAAGCTGCCTTTGTCCTTTATTCCTCCTCCTGCTACGAGAACGATCTCCGCCAGCACATCCGGATCGGCAGGCTCTATCAGGCGGAAGCCAAAGTGAATAGACCCGCCCGCCGGCGCGCCTTCTTCGAAGACAAGAATATCGTGGGAGCCAGGGGTCTGCACCTGGATAAAACCCGGACGCCTGTACATGGTACGGGTCCCGAAGACCTTTTCATAAAAGAGGGCCGTGCGATGCACGTCCTTTACAGGGAGGGCGATATGGGTCAGTCCGTAAGTCCTTATCATATAAAACCTCCTAACTTTGTATTATGAAGGTACTGATAATTGAAGATCATCAGGAACTTGCCCGCAATATCAACGACTTCCTTGTAAAGGAAGGCTATATCTGCGAGCAATGCTGTACCCTGGAAGCCGCTCGTGAAAAGCTGAGCCTTTTCCAGTACGACTGTATCCTGCTGGACATCGGCCTGCCGGACGGGAATGGGATCCACCTGCTGGACCTGATCAGGACCGAATACAAACAAAGCAATGTCGTCATTATCTCTGCCCGCAATGCGGTGGATGATAAGATCATCGGACTGGAAAAGGGAGCTGACGACTATCTTACAAAACCTTTTCATCTTGCCGAGCTGCATGCACGGATCCGGGCCGTCTACCGCAGGAAGAACCTGGGTGGCACCTATATTGTAGAGTTCAACGAGATCCGTCTGAACACCGACACGTTTGAAGCACTCATTGGTGAGACGCCACTGGATGTCACGCGCAAGGAGTTCGATCTTCTTCTTTATTTCATCGTCAATAAGAACAGGGTGCTGTCCCGTCAGTCCATTGCGGCACATCTCTGGGGGGATTATACGGACAACCTGGCGAATTTCGATTTTGTATACCAACATGTGAAGAATCTCCGGAGGAAAATAGGCAATGCCGGCGGAACGGATTATATCAGCACCGTATATGGGCTGGGATATAAGTTCAATGCGCATAAAGAGGCCGAAACATGAAGCTGACCAATAAATTTACCCTCTGGTATTTCGCCATCATGCTGGTGGTGCTGCTCATCGGCGGTGCGATCGTCTATTACGAGATACAATGGAAGATCAGCAAGGTGGAAGTGGTCCGGCACCAACGGCTCAATGACCTCATTGCACAGCAGATCCGGACCGGAGGGGATTTTTCCGGATCGCCGACCCGTAAGCGGGCCGCCATCGACGAAATACCCGCCGGCAATATGCCGAAGGGGGCCAATTCCTATTATACCCGTGGCGTGGGTTGGAATCCCGAATTCCAGGCCAACGAATACCGGCTGGTAGTGACCTCCTTCTATGCCATCAACGGCAAATATTATCGCATCACCACCTATTCCTATATCCCGTCTTTCTATCAGCTATTACCCGGCGTGGTGGATTCATTCAAATGGATATTGCTTGTATTATTGGTGCTGGTGGCCATATCCAGCAAGCTGATACCAAAGTATATCCTTTCACCTTTATCAAGGACCCTGAAGGTGATCCAGTATTTTGACCTCAAACAGCGAAAACCCATACGCCTGCCCGAGACCCGTACGTCCGAGTTCAAGGAGCTGAATATATTCCTGAAAAAAATGACCGACAAGGCGCTGGAAGATTATCAATCCTTAAAAGAGTTTGCCGAGAACGCTTCTCATGAGCTGCAAACCCCCACTGCCATCATCAGGGGGAAACTGGAGCTGTTGATGGAGTCGGATATTCAGGACGACCAGGCCATCCTCATCGCCGAGATGCACAATGCGCTGGAGAAGCTGTCTCGTATCCACAGCTCGCTTACCTTGCTGACCAAACTGGAGAATAAGGAATATGTAACGGAGATACCTGTCTGTCTCAGCGAGCTCACACGGGAGACACTGGTCTCCTTTGATGAATTGATCCAGATGAAATCCCTCACGCTAAAATGTCATATTGAAGATAATGTGTATATCCATCTGCACAGCTCCCTGGCCGACCTGCTGTTGACCAACCTGGTAAGCAATGCCATTCGGCACAATATTCCCGGAGGCACTATCCGGGTCTCACTTACCAAGACGGGGCTGGTCATCGCCAATAGCGGTCTGACTCCACAGGTACCCGTCACGGAGCTGTTCGAACGGTTTAAAAAAGGCGATCCCGCCAGTGACAGCATCGGGATCGGCCTGGCCATCGTCCGGCAGATATGCGAATTAATGAATTTTAATATCATCTATGAATACGCTGCCAGTCAGCATACCATCGCGATAAGCTTTCAACCGTCCATCCCTGCTTCAAAATTGCTTCAAAATCTTAGTTTCCCTTTGTATCCGGTCCTCTAACCTCTATTGACCCGTGAGCAGGATCTACACCTGTCTACCCAGGCAGCTCCTTGCCGCCATATGGATATCCGGAAGAATGAAAAAAACAGTTCATCAACCATGTTAAGAAATTATTCTTTTTTGGGCCTGTCAGTGGTCCTCCATTTATTCATTGTCCGGGCGGATGCTCAGACCCTCTCTCCGGCCCAGGCAAATGCCCAGGTCCTCAACCTAAAAGATGCTGTAAAGACCGCTCTTGATAATTATGGCACTATTCGCGCCAAGGCCAACTATGTAAAGGCCAGCCAGGCGAATGTTCTGGAGACAAAACGAGAATACTTACCCGATCTGAATATCTCTGCACAGCACGACTACGGGACCATAAATGGAACCAACGGTCCTATGTATGGGTACAAGGGTGGCGCCACGGCTGCCAGCGGCCCGGCCATGGCCGGCCAGAACTGGAGAGCGGCTTTTGGTGCGCTATATCTTACAGACGTCAACTGGGACTTTTTCCAATTCGGCAGGGCCAAAGAAAAGACAAAAGTGGCCCAGACAATATTGTCGAGGGACCGGGAAGATCTTAATCAGGAACGGTTTCAGCAGAGCATCCGGGTCTCGGCGGCTTATCTCGATCTGCTGGCGGCGCAAAGGCTGGTCATCACCCAGCAGCAAAACCTCGACAGGGCTCAGGCCTTGTTCAATGTCGTAGCCGCCCGTGTAAAGAATCAGCTGAACCCCGGGGTAGACTCTTCCCTGGCCCTGGCAGAAGTATCCAATGCCCGTATAGCGCTGACCAATGCCCGTGAGTTCCAGCAGGAGCAGGCAAACCAGCTCGCTATATATATGGGAGTGCCTCCCGCCGACTTTGAACTGGACAGCGTTTTTATCCAAAAGATACCAACGGCTATGACGGCAGCGCCAACCTCCGCGATGAATGAGCATCCGTTATTAAAGTACTACCAGCAGCGGATCAAGGTCAGCGACGAAGAGGCAAACTATTTAAAGACCTATAATTATCCTACTTTCTCCCTTTTTGGCGTCCTGCAGGACAGGGGCTCGGGCTTCGACTATAATTATGGTACACAATTCCCCGATGCTTACACCGGCAATTACCTGAAAGGAGTAAGTTTTTCCAGGGGTAACTATCTCTTTGGGGTCGGCATGGTATGGAACCTTACCAGCCCGCTGCGTGTACATCAGCAGGTGGCCTCCCAAAGATGGATATCGGAAGGATTGAAGGATGAGTACAACCTCGTCAATCAACAGCTACAGGCGCAGCTGGTGCTGTCCGACACACGGATAAAAAATGCATTGAGCAACTACCACGAGGCACCTATACAGGTAAAGGCTGCCTCCGATGCTTATACGCAGAAGTCGGTGCTGTACAAGAATGGTCTCAGTACCATCGTAGACCTTACCACCGCCCTGTTCACGTTGAACAGGGCCGAGACGGACAGGGAAATTGCCAACAACAATGTCTGGCAGGCGCTGTTGTTCAAGGCTGCCGCCAGCGGGGACTTTAGCTTGTTTTTTAATGAATTTTAACTGAATCATCACAGCCATGGGATTGATAAGAAGCGCACTTAGAAAACCTATTACCATCTTAGTATTGGTGGCCGGCCTGATCTTTTTCGGTATCGGCGCCGTACGGACCGTCAAGATCGATATATTCCCGGACATGAACCTGCCGGTGATCTATATTTCACACCCCTATGGCGGGTTCACGCCCGACCAGATGGAGACCTTTTTCGGCAAGCAGTATGTAAACCTGCTGCTGTACATCGGCGGCGTGAAGAGTATCGAAACGAGAAATATATCGGGGCTGACGCTGATCAAGCTTACATTTTATGAAGGGACCAATATGGCGCAGGCTGCCAGCGAGGTCACGGGTTATACTACCCGCGCCCAGGCGATCTTTCCACAGGGGTCGCAGCCTCCCTTCATTTTACGATTTGACGCCAGCACGCTTCCCGTCGGTCAGTTGGTAGTAAGCAGTCCCAAGCGCAGCAACAACGAGCTGCTGGATCTTGCCAATATATATGTCAGGGCGCAGTTCTCCAGCGTACCCGGGCTTGTATCGCCGGCGCCTTTTGGAGGCAATGTCCGTACCGTTGTCATCAAGGCAGACCCCGATCTGCTGCGCAGCCACAACCTCACTCCTGACCAGCTGGTGGAAGCCTTGCGGAATAATAACCAGGCGACACCTGCCGGAAATGTACGCATCGGCGATCTGAATTATATGACGCCGGCCAATACGACCGTCGAGACTGTGAAGGATTTTGAGATGATCCCTCTCTATACCGGCAGTATCCAGAACGTCTATTTGAAGGATGTAGCGACGGTGGAGGATGCGGCGGATATCACCGCCGGATATGCGCTGATCAATGGCAAGCGCTCCGTATACCTGCCTATCACCAAATCCGCTGCCGCCAGCACCTGGGATGTGGTGCAGGACCTGAAGAAGGCCATTCCGAGGTTCCAGGCGCAGCTGCCGGAGGATGTCAAGCTGTCCTATGAGTTCGACCAGTCTGTATACGTCATCAATTCCGTCAAGAACCTGTTGACAGAAGGAGCCATCGGGGCTATCCTCACGGGTCTGATGGTATTGCTTTTCCTGGGGGACCTCAGGGGCGCCACCATCGTGATCCTTACCATACCCATCTGTGTCATCTCCGGTGTGCTGTTTTTGACCTTGTTCCATCAGACCATCAATATCATGACCCTTAGCGGTCTGTCGCTTGCCATCGGTATACTGGTGGATGAATCCACCGTCACCATCGAAAATATTCACCAGCATCTGGCCATGGGCAAGCCCAAATCCCTTGCTATATGGGATGCCTGCCGGGAGATAGCTTTTTCCAAGCTGCTGATCTTAATGTGTATCCTGGCCGTGTTTGCTCCCGCCTTTACCATGGGAGGTATTCCCGGTTCGCTGTTCCTGCCACTGTCGCTGGCCATCGCTTTCTCCATGATCACCTCTTACCTGATGGCGCAGACCTTTGTACCCATCATGGCCAACTGGCTGATGAAAGGACATCATAAAAAAGGCCTTTCGGATGATGAGGAATTCAAAGCATCCGGGATTACTGCCGACGATGAAAAAGATCCGTGGTCGGAGAAACATAAGCTGGCGACGGGCGGCACCGGTGAAGGCGGCAAATTGACCGCCTTTGATAAATTCAGGAACAGGTTTATCAAATTCCTGAACAGGGTATTCCCATTCCGCGCGCCCATTGCTATCGCCTATATCCTGCTGGGAATGGGCGGCGCATGGCTGCTGATCAACAGCATTGGACGGGACGTATTGCCAAAATCCAATGCAGGGCAATTCCAGGTGCGGCTGCGGGCTCCGGACGGTACCCGTATCGAAAGAACAGAAGCCTATATGCTGCGTACATTGAAAATACTGGATAGCCTGGTGGGACATGAGAACATCGGCGTAACATCCGCCATGGTGGGTATGCATGGCGGTCAGTTCTCTACCAATCCCATCTATCTTTTTATGGCGGGCCCGCAGGAGAGCGTATTGCAGGTGAGCCTGAAAGAGGATTATAAAGTGAAAATGGACGACCTGAAAGATGAATTCCGTCGGAGTATAAAGGCGAACATGCCCGAGATGAAAGTTTCATTCGAACCCATCGAGCTTACGGATAAGATACTTAGCCAGGGATCACCCACGCCCATCGAAGTAAAGATCATCGGAAAGAACAAGAAGCTCAACGAGGAGTTTGCGAACAAGGTGATCGCCAAACTACAGGAGATACCTTATCTGCGGGATGTGCAGCTGGGACAGTCCACGCATTATCCGGCCATCAATATCGATATCGACAGGGTAAGGGCTGCACAGTTGGGCACCAATGCCGCCGCGATCAGCCGCAGTCTGCTGGCCGCTACCTCGTCCTCGAGATTCACCGAGAAGAGTGTCTGGATCGATCATAGAACAAACCTCGCCTATAATGTGCAGGTGGAGGTGCCTGAGAATAAGATGACCAGTATCCATGACATCGGTGAGACACCTATATTACCCAATGCAGCGCGACCGACCCTAAGCGACGTCGCCACTATCACGCCCGACACTACCAATGGAGAGAACGACAATATCGGACCGAATCCCGTACTATCGGTGACAGCCAACCTGTATAAGAAGGACCTGGGCAGGGCTGCCACGGACGTAAAGGCCGCCATTGCCGAGCTGGGCGCTCCTCCCCGTGGTATCACCGTTGAGACCAGGGGACTGGTACAGGTGCTGACGGAGACATTGAACAGCTTGCAGACCGGCCTGATCACCGCCATCGTGGTCATCTTCCTCATGCTGGCCGCCAATTTCCAATCCTTCAAGGTATCTCTTGTAACATTGTGTACCGTGCCTGCCGTGCTATTGGGTTCATTAGGACTGTTGATGCTCACCGGCTCTACGCTGAACCTGCAGAGCTATATGGGAATGATCATGTCCGTAGGCGTATCCATTTCCAATTCCGTACTGCTGGTGACCAATGCCGAGCATCTCCGGATGCACTCTGGTAATGCCCTGGAGGCGGCCAAAGAGTCGGCTGCCGTTCGGCTGCGTCCCATCCTGATGACCAGCGTGGCCATGGTCGTGGGTATGATACCCATGGCTTCGGGACTTGGCGAGGGCGGTGACCAGGCTGCTCCCCTGGGCCGTGCCGTAATAGGAGGGCTTATCGCCAGCACCTTTGCAGCCTTATTTATCTTACCCCTCATCTTTGCCTGGGTGCAGGGTAAGACGTCTACACAATCCGTGTCGCTCGATCCGTCCGATAAAGAAAGTAAACACTATATACCGTCATTGTATGAACAAAATGAGAAATAACATGTCATTGACCGCTGCGCTGGTCCTACAAGCAATGGTGACCGTCACCTTGCTCAGCGCCTGTTCGTCCTCGGATGGAGAAGCCGAGAAGAAGGACAGCAGCAAGGCAGCGGCTACCCCTATAGCTCCGGCTGAGACCTTTCCCCTGGCGAAGGGCCGGCTGTCAACAGCGCTCTATACTCCCGGTGAGCTTATTGCTTATCAACAAGTCGATCTTTATGCAAAAGAGAACAGCTTTGTAAAGAAGCTATATGTGGATGTAGGATCGGAAGTACATGAAGGGCAGCTGCTGGCATCCCTGGAGGCCCCCGAACTGGCCACTCAATTAGCCAGCGCTCAGTCCCGTGTAAAATCACAGGAGGCGATCTATATTGCCAGCAAGGCCAATTACGAACGTCTGGTCGAGACCAGCAAGACGCCCGGCACCATCTCGCAGAACGACATCGATCAGGCGGATGCGCGTCAGAAGTCGGATTATGCACAGCTGGAGGCTGCAAAGTCCGCCTATAACCAGGTGGCCGAGACCCTTAAATACCTGGAGATAAAGGCTCCTTTCAACGGGGTGATCAGCGCCCGTAATGTGAACCCCGGCGCCTATGTAGGGCCTTCAGGTAAAGGCTCCGAGTTCCCCCTGTTCACCTTGCAGGAACAACGTCATCTGCGGCTGGTGGTCTCCGTACCCGAGGCCTATACGGGCTATCTGAACGGACAGGACGAGGTAAAGTTTACCGTGAAGGCGCTGCCAAACGAGGTCTTTCATGGGAAGATCAAACGTCTGGCTGGTGCGCTGGACAATCGTCTGCGTGCAGAAAGAATAGAAATGGATGTTATCAATAATGACAAGAAGCTATTACCCGGCATGGTAGCGGAAGTGAATGTTCCCCTTCCTGCCAGGGACAGCACTTTTGTCGTCCCGGCCTCGGCCGTCGTCAATTCTACGGAGCGGGTGTTTGTCATCAGGGTAGCCGATGGCAAGGCGCAATGGGTGGATGTAAAGCAAGGACGTTCCGACAAAGGAAGGATGGAAATATATGGCGACCTGCATGAAGGGGACACCATTCTTACAATTGCCAGCGAAGAACATAGGGATGGGGCTCCCGTAAAATAAACTCAGCTTTCGGGGGCCCAGTAGTTACCCGAAAGGATAAGCATACAGATCAAACGGATGCTGTTGTCATAGTAGTCGAACTCACTGGCGCGGAAATGCACCATATAATCCCAGAGCCTGTTCAGCCAGACCTGATTTTCTTTGCCGGTCATGGCTGCTACGGAAAAGGGTGCGATAAAACATAGTGCTTCATAATATCTGTTCTTCAGATCTTCTCCACCCAGGCTGTATCCGGCGGAGATATTGTCCGGATCGCCTTTGGTGGTAGTGCGTATCCATCGATTGACCTTTTCCACCATCCCCTTCGCACGCGGATCTCCATGGAGTATATAGTCCGTTGCAACACGCCAGGGCATGCGGCAGGCGTTGTAGTTATAGACGCCATCATAGCGGGATTCCAGGTAGCGCGGCCGGGCGGGTCTTGCCTGTGTCCCAACTTTGTTGATAAAGTCCGGGACGAGCCCTGCTTCCGGACTATAAGTTTCCTGCATGTATTGGAACAGCTTGTAATTATTGTCGATGGCCTTGTCCCACCGGACATCATCGCTGATCGTGCGAAATACCCGGAAATGATCCGGCATGAAGTCCGAGCTTCGCATGTCGAAATAGTCCTTGCTATCGTGTTCGACGGAATTGCTCAGGAGTGCGGAGAATGTCTTTTGATTTATTTCCTGCGCCATGATAGAGGATATCATGTGAGTAGCTTCTGACCGGTAGTCGATACCATTATGGCTGCCCCATTGGGCATCGGCCAGCAGCAGGGAATAGGCGATGTCCATATCGCCATCTGTGGCGGAGCTGCCGTCTATGTCACGACAGCCTTTTTTCTGGGCCCAGGCCATCAGACGTGGATCGGATTTGCTGGGATGGGCTTTGTAGTAATGATAGAGCCCGTTGTAGACGGTCCGTGCGGTCGTATCATAGCCTGCCATCAGGGCAACGATCATCATACCATAGCCCTGACCTTCCGAAACACATTGTTTATTGTGAGATACGGGACCCTCGAACCATACATAGTATTCTCCCGCATTGCATCCCTTTTTGATATAGGAGCGTTTCCATACGTTATAGAATGCGCGGACGCTGTCATCCATCCGTTGCCGGCTGATATGACTGGGTTGGATGCAGCCTTTCTGGTAGATGACATGCTGGGGAAAGGGTCGGGCCGGCTGGGCAACAGTATCCTTTGACGGATGGCAGAAGGCGAGGGCCAGTATGATGGGTAAGTACCGTGGCATGATTTTTTATATCAGCTGCATTGTAGATTTTATTGCTCAATTTATCCCGATTAACAAACAATTTTATCTTTTTCTTCACATTTAGGTGGGGTATGGTTATTTAACGCAGCTGCTGGAAATTGTTGCATATGAAAGAGCAAAAACTTCACGACTATCTGCAGGAGAGGCTTTATAAGCCGATCAGGAGAAAAAGATTCCTAAGATCCATCGCGGTGGCGGGCGGATCTTTTATGTTGGGATTGACTGCGTGCAGGAAGGAGGGACAACCTGGCTCGGGTGTCATCGATGTGGGTTCGGCGGACATCGGTATCTTGAATTTTGCTTATGCGTTGGAACAGATCGAAGCTGCCTTTTATACAAAGGCAAATGCCTCTTATTACCACAATGCTCCTCTATCGGAAAAGCAGGTACTTTTCGATATCATGCATCATGAGGTGGCGCACCGGGATTTTTTAAAAGCGGCATTGGGCTCGAACGCCATCGGTGATCTGCAATTCGATTTTTCTTCCGTGGATTTTACCACCCGGGACAGTGTATTGAAGACGTCAAAAGCGTTGGAAGACACAGGCGTATCCGCGTACAATGGGGTTGGACCGTTGCTGCAGTCGGCCGATTATCTTAAAATAGCCGCGAAGATCGTATCGGTAGAGGCGCGGCATGCGGCAGCCATCCGGGATATCCTGAACCCGAGATCGGCGGACTTCGCGGGTGATGATGTCGTCGATCCTGCCACGGGGCTGGATTTTTCCAGGACGCCTAATTCCACCACCGGCGGTCAGAGTATCGTAGCCATCGCCAATTCCTATCTTCTCACAAAGATCTCCGCTTCCAAACTACCTTAACGACAAAATCATCACAAAATGAAAGCGCTTAAAATATTCGAAGAGGCCTATGAACAAGGGGTCATAGAAAAGAACTTTTCCCGCCGTGAAGCCCTTGCCAGGGGGCTTGGTCTTGGCCTGAAAACTGCGCTCGCCGCAGTACCGTTCGGGTTGTTGGACGCACTGGGGAACAAGGCGCAGGCAACACCTTCCAATCCGGACATTGTGAAGATATTGAACTATGCATTGACGCTGGAATACCTCGAGGATACATTTTACAAAACCGGACTGGCTACTTCCGGATTGATCGCTGCCGGAGATATGAAGATATTTATGCAGATCAGCAAACACGAGACCGCGCATGTAGCATTGCTTAAAACAACGATCACCGCGCTCGGTGGAACACCCGTTGCGGAGCCGGTCTTTGATTTTACTGCCGGTGGTAAGTTTCCGGATGTGTTTACCAGTTACCAGCGATTTATGGGATTGTCTGCCGCATTCGAGGACCTTGGCGTCAGGGCATACAAGGGACAGACCGTAAACCTCGCAGGTGCAAAGGATGTGTTAGCCGTTGCATTGAACATCCATTCTGTGGAAGCGCGGCATGCATCTGAAGTAAGGAGACTGAGAGGCTCAAAGGGCTGGATCAACTTTGCAGAAGCCGATGGACTGCCTGGATTTATATATGATGGAGAAGAAAATGTAATCCAGTTAGGCATCGATGTGACTACCGTTACCACCGTATCCATCGGTGCGGTGACACAGGCATTCGATGAGCCATTGTCCATGCCTCCCGTGCTGCAGATAGCGGGCCCGTTTATTATATAATACTATGCCCATTCATAGAAGGGGAATGGGCCTTAACATTTCTTATAGGAAACCTTAACAGGATTTTTGCCACGACGGATCAAAGCAAGCGCTCTTACTGTAGTGTGTTCGCTACTGCCAGAGAGAATTGAATAAACCCATCAAAAATCCTTTCCATGCGTCGTGTTATTTTTCTACCTGTAATTGGTTTTCTTGTCGTGTCCGTTTTTTGTTATTCGTCCTGTCATAAAGCCACTCTTTCTTATCTGCAAAACGGGGACTGGATAGAGGCTCATGCCATCGAAGGTTATCCAAGAGGTGGCGCCAGCTGTTTTGTCATTGGCAATATCGCTTATGTCGGGCTTGGCTATAATGAGAATATCGGAGGGGCTTCAAACTTTCGTCTGAGCGACTTCTGGTCTTTCAGCAGTGATACAGGCTGGACGCAGCTGGCGGACTTCCCCGGCACTGCCCGCAGCGGCGCTTCTGCATTCAGTATCGGCAACTATGGTTATATAGGTACAGGATGGGATGGTATCCATCGATTTGATGACTTCTACCGGTATGATCCTGTACAAGGGAGCTGGGAAAAGAAGGCGAGTTATCCCGGAGGCACACGTTATGATGGTGTGGGGTTTGCCGTAAAGGGGAAGGGTTATATAGGCACGGGATTTAGTATATATACATTGAGTGATTTCTACCAATATGATCCCGGTTCCGACCAATGGTCCAGAACCCCAGGCACCGACCTCAACTTTTCCAAACGGAAAGGGGCCGTAGCTTTTGTATACAATGACAAGGCCTATATCGTTACAGGCAGCAACAACAATACGATGACCAAGGACTTCTGGGAATTCGATCCCACGCAGACGGCGCCCTGGAAGCCATTGGCCAATATTACGAATAGCGACCCGGGAACATTTGACGATGGCTACACGGACATCCAGCGTCAATATGCCGCCGCCTTTGTAAATAACGGCAAGGCTTACCTGGTGACGGGAGACAACGGATCGCTTCGAAGCACTACCTGGGTATATGATTTTTCTACTACTTATTGGACGCAGCGAACACCTTATCCGCGTGCGTTGAGGGCAGGGGCCGTGGCTTTCACCATCGGCGGAAAGAGCTATATAGGACTGGGCTCCACGGGTGTGAACACCGGCACTACATTTGACAATCTTGATATTTTTAACCCGGATAAAGTTTTTAATCCGAATGATTGATGCCCCTTCGAGCAAACCCCTCATGCAGCGGATGAGTACGGGTGTGTTCCAATTCCAGCAGCAATGTGAGGATATGTGCCGCCAGTCCGTCGGAGCGCTTGTACCAGGCGTATCGCAGGCTGAGGGCGTTAAAGGTGTAGCGGGGACTCATCGGCCGTTGTGGAGCATAGCGTAAGGTAAGTCCCGCCTTGTAGCTGTCAAACCGGGACAGGTCATAGTCGGAGGTATAGAATGCCTCTTTCACATCGTGCTGATGATACGGTGCGAACCAGCGGGCGGCTGTCTGCGTATAGAATCGCAGCAACGGTGACAAACTCAATTCCGGATGGATCTTTACCGGTACTTCCAATTGCAGGGTATGGGCCGTGATGCCCAGCTCGTCGTGATAGAACCGGTAGTACGATCGAATGACGGTCCTGCTGCCCGCAAATACATTCAGCTGTATTGCCAGTGGTAGCTTCCATCTTTCGACGGGCAGCTTCTCGACTCTCTCCGAGGAACCATTAAAATACACGCGGTGATAGGGTGTCGACAAGAGGCCTTTCTGATAGACGAATTCCGGAAAGAATGCTATCTGCATCCGGGGATTGATCACCTGGTAGAAAGAAAAGGAGAAATTATAGGAATTCCGCTTGTAATTAGGGAACCAGTTGGTGTCCCTAAGTTCGGCTGGATAGATTAGTCCGACGGGGCCAAAATGTTCCTTGCTGATCCAGCCATAACGCAGGTCGTCGAAAAAACATTGTAAAGAGGCTTTCCATTCCTGGCTGCCGGAGGGATTGCTATGCTCGATAGAGGCTCCCAGGGGAAGAGACAGATAGGCCGATTCGACAGAAAGCCCTGATTGAACGGCGAGGCGGGTATTCGATCTTCGAAGCTTCCAGCTATAGGCAGCACTGCCATGTGTCCTGGCTGACAGACGTGACGCGGAGGATACGACGAAGTCGATGTTGTCCATGCTGGCGGAAGTGATAATATCGACGCCACCATTCAGGGTGAGGATGTGTGCGGAGTCCCGGTAATGAGTAATCGTAAATTCAGGCGAATACACCTGTAGTTGTTCCGTACCTGTCCCCCCGGTGATGGCGGAATGGTCTCCACTCTGTGTATAAAATCCAAAAAGGACTTCTATGTCGGTGCGGGATATGCGTTTATGATGATAAATACTGTCCTGCTGCCCGTGTGCATGCAAGATAGATGTCAGCAATGCCAGCGTTAAATATCTGTTCTTCATTTTCTGATCAATTACAGCCGCAGCCTCCGCTGGTCTTTCCATTGCCACCTCCACTGGCGCCTTCCCGAATGGAGTGTACGTTGGTGTCGAACTTTTCGATGCCGGTGCTCCCCGGACGCATAGCCGCATCATTCAGGTATGCACGTTGATAGGGCTTTACCGGTGTGCAGTTGTGAAGAAGGCAGGCGAGAACCAGGAGTGTCATTGCATATAGAACATTTTTATTAATTGCATGCATATCTGTCAATGTTTTTGGATGAAAAGATACGGTCCTTGTCATCGATGATAATGCCATGTACATCCGGTAGCTGATCGATGAGATAAAGTCCTGCCGATACGCCCATGACCGTGATGGCCGTAGCCAGCGCGTCCGATAGCTCAGCCGATGGGCTGATGACCGTGGCGCTCTTGACGCCCCGGACCGGGACGCCGGTACGAGGATCGATGTTATGGGAGTAACGAACTCCGTTGATCTCAACGTACTGTTCGTAGTTGCCGGAGGTCGCGACCGCGGCATCCCGGACCGGCAGCCACAATAGTATGCCGGAAGGATCGCGCGGGTCTGCAATACCCACTCGCCAGGGAGTGCCATCCGGCTGCAGCCCCCAGGCTGTAAGATCTCCACTGGCATTGATAACGCCTGCGCTCACCTGCTGCGACCTCCATAAGGCCCGTACCTTGTCGGCAGCATAGCCCTTGCCGATGGCCCCAAATCCAATGCGCATTCCTTTTTTAGAAAGAAATACGGAACCTGCGGCCAGCCGGATGTGGCGGTGACCTACCGCGGCCAGTGCATCGGCCAGGCGACCGGCATCCGGATAACACGCCTGCCGCTCCTTAAAATTATAAAGGGATCTCAATGCGACGGCGGTAATATCAAAAGCGCCCTGGGTGAGATGGGAAAGATGCAGACATCGTTGCAGGAGCTGATAAACTTCCGGGTCTACCTTTACCGGCGACAGGCCTGCATGCTGATTTAGCAGCGAAGTTTGGGAGGCCGGATCGAACTCTGTAAGAAGGGCTTCGATACGCCGGATCTCTGTCACGCCTTCCTGCAGCCGCTGGTTACCGGTGCTCTCCTCTTTTTCTACGACAAGCAGCTCGAAGGTCGAGCCCATTAGCCGGGTGTGTAGCTGCTGTCTGATCATAGTTTTTTCTGTATTGCTTCGATAAAGGCGGTAGGAGACTGGCCAGTATATGATAATATGCTTATCAATGATCTATCTGCCTTAAGCAGGATGATCTTTGGAAAAGCGCCTTCCGGGTCGAATTGGTCTGCAAGGGCTTCGTATTGGGTCTTCAGTGCAGGCGGGATCTTTTTACGCTGCGGGAAATCGGCGGCTACAATGACAAGACGCTCGTTCGCGAATGTCCGGAAAGCGCTGTCTGTCAAAATGTTTTTTTCCAGCCGGATGCAGGGGAGACACCAATCGCTGCCGGAAAAGACCACCAGGACCTTTTTACCGGACTGCCGGGCCTGCTGGAAAGCTTTTTCCGGGTCGGGCTCTACCTGTGCCCTGGCCGTCATGATCATCAATAAGGATAATAGAAGAAGGACGGTACGCATGCAAGCCTAAAGTTACGATATTTGGAAAATCCCTGGACTACAGCCTTTATAGGAACTGGCCTCCTTAAGCTGTGGGCAGATGTATTAATTTTACGTTACTAAAAGACAAATAAAATGGAAAAAAGGTTCAAGATGAGAGAAGTGCAGCCTGCTGCGTACAAACCACTGATAGAGCTGGACAATTATATCGCAACTACAAGCCTTACTCCGCTGCAGCGGGAGATGATAAAAATAAGGGCCTCCCAGATCAATGGCTGTGCCTATTGCGTGAACAAGCATACGAAGGATGCCCGCAAACTGGGCGAGACCGAGCAACGTATCTATCTGCTGTCCGTATGGCGGGAGTCACCCCAGTTCAATGAAGAAGAGCGTCTGATATTGGAGATGACGGAAGAGATCACCCTCCTACATCAGCATGGACTTGGCGAGACCGTTTATCAGCGTGCTATTGCTCTCTTTGGCGAGGAAAAGACCGCCCATGTCATCATGGCCATCATCAATATCAACGCCTGGAACAGGATAGGCGTCAGCCTGCACATGCAGCCCGAATAGATCAATACTGACTCGATCGTGTTTTGGAAGTAGTATCTGCCGTCAAATACTGATTGGCGTTGCCATTCCCCTGGTCGACGCCTTCGGCTCCCGGCGGGGGTGTCTTCTCGATGAGATTCTGGTAATCGTATTGAGGACCTACGCTGTCCGGCCGTGGGAAGATAGCTTTTTTATCCAGCCCCAGCGTACCGTCGGCGAGGGCCTTGGAGAAGAAGGCTTCCCATACTGGCCTCGCCACGTGGCCTCCGTCCGCCCTTCTGCCATCCAGCCGGATGAACCGGTCGTCACAACCCACCCATACTCCGGCCTGCAGTTGCGGAGTATAGCCAAGGAACCAGCAATCCGAATTGTCATTGGTCGTGCCGGTCTTGCCGCCCATTTCGGCCAGGCCTAAGCGTTCGCGCAGACCCGCCGCTGTACCGATGTCCACGGGACCTTGCATCATCCTTGTCATGGTATAGGCCGTCAGACGGTTCAGCACTTCCTTATGATCGGGCGGGAAGCGTTCCAGCACGTTACCATGTTTATCCTCGATGCGGGTGATATAGTACGGTTGTGTGCTGATACCTTCCGAGGGAAATACGGTGTATCCCCACATCATTTCGTAGAGGGACAGCTCGCAGGCGCCCAGGGCCAGCGAAGGGTAGGGCTGCACGGCAGTAGGAATATTCATTTGATGGAGGAACTCGGCAAAACGTTTGGGGCCGTCGGGACCAAACTGTTTCATGATATAGGCTGCCACTTCGTTGATGGACCAGGCAAGCCCCGTGGCCATGGTGCGGGTGCCGCTGACCTTGGGATTGGCTCTTGCCGGTACGTAGGCCTTGTATTCCGGAAAATATTGTTGCACGGCCTCACACTCCGTCTGAGGCGTGAAATTGAAGTCCTCGATGGCCAGGCTGTACAGGAAGGGTTTGATGGAGCTTCCCACCTGCCTCTTGGTATTGATATTGACGTGATCGAATTTGTAGTTCTTAAAGTCGATGCCGCCGACCCAGGCTTTTACGGCGCCCGTGATGGGGTCCATTACCATAAAGCCCGTCTGGAGCATCTGGTGGTAATATTTGATGGAATCCAGGGGCGTCATGATCGTATCTTTTTCACGGGCGGCATTCCACGCAAATACTTTCATTCGTACGGGTTGATGGAAGCTGTTATGTATTTCCGCCACCGTCATGCTATCCTCTTCTTCTACCCGCCATCTTTCACTATTGCGCATAGCCGCTTCCAGCACGTTGGTATGTCCTTTCCAGATATCGCCATTGCGTACATTGGGCTGGTTATCTAAAACCTTTTGCCATACGGGCATTGCCTGGGCTACCGCAGCATCGGCATATAGCTGCATGCGGGGATTGACCGTGGTATAGATCTTCAGACCATCCGAGTAGAGGCTATAAGGCTCGCCTGTAACGGGGTTCATATGTTCCTTGCACCATTTCTTCAGCTCGCTTCGCAACATGTCCCGGAAATAGGGGGCTATCCCATTGTTCTCATCCAGCTTGCGGTAATGCCCTATATCGATAGGTTTTTGTTTGAAGTCGGCTGCATCGGCTTCCGTGATATAGCGATTGGTCGCCATCCGGTTGATCACCGTATTCCGTCTTATCATGGCCGCCTTGGGATTGGTGCGGGGATTGAAAAAGCGGGGGTTATTGACCATGCCTACCAGCAGGGCTGCCTCGTCCACACTGAGGTTGGCCGGTTCCTTTTGAAAGAAGGTCCTGGAGGCGCCGCGGATACCATATACGTTATCGCTGAAGGAGACGTCGTTGAGATAGAGGGCGAGTATTTCTTCCTTGGTGAAATTGCGTTCCAGCTGGATGGCGATGATCCATTCCTTTAGCTTCTGAATGCCCCTGCGAAACTTATTGTGCGATCGCTCCCCGTTGAACATGTTCAGGGCCAGCTGTTGGGTGATCGTGCTGCCGCCGCCGTCCCTGCCGAATTTCAATATCGCCCGCATGACCCCGATGCCGTCGATGCCCGAATGTTCATAAAAACGTTCATCTTCCGTAGCTACCAGCGCGTGGATGACATTGGGGGAGATATCCTTATAGTCCACATGGGTACGATTACCCCTCTCCGTATAATATTTTCCCATGGGGCTGCCATCATCGGCAAACACTTCTGAAGCCAGGACAAGCGTGGGATTTTCCAGCTCGTGCAGGGAGGGTAGCTTTCCAAAGGCGCCCATGACGATGAGCGTCAGCAAAAGGATAAAGGCCAATAGACCGCTAAAAAAGCTTATCCAGAATATCCGGACCCAACGGGTTATCTTTTTGGGGAGTTTTTTCTTGGTAGCCAAAACGTCAAGATTTTAATATTAACGCTAAAATGTCCTTTCCCGTATGATATTCATAAACGGCTCCCTGAACTTTTCGCTGATAGGGATCTGTTTTTCCCCGATGAAGATATGATTATCCCGGATACTGTCCACCCGGGCGATGTTGACGATATAGGAGTTGTGCACGCGTGTAAAGGAGGGGGATAGCTGTTCTTCTATGTCTTTCAATCTTTTATAGATCAATATTTTATCATTGATGCTGACCAGACGGGCGTATTCTTTCTCTCCTTCGAAATACAGGATGTCCTTTAACAGCACTTTATTCAGGGTCCTTCCGGACTTGATAAAGAAGTATTCGTCCGGTGGCAGGGAGGGGAGGGCCGGCGTACGCGGGGACTGTCCTTCCAACATGCTGAAGTGGGTTTCTATCTTCTGGAGGGCGGAATAAAATCTTTTGAGGGTGATGGGTTTTAACAAATAGTCTATCGTTTGAAAAGTATAGCTGTCGGCTGCAAACTCCGAGTAGGCCGTGGTGAATACGATGCGGGTGTCCTTTGGCAAAAGAGAGGCCATTTCAATGCCCGAGAGCTGTGGCATGTTAATATCGAGGAAAATGAGGTCTATCGTCGGATGTGTCTTTAGAAAGGCGAGGGCTTCTCTTGCGTCATAGCATTTACCCATCAATTCCCATGAAGTGTTTTGTTCGATGAGCATTTCGAGGAGGCTCACCGCATTGGGCTCATCATCCACGATCAGACAGCGTATGGTCATAGCAGTGGGATCTTTAAGTAAGAGTGAAAGGATCGATCGGACCGGTAAGTTCTCAGCTCGGCCTTGTTCCCATAGAGTAAGGTAAGACGTTTTTGCAGATTTTTTAGCCCAAAGCCTTGTGGAAAGGCCGCTACCGGCGTCTCCGGCAATTCATTCTCGGTCTCGAAGATGAGATGATCGTCCTTTAACGCCAGCGAGAGACATATTTTATTATGGGCGCCGCTACGATCGATGCCGTGCTTGAAGATATTCTCCACGAAGGTAATCAGCAGCATGGGCGGGATGAGAGGATCGGAGGCGCCTTCTTTTATAAAGTTGACTTCCACGCCATGGCGGATGCGGATCTTTTCGAGAGCGATATAGTTTTCCAGGAACTGTATCTCGGTGGAAAGAGCGACTTTTTCTTTCGGGCTTTCGTCCACAAAATAACGCATGATCTCCGAGAGCCTGCCGATGAGCAGGGCTGTGCGGGGCGCTTCCCGGAAGGCCTCATAATAGATATTGTTGAGGGTGTTGAAAAGGAAGTGGGGTTGTACCTGTGACTTCAGCAGATTGAGCTCCACCAGGCTCTTTTGCTCCTGTATCTGCTGCGTCTGCTGTTTGAGCACGAAATAGGCGAGGGCGATGCGGAAGACAAAGCTGAGAATAAAGACCACGGCACACCCTATTGTAACATAGAGGGTGTTCTTCCAGGTGAGGGCATAATGTTCTTTAGTAGCAAACCAGGTATTGTAGATCAGCTGGCCGATCCAGGTCTTCAGGACGCCGATGACCGCCAGCAGCAGGATGGAGGCGAGGATATACCAGCCGATGCGGCCCTTCCTGTAGAGCCAGGGAAATAGAAAGTTGATATTGCCATAGATGATCGCCGCATAGACCAGGGTATTCAGGATGGTGTAGATAAAGGACTGCAACAACCCATCCATGGGCAGGTAAGAAAAGAAATTGACAAGGGCGATGGTTCCCCAGACCAGCCACTCCAGCTGGCGCGGGCTTGCTCTCCTGTTGAAGAATTGGGAAAAGATGTTCACCGGGGCAAATTACAAATGATCCGGCAGCTGTGTGTTTATTTTCAACCACCGGGCCTTCTTCTTCAATGACGGGGGGATTGAAAAATTAAGTGGCAGGGTTGAATCCAGTTGCAGCTCGCTGGGGCTATGTCGAGATTTGTGTCTCATCAAAACTATCAACATGCGAGCCTTCTACTATATCATGCTTTTGCTGATACATCTGCTGATCGCTGCAATTTCACGGGGGCAAACGAACCAACAGACGGATACGATACGTCCCGGGAAGGGGCATTTGCTGACGGGAGCGCTTAAGCCCGGGCTGCGGCAATACCTGGTATATTTTCAATATCCCAGGCACAGCGACAGGTTGATGTTTTGGTATTGGATGCGGGACATTTCCATAAAGACCAGGGACGGGGTAAAATATTTTGCCATCAGTCAGCACTGGTATGGAGGTGACAGCACTTCTTACAGAAAAGTATATTCGTTAAATACCGTGGCGGATTTTGCGCCGGTATTTCACAGTGAGACCGTGAGAGGGAAGACCAGCTCTTACAATTGGACCGGACGGGATATCAAGGGGGCGGACAGCGTGGAGGACAATACGAGCAAGGGGTTCTATCTGCCCTTTAGCGAGCCCAATCTGAACTGGAACCTGGATATAGAGACCTTCGAGATGCTACCGTTGGGGGAGGGGAGGAGTTTTTGGATCAATTTTTATGATGCAGGGCTGGAGCCGCCAAAGTATGTATTGTATAAGGTGACAGGGAGCGAGGAGCTGACCTTGATGAGCGGGGAGAAGGTGGATTGCTGGAAGTTGTATTCGGAGGGGAGCAGTCCGAAGGGACCTTACACGGAGACATACTGGATCAGCAAGCAAGGCCATGAGTTTTTAAAGGAAGAGGATTCTTTTTCGGGGATCTACCGGTATAAAATTAAAATGCCGGGGACGGCGCCGGACCTGCTGCCGAGGTTCGAATCATATTGACAAAGCTTAAATATGATCCAGATAATAAAGATTTTGCAATTTACACCCCCTTTTTATAAAGAATTAATAAAAATTTTTTATACAATTTTTTGCTAGCTTATGTATAATTTATTCATTATGAAATGATAGTATAAATTTTTCTTATTTATTATATTTTTATATAATACATTAATCTTAGTTGGTTTTACAATTTCTTTATAACTTTCCATTCAGTTACGACGAATTAAAGTTTTTTATAACGTGAAATCAACGAGATTATGACAAAACTCACTCTTAAAAGCACATTGCCATTTATTACGCTGCTGGTGGTAGCCATTGCGGCGGTATTTGTTCCGACTCTACCCATTTTTGATGAGGGAAAATACAATGGAGCCGATGTTGCCTGGATCCTGGTTGCGACTGCCCTGGTCTTTTTGATGACCCCCGGTCTTGCCTTTTTCTATGGCGGCATGGTCAATCGGAAGAATGTACTTTCCACTATGATGAAGAGCGTGGTAGCGGCAGGTGTTGTAGGAGTGTTGTGGATCGTAGTGGGTTATAGCCTTTGTTTCGGGGATTCGATCCACGGGATCATCGGCAATCCCTTTACGCATCTCTTTTATAAGGATGTATTGTCGGGCAAGCCCTGGGTGGCGGCGAATACCATTCCGCAGGGATTGTTTTCCATGTTTCAATTGATGTTTGCCATTATCACACCCGGGCTGGTGGTGGGCGCCATTGCAGAGCGTATGCGTTTCTCCGCCTATGTGCTTTTTACGGTGCTGTTCAGCCTGCTGGTATATGCTCCGCTGGCGCACTGGAGCTGGCATCCTGATGGCTTCCTGGCCAAGATGGGCGCCCTGGACTTTGCCGGCGGTACGGTTGTACATATCTCCGCCGGTTGCGCCGCCCTTGCTGGCGCCCTGGTGCTCAAACGCAGAAAGGCCCATATCCAAAAGCTTTCTACGCCTCCTGCGAATATTCCTTATGTGCTGATTGGAACCGGTCTGCTGTGGTTTGGCTGGTTTGGCTTCAACGCAGGTTCCGCCGGAGCCGCTAATGCGTTGTCAGTCTCGGCTTTCTCTACTACCAATACTGCAGCAGCTGCTGCCGGTTGCTCCTGGATGTTCTTCGACGTGCTCAGGGGTAAGAAGCCTTCCGTGGTCGGGTTCTGTGTCGGCGCCGTCGTAGGACTGGTGGCCATCACGCCTGCGGCGGGTTTTGTAGCCGTTCCGCAAAGTATCTTTATCGGTGTATTTGCCGCCGTCATCAGCAATGTGGCTGTGCATATCAAGGCTACCAAGACCGTACTGGACGACACCCTGGATGTGTTCCCCTGCCATGGCATCGGTGGTATGGTTGGTATGCTGATGACAGGTGTGTTTGCTACCAAGGCCGTAAATGCCGCCGGCGCTGACGGCTGGGCTTACGGCAATGCCTCCTTCTTCTTTACTCAGCTGAAAGCCATGCTCATCGCTGTTGGCTATTCCTTTGCCGTATCCTTTGCGATCTTCAAGGTGGTCAACGCTATCGTGCCCCTGCGCGTCAGCGACGAAGAAGAGGAAGAAGGTCTGGATGCCAGCCAGCACGACGAGAAATATGTACAGGGCACTCTGCTGGTGGCTACTCCTAATGGGCTGAAGGAACAGGAAATAGAACATTAAGATTATTTAAATATTTGGTTTACTCCCATTTTGCACCTTAAAGAGGCCCCTTCCCAAGGGCCTCTTTTTCATAAGGCCCTTCCCAAGACCTCCTTTCTTTTTAAAGGGCTTCCGTAAGGGTGCTTCTCCTTTAAATACGAAATATCGTAGCGTCATTATATATATTGTAATAATATTTATGTGAATTAATTTTGTTAAATTGTCATTTTGAAAAAATTATTTTTATAATTTACATATATTGAAAATATTATCATATTAAATGCAGGATGTATTTGTCACACCATTTATAGGTTCCAGGATTGGCCGACCCCGCCAATACCTGCTTAGCATCCTGTCCGTCTGCCTGGTGTCGGCCGTTTGCTTCTTATTTTCCTCCTACATCGGGGTGGAAGTAGTGGCTTTTGTGCTGCTGCTGACCCTCTCGCTGATCGCCATGTTCTTCGATATCCTTCCCGTCCTGCTGACGGCCCTGCTCAGCGCGCTGATCTGGGATTATTTCTTTTTATTGCCCCGTTATAACCTCCAGGTGGGCAATACGGAGGACAGGATACTCCTCTCCATGTACTTTGTCATCGCCATGGTCAATGCAGTCCTGACCTATAAGATCAGGCAGATCGAGAAAATAGCCCGTCAAAAGGAAGAAAAAGCAAAGACGCTTAAGCTGTACAATACTCTTTTGAACTCCCTTTCTCATGAGTTCAGGACCCCCATTGCCACGATCATCGGGGCGACGGACAACCTCCTGGAACAGCCGGAGCGACTGACCAGGGATGACAGCAGGAAGCTGCTGACGGAAATATCCGTGGCCAGCCTGCGGCTCAACCGGCATGTGGAGAACCTGCTCAACATGTCCCGTCTGGAGTCCGGCTTTATTCAGCCGAAAAAAGACTGGCAGGATGTCCATGAAATGATCCTTTCCGTCCTGCATCAATTGGAAGAGCCGCTGACCGGCAGGCGGGTCATAGTCTCCATCCGGGATGGCCTGCCCCCGGCAAGACTGGATTACGGACTAATGGAACAGGTGCTTTACAATCTGCTGCACAATGCAGCCCTTTATACGCCTCCGGGCACCCCTGTCTTTATCAGCGCCACACGTTTCGCCGGGGAACTGATCCTCATAGTCGAAGACGATGGCCCCGGCTTCCCGGACAACGAAATAGCCAGGGTCTTTGATAAATTCTACCGCCTGGCAAATTCCCGGATCGGAGGGGCGGGGTTGGGTCTGTCCATTGTGAAAGGCTTTGTAGAGGCGCATAACGGGTCCATCGAACTGACGAACAGGGCATCGGGAGGAGCGTGTTTTATCATCAGCATTCCTGGATGTTTTTCCAGGGAGACCGAGGCCGTCAAAAAACTCAGCTATCAACTGTCCGTATCATGAACCTTAAAACAACGACAGAAATACTGGTCATCGATGACGAAACCTCTATCCGCAGGATACTGGAGATAACCCTGCAATCCCACGGCTATAGCATATTACAGGCTGCCACGGCCCAGGAAGGGCTGCAACTGACGGCCACTCACTCGCCGGACCTCATCATCCTGGACCTGGGACTTCCGGACGAGAGCGGTCATACGACATTGAAGAAGATGCGGGAATGGTTTGGAAAGCCCGTTATTATCCTGTCCGTGCTGAGTGGAGAGCAAGATATCATCGCGGCATTGGACAACGGAGCTAACGACTATCTTATCAAACCTTTCCGTACAGGCGAACTGCTGGCGCGTATCCGCTCGGCGATGCGCAGTGCGTCGCGGGATGATGAAGGCCCTGTCATCCATCTGAATGGGCTGGAGATCGACCTGTCCACCCGTACGGTGAAAAAAGATAACGAGCTTCTTAAGCTGACGGCCACCCAATATGCGTTGCTGGCCCTCTTTGGCAGGAACATAGGCAAGGTGCTCACCCATCAATACCTGCTCCGGGAGATATGGGGCTCCGATCATGTCGACCAGCTGCAATATCTGCGTGTCTTTATCGCCCAGCTTCGTAAGAAGATCGAGAAGGATGCCAATTATCCCGAGCATATTATTACGGAGTCGGGAGTAGGCTACCGATTCCTGGCGGGCAGCAATTAGGGCTGATGTACTATATTTGCCCCGTTATGATCGCTAAAGAAGTACTCGAAGACGCCAAAAAACTCTGGGACTACCATCACCTGAATCATACCCCCGAAAAATCTGATTGTATCCTGGTATTGGGCAGTCATGATCTGCGCGTCGCAGACAGAGGCGCGGAACTGTATTTGCAGGGATGGGCCCCCATCCTCATCTTTTCAGGAGGCCTGGGCAACGTGACAAAAGGAATATGGAAAGATCCCGAGGCCGACAGGTTTGCACGTATTGCCCTGGATAAGGGGGTACCGGCAGAAGCCATCTTCATCGAGAACCAGTCCGCCAACACCGGAGAAAATATTCTTTTTACACAAAGGCTCCTGACGGAGAAAGGCCTGAATCCCCAGACTTTTTTGCTGGTACAAAAACCCTATATGGAGCGTAGGAGCTACGCAACGTTCAAAAAGCACTGGCCCGACAAAAAACTTATCGTCACCTCGCCACAGATAAGCTTCGAAAACTATCCCACGGAAGAAATATCCATGGAAAAAGTCATCAACATCATGGTAGGCGATCTGCAGCGTATCAGGATCTATCCGGACAAAGGATTCCAGATACCACAAGATATACCCAATGATGTTTGGGCGGCCTATGAGCGGCTGGTGGCACGGGGATTTAACAAACACCTGGCCTCGTGAGCTATCGTATCTTTATCCAGTCCTCTTTTAACCCTTTCTCCTGCAACCATTCCGTGAGTTGCTCCCCTTCTTTGCCGCCCGCCCGGGCATGATGAAGAAGAGTGAACCCATGAGGGCCATTGGCAAATATCAATTTGGGGTAAGCTTCCAGTACGGGTTTTACCAGGTCTTTCCGCCCCAACATGGCCAATACGAATAAAGTGACCCTGGACCCAGCATCGATGAGAAAATTTGCGATCTCTTTATTGCCTACATGACCGGCCCCTTCGATGGCAGCCTCGAAATCCCCGTTGCCCCAGTCGAACTTGCTGTACAGCAGATTGGGATAGTCCTTCAGCATGGATTGTACTTTATCGAAGTTCCCATGCCCGGCGATGACAAATTCTTTTACCAGCTCGACCTTATATGGATCGGGCTCTGCCAGCGGGGTGGGGGCAGCCTGGCTCACCAGCAATCCACCGGTGGCGGATAAGATGAATTTTTTTCTGTCCATAGTTTTTTTGATAAAGCTAGCGCCCTCTCTAAAGGATCGGAAATCCATTACGCCATTCGCCGTCCGACCGGGACCAACTGCCGGACCTGCATTTCACCCCTGTAAACCTGCCTTTTACATAAAGACGTATCGATTCCGGCAGGACACCTGTATTTTTATGTATATGAAGACTGGACGCGCCGGCTATTATTTCCTATTCGGGGGATTGTTCTTTTTGTTCTGGTTCCTCTTCAAAATGGGGGGCATGCAGGATATGCCCCTGTCCCTCCTGTCTACCACTGTCGACGTCGTAGTAACGATGGCGGCGCTGGTCCTCGTAGTGGAGTATCTGTTACCAGGCTTGCTGTATCGTAAGAAGTGGGCGCTGTTTGCTCTTTGCTTTTTTTCGTTGGTACTTATGGGCGGTTCGCTCGTCATTATGTGCCAACTGCGTTTACAGGGGCGGTCCCTTTTTTCATACCGGCAGGACATCGTCCGCTATAAACATTATTATTACTGGTTTTGGGCCGACCTTGTCTTTGGTTCCTATTTCATGACCTTCTTCATACCTGCCACGGGGGCTGCCATACGCCTGTCCTTCCGAAGCATAGAGTCTTCCCGCAGAGTGGAGAAACTGGAAAAGGAGCAGGCCCTGTCGGAACTGGAGCTGCTAAAGCATCAGATCAATCCACACTTCTTATTCAATGCGCTGAATACTATTTATTATAAGATCGACAGGTCCAACAGGCCGGCCAGAGAGATATTGCAACAGTTCTCCCAGATGCTGCGCTATCAGCTGTATGAATGTGACAAAGCCTTTGTGGACATTGCGAACGAACTGCAGTTCATACGCCAGTATATCGAGCTGCAACAGCAACGTCTGAATGACAACTACACCGTCCGTTGTGAAGGGTTCGAAGAGGTAAAAGGACTGACGCTGTCCCCCTTTTTGTTGATGCCCCTGGTAGAGAATTGTTTTAAACACGTATCCTCTTATGCCGACCGTATGAATACCATCATTATCCGCTGCAGCAGGGAAGGAGAGTCCTTTTTATTCTGCACCCGCAACAGCATTGCACCGGACGCACCCGAAAGGGGCGGTATCGGACTCCTGAACATAAGGAGACGACTGGAATTGCTTTATCCCGGTCGGCATGCCCTTACTACCCGGCAGACAAGTGATCATTATGAAGCCATCTTAAAATTGGAATGCTGATGCGACTGCGAACCATCATCGTAGATGACGAGCCAATGGCAAGGAAGGGACTTGCAGAGGATGCGGGTGAAATAGATTTCCTGGAGATCGTGGGAGTGGCGGAAAACTCTTTTCAGGCGCTGGACCTGCTAACCACGCTACGGCCAGACCTTTTGTTGCTGGACATCAATATGCCCCGTCTCAGCGGGCTCGACCTGATCAAATCCCTCCCCAATCCCCCGCTGGTCATTATCGTGACGGCCTGGCCTGAATACGCGCTGGAGGGATACGAGTTGGATGTCATGGATTATCTTATAAAGCCGGTGGACCTTCCAAGGCTGCTACGAGCCTGCTGTAAGGCCCGTGAGTTCTATTTATTGCAACGTCAGGCCTCTGCTCATCCCATGTCTTCCGCAGCGATAGAAAAGACCGACGGCTATTTTTTTGTCAAGTCAGGTGGCAAATACGAGAAGCTGCTCTTCCGGGACTTGTTCTTCGTCGAGGCTGCCGACAATTATGTGATGATCCATGTTGCGGGGAAAAAGATACTGGTTTATCACACGCTGAAATATATGATGACTCTGCTGCCTTCCTCCCATTTTATGAAGGTGCATAAGTCCTTTATCATCTCCCTGGACAAAGTCACGGCCGTGGAGGGGCAAACCCTTATCGTTGGCGGAACCGTCATTCCCGTCAGCAGGCATCTAAAGGACGCCGTGAGAGAGAGGGTACTTGGGATGAACTTTTAGCGCTATCTTTATAGCGTAGAGTGCAATGACCATGACTAGACCCTTACTGCTTGCAATGCTCTGTTCTTTGGCTATCCCCCCGGCCCATTGTCAAAAGATAGAGAAATACTACGATTATCAGTGGCATCAGACGGATGCGCAACATGCACGCTTTTACAGCCTCATCGAGCGGACGGATTCCGGCTGGCATCGACGTGATTATTATCTGCACAGTCTCACGCTGCGGATGGAAGGGCTTTATGAGGACAGCGCCTGCAAGATCCCTTCCGGCTGGTTTCGCTATTTTCATCCTACCCGTTATATAGAATCCATGGGCGCCTATCGCAACGGGAAAAAGCAGGGGCTGTGGCTGCAGTATTACGGTGATGGAGCCCTGTTCGACTCCACCGTATTCGAGTCGGGCAGCCCCATTGGAGTGCGGGTGAGCTGGTATCGTTCAGGGTATATGTGTGATTCAGGTAATTATAATCCCGATGGCAGTGGTGTGCATATCGTCTGGTTTGATAACGGACAGCCATCGTATGCCGGCCGGTATGGCCCGGGTTTTAAAAAGTATGGGAAATGGCAGTATTTCTATAGGGAGGGCGGTCTCAGCGATGAGGAGGTCTATGATCTCCAGGGAAAGCTTTTACGGAAAAGTTATTTTGATGAGAAAGGCAGGCCGCAGACCGATACTGCCAATGACGATAGGGAAGCAGCTTTCCCCGGCGGCCTCAAGGCCTGGGCCAACTACCTGAGCAGGGCATTGTACTTCCCCGATCAGTATAAATTTATGAATGGAGATGAGGCGACGGTGGTGGTGAAGGCCGCCATCACCGAGGATGGCAGGGTAATGGACGCGGAGGTGGAAGTGCCCTTTTACCCCGCCTTTGATAAAATAGCGTTGGATGTCTTGAAACGGAGTCCCAACTGGATACCTGCCATGAATCATCACCGCAAGGTAAAAAGTTATATCCGGCAGCCCGTGATCTTTAGGTTGCCGGATCAATAGGGGCTACAAATATCTCAGCCAGCGTTTTTCAGGATGGCTGGTCTTGTATTTCCCATACCAGACACACAGCGGGTACAGGGCTGCCACTACGCATAGCCATACCAAGTATACCATCCACAGACTGATGCCGCTGCCCGGAGGCCGCCCAAACTGGAAGGTCCCGAATACGAGCTGGTCCGCCCTGTATCCTTCCAGGAATACCATCGCCAGCATCAGCAGATGTATGATATTCCAGTGGATCAGGTAGTAGAACATGGGCACTTTACCATACACGGTCACTACACGTGTGAACCTATTCGCCCTGCCTTCTATGAAGGACAGGAAGAGCATGAGGATACCCAGCATCACCAGCGTGTATAATAGGGACGGAGGGTATTTGCTGACATTTATAAAGGAGAGGAAGGTATAGACCGCATTTTTCTGTACGCTCCATTTGGCCACATCCCCGTATAAGTTGACGGCCCTCAGCAGGACAAACAATCCCAGCGCTGTCAGTCCTATTTGCAGTAGTCTTTTCTTACGTACTTCTTCCGGCATCGTAAACAGCGGACCAACAGCGTAGCCGGCAAACATAATCCCCATCCAGGGCAGTATCGGGTAGCCGAAGAGGATAGTAGTGCCGCCGGCCTTGATCAACCCGCCTCCGAAGAGCAGGGCCCCGGCGAATTGAAGGATCGGGTTCGAGACCATCGGCAACAGTGTCAAAAGATCATGCAGGAATATGATCAGCAGGCCGATGACACCGATGGTCTTTACAGGTAATTTGTACAATATCCCCAATCCTATAAAGCTGAACCCGATGGCGGCGATCACCTGTATCAATAATGTCCGGAAGTGAATATCGTACCAGACCCCGAAGTTTACCAGCGTGATCTCCAGCAATACCAGGAAGATGCCCCGGGTGAAAAGCCATTGGCGGCTGGCCCGGACATCATTGCGGCGCAGGGCAGACAAGTAGGCGGAGGCGCCCGATAGAAAAACAAAGCTTGGCGCGCACAGGTGAGTGATCCAGCGGGTAAAGAACAATATAGGGGTCGTGGTAGCAAGATTGGTAGGGTTCTGGGTCAGGGCGTCTGTGTGCAGAAGATCCCTGGTATGATCGAGAGCCATGATGATCATTACCAGCCCCCGGGCGATATCGATAGAGTAGATACGTTTCATCTTGGTATTAAATGTAGCACCTGTCCCCCGCCGGAACAAGGGATATGATGGCATCTACACGAAAATTCGATAAACTGTATTTTTTTGTCGACGGATGGTGGTCTACCGTTGAAGACGCCTTTTTAATTCCATACGCAGCTCCCTCGAAACCGGGAGCGTCTTCCCGCGGATATGCACGCAATTATCCTTTAATAGACTGATCTTATCCAGGGCCACTGTATACGATCGGTGTAGCCGGAGGAATTTTTCCGGGGGGAGTTTGGCCGTGACATCGGTGAGGGTGAGATGACAGAGATATTCGTTGCCGATAGTATACACCCGGACATAATCTTTCCTGCTCTCCAGGTAGAGAATATCATTTACCGGCACCTGGATCAACTGTTTATCGACCTTAAGGAAGATCGCTTCCGGCGCGCCGGCGACAGGTAATGGCTTATCTCTCCAGCGGGCAAACTTCTCCATGGTCTGCTGCATCCTGGAAAAGGAAAAGGGTTTGACGAGATAGTCCAGCACTTCCAGGTCGAAGCCTTCTACAGCATAGTCCCTGTACGCCGTGGTGAGAACGACGGCAGGGCGGTACGTGAGGCTTTTCAACAGGCCGATCCCATTAAGGCCGGGCATCTCGATATCCAGGAACAGCAGGTCGAAATGTTCGTTCTGCAACTGTTGCAACGCCTCTATTCCATTCTCGCAACAGACGGGATGAATATCCCATTTTTGCAGGTAATCCGCCACCACATCGAGGGCCAGCGGCTCATCATCCACTACCATGCATTTTAGCCGGTTCATAGCGGAATTTTAAGTTTTATTTCAAACAGACCGTCCGTTGCCTTCAGCTGAAGATCATACCTTCCTACATAGAGTATGTCCAGCCTGCGACGGACATTTTTCAATCCGATGCCACCCGGCTCGTTATCAGGAACCGCTGGAAGCGGGCCCGCCGGATTGCGGACATTAAAGAAAAGTGCTTCTTTTTCTACCTGAAGGCATATATCTATACGCACCGGCCCCATCTTATCCTTTAGTCCATGCTTAAAGCTGTTCTCCACAAAAGTGATCAGCAGCAGAGGCGGTACCTGTACGACGCTGGTATCTCCCTTTTTTTCAAAACAGAGCGTCAGCCGCTGGCCAAACCGCAGTTTCTCCAGTGCTATATAATTCTCCAGGTTGGCTATCTCCTTGTCAAGCGCCACGGTAGATGTGTCCGACCCGTATAGCATATAGCTCATCAGTTCCGACAGCTTCAGCACCACTTCAGGAGCCTGGTCGGATTTGCGGATCGTGAGCGAATACAGGTTGTTCAACGTATTGAAAAAGAAATGCGGGTGTATCTGTGATCTCAGAAGGCCAAGTTCGGTCTGGATATGCTGCTTTTCCTTCTCCTGCCATTGCCGTTCCTGCCACATCCAATCCTTCACGAACTTAATACCCGTTGTCAGCCCTATAAGGGAAAAGATGTTCAGCCCCTGTATAAAAAAATTACCGACGGTAAAATCATTTACATAGTTGAAACCTGTCTCGCCATGCAGGGCATAATAGCGATGCAGCCCGATGAGGAGGGCCGAATGCAGGAAAACGCATATGAGGAGGGTGAAGAAATAAAGAAAGTATTTTCTGCGGAACAGGAGGCGGGGTATCAGTATATAATTGTTGAAGTATACCTGCAACATATCAGGCGGCAGCAGGGTTAGCAGCTGGAGGAAAAAAGTCCAGCGATGGATAGGACGATTGCTCAGCGCGATAACGGTCGCCGAGCCGAAATAGGCCGTCCAGAACAGCGCGTGGTAAAGCCATCGCGGAAGCCTGGTGATCAGGGCATATCGTTGAGGAGAAAAGGGCAATATTATTGCGATTAGCTCGTAAAAATACATCGGATAGCTTATATTTAACTGCTCAATCGTTGAGAATGAAAATACCGCTTATCCTTTTGTTGGTCACCGCCTCTCTTTGCCCCCGTGCGCAGAAACTAAGCTTTGCTCTTTCCTCCGGGTATCAATCCGAAGATTTCCGCTGGAGCATCGCGGGCAATACCCAGGGCACGAACCCCAATATCTATTCCGAGCTGAAATGGAAGCACCTCGCCGGCGCTGTATTGGGGGCCGAGGCGGATTGGAATTTCTGGAAGATGCTGCATATACGTTCTTCCTATTCCCGCATGTTCATTAGTTCCGGCAACGTTACGGACATGGACTACCAGGGAGACAATCGTACGAGTCGTACGTATTATGGCGTCTTCGATGCCAATAAGGGTAGTACCTTTTCATGGCGGACAACATTGGAGGATGACATATGGAGCAGCAAGCTATTCACCCTGACGGGTCTGCTGGGATATGCATTGCACAAGCAATCCCTTTTCCTCCTGTCGTCGGATCAGACCGGCACTGCCGCGGGACTGCGCAGCACCTACGATACAAAATATGAGGGAGGGGTAGTGGGATTGCGGGGAAAGATCCTGATGGGAAAATCCTTTTCCCTGGAAGGAAGTTTTTTATATGACTTTGTCAGCTATAGGGGCCAGGCCGACTGGAACCTGGTTACTACTTTCCAACATCCTCTCAGCTTCGAGGATAAGGCGAATGGGTTCAACCTGGAAGGCAGCCTGCGGTTTTCTTATGGTTTAAAAAGCAAGGGTCCCGGCAGATGGACCCTTTTCCTCTCAGGCAATATCCTGCACGGCGAGACCAATAATGGCACAGACTGGCTGTATATGCAAAATGGACAAAATATACCTACTCAGTTCAACGGAGCTGTACGGGATTATATACGGGCCGGCGCCGGAGTAAGGCTGCTCTTATTCGGATCGAAGACTACGAATGGGGTTAGCCATAGCAGCCCTAATGCTTTTTAGGCTCACCGTCAGCAGGGTGATCAGCAGGGTGCCAAGACCAGCCGCGGCAAAAACCCACCAATGGAGGTCCGTCCGATATTCGTAATTGTGCAGCCAATTATGCATAAAGTAGTAAGACAAAGGCGCTGCCAGGACAAAGGCGATGATCACCAGCGCTACGAACTCCCTGGACAATAGCCGCCACAGGTTGACGACGGATGCGCCCAATACCTTTCGTATACCTATCTCCTTTACTCTTTGCTCCGCTACAAAAGATGCCATACCAAAGAGACCCAGACAGCTGATGAGTATAGCCAGGACCGAAAAACAGCCGGCCAGTTTGCCAACCCGCTCCTCATTGGCGAACTTCTGCGCATAGGCATCATCAATAAACTTATATTCGAATGGCGTGGAAGGATCGTATTTCTTGTAGATCGCTCCAATCTTTTCGATGGCCTGGTGCGCGTTGATATTGGGTGCGATGCGGATGTTGACGACATCCAGGTGATACCACCCTTTCCATCTCGGCAGGAAGAAGAACATCTGCCGGACAGGATCATAGGGAGACTGGTTTACCATATCTTTTACTACGCCGATGATCTTCATCGGACCATTGCCTGACCAGGTAATAGTCTCTCCGACGGGGTCTTTAAGCCCAAGGTATTTGACGGCTGCCTCGTTGATAATAATGGCGGATGAGTCGGTCGCAAAAGAGGCAGAAAAATCACGCCCCTCCTTTATTTGCCAGCCCACCGTCTTGCCATACTCCGCGGTGACGTTGAGGGTGGTGAATTCTTCCTGTAAATTGGGGTCCTTGCCTTTCCAGGTGAACCCGCTGTTGGTAACGTATACGTTGGTCACCAGGTTGTCCGACTGAGCGATGCCGGATACCACGCCGCTGGCAATCAAGTCGTTCTTAAACACATCATAGTTGTTGCGTAGGGCATCCGTCTCTATATGAAGGGTGACCAGCCCTTCGCGGGTATAACCTACCGGGCGGCCCTTGGCAAATTGCACCTGGTTAAAGACCACCACTGTGCCGATGATCAGGATGATGGAGGCGGAAAATTGGGTAACGACCAGCACTTTACGGGGCAGGGTGGCCGACCGGCTTGCCCGGAATACCCCTTTGAGTACCGTCACCGGTCGGAAAGAAGAAAGATAAAGGGCAGGATAGCTGCCTGCGATGAGTCCGGTGATCAGGGTGAATCCGATGCAGGCTAGCCAGAAGAAAGGACTGCCCCACATCACCGACATTTTCTTACCCGCCACCTCGTTGAAGAAGGGGAGGGACAGCTGCATCAGGATAAGAGATGCTATAAAAGAAAAAAAAGCTATCAATACCGACTCGCTATAGAATTGCGCGATGAGCTGTCCTCGCATGGAACCGATAGCTTTTCGTATACCGACCTCTCTGGCCCTCTTCTCGCTGCGGGCCGTGCTGAGGTTCATAAAATTGATGCAGGCCAGCGTCAATACGAAGACGCCGATGATCCCGAAGAGCCAGACATATTGTATGCGGCCTCCCACGCTGACACCGTTCTTGAATTCCGAAAACAAATGCCATTTGTTCAAAGGATGGAGGAACATGGCTGGTTTGAACCGGGCATCGTCATTATGTCCTTTTTTTAATGCATTCAATTTGATATCCCTGATCTTAGCCGATACTTTATCCATATCGGCATTGTCGGCTATCTGCGCAAAGGTCTGGAACCAACTGGCGCCCCAGGGGTTATTGAAGCGAGTGTCCCAATGTTCCGTATTTACAAACAATTGCCAGGGAGAAATAAAGGTCAGGTCGGCAAAGGAAGAGTTGACGGGAAGGTCCTCATATACACCAGTGACCTTTACCAGTATCTTATGATCGAGCGTGATGGTCTTACCCATGGGATCCTCGTCCCCAAAGACGGCTTTTGCAGTAGATCGCGACAAGAGGATGGATGCCGGGTCCTTTAGTCCATCTCGATCGCCTTTCAGCATCTTTAGGGACAGCATATCGGTGACCCCGGGCTCCATATAGTTGCCGCCCTTTTTTATATTTTTATCGCCGTAGGACAACAAGTGCTCATAGGTCCATCCGGCCATAATGACGTGCTTAAAATCGCTGCCATAGTACTTACGCAATTCGTTGCCCAGTGGAAAGCCCTGGCTATTCCACGTCTCCGTGTGATTGTTCAGCCACTGATTCTGCATCACCTGTGCGATGCGGTCATGGTTTGGGAAGCTTTTGTCATATGAAACTTCATCCCATATCCATAAGCCGATGAGCATGGCGACAGCCATACCAATAGCGAGACCCCCGATGTTGATCGAAGCGGTAGCCCTGTTCCTGACAAGGTTGCGCAGTGCAGTTTTGATATAGTTCTTAAGCATGATCTATTTGTAACTAAAAACAAGCCAGACCGTTAGGGTGTTCTAAATCAATGGGCTGTACCAGCCCGGATCGGGGCGACCGTTCGTTTTTGATACAGGTGTTGTCCTGATTTGCGAGGAAAATGCTTTATTTTCAATCCATGACCAGATAAAGGTAGTGGCGGATAAAGGGGAATTTTTTATTTTACGCGCTGCGACTCGATAGGAGCCGATAAATCGCTTCCTGCGAACGTGTCTCGGGTTCCATGGTCTGCAAGCGTATGATCTCTTTTATTTCCGCGCGTAATTTCTCGTCATACAGGGGAAAGCATACTTCTATCCTGCGGTAGATATTCCTGTTCATCCAGTCGGCGGAGCCGAGGAATATATCTTCATTTCCATTGTTGTGAAAGATGAATATGCGACCGTGTTCAAGATATCTGTCCACGATCCTTTTGACGACGATATTCCCGCTCATACCCGGGACACCGGGGATACAGCAGCAGATGCTCCGTACGAGCAGCGTAATCGGCACTCCCGCATTGGACGCCTCATAAAGCTTTTCGATCATTACCCTTTCTTCCAGGTTGTTGAGCTTGATAATAATGGAGGCGGGTTTTCCCGCCCGGACATTTTGTATCTCGCGGTCGATGAGGGCAAGGAAGCGGTCCTGGAGGTTGAACTGGGCCACCAGCAGATGTTGGAACGATATCTTTTCCGTATTGCGGGGGTTTTTACGTCTGCTCAGGAAGATGAACAGCAGTTCCAGTTCCCGCATGAGGTCGTGGTTGCCTGTCAGCAGTATATGATCCGTGTAGAAGCGCGCGGTCTTTTCATTCAGATTGCCTGTTGCCAGGAGTCCGTAATAGATCATCCGCTGCCGTATGTTTTTCTTTATCAGCGCGATCTTGGCGTGTACCTTCAGGGCCGGGATGCTGTAGACAATCTTTACGCCGGCCTGTTTCATCTGACGGGCCCATTGGAGGTTATTGGCCTCGTCGAACCTTGCCTTCAGCTCGACGAAAACCGTGACCCTTTTTCCGTTACGTGATGCGCTGATCAGGGCGTGTGCAATGCGTGAGTCACGGGCGATCCGGTACATGGTGACATAGATCTCTTCTACATCGGGGTCGATGGCGGCCTCGTTAAAGAACTGCAACACCGTGTCGTAGCGCTCATAAGGAGGATGGAGGAGGATATCGTGTTGGGTTATACGCTGGAAGAGACTGGATGCATTCCCCTCTTTTTTGGCAGGCCAGGCGGGGTAGGAGAGCCGGGCGTCTTTTACGGGAAAAGAAGAAAGGTCCCGTAAGTTATGATACCGTCCGCCTTGTACGATCGTGGCGTGGTGAAGACCGAGGGCGTCGATCAGCATCTGAAGGATCTCCGGCGGTATGCCCGGCTGGTGTAGGAAACGGGTAGCCAGCCCCGCATCTCTTTTCGCCAGCTTTCTCTCGATCTTTTCCGCGATGTCGCCTTCATATTCGTCTTCCAGGTCCAGCTCGGCGTCCCTGGTTATTTTGATGCTGTAGGCCCCCTGCAAGGTCTTGCCCGGGAAGATAAAGCCAAGGTTGTCGCGAATGATGTCGTCTATAAAGAGAATATACTTACGTCCTCCTTCTTCCGCGGTGAAGAAACGGGAGCAGCTGTCCGAGGGAATGTTCAGGATATAGATGTCTGAAGCCGGTCCGCCGCCCCGCTCCGCGCCTCCTGTGACGACGGCAAAATAAAGCTTGTCATTGCCCGGGAAGAAGCTGTCCTTTGTTTTGGAAAGATGTACGGGTTGTAAAAAGGCAAGCAGCTCGGTGAAGAAATAGTCAGTGGCGGCATTTCGTACGGCAGGAGGAACGGGCAGGGTATAAGGTAGGAATGTCTGTGCCGCCGGCTGGTAAATGAACTCAATGCCCTGGCCGGACAGCTCAGGCAATAGGTTGCCGGTGAGCAATTGGCCGTAGTGGGCCAGCTGGCGGTCCACTTCTTCCGTAACCTTTTGCAGCGAGGGGCTCTTCAGGGCGGCCAGGGCGGGCACCCGTACCCGGTAGAACTCATCCAGGTTGGAGGAATAGATGGAAAGGAAGTTTATCTTTTCCAGGAGGGGTGTTGCCGGCCGGGCGGCTTCTTCCATTACGCGGTAGTTAAAGGAAAGCCAACTTAGGTCCCGGTCGAAAAAGGAGTTTTCGGTCATAACTATATTTATGTAACTTGTTTTCGGCGTTTATCCGATGCAAAATAGCAATTTTGGATCGCCGGGCTGCTTGTATGAGAAAACAATTAAAGACACTGGATGAACAGAGGGGCCTATTTAGAGGCACATTTAAAAAATACGGTCTGAGATCCGGCTATAAAGGCGCTTCGACAGAGACGATCCTGCTGGTATCGATCTGTAATGACGATGGGAAAATAATATCCGATCATTGCTGGTTCAATATGACAAAGGGATTTGAGAAATTAGGAACCCTGCGGGCGGGAGATATCATTCAGTTTGAGGCGCGGGTTAAGAAATACAGGAAGGGATATATAAATCGCCGGGCTGGTATAGACCAGAGTAGTTTTGACTATAAATTGAGCCATCCGACACAAATTAAACGATGTAAATAACTCCTATGCTAAAAAATCTCTTCAAAACAGCTATCCGTAGTTTCCGGAAAGACAAGCTCAACGCCACCATCAACCTCGGCTCCCTGGCCGTCGGGCTGGCCTGTGTCTTTATGATCATGGCGTATATAAGCTATGAGTTCTCCTATGACAAGAGCTATTCGCATCATGACAGGATCTACCGGGTGGTGGCCAAAAATATCAATAAAGAAAGTGTTGTCAGGGAAGGGTTTTCCATGCCCAATGCTTTGGCATATACGTTGAAGAATGAATTCCCCGATATAGAATCCGTCACCGGGGCCGGCGAGAACGATCAGGAGTTCCTGATAGACGGTCGTTTACAAAAGCTAAATGCCATTGGAGTAGACACCAGCTTCTTTCACTTGTTCGATCTTCCTTTCCTGGAAGGGAACGCTCATAGCTTACACAATGATGAGGACATTGTATTGGCGGCATCGGCCGCCCGCCGGCTCTTCCCCGGACAGGACCCTGTCGGCCGTACGGTATACACTGGTGAAAAAAAAGCATTCAGAGTCGTGGGTATCATAAAGGACATACCCCACAACACCCATTTCAAGGTAGATGCTGTGTACGTTTCTTCCCAAAGGCTGGAAGCCTTGAACTGGCAGGGCTATTCCACCTTTGGAGCCAAGTACATCCTGCTCAAGCCCGGCGTTGATGCAGCGGCGTTCTCAAAGAAAATGGGGCCATTTTATATCAAGTATCATTTCCCGGAAGGAGTTACGTTGAATTTCCAGCCGGTGACATCCATTCATTTGTACTCCATGGTTCAGGATGATCCATCTGCCACCGGCAGCATAAGGAATGTATATATATTCTCCATCATCGCCGTCCTTATCCTGCTGATTGGATGTGTCAATTATATCAATCTCACCACGGCACGGTCTCTCCAGCGATTGAGGGAGGTGGGTGTCCGAAAAGTACTGGGCGCCAGCAAAGGTAGGTTGATCCTGCAATTTATTACCGAGTCGGTGCTTTTCTTTATCATCAGTCTGCCGGCGGCCTTGCTGTTGGCGATATTGTTATGGCGTCCCTTTACCCGGCTGATCAATATAGATGCAGACGTCTTCTATTTGTTGGATTTAAAATTCATCCTGGCTGCTGTTGTCATCAGTATCGTTACGGGCGTAACATCCGGTCTGTATCCTTCTTTCCTTGTATCCCGTCTCCATCCAGTATATATCCTTAAAGGCTGGCAGAAGAAATTCCATATAAACCTGGATATCCGCAAGCCACTGATCGTTTTTCAATTTGTAGTTTCGGTGGTATTGATCATCGCCACGCTGGTGGTCTATTCCCAGCTGCAACTGCTAAATAATAAAGAGCTGGGATTTAACAAGGAAAACCTGGTCGTTCTGCCCTGGAATAAATACGCGAGCCCGGAGGCCTTCAAGAACCAGCTGAAGGAGAACAAAGATATAAAGAACGTGACCATTGCCAGCTGGGAGGTAGGGCAGCACTACGGGTCTACCTCCACTTCGACCTCGACGCTCGATCCCACCAAAGAATGGGCGTTTGCCTCTGTAGATGGAGATTTCGATCTTATCAGCACACTCCAGGCCGGGCTTGCCAGAGGCAGAGATTTTTCAAGGGACTATGCGGCGGACCTGGTGAACGTCGACTCGCTTGCATGGCACTCCAATAATAAGATGGGAGTTGACGAGTACAGGCGGCTGATGGCTTCGAGATCGATCATCGTCACTCAACAGACGGTCACTAACCTTGGATTAAAGGAGCCTGTTATCGGCCAGGTAGTAGACAAAGGGGGGCTTCAGGGCACCATCATCGGGATCGTAAAGGACTTCAACGGCACCTCCCTGCTAAAAAAGCAATCCATGGTAGTGCTGCAGGTGGTACCTGTCCAAAAGAATGGATATGCTTATATACGCATCGACGGGCGAAATACCGCTCAAACTCTTGCCTATATTGAAAAGACCTGGACGCAGTTCTTCCCGGCCAAGGGTTTTGAGTTCTCGTTCGCGGACGAAAAGATACAGCAGCTGTATAGCTCACAGCAAAAGCTGGCGGGCATGTTCAATTCATTCGCCGTACTGGCGATCCTCATAGCCGTCATCGGTCTTTTCAGCCTGCTGGCTATCTCCGTGCGGCAACGGTCAAAGGAGATAAGTATCCGCAAAGTACTGGGCGCCAATGTCAGCCAGATCGTACAGCTGTTGTCCACGGGCTTTGTAAAGCTGATCCTGCTGGCTATCGTCATTGCCTCTCCGCTGGCCTGGTGGCTGATGAATAAATGGGTGCAGGATTTTGAATATAGGACGACCATTCACTGGTGGGTATTTGCCGTGGCCGGCTCGTTCGTTGTCGTTATCGCCCTGTCGGTGATCGTCCTTCAGGCCATCCGGGTAGCGGTAGCCAATCCGGTGGTCAACCTGCGGACGGACTGATTAGGTCTTATTCCTTTTCCGGTATTCTACGGGAGAATGCCCCATCAGCTTGGAGAACATACGGGAAAAATAATACTGGTCGTCGATGCCCAGCTGGACCGCGATCTCTTTCACGGTCATATTGGTGAGCAGAAGGTATTGACAGGCCTTTTGTATCTTAAGATGATTGAAGTACTCGATGGGGGAATAGCCCGTCCGCTCCCTAAAGATGGCAGAGAAATGCGATACGGAGAGTTTGGCGAAATCAGCGAATTCCTGCAACGACACGACGACCTGGATCTTTTTCTGCATAAGCGCTATCGTAAGGGCTATAACATCGTCTTCTTTTTTATTGTCTACATAATTGAATTTATCCTCATAGAGCAGGGATGAAAGGAAATGATAGAAGATCATGTTGACATAGCGGAGATTATCCTGGCCATAGCCTTTTTCCAGATTGGAATAAATGTCCTCGAACAGCTTGATCCTATTCTCATTATAGGTGAGCTCGGGTTTGTAGTTCCTGGAGTTCTGTAAGATCAGCTCTACGATATAGGCGGCTATCTCGCCTTTAAAATGTATCCAGTAAATAGTCCATGGGGCCTTTTCGTTGGCGGCATATTTATGTGCGGTGCCCGCGGGGATAGCGACGAATTGTGAGGGACTTATCTCCATCCTTTTCTTATCAATCTCGATCCAGCCCCGGCCTTCCATGCAATAGATGATGATATGCTGACTGATCCCTCCCGGTCGCTCGACATAATGGAATTTAGCCTTTGGGTAATGACCGATGTCAGTAATATAGATCTGTCTTGTCACCGGGTCTTTGGTCAGGAATTCCGTCATGATCTTCTTTGGCAGAACGATCAGTTTCTGGCCTTCGAATCCCTCCCGTTTGCGCAGCGTTCTCGATCGTTCCAATTCATATGGGTTTTATGCAAAATACAAAAAGAAGAAAATAATCCATCATTTTCATAAAAAATACTATTCTTTTTCCTTCCGGATAATTCGACTTTTGAATGATGCGTCGTCTCATGCTAATCCTTTTGCCAAGCCTGTGGGGGATCGCCTCGCAGGCTCAGGCTTTCCATGAATACAATGACAGCGTGGTATTGTCGAACGACCAGGTCAGCATTGTCCTGCATACCGCATCGGGTACGGTGGATTATCATTTTACAGGAGGCAGTTTTTTGTATAATACAGTAGCCTATGTGCAAGATATCAATACAGGGATGCTATCCACCGCCAATCTGGAACAACATCCCTACAGCACCGATGCGGTAGAGGATAGTCTGGGCAAGGGCATCCGTATCAATATCAAACATATGGATGACAAGCATGCCCTGTACCTGTTGCAGCGGATCACCCTGTATGCCGATGGTCCCTATGTGTTGACCGACATGGTGGCCGGCAGTGCAGCAGGGCAAGCAACGGTAGAGACACGCCATATCAGTCCTATTGCTATACTGCCTTCCGCAAAGGGCCGGCTGGCCGTCATCGGCAACGAGCCCCGCATACTCGACGAGCCATTTGACAACGATGAGTGGGTGGGAGTAAAGGAGCGTCACTGGCCGGATGCCAGGGGCATCAGCTATGACTTTTCTTCCGTATATGATAATACGACGCTGGCTGGTATCGTGCTGGGCGCCGTCAGCCATGACTTCTGGAAGACGGGAATTATTTATAAGACGGCTGCGATCAAGGGGCAGTTGGACTCTTTTGTCGTATATGGCGGCGCTGCCACTCCCGACAAGGATGGCACCCACGATCATGCTCTTCATGGTACGATGAAAGGGAGCTTTGTACAGTCTCCACTGGTGTATATTGGCGGTGGACCGGATATAAGACTGTTATTTACACTATATGGCCGGATAAATGCAAAGCTCAACGGCAGCCTGAACTGGAAAGGCTATGCCCCCGTGTACTGGAACAGTTTCGGCGTAGAGGGCGTACTGGGGTATGAAAAAGTAATGATGCCGCCGGGTGTGGGTAAGATATCCGACTATCTGCACACGCTGGACAATTTCTCCCGCTGGTCGCATCCCGTTCTCAGCATAGACAGCTACGATCAATCCATCTATACGACAGAGCTGCTGACCTCCCTTGGAAAATATGCAAAGAAGAATGGTCAGCAGATGGGATTTTATTTTATTCCTTTTGCCATATGGACCTGGAAGAATACGATGGATCAGACCCCGGTGGCCGGCACCTCATATACCTTGCGAGACGTCGTGCTAAAGGACCAGGATGGCAAGCCCATTGCCTATAAGGATGGGGACTGGGGCGCTTTTCCGCTGGACCCTACACATCCCGCCACCCGTCAGTCCATTATCGCACAGCTGCAAAAGGCCAGGACCATCGGAGCCAGCTTTTTGAAGATAGACTTCCTAACGGCAGGAGCATTGGAATCCACTACCCGCTGGGACCCGTCGGTCCGCACAGGGTTGCAGGCATACAATTACGGCATGAAGATGCTAAAACATCTCATCGATTCTATCCTGGGACCCGACATCTTTATCACACAGGCCATCTCTCCCATGTTCCCGCACCAGTATGCACATACGCGGTTCATATCCACCGATGTATATTCCCATCTGCGGGATGATGAAAAAGGTTTCCCCGGATGGGGTAGCACCGGGTCCTCCCTGGCCACCGGCAGTCATTTAGGATGGGTTCAGGGTACCTTGTGGCCCTATACCAACCTGGATGTATGCATCATGCAGCATTTTCAAAAGAACCCTGACCTGAACGAACAGGAGATCAAAGTGCGTCTGTATGCCATGATGGTGATGGGCAGCATCCTGGGGGACGGCTCGGATTTCCGGCAACCCCTGGCGGCCGAGAGAGGAAGAAAATTCCTCGACAACGCACGGCTTTGCGCTTTTTTTAGCCGGCCACAGGCGTTTACTCCCCTGAAATTCTCCGATGGGGACAGCTATGACCAGCAGATGGCATTTTACCTGAAAGGAGACACGACCTTGCTGGGGCTTTTCAATTTCTATACGCAGCAGACTTACAGCGGCAGCTTCCGGCTCCAGGACCTGGGATTGAAAAAAGGAAAATATATTGTAAAGGATTTCCTCACCGATGCGACGGTGGGTAATATAGAAAAAGACCAGGATACTTTTACTTTCAGCGTGGGCCCCAAGGACGCGCTGATGGTGCGAATTATACCAGAATAAAAAGAATATGCATATGACGGACGTAAAAGCATGGGTAGAGAAGGTCTCCATCCCTACCTATAAGATCGGCCAGCCTGAAAAAAATCCTATGTTCCTGGAGAAACGGGTGTACCAGGGCAGCAGTGGTGTCGTATATCCACATCCTGTCATCGAACAGATAGACGACAGGAAATCCAGTCAGGAGTATGAGGCCGTATTCCTCGAGAATGAGTTTTTAAAGATCATGATCCTGCCCGAATTGGGCGGCAGGATACAACGGGCTTATGATAAAGTAAAAGAAAGAGATTTTATCTATTACAACCAGGTCATCAAGCCCGCACTGGTGGGACTGGCAGGTCCCTGGATCTCGGGTGGCATCGAATTCAACTGGCCCCAGCATCATCGCCCCAGCACCTATAGTCCCGTAGACTTTACCATCGAAGAAAATTCGGATGGCAGCAAGACTGTCTGGGTGAATGAGATCGAGCTGATGTTCCGTACCAAAGGCATGGCGGGATTTACCCTGCACCCCGACAAAGCGTACTTAGAAATAAAAGGAAAGCTGTTCAACCGGACGCCGTTCCCGCAAACTTTTTTATGGTGGGCCAATCCGGCAGTAAAGGTCAATGAACATTATCAATCCGTCTTTCCGCCGGATGTATATGCGGTGTTTGATCATGGGCGGCGGGATGTATCCGACTTCCCCATCGCCACGGGCACCTATTATAAGGTGAATTATGCGCCGGGGACGGACATCAGCAGATATGCCAATATCCCCGTACCCACGTCTTATATGGCGATACACAGCAAATACGATTTTATGGGTTGTTATGAGAACGACACACAGGCCGGGATGCTGCACGTGGCCAACCATCACTTTTCACCCGGCAAGAAGCAATGGACCTGGGGCAATGGAGATTTCGGGCAGGCGTGGGACCGTAATTTGACGGATGAAGACGGACCTTACATCGAATTGATGACTGGTGTATTCACTGACAATCAGCCGGATTTTTCCTGGCTGCAGCCCAACGAGGAGAAGACGTTCGAACAATATTTTATGCCATACAGCCAGGTGGGTGTAGTGAAGAACGCTACGAAGGAGGCCATCCTCAATATGGAGTGGGAGGGCGACAGACTGCGTATCCGGGCCTATGCAACGGCAAAATATGAAAAGGTAAATGTCCGCGTCTTTCAGGACGGAAAGCTAAAAAAGGAATATACGGCAGAACTTTCACCTTATCATGTTTTCGACGAGACCCTCACAACGTCCGGTGCACACGAACAATGGAAGGTGGTCATTTCCGATGAGATGGCTGGTGTACTCATATCCTGGCAGCCGGAGGCGCGCGAAGAAAAAGAGATCCCGCCCGCTGCCACAGCAGCGAAAAGGCCCCAGGACATCGAACAAATAGAGGACTTGTATCTCAACGGTCTCCATCTCGAACAATACCGCCACGCGACCTATAATCCCGTGGATTATTATATGGAAGGATTGAGAAGAAGCCCCGGGGATATACGTTGCAACAATGCCATGGGGCTGCTGCTTCTCCGCCGGGGACAGTTTGAAAAGGCGGAGCCGTATTTCCGATCGGCCATCAAGACCATGACCAGCCGCAACCCCAATCCTTATGACGGCGAGCCGTATTATAACCTGGGCTGGTCGTTGAAATTACAAGGCCGGCTGGGCGAAGCTTTTGAGTCCTTTTACAAAGCCACCTGGAACGATGCCTGGCAGCATAGCGCCTTTTTGAACCTCGCCAGGATCGCTACCGTACAAAAGAAATATGCAGAAGCGCTGGCATTGATAGAAAGATCGCTCATCCGGAACTATCATAGCTCTACCGCCCGTCATTTGAAGGCAGCGCTGCTGCGCAAGACCGGGGCACCTGCCGGAGACTTTATCCGCGAGTCCCTGGCCATCGATCCATTTAATTTCGGCGTTCTTTTTGAAAGCCGGAACTCCACATCATTGGAAAAGATGAAGGTCCTGATGCGGGATGCCGTCCAGAACTTTTTGGAGATATCGCTTGACTACGCCCAGGCCGGACTATATGCCGAGGCCATGCAGCTGTTGGAGATGTTCGATGGGCAGTCAACACTTGTGGGCTATTACAAAGCATGGTTTGCGTACCAGGAAGGACAACCCGAAGAAGCAAAGAACCTTTACAGGATGGCCGCTACCGGGAGCCCCGACGGTGTTTTCCCCAATAAGATCGAGGAGGTGCTGATCCTGCAAAAGGCCATCGAGCTCAATCCTTCGGATGCAAGAGCTCGGTATTACCTGGGTAATTTCTGGTATGACAAACGTCAATATCCCGAGGCCATTGCGTGTTGGGAAGAAGCCATACGGCTGGATGCTGGATTCCCCACCACATTCCGGAACCTGGCCCTGGCTTATTATAATAAATCAGGCAAGAAAGAGCAGGCGCGGCAATACCTGGAAAAAGCCTTTGCACTAGACCCATCCGATGCGCGTGTATTGATGGAATTGGATCAGTTGTACAAGATCACCGGCCGGCCTTTTGCCGAAAGACTCGCCCTGCTGGAGAAGTATCCCGTATTGATAGAGTCACGGGATGATCTCTACCTGGAGCGGATCGCTTTGTACAACAACCTGAAGCAATACGAAAAGGCCCGTCAGTTGTTGGCCAATCGAAAATTCCATCCCTGGGAGGGAGGAGAAGGAAAAGTAGTGGGACAATTCCTCCTATGTCATATCGAGCTGGCAAAACAGGCGCTTGCCCGGCAGGAGTTTGGGCTTGCCATCGATCTGCTGTCCGCTATACAGACTTATCCGGAAAATTTGGGAGAGGGCAAGCTCTATGGCGCTCAGGAGAATGATATCAATTATCTTTTAGGATGCGCTCTGGAAGGGCTTGGTCAGGCGGAGGAAGCCATGGCGAGATTTAAAGAAGCCACTGTCGGCATCAGCCAGCCTGTACAGGCCATCTATTATAATGACCCGCAGCCCGACAAGATCATTTACCAGGCGCTGGCCTGGCTCAAACTGAGCGATCCTTCCAGGGCCGCCGGTATTTTCCAAAAATTTGTCGAATTCGGCCAGCAGCATTTCGACGACAGGATCACCATCGACTATTTTGCCGTGTCATTACCCGATATGCTCGTCTTCGACCAGGACGTCAATCTTCGCAATAAGATACATTGTACATACCTCATCGGTCTGGGATATCTTGGCCAGGGTGATGAGATCAAAGGACGTAAATATTTGCAGGAAGTATTGCAGATGGATATCAATCACCAGGGAGCGGCTGTCTATTTGCAGATGGCTCCTTTTCAAAACGGGCCGGAGGCTCGTTGTCCGAAGGACAGACATTAGACCTTTCCGGACAACGGGTTATATTTCCCCGGAAACCGTTGTCCGGAGATTTTATCACAGGCTTTAAAACAGGATGTGGCATGCTGAAGGAGAAGATAACCAGTATCGTGTTTGGCAGGCTCGACGGGAAGGATATATTTTGGATCACATTGAGAAATGGAACGACTACAGTCCGGCTGACCAATATCGGGTGTTCTATTACTTCCATTCATACACCGGACCGTAAAGGAACTATCAAGAACATCGTAGCGGGTTTTGCCAGTCCCATGGATTATATCCGTAATCCATGGTATTTTGGCAGTATTATAGGCAGATATGTGAATCGCATCGGCGGCTCCCTGTTCTACCTGGACAGACAGGCTGTCCAGCTTTCGACGAATGACGGCAGCAATCATCTGCATGGAGGGTTCGAGGGATTTAACAGAAAGATATGGAGCCTGAAAGAGACATTGGACAACGGTGTTGTATTCGAGTATGCCAGTCCCGATGGCGAAGAAGGATACCCCGGTAATCTATGCGTACAGATGAAGTATACCCTGCATGAGGACAACAGGCTCGAGCTTGGTTATACGGCCGTGACGGACAAGCGAACCCCTGTCAACCTGTCCAATCATTCCTATTTCAACCTCACGGGGTTTGACGATCCGACGATCAGGGATCAGGTAGTAATGATCAACGCGAAAGGCTATACGGAAAAATATGCGCAGAATCTTCCTACGGGTAATATCCTGCCGTTGGAAGGAACGCCGTTGGACCTTTCGAAGCCTGTCCGCTTTGGCGATCGCATCGATAAACTGCCATTCGACAGGGGATTCGACCACAATTATGTGTTGGATGGGAACCGGCCGGCGGCCGAGGTGTATGACCCGTCATCGGGGAGAGTATTGAGAGTCATCACCGACCAGCCGGGTATTCAGCTGTATACGGCCAATTGGTGGGACGGGTCTCTGCGTGGAGCGCATATTCAGCCCTATCGGCAGCATGGGGCATTTGCATTGGAGACGCAGGCGTTCCCGGACAGCCCCAATCGACCGGAGTTTCCCAACACCATCCTCACACCGGGGGAGATATATTGCACCAACACCATCTTTGAATTCGATATAAAGTAACTTGCCACTATGTCACGATCTGCTTACAACAACACGTATATCCTGGGGATATCTTTTATTTCCGCCCTGGGAGGATATCTTTTTGGTTTTGACTTTGCCGTTATCGCCGGCGCATTGCCTTTCTTGCAACGACAGTTTGGGCTGAACGAATATTGGGCGGGATTTGCCACTGCTGTCCTGGCGATTGGCGCCATTATCGGCTGTCTTATAGCCGGCTCCGTCAGTGATAAGTACGGTAGAAAAAAAGGATTGCTGGTCGCAGCGGCCATCTTTGGACTTTCTTCTCTTGCCATGGCCTTTTCGCCTTCGAGAGGTGTTTTTATTTTCTCGCGTTGCATGGCAGGCATTGGGGTAGGCATGGCATCCATGCTATCACCTATGTATATTGCAGAGATCTCGCCGGCGCATTTACGGGGACGTATGGTGGCTACCAATCAGCTGACGATCGTCATCGGGATCCTGGTCACCAATATTGTCAATTATTCCTTACGGAATGTGGGTGAAGATGCCTGGCGGTGGATGTTCGGGATGGGGGTAGTTCCTTCTGCGCTTTTCTTTATCGGCGCGTGGTGGTTGCCCGAGAGTCCCCGCTGGCTGGTTCGGGCGGGTAGGAATGATCTTGCCGTTGCTGTCCTGGAAAGGATAGGAGGCGTGGACTTTGCCCAAAGCAGCCTGGCAGATATCACCCGTACGACAGGTGGTGGCGGCAAGGGCCTTGGCTATGCTGCCGTCTTTCAAAAGGCGGTCCTGCCAGCTGTATTCATTGGTATTGGTCTTGCCGTGTTTCAACAGCTGTGTGGCATCAACGTAGTGTTCAACTATGCGACAATCATTTTTAAGAGTATTGGCGTACCGCAGGACGGTCAATTGTTGCAGACCGTATTTATCGGAGGTGTGAACCTGTTGTTCACGCTGCTGGCCATGCTGCTGGTGGATAAGGTGGGACGAAAACCGCTAATGTTGCTGGGAGCAGGCGGACTTGCCATCCTCTATATCGTCGTAGTGCGTATGCTGGCCGCCCAATCACCCCAGGTATCCTGGTTCCTGCTGGCTGCCATCGGGACCTACGCCATGTCGCTGGCGCCCGTCACCTGGGTATTGATCTCCGAGATATTTCCGAATAAAGTGAGAGGGGCTGCTACTTCTATTGCCGTGGTAAGTCTTTGGGCAGCTTATTTTATTTTGACATTTACATTCCCCATCCTCTATCTGCATTTACAGGATCATACTTTCTATATATATGCAGGTGTCTGCGTCCTGGGCGGTCTGTTCATAGCTGCCAGGGTAAAAGAGACGAAGGGCAAAACCCTCGAGGAACTGGAGGAGGTTATCATCGGGCACTAGGTCTCTCTTCTCCGCACCACCCGGTATTGATCGGGGGACAGGCCCAGATATTTTTTGAACAATCGGGAAAAATAATATGGATCGTCATAGCCCACTGTCTGAGCAATATGTTTGATCTTCGTTTCGCTACTGTATAACATCAGGCAGGCCCGCTGGAGCTTGAGGTGAATGAAATAATCCATGGGCGACATACCCGTAGCCTTGCGGAAGAGGCTGGAGAAATGACTGGCAGAAAGTTTGCTCCGCGAGGCCATGTCCTCTACGGTCAGACGGCTTCCCAATTCCTTGCGCATATAAAGTATCGTATCGTTGATCATATCCTTTTCATCCTGTTTCTTCTCGTCCCGGTATTTTTCCGGGTAGAGAAAAGTAGAGACAAAATGATAGAGAATAAGATTGGTATGGCTAAGATTTTCCTTGCTATAGCCCATTTCCAGGTTGCGGTACATGACATCCCATAGCTGCAACCCTTTTTCATTAAATGAAATTGGACGGGCTCCGTCATATAGTCCAATGTTAAACACGCGGTTGAAAGTGGCCATATCCCGGCCGCTGAAATGAACCCAATAAATTGTCCAGGGGTCCCGTTCGTCGGCCCCATAACGCATGGGCTCTTTTGTGGCAGGAAGAAGCATGAACTCATCGGCTGCTACTTCAAAACGCCGCCCCTTTATCGTGTACCATCCCTTCCCTCTAAGACAATAAATAAGGATATTATCTGCACAGCCATTCTTACGCTCCCTGTAATGATGAGCGGCTTTCGGAAAATAACCGATATGCGTGAGATACAGCTGACTGAGGATGGGATTGGCCTTTATCGTATTTTTCCATACGGACTCCGGCAGACTGATAAGCTTCTCTCCTTCAAATCCATCTCTTCTTTTAAGGTCGTTCATATGGCGACGTTTACATTTTAAAGATAGAATAATCGGATAATCCATCAAAAAATCTGACATTCCTTTATGGATTTCTGATATTGAAATTTTTTTACTTACTTGCATTGGATAATGATTGCTTGCTAAAAAGGGCTCAAGTGGTAATAACAATGTATAACAGGTTCTCTGACCTGGAACTAATGCAACTGCTTAAGGAAGGTGATCAAAAGGCCTTTTCCGAGATATACCATCGCTATTGGAAGAAGCTGCTTCTAATGGCCTGGAACCTAAGCAATCACAGCGACCACGCAAAAGACATTGTTCACGAAGTATTTATGTCCTTATGGGAGCGGAGGAACACGATCGAGATCCAAAATCCCGCTGCCTATTTAGCCACCTCCGTCAAATTCAGCCTGTTCAAATACTTTCAGAAAGAATATCGCCGGGCCGAGCTGGCCAGGGAAAACTGTGTTTTTGACGAAGCCACTTATGATGAACAGGCTCTCGACGCCGTCTTTTTACAGGAATATATCGACGGCATTGTGGAAGAAATGCCGGAAAAGTGCCGGCTGGTATTCAAATACAGCCGCGACCTGGGTTTGAAGAACATGGAGATCGCCCAAAAAGTACATATCTCCGAAAAAGGGGTCGAGGCCAACCTGACGCGCGCCCTGAGGATATTGCGCAGACAGTTAAAGGATTATGGCCTGACCCTCCTGGTATTATTGTCACAATGTATATCCTGGTTCAAATAATTTTTCCAATTCATGTAGGGTAAAGCCGTGCTCACGGTACATAGTTTACAAACACGCCTACATTGGACCAGCAAGCAATCAATGAATTAATTCAAAAAGTTAAGGAAAACACTGCCACCGACGCTGAGAAGCAGGCATTGATGGAATGGTACCGCAGTACTGTCTACCGGGATGCTGAATTCCCGGAGGAGGAGGCGTCTGTAGAAGCAGTTATGCTGGCGAGGCTGGAGGCGTCCATCGGAACAAAGAAAGGAACGGGCCACCGGAATTGGTATATCGCGGCTGCTTCTGTGATATTGCTGCTGGGTATCGGGACAATAGCTGTCCTGCGAAAACCGCTTCGGCCGGAGACCCGGGTGACGGTACAGCCGCCCCATGATATTGGTCCCGGAGCTAATGTCGCGACCCTGACGCTGGCCAATGGGTCTACTATCTCGCTGACAGACGCAGCCACAGGCAATATTGCCGAACAGGGTGGTATTCGTATTTCCAAATCCGCCGATGGTCAGATCGTCTATACGGTGGCTCCATCAACCGCAACCAACGGACTGCCGGACACCGGTGTGGCTTTCACCTACAATAAGATCGAGATCCCGGCCGGGGGACAGTACCAGGTGGTGTTGCCCGACGGTACCCGGGTATGGCTTAACTCATCCTCCTGGTTGAGATTCCCGGTTCATTTTTCTTCGAAGGAGCGTAGCGTAGAGCTCAGTGGTGAGGCTTATTTCGAAGTGCAGCGTGATCCGGGTGTTCCTTTTCGCATAAACAGTCTGCGGCAGGACATCGAAGTGCTGGGCACTCGATTCAATGTACATGCCTACCCGGACGAAACGAATATCCGTACGACGCTGGTGGATGGCGCGGTGCGGGTGACGGCGGGGGGTAAGAGCGTCCTCTTGAAACCCAATGAAGAGGCGGATCTGGGCGATAGGCTGCATGTCTCGCAGGCGGATGTCGAAGCGGCTATTGCCTGGAAGAATGGCTATTTCCGATGTGTCGACCAGCCCCTGGAAATTATTATGAAGCAGGTGTCGAGATGGTATAATGTCAAGGTCATGTACGAGGATGAAAAGATGAAGGATGAGACTTTTGGGGTATTGTCCAATAAGTTTTCCAATATTTCTGTTCTGTTGAAAATGATGGAGAAGACCGGCAACGCGAAATTCACTGTCAGCGGGGCAACGGTTGTCGTCAGCAGAAAAAAATGATCGTAACCAGGAAGGAACTGAAATCAAAAATAAGATAGTCTAAGGACGAAACACAGGTTTATTAAGCAAAAACAGGAGCACTGGCATGCCCCTGTCGTATCAGCTTATTTAAATCTGAAAGCGATTGTCATTGCATTTCTAACTTAAAACAAGCCTTTTCAAATGTATGAAATTTTAGCAAAACTTTTTCGTGTCATGAAGCTGACCGTTTTCCTGCTCTTCTTCGCGCTGACGCAGGTGTGTGCTGAAGGGTACGCACAAGAGATCACCTATAAGGGGAAAAATATTACCCTTAAGCAGGTATTCAATGAGATCAACAAACAGACGGGGTATAATGTCTTTTGGTCCTCCGGGATCATTGCCAATGCACCCAGGATGGATGTGAATTTCGAGAATACTCCTTTACGGGTAGTGTTGGAGACCTGTCTTCAACGTGCGCATCTCACGTATAGCATAGAGGAGAAGTCGATCATCATTCAGGCAGATACCCGGGCCCCTGAGCCTGTGGAAGAAGCGCCACCGCCCGGCATTACCATAACAGGTACGGTACGGGATACAACGGGGGCTGTGATGGCTGGCGTATCCATCGTCATCGTCGGCAGCAAGGATGAAGGGACTGTCACGGATAATAAAGGCAAGTTTGTGCTGGATGTAAAGGAGGGTGCGGTGATAATGGTGTCCTTTGTTGGATTTGAGCAAAGGAAATTCACGGTGGTATCCGGGAAGACTGTCTATAATATCGTGCTGCTGCAGGACTTCAAGGTGGGGGATGAGATCGTCGTTACGGCTTATGGCCAGAAACAACGCAAGGAGGCCATCGTAGGCTCCGTCTCCTCCGTCAACCCGGAGCAGCTGAGAACGCCTACCAGCAATCTGACCAATGCCTTCGCGGGACAAGTGGCGGGGATGATCTCCTTCCAGCGTGGAGGACAGCCTGGTCTCGACAATTCACAATTCTTTATCCGGGGCGTTACTACTTTTGGATACAGCCCCTCCCCGTTGATCCTCGTGGATAATATCGAGCTCAGCGCCAATGACCTGGCCAGGCTCAACGTGGACGATATCGCCAGCTTTTCCATCCTGAAAGATGCCAGCGCAGCCGCCCTTTATGGCGCACGCGGCGCCAATGGTGTTATCCTCGTTACGACAAAGGGCGGCAAAAGCGGCAAGGCAAGGGTCAGTCTGCGGTATGAACATTCCACCTCCAAGCCAACACAGACGGTGGAGCTGGCCGATCCGGTGACTTATATGAAGACATACAACGAGGCGGTAGCTACACGCAGCGCCATCGGCCTGCCTCAATTCACTCCCAACCAGATACAAGGCGCCGAAGCCACCTGGACAAAGACGCCCGGCTACAATCCTTATTTATATCCTGCGGTAGACTGGATGTCTACACTGTTCAAAAAGAGTACGACCACCCAGCGGGCTAATGTGGGTCTCAGCGGCGGCACCGAGTTTGCCCAATACTATATCGCGGGGTCCTATGACAGGGACAACGGTATCATGCAGGTGAACCCTGTCAATAACTTCAACTCCGGCATGAAGTTCGAGAACTATCAGCTCCGTGCTAATGTCAATATGAAACTGACCAGGACCACCGAAGCCATCGTCCGTCTCTGGGGTAACTTTAATGACTATACAGGTCCGATCACGAGCGACCAATCCGGCTTTGCCACGGACCTTTATGACCAGGCGCTGCATAGCAACCCCGTTGCATTTCCGGCCTATTTCCCACCGGACAGCGCCAATTTTCAGACAAAACATATTCTCTTCGGTAATAACATCCATCTCACCGGAGGACTGATGAGTAATCCTTACGCAAACCTGATGTATGGCTACAAGAGCTTTTCAGAATCCCGCATGTCGGCCCAGTTCGAGGTGAATCAGAATCTGAACTTTATCACTTCCGGACTTAACTTCCATGGACTGTTCAGTACGAACAGGTACGCATACTTCGATCTGGTGCGGAACTACTTGCCGTTCTATTATTCTATCAACCAGGCGGATGCTGCCATTAATAAATATTCGTTGATATGGCTGAACGATCAGCCCGGCGCCGCACAAGAATACCTCAGCTATGACCCTTCCAGGAATAATAAGAATGTCAACACCTATATCTATTTCATGGGTACGCTGGATTACAGCCATAGCTTTCGAGACCACAACATCAGCGCTACGCTGGTGGGCACACGCGAGCAGACCCAGACGGCAAATGCCTATACCCTCCAGCTTTCCCTGCCGCACCGGAACCTTGGGCTGGCCGGCAGACTGACCTACAACTACAAGAGCAGGTACTTCGTGGAAGGTAATTTCGGATATAATGGCTCCGAACGGTTTGCTCCCAACCACCGTTTTGGCTTTTTCCCCACCATCGGCGGCGGCTGGATCGTGTCAAACGAAAAGTTCTGGCAGAACGGCAATATTGGAAATATCGTTACACGTCTGAAACTGCGGGGAAGCTATGGACTGGTAGGTAATGACAATATCGATAAAGTGGAGAACAACCGCTTCTTTTACCTTTCCAGCGTGACACCGCATGCGGGACCGGGCGCATACTTTGGCACCCGTAATAGTTTCTCATTGAGCGGCCCCAGCATCCAGAACTATCCCAACCCGGACGCCACCTGGGAGACATCACATAAAAGCAACCTTGCCGTGGAATTCTCTTTGTATAAGAAGTTCAACGTCATCGCCGAATACTACTGGGAGTTCCGCAAGAATATCTTCCAGCCCCGCGGCTATATTCCTGTCACGGAAGGGCTGGAGTCCACCGTCAAGGCCAACCTTGGTACTGCCTATGCAAAGGGCCTGGACCTGCATATGGACTACAAGCAGAACTTCACAAAGGATATATGGATCTCTGGTCTGGGCAATCTTACCATTGCCACCAGCCGGTATGGTCATGTGGAAGAACCACAATACAAGTACGCTTACCGATTCCAGTCGGGGCAGCCGATCAATCAACCCTTCGGCTATATCGCAGAGCGCCTCTTCGTAGATGACAAAGAAGCGCTCAACTCGCCGCCACAGACTTTTGGCGGTCCCTTGCCCCAGGGAGGAGACATCAAGTACCGGGATGTGAACAAGGACGGCATCATCAACCAGGATGACCAGGTGCCCATCGGACTTCCGACCACGCCGGAGATCATTTATGGGTTTGGTATTTCTGCCGGCTTTTCAGGATTCGACATCAATGCCTTTTTCCAGGGACTGGCCAGAGAGTCCTTTTTTATAAACCCCACTTCGCAGGACGATCGGTGGAATGGCTATTATGGTACCACGCCTTTTGTCAACAATGCCCAGATATTAAAGGCCTACGCGAACAATCACTGGTCGGAAGAGAACCAGAACCTGTATGCATTATGGCCCAGGCTGGCGACCTATGATATTGCCAACAACCAGGTGCCGAGTACCTGGTGGCTGCGGGACGGGAGCTTTATGCGGCTCAAGTCCCTGGAGATAGGGTATACCTTCCCCAAGCGGCTGACAAGGAGCGCCTATATGGACAACCTGCGTATCTATTTCAACGGGCTTAACCTGATAACCTGGAGCCATTTCAAACTATGGGACCCCGAGATGGCCGGTCAGGGCTTCGGTTATCCTGTTCAGAAAGTGTTCAATATAGGTATCAATGCTAACTTCTAAGAAAATGAGAACTATTATAAAAATATTGTTGATGATGGCATTGCCGGGAGCTATGCTATCTTCCTGTAAAAAATATTTAGACATCGTACCCGACAATGTCGCCACACTGCAAAGCTCATTTGCCAATGCCAATGAGACGGAGGCCTATCTTTTCGGGTGCTACAACGCAATGCAAAACCTGGCAGATATACGGCGCAATGCGGGCTTTACCACATCAGGTGAGATCATCTTTCCCTTTCCGCTACAGGATCAGACCATACTGGGTGGACAGGGAGGGGACGACGGATTCCAGATCCTCCGGGGCACACAGAACAGCGCCAACCCCATCCTGAACTATTGGGATGGATATAATATGGGGGTGGACCTCTGGCAGGCCATCCGGCGTTGCAATACCCTGATCGATAATATCGATCTGCCCAAGGACCTACCCCTCTACAATAAGGTGCGGTGGATAGCCGAAGCAAAGTTCCTGAAAGCCTATTATCACTATTGGCTCCTGCGGATGTATGGTCCCATCCCCATCATGGACAAGAGCAATCCCGTCAACGCCACCACCGAACAGGTTCGTGTCAAGCAACAGTCAGTAGATTCCTGCTTCAGCTATGTAGTGGGGCTGCTGGACCAGGCTGCCAAAGACCTTCCTCCCACGATCCAGAATGCGGCATTGGAGCAGGGACGGATCACCAGCACCATTGCGCTGGCGGTAAAATCCGAAGTGCTGGCTACCCAGGCCAGCCCGCTGTTCAACGGTAACCCCGACTATATCGCGATGAAGCGGAAGGATGGGACCAGCCTTTTTCCCGCCACCTATGATGCCGGCAAATGGCAAAAAGCGCTGGACGCCGCCAAGACAGCCATCGATGCGGCCAACACTGCGAATGCTACACTGTACGATCTCAAGCTCACCGGGAGCATCACACATCTTGGTGACTCCATTCGTCAGCTGTTGACCTTGCAAGGAGCTGTCGTCGACAGCTGGAACCAGGAACAGATATGGACATTGAATCCGCAGTTTGGCTGGCAGTATATGGCATCCCCACGGGTGACAGCCGATGCGGCAGCCAATGTCTTTGCCGTCTATTCGAATTTTTCCGTACCCATCGCCGAGTCGGAGCTGTTCTATACCGATAATGGGGTTCCCATCAATGAGGACAAGAACTGGGATTATGCCGGTCGCTATACATTGCAGAACGGCGATCAACAGCATTTCTACTATATCCGCTACAACTATCCGACGGCAAAAGGCAATTTCCACCGGGAGCCTCGCTATTATGCCGATGTGTCTTTTGATGGCGCCAACTGGTATGGCTCCGGCAATACGGATGACAGGAACATGAACTATGTCAATGCCGTCAACGGATTCGCCTCACCACCGGATCAGCTGCGGTATAATGCTACCGGCTATTGGGCCAAAAAGCTGGTGCCTTACCAGTCTACCGCAGGGAACAGCAGCGTCTGGCAGGGATATTCCTGGCCATTTGTTCGTCTGCCCGCTCTGTGGCTATTGTACGCCGAATGTCTCAATGAGGTCAACGGGCCTACGGCCGAAGCATATAGCTGGATCGATAAAGTGCGCGCAAGGGCCGGGCTACAGGGAGTAGTGGATTCCTGGAACAATTATTCCCGCAATCCGGGCAAGCCCGCTACCAAAGAAGGACTCCGGTCCATCATCCACCAGGAGCGGCGTATCGAGCTGGCTTTCGAAGGACAGGCCGGATGGGACCTCAGAAGGTGGAAAGAGCTGCAGAATGTGCTGACAAATCCTGTGCAGGGATGGAATGTATTCAACAGGACCGTAAATGGATATTACCAGGTGGTAAATGTTTTTCAACCCATATTCGGGCTGCGCAATTATTTCTACCCGATACAGGATTATGATATCCTGACGAATCCTAACCTTACCCAGACCCTTTATTGGTAAAATAAAATTGTTTAAGACAGATGAAAGCATATATCTTTTTAATATTGACGGTAGCATTGTCGTACGGCTGTAAGAAGACAGACGGCTATAACACCGTCGTCTCCACCGACAAGACCAAGCCGGGCGTGGTGACGAATATCAAGGTGGCCAATTTCAGTGGTGGCGCCTATATCACGTATGATCTTCCCGATTCGAAGAACATATTGTACGTACAGGCGCAGTACAAGATCAATGACAAGGACAGCCGGCAGACCAAGTCTTCCTATTATTCGGACAGCGTCACCGTCGGCGGTTTTGCAAAAAGCCAGGACTACCAAGTGACCCTGTGGACTGTCACCCGGGCGGAAGTGCGTTCGGATTCTGTGGTCGTCACCGTACATCCCGACACGCCTGCCTATATGAAGTCTCTGCCAACCGTGACCATGACCGCCGATTTCAGCGGTGTGCATGTGATGGCCCTCAATAAGCTGGAGGCGCCCATTGGCGTGATCACCATTACACCCGATGCCACCGGGAAATTACAGATCGTGTCGCAGAACTATTCCGCCGGCGACACTATTCAATTCAGCCTGCGCGGGTATGATACCGTGAGCAGAAAATTTGGCGTGTATATTACCGACAAATGGGGTAATATATCCGATACCGTGTTTAGCAATATCACGCCTTTGTATGAATCCCAGATGGATAAATCGCTGTTCCAGCCATATGTACTCGGTACGGATGTGCCTACCGGCTTTGGCTGGGTCTTACAGAACCTTTGGGATGGCAACACCGGATCGCCGGGCTATCATACGACACAACCCATCCAGCCGCTGGTATGGCCGGCCGTGATCACCTTCGATATGGGCGCAACCGCCAAACTGAGCCGTTATACCATCTGGAACAGAGGTATCGATGGCAGTGGCAACTGGCTTTGGCAGGCAGGGGCGCCACTGACCTGGGTCCTATGGGGTCGTTCCACTACGCCCATCGACGAGACCATGCCCGACGCGAATAATCTTCCTCCGGTAGGCGGCACGACACCCAATGGATGGATCAACCTTGGCTTTTTCACACTGCCTGGCAAACCATCGAAGCTGCCCAACCCACAGTATACAGCCGAAGATCTGGCTTTCTGGAACGCAGGCTTTTCCTACAATTTCGATATCAGCCTCCCCAAGGTGCGGTATATCCGTTTCGAATGCCTGCAGAATGTCTCGCTGACCAATAACTTTTTCAATATAGAAGAATTGACATTCTGGGGGGATGCGCGATAAAGCCAAACGATAAAACAACGACAATGAAAAATCATTATAGAAATTCATGGATATTGCTGGCCTGCTTCATCGCCGTCTGGGGATGCAGTAAAAAGGCTACGGACTACCGGTCCTTTCTCCACAATCAAGAAATAATCTACCCGGGGAAGATAAACAATCCCAACGTGCTGCCCGGTAATGGACGGCTGATGCTGACCTGGAGCCCCAGTCCTGATCCCAGCATCGTAAAATATGTAGTTTTGTGGAACAACGGCGCCGACTCGGTAGTACTCCCCGCCGGATCGCATAATACATCGGATACCGTGAAATGTGTGATCAGCAGCCTGTCCGAATATTCCTATACCTTTTTTGTCTATTCCTATGACGCCGATGGCAACAGAAGCGTCGTGACGGAGATTGACAATGCGCGGGTATATGGAAATATCTATCGCTCAGGTCTGCACAACAGACAGCAGGATATCAGCCAGCCGCCGATACTGAATGCCGACGGATCTGTCAGCCTGAGTTTTCTCACGCCTATCGATACCGTCAATATCACGACTAAGATCAAATATGTCAATACCAGCGGGGACACGACAAATCTCTACCTGGCTCCCGGTAGCTCCAATTTGGTTTTATCCTCCTATAAAGCGGGAACGCCCATTCTTTACCAGTCCTCTTTTATACCATCGAGGAATGTCATCGATACTTTCTATACCCTGGCATATGACACCGTGCCGTATGTGTATGTTTTATGCGATAAAAGCTTGTTCTCGACTGTCAACCTGCCGCACGACCTTCAGCCGTATGATGGAAATACCTATCTGGCGAGGATCTGGGACGGGAATATGCAGCCCAGGGGCTATCCCGAGATATTCCATAGCAACGGTAATCCCGGTACGCCCGGCACGATCACGTTCGACATGGGCAAGACCTATAATCATCTGGCCAGGCTTGAGGAGACGGGAAGGAACTGTTGTCATAATCCGCTGGATTTCGAAGTCTGGGGTATTGCCGACACCACGGGCGCTATCTCTTCCCTCACACCCGATAACGGAGGATGGGCCGCGGACGTAAGCTCTAAAGGATGGACCCTGCTGAAGGAAGTGATCAGGACGGATGACGGGGTGGCTCCTTACGATGCCAACCTGATGAACAATCCTCCGCCTGTACGGTTTATCATCATGCGGATAAAGACGACAGCTACCCAGTCCGGATATGTCAATATGAGCCAGGTGACATTCTGGGACAAACAATAATATCATAAGAAGTATCATCCCTTCAAGCCTGGGTTTGAATAGTTGGATAATCCATCAAAATAAAAGGATAAACTATTCTCTTAGGTGTGGAGGGATTATATTTTTGGTATATGAGAAGGATCATCATTGCAACGATACTTATACTTTCGGCAGGTCCTGCGTTTACGCAGGACCCCATGACAACCTTCATGTCCAAACGTTTCGGCATGTTCATCCATTTCGGCCCCGTCACGCTCCGCGGTACGGAGATAGGATGGAGCAGGAGCAGGGAAGTCCCCGCGGCAGAATACGATACATTGTATCGCGAGTTCAACCCTGTCCTGTTCAATGCCGACACATGGGTCCGTACGGCCAAACAGGCAGGTATGAAATACCTCACCATCACTGCCAAGCATCACGATGGATTTTGCCTGTGGCCCACCGCCGTATCACCCTATAACATCGGTAACAGCCCTTTCAAAAGAGATATTGTGGGAGAATTGGCACAGGCCTGCCGCCGGCAGGGTATTACCTTTTGTGTCTATTTCACCGTGCTGGACTGGCACGATCCGGATTATCCGACCAAAAGCCCCTACGACAGCACACAGGATGTGAAGGGGGATATGCAGAAATTCGTCCGGACGATGAAAATGGAGCTGAAGGAGATCGTGACAAAATATCACCCCTTTATGCTTTGGTTTGACGGCTACTGGGAAAAGTACTGGACGGCGGAAGATGGAAAAGAAATATACCGGTATTTAAAAGACCTGGACCCTAAGCTTATCATCAACAATCGCCTCGGCAAGAAGCCCTCCTCACTTTCCGATCCGCAATCCGTAGGAGATTTTCTTACGCCGGAGCAGACCATCGGTCAGCTGAATATGAAAGAGCCCTGGGAGAGCTGTATCACTATTTGCCATCAATGGGCGTGGAAGCCGAACGATCAAATGAAGTCGTTGAAAGAATGTATCCAGACCCTGGAGAAGACCGCGGGTGGGAATGGCAACCTGCTGTTGAACGTAGGTCCCATGATGGACGGCAGGATGGAGGCCCGTCAGATCACACGGCTGAAGGAGATGGGCGACTGGCTGAAAAAATATGGAGAAAGCATCTATGACACCCACGGAGGGCCTTATACGCCTACCGACACCTACACCACTACTCATAGGGGTGATAAAATATATATCCATCTGCTGGAGACGAAAGAAAGTGTTTTGCAACTGGCTCCTTTGCCCGGCGTCCTTATAAAAAAGGCTTATTTTCTGAAAGGAGGCACTCTTTCTTTTACGCAGGATGAAAAGACAGGCTATCATATCACGCTGCCGGATACCATGCCCGACGCCATCAGCTCGGTGATCGTGCTGGAAACATCTCATCCCTTATGATACACAAAACCAATGTTACAGATGTCCGTTATCCGCTGGGGAATGGCGCCGGCAGCGATGCGATACACCGGGACCCTGTTTATTCCTATGCCGTCACGCGGCTACAGGACGACAGCGGCATCACAGGCACCGGCTTGGCCTTTACCCTGGGGGAAGGGAATGATATGGTGTGCAAGGCCGCCCAGTTTTATGCGGAGAAGTTGAAAGGAAAGGATATCGAGGAGCTGATGGCGGATTTTGGCAATATTTTTAATAGCCTGTCCAACGAACAGCAATTCCGCTGGCTGGGACCGCATAAGGGCGTTGTGCACCTGGGACTTGCCTCCGTGACAAATGCCTGTTTTGATCTCTGGGCAAAGAAAAGAGGAGTGCCGTTGTGGAAGCTGCTGATCAGCCTGACACCGGAAGAACTTGTCCGCACCCTGGATCTTTCTTACCTGGAAGATGAATTGACAGAACAGGAAGCATTAGCCTTAGTTAAGGAGAATACTTCCGGCAGAGATCTTCGTAAAAGAGTTCTTTCCACCGGCTATCCCGGCTACGACACTTCCATCGGCTGGTTCAATTATCCCGATGAGAAGGTCCGGGAGAAGACCATCCGGGCGGTGGCCAATGGTTTTACCGCTATGAAGCTGAAGGTAGGATCGGCCGACCCGGAAAGGGATATACGCCGGGCTCATATCGTACGCGAGGCTGCCGGCGATCAGGTAAAGGTCATGCTGGATGCCAATCAGCAATGGACCCTGCCCCAGGCATTGCAAATTTGTACGCGGCTGCAGGATATGAACCCGTACTGGATCGAGGAGCCTACGCATCCGGACGATGTGCAGGCACATAAGACCCTGGCGAGACATATTGCTCCGACCAGGCTGGCGTTGGGTGAGCATGTGCCCAACCGCATTGTCTTTAAGAACTACCTGCAGGCGGAATGTGCAGGGTTCATCCAGGTGGATGCCGTGCGGGTGGGAGGTGTCAGCGAGTTCATCACCGTGAGCCTGTTATGCCGCAAGTACGGTATCCCTGTCGTACCACATGTGGGCGATATGGGACAACTGCATCAGCACCTGGTATTGTTCAATCACATCAGCCTCGGACATCAGGCCTTGTTCCTGGAGCATATCCCTCACTTGCAAAAACATTTTGTACATCCGGTGAACATTACGGACGGCGTATATAAAACGCCGCAGGAGCCCGGCAGCAGCTGCGACCTTAAAATAGCATGATAAAGAAACCAGATATCATTATCAGTGTGCTTTATATCGTTGGTATCGTCACCGTAGGATTGTGGGCTGGACTAAAAGGACGCCGTAGGAGGCCTTCCCCGGCGGGAGGCGCGGCTGCTTCGAACGATCCTGTCCAGGGTGGCCCCGATGCTTCCAACGAGTACTTCCTGGCGGGTAAATCCTTGCGGTGGCCGATGATCGGCCTGGCCCTCTTTGCCACCAATATTTCCTGTCTGCACCTCGTGAGCCTGGCGCAGAGCGGCTTCGACACCGGCCTTCTCAGCGGCAATTTCGAATGGATGGCGGCTTTTACCCTGATCCTGCTGGCCCTGTTCTTTGTCCCTTTCTATATCCGCAGCGGCGTCAGCACGCTGCCTGATTTTTTGGAGAGAAGATACAACCGCGCCTGCCGGGACTGGCTCACTTTTGTCTCCATCCTCTCGGCCATCATCATCCATATTGCATTTTCCCTTCTCACCGGCGGCATCGTACTGGAGACCCTATTCGGCATCGATATGTATACCAGCGTCACGGTCATTGCCGTCATCACGGCTGTCTATACTATCATCGGCGGACTGCGGGCCGTGGTCGTAACAGAGAGCATACAGACAGTCGTGCTGGTAGCAGGCGCCGTCGTGATCACCGCCGCCTGTTTTGCCAAAATGGATGGCTGGCATTCCATGGTATCCGTTCTGAAAGAGACACATCATATGGAAAAATTGTCCATGTTGCGCCCTTCCGGCGACGGCAGCGGTCTTCCCTGGTATGCTGTTTTTTTGGGATATCCTGTATTGGGCATCTGGTACTGGTGTGCGGATCAGACGATCGTACAACGTGTATTGGGCGCCAGAAGCGTGGATCATGCCAGGGTCGGGGCCTTGTTCTGTGGGTTTATAAAGATCTTGCCCGTCTTTATTTTTATTGTTCCCGGTCTCCTTGCCTATACGTTGGCTCAAAAAGGATTGCTGGATATTCACGCGTTACAGACCACCGATGCAGCTGGTAATGTTGTCACCAATAGCAAGAGCATCTATACATTGATGATCACCCAGCTGGTTCCTACCGGGCTGGCAGGGATCATCGTGGCGGCGCTTTTATCCGGGTTGATGAGCCAGGTGTCAGGAGCGTTGAACTCTATCAGCACGCTGGTGAGCTTTGACCTGTACAGGCGATGGCGTCCACAGGCTGGAGAAAAACAGCTGGTGCGGGTTGGACGTATTTCCGCAGGCATCGCGCTGATATTTTCCATCCTGCTGCTGCCGCTGCTCAACAGCTATGGCAGCATTTTCAACGGTATCAATGACATCATTGCGCATATCGCGCCCCCCATCACCTGTGTCTTCGTATTGGGCGTCTTTTGGAAGCGGGCCTCTGCCCGGGCGGCGCAGATCACGCTGCTGGCAGGTTCCCTGCTGGGAGCGCTGGTCTATACGCTGAACAAGCTGTATCCTCATACCTCGATGGCCGCCATTCCTTTTATGATGATGGCGTTCTATCTGTTCGTCGCCTGTCTTTTTATTCAGGTGATCTTTTCCTATATCTATCCCGCGCATCATACGGAAGCAAGCGCGACCCTGTACTGGCGATCGCCCCTGGAGCCACTGCGGGACAGGGGATGGAGGGGGCTGGGAAATTACAAGCTGTTGTCCGGTATCCTGATCGTCGTTATGATCATCTTGTATTGGATCTTTAGCGGCCGGTCCGAAACGCGGGTACAACGGTATGGGATGGTGACAGGATTACGACCCGAGAAATTGGCCTATTACCAGCAGCTGCATGCAGATGTATGGCCGGGGGTATTGCGGAAGATAGAAGAATGTAATATCCACAATTACTCTATCTATCTGCAGGCCATCGATGATAAATATTACCTGTTCAGCTATTTTGAATATACAGGCGCCGACTTTGCCGCGGATATGAAAAAGATGGCTGCTGACAGTACTACACAACGTTGGTGGAGGGAGACCGCACCAACCCAGCTACCCTTGCCGGAGGCGGCTGTCAAGGGGCAGACATGGACAAATATGAAAGAAGTTTTTCACACCCCATAAATTAACCTACTATGAGATTATTGGAAGACAAGATCATTTTTCTCACAGGCGGCTCGATGGGTATTGGCCTGGAATGTGGGAAAAAATATGTGGAAGCAGGGGCGCAGGTGGTCATCGTTTCCAATGACGCTCCCTCCATTGCCGAAGCTGTGGGTATCCTGGGACAGGCGAGTACCGGGGTCTTTTGCGACGTATCAAATCCTGACGACGTACAGTCCGCTATCCGGCAGACGCTGGATAAATATGGACGGATAGACGCCATACACAATAACGCCGGTATCGCTCATCCATCGAAGCCTTTGCACGAGACGGACGAGGCGGAATGGAATGCCCTGTTCAATGTCAATCTGAAAAGCATCTATTATACGACAAAATATGGGCTCGATGCGCTGATACGGTCACAGGGCTGTATCCTCCATACCAGCAGCCTGGTGGGGGAGATAGGTCAGGATAATCATGCCGCCTATACTGCCACGAAAGGGGCCATCAATGCGCTGACCAAGTCGATGGCGTTGGATTATGCGCCGTATAAGATACGGGTGAATGCGGTAGCTCCTGCCGGAGTGTGGACGGATATGTTGCGGGAGTGGGGACAGGCGCAGGAAAATCCCGGCGACATCGAAAAATACCTGGATGGAATACATGCGTTGGGCTACTGCCCCGAAGGGGATGTGGTGGCGGATGCATGTGTATTCTTACTGTCCGATAAGGCCCGTTTTATCACGGGCAGTATACTCCCGGTCAGTGGGGGAGCGGAGCTGGGGTACCGGACTGCGAAAAGAGGAAAGGCCATTTTGTGATTGGTTTTTGCTTTATCTTGAAAAGATTATGGCAAGGACATTCGCAATAGGCGATATTCACGGAGGGTATAGGGCGCTACAACAGGTGCTGGAGAGGGTGGGGCTTAAGCGTGGCGATCGGCTCATATTCCTGGGTGACTATGTAGACGGGTGGTCGGAGTCACGACAGGTGATCGAGCTGCTGATGGAACTGGATGCCCGTCATGACTGTGTCTTTATTTTGGGCAATCACGATGCCTGGTGCGAAGATTGGCTTAAGGGCTGGGGAGCTGATCCCGACTGGGTCTTTCATGGCGGACAGGCCACTATGAATAGCTATAAGGGTATCAGCATAGAGGACAAGGACAAGCATCTCCGGTTCTTCAGCAGAATGCGACCGTACTGTGAGGACAATGACTGTCTTTTTATCCATGCGGGATTTTCTTCCATGCATGGTCCCGGAAGGGAATACCATCCCGGCAACTATTCATGGGACAGAACACTATGGGAGATGGCGCTGGCCGTCGACCCGCGGATACCCAAAACGAGTTTGTTTTATCCTCAGCGGCTGCTATTGTACGAAGAGATATTTATCGGACATACCCCTACTACAAACTATAACGAGACAACGCCGATGCACAAGTGCAATGTCTGGAACCTGGACACCGGCGCCGCTTTCCAGGGCAGGATATCCGTGATGGATGTCAAGTCGAAAAAATACTGGCAGAGCGATGTGGTGCAGCAGCTATATCCTGGCGAGGTCGGCAGGAGAAAATAAATTGCAGTAAGAGTTGAGAATATGTAGAGAATTCATCCTTTTTTGGCCGGCTTTATTTAGTAGCTTCATAAATATAACTACTACAATCAAATAAGTTAGAAATGGCCGAAGATTATTCAGTGGTGCCATTACCACCCGAACGGCAGGAGTCGGTAACGCTGAGGATCAAGATCAATACGCCTTACTCCGAGATCAAAGGGTATCTCGCGACACTGGAAGGTGAGATGGAAAAGGTAAATCCGAATCTTGACCTGCTTACGTCAGTCTGTTTCGAGCTGTTGTGTCGACTGCATCTGCCGATCTGGCAGTTCACAGATGGGTTTGTGCTTCGAAGCCGCCGGAATTTCAATGGAGAGGTCTTCCGAAGAGCGGCCGAAATCAGCTATAATCCCTTTCTGGACAAAATTCAACATGGCCGATTTAACCTGGCCGGAGAGGCAGTGTTTTATGCATCCTTGCCATTATCGTCTTCTTCTGCCCAAGGTTATGCAGGTGCGATCTGTGAAGCGTCAAAAGAGCTTTTCGACACTAATAGCACGGAGCGGAGCTATGAGTTTACAGTTGGAAGGTGGTCGCTAGCCATTCCGATTAACGTAGTCGTGCTCACTTTCTGCGAACCCGCACGGAAGAACTGCCCCGACGCCATGAGGATTGATCAAAAGTTTTTCAGGGATATGGAGAAGGCTATGTCAGCTGATGACTTTACCATTTGGAAACAGTTTCAAGAGTTTTTTTCAAAGCGAGCGGCACAAAAGCAAGGCACGATAACCAGTTATTTGCTGACAACAGCTTTTTTTCATGCACTGCAACAGCGGTACGGAGATAGACTAGGTATCCTATATTCCAGTTCGATGACTGATAATCAGGGTTTAAACCTGGTCCTGACACGGTCCGTTATCGATGCGGGGCACTTAGTACTGGAGGGCGCTAATATGATTAGATGTGTGCGGGATCCGGCGAAGTATACGCATTATTCTATCTTTCCCTGCAGTGATTTCGGTGTGTCGGATCGCAGCGGACAGTTTGCCTTCAGCTATATTTCCTAACAGTCTCGGGAGGATTTATCCCTATTGAAGCTGACCTATCTGCCTAAGAAAGATGGAAGGCGTTCATTGCCTGCCCATCGGAGATTATGTTTAGGTCAGAAGTGCGATGCGTTGCTCCTTTTCAAATACGGGTGCGATGCCAGGATCGACGAGTTGACAAGAGCAAGGGAGCCCTTTGTTAAGGAAGTCCGAGCGATAATAAGAGCTAGTTTGAGCAGACGACCAGGTATGGTCTTTACCAAAAAATTATTGTATATTCGCTGAGTGAACTATCTGTCAAATATACAGGATAAAATTCGTCAGGTAAAACTTCAATTATCTGAAAAGTATCATGTCAGTTCAATCGGCTTGTTCGGATCGATTGTTAGAAATGATTTCAGGCCGGAAAGTGATATTGACATTGTAGTTGACTTTAATCGTCCTATCGGGATCGAATTTATTGATCTCGCCGAATATCTGGAAAAATTGCTGGGCCGGAAAGTGGATCTGGTTTCCAGGAAAGGAATCAAACCTCGATATTACCAGGAGATAGAATGTGAAATACTTTATGTCTAAAAGATCTCCCCGCCTTTTATTGGAAGATATCATCGCAAGCGCTAATAAGATTTTAGCTTATACGGAAGGACTCTCTTTTGATCAATTCATTGCGGATGATAAAACTGTTGATGCGGTCATTCGAAACTTTGAGATCATCGGCGAGGCTGCCAACCGCCTGCCGGAAGAAATAAAGGACTTGTCCCCCTCCATAGACTGGCATCGGATAAAAGGCTTCAGGAATAGAATTGTCCACGATTATATGGGGATAGATTATAGAATAGTCTGGCTCATTAAGGAGGATTTTCTGCCTTCTATGATTGTTGAAGTTAAAATTGCTCTAAAAGATACAGATTAATTACGGTCAGAAGCGCACGTTTATATCGCTCCCCTTACACACTATTGTTTTTTCAGAGGAGGCGCCCGCTCCCATCAACTTTACGCGAAAGTCCCGCTGTACAGGCTTGCCGGCATATCGCGCAGGCGTTCCCAGGCTGATCCGTATACTGACGGATAGCGGGCCAACGGCAGCATGCTCCTGCCCGGAAAAAACTTCGGATGATCGTCACCATATAGGGTATCAATTTAACGGTAACTGGGGAGAAATTGAAGGCACAGGGCCAAAAAATTCCCCGTAAAGGAGTATTGACTCTAGGTAAGTGCAAATCTAAATTTGCCCCAATCATTTACTCTAAAAAAATAAACCGTTCTATGTACGATTTAAAACTGCGTTGTATGAAAGCGTTCTTTCCGTGTGTTGGTGCAGCGATCCTGATCCTTTCTACCGCATCGTGTAAAAAAGGTGACACCGGCCCTGCGGGTCCTGCCGGCCCTACCGGTACGGCCAATGTCATCTACTCCGACTGGTTCCAGCCAGCCACCTATACAAAGGATACCGTCTTTGGCATATGGGGGTTCAATTATTTGCAGCCGGCGCCGAAGATCACTCAAAATGTGCTGGACAGCGGCAGCGTCATTGTCTATGGTAAACTCACCGGATATAATCCTCAGATCTGGCCGGCCAACCAGGTCGCAGCCCTGCCTATCAATCTCACCTATGTCTCGGGTTCCACCATGACTGACACCTGGTCGGGACTGGTTTCGCCGGGGCAGGTGAAGATCCGTTTTGTCAATGACAAGAATTACTGGACTTCCATTGCCAACACACACAGGTTCCGTTATATTATCATACCCGGCGGCAAAAGCGTGACCGCTTCTGCAACAGCTCCCGGTATGGTGACGCGCAGCGGAAATATCCTGGATGCCGGGATGCTCAGGGACATCGCAAACAACTGGACCCATATGTCTTATGAAGAAGTGTGCAACAAGCTGAAAATCCCGCAGTAACCCCATATCACGCTCATGTTTGACCCGAACCCTGGTTCGGGAGCCCCCCGCCGGCCGTCGGAGAGGGGGGAATTTTTTTTGGTAGATTATACCGATTGGTATAATTTTGTGGATGCAAAAAGATCGCCCGTTATGAATAAGGCCGAAAAAACAAGACAGTTCATCGTAGAAAGGACAGCCCCCATTTTTAACAAAAAGGGATATGCCGGAACATCCATCAGTGATATGACAGATGCCACAGGTCTCACCAAAGGCAGCATTTACGGCAACTTCGCCAACAAGGACGAAGTGGCGCTGGCCGCCTTTGACTACAATGTACACAAGGTCACTTCCATGATCCGGGCGGAGATGGATAAGAAAAAGACGGTCCGGGAAAAGCTGCTCGTCTATGTGGATGTATATAACGGCAGCATACAAGGCTTCCCCGAAGGCGGATGCCCTATCCTCAATACAGCCGTCGAGGCGGACGATACCCACGAAGCCCTCAAGAAAAAAGTGGTAGACGTGATCCTCAACTGGAAGAACTATATCATATCCCTCTTACAGCAAGGCATAGAGAAAAAGGAATTCAGGGAAATAAAGGACCCCGAGCAGACAGCCCTATCCATCATTTCCACTATCGAAGGCGGGATCATGGTGTCGAGGGTGACAGGAAGGCCCCAATACAGACGCCAGGTGATGGAACACGTGGAAAAAATGATACGCGAACTGAAATAGCTATTTTTTTGTATAAAAATATACCGATCGGTATATTTAAAATAATAAAAACTACAATCATGAACACAACAAACAACACCGTCCTCGTCACAGGCGGTAGCGCAGGCATCGGATTCGAACTGGCGGCTTTATTCGCCGAAAAAGGCAACCAGGTGATCATCACTGGCAGGGACGAACACAGGCTGAAGACAGCCGTTGCCCGGCTAAAGAATACCACCGGCATCCTCAGCGATGTCACCGACCCGGCACAAGTAGATGAGCTGGTAACAAGGATCAATAAAGATTTCCCCGGGCTGAACATCGTCGTCAACAATGCGGGCAAAGCCTATTATTACAAGCTCGGAGACGAGATCGATGTCGCGGAAAAGGCAGCCGAAGAAATGCAGACCAACTACCTGGCGCCTATACGGCTCACGGAAAAACTGCTGCCCCTTCTCAAACGACAGAAAGAAGCTGCCATCGTCAACGTCAGTTCCATCGTAGCTTTTGCCCCCGGCCGCCGTCTGGCAACCTATGCGGCAAGCAAGGCGGCTTTGCATGCCTATACCCGGACACTGAGACTGACCCTGGAAAAGACCGCCCCGAATGTCAGGGTATTCGAGCTGATGCCGCCCCTGGTAAATACAGAGTTCTCAAAAGTCATCGGCGGCGAAAATGGCATTCCTCCCCGCCAGGTGGCAGAAGATCTCCTCAAAGCGCTGGCTGAAAATAACTACGAGATCCACGTTGGGAATACTGCGTACGTATACCAGCTATCCCTGTCCTCTCCCGCCGAAGCCTTAAAACTTATGAATGCCGCAGAATGAACTCCTTTAAAAGAAATATCCTGCTGATCACCGTCATCGGCGCCGCCATGATGGAGCTGATCGATACGTCCATCGTCAATGTCGCTCTTTCGCATATGAGCGGCAACCTGGGCGCAACATTGGAAGATACCTCCTGGGTCATCACTTCCTATGCCATCGCCAATGTGATCATCATTCCCATCACCAGCTTCCTGGCGGCGAAGCTGGGCAGGCGCAATTATTATATCGGGTCGGTGATCCTTTTTACCCTTTGTTCTTTTCTTTGCGGACAGGCCACTAGTATCTGGATGCTGGTGGCCTTCCGTTTCCTGCAGGGCATGGGCGGCGGCGCACTGCTGTCCGTATCGCAGGCCATCGTGTTCGAGCTGTTCCCGGTAGAGAAAAGGAATGTAGCCGGCGCTCTTTTTGGGATAGGGGTCTTTGTTGGGCCTACCATCGGTCCGACGCTGGGTGGCTTCATCACCGAGTATTATTCCTGGCCCTGGATATTCTATATCAATGTTCCTATCGGCATCGCCGTCGCCGTACTTTGCTCCATGCTGCTGACGGAGCCTGCGGACAAACAGCAGACGGGAAGGATCGACCGGACCGGTATTATCCTACTCGCTATTGGTGTAGGCTCGTTACAGACGGTGCTGGAGAGGGGAGAGGCGGAAGACTGGTTCGACACCGGCTATATCATCTATCTCACGGTTACGGCCATTGTAGGTATCTTCCTCTTTATCTGGTGGGAGCTGCGAGTCAAAAATCCCGTGGTGAACCTGTCTGTGCTGAAAAGCCGTAATCTCAGCATTGCCGCTGTCTTTACCTTCGTGTCCGGCGTAGGCATCTTTACCTTCGTGTCCGGCGTAGGTATCTTTACCTCCGTCTTTATTACACCCGTCTTTGCCCAGCGGCTGTTGAACTTCACGCCTACCCAGACGGGATTATTGCTGTTGCCCGGCGCCTTGCTGGCCATTGGAGGACTGATGATCTCCGCACGGCTTTTACAGAGAGGTATTTCGCCGTTGGTCATGATCACCACCGGGATGACCTTATTCATCCTCTTTAGCTGGCAGATGTCACGTCTGAACCTGGAAGCAGGACAAAAAGATATTTTCATCCCACTGATATGGAGAGGCGTGGGCCTTGCCATCGTCACGGTGCCGCTGACCACGCTGGCTGTCTCGGGACTGGAGCCAAAAGATATGCCGCAGGGAGCAGCCCTGAATAATATGATGCGTCAGTTGGGCGGGTCATTTGGCATCGCGCTGGTGAATACCTATCTGACCAATCGCAATGCAGTACACCGTACGGATCTTATATCCCATCTTGTCCCGGGCGATCCGTTGCTGACGGAAAGACTGTCGGGCTATACCCGTTATCTTGCTGCCAAAGGCATCACGGGTGCGGATGCGCAGGATCGCGCATTGAGGCTGCTGGATAACACCGTTACCCGTCAGTCCAATGCATTGAGCTTTGGAGATGCCTATCTGCTTATAGGATTGTTTTTTTTGCTGGCCCTGCCGTTGCTGTTGATGACGGGTCGAAAGAAGTCCTCCGGGAAACCCGCCCCCATGTTGTTGTCGGATCATTAGACGGCCGCGGTCTTTCGGGCGAATAGCTCATGGCTCCATTTGCGGAGTTTTTCCACGAGCTCGTCCAGCTTGATAGGCTTGCCGATATAGTCGTTCATGCCGGCGCTCAGACATTCCTCCTCATCACCCTCCATCGTATTGGCCGTGAGCGCGATGACCACAGGTTGTGTCCTGGATGTCTGGCGGATCAGACGCGTGGCCTCCAGCCCATCCATCTCGGGCATCTGGAGGTCCATGAAAATAATATCATGGGCATCCTCCAGCATGGTGTAAACGGCTTCGCGGCCATTGGACACGATCCTGGGCTCATAACCCAGCTTTTGTAAAATATGCAGGATCACCTGCTGGTTGATGACATTGTCCTCCGCCACCAGTATTTTCAATGGGTGCTGCTCAGACAGGCCGGCCGACAGCTTGGGTTGGAACGAACGGTCTTCATGTGCTTGTACGGGGTGATTCTGGAATGCCGAAAGTATATTCCGATACATCAGCTGCTGTTTCACGGGCTTGGTCATGATGGCGCTGAACAGATGCAAATGCGCTTTTTTATATTCATCGCCCACGGAGCTGAGCAGGATGATGGGGAGATTGGGATGTTTTTCACGAATGACCCTTGACAGTTGCAGACCATCCATCAGCGGCATCTGCATATCCGTCAGCACAAGATCATAGCTTTCTGTCTTCAATCGTCGCAGCGCATCTTCACCGGATACGACGGCTACGGGCAGGAGGTTCCAGTATTCCAGCTGGCTTTTCAGAATAGTGCGGTTGGTCTGATTGTCATCCACGATAAGGACGCGCTTGCCTGCATGGGCGGAAAGGCCGTTGCTGGTATAGTTCGGAACAACACCATTGCCTACATGAGTGGTGATGGTGAAATAGAAGGTAGAGCCCTTACCCGGACTGCTTTCTACTTTTATCTCGCCACCCATCAGCTTGACCAGCTTGTCGGAGATGGCCAGGCCAAGACCGGTGCCTCCATATTTACGGGTAGTGGACGTATCCACCTGCGAGAAAGCTTTGAAAAGACGCTCTTTTTTGTCGGCAGGGATGCCGATACCGGTATCTTTTACCTCGAACTCCAGCACCATGGAATTATCCAGCCACGCGCCGGCATTACGCACCCGGATAAAGATCTCACCCTGCTCCGTGAACTTCATGGCATTCCCTACGAGGTTGGTCAATATCTGGCGCAGACGGAGATCATCACCTCTTATATACATGGGTACGTCGGTGTCCACCTGGTAGAGCAGCTCCAGGCCTTTTTGCGCTGCCCGCATGCCAAATATATCCAGTATATGTTCGATGCTTTCATGCAGATTGAAATCTTCTTCTTCCAGCTCCATACCGCCCGATTCGATCTTGGAGAAATCCAGGATATCATTGATGACATTCAACAAGGTCTCTCCGCAGGTGGCGATGGTCTCTGCATAGGACCGTTGCTGCTCGGTCAACGGCGTCTCGGTCAGCAGGGAAGACATCCCGATGACCCCATTCATGGGCGTCCGTATCTCGTGGCTCATGGTGGCCAAAAAAACGCTTTTTGCCTGGCTGGCCTTCTCAGCCTCCTGCCGGGCTCTTTCCGCATTGAGATAGGCCTGTTCCAGTATCTCTTCATTCTTCTTTCTTTCTTCATGCAAAATGGCTTCCTTTTGCATCTTGCCCATTTCTACGGCCTGGCGGACCTGTATGGCGCCGGACCTTTTCAACTGATAGGCCCATAGCCCGCAGATAAAGACAATGATAGCGGTGAGCACTATATGTATGACAAAAGACGTAAGGTCAAGATATTCCAGTCTTGTGAAATGGATATTGGTGTTGCCTGAGTACTGCAGGTAATTGAAAATGGCATGGTGTAATATCACAATGACCAGGATAGGTATCTGCAGCCGCCAGTTCTGATAGGTGATGAGAAGGGCGCAGCCGATAAAGGCAAAGAAATGCATCTCGAACAGACCATGCATCTGGTAGATGTACTGCGCCATAAAAATGCCAAATACGGCGCTCAATACATATTGATAGAGGTTGGATTCCGGAAGCGCCCATTTGACGGAATAATAGGCCAGCAGGCAGATACCGCCTACGCCAAGCGCGATGATCCACGTATCGAACCAGGATGCAAGCGCCAGACCTGTGAGGAAGAACCCGATCAGAAAAAAGTTCATCAGCTTATCGGATCTTCTTTTGACTTCCAGATGATAGTGAGCTGTCTGCTGATGCAGGTTGACATCTGACGGCAGGTTGTTGAATGGGGTCTTCATTGGGTACAGGTGGGTAGTTTACATCCGTAGGCTTTTAACGCGGAAGTCATGCCCGGCATTCAATAACGCCGGAACAATCCGATTTATTAGGTATAAACACTTATTTTTTTTAAGTCCCCGGTAGATAGTTTTGCTTAAAATTATAATTTAAGGAGTCTCTGTAACGTTAAAATAGCCGGCATCTGCCTGATCCCTGGAAGGACCTTAAAAAACCTGACCTGATTGCAACACTCACTGACCCGAACGCTTGGCTACCTGAGCGTAATTCTGCTACTGCTGTCGATCAGCCATCTGCTGCCGGCTCAGTCTCCTTACAAGGAGACTACGGACAGTATGCTTCTCCGCCTGAACGAGGCTGCAGATCGTTTGTTATATATCAATCCCGACAGCTCCATACAATACAGCGTCAAGGCACGTGAAAGAGCGGACCAGATAGGGGACCAGCCTGCCCTGACCCGGGCGCTGATCTTTCTTGGAAAAGCTTACTATATAAAAGGCTCTTATGAGCAATCCCTGAAATATACCACCAGCGGACTGGCCCTGGCGGAGCGGACGGGGGATAAGCCCAATCTTGCTTCCGCCTGCAATGGCATTGGGCTGATCTATCTGGGACATGACCAGTATGACCTCGCGTTGCAGGAGTTCAGGAAGGCGGTGGACCTCGCAGGCTCCGATGGGGACTCCTCCCATATTTCCGCCTATCTGTTCAATGCCGGTATCTGCTTCGACCAGACGGGCGAGTTTGCCAAAGCGCTGACCTATCTGAACCGGGCCATGGTCTCCGACAAGGGACGTCATGTCTCCCTGATGGCCCTCAACAGGCTGGGTGAAACCTGGCTGCATATGAAGCAGTTCGATACGGCGGTCAGATATTATAGACAATTGTTGAGCGACCCGCGCGCAGCCAATGACAGTTGGGAAAAAACATTTGCCTATGCGGGACTGGCCCAGGTATCCTATGCCCGCGGACAGTTCGACTCCGCCGCCGCCCAGGCGCATGCAAGTCTGAACTTCGCGCAACAGATACATGCCAAATGGGATGCGGAGCGGGCTGCGAAAATATTGGCGGACAGCTATGCCGCCCTGCACCAATACCAGAAGGCCCATGAATGCATGGTCGTCGACAAACTGTATAATGACAGTCTCTATAGTGACAGCCGCGAACAGGTCGTGAATTTTTTGAAATTACAGCAACGGGAAAAAGAGAACCAGCAGCTAAAAGACCTTTCGGGCGCGGATCAGCGGACCATCAAGCTGAGGACGGTGCTATTGATAGGAGCCTGTCTGCTGGCTGCCCTGCTGATAGGGCTCGCGCTGATGTTCTACCGGAACTATAAAATAACGCATAAGCTGAGCAGGCAGCTGGAGACATCCAATCAGCTGAAAGATCAAATGTTCTCGGTCATCAGCCACGATCTCCGGAGCCCCATGGCCGCCATGCAGCAGATGCTGGAGCTGATGAAGGCCCGCAATCTGCCCGAAGAAGAGAAGAACAAATTATACGACCTGTTCTACCGGCAGGTGATCCTCAACAATAATATGCTCAACAACCTGCTGCAGTGGGTCACCACCCAGCTCACCGGACCCGGTATCGTCCCCAAAAAGGAAGAGGTCGATCCTTCACAGATCATCGATGAAGTACTGTCCGTATATACCTATCTGGCAGGTCAAAAAAAGATATCGATGACCAACGAGGTCACCACCGGGGTGACCATACATGGCGATAAAGAGCAACTGAAGATCATCTTTCAGAACATCATCGGCAATGCCGTCAAATTCACCCACCCCGGCGGGACGATCCGTCTTTTTCATACCCTTTCCGACGACACGGTTACCCTTCACGTAAAGGACAATGGGGTGGGGATCCCGGCCCCAAAGCTGGCTACGCTCTTTGAACAGTCCGGGCCATCCCTCTCTACCTATGGCACCGCCCGGGAAAAAGGCACCGGCATCGGGCTTTATCTCGTACGGCAGTTTGTAGAGCATAATGACGGCAAGATCTATATCCACAGCGCGGAGAATATGGGCACGGAGACGTGCGTATCCTTTGCCTGCGCCGGGCTAAAAGAATCCTGATGGCAAATATTGAAAAAAAAGGTAAGTTTGTTTAAACATATCAGCAAGTCTAAAACATCCTACCATGCCATCCAGAAGAGATTTCATCCGTCAGTCAGCCATGGCTTCCGCCCTGGCGGTTGCAACGCCAGCCTCTACCTTCGCCATTCTGCATAAAGACCGTCAGCCGGAAGAACCCACCGTCGGCCACGGCGCCTTTACGTATAAGGTGGACAAGGGCTGGGCCAAGATCAGCGTCAACAACACTCCCCTGGCCAACTGCCACGAGATGGTGCAGGACAGCAAGGGACGCCTGATCATGCTGGGCGATTGCACCAAGAACAATATCCTCGTCTTCGACAAATCCGGTAAGCTCCTGGATTTCTGGGGTAATTCTTTTCCCGGTGGTCACGGCCTGACCATTTCCAAAGAAGGGGGAGAGGATTTCCTGCTGATCACGGATTGTGGCTTCTACCAGGACAGGAATGGCGGGTTCCAACGCCAGGCAGGGCTGGTCGTGAAAACAGACCTCACGGGCCGGCTGATATTTGCCCTCGGTCACCCCAGGACCATCGGCATCTATAAGGACGATGAATATTTCCAGCCCACCGAGACGGCCGTTGCCCCCAACGGGGACATCTATGTTGCAGACGGCTACGGGTCCGACTATATCATACAATACAACAGCAAGGGCCAGTACCTCCGTCACTTCGGAGGACATCATAATGCCAACCCGGATCATAACCTCGTAAATGCCCACGGCATCTGCGTCGACCTTCGGGATAAGAACAACCCTACGTTGATCTGCACTTCCCGGGAAGAGAACTGCTTCAAGATATTTACCATGGACGGGAAATTCATCCGGCGCGTAGACCTCCCCGGTATGTATGTATGCAGGGCAGTACCGGACGGAGAGAACATCTACGCAGGCATCTGCTGGTCAAAGGACGCCAATGGCAAGAAGCTGGACGGCGATTCCGGGTTTGTCACTGTTTTGGACGCCGGCAATAAGGTCGTTTCCAATCCCGGTGGCGCAGCGCCCGTATATAAGAACGGTGTTCTGCAGCCGACCCTGGCCGCGGCCAACCCTGTCTTTCAGCATGGCCATGACGTATGTGTGGATGATGAGAAGAGCCTGTATGTCTGTCAATGGAACGCCAACCATACGGCTCCCGTGAAATTGACGAGGGTGTAAGGAACAGGAGCAATAAAATTATCCATTCTTTTTGCAGGATAGTCTATTCTCCCCAAAAATGCATTCCACTAATTTCGGGGTCATGTTAAAGACCCGTTTTATTCTACCAATATTCCTGGTTAAGGCACTGACTACATTTGGACAACAGCCGCCGTTACATTTATGGTATGACCAGCCAGCCCACCAGTGGGAAGAGACCCTCCCCCTTGGCAATGGCCGGCTGGGTATGATGCCAGACGGCGGCGTCACACACGAAAATATCGTGCTCAACGATATTACACTCTGGTCCGGCGCGCCACAGGACGCCAACAACTACGACGCATATAAAAGACTGCCCGAGATCAGACAGCTGATACGGACAGGGAAGAACGACGAGGCCCAAAAGATCGTCGACCAGTACTTTATCTGTAAGGGCAAAGGCTCCGGTGGCGCCAACTGGGGATGCTTTCAGACCTTGGGTAACCTGGATATCACCTACCAATACAAGGACACAGGCTTTACGGACTATAGACGCGAACTTTCGCTGGACGACGCCCTCGCCCGCTGTCATTACAAAGTGGGTAACACCTCTTATACCCGTGAATATTTCACCAGCTTTGGAGATGATGTAGATATGATACGATTGACCGCGGACAAGCCCGGTGGACTAAATCTCCATTTATCGATAAGCCGCCCCGAAAGGGCCACCGTCTCTGCTAAAGGTAATACCCTGGTCATGGAAGGGCAGCTTGATAACGGCATCGACGGGAAAGGTATGCGCTATATGGCTTGTATGGATCTGCGTCTGAAGGATGGAACGATGCATGCGGAAAAGGATGCGCTGACGGTACAGGGAGCCACCGAGGTGATCATTTATCTGTCGGCAGGGACGGACTGGCGCAATCCTGCTTATAAAGAGAAAATACGAAAAACCATGGCGGTGGCGGAAATGAAAGCCTACACCGTCCAAAAGCAACAGCATATCGCATATTACAAAAAGCTCTTCGACCGCGTACAATTCCATCTGGGCGGGCTCACGGCAGACAGCAGTCTGACCACGGACAGGCGCATCATCGCCTTTCGCGAATCGGGCGGAGCAGATAATGGGCTTCCATCCTTATTCTATCAATTCGGGCGTTATCTCAGCATTGGCAGCACACGGGTTGGGTTGCTTCCTCCCAATCTGCAGGGACTATGGGCCAACCAGGTACAGACTCCCTGGAACGGGGACTGGCACCTGGACATCAATGTGCAGATGAACCACTGGCCCGTGGAGGTCTCCAATCTGTCCGAGCTGAACCTTCCCCTGGCAGACCTCGTGAAGAGAATGGTGTCCAACGGAGAGAGGACGGCCAAAGCCTATTACCATGCTGAGGGCTGGGTAGCTCACGTGATTACCAATCTTTGGGGATTTACCGAGCCGGGAGAAAGCGCTTCCTGGGGCGTGACGAAATGCGGGTCCGGCTGGCTATGCAACAATCTTTGGGAGCACTATGCTTTTACGGGTGATACAAAATACCTTGCCGATATCTATCCCGTTCTGAAAGGGTCCGCACAATTCTATAAGAGCATGCTGATCACCGATCCCAAAACAGGCTGGCTGGTAACATCGCCTTCTTCCTCTCCCGAGAACTGGTTCACGCTGCCCAATGGCAACAACGCCAGCATCTGCATGGGGCCTACCATCGACAACCAGATCATACGGGAACTATTCAACCATGTCATCACTGCTGGAAAATTATTGAACAGGGATGCGGCATTCCGGGATACACTCGACAAGGCCCTTACGCTGCTCCCACCTCCGGGACGTATCGCCAGCGACGGCCGGCTGATGGAATGGATGAAAGAATACAAAGAGCCCGAGCCGCAGCATCGTCACGTCTCTCATCTGTACGGGCTCTATCCCGCCGATCTCATCACGCCGGAGACGACGCCGGACCTGGCAGAAGCCTGTAAAAAAACGCTGGAAGTACGCGGGGACGACGGTCCCAGCTGGAGCATCGCCTACAAGCTGTTGTTTTGGGCAAGACTGCATGACGGCAACAGGGCCTATAAGCTACTGCTTGAGATGATGAAATCCACGCTCAAGACAAATATGAACTATGGCGCGGGTGGAGGAGTCTATCCCAATCTGTTTTCTGCGGGCCCGCCTTTCCAGATCGATGGGAATTTTGGCGCTACGGCCGGTATTGCAGAGATGCTGCTGCAAAGCCATGCGGGCTTTATCGACCTGCTGCCTGCCATCCCCGATACATGGAAAAGCTCCGGCAAGATCACAGGCCTGAAGGCCAGGGGTAATTTCACGGTAGACATGCAATGGAAGGATGGAAAGGTCATCCGTTATCGCATAGCCTCGCCAACACCAAAGCAGGTAAAGGTCAAGGTCAATGGCCAGATCAGGGAAATAGTTTCAGAAAAAATATGATCATTTCTTCATCTTCAGCCTGTCTGCTACCAGCTTGCCGATCTGAGTACCCATGCGATTGCTGACCACCGTGCTGTAACGGAAGTGTATGCCTCCGAAAAAACGCGAGTTCATGGTCTCCAGCGCTGCATCCCTGAAAGATGGGAACGATCTGTTGTTGATACCAAACTCCAGCTCGGTCGTGTCCGTATAAGCGAATTTATCTCCAAAGACGCTGGTGAGCGCCTCTGCCGCGGACGCCGAAATGGTGCAATGACCGCAGGTATATTCCGGGAAGGGCGGGGTCTGCAAATGTGGCCGCCAGTTGGGATCGAAGTATTTATTGATCACGGTTTCGGGCCTCACCGTATTGTAGATATATTTTATATTCCAGCATTGGATAAAGGCATCGAAAAGGGCAATCGCCGTCTTGGCGTGGGCCAGGACGGTGGTCTCGAAATCTGCGCCCGCCTTTTTCGCCGCGATGCCGGCAACACTCATCCAGTGACCGCCCGGCGAGAATTTTTTGGTCCCGAACATCAGGTGCCCCGATACATTCAGCTTAAAGGGATTGTCATCCCAGAAATCCGCGATATTGGTCTCTTCCGGCGTCAGGCTGTCTACCTTATTCTGGATAGCCTTTACCTCCTTATAATAAGGACTGTTCTTGTCGGTGACATTAAAGGCATAGGGAGGAGGAGGCATGAACTCGTCGATGCTGTCCATCACCACATACCGGATGGTGCTCCAGTGTGGCTCCATGGCAGAGGTATAGGCGGGAGGAGTAGGGACCCATCTGCCGGGAGAATCCTTGACGGTGTATTCCGGCGCACCCCTTGTCTCCTTGTACCTGTCTTTCTGGCTCCAGCTCATGATGGCGGCTGCCACGGTATCCGCAAATGCCAGGGTGTTGTTGTACATATCGTCGGGCATACCATGATCCCTGGCCATTTTTTTCAGGCTGTCCGTATATAGCCGCATGCTACCCTCGGGAAAGGTCACTGCTTCTCCCAGCTTACAAAATGCCAGCAGGGACGCCAGCTCATAGTCGATGCTCTTTTCCTTCCCGGGTCTGGCGATAACTTTCAGCCCGTGGAGCTGTCCTCCTAATGATTGATATTGGTCGGGATTGCCCGCGGCCATCGCTTCATAACCCGCTACCGCGGCATACATATAATTACGGGAAGCTACAATAGGACCGAAGTTATTGCCCATTACCACCGTATTCAGCTCATGCACGGTATTGGAGTAAAGGAGCGGGTCCTTGAATATCTTGTCATAATCATGCTGGGTATTGCAAGCTGTCAGCAGAATGACGGCGCAGCATAGGCAAACAACTGGATTTCGCATGCCCTAAGTTATGGTAATAACCTGTTTGGGAGATATTTTTTTATAATTATTAATTCCTGACGGGCTTCCTGTCTGTTTTATCCCCGGTCCTGGCCCGGGTGAACTATTGTCCCGCAAATATACGCTGATCAACAATATTGAATTTCCCCGGGCACCGGAATTGCAGTAACTTTCCTAAAACTTTTTTATGACTACGAAAGAAGCCGTTATGACTACGAAAGAGGTTGCCAGCCGCCTGGTAGCCATCTGTCGCAAGGGTGATTTTGAAAAAGCTCAGAAAGAGTTATTTGCAAAAGATGCCATCAGCATCGAGCCGCATGGAACACCGGAATTTCAGAAAGAAACCAAGGGGCTGGATGCCATCCTGAAAAAAGGCGAGAAATGGGCATCCATGGTCGAAGAATACCACGATATGAAAGTGTCCGAACCATTGATAGCCGGCAATTCATTTGCCGTCACTATGTCTATGAACGTGACCATGAAGGGGAAGGGTAAAATGGATATGACGGAATTATGTGTGTACCAGGTCAAGGATGGCAAGATCGTCGCCGAGTATTTTAACATGTAAGTCGATATTGCCATATGAATAATTATGACGCCATCGTCGTCGGGTCCGGCATCAGCGGAGGCTGGGCGGCTAAAGAATTATGCGAAAAGGGACTGAAAACCCTCGTCCTGGAGAGAGGCCGGAGTGTCGTACATCTCAAGGACTATCCTACAGCTAATATGCGATCCTGGGAATTCCCTCACAGAGGGGAGATGCCCCGGTCGTTCGTAGAAGAAAATCCTCTTATCACACAAGCTGCGGGTTTTGGGGAAGATACTGCCCATTTTTTTATCAAGGACAAGGATCATCCCTATGTCCAGGATAAGCCATTCGAATGGATCAGGGGCTACCAGGTGGGGGGGAAATCCCTTATCTGGGGACGCGCCTGTCCGCGATGGAGCAGCAATGAGTTCATTTCTCCCGCACGGGATGGATACGGCATCGAATGGCCCATCAGCTATGACGAGATCGCGCCCTGGTATTCGCATGTGGAGATATTCGCCGGCATCTGCGGCAACAAGGATGGCATCGACTCCATGCCGGATGGAGAGTACCTTCCGCCTTTCGAGTTCAACTGTGCCGAAAAAGAAATAAAGAAAAGAATAGAGGCAAAATACAAAGATCGTTATTATATCCAGGGACGCTGGGCCCAGCTGACGGAAGCCAGGGACATACATATCAAGCAGGGCAGGGGACAATGCCAGGCGCGGGACCTTTGTATGCGTGGATGTCCTTTTGGCGGCTATTTTAGCTCGGTGTCCTCCACCTTACCATGGGCGCAAAAGACAGGCAATCTTACCATACGCCCCTTCTCTGTCGTGCATTCCATCATCTACGATGAAAAGAAAGGCAAGGCAGTGGGTGTAAAGGTCATCGACGCCAATACAAAAGAGGAAATAGACTATTATGCCCGCGTCATCTTTATGAACGCCTCTGCGCTCAATACCAACCTTGTTCTGTTGAACTCCACATCCGGCAGGTTCCCCAACGGCTTTGGCAATGACAACGGCTTGCTGGGAAAATATATCTGCTTTCAGAACTATCGCGGTTCCGTAGGCGGCAGCATAGAAGGTTTTGAAGACAAATATTATTATGGACGCCGCACCACCGAATGTATGATGCCCAATTTCCGCAATCTGGGTAAGAACGATATGGATTTTGTGGGAGGATATATGGCTTTCTCCGGCGCCTATCGGAATAGGGGTATCGAGCCCGCAGGGGCAGGCATCGGGGCCGATTATAAAGCGAATATGAGCGAACCCGGCAAATGGGGGATGTATATGTATATGCAGGGCGAGACGGTTCCCAAGGAGACGAACCATGTAGCGCTCAGCAAGGACAAAAAGGATCAGTGGGGCATTCCCCTGCTGGTGACCTCCGTAGGGTATGACGACAATGACGAACGGCTCTTAAAAGACTTTCTCACACAGGCCAGCGAGATGCTGGACAGCGCCGGCGTAAAGGACATCCGGTCATATGACAATCATTGGGCGCCGGGCAGGGATATCCATGAGATGGGTGGCTGCCGGATGGGCAAAGACCCAAAGACCTCTCTTCTCAACGGGCATAATCAGTTCCATCAATGTAAAAATGTATTTGTCACGGATGGGGCCTGTATGACCAGCACGGCCAATCAAAGTCCCTCCATCCTGTATATGGCGCTGACGGCAAGGGCCGCCAACTACGCCTTCGAAGAAATGAAGAAAGGGAATCTATGACAGGGGATTCATCATCCCGATATGCGTTCCATTCCATTCAGGGAAGAGTGCATTGTCATTGCCAAGCCGCAGATGCCTGTCGGCCACTTCGCTGAATACGGAACGGAAGTCCGTCGTTACTTTCAGGTCCCTGCGATCTTCCAGGTTCTCCAGGACCAGGGTGTCTACGCTGCCGTGGACCCGCCCTCCATTGACATCATTACCTAAAATGAAATTACAGGAAGCCCGGCCATGGTCTGTTCCGCCCGTACCGTTCTGATGCACGGTCCTGCCAAATTCCGTCATGGTCATTACCGTCACATCGTCCTGGTATGCGGACAGGTCGGTCCAGAAGGCCGTAATGCTGCCGCTGAGATCACCCGCATTACGGGCAAAAATGCCGTTGCCGGCCCCCTGGTTGAAATGCGTATCCCATCCATTGGACTCGGTGAACGCGATCTCCAGCCCCACGTCCATCTTTATCAGCTGGGCAATTTGTTTTAAGTTATTGCCCAGCGGCGAGTTCGGGTATACGGCATTGTTATCCGGCTTGTAATTCCGGGTATCCGCCTTTTGCAGCATCTTTACAGCTTCGAAGGTTTCTTCCCCGGTGTCCTTCAAAAGTCCTGGCGATGTCTGATCATAAAGGTCTTCAAAGCTGCTCGCCACCTTGCCGGCCGCTATAGGATTGCCTTTCATCTGGATGGCAAAATCCTGCAGGTTGCTGATGGCGACGGTGGGGTTGTCGCCATAAAAGCTCCTGGGCAGGGCAGAGCCGAGACTCACCGCCGTGAAAGGCGTGAGACTGTCATGTCCCAGCAATCCCACGGCTCGGTTGAGCCAGCCGCTGGCAGTGCCTTTGTTGAAAGGAGTGCCCGACTCCATATAGTCCTGTGCGTCGAAATGCGATCTTGTATTGTTGGGAGATCCTATACCATGTACGATGGCCAGCCGCCGATCGCGGAACAGCGGTTCGAACGTCTTCATAGAAGGATGCAGGCCAAATCGTCCGTCCAGGTCGATCAGCGGATTGTCATTACCGCCTTTGGCAGCGGAGATAAAAAGTGTAGGGCGGGCCGCCTGCAGATTGACATCCGTAAAAGGCGTCACCGCCATCAACCCATCCATCGCACCTCTTTGAAAGATACAGACAAGCACTTTTCTCTTTTTGTAAGGCCGCACGATCTTGTCACGCGCGGCTGCTTCCGCCAGGAAGCCCGGTATGCCGCCCATCATGCCGACACCCAACAGCGCCAGCCCGCCACCTTTAAGAAAACCACGTCTCGTGACCATACTATTTAGTTTTAGCGTCTTTGATATTCGGGTGAACCAATGATAATGCCTACGACCTGGGTCAGCGCACCCGGCGAAAGGACAGGTGCGGTGGTGACAGCCGTCTCGCCCATGCCTGCCCTGACCTGTTGGCAGTCGGCCGCATTTACCTTCTGTGGCAGGTTGGGATCATTGAGCATCGGCGTCAGTCTTTTGATCGTCGGGTCCGGATCACGCTCGGGCATGATCAGATGACAATAGGTCACCAGGGCCGCCTGGGCGCTCTCGGGTTCATGGTTATTGTTCAGGGCGGCCAGGTCGAAGCTGACGCCTGGTATCCTGCCGGCGGCAAACGCCAGCCCAAAATTCATACGGCTCAGCAACGAGCCGGTATTGATCCAATACTGTCCTTTATCGGGGAATCCTGTTGGGGCCTGGTAACAATACATTTTCTCTCCCATACGGGTGATCCAGTTATACAATTGCATGGGCTGCCCGATCCTTGCGTGAAGACTGCGGACAGCGCCGATGGCCAGCTCGAATGGCGACTTTGTTTTTTCCCGTACGGCCTGGGCGCTCCAGAACTCAGGGGAATAGACCATCGTCAGCAGCACCTGACGGATATCTCCATTTTTATTGGTAAAGGTCTTGGCCATCCTGTCGATCAGGGCGGACGGAGGATCGTCGTTGACAAATCGGACCGCTATCTTCCTGCAGATAAAATGCGCCGTAGAAGGATGATGCGCCAGCATGTCCAGCAGCTGCAGACCTTCTTCCTCGCCGCCGTCGGGACCGAAATGCTTGCCTAACACCATTTTCTCGCCCTTGTCATGCCGGCGTGGTGTAAAAAGATATTCGTTTTCCCGCACCGTCCATCCGGTGAGCACCCGCGCCGCCTGGGTAACGTCTTGCTGTGTATAGCCGCCATCCACGCCCATGGTATGCAGCTCCATCAATTCACGGGCATAATTTTCATTCAGCCCCTGGGCCGTACGGGCCACTTGTATCGGCCGCATCCCATCCCGCATTTCATCCATAGGACCGCTGCTGGAGAAATTATCCAGATAATACAGCATGGCGGGTGACTGGGCCGTGGCCTTGAGCAGATCGCCGAATTTGCCAAGGGCGCCGGGACGTATGATATCCCGCTCATAGACGGGAATGAACTGGGCGCAGTCGTTCTTGGTGACAGAGACATTGAAATGATTGAACCAGAAATCCGTCATCACTTCCCGTAGCTGGTTTTGAGCGTAGGCCGCCCGGAGTATCTTTTGACAGTACAGCTGACGGAACAATTCGTTCTCGGGTTTGTAACCCTTCTTATCCATATAATCTTTGAGGATATCCTTGTAGGCTTTTTGATCCGCCCGCACACTATCCTTATTGACGATGCCGTCGCGGATGGCCATGCGGATCACTTCCCCGTTCTTGGGGTATGTCAATGCTATTTGTTCATTGCTTAATTTCAGGGCATCGAGGGGGACCAGTTGCACGTCCAGGGAATCTTCCGGAAGGTCTGCCTTCAATTGCTGCTCGAACCATTTTTCCAGTCCCATCCGGGCGACCTCGTCCACCTGTCCGGGAGTAGCGCCATATGTAAAACGGCTAAGAAGATGGGCTGCGGCCTGTTTTTCGGTGAGCCCGGCTTCGCGATACGGCATGCGATGCGGCCTTTTTTCACCCCAGAAAGAGGTCAACAGAATAAATCCACCAAGGATAGGCAGTGTTCGACGGAGGAACTTGGCATTCATAGGATCATACGACTCGACGGAAAGCCCTCAGTTTAATGACCCGGAGTTTCTTTTTTAAGAAATTTTTTGAGGCTGCTGTTGATATATAGCAGAATATCCTCATTGGAAGCCTTGCGGCAGAAATCATACGAGGGGCGGTAGCGGTACATGAATAGTTGCAGGGAGTCGCCCTTCAGACCCGTGACTCGGACGACATAGGCTCTCGACCACCGGGAGTCGATATAATAATCCTTTTCATTTTGAGCCAGCCGTTTTTTCAGCCGCCGCCGCTGGACCTGCACATGGCTGAAGTAGTCGATGGGGCTAAAGCTGAGCCCCACGCCATCCGAAAAAGTCTTGCCGCCTGCCAGCTTGACCTTGTGGAACTGATCCAGGTACGCGTATTCCTCCTTCCTTTTTATGGAGTCCAGCTGATAGTTGCTCAGATCGCCCACCCGTACGGTCGGCAACTCCACCACATTGGGGTCCATATAGACCGTATAACCTTCCTGTCCATCGAACATCCAGTCGCTGACAAATGCGGTATCAGGCTTATAGCCTGCGGATGTAAAGACGATGGTATCGCCTCTTTTCGCAGGTATCTTATAGTTACCACCCATGTCGGAAGTATTGTATTTCTTTTGAGAGATATTCTGTACGCTCACGGACATGATCACCTCGTCGCTGGCCTTCTGATTTTCAGTCCTTCGATCCAGGTATAAAGTATCTTCGGACTGAAAATGGCTAATGATGGCCCTTCGGGCGACCGCCCCGTGGCCGGTCTTGACCTTCCCGCGTAGAAGATCCTGAGCGGCGGCTCCGGTAGAAAATAGCAGCAGACTGGTTATTCCATAGACAGTGTAGCGGGGAGGCATGCAACAAAATAGAAATAATTATCCGGGCAGCGGATGCCTACTCCCGCAAGCTTTTGTTAAAAAAGCTCGATCTTGAAAAGTTCGCTCATTGCTTTTTGCCCTTTCCCCGTTACGATAAATACCCTTGCATCTGTCCCCGGCCGCAGCCAGTGTGATCCCCGCATCTTTGTCAGCAGGGCGGCGCCCAGCGATCCCGCCAGATGATGCTTTCTTTCCGTCCAGTCAAGACAGACCCTGGAAAAGCTGCGCCGTTGTTTTTGCAGTTCGGTGCAGTCGATGCCCATCGTTTCGAACCATTTGACACCGGCGGCCGTCACTTCGAACTCTTTTCCCCGATGGACGATCAGTTTTTGCCGCAACAGGCTTTCTGTCACCTGTACGCCTACCCGCCCCGCCAGGTGATCATAACAGTGACGGCAATAGGCGATGGGTTGCAGTTTTTCCGCGGGCGGGGTTCTCACCCGCTCATTTGCCGGCAGCAGGTTGGCCATGGCCTCCAGCGCATACGCGATCTCGGGCCGGGAAAATGTGTAATAGCGATGGCGGCCCTGTACCTCCACATTGAGCAATCCGGCATCGGACAATTTCTTCAAATGCATACTGAGATTGGGCCGGGAAGTGTCAGCCTGGATAGCCAGCTCGGTAGCCGTATAGGCCTTGCCATCCATCAGCGCCCAGAGTATTCGTCCCCGTACAGGGTCACCTATAAGCGAGGCGATGCGACTGAAATGCTCTTCCATAACATGTATAGTTCAGTATAAAATGAAATATCGATGTCGGAAGTTACGATTATAAAGTGAATTTCAACGTGGCGGTAGTGTAAAAGAGGGCTGCGGCATTACCCGTCAGCACATGCTGGGGCAGGGCATAGGCGGGAGATAGGATAAGATTGAATTTTTTATAGGCCAGGATCATAGGAAGGCTTGCTTCATAGGACAGGATGCTGAACTGCCGGCTGTCTTTTGTCACCATCTCCTCGCCGGCCGGCAGGAGCAGGAAATGCTGCTGTTGCAGATAAGTTTGTGTGAAGTGCTGTGTCCCCGCATATACATATACGGAAGGGTCCAGGACGATGACGCATTTTCCGAATACGCGGGTGAATTTTATGATATGATCCAGACCCGCCTGAGCGCCGGGATCGGCCTGGCTGCTGAACTTGACGTCCCCGCCGATGGTGATGTTCACGATCTTATTCAGCTGGGTGATGCTGGCCGCGACGGATTGTTTGATGGCGGATTGGATAAGGTCTGTATTGTTCTGATAAAAATAGCGGGTGGTGGATAGATTGCCCGATAAAGTATTCTTCTTATTGTGGAAATTATATCCTCCTTCCACCAGCGTGGCGGCATACTGCGATTGCAGGTTGTTATGGATAAATACAAAGTTGGCGTTGATATAAAGACCGTTGCTGAAATTGACCCCGACAAAAGGATAGAGCCCCTTGCTTTTCAGGCTGTCGACACGGCCATAATAATTCATGGCGGAGTTGCCCGTAACTCCAACGACGAGATGGGTGGTAGAGTCTTGCGTAAAAGCTACCTGAACTTGCAGCACCAGCAGTGCGATAAAGATAGAACGGTACATGATGATGGCTTTAAAGAGGTGGCCGCCCCAAGGCGGCCACCGTTGTTACATAGGGTTTTATTGCTTCTGAACGTCAGCGCTGGTTGAGCTTTTTACCTCCACATTGGCGGAAGAGCTTTTCGAGGCATTGGCCGAACCGCTGGCCTGGGCGGAAGTCGAGCTGTGTACATTGGCGTCTGCCTTTGTATCCTTTACCTTGTTGACGGCAGCAGAGGTCTTACCTTCAATCTGACGGCTGTCGGCCGATGCTTTGGCCTCGGCCTGGTGGCTGGCGGACACGGTGGTCGCTTCTGCCTCGTGGCCGGTATTGGCAGCAGCGGATGTCGTAGCCTTCGCCTCAGCCGTACCAGCAGCCTTCACATGACTGACAGTAGCCGTCGTCGCAGCCGTAGTTGTCCGCAAAGCATTGCTGACGGACGGCGTATTGACAGACGCTGCTGAGCTGAGATGAGTAGAGCTGACGGCGCCCAGCCTGATCTGGGCGGACGATGAGTTGCTGATAACAAAAGATGCTCCGGCGAGGAGAGTAACTGCGATGATTTTTTGCGTTTTCATAATTCCTATTTTTTAGTGTGAGTGATTGTACTCTTATATCAACCCTCCCTACACCTTGTTACCCCCCTCCCGAAAAATATTTTAAAAAAAGATCCCCTTTCCCAATTTGGGATCATATGCTCAAATCGGGAAAGGGGCATACGGAATAGGTATTGATCTTCAATCTGATACGGGTGGCACGCGGGTTGCCTTATTCAATATGTACAAATAGCACAACTATGAAAAAGATCCATGCCGCCCTTAATAATGAAAACCCTGCCACCATTCAAGGCGTTATTGTAGCTTTTGTCGCAGGTTGCCTGGCCGCGATCCTATTCTGGTATTTTATCATCTAAGGTTCTTTTACCTTGTCATAGAATTCCTTTTGGAGCTCCAGTGTCTTGGTGTCCGCCTTCACCGTCTTTATAGCTTTTTCTAAAGAGCCCACCATATAGTCAGTCACAAATTTACCCAGCTCCCGCGTTGCTTTAGCGCCCTCCCCGGCATAATGATTCGGGTAAGAAGCATACCACCATATGGCCGTGTATACACCCGGAACAGATAGCCGCTGTTGATTCGCGCCCGACTCGATAGTTGCGCTGTCCATTTTTACCAGCTCGGGTCGCATATATAATAATACAGACGTCTCTCTTTCCCCTGCATGTCCGTCGGTGGCGGGATCGCTCTTATGCAATTTGGCATAGCCTGCCTTATAGGTCGAGTCCAGTTCCGGCTGGAAATAATAGACGGCATAGTCATGCCGCTTCTCCAGGCGTGTCTGTATGAAATAGCGAAGGAATTCAGGATTGCCTCCGTGCACATTCACGATGACGATCTTGTTGAACCCGTTCCGCGCTATCTCATCGCAGGTATTTTCCAGTAATTCCCAGACCACTTTCTCCGGCAGGGCAAAAGCTCCCGGCTCGTGCTTTGCCTCATTGATCTGGCCATAGAAATAATCCGGGAAGACGACGGCATATTCTTTTTTTGTCGCCCTCGCGGCCCATTCCCTCACCTGGATAAGGTCCGATCCGATAGGAGCATGCGGACCGTGTTTTTCCAGTATGCCGATGGGGAGGATACAGGTACGGGAAGACCTTTCCAGCGCCCTGGGCCAGTCGCTGGCGGTCAGTTCATCCCAACGGCAGGGAAGGTTCTGTGCGGAGGCAACGGTTACCAGCAGCAGTAAAATAGACAGTAGCTTGATCTTTCGCATATGCATCTTATTTATATCCTTGATTTTGGGTCAGCGTCGGCTTGCCATTGACGGTGGTCAGGTCGATCTGATTCAGCGGGATGGGCCAATATTCATTTTTGTTCGCCGTAAACTTGCCGCCCACCACATCGGTCGTATACTGGCTTTCGAACTGGAAATAATTGTTCAACGTAGCAGCCGCCAGCCCCCATCTCGCCAGGTCGAAAAATCGGTAGCCCTCCATCCCCAGCTCCAGCTTCCGTTCGAAATAGATGGCCTTTAACGCAAAGTCCTTGTCGGTAAAGGCGCCATTCGGATACGGACCGATCTTATAGTTGGCGGCCGGCGTATTGGTAAAGCCTGCCGCAGGGTTGGTATCATCGACATAGGTATGCACCCAGCTACCCGGTCTGTCGGCTATACGGTGCCGTACCCGGTTGACATATCCTTCCGCCACATCCAGATTCCCCTGCTGGGCTTCTACTTCCGCCGCCATCAGCAGCACGTCGGCAAATCGAATGACAAATACATTGATGGCCGATCCGGGCGCCCATTGTGAATTGTCCCCGTCGGTATTGGTGCTGACATTCCACCAGACATTTTTGATAGGAGAGAAGGGGCCCGCATAGCTTTGCGCCCGTATCCAGTCATTGCCGGGATGCACGCCATAGTCCAGGTAAGGGATGCCCCTGCGGCCTACCGTCCAGTCCAGCCGTGGATCGAGATTGCCGGCGTCGGGCGTAAAAGGATCCGTGGACAATAGCCCCTGGTCATTCTTTACGGGATGACTGTTGTAGTCGTCCAGGTAGGGCAGGCCATTGGCATCGGTACGATAGGAGTTGACCAGGTCGATGCTGGGCTGAAAAAAGCCACAGCAGGTAAAGGGTATGCCTGTACCATACGGGAAGTTCAGCATATCACCCTGGTTGGCCTTGGAGATGGAGCCGGGAATGGCATTGGCCGCATTTTCCACGACAAAGATCGCCTCCGGATTGGCCGTCTCCTGTGAAGGACGGTAATTGTCCTCGAAGCTTGGATTGAGATCATAGGTCAACCCATTGGATGTATTGCCATTGGTGATCACATCTGTGAAGATAGGCTCCGCATCGGAATATTTCTTTTCAAAAAGATAGGTCTTTGCCAGGTACGCCCCCGCCGCCCATTTATTCGCCCGGCCAATATCCGTCTGGGTGGAGGGAAGACTGTCGTAGGCGAACCTGAAGTCATCCTCGATCTTCGGCCAGATATCGACGGTATTGATGGGCTTGAGGTCGGTGCTCGTCTCGTCTATCCAGGGAAGATTATTGAACATACGCTTGATCGTAAAATAATAATGCCCTCTTAAAAAGCGCGCCTGCGCCTTGACATTTGTTTTTTCATCGTTGGACATATCCTTTACCTGCTCCAGCGTCTTTAGCACGAAATTGCACCGGGTGATCCCTTCATACACGGCCTTCCACTTGTCATCCAGCAGGGAATTATTGGACGCCACGCTGAAATTGAGGATAGGTATCATGACGATCTGATCACCCCCGTCGCTGCCTTTATGCGCATCTCCGCCGGCGACGCTGCCAAAGAGCCAGTTGCTGGGAGCGCATGCCCAGGCATTGCCGCCACCCAGGCTTTGGATATTGCCCGCGGCCTCATCATAATCCTGTCCGTCCAGGGCGGCATAGGCGCCGATCAGCAGCGCATTGACCCCTTTCTTGCTTACCATATTGTCGGGCTGCAATGAACCCTGGGGTTGTCGGTCTAAAAAGCTCTTGCGGCAGCCGCAGCATAGAAAGAGCAGTAGTATGGTATAATTTATAATGAATCTCATAACTTCTTTTTTTAAGATGACAATCAGAATTTAAGATTTACACCGGCGATGAACTGGCGGGTGTTGGGATAGGAGCCTTCGTCGATAGCGAATTCCGTAACACCCTTGCCGTTGATCTCAGGGTCCTGGCCGGAGTACCTGGTGATCGTGAACAGATTCGTCGCCTGTACATAGATCCGCAAATTATCGATACCCAGCCTGGACAGGGGAGATTTGGGAAGCGTATAGCCCAGCACCAGGTTCTTTGCCCGGAGATAAGACCCATCCTCGATATAATAGGAGTTCGGAACGCCGTTGGTGCTTGCATAACCTTGCACTTCCGGTAAGGGCACTTTGGCATTGTGATGCGCGGATGTCCAGGCGTCATACAGCGCAATATGGCTCTTGGCCCCCGAGAAGGAGGGATAGAAATCCGTCCACCAGCTCACCTGGTTCCAGATCTTGTTCCCCTGTGATCCATAGACGAAGATGCTGCAATCAAAATTCTTATAGGTCAGCCCCAGGTTGAGCCCATAGCTGAAGCTGGGACTTGGATTGCCCAAAAAGGTCCGGTCGTCGGAAGTGATCTGCCCATCCCCGTTGACGTCGGCATAGCGGAACCGTCCCACGCCTTCATCTGTCTGATAGGTGGCGTCAGACGCACCGGTGGTCTGCTGCGCCTTTTGATCGGCATGGGTGATCTCATCCGCGCTGTTCCAGAAACCGATGATCTTATAGCCATAAAAAGATCCCACGGCATGACCCACCTGGTTCTTGATGAACTTGTCCCCAAAAGTCCGTCCATCACCGGAATAGAAATAGTCTACGTCGTCGGTGACCTTGGTGATCCTGTTGTGGTAGGTGGTAAATGTCAGCGTACCGTCGAACTTGAGGTCACGGGTGAGATCCGCATGACCGCTGACGGAGATATCGACACCGGTATTTTTCATTTGAGCGATATTGACATAGGGAGCCACAGCCCGTCCATAGGTCCCGGGCAGCTCGGGATTGAACAGCAGGTCCTTGATATTTTTCATGTAGTAGTCTGCCGTGATATTGATAGCTCCCCTGAATAGGGTGGCGTCGAATCCGATATTGGTATTGATATCCTTTTCCCATTTGGCATCCGGGTTGCCAAACCGCCCCTGCTCGAAGCCTTGCGTAACGGAATTGTTCGACCCCGTGATGTCGTAGTAGGAAGATTCCTTGTTGGCGATATAGGTGCTGAACGCATTGTCGGAACTGAGATTGATCTGGTTGCCCATGATCCCCCAGCCGCCGCGTATCTTCAGATCGCTGAGCCATCTGATGCCTTTCATAAAGTCTTCTTCGGACAGCCGCCAGGCGGCCGTTACGGCGGGGAACCATCCATACTGATGGGTCTTGAACTTCGACGATCCATCCCTGCGTAGGGTGCCGCTGAGCAGGTACCTGTCCTTAAAGCCGTAGTCGAATCGTGCGAACTGCGACCAGAGACCTTCCGAAGCCCGCGTGCTGGCGCTCTGCACCGATCCCGAGCCGGTCGTCAGGGTCGTAAAGTTCGGATCGAACACAAAATAGCCAAACGTCGTTCCATGTAGCGTACCCGAATGAGAGTCATATGCCTCGGTACCCAATAAAAGCTGTAAGCTATGCACCCCGGCAAATACCTTATTATACTGCACGGTATTTGTCCAGGTCCAGGTATTGCCATAATAGGAGTCTTCCGTGTAGCTGTTGGTAAGCTGGTTTTCCTGGTCCTCATAGGTAGGCCATGAGAAGGAATGCGACTGCCCATTGGTCACCGATCCGCCAAAGCTGGTCCGCAGCGTCAGCCCTTTGACGATATCCGCTTCGGCATACACATTCCCAAACAGGCGGTTGTCCTGCGTGCGATCGTTGGAAGTACGCTGCTGCACAGCCACGGGGTTGTGAGAATCTCCCAACTGCCCCCCGTAGTTCCCTGCATAGTTGCCCTTGACATCGTAGACGGGTATGATCGGTTGCTCCCGGAATGTATAAGCTACCCCACTGTATGCCTGCAGCGCGTCGATATGCGGGTTCATGGAGATGGAATAGCTTAGGTTCTCACCCACCCGGATGGCTTTCGAGACATTGAAGGAAGTGTTGGCCCGGATGGTATATTTCCGGAGATATGTTTTCATCAGGATGCCCTGCTGATCATAATAATTAAAAGACATTAGGTATTTCGCCTTGTCCGTGGCGCCGCTGACGCTGATGTTCTGGCTGTTGATCGGCGCATGGGCAAACACCGTATGGTACCAGTCCGTACCTCTTTTATTGGCCCGGACGATGTGATAGAAATTATTGTAGTCGCCCTGGTCCGTGTAGTTGGGGTTGATATAGTACAGCGACGGGTCTACGGACGGATCGCCTTCTTTGGCGCCTTCGGGAAAGATATAATCCGGGAGCACGGGACCGGGACCCACGCCATATAGAGGGTCTGCCGAAGTGCCTGTTACGGGAGTTCCCGAATTGGACAGCGCGTTGAACTTCAATTGCGCCATGTCCTGCGGGCTCAGGATCCGGAATACATTGCCATGTCTGGGTGTCTGGGTGCCATAGTAGGCATCGTATGCCACCACCGGTCGCCCCGTCCGGCCTTTTTTGGTGGTGATGATGATGACCCCGTTGGAGGCGCGCGATCCATAGATGCTGGCAGCGCCCGCATCCTTCAGCACCTGTATCGAGGCCACGTCGTTGGGGTTGAAGTCCGTGATGGTCTGCGTGGGGACGCCGTCGATGACATACAGCGGCGTGTTGTCGCCAAAGGTGTTGATACCGCGGATGCGTACCTGCGGCGCTTCACCGGGCTGACCCGAACCGATGACGGTGACCCCCGCCGCCTGTCCCTGGAGCTGGTTGGCGATCTGGCTGGTAGGCTGCCGGTTCAGGTTGTCTACATTCACGATGGTGACCGCGCCTGTCAGGTCTTTTCTTCGCTGGGAGGTATAGCCCGTAACGACTACATCGTTCAGCACGGCGCTCGATTCTTTCAGCGAAATGTTCAGATTGTCCGGGCCCGTCACATCCGTTTCGATGCTTTCAAAACCCACCGAAGAAATGACGAGCCTGTTTCTGCCTGCCGGCAGCATGAGGGAAAATTCGCCTGTGTTGGAAGTGGTGGCGGCGAGCTTTGTTCCTTTTACAAGGATGGTGGCGCCCACGACAGGCTGATGGCTGGTGGCGTCGGTGACGGTGCCGCTGATCTTTTTCTGGGCCCATGCACTCACTGTCATGCATAGGGCCACGAGGATAAAGCCGGGTGCAAGGACCCGATGGTTGAGATGTCTTTTCATAAGCTCTAGTTTGAATGAATAAATAAAATGCTGCTACCAAACAGAGCGTGACAAATGTTGAAAGTTCACAGGGATGGGGTAGGGAGGGAACGAATTGTATTGCCGTTATAAAGCCGTTTGTCCGAATTTTTCCATTACGAGGGCTGCAGCAGCCAGCAGCGACGCATCATGACCCAGCTGAGAGACCTTTACCCGCGTGTCTTCCGCCAGCCGGGGGATACAGTATTGGTTCAATGCCTGTTGGATGGGGGCGATCAATATCTTGCCGACCTCGGCGCCTCTGCCGCCCAGTATGATCAGCTCGGGATTGACGATATGTATGAGTATGGCGATGGCCTTGCCTATCTTGAATCCCATTTCCGTCAGCAGCCCGATGGCGTATTGATCACCCTGGTTGGCGGCGGCCATGATGGCTTCGCTCATTTTTTCGGGACTGTCGACTATTTTCAGACTGGATATCCTTCCGGCTTTGATCTCTTCCATGGCACGGTGGGCGACGACACGCAGGGTCGCTTCTGTCTCCAGACAGCCGCGCTTGCCGCATTCGCATAAGGTGTTGCTCTCCGAGATGGGGATATGGCTCAACTCGCCCGCATAGCCCGTATGTCCACGGAACAGCTCTCCCTTCACGATCATACCCAGCCCGATGCCCCAACCGATGTCGATGACCATGACGTCCTGTAGATTTTGAGCCATACCCGCCTTTAGTTCGGCCAGGGCCAGCACGCTGCTGTCATTCTCGATATACACGGGCATATGCAGATGCCGCTCGAGATAGTCCCGCAGGCTTTCCTTGCTGTTGGTGGAGAGATAGGTGAAGTTGATGCCCATCCGGGTATTGACAAAGCCGGGCATGCTGAAGCCCCCGCCGATGATCTTCTTACGGTCCTTCCCCATGCGGCCGAGGATCCTGGTCAGCGTCTTTGTGAGGATAGCCAGCGCATCCTTGTTGTTCAGCAGCCGCAGCTCGATGGTCTCGATGGGAAAAATGAACTGATTCGACATGTCGAGTAGGCCTATACGGGTATAAAGTTGGTCTATAGATACGGAAAGAATATACATCCTGTCCGGCTGAAGGGCATAGATCAGGGGTGGCCGGCCGCCATTGGATGGTGCATATCCCTTCTCGACGATATAGTCCGCATCGATGAGCTCGTATAATGATTTGGTGACATGGGGGACGCTTTTGCCCAGGGATTCGCTGAGGTCGTTACACGAGGCCGTGCCAAAAAAATACAGCTGGCTTATCAGTCTGTACTTCAATTGAGTAGTGAATGGAATGGTTGGCCGGGCGATCATTCCGCAGATAGTTTTAGTGTTGGTTTATAAACTTAATAAAATATTTAATAAGTGCCAAGTATTTGCTAAACCTTATTTTTATATCATGACCGTCCTGGAAGAGATACTGAAGCATAAAATAGTGGCCATTCTGCGGCGTGTCCGTCCGGATGCCGTATCCGGTATTGCCGCCGCCCTCTATGCCGGGGGGATCCGGTGTCTCGAGATAACGCTCAACTCCCCCGATGCGTTTTCGGTCCTCAAATCCCTGACGGCAAAGATGGGGAACCATTTACTGATAGGCGCGGGGACAGTGCTTGACGCCACGGAGGCCCGGCAGGCCCTTCATGCGGGCGCCCGGTTTATCATTTCCCCCACACTGGACATCCCGACGATCCAGTATACCCGCCAGGCGGGTGCGGTCAGCATTCCCGGAGCCTTTACCGCCACCGAGATCCTCACGGCCTATCGCAATGGCGCCGACATCGTAAAGGTTTTTCCTGCCTCGGTAGGTGTTGCTTATTTCAGGGACCTGCGGGCGCCCCTGTCCCATATCCCCCTGATGCCCACGGGAGGGATCAACCTGGAGAATATCCGGGACTATCATAAGGCCGGTGCGGTAGCCTTCGGAGTGGGCAGCGCCCTGGTGGATGGCAGACAGCCCGTGACGGAGGAGTATCTGCAGGAACTGACGGCATTAGCACGCAGGTATTCCGAGATCCTTCCGTAGATGGGAAAAACAGGAATGTGGATTTTTTCTAATCATCAGATAGTCAGGATTGTAATAAATGGCATATTTTAGGTGATCTTTTGAATATGAAGGCATTTTTACGCAGCTTGTTCCATTTTGTCAAAGGCACCATTCATTACAGATTGCTTCATAGAGGGCCCGGACCTTTCTCCAAGCAGGGGGTGGTCATACCTATCAATAGCTACCGGTTTGGGACTTTACCCGGCGCCCGTCGTCGTGGTATGAACAAGCAAGCCACCCCTGGCAAGGTTGCCACGCTGACCTCTTCCCATCGAAGTGCTTCTTCGCGTTAAGGGGTGCCCTGCGGGCTACGCTCGACAGGTCGCGCTGTCCGCTATAGTCCTCGGCCTCCGGGCTGTCGCTCCCATCGCTCACGCGCCTTTATTAGTTTCTTAAATCTCATTTATCCATGCCTAAACTGCTCCGCTGCTGTATTTTGGGTACCACTGAGAAGTAGTTCTTTGGTAGGCGGATGTCATGGCAGTAAATGCAGAGGGCGACGGGAGAGAAAGAAAAGTCCAGCCACCATATATTCCCTTGCGTGCCCCTGTTATCCGCCAATACTTTCTAAGGTCTTGTTAAGAGCGGGTAAATATTGCTTCTGCCCCAGATCTTCTTAGCTTCCACACACATTTTTGGGGGACTTCTTGTAATACTACGGGTGAATGGGTCGCTATAATTGCAACCCCATTTCTTTGAATTAGCAATTGCCTGCAAAAGCTTCCAGCGCCTTGCCCGCAGCAAGCACATAGACGGTATCCCGTGCCTTCTCCTCCGACTGCAGGCTCCTGATCACTACTACCGTTGTGGCTGTTAATTGTATGTTGAAGGTGTAGATCAGTGCTAGAAGCGTCGCCTGTCGATTTTTATAGCGAAAAGACTTTTTGGGTACTTTCCAAAATGTTTTAAAAAGATATAAATGAAATGCACATTCAAAAGACTATTCACCCCTCTCTTTGTTTTTTGAGATATATTTAAAGTGATTACGCATCACCTTTTTTGTCAAAGAAAAAATTAGAACATTCAGAAAAAGGTAAATTTGGGTGCTTCTTAAAGATTAATTTACACTTGTTCAAAAAAATATTTTATAGAGTATGAAATAATAGAAAGGTTTTCATTTACTTTTGCACTACAAATTTTCCCTTACCCAGTGATTTCCTTTATTCCACCCACACTGATTAGTTAGCATCCCATTTTTTTTATTGAACATTTTGTTCTCCAGTGGAGTATTTTCTGCTTTGGTTATCTAGCAGAAGAGGGATGGTGTTGCCGTGCCGCTCGTGCAAAATGTATGTGCTGCGGAAAACCGTAACAGATTTTCTGCACGCTTATGGGATAGATCGACACGGTTATTGGCTCAGAGAACACACTTATAAAATCTAATGACGCTTCTATTGTTTGAGAAATGGAAGTTTCATTGTTTTGCATATCGCTTTTTATCCGTTTCCTTTTTCCATTACTCCTAATAACTTTCTGACCATGTTTAAACCCTGGAAAGGCATGCCTGTGCCACCACCCGATCCATCGTACTCCTGTCATGTACAGGACCTCCCGAATAAGGGCTCTTCCGTCCTTGATCATCCATTCGAATTCTTATGTCTTTGCGAAGGGCTGCTCCGACGACCAGTCTTCCTATAATTCTCATCTACCTACAACAATTAAATTGTAACATATGACCTTTTTTAAAAGGACAGTAGCCCTTGTATGGCTCGTGAGCTTGTGTAGCATTACCTATCTGCAGGCCCAGGTATCAGCCAAATTCAATTTCACCGCAGCGCCCGTTTCTGTTTCAGGCTGGACCAATGTGTCGGGTAACCCTGTTGCGACGGTATGTACGGCCACCAGTTCGTCCGGTATCAGCATCAGTTCGGTGTCAACGGCTAACTGGTCGGGTCTGAGCGGCAATGCTTCTTATAACGGAGGCGGCATGACCAACGGTACGTTTTTACCGGCAGGCGTTATGGTCAATCACTGGTTCCAGTACGGCTATTCAGCCGGCTACAATGCTGCCGTGCCCCAGCTGATCATCAGCGGATTGAGCATCGACAGTGTGTACACCGTGTCCATGACGGGCAGCTGGAACAATAGCGGTTATACCGTTGATCCAACCCGGTATACCGTAATAGGAGCCACCGTGTATGGCAACGTGGACGTGAACATTCGATATAATACGGCCAATGGCGCCATTTTCTACAATGTGGCGCCGAACTCGAGCGGCCAGATCATGGTATTTGTGAATACGGTGCCAACGACCGTGGTAGCAGACATCAGCGGATTGACCATTGTAAGTGGTCATTCGGCCGGATCCAATCCCAATGTACTCATCACCAGCCCTTCCACCGGCGTGACACTGCCGGAAGATGCCAATGTGACCATTGCGGCCAATGCATCGGTGACGGGCGGCAATATCACCCATGTGGAGTTTTACCTGGAC
>MKTZ01000026.1 GCA_001898505.1 Sphingobacteriales bacterium 50-39
ATCCAGTCCTATAAATTAAAAAGCCGCCTCATTATTTATGAGACGGCCCCTTTTGTATTTTTGGCAGGTGACAAGACTGGATGCAGACAGACGGCAGTTTCGGTGTGATAGAGGGTGTTGCCGCTCCCGAATAAATCCTGTATTTTGGCCATATGAAAATATCGGCCAATATAAAAAGCAGCTTCAACCAGCACGAGACGTCGGTGCAGACCAATGGAGCCGAAAAGAACCTACAGATAGCTCCCAAACCAACAGGATTTGGTTCTTCCATCAATGGAGGGGAGCTTTTGATGTTGTCCCTGGCCACCTGTTTTTGCAATGACATTTACCGGGAGGCAGTCAAAAGAAATATAATGATATCTGCCGTAGAGGTGACTTTCGCAGGTGAGTTTGGCGGTGAAGGAGAGCCGGGTTACAATTTCAGCTATAAGACCAATGTCGTTTCCGACGCACCTGCTCCCGTAATAGAGGAACTGATAAGATATACCGACGAGGTAGCAGAGATCCACAATACATTGAGAAAAGGGCTGAATATTACCTTGAAAACGTAAAAAACTATGGTAACGCAGGAACAACAGCTTCTTTGGTCCAGGATACAAGGCTTTTCTTTTGATGACAGAACGGCCCAGGTTACTTTCTCCGATAAATTGGCAGCCTCTCAAAACTGGACAATTCCCTTTGCACAAAAAGCTATAGAAGAATACAGGAAGTTCCTATTCCTATGCTGCACCTCTCCCAAAGGCGCCGCTCCTTCTAAAATTGTAGATGAAGTATGGCACCTGCATCTGACCTATACACAATCCTATTGGATAGATCTTTGTAAGAACACATTGGGAAGAGATATCCACCATTACCCATCCAGAGGCGGGGAGGAGGAGGATAGTAAGCACCAGCAATGGTATGGGGAAACATTACAGCTGTATCGGTTGGTGTTTGGCATCGACGCCCCTTCCGATATCTGGCCTGCTCCGAACCAGGCTGCGCGACTACTGAACGACCCGCCTTTTAGGCTAAACGCAGCAGCCATTGTGTCGATGATCGGGCTGCTTTTATTGCCTTTTATTTTTATCGCCGCTGCCTATCAGACATGGTCTCCTTTCAATCTGGGTGGTCCGCATTTCCTGGTATTCTTTCCCATCTATTCCATCTCCCTCATCATCGCTTACATCATATATCGTACGCAGATCATAAAAGGCGAGATGGAGCTGGTGGCAGCCGTTCTGCCGTATGACGCTTCTGTATTCCAGGTAGCCAACTTTTTATACGGCGAGCACAGAGCCTTGCAAACGGGCATTGTTGACCTGATTAAAAGAGGGCTGCTCGAAATACCCGGCTACAACCAATTCGTGGTAAAGAAATCCAGCTACAGGTCCGATCCCAGAGATATCAATCCTCTCATACACGCTTATGCCAGAGAGGACGACGGGAGCCTGCTGAATTATAATACCCTGATGACCACCTGGTATAACCGCGCAAGCTTTTCTCATCCCGTCCTGGATGCCCTAAGCAAATTCAGACGCCGTCCGGAATCCCTCTTACGTACATATATCTTTCATGTTGCTATCTTGGGCATGTTGCTGGCGAGATCCATACAAGGCACCCTGAATGGAAAGCCTATCATCCTCTTATTGTTGGAAGGAGCAGTGTTTATCATTGTGCTGGCGGTCGTTGCAAGTAGATTGTCCAAGTCAGCCGTTGTCAGCAGAAAAGTGAAAGAGCTCTATCAGCAACGATCGGGCAGCATTGTCAACACGAATAACCAACTCGTATCACAATTTGCCATGGAAGGTACGACAGCTTTCGGCGATTGGACGGAAGGCGTCGCCCTTTCCGGATTGTTCCTTCTATATACACCGGTGTGGTACCGGAGCGGTGTGGGCGCCTCCGACTCGTCAGGTAGTTGCGGCAGCGGAAGCAGCTGCGGTGGAGGGAGCAGTTGTGGAGGGGGCAGTAGTTGCGGGGGTTGCAGCGGAAATTAATAGCATATATGAAAGATAATTTTTCCTATCAGTCCGACAAGTATGCCCAGTTCAGGCCTACCTATCCGGATGCGCTCTATAATTATTTGTTATCTATCGTTCCTGCCAGGGACAATGCCTGGGACTGTGGTACAGGAAACGGGCAGGTAGCGCAAGTGCTGGCGCAGTCCTTTAAAAAAGTATCTGCTACAGATATCAGCCGGCAACAAATCGAAAACGCCTTTATGCACGAAAGGATCGACTATTCGGTGCAGCCTGCGGAGAACACTTCTTTCCCCGACAGCAGCTTTGACCTGATCACGGCGGCGCAGGCCATTCACTGGTTTGATTTCGACGCCTTTTATAAAGAAGTGACCCGGACCATCCGGAACAAAGGCATACTGGCCGTCATCGGCTATGGGCTTATCCAACTATCTCCTTCCCTGGATCGTGTAGTGGCGGCTTTTTACCGAGATGTCGTTGGCCCTTACTGGGATAAGGAAAGAAAATATATCGATGACAACTACCGGACTATACCTTTCCCATTTGACGAAATAGAATCTCCTCCATTCGAAAATACTCTTGAGTGGACCTTTGAGCACCTCATCGGCTATCTGGGCACGTGGTCGGCTGTAAAGCATTATGAAAAAGCCACGGGTAGAAATTCCGTCGACCTGGTCCATGACGAGCTGGAAAAAGCCTGGGGAGACAGGGAAACATGCACAGGCCGGTTTCCCATCCTTTTACGGGTAGCCCGTATCAGAAAATAGCGCCTCTGCCAATAGGAAGACGAGTCCACGACCGTCATGGCGGCCATCTCCTCCAGCCTCACTGGGCAGGAGGATAGAATAGACTTTTTGAAGATCTTTTTTCTATCGATATTCGTTGCTATGAAAGTCGGCGTAGCACAGACAAGGCCTGTAACGGCTGATATAGCCCGCAATATCCAGCAACATAAAACGCTGATAGCTCGGGCAGTATCCTCCGGGATCGATATCTTCATCTTTCCCGAGCTATCCTTAACAGGCTATGAGCCGACCCTGGCCCAGACACTGGCCATCGATCCCGAAGACAAAAGGCTGGACGTATTTCAACAGATCAGTGATACCCATCGGCTGATCATCGGCGCCGGCATACCAACCCGGCATGGGGATGCTATTTGTATCAGCATGGCGCTTTTCCAGCCAGGCAAACCCAGACAGCTGTATTCCAAGAAATATTTGCACGCGGACGAGGAGCCTTTTTTTGTCAGTGGTCAGCATGGTCCCAACAGGGTAGGGAAGGAGATTGCCCTTGCCATCTGTTATGAGATCTCTATCCCGCAACACGCGGAAGAAGCATTTTCAGATGGAGCAAGTATCTACATTGCCAGCGTGGCCAAATTCATGCATGGCATCGATAAGGCCCTTGCAAGACTTGCTGAAATAGGCAGCAGCTATTCCATGACTGTACTGATGTCGAACTCCGTGGGACAGGCCGATGGTTATGAGTGTGCCGGAAAAAGCTCTATCTGGAATAATAAAGGCGGATTGCTGGGACAGCTTGACGGCTATCGGGAGGGGGTACTTATATTCGATACGGATACAGAGGAAGTGATCGAGATCTATTAAATGCCGTTCTTTCTCATTTTCACAATTCCAAGCACCTCCCCATCCGGTAAAGTCTCATCTATCCTTTCTATTGGCTGATATCCCATTGCCTGGTATAATGGCACTCCTGGCAGGGTTGCGCCCATCTCAAGTGTAGTAAATCCATAGTCCCGGGCAGCGGCCTCACAGGTCCTGATGATCTGGGTGCCAATGCCCTGCCTTGCATGTTCCGGGTGTACAAAGAATGCTCTGATCTTCCCTGCATCCCTGGCAGGATCAAGCAAGGGGTCGGCAGTATCTTTGTGCTGATCGCCGCCATACAGCGTATTTCTTTTGCTCCAGCCACCACAGCCCACGAGGATATGCTGTTTTTCAACTACGTAATAGGTTCCATCAATGATGAGTTGGGTATCGATGCCAAAGACATAGCGAATGGCGCTTTCTATCTGGCGGGGAGTATAATATGACGCGCTCAATCCCCTTACCGAAAGGGCAATAAGCTGCTGCAGTTCCGGGATGTCCTGAAAAGTTGCCAGTCTGATCATCCTTCAAGATAGGGAAATAAAGGCCACCGGTAAATAGGTTTAAATCTTAGCCCCTGAGTTGATCCACTTCATCACAAAAGATATAGAGTTGTCCCTGACCCGTGGCCCTTTTAAGGCCTTGATGTCCGGGAGCTGATAAGTAGACCAGAACATTCCCGTATTCCAATCCTACAAATTCCCCGTAAAGACAGTTGCTGCATTTTCCGGGGTCATATTGTATCTATTCTGCCCGCAGGCTTTTTGTCGGATTGGCTCTTGCCGCATTTATTGCCTTGATGCTTACTGTCAAGAGGGCAATGAGAAAAGTCGCCATTGCAGCCAATAGAAATACCCAGAAGCTCAGAGGGGTCTGGTAGGCAAAATTCTGTAACCAGCTGTTCATGACAAAATATCCTGCGGGTATAGCAATACAGGTAGCGATAAACACCGGCTTCAACAGATCTTTCGACAGCAGCATTACTATGCTCTCTACCGAGGACCCCAGCACTTTTCTTACGCCGATCTCCTTCACACGTTTGGCGGCGGCAAAGGATGCCAGGCCGAACAAACCCAGGCAGGCAACAAATATAGCCAGTCCGGCGAATACGGTTAGAATGGTTTGCTGGCGCAGATTATTGCGATATATCTCGCCGAACTGCTGGTCGAGAAAGCGGTATTCCAGCGGGTAGGCGGGTGCGGCTTTCGCATATTCGGACTTTATGGACTGCATAGCTGCATCCAGCAGACCGGGTTTTACCTTTATCAATGTTATGCGTCTATCTTCGGCAGGCGAAATCACCAGCGCGGCCATCTCCTCTTTCAGTGAAAGAAAATTATAATCCTCGATGACGCCAACGATATGACGCCTTGTGTTATCCCTCACCGTATTCTTGATCCATTTGCCTATCGCCTGTTCGGGTGTCCAGCCCAACCTGGCTGCAGCAGTCCTGTTGATCAGCACGGCATCTGTGGTATCAGTCCGGTATTGGGTGGAGAAATTCCTGCCTGCAATGATCTTCAGACCCAGCGTAGGCACGAATTCAAAATCAGCGAATTCGGTCCTGGCGATCCATTTCGCCGGATGGCCTTCCACGTCAAACATATGCATATCATGAAAACCGCCCGGTTCTCCGGACATCATGGAGACAGCGCCGATACTCGTCTTGTTCTGCAGGGCTGTTTTAAAGCTATTAAGATGGTTATATATATCATTGTTGTCGATAGGCACCATAACCGTCTGCTCCTTATCATATCCCAGCTGTTTGTTCTTGATATAGTTCATCTGTTTTGTCATCAGGATGGTACCGATGATCAGGAATACGGATATGCTGAACTGTACCACCACCAGCCCCTGTCTGAACGCAGCGCCACCTTTGCCTAGCCGCAGCTTCCCTTTCAGGGCTTCAAAGGGGGTAAAATTCGAAAGAAAGAAGGCAGGATAGCTGCCTGCCAGTATGCCTACCACGACAATGATCCCAGCGCAGAACAGCAATAACTGACCGATATGCTCAGACAACTGCAGTGAATAACCCAGCACCTGGCTATAAGCAGGCATTACCATCGACAGTAGCACTATCGATAGGATACAGGATATTATAGTCATCAAAATAGATTCCCCGATGAACTGACCGACGATCTGATTGCGCACCGCTCCCAATACCTTCCGCAGTCCCACTTCTTTTGACCGCTCCGCAGCCCTAACAGTGGACAGGTTGATAAAATTGATACAGGCTATCAACAGGATAAGAGCTGCAATAGAAAGAAAGACATATACCACCGACCTGTCCCCATGCCGTACGTCGTCAAATGCAGCCTTCTCAAAATAAACATCCTTTAGCAGTGTCAGCGTCAAGACAAAATGAAACCCAAATTTCTGCATATCGCTTCCCATATATTTCTCCATAAAGGCGGGGAACGCTCTTTCCATCTGCGCCTGCGTGGAATTGGGATCGAGCTGTACATACGTATATAAGCCGTTGTTGATCCAGATATTCATAAATCCCCTGTCCTTGTAATTCGCCAACGGAACGATCAGGTCGAAATCAAGATGGGAATTGGTAGGTACATCTTTTACAATACCCATTACCTTTAATGGCAGGGTCTTATCCAGCTCGATGACCTTGCCCATCGCATTGTCGATGTTACCAAAATACTTTTTGGCTGTGGTCTCCGTAAGCACGACCGAAGAGGCGTTTTTCAATACGGAAGCCGTATCGCCTCGCAGCAGCGGAAAAGAAAAGAGGCTAAAGAAATTGGAATCTACGTCGACGATCTTCTTTTCATGAAATGACTTGTTACCAATGACCACCAGCCCGTCGGTGGGATTGACCCGCACTGCCCTGACGATCTGTCCTTTGAAATCGTTCAGCAGGGCAGGGGCATAAGGGCCGGATAAATACGCCGCACTTCCGTCCTTTCCATCATTCTGGAAATGACGCATCACACGGTAGATGCTGGCGCCACGGGTATGAAAATTGTCGGCGCTGGTCTCATGTATGATGAACAAAAAGATCATCATACACACGGTGATGCCGATGGTCAAACCAAGGATGTTGATGAAGGAGAACATCTTGCTCTTCATCATATTGCGCCAGGCGATCTTGAAGTAGTTCCTGATCATATGGAGGATATAAGTTGTTGATAAACAGCTAAATCAGTGCCAACATCTATCCCTGTAGCAATCACCAACTTACATCGGTGGCTTTTCCACAGGTGTACGATTTCGATACACCGGTTGTACGATGCAGAGTATCCTCGTGTATAACAGTAATCGCTTATTCCGCTCTTACCAGCCTTTTCGTGATATTTTCATCCGTGGTGAGGAATGCCCTGGCAATCTCAGGAATGCTGAATCCACAGAGCCTTCTTAAGGCAAGCGCAATTTGAGAGTCAGATGAAATAGCCGGATGACAACAGGCAAAGATCATTCTCAGCACATCGTCGTGGATCTCTTCTTCCGAAAAGAGATATTCCAATGCCGGGCCGACCGTCCACTTTGATTGCAGGTAATGGATGGCATCGGATGAGTACTGCATTTTCTTCCTGTCCCTGTTGATTTGGTTGACGGCCTTATTTTTGGCCACCCGAAAAAGCCAGGCCGAGGGGTTATCAGGGACTCTCTTATATTGCCAATGCTGAATGGCTTCCACTAAGGCATCCTGGACGACATCCTGGGCAAGCTCCAGGTTCTCTATCCCAAAGATGCGTGTCAATACGGCAACCAACCTTCCTGATTCGTGACGGAAGAGGTGGTCAACCAGCTGTGATATTTCGGGTTGTGGAGTCATCACGACAACTGTAAAGACATCACATACATTCTTTTGTATTCTTCCTTTAAATTTGGATACCGGAGATCGAACTCGTTTATGATCTGAAAGCCTCTTTTTTTATAGAACGCTACAGCGATACTGCTATCCATTGCCTTGAGCCAGATTACAGTCTTTTGTCTTTGCCTGGCAAAGCTCAAAACAAAATTAATTGCCTCTTTACCCAAGCCCTTCCCGGATGCCTCTTTGATAAAATAGATACGTTCAAGCTCCAACGCGGTATCCGCAGGGAAGCCGGCTATCGGACTATTTATGTTCAGCTTGATCAGCCCCACAAATTTTTGCCCGTCATGGAGCAGGAAGAATGTCGAATTGGGGTTGGATAGTTCATCATGCAATTTGCCGGTATTGAAGCTGGCCTGCATATAGCCAGTTCCCTGGTCGTGCCATAAATAGGTGTAATGCTCCAGGTAGGATTGCCTCGCCACTTTGAGCAGGTCATCTATGTCGTCCTTTGTACAAGGCTTTATTGTTAAGATCATATAAGTTCTTGATCCATGGGTGTTAAAGGTACAGCAATTCATCATGTCTAAATCGCCCCATTACAAAGTCCATATCACCCCTGACCGAGTGATATTTAGAAATTACATTTGGTGATACAATTTTTATGTTATGAAAGCAATACAGTTAGAGCAGTTTGGTATCGAGCATCTACACTTTAGAGACATTCCAATGCCTGTTATGGACGAACATGAGGTACTTGTAAGAACTACTGCCGCGGCACTCGAGTTCCATGATTTGATCATAGTGGAGAACAGGATACCTTTTGGCATCCAGCTTCCGCATATTCCTGTTTCCGAAGGAGTGGGCATAGTGGAAAAGGTCGGAAATAAGGTCACCCGCTGGAAAAAAGGCGATCGTGTGACCATTCCCTTTATTTCCCGCTGGGAAGCAGGGCGGAATACCCCCTACAACGACCAATGGAGGACTAGCTTTAATATCCCCGGGCTTTTGGCCGAATACTCGGTACAACCAGAAAATACATTGGTTAGCACACCCGCTAATCTTACAGATAAGGAAGCAGCCTCATTATCGGTGGCCGGGCTGTCAGCCTGGGCATATCTTGTCGATCAAGCCAATATCCGGGCCGGACAAACTATTTTGGTTCAGGGCAGCGGAGGGGTCTCCCTTTTCGCCATACAAATAGCCAAAATGTTCGGGTTGAAAGTGATCGCCACAACAGGCAGCAAGGGAAAAGAGCAAAAGCTGCGGGATTTAGGAGCCGATGAGGTGATCAATTATAAAGAGTTCCCGGAATGGAGTAGCGAAGTCAAACGTCTGAACGGCGGCATCGGAGTAGATGTAACGTTGGATATAGCCGGAACGGATACCATTGAACAAAGCATCCTCTCGGTGAAACAGCATGGCTTTGTCGGATTGGTCGGCTTGCTGACGGGTACCAAACTGACCATCGACCTGATCCCTTTGATCACGAACTATATCCGGCTGCAGGCGTATTCGGTGGGGAGTGCGCAGGAATTAACCGACTTTGTCAACGCCATCGAGAAGAATAATATGAAGCCTGTCGTGGACAGCGTTTTCCCCATTGAAAAAGTACAGGAGGCTTTTCATAGATTCAAGTCGGGAGAGGCGTTCGGGAAGGTAGTGATAGCATTTTAAGACCATCAATTTGGAGCAAGCCATTTTTTTGTTTAGATTTATTCTACCTACTCTATTTATTAATCCCCCCGTCCGGCTACCTTCTTATAAAATAGTGACTTACTACAGAAACATTGGCGCTTACCGAATGCCCAGGTAACATTTTTGCTAACCATAAACGCCCAATCATGTATTGTCGCCTGTTTGCCATGGGGATAGGAATGTTTTTGTTTGCTGACCAGGTAAATGCCCAGATATCCGGTGTAGTAGTGGACAAGTCGAAAAAGCCCCTGACTGGAGTGAATGTTCTGCTGCTGCACTCCGCAGATTCCTCCTTACAAAAAGGAGTGATCACGGATGAAAAGGGAGCTTATTCGCTGTTGAAAGTAAAGTCGGGAAGCTATGTCCTTTCTTTTTCTGCATCTGGTTTTGAAAAAGTGTACAGCCCAATTCTATTGTTCACCGATGGGGAGGAAAAGAACATGGGAGAGCAGGTGCTATCCGAAGCCAGCCAGCAGATGACTGCAGTAACGGTCACCGCTAAAAAACCATTGTTCGAACAGAAGATAGACAGGATGGTCGTCAATGTCGAAGGTAATATCACCACTGCCGGCAGCACGATATTGGACATTCTCGAGCGATCACCGGGTGTTATCATTGACCGACAGAATAATTCCATCTCCCTTAGCGGCAAGAATGGGGTGGTTGTCATGATAAATGGGAAGATCAACCGAATGCCCATATCTGCCGTATTGCAAATGCTGGCCGGGATGAGTGCCGGGAACATTGAAAAGATCGAGCTGATCACTACCCCTCCCGCCGGACTGGATGCAGAAGGGAACGCTGGATATATCAATATTTTATTAAAGGTCAACGATCAGTATGGGACTAACGGTTCTTACTCGCTGACGATAGGATACGGCAACCGCGAGATGCCGCAGGCAAACATCAACTTCAACCATCGACAGGGTAAGATCAACCTATATGGGGATTACAGCTTTTCCAGGGTACATAGAGAAATGGACTGGCCTTTTTATCACAGGATCAGCAATGGTGGAAAGATCTGGGAAAGCGCAACTTTTACTGCCCGTAATACATTTCAATGTAACCATAATGTCCGTCTGGGGTTGGACTACCAGTTGAGCAACCGGTCGGTCATCGGTGTACTGGTTTCCGGGTACAACAATAAATGGTCAATGGATGCCCTTAACCTCGGGTCTACCTCTACCAGCGGTCATAAGGATACGGCGATCGAGATCAAGAACATCGAAACCAATCTTTGGACCAACTACGGCGTGAACCTGAATTTACAGCACACATTCTCCGAAGGGGAGAAGCTCTCTTATAATTTCGACTATCTTCATTATAGGGACGACAATCCAGTCAGCTACTTCAGCAACTACTCTGATAGCAGCGGCCAGTTCCTATTCCAGAAGCAGACGAGAAGTTCCAAGATCACTCCCATTGGTTTTTGGGTAAATGCCGTCGATTATGCCCGGCGACTTGGAAAAAGACTAAGCCTGGAGGCCGGGCTGAAGAGCACCATCTCAAGGTTCCGCAATGACGTGCGTATCGACAGGCTGGAAGGGAATGAGTGGCTCGCAGATCCCAATCTATCTGCAAAATACCAGCTGCAGGAAGATATCGAGGCTGCATATGCTTCTTTCAATGCCAACCCCAATGGCAAGACAGAGTTAAAAGCCGGATTGAGATACGAATATACCAACTCTAACCTGGGCTCCGATTCTCTAAAAAATATTGTCGACAGGCACTATGGAAATCTTTTTCCCAGTATCTATATCACCCGAAAGCTCGACGACAATAATGAGCTGAGCCTGGCGTACAGCCGTCGTATCACCCGGCCAACCTTTAATGACATGGCTCCTTTTACGATTTTCATCGATCCTACGACTTTTTTTGCGGGCAATCCCGCGTTACAGCCTTCACTGACCGATGCTATAAAGCTCAACTATTCCTATAAGAAATATCTCCTTTCAATATCCTATTCATATGAAAAAGCGCCGATCGCAAATTTCAATCCTACTATCGACTCCATTACCAATATCGAGACCCTGAGTTCTGCCAACCTGGAGAACAATAAGGTCGTCTCCGCGGTGCTGACCTTGCCGTTCAACCTAAAGCCCTGGTGGAATATTGTATTCAATGTCACGGGCATATGGTCGCAGACAAATGCGATATACAATCTGGCCCCGATACGCATCGATCAGAAGAATGTCAACATCAATATGGCCCAGTCATTCAAACTACCCAGGGATTATTCGGTGGACCTGACGGGGTTCTATCAGTCTCCGACATTCTTAGGAATATATGCCGTCAAGGCCATCGGGTCCCTGGACGTGGGCATCCGGAAGAAGCTGGGGAAAGGCAATTTACGGCTGACCTATACCAACATGCTCAATACAATGACATACAAACTATATGTCGACAGGCCCGATCTGAACCTTGTATTAAAGCAGGATATCAGCTTTGTCTTTCCTGCTGTGCATCTGACCTATTCAAGGAGTTTCGGGAAAGACAATCTAAAGGCTAACCGGGACCGTTCAACGGGAGCAGAAGATGAAAAGGGGAGGGTTAATTGAAGCCGCGACGATCCCGTTCCTGAACGGATCCAGGATCTAAGGACGAAGGAGAGTTTGTCAGATGTAACGGGTCACTTTCCGTACTGTAAAAATGCCATGATCCAAATAAACACAACGAGCATTGCTGCCTGATAATAGGCCCAGAAAACGCTCATACCGTTCTCTTTATCAAAATTCACCAGACTGACAAAGACCCCGACGATAGGTATCCACATTATTAGTTTATTATTCATAAACCAATCATTACTCAAGGATAAAGTTACGTCAATTCAAGCAAAAATGAAACCCGCCACGGTGGCGGGTTTCTAAAAGGCTGTTTACTATTTCTTAAGGTAACCATAATATTCATCATCCGTCGCACAATCCCACCAAACAGGCATGCTCCAGATATTCGGGTCGGTGGCATGGGGGTTTAACGCAAGTGTATTGACAGAGTTGTAATTTATTTCATAGGTTGGTGGCAATGCCCAGCGACGCATCCAATATCTAACATCTGTTGGGCCAGCACCCGTTAGCTGAGCTGTACCCGTAAACAAGGGTCCGCGCTGGTAACCCGGGTAAACCACGCCAAAACTACCTACATTGCCGGCACTGAAGTTAAAGCGGCGCATATCGTTCCAATTCTCGATACTGCAACCCATAGCAAGATATTTCTGCAACATGATGTCCGACATGGTAAGACTTCCTGCCGGTGCAACTGCTGTACTGGAGATGTAAGCGCTCACGTCTCCGGAATTCATGGGTGTCATATCAGGATTAGTGAGACCATATGTACCCGCCCATGAGGTTAGCTTTGCCTGCATCATATCCATATGCGCCTGGATAGCCGCTGTATATGCCGTATAGGCATTTGCAACATCCCCCTTTCTCATATACACTTCAGCCTTGATGAAGTTCATCTCATGGTAAGTCAGGATCTCCTGGTCGGAGACAGGGCGAACCTGGAACGAGCCTGTGGAAGCAATGGCGCCCGCATTAAATGCATCCACTGAAGGATACCAGTTAACATCATTCTGACCCTGGGCAGGTATACCGGATGTTGCAATAGCGCTGCTGCGCAGGTTTACATACACCGTATCCCCGGCATACACATAATTGGTACTGTTTATATAGATGGAGCCTGCTTTGTATGTCACCGTTACGGTATTTCCATTGACGGTGTAAGGACGCCCTGCCGCAGCCTGGTCAGCAATAAAATTGGCAAGATCCGTTGCATCATTGATAGTGTATTTTATATTTTTATTTGCAGCGGCATACACAGGCGTTACAATGGAAGTAGCACCCCCTTTCACCAACCGGGCTGAGGGACCATAAGAATCCACCCCAATTGAACGGGTCCAGGTATAAGACGCTACTTTACCACTGCCATCCAGTTGAATACCGGTCATGTAAGCAGGTACAATTTTGCTCATGCGGGGATCAATAACACCGGCGCCACGCATATTGGTCAGCAGGTTGTAATAGTATTGAGAAATACGGGCGGAACTGCCATACGCTGCATAATCGAAATTGCCGTTTGTTACTACCGGATCACCATATAAATAATCAGTGACGGTACTGTTGTTGAAACCCGGTCCTACTATATTATCGGCATTGGACTGTGGGCCTTGTGACAGGCAGTACAGAATAGAATCCGCATTATACAGATCTGTTTTTTTTGACAGCTTGAGCATGTAACGGGCCTTTAATCCCCAGCACATTTTTGTCCATTTACCAAGATCGCCGCCACTCCACAAATCACCGCTTGCAAGTGAGGGGGCCCCGGTTTCCTGCGTTTTAGCGAGCAAACTGATAGCCTCATTCAATTTTGCCATACATCCGTTAAAAATAGTCTTACCGTCATCAGGTTTAGGACTTGGATTGCCGGTCCCCGCCTGTGTATAAGGCATTTCACCATACAGATCCAGCATTTCCATATAACCCAGTGCATGGAACACGTCGGCCGCCGCCATGTAATGATAGGCGCCTATTTTCTTGGCGGAGTTATACATATCCACTAGGTTGGAAGATACTTCTACAAACCATGTCTGGTAGGAGGTGGTTGAATTGGCGTTGGTGCATTGCCAGGTTGTGCTAAATGTATTGGGGTTGCCAGAATTTGTATAATACACGCCTGACTGGCATGAAGTACGATAATTGGTAACGCCTGCCGTGTACTGGTAAAAATGTTCTATCCAGGGCAATCGGTTTTGAACCTGTACGCTTTGGTTGTTTGGATTATCCGGGTCTGCATTTACAGCCAGCCACTTTTTACAAGAGGCGGAACCCAACACTAACACGGCGCCCAAAATAATATATTTGAAATTTTTCATGATTTACTTTTTTTCAATGATTATAAAGAAACATTTATCCCGAATGTGAACGTCCTTACTGCGGGTACGCCCAGATAATCAATACCTTGAGAACCTGAACCTCCTGTGCCTCCCGCAGCACTTACTTCAGGATCCATTCCTTTGTAATTTGTCCATGTAAATAAATTGGTGCCTACTGCTGTTGCCGAAATGGCTCTGATAATTTTCGAACCCTTCAGTATACTGGAAAAGTCGTATGTTAATGACAACGACCTTACCTTCACCCAGTTTACTGAAGTAATAAAGTTATTGGAGTTGGCCGCGTAGTTTTGCCAATATTGCTGGATCATATACGCGCCGGAATATGTCGTGCTGCCAATGGTGTAATTCTGACCTACAGTATAGGTTTGGTTAAAATCAGCGCCGGTCTGGCTGTTAACGCCGGTGACTGTTACCGACTGGCGATCGTTCAGCAAGGTTTTCTTACTTAAACCATTTGCAACCAGGGCATACTCGGTACCATTAAAAATATCTCCACCTTTGCGAATGTCGAACAGGACTGATAAAGAAAGGTTTTTGTAACGGACGGTGTTGTTAAAACCGCCGATGAAATCCGGCTCACGGTTACCTACAACTGCAGTGCCGGTAGTATTGACTTTATAGAATCCTGTTGTAGGATCTACCTGGTAGCGCCCGTTGGGTATTTGATTTCCTTTCGCATCGAGTTCACGGTAATAAGGAGTACCTGTCATTCCAAGAAAATAGCCTCCGTTGGGAATTGAAGCAGCTTTTATTGTTCCGAACTGAGCGTCTGTTGGGTAAAAATAGGCTACGCCCGGAATGAAAGCTCCCAATCTGCCTTTGTTATAAGAATAATTCAGCATCACATCCCAGCTAAAATCCTTTGTTATGATTGGCTTACCGCTAAGCGCTATTTCCATTCCCTTATTAATTACCGAGCCGGAATTGAGGGTGCTGAAAATAAATCCGCCGGATTGGGCCAAGCGTGGTTGCCCGATTTGATTATTCGTTTGACTATGATAATAAGTATAATCCAAGGCAATACGGTTCTTCATGAATCTAAGCTCTGCGCCTACTTCCCAGGAGTCCTGAATTTCAGGTTTTAAGTTAGGGTTACCGGCATAGTACTGGTTACCGACTCCGGTGAAAGAGCCAATGCTGATGGAAGGGTTTTCATATGTAAGTGTTGCATAAGGGTTTCCGTCTTTACCAACTCTTGCCCAGCTTCCCCTCACTTTGCCGAAAGAAAGGATGTTATTCCCGTGCAACAGCTCCGTAAATACGAATGACCCGCTTACAGAAGGATAATAATAAGAGTTGTTTTGTACCGCCAAAGTTGACGACGCGTCGTTACGTTCGGTCACCGTAAGAAAGGCAATGTTTTTATAAGAAATGCCGGCTTCCCCATAAACTCCGACCAAACGCTTTCTCGTTGTTCCGTCAGTAAAAAATTTATTGGTGGTTGCAATATTATTAAAGCTGATGGTGCCGGGTACAACAAAGTTATATCCCCAATGGTTCTGGCTTACGATGTTCGTGTTTTCCGACGTAGTTCCCAGCATCAGGTGCGTATCAAAATCGCCAAACGTTTTATGAAAATTCGTCATCACGGTGGTAGTCACGTAGCTATAGTTGTACAGGTCCTTGCTCAAACGCCCACTCTGGTACAGCGGGGCCAATGCAGACCCCGGGGCGATATACGTATAGTCATTGGTGGCATACTGGTCATAGCCCAGACGTGCATTAACATCCCACCAGTTGGTGATCTTGTAGCTGGCGTTGATGCCCCCGGTGATACGTTTGGTTTGTGATGTCAATTTATCCTTATTGATAATCCAGTAAGGGTTGTCTATATCCCCTTCCAAAGGCAGTGTTCCGGAGTATATCCGGTATTGTGACCCATCAGGGTTTAGATAATTTTTTATATTATACGTTGTTGGAAAAGTGTACAGTGCCTGCATACTTCCAACGCCACTTCCATAAAGTCCGGCAGTCGTTAAAGTCCTGTCGATATCGGCAATGGAGTAAGCCACATTTGCACTTACTGTCAGGCGGTTATACCGTTGCTCACCATTAAAACGGAAAGTAGTCTTGTTATAGTCTGTGTTGGGAACGATACCTGTCTGTTTGAAATTAGATCCGGATAAGAAGAAGGTACCATTCTTGCTTCCACCAGACAGGTTTACATTGTTATCGTATACTAAACCGTGCTGGAAGAATTTACCGATATTGTCATATTTCGAGCTGTCGGCCGGGATTTTCGGTCCCCAGGAGTTATACGAAGCAGTATTTAAAACACCATTACTGGAGAGGGTGCCGGGGCCAAATTCGGTTTGCACCTCAGGCAGCTTATTTGCGGAGGAAGAGGCGATCTTACTGGTACCACTCACGGATACCTTTCCTTCTGCTCCTTTTTTGGTGGTGATAATAACCACACCGTCAGCCGCCCTCGAACCATACAAAGCTGCTGCGGCGGCGCCTTTTAAAACCGACATGGTTTCAACATCCTCCGGGTTAATATCCATAACACGATTGGAGAAAGTGGTGTTGCTGCGGGATAAACCATCGGTACCTGTATTGCCGGTGACCGTAGTGGAGTTATCATATATAATACCATCAATAACAAACAATGGCTGGTTTTGCCTTCCCTCAGATGTAGAGTTGCCGCCCCGAATGGTGATGGAAGCGCCCGCACCTGCCGAACCGCTGAATTGTGTAATGTTTACGCCAGGTACTTTACCTGCCAGTGAGTTGATCACATTGGTATTTTTATTTTTCATCAGTTCCGCCGCATTCAGATCGGAAACCGCATATCCCAATGCCTTTCGTTCCTTTTTTATACCAAACGCCGTAACGACGACATCGCTCATCTGGCTGGATCCCTCTTTTGATAAGTGTATTTCCATGCCGGCTGCGGCCTTTTCCTTTCGCGCGGAATAGCCCACATAGCTAAATTCCAGCACGGAGCCTGCTTTTACGTTAATGGTGAATTTTCCATTGTCATCGGTAACAACCGCCTGGTTCTTGCCAATTATGGCAACCGTGACCCCCGCCAGCGGCGTACCTTCCTCTGAAAGCACAGTTCCGCTAATGGGAACTCCTTGAGCCTTCAGGTCGTTTGTAATCATGTTTAGCATAACAAACATGATCAAACTAAAAAGCTTCCATTTTCTCATACTTTTGCGTTTTGGTTTTTTAAAAAAATCTATATGACTGTAACCCCTGCCTTCACATAGGGTTGCAATAATTTATCTGTCGGGTCCAATTCCGTGATCAAATAGTCAATTCGCCTTAATTCGCACACTTGCAAGGCTTCAAAAGAGTTGAGTTTCTCAGCAATGGTCAGGCAAGCGGTTTTGGCAGACGCAGCGATCATGGCCTTTTTCATCTCCACCACCTCCCAGTCGTTATCTGTCATTCCTCTTTGCAGATCGATGGCATTGGTGCCCAGGAGGCACAGGTCAGCATTTACCTCTTTTATTTTTTCTATGGTGCTGGCGCCCACCGTAATTTTTGATTCCTTGTTGAGACGGTCCCCCACGGCGATCACATTGATATTGGGATGCGCCACATAAGCATTTAAAGCGGGGATGCTGCCCGTAATGAATGTGGCTTTGAGTTGTGGAGGTAAGTGCCGGGCCATTTCGAGAATAGTAGTGCCACCGCTGGTCAATACATACATATTCTTTTGTATCAGACCAATTGCCTTTTCTGCAATGATCGCTTTCTGCCCCTGGGAATAAATGGTTTTGGACCTGGAATGAACTTCACTAAAAGCAAGCGATAAGGCCCCGCCATGCACTTTTATCAATTTGCCGGCATTCGCAAGTTCCTGCAAATCCCTGCGAACAGTGTCTTCCGATACCTCCATATCCTCACACAGATTGGCACTCAATACCTTATTGTGAAGGTTTAGGCGGGTGAGAATATAAGACTGCCGCTCTTTTTTTAGTAAGTTGTTAATTTTGGCCAAAAAGTTCCCTGATTGTCAAGTGAAAGGTAGGTACAAACCTGCAAAAAACTGCAAAATCAATAAAAGAATTGCATTAAAATTTAAAATCCATTGTCCGCCGCCTGTGAAAGCGGGCGTTGGGGGAATGAGAGAAACATTAACTTAAGGGTAAAATAAGTGGTATGACCAATTCCTCTACACAAGACCTTCGTATCGCAAAAATGACCTTCGCCTCGGTCTATCCAATGTATGTCGTTAAAGTAGAGAAGAAAGGCAGAACAAAGGACGAATTACATCAGGTCATACGGTGGTTAACAGGTTTCGACAGCAAGCAACTGCAGGAGCTCATAAAAGAAAAAGTAACTTTTGAAACCTTTTTCCAGCATGCTTCGCTAAACCCCAATGCGAACCTCATCACAGGCATGATCTGTGGGTATCGTGTGGAGGAAATTAAAGACCCCCTGACACAAAAGGTCAGGTATTTGGATAAATTGGTGGATGAGTTGGCAAAGGGCAGGAAGATGGAGAAGATTTTGCGAGGTTCGTAAAAAATAAAACCCGCTACCAGAGCGGGTTTCAAAAGTTGGTCGGGAAGACAGGATTCGAACCTATTAATTTTTTCAACTTAGCTTGCCTAATCTTAATTTATATTACTTTAATAATTAAGTTTTTATAAAATTTAAGGCAAAACCTATTCTTCTTTTATCCATGTGTATATCAAGAAAACTGTCCGATATTTGTCCGAGAATATTGTCCGGAATTTCCTAACTTCAGAGTATGGCATTCGTTAATTTTTACCTCGACAAACCTTTCCTGGAATCCGTTCCCAAAGAGGAATTGAAGGAAATGACCGCCGAATACAAACGGCTGAAGAAGCATTATCCCAAAAGCATCCTGAACCCCAAACAGACTACGCTCTACGTATTCTTTACCTATGAACGTGCGCAAAGGGTTAAGGCCAGGACCACTATCAAGGTTTTGCCCGAACAATGGGATTTCCATAAAGGGAAATATAAGACAACTCTCAAAGGCAGCCTGGAGCTGAACAACGAGCTGGATACTATCGCCAACAACCTCCTAAAACAGTATGTCAAGCTCAAGGATGAAAGGGATTTTCTTGACGTGGCCGAGATCCGCAGCCTGCTGGATAGCCAGTTGAACGGTAATGTACCGGTAAAACGGGATTCACTGGCAAGAGCCAAGGCAGAGTTCGAAACAACAAAACAGCAGGTTCTTACGACTGGAACATTAAAGGAATATAAGACCGTCTTCAAAAGCCTCGATGACCTCCAGGCCAAGGAAGGCAGGCAACTAAATTTCAGCAGCTTTAACCAGGCATTCTTTGACCGGTACGAGAAGTTCCTGGTCAGCAAGGAACATCCCTTTCTTTCGGAAGAGGAGCCGAAGCGGGGTCTCTTCAATGATACCATCGCCAAATATTGTGCTACCTTAAAATCCTTCCTGCAATGGAGCTACGAGAACGGCTATCACCAAAATGCAGCCGCTTTTACCAATATCAAGACCCAGATCAAGAGAAAAAGTAAAAACGAGATCGTGGCGCTGACAGAGCAGGAGGTTTTCCAGCTAATGGCAAAAGATTTGTCCAGCCAGCCGCGACTGGAAAGGGTCCGCGACCTATTTTGTTTCGGATGCTTTACTGGACAGCGGTTTTCGGACATTATGCGCTTCAGTCAGGATGATTTTGACGGGACAAAATGGGATTTTCTCTCTATCAAAGTAAAGAAGAGGGTTATCGTCCCTTTCACCGGCTTTATCCGGAATGCGCTGCCCATCCTGGAAAAATATAACTATGCCTTACCCGTAATCTCCAATCAAAAATTTAACGAATATCTGAAAGATATTGGCGAAATTGCTGAACTCGATCATCCCGTCCGAATCATCCGGTTCAGTGGTGTGAAAGAGGTCCAAATCCGCCAGCCCAAATATGAATTTATGTCCTCCCATATGGCCCGGAGGACATTTGTTACGATTATGCTGGAAAAGGGGGTTCCTATCACCGTTATCCAAAAACTCACCCAGCACACCGATATCCGGACCCTGATGAAATACGAGAGCCACAGCGAAAATGCCCTATTCGAAAGCCTTAAAAAGACTTGATCCTATGTTTAGAAAATTCGTAATGAACAATATGTTCCTTCGCAATGGAGGGTTGATCTTTGGTGAACTTAACAACTATTCCAATAAACCAGGGCAATTTATCCCTTATTTTCACTATGAGATAGGTCCTTATAAAGATGATTATTTCCTTTATTTCCCTAAGCTGCCGAATGCTATTCTATATTACAACAGTATCTTCCTTAAGCTCTGGGCCTATAATCCACAGGATGCCATCAAATACATCCAAGCACACTATGATTTATATGCCGATAAACAAGACTTTCTTTTGTTCTTAAAGCGACAGTTGCAGCATCGGATCAACAGTTTCAAGAATGGAAGCAAATCATCCAAGCTGTCCATTGCAAAAATCAGTCTGGAATGGGTGGAGGAAGAACTTAGTGAACTAAAGGACAGGCAAAAAATACAGGTATATAATCAGTTCATCCGACAGGACCTTGTTGTCATCGTCAAAAACGAACTCCAAAATACCATATCTTCCACGGGTGCGCCTGCCCAGCTATCAATTGACCACCTGGCAGATCGAATCAGCGTTGATCTTCAGGCTAAATTGAATTCTATCCTGGACAGCACTGAAACCAAAATAATGAGCCTAGCAGATAAATATGAAACCGGCAATATTCAACTGACTAATCTCGGAATGAAGGATAAGCTAATTACCCTTTTCCTATGTCTTAAATCTTTAGCAGCAAAACCAACTAAGAAAAATAAGCGAGGCGATCCACTTTTCACGGATATAGACATAAATGACATTGCTCAAATTCTCCGGTTGCATTTTGCTCCATACAAGGGCCTAAAAATAGATTCGGTTGAACGGCGCATTTATGACGTCAATAGCTCATTGAAACTGGACGATCCGGTATATATGGAACTGAGTAAATCCTTACAAAAGTTCTTTTTTCAATAAGGCTGTAGTGTCTCAGTACGGAAGCTGACCCGAGCCCCAATGGCCGCAATACAATCGATATATATCACCTATTAAATTGGCAGCAATTTTAGCGATATTCTTTTCTGATCAAAGGGAAAAGAGGCAGCTTAGATTGCTTCATTGGCATCCCAAAAATTCGCTCAAGGTCTTTCTTATCGAATTTCATCATCAGACTGCTGATCAATATTTTTCTTTCGTCCCTTAAAACCAGCACAAAATACCTGTACTCGCTAAAAGAATACCAAGCCCCATTACCCAACCCAGCCACATAGATTATTTTTTCAATATCATCGAATGAAAAGTTAAGATGCTCATCCTGCCTTGTATAAGATAGCATCCGGTCTTGGCCGTGAATGACCAAGGTCGAATACCGGTTTGCAGAAAGATATTGCAGATGCAATATGATGGTAGGGAGGCCGTCAAACGTAAAGAACACAAAGTACGATATCAAAAGAACGATATTCCCAGCGAATCCGTAATAATAGAGGTATAAGGATACTAGTATAGTATGAATAAACAGCAAAGAGCTCAACAAGGCCATTTGCCGTTGTGACGTTACTTTATACACTTGATCTTGCATATAAGGTCGATAAGTTGCCAAATTTAGTGAAATCCATATTGCCAATTTATCTCAATATTCTCATATCCTGGCGGAGTGTCCGAGTAGGCAGGCCTTCTTGCCGAATCATACAATGCTTCTCCTAATTTGAACAATAGGCCTGCCCCTATGCCCACCGCTGTGCCCTCTGGTCCAAACTCGGAACCATAGATGGCGGCTACAACTATCGGCGATGCAATGCTCACAGTTTGTCCAGTCGTTCTGTAAGCAAATCGATTTACTGAGATAGTATGATCCTGCAATTGTTTTACGTTAATAGCAAACTCTAATACATTGGTTAAGTATCCTAATTTTGACAGCCCCTTCGCAATATTTTCATATTGCTCTGCAGTAACCAAAACTTTCAGCACTCCTTTTTTAGTGGTGATTGAAAGATACCCATTGGCAGATTTCGCTGCCGTTTCGAATTGTAGTTCTACATATTCAAGCGGGCCAAGTATTTTCGCAAGTTTCTCGGCATCTTCCTCTGTCATGCCGAACAATGGATCCTTTTCATGCTTTTTTATTTCTTCCGCGCCTTTTTCTTGATTGTTATCCTTGTTTTTTTCACCCTTCCCCCCACCACCATCGTGATCTTTACCATCATTTGTGAAGCTTTGCAGGTCAAGCAAATTCTGTCGCAAGGATTTAAAAGCCTCGACTGCATCAGATCCGGTATAAGTCGTGGTGTCCCCTTTCTCCACTACCTCCATGCCATCGGGATCTACGAAACGAATTGGATTGTCCATGGTAGAGCTGTAGGGACTCCATCTGCTTGATATGTAGCTGAGAGGATCAACGCTTTGCCACCTACCAATTTGCGGATCATATGCCCTTGCTCCGAAGTCGTACATTTCCAGCCCCGAACCATCCGCGAACTCCTGATTCTGCATTTCCTTCCCGTTATACCTGTATTTGTTCTGTGCATATTGAGTCTTCAGTGCCTTATCACTGATGCCCGCCATGGTCAACCCGAACGGATAGTAATGGGTTTCTTCCAATAATGGACCTGCTTTGAACTGGATATTCAAATTATCAAAAAACACATCCTGCGCACTCTCGTTGCTGGTATAAATATACAAATAACCGCTCTTACTCGCAACAACAGGTATTACGGTTGTCTGCATCACCTGTTTATTCATGCCAGAACTAATGAGAGGCATCTGCGTAACACCTCCCGCCACATAATTCAATTGATTGTCCAATAATACCCAATTCAAAAAAGCCTTTGGCTTGGATGTATTGTAATTGGCGTCCTTAATGCTGAGAAAAGTAGGCATCACTGCTGTCAAAACGGCGTTCACCGGGCTGGTAGCTCCAGCCAGTTTCCCTGCCGACTGTCCAATAATATCCCCTGTTAGGGTACTCAGTAGGTCATTGATCAGGGGTGGCTCAGGGCTAGGAGGCTGTTGAACTGATCCTGAATACCAACCATAGACGGTAGCAGTTACTGTGTCTTGGGCCATTACCTTCAGGACGATGGAGGGTCCAATCCGATTGCCACCACTACTGCCATTGAGCCGACTGACATAATGGTTGCTGGTATCGCCGCCGGAGCTGGGCTCGAACCCATTCGGTGTCAGGTATTGTGTGCTGCTGACATTGTTAAACAACAGGTTTTCTTTCACAGCGTACTTGTTTTCCATCGTCGCCGCGTAGATGGCCGTGTCCTTTTCCTGGGTTAGGATAACCCGCGTATTGCCCAAGTGGTCTTTTTCAAAGAAGTCATAATCCCAGCGGTACGCGGAATCCCCCGTAGTGAACTTATGAAAGGCCCATCGCGTCCTTCCTTCCTCGTGCAACAGGAATTGCAGCGTATCAGTACCAGCGCCGGGGTTGTTGATGCTGTCCATCTGCTGGTAAACAAATCCTCCCAGGTAAAGGATGGTGGTAGAATGCCTGGACAGGCTATCCATCGTCACTTTCTGGATCTTATTGCCACCGGCGTTATAGGTGTAAAGGATATTCCCTTTCCCCATCATATGTATCTGCTGAGGTAGGTTCAGATAGTTATAGTAAATGGTATCGATGCCCTTATTGAGGTCTTTGACCAGATTGCCATTGCCATCATACCGGTAGGCTGTATCCGCTTGTGTGCCTTTATAATGAAAATCCCCTAACAAGGAGGCGGTGTCATTGGTGCGCTCTTTCACCTGGCTTAGGCGGTTCGAAGTTGTATAATAGTTATAGGCTAACGAATCGATCACGGCTGAGCTGTTGAGCTTTAGACCACGCTGATTCATAGTCAGGATATTCCCATTGGCATCGTACCCTAAGCCGTAGACGGTATAATCTACTACGCCGTTGCTCCAACCCGTTCCATCATTCTGTTTGAAGGCTGCACCCGTCAACCGGTTGGCCGTATCATAGGTAAAATTATATTTCCGCTTGGTCGTATCTCCCTTTGTCTTCCAGGTCAGGCCCGATATATTGCCGTTGAATTGCGATGCTACATAACTGTTGCCTGTTACAGAAGCAGTCTGGTCATAGGCGAGTTCCAACCCAAAGTAATTGGCTGTACCACCTCCCACGTAGGACTTATTGATGCCCGTCAGCCAGCCGCGAATATTGTAGGTATCAGCGAGGCTGTCGATCTTGTTACCCAGTAACTTCTGTTGCACCTGGCCTAGTTCGTTGTATTGCAAGCTGTCAAGCAGCTGATCAGAGCCGGCATTGTCGATATTCTTACGGATGGTCAACAATCTGCCGGCAGAGTCATAGGATAGCTTGGTTAGCACCGAATGATTTTGTGCTGTATGTTGGGACTTCTGGTGCAATACCAATGACCGCAACACCTTTCCGCTAAAGTCGTATTGCGTGACAATGGTGTCTTTACCCCCCGTGTAATTGATGCCTTGGGTTTCAATAACCCGGTTGTGGTCGTCATAGAAGGATACATTGTATAAATATTGACTGCCGGGGCCAATCACCTTGGTCATCGTACCCGTTACCAATCCACGGGTCTGGTAATTGGGCGTAAGCGCCTGTGCAAACAAAGGGGACGTGTTATAGCTGGTGATAAGACCAGTATTGCTCACCGGGATCATGGTGGAGCTTAAGCCAACGCCGCCGGTCCAGCTATAGTCGTCGTAGTAAGTTCTGGCCTGTATATCATAATTGCTGCCGCCCGTATTGGGATACGTCGTGCTGCTTTGCGCTAAATTCTGGTGATAGGCCCTATTGTTGCTGTCTGTCAGCAGTCCCGTCCGCCATGGACGGTTCAGGGCATCGTATTCCATTACCATCCATTTTCCCTGTGCGCGAAGGTTGGAATCCTGGCTCATAACCAGCCGGTTATCGGCATCGTATACCATCCATTGTTCCCCTGCGCCGGGTATTTTTTTGATGATCATACGTTTGCGGGTGTCATATTCATAACGGAAGCCCAGCTCATTTGCCTGGGGTTGACTCACTGACCAGGAGGGGTTGATCAATTCCACCAGACGGGGCTGTAGCACAAAACGGAGATTTTGCAGCGTGTCATATACATAATAAGTATTTAACCATCCTACATGACCGGTACCTGGCGTTCCCGTCACTTGCACGCGCCTGAGCACGACTAGCCCCTCTTTGTCCTTATATTCGATCACCTGATGATTATGTTCGTCGGCGGCGATATTTTTATACAATTGCCCTGTCTGATAGACACCGACATGTACAGGGAGATTTCCTATACCTGGGCTGATTGTCCATAACTGGACGCTGTCCGTGGGCTCATTAATAAGGTATTGCTTGGTGATACCCCTTGCACCTCCTACCCAGCTGTTGCCTGGCGCATAGGTGTTCACTGGCCTGCCCAGGGGCGATTTTTCGTTGTTTACCTGACTGTAATAATAGTTTTCGCCAGAAAATTGGACCTTGTTGAAAGCCGAGTCTTGCTGAAAGGCATTGATTTTAAAGTATCCGTTGTTCACCGTATCGCGGATGGTCAGCACATTGGATACGAAAGGAAGGTATTTGTAATGTTCCCGTTGCATATTGTCGTATACAACAGGGCTCACCATGTCTTTTTTGGAGGGACTCATCTGCCGGGCAACTGTCTGTAGCGGATTGCCCAGTCCGTCAAAGAATTGGGTGGTCAATCGGACGCTGGTGATGGACAATGTAACCATTACATTGGGGTCGGTCACCGGTGCAGTGGCGTCCCAACTCCGGATATAATTTACCACCAACCCGGTGTCATACGCCTTGGGGAATGCTACCTGTGCCTGGGCCTTACCAGGCACCCCTGCCGTAAAAGCCAGCAATACCACGAGCGACTTCAAGGCAAATAAGAGGATTTGTTTCAAATTACGCATGCATAAGAATTTATGGCTGATAATCTAAAAGGGTCTGTTTGAAAGAAGGATGGTATTACAATTGGTTGTCGACACCGGCACCGACGAGAAGGTAGCGGACGTGCCATACACCGGGTTTACCCCACAGCCACTGTCAAAGGTATAGGAAGTCGTATTACCAGACTTGCTAATGACCAGCTTCCAATTTCCCAAACCGGCCGGTAATAATCCTACGTTTCCGTTGGTGGTGGGCAGGCTGAAACTGTAATGAATCGATGTATTGTTGAGATTGGTATACACCGCGGTAAACCCGCCGATACTGCCTATATTATTGATCGTTATCTGTATGTAGCAAGTTCCCAGACTGTCGGCATAATGCTGCCCGTTGGCGGCGATTTCAGCCAATGCCTGCTGGTTGGCATCGGAGACCCCGCTATAAGACCTATACTTCCCTGCGGGAACCGTATAGGTATAGGTGCCCGCAATGTACCCTGTGCCGCAGTTACTCCTGGTAAAAGTTCCACTCTGGGCAGTGCTGTAAGCAGGATAGACCAAGCGCTGATAGTTATAATCGTACTGTTTGACGATGTTCCCATCCATGTCCTGGATACGAAGCAGCCGGTCCAAGGGATCATCCCATATGTAGTAATTAATGTTGTTGGAGGGACTGGTGATGGAAGTCACACCGCACAGCGGACTGTAGGTGTACGTCGTCATTTGGGCTGTGGAGGGATACAGCCGCAGCTCATCGATATAGGTGGTGCTGCTGGAGGCCCCTGTCACGCTGACGGCTACCGTCGTGTTGGGAAGCAAATGCTCGTAATAGGTCCATCCGCTCTTTGTCATTCCTGTCAGGCTGGTCCCAATCACCGTGCCGTTGGCTTTGACGACGGCCGGACCGCTTTGCGCCCAGTACGACACTATATACTGCGCTCCTGAAGGCACGCTATCGGTAATGGTTTTGGCACTGGTGATCCCATAGCTTTGGATACCCGTCATGCCGGAAAGATTGCGTATCGTGTCGGGTACTTTCCAGTGACCTGTGCCGTCGGCCTCGAAGGAAGTATAGGCCACGGAAGCGCTGTTGGCATTTTTTGCAAAAGCAATAGGGTGCATCGCCGCATAATCCCAGATCGTGGTCACGGGTATGCCGTCAGCGCCTACGGCATCTACCTGATTGCCGACGGAATCGTATTTCAGAATGTTCATCTTGGTGACATCGGTTGAAACCTGGTATACATCCCTCTCAAACAGCCAATAGTAGCTGTTCCCATTAATAGTATTCGCCATCAGGCTGTCTTTGATCACCTGCAGCACTTTTCCCGATTGATTGCTGAGCGTTTGCTTGATCACAGGATCAATGACATTCAGACTGGTCATCCCGTTGTAAAAGCTATTACTTCCATAGTCCGAAGGGTAGTTATAAGCGGTAATCTTAACCGAACCATCGCTCAGATTCTTCAGGCTGTCAAGACTGATCTTATTATTATTGGAATTATACTGATAGGTCTCTACTGTTTTTAACGAGTCGGTCCCCTTGAAATACGTGGTCGATTTCTGAACAGTGGGATAAAAATGCTTATAATATACATAAGGAGATACATTCGGAGCCCAGATAAATGCCTGTTGGAAGGTATTATCAGCGCTGGTAACAAAGCTCATCATTTTTATGTCTTTACTTTTAAAGCAATAGGCCCTCACCCCAACGCGGTTGTTCGTGAGGGAGTCATCGTTAAAATAGTTGATGGTGTCTCTGGAAACGACGTTGCTGCTGCTGTCATATGCCGTTTGTGAAAGAAGTTTCCCCCGTTGGAAATTGCGGCTCAGTGGCTGCATGTAGTAGGTGGCTGATATGGTTGCGCTCACGAACGCCTCCGGCATGATATCCCCGTGGCCATTATCATGATTGGCATATCGGTATACCGTTCTTCCACTGTCGGAGTCGATCTCGATGACCCGCGAATAGGTCACATGATTGCCATTCGGGTTTTGCAGCGGCATAAGATTGTTGTCGGAAAAATAATTGAGGATCAATGTTCCCTTGGGACCGGTGGCGTTTACAGAATCCTTATACAGTATCCCGGCCGTATTGAGCACGCCGCTGGAATACCCGTTCTCATTCTTGTAAATGTATTTTTTTATAAAAGGAGTTGCATTGGGGTCCGAATATGAGTCAATCTCCTTGATCCGAAGCCCGCCGGCAGTGCTGTCGGCGCCCAGGGAAGTGGTTTGATAATTGGCCAGGTTGATCTGGGAAGAATAGGTATGGGGTTCGTAAATAAAGTTCGTATAGCCACCGGTCGGATAAATGACTTGAGATAGCGACCCGACTTTCATGGAGTCGCTCACCGGCTGCCGGCTTGAATAATAGTTGCTGATAAAGTCATTGCTGGGGTAGGCAGCAGTGGACTTACTGGACCAAGGGTTATTATACTGCCCATTGGTAGCAGGCAGGTCGGCGGTCTTAAAAGGAAATCTGCCGTTGTAGTACCCCCAATGGTCCACCTTGGTCGTCAGGATACCATCCTCGAGCTTGCCATCAGCATAATTGGAGAACTTTGTGCCGTTGTAGGAAAACTGGTAGATCAGCGCCCGGGATGGGGGGCCGATACTGCATGTTTTAAGGAAAAGTCGATTGGCGACCGATGAATCATAATACGTAAAATTGTAGCGTTTATTATAGCTGCCATAGGTAATGAAGATCTGGTCCAGTTTGTAATTGACAGGCGGCTGGACCTGCACTTCCTGGCTGGGCAGGGTCGCGCCCCTGGGGCTGGAATAATATGCACTGACGGTATTATCTTCCGACGGTGTGCCATAGACATTCATGGTGGTAGAGCTAGAATAGTAATAGATATTGGATGGTGAATAGCTGAATTGTATCGAAACATTCTTAGTAGTAATGTTGCTGAGGTAAACAGGATCATGGATGATACCCGAAAGGTTTTGCAGGCTGTACGTTGAGTAGATATTAGGGGATAGCTGAGCCATGTAGGCATTCATCGATCCGATGATAGAATACGAATAGGTAGGCCGGGTGTAAGAAAAGGTCACCTTCTCTCCCTTGGCCGTCTTCACCTGGGTCAGGTACCAGGAGGTGGCCGTAGAAGGCCACACATCGCCTGGGCTGTTCCGGTTGAACTCGATGGAATTAGCATCGCTACCAAAGATAAATGTATTGCCGTAGCCATCGGTGATAGTGAAATTCTGAAAACAATATTTTACTGTCACCGAATTGGTGGCAGAAGGGTATTGATAGGTATAGGGGGCCACATTGACCGAGATCGTCAGCTTTTCACCGCTGTTCTCCCGGATCTGCCAATAGCCGTTGTTGTCCAGCCAGAAGCTGCCCGAATACCCGAAGAAATTGAACAGAAATTCATCCGGCGCCCAATCATGCCACTGAGGATAAGTACCAGTGGCATAGGCATCGGCTTCAAGCTCATACAAAAAGTTGTTCAGGGAACTAGCGCTATCCCAATTGGCGATATTGAGCTGGCTGCGATTCCAGTAATAGCCCAGTAAACTGTCGGTGTAGAATGTGTTCACATGCTCATCCAACGTGCCGTTTTGTATCCGCGTGATGCTCCCCGTGGCCATAAGCGACCACCCTACGCCCACTGTTCCTCCTTTTTCCGTGGGCTTTACCCCGCCGCTATGATAGCTTAGCTTGATATCCATAGGATGGCCTTTTACCGGCAATGTATAAAGAGGAATAGTCAGATCATACAAGCCATTGAATAAGTCTACGGGAACCCTGCCGAACCTCCCGAGAGAGGCCGCTTGCGGCGTAGGCACGGAGAAGACGGTGGGGTCCGACTGGTATCCCATGGAGAATAATTTCGTCGTCTGCCCGAAAACGTCCCCTGAAGCCAAAATAACGACCGCACAAAACAAAAGCAGCCTGCCATCATTCAAATACGAAAAGACTTTTTTTCTCATAACCTATTGAATAGTATGATAATTTGTAATTTCTTAGAAGGAATACCCGACGCGGAATTTGAGCATTTGGCCAGGGGGCAGTTCACGCTTGTATAAAATGTCGTATAGCAATTGAATATTTCCTTGCATTTTTTGAGAAATGCGATACTTCTTCTCCAATCCCACCAGTGCGCTGCCCTGCCATGTGCTGTAGTTACGTAATTGTGCGATATTGTGAAATGCAATCAGGTAATTTTCCTCAAAACCTCCTGCTAGATAATAGCTGGATTTTACCCTCCAGTCCATAAAACTTCTTAATCCTAGGCCCTGACTGCTAAAATGAATATGATCCCAGCCGGAGCCAAGCCCGAGATCATAAGATAACCCAACACCGGCCGTGCTTTTATCTTTTATCTTATATCCAACGGAAAAGCCCAAATTACCCGTATTGGGGAAATAAGTAGAAGACCTCGCCAGCTGCAGGTTAAATACATATGTTAGCCTTTGCAGGAAAGTTTTTGTCTTTTGCTGATCGGGTATAAAGCCCGGTATATCCATGTCCTGTCCCCCGGCGCCATATTTGGTGACATTGTCCCGCATTGCTCTCAGCTTATCCTGAGCGCCCGCCACCTGCTCCTGGAGAACCGCCATGCCACCAGCGCCACCCGTACCTGCCTGTTGCTGCAGTAGCTGCTGTACCTGCGCACGGGTTTGCAAACCGGAAAGTGATCCCGGGTTATCGTAATCTGCCGGCAATCGGAAGAGTTGGGCCAACATCGAATATTTTGCCATAAATTGACCGAAAGCGGGGATTTTATTTAACAGCTCGAGGGCCTTTTCTTCCATCTTCCGGGGACGGTTGATAAGCGTTTTATACTGCTCCAATTCCTGCCGGTAGTAATAGGCAGTGGTTTTCAATTGTTCAAAATCCTTTGCCAATCCAGCAGGTAGCTGGGAATAAGAGGCCAATAGCCGAGTCAACTGTTGCCGACGCTCCCCGATGTATTGATAAATATCCTGAGACATGTCCAGGTGTTTTTGCAGTTGCTCCACCCGGCCAGTGGCGTCTGACAGGATGGCCATATCTGTGCTGGACACCGATTTCTGCGTTCGAAGGAAATGCAAAGCGGACTGTAGACTGTCCAGCCGGCTGACATAGGTTCTTGGGGCAATATGCACATTTGTATCATGCAACTGTTGTATCCGGTGTTGGTAGTCATTGGGTGAAAAACGATCCGGTTCACCCGGATGTGTCTGTTGCCATTGCCTTTTTATCCGACCTTCTATATTGGACAGGTGTCGAAGATATTTTTCCGTGCGCTGTATAAGCGTTTTGTCTGTCTTGGCCGAAGTCTGTCCAATGTCACGTAGCATGGCGTCACTAGGCATGGAGGAGCGCAATGAGTCAATGCTTCCCTGTGCCGGGCAGGCAATAGTAAATATCTCCGCCCATAACAGGCAGAGGAATAGATGCTTCATGGAAGATGCAATAAGAAGTAAAGGAAAAGAAAGTCCGATTATAGCAAAAGAATGCTACGATGAAGAAAATTGCATGAGTAGATACAGGTTAAAAGGTTAATAATGGTTAATTGACAAGAGGAGGATTAAAAGGCGGTAGTGTCAATATTGTGCAGTGATGAATGAAAGGTAAACCGAAAAATCAAGAAAAGCAAAATTATTATTATATGAGTTCATAGACGTGCGGGTATTGGGAATAACCGTGTCGAATAGCTTAACAACTGTATCTACCTCATCTGCGGAAAACCCCATCTACAGTAGAGCACTGTTCTCTAAGCAGTTGGCTTGTCTGTGGGCAGCGGCTTTATTTTTCTCTTCGAATATCCTTTTTTCCACCGAAAACCATACACAGTTTTGTGCTTGCCCCGGATAACAGCCGATATGCTCGTCCAATGTCCATTGATCGCCCGCCCTGCGTGCTGTAGGGATAGATAATAAGCAATATGATTGCCTTGGGTATCATATTGAGTAACTTTGGTCCCCCTTTTTTCTGTATACCTCTGCCTGCGACTGGCGAGAAATCCTTTTACATCAAAGGTCTTTTCCTTCCCAAATCGCCAGAAGAAACCTCCAGCGGTGGGTTCCAATTCATTGGCTACATTACCGATCTGGGAAAGGTTTATTCCCGTGGCCCGTGCCGCATCGGAAATACTGGCAAAGGTGTTGATCCTCCGACCTTTTTTGTCATATTGCGACACCTGACGACGGGTAACGGATGAGGAAGCCAAAACACCTTGCTGCCGGTAGCTGTTGAGTCGAAATATACTTACCATCCGTCCCCTGTCATACATTCTCTGGTTCCGAGCTCTGGTGTCGATCATTTGGAGATTATTTGCCCGCATATCCAATCCATCTCCTTTTTTGACCGCTATGGTTACGGACAGATCGTCCAATGCAAAGGGTTTTACGAAGCAATGGTAAACGAGGCGGCGGATGGGGAGATAGTATTTTTTACCGTCGATTGTAAGATGTGCATGCAGACCATAAACATAGTCTTGCATGTGTTTATTGAACGTTTTGGATTTGCGTGGTAAAATGACCTTTTCCGGAAGAATGTAATAGCTTCCATTCGGATATACGACCTCTCTTTCCCGTCGTTTTATACGTCCCAGCGATGATACCAGATAGTATCCATCCAGCCCGGGGATGTCCTGCCATTTTTCACCCAGCAGGTTGTTAAGGCGCTGGTCCCTATATACGGGGAGTTTCCCTTTTTCACGGGCTGATTGCCTTTTATTCACGGTAAGAAGTTTGCTCATTGGATCGCGAAAAGCAAATTAACTAAAAAATCTACAGTGGTGCTAAGAAGAAAACTGTCGCTGACAGCGCCTACTCACGCCTGCACAATGGCGGAAGGTAGAAATAAAATGCCTTCAAATTCCAGATGAGATAAAGAATTCAGTTATTGGCTCATTGGAATTTCTAAAGAAAGAATCAATAAAGCGAAGTGGTAAAATATTTATTGGTGATCTTTTCGGTGGATCACCCGAATCATTTAATAACCTGAATCCTCAAGAGTTTTTTAGCAAATCATATGATTTGAGATCCAAATTAGTTCACGAGGGTAAGCATGCGACTAAACACCTTACCGTCGATAATGCGCAAATGCAAGAATTTGCATCAAGCTGTCTAAGGAAGTATTTTAAAAAATATTGCCACACTGAAAAGAAAGTATAGAGAATGGGTAGCAATGTTCTTGAAAGTTGATGTATAAGCAAAAAGCTGTCCGAAATATGTCCGAACAGCTTTTAATCACTTAAAAATCAATCTAAAAAGTCGGGAAGACAGGATTCGAACCTGCGACCCCTACGTCCCGAACGTAATGCGCTACCGGGCTGCGCTACTTCCCGAAACCGGTGAGACCGTCCGGAGAATAATCCCCTTACGATCATTGTGGCCCAATGGCCGGGTTTCCTGATCCGCCGGCGGTCCTGCCCATAAAGAGACAGTGACTGTCAGCGGGTGGCAAATTTAGCATCCTTCAGGCATCTTACAAAATAGAAATCCCTTTTGGGCCGGCCAGATGGAGAAAGGCCTTCCCCAGGTGATCGATCAGGTCAGAGGGCAGCATGCTCTCCTGGGATATATATTCCGCGGCCAGATCACCGGCCAGCCCATGCAGATATACTCCCAACAAAGCCGCCTCGTTGGACGAATACCCCTGAGAGAGCAGGGCCGTAAGTATTCCTGTCAGGGCATCCCCGCTTCCTCCCTTGGCCATGCCGGGATTGCCGGTGGAATTGAAGTATCCCCTTCCCCCGGGCATCGCAATAAAAGTATAATGCCCTTTCAGCACAATGATGCACTGATGATCCCGGGCCTTTTCAATTGCCAGCCGCAGCCGGGCAAAATCGTCTTCGCTCTTGCCAAACATCCGCTCGAACTCTTTGGGATGCGGCGTAAGAATAGAGTAGGGGGGCAGGAGGAAACGAAGGGAAGGGCTCGAGGCTATCATATTGAGCCCATCGGCATCCATCACGATAGGTTTTTTATAATTTCGGAGGATCATCTCCAACAGCGTCCTGGTACGATTGTCTGTACCAAGTCCCGGTCCGATGCCGACGACGGCATATCCGGACAGATCGCCCTGGAACTGTGTGTTGATCTTTTCATCGGTATCCGTCAATATCATCGCCTCGGGCAATGCTGTCTGAAGGATTCCGTATCCGCAGATGGGTACATGGCAGGTGAGCAGCCCCGCCCCCGCACGCAGACAGGCGCGACCAGCCAGTAACGCAGCACCCATTTTTCCATAGCTGCCGGCCACTATCAGCGAATGACCGAAATTACCCTTATGCGCAAACTGTTGTCTGGGCCGGAAAATAGCCCGTATCATTTCCTCGTTTACCAATTCATGCTCGCTGGTCCCGCTTTTCAAATAATCTTCATGCAGCCCTATATCCAGAATATGCACCTGGCCAACGACTGTTTCATTCTCCGGAACAAGGAATGCCAGCTTGTAACATTGAAAGCTGAGGGTATGGGCCGCTTTTATGACGGTGTTGCCTTTAGAGGACCTGTCCACAAAAAGTCCGCTGGGGATATCTATCGCAATGATCTCATTCCCGGACCGGTTCATATGCTCCACCACCTGTTCCGTTACTCCTTCCAGCTGGCGGTTCAGTCCCGTACCCAGCAGGGCATCTATCAGTATATCGCCTTCCGGCACGGGCTGCAGATTTTCCTGCCCCTGGATGAATCGGACCTCGACGGAGGTAGCATGAAGCCTGGCCAGATTGGCCTGAAAATCATCCGTGCCCATGTGACCGAATTCCAGGATATGCACACTGACAGGGCAGTCCTGCATGGACAGCATACGGGCCAGCGCCAGGCCGTCCCCGCCATTATTGCCTTTACCGCAGTATATGGAGAAGCTGCAGTCAAGATACCCCTGCCGCTCCAGCCAGACAAAACAGCTTTCGGCAGCCCGTTCCATCAAGTCGATAGAAGCTATCGGTTCTTTTTCAATGGTGAATTGATCCCAGGCGCGTATTTGTTCGGCAGACAAGATTTCCATGCCGGAATTTACTCAATTTGAGTGAAATATACGTAGGGAGGATCAGCGGGCGGCTGTCGTCGCTGTCTTATGCTTATGAATCCGGCGGCGGACCGTGGCTCTTTTAGATACGGTACGCTTATGAACAACAGGTGGCGGGGCCGGCTTTGCGACCTCTGCAGCGTCTCCGGCCGAAGCCGTGGCACCTGAAGGGTCTGTTGGGTCCTCTTCATCAAAGTTCGTCCGTCCCTGCCGGTAGTCCCCAAAGAGATCTACCAGTGCCTTGGAGGAATATATCCGTTTGTAGTCATTGTTGCAAAGAGCAATGATCGTGGCATCTTCATCCAGCATGCGAATAAATACGGTGCGATTGCCATGCCACCATCCATTGTGATAAATAAGCTTTTTGCCGTTTGGTATCAGCAACATACGCCATCCCAGGCCATAGTTTCGCTGACCAGGCTTTTCAAAGCTGTAGCCTGCATATGCGCTGTCCAGTACGTTCTTGTTGAAGAGCTGACCATCACGCAAAGCCTGATCCCACTTGTACAGGTCGCGGACGGTGCTGAAAATGTTCTTATCCCCGTACACCAAGTCCAGGAACTCAAAACGGAACTTCCTGCCCGTCTGATAATAGGATTGCATTGCCGTAGCCGAATCTGCCAGCGTGAAGACATAGGTATCCTGCATCTTCAGCGGCTGGAAGAAGGTCCTGGAAAGATAATCGGGGTAGGAGAGTCCCGAGGCCTTTTCTATGATCAGGGCCAGTAGGGCATAGTTGGTGTTGGAATATTCAAAATGTTTGCCCGCGGGTCTGCCTCTTGTCTCGCGTGGATGGGCGATGATATATTGCAGCACGTCGGCGTTGGTAAGAAGCTTATGCTTGTCCCAGCCGCTACGATCCATGAAATGAACATAGTTGCGCAGGCCGCTGCGATGACTTAACAGCATCTGAATGGTAGTGGCGCTGTCCGGAAATCCTGTCAGGTATTTGGCAACAGGGTCGTGTATATCCAGTTTGCCGTCCTCCCATAATTTCAACGTGGCCATGGCGGTAAATGTCTTGGATACTGAAGCAAGATGAAAGGCCGTATGTTCATCCAGGGAGTCCTTCCTTTTCTCGGGGTATTTGAACCCTTTGTATCTCTCGTATAAAATGGCACCCTTTTTAGCAACAAGGACACTCCCATTGAATCTTCCTGAAGTGATCGAATCAAAAAAATGACCAGCAATGGATGAATAATGATGAAGTTCCACTTCTGTCATCGCCGGAGTAGTACTATTTGCAGGGGCCAGCGTGTCTTTGGCCGGCACTGCAGATGGCTGCGCGGCTTGACCACAGGATGCCAACAGGGTCGCGGATATTACTAGATAACCAATCACTTTCAACAAGAATAATATTTTTGGGTTAGAAAACGGCAAAATTAAAATAATCCGGTGTTACTTTGCATCTCCAATTCGGAAAACTAACGTAAAAAGAAGGGCAAAATTATGGTAGATAAAAAATCTACAAGTTATCCCAAAGAAAAGATTAACATACTTTTCTTAGAAAACATAAGTGATACTGCTGTAAAGTTTTTTAAAGATGCAGGCTATGCCTCCGTACGCAAGCTGGGAGGGGCTTTGTCAGAAGAGCAGCTGATGAATGAAGTGAAAGATGTGCATCTTCTGGGTATTCGTTCAAAGTCTCAGATCACGCCTAAAGTGCTGGAGGCTGCCAAGAAGCTGCAGGCCATCGGCTGCTTTTGCATTGGGGTCAACCAGGTGGACCTGAAATCCGCTAAAAACCATGGCGTGACGGTATTCAACGCACCCTACTCCAATACCCGAAGTGTCGCCGAACTGGTCATTGGTCTGGCTGTCATGCTGATCCGTCGTATACCTGATAAAAGCAAGGCGGCACATGACGGAATTTGGCTAAAAGAAGCTAAAGGGAGTTATGAATTGCGAGGTAAAACATTGGGGATCATAGGGTATGGAAATATCGGCACCCAGGTGAGCATTTTAGCGGAAGCCATGGGTATGAAGGTGATCTTCTATGACACGGTGACCAAATTGCCCTTGGGTAATGCTGTGGCTAAGAAGACCCTTAAAGAAGTGGTCAGCCAAGCCGATATTATAACCCTGCACGTGCCTGAGACAGCGCAGACCAAGAATATGATCAATAAGAACGTCATCAAGCAGTTCAAGAAGGGTAGCATCCTGCTGAACTATGCCAGAGGTGAGGTCGTAGACCTGGAAGGGCTGGCCAAGGCCATTCAGGAGGGTCTGATCTCCGGGGCTGCCGTAGACGTATATCCCTGGGAACCAGAGAAGAATGGGGACAAATTTCAAACTCCACTTCAACACCTGCCCAATGTGATCCTGACCCCTCATATCGGCGGCTCGACAGAAGAAGCCCAGGAAAATATAGGCGTGGATGTCAGCAATAAGCTTTTCCAATATTTGGAGACTGGGATGACCATCGGCAGCCATACAGTACCGCCGCTGAGCCTGCCACATCAGGAAGGCACGCATCGTATCCTGCATATCCATAAAAATGTACCGGGGGTGCTGTCGGAGATCAATACCACACTGTCCAAACACAACATCAATGTCCTTGGTCAGTATTTGAAGACTAATGAGGAAATAGGTTATGTAGTGCTGGATGTCGACAAAAAGCTGTCTAAACAGGCCCTGGAACTGCTGAAGGCCGTAAAGCAGACCATAAAAACAAGGCTCCTTTACTGACCTGGCTATCATAGTCTTAAAAAGACGGTTGTCAATTAAATTTGAAGACCCGAATGAGATCGTTCCCAAGCCTACTATCACCTGGGTAGCTAACAGGCTGTTCCGCGAACATTACAGGACCCTGCCCATGCGGCATGAGGATTATACGGAAGGGGAGACACTGCGGGTGGGTTATCAATGGAAATACCGGGAGCATTGGAACGGCCTGACCGTAGACGCCGTCGCGGTCCCTGCCATCCTGGAGCCTGGGAGCAAAGAGGAGTTTATTACCGAACATTTCTGGGGGTATGCTTCAATGGGGCCCGCCCATTGCGGGGAATATGAAGTAGCGCATCCCCGCTGGAATATCCACCCGGTGAAGGGCTATGATATCTTATGTGATTTTGGGGGGCTCTATGGAAAGGCGTTTGCCGGATTGAGCAGGCCCGCCTCCGTCTTTTTGGCAGATGGTTCACCGGTAGGCGTAGCATGTTCCCACTGATCCTCGATGATCAGCCGTAGCTCCGACGCTATTTCGGGATATGTTCAAAACAGCGGCTCATTACACGACCATGGTATTTTCTGGGTATCTCCACATCCTGTAGGAGGCGGATAGTGTTACGAACAACGGCAACGTGCAGTCCTTTTTTTCCAGGTGGTCTTTATTGCTACCGATGTATTGTACGATGCGATCGCATTGCTTCTTCGAGTGTTCCACTGCCAATAGCTTTTCCATTGAAAGGGTCATAATAACTGCAGTTGGAGAAAATAAAGTTAAGTATTTTGCACTACAATCCTTTACACATGTCTTACACTCCCGCCCTTCATCGCTATCAATCCATGGAATACCGCCGTTGTGGCAACAGCGGGCTGAAGCTGCCAGTCGTATCCCTGGGGCTGTGGCATAACTTTGGTGGTGTGGATGTGTTAGAGAACTGCCGCAATATCCTGCACCTGGCTTTTGACTCCGGCATAACACATTTTGATCTGGCCAACAATTACGGGCCGCCGCCTGGCTCGGCTGAAGAGAATTTTGGACGGATACTACGCCAGGACTTCCATAGCTACCGTGATCAGATGATCATTTCCACCAAGGCGGGGTATTATATGTGGGAAGGGCCTTACGGGGACTGGGGTTCTAAGAAGTATCTCGTATCCAGCCTGGACCAGAGCCTGAAGAGAATGGGGCTTGAATATGTAGACATTTTTTATCATCACCGGCCTGACCCTGACACCCCTCTGGAGGAAACGATGGCAACGCTGGACCTGGTTGTCAGGCAGGGTAAGGCTTTGTATGTGGGCATATCCAACTATGGCGCGGAAGAAGCGGCCCGGGCCTTTGCGATATTGAAAAAGCTGGGAACACCCTGTCTTATTCATCAGCCCAAATATTCCATGTTCGAGCGCTGGGTGGAAGGCGGGCTGCTTCAGCTGCTGGAAAAGGAAGGCGTCGGCTGTATCCCATTTTCTCCCCTGGCGCAGGGACTGCTCACTAACAAGTACCTGAAAGGGATACCCGGGGATTCCCGGGCCCATAAGCCGCATGGCTTTTTGAAAGAGGAGCAGGTCACTCCGGAGGTGCTGAAGAAGATAGGACAGCTGAATGAAATGGCGATAAAAAGGGATCAGACCCTGGCGCAGATGGCCCTGGCCTGGATACTGAGGGACAAACGGATCACTTCCGTACTCATCGGTGTCAGCAAGCCAGAACAGGTAACAGATTCATTACAGAGCTTCCGGAATACCTGGTTCAGCGAAGAAGAGCTACGTCGTATCGAAGAAATACTGAAATAGCGCTCAGAAAAAAACATGTATATGGAAACAGTAATGAAAGTAGAAAATACCGTACAGATCAAGGCGTCGGTGGACAGGGTATGGGCCGCGCTAACGGAACCCGAGTGGACAAAAAAATATATGTTCAATTGCGCCGTCGATTCGGACTGGAAGGTGGGAAGCCCTGTTCTCTGGAAGATGCAACATGAAGGAAAGGAGATCATCCCTGTGAAGGGATTTGTGGAGGAGATCGTCCCAGGCAAGCTGCTGAGATACTCTGTCATCGATCCCAATATGGGGATACCCGACATCCCTGAGAACTATCTGCATGTGACCTATGCATTGTCTGAAATGAAAGGCGGGACTGAGCTGAAGGTAGCGCAGGGCGGATATGAGCATGCGGCCAAAGGCAAAGATCGGTATGAAGAGGCGGTCAAGGCAGGCGGATGGAGCTCTATACTGGCTGTAATCAAGGAGTTATTGGAGAAATAGGAATTTTTCCCATACGGGGAATCATGTTCTTACGATTGGAAAAAGGAGGCGGGGCTCTGCGCGCCCAATTCATTCACTTTCAACCTATTGAATAGTGGCATAAGGGTTGGATACATTTATTATAAATCATCCCCTTATGAAACAGCTCTACCTCTATCTTGCCTGCCTGCTGCTCAGCCTGGCAGTGCATGCCGAAAAGGGCCACAGCGCCAAAGCCGACAAGGCTGCCGTAAAAGCAGGTTCCGTTCAATTCAAGTTCAGCAACCTGGCTCGTGCAGAAGCACATAAGGATTCCGTGCTGATCATTTTCGACCGTTGCAATCACACGGGCGCCGGTGTCATTTACAAAGTGTTCTCTGTTGGCGGGAACGGGAGTATCGTCATCGAAGGCGTACCTGAAGGTAAGTATTTCGTGACCATCCAGGGCCTGGGTCTCCACCGCGATCGCATGGAAACTGTTGTAACCGTCAAATCACAGAAGAATCGCGAAAAGTCCATCAAAATGGAAGATTCAGAAGAGTTCTCCAAAGACAACGTGATCATCCCTTCAACCAAGACCGACCTGGCCTCTTTGTCCATCGTGAAAATGAAGTAGTTCTTTCTTCCTCTATCCGTACTTTCGACAATATCCCCGAAAAAACAGGCTCCCAGCCGTTAGTAAAAAAAGCCCTGAAAATAAGATCAGGTTATCCGATAGAACGCCGAAGTACAATATCCCGAAGATCCCAAGACTTAGTTTTATAAAATCGCTGCGTTGCAACGAGATGATGAACAGACAGCTGTTCAAAAGCAACAAAGTACTATATCCCGCTGATACAAATCCAAGCGCATCCTTGATCCGAATATGATCGGGCATTAGCCTGCAGATGGTAATTATTTCCGGTAGGAATACCAGGAGGTAAAGGATCACGTATTGCAGCAGGCGTTTGAATATAGGCACCGGCATGCTACGGTAGAAAAGTAATTTCTCTTCTTCCAACCTGCGTGTTTCATATATAAGAGCACCATGTCCGAGCAGCGCCACACTAAAAACCAGAAAGGGCATACGTATATCGTAATCGTCCGGTGTTTGTATTTTCAGCAGCAGATACAATATCCCGCAACCAAACAGTTTGATCCCAGCCAGTAGGGCTTTGTGCTGTGTCACCAGGCCTCGCAGCAAAAAGGACCAGTAGGGCATGTGTTTCTTTCGCGTGGCTTTCCGGTACAGAAGAGGCATGCGGGTCAACCTGCCGGGATAAAATAGCTCGTACCAGTACAGAGCCGCACTGATCAGGCAAATCCATACTATAAAGCAAATAATAACGAGGGCGACGGACCAGACTGCCTGAATACAGGCTATGGCGACAACTGCCGTAGCATAGAATATGATGGGAAGGAAGAAGATGATCTGTATTTCCAGCAATAGGCAGAAAGTTCTTATCCTTCCCATAAGAGGCAATACGTACAAAAAGACATGATCAGGGCTTTGCTGGACACCCATGATCCACCGGATGCATTTTATAGCATACAGCAGCCAGCAAAAAAGTACTAAGATCAATAGAGCAGGTGTGTGGAGAATGCCAAGGATAATAGCATAGTGATAAGCCAGCTGCTGGGATGGCGCGATGATCCCAAAAAAGAACAGGAAAAAGAAAAGAAAAAAGCCTGCATTTTGCCGGTAATATTGCCGTATCAGCGCTTTCCATAAAACTGAGCGGGGATGGTTCATGCTACAGCCAAAGTTTCGATGGTTTGATCCCGGATAAATATTTTTCTTTCTATGGGAAGGGACGACAGCACTATATCCTGGTGAGAAGTAAATAAAAAGCTGCGGCCCTGCCCGCGATGATAGCGGATCATTTCATACAGCAGCTGTACACTGGCGATATCGAGGGTAACAAGCGGCTCATCCAGTACAATGAGGGAGGGGGCGCCAAGAAAGGCGAGCACCAGAGACAATTTTTTGATCATCCCGTCGGACCAGGAACCGATGCGGGTCGGGATATAAGCCGCCATGGAGAAGGCCGATATGAGCTGCTCTGCCTGTGAAAAGGGTGCTTTTCTGACGGAAAGATAAAAGGACAGCAGGTCGTTGCCCGTGAGAAAAGCGGGATACCGGGGTTCAGCATCTGCCCAGCTGACTGCGCGCCGGTAGGCGATGGGATCCCGGCGAAGACTATGTCCTTCCAGACGAATATCGCCTTTGAAGGAAATGATGCCCGCGATGATGCGCAGCAACGTTGTTTTTCCCGAACCGTTGGGGCCTTGCAGCCAGTAGACACCCCGGTCCAGGCGACTGGAAGGGATAGAAAGGATCGGCTGTGAGCCGTATGCTTTTTCGAGCTGTATGAATTCGAGCATATACCGTTAGTAGGCATGCCCGGGAATTAGTTACTCGAATACCACCGTTTTATTTTTATACACGAGCACTCTGTCGTCGAATACCAGCCGGAGCGCTTTGGCCAGAACAGATGTTTCTATTTCCTTGCCGGCCCGCATCATATCCGCGGCAGTGTAGGAATGATTAACGGGTATGATCTGCTGTGCGATGATAGGGCCTTCATCCAGCTGGTCGGTAACGAAATGTGCAGTGGCGCCTATGAGCTTGACACCCCGTTCGAACGCCTGACGGTATGGATTGGCGCCGACAAAGGCGGGGAGAAAGGAGTGATGGATATTGATGATGCGTGCGGGGAATGCCTGGATAAACGCAGGCGACAGGATACGCATGAACTTGGCCAGGACAATATAGTCGGGTTGATGCAGGAGGAGGATGTCCAGGATGCGTTGCTCAAAAGCGTCTTTCTCTATCTGCTCATGAGAAATATAGGAAAAGGGGATCTCAAATCTTCTGCAGATGTCTTCCAGCACAGGATAATTACCTATGACATGCTGAACGGAGGCGCCAAGTGTTTTAAAATGGTTGCGAATGAGGATATCGGAGAGACAATGATATTCCTTTGTCACCATCACCACGATCTTTTTCTCAGGCTGGGGGTTGATGGAAATAACAGCATCCGGGGGAAGGAGCGGAGATAGTTTTTCACGAAGCTGCTCCTTCGACGTTTCTTTATCCACTTCAATACGTATAAAAAAACGATTTTCAGTGGGATCGACATGCTCGCGAAGGGACACAATATTGAGCTGCTCCCGGGCCAGGATGCCTGATATGGCCGCCACGAGCCCGACCCGGTCCTTGCATTGAATAACGACAATCATTCCGACAATATCGGAATATTGAATGATCTTTTATCTGGCTTTTTGGGAGATTTCGGTTAATATAGACGAGGGGGAAATTCCCATTTAGGGACAATAATCCTAAATATAGAAGTGATAGTAGGTTGGATAGATCACATTGCGTTGATAATTAATTTCTTAAAAAATGGCACATTAGTCGATACTGGTATATTAAACGCCAGCATCATGACCCGATATTCTTTAGTCGTGAATAAAAGGGGCACCATACTTTCCTTTAAGGTGGTAGATGCCGACCCGGAGCTGTTCCCTGTACGCGATATGACCGGGCATCATTTTAGCCGTCTGATTGGAGAAGATTGCAGAAAGGACCTGGGATATATCCTGCATGAGATTTCCAGGACCCGCCAGGCCGGAAGCTTTCGTACATTTTTTGGTCCGAGAGGTTCTCATGCCGGTGCGGTAGTTGAATGGACGGTCCAGCCAAAGCCAGGAAGTATTTTTTCAACGGTCCGTTTTGAGCTTACCGGAAAAGACCCTGAATAATACAGCATTAGCTAACCTTTGACCATAGACCCGGGCAGATCCGGGTTTTCTTTTTGTCTTATAATTAACATTATGTTAAATAACCCCTTCGCTCCCGCGTACGGGTCATAGGTTATCACACAGGTCAAGTATCTATTGGGTCCTTTTCACGGTGAAATTGCCAGTAACGGGCATATTCGGGTTGTTATCAATCTGGCTATCGTAATTAACAATACCGGTAAACGTTCCTTTGATATAACCTCCTACCGGTCCAAATTCTATAATATTGCAATCCAGGTCATATCCTTTATAGCGGCTGAAACCATCACTGTGGAGGCTCATACGAAATCGCTTCATTTTCACGGGCCCGGCGCCAGTGAGTACTGGTAAGTCCATATCAATATTGGGCCCATACGTGCAACAGCCAACAGAGCCGCTAATCGAACATCCCGTGTCGCTGACTGAATATGAGATGTTATCGCCAGGGGAAGACAACCCACCATATGCATATCCATTGGCGGTTGCTTGAATTACTTGATCCTTTTTGCAGGCAACAACCATTGACGCATCAAAAGTGCCGACACCAAAATGATAAATCTGGGGGAGCCCCTCCCGCAGGTTGACCAAATCATAAGCAGTGATCGTGACGTCAGTGACGGTCGTGTCCTTTCGGCCCACTGTAAAGCTAAAATGTCCGCGGTCAGCTCTGTGGATATCTACCCGATGGGTAACGCCGTCAACTAAAATGGTAACATATCCCGAATCGATGTACATAGGGTTACAGGTGTAGCCATCCCCAGTAATAGTAAGAAAATGATGTGCATCACATGCCAGCAATACTCCTACGTTGACAGAATCTACACCCGCATACACAGTATCCGGATAGCCTTCCATTTTGACAGCAGCATCGTAAGGAATGATCCTCACCATGCCTGTCGTGGTATCGTTTCGCTGAATGCTGATCGTGAAAAGCCCTTTCTTGAGCGAGGCCTGATGACTTGTATTATCGACCCAGACGATGACATATCCGGAATCCAGCAGGGCGCCGGAACAATCCTCAACAGTGCCGGTGATCGTAAGGACTGGTTTTGACGGTGTATGATCTTTATGGCAGGCGAAAAAAAACAAAAGCAAGATGGCGGAAAGGACAAGGGTTATTATCTTTTTCATGGTCACAGGTTAACGTGACGGCAAGATAATACACTGCTTCCATATTTTCTTTCTAGCAACCTTGATATATTTTCCATATGGAGAGCAAGAATAATATGTAACGGTGAAGGCGCCCCCTTAGGCGATTTGGTTTTCTTAAAAAAAAGAGCAATCTTTGCGGTGCGATCAATTATTCTCATTCCTTTAGAAATCTGTTTCCCACCTCGGTACCACCCCATTGACAGCCTGAAATTCAGTTTTTCTGTGGAAACCTTTTTTCATTAGGCCTTGACAATCTACCTGCCTGTACTTCTTACTACAATGACTATGCAACAGCAAGATTAGGATTCTATTCCTGTGGATTAACCTACCGACTGATCATTGGTCAATCCTGCCGTCTATTGACAGTTTAATGATCTTAACTTCTTAAAAAAAAAATTATGAAAAAGCACCTTCTACTCAGCATGCTCGTCATCTCATGCTCCCTATTCTCATTTAATACTGCCTATGCAAAGATCCACAGGGTAGGTTATTTTGGAACACCCGTGCATGGGACAGATTATTCAACGCTGCAAAATGCCCATGATTCAGCCACCGCCGGAGACACTCTCCTGTTGTTCCCGGGAAGTTGGAGCGCAACATTTACAAAAAAATACGTCGTGATAGGATACGGTTATTTTGTAACAGGCGCCGGCAGCAACCCCAATCTTCAAAATATCACCGGAGCCATGACCGTAACGGTGTATATTGATTCAACCGCATCAGGCAGCACATTCAGCGGTCTGGATGGAGCATCAATTTTTGCATATTATGGGAATCCCGTAAGCAATATAACCATCAGCCGCTGCAATGGAAATGTGTATTTCAACAATCGAACATCCAGTAACTGGCAGGTATCAGAATGTAATCTGGCAAATTTGGTTTATGAATGGGGCGGTGGCATTGTGTCAAATCTTAGTGTGAACAATTGTTACATTGGGTCTTTAAGTCTCAGCGCGGGGGCGCCAAACGGACAAAGCGGACAATTTAATAACGACATTTTCAACAGTTGCGATCTTGGCAATGGCGCCTTTCTGTTAAAGAATGATATATTTTTATTTTACCACTCGAATGATCTGAATTGCGTGTATCAGAATAGCATCGGCAACAAAGATTATTCTGCTATTCCTGCAACCAATGGCGATCAGAATATCACCAACGCCATCATGACGACGAACGTTTTTGTAGGCTATTCTACACAAGGTGCTTTCAGCAATGATGGGCGCTGGGTACTTAAAGCCGGCAGTCCCGCCATACACGCCGGATTGGGTGGCACCGACTGTGGTATCTTTGGGGGAACCAACCCTTATAAGCTCAGCGGCATACCGAACGTTCCTTCTTTTTATCTGTTGACGGCGCCAAGTACAGTTACCAGTACCAACCCCTATACCATTACTTTTAGCGTTCGCAGCAATAATTAACACCCCTTAATTTCCATAAACCCTTTTTATATGATACAGAATATAAAACGCTGGGTCTGGTGTTTGGCGGGGTTAATATGGGCATCGAGTCTTAGTGCACAGCCCAACCTCAACAGGGTGGAGTATTATATCGATATGGATCCCGGCTACGGCCAAGCCACTTCCATCCCATTCCCACCCGGTCCCAGCCTAACCAATTTCGCCTTAAATCTCAATCCTGGCAGTCTCACCAGCGGAGTCCATATCCTCGGCATCCGTGCCAGAGATGCCAATGGCGGCTGGAGCCTGGACAATAAATGGTTGTTCGTCAAGCCTTACCCCGCCGACTCCACTGGCCCGGGACCCGTTCCCAATCTCAACAAAATAGAATATTACCTGGACACAGACCCAGGTTATGGGAAAGCCACTGCTATACCTTTCTCACCCGGCACCGGCGTCGCCAATGCTGCTTTGAATATCAATCCCGGCAGTGTTACCAGCGGCGTACATATACTTTGCATCCGCGCCCAGGATGCCAATGGCCGCTGGAGCCTGGATAATAAATGGTTGTTTGCAAGACCATATCCCTCAGATAGCACCGGCCCCGGACCCGCACCGAACCTGAGCCGGGTAGAATATTATTTAGATACAGACCCGGGTTATGGGAAAGCCACTGCCGTTGCTTTCACACCGGGCACCAATCTGGCAAATATCAACATCAATATCAATCCCTCAAGCCTTGCTAACGGCATACATCTACTCGGCATTCGCGCCCAGGATGCCAAAGGCGACTGGAGCCTGGATAACAAATGGCTGTTTGCCAGGCCCTATCCTGCGGATTCCACAGGTCCTGGTCCCATACTTAACTTGACGCAGATAGAATATTATTTTGATAAAGACCCTGGCTTTGGAAAGGGTATACCGGTAGCTATCAACCCGGTGACCAATCTACCTAACTTCAAGTTGCCCATCAATATCGCGGGTTTAAGCGCGGGAGTCCACATATTATTCATCCGTTCGAAAAACGTCAATGGAGCGTGGAGCTTAGACAATAAATTCAATTTTGCAGTTTCCTCCGCAATTGCCGCTCCCGCTATTGTCGTTAACAGCGTTAGCAAAAAAATCATTTGTGATAAAGATACGCTTATGGTTTCTTACCAGGCTGACGGAACCTACAATACAGGGAATATTTTCAGAGTGGAATTAAGTGATGCCAATGCAAATTTCACTGCTCCTAAAGTCATCGGTAGTTATACCGGCACCGGCAACACTACTATCATATGTCCGCTGCCGGACAATTTACCCATTGGGAATAATTACAGAGTACGGGTATCGAGCACCAATCCGGTTGTCACCGGAGTTACAGGCAGCGATTCGCTTGCAATCCATGTTAGGCCAGCTATTCAAACCATTACCGGGGACAGCAACGTCAATGTTACCCTTAGCTATCCATATAGCGTACCCGCCGTTGCAGGAAGTGCCTGGACCTGGGTAGCCCCGGCGGCTACTATCACGCAGACTGCCAATTCCGCCAATCTCCTGTGGAACATTGCCGGCCAGCAGACGATCAAAGTTATTCAGACCGACCAATTCGGATGCAGAGCGGACACCAGTAGAAAGAATGTGAATGTCTATGCTTTACACTTAGACAGCATTAAGGTCTCCACCCTTTCGATTTGTGCGGGCAACAGCCTTGTCGTAACTGCAAAGGCTTTTGGGGCGTATAAAGCAGGCAATGTGTTTACTGCACAATTGAGTAGCGCCACCGGCAGCTTCACCAGCCCTACAACTATCGGCAAAGACACTGCCAATCCGGTTGGCAATGCTCAGCTTGTAACTATCCATGCCACGATACCCAAAACGCAGGCTCTTGGTACGGGCTATCGGATACGCATAACAGCCAGTTCACCTGTAGTTACCAGCGCCGACAACGGACAAAACATTTCGATCAACTGTGTAGCTGCGGCGATCACGAGCCTTACCGCTTCCGATTCGGGACATGCGCTCTTTGATAGGCCAGCGATTGAAGGGAATGCCATTCTGTTATATCCCAATCCTGCAAAGGATGTCTCAACCCTGGTATTTACGGCCGCAGCCGAAGAGCAATACTCCGTTGAAGTCTCTGATGCAGTCGGCAAAGTATTGTTAGTCCGGGAGGGAAAGAGTACGATAGGCCAAAATCTGGTAAGCCTGAATATTAGTAACTATGCTCACGGTATATACTTTGTCAGCCTTCTGGATAAAGTACATGGCAGACGTACGCTGAAACTGGTCAAATTGGAATAATAAACACCGCCTTTTGTATGAAAACCTATAGGACTTAAAAATCTTATAGGTTTTTTTGTTACTTCCGCTCCAGCATCTGTAAGATCCTGTCCGTATCCGGAATGATAAAAACCCGGGTACGCCGGTCGGCTATTATTCCCCCGGTGGTATCCGTCGCGGCAGGCATAAGCTCTTGCGTACGACCAGCCGCCGTCATTCTGGAAGAGGCTATATGATAGTCGTTCTGGAGCATGCGAACGATGGCCGCAGCTCTTTTAACACTGATGTCCCATGTATCCGGCAAAGAGTCCTGCGTGGATGCCAGGCTGTCCGACTGGACGGCATGCCCCTCGACGGTAAATCCCGCCTCGGGCACGTCATTGAATACCCTTGCCATCCGGCCTATCACAGACCTGGCCTTTGTAGTAAGCACATAGCTATTGCTGTCAGTGAACAGCAGGCTGTCCGCAATGTCCACAGAGACCATGCCTCTCTCTACCTTTATCCGAACGTTCTGGTCCCCATAGCCTCCCATATAAGCCTTCAGGTTCATCAACGCCACCAGGTTCACTGAATCACGATGCGCAACGGCGGCACGCAGGTCCTGTATATAGCTGTCCTTGGCGCCAATGTTATCCATCGACTTTTTCAGGCCCTCCGCCTGGGCGCTGCTCAGCGTCGAGAGGTCCTGCAACTGCTTCCTCAGCATGGTGATATTCTCTTTGCTGGCGTTCAGCTCCAGGTCCTGGCTGGTCAGCTGGTTCTGCAGCGTCGTCTTTTGCTTATTGAGATCGCTGTTCTTATCCTGACAGGTCTTCAACGTCTGTTGCGACCATGCATACAAGGAGTCGCTCTTTTGCGCCTGCAGCTGCAAGGCTTTATATTTTCCGGTAGAGACACAGGATACGGCAACGGATGAAATAAAAACGAGGTAGATGTAGGCCGGTCGCATAAAAGGGTTTTACAATTGGGCCCAAAGGTAATGCGCCGCTGCCTATCCAACAAGAGCCGGCTGATAAACAGCCTTCAGGAATTCATTGGTCGGGACCGGTTTGCGTCCAAGCAGCTGTTCCAGGTCATTCGAGACCTTGTCGAACTCCCCAACCTTTGCGGCTGTTGCAAAGCCTGCCACGATGCCTATGATCTCAGCAGGCACACCGGCCGCGGTCAAGACTGTATTGAATTCTTCCAGCGATGGAGAATGATAAGCGATGGGCAGCCCTGTAGCCTTTGAAATGCTTTTGACCACGTCGTGATAGGATACGGCTTCGGCGCCCGTCAATACCAGCGTCTTGTTGTCGTATCGTCCGGTGGTGTCGAGCAGTACATTAGCCCCACCCTCGGCAAGATCGGTACGTACAGCAAAGGCCGTCTTGCCCTCACCGGCAGGCAGATAAAGAGTCTTTGTCTCCAGCAAATGGGGACCGGCGAATATCGGGATCATATCCGCATAAATACCATGCTGAAGAATGGTGTAGACAAGCCCGGAGGCTTTCAAAAGCTGCTCGGTCCGCAGATGCGACTTGGCGACAAGGGCAATGGGAGACGCTGCTGTTTCGTCCTTGTGCTGGAAACTGGTATATACCACCTGCCGCACACCTGCTTCTTTGGCTGCCTGCACCACATTCTCATGCTGCGGCATGCGGTGTGCAATATCATTGCCAGACACGAAGTACAGTTTATCGATGCCCCTGAAGGCGCTGACAAGAGAGGCATGATCTGTGTAATCGCCGATCCTTATTTCCACACCCCTGGCAGCGAGCCCGGCCGCTTTGTCTGCATTGCGGACCAGCGCAACGATGTGCTTAGGTGATGTTCTTTTAAGAAGGCTGTCTATGACGGCTGAACCCAGGGGGCCTGTGGCGCCCGTAATCATTATCTTTTTCATCTTTATTACTTACTTTTGGTAAGTCAAAGGTAAAAGGAGAGTGAACGCTGGACAAGAAGGCACGCGGACGTGTTCTACTTACCTGGAAGAAACTAATATTGGAATTCAACCCGTAAAAGATGAAAAATAATCTGGAAAATTTTTCCCCTTCCGAGAAATGCCCTGTGCGGCAGGTATTGGACAGGTTTGGGGACAAGTGGTCGATCCTCATCGTCCTTGTATTGGGCAGCGCCGGCAAGCTCCGGTTTAACGAATTGCATAAGGTCATCGGGGACATCTCCCAGAAAATGCTCACTACCACCCTGCGTACGCTGGAGGCGGATGGATTGATATCGAGAAAGGTCTTCCCAGAGATCCCGCCCAGGGTGGAATATGAGCTGACAGACATCGGCAACAGCCTGGTCCCCCATATCAACAATCTCTCAAAATGGGCTGATGAGCATATGCCGGCTATCAAACGGTCGAGAAAAAGATACGCCGCCGGACAGATATTGTATCGATAACGAACACATGGCTTCAAACAGGCCACGCAACTTGGTCGTTATCAATAAATTAACATTCCGGCATCTCATTAGCGGGAAAATCCCAAAAACACCGCATGCTCAAGAATTATTTTAAGATTGCCTGGCGGAACCTGTTTCGTCACAAAGGTTTTGCCGCCAGCAACCTGCTGGGCCTTACCATTGGAATGACCTGTAGTATTCTTATCTTTTTATGGGTGCATGACGAGGTGTCCTACGACAGATTTCACACCAACTATGACAATATCTACCAGATAATAGCCAATCGGGATTTTAAGAACCATGTCTTTACAGACAGGAACATGGTATTCCCTCTGGCGAAGTCGCTGGAGTCAGGCTATTCGAATATCAAAAATGCCGTGGAAATGAGCTATCCCGGGGATCATATCATTCAGTATGGGGATGCTAAGCTGAAGAAAAACGGGTACGCGGTGAGTGAGCATTTCTTTGATGTCTTCTCCTGGAAATTCATTCGTGGCAATGCGGCAACAGCCATTACCGACCCATCTTCCATCGTGCTGACCCAGTCGGCAGCCAAGGCATTCTTTGGAAAGGAAGACCCCATCAATAAGACGCTAAAGCTCGACAATGACCGGAATTTCAAGGTGACGGCCATTATAGCCGATGCACCGGATAATTCCACTTTCAAATTCGACTTTATATGCCTGTTCGACTACTCGCAGATGCAACAGCAAATGGCCGAATGGCGTAACTCTTCATGGAATGTCTTTGTACAGGTGACGCCGGGCAGCTCACAGGCCACGCTGGAAAAGGAAGCCAATGATGTCATGTTCTCACATAACCACGACAAGATCAGCAAATATTTCGCCTGGCCTATGAAGAAATGGAGGCTTTACAGCGACTTCAAGGACGGGAAAAGCGTCGGAGGGATGATCGAATATGTACAGCTGTTCACGGTCGTGGCCATTATCATCCTGTTGATAGCCTGCATAAATTTCATGAACCTGAGCACGGCCCGTTCAGAACAACGGGCAAAGGAGGTAGGCATCCGGAAGACCCTGGGTTCGGACAGGAAACAGTTACGGTGGCAATTCCTTTTTGAGTCAATCATCCTCACCTTTATCGCTTTTATCTTTTCCATGTTGCTGGTGATGCTTTTACTACCCGCCTTCAACACCATGGTGGACAAGCATATGACGATCCATCCGGGTGATCCTGTTTTTTGGGTGGGTGTCGTCATCATCATTTTATTTACCGGCTTTGTGGCCGGCAGCTATCCTGCTTTCTATCTCTCTTCCTTCAATCCTGTCAAGGTGCTGAAAGGTACCTTCCTGGCCGGAAGGAAGGCCATACTCCCCCGGCGTATACTCGTAGTAGGGCAGTTCGTGATCTCTATACTGCTGATCTCGGCTACCATTATCGTCTACCGGCAATTACAATATGTCAAGAACCGGGATCTGGGCTATGATCCCGACAACCTGATCATGATACAGCAGGATCCCGACCTGGCTAAGAATTACGATGCCCTGAAACAGGAATTTATCAACACGGGCATGGTGGCTTCGGTGACACGCACCCTATCCCCCGTCACGGACATCTGGTGGAGAAGCCCTTCGCCGGATTGGGATGAAAAGCCGGCCGGCACGGAGATCATCTTCTGCGGACAGGCTGCCGATAAGGATTATGCCAAAACGCTGGGTGTAAAAATGCTGGAAGGAAAGGATTTTTCAGGAACGCCTGCCGACTCCGGGACCATGCTGCTGAACAAGGCGGCAGTGGACGCCATGCACCTGGTCAATCCTGTTGGGCATATTCTCAGATATGGCCCTCGCAAGTTCACCGTCATTGGCATCACTGATAATGTGGTTATGGAGAGCCCATACAAACCTGTGGATCCGCTGATGATCTATTACCAGCCTTTTAATACCGCCACTATCAGCATCCGGCTGAATAAAGGAGCGTCCCCGCAAAAGGCGATCGTCGCCCTCGAGCCCGTTGTAAAAAAATTCAGCCCCTCCACCCTATTCGAATATAGGTTTGCAGACCAGGAATTCGGTAAGAAGTTCCTTACGGAGGAACTCATCAGCAAGATCACGGACATATTCGCGGGACTTGCCATTTTTATCTGTTGTCTCGGATTGGCGGGACTGGCGTCCTTCACCATTGAAAAACGGATAAAAGAGATAGGCATCCGAAAAGTATTGGGAGCCAGTGTTTCGCAACTGCTGTTATTGCTGTCAAAGGAATTTCTCAAGCTGGTGCTACTGGCCTTTGTCATTGCCATCCCTCTCACCTGGTGGGCCATGGACAACTGGCTGGCCAAATACACTTTCCGGACATCGATCAGTCCATGGATCTTTGTCCTTGTAGGTGGTGTTATTTTGTTACTAACCCTGGCGGTAGTGAGCCTGAATACGTTGAGGGCCGCGGTGCGGAATCCCGTGAAGAGTTTACGAACGGAGTGATCGCAATGACCATTTCTTCAATATATTCATCAACCTGTCCAGCTGCAGGGGCTTGCTGATATAGTCGTCCATGCCGGCGGATAGGCATGCCTGTCTGTCCTCTTCCTGTGCATCTGCCGTGAGAGCGATAATGACAGGCTGTTCTCCGCCGCGGCTGCGTATCAGGCGGGTGGCTTCCAGACCATCCATTAGAGGCATTTGCACATCCATGAAGACAATATCGAACTCCTGTTCACCCAGCTTATCGATGGCCTCCTGGCCATTCTCTACCATGACAGGGCCATAGCCCAGCTTGGCAAGCACATGATCGATCAATTGCCTGTTGACGAGGTTGTCCTCAGCAATGAGTATACGTAGAGGGAAGTTTCTGGCAAATCTGTCGGAAAGCTTTTGCGGATGCTGTTCCTCCTGTCCTAAAAAGGTTTGATGGCCTTGCAGGAGGCGGGCAATATATTTGAGCAGCAAATGGTGTTTTACAGGCTTGTTCAGCACGGCCTGGAAAAGATCGGGGTATTTTCTTCTCGTCTCGTTACCCACGGAGCTGAGCAATAAGATAGGCACGTCATTGTTTTTTGTCCTAAGGGTCTTTGCCAGCGTAATGCCATCCATTTCCGGCATATGCAGATCGGATATCACGAGGTCCGCCCGGCGCTGATCCAGCATAATCAGCGCTTCCCGGACAGAGGCAGCCAGCAGCGGACGTATCTTCCATTGCTGGAGAAGACGTTGCAGGATGGTACGATTGGTTGTATTATCATCCACTACCAGCACGGTGCTACCTTCCAGGTCAGAGGCCTGCGCGGGTACTTCTTTTTCGTGAATGACATGTCCCTTGTCCATCCGTACATAAAATGTAAAGGTGGTGCCGGTCCCTTCCCTGCTCTCTACTTTGATATCACCTCCCATGATCCGGATGAGCTTTTCGCTGATGGCCAGCCCCAGTCCCGTGCCACCATATTTACGGGTAGTAGAGGAGTCAGCCTGTGTAAAGGCCTTAAAAAGTCTGTTCAGCTTATCCGGAGGGATACCGATGCCGGTGTCCCTTACTTCGAATTCCAGCAGCAGTCCCTGCTGTTCCGGACGATCCAGCAGACGGGCGCCAAGGTATACCTCGCCCTGGGCTGTAAACTTCACGGCATTGCCCACCAGGTTCATCAATATCTGCTTAAGGCGGATGTCGTCCCCATGGATATATTCCGGCACCAGGGGAGATATCTCATATACCAGTTCGATACCCGCCCTGGCGGCCCTGTCGGAAAAAACATCCAGTACCTCTTCCACCGAAGAATGTATCTCGAAATCATGCGGGTCCAGCTCCATGCTGCCGGCCTCGATCTTGGAAAAGTCCAGGATGTCGTTGATGACGGACATGAGGCTTTCCCCGCAGCTGCGGATAGTGGTAGCATATTCCTCTTGTTCCTCCGTCAGGGGAGTCTGGAACAGAAGGGAGGACATGCCGATGACACCATTGAGCGGTGTTCTGATCTCATGGCTCATGGTAGCCAGAAAGGCGCTCTTGGCGCGATTGGCCGTCTCGGCCTGTAGTGTACGCTCAGCCACCAGCCGCTCCAGTATGATCTTTTGCTTTTGCATGCGGTAGATACGCCACCTGTAGAATGAATACAAGGCGCCGCAAAGGAACAATACCGCCGCGACCCTGAACCACCATGTCTGCCACCAGGGTGGCCGTATCACCAGCTGCAGGGTATATTCCTTGTCTGACCAGGCTCCCCTGCTATCCCATCCCTTGACCTTAAAGGTATAGGTTCCCGGGTCGAGATTGGTATAAGTGGCGGTATGTCTTGTTCCGGACTCATTCCAACCCTTGTCGAAACCTCCCAGCATGTAAGCATACTGCTTTTTGCGGGCGATGGTATAGTTCAGGGAGGCAAATTCGAAAGAGATAATGGAACTGGAATAAGGCAGCGTGATTGCCTGAGTAAAGGTGATATTACTCTTTAGCGGAGAAGGGTCCTTATCGTCCCGTGCGATGGGCACATCTTTGGCAAAAAGCTGGAAACGAGTCATGACCAGCGGAGGATCGAAATGGCTTTCATGCAGGCTGTCCGGAAGGAAGACATTGAAACCATTGGCGCCGCCAAAATAGAGAGATCCGTTGTTACTGCGGATAGAGGAATGCGCTTTGAATTCATCGCCCTGAAGGCCATCGGCAATGGAGAAGTTCCTAAAAGCATGGGTTGAGGGTGTGAAGCGGGAAATACCCTTCAGCGTGCTGACCCATATATTCCCCTTCCTATCTTGCAAAATGCTCATAATCGTATTGTCAGGAAGGCCATTTTCAATAAAATAGGAGGTAAATTTCCCCGTACGACTATCCAGGCAGTCGAGACCGGCACTGGTACCGATCCAGATATTGCCCCGAACATCTTCCAGGAGGCAATTGATGCTATTGCTGGAAAGGCTGTTTTGATTGTCGTTGTGTGAGAAATGCTGAAAGGTCCAGGTCTTTTTATCCAGCATGTCCAGTCCCTTGTCATAGGTCGCAAACCAGAGCCTTTTCCTGGAGTCGCCTAACATACAGCGCACTCTATCACTGCTGAGCTGGCCATTGGAATGGGTGAAATGTCGGAAGCCAGGCCGGCCGGGATGATACAGATCGACCCCCGTACCGTATACCGCCAGCCAGAGATCACCATCCGGGTCCATCACCATGTTATCGATATTGTTCCCGCTGATCGTAGTAGAATCTCCCGGATCATTCCTGAACACATGGGCGATCTTGTGCTGTTTGTCCATGACATCGAGCCCGGCGCCAACGGTACCTATCCATAAATTGCCTCCTCTGTCGGTGAGGAGGCTTTGTATATAATCGCTGGCAATGGAGTTACCGTTGTGGTGACGGAAAACGATGAACCTGCCTGTCGCCGGGTCGAAGAGGTTCAGCCCGCCCCCATCCGTGCCTATCCACATCTGCCCCTGATCGCTCTCCGAAAAGGCAAGGACATTGTTGTTGCTCAGCGAAGAGCCGGAAGTGTTGCGACGATAATGGGAGATGAGTGCAGCGTCCCTGTTACTGAGATTGATCCCTCCGCTGTATGTTCCTACCCACATATTGTTATGTCTGTCCCGATAGATGGAATAGACGGAATTGTTGCTCAGAGAGGCGTTGTCTATATCGTCGCTGACATAAGTCCGAAAGCTTTGCGTATAGGGATTGAAAATACTCAGCCCTCCATTCTCCGTGCCGATCCAGATATTGCCGCCGGCATCTTCGGACAGACATAGAACGATGTCCAGCGGCAGAGTAGTAGGGTCCGTGGGATTGTTCCTATAATGCCGGAAGGAATTGGTAGCAGGTTGATAGCAATCAAGTCCCCCTCCCCTGGTCCCTATCCATATCTGTCCATGGCTGTCCTGGAAGAGGCAACGGGCATTGTTGTACGTGAGCGAGCCGGGATTGCGCGGGTCGTGGACATAGCGGGTAAACTTATCAGTGGCGGTGTTTAGCCGGCATATGCCCCCGCGAAAGGTAGCCGCCCATAGCTGATGATCCCTGTCTTCGAGCACATCGGTGACATTGTTGTCAGGAAGGCTGGCAGGTTGAGTGGCGTCCTGCCTGAAGATGCGGCAATTGCCGGTGGCTGGGTCCATCCTGTTGAGGCCGCCGCTTTCTGTCCCGATCCAGAGATGACCGGCCTGGTCCAGCGTGGTACAGTTGACAAAATTGTCGGAAAGACTGTTGGGCCGATGCGGATCATGGACAAAGCGTGAAAAACTGTATTTATTCTGATCCAGGCGGTTGATCCCCCCACCCCAGGTGCCTATCCAGATATTGCCCTGGGTATCTTCGGTGAGCGATCTAATGTAATTATTGGTCAGGCTGGAGGAATCCTTCGGGTCATTACGGTAAACGATGAACTGGTAGCCATCCCAGCGGTTGAGGCCATTCTGGGTGCCAAACCAGAGAAATCCGGCCCTATCCTGGAGGATACAGGTGACATTGCTTTGGGACAGGCCGCTATTGGTGCTGAGATGGGAGAATTTGATCGTGACGGGCTGGGAAAAAGAGCACAACGGCAGGCAGAGGATCGATAAAAAAAGGCTCCGTCGAGCTGTCCGCGTCATAATCATTGGATTTAACTACTATTTCTCCCATTTGTTAACGCAAAGGTTTCTAATATATTATATGAACTTTAGATACTGTGAAAAACCTTAGCTTTGGGGCATATCTCATAATGGAATTTTTACTATGAAAAGCCTCTTCTTATTACTTACGGCTTTTTTGATGATGGGGTTTGCCTCCGCCCAGGATAGCACAAGGGCAGCTGCACCCAAATCTCCCGCCGACACGGTCAAATCTCAACAAAAAGGAGAATTAAAGACCCAGCGTAAAAAGGGAAAGATCTTCGAGCGGGAAAAGCCCGAACGCCGCAAGTTCGACTCCACCCTTTTTACCAACAGTACAGTTGCTACCCGCGACGACTACATGGCAAGCATGGAAAGAGTATATGACATGCTGAGCCAGGTGCCTGCCGTAACGGCAACCTTTGACCAACTGGATGAGATAGACACCAATCTGGCCGATGAGGATTCAGCACTGGCCATTTTGAGCGAGCGGCTTTCTGCGGGCGACAGGTCCCTGAACATCCGGAACCTGCAGATGTTCAATACCCTGCTGGATGAGCTCGACCGTAATACGGATGGGTATAGCAAACTCCTGAATGAATACGACAAGAAGATGGATGCAGTAAAAAAAGATGTGGAGCAAATGAAGAAGGACACCCTGCTACTGCATATTTTTCGTGATTCGGCGCTAAAAGCTTCGTTCCAGGTGCAATTGCAGCAGTTGAAAACCAAATGGAGACAGGCGGACAGCCTGATCAGGCTCTATTCCGACCAGATCAACGATCTGAAGGCACAGGCCACGGCTAATTCCATCACAATCGAGGACCTGATATCCAGAGTAGATCAGGATTTGAAGGACATCGGCACCAGGGCCTTCGGGAAAGAACGCCGGTATCTATGGGAACCGCGTGCACCGGGGATACGCAATAACTTCTCCGGAGACAACTTCAAACGCAGTCTGGCCGAAGAACAGCAGCTGGCCCGGTATTATTTTGCCAACACCCGTACCAAAAGGTTCTGGCTATTGACGACAGGGATCGTATTCTTCTTTTGGATCGTATTCAATTTCAGGGCGCTGAGACGCAGGAATAGCCTGGCGGCGCTAAACGAATTCAAGTTTCGGTATATCACCACATGGCCATGGATCGCCACGCTGGTGTTCATCCTTAGCCTGGCGCCTTTGTTCGATGCTCATGCGCCTGCTATCTATATCGAGTCGACGCAGTTCCTTCTCATGGCGCTGCTGACAATAATTTTCTGGAAACGGTTCTCTCGTCCTACGTTCTATGGGTGGTGCATCTTTATCCTGCTTTTTCTGCTGGTGCCCGTTACCCGCGTACTGGGCCTGCCCATCAGCATGCAGCGTTGGGCTAATTTCTTTCAGAACGGGTTTTCCGTTGCCTTTGGGCTTGTATATCTTTTTAGCAGGAAGATGGAGGACAGCCGTCCCCGGCTGATGAAGGCAGCGGCCTGGTTGTATGTATTCCTGAACCTGTTGGCCATGGTCTGCAATCTCATGGGAAGGGTCACTCTGTCGCAGATATTTGGCGCTACGGCGGTATATTCTTTTGCACAGACCGTTAGCCTGGGCGTCTTTGTGCGCAGCGTGGTGGAGGCATTCCTACTGCAAATACAGACCAGTCGTGTGCGTAAAAAATATCCGGAGCATTTCGATTATAAAAAAATAGAAAGGTCCGTTGGACGGTTCACCGGCGCAGTAGCTATCCTGTTGTGGCTGATCGTATTTACTTCCAACCTGAATATTTTCGATGCCATCAACGACGCATTGACGGAGTTCTTCAATACACCACGCCAGGTAGGCAGCCTGCCCTTTACGGCAGGAGGCATCCTGCTCTTTGCGGGTATCATCTGGGTTGCAAATTTTCTTCAGAAATATATCGCCTACTTTTTTGGCGACACGGGAGACGATGCAGCATTGGATGACTCCGGGCAAAGATCCCGTCTGCTGGTCACCCGGCTGATCCTGCTGACAGTAGGCTTCCTGGTGGCGGTGGCTGCTTCGGGACTGTCCATCGACAGGATAACGGTGATCATCGGCGCCCTGGGTGTCGGCATCGGTCTTGGCCTGCAAAGTATCGTAAACAATTTCGTTTCGGGCATCATCCTCATCTTCGACCGCCCCCTAAGGATCGGGGACACGGTAGAAGTGGGAGACAAAAAAGGAAGGGTAAAGGAGATAGGTATCCGAAGCAGCACGCTCCTGACAGAGGACGGCGCCGAGGTGATCATTCCCAATGGAGATGTGCTGTCCCGCAATATCGTCAACTGGACCCTGAGCAATAATCATGTGCGGATGAGCCTTTCCTTTACCATCGATAAGCCGGAGCATATGGAGTCCATTCAGCCGGAAGCGATAAAAGAGATCGTACGCAGCCATCCGAATGTATTTGCCGCCCGCCCGCCGGAAGTACTGGTAAATATCCTCACCTCCAAGTCCATGGAGGTAAAAGTGCTCTTCTGGGGAAATGATATCTCAAAGAACACGCTAACCTCCGCGGAAGTACGGGCCGCTATTTACCGTTATCTCGATCAGCAGGGTATAAATGTCGTGTAATTGAAAAGGGCCCCGATCGGGGCCCTTTTTATGTTTAGTGGTCTTTATCCACGTTGTTGAACTTCGTCGTATAGGAATCTACTTTATCCTTCAGGTTCTTCTGCTCGTAAATGGTGATCAGCAGGTCATAGGCGTCCTTGAGACTCTGTTTCTCTTCCATTTTCAGCTTGCCCTTGGAGCCCAGGTCCTGATCCACTTTTTCGAAATAAGGGATGGCCTCGTCAAATTTCTTGCCTGCCTCGACACGCAGCGCTGCACGTTTCTTTACATCGTCGGGAGTCTTGCCGGGGATCTTCTTAGTCTGGCCTTGCAGGTCGACACCGGCATTATAGGATATCTGTCCTAATACCAGGGCAGCCTGGGGATAATCGGGCTGTATCTCCAGACATTTCTTCAACATCTCCTGCGCCTTGGCAACGAGGGCGTCGGCATTGGCGGGACGCTTGCCGGAAGATGTGTCGGATGCATATTGATATAATTCAAGGCCATAGTTGAAGGCAAAGAGGTGATTCTTGGGGAACTTGGTTACGATCTCATCGTATTTGGCCCAGAGAGAATCCTTGACACCTTTTTCGCGGAGATTGTCCAGCTCGGTGCTGGGCCAGAAAAGATCTTCGGGGTATTGCTCCTTGGCCAGGGTTATGAACTTGTTGGTATTGGCCTCATCTTTTTTCTGATTGTAATAGTCTACCAGCCATTTGTAGATGTCGATCATGTTCGAGCCATTGATATTGGCGATCTTGGCTTCAGCCAGCTTGCCATAATAGACGGCTGCGGAGTCGCGCTTACCGGCCTTTTCGGCGGAGATGCCGGCATACAGCGTGGACGTGGTATCGATCTTCAGGTTGGTCCAGCCTTTGGCATTCATGAACGAGCTGGTGCGAAGGGCGCCGCTGAAATTCATGAGGGCTGAGTCATATTTGCCACCGTTGTAGTCATTGGCGCCTACCTGGAAATATCCCTGGTAGATCTCGTTGACGGGCTTGTAGCCATCCATCTGTAAAAACAGCAGTTTCTTATCATCAATCTCCGTATATTTCTTCAACGCTTCAAAGGCCTGATCACGGGCATCGGGATATTGTCCGCTCAACGGGCCGGCGGCAATAGCATTATATATTTTCAGCTTGGTATACCAGGCTTCGCTGTTCTTTTGATTTTTTTCGACGGCAAGCGCCTTGTCTATTTCGGCCTTGGCTTCAGGGATTTTATTCGATTTGAGAAGATCTTTAGCCTTATCCACATTCTGTGCGAACAGGCCCCATCCGGCAAGCGAAAGCAATCCAGTGACCAGAAGTCGTTTATTCACGTTCATAATTATTATTTTAAGAAGTTGGTTTTTAATCTTCATTTCCAGAGGGTTCTACACCAAGCAACGGATCGAGTCCCGGATCGGGGTCGCCCTGGGGCTCCTGGTCAGCCGGGCCGGGTGTGGGATTACCGGTATCGGATATGGAGTGCCCATTCCCATTTTCTTCCTCCAGCTTGTCCAACTTGGTAATGGCGGCGATCTCATCATTTTCGTCCAGACGGATAAGCTTTACACCCTGAGTAGCCCTACCCTGCTCGCTGATGCCATTGACAGGCATCCGGATGGTGAGACCGCTCTTACAGGTGATCATGAGGTCTTCTTGTTCCGTCACATCCAAAATGCCCACCAATTTACCGGTTTTATCTGTAACGCTGATGGTTTTCACTCCTTTTCCGCCGCGATTGGTGATACGATACTCGTCGATGGGCGTTCTCTTTCCATACCCTTTTTCACTGACGACCAGAACTGTACGGGATTTATCTTCTTTATTGACACAGATCATGCCAATTACCTCGTCATTCTTATCATCCACTTCAATGCCTGCCACGCCTATAGCGCCGCGACCGGTGGGTCTTACCTTATCTTCCTCGAAACGTATGGCCCTGCCGCTGCGGACGGCCATCAATATCTCGGAGTTGCCGTCGGTGAGACGGGCTTCCAGGAGATGGTCGCCTTCGACGATGGTGATGGCATTGACGCCCGTCTGACGGCGACGGCTAAAGTCTTCCAGGGAGGTTTTTTTGATGATACCCTGCTTGGTGCAAAGCACGATATAATGGGTATTTACAAAGGCTTCGTCCTTCAGGTCCTTGACATCGAGGATGGCCCGCACCTTATCATCCTGCGGTATCTGAATGAGGTTTTGGATGGCGCGTCCCTTGCTGGTCTTGTCGCCTTCGGGGATCTCATATACATTGAGCCAGTAGCAGCGTCCTTTTTCCGTAAAGAACAGCATGGTATGGTGAGTGGAGGCCACAAAGAGATGTTCGATAAAGTCTTCGTCCCGGGTTTTGCCGCCGATGGCGCCGCGGCCGCCACGACGTTGCTGGCGGTATTCAGTGGCGGAAGTGCGTTTGATATAGCCCATGTGGGAAATGGTGATGACCACATCCTCTTCACGGATGAGGTCTTTGATACTGACCTCATCGTCCAGATAGGTGATCTCCGTCTTGCGCTCGTCCCCGAATTTTTCTTTTACTTCCAGCAGCTCCCCGCGGATGACCTCGAAACGTTTGCCTTCATCGGCCAGCAGCTCTTTCAAATGGGCGATGAGCTGCATCAGCTGGTCGTATTCCTCGCGGATCTTTTCCCTTTCCATGCCGGTGAGGCGTTGCAGACGGAGTTCCAGGATAGCTTTGGCCTGTATCTCGTCCAGCCCCCAGCCGGCGTTGATCAGGCTGTCTTTTGCTATTTCCGGCGTCGAGGAGGCCCGGATCAGAGCAATGACCTCATCCAGGTGATCCAGGGCAATAAGGTAGCCCTGCAGGATATGGGCCTTCTTTTCGGCCTCTTTAAGCTCGAATATCGTACGGCGGGTGACGACGTCCATGCGGAACTCAACGAATTCGGAGATCATCTCTCGAATATTGAGGGTCCTGGGTCTCCCTTTCACCAGCGCTACGTTGTTGATACCATAGGAGGTCTGTAGTTCCGAATGTTTGTACAGTTGGTTGATCACCACATTGGCGATAGCGTCCCTTTTCAGGTCGATGACGATACGGGTGCCTTCCCGCTTATTGGATTCGTTGTTGATATGAGCTATGCCTTCAATGATCTTTTCATTCACCAGCTGGCCGATGCGATCGCAGAGCGCATCCCTGTTGACCTGGTAAGGAACTTCCGTGATGATGATCTGTTCCCTGCCGCTGGCTTTTGTGTCAACATGGAGCTTGCCGCGAAGGACGACGCGTCCTCTGCCGAAGTGCATGGCTGCCTTGACACCTTCCATGCCGTAGATGATGCCTCCTGTCGGGAAGTCGGGCGCCTTGACATGCTTGATCAGCTCTTCGATAGTGATATCCTTATTGTCGATATAGGCAACGCAGCCGTCGATGACCTCGGAGAGATTATGCGGCATCATATTGGTAGCCATACCGACGGCAATACCGCTGGAGCCATTCACCAGCAGTTGTGGTATCCGGGTGGGCAGTACGGTCGGCTCCTTGAGAGAGTCATCGAAATTGAGCTGGAAGTCCACGGTATCCTTCTCTATGTCTTCCAGCATATATTCGGCCAGACGCTGAAGACGGGCTTCGATGTACCGCATGGCCGCGGGACCGTCACCGTCCTGGTTACCGAAATTTCCCTGACCGTCGACCAGTAAATAGCGCATGCTCCATGGCTGGGCCATACGGACCATTGCATCGAAGATGGAGGCATCTCCATGTGGATGGTATTTACCCATCACCTCTCCCACGATACGGGCGGCTTTCTTATAAGGCTTGTTGCTGTTGTTACCCAGCTCGTTCATACCATGCAGGATACGGCGATGCACAGGCTTCATACCGTCGCGGACATCGGGCAGTGCGCGGCCCACAATCACCGACATGGAATAGTCGATATAGGCTGTCTTCATCTGCTCTTCAATATTCACCGGGACTATACGATTATTGTCTTGCGTTTCCAATGGCGTGCTGTTATCTTCCATACTGTATTTTAGGCGATTTACATATACGGGAAACTATCTCCCGAAGGGATGGCAAATTTACCTCTTTTAAGGCTGAAAACCTGATGCTTTTAGGGGTTTTTAACACCCTTTTTTCCACGAATGTTAGTAAGAATCCGGGCCTATTCCAGCCAGGCGCCTTTCACCTCATCGCCCTCCACTTCCACGTAAATATGCTCCTGTAAGGTCGTGGAAAGGGATAGCCCGATGTAGTCGGGATGGACGGGGAAGGCCTTATGGGTACGACCTACCAGGACCAGGCACTCAATTTTGCGCGGGTAGGCTTCCAGAAAGGGTTTCATGGCATAAAGGAGGGTTTTGCCGCTGCTGGCTACATCGTCTATGACAATGACCACCTGGTCATCAAACGGCGCTAATGTCTGTCCTTCGGACAACGAACCTCCGGTTCGTTCGGTTTCGCTCAAGATGACCTCACGGGGCATCCTTTTATCCAGAGCAATGGAGATAAGCCGGGTGGTCAGTCTGCCGTCAGTGATCTCCTGCAGGAGGCGTTGGATGGTGCGGGCAATAGCGCTGCCGTTGTCCCGGATGCCGGCCAGGATGAGGTGGGTCTCTCCCGCATTATGCTCCAGGATCTCATAGGCCATACGCCGCAGCTTTTTTTCGGCCACCTGTTGGGTAAGAATATAATTCTTCATGGGGGGCAAATTAAGTCAATAAGACCAAATCACTTATCTTCACCCGGAGAAATAATTTCCTATGACGATGCTTTTCCAGATTGTCTTTGTCCTGGCCCTGGCGTCAGCCATTTGGCTCTTCAGCCGGAACGCAGGGCGTATCCGCCGCAATATACTTTTAGGTAAAGATGAAGCGTACAATGACCAGCCAGGCCTGCGCTGGAAGAATGTCCTGCTACTCGCCTTTGGCCAGAAAAAGATGTTCCGCAATCCTCTGGTGGCCCTAATGCATTTTGTGATCTATGCCGGATTTATCATCATCAACCTGGAAGTGCTGGAGATCATTTTAGATGGCATATTTGGCACACACAGGCTGTTCGCAGGTCCTTTGGGGATGCTATACAGCTGGCTGATCAATGCCTTCGAGCTGCTGGCCATCGGGGTGTTCACGGTCTGTGTCATCTTCCTCTGCCGCAGGAATATCCTGAAGCTGCGGCGTTTTATCAGTCATGATCTGGATGGCTGGCCACGCAGCGACGCCAATTATATCCTGCTGACGGAAATAGTGCTGATGACCTTGTTCCTTACCATGAATGCGGCCGATACGCTTCTTCAATCCCGGGGATACGGTCACTATACCTCGCATCTCACAGGTGACTTTGCCTTTTCCCGCTGGCTGCATCCCCTGCTCAACGGGATGAGTGACGGGAGCCTGGTAGTGCTGGAACGCACCTGCTGGTGGCTGCATATCCTGGGGATACTGGCCTTTCTCAACTATCTCCCCATTTCCAAGCACCTGCATATCCTGCTGGCTTTTCCCAATGCTTATTATGCCCGGTTGGAGCCGGAAGGCAAGCTGCGGAATATGCCCGCCATACAAAAAGAGGTGCTCTACGCTATGCAGCCGGAGACGGCTCCGCCCGCGGGTACGGAAACAGCACCGCCAGCGCGCTTTGGCGCCAAGGATGTCTTTGATCTCAGCTGGCGCAATCTGCTGGACGCCTATTCCTGTACGGAATGCGGCCGCTGCAGCGCCGCCTGTCCAGCCAACATCACCGGAAAAGTCTTATCACCACGAAAAATAATGATGTCCACGCGCGACAGACTCGAAGAGGTAGGCCGAAATATCGATAAGAATGGAAAATTTCAGGACGATGGGAAGACTCTTTTGAATTATATTTCTGTCGAAGAGTTGAGGGCCTGTACTACCTGCAATGCCTGCGTGGAAGAATGTCCCGTCAGCATCAGCCCGCTGGAGATCATCGTAGAACTTCGCCGTAGCCTCATCATGGAGGACAGCAACGCGCCGCAGGAATGGAATACTATGTTCGGGAATGTAGAGAATAACTTCGCTCCCTGGAAATTCAGCCCGGACGACCGGGACAAATGGGCCTCCGAATGAGCTTTGTGAGCTGCACAAGAGCCGTGACGGCGAATACTAATCCAATGAGACTATTTACGAGGGACTGGTGCATGGAAAGGGTCTTTACGAAATAATGCCCGCCAAAAATAAAGACCGCATGACCGGTAAATGTGCCCAGCCCGATGCCCATGATATAAGCATTGTAATGATCGTTACGCGAAAGCAATATCTTCTTCTGAAATAGCAGCGTACTCCATCCAAACCAAAAAGGTATCTGCAATGGATTGATAGCGCTGAGCAGGATGCCGGTAAGCAATCTGGGGACGGGCGACACGCTGATTGCCCCGATAACTACACCGCTGTGGCGGCCGGGATTCGCCGCAGCCTGAAAGCTACCCAAAGCCAGTAAAAAAATGGTGATCACCATAAGTCCTTCCAGCACGCGTATCCATTTTTGCCGGCGGCGTATCCAGCTCATGGCTACCAGGGACAAGCGAACATAGCACATTTCCACCAGCAGGACGCCCAGGGAGAACCACAAGGCTGGAGATACCCCTTCGTTTACGGCCATCTGGGCAGCCAGCACGTTGAGAGTGCCAAGAGGGAGAGTGCCTATAAAGCTGATAAGCATTCCGGTGCAGTATATCGTCGCAAGACTCTTCATTCGCTCATGGCGGCCAGTTTTTCCGACCAGGCTTTATCTTCTTTGAACATTTGTATCCCCTCCCGGGTACTGAGATAAGAAAATCCACGCTTATGGTTGAGCCGGCTGATACGCCACAAAATCACCCAATGACGGATAATCTCTTTCCATGCAAAGAAAATGGAATGGACGGGGTCGTAGATATGGGTAGGCTCCGAACCGGCGCCATTGACCTCGATGACATAGAAATTGCGTCCCTGCCGCAGCTCTTCCCAATCTCTATAGCGAATATCCAGTCTGCCGAAATGAAACTCGGGTATCTGGCGGCACAACTCGTCGATGACAAGAGTGAGCGCCCCGTCGATGCGATACCCCTCATCTAAAAACTTTGCGCCCCGGGCATGGTTGCCATACGGCACCAACTCTCTTACCTCTCCCAGGGCCAACACTTCCTTCATATCAATTCTTCTCTTCAATATATCGTACTGTAGTATGGCTCTTTTATTCTGCTGCATCAGCTGGCCGATGGTCCTTTTGCCGTCGCCAATGACGCTGAGGAATTCTTTACGCACCACACCGGAGATATGCCCTCTGGCCTCTCCCGGCAGACGATAGTAAAAGATGCCGACCTCGTTGGGCAGAGTGATAAATTCCTGGATATGGAAGTCAATAGTGGCATTTTTCGCATAATCCTTTACGGCATCCCATGTGCATAGCTTTTTAATACCCCTGCCCCGCGAGCCTAAGTCCGGCTTGCCGATCAGCGGAAGCTCCAGCCCTGCTGTCCGTAATTGTCGCAGGATCTCACATGGATCGGCCTGCACGGAGAAAAAGAAGGTCCTTGGATGATGGCAGGCAGGAATAAGAGGGGCGATATCCTTTTTCGACTCGTTGAGGAATCCTCCATTCTTTATGGCCGGGTTTGAGGCGGCAAAAAAGAAAAAGGAACGAGCCCGGATACAAAGTCCTATCCAAACGATGTATATGGGAACATAAACGGCGCTGAAATTCCAGTACTCCCAATGAAACAGCCGTATAAAAAAAGGATGGCGTGCCAGCGTTCGGGTCATAGACAGGAAGGAGTTAGAAATGATGAGCGATAGGTCCTGCCCGTGGGGATATCCCGGTAGATCATTTGTATACTGGCGGTCGCATGCTGACCAGCGGGCAGTCCATATTCCAGGCAGGTGATGCTGACTGTAAGCATTTCACCATCCCTGTCCATCAGCACATCGTTATGCTTGTCGCCGTCGCCGGCATGCTGGTGAAAACGGTGAATGGCTCCTGCATCCGGCAGCGGATAACCCTCCAGCCAGTCCCTGAACCACAGCTCCCTTTTCCGGATGACCTCCGGGGAGTACAAGGTGACGGAAGACCAGATATGCGGCAATGCAGCATCCAGCAGACGATGGTATCTTGTACTTCCATTCCAGCGGCACACTTGTAATTCTCCATCCTTTACAAGGACTATGGAAAAGGGCTCGATATTGTCCAGATCGATGGAATAGAAGGCCTGCAAGGCATCCGGAGAATCCATCAAATCCAGCAGTATCAGTCCTCTGCTGCGGCGATAAGGGGGCTTCGGTATATGTCTTTGAATGGCTCCGTTGAGCAATACGGCGGCAAAACCTTTCTCATGGGCGGCAAACCAGGTGCCGCCGGCGCTGCTGTCCTTTGGAAAAAGAAGGGCGCCTGTCACACCGGCATGAATATGGGGTGCCAGAGCCGTAGGGCGGCTTTGTTTTTCATCACGGCTGGAAGTGAGATAAAAACCGTCACGGACAGGTATATAAGTTACTGTGCACATTCCCGACGATAGTTGAGGGTGGATGAAGCGATACCATAGCCTTCCGGCAGTATCAGCAGGCTGTCCAGCTCGCGAATGCCGATACGGATGAGGGCCATGTGATGGATGGTATGCTCCAGGTTGTATGCTATCTCCCGCCTGTAGTTCGTAGGAATGACTAACGAAGCCGATCCTTGTTCGTCGTAAGTTGCTTCCAGCAGGAGGTCTTTATCGGGGCGGTCCAGGCCCTCCCCTATCTGTTGCAGCAGGCGGCAGGCCAGAACACTGTCTGTTTCGATGGCCTTGTCTCTTTTTCTCTTCTCGTAATTGACGGTCCCCCTGTCATAGCCATGCTCCAGGGCCTGGAACAATTCGATGATATGCCGCACATGCTGTCCGACGGTGTGCCCGGACAGGGAGCTGCAAGGGCTGCAGTATTCGCCGGCTTTTAATTGGCAAAGAGATCCTGCCAACTGACCAAATATGCTTTGGACAGCTAGTTGTAATTCCATGGTTAGACTATTACTTTTCTAAACTAATATTATTTTTTTATTACTTCCGGGCAAAAACGCTGAAATACACGGTTAAGCTGTTGGAAATCGTGCTGGAGCCGCCGACCTGAAAATCCCTCCTGTTGAGCTTGAACTCTCCGGTGAAGATATATCCACCGTTCTTAGGGGTGGCGGTAAAGGGAATGGATATCTCCCTGGTGGTATTCTTGATGGTCAGCTGTCCCGTAACCGTGAAATGCGCGTTCCTGTCCACTGTGACACTGGTAGATACGAAACGGATGCGGGGATAGTTCTGGACATCGAAATAGCCCTCCTCCCGCAGATGGTTGTCCCGCATATTGTTGTCCGTATTGACCGTATTGGCATCGATGCTGAGGTCGAAGCTGTCCTTTTTAACATCTCCCGGGTCAAAGCCGATCATGCCCTGCAACCCCGTAAAAGAGCCGCCTGTTTCGAAACCAAAATTCTTTATTGTAAATTTTATCGAAGAGCCTTCGTCTGTGGCCTTGTATTGTTGAGAAAAGGCAGCTATTCCTATTAGTTGGATCAAACATACGCCGATGAAATGCTTCATATGTGTTTTTTACGTTTTGACAAGGCCGATACGCTGCAACAGCTCTTTCCGGCCGGCCACCACCAGCACCGCGCAGGAGACAAACACGATCACAGCGTAGGTGAACAGCGTATAGTCCCCGTCCCATTTGATACCCAGTTTGGTGAGATGGAAAAAGATAGCGCCGGACATCAGCCCCATTCCCAGCAAGGCTCCATAAGGAGTGGTGCGGGGATAGAGAATAAGGATCGAGGCTATGAGCTCCATTGTCCCGATACCAATGCGTCCCCAGGGTTCCATACCCAGTGTGGTGAACAGGTGTACCGATTCCGGCTGACCGGTGAATTTAAAATAGAGTGTCTGCAGCATGATCAGAGCAGCCAAGATACGGAAGATCCAAAGAATGATGCGGGTCTTATTCATGACGATGTATTGATAGCATAAAGGTATATGTCCTTATACCCGTCCTCTGTCGCTCAATTGACACTCACCCGTTTTTGTAGTTTTTTAACATCCAGAAAACATATTTCCTGTCTGTCGTAGGACAGGATGCCCTCTATCTCCAGCTCATTGATCATGGTAGTGACTGTCTGGCGGCTGCTGCCGATGAGGCTGGCGATGTCTTCATGTGTCAGGAAGTTGGGGATACAGAACCCTTCGGCGGTGTTCTCTCCTAAATTTTGCTCCACCAGCTGCCAGAGAAAATGGAGCAGGCGGGTCTTGACGTCCTTGTTCAGGAGATTCAGCAGCCTGTTCTCTATATTACGGAGCTTGGCGCCTACCTGTTTGCTATACCGGAGGGCCAGATCGGGTCTGTTCTTCAGCAGTTTTTCGAAATCATCGATGGTGAAGGCGCAGATGCTTACATCGTGCTTGTATGCCTGGGCGAATTCGCCATGGAGATTGTTCCTTTCCAGGCTGAACTGCCCGAAAAGCTCCCCCTTTTGTATGATCTCTTTTACTTTTTCGTTGCCTTCTTCATCGATGTACCCGATCTTGATGGTACCTTCCTTGACAAAATATATTTTGTTGTGATTATAGGCTTCGAAATAAATGTATTCGCCCTTGCGTACATCGATGACATGGTGCTGGACCTTCAGTTCCTTGTACTCATCTTCGGACAGATGGCACCAGAGATCATAGTTCTTTATCACTAACATATTGTCGTCTCCCGGCATGGTAACAAATTTTAGCGATTAAAGTTACCAAATTTGGGTTTTGTATAGTGGTTCCTTTACATTTATGAAAAAATAGTCCTATGCAGGTACCAACCATGGCTGAACTGGCGGCAAAAGGAGAAGTCCCGGATATTTTGTTCTGGGTGGGATGTTCCGGCAGTTATGACCAGCGGGCACAAAAGATCACCCGGGCCTTTGCTACCATCCTGAATAAGGTGGGGATAAAATATGCTATTTTGGGGAAAGAGGAGCTTTGTAATGGCGATCCGGCGCGCCGGGCCGGGAACGAATTCATCTTCCAGATGATGGCCTATCAGAATATACAGGTATTGAATAATTATGGAATAAAAAAGATCGTTACAGCCTGTCCACACTGTTTCAATATTTTCACGAATGAATACCCCGAGTTGGGAGGACATTATGAGGTCATTCATCATACCGTACTGTTACAGCAGTTGATTGACGAAGGCAAAATTGTTATAAAAGAAGGCGGCCCCTTTAAGGGCAAACGTATCACCTATCATGACAGCTGTTACCTGGGAAGGGCCAACCATATATATGATGTCCCGAGAAAGGTATTGGAAGCCCTGGATGGTGAGCTGGTGGAAATGAAGCGTTGCCGTAGCAAAGGACTTTGTTGCGGGGCCGGGGGTGCGCAGATGTTCAAGGAAGAGGAAAAAGGCGCCACACGGATAAATTTCGAACGCAGCGGAGAAGCATTGGATACGGGAGCCGCGATCATTGCAGCAGCCTGCCCCTTTTGTAATACCATGTTGACGGATGGAGTAAAACATGCGGAAAAGGAAGATGCGGTGAAGGTGCTGGATATTGCCGAGCTGATCGCGGCGTCCATGGATTGAATTGTGTACCTTTGTCGTATGAATACTTCTTATACTGAATTGTTACCCGCTGATTTTGCTGGCGATAGCAGGGTCTGGATATATCAGGCATCCCGTCTTTTTACCCTATCGGAGGCTCTGGCGATAGAGGAAATGCTGGAAGATTTTGTAAAGGGATGGGCATCGCATGGGACGCCGGTGAAGGGGTATGGCAACCTGTTCTATGGTCAGTTTGTTGTTTTGCTGGCGGATGAGTCGGCCACGGGAGTCAGTGGATGCAGTACGGACAGTTCCGTGAGGCTAATCAAAGAAATAGAGCAGCAGTTTGGAGTGGCGATGTTCGACAGGCTGAACCTTGCCTTTTTGGTAAAGGATAAGGTACAGATGGTACCGATGGCGCAGGTGCCTTATGCGCTGGAAAATGGGTTCCTCGATGGAGATAGCCTGTATTTCAACAATACTGTGCAGACAAAGGATGAGCTTATGCACAAATGGATCATCCCGATGAAAGACAGCTGGCTGAAAACAAAATTTTTTAGGCCCGAAGGAATTAAATCTTAAATTTGCCGTCCACGCTTTACGAAGCGTATCATATGTGCGGAAATAGCTCAGTTGGTAGAGCGACAGCTTCCCAAGCTGTAGGTCGCGGGTTCGAACCTCGTTTTCCGCTCAAAACAAAATCGCCGGCATCTGCCGGCGATTTTTGTTAGAAGATATACCTTATCCCTGCCTGTATCTGCCATCTCGAAGGCAGGTCGGGGCTGGTGGTAAAGGTCGACTTTTGGGAAGGATCGAATATATAAAGCGCCTGCCCACCCTGCTGTCCCAGGTACTGGATCGGCTGGTAGTAACCCGTGGCGCTGGCATATTTCCGTAAGCCCCATTTGCTACTGATGAGATTGCCAAGATTCACAATATCCAGGCTGAGCTGGAATGTATGTATGCTGGTGCCCGCCTTTATCCTGAAGTCCTGCAGCACCCGCATATCCAGCTGACTGAACCAGGGAGTGACGCCCGCATATTTACCCGTATACTGTCCGCGGTGCCCGTTCAGGTATTTGTCCTGCTGGATGAACGCCTCCAGGGCTGCCTTTTGCGCATTGGCATCCTGGTTGACACCCTGCGCGTCAATAAAGGGCTGGAACTGCATATTACCGACTTCAGCCTGTGTCGGAACATATATCAGGTCGTTGAAGCTGGAACCATCGTTATTCACATCACCGGCATAGACATAGGAGAACCTGTTGCCGCTGGTCCAGTTGCTGAAGAAGGAAACAGTAGTGGCATATTTGCCCCCGCCATAATTGAAGACCTTGACACCCGCCAGCACAAACCGATGAGTATTGCCATACAGGGAAGGAGTGTTACGGGCTATATTCGCATTGCCCAGCACAGGGTTGCGGTCAAAAGCGTCTCCCGAGATCTCGGCGGAAATGGAGCTGGCGTCTTTCGCCACCAGGTAGTTGTAAGAGCCCATGAGGAAGTAGCCTTTTCCAAAGGTCTGTTGCACCTGGAAGCTCATGTCAAAAGAATAGCCCGTATTGGCATTGGTGAAAACATATGCCGTGGTGCCTTTATCCGAAGCCTGGTATACATCGCGCGTATCACCCGTGCCGGAGCCCAAATGACCGGTGGGAGTCCCTAGGCCATAATTCCGGACCATCATGGCATGTACATCCTTGGTATAGGCAATATCGACAGTGAGGATGGTTTTGCTGGGTAGTTGATAATCCACGCCCAGATTGGATCGCCATATCTGCGGCCAATGGAAGTTCTTTGCCGTGACATTATAATAAAACGAGAAAGGGTTGCCGATGGCATTGCCCAGCCAGACGAATGGGAACCTGCCCGTGAACAGTCCGGTCCCGCCCCGCAGCTGTACGGTCCTGTCGTTGCTGACATCCCAATTGAAGCCCATACGGGGCGAGAAAAGTGGCGTGCCCGTGGGCATGCGGGTATTGTCGATGTCCTTACCCGGTCCGTTGGTCACAGGGTGGCCGTCAGGATCAAATAGGGTCAGGTTGTCGGTATTCAGTACGGTGGGGCTGCTGACCTTGCCATCGGGGCTGTGATAGCTGGCCTTGGAAGGAAAGTAAAGGGGCTTGTCGATGCGCACGCCATAGGTTAGTTTGAAATTGGGAACTATCTTCCACTCGTCCTGGATATAGCCAGCCAGCTGTCCTACCGTAAGATAATACCATGTCCACTTGCCAGCCGCAGCCTGGCTCTTGGCATAGGAGACATCGCTGTTCAGGCTACCGCCAGGGGCATATTTATAAAAAGTGTCGATATCCGTGCTGCCGAATACCGCAAAACCATAACCGGTGAGATTAAAGGAGTTGCCGAATTTGAACGACTCATAGCTGGCGCCGATAGTGAGCGTATGTTTGGCCAGAATGATATTGAAATTATCCGTCAACTGGAGCGCATCCTGGTTAAGCACGTTGTTGATGGAGAAAGGCTCGTGACCGGCAATGATATAAGGAACCCCGTATTTGGAGATGGTGAGAGCCGGGAAGGGCGCAGAGAATGGATTACGATGATCTCTGAAAGTGGTATATACTGCCCGGAATTTATTGGCATAGTTGTCCCCAAAATTTGATTTCACTTCGAGACCGAAATTATGGAGCTTGTTGACCATCTGATATCCGGAATTCCGGTATTGCAACGTAATGGCATCGGGTCCGCGCCGCTGTATAGCGTTGGGGTGTGCAGGCTTGTCCTGGGTAGCGTCCAGGCCATTGTAGGTAAAGGAAACGCTATGTTTGCTGCTGACCACCCAGTCCAGCTTGGCCAGCCATTTGTAGTTGGTCTGTTTCAGATTGAAGCCCTGGTAAGGACCTGTGTCATAACCATAGGTATTTTTGAGAATGGCGCTGACTTGATCCAGGTCGCTCTGTAGCACCCGGGAGGTGGTGAGCTGTCCCACGTTGGAAGCATTCTGCGCACGATAAGCGCTTTCTTCATCCTTGCGCTGCTCCGTCTCGAAATTGACGAAGTAAAAGAGCTTGCTCTTTATCAGGGCGCCTCCCAGCGAACCACCCACCTGCAGATGATTCAGGGTAGGAACGGTGAACTTTGTCCCATTCACTTTATGGCCTGTCATGCCTGTATTGCGATAGAACGCATATACCGTACCGGTGGTCTTGTTGCTGCCGCTCTTCGTCACCGTGTTGACGCCCGCGCCGGTGAACCCAGATTGGGTAACATCATAAGGCGCGATATTGACCTGGATCTGGTCGATGGCGTCCAGGGAGATGGGCTGTGCATTGGTCTGCCCGCCGGGCGTGGGGGCATCCAGACCAAAGGGGTTGTTGAATACGGCTCCGTCCAGCGAGAAGTTGTTGTACTGACCATTCCTGCCGGCAAAAGAAATACCGTTGTAGGTAGGCGAAGCCGAAGGTGTCAGCCGGGTATAGTCATCGGCCGACCTCGAAATGGTAGGTAGCTGACGGATCAGTCTTGAATTGATCTGGGTAGAGGCGCCCGTGCGATGATCGTCGAAGATGGGAGATCTTCCCGTGACAACCACTTCCGCCAGATTGGCGCTGGTCTCTATAAGCCGGAATTCCAGGCTGGTGCTCTGTCCCAGTTCCAGGTAGATATTGGAGTCTGTCTTTGGAGCGTAGCCCGTATAGCTCACCGTAATAAAATAAGGCCCCCCTACCCTCAGATTGGGCAGGACAAAACTTCCATCCGTCTTAGTCGTCAGAGATTTTTGGATACCTGCGTCGGGGAATGCTACCTGTACGGTGGCGCCTGGTAGCGGTTTGCTATCTTTTTCTCCCATTACGATACCATTGAGTGTTGCGGTCGTCACCTGTGCAGTGGCGCAGAATCCGATGAATAAAATGGGTAGACACAGAAAGGCTCTTCTGAGTAGTTTTGGTTGGTGTTTTTTCATGTATATAAAGTTGAAGGATAAAATTCTCAAGCAGCAGTAACAATTTACTGAAAAAACATCAATCAAAGACGTTTAAACATTATTTCCATTCTTTATTTGGCTTCGGTCCCATCGTGAATATCAGTGTGCTGCCGCCCGTCAGTGCCTCATGTGAGATGAGCGGATGTTCAATCCTCCGGCCGTCGAGCGTCACCTGTTGAACATATTTATTCTGTTCTGAAAGATGGTTGGCGATAATGGTCAGCGTTTTGGCCTGGCCATCGACTTTGTAATGCAGTGTCAGTTTCGGGAACTGAGGAGCGCCGATGGCGTACTCACCCGAGGCCGGCGTCACCGGATAAAAGCCCATCACGCCAAAAATATACCAGGCAGCCATCTGGCCGCAATCCTCGTTGCCGTTGATGCCGAGGGGCCGGGCGCGGTAATTGAAAGTGGTGTGTTTCCGCACCAGCTCCTGCGTCTTCCATGGCTGTCCGCAATAATCATACAGATAGATATAATGATGCCCCGGCTCGTTGTCATGATGATAATGCATGCCTTCAAAGTTCTCATCCAGCCGCGCCGCAAACCGCTCGTTACCTCCCATCAGCCGGATCATGCCCGGGATATCCTGCATGGCGCCAAAAAGATAGGTCCACTGATCCCCTTCTGTAAACCCGTCCTGTCGGCCCAGTTTGTCCTTCGGATTGAATTGAAGGAACGAGCCATCCGCCTTTTTAGGGATAAAGAACCCGGAAACAGTATCGTACAAATGCCTGTAATTTTTGCTCCAGGCCAGTAATTGCCGATAGTCATTCGTCTTGCCTAGCGCCTCCGCCATTCGCGCCACTGAATAGTCGTCGGAGGCATATTCGATGGTACGCGATACGGACTCTGCCGTACGGCCAAACGGCACATATCCTATGGTATTAAATGCAGTGAGTCCGGCCCTTGCTTCAAATCCAGTCCATTTATCCCTGTCGGCATACGGCAATAAAGTGTCATTATCCGGCGGCACAGTGGCGTCCTTCAGCAATGCAGCATACGCTGTATCGACATTGTAATCCCTAAAGCCCTTGATATAGGCATCTGCGATCACCGCATCTGCATGCGTGCTGATCATGATGTTCGTTTCAGCAGGATTGGGCCACATGGGCAGCCGTCCTCCCTGTTCGTACATCTGCAGCAACGATCGGACCATATCATTGACCCTGTCAGGCTGTGTGAAGATCAGTAGAGGATGCAAAGCCCTGTAGGTGTCCCAAAGGGAATAATCAGTATAGGAGACCCCTTCATGTACCTTGTCGTCAAAGGCGCTGTAATATTTCCCATATTCCGATAGTTCGCGCGGAAATTGCATCGTGTGGAACATCGCCGTATAAAAAATGATCTTTTTCTCTTCCATCACCCCTTCCAGTTTGATATGGCTCAGTTCCCGTTGCCATATGTCGCGTGTCGATGTGACGAGCCTGTCGAAGTTCCATCCGGGCACTTCTTTTTCAAGGTTGGTCCTGGCTTGCTCCAGGCTGATAAAAGAGGTGGAGATACGAACCTGTACCTTTTCTCCTGCCTTCGTGGCAAAGTCGACATACGCGCCCATCCTGGTCCCGTACTGCTCTGTGGAACCAGACATTACAGTATTGTTGTCCCAGGTACCGAAGGAAGAGATGGGTTTGTCAAACTGAATAACAAAATAGCCCTTAAAGGCGGGCAGATCGGGTCCCAGCTGCGCGGACACCCGGTCCGGATTGTATCCCGTGATCTCATTCTTCTCTTTATCGACCCTCACATATCCTTTCAATTTTCTGATCCTTTCTGTAAGATCATTCGATTCGTCCGCCAATTCGGGGTTCAGGTTAATGCCTTGTATGATCAGGTGCGCTCTTTCAGCCGCCGGGAAGGTAAACCGGAAAATGGCGGCCCTCGAGGCTGCGGCAATCTCTGCTTTGATCTTTTGCTGGCCACCGGCATCCAGCACAACAGAATAATAATAAGGCTTTGTTACCTCATCTGCATGTTCAAACGGCAGCGCCCTGTCATGGGGCAGGGTCTTTAATGCACCTATCTGGGGCATAACGGAGACATATCCATAATCACCCATCCAGACCGTCGGCTGATGAGAGGCCAGAAAGCCCATGACCTTCCTGTCTTCATATACATACGAAGTCCTCCCCATCTTGCTTTCGCCTGTCTGTGGCAGAAAATTCGTCATAGCATATGGCAGGCCCACAGCGGGTATGGTGCCGCCGCCTTCGAGGCCTTCGGCAAAGCCTGCATAAGGGGTACCGATAATAGTATTGACATAATCGACTTCTTGCCGGGACTGCCGCTGCTGGGCGTTACAAAGATCTGTCAGGGTGATGGTAGTGAGGATAAATAACAGGACTGTTTTGCGCATGATGCCGGAAATATACCTCTTTTTGGGTTAATCCGTCGCTGTCATCGTATGACGGTAGGCGGATGTGCATGTCCGGGCGGATGCAGATAATACTTTAAGAATAAGGTATCTGTTTTCTGTGCATCGCTCAGGGCGGGTCATTATACTTACACTGTTCGACTCATGCCAAGGTGGACAGGCGTCTATCACCTGAACCCTGCCAAGGCGGAAATGATGTATTTTCCAGTGTTTTATGGGCGGGAAGCCCTTAGGGATGTCAAGATAATGGGAGAAGGTTTGCAAAGCCGGTGATTTATACTATATTGTATTAACCTAAACAAATATCATATGAACTTTTTCACCCGTCTGTCCAATGGTTGGAATCTGGCTATGAACAGCTTCACGGTATTGAAGGAAAACCGTCAGTTGATCATATTCCCTATCCTATCCGGCATCTCCATGTTGCTTGTCATCGGCTCATTCATTGTGGCCGTCCTGGCTGCCGCGGGATGGGATGTTGATAACTTGCAGGGTACGGACACGCATAATGTAGTCAATTACCTGGTACTCTTTCTGTACTATCTGGTAAATTATTTTGTCATCGTCTTTTTCAATATGGCCCTGGTCCACTGCACTCACTTATATTTTATGGGAGAGGAAGTGACGGTCCGCAAGGGGCTTCAGTTCAGCATGAGCCGTATCGGGGTTATCTTTGCATGGGCGGCTTTTGCAGCAACGGTGGGAACTCTTTTACGACTGCTGCAGGACAATCTGGGTAAAGTAGGAAAGATCGTCATCAGTCTCATCGGCGTGGTATGGAGCGTGACCACCTTCTTTGTGGTGCCCATCATCGCTTATGAAAAACTAGGTCCGCTGGATGCATTTAAACGCAGCGCAAGCATGATGAAGGAAAAGTGGGGCGAGAGTCTGTCAGCCAGCTTCAGCTTTGGACTGGTGCAGTTCGTATTCTTCCTGGGCGCTGCCTTTGTCTGCTTCCTGCTGGGGCTTATCAGTCCTATCGTAGGAGTGGTATTGTTCGTACTGTGCGCGTTCTCCATACTGGTAGTGATGAGCGCTACCAAGATGATCTTTGTCAGCGCGGTATACCACAATATCAACGGCGATCCTATCAAGCACTTCAATCAACAGCTGGCGGATAACTTATTCGAACATAAATAATTTTCAAGACGAGGGGCCTACGGCCCCTCGCTTATTTCGTATTGGTAGATAATTGCAGAGATGGCCGCCAGGGCATTGGCGCCTGCTTTGTCGTCGGCAAGGTCCTTTGAAAGCAGCACCAGCACATACTTCTTTCCATCGGGCAGGAACACGATGCCTGAGTCGTGATGTACACCTTTGATCCAGCCTGTTTTGTGGGCTACTTTCGTCCCCGCAGGCAGACCCGCCGGTATGATATCGTTGAAATGCTGATCCATAAGGATGCGTATCATGTCCTTTGATGCCTGACGGCTTACCAGTCTGCCTTTTGCCATCTTTTCAAAAAGCTCTGCTAAGCCTGCGGCTGTGACAGTATTGTTCAATCCCTTCTGATAAGCCTTGTTGTCTTCCACCCCCCGAAGCACATGCAGCTCATCCAATCTCAATTTATGGAGTGTGACACCGATGTTGGCCTGCCCTACCCTGGCAATGAGGAGGTTGGTGGCGAAATTGCTGCTGACGGTGATCATCTGGTATACCAGGTCGTTGATCGAACGTTTTTCGCCCACGTGACGATATAGCTCCGTCTCGCTATCGTCTGTCGAATCCAACTGATAAGCGCTGCTGTCGGCAATGCTGATAAATTCATTTTTCAGCACAATGGAATCTGTAAGGCTGAGCCGGTGGATCGCTGCCTGTCTGTATATCTCTACCAGCACAGGCGTCTTCATGGTGCTGGCCGCATGAAAGGTCTCATGTTCGTGGAGAAAAAGCTGCCGGCCAGTTGACAGGTCCTTGAAAGCCAGGGCAAAAGATCCGGGTTGAGAACGAAAGATGCTGTCGATCTTCTGCAGGCAGGCCCCTTCGGTGAGCTGCTGGGAAAAGCTCCGGCTCGAAAGGAAGAGCAGGCTGATGAATGTCAGGAAAGCGGTTGATCGTAAACGCATTAGCAGGGAAGTTTACGCTAAGATAATGTGCGGGAATTGGTCTTCCCAGATAAAAATAGCCCAATTCCCGCAAACCGCTAAAGTCTGAGGCCTTCGTCGGAGCTCCGAGCACTCGCTCCTCCTCGGTCGGGGCCCTCGGTCCTGGACGAGCCGCCTTACGGCTCTTGTGATGCTGCCAACTTGTCATTATAAAATCTGTTTGTCGTATCTTTGTCCCCTAAATTTTTTTACCTCATGTCTGAGACCCTTTCCAGCAGGATACATGATGAAGAGCGTCAGGGGAAGGCTTATGCCCCCGTTGTAGAGGACCTGCGGGCCCACCGGAAGAAGTTTTATATAGAAAGCTATGGATGTCAGATGAACTTTGCTGATAGCGAGATTGTTGCGTCTATCTTGAACGAAAAGGGGTTTGGCGCCACCGGGAATTATCAGGAGGCGGACCTGGTGTTGCTGAATACCTGCAGCATTCGGGAAAAAGCGGAGCAAACGGTACGCCATCGGCTGCAGATGTTCCGGCAGGTGAAAGAGAATAAGCCCGGCATGCTCATCGGGGTGTTGGGTTGTATGGCAGAGCGGCTGAAGGGTAAGTTCCTGGAAGAGGAGAAGCTGGTGGACATTGTCGTAGGACCGGACGCCTATCGAACGCTGCCCGGGCTGATCGAAGAGGCGGAATCCGGCCAGCGGGCGGTTAATGTGCTGCTGAGTAGAGAGGAGACCTATGCGGATATCTCCCCCATACGCCTGGATAGTAATGGGGTGACTGCTTTTGTCAGCATTATGCGGGGGTGCAACAACATGTGTTCTTTTTGTGTTGTGCCTTTTACGAGGGGACGTGAACGGAGCCGGGATGCGGCATCCATTGTCAGGGAATGCGAAGATCTTTTTAAGCGTGGATATAAGGAGGTGACCTTGTTGGGCCAGAATGTGGACAGCTACTATTATGTAGACGAAGGAAAGGATGAGATCGTCACATTTGCCCGGCTGCTCGAGAAAGTGGCATTGATAGCCCCGTCGCTGCGGGTGCGTTTTTCCACGTCTCATCCAAAAGACATTACCGATGAGGTGCTCTACATTATGGCGAAGTACGAGAATATCTGCAAATATATCCACCTGCCCGTGCAAAGTGGTAGTACCCGGATACTGCAACTGATGAACAGGACCTATACCCGTGAATGGTATATCGCAAGAGTGGGTCGGATCCGGGAGATATTGCCCGATTGCGGCATCAGCTCGGACATCATCGCGGGTTTTTGCACCGAGACGGAAGAAGATCATCAGGAGACCTTGGCGCTGATGCAGCACGCCAGGTATGATATGAGCTATATGTTCTTTTATAGCGAACGCCCCGGAACACTGGCAGCACGGCGTTATGCGGATGATGTAGCGGAAGATGTAAAGAAAAGGAGACTGGATGAGATAGTCAAATTACAGAACAGTCTCTCGCTGGAGAGCAATCGACAGGACATTGGAAAAATATTCACTGTACTCATCGAAGGAGATTCAAAGAAGAGCGCAGCCGACTGGCGAGGGCGTAATAGTCAAAATAAGGTGGTGGTGTTCCCGAAAGAAGGAAACCTGCAAAAAGGAGATTATGCGCAGGTGAAGGTGGAAGATTGTACGGGAGCAACACTGATCGGAAAAGTAATCTAAGATCATGGAAATTCAAAGCATTAAAAATCGTTTTGGTATCATCGGTAATTCTCCGGCGCTTAACTACGCGTTGCAGGTGGCTGCACAGGTGGCGAATACGGATCTTACCGTATTGATAGTTGGGGAGAGCGGGGTTGGTAAAGAGGCTTTTTCATTGGCCATCCATGCCCTTTCAGCACGAAAGCATAATCCATTCATTGCCGTGAACTGCGGGGCCATCCCCGAGGGCACCATCGATTCGGAGCTCTTTGGTCATGAGAAAGGATCGTTCACCGGCGCAGTGGATTTTAGAAAGGGATATTTCGAGACCGTCAACGGAGGCACCATTTTTCTGGATGAGATAGGGGAAATGCCTTTAGGAACACAGGCCCGGTTACTCAGAGTGCTGGAGGCCGGTGAGTTCATACGGGTGGGTTCGTCAAAGGTCCAAAAGACGGATGTAAGAGTAATTGCCGCAACGAATAAGGATCTGCTGGAGCTGACCGAGAAAGGAAAGTTCCGGGAAGACCTGTACTACCGGCTGAGCACGGTACCAATCCGGGTGCCTGCGCTGCGGGACAGGACGGAGGATATCCCTCTCCTGTTCCGGAAATTTGCAGTGGATTTTGCGGAACGGTATAAGACCGCTCCCGTCCAGTTGGATGATGAGGCGAAAAATCTGTTAATTAACTACCCCTGGCCGGGCAATGTCCGTGAATTGAAGAATATTGCGGAGCAGATCTCCGTTCTATCCGAGGATAAGCAGGTGACGGTGTCCGGGCTCAGGCGTTTTCTCCCGGAAATGGGCAACCGCCTGCCGATGGTGGTCCCCGGTAATGGGCCTATATCCAACGGCAACCACGACTTCTCCAATGAAAGGGAGATATTGTATAAGCTCTTTTTTGACATGAAGAAGGATGTGACGGAACTAAAGAAGATGTTCCTGGAAGTAGTACAGAATCCTTCTCTCAGCTCAGGTCAGCATGCTGCCTATCTCAACGAGCTGAAGGAATTAAAGCCAGCGGAATCTTCCTTTCAGCCAACCACGATCACCGCTGCACAGCCGGTGGTGATCCATAACAATGGCCATGAAGACATTCATCATCATGAAGAGGTGGAAGAGTCCCTGAACATCATGGACAAGGAAAAGGAACTGATCGTAAAGGCATTGAAAAAGCACAAAGGCAAGAGAAAGGATGCCGCCAGTGATCTGGGTATCAGCGAGCGAACCTTATATCGCAAATTAAAAGAATATGATATCAGTGAATAAATATTTCTTTGGTGCATTAATCCTGTTCATGGCGATGGGGCTGTCATCCTGCAAGGTATATTCCTTTAAGGATGTCTCCATCCCCCCCCAGGTAAAGAGCATCCATATCGGGTACATCGAGAACAGGGCCCGGTTGGTAAATCCACAACTGGCTCCGCAGCTGAATGACAAGCTGCGCCAGAAGATCAATCAGCAGGCTTCCAAGTTGTCGCAGATACAGGACCCTGGCGCGGACTACGATGTCAGCGGCAGCATCACCGACTATAACTATACCACTTCGGGTATCTCAAACCAGCAGGCGGCGAGCAACCGGCTGAATGTTACTGTGCATATCATTTTTAAAAATCACCTGGACCCCACCGGCAAGACCGTGGCGCCTGCGGACTTCGAGGCCGATGTGACAAGGAATTTCGACTTTGCCGCCAGTCTCAGCATTACGGATGCGGAGCAGCAGCTGCTGCCCACCATCGTCAGCAATATGACGGATGAGATCTTCAACAAACTCTTCTCCAACTGGTAAACGCAAATCAACGTACATGACGCTCCCTACGCAACATATTATCAGACATCTGTTCCGGGTAGATACGCTGGAAGAAGTGCCTCGTCAACAGTTGGAAGAGCTGGTGGAAGAATACCCTTCCTTTGGCGTAGGCCGATACCTGCTGTCCCGCAAGCTGCAGGCAGAGGCAGCGGATCGTTTTGGACAGGAGGCACAAAAGACCAATCTATATTTTACCAATCCCTTCTGGCTGCAATTGCTGCTGCAGAATGGGGCGCCCCACCCTGTCCCGGAATGGAAGGGAGCAGGAGAATGGAATGCCGCGGGAGAGGCGGAGCTTCCGGCTGCGGAAGTGTTTGCCCCTGAGACAGACACGACAGAGGCTACGCTCGATACGACTATCCGGCATGAGGAAGAGCCGGATGAAGTGGGCTGGACACCCCCTGCCGAGCCGGATCAACCTGTGGGGCCATCGGCCGCGGACCTGCTTTTACAGAGCATCGCAGCTATCCAGGATGAGCGGGAGACGCAACGCCAGGAGTCGGAAACGGCAGATGTCCAGAATATCACGTCTGTCCATGAAGCCCCGGAACCTCCCGTAAGCATTGCCGGGTTGGCGCTGGAGCAAGTGGAATTAGAGGAAAAAGTCCCTGAAGAGATACCAGCCCCGGAGATCTTCCCCGAGACAGCTACTCCGGAGGCAGTAACTCCTGAAACAGCCCGTATCCCCGAAACACCCCCCCCAGTTGAAATAGCTGTCCCCGAAGTTTCAGCGCCCGAGACCCCGACCCCGGAAGAAGAGGCCCCGGCGCCTATTTTCGAGCCCTTTCATACGGTGGATTATTTTGCTTCACAGGGTATTCGCCTGGTACTGGAGGAAAATCCCAGCGACAAGCTGGGCAAGCAATTAAAGAGCTTTACGGATTGGCTAAAGGTCATGCGCAAGCTGCCTCAGAAGAATAGGGAGATCGTCCCCGATATAGCCGCGGAACGCCAGGTACAAGCCATCGCCGCCCATTCCATCGAAAGCAGGGAGATCATTACCGAAGCCATGGCAGAGGTGCTGGCCAAACAGGGCATGCGGGAAAAAGCCACGGAAATGTACCGTAAATTAAGTTTGTTGGAACCTGAGAAAAGTGCGTATTTTGCAACCAAGATCGAACAATTAAAAATAATCTGATATGACCTTTTTACTGGTGTTACTGATCATTGTGGCCTGTGTGTTCTTAGGCCTTATCATTTTGGTACAGAATCCTAAAGGCGGCGGCCTCGCTGGGAATGTAGGCGGATTCAGCAACCAGCTGATGGGTGTCAAGCAAACGACGGACGTATTGGAAAAAGGGACATGGATCCTGGCTGTCGTAGTAAGCCTCCTTTGCCTGTTTTCCGCTCTTTTTGTTCCAAAAGCCTCCGCATCCAGCCAGCGCGGCGGCCAGGTTACAGTGCCGGCACAACCTGTTAAACAGTAGGTTGATTTAAAATATTTTCAACCCTGCCACTATAAATGGCAGGGTTTTTTATATAGCTTACAGCACCAATCGAATATACCTATGAAGAGGATCGTCCTTATCACAGCTGCCGTGCTCATCCTGGTATTAGGTTTTGCTGCCTGGCGTCTGCTGGGTCCCGCCACCGCTTTTCACCGTGACAAATATGAGCTGTACATCCGCACAGGAATGAACTATGAACAGCTGCTGGCCTTACTGGAAAAGGACACGGTAATAAAAAGCCCTGCTTTTTTCAACTGGATGGCTGGAAGGCTGGACCTCCGGGAAAATGTAAAAGCCGGCAAATACGAGATACCCAGGGGTATGGGCCTTTTCAGCATGATCCGCATGTTGCACAATGGTCATCAGACACCGGTGCATTTCACCATCGCCAAGCTGCGCACGCGTGAAGGCCTCGCCGGCATGGTGGCAAGAAAGCTCGAATGCGATTCTACCCAAATGATCCAATTTTCAGAGAACAACGACTCGCTGGCTGCTTTTGGAGTAGATTCCAATACTTTTATGACCCTGATTCTTCCCAATACTTTTACTTTTTTCTGGAATACTACGCCCTCTAACGTCCTGAAAAAAATGGCGGCTTATTCCAAAGCATGGTGGACACCCGAACGGGCCCGGCAGGCCGAAGAAAAAGGGCTCACTCCTACACAAGCCTATATTCTGGCCTCCATTGTGGAAGAAGAGACCAATATGCAGTCCGACAAAGGCAAGATCGCCAGCGTCTATCTCAACAGGATGGCCAAAGGCATGAAGCTGGGAGCAGACCCCACCGTCAAATATGCCCTGCGGGACTTTGAAATGAAACAGGTCTATTTCAACTCACTAAAGACCCCATCCCCCTATAATACCTATCTTCATGCCGGATTGCCTCCCGGACCTATCTGTACCCCCAGCCAGCAGACTTTGCAGGCGGTACTGGATGCGCCAAAGACGGACTATCTGTTCTTTGCAGCCAAACCCGATTTTTCAGGGTATTCCAACTTTTCATCCACGTTCAAGGAGCATCTGACCAATGCCAACGAATATCGAAAGAGCCTGCATGAACAGATCGCCATCCGGGATTCCCTTATCAAGAAGAAGAAGCATTGATTGAACCACTATAGCAACCCCTACATGATCAAGCTTGAAAGGAAAATATACAACAGCCGTCCCGTACGCTGGGTAGTGAAGAAGAGCAAAAAGATCATCCTTCCCGGATTCGAGGGTATCCCCTTATATGAGGTAGCAATTTTTTTCAATGGCCAGGTAAAAAAAGTGGGATTGGTCGATAGGGCCCGAAGCATTGCATTCAGTTTCCTCACAGCCATACCTGCCGCCACCATCTTTATCTGTACTCTTATCCCCTACCTCCCCGTCGCACAACAGATCAAGCGACAGCTATTATTCCTGACCCGCGATATAACGCCTAACCAAAATACCTACCTGCTGGTAAGCAAGTTCCTGGAAGACTTTCTCGACAAGCCCAGGGTGGGTTTGCTGTCCTTTGGCTTTGTCCTGGCCCTTTTCTATTCTTCCAATGCCATGATAGGCATCATGCGCAGCTTTAACAAATCCCTTATCTACAATACCAAGCGGAATGCGCTGGAGACACGTTGGATGGCCATAAAATTGACATTGCTGGTATTATGCATGGTCATCGGCTCCGTCACGATACTCGTTACACAGGCGGAGCTGCTGCGCTCCCTCCTGAAATGGATGCATATCCAGGGTCGCAATGCACGCTGGCTTTTCAAGACCGTACGCTGGGTGATCGTCATCCCATTGTTCTATTTCGCCATTGCATTCATCTATAAATACGGACCGGCGGTGCACAAACGATGGAAGCTTCTGTCCCCGGGTACCTTTCTTGCCACGGCGCTGACGATCATCATTACCATCGCCTTTTCCTATTGGGTAAACTATTTCAGCACTTACAACAAAGTGTATGGCTCCATCGGCACCGTGATGATCCTGATGCTCATGATTTATTTTAATTCTCTTATACTATTAATTGGATATGAGCTAAATGTCAGCATCCATCACCTTCGTGTCCTTGCTCACGAAAGAGCTTCGAAGGGTGGAAAAAAAGAAGCCATATAATGGTTACCCCGGCTGTGGAAAAGCCGTAGGTTTTTCAGTGGTTTTTACGTAAACTTTGGTAAAACCGATAAGTATGAAGTCGACATTAGCATGCCTGGCCCTTGCCGCTCTGGGGCTTTTATCCTTCTCTTCTCTCAACGCTCCGGGCATTCCCATCGGAGCCGCCATTCCCAAAGCTGACGTCCGGGTAAAAGATGTCACCGGCAAAGAACTGACGCTGCAGGAAGCCAGACAGGCCAATGGTCTGCTGGTCATGTTCACCTGCAATACCTGTCCTTACGTCATCCGTAATCAATCTCGTACCAAAGACATCTGTTCCTACGCCCAGTCCAGCAAGATAGGGGTCGTACTGCTGAATTCCAATGAGGGTGACAGGCAAGGAGGCAACTCCTTCGAAGAGATGCAGTCCTATGCCAAATCCCAGGGGTACCAGTGGTACTACGCCGTGGACAGCAAGAGCGTGATGGCCGATGCATTTGGCGCTAGCCGCACTCCTGAATGCTATCTGTTCGACAAAGGCGGGAAGCTGGTGTATCATGGCGCCATCGATGACAGCCCCGGCGACGCCGGCCGGGTGAAACGCCATCATCTAAAAGAGGCCATCCAGGAAATGATGCAAGGCCGGGAAGTCACGGTCAAAGAGACAAGATCGGTGGGATGTTCGATCAACCGGGGTTGATCATTTCACGTATAGCGGGCTCTACCTGCTGATCCGTAAGTTGTCTGTCATAGAACCGATGGTAATGTGTCTTATTGTTTACAAATAAGGAAGAAGGTATGCCTCCCGTCCAGCTTTTGTCGATGCGCGGACAGAAGTAGTCGGCATCCGTCTCATTGAGCCAGGCGAGGGTGGCACGATATCCATGCTCACCGGCAAATTTCGCGATACGGGCCGGGTAATAATCGGGCAGGTCCAGGCTGACGAGGATCAGCTCTACCCCCTGCTGTTTATATTTTTCCACGGTGCTTTGGAAATAAGGGATCTCCTTATTGCAGGGAGCGCAGAAAGTAGCCCAGAAGTTCACAATAAGAGGATGGTCGGCCTTGGAGATATAGGCTTCCAGGTCGGTGAGCTTCCATTTGTGGACCACCGGTGCGTCGGCTGCGGGACGGAGAGCCAGCAGGGCGAGAGATAGTATGACGATAGGGCCTTTCATTTTAGCATGCCTCTACTCCACTCTTTAGCTAATTGCTTATATTGTGTCTCCGGCAGGCTGCGCTGGGTGTAATGACCGGCTGTATCCTTCTGGCGGAAGGCTTCGTAAAGGCTCACAGCACAAGCTACGGAAATATTCAGGGATTTGATAATACCGACCTGGGGGATGATAAAATTACCATCGGACAGCGCTCTTATCTCCTCGCTGACACCGGAGTGTTCATTGCCAAAGACCAGGGCTACGCGCTGGGTCAGATCGAGGTCATAAAGGCCGACGGCCTCGCTGTCCAGATGGGTGGCATATATCTTATCATACCTGCTGCGCAGCTGGGCAAAACACGCCGCCGCATCCGAGAACTGGTGAATGGTGAGCCAGCTGGCGGCGCTACTGCTGCTCTTAGCCCCCCATTTCTTATGACGGGGGATACGGGTATTGAGCACATATATCTCCTGTACGCCCACCGCATCACAGGTACGCATGACGGCCGAGATATTATGCGGGTCGAAAACATTCTCGAGGACCACGGTGATGCTGTCCTGTCTTTTATCCAGCACCTGTAATATTCTTTCTTCTCTTTCGGGGGTCATAGGTCACAAAATTACGCTAAATCCCACTGTGCGGGGTTGCCCGATTTTGCATATCTAATATTTTCCGCTATTTTAGCCGCACTCTAATATCCTGCTGACTATGTTAAAAAAAATACTCAAGATCACGGGCATCACGCTGTTGGTGCTGATCATCGCCGCCATCGCTCTTCCCTTTTTCTTCAAGGGGAAAATCACCAGTCTCGTCAAGGATCAGATCAACAAGCACATCGCTGCCAAAGTCGATTTTTCGGATGTGGACCTTTCCCTGTTCCGCAATTTCCCCCGCCTGTCGGTGGCCCTGGATAGTCTCCGGGTAACGGGTCTCGACGAATTCTCCGAGGACACGCTGGTGTCTGCCCAACGGATCAATGTAGCGCTGGACCTTTTCAGTGTTTTTGGCAGTGAAATGAAAATCCACTCCATTGCCGTGGACAGACCGCGGGTGCACGCCATCATGCATAAGAACGGGCATGCCAACTGGTCCATAACCTTGCCCGACACGGCATCGGCCAGTCCGGGAGCGCCGTCGGCATCCAAGCCTTTTAAGATGGCCCTTCAAAAATACTCCATCACCGATGGCTATATCAGCTACCAGGACGACAGCAGTCATATGAGCTGTGAGATCTCCGGGCTCAACCATTCCGGCAAAGGGGATTTTACCTCGGATGAGTTCACCTTGCAAACCAGCACCCAAACGGTCGCGCTCAGCTTCACCTATGGAGGCATCCCCTATCTGATCCGTAGCCGGACGAATGTAGGCGCAGATTTTCATATCGACAACAAAGTCAACAAATACACATTCAAAGTAGATGACCTGTCCATCAATGACCTGAAGCTGCATACAGAGGGATTCTTCCAGCTGGTGAATGACAGCACCTATGATATGGACATTAAATTCAATGGACCTTCGCTGGATTTTAAGAGCATCCTGTCTCTGATACCAGCCATGTATACAAAGGATTTTGCAGGCATCAAGACCAGCGGACAGGCCAGTCTGTCGGGATCTATAAAAGGAAGATACGACAGCCAACACATCCCTGCCTATCATGTGGACCTGGAAGTAAAGAACGGGTTCTTTCAATATCCGGACCTGCCCCGTCCTGTGAAGAACATAAATCTGGTGGTAAAGACGGACAATCCCGATGGCGTCACCGACCATACTGTAGTAGATATTCCGCAGGCGCACCTGGAAATGGAAGAGACGCCATTCGATTTTCGGCTCCTGTTAAAGACGCCTGTCAGCGACCCCTATATCGATGCAGCCGCAAAAGGCCGGCTGGACCTGGCTAAAATTGTTCAGTTCGTAAAACTGGACGGCGGTACCCGTCTGGCCGGCTTGCTGAATGCGGATATGCATACGCGTGGCAACCTCTCCGCCATTCAAAAACAACAGTATGACAAGTTCGAGGCGGGTGGCACGCTGGGGCTTACAGGATTCACCTATACTTCCACGGCCTACCCAACTCCTGTCAACATTGACGACCTGCTGATGAGCTTTAACCCAAAGAACATCACGCTCAATCAGCTTAAAGGCGGATATGGAAAGACCCATTTCGAAGCCGGTGGCGTATTGAATAATTTGTTGGCCTATATGTTGAAACATCAGACGCTGGATGGCTCGCTGACTGTTAAGGCCGACATGGTTGACCTGGATCAGCTCATGGGGACCAGCGGGACCGCAGCGCCTGCTGCCAAGACAGACACAACAACTACAAAGCCAGGTACGACAGCTCCAAGCAGCGCTTTTGCCATACCGGACAATATCCATTTCTCCCTGCATGCAGGAGTAGATCAGCTGCACTATGGCAATCTGGACCTGCATCAGGTATCGGGGGATGTGCTGATCGCAGACGAGACAGTGAAGCTGAACAATATAAAGGCGGAAGGGCTGGACGGAGTGATGATATTGAACGGCGCCTATTCCACGAAGATCAGCAAGAAGACGCCAGTCTTTGCCATGTCCTACGACCTGCAGAAGCTGGACGTGCAAAAGACCTTCTATGCCTTTAATACGGTGCAAAAGCTCATGCCTGCCGGCAAATATATCGCGGGCAAGTTCAGCAGCAAATTATCGGTGGATGGGATACTGGGAGGGGATATGAAGCCCGATCTGAACTCTCTTAACGGGAATGGCAACCTGCTGCTGGTGGATGGGGCGCTGAAGGATTTTGCCCCAACGGATAAGCTGTCGCAAGCATTACATTTAGATCAATTGAAAGATATACCCGTCAAAGACATTAAAACCGCCTTTTCATTCAAGAACGGAAGAATGGTGGTGGACCCCTTCCATGTGAAAGTAAAGGACATCGACATGGAGGTAGGCGGTTCGCACGGATTTGATCAGACGCTGGACTATGATGTGGCCATGAAGCTGCCGCGCAGCCTGCTGGGCGGCCAGGCTAACAATGCAGTGAATGATCTGGTCTCCAAAGCCGGATCGCAGGGAGTTGCCATAAAGATGGATGACCAGGTGAATCTACCGGTGAAGATCGGCGGTACGCTGACCAACCCCGTGCTGAAAATGGACCTGAAGAGCGCTCTCAGCAGCACGGCAGGAAGTCTCAAGCAGCAGGCCACCGACCTGGTAAAGGCCAAAGTGGACAGCGCCAAACAACAGCTGCGTGATACGGTCCAGTCGGTGGGCAAGCAGGCGTTGAAAGACGCCGGTGATGCGTTGAAGAACCAACTGCTTGGCAATAAAGATACCACGGGGACGAAAGCAGGAGGTCTGGATGATACTAAGAAAAAAGTACAGGATGCCGGGAAAGGGTTATTGAATGGGTTGCTGAAAAAGAAGGCTGGATAGTTTTTCGTAACTTTGTACAAATGAACAGTCACATGCATTATCAGCTGCACGACCCGCGTCCTATCCAATATGAGGAAGCAGATACGGATGTGCTCACTACCCCCGATGATCCATTCAGTCTCATCGTTTGGAACGACGAGGTAAATACCTTTGAATGGGTTATACAGACCCTGATGGAGGTATGTGGGCACTCTTTGGAGCAGGCTGAACAATGTGCGATGATCATACATACAAAAGGTAAGTATGCTGTCAAACGGGGCTCCTATGACGAGCTAAAACCTCAATGCGATGCGATCACGGAGCGTGGCATCGGAGCTACCATCGAAGAGATAGCAGGTACCTGATCCCAGATCCCATTATTATGCTATTTGCACTAGACCAGGAGCTGATCTTTCCCCCTGTCTCACTAGCAGAACCAGACGGCCTCCTGGCTGTAGGCGGGGATCTTTCCATGCAGCGACTATTACTCGCCTATCACAATGGCATTTTTCCCTGGTACGAGGGGAAACATATTCTCTGGTGGTGTCCCGACCCCCGATTTGTACTTTTCCCTGAAGAACTGAAAGTGAGCAAAAGCATGCGGCAGCTCATTCGCCGGGAAAGCTTTGTCTTTACTATCAACAAGGCTTTTGACGAAGTCATCGGCAATTGCAAGACCATTGCCCGAAGAGGTCAGGATGGCACCTGGATCACCGATGAGGTAAAGGAGGCTTATGGCCGGCTGCACCGGGACGGTTATGCTCATAGTGCGGAAACCTGGCTCAATGGGGAGCTGGTAGGCGGTCTTTATGGAGTTCGGCTGGGACGGGTCTTTTTTGGGGAAAGCATGTTCAGTAAGGCAAGTAACGCCAGTAAATATGCCTTTATCTGCTATGTAGAGCAGCTGCGCAGAGAAGGGGTGGAACTGATCGACTGTCAGGTATACACGGAACACCTGGAAAGCATGGGGGCCCGCATGATACCCAGAACTGAATTTATTGAACGTATACAGGCCCTGGGAGTGTAAGGTCAGACAGAGGAGCCGAGATTGATCCGCTTGGCCGGCCATTGTTCGGCATGCTGATACACCAATCCCCGCATGTAATCGTTCTCAGGATAAGGGGTCAGAAAAGCTTTTAGCTCTCCGGCGTCTATGGAACCATTGTCCCGGCTCCAGGACTGATCGGCAGGCAGGTAGCCCATACCGTAAAATCGGCCTTGTTCCACCAGGATACAGCTTTTTTCGTCGGGGTGACGGCCCTCATCCACCAGTGTAAAGCTGGGAAGGCTTTTTATCAATCCATCGACAGCCTCCTGCACCCGTAAGTTGTACATTGCCGGAGATTCCTTGTGCTCACAAGCTCCGTGACAGTAGTGTTCTTTTATTCCTTGGCAAGGGCCCTCCCCTTTCTCGATAAAACACAGCTTGGGACAGAGCTCGTATTGCCGGATCAGCTTCCAGAGAATATTCTGCCCTTCCCATAATAACGAAACTGTGAATACCGGCGTCAGCTGTCTTTTCTTTTTTTCCAATACCAGTCTCATGTAGCCGCCACGGTCCTCGAAGATATAGAGCCCATACGTCTGCTGAAAACGTTTTAAGCTGCGATTATAGATAGGCCAGAGACGGCGGATCTCGATACATTCCAGGAGGAAAGCCATCAGTTCAGTGCCAGTGGATTCATGAGAGATGGAGTAGATATTCCGGAGGAACTCCTGCTTCTGACGGCCAGGCTTGTTGTTGGAAAAATGGCTGCTTACACGGTGACGTATGTTCTTGGCCTTACCCACATAGATCACCTTCCCCTTCTGATCATGGAAATAATATACCCCAGGTGTCTCCGGAAGCCCTTTCAACTGCCCGGCGGGGAGGTTGGCGGGGAGATATTGCTCCCTACTGTTGGATTTGAGCATACCCCGGATATGTTCCAGACCGCCTGCCTTCAGTATCTTTTCAAAGAGCAGTATGGTAGCGTCGGCATCACCACCGGCACGATGCCGGTTTGGTATGGAAATACCCAGGTGACGGCAAATGTTCCCCAGGCTGTAGCTGGGGGCTCCGGGGAAAGTCTTCCGGCTGAGACGCACGGTACAAAGCTTTTTGGCGTCCAGATCGAAACCGCAGGCCTTCAGCTGATGGTTGAGAAAGGAATAATCGAAATTGACATTGTGCGCCACAAAGATGGCTCCGGACAGCCATTCATGTACAATAGGCGCTATTTCATTGAAATAAGGGGCATTGGCCACCATTTCATCATTGATGCCAGTGAGGGCCTGTACATAACGGGGGATGACCATCCCGGGGTTGACCAGGGTCTCGTAACGCTTGATCTCCCGGTTTCCATCATGTAACACAATAGCAACTTCTGTTATAGCGTTATTCGAAGCATAACCGCCGGTGGTTTCTATATCAACTATCGCGTACATTGTTCCGGATACCTTTTGTGCTCTGAATTGTGAGGTTGTATAAAGGTAAAAGAAAGTCGGTTACCCCATCGATCCCTCCTCCACGAAAACTTGTATTAATTTACTAACCCTAAATCCAGTCCACATGGAAAAAATGCACACTATTCATGCAAGGGAGAGTATGGTGCTGACGATCATTACGGCGTTGCTGTACTTCTCCACGATCATGATGTTTGCTTATTTATTTACGATGTCCTGATAGGTACACCGGAAGAATCCTTGCCCAACTTGTTGATTAAGAGGGGAAAGGGCCTAAAATGGGTCGATTTTGGCTTAAAATTGCCCAAAAACCCTTTGAAAAGTTTTAGAATCTGGAAAATCAGGCTATCTTTGTATATAGATAGTCGACTACTCCTTACAACAACTGTAGCACGAGCCAAAATTTTCCGACTGGCATTCTTCTTCGCCAAGATCTTCCGAGAAACCAATCACGTACCGCGTAAATTCCGATCCCCTACGAATTCCACCTTTTAATCAGCTTGGTTTCACCCTAAAAATTACTTTTATGAAAAAGATCACTTCTTCTTTCCATCTTAGCGAAACTGCCAAAACCATCTTGTTAGCCGTAGGATTCATTGGTTTGGTTATGTTCTTGTCTTACCTCTATTGGTTTGCATAAGCGCTGAGTCTGTCGATATATATTCTTTCAATGATTATAGAATTCCCCACTAGCGTGGGGAATTTTTTATATTTGCAGCCCCATGGAATTAAGTAAGAACTATATCCCCGCCGAGACAGAGGAAAAATGGAATGCACATTGGCTCCAGCAACGATATTTTAACAGCCAGCCGGATGAACGGCCTCCTTTTACGGTCGTCATCCCCCCTCCCAACGTAACAGGGGTGCTGCATATGGGGCATGTGCTGAATGGGACCGTCCAGGACATCCTGGTAAGAAAGGCCCGTATGAGCGGCTATAACGCCTGCTGGGTGCCGGGCAGCGACCACGCCTCCATCGCCACGGAAGCCAGGGTCGTCAAAATGCTGAAAGATCAGGGCATCGACAAGAACCAGCTGACGCGTCCCGAATTCATGAAATATGCTTATGAATGGAAGGACAAATATGGCGGCATCATCTACTCACAGATACGCAAACTGGGTTGCAGTGTGGATTGGGACAGGGTGGCTTTCACCATGGACCCCGATTACTATGCCTCTGTCATCCATATCTTCATAGAACTGTACAAAGATGGGCTCATCTACAGGGGCGCCCGTATGATCAACTGGGACCCACTCGCAAGAACAGCGCTCAGCGACGAAGAAGTAGAGTACAAGGAAGAGCAGGGTACTTTATATTATGTCCAATACAAGATCGTCAATGCCGACGGAACCCCGGACACGGACACAAAGACACCGCTGGTCATCGCAACACAACGTCCCGAGACCATCATGGGGGATACAGCTGTCTGTGTGAACCCTACCGATGAGCGCTACCTGGGGCTGGCGGGCAAATTCGCCGTCATACCGCTGGTCAACCGCCGCGTGCCTGTCATCTTTGACGAATATGTGGATCCTGCTTTTGGTACCGGCGCCCTGAAAGTAACCCCGGCGCACGATATCAATGACTATAACCTGGGTTTGAAACACGGGCTGCCCATCATCGATACATTGAACGCCGACGGTACGCTCAGCGCCGCAGCCGAGGTCTTTGTCGGAATGGAACGATTTGCTGCCCGCAAGGCGGTCGTCGAAAAGCTTCGGCAAGAAGGGCTGCTGGTAAAGGAAGAAACCCATATGACCCGCATCGGGTTCTCCCAGCGGACGAGTTGCGTCGTTGAACCCCGTATCTCCACGCAATGGTTCGTAAAAATGAAAGACCTCGCCGAACCTGCCCTTAAGGCAGTAACGGAAGGGCATATCCGTATCCATCCTGGGGACAAGTTCTTGGCCACTTATAAATACTGGCTGGAGAATGTAAAGGACTGGTGTATCTCACGTCAACTATGGTGGGGGCAGCAGATCCCTGCATGGTATGCTCCCGACGGCGCCTTCCAGGTAGCCGCCAGCAGAGAGGAGGCTTACAAGCTGTTCAAAGCGCCTTCCTTTACCATCGATGAGCTGAAACAGGATGAAGATGTGCTGGATACCTGGTTCTCCTCCTGGTTGTGGCCAATAGAAGTGTTTAAAGGGGTCACTAACCCCGGCAATCCGGACATATCCTACTATTATCCCACCTCTGTACTGGTGACAGGACAGGATATCATCTTTTTTTGGGTAGCCCGTATGATCATGGCAGGACTGTATTTCTACAAGGACGATACACCCATGGAAAAACGCATTCCTTTCCGGGATGTTTATTTCACGGGTATGGTACGGGATAAACAGGGGCGTAAAATGAGCAAAAGCCTTGGCAACTCCCCCGATGTCCTGGAACTGATGGACAAATACGGAGCGGATGCATTGCGCTTTGGCATCATGATCTCCTCCCCCGCCGGCAACGACCTGCTATACGACGAGTCCTCACTCGAACAGGGGCGCAATTTCAATAACAAGATGTGGAATGCGCTCAAGCTGGTAAAAGGCTGGGAAGGGCGCCAAAAAGACGCCAATGCTCTATCATCTGATGCAAGCTTTGCCGTCAAATGGTTCGAGCACCGTCTGCGGGAGGCCCGGGCCGATATCGAGCAGCTTTATAAGGAGTTCCGGCTGAGCGAAGCATTGAAAGTACTGTATTCGCTGATATGGGATGATTTCTGCAGCTGGTACCTGGAATGGGTAAAACCAGGTTTTGAACAGCCTATCGATGCTGTCGTCTATCGTCATACGATCGACTTTTTCGGACAGCTGATGCAGCTGCTGCATCCTTTTATGCCTTTTGTAACAGAGGAAGTGTATCATCTGCTGTCGCAACGTACAGACGACCTCTGCGTCCGCCCGTATGCCACTATCGAAAAGCCCGATACGGCTGTCCTCGCACAGGGTACGCTGCTAAAGGAAGCCATTACCGCCATACGCGATGCCCGTAATAAGGCGCAGATCAAGCCTAAGGAATCGATAGACCTTTCCATCCAGTCCGGCCAGGGGAAATCTTACGAAGAGGTCCGGTCTATCCTTGTCCGCCAGGTGAATGCCAAGACAGCCGTCCTAACACAGGAAATGGTACCGGGCGCCCTGACAGTGGTCTCAGGTAAGGACAAGTTCTATATAGCCACCGAAAAAGGGATGGATACCGGTCACCAGAAAGACGAGCTTCAGAAAGAACTGACCTATCTGAGAGGCTTTTTGGAATCCGTCGACAAGAAGTTGGGGAACGAACGCTTTGTCCAAAATGCAAAGCCCGAGGTCGTAGCCATCGAGCGGAAGAAAAGAGAGGATGCCGTTGCCAAGATCAAGACCATCGAAGAAAGCCTGGCGCATATCGGATGATGTCGCAGGCGCGACAAGGCATTAATTCACCGGAGTTACATGCCGGGCGCTATATCCCTGCGATAATATATTCAGCGGCAGGATCAACTCCCATTGATTCGGCCCCAGTCTTTCAAGAGCCCCGTCCACCAGGCGGCTGTAGCGGATGCCAAAGCTAATGGGCAGTTGGTTCCACCATTTGGTATCGAAGTACATTTCCATTCCATAGCTCCGGAAGGGGAACCAGGCAACGTCACCATTCCTGTTGATAAAGGCGTTGGCTTTCATATAATCGTAAAAAGCGTTGGCACGTATACGTAATAAATAGACCATGTTGGCGATGCCTGCGTCCGGATATAGTAACGGGAAATGATAGTTGGCTGTCACCCGCCACATCTGGTAAAAATTATAGGCAGTATATCCCCTGGCCCAGGGAAAGGAATTGGAAAAAGTGCCCACCGTAGCCTTATCGCTGCCCTGCCAGGCGGCGCCCAGTTGCAGGCTGTGTGTGAGATCGACGCCAGGCAGGTACAGATATCCGCTGGCCAGGAACTGATGGCTGCCCGTCGATACGGACTGATCATATAACAGGTAAAGGGTCTGGGCCAGCCGGGGATAGATCTGGGCATTGGCCCGTTGTATCTGGTTCGTAAAGCTGACATAATTACGCAGGTAGGTAGTATGATAATCCAGCCCGGAGTCCTTATATAAGCCCGTAAACATATGCCGGGAATAGACGAGGTCGGTGCCGAACTGCAGGCCAGTGATACTCCGTCCCCGCACCCAGCTCAACGGGATGCTATATCCGAGATAGGCGTTGGCTTCATTGAAGTAAATCTTACCGGATGTACTAAGCAGATTGCGATCGAACACATAATTTACCCCTATGTCAAGCCAGGGGAAAAGAGCGCCATACGTAGCGTCTACCCCTACCTGTTTGTATTTCTCATTCCTGTTATAATCAAAGAACAGCTCCGACTGGAGGGTATTTAGCACATTCTCGCTCACCAGGGAGAACGTATAGTCAGGATCCGATATATAAGGCCTCCAGCTATGGAAGTTGAAAATATGAAAGGAAGCCGGGTATTTGTTCACGGGGTAACTGGCTTTGCCGATATTGTCCAACAGGTGGGCGGGTCCCCTATCCAGGGCGTCGATGCCCTGGTTGACCAACGGCATCTCCCACTGATCAGCTGACAATGGCTCCAGGCTGAGCTGGCTGTTGGTAGTTGTATCGGTCCGATAGCCAACGGCTGTAAAAGAGCTCCAGGCATAACGGCCATCGGCAGCATGGAACGCATAATCGCCCGTGGCAGGCTCGCCATGGGGCAGCCGGACGCGGAAAAGCCGGGTACCGGTGAAACAATAGATCCTATCCTCATTTTGACGGGTAGCTGTAAACCAGACGGTGTCGCCATGGACGGAGGGGAAGGCAATGGCCTGAAAGCTAAAAGGCAGCAGCTTGTCAACGGAGCCGTCCGGTATATGCACCAGGGCCAAGGTCATTTCGCCCCGGGTATTACGCACGGCCGTGACGATCTTGTCCTTCCCATAGAATGTGGGGTAGGTATAAAATAACGAGTCTGTGTTGGGCAACTGGAGCTCCACCGTCCCGGTGGCAGCATTCAGCAGATGGAGGGAACATTGGCCGGCCGTGGTTACCTGCACAGCTACAATCTTTTGCCCATCGGGCGAGATACCAGGTGCGAAATATTTACTTTTTGACGTGAGGCGGGTGTCCTCGCCCGTTGTCACATCCATGACACGGATGACGCTATAGTCCCTCCATCCCCAGCGCGGGTCCGTCTCGTAGGCGGCATATACGATCTTATTATTGCCATAGGAGAAATAGTTATCGATGGCGATAGCGCGGGTGCGGAGGGTATGTTCCCTACCCTGCTGCAGGTCGCGGATCACAAAGGCGGGTATGCGCCTGTAGCTGCTGCTGAGATAGAGGAGGCTGTCCTGTCCGATGAATTGAGGAAATTGCCTGTCTCCTGCAAAATGACGGTGAGCGCGGGCATATTCGTCGGCCGCAGCCATTGTCGAATGGGAAGGCGCTGTTTGTTGAAAATGCGTCAGCGCATCCTGCCGGAATTGAGAAAAGGGGACGGAGGCATATCTTTTGATGGCTGTCTGGAGAGGAAAGAACAACCCTTTGAACGCGGCGGCATCCCGGGTAACCTTTTTCCAGAAGTCATCGCCATAACGTTCGCGACCATAGGCTACCAGCATATACCCCAGCGGATAATGGTCCGGAACATAGTCCCGGTAGGAGCCGTTACGCAATTTCATCCAGGAGTAGTGCTTGTTGCCGGCCCAGAGGCTGCGGTAGCTATTGAAGAAAAAAGGGAGACGTCCTCTCCCCTGGTCGCTTACCAGTGTCTCCTGGTATACGGCGTCGCCTTCAAAGAACCAGTTGGGGACAGAGAGACTATTGGCCAGGGCCTGCCCGCCCTCTCCAAAAAGGTAAAAAAAGCCTTTGGAAAGGCCTACGCGAAAATTATTATACTGTTGTACGTGACGGTATTCGTGTATGGCCAGCATTTTTTGCCAGGGAAGGCTGCCCATCTCGAAGCTGTTTTGCTCAGGAGTGAGCTGAAATTCGCTGCGGAAAGGAGCCAGTTGTACATAGCCATTTGAAATAGTGGTCTGATTTTGGAATACGACGTTGACCTTCCTTTGTTGACCGCCAATGGTAGGCAGGGTACGCTGGCTAAGGCGATGTATGATGGCGGCCACCTGCTGCGCCTGCTGATCCATGCCACGGGGAAAGATGATCCGTGCTGTATCCGTATTGATCTGCTGCCAATGGAGGGAAGGCAGATTACCTCCAAATTGCTGGGCAGACAGGCCTGTCGTCAGGAGCAGTGCGAAGATGGATGCCAACAGGCGATGAGATCTCATGAATAGTCGCTTTTGGTAGGCTTGAAATTACGTATAAGTTTGGAAGTAACTCTTATTTTTGATCTATGCGCCGACCCAATTCTTTTATACGGGAGATCGACTCATTGGTTGCTGCGATCGCCGGTTTTTTGTTGATCTATGTCTGGACACGCCACAGCGGCATCGGGGTGTCGCCAGACTCCATCGTATATATGAGCACGGCCGCCAATATGCGGCATCATGGCGTTATCAATGACTTCACCGGCATGCCGATGATGGACTTTCCCGCCGGGTACCCTGTTTTTCTCGGCCTGGTCATGCTGGTGACAGGGCTGGAACCCATGCAATTCGCACCGATATTGAATGGCCTTCTATTCGGGGGTCTGATCTTTCTATCCGGGTGGATCATGGAAAGGTTCAGCTATCCCTCCAGGTGGTATAAATGGGCCATGCTGAGCATTATCGTGCTCAGCCCCTGTCTGCTGGAAATATACTCCATGTTGTGGTCCGAGACCCTGTTCCTTATACTGACGCTATTCTTTTTTCTGGCAGCCCGGCGCTATCATCTTGCCCATGACTGGAAGGGCGTGGTATTGATGGGGGCCATTGCGGCCGTGGCCGGCGTCGTCCGATATGCCGGCGTTAGCCTGATCGGATTGGGCGTCTTTCTCATGCTCACCGACTTTTCAATGCCCTGGAAAAAGAAGCTGTGGCACATACTGGCCTTTGGGCCGATCAGCATCTCGCTGATCGTACTGAATGTATACCGCAATCATCACGTCACCGGCACATTGACCGGCTATAGGGAAAAAGCCATCACCGGCCTGGGCCAAAATTTAAAACATTTCGGCAATGTCTTTTGCGACTGGCTGCCTTTTTTTGATGACCCTTACAAATACCCGGCCCTGGTAGGTGTCGTCTGCCTGCTGGTCTGCCTGGCTGCCTGGCTTTATCGGCTGATACGGCAACACGATGAATATTCCTATGACCAGATAGCCAGCGCCCATTTTATTGTCTATGCTCTTTTCATCCTTGTAGTAGCCAGCATCTCGCGGTTCCAGACCCTGGACAGCCGCCTCCTGTCCCCGCTGTTCATATCGTGGCTCTGGGGCAGCAGCAGCTGGGTATTGCCCCAGTTCAAGCGGGCGGGTAAAAACGTACGCACCGGGCTTGCGGTACTGGGCCTGGGAGCAGTTGCGTCTATGTTATATGGACAGCTGGTCCTATACAAATTCAATTGGGAGGGCATCAAATATGCCGGTATCCCTGGCTATACGGAAGATCAATGGACAGGATCCCAAACAATGGATTTCATACGGCATAGTCCCGAGCTGCACAAGCCGGGGGTTCCCATTTACTCCAACGCTTTTGAAGGCATCTGGTTCCTCACGGGAGTGGTATCGGACCTTATACCGCATAAGGACCTGCCGTGGGATGTAAAGGATATGATGAAGGAAGACCATTTTTATATCGTCTGGTTTGATGACGCCACCAATGCAGACCTGCTAACCATCGAAGCCATCGGGCAAATCAAGCATAAAGAGAAGGAATACCACTTCAACGACGGGGCTGTTTATTATTTCACCACACCAGAGGCGCACTGATGCTATTGTTATTATTATCCTTAGCCATCGCCCCGGGCATCGCCATCAGCCTGTTCATCTATTCCTTCCGGAAGATGGGCGGAACATCTGTACGGCAGCTGATCATCTCCTTTCTGCTGGGCATGTGTGCGACCATACCTCCTTTTCTTATACAGCTGGCAACGGGAGATGTACGTGACGAGCCTTACAGGCATTCCATCCTTTCCTTTGCCTGGTTTGCTTTTGTCATTGTCGCCCTCACCGAAGAGGGGAGCAAATACCTGGTAGTCCGATGGTATGCGTATCCTTTGGATCAGTTCCAGGAGCCTTTCGACGGGGTGATCTATTCCGTGATCACCGGAATGGGCTTCGCCACAGTAGAGAACATCGAATATGTATGGAAGTTTGGAGTGGAGACGGGGGTGGCGCGAATGTTCCTTTCCGTGCCCGCTCATGCCGCCTTTGCCGTACTGATGGGGTATAATATTGGGCTGGCGAAGTTCCAGCCCGAGCGGAAACGGTGGCTGATGGCGAAGGCGTTATTGATCGTTGTGCTATTGCACGGGAGCTTTGACTTCTTCCTTTTTCTAAAGCAAAGCCAGACCGCACTTGAACATGTATCGGATGGCATGCTATCTTTTTGCGCCTTCACCAGCTTTTATATAGCCATCCGGCAGGCCTGGAAAGCCATTCGGCTGCATACTGTCCGGGAACATGATGATGATCAGGAGGTAAATTAGCCCCGAGGTCGTATCTTTGACCCGGCAAATTATGGAACCATCGCTTTCTTTTCGTTTTGCGGACCTGGATGATATCAATACCATTGGATTTCTGGCACAACAGATCTGGCCTGTGACCTATGGGGAAATACTTTCCTCCATCCAGCTGGATTACATGCTGAAATTATTTTATAATCCTGCCTCGCTGCGTAAGCAAATGACGGAGGACAAGCACCAGTTTGTCATGGTGGAAGAAGAAGACGAAGCCATCGGTTTCGCGTCCTGGAGTCCCACGGGAGAGCCCGGGGTGTTCAAGCTGCATAAGCTGTATGTACTCCCCGGCAGACAGGGTAAGGGCATGGGGAGGGCCATCCTGAATTTTATCATTGACGATGTCCGGGAGCAAGGAGGCAGTATCTTACGGCTGAATGTCAACCGGTACAATAAAGCCCGTCAGTTTTATGAGAAAATGGGATTTGCCGTCGTCCGTGAGGAAGATGTCCCCATCGGGAATAATTATTTCATGAATGACTATGTGATGGAAGCGCCAGTGTAGGCGGCTCTCCTATTCATTGGACAATCCCATGGCCGCCTGTTTCATCTTATGGGTCGTCTCATGGCCTAAATACTTTTCGATACGCCGTTCCATCAGATAGATCAGGGGTGTAAGAACAATGGCCATCGTAAATTTATAGATGTAGTTCACCAGGCAAATGGCCAGCACCTGCTGCCAGCTCCAGTTGTTACCTAACTTAAATGCGATATAAAGGACTATAAAGCTGTCCACCAGCTGGGAGATGACAGTGGAGCCGGTAGCCCTTAACCAAACCCATTTCTCTCCCGTATGCTTCTTTATCTTGTGAAAGACCGTCACGTCTACGATCTGGCTGACGAGGAAGGCGGTGAGCGATCCTAAAATAATCCACATCCCCTGTCCAAATATTCCGTTGAAAGCATCCTGCATATCCGGGATATTGCTGTCTGTCTTGGTCTTTATCCAAAAGTCGGCAGGAGGAATATGTATGGCTGCGTAGAACATGAGAAAGGCATATGAAATAAGTCCGACGGCAATATAGGATATCCGCCGAACGGCCTTGGGACCATAATATTCATTGACGACATCCGTCATGACAAATTCCAGCGGCCATAACAATACGCCACAGGTAAGGTTAAAGGAGAGGTTCTTTTCTCCGAAAAAGGTAAAATGAGCAGGCTGCAATCCGATGAGCTTCTCCAGGGAGAATATCTTCCCACCGATGCATTCCGCGATAAGCGCATTGGCAACAAAAAAGGCGGTAAAGAATATAAACAGACGGGTGGGCTTGTCCTTAAGAATTCCGTGGATCATGAGTGAGAAATAAGATGGTGGTCAATTGAGCCAGTAAAAATATAAAATTAACGATTAGGAGCCAGCGGGGAACCTGCAATGCCCCTTTTCTAAAAGACCATACGACCAGCGCCCAGAGATTCACCAGTATATTCACTATGATGGCCATAATCCAGCCCAGAACGATAATAGTTGAGAGAATGTCGTTGTTCGAAAGTATGGGCGGTCCATAGCGGGCCAGAGAGGTCAGCAGATAGCAGATATTACAAATAAAAGCGACCCTCGAAAAGAATCTTAACAATCCCATATTTGACCAAAAATCTGTATTTCTGGGCAAAAAACCATTATTTTGCCGGGAATAATTCATCCGATAATATGAACTCTGCCTTCTTGAAAAAAGCGTTGCCGCATATCATAGCCATCGTCCTGTTTTTAGTGGTTGCCATCATTTACTGCAAACCTGCCTTACAGGGTATGGTTGTTAACCAGCAGGATACGCAACAGTACCGGGGTATGGCGCAGCAATCCGTGGAGTATAGGGAAAAATACGGGCACTATCCTTTATGGACTGAAAGTATGTTCGGAGGCATGCCTGCCTATGTGATCGCCCTGGAGCAGCGGAGTCCTATATTGTTGGGCTATCTGATGAGCGTGCTGACCTTGGGATTGCCAGGGCCCATCGGTCTCTTTTTTATGGCTTGTGTTTGCATGTATATCCTCACGCAGGTGTTACGCATAAATCCATGGCTGGGGGCGTTGGCCGCTCTGGCATATGCTTATTCGACCTATGACGCCGTCATTATAGTCGTAGGTCATATCACCAAGATGCAGGCCCTTGCTCTTGCACCCGGTGTGATTGCCAGCCTGCTGTTGATCTTTCAGCGCAAATGGTTATGGGGAGCCGCCCTGCTTACCTGCTTTTTTTGCTTTCAGGTAGGAACAAACCACCTGCAGGTAGTGTATTATACGGTGATCAGCGCTGGCTTTCTCACCTTATATTATCTTATCGATGGCTGGAAAGAGAAAAAGCAAAAGGACGTTCTTATTGGCGCCGTCATCGCTGCATGCTCCTGTACCATCGGGTTTTTGACCATTGCTGTCAGCAACCTGCCAACAGCGGAATATGCCAAGGAGACCATGCGGGGCGGAAGGACAGAATTGAAAGGCGCCAGCAAAACAGGAGAGACCATCGGTGAAGGCGGCTTGAGCAAGGGATATGCCTTTAACTGGAGCTATGGCATACCGGAAACGATAACTCTGCTGATCCCCAACGGGCAAGGCGGTGGTTCAGATGCCAGGATGATCACAGGCAATTCCAAATTCGTGGACAAGCTCGCGGAAGTTGGCGTACCGGAAGATAATGCCCTGGGGCAAGTCAATTACTTTGCCTACTGGGGAGAACAACCCAATACCGCGGGAGCTCCTTATCTGGGGGCTGTCTGCTGGCTTCTTTTCATGCTGGGTCTGGTCTATGTCAAAGGGTGGCGCAAGTGGTGGCTGGTGAGCGTAGCCATCACAGGTACGGTACTCGCGTGGGGCAGTAATTTTGCCACCGTAAACAATTTCCTCTTCGATCATCTCCCTTATTATAATAAATTCCGCGCGCCGACCATCGCACTGATCATGCCGCAATTTGCCATACCGTTACTGGGTGCGCTGGGGTTGGATGAACTGCTCAAATCCCAGGACAGCAAGGAAGTCATCTGGAAGAAATTCAAAAGGGGCTTGATCTATACGGCGGGATTGCTGGTGGTTGCCATTGGGTTTTATTTCACGGCCAGTTACAAAGGAGGGAAGGATGCGTCGACACAACAACGCTTTGTGCAGATGGCCGGCGGCGGTCAATCCAATCCTCAGGCACAGCAACAGGCTGCCTCATTTGCCAGTTCCCTGATGGGAGCTTTGCGGGCGGACAGGCAATCGCTTTATGGCAGCGATCTGCTTCGTACCATTATATTGATAGCTCTCTCGGCGGGGCTGATCTTGCTCTATCTGAAAGGGAAGTACAAACAGCAAATGATCCTGCTGGGAGGTCTGCTGGTGCTCAGCTCCTTTGATCTGCTGGCTGTAGGCAAACGGTACCTCACAGACGATGTCTATGTCGACAAGACGGAATTCGATAGCAATATCGCGCCACCTTCAGCAGCGGATCAGCGGATCATGGCTGATCCGGAGAAAGGTTTCCGCGTTTATGACGAAGCATCCGGCGACCCTTACAACAGTGCCCGCGCTTCTTATCATCACAATTCCGTCGGCGGATACAGCCCAGCCAAAATGGGTTTGTACCAGGATATCATCGAACATCAGCTATCCAGGGGTAATATGGGCGTATTCGATATGCTGAATACCAAGTATTTTATTCAACCCAATCCGGCCAACGGACAGCCGGAAGCAAGGATCAATCCCGGTGCGAATGGCCCCTGCTGGCTGGTAAAATCCATCCATTATGTCAAGGATGGCAATGAGGAGATGAAGGCGCTGGACAGCATCAATCTGAAAGATACTGTCGTCATCCAGCAGGTGTTCAAGCCGCAGGTAAAATCCGAGCCGGTGGAGGATTCGACAGCCAAAATATCGCTTATAGACAACCGTAACGACACCATCGACTATAAGTTCTCCGCCAGGACCAATCAATTTGCCGTCTTTAGCGAGATATACTACGACAAGGGCTGGGATGCCTACATCGACGGCAAAAAGGCAGATTATGTGCGTGTGGATTATATTCTGCGGGGCATGTCCATACCAGCAGGAGATCATACCATTGAATTCCGCTTTGAGCCGCACTCATACTGGCTGGGAGATAAGTTGTCCAATTGGTTTAGCTTATTGGGCTACCTGTTGCTTTTAACGGCATTGGGCGTTGAATTGAGGAAAAGGGTTCGTAAAGCCTGACAGATGACCAGGTGTATCAGCATAGTTCCTTACCGGTGGCTGCCCGCGGATACGGGAGGGCACAGGGCGGTGGCGTTATTCTACAAGTATTTATCCCTTCACTGGCAGCTAGTGTGCGCTGGCACTACTGACAACGACGTATCTGCTGCTGATGGGTATGAGGTGCTGCGCGTGTTCAGGCCGTCACCCCTGAGGTATATCAATCCCCTGTACATTTTCAGGCTTCGCCGGATCATCCGGGCGAAGAAAATCACCCATCTGATACTGGAACACCCTTATTATGGCTGGCTGGGTGTGAGCTTAAAGCTGATCTGCGGAATTAAGCTCATCGTCCGCTCGCATAACATCGAAGGTCTCCGTTGGAAGTCCCTTGGCAAATGGTGGTGGCGGATATTGTGGTATTACGAGCGCTGGGTGCACAGACGTGCCGACCGCAACCTGTTCATCCAGGATGAGGAGAGGCAATATGCCATTGAACACTGGTCGCTAGACCCCGGGCGCTGTTTTACCATGACCTATGGGGTTGAGCGCGACCAGGCGCCGGCCCCTTCAGCTATTGCAGATGCCAGGCAACTGATCAGACAACAGTATGGGATCGCTGGCGACAGTACCGTTCTTTGTTTTAACGGCGCTTTTGGCTACCGTCCCAACCTGGACGCCCTGCATACGATCCTGGAGACCATCCTGCCTCTCCTGGAAAGAATACCGGATCTCTCATTTACGATCCTTGTTTGTGGCAAGGATATCCCCGGGGATCTGATGCATAGAAACTATCCCAGGGTCATTTTCGCCGGCTTTGTACCGGATATTGTGCCCTATCTGCTGGCGTCAGATGTATTCCTGAACCCTGTCATGGACGGGGGAGGTATCAAAACCAAGCTGGTGGAAGCGCTGGGATACAACCTGAATGCCGTATCGGTACGCAACGGGGCCGTAGGGATCGACCCTGCATGGTGCAATGGCAAGCTGCTGGTATGCGACAACGGAGATTGGCCCGCATTTGCCCGCCTGGTCGTGGAAGCCAGCCGGATCAAAGGGGATATCCCTCCTTTGTATTTCAAACATTTTTACTGGGGTTCCATTGCCCGGGCAGCAGCGGCCTTTATGGAATAACATGAAAAAAGCCCCGGTTATGGGGCTATAATAAGATACAGGAAAGTGAACGACTTACCATTTGTCCACTTCTTCACCCGCTGCGGTATTAGGGGTGGCTGTTGGGGTATGGCGAACTTCTTCAATGATGTCATCAGCAATGCTGCTGCCTCCGTCCTGTCCCTCACTTTCTGCAACAGTGTCGTGGTTATAGGCGTCGAAGTCAAAGTCTGGCATTAATTCCGTCTTCACGTAATCCACAGCCTCAGTGAGCGCTTTCAGGAACTTGTTGAAGTCTTCCTTGTACAGGAAGATCTTGTGCCTGTCGTACCCATCCTCGTTGAATTTCTTACGGCTTTCGGTAATAGTCAGATAGTAGTCATTACTACGTGTTGCCCTCACATCAAAGAAGTACGTTCTGCGCTTGCCAGCCCTGATGCGCCTGCTGTAAACGCTTTCCATTCTTTTTTCGTTGTTGTCGTACGCCACAATAAAGTTTTTTTGTCAGTTGAAAATAACGATTTGTACCGGACACAAATATAGTATTGTTTTCGAATTGGCAAAATTCGTAAAAGAATTTATATCACCGATTTAGGCCAATACCAGCCTGCTTTTCACGGCGGGGCATTAAAATCGGCCGGGATATTGACCATTTTGTGAAGCGGTATAACCAGACAAGGCGAAAAGCCCCTTTCGTTTCCCGTTATGAGACAGGACAAGGCGGTTGGGACTATGCTTCCTCCTTTTCCCGTTGCTGTTGTTCGTACAAGTAGGTGTAATAGCCATTGAGTGCAAGCAGCTCCTGATGGGTGCCCGTCTCTACAATTCGGCCTTCTTCCAGGACGATGATCCTGTCGAAATCCAGGAGGGAGAAGATGCGGTGGGTGATGATGACGGCTGTTTTGTGATGAAGATATTGATGTAAGTTTGCAAGTATTTCCTTTTCAGTCTTAGCATCTACGGCACTGAGACAATCGTCAAACACAACGATCTCAGGGTCTTTGACCAGGCTGCGGGCGATGGATATCCGTTGTTTTTGTCCGCCACTGAGGGTCACGCCCCTCTCTCCTATCATGGTATTGTATTTATCGGCAAAACCTTCTATCTCTTTGTCGACGGCGGCATAATGGGCTGCGCGGCGTACTTTTTCCTCGTCGGGCTTTTCCAGGCCGAACTGGATATTACCGGTGACAGTATCGCTGAAAAGGAAGGTATCCTGGGGGGTGTAGCTGATCTGACGACGAAGGTCCTGCAGATCAAATTGACGAATATCAATTCCGTCGATGAGAATGCGGCCTTTTCCGGGATCGTACATGCGGAGAAGCAGTTGAGCTACCGTGGTTTTTCCACTACCTGTCCTCCCGATGATGACCACTTTTTCCCCTTTCCGGATGTCCAGGTGAAAGTCCTTGAGGGCGTGGATGCCGGTGTTGGGATATATAAAGTCGATGTGCTCGAAGCTGATATTTCCCTGTAGGTGATGTTGCAGTGGAGTGTCCGGGTTTCGGATATCGGGTACAGTATCCAGGAATTCATTCAGTCTCTTTTGGGAGGCGGAGGCTCTTTGTATGATGCTGGCCACCCAGCCGATGGCGCTCACGGGAAAGGTGAGCATGGTAATATAAATAACGAATTCTGTGATGGTGCCGAGGTCCGTATTGTGACGGCCATATATGGAATAGAGACCGCCGATCATGATGGCAAGAAGGGTGCTGAGGCCGATCATTAAGCCCATGGAGGGGAAGTAGATGGATTCGACCTTGGCCAGCCCAACGGCATTTTTGCGGTATTCTTCGCTGTTGTGGGTGAAAAAGCGAAGCATGGCATTCTCCTGGACGAATGATTTGATGACACGTATGCCGCTGTAGGATTCCTGGGCATTGGTGGTGAGGTTGCTCAGGAGGGCCTGGATATGTTCGCTCCTTTTGTGGATGATGGTGTTGACATAATAAATGGTAATAGCCAGGATGGGCAGGGGGGTCAATACGTAAAAGCTAAGGAGGGGGTCTTTTTTCAGCATGAAGAACAGGCTGAAAGCGATGGTAGCAAGGAGGTTGACAAGGTACATGACGGCGGGGCCTGTGAACATGCGGACACGGCTGACGTCCTCAGCCATACGGCTCATCAGGTCGCCGGTAGAATGTATCTTATAGAAATTAGCGTCCAATAGCTGGTAGTGGTCGTAGATCTCCTTTTTCTGGTCGTATTCGATGTGACGGCTCATGACGATGATGGTCTGGCGCATGAGGAACATGAAGAAGCCGCCTACCAGGGCCAGTACGAGCAGCGTGATGCCGCAGATGGCGACCTTGGTTCCAAAGGAGGGTTTGGCCTCATCCAGCCGGCGGATGAATTTCTTCACGAGTATATCGTAGTTGGCGGTGTCTTTTTTATCCTGAAGGGCTTGGCTACCTGTCGTCTGGGGCTGTGTTGCGGTACCTTGTGAGGGCATGGTGAGCCGGGAGGTCTTGAAAGCGATGCTGTCCCGTAGTTCTTTTTCAACGGAATTGACTACATATCCGGTGACCTGGGGGGTGAGGATGCGGAAATAGTTGGAGAGAATGATGAATACCAGGCCCCAGAAGAAGCGCATACGGTATTTCCAGAAATATTTATTGACAGCTCTAAGGTGTTTCATCCGTCGACATTCATTTTTTGGGGGTCGGATCAGCGGGAATGCCACAAAGGTACGTATCCTATTATTTTTTTGGCTGTATGGCGGCAGAGCCTTTATTTTGCGCCCGGAGAGATGGCAGAGCGGTCGAATGCGGCGGTCTTGAAAACCGTTGAGGTGAAAGCCTCCGGGGGTTCGAATCCCTCTCTCTCCGCTCAGTTTTATTGAAATACAGTACTGACAAGGCATTGCGGAGACGTCGATGTAAAACTCAAATAAAAACTCAAATAGAGTTTTTGCTAAACATCGATGAATATGCCAGCAGTAACGTACACGGAACCCAGGCTTTGTGACTATAAAGGCGACGTCACAAAGCCCTGGTTTGTCTATTTTGACATCACTAACCCGGTCACAAATCAGACCATCTCCAAACAATTTCGTTCCGGCATTAACTACTATCATGACACAGACGAGAGGCGAAAGGCAGGCTTGGCCCTTGCCAAAACCTGGCTCAAGAAACTTGAAACCGGCTGGAATCCCTGGGGGCTCACGGATGACCCTTCACCTTCATCTGCCGTCACCGCTCTGGAGAAGCTGTCTTTCATTGGCGCGCTGGAATTTGCCCTTAAGAGCTATAAGGCATCCTCGGCCACCATCAGAGCTTACAGAACGACGGTGAATGATTTGAAGAGAGCCGCCCGGTCCTTGTCTCTTCATGATGTTACAGCTAAAGACTTTCGGCGGCAGCATGTCAAGCTCCTGCTGGATTGCTGTCTTACCTCGAAAAATATTCCGAAGGGCAGGCAGGTCTGGACAAATGCTGCTCATAATAAAAATCTCACATACCTACATGCCCTATGCGAGTATCTCATCGAATGGGAAGTTCTGGAGTATAACCCAGCGCATAAGATAAAGCCCTTGCCGGTGGCTGAGACGGAAAAGTATGTCCCACTGACCGAAAAGGAAAAGAAGGACCTGTACGAATTTCTCGTTATTAATCACTACAAATTTTTCGTATACCTGATGGTACTCTATCACACCGGCATTCGCCCCAAAGAGATCCTTTCCTTAAAGATCCGCGATATCGACCTCACTAAACCAGAGATCAAAATCATTCCCATCCTGGAAGAAGAAAACTCGAAGGTCAAAAAGATACGATACATTCCAATAAACAACCACTTACTCCCTTTCCTGCGTGAAATGAACCTGGAGGAATATTCCCAGGACTATTATGTTTTCGGGAGCCCCTTTGTTTCCGGCAAGGGTAATAGAGGAGGTGGGTCTTCTACTGGTGGCGTGATTGGAGCCGCAAGGCCCGAATACTTTAGCCCCTCCCCGACCCGTATAAAACGTGATACGGTAACGAAGCTATGGAAGAGTTTGATAAAGGAGAAGCTCGGCATCGACAAACACCAGTATGCAATGAAGCGTACTGGTGGGGACGACAAGATCCTTGCCGGCATGGAGCTGGATGAGCTGCGAGAACTGTATGGTCATGGCAGTAAGTACATGACAGAGAAATATGCCAAAGTTGTGAAGGAAGTGTATAAAAAGAGGATTATCGAGAATTCGCCTTCCTTCCTTCCAGCTGCCGAAAAATAGGGCCCTGTCCTGTTGCGGCCAGGGCCACTCACCTGGAAAGGTGGCTACGAGAACCTTACCAAAAATTAGGTTTTGGGAAAGAGGAGTATATCACAAATATAGCGTCAAAACTGTCGTATCTTTTTTATTATCGCCTTCAGTTTCTCTACAGCCTGCGAATCACCTGGCCTATCGAGAAGATAGATTGGATCTACCGTGTTATAAATTTGAGAAGAGAGCCCCGGGTATAACATTTTCAAGGCTTCCAGTTCATCCAATTCTGCCTTTGAAATGGTACCCGACATTTCACGAAGAATTAAGTATTGCAGGGGATCCACCACCATTTTGATAGATTAAAAAGCCGCCCCTGTGAGAGCGGCTTATTCCACGTTTTGCATTCTTGGCACTTACCTTGGCTCCTGCGCCTGTAGGAGTGCTATAATCAGAGTTCCCTTAGCCTTTAAACCTTATCCTTGGATGTGAAGATAAGTAATTTATTTATACCATGTAGGCGTATACGCATACAAAATTTTCTATGGTTTCGTTCATCTTGCCGTAATGGAAGGTGCAGATTCCCAGCAAATTATTCAACAATTTGGCGAAAACTTGGAAAAAATTCGAATGGCGAAAGGTTTGAGCCTTCGTGACCTCGCACATATAGCCGACATTGATCATAGCACCATTCACCGAATAGAGAAAGGTATTGCGAATCCGATGCTTACCATGATAATAACCCTTGCCAATGCTCTTGAAGTTGATCCTGCCGAAATGCTGGCGCCATTCAGAGGGAAAAAATAATGAACGAGGCTTGTTCTCTCAATCATCCGTTATAGCTAACGGCGGAAACCTCACCTTTTTTTGGTGGGGTTTTCTTTTGGAGGGTGAAGGTCCGGCGGGAAAAATTCAATGGGGCTGATATCGAAGGCTTCAGCGAGGAGGATTATTGCCAGGAAAGACGGGTTCGATTGGGCCTTTTCCAGCTTATCTATGTAGCTCGGTTCCAGTCCTGCTTCTGCCGCCAGGTTCCTTAAACTCCACTCCCGCTCCTTGCGCAGCCGTTTTAAGACCTTGCCGAAGTGAAGTAAGAGTTTTTTGTCCCTGCCTGTATCCATCCGCGAAAGGTCAAATAATGGCTCATAATTTTTGTACTACTATAGAGGACAGTAATTAAAAAAACTTTGTATATTAGCATGAAGCAATAAACTCGTCATCTTCCTAACAGGGATGACGAACGTTTGGGCCCCTTCTTTTCTAAGAGGGTTCATTTTCAAGACACTCAAATGAAATACCTTCTCTTCCTTCTGATGTTTGGGCATAAATGGGGCCCCTTCGTCCATTGCCATGATAGGACTGCCCGCCAGGTAATGGAAGAAATCGCTCATCACTATGGCGCAAAGGTTCAATACGAGTCCCCTTTCAATGGACCCTGCGAGAAAATTATTGGATATGGTGACATTGGACTCGATTTACCCCCTGAGCGGCTTGCTCGATTATTGACAAGTAGTAGACTGCTTATTTCTTACCGGGATGGGTGTTTCTATTGTGAGGAATTGGATCCGTCCTTAAAGTAATTCCAAGCGCTACCTATCTCTTAACCTGATCTTTCTTGCCAGGCTCATGTTGAAAATAATCTATCGAACCTCGATGCTTTGCGTCATATAGGGTCAATTTTTTTACATCAACCTTTCCCCCAAGCTCTATCATTAAATAATGGTCAAAGACAAGGGCCATGAATTCTTCGATTTCAATTTGCATCCACTTAGCCATCAGCCTGTAATGCCAGAGCGAGAATACACTCTCATCATTAAGCGCATCTGCGAATCTATCAGTTTTCATCCCTAAATCGGTGGCTACCACTGTTCGCGGAATTGTCCGAAAGATGTCAAGGAAAGTCTTTATGCGACCAGATTTTAAGAAGAATTCTACGTCCTTATAACGAGGGTCAGTTCCTGCTGTATCTCGAATGGTAGCCATATAAAATCGGTTTTCTCACATCAAAAATAAGGAACTGCGGTCAGATTTGCCAAATAATTTAGTTTACTAATGCTAACTATATTAGTTTTGTGTTAAAAATCAATATTATGGAATGGTTTAAAAATAAGTTTCTGGATCCCGGTGATCCAACCGTTGATGTCGATGGCTATAATACGCTCATCGTCCATTTACATTACCCCTTATGCCTTATCAGAATTGTTCTTGAAGGTAAAGGCGGTCCCGATTGGAAAGAGCCTGTCGGCGTAGTAAAGAAGTATGAGCAGGTTATCCCAGAAGATGAAAGAGCCGAGGATTACCCATCGATTTGGAAATATACACTATGGATATTCCGTCCCGAGCATATCCCGGATGAAGAACGCTCCAAATATGAGGCTATTCTGGACGCCGCCTGGCGATATTATATAGAAGGCGCATATGAGGAAGATTGAATTCACCGGGAACCTAGCTGGCGAGAAGTTAAAGGTGTTTCTCACCGACCCCCATCCAAATGGAAGCCATTGGCAGGTGCTAATTGACCATTATTATCATGGAACCATCACTAAGAGAGATGGCAAATGGATAGGCCACCTTAACCCAAACAGCGATCTGCAGGCAGACGATATTCAAATTTTGGGAGGGTGGGTTGACCATTACTATCCTCAAGGATAAATGCCCCCGGAAAAGCCCGGGGACATAGGGATGTTATATAGCATAATTTGCGGTCATTACCTCAATTTTCTTTCTCCCCGTCGATCCTTTATTTACCGAAATAGGCTGCTCAAAGGATACCGTCATCCACCCATTCGCACGAGTGTACTCCTGCAGCTCCTGAGAAGGGTAGCTCGAAAGAAGAAACCTTCCTTTGATCCTGGACAGTGTTTGCAGAAGCCGGACAAAGTCTTCCTTGGTGTACCCGCCGTAATGGCCACAATCGGAGTTAAAGTAGGGAGGATCGCAATAAAAAAAACTATCCTTGGTGTCCCGTGACTGGATAATATAGAGTGCATCCGCACATTCCAGCTGGACATTCTGCAGACGGATGGCATACTCTTCCGTGAATGATACCTTCTTGCTATCTACCTTCTTCGTTGTCTGGTTCCTCTTTTTATCATATCCCCAGGTTCCATCCAGCATACTGGAGAAGCTCTGGGTGGCCAGTATCCAGACGGCCCAGGCCCGCTTGATATCAGAAAATAGATGAGGATTGTTGTAGATGACAGCGGCATCCTGGTGCATGGAGCGGGAGTGCAGGCTGATATTGATCATCTTCTCCAGGTCGAGGAACTTTGCTTTGACGATCTGGTAAAAATTCATGATCTCTTTGTTGGTGTCGTTTAAGATCTCTATCTCGGACGGCCCTTTCGCGAAAAATTCGGCGGCGCCGCCGGCAAAAACTGAACCATAACAAATGTGGTCGGCTGGGATCCGGGAGACGATCTCTCCAGCCAGGCGCTGTTTGCCGCCGTAGTACGTGAGTGGCGGCCTCATTCGAATAATGGACATGGTCTTGGCTATTTTATTTGAAAGATATATTGCTTGTTCCCTCAAATAAAAGCCCCGGGTGTAGACACACCCCGGGCCCAAAACTAACTGCTTATGAGAAAACTCCGCGACTGTGCGGAAAAAGTTATTCTTCGGGATACTTCCAGTGGGCCTGGCCATCGGATTTGTTTGACTCGTGGGGCACACTGGATTTGCAGACGGGTGCCGCTCCGTCAGGGAAAACGGTAAGGTTTACCATCGGAATTACCCGACGGTCGCTCCCACCCCACTGCCGGGTGATCACAGCTGCAATCGGCCCTTCAGCATTATCATTGGTGGTTACATCCGCATCCGGGCTTTCGACCTTTTTAGCAAAGGGGTTGGCAGGATCCGGTGTCGATGGTGTTGGTTTTGCCGGATAATAAAGTACCGGCTCGCCTACTTTCGGTTGTCTTTCCATGAAGTAAAATTAAAATGATGAAGAGGAAGGAGCCCTGCCAAGGACAGGGTCCTATAAATTTGCTGATTATTCCGCTACATCGGTAGTAGCTACGTCCAGCTGCATGCCGAGATCTACGGCCTCTGTATCGACATCGCCTCCGCCTGCATTAGAGTCATCGACCAATACCAGCTGCAGAATACCTGGTACATCTTTTCCGGAAAGGGATTTGCCGTTGCCCGTGAGTATAACAGAGCCAGGTCCGACCCATTTGATCGCGAACGTCCTAAAACTGGTAAGCCCGATCATGGCTACGTTTTCGTCGGAGGAAGAATAGCTGAGCGTTCCTGTTGTATCCAGGTCCACCGGCGCTCCCTTGGCATTAACTGGACTGATCTTTCCAGTCACTACTAAATTGCCATTGCCGTCATCGACAAACTGGCTTTTCAAAACTTGTTTTTTCATTCCGTCAAAAGTTATATAGTTAACAAAAAGGGTGAATGTGAGGCGTTGACGCGGCCCCGTCGATATCCGGCGGTCCTGGATCACCTGGAGGTAAAAACCGATGCCAACCACGAGGATAAGAATAGCAATCATAGGCTATGCGGTTAAAGAAAATTGTCCAAATGCCCTGCGGATCCAGCCGGCCATGAACTCTTCCTGGCTCGCCCTGTTCTCCGCTATTCCTATATACCGAGCGCCCTGCAGGGCGACGATACATTTGAGCACGTCCTTTTGATTTGCCTTAGCCAGGGCATTCAGCGTCCCAGCACCGACAACACCATCGACAACAATATCAGGATAGAATTTCCCCTGCTTGTTGAGCACGTTGAGAGAGCGTTGAAGAAACAGCGCAGCGATCTTGGAGCTGCAGTTAACAGCAAGGTCGAACAGCTCGTTCGCTATCGGCTGGTCCTGCACCTGGTTGAGCCTGAGAACATCCCAGAAGTTGACCTGGTAGAAGCCCCTCATTGCAGCCTGGAGGTCCTTGTTGGCCTGAAGTGCAGCCCCAAAGCCGGGCTTGCCTTTCAATTCGTCAATGATCTTCCAGCCACTCCATTGTGGCCAGTTGTTGCGAGAAACGCCGCCATATGTCTCTCCTCCAGTGTCGTTGGGATTATTAGCATATCCTCGTTCTACGCGGATGGTGGCTTTATAAGCTATTTCAAAATCTGCCATAAAACTGATTTAATAGGTTAGAAGCAATAAGAATAAGGAAGAAGATGATCGTCTTCCTGATGGCCCCCTGCTGGCCGAAGAGCTTTACGAGCTGCCGGTCTACCCATGCCGTCCCACCCAGGTAGTAGATGGACAAGGAAGACCAATGGTTGAAGGGAATATCGAAGAACACCAGCCGGATCAATCCGCAGGCAAGACAAGTTTTCCACCAGGCAGCAGGCTGCAGGTTAAATATTGGCTGCATCTTCAGCAAGGGCAACAAAAAGAGCACAGCCAGGATCAGACCATCGCGGTGCCAGCGTCTTACGCGCACGGCAGACAGCGCATTGTCATTCTTATCCTTCAGCTGGTAGCTATCAGCGTCCTTGCCTGCCAGGACAAGCGTGCAGATGATATAATATGCCTGGAAGACGTAGATCATAACGGTACGACATTTTTCCAGAGAACAGCCGGAGTTTGATCTGCTTTCATGACACTGTCAAAGGTGATCTGTTTGACCTCCAGGTGGGTCCGCCATCGTTTACTATCCAGGACACAATAGGCGCCAACCCAAATGACCGCCCATACAATAAATACCAATAAAGGCATCCACCATTGAGCGGGTCGCTTCATCGTTACCGCTTTACCCGCACCTATGCCCGCTGCGGGTCCCAGGAACGCCAGTAGCCAGAACCATTTGTATGTGTGGTCCTCCTCAGCCCATTCCTTTGCCTGCCACCAGGTAGCCTCGAAACGCAGCCAATAATCCTGGATAAGGGGATTGCCATCAACAGTGCGGTCAATGTGGGTGTATCCAGCACGCTCCAATTGTAGCAAGCTATCCGTGACCGGCCTAAATTTGCCGCGTAGCTCGGGATACCTCCCATCCGGCTCTGTGTTATAGTGCTGCCCACAGGCGGTGAAAAGAATCGCGACGATGAGCATCAAGCCCCATCTGGACTTGAAAATTTTCATAATCAGATATTTAAAAGTTTTTTAATAATGTTTTTTATGATCACCGGTTTCTTTAACCAGGTGCAAATAATCCCGATGATGGCGAGAATAAGCAGGAGCCAAAGACTCATCTGGACCAAACCAGGCATTCCCTCATGGGCGACCTCCTTGCTCTTCGACTCCTCCGTCGTGTGTAGATCCGTTTGAGCGGCGTCGTGGCCTGCTGTGCTATCCACCTTCTCGTTGAATGTTGTGCCGCTGTTTATTCTCCCAATATCAATCTCGACTTCCGCAGGGATTTGACCTGGTAGGCTGGTAGCGGAGATTGCTTTCTGTACGGCACGAGCGATGTCGGTAATTGCTGATGCCGGCGCTGTCGTTGTTTTTGTGCCCGGACTTGCTTTCCCAGCGATATTTTGCTCTCGGGCAATGCTACCTGCTGACGATGTCTGTTCACTGTCGCCACTGGAAACCGGCCATTGGGTATACAGGCTCCGGATATAAGCCGCCATTGCCGAATCGAGCGGCTTGTAGCTGATCTTTACATGCACGTCCTGCACCTCGATATTGCTGCTATGATTCACCTCCCTGGTGACATGATCCGTGTCCCGGCTGACAGTTGCCGTACTATCTGCCGTCCTCTGCTGACTTTGTTTGAGCTTATGCGAGGCGCCGCAGCTGGCCAGTAAGAAAATGAGGGGGATGAGTAGTTTCATGATGAATGGGTTATGATTGAGGATCTTTGTTGCCGGCCATCCTGGTCCACCACTTCAAAACTGGTTGTAGCAGCAATTCATAGAAGCTGGTAGCGAAGAAGTAGCTTACGAAGGACTGCACCCACGCAATAGGCGCTGTCTTATCCTGTAAGTGCAGGAGAAGCACATAGATCGTGCTTGCAATGGATGAGAGCGCCAAGGTCTTGATCGCTGAATCATGTGATTTACTTGTCCTATTCCAGGGGGTATATAGATACCTCTTTTGGAAAAAACCCGCACCCAGTACCAACAGGACAATAACTAGGTCGATGTTGAATTTGTCTTTGAAGAAGTCGAGGAGTTCCATATAATGACTATTTTTTAAATGCGTAATGAAGAATTTCCAGGAATATGGCCATTACCACTGTGCCGCCTAGTCCCCATATCCATTTGATGTACAGCTCTGCCTTGATGTTCTTACGCTCGATTCGATCGATCCTTTCGTGTAGCGTCTCTGCTTCTTTCTCGCAGTCTATTACACGCTGGATGAGGCCGCCATCCTTGGCGAGACTATTGCCAATAAGCGCATAGTGAACATCGCATACCTTGTCGGTTAAGTCGCGGACTTGCTCTTTGAGCTGCTGGATATCAGTGCTTTCAGGCATGGGTAATTGCTTATTTTTTGGGTGTTGCTTTGGAGGTATCGGCCTTGTTTTTCGGAAGGTCGAGGGGCCATTGCTGTCGCTTCGTAGCTTCGATCTTTGCCTGGAGCTCATCGCATATATCCATGATAGCTTTGGCCTTTTGATGGGCCAGGTTCGAATTGTCGGTCAAATACTTCGCATTGTCGAGCTGCGCCTGCAGCTGCGCAACCTCCAGCTCGGACAGGTTCAGGATAAGGCGTTTCTCCGCGGAGTCCCTTTTTGCTTGAGCATAGGAGGCCATGGTGGCCAGCAGGGCGATGATGAGCAGTTTTGTTTTTTTCATTTTGTAGTGTGTATTGGTTAAAAAATCAATTGTCGGTGATGATGAGGACATTGGTCCCCTTGCGTATGTGCACCTCGATAACGGTCGGTTGCGGCTGGGACACTGTGACCGTGACCGTATCGTTGGCTGTTTGGCTGTTGCTATCCGTCGCCGTCAGCTTGAAGGTATAGGTACCGGCGATCAGGCCGGCCACTACCGTGGACAAGGAGCTGGGTGTCCGGATCGTGGCGGTGTTCGGGCCGCTCACCTGGCTCCAGCTGGTGGACGTGATCGTGGCGCCGCTATTACCGGAAGCCGTCCCGGTAAGCGTGGCTGAGTCTTTAGGGAGGGTCGTTGACTGGTTAATGCCGGCATAAACGGTTGGCGGTACGCCTGCCTGGTTGACAATGACCTGCACTTGGGAAGTATCCTGGCCGGTATTGTTATCCGTAGCCAGGACCTGGAAGACATATGTGCCATTAACCATCCCCGTGACAGACGTGCTCTTAGAGGAAGGCGAGACGATTGTCGGATTGTTCGGCCCGCTGACCTTAGTCCAGGCATAGGATATCCACCAATAACCGACCGTATCTACACCGTTTGGAGCTGGGCGTATCTGTGATATTACAAGGGCAGGATTGCCCGTAGCTGTCAATGTTGTTGAGGTAGATGTTATCGTCTTATTCGCCCCAGCCGAGAGAGTGGGAGCCGTAAAGTTATAGGTAGTAAATCGGGCTGTCAGAGGTGTTACCCTCTTTGGGACCAAAACATCAAGCGTATTCGGATGATACTGATCTGTTTCGCTGGTACTTCCATACCCGTTACCCAGCGCCAAGGCTTTGTTGCGCCCCCATGAATAGATACTGTCGTTGAGATCCTGCGCATACTTGTACAGGCCGAACCAGGTGGTAGACCAAATATGCTTAAACAGCGTACCTGGCTTTATCTGCACGGGTATACCAGACGGATTCTCGTAATTGATAAGCGACCAGCCATATCCCGGATAGCCAGGATAATAGTATTTATTAACGAACTCCTGCCCGTTGCCTACTTCCCCAAAAGAGTTAAAGCCGCAACCCCACATTCTGCCAAGACTATCTATATAGTGAATGGTATTCCAATCCACCGAGATCTCCTTTATGGGAACTGTGATGTTCCAAAGGGCCTTAATTGAAGTTGGCTGTGAATATGCCGGACCTCCGCCATACATGCTGGTGGTACCACCCCAAACATATGGGTAACCCATTGTCTGTGAACCGAAGACATCGGGAATAATGCAGCCTTGTAGGTTGAGGGCGGAGATAAAAATATCAATGGCTGGCCTGGGTGTAGAGTATAAGGTTGGGGTCTTACTCCCACCGTTCGACCATTTGTATACCTTACCGTCCGTCGTCAGAGCCAGGATGCCAGGACCGCCGCATACCACCTTCTTAAATTTCAATCCAGCCGGGGAAAGTTGGGTGAACTTCATGACCTGGCCCACACTGGTCACAGTTGAGCCGCCAGGATAAAACAGGCTATAGACGTCTTTCCCGCCATACCAGATTGATGAATCCGATCGGATTGTTAAAATGGCATTGCTGTACCCGTCGACGTAAATGTTACCGCTGAATGCCCCTCCAGTTGTGTCTGTGTCGACCCTGTAGGTGTTGGTGGTGATGTCGAAATTAAAAGCCTTTGTTTGCCAGACATAACCCAGATCATCAAGTGCATTGAAGATGTTAAAGCCACCAAATACAAAGCACCATTTCCGCCCAGACGGCGGAGCGTACTGCACCGGATAAGCGCTGGAATTATTATAACCCCATATCGTGCTGTCAGACAAATAATACCAAGTCCTGTATTCTGATACCACGACCTTTTTTACAACCCGGGGAGAAGGCGTTGCGACACCTACTAAACTGGTATCCCCCTGCCGTAGCATCCATTGAAAGATGCTGGATTGGGCGAAATACGTACCCATCGTATTTTTCCCCACCTGCGAGGGCGCATTGTTTGGCCCTAACGTGCCTACGCAGGTCCAGTTGGTTGCGTTCGGATCATACATACTATTCCAGCAGCAGTGTGCTCCCCCGCCCAGATTCTCATAACTAAAATAGGCGCAGCCTGGCAGGGTGTCATTCATTGCTACTGAGTAGTGCCAGCCGTCGCGGAAATTGTCAGACCCGCTGCCTTCCAGGTAGAAGTACTTGCCGCCATATTTCTTTGCCCAAACCTTGTACGCAACAGTGTCTCTATCCCACCCGTTATATGGAGAAGGCAATGCCCCTGGTGTACCCTCCAGAGCAGCAAAGGAAGTTACCAGCTTCATACCCGTTTCAGCCCCTGCCGTCATTTCAAATTTGATAAGCTCCCCCGTCGTCATGGCCCCCTGAGATAGACCCGTAAAATGTACCGCGTTACGTTTGATGTGATAGGTATTTAACAGGTAGGTAAGCAACGTGTAATACTGAGGGGCTGTGGGAGAGACATTGTTGATATAGGCCGCCGTAATAAGAATGGGATAGTGTTTACCATTGCCCAATTGCAACCCGCCGTCCCACCCGTGGTTTAACCAGTAATGGGGCCCATATGCCACTAATTTATTGGTATCCGATGTACCTTGCTCCCCTTGTCCAGGCATCATAATAATGGCAGGTCTGGAAGCAGTGTCCGGATCATTGGTTACAAACATCTTAGCTGGTCGAGAGATTCTAACATTCCAGTGATCGGCAGAAAATGGCCCGGTTGTGAAATTAATAACAGTGTCGTAGGTGACGAAGTTGTGGGTCTCTGATTGTCCGACTGCTAAGAGCGGCAGCAGGGCGAGAATGGTAAATAACTTTCTCATTATTCTTTTATGAAGATTGCGTAAGAAATGAGGGCGCAGTCCGTTCCGCCAGTTGTGTTGGTTTTACCAACATAGATTACAATAGTGCCATTGGAATCCGACACCACACCAGGGAAACTCAGCTCGGTAGATGTGTTGGGCGATCCGTTGTAGTTTGCAAGGGTCTGAACGGTTTGCAAAGTGGTACCCTTAACGTTATAGTTCCCTTTGGCAGCGACGTTATACTGGGTCGTGCCTGAAAGCTTGACTGTATAGCTGGTATTGGGAAGCAGCCCGTTCAACGTTATCTGTGGATTGGTTGTCTGATAGGTGGCTCCCTGGACAAACCCTTCTCGCATGACACCTGTGTAGCCCGTCGGTATGGTGGCGTTCGTTATGCCATTGGATGGACCGATACACGCGCCGGCGAAGAACGTCCAGTTCGACGTCGGACCTGTGGTGGCTGAAATGGTCGTGCCTGAAAGCGATGCAGTTATGGTATGCTTGCCGGGGTCTCCCCTCAGTACAAGGAAAGGCGATACGTCAAAGGCGACAGTTGTATCCATCTGAATGCGAACCGTATCCGGTGTGGTGAGAACGTCCCCGTCCAGAGTGACTGTCTTTGTTGTCGCACCTGTGCTCGTAAGGTTGGCAACTTCATTATGGTGCCCCGCAGTAGCGGATGACTTTAAACGCCAATAGACGTTTGTCGGAGAGACGGTACCGCCGGACTGTGTCAAGGTTACGCTCGAAGTATATCCGCTGGCCAAGGAAAGGGATACCTCATAGTTCGTCGTAGCATTACAAACAATGTCCGCCGTGAGGTTGGTACCTGAAATGCTCGATGATTGGCCGGTGCTTGCAGTACCCAGCGTTGTGGAAAATCCTGACAGTGTGGATGGAGTGCGGGTAATCGTTGGTCCTGTCCCACCGGTGCTTCCAATATTCACTCCGAATACATAGGTCTGGGCCTGCAGGAAGCAGGGCAAAAGGAGGGCTATAATTAAAAGATGTCTTTTCATGAACCTTATTTTATTGTGTAGGTAAAAGAGTAGTTAAGAGTGGTCGATGATGTTGTGCTGGGCGCGGTAAAGTGTAGCCGTGCCATGTCTGTCGTGTTATTTGCAGTTATTCCGCCTCCCGTAAAAGGCCCATTATTTTCGATATTCGAGCCACCTACGCAGTCTAGTGAGTTTGTCAGGTTGGATGCGACCGGCAGACTGATTTCCAGATAACATTCGCCAATTGATGTAGCCAAAGGGTTGATTGTTCCCCATACAGTTACTTCATTGCCTATCCTAAGCCAATGGGATAAATTGCCGCTGGCAGTACAGTTCGTTAGATTGGAAATAGTAGGAGTATAGGTACTCGAGGTAACGACGGTCGAAAAATTGCCATCTCCTCCATACACAAGCGTGGCATCTCCAGGCAGCTTTTTCATGTACCCGTGTGCGGACGTGCTTGCATTGCCGGTGGTAACATCCGAAAAGGCCACATCGGCGTCTGTGATGGCCGCCCAGGCAGGCGCTGCAGATACGGAACCGGTACCCGCCTGATTGAGGAACTTCTTCGTCGTGGTCGTATTGCCGGCCAGTTTTGACAATGCCGTCGTCCCGGATGCATATAGGAGGTCTCCCAGGGTATAGGACGAAATGCCTGTCCCACCGTCGCCTACGGCCACATCTGTGCTGCCTGGCGCATAATAATCCGTACCGGCTGTCGCCGCGCTGTAGTTCATACCATTGCCTTTCACCATTCCATTCAATACAGCGGTGAGCCCGGTGCCGCCTTTGGAGATGGGAATCGCAGTTGCATTCCATGATCCTGTAGCAATTGTTCCGACAGTGACAATATTGGCTGAACCGGGCCAGGTGGATAGAGCTGTATTTTCGACGTTGCCAAGGTTCAGATCACTCTTAGTTATGGCTCTCCAGGTTGGAGCAGTGGCTGCAGATCCGGAGCCTATGGAGGACAGGACCTGGAGGGCCGTTGATGTGTTTCCAGCCAGCCGGGCGGTCACATTGCTGGCATTCCGGATAATAATATCACCGATGGTTGTCATAGGATCGGCAAAGCCCGATGAAGGGGGCGCCCATGCGTAGTCGTAGTTCGAGCTCGTGTTCTTCGTCAGGACCTGGCCTGCCGTGCCCCCGGTAGGCACTCCGCCCTTGCTTGTGCTTATTGCCGTCGCATTCCAGGTCCCAGTTGTAATAGTGCCTACTGCGGTAATGTCGGTACCGACCAGTTTAGAAGCGGCGATGCTACCGGCCAGCATCCCGTTGGTTACTTTTCCAGACCCTATGGCCCCGACTCCAGCTGTGCTGATGGTGAAGTCTCCTGTGATAGGATGATTCACCCACGTCGTGTCGGAAGCTCTATAAAAGAGTATGTCTCCATCAGTTGGAGACGTCAGACTCATTTTTGTAGCCTTATACCATGTGCGGACACCATTCTGGGATGCATAGACTCTGTAATCGACCAGCGAAGAACTATCACCGATCAGGTCGACTACACCGGCGACCTGCCTTACGCTATTGGGGAATGTATAACTTCCACCGCCTCCGCCCCATGTCGGCGTATACTTCACAAACTTGCTCCCATTCCAAATGGGGATATCGTTGACAGCTATGCCTGTCAGGTCGATATTGACACTGGGCTTATTTACCCAGGCAGCACCCAATTTTATAAGCAAATCTCCATCGGCTGGAGACGTAATGTTGGCGATCAGAGCCGGCCTGTTAACAAAGATTCCGGCGTCCCGGACCAGGATGTCCCCATCTTCTGGGGCAGAGAGGTTGGCCACCAGCCCCGGTGTGTTCCCCCATTTACCAGTACCATTTCGGGTGAGTATATCATTTTCCTGTGGCGTTGAAATGGCCACGTCGGTCAGCGCCGCCAGCTGTGAGGCGCCGCCGCTATTCGGGAAATCGATCACAGAGGCCCAAGCTTTGGCCAGCTGCGCATAGCCCACGTTGCCGGGATGCAGCCCGTCGCCCGTACCAGAAGTGGTAATATTGAGAAAATTTTCTGTTGGAACGGTGGCCACAGGAAAGCCCAGGGTGCGGAAATAGTTCACCACCGTATCGATGTTGGCATTGGCCGTATCGGTGACAGCATCGCTGGAATTGGTATCACCATAGGCCACATATCCAGCCGGGGTACATTTGGTAATATGGGCAACGAGGGCTGACGAGCAGTTATCCACAGTCATGAACTTAGCGACATAATCAAAGTCCGTCTCCGCGTTGTCCAGTAGCGTGATGGTAACAGCGTGCGTCCCCGCCCCCAGCCCCGTGAATATAAAGACTATAGGCTGACGGTAGTCATACGTGCCGATGTTGCTCTGATGGTCAGAACAAAGGTCCCGTCCTGAATACGTTCCCTTATTAATCCCGTCGACAGTCACCGAGAACCTGCCGAGGTTATGGTATCCCTGCCAGGCGTACGTTCCGATGATCATATTGTCATCTGTCCATAGGAATGTCAGGGTATTACCCGCTGTAGAGCTCTTCATGGGGTTTCCCAAGCTCTTTGCCACGCTTTTGGATGTCAGGTTCGATGCCGTGAAATTGGACCAGGATCCGTTCTTCGTAAACTTCGCATTACTGATCGCCCAGATGCTGTCGACAAACTGGTTGGCGATGATAACGCGCAGGGCCTCACGGACGGCTGGTTGTTTGGTACCCAGGGGATCCTGGCGCAGGTTGTTGGTACCCATCATTATCGACAAAGACGTACTCACCTTGGTGGCTGCTGCGTTGCTGAATTGCCGGGAAATGACATCGCGGACGGAGGAATTACTGACAGCAGTGTTGACGTAACTCACCCCGTACTGTGCATATAATAATGCCGGGTAACCATGTACCGTATCTGTCGCACCGGCAGACGCCGTGATACTGTTTCCTTCATATCGAATGGGAAGGGACAGTTTTACCTTCTTCTCATTGCGCATCTGCACCGCTGGCACGTTGGAAGTCCCCGTAGGAATATCCAGGACGATGGTACTATCCCGGTCCGTGACCGTTCCCCGTGTAAGCTGAATGGTTTTGACCTGTGCCGTGGAGTCATCGATACTCCGCAGCAATTTGGTCCCCACCGTCGCGTTGGCAAACCGAAAGCTCTTTGAACCTATTGTATCGATGCGATACTTCAGGTTGGCGGTATCCAGGGGCCGCAAAGGCGTATAGGTAAGGGCATTCGTGATATCGATCTGGCGAATCAAAGACCTGACTTTGAAAGAAAACGATGGGATCACAGTAGTATCCATAGTAGCGAGGTTGCCATCACCCTTCACGTACTGCGCCGACGTGCCGGCGGGGAAGGGGAAATAACCTCCCAATTGATCGCTGATGTCTTTTACAGAGGCACGAATGGCCGCTTTTGCGGTATCCACTCGGAAGTTAGTAGCTAAAATTCCGCTATCGGCGGACCCGCCGCCCCCGCTACTCAATTTCCACAGGTGGCCGGTCCAGACATACTGGTTCCCATTCTTATATGCAATGGCGCCGCTGTCCGCAATATTCAGCATCAATGTGTCTGTGGGAATCACGAGTATGCGCAGGGCCTTCGTTTTATCATAGGCCGTAGGCGTATAGTTGGTGGTAGGCCAGTTTTGAGGCGCCTGCGCTGCCGCTCTCCCGGCAATAAAGCAGGACAAAAGGAGAAGTATTTTTTGAATAGGTTTCATATTATAATTTTAGAACCCAAAACATTCCAAGATTTTCGATCGTCGTCTTTGTATTGCCCGTATCGACCTGTAGATTACCTACAGGTACCGAAGGGTTGGCCTGACCCGCTACGGTAGAAGTCAGTCCGACCACATTCGTAGTCCCGCCATTACCTCCTGCCACGCCGGCGCCTTTCCCGGTGATACCTGCAGTGAATGAACCCACCATATCTTTTTGAAACCCACCTGGATGGTTGAAATAGCGGAGAGGGTCGGGACCAGAGGCCAGGCCCTTTATCGTCATCTCCGAAAAATCAGGGAGCCTGAAGTTGTCCGGAGCGGTTCCCCGGGAGAAGCAGCCGCGATATGGACGAGAAACGATTTTGCCGCCTCCCAAGTCAACACTGGCTGTCTGCCAGACGGCATCATCGACCAGGCTGTAAGGCAGGGAATTTGCAAACTCCCAAAGACGCGCATAAAGGCCGGTCCGCGGGACAATCTGCCCGATAGGTGATATTTCATTTAGCCCCACGTCAAAGGCGGCGTATGGTCTTCCTATTTGGCCCCAGTTGCCTTGCGGATTGATCACATACCAGCCATCCTCCCCGGCATAGAACCAGATTTGCTCACCGGGTAGGATGTAAAGGCCGACGGTAGATGCATTGTTGATGGAGGTATTCCGGAAATAGATGTATTGACCGCCTTGCGTCAGGATTTTGCAGCTGGTGTTATTGTTGATTAGCGCCTCGACTGGTATAACGGCACCCGGCACACTGGTGACATCGGGCAGGGTCAGTGCCGCCGCCACAGCACCCAACCGGATCTGGATGAGTAGATTGATATGGTCTACGGTAAGGGTGAAATTGGTGGATATCGGCTTTACCCCTTTGATAAAGGAGGATGCTCCACCGCCTCCACTGCCGCCACCAGAGGATCCACCGGTCGCAGAAGCCAATGTCAGTTCAAAGCGTTCCTTTAAGTATAGCTCATCGTCGGCTCCCTTGAGCTTGAACCCTCCGCCGACCAGGATGGCAAACTCACCATAGCCAGGATCGTCCGGACCTGCTTCCGGATCAGTCTCTGGTATCATGGGTTGGCCACCCCGGCGGAGGGAGAAAAACTGTCCAGCAAGGGAGGGAATGCTGGCGACTTTGCCGCCGGCATCTGCGGCCCCCACCACGTAAATAACTGTGGCGCCTGACTGGGTTGGTACGATCGTTGAACCGCCGTCACTTAGTATAAAGGATCTGAGGCTTGAAAATTTGGCCTTACGGGTCTTGTCGATGTCGGAGTCCCATAACAGGAATTCGTCATCAGGCTTGAAGTCTGTTGATTTCTCCAGGAAATCATGGATGCGCACTGTTACAAGATCGGCCATGCTTTTATTTACAGGCCGAAACTATAAAGATGCATTCCCCTTGTTGGCGCTAAAGTTGGAACTATGCGAGATGTTGCAATCAAATCTTCTTATATACTCTGCCTGTCGCATTTTCGACGACCACCTCCGTGAATCCCACCATCGAGGCCGTGCTGGGAAGTGTCAAAAGGATGATGGTGCCCTGATCGATACGGAGATCACCGATGATCCGACGGTTGAGGATGGCCGTGTTCTGAAGAGTATTGTTCACGGCAGCTATTCCATCTGCATTGTCGGCCACCCCTTGTGTGATCCGGCTAATAATACCTGGACTTACTTTGTCGGAGAGATCCACCTGCAGATCCCACTCGTTGACGATGCCACGGGTCGTCGCGGTTACGCGGATCTTTCGATCGACGTCCAGGTCGCCGTCCCACAACCACACCAGGTCACCGATGACCGGAATAATGTTCCTTTTCTTCAGGAATACTGGGTCGAAGGTGATCTTATAGGTCTCCTGCGGTTCAGCATTGAGGTCAAGCGTTGCTTGTGCCTTCGCTTTCAATGCCACCTCTGCTGCGTCGATATAGATCTGTGGCAGGGTGATATCGACCAGGACGTATTGATCCCCAATCCCCGGATTAAGCTCAGCAGAAGGGACCGCAATGGCCGTCTCGTCCTTGTTCTGCAGGATGGTGAATTGTTTTGTGGTATTGTCATAGGCGGATATCTCGAACGTATAACCGGCCAGCTGACCGGTGTTGAAAGTAACTTTCGCCGTGAGGCCCGGCAGCAGGTAGTCGTTGAGGTTAAAATCCATCGTGGCGTCAATGAAATGAAAGACGTTTGCCGCATCCACAGCGGTCACCTTCCCCGTCCGGGTCGGGAAAATATCGTCGAAGATCTGCGTAGCCTCGATAACGCCATACTTGTCAACATTTTTCTCCAGGTAGTAGGTGCCTTCGGTCATCAGCAGCCGCGGTGTGGAATTGCGGTAAGATGCCGGCAAATTCTTATTTGCTCCAAAGGCATACAGGCGGGTAACAATACTGGTGTTATCCGTGGGAAGGCGCGTGATATCATAAAGCCCCTTATTTCTCCCCTGCCTGAAGCTATAGCCCGTATCCCTGGCCCGGTCAAAAAGATGCACCGTCCTACCGTCTATCCAGAACTCAGTATCGAATTCGGTGGCCAACTTGCCCAGCGCCTCGTAACAGTTCTGACCGGAGAATGTCATGTGGTGGTACCCGGTACCGACGACATTACCCTTTATCCAACTGCCTCCTACCCTATTGGCATTCTGGATCAGTAGATCCATGAAGGTATCGGCTGTACCCATCAGTGAGAAATCCGACTCTCTCAGCGTATTGTCCGCTCCCAGGAAAAGAAACTGAGCCTTAGACAGCTCCAGGCTGTCCGCATCCATGTTGAGGGAATATTCCCAATAGTAGGAAGAATCCTTCTTGACCACCGGCCTGCTGTTCAGCAGGTACTTCTCCCCGAAGACCGTACAATAGTCGTTCACCATGAACTGTATGTTACGGGAGTCCTTAAACGTAAGCTGTAGGGTGTTGTCGCCCATGACCTTTTTCGTCTGGGTGGAACTGTCGTCCGGCTTGATGGTTACGAATAGGCTGCCGGCGCGGTATATGTCGAGGGTATCCATGGTCTACAACTTTTGCGGAATATTTTTTACAACTTTATGTGAATATTCTGGGGCAGTTTCTGTGTAATAGGCTCGATCAGGACACCAGGAACCTGCCATCCTCATCGACGATGAACACATCGTTGTTATCGAACGTGGGCGCCGGCTCGCTCACTATGATCGTGAACTTACACATGATCTTCGTGGTGTTCATGATCCTGGTGAATCGGGAGAAGGACCCACAGCCCTTATAATACACGTAAAAGGTTTGCTGGAATTCTCCCACAGTTAGCCGGTGCGTCCCCGGCTGGGCCCACTGGGCCAGGAAGGCTTTTCTTTTCGTCCAAAACTCATCCTCACTGCCCACAACGATGGCCATCTTGAGAGTAATATCCCTATCCCGGAAGAATACGCGGGATAGATCTACATCCAGCCCATTGCTGTCTTGCCAGTCGTGGGAGATACTATCCTTGCGGTCGGGGAATTTCAGGAAGTCATCGGATCCTGACTCTACGAAAATGCCGAAAGAGGTCCATAAATCCATGCCATCGAGGAAATGGCGCCCTAATCTGTCTGCCATGGTAAAAAGTTTAACTGGTTATTTTGACTCCATTTAATTTGATGTACCGAAGTATGTCCTTCATCTCCGGCAGGTTAGACGTATCCCGCTGGATGTCCTGGAGGACCTGGAACTGCCTGGTGGCCATGTTCAGCTGATCCATAGCCGTGAGGCGTAATCCCCCGAACTGCCCAGCCAGCAGCTCCGCTTGGTCTGCCGTGATGCCCTTGATGGCGCCAGACAAAGAATTGGCTCCTGATGCCTGTCCACTCAGGTTTACACCGGCGATCTGCTGCAGCTGATCAAACTTGTCCGCAGCATTCTTCAGGATATCATTATACTGCTTCTGTAGCTGCTCGATCTCGTCACTCGTCAATAGGCCATCAGTCTGACTGAAGGCTGCAAATTGATCGTAAAACTCCTGCAGGGCAGGTGCCAGGGTCTGGGATTCCAGAGCGGACAGCATGGCATTTAGCATCAGGTCATGGAAGTCATCGGCAAAATCCGCTACGCTACGCTTTCCGGCCTTAAATCCGTCAATGATCGATGAAGCGATATCATTAGCCGTTGTCCCTGTAAATATCTGCTCCATCTGGTCTTTAGCATCGGCGAGCTGCCGGTCGATATCGACTCCGGCCTCTTTCAGCTTTTGCAGCTCTTCGAAAAGCCCCTTCGCTTTATCGGTCAATTCGCCCTTTAGGAAAAGAGCATTGAGCTGATCATACGTGAGGCCCTGGAGACTGAAGTTTGCTAAAACTTGCGGAATCAGGGCAGCAATGGCGCCACCCACCGGGTTGTTGATCAATTTCTGTCCCTGCTCCTGCTGGATCTTTGCAAGGAGATCGTCAAACTGTTGTTGGGTGGTTTTCGCCTGCTGCTGTAAAAGGCGCGTTTCCTCTTCAATGCCCTGCAACCTGAGCTTGTTGAGCTTAGCCTGATCCAGCAGCCGCTGTTCATACTGGCGGGTGACCTCGATCTCACCTATGATGACCTGGTTCTGAAGTTCGGCGATCTGATCTTTGGTTAAGCCGCTGTTGTTGCTGCTGATCAGAGAGAAAAGGTCGCTTATGGCCCCTATCGCTGAGGTAACGCCTCCAACAATATTGCCGGAGGAGAAGCCGGCGAAGGAACTAAGCGCCTTGGAAGCAAAATCGGCAAATTTGGAAACTGAATCTATTGCGTGGGCAGCGTTCTGATCCACTGCCTGAACAGCTCCGGCGAGGTTTTGTAAAGATGCAGCGAAATCGGAAAAATTTTTCTGGAGCTGCTGCTGCTTTCTCAGCTGCTCCCCATTGTCTAACGAGCGCTCTTGTCCTTTAAGTGCTATCAGCTTTGCAGCTAATGCGGTAATCTGCTCATCGAGAAATTTGGCACTCCCCTGTTGCTTGGTAATGCTGTCCTGAACCGCTGCGAGCTCCTTTTTCGTTTTGGCAATTTCAATTTCAATATTCGATCTTTGGCTGGCATAGATCTGTGCAGGTGTAGACAGGGGATCATTTATTGCTGCGTCGTTTTGAGCCTTTAGAATCCTGTCCTGTTTTTCAATTTCATCAAACTGCACTTTTAGAAGGTGATCATAATAAGAATCATCTAAATGCTTTTTTCTGGCATTAGCCTCTGCGTTAATCTCCAAAATCTTCGCCCATAGCTGACGTTCATTGGTGATCCGTTGTTCCGCCTGAAGTATATCCAGACGGGCCTCCTCGTCTACCAGCTTCCTTTTTAAGGTGAGCTCCTCCTCCGAGCCTTTCTCTACGGCTGCCAACCTTGTATTGATGCCGGAGATAATTGTCTCCACCTCCACCTGGGAGGCATCCAGGGCATACTTCCTCCGAAGGTCCGCCTGTGCCTTCTCCAGGTCAGCATTTATCCGCAGGATCTTTTCGGCATTTCCTTGCGCGGACACGATCTCCGCCTTTGCCTGGTTGTCCAGGAGCTGCAATTTCAGGTTCAGCTCCTGTTGGGACCCTTGCTCTACCCGGTCCAGCTGAGCCCGAAGGGATTCTTTCTGATTGTCCAGGATGAGAAGGGCACGCTTACGCTCCACTTCCTGGATATCGGCCGTCTCCTGTGCCCGGATCTTCGCCCGCGCACCGGCCAATAAGCCATCCTCCGCCAGCTGCTCCTGGGCAGTCGCCCGAATGACGGCGATCTGGGCGTCCAGCTCCTGCTCCGATCCTTTCTGTGTGGCGGCCAGCCTAGCCTGTGCAGCATCGACAGAATCTTTTAAAAGGGTCTGCTGATAAGCCTTGTTTAGGTCATCAATCTGCCTGTTCGCTTTCGCGGCGATATCCACCTGTTCGGCTGCCGTCAGGTTGGCATTGTTCAGCTGGACAGCTTCCTGTCGTCTGATGGCCTCGATCTTGGCGTCCAGCTCTTCCTTGGTATTCTTTTTGGCGATCTGCAGCTGGGTGTCAGCCACTGCTTGGAACGATCGCAACCCCGCCTCGTTGATTTTCCTGTCGCTCTCGGCCCTGTTCTCCGCAATCTGGGTAGTCAGCTGCTTATTGCCATCGACAAGCCGCAGAAGGGGACCATATTGCGCCTCGTAATTCTTCAGCTGGGCATTCAGGAGGTCGAGCTGCTTCTGCTGCTCTTTCGTCAATTCTCCGTCAGCATCCCGGGCAGCGTTGATGGCATGCTGCCGCTCCAGCACGTTTTCAATGGAGGCTTTTAAGATACCGAGATCTTCTTTGCTGTAGCCCAGACCAGCCAGGGCAAAAAGATTGGCCTGCTTCTGGGCCTCAAGGGCTTTAAGTTTAAGGTCAAGGACCTGCTGATCGGACTTGCCTTGGGCCTGCGCCAGGTTGACGGCATTGGAAGCATCACGAGCCCGCTCATCGTATACCTCCCGCTGAAGCTCCACCAGCTTATTGAGAATGTCAGCCCCTTCCGCAGCCGCCTCATTGGCTTTTGTCTGCTGTTCCGTCACATCCTTTTGCGAAGAAGCAAAGGCTTGTAATGCGACGACGATCCCCGTAAGGGCCAGCAGCAGGATACCGGCAGGATTGGCCTCCATGGCCGTATTGAGCTCCACCTGGGCAACCGTCGCGGCCTCTGCAGCGACTGCCTGCTCACCTTCAGCAACGGCCAGCGCCTCCTCTGCGACGACCTGCTGCTCCGTCGCCACAGCGCTCTCCTTTCGGAGAAGATTCGTAAGGTATAGATTGGTGGCGTTTTGCTTATCGAACAGTGCGACGACCTCTTGGATCCCATTCAGGACACTCATGGCGCTCACCGCCCGGGTAACCGCCTTCTGCACCTCATCGTTCTGATCGGCAGTAATACCCAGAACGCCATTCCAAACCTCAAAGCCACCAACCACTCCCCTGACTGCGCCCGTCAAGGCTTGCAAGCCTGCCGTTCCGCGACTGAATAACTGTAAGGACCTGTTAACCTCATTTATTTTGCCTTGGAGCCGTAAAGCCTCGTCGAACGTAGCCTTGAACAGGGGATCGTTCTTGTCCATGGACGCGAGCTTATTACGCAGGTTCTGCAGCTGCTGATACGCCAGTATCTGCTTCTTAATCGGCTCGACAGGATCTTCCGTGGGTGTGGGTGTTGCAGGAGTAGTCGGCGATACCGCAGATGCGACGGATTCCGACGGAGATGCTGCCTGGGCTGCCTGTATTTCCTTACCCAGGGCGGTCATCTTTGCGATGGTCACATCGATGGCGGCGTTATATTGCCTTATCAGCTCCGGGTTGAGTGTACGCTCAAGAGCGGTCTGGAGCCTAATCTCCTCCTTTTCCAGCTCGACCATTTTTGCCCTCAGCTCTTCCAGCCTCTGCCCTGCATTCACCGGCACCACAGGAATAGCGGCGCCAGGCTGGGTGGGAATTACGACGGAGGAACTGGACTGCTGAACCTTATTCAGCTCAGAGGAGAGATCTTTCATCTTTGCGATCGTCTCCCCGATCTTGTCGTTGTATTCTTTGACTTTTGCCGGATCGGTGGCATTGGCGGAGGCCTCGGTGAGGGCCTTTTCCTGCGCCACCAGCTCCGCAAATCTTTTTTTAAGATCGTCAAGTGAAGCAGTACCGACATTGCCCACCTTTTCAAACCTTTCAATTATCTTCAAGAGATCCGCTTCAATGCTGGCCATTGCAGCACCCAGGCCATCCGTGGTCAATATGGCATCAAATTCGAGGCTTCCGCCTAAGACATTTACTGACATTACAGTATGTTTTTAAGGATGTCGTCCATTTCGTCGAGACCGTCCAGCTCCTTCTTCTCTTCCCCCTTCTTCTTGTATTTAGGAATGGCGGCCATCAGCATGATCAGGTTCGCATGGCTGATCTCCCAGAGGGCGAACTCCATGGTAAACCGGAAGTACTTGATCACTCCTCCAACGGTTGCCCAGAGGCTATTGAACTCCCCTGATCTCTCGGGCTCATCACCGTCATCTTCTTGACAGAGATGATAGTATTCATGAAAGACTGTAGATCCATCTGTTTCAGTACCAGGCCGCCCGCCAGTGCCAGCTCACGGCTGGTGAAATGATCACGAATAAAGTGCACCAGGCGGTCAGACGGCTCACTGCGCTGATTGTGCACCGCAATGGCTATGATCCTGGCCACCCGCATCCCATTGTCGGCTATCAGCTGGTAATTACCCTCCAGCAGATTGTCTTTGTCGATAGTGGGCGCCCCCATTTCGAGCAGCAGGCGGGAGATCCGCACCAGGTTGCCCAGGGTGATGGGCCGGATCGGAAGACACCGTTTTGTTGGCGCCAGCATACATTTTTGCAGCACTCTGTGTACCATATGTCGTGGATGAACACCCACCTCCAGGATCACTGGCTCCTGCAGCAGGGTTTTCCCAACGTTGTGCAGCAGATCTTTTTCGGAATTGTTCATACTTATACAAAAAGGGCCCTGTTACGGGCCCGGTGAATAGAACAGGTTAGATGGTTATTGAGGGTACACAATGGTATAGGCCGGCGTATTGGCTTTTGTAGGCGTCAGGATATCCACGGTCACATCCACCTGGGCGAGTTTGTCACCCGTGAAGGACCAGCTAAATTTCGCCTTTACGCTCCCCCGACAGATGGTGAGGATGTTGCCCTTTTTATCCGTCACCCGGACCGTCTTCTCAATTGTTGGAACGGTGGCAGGCGGCGAATAGCTTTCAGGGACAACGGGAGGACCCGCAGCGTATGGTGTGTAAGTACCGCCAAAGAACTTTACCAGCGTGGGTCCCTGCACATCATAGCAGGAGAAGGCCAAGGTAGTCTTTCCTTTCGTAGACTGCACCGTTTCGACAGGATCATCCTGCTCCTCGATATTAAAGTCAGTGGTAGTACCATCCGCTGTGGTGAGCTGGGCAGAGCCCTTTACAGTATTTCCCAGGGCCGTAAAGGCATTACCGGGACCACCGTCGCCAGCAACGGCAGCAAATTCGATTGAAACCAGGCCAAGGCCGTATTTCGTTGACATGAGAAATTATTTTTAAGTGAGCGAATAAAAATTTAAACGTATGTTGTAGTACCAGCTCGCGGTTATTTCATCCCGGATAAGTACCGATTGTTGTACATCGAAATTGTAGTCCTCTCCCCATTGATCTCTGAGTGCTGATATAGCCAGATCCGTAAGCGTTTTCAGGCGAGCCCCATCCGGCTGAGAATTGTCCTGGGCGCCATTTAAGTTTTGCGTCTTATTCGGCACAAAGACATTGACCATTGCCACCGCCTGCGATAGATCCAGGTTCACAATTGGGAGGGAGCTGATGACTACATCCTCCTTGCTGCTATTCACAGGACGTATATGTTTATAGATGGCGCCCGTGATGGTATCCCTAACAGGAGAGCCGGTCAGTGTCTGCCAAATAATGTCTACCAGGTCGAGTGTTGTCCTCATTTCATTTGGGCAATTTTGGATTGTAACTCTTCGAAGCCTTTCTTCAGGTCGGCGGCTGCCTGAATACTGGAGGCAGTGATCACGTCCCGACCAGGTCCATCCACTACATAGGTGCCACCTTCATAACCAGCCCGGTAATTGCCCGCTTCCACCGCTGCGGCATAGTCCATGCCAGCCACGCCAATTAAGATCAGGCCTTTGGGGTACTTTGCCGTCAGCTCTTTGGCGATCTCGTCAATTGCCTCCTGTCCCTTCTCTACACCGATACCAGCATTCTTCGCCTTTTGGTCAACGGCTGGGAAAACCTTCCAGTTTGCCGCAATCTGTACCCCGTCTTTCATGATCACGTAACCTACAGAGCTACGGAGGTTGCCCGTTCGATCCTTATAGGCTCCGTTGTTGCGGGCATTCGTGACGAACTTCTCACCCACGAATTGGAGCCGGGAGATAGCGGCCATTTCGATCTTGTCCATCCTGGTCTTAATAATCTCTCTAAGCTGCTCTCGCGTGAACTTCGGTGTGATGCTCAAAGCCATGCCCGTGCGTTTAGCTGTCCTCGATTGAACCGTTTAATGGTCCCTTTTGCAAGGAATTCCAGATCCTGGTTCGTTATCTCCGCCTTCGTTCCCGCACCAATCGTTCCAGCTGGCAGGGGCATGTAGATGACGAAATCATAGTAGATCTTATCACCATCGCTGCCCACCAGGTACCGGCCACTACTTGATGGTTCGGCTCGGCATGCTCGTTCGCTCACGGTGACCGCGCCCTGCATCCAATTCCCGTTCCCATCCTGCACGGAGTCACTGATGGAGGTCAGCGTCAGCGTATGAGGATACTGGGATATCGGATAGGTAGACGTCGGGTCCTGCGCGATCTGTTTTGGTAGCGGAGTAACGGTGTACCGTTCGTTCAGGATGAACTTGGAGCCGTTTATGAGCTTGAATCCACCGGAAGGAAGATTTTGGTACTCTATAGCTTCAGCCAGGGGAAACCCGGACCTGGCCACATCAATATCGTAACCCGAGAACTGAGAAAGGTTGATTTGGGTAAGATCAACCATGTCAGGCGTGATAATGATGGTAACCTGCCTTACCATGGACTGGCCCCCCTTACCTTCGGCATCTGTGCATCAGTGATGGCCCTAACATTGTTACGCTGGGCCAGGAAGAGCACCCGCTTTTGGACAGCTGCACGGTCAAAGCGTATTGAATAGCCGCCTTCTGATATATCCGGGGTTGACAGCAGGCCATTCAGCACATCGATAGCACATAGCTCGACGGCTTGCTGATCTGCTGCCGAATAAGCGTCCGTCCCGGTCAGCCCCCGGTTGATCAGGGAGAGCTCCAGGGAACCGTCCGGAACGGACGCTTGACAGGTGGCTATAAGAGCTTCTTTCTTAGTCACTCAAAGAACTTTTAATGGTTCACCGTCAGGATATAGATCTGATCGATGGCGTCGAACGACGGGAAGGCGTTCAGCTCTACAGCTGTGAACTCCATCCAGGGATCGTTGTTCGCCCACTTGCTGATCAGGGCATTGTTGTACTTCGCGTACGACAGCTGCGGTACGGGCTTCATTTCCTCGATCGCCATGGCCAGTTTGATCTCGCCGAGCTTGCCGGCAGGGATGAACACAGCCGACGCATCGATAAAGGGCTGCTGAATATTGATCTTGCCGTCCTTCTCAATACCGATCTTGTTCTGGCTGACGATCTGGATGGTGGGATACAGGTTGCTGGCCAGGAAATCATTCACCTGGGCAAGCGTCGGGGTGATAGTGCCCTTTGCTACGCGCTGGAACCCGTTCAGGCTGTCGATCACCTCCTTGGACTTGATGAAGTTCAACCAGGTGACGCGCGTCATTAGGATCTTGTCGAAGACAATCCCCCTGTTGGCAGCATCTTCCACGACAGCAGCGATATCCGTTATCGGCTTCGTAGTGGTCTTATCGGCCGCATCCCATGTTACGCTGGAATTTTGCCGGTTACTGTCGCTCAGGAGCAGGTCGATATCAGAGGATGCTACCAGTGCATCCGGGTTGTTGGTAACTGAGATGCTGATCTTTCCTGTGGAAAGACCTTGCATGAACATGAAGTCGAGCCTTTTCATGGCCGAATTGCCGACGAGCTGAACATCGCCAAAGAGAAGATCCAGGAGCTGCTTTTTCTTCACCTCATCGGATACCTGCATTTGCTGGACAGTCAGGTAATTGCGGAAAGAGGTTTCGTCCATCGCAATTTTCTCTTTGATGGCCGGTACCTGCCCGCTCAATTTGTCCAGCGCTTGCCGGCTACGCAGGGGCGCGGGAGAGCTCCTGTCGGCGATGGAGGCGGCTGCCTCAATGCGGCTTCTCCCAATCGCACTCTCGAAAGTGAGATTAGGCGAGGGTGTGCCCCAGTCCATAAAGCTGGTGAAGTTAACAGGGGCAAACGTATCCAGGCTTCGATCAATGACCAGTTGGAGACGCTCCGCATAAACCCCGAAAATAGATTTAATGGTTGCCATAGTAATTCCTCCTTATTCGGGGTTTTAGTAAGATTGTGAATAAATGATGTTGGGAATGGCGGCCTTTATAGATCCATGGGTGCCAGGAATGCGGCGCTCATACACTGTACCGCGGATGGTTATAGTCACCTCTTTGTTCGTCTCCACGTAGACATCTGCGTAAAGCAGACCACGGGGGGTAACAATGAATGCGCCAGCTGTGGCACCGGTTGCGGATGACTGGAAGATAACGGCGCCCGCAAGAACCGCCCCCAAGGTTGTCCCAAAGGAGATCTTATCTTTTGCAGGGTCGCTTGTGTCGATTGCCGTGATGGCGTATGCCTTCCCCCCGATGGCAGGAGAGTAAATTTCGCCAACAGCAAGATTATGGTCTTTTTTGACATAGTAGTCAAGGTCGGCGGCGCCAGCATCCTGAGCCATCGTCGCCTGTTTGATCACCCGGGCGAGTCGGGTGGCTTCATTGTAACCGAAGGGCGAACCGCCTGGGATCAGCTGACCGTCGACCAGGCCGGTTTTATCGAGGGTAAAGCCTCCCTGCGCGTTCTCGTGGACGCGCTGCCAGATAGGTATAGGTGCACTGGCTGAGACTTTCTTAGGTCCAATCATAGTGAAAAAATTTTGATGTTAAGTGGTTGCTCCCGCCGCTGCCTGCGGCTTTCCGCCTTTCGCCCATCCCTCAATGTCGGCGTCTACAGCTTTGGCCCCCCCTTTCTGCTCAGCTGGCCCCCCGCCAGTTGGCGTTGACGTGCTGGTGAATCCTTGGTTAGCCAATTCCTGTTTCAGCTCGTTGAAATTTGTCTCGATGTCAGTTACAACCGAGTCCAGATCCTCAGCTTTTTCGATAACACGGCCTTTGGCCATGTGTAAAGGGATCTTCTTCTCGGAGAGCTTTGCATGCAGCTGATCTGTCAGGGTCTTTTGTGTGTCTTTATGGACAACGGTCTGGACCAATTTGGTTAGATCAGCTATTTGTTTAGCGAGGGCAGCATTACCGTCCTTAGCCGGCTCCTCATCAGAATCGGTGTCATTGTCCCCGGTGGGCTCTTTCTTGGTTTTGGCCTTCTTGAGCGCCTCGGTTACCCTGGCATCGCCATCCTGCTGGAGGATATGAGCAAATTCGGTGATAGTGATGGGCAGATTGTCCAGTCCGGCGATAGCCCCCTGGATCTGCGATTCTTCCGTTGCTGTTGTAGCCAACTTGTCGGCCACCAGCCCCAAAATTTTCTTTGGCACCCCTGGATATTTGGTAATAAGTTGTGCCAGAATCTTGTCGCGCATGTCGTGTCGGGATTGTGATAAAATGTTTCGAAGCATGAAATTAGAAGGCTGCATCAAACCCATCCGGGCTATATTTGCAACATCTTCAATTGTTTCACTTATGCTGGTAAGAAAGGGGCCGTTTAACGAGGAGGAGCTCGTCGAGGCATGCAGAACTTACCTGCCGTGGCGCGGCAGGAAGGAAGATTCTATCTGCGAAGTACCTTACCGGGATGGTGACCTGGGAGGAAAAGTATTCTTCGTGGTGTTCACCTGGCTGGCAGAGCAGTGGGTGTTCACAGAAATATTATCGTCAAAAGCTGGCTAGTCTTGATACTTGCCGATTGCTTGGACATATCTTGTAGTCCCAGGCCTGATGATGTTTCCATCTTTATCCATTACGTCAGGGATGAAATATGCAGAGGGATTGCCGATAGGCTGCAAACCTTCATTCAGTCTTTTTTGGACAAACTGGTTCAATTCACCCAAGCTTGGCGTATCAATAAGTTCGTAAGAAAGTATCTTGCTCATAATTAACTATTTATATTAGAATTTAGAATGCAATTGCTCGAAATAAGATGCTCACAACAGGTCAACTTTAGGTCAAATCAGCCAAAATTTCTATCAATGTGAGAATTTTTCCGCATATTTGTTCGAAACATTTTACGAAACGCGAAAGTTTTTCGTTCAATAAAAAGACCAGATGGGATTCCGCCCCACCTGGTCGTTTGAACTTCCGGCAACAAGGGCCGGGGAAATGACCTTTAGAAGGTCATCAATTGGACTTAGCGGTCCGAATTTTCTGAATGCTATGAATCAGACCAGCTTAGATGTTGTTGCTGCATCTCGTGCAGCGGAAGGCGAATACGCCTCCTCCCTTCTTGTATACCCTTTTCCCATTCCTGGTGATCCAGGGGGTATACACTATGCCGTCTGTGCAACGGCAAGGAGGTTCAGGGTTAGATTTTGCTTTTGACATTGCGCAAAAAATCATACTAACCGATTTTTGATCAGCACTTTAAGGTCGCTGCTCTTAACCCGCTTGTGATAATACACAAACTAAAAGCCCGGTTTGCAACCCGGGCTTTATTCATTTAGTACCTTGCTAGTTCCTTTCTGTTTTCACTAATTTAACCACATGAATCAGGGGATCAGCTAGTACTGCAATCTTGGCAATGTCGTTGCAAATATATAGAATCCTTGTGATTTGTCGCACCGTATTTTTACGGTCGGCAAATCCTTCGGAAACTACTCGATAATCAGTGTGAGAAAATAATCTTTGGTTGGAAGGACGTGGCACCTTATCTTGTGCGTGAAATCAATCGCCTTGACCAAAGGTCATTAAGCCCTCAGTTAGCAGCTGGGGGTTTCTCGTGTAAAAGAGCTATGGTGCAAGATACCGTCTTTTCATTATCTCATCAAAGAAAAATTCCAAATTTGACAGGGGAAATACTAATTTTTTTTTAGCAGTTATACACCTATATTTGCGGCCCTTCAAAAAAGCGTGACGTGTATGCGTAATTATCCGCAATCCAGTAGGGAGTAGACTTCCAGCCCGAAATTCGCTTCGCATTCTTCTCCAGAAAATCAGTAAATCCCTTCGGTACTTCCTCTATCTGGTTGACACCACCACCAAGGAAACTACCTATACCCAGTATCTGGTCCTCGTACCTACTATACTCTGCATCTGTAAGCATCCTTGGTGTCTGGTAGCATATGCATTGTGGGTGCCAGCCGGTAAAGACGAAGTCCTTGGGGTAAGCTCCCCTCAACTCGTCGCACATATCGTACTTCGGATGGTTGGCGGACGTATGGATATCAATACCCACGACAAAAGGTAGCTGTCCCCACCGGGTGCTGTCAGACCTACGGTATGCGATATTTGTCTCAGTACCGGTCAGCCGTAGGGCATTCTTGTAGCTGGATCTATATACTCCCTGGCCAGGGTGGAAGTTTCGAGCGGGCCTGGATAGCCGGAGCTTGCCTTCTGCATCCCGCACCCTGCGGAAGAGCTTATCCGGGTATTTGAGGAAAGACTTCATTTCTGTGGCCATTGTCGAGGCACTGTCCCCATCTGCGATGCCAAGTAGCAGTCCCCGCTCCAGCTCTGGACCGAAAAGATCAAGCGTGTTGTAGACTCGCTGAGAAAGGTTCAGCCCCCGCTCCTTCCGCTCGATGAACTGCTTCAACCCATCCGCGTTAGGGTCGTAAAGGATCTGCTTTGCTGTTTCCGTTGGCTTCCTTCCTGCCAGGCGACGGTCGACAAGGATATCGTTCTTTTCGTTGGCCAGCGACCAGCCGGTCTCGATTCCGTTGACAACAGTGGAATAGATACTGGCGTGCATGTCCTGGATAACCTTATCGATCCGGTTTTTTAAGGCGGGGTAATCCGTGAGGGCAATTGTCTGGCCGTTATATGGCAGTGTAGCTGCGATCAGCACCAGCTGGTTGATGGCACCTTCGTATATCGCGCGGATCCGCCGATTGAAGCTGGCAATGTTGCGCAAGTGGCGGGCCTCATACTGCTGGTCGAGTGTTGGCATTGGCGTGGTTGATGAGGTCCGTGTAATGGTTGACGATTGTCTTTGCCTTGTACAGCTCGACGTATGCGGAAATGGGAGCCCGATTGTCAGGATAGACCCGTGTCATCACGCCATTGAAAGGAAAGTCAACTGCGATCCCTTCACCCGTAGCCAGCAGGATCGCAGCCTCACAGGCCTGCTCGTAGCTGCATCCGACGCCTGGCTCCCAGTATCGAGCGGTGGCTGGCAAGAAAGGATTATCTGCGAGGAGACAGAACGGGTACACGGTTGCCCCGATTGAGTGATGCCAAATATCACCAGTCCTGACCATCTCTGCGAGGTCTTCCTTGGTGGGACGCCATCTACTGAGGACGCATTCCAGGCCTTGTTCGTTCGTGTATCGGTGGATCGGTAGGCCATAGCACTGTTCGTCGGTCATACCATCAGGTTTGCCCAAGATGGCATTGCGTTCGGGGAAGTCAGCTGCGAGCATAGTGGAGAGTTTTGGGTGATTTAATTGGTTCCGGGAGGTGGCTGGTTCAAGACGGAGGTCTGGGCCTCGTCCTTAATCTTCGCTAGTTCAGTTTCAGGATCCTGGACATATGGATTCATCTTTATCGCTGTTTCCTGGCTCATGGTCGGCTGGCCACCGGTGGCGGTTGACAGGTTCGTGACGATCTCCTGGTCGTTCTTGGGCAGGTAATACTCATAAAGAGGCTTGATAGACAAGGTTGCTGCCTTTTCTAGTTTCGGGCTGAGCTTGATAAGAGCAGTTTTTAGGTAGTTGATCCGGCGTTGGACGATCTCGCCATGCGTCTGCTCATTCCTGGCAGCCTTCATATGCGGCTTCATGAAGAAGAACTTCAGAGCCGTGCCGCTGGCTACAGCACCCAGTCCTTTCATGGTATCGAACCCAATGTCCGGGGTATCGGTCTGGTCGTTAATGAGTGACTTCAGGTTTTCATACTCCAGCTTCAGCGATTCCGGGGCCTGAGGCCACGCAAGCGAAGAAACATCCCCGCCGGGTTCAATTTCCATCACTTTCCCGTCTTCTCCTTTTTTGGAGAAGGAGACGATCTTGCCTTTGACAATGATCATCGGGCTCCCGAAGTAATCGTTGCTGTCACCGTGTTTGCTGATGACGAGCTCCCGGCGATCAATTGCCCGCTGAGAAGGCCACCATTCGGGCCTGGCCTGCCAATAATACATCACTCCTATTTTGCCGGCAGGTACCGCCTCTTCTGTGGCCACCCAGGTATTCGCCTGATTCACGCCCAAGTACGTCTTCGCCTCCGTGTAAATATCGAAGTGCTCCTCTAGCTTATCTCCTACTTTCAACTTGTACCCTCTGCCAAAAGCCACCATATCCCCGTATTTATTGAATACCGGGCAAAGGGTATCACCCTTCGAATAGGCGAGGATCTTCATGCGAAAGCGAGCCCTGGCGCCCTCCATTGGCGTTCCGGCCCAGTAATCCGGACTGCAGGGTACGCTATACCAAATCTCAGCACACTCCGTCTCTGACATCATCAGCCTTGCCAGCTCCTGGTTGGCATAATCCAGTTTGTTATCGTCCCAGGTTTTCTGTAGGACCTGCAGAAGATCCTTTTCCACCTGCTCCTTCGGGTTAGCGGAAAGTCGTATAGGCTTGCCACAAAGAAAGGCTACGGCGGAATTGACGATTCGCTGCTGGTCGTTGATGCTCACCTTCGTGACAATCACCTGTGATGTGCCCTCATCTGTCGTCACCGTCTTGTCGGGGCGGGTGACAATTTCGTGCTGCTCGCTGTCGTACTGTTTGGCATACAAGGTATGATCGATCTCCGGCGTTTGCTTGACGATCGCATCCATCAGCTTTTTATAATCCGGTAGAAGGGTGGTTATTTCTTCGATTTCCATAGTTGAAAGTATTTGTGGCCTTACAGCCGGTTAATAGTGTTGATGAAAAGGCCGGAGTCGTCAGGCAGACCCATCCAGCTGGCCTTGAACTTCTTGAGCGCCGCACTGATCTGCGTCTCGAAAAGGCCATGAATGCGTTCATCGATACGATCCAGATCCTCGTCGCTCAGCGTGCGAACCCCGGCAACAGAAATTTCCTGATAACCCGCCTCAAAAAAGGTGATGGTCGCATGAATAAAGTAACGGGAGGGCTCCTGGATCAGCTCCGTGGGTGCAGGAAGTGGGGGCAGCGTCAGTAACATTGGGGCTTCTGCGGGTTGTTCAGGTTGGAAACCGACTGGAGAATTGAGGTGCTGCGTATCCGTCTGCTCTTTCACCATTTCTGGCCACGTCGGACCTTTGGACTGCTGCCGCTTGCTCCCTGGCAGTGGTGGCGTAAGCAATTTGACTTCCACCTCGGATTTGTTTCGTTCAGTCTTTTTTGCCATATAATAAATTTTTAAGGTAATCCTCCTAAATATTGCGCCGCTGACATCCGCTTCTCTGGCCGCGGATCCACGTCGGGGACAGGCCAGAAGGTCAGCGCCAGGCTGTCCGCCCGATCGGGCGACCGCTTCAGGCGCTTTTTGATTTCTTCCTTCTCCTCAATCTGTATATGACCGTTGGAGCGAAACTTCCACATCGTTTCCGACAGCTCCTGCGCAAGGTAGTCGTCGGGTGGCAGCATAGCTTCCGATCCTTTGTTGGGATCCAACCAGTCACGGACTGACCAATACAGCCAGGCCCGCATGTTGAGGAATTCATATTGAAGGGTGAAGTCCTTCATGGGATTGCCAGTGGCATCTTTCGCAGCATTAGAGAACTTCGCACTGTGGACCCGATCCTTCAGGAACTCATTGTCCTTTTTCTCCGCTGGTAGTTCCACCAGACGGCTATAACAGCCCGCCCCTTCGCCTATCGTATCGATAAAGGCCTGTGGATATTTTCCGTGGTATTTGTCAAGGCCGGCACGCATAACGCTTACAATGCCGCCTGTCACCTCCATGTGGTTCGCGGTGCCTCCGCTCTCCTTCAGCTCGAACTTCTGCACATAATTTCCATAACGGAAGCAGTTACAGGAATTGTCCCTGCCCATGCCGGCCACGTCGGAGCCGAGGCGCAAAGGTTTCTCGATCGGTTTACGCTTCCTGTTAAAGTCCTCCCATCGGGCATTGGCTAACTCGATCCACTCCATCGGCACCAGGACACCCTCGCTGATCCGGGGGGCAAGGGCGAGGATCTTGGAGCGGAACAGATCATTGGGGCGATAGCAGGCGCCTTCCCATTCGAAGTCACCCTCCAAGGCGCTCATATCCTTTTTATCGATAACCACACACCATTCGTTCACCATTTCGTTTATCCAATGATAGTCCACTTGGCCAGGGTAGATAACCTTTTTGGCGACGACATTGGGGGCATTGAGGGAATTCAGCCGGAACTTCTTGAATGCGGGTGACTTCATGGCGTTGGCAGCGTACCCGGTATTGGTATTCCTATTGAACACAAGCACCAGCCGGCTATTGCCCTGCAGGTTGCCTTCGATGGAGTCGAAAATTAATTGTGCCAGGCCTGTCGCCTCCGTGACGCCGATGAACATATTAACGGCATGGAAGCCCGTCCAGCTTTCCACGTTCTTGTCATCCGCTTTAAATGCCGTCAGGAACCATTCTTCAAAAGGGGTCCGAATGTTCTGCCCAGTGAGCGCGCCTGGCAGGTATATGCTGTTGCGGAAAATGCGGCTGATCTCCGGCATGATGATCTTCTCCACCTGGCGCTGGGTGGGGCCCGTCAGGATTACCTTCGTATTCCCTATCAGCTTGCCGGTCCTATCGTCGAATTCAGGTGTCAGGTATAGGAAGCAGATGGCAGCTGCTGCCATCAGGTAGTCTTTGCCGCGGCTGGTTCCGGAAGCAATCGCCGTCTTGTGGTTGTGCTGGATCCCGTGCAGGGCGTCCTGCTGCTCCTGGTCCAGCCTAATCTTTAGGTAATCTGAACAGAAGTAGTTCCAGTCCTCCTGGTAGTCGATCCATTTATGCAGGGCTTCCTTGCTGAACATTCGCTTCCTTTTTAAGTGCAGCCACCTCTTTCATGTACTGGAGGAAGGCATCGCCGCCTTCATGCTTCAGGGTAGTGGGCGCATACGACCCCTTGCGTTTGTAAAGTTTGTCCGCGGCTGAGATGATGTCGGTCTCCGTAGGCTCCTCCTCGATCACGATAATCTCGAACTTTTTGTTCTCTGGGTTCCAGATAGCAGCCTTCTTCTTGCGGGTCCTTGTACCGGTGGCTATAGACGACAGGATCGCATCCAGCTCGAACTCGTGAGCGACCTGCTCTTGCGCCAGTCGGATGCGTTCCTGACGCTTGGCTTCGCGGATCGTTTCCTCCTTCTCACGCTTACCGGCATCGATCGCTTCCCGAATCTGAACATTCTTTAGCAACCTATAACTCGCTGTCTCTGCGGCTGCTCTCTTCTTGCAATTGGGAAAACACTTTTGATAGGCTTTAATCTGCCCTTGTAAATCAACCACTTCTATCATTAATTTGATGAAGCGTTGATGTCTCAGTGTGAGCGGCTTTGTTGGCTTGTCCGGTGTCATGACTTACCCCCTTTCACCGTGACGGTGGCGCCAGGGTATTTCTGCTTCATCAAGTAGTTGATATCGCGTTCGGCATCGGCGAGATCATCCCGGGAGGGCAGCTCTACCTTTATTACCGCCTTGGTGCTGGCCGAAAAAGATACGCGCTCGGGCTCGGGATCCTCATCGGGGCGGTCAGGCCGTTCACCCAAACCATACGTGTGAATGTTCATGATCTCAGCAGTTTCGCAGACAGCTGCGACCAGCTGGGCATCCTCTACGTAGTTGTGACGCGATACGGTGTTGTCCAGGATCTTCGCCTTGGCGCCCATCGGACTGTTGATGTCCAGGTCCTTCCGTTTGACGACGATGAGCTCCGTACCGTCTGTTTCTACCTCGACGACCTTTTCCACGCCCAGCTGGCCAGCGATTTGGGTAGTCTTATTGCCAGCAATGAGAACATCGTGCTTGTCGGTGACCACGCTACGGGCAAGGCCCACTTCCTGTACGGATCGTTCGAGTAGCCCCATACCGAACGGAGTGCCTTTGTTGATATTCGCATTGTCAAAATGCAGGTCAGTTAATTTGCGATTTCGAATCTTTGCCATATGAGTGCAGTTTATCGGTGAGGTCGACTACTTCCAGGCGGAAGCTATCGTACACCTTGTAGTTGAAGATGGCTGCATGTACCAGCCTGCTCACACTTCCGTTGGTGATCCTTAAGACATCGGAGAGCCTGTCAATGATCCCGGTATGGGTTCTGCTAAGGCGATCCGGACTTTTTAAGGCGGAGGGAAAGTAAATAGACAGCACGGCACCAATGAACAGCCGCTTAGCGTGGTTCAGGTCCCGGTTATACTTTGCCTGCTGAACAAGAGTGGAGGGTGTCTCACGCAAATAGCAGAACTGCGCGAAATAGATGGGAATAAGGGAAAGGTCCGTTTCAAGGGGATCGACCGTGGATGCGCGAAAGTCAGACAGCAGATCCTGCGCCACCTGGGGATGTCTATCCAGCAGAAGGCGACCTAAAAGAGCAAGATCTTTATTGCTGTGTACAGCGAGCATGAAAAGAAGATTATTGTAAAATAACCTCTCTTTTCATGATGCTGCAAATAAACCTAAATAGATTAGGCTTTACGAGACCGTTAGGTCGGCCTTGGTCAGCTGAGCAAGGTCGAATTTACCGTGTAGTTCACACAGCTTAAGGAGCAGCGGCAGTCGCGGGAGCGCTCTTCCTTCCTCCCAGGCCTGGTAACGTTTCAATTTCACGCCGAGAGCATCAGCGATCTCTTGCTGGGTCCTATTTTTCTTGTTTCTCAGATGGGTGATGTTCTTGCTGAAGTAGTTCATATTTAGATTTTAACGGGTGTAATTTTTTGCATACTTTCATGAACCCCAATTCATTAACCTTAAACACTGTTCTATGGCTAAAGCCTACAACCCCGGGAAGGGTCAACGTCATCAACCTGCATCCGCAAAACAGCAACCCCAACCCAGGCATCCCTCCTTACAGAGAAGGCTCAAGATCAGCGCTCGGAAGAAATCCCTAATTATTATAGGATCTATACTGATCGCAGGGAGCTGGTGGACCCAGACGTTCATAGTCGAAAATAACAAGGATGAAATTGATGAACTGAATAGCAATGTGACTGAATTTATGAGGATAAGGGAACTCGGTGTGGATAATGACTGGCGGCTGACATTCGCATATTTCACCAGCGTCCAAGCAAGCGATACTAATCTACTAAAAGACAAACAGCGGGTGGCTGCCTCTCAAGAACTGTCAAGTATTTACTCTCTTCATCTTACTACTGCCAGGATGCTTATCGGCGATGTAAGTGTCGAAGATGCCGAAGACCAGTACCGGACCGCTACAAAGAACCTGAAGGTCCTCGACGACAAAAAAGATGACTCCCAAATCCAGCAACTCCTCATTAGGGAGAAGAATTGGATTTCAGATAACCACGATAAGGTTATTACTTTGGCATATCGGAGAATAAAGAAATTGAAGTCCAGGAGCTCATTAGCGAGGTCACTCTTCGTTATATTCGTCATAGCTGGAACTCTCTTGATTACATTTAACAATACTTACGAGTACGTAATGGGGCCAGAAGCCGAAGCATAATCTCACCCAGGCAATAGGGCCTTGAATTTTGTCTGCTTTATCCGCTGGTAGTACGTCTGATTCTTTTCGATCTCATATAAATACGGAAAAAGAGCTTCCAGCGTCTCCAGCTGCTCCAGCTGGATCCCTGAAAGGGTAATATGCACCCAGTCCCATAGCTGTTTCCAGACCACCCGCTCAGCCTGCTCCAGGAGCGTCGCGTCCTTGCGCTGGGGGAACTTCTTTTTAAGCCAGACGTAAACCTCCTTCACCTTGGCGGGAAGGCGGAATGGGAGCCTCATGTTCTCCACGACGATAATAAAGGATATCTGAATCACCCGACCGCCTGGGCCGTATTCCTTCATGATGTTCGTAGCGCCGAATTCGACCAGGAGCCTCTCGATTGCCTCGATGCTCTTAGAGGCCGCGACCTCGGTTGTGTAGTTTTTGATGTTGATGGCCATTTTGAAAATATTTTTCATGAGAATCGGGTAAAAAATCGATTTTCCCTATTCGACCTCAATATTTAAGAATACGGGGCCTTATAAACACCCCTTTTTAAAAATGAAAAAGTTTTTTAGTACCAATTGGAAGCTGATCGCTGAAATCCTTATCCTGATCTACCACTTGCTGAGGAAGTAGAGGAAGTAATGATCCTTAGACCTTCTGGCGTCCTTACCCTACTGAGAGCCACGTACAATTGCTCTTTTTGGAAGCAGGGGCGCCGGAGATCTAACGTAACCTCATCGAAGGTCAGGCCCTGGGATTTATGGATGCTCAGGGCGTAGGCGAGCTTGATCGGGTATTGTGTAATGCTGCCCAGCTCCTCCAGCTCCAGCGTATCACTCTCCTTGTTGTAGACATATTCCTTTTTGGTCTGGGTGACCTTCTCCATCTCATAGTCGACGCCGCCGACCTTGATGAAAAAATTGTCATCACGAACGACAAACGTACCAAGGGTGCCGTTGCGCAGCGGGTTGTTCTCGCTGTTCACCAGGTACATGACTTTGCAGCCATGCTTGATCCGGATCTCCTGCTCCAGGGTGAAGTCCTGGGGCTTGGCAGATCCTGAGATCGTAGCACAAAAGGTCAAGAGCTTCCCTTCCTGGGCCTCGAGACCGGCATCGTTGTATTCCTGTGCCGTAGCGTTATGCGGCGCCAGAACGACTCCTTTGGGCTCATGGTGGACAAATTGTCGGAAGTAAGGATGCTTGCCGCCATCGCGGATAACATTCAGGGCCTCGATGAAATCGGGATCATCCTGCCGGCGAACTTCGTCTAGCTCGATCGTCCGGACATTGAGCCGCTCGTAGATCTGGGCGTAGGTGAACGTGTGGCCGTTATACGTCTGATAGAGGACGGAGCGGGTATTGTCATTGAGAATAGGAGGCAGCTGCTTGAGGTCACCTACGAAGATCACCTGGCGATCCGTGAGGCGCAGGAGCCCGTTCTTGGCCAGAGTCCAGTTCATCGCATCCAGCAGATCCGGGCGCAGCATGCTCACCTCGTCAATCACGAAAGTGTCCGCCTTCTGCAGGACCTCCCGCATGCCGGGCTTTAAGAAATTGCAGCACTTGTAGTCCATCACGCCGAACGGCGGAACGCTGAACATGGAGTGGATCGTCTGGCCGTCAATGTTGTTGGCGGCGATCCCAGTCGGGGCAACTGCCACGACCTTACGGCCCGCCTCCTTCAGGTCATCGATGACTTGCCGGACAATGAAGGATTTGCCGGTACCGGCCTTCCCCGTAAGAAAGATATTCTCTCGGGCGTGGACGGCCGCCAAAAAGTCCTTCTGCCTGGCTGTTAGCTCCATCATCAGTAACTTTTTAAAATGTAGTCAATAAGCTCCTCGTGGGAGCGGTTGCTGTACAAGGCGGGCGGACGGTTGATCTTCTCCTCGGGAGGATCAGGCTGGACCGCGCGGAGGTAAGGGGCTTTTTTCTCAGACTTTTTCCACTCTTCTGGCAACAGGTACTCCCACCTCTGTAATCGCATGTCGCCGGCGATAGCCTTGCCCTTCTCTACCAGAGAGTCACAAGACTTCTTTGTAGACTTATGCCGGGCGATAAACGTCCCGTACTCCCGCAGGTGGGCGAATATTCTAATCTCGGCAAGTGGTTCGTGTTTGCTCATTAAATTGATTTTAAAGGCCGAAGACGAGCGTCGCTGCGTCCCTGCCGTGTTCGTTTGTGGGTTTGTTCCACCGGGTGAGGCGGACAAAATAGTCATGCGTCACCTTTGTCCTGTTATACTTGGGGGCAACCAGCTCGAAAGGGATGCCCAGATCGGTGAGGTAATCTTCCCAGATACTGGCGTCACGCTTGACGCTACCAGCACCCTCGCGGCGACCCCGCTCCCGCGAATCAGTCTCCATACGGGGGATCCACTTCCGCAATCGGGCGTCCTCCAGGCGCACAAAGAAGTCGAATCCGGAATCCTTCAGGTGTTTGACTCGCTCCATGGCGCGGTGGATCATGGTTGCCTCAACCCGTAGCAAAGAGCGAGAGGGTTTATGCCATTCCGCATAGCCGGTCACCACGCCCGTATCAATACCTATGTAGTATTCGTATCTTTTCATGGTATGAAAACAGCCTCCTTTTCTTGTCCCTTAAGTTGTTTGAAAAATTCCATTACCCCGTAAGCCTTCATCAGCCGGGTTTCTGCGATCGGCCCCTCCAGACCGTGCTGCAGCATGTGTGATTGCGTCAGTCCGCGAATCTTCCCGACCTCTGCTTCGCTGAATGCGATCATGTGTGCGCTTTTCAGGAGGTTGTAATGGTCGGCTTTGATGCTGATCACCGTGACCTGGGCAGGATCTTCTGTCCACCGCTCAAACAGGTAGTTCAATTCCGTCTGCAGTTCATTAAGGGCCGGTGGTGCCTCGGCAGGTCGAGAGTGCGACACAGGAGCACCGTCTTTTTTCGCCGGCCCAGCTTTTTCAAAAACACCCTTGATGCCATTCCGGATCCAGTTACGGACGGCGGCCTGCCAGTCCTTGATAGGCTTGCCTCTGCCCTGTACCCAGCCATTTGTTTTATAATGATCGAAGAAAGTATCGGCTTCGTTGCGGCATTTGTCCTCTGGCCAGTGGCGAGGATGATCTGGCTGGCCGATGGTGGAAAGGAAATACTGCCTGACTTCAGCGACGGTAGGTGCAATAAAGGGCTTTCGTTCGACTTTATTCCTTTTTTTTGGCTCGCTTGGCGCCAGCGGCGCCCCATTACTCCTTTCCTCTTCTCTACTATTCTCTTCTTTACTCTCCTCTACTCTACTCTGTGCATTTATGTTGACACAAATTGAATTGATGGTGACATAATTTGCATTTTCGTATGCAGCAATGCTACTGAGTGAAATTTCACGGATGATATCAACCCTGTCGCGCCGCTTCGCAGCATCTAAGTAGTTAATTTGAATGTCCGCGCTCGTGAGAATCCCAAACTTGTTAAATACAGCCTCATTGAAGAGACCCCATTTAACAGACCTGGCGACTACCTCGTCGACCAGCGAAGCCTTTTCTTTGACCGCACTGGCAAACAGGATGCGTCTCTTTTCATTCCATTCTATATAGTAGCCCTTCTTTGCATAGATGCGCTGCAAGAGCTTTGTAATGATCCTAAAACCTGGGGGACCGAATTCGCTGTCTATCAGCTCCACGGCATCCTCTGTTCCATAATTTACGTCGAGCCTAAAATAATCGAGTCCTTCTTTGATATTGCGACCTGCCATGAGAGAATTTAGCTTTTAATGGGTGGTTAGTATGGACGGAAAGCCAGGGGCTTTAATCGTCAGGTACTGGAAATATCCGCTGGATGACCGCCAACAGGCGAACCAGGTCCTCCCGGCGCCGGCGGACTTCCTGCTGATGACTTTGCTTCAGCAAATCCCGCTTCGGATCGCCTTGGCAGGCTGCATATTCCCGCTGAGCCTTCAGGAAGGCCCGGTTGCTCTTGACGAGCAGCCCCAGAAGATAATCAGGCGTCATTCTTCGTCCTCCTCATCTTTTTGGTTAAATAAATTGATCAGGTTATCGACCACGCGGTTCTCAACATCCTCCTCGGTGCCGGTGACCAGGTCATGGATATCTTTCTTGGACATGATGAGCTTGTAAATCTTCCGATCGATGGTCCGGGAGCCCAGGAAGTAGGAGGCAGTGACGGGGTATACGGTGCCGATCCGATGTACGCGATCCTCAGCCTGCTCGGCTTTACCGAAGTGCCAGGGGAACTCCAGAAGGCCGATGTTGCTTGCCGCGGTGAGGGTATGACCTTCAGAGTCCGCCAGAAGGGAACATACACAGGCCTGGATCGCGGGATCGGTCTGGAACTTTTGCTTGCGCCTGTCCAGCGTCTCCTTATCAGCGGATCCGCACAGGCGTACGGTAGTATCAGGACGATATTGCGCCAAGGCCCGGGTGATCTCCTTATGGTGGCCGAAGATGACCACCTTCTCGCCCTGCTCAAGGAGATCATCAATCCACTGATAAGCGTCCTTCAGCTTGCCCCGGGCGGAGATCTCCCGCAGACGCATCATTTGTACCAGGGCCTCCGCACGTAGCGCCCGGTCGATCTGCCCCCCGGTCATCATCAGCCGCTCTTCAAGAAACTTCCTGAAGTTCTTCTCAGCCAAGTCGTACTCCTCCCGATTGTCGATCTCACATAAGATCACCTGCCGGGTCTTCGGCGGTATATCGGTGGCCACCTCGCTCTTGAGCCGGCGGTAATAACCATGCCTGTGCAGCAGGTAGTTGAGGTAAGGGAGTGCCTCCTTCTGCCGGGGATTGTTCTTGCCGTATAGCGCTTTGAAATTAGCCTTGGAACCAAAGTGATTGGCGATACCCAGGGCGACCAGCTGAGGATACAGCTCTTCCGGAGCATTAAGAACAGGGGTCCCGGACAAGAGATACACACTCTGCCGGCGCAGGCAAAGGCCTACGGTCAGCTTGGTACGCAGGACCTTCTCGTCTTTGATGTAGTGGCTTTCATCCACGATCACGGACTTAAAGAGGCTGATCTCCGAACGGTACATGATGTGCTTCACCATGAATACCTCGTCCTCGCCCGGCTCCTTAAAGCCAGTAACGAAGTACTTTTTAAGGGAGTCGTACGACACGATACCAAACTGGCAGAAATGGGACTGGAAGAATACCGGCCAGCTGCGTTTTACACTGTCTCGGAAAACCATGGGCTTCTCGTGCGTCCAGTCCTTGATCTCCTTTTCCCAGTTCAGTACGAGGGAGCTTTTGCAGATCACCAGGCAGGGAAAGGCCTTCTGGGCGACAACCATGGCGATTGCCTGGATCGTCTTTCCAAGCCCCTGCTGATCGCCGATGAGGGTGCGCTTCTTTTCAATGCCATAGGCCACCCCATCTGCCTGATATTCCCGGAGAGCTCTCTTCAGCGGGATCTCGATGCTGAGCTTTGGAAGGGTCTTATCGGCCACGCATGCTTCCACTTCAAAGCCCACCTGAGATGGGAGCAGCCCGACGTCTTTATGCCCTTTATTAAACCGGGCCTGCAGGCGTTTAAGCTCCCCCTGCTTCCGGCGGGGTACAACCCAGCACTTCTTCGTTTCATTCCACCAGGAGCCGTGTATTTCCCTAACAGCGTCATTCTTCCGGGTATCGAATGGGAAGGAAACTTCAAAGCCTAACTTTGATTCGTTGATCGTCATATCCATGCTTAATTGACCAGGATGCCCCAATACTTTGTTTGTGATTTGTCGCCCTTCATGATGGTAGGCTCCCCTCCGATCTTGAACTTGTGGGTGACACCGATCTCCTTACCAATCGCATCCAGGAACGTGCGCGTAAGCTCGATGTGGTTGAATTGTACGCCCAAGTTTTTATAGGCTGACCGAAGGTCAAAGCCGTGCTGCAGGTCCTTAAAGAAATACCAGTTAATCGGTTCGTCGGGATCCTGTGCGAGGGTCACCTTGTCTCCAGGCTTCAGGCCAAGCAATTTCACGGCCTCTTTGTTGAAGGTGATCACGCCGGACTTTGCAAAGGAGACTTTGGGCAGTCTCTTACTGCCAGCTGCTTCTTTGGGCAGCGTCTGTTGTGAGAAGTACGTCAGTTTCATTGTCGTAGCTTTTATTGTGAATAATGGGTTACTTAATGGAAGACCTTACTCTTCGCCTGAGTCAGGCAGCGCGTTAGACTTGTTGCTGTATGCAGCTGCGGGCCGGACAATGGAGGGCCTTTTTTCTTCGCCTTCTTCCAGGAACTTTGTAGCCTCGTCACGCCGTTTACCCGTTAGCTTGGCATACAATACCTCCGTCTTGGCGGATTCCACGATTACTTTACCCACCTCAGAAATTGCCTGGGCCCTGGATATCTCTTTTTTCAGATCCTCCTCAGACAGGTCCTCATCTCCCAGCCTCTCCAGCTGGGCGAACATATGGTCGCGCAGATCACTGATCTTATTTTTCATTTTTCAGTCGTTTGAGATGTTTATTAATTTGCCGGTTCAGTGCACCGCGGAGCTGTACAGCCTTGGCGATCGGCTCCGGATAGTTATGGATGCTGTTTCGCTTCATGAGATCTCCCGCACTAAGGAGCTCCAAATTGGATAATGCGCAGTTCATCGTGTCCCCGTCCTTGAATACAAGTTTCTTAGCTTTTGGAATGGGGCCATTAGTGGTCTCCCATACGTGCCGATGAAGGGGAATCCAGATACCGAGAGAGACCCGGATCCATTTGTATTGGACTCCCCTATTGTCCGTACGGAGGGTAATGACGCCATCCGCTTTGGTGTTCTTCGGCAGGTGGCCTTTTTTAAACCGCGTCTTCTTCGTCTTCGCGATAGCCTTCTTACTCATGTATTCGGACTGCCGGCGCCCCTTATTGAATGGCTGCTGGCCTACCTGGATCCTGGACTCCGCCTTACGCTTTTCAACAATTTCCGCGGGGATCACCAGCCCCAGCTGGCGGAGACGGGTTTTTACAAAGGTTTCACTGCGCCCTACCATTTCGGCCAGTCGCTGCGGGGGGATAGCAAGATAGTTCCGCAGGAGGACCTTGTCAGTCCTCGAGTCCGACGTTGTCCTGCCCGTGAGACCGCGGACACGAAATTGCTCAATAACACCCGGCGGAGGTGTCAGCCCTTCCTTCTTCAGGTATCGGCTAACGGGAGTCCTGCTGCAGCCAATGTGGTCCGCCAGCTCCCTGCAGCTCAAAGTGAGGCAGTTCGCCCTAATAAAGGCCTGGTTCCTCTTTGTTAAGATCGCTTTTGGCATATAGCATTTAAGGTTAAGATATTAGCGTCGGACTCCTATTTGTTGACGTAAAAGGTCAATTATTCATCATCATCCGTGTCCCCTTCTTCCGTGTCATCCAGCAGCTGAGCGAGACCATTTCCCGGCTTGGCTTTGCTATGCCCGCGTTTCTTCGGCTGACTCTTTTTTAGGGGCGCCTTCGCCTCCAGCTCCTTCTTTTCTTCCCGCAGTTTGACCAGGCGCTTCTGCGCCCGGGCGATCCTGCCAGCAACTTCTTCGTTTTGGACGGCCTCGATCTGCTCGACCTTTTCCTTGAGATATTTGGGAGATTTCAGGACCGGCATAAGCATGAATGGACCAGTAGACACCATGGCAGACATCCCAGCATTCAGCTTTGAAAGCATAAAGAGCCTGAGCAACCGCAGCAGCTGGGGCATGGTTACTTTTGGTATGCGCTCTGCCTCCTCCAGATCCAGGAAGAAATAGTCTGTAATACCCACCGTCTTAAAAGCCTCCTCCTCATAGTCTGAAGAAGTCAGCGATTCCAATAGCGCTGCTGCGCAAGCGTTGAGCTCCTCTTGGGTAAGAGGATTTTCCCAGGGGATATCGGGCATGTTGCCAAGATCCTCAAGGAGGTCAGATACTTCCTGCCAGGTTTTTTGTGCATCCAGCTCAAGGGCACGTTGCTGGCGCTGCTCTATGCCGTCAATCTCCGCTTCCACCTCCTTCAAAGTGCGCTGCGCCGGCTTGCCGTCCTTGACGATCTTCTTCTCGGATCCCTGGACATAGATGGTCTCTACCTTCCCCCTCAGCGGCCCATCCAAGAAAAAACCCTTTGCCTGCTTCTTAAATTTCCCGTAACCAGCAGACCGCTGGTATTTACCATTGTCCAGAATGGGGACATTCATTTGTCGAAGGAGTGTGCTGACCTCTTTCGATAGTTTTTCCGAACCCGCCTGCACTAAGTGAACGTTGGGCTTGGTCTCTATTATGTCCCTCAGCTGACGAAGGAAGAATACATCGAGCTTCACCTGGTAACAGGCCTTATCGAAACAGCGATCATCCTCCTTGATGTCAGCGAAGAGCAGCTGGTTACAGCCGGACCTTTTTTTACAGGTCGTGCATGGGCCAGCTGTCGGATGGAGGGTATCATCATCCCTTTTAAAAGGAGCGGACGATAGCTGTCGAATAATATTGCCATTGATGTATTGTTGAAGATCGCTGACTGACCGCATGGCCCAATTTTTAGTAGCGACCTCCTTCTGATCCTCTTGTCTGAGACGGCAAAGGATAAACGCATGCGACAGCGGCATTTCGTTCTTTTTAAACCGCGCCTGCAGGTCTTGGATGAGATCATTTAGCTTGAGGCGAAGGGCCACGTAATCGCCCTTTTTGGCAAACCTGTTGGCAATACCTTCAATGCTGTATGCCTTTTCCTTCATTAGGGCCCGGAAGGCGATCGCCTCATCCATGGGGTGACAGTCCTTGCGCTGCAGGTTTTCCGTTACCTGGATCTCCAGGATATCTTCATCCGGTACATCCTTGATATTGCAGGGGATCACCATCAGGCCGGCAAGCTTCGCAGCAACATGCCGGCGATGGCCGAAGATCAGCTGGTATTTACCTGCCTGCCCCCTTTTAGGCCGGACGAGGATAGGCTGTAATACCTCGAACTTTTTAATATTTTCGGATAGTTCGATAACGTCCGGGTCGGTTTCCGTAACGGGCTCCGTGTCCCGATAATTCTTTAGCTGCTCGATGTCATCGAGCGGGAGATCCTTTAGCATGGAAGTATTTGATTTTTTAGGTGATAAAACATCGTTGGCCCACTGCAGGCAACCTTGGCAGATATACATATCAGTTGCCCAGCTGGAGTGGTTTCGCAGGCTTGAGACGGCCTTTCTTCGGCACATGAAACATTCATCGGCTTGCATCCAGCGATCTGCATTTGCCGGATCATGGGCAGATGCGACGCATAAGTGACAGATGACCCAGTTTGAAAAGCACATACTAAACCCGCCCCTAACTTCCCGGTTGCACCATAGGCAGCACCAGGAACGAACCCTCTCGTCAGCATCCTTGGATTTCGAAACGGTGTCGAGACCATAATCGGCGTAGCTCATTTTTAATGGGTTAGAAGAGGGTTGGCATATTGGTGGAAGAGGATCTACTGAGTTTTAACCGAGGAAGCGGATTTTCCGCGCCCGACACGGCGGCCAGCCCTTTGTATAGCCTTTTCACGAAACTGTTCCCATGGAACTGCCGCATTTTGCTTTTGTTTAAAAGGAAGAGTCCTTTATGTTGACGGAGAAGGTTGCGGTTCAACCAGTAGAAAGTACGGTCGGTGATTTTGAGGACTGGAGCCCCCTGCGGATCCCGTAGCCTTATTTGCCCGGGACCCATTGCCGCTATGGTGCAACCTTCGAAAAGTTTTGAGACGATCAATTTTTGGTTATAGGTCATACTGGTATATTGGTAATTGTGTCAAAAGAGCGATCCTTGTGCTGTGTTTGATGGAAGAACCGGGCTGGGACCGGCCTTGCCCCGCGCCGACGGGCGGATGGGTGCAGCCTGCTTCTGCTCCGTTGCAATCTGATCAACAGAAGCCGGCTGCGAATCCCCTTTTTTAAATGGCATGTCGGTAAGTTCATCGCGCATGACGTGGAACCCAGTGGATCCGTCCAAGGGTCTAACAATGAAAATGCCTCCATGATCGCTGATCACATTGACTTCTTGTCCCTGATATCCGTATCGTTTGCCCGGATTGCAGTGGCTGTAAATGTCTTTTGTCAGATAGGCCATAATTAATCCGTTTTTGTTGCCATAGGTTAAGCCGCGAGGTGGCCGAACATATAGGCGTATTTAAAAGATAGATCCTCGTACTGCGCTCTCCCCTCTCTATATCTGGCATCTCCCCGGGTGATCGGCACCTGGAAAACGCGATAGTTCTTCTTGCTGATCCCGATGAGCATGTCATTGTTCACGTCTTCGATGTCCATGTACCAGGCCCGTTGCCGGAAATACTCGAAATAGTGGCAGGCCTCTTCGAACTGCTTCTGCGTCTCCGCGGTCGTGCTCTTGATATCGCCGCTCAGACCCAGCTTTGGCATGGCGAAGAGGTCCCATTTACATCGGACATTGAGGCGGAATCTGACACCTCCAAAAGTGATCATAAAGCCATGGCGGATACTGACCTTCTGAAATTCGGAATGCTGGGCCAGGAGCTTGCAGAAGGGAACCCGATAGAATGCCTTCTTCATCTCCTCCGCCCTCTCGAATTCATCCCGGGTGTATTGGTTGCCCGCGCAGGTGAACTTGAAGAAGTTGATCTTCTCCGGCTCGGTGATCATGCAGTCGATTAGGGTACCGAACCGGTAGGCAGCCTCCTTGTCGTGGCGCAGGACCTCCGGCTCCCAGAACCGTTTGAGCTCACTGAGATCGCTGTTGCTGATCTCCGGCCGGCCGTAGTAGGGGTCTTTGAACTCACTCATGATCATGCTTTATGACGGTATATACCTCATTTTTACGCAGAAATGTGACTAGGATGTCGGCTTGCCATTTGACCATAAAAGCTGAAGGCTTTGTACTTCTCCAGATGGATACCCATACGGACTCTCCTTTCTTTGCCAGTTCAAGCATCTGTTCGCAGGTAGTGACCCTGATTCCCTTGCGGAGATTTTTCGTCAAGTAGTCTGCCGGCAGTTCGAATTGCGCATCGGAGATCTTTGCCATTACTCGCCCTCCTTTTTGTCTTTCTTATTGATTGCCCGGACGTCCAGATCGTACCGCAGGAACTTGCTGTCAATCCGCTCGCCCTTCTGTTTGGGAGTATCCTTTGTGGCGGCCTCGGCGAAGGTTTTCATTGAATCCAGCTTCACCGACCCCATCTTGTCGACCGCCATCTTCACGCCTTTACGCTGGTACCAGAACTGGAAGATCTCCACCCATCCGGCGGGGTTGGTGACAATGATCTCGTATCCCTGCCGTGCGTCCGGCGCCGATTCGAACATAGAGGCGGACGCGGCCTGATCAAACAGGGTCTTAGCAGTCATTGCGGAAGTCGCCAGTTCAGCTGCCTCACGGCTCTTGCGATCAGCCGCTTCCTTCTCCTGCTGGATGCGATCAGCCGCTTCCTTCTCCTGCTGCAGACGCTCCTGTTCTTGGCGCTGGCGTTCCTGCTCCAACTGCTGGAGACGGGCCTTTTCCTCCTGCCGCTGCCGCTCAGCCTCCGCCTGTCTGGCCTGCTCCGCCTCGCGGGCGATGCGAGCTTCTTCCTCCAGACGCTTTTTTTCCTCTGCATTGGCTTTGGCTATCTCCGCCTGCCTGGCCTGCTCTGCCTCACGCGCTATTCGGTCCTCTTCCTGCCGCTTCTCTTCGGCGATCCGCTGGCGCTCCGCCTCCGCCAGACGCTCCCTTTCCCGGGCTGCTGCCTCCTCCAGTTCTTGCTTCTTCGCCGGCAGCCGGTCGATAAGGCTCTGCTTCAGCTCTTCCATCTCCTGGTCGTGCCGGGCGATCCAGGCGCCGAAATCATAGTCGTCATGAGCCTTGATCCTGGTGGTATTGCGCTGCTCCTCCGTAAGTGGATAGTATGGCATCTCATACCGAAGTATAGCACCGAGTTTGGAACGGTCAAAGGCGACCGGGGCGTTTCTTAGATTCATAGCACTCTGCTCGAATCCCTCCAGGATGATGGAATTGAAGTTGTTGGTCCATGCCTGCTTCTTCTTGAAAAGGTAGTCGGTCAGTAGTTCCCCGATCTTCTGGAGAATCCACCCGGTCAACTGAGCCCTCTCTTTCTCGATGGCTGCCAGCTTCTCCGCCTCCACACGCTTACGCTCCGCCTCTTCAATCAGCCATTTCGCCCACCCATTGCGTAATCCCTGGATCTGGTTGAAGACATTGGGAGTTTTTGCGGCAACGTCGAGCTCTGCTTCCAGTGAGGTGAACTGCTTCGAGAGGGCGGTGGCGAGCTGGGTGAAGGGCGAACGCTTCTCATACATCGACTTGACGGTCGTGCCCACCTTGATAAGGAAATTCTTTGCCTTGTCATCCAGTTCGGCGGACCACTGGTTACCGCCAGCTGTATATTCATCTAACAGCCGCTGCGCATAGGCCTTGGCATTAGATACGGACAGTTTGTTCGCCTTCAAGATACCGGGAGCTTCCTGGAAGATGGTCAGGCTCTCCTGGAAGACGATCGCGTCTCTGTCTTCCGTCTGCGCTGCCGGCGTCATGGTATTGTTCGGTTCCAAATTCATGTATTTAACGGGTGATTAAAATGATACTTCAGGGTCTTCGAATGATACGGAGCCTTTGCCGCTGCTCTGGGATTCTTGTGCGAAGCCGTTGGCAGATGCTCCTGCAGCTACTCCTCCTGGCGAAGGACCTACCTGTGGATTAGAAGTGCTCGGAATCTGTTGGGCCGTCTGGAAAGGCCGCGTCGCCTGCCCGATGGGGTGGGCCTGTAAGGCATGTGCGCGATCCACCGGTTGGCTGTCGTCGACATCCACCTCTATGTCGGTAAACTGTTCTACATTGGCAGGAGTAGTGCCGATAGCCCAATGCTTCGCCTTACATGCATGTAACGTGATCTTTGTCTTCAGGAACTCGGGCTGCGGTTGGCCAGCGCCCCGGTGGTTCCAATTCGGGCCATCCTTCATCTGCGACTTCTCGCGCCAGCTCTCCCAGTCAGACCTGCGATAGGTAGCATATAAGTCGCGACCGGTGCTGTCCAGCTCGAACCTGATATAACCGGCGACAATTATGTCACTCTGGAAGTTCTCGACATGGAGAATGACCCTGCCGTTCTGCACCTGGTAGGTATCCCCCTGATAGACCAGGACGGGCTTGTTGGCATCGAGGATCTGCCCGGAGCGTTTCAGCTTGCGGACATAGGCTCCTGCCTGACGCTGGAGGACCGCCTTACCGTCTCTTGGAACAATGTATACTTCGTCGTCCTGCGGATCCAGGCTGTACCCGTTGACAGCAGCTGTTGCAAATACAGCGTATAGGCTGAAAGGATCGCATGCCCGCAGCTTGTCGCTGCCGGCGAGGATCTGCTTAAAGTGGATCACGTTGCGGTGATACATCAACTCGCCCACCTTTTCCCGGTGGCAGGCGTTATAGTTCTGGACATACCGGTCACGCACGAAGTCCAGCTCTGCAATGGCAGCCGGCGCCGTGTCTTTGAGAACCTGCATGATACTGTTTTGCGAATTCATTACATTTGTGCTCATATCGTTTGTGATTGAATTGTTTTACAAAGGGGCCGGGGCTCAACACCCGGCCCTTTTACTTCTCATAACCCATTGGATGCTACGCTTCGTCTACTACGTCTTCCGTCTCGTCGTCTTCTTCATCGCCGGGACCACAGCCTTGTAAGGCAGCGGCCCAGTTGTCGCGTTCCAGTTGGTCACGTTCGTCGCCGAAAATATCACGCATATATATAGAACCGGGCTATTCCTCCCGGCAGGTTTACTTAGATTCCTTGACCAAACCGCAGCCCTTCGTGTTCATTGCAGCTACATCGTCAGGCAGGCGGTTATCTAGTGATTGGAGAGGACTCCACACGTCCACCAGCAAACGCCTGGCATTATTAAAAGGCGCTTTCATAGATTCCCCGTCTGAGTAATCCCTTAACACCCCTGCCTCGTCATAGCAAGCCTGAAGGGTTTCAATAAGAGCCTGTACACGTTCTCTGTAAGTATTCATAAAAAATTTTTTAAAATGGTCCTCCAGCTGAGACCAGCCGGAGGGTGCTAAAATCCAATATCCTATTATGGACCTGAGAATGGCCCCCTGCCTGGGATCAGGTCGTAGGGCATCAGTTGACATATCAAAAAAAATATGTTTGCGGGGCAGGATTGTCTCATACCTGCATGGTGGTTAGTTTCCGGACTTGTCGCGCTTTGTCGTCTGTTACCTGTTAGCCCACCTGGTTAGCGTCTTATTCCGCCACCCGCAATTATGTTGATTCAAAGAACTATTAAAAGGTGCGGGACGTAGAAACATCCCGCCAATAACCCCTAAACCCTAAACTGTAGAATAATTCTACTTGAGGGATGCCGGGAGTCGAACCCTTTTCGTTGCTACCCTGCCCGCGCGGGTCTGATAGCGCGCATCCCTTTCACTTAGCTGGTATTCCTAAGAGTCACCCGGTCTTTCCCGATCGTCAGCCTGCCATCGGCTGGGGTGGTCTTCCGCGGTATGCCAGCCTCGCCACCGCTGCGCTGGTCTGCTTATATCCCGCCTAAGAGCGTGGAGAAGGATGGATTCGAACCACCGACTAGGCGTTGCGAGCCTGTTCTACCGCTGAACTACTTCCCCATTTGGCCGGCAGTATGGAGCCGGCCCTGTTTGAGATTTTTCCGTCAAAGACGGAAGATTGTAAAGAACTCTTCGGGAGACTGCCCGGACAGATTAAAGAGGTGGGGACCGCTTCCCATCTCCAGCCGCCAGGTGAGAGGGTGCGAATCAACCCCAGAAGCGTCCAAGGACGCTAATCAGGTTCCTGGGTCTAACGTGGATGCATGCGTAGTATCTACCTGGGGCATCGGCCGGCAGCTGCATTTCTGCTTCGGCGTCGGCGTTGCCGGCGACTCTACGGGCAGCTCCTTCCGGCAACCGGTCATAAGGTTGATGACCATCAGGAAAGCCACGCCACAAAAGACCGTCACGAGTAACCTTGCGATATGTTTTATATCAAAAGATTTTCTATTTTCTATTTGCCTTCGGCAGTTTCGCCTCCTCCCGCTCCCAGAACATCCTCCTCTCACGGGCTCGGCGACGCTCATCACGGGTCTTGCCCCACTGATACCCAACGTAAAGGGCAACAAAAACCAGGATGCTCAAAATGAGTTTAAAGGGGTCCATTGGCGATGCGTTTGAATTGTTTAAAACAATAGGAAAAGAGCCATGCACCTGCTACAGCCGCACCTGCCAAGAAGGCGAACCTCATCTGCCGGGAAATTACCCATCCCCAGATCGCGCTGCAAAAAAGGGCGGCACAGAACCAGGTGCCAATTCGAGCGATTTTCATGAGTTTCTTCATTTTAGTTTAAGGTTATAGCGAAAAAGGAATAATTGATAAGCATGATCCGCTGCTGCTGAATCGTCAGAATGGGCCGGCCGATCTCAATGGCATACTGCCGGAGGATCTTGTGGAAGGCACAGTTCGGAACATCGGTGTATATGCGGTCGTTGCTCATTACTCGTTGGTTAAGACCTGAGCGCATTCAGCAGGTACTATTTTATTCCGCGCCCGGTTTCGCCCATAGAGGGCTCATCAGTTAACCTACTTGCCGGTATATAGGATCCAGACCTTGTTGTCCAGGATGATCGGTTGAAGTGGCAGCTGAAGGGTGTCGATCAGTTCCATGGCATGTGCTGTACACAACCGCGAATCCCGGGTGGCTGTCGCCTGATAGGTCATCGATCGACCGTCGTTTGAAACTTGGGGATTCGTCAGGGGAAAGTGCCGGCGAAAGCTCTCCATTGCCTCGTAAGCAGGCACAGCATCATCCACAAAGTGGTGGGTGATCGTTTCGGCAGTAGATAGTTCGTTGTACATCTTACTTATGTTTAGATTTTATGAGACCTGTGGGTTTGCGCCATATCCCCAATTCCGCATTGTGCTCCAGCTCCTGCCGCAGGGAAAACTTTCTCTTCTTTCCTTTAGGGGCCAGCGCTGTCCGTTCCTCGTATGCTTTTTCGAGAACATCCAGCTGCTGGAGACCCTTCTGGAGGACGTTGCGGAGACGTCGAAACTCTTGTTTGCTATCCATCAGTTAAAATCGGTTATATGCAATAGTTGTATTTGGGTGGAATCTGGCACTCCCCTATCTTTGTGCCCTTTGGGGGTTTAAATACCTTCAATGGTCGTTTCACCCTCTTCTTCTAAGATCTCATCCACTCCTACACTAGCCACCCTACTGATAGCCTGTAAAAAATCCATTTTTGTCATTCGTCCATTGGAAGCATTGCGGCGCATATGAATAGCGACAGTCTGTTCGCCAACACGCAGTTCGCCAGCAATTGAAGTCCGAATAATCGGGTTATCTATGACGTCCAATATCTTTTGCTTAACTTTCATTTGTATATTCGTTTCGTGTAACGATTATGAAACAAATATAGTAGCAAACGCTTCTAACATCCAAACTTTTAGTAGCATTTATTTCTTGTTTAGAACTTTATTGATTTGAATCAAGTTTCTGAAATATTGAAAAGGGCCCGATTAGAAAAGAAAATGTCTCAACAAGACGTGGGCGACAAATTGGGTATAACTCAAAGAGCCTATGCATTTTATGAGGATGGAAGGAGAATCCCAAAGTGGCCGAGGTTGCAGGAGTTGGGCGCAATCCTTGGAATTAGTCGAAAGGATTTGTTAGCTGCGTACGAGGGAATAGAACAAAATGATACTGATGATGAGGGAGTCGGAAATAGTGAGTTGAAGAAGGTCCTCACATTGATGGCAGAGGCTTACCGCGATCAAGCAAAGGCTTTTGCTGCACAGACCGAAATCTTAAAAAACATCGAAAAAAATATGGCCCGGCAGGAGAGCCAGGCCAAGATCGAAACTAATTTAAACGAGGCATTGGCGGGGATAGAAACTTTATCAGTAGACTCTGAGAAAATAATGGCCGATCTGGCGCTGCTAACAGCTGGAAGAAACGGTTCTTCTGGGGATGACGACAATAAATAGGATGAAAGGATCCGAGTCTCTGAAACGCAATGCATCGATTAGTACAGGTCAGGCAGGGAGTATCCATACCGATGAAGTGTGGTTTAAGGGTGAAACAATGATGATTAGTGCAACAGGAGTAAAACTAGAAGTGGGTGATTTTCATGGAAGAGGTAGAAGGGATGAGCAAATTAATAAATTCGGAAGTACAGGCAATACGCGATATAAAAAATAGGTATTTATACCTATATATGAAATTTATCATGCAAATGACTTTTAAAAACCTCCGATTAAAGAACATGAAGGTTTTGTTATTTATATCGACCTTCTGTCTTGTAGCTTCGGCCCCTGGGCAGACCACGCCTCGAACAACGCCCTCCTTTGTTCTCACTCCTTCAGGCTTCAGGGATGCATCTGACAGTTCAAATGACTATCTAATTATTTCTATTCCTGGACAGAAAAAGGCCGACCTATATAAATCAGTCTTGCTGTATGCCCAAAAGAAGTTTGTAAACCCTAAGAATGTCATTAGCGAAGTCCAGGATGAATCCGTTACGCTAAATGGATTTGCCGTAGATGCAATTGGGAGAAATGCCCTGCATCTTTTTAATATCGACTATACCATCAATTTTGAATTTAAAGATGAAAAGATAAGGATTCAGGCACCCTCATTTAAGCTGACGTGTACGTCGACAGGGCATCTGCAATACCTTGAGCTAGTATCGAACAACACATTAGATGGCAGTTACTTGGGAATCTGGAATTCTCACAGGAAGCTAAAATCTGAGAGAGCTAAAAGAGATCTGGAAGCCTTCTTCGAAACTTTTCTAACTCAGGTGCGGGCCTCTTTTGAAACCAAAAAAGAATGGTGAGAAAGCGGAGGATTACCTCCATCGAAAACCTCAAATAAAAACTCAAATAAACTCAAACGGAAAGGCACATATTATAAATTGACGGTTCTGTAAAGTCTTGTTAGTCAAACGAAAGATAAAATTAAGTTGCGGGGGTTCGAATCCCTCTCTCTCCGCAATTTCGAACCGATGTCCCCGCCAATTGGCGGGGCATTGTTTTTTCGGAGCGTTGCGGAACTTGCTCCGGTCTGAAGGCCACCGATGGAGTGGTTTAATAGCTGATCCCTTTGAATTGAAGGTGGGAGTAGAACCATTGCAGTGATTGGCGGGTGATCGTCCCGTCGTTGAAACTGGTAACCTGGATCGAATACATGTCCGTGTTTGCGAGTGTTGTAAAAATGAATAGACGCATCGTCTGTCCGTGGTCAATTCCTACCATTTGGATATACCTGCCCATTGTATATCCAATGACAGTATCCTTCGACTGTTTCTCGAAATTTTTGAATCTGAGCCCACCCAGGTATGTTGCTGCGGCCTGATCGATAGCCTCTTTCCAAGCAGACTTCATTGGTGTCTCGATAACCCTGACTTTCCTTACTACCTGGTAGGTTATTTTATCCTGTACTGTTTGGAACAGCGAAACACCCAAAGTATCGATTCGCTGTACCTCTCCTGGAAAGACCAGACTCAGGTTCTCGTCGATCCTGGTTGCTGCTGAAATCACCTGCCCATTTGAGGCAAAGAATAAACATAAACTGGCGATTGCAAAAAGGGCGCTTATTTTAATCATTTTACTATTTGTGCGGCCTTGTTACTAAAAGGATAATATTTCTAACTCCTGCTTTTTAAATATTGATCTGGTGTCAGGACAGCTAGTTCACTGTATTTATAGTCTTTGGTATTTCTGGTAATTATGATCTTCACATTTCCCGATAAAGCAGCGTAATATTGCAAAGCATCTTCAAAATCACCAAACTCTGATTCAAGTGCTTGATTAACGGCTGCTTTGGATAACCCGATGATATCAACCAGTCTCGCCAGCTGGGTCAATTTTTCTATTACTTTCTTATGCGGCCCGAGTTTCCGCAGCACATAATATGCATTCGAGAAGACCAGCCCGGTCGTACATATGGATATTTGCTTTTTTTCGGACAAAGTAAATATTCGGGCGGCATCCATTGCAAAAGGCTCCCTTGCAATCATAAAATCTAGGATCACGTCAGTGTCGATAAACGCTTTACTCATATTTCCGCTGCTTTTCATCCCGTAATATCTTCTTATAATCAAAATTCTTCGGAGCCTTAAAGGAACCCATCAGCGATTTCACGGAAGATGTCAGTTCCTCAGATTGATTGCTATTGAGCTCTGTGATCGATTTGAAATAGCTTTCTACCAATTCGGATACACTCCGCCCCTTTGCCCTTGCATAGCGTTTGGCTTCCCGGATTACCTTATCATCCAGCGTGAGGGTTAATTTTGTGGTCATAACACGTGTAATTATATTCATAAATATACGTGTTATTTAGGAATAATATAATTAATTCCGACTGTCAGTGGAATTGCCTATTAGCAAACTCATTGATTTTCAATAAATCTCTGGTGAAAATGTTCGAAACTTGTCCCCTCCACTCCGCAGAAATTGGTTAAGTCAGATTAACTAAAAGATAGAAAGCCAGCAACGACGGATGTTTGCTGGCTTTTTTATTTCTACTCTTACCTGTATTTACCCTCCTTTTTCGATGTATTCCAGTGAGTGATTCGTGTAGTATTTCACCTTACTCCATTTTACTCACTGAAACCTTTGTAATCAATTTATAATTAACGTTTTACGAACTAAAAAGTTTACACAAGACTGTTAGTAAGACGTAATTTTATCATCGAAAGCAATGGGTTATGATTGAACAGAGTTTTGGTTTGCTTTTTTACCTTAAAAAGCCGACAGGATTTGTCAAAGGAGAGGTTCCCATTTACCTGCGCATTACAGTAGATGGAATGTCCGCCGAACTATCGACCAAAAGAAAATGTGATCCACTCCGGTGGAATCAACATGCAGAAAGAGCGACGGGGAATGAAGATGCCGTAAAGAGCATCAATGCCTACCTGGATGTCTTGCAAGAAAAGATGTATGAGATAAAGCGCCGCCTGATCGAGCACAACAAGCCGATCACTGCGATTACAGTCCGGGACATTCTATTGGGCCGGGAAGATGTGCATGATAAACCACGTATGCTCCTGGAAATATTCCAGCACCACAACGACCAGGTAGCTGCCCTGGTCGCAAAGGGTATGCCGCAGGCACCCTGGAACGGTACACTACCTCTTTTAAACATACCCGGTCCTTTATGCAATGGAAGTATAAAGTTTCAGATATGGACATCCGCAGGCTGGACTTTGAATTCATATCTGAATATGAATTTTGGTTAAAGTCCGTCCGCAATTGTGACCACAATACCAGCATGAAGTATCTCGCCAACTTCCGGAAGATCGTCAAAAGGTGCCTGCAAAATGGCTGGCTGACTCGGGACCCGTTTATGGGTTTCAGTATGGCTAAAAAGGAAGTAGAAAGGCATGCCTTATCCATTGAGGAATTGCAATCCATAGCCAAAAAGAACTTTGATACTGACCGTCTTAACCATATACGTGACATTTTCCTATTCAGCTGCTATACCGGATTGGCCTATGCTGACGTTAAAAAACTGAGGCGATCCGAAATTACCAGCGGCATTGACGGTGGAAAAAGTCCTTCCTGTACTAAGCAATCAAAAAATGAACGCATATCTAAAAGAGATTGCCGACCTATGCGGGATTCATAAAAGGCTTACTTTCCATATTGCCCGCCACACCTTTGCAACAACCATTACCCTTAGTAACGGTGTACCGATAGAAACTGTATCCAATATGCTTGGTCATAAAAACATACGGACAACGCAACACTATGCGAAAATCCTGGACCACAAAATCAGTAATGATATGAGTGGGTTGATGGAGAAATTCAGGTAGTAAAAAGCCCCAGACTGGAATTCTAACATTTGTGTCGCGAGACTGTTGCATGTGAAGCCAGAATTTATAATCTTTAAGAATTCAGAAATGCTCAACCTTAATATATGAAATTTTTTAAATGGCTATTTAAAGGAACCGTATCTAAAGTTCAATGTCCAAGGTGTATAGGCAAAGGCCATGTAGATTGGAATGATATTAAAAGGCTTAACAATGAACTGAAATGGCGACCAGGCAGATGTGCTTATTGCAATGGAACCGGCAAAGTTGCTCCTGATATGGAATCTAAGGTTGCAGTCGATCTGGCTTATCTGGTCAATGAATTGCCGTTTGCAGAAAGAAAGAGATTAATCAATAATGATCCTGAAGCTATAAAACGAGCCGAGGTGTTTGGCAAGACCGTAGATAATTTTATAGAAGAAATACGCGATCTTTTTTTTATCAGAAACCTCGAAATAGATGCGATTGCTGAGCACTTTCTACAGTCGGCACCTGACATGCTTTATGATACATACATTAAAGAAAAACAAGCGTTGATGGATTGCATTAAAAATATTATTGAGTTTAGAAAAGAGTAGTCCGCCAAAACGCAAGTTGCGTTCTATACCAACAGACCATTAAATTTATTTCTTAATCTTCAAATTGCCGTATAACTCCCTTTGCATTTCAGCGGGATCGACACCAATAGCCAATGCAATTAAGACAAGTTCCTCGGCACGCAGGTGGCTAGCCGCACTCATTGAAAGACTGTTAATACTTGTCAAAGGAGCACCAAAAAGAACCTGCGGCCTTCCTGGAAAGGTTTTTTGGAGATTATAGCCTTTCTGAACTGCGGGCTTGGATGGCTGAGATTTCAGAGACTTGCTTAACGACAGATACACCGCCTTTTGACGAAGGAGGGAAAAGAGCTGACTTGATATTGTTCTTTAAGAATGTGGAATGCCTGTTCGAGGCGGCCGTAATACTTAAAATCGCCCACATTTCCAAGTCAAATGAACGAGAGGGAATAAACTAGTTTAACCAACAATATATTCTCCCCTTCCCGTAACACCCATATTGCTAATTTGGGCGATTTCGCTAGTACGGTAGAAACCTTTATAGTTCTCTTATAGAGAACCATTTATGATATAGTTTAACATATTTAAGTTCTCTTTTTGAGAACTTAAATTAAAATCATTTACCTTTGCCATGAAAATACACCTGATAAAGAAAGAGACGATCGAACGGTATATTATTGACAATGCCAGAAGCCGGACATCGTTTACGGAATTTCTGGAGAAACTTAAATATACCGACTGGGAGAAGCCTGCAGACATGAAGACCACGTTTGCTGCAACCGACCTTCTGGGGAAAAGCTCCAACCGGGTTGTTTTTAACATTGGTGGCAACACCTATCGTCTGATTTGTAAATACGCCTTTGACGACAAGCAGGTGCATCTGTTCATATGCTGGATGGGTACTCACGCGGAATATACGGCGTTGTGTAACGAACGGTTGCAGTATACAATCAGTAACTACTAAAAATATTCTTATGGCAGAGCTGAAATATAAAGTGATTAGGAACAAAACCCAGTATAACGACTACTGCAAAAAGCTGGAGGACTTGGTGTTTTCGGGTTCGAAAGATAGCCGCGCGAAGGACGAAATCGATTTGCTTACTGTCCTCATCGAGAAATGGGACGCTGAGCACAACACCTTTGAGGAACTCGATCCTATCCAATTGCTCCATTCCTTTATGGAAGACCACAAACTAAAGCCCAAGGATCTTGTTGAAATATTGGGCGTGAGTAAGGGCTATGTCTCCGAAATCCTGCATTATAAAAAGGGGCTGTCAAAAGATGTGATACGGAAATTGGCAGAGCGTTTTAAGGTAACTCAAGATGCCCTCAATAGGCCGTATAACCTGGCGCTTTCAACCACTTTACTGACAAAGAAGACAAACGTTAGAAACAAGGAGAAGAAAATCAAGAACAGCAAGGCGACGACCAATGCATTTATTTCAAAGTAAATGAATTACAACACTTCAATCAATTTAAATTCAAGCCAATAATTCGCGGAACATGCCTAAGGAAAACCTATTCTCCTATGTCAGCAACCAGGAGATGAACAGAAGCCTCAAGCTGGTTGGGGAAATCTGCGATATCAAATGCAAACCGACGTTTCACTCTGCCCGTTATACATTCGTCACGACTGTTACCCTGTTATGTCTTAGATCTACAATCCATGCTGCAATATCATTTTCCATATCCAGCTTTTTTATGAGTTGCTGATCGCATATATATTTATCCCTAGTTTATTGCCTTGAATCCTGATTGTCCCAAACCTGGGATAACAACAGCTATCGTGAGGCAAATCTTCCACTTTAATTGTGCCGGAATCTATTGGAATTAAATACAGAAAACTGTCCTCATAGGTCTTTCCAATATCGAAAGGACCGGCTGGATGCAACGATCTCCTGCCTTTTAGAATTATGGTAAATTTTTGGCCAGTCTTTTTCAAATATGCTGACTGATAATTTTCAGGTCTGCCGCCCCCATTGCATCCCAAAATAAGCAGGAGCAGAACAATGAATATCGTATGTTTCAATCCAACTTGCATCGCTCGGGTTCCGTAGGAGGCTAATGGTGTTTTACAAATATATTATAAAAGATTGGACAACAAGGTTGCCGCTGTTATGTATGGAGCCGGCGCGACAGAATCTGCTATAGCAAAACCAACCCTATCTTTTTACTACAAAGGTTTTCACCGAAGTATTTCCCTGCGAGGAATACCTTGCAAAATAAACACCTGGTGAAAGGCTCGGTGTAAAAAAGACCGGGAACACCGCACTGGTAGCCTTTGCATGCCCTACCAGTATCCCCAGATCATTGAACACATCAATGGTATTCGGGATCTGTGAGGATAAAGCTACCCGGACCGTGATATAATGCCCATCCGAAGGATTCGGAAAAATAATAAACTTGTTGTCTTCCGCGAGATAGACACTAATAATCCTGGAGTAAGTAAAGGTTCCATCCAAACCAACGATCTTCAATCGATAATAATTTTTTCCGTCGGCAGCACGCTGATCCGAAAAGCTATAAGAATGTCCGGATGTGGAACTGCCGGCCACCGGAACTTCACCAATTTCCATAAAGCTTGCACCATCGGAGGAGCTTTCCACGGAGAAGAACCTATCATCTTCGTCCATCGCCGTTTGCCAGTTCAGGACTACCTTTTCCGACTGCTGTTGGCCGGAGAATGAAAGCAGCTGTATTGGGAGTGTTGTATTGCCAGGGTTGACGGAACCCCAATAATAGGTATTGGCCAGGTTGGCGACAGAAAACCCGGTCCGGTTGACCTGTGGATTGCTGATAGTGCCCGAGTTGACGCCAGCGGTCCCGGGGGCAGCCGCTGCGGCCAGCGTCAATCGCAGATCGTTTACGCTACCGACCATTCCCAGGCCTTTTGCTTCTGTGCGAACATTGAAAGGAGTACCGGCGCCACTAAGCCCATTGGCCGTTGTTACTGTCCAGTAGGAGTTCGTCCGGATAGACACGGTCGAGGCTCCATCCGGGAAGGAAACAGTGGTAGCGCCATTGACATTTGTATGGCTTACTTTGATGGTGCCTCCTGATGAAAGGCCGGCGCTGCCGAAATACATCGGCCGGTAATACGAGAGGCTACCGATAGGAAAAAGGCTGGCATTCGCCCCAAGCGCCACCGCTGCTGTTGGGAACCACCGCATGATATTACCTCCATATATCCACGAGCCGGTGGTATAGTTGAGGGTGCCTGTATTGGTTGCCGAAGTGCCCAGGGTGAAGGTTGTCCCGTTAAGATTGATGGTCCCCGCTGTCATGGTCAGGTTGTTATTCACCGTCAAATTGTTGGAACTAATATTGATCCCGGGTGAAGCTCCAAAGCTATTATTAATGGTCAGGTTATTAAATATGGAAGCAGAACTGCCCGCGATAGTTTGTGTAACACTCCCCCGCATTATAACCCCTGCCGCTGCGGCGGTTGAACCATCGGTGAATATGCCGTTATTGGTCAGATCACCATAGATGTTCAGGGAGGCCGTCCCGCTCGCCGCGACGGTCACTGATGTAGCCGGATAGGTGCTGCTGATAGTAAGGTTTCTGCAGGAAGCCGAGGTGCCCGCATTGATGGTGGGCATGTTACTTATACCAGAGGCGTTTGTAATGGTAACATCCGTTGTGCTGGTAGGCACTGAAAGACCACACCAGTTGCTGGCTGTTCCCCAATCATTGCTGGTACCTCCCATCCATCCTCCGGACGAAAGAACAGTGACTTTAACCGCCGCAGTGGTGCTGGTGCATGGTGCGCTGGAAGTGACCTTTAATTTATACCAGGTAGTTTGGGTAAGTGCGGGTGTTACATAGGTGGAATTAGTACTGGTCCCGGATGCATTGACATACGTGACGTTGTCCGTACTGCTGAGCCATTGATAGGTTGGCGAGGTCGCTGAATTAGTGGACGTCAGCGTGCCTGCCGAAGAACCGCTGCAGATGGTCTTGCTCGTAGGAGTGATCGCATTGGTAAAACTGCAGGTCAGTGTGGTGCCGGAACAAGGGCCGGTGTTGCAATCGTTGGTGGAACCAAAGACTGTGGAGCCTCCTGTAGTCGTTATCGTACCGGTGGTATTGATAGTACCGGAGCCACCCACGGTAACACTACCCGTTTGATTGGCGAAGTTACCATAGACAATCAAAGCGCCATTGACGGTAAAGGTGCCGGAATTGTTCTTATTGGTCAGATCGCCATTTATAATGAGCGTACCACCGGGCTCAACAGTAATATTCAAATTACCACTATTATTGAGCTGGGTATATCCCAGGATCAACGTCCCATAAATATTGATCGTGCCGCTACTGAAGACGTTAGGCGTGCCCGAAGTGCCGCCTTCGAAAGTGACAACATCGCCCGCATTTATAGTGATAACATTCGTACCTGCATTAGGATTGAAAGTATACGCGGTTCCTCCCGGCAGATCAGTGGCATTGCTGGCGAATGTCCATGTGCCCGTGGGTGAGAGATTGCCATCGATGACAGTAGGATTATTCACGTTGACCGTACCGCTTGCCGCAGGTACTGCCCCGCCGGACCAGATAGTAGGATCGCTCCAATTGCCACTTGTTTGCGTCGATTGAGATAATACATTGTTTACTAAGGCTATCGACAGCCCTGCTACTAAGATCAGATGTTTCATAGTTCACGGTATTCTGCGTTAATACCGCGAGCCACATATAGAAAATAAGTGTATTCACCTAAAAGTAAATACATCTATATAACTATAAACTCTACATATTAGTATGTATAAAGGGGGTTATTTCTGATGAAGGCATAAGCCATTGCCATCCGGGTCCTTCATCCAGGCGAACCTGCCCCAGGGTTGTTCGTCTATTTTTCCTACTTCTATGCCGTTTGTCTTTAATTCCCGGATGTCCTTTTCTATATCGCCGGTCCCGATGATAACTCCATGGAAGTGCATCAGCGCAATGGAAGTCGTCCGGCCAGGGAGCCCCATTTGTAACCATGTATGCCCATGGTCGGCAGGCGCCTCCACCAATACCTGAAAGCCGAGCTGCATATAAAATTCCTTAGCCTTTTGCTTGTCCGTCACCGGGAGGATGATGATCTCAATGTTAGTCATAGCATGTGTTTTTTATGAGTGTGTAAAACAAAGCTAGATACAGAAAAGCAGGGCGATGCATGGGGAATACGACAATCTTACCTCTTGAATGCGTCATCCCTTTCCGGTAACTTTATACAATGAAGCACGTTACCATACTGGCATTGGAAGATGCAACCATCAATTGCATCGATAGCTGTTATCAGATACTGACAAGGGTCAACGATTTTTTGCGTTACCAGGGGAAAGCGCCTTTTTATAAGGTAGAAATAGCAGGCTCTGAAAAGAACACTTCCGTAAGCAAGGGGCTTTACAGCATCCACACAGACCTGACCATCGACCAGATCACCCATACGGACATGATCGTGATCCCCATCACCTGTGGCCAATTCCCAAAGACGGTGCAGCTGAATGAAAAATTCAGGGGCTGGGTAAGCAGTCGCTATAAACAGGGAGCCGAGGTCGCCAGCCTCTGCGTAGGTTCTTTTTTTCTTGCCTCCACCGGGTTGCTTGACAAGAAGCGTTGCGCCGTGCACTGGGCGGCAAAAAACGAGTTCCAGGAGATGTACCCGGACGTAAAGCTGGTGGACGATCATCTCATCACCGATGAAGAAGGCATCTATACCTGTGGCGGGGCCTATTCTTATCTGAACCTGCTGCTATACATCATCGAAAAGCACCTTGGCAGGGAGATGTCCGTGCTGGCATCCAAAATGTTCGAAATAGACATCGACAGAAAGAGCCAAAACCAGTTTGTCATTTTTTTGGGGCAAAAGAGCCATAATGACGACAATGTATTGGAGGCTCAAAACTTTATCGAACACAACTACGAAAAAAAGCTCACCGTGGAAGAAATATGTTCAAAGGCTGGTATGGGAAGAAGGACCTTTGAAAGAAAATTTAAAAAGCTCACAGGCAATTCCGTCGTTGAATATATACAAAGGGTCAAGGTCGAGGCGGTGAAAAAGCAGTTGGAGCACGGGCGAAAAACCATCAATGAGATAGTATATGAGGTCGGATATAACGATATAAATGCATTCAGGACCTTGTTCAAGCGGTGTACAGGGCTGTCGCCGGTGGATTACCGGAAAAAATATTGCCCCGCCAGAAAAGAGGAGGGGCAATGATCGACAATAACTCTATTTCAGAAAATCTTCGATGACAGGCAATGCCACGGGTGGGTTGCGAGCCTCCTCCGAAGTGGCCAGCTCTCCCATATAAGCGCCATGTCCTCCCGGAAATATAGCCAGGCTGGCATGTGGCAGGCGATGATACATTTCTACGGCATGTTCCGGCAGAGGTACATCCTTATCTCCCGAAAGTATGAGGGCCGGAGCTTGTATACCGCTGAAGACGGAGTCCGGGATATCCGTGAAATGCAGCATACGGCCCACACATTGGTTGAACATAGTATGCAACGCCTCCTGGCTCGGGTTTATGGATAAGAACACCTTCTTATATGCTTCGGGCATATCTTCGAAACGGGGATGATTAAACCCTTCCCAGAAAGCAGGTGCCACCCCTGCCCTCTTGTACATCGAGGAGGCAATGATCAGCTTGTTCACCAGGGCGGGGTGACGAATAGCCACCTGGAGCGCCGTGGTACCACCATTGCTGAAACCAAATATATCAGCCTTATCGATATGCAGCTGTTGCAGAAGAGCGGCCACATCATCGGCGTCCTGCTCAAACGTTATCTGCCTGCCATCGCGATTGTCGCTGTGTCCATGCGCCTGGAGTTCAACGGCAACAACCTTGTGTGACCTGGACAAGACGGGCAGGAGCCTGCCAAAGGTCGTCTCTATCGTAGAAGCAGCTCCGTGTATCAGGACCAGAGGTCTGCCCGTACCATGGATCTCGTAGTACATGTGCAGGCCATTGACATTGGCATACTGGCCCGTCTGTGCTGTCGTAGCGTTCATAAAGGAAATTATTAAGAGTAAAGTGATAAGCGCTTTCATGGTATTTTATTTGGTCCTCATCCCCGCAAGGTATTTGCTGAGCTTTTCCACATTCTGCTTTAGTCCTTCGTCCGCCTTGAAGGTCTTTACCGTCCTGATAAACTCTTCGGCTGTTTCGAAAAGCATATGCCAGGTGGTGCATGTCTGGTCGCCCTGCTGCTCAAAACTGATGGTAGCAATAAACTTCGGACCAGTGACATGCTCATACACTATCTTTTTATGCAGAATGACCTCCCTGAAAATGCTCTTATTTATATAATCCGTCCCGTCAGGACCATGCATCACCAGATCCCATTCACCACCAGGTCGCAGATCCATCTTAGTGATAGTGGTGGTAAAGCCATTGGGTCCCCACCAGCTGGCGATATGTTTGGGGTTTGTCCAGGCTTCCCATACCAGCTCGATGGGAGCATCCAGCTGTCTTGTAATGAGGAGCTCTCGGTCCTGCGTTTTACTTTTTTTGCTTTCCATATCTCTCTTTTTTTAATTTTTCGACATACATCTCAAAAGAATCCATTCTGCTCTCCCAAAATTGCTTGTACTGTGCCACCCATGCAGCAACCTCACCCAGCCGGTCTAAATGAGCCTCGCAAAACCGCTCCCTTCCACGCTGCTGGACAGTGATCAACCCGCAATCCGTCAGGATCTTTACATGCAGGGATATAGCCTGCTGGCTCATATCAAATTTTTCGGTAATGGACTTCATATTATGGGGCTGCCCAGCAATCATATTGATGATGGCACGCCGTGTGGGGTCTGCAATGGCCTGATATACATCTCGTCTGGCTTTCATAATATACAAGTATGTGCTTGTAAAATTATATACAAGTATTTACTTGTGCAATTTTTTCTTTAGAAATTTTTAGCCGGCAGCAGATCCGACGTGATCACCCCTGAAAAATGGCATATTCACCACCCCTAATATTAAGTATTTCGATATAAGTTTGCCGAAACCACCGTTAATATGGCTACGACAAAAAAGGCAGGACTTGGATTTATATTCGTTACACTGCTCATCGATGTAATGGGATGGGGATTGATCATTCCCGTAATGGCTCCATTGATCTCTCAATTGAAAGGTATACCCATCAACCAGGCCAGCCCCTATGGCGGCTATCTATTGACGGTATTTGCAGTCGCGCAATTTGTTTTCGCTCCTGTTGTGGGTAACCTGAGCGATCGATATGGACGCCGGCCTGTCCTCCTGGCTTCCTTATTAGGTTTTGGCGTAGATTATATTTTTCTGGCATTGTCTCCCACTTATGGATGGCTGTTCGTAGGCCGCGTCATCGCGGGCATAACAGGCGCCAGCTTTACCACAGCCTCGGCCTATATTGCGGATGTCAGCACGGACGCAACGTCGAGGGCCAAGAATTTTGGATTAATAGGAGCAGCCTTCGGACTGGGCTTTGTGATTGGGCCGGCAATTGGTGGATTATTGTACCATTTGGGAGGGATACGCACTCCTTTTTATGGCGCGGCGGCGCTTTGTTTGCTCAACGCATTGTACGGCTACTTTCTACTTCCCGAATCATTGGACAAAGAACATCGCCGGCCATTTGATTGGCGTCGGGCTAACCCTCTCGGCTCTCTGAAATTTCTCACCGAGCATCCGGAGATCGGAGGACTGGCTATCAGTTTCTTCCTCATCTATTTTGGCGCACAATCGGTACAGGGTAACTGGAATTTCTTTACGATGTATCGTTTTAAGTGGGACCCAGGCATGGTGGGTATCTCTCTGACAGTGGTGGGCGTCATATTCGGAGTGGTACAGGGAGGATTGACCCGGGTGATCAACCCAAAGCTGGGCAATGAGAAGAGCATTTATCTGGGGATGTCCTTTTATATCATGGGGCTCGTGCTTTTTGCCTTTGCCACGCAGGGGTGGATGATGTTTGCCTTCCTGGTGCCTTATTGCCTGGGGGGTATTGCAGGACCTTCGCTGCAATCCGTTATATCGGGTCATGTACCGCCCAACCAGCAAGGCGAGCTACAGGGTTCGCTTACGAGCCTTATGAGCCTCAGCACTATTTTCGGACCATTGGTCATGACCAATACCTTCTATTATTTTACCTCCAGCAAGGCGCCTTTTCATTTCCCGGGAATGCATTTCCTGATCGGTGCGGCCTGTATGCTGGCAAGTGTAATTATCATCAGTAAGGTATTGAACAAAGAAAAGAAACAAAGCCCTGCTCTTACGTGAACTACAAGCTAAGAAACAAAGCTTTCATCCAAATAAGGAATAGGATCGAGAAAGAATATCTTTTTCCACCCCTGGATGCTTTTATCAGCCCGCCAGAAATAAGGGATCACCGTCTTTATGGTATAGTGCAAATGGGGCGGTTTGCCTTTGGCATTACCCGTAGTTCCCACGGTTCCGATGGTGCTCTTTTTACTGACAATAGAGAACATATGGGTGTCGATATCCCGCATATGCGCATAATAATGTATTCTCCATTTTGGTCCCAGGACATAGACCACATTCCCTCCCAGCTCATTCTGCCCGGCATACAATACCAGTCCTCCGGTGGCAGGATGGATAGGTGTGCCAGCTTTTGAAAAAATATCGACTCCCTTGTGTGTAACGGACTTACCCCACGGGTAGGCCCAAAAGGAATGCTGGTCATAGCTTTTCAGGGTGGCTCCTTCGACTGGCATGGAAAGATGCTGAGGGATCAGCAATCCGATGAGCAGGATAAAGGCTGCGCATAATAGCAGTTTTGGGATCAGCCGGGGTCTTTTAAAGGTTGACATGCCTCAAGATAGAAAACAGGAATCTAATCTAATGTTAAAACTGTGTCGCATCTCCCAGCCTCTTACCGAGAAAAACTCCGTATCTCCCCATCTGCTGCTGTATGGCGTCCCGTAAGACACTATCCATCGTCACAGGCGTTGCTATGTCAATGGTCAATGTATCTTTTCCCAGCAAAGCTGTCCAGGTTCCCGATATCTGCCCATCGATGATGAGCATAGGCTTGAAAAAGCTGTTACCCGAATAGGCTATCGACCACTCATCCAGCGCCGGTAGCAGAAATAAAGAGGAAGGGTGATCCACGGCGCTGCCGGAAGGATCGAACCAATACACCTGCCCGTCGACTACCTCACTGGCAAGCCATTGTTTGTTCAATTCCATGCCTATTCCTATATCCGTCATATGCAGTCCGCTCCATCCTGCAAAATCACGGACAGTGGCAGGACCGCGGCTGAGAAAATACCGCCGGGCAAGCTCGGCCAAAAGCTCTTCCTTCCCACCATGTCGTATCATAGGAGCCCGTTGATCCAACAAGGCATAAGTAAACTGATGCCCTTCCATACCGCCACTACAGATAAGTCCATCCAGCTCCGCATCCATCAGCAGCCATCCCATCCGGAGTTCATCCGTATGGATATGCTCTTCCTTCATCGCATTCCAAAGCTGCATACGGGTCTGCTGGCCTTTCTCCAGACGCTGGACTATGATCCGCTTGCTCTTTTTCAGAATGGAGGCGTCAATGCCCAACGTACGGTATATCTCCTTGTTGAATGATCTCAACCTGGGCGAAGTCAGCGCCAGCATCCAGCGGATGTCCGTCGGAGAGATAAAATGCCATTCAGGCTGTAGCAGGTGGGCCCTTAGTATTTGTCCCTGGTTAAAGGCTTGCTCAATGGTCTTATCTGTACTGCCCGCTACCCTATTGCCAATGGCCCATTTGGCGGCGGCAAAATCCTCTGCCCGTATACAGCCCATCCATTGGATGAGGCCGGCAGGTTCGGCAAATTTTTCTCCAGCTATCTGCTGATTAATGAGTCTTCTGTAGATGATGTCCTGGCTATTCATGCTACAAAACTATAAGCAGCCACTGACAACCCTATGTCAGCTGATAATTCCATTCATGTTGTTTCAATGGTTTGTCATTTTGTTACAATCTGATATCCAGGCTTTTTTAAATTATTTTTTTCATCGACTTTCGACAACATATCTTTAAAATCCCATGATAATGAACCACCGTCCTTTATTAAAGGTACTAACGATGATGCTCCTGCCGGTCCTGGCCCATGCACAAAGCTGGCAGCCAAAGACAGGAACGCTGATGACGCCCTTTGCAAAAGATGTCCGTCCGGACAACGTATTACCCGAATACCCCCGGCCGCAGCTGCAGCGGCAGCGCTGGCTCAACCTGAACGGCCTATGGCAATTCCAGCCGGCCGCACAAGGGGAAAAGCTTCCGAACGGCAGCCTGTCGGGATCTATACTGGTGCCCTTTCCCGTAGAATCCGCTTTATCCGGGGTACAGGAGCATCATGAGCGTTGCTGGTACCGCCGGCAGTTTACCATCCCAAAAGATTGGAATAACAATACCATTCTACTGCATTTCGGTGCCGTGGACTACAGGGCGGAGGTCTTTCTCAATGGGAAAAGCCTGGGCGTGCATGAGGGAGGTTATGATCCTTTCAGCTTTGACATCACTCCCTTTATCAAAGGATCAGGCCCGCAGGAGATTACTGTCAACGTATTCGACCCCACCGATAACGGAGGATATCCCCGTGGCAAGCAAACATTGAACCCCCAGGGCATCATGTATACATCGGTGACGGGTATCTGGCAGACGGTGTGGCTGGAGCCTGTTCCCAAGACCTATATTCATGATATCAGGATGATCCCGGACATCGACAAAGGCGTGCTGAAGCTGTATGTGACGACCAATGGATCGAATGCTGTGACAGTAAAGGTCCGGGACGGCGATAAATTGGTAGGCGCCGCCACGGGTCAGGCGAACAAAGAGCTTTCCATTCCTGTGCCCCATGCCAAATTGTGGTCGCCCGATCAGCCCTTTCTTTATGGACTGGAAATATCGTTAGGGAAGGATGCCGTCTCCAGCTATTTTGGGATGCGAAAGATATCGGTGGAGGATGAGGGGGGGTATAAAAAACTGTTCCTGAACAACAAATTCCTCTTCCAGCTGGGCCCGCTGGACCAGGGTTTCTGGCCGGATGGAGGCTACACGGCACCAACGGATGAAGCACTTAAGCACGATCTTGTATTGATAAAGGACCTTGGGTTCAATATGGTGCGCAAGCACATAAAAGTAGAGTCCTATCGCTGGTATTATTGGGCCGACAAGCTGGGTATCCTGGTCTGGCAGGATATGCCTTCCCCCAATTCCTATACCGAGCATACTCCTCCGGTGGACACGGCAGCCTTTTCCCACCAGTTGGAGCGTATGGTAAGAACGCATTGGAACTCGCCCTGTATCGTCACCTGGGTGATCTTTAATGAAGAGCAGGGACAACATAACACACCCAGCTATGTGAAGATGGTACGGACGCTGGACCCTTCGCGGCTGATCAACCAGGCCAGCGGGGGCAGACATTTTGGTGCAGGCGATCTGCTGGACATACATAGCTATCCCCCGCCGGCCGCACCGAACAGCAATACCCAGGCGCTGGCCTGTGGCGAATATGGTGGGATTGGATTCAAGATCAAGGGGCATATGTGGAAGGAAGCGGATACTTACGTGATGATCGACAATGTCGATGATTATACCAGCCTGTACGATCAGTTCGCCAATGACCTGACAGCCTTCAAGACAAACAATGGTCTTAGCGCTGCCGTATACACCGAGATCTCGGATGTGGAAGGTGAGCTCAACGGGCTGGAGACCTATGACAGGGCTGTCGTCAAAGGACCTGTGGAGAAGATACGTGCATCCAATCAGCGGGTGATCCACGGCAGCATTCACCTGACGGAAGTACTGCCTGCTTCTGTCAACAATGGCCGCAGCTGGAAATATACGCTGGCAGTCCCGGACAGTGGCTGGAGCGCAACTTCTTTCAATGACGCGACCTGGAAAACAGGTGTGGCGGGATTTGGGACAAAGGGCACGCCAGGCGCCATCGTCAGGACTGTCTGGGATACGAAGGATATCTGGTTGCGGCAGGAGTTCCACCTCGGTGATCTTTCCGGGATCAAACGGGATGACCTGGTCCTTTCTCTGCATCACGACGACGACTGTGAAGTTTACATCAATGGAGTAAAAGCGGCAACCGTATCCGGCGCCACGGGCGGCTATGCCATGATACCCATCAGCGCCGCGGCAAAAGAGGCGCTCGTTGCCAATGGGAAAAATATCATCGCTATTCACTGTCATCAACTGGGCGGCGGTCAGTACATCGATGCGGGTATCTCGGCCATGATCATCCAGCAATAGGAGGAGTTATTGTCCGGCAAAAGAACGAACTTGCAGTCATGCAGATCGTAACAGCAGCAAAAGGCGATTATCTCATCACCACGGACAAGACCAAAATGGATTTCGCGTTCATCCATCATTTCCTGTCGACGGAAGCTTACTGGTGTAAGAACATTCCTCTGGCGACAGTACAACGCGCCATTGACCATTCGTTGAATTTTGGGGTTTTCCACCATGACAAACAGGTGGGTTATGCCAGGATTATTTCGGACTTTGCTACCATATGTTACCTGGGAGATGTATTTATAATCCCGGAACATCGCGGGAAAGGGCTATCCAAGTGGATGATGGAGCAGGTGATGGCCCACCCTGACTTGAAGGGATTGAGGCGGTGGATACTGCTGACCAGGGATGCCCACGAGTTGTACAGGCAGTTTGGATGGGAATCGATTGCACACCCGGACAGATGGATGGAAGTTCATGACCCCAATGTTTATAACAGCAGGTCATAGAATGATAACATGCCATGGGGAAATTTCGGTATTTTCACGGTTCTTTTTAACAGGGAGATGCGATACCTTGCGGGTATAACTATTATTCTATGCCTATCATGTCGCTGGATGGAGTTCTTCCGGGTGATGACAATGACCTGAACGATAAGCTGGACCTCTTTGTGCAGCAGGCCGTTTCGGATGATGATGCCGTTATTTATGCCTTTGGACAGCATTGGGTAGATGCCAGCAAGGAAGGAGTGCTAGTTGAGCTATGAGCTTTATTACTCTTGTCGGTCTGCTGGCGGCAGCCTGTACGACCTTCTCCTTTCTGCCGCAGGCTATCAAGACCATTCGCACAAAAGATACGCAAAGCATCTCGTTGTCGATGTACGCTCTGTTTACTACCGGCACCTTATTATGGCTCATTTATGGCGTATTCACGAACAATCTGCCAGTCTATCTTGCCAATGGGATAACGCTGGCATTTGCCCTGATCATACTGGCCTACAAGATCCGATACAAGTAAAATTCGAGAATTGGTCAATGGAACACTTGCAGAGGACTGAGCTTTGCTTTGAGGGGGGTAAACAAATTGCGCCAGCAACAGGGCGAAGAGGCAGAGGTAACGATAGACACTGTAATTCATAGCTTGGATGTTTAGGGTATTATCCTTAGTGCCATGAATATGCCAATTCGTATCTATATACCAATCAGTGCTTTGGAGAAGAGAGAAATTCCCGAAAAGGGAATTTTGAGTAAGAGAGGGAAATATTGCCCGGCTCAGGGCATTCTTTTGAGGACAAAAATATTTTCCGATAAGAAGGGAAAGAAGGTATGATGACAGGGAAAAGTCTTTAGTATGGCGTATCCTTTGACAGGACCGAACGTGATCATATATTCGTCGTCTTGTACCCACCACCAGCTTTTTTTGGTGGGGTCTGCTTTTTCCTTGAGATAGGTAATGTCCTCGTCGTTGTAATTATAATAGCCGTTGAACTCGAATCCCCCGTCTATTCGCGTGGGCGGGATACCTGCCTCATAGGTGAGATAGCGGAGAGCGTTCCACCTTGCCTTGTTCCAGGACAGGTAGTTGGTAGTACCGGCGACAGAGAACCATGCCCCCACCAGGAAAAAGAAGACAGCGGCACAACGCCCCAACTGTCTGTTCATCTTCGATGCCGGGTCGTCCTCATCCTGCTCCGGCAGACCTGTCAGCATCAGTACGGACAAAACGGGTATAAGGGGAATAAGGTAGCGGTCATAGCCACCTCCTACCAGCATGACAAGACAGTATGCAATGGCAAAACAGAGCAGGAACCATAGCAAAGGGCGATCATTCCTTTGTACGTTGCGGATGCTATCGATCATTGCCCAGAGGAGGACACCGCCGCCAATGATCCCTGCCAGGCACAGCATTTGCCAAACGATGGCCGGCAGCGGAGGTATATGGTCCAGACGAAGGATGGTGACATCCCGCATATCTACGGGCCCTATCCCATAGGGATTCATGACGTTGCCCATAAGAGGGATATTATTGCGATGGACGAGACAGTAGGCCCCGATGCCCGCCATTACAACGATACAGATCAGGAAGGCGGGAGATCTCCGGCTCCTCCAGATAGCTGTCCGGCCGGCCCGGAAAATAAGAGGAAAGATGAAAAAGCCAGTGTAGACAAAAATATTCAATGCCTGTCTGAGCAGATATTTGAACGTAGAGTGATCCTCGCCAAAGAGATTGTGTTGTATACGGTGGAAACCTTCGTCATATTTTACGGGATATATGTGCTGTGTTCCCAACCAGTGATTGTACAGGAAATAGACGGCAAGAGGCAATCCCGTGGCAAGAACGGAGAGGAACAATGATCTCTTTGCAAAGCCATCCTTTATCAACAGCGCAAGGGAGAAAGCACCTGCTGCCAGCAGCCCCAGCTGCCGGATCATCGTTGCGACCAGGACAAAGAAAATGCCCTGGATAATGTAGGTGAGTCTGCCCTGACGAAGCCCCTTGACAAAGAATAATATTGAAAGTATAAGAAAGGAGGTGAATGGAACATCCGTCATGAAGGTATTGGACAAGTTGAGATAAATGGGATTTAGCAGCAGGATCAAAGCTGTAAAAAAACAGGCGGCTTTGTTTTCGGAGAATTCCCTGGAAAGGAAGTAGGCTCCTATACCTCCAATGCATCCCAGCACCAGCGTGGAATATCTCAATACAGTGAATGAAAACCCAAATATCTTGCAAAAGACCATACCCCAGACAAGGTGGGCCGCCAGCGGCATGGAGGTCCAGCCAAGGAGGTTGTAATGGTGCATCGCGTACCATTGTTGCAGGCTTCGGGTATAGGACCAGTCGTCATTCAACGGGAATTCACCAGCCGGATGTATCAGCAGCTCGACGAACACCCAAATAGCCGTCAGGGTCAGCACGGCTGTACTGTCCTTGCTGAGCACCGCCCGCAAATGCATGAGGCGGTATCTCGCCCCGATTGTCCGTGGCCCCGCAGGCACTGGATCAAAAAGCATTCTTATCTCCTTTTAACGTTACATACAGCGTAAGAAGGATAATACGGATGTCCAGCCACGAGCTCCAGTGTTCAAGATACCAGATATCGTGCTCGATCCTCTTCCGCAGCTGATCTTCCCGTTTGATCTCGCCGCGGAAACCATTGACCTGTGCCCATCCCGTCACACCCGGCTTTACAAAATGACGGATCATGTACTGGCCCAATATCTTTGAATACATTTCGGTATGACGCAGCATATGGGGGCGCGGACCTACGACGGACATGGAGCCTGCCAGCACATTCAGGAACTGCGGCAGCTCATCGAGGTTGGTCTTGCGAAGGAATTTTCCCAGAGGCGTGATCCGGGAGTCGCCACGAGTGACCTGCTGGACATTGGCATTGTCATTGACAGCCAGACTGCGGAATTTGATACAACGGAAAGGCTTGTTGTCCTTGCCCGAACGCCATTGAACGAAGAAAACCGGTCCCCTGGAGCTGAGCTTGATCAATATTGCCAGTATAGGCGTCAGCCAGGAGAGAACAAAGACGATGACCACGAGACTGAAGATGATGTCAAAGACCCTTTTTTTGATGCTGTTGCTCATATCTTCCAGCGGCTCGGGCCGTAAGGAAAGGATAGGAAGCTCGTCCAAGTACTCAAGATGAGTATCGCGATTGACATAGAATTTAAAGTCCGGTACGAATTTGAACCGGATAAGTGATTTCTCCGCCGTCTGGGCCATATCGTAAATGGATGTATTGGTCTCGGGGGAAATGGTAGAATATATTTCACTGATACGATTGTTGATGGCATAATTGATACATTCATCGATGTCACCGATAATGGGGAGATCGGACAGCTCATGGATACGGCGGGGATCTTCAAAAAATCCCTCCACGGACATACGATGATCCCGTCCTGAAAAGCTATAAGCCAGCCGCTTCGCCACGTTGTTATAACCTACGATGACCACTTTTTTACCTGATCGGCTGTTTTTTTGTCTGTAAAAGGCCGACGCCATCAGCAAGCCCCTGGTAAGCAACAGGACGGTGCAGAAGGCAAAAAAGCTCAGCATGACAAATATGCGGGAATAAGAATAGTGAAAGAGAAAGATGAAGAAGATCATAAAGACTACAAAAAGTATCATGGTCTTCACGGTGCGCCGGGCAAACCTGTCGAGGTCCAGACTGGCATTGTCGACATAGAGGGCCGTGGAATAGGACGTCAGCAGCCAGACCATATTGGCTACGATAAATAAGATCATATACCGGTGCTCGGCGCCTAACTGTATCTTATTGGTGCTAAGCACCAACAAAAAGTAGACTACATTGAGCGCTAGAAGGTCTACGCATACGAAAAAAAACCTGAATAGGTTACTATAACGGCTGTTCATGGCAATAGATGGTTTTGTATGCTTTAATGGAAAGTCCTTGACAATTTGAGAATGACGCCGCCGGAATTGTTCAACAGCTTGCCCTGGTCCAGGGCTCCGAGACAGCCTATGCTATAGCCACCTCCCAGGTCTTTTTTGACCTCCAGGAAAGAAGAGAGCTGGGATACTTCCTGCCAGATACCGTATTTGGGAGGGACATACAGACGTCCGGTGCTATGCCCATAAATGCTGGTGCCAAATGTGCCGTAGTTCATGGAGTAGGAAAGCTTTACCGTAAAATACCATTTATCGACGGCGCCTTGTACACCCAGGTGAAAGGCTACGACACGGTTGTTATTAAAATAGTCCTGTGGATCATCCGGAAGTCCTGTCCGGGTAGACGTACGGGTACTGATAAAAGGGTTGCCCAGTGCCAGGCCATTATAGGACCACCCTTCCGCATATTCATAATTGTTATAATAATTCTCGTCTCCGGAGGGGGTATACCTGGACCAGGGGTACCCAGCCTGGTTTTTGGAACAAAAGAATTCGAAAAGAAGTTTGCTCCAGTGGAACAGCCGCTGTTCATCCGCCAGATTGGTCAAAGAGATGCCGCTAAGCCCATCCCTGAGATTGGCCAGATGAGCAAGGGCTCCTTCGCTAATAAAGAACTGATGATATAGGAACAGACGGGTATTATCCCAATCATACGTAAGCCCCATATCAGCAGAGCCCAAGTGTTTACCCACCTTGGAATTATTATAGGTCCTGACGGTGACCACATCCCAGTATGTCCGCCAGTTGGACAGGTTGTAGCCTTTGCCAAAGACCTTGTTTTCCTGCCCCCAGTACACCTGGTGGTTGATCCCCCCATATAACTTCAGTCTCCACGATGGTTTTCCCAGACGTACATAGAAAGATTTCTGGTGCCACCAGGCATAGATGTGGATGTTGCTATCGAGGTGTTTGTACTGGACGGGCACTTCCCCAATCCAGCCCTGCGCAAAGTTGCCTTTGAATGCAAACAGTCTCCCAAACCACGGCAATTGAAAATACTCGGGAATGGACACCTCTACCTTTGGAATACCCAGTGCATTGCCAGAAACAGCAAAGGCGCCGGAAGACAATGTAGTATCCACCAGCCCCATGATCTCTTTTATACGCCCCGCCTTCAGCTCGAAAATGCTCACCCTCAGTTTACCATAGCCCTCGATCAGGGTGGCCCGGGCTTTTTCTCCCATATCGCCCCGTACCTCGAGCGATGCGCCCCAATCCATGAGGCGGGAATGAGCAGTGTCGTAATCCATATGAATAGCGCCAATGACGGAGGCGGAGGATCCTGGCAGCGGTATGCTGCCGAACTGGTTGCTCCGGAACCAGAAAGGGGTATTGTGCGCGGTAGCCGCGATCCCCTGTACCTGGAGACTCCCATTGATCAGGCCTGTCTGCGCTGCACTCCTGATAACGATAAGTCCCAGCAAGAGTGTTAAGTAAAATTTCATATAGCAGTTATTATGTATTGATCTTAAGATCATGACATGCTTTTTGTAACAGCTTCTTTATACGTATTATGGATAAGGCTGAGATCTGCATACATGGTCTTCAGGCGTGCATTCTCCTCTTCCAACTGACGCACGCGCTCTTCGGGGCTTTGGACATTTCTCGTAAGCCGGCCAAAAGAGGTCCTTGGCGTGAAGACATCGAGGCCTTTTTGTGCAAAATTCTTTTCCTTGTAAGCGTCGATCATACACCGGATGTATTGGCCATTGATATCATCCCAGGAATAAGTCGTCCGTATTTTACGGTGATTATTGAATATTGAAAAACGCGCTTCTTCACTGTTCTTTTCCATGGACTCCACCATTTGTCTGACCTCTGCGGAATTGGTGAAGTAGGTAGCGTCGTTGCCCAATATGGAAAAGTTGAAGATATTCTTGTTGGCACAGATATAAGAATTGGAGGACATGGCTTCCAGAAGGGAGGGATTGGTGCCACCTACGGAATGGCCATGAAAATAGATATTGGAGAAATAGCGCAGGTTGTTGAGGATACGCATATCATAGATGCTCCCGATGAAACGGACCTTATTGGAAAGTCCGAACTTATCTTTGAGATAGGCGCCATAGGCTGTATTATGATTGCCTATGACAAGGAAGGTCCGTTCACAATTTGACGTCGTCACCCCTTCGAGTATGGCCTCGATATTATTCTCAGGTTCCAGCCGGGCGATCAGCATGTCATAAGAATATTTCTCCAGCTCGTATTGGGCAAGCACCTCGATCTCAGGTTCTTCAAAAAGACTGGCGCCATACGGAATGTAATGGGAACGGACCCCATATTTCTGGAGAAGATAATCCTGTATGCCGATGCTGTCGGAAATGAGGAAGTCGCTGGTCTTCACAGCCAGTTTCTCTGCCCAGCGAAGAAATTTCTGAACACGTGGGCTGTACTTCGATCGCTTCCATTCCATACCATCCATATTGGTGATGATGACAGATTTTTTTGGCAACAGGAAACCCCATATGGAGTTACTGGTGTAGCCCAATTGCAGGATGATGTCATAGTGCCTTCTACGGCAATCCAGGATACAATTGAGATCATAAAAGAACTGGCCGATAGTCCCAAGCTTATTTTCCGGGTCGTGACAATGCCGGATCTTCACGCCTTTCCATTCCGTAGCCTGGTAGGGATGGGTGTGGGAGTTGTAGACAGTCACATCATGACCGTCCTTTACGAGAAACTCGGACAGGTGTTCCGCGAACTGTTCGAATCCGCCGTAGTAGTTAGGCACACCCCGTGTGCCGGTAATCGCGATTTTCATTGCCAGTTGTTTTAATAATTTAGTAAATCATGAGGGCCGTTAATCGAGCACCGGTGAAGCCTTGACAGACACGCCAGGAGTGTTGAATACGGGATGGGGCTTACCCACCTTCTTCCAGATGAGCTCATTCATGGTAAAGGCAGCTTTCTCCCAGCCATAGCGTCTCCGTATCGTATTGCTGATCTCCCGCAGGTTGGAGGGTTGCTCCGCCAGCGCCCTGCTGATGGAAGCTTTTAGCTGAGTGATATCCGGATGGATATGTCTGTCCCCGAAGAAGGAAAAATCTTCCATGGCCGTCGTGTTGGAGCAGATGGTCGGTATGCCCAGGGCTCCGGCTTCCAGTGGCGGGATACCAAACCCCTCCCCCTTTGATGGATATACAAAAAGCTCTGTTGCCTGATACAGCAAGCGCAGGTCGTCGTTGGAGATATCCTCCAGGAAAAATATCTTCCGCTTTATCTCTTCGGACAGTGGCTGCATGATCTCTTTCAACTGTGGGACGGGTATGGATGTCTTACCCACAAAGACGAGACTTTTACCCTGGTCATACAGCTTCAGATCGAGATAAGCTTTTAGCAGGTCCAGCTGGTTCTTGCGGGGTTCGATCCTGCTGACATAAAGGATGTAATGTTGAAAGCCAAATTTCTCCCATACTTCCAGGGCAGCTTTTTCTTTGTCGAAGGGCTCGAAGTAGAAGTTGGATACTCCATTTGGAACCACATGAATATTGTTTTCGGGTATGGAGAAATGACGTACGATGGCTTTCTTGGAATAAGCCGAGACCGTGGTGATGAGGTCGGCGCTTTTGGCGGAAAGATAGAAAGCTGCACTTTTCGTCATCCTGTATGCAAGACTAAATTCTCCTGGAAAATCCTTAAAAAGCAAGTCATGTATGGTAACAATGTGCAGACAGTTCTTACGGGGTGGCGCCACGTATTGATAATGGGCCGCATCGATGCGGTAACGTGTCATCATCTCCGGCAATTCATAGAGGGCGCGACGAAGCTTGGAGACGGTGTTATAAGGTATAAAACGTATGTTATGACTGCCGGGAAAGAAACCGGCAGCGTTTTCCGGATTGCAGGACGCCAGGAATATTTCGAAATCGCCGATATTATCAATGATCTTATAGAGGTTGTGGATATAAGTCCTTGTCCCCTGATATTCTGTATCGAATACACGTCCATCTACAAAAATTTTGGGCATCATGGTAGTATGTATTGGTAAGAGATATTCCTATTGATGAGAGAGCGCCCGCTTCACACCGGAGAGAAGGTGAAGGGTGTCATTCTCGGAAGGCGTCAGCCATGCCCCTTCTCCATATTCATTCCAGGCATAAAGCAAAGCCACATGGTCGGCGGTTTCATTGGGGTTGTCAAGGAGCCAGTCGTGCAAAGCTCTTACGGCCCGGTATACAGTATTGGAATTATAGCCGGTGAAGCGGGTAGTTTTGCTGTACCAGTTTGTCCCATTGGCCCAGGGGCGTGGATCCCAGTTGAGAGTGGCTACGGGAATATAAGGCAGGGCAGTGTTACGGAACTTATCCCATACATATTTGCCAAAGCTGGCCAGGCTGTCCACATGATATTGCATGAGCTGATTCTTATAACCCGGGTTAGGATAGTTATATCCTGTCACCATGTCGAAACCGCATTCCTTCGCCTCCTGTACAGCCGGGGCATTGGGTGAAACACAAGCGGCGATGGTAACACCAGGCTGTCCCGCCTGACTGGCTTTGCTTCTCAACGCATCCATGGCCTGGTGTACGGCATCGTTGGATCCGAACAAACGGATCAGGCTGCGCAGATCGAAAAATGCCAGGTAGGGCTTGCCAGCCACCTGAAGATAGCCGGGCTGTCCCATAAGCCTGACCCATTCATCGGTGACAGCTGACCAGTCGGAAGGCCCGATCTCCTGTCCAGCATGATTGCAGATAATAAGGCAAAATTTCAAACGCCCTTTATTAGGCGCCTCCAGGTAGAGGTTCAGCGCATGATTCAACGGGTCCTGCTGAAAATGCTGGTGGTCGTAGTCCGGATAATACCAGTCAAAGCAGAAAAAACCCAGTCCGGCATCGGCAGCCAGGTCGATCTGTTCCTTCATGGCGTCGGGCGTGCTCGTGATCCACCCCCATTTTGGTTTACGATCCGGGAAGCTGTCTCTCAACTTGGGTGTAAGATGACCGGATTTCGCAACTGCCCAGCCATCGAAATAATAGGCGCCAAGGGTAAGGTTAATATCCCTGTTCCGGGTTTGAAAATGTGACCTTCTCCCTTGACAGATGCTTACAGCCAGGAGGAACGGCAGCGACAGTCCGACGCATAGTAAATAAGCTTTCATAACTGTTGATTTAAGAGGGCTTTTGATGTGAGTGCCCTTGTAACTTCTTCCCAATGGACATGAAGGGTTTTTCCACCAGGCGATAGGTCAAAAAAGAGACGAGTATGATGGCGCCGAGCCAGACAATCACTGTAAGCCAGGGTTGACGGAAGGCGGGTATGACAGAAAATACGGCGGCCTGAACGAGGTACAGGGAATAGCTGATCACGCCTAATGTGAGCAAAAATCCGGGATACTGTATCTTTCGCAAGGCAAAGCTCAGGCTGAACAACAGATATGCTCCTGCGACGCCCGTCGTGACAGGCAGGAAACTGAGCGTACCCATGGCCTCGGGCTTGTCCTTACCATACAGGTTAAAATAGGTGATCAGGCATAATACCCCGATAGCGGCCAGCACGATAGTCGCAAAGAGCGCAGCGGGCACTTTGCCCTGTAGCCGGCGGTAATAAAGGAATCCCATGAACATGGTGGCGAAATAAAAGGCAGTGCCCCAGCCATTGGTGAAAAGATGAAAAAACTGTGTTCCCACCACTCCGATGAGCATGCTGATCGCCAGCGATGCTATGGCCAATGCGACAGTTTTTTTGAGCCATCCCGCCAGGAATACGAGAGAGACCATGATATAAAACGCCATCTCCAGACTCAGCGTCCAGTATAAATGAAGGATGGGCGGACGACCCAGGAACTTTTGCAGCATGGTGAGATTGGCCAGTATGTCGGTGACGGGAGGCAGCTGTCTGCCATTGATCAGGATCAGCACAAAGGCAGCCCCCATGCTGAGCAGATACAGGGGATACAGCCGGAATATACGGTTGATCCAGAACTTCCGCAATGAATGTGTCTTTTCCAGCGAGACGGGTATGACGAATCCGCTGCAGAGGAAAAAAAGGCTGACGCCAAAGACGCCAAACTGAAAATAATGGGTAGTGAAATAAGCAAAGGAAGGGAACATCTTCTCACAGGCATGCTGGATCAGCACGGACATGGCAGCCATGCAACGGAGGAAGTCCAGGAATTCCAATCTTGCCTTACGGGTAGTAGCCGGCACGGCAGCAGGCACGGCATGTAGTATCACAGGCTGCAGGTCTGGAGTAACAGCACCCGGTGCAGGTTGCACGGCGGTGGAAGTCTTATAGCTCAACGTCTTAACTTTTGTTTAATGATGGGCTTTCGGCCTTGAAATACTGGTCGGGGAATACACGGGAAAATGCGAGCGTCCAGAAAAATATCTCTACGATGTTGGTGGAAAAGCTGCCCACAAACTGGTATATGAACATAAAAATGAACAGGCACAGACGGAAGGATGAGGTCTTGACCTTGGTCTTGCGGAAAAGGATCAGCTCTACGAGCAGCTTACCAGAGAAACCCACCCATCCGAAGGTAGCAAGCGTCTCTGCCATGGAGGAGGGTATGCGCGCCATCTGCCCGGAATCCGGCTGGTCGCTGAAAGCGTATACAAGGCTGATAAGATTCTCGCCCAAAAGCTTCAATTGTCCAGGGCCTACCCCAAAGACGGTGCTTTTCAGGTCGGCAATGCTGAGAGCCAGAAAATATGCCTGGGAGGATCTATTGTTAATGGATGAATCTGTACCGGAAACTATATTCAGGATACGCAGCACAAATCCCGACTCCGCAAAAAGAGTAAATATCAATACGATGCCCAGGACAAGTGCGGCGCTCAGGAAGAACACAAACCGCTTGTTATGACGGCGGCGCACATTGGAAAAAAGATTGTATGAAACAAAGAGTCCTAAGGTTAGAATAGATATAAAAATCGCGCCATAGGACAGGGAAAGACCCAGAGAAATAAGCACAGTCGCCAGCAACACCCATTTTCTAGTCGTCATGTTCCGGTAGAATATGTATTGAAAATAGAAAAGGAAAGAAGGTATCAGCAGCAGACTGTAATAAGAAGGCTCGTAGGTCAGCATTCTTAGCCTGGGGAAGTCGGATACTCCTTCGGAAATATCTGTAACACTCCATACGATGTCCCGTTGATTGGCCACCAGCAGAAAGACACAGACAAGCACAAAAAGGAAATTTATTTTAAGCACGGTCTCCATCAACGGCTCATAGGTGAAGCTATAGTGCTTAAAATAGTAATATACGGTCATCGAAAAGACAAATACCGTCAAATAAAGAGCCGATGACTTCAGATATTCATGCAGCGATATACCATAGGAATAATGAATGACCAGAAAGGGCAGCCAGCAGAGAAAGAAGAGAATGATATTCCGCATGACATGCACTTTTTTCGACATCAGCCAGTATAGGAACACCGGGCTCAACAGGATGGTGTACAACAGTCCGTCCGGAAGCAGGAAGCTGTTGAAAAAGAAATACAGACAGGCTACCAGCAGGAAATACCTGTATTGGCCGCGGCGTATCACAGGCGTTGTCAAAGACATCGTTTCTGTATATGGTAGCGTCAGCTGCATGTGATCAATTGGTATGAATATCTGCGGGCGCCATCCAGGTAATTATCCAGCCGGGTGATGATGTCATCCCACTGATAGCTTTTTAGACGCAGGTACCCCTGGTTGATATAATGCTGTCTGTCGGCTGTGATGCTCCCGATGGCCTTTTTCCAATCCGCTATCTCCCACCCTTTCACGGTGACCCCAGCGCCCTGGACTACTTCGATCATGGCCGAATTATGGGGCGCGATGACAGGACAACCACAGGCCATGGCCTCCAGCTGAGGAAGCCCTAATCCCTCATTCAGGGACGTGGAGATAAAAAGAAGGGCGTCCCTGTATAAGGCTATCAATTCGTCATCAGTGACATAGCCGATGAAATGGACCGCATCCAATGGATAATCCTTTTCTGCCAGTATCTCATCGATGTGCTTGCGCATATCTCCCCAGCCCGGGTCACCTGCAATGACCAGCTGATATTTGTCCGGGTCCAGTGTTTTAAAGAGTCTCAATAGGAAGGCAAGGTTCTTCCGGGGCTCTACCGTGCCGACAAAAAGCAAATAATCCTTTCGACGCCCCGTCTTTCCATAAAAAGGGTTTGTTCTTATCGCCGGCTGAGCTATCCGCTGCAGGAATCCCGGGTTGATGCCAGCCCCCGTAAATAAAAGAGTGCCTTGGGCGATGTCTGGATAATGATAAATGAACTGCTGTTCCGTATAGGCCGAGTTGAACCAAAGAATAGCTGCCCTCCGCAGCGATGCATCGAAAAAAAGCTGCATTTGCAGCCTGGTTATAAGCTGCATGGTGTCGCGGTATTGTTTATATACCATGTCATGGATATAGAGCACCAGCTTCATTTTTTTGGGAAGGAACCAGGTCACGACAAAAAAATTGGGAGCAATAAGGACATCTGGTTTTATCTTTTTCAGGAGCCGGTGAAATTTCACGATAGACCATAGAAAGCCGATGGAGCCAAATACGGGGAGAGGGCTGTTGACAAGAATGATATTGTCCCTCATTTGTAATTTGGACCTTACCTCCGGATGCAGTTCGCCATTGGTGAGTATATAAAAAGTATGTTGTGGGCACAATCTGGCATAGGTATTAATGATGGAGATACCTATGTTGGTAACACCCATTGGCTTTTTTGCCAGTCGTACACCATCAAAAGCTATTTTCATCCGATGACCTTTGTTTGGGGTTGTGCCTGTTGTTCCGGTAATGGAGGGCGGCGGCGGAGGACTTTTTTTGCAACGCGCTTCACCGAATAGACCCCGACCCTCCAGGGGGGCTGGTATAACAGCCGCAGTACATAGCTATTGGACTTTTTTCCATTGAGGAATGCGCTGATGAGGCCTTCCACTTCATAACGCAGCCGGTGCTTTACGCTGCCGGAAAGACCCGCATTGTAACGAATGATGTCCTGGTCCACCGACTTCAACGCATAGTGAGGCAATACGCGGAGAAAAAAGTCAAAGTCCATCCTGATCTTATAGCTACCATTGTAGCCCCCCATCGTTGCATATACGTCCCGGTGGACAAAAGTGGCCTGGTGTCCCAACAATGCTTTTTTTTCAATATTGATCTCACTTTCATCCACCAGTCTCGAATAGTCACCGGAATTTTCTTCCTTGTACCGGAACGTGACGATTGGCGCCGTCAGGTGAGGCGCCAGCTCTTCCAGTGAATGTATCGACGCAAAGCTATCGCCTGCGTTCAGGAGGTTGATATATTTCCCTTTGGCCGCAGCTATGCCTTTGTTGAATGCATCGCTGATACCCTTGTCCTTCTCAGATACCCAATAAGCCAGGTGCGGGTTGTGGCGGCAGATAATATCCGCGGTGCCATCGGTGGATCCGCCATCGATGATGATGTATTCAAAATCGGTGTATCGCTGCGAGAGGACGCTTCGAATGGTCTTTTCGATGGCGTCCGCACAGTTATAGGAAATAGTGATAATGCTGATCAATGGTTGAGCCATAAATGATCTTTAGGGATGAATACTCCTTATCTTTTTGGTCAGCTGAAATCCCAGCAGGCTAAAGACCGTCCATTTCCAATAGCGCCGCGACGAGAATTTTAGCCGCAATGCCCGGAGAAAATACCGGACGGCCTTCACCCTATGCCTGGTCCCAAGTGAAAGGGCGACGGCGCCGGAATTGAAATAAGCGCCCGCCATAAAGTGATTGACGAAACTTTTCAGGCTCCTCACTTTCACGATGTCCGGGGACCACTTCTCCACGATGAGGTCCAGCCCCGCCCGACGTCTGTCAAAATTGATGCTCGTCCTTTGTCCGTCATGCTGAATGAATTTAGCGACCAGTCCTTCATGAGCCATGATGGTATGCAGCCTGGCGACCTTTAGCCACATATCATAGTCCTGAAAGCTTGGGAGGGATTCATCGAATAAGCCTGCTTCCAGCAAGGCAGCCTTTCTTGCCATCACTACCGAGGACGAGGGCGGGCAATTCCCCATGATGAGATCGGAAAAGCTCAGGGGCGCTTTTCTAAAGGCGGTGGTTTCCGTTACATGGTACAGATCATCTACTACCTGGCAATTACCGTATACCATTCCGGTGGAGGCATCGAAGGCATCGACATGAGCCTGCAGAGCTCCCGGGAGAAAGACATCGTCATCATCCAGAAAGGCGATGAATTCTCCTTTTGCCATCGTGATACCTGAGTTCCGGGCTCCGCACCCTCCTGCTTTTCTGAAGTTGGGTATCCATACCAGCCGCGGGTCCTCAAAGGATGCGATACATTCTTTTACGGCCAGGCTTTCGGCCTCATCCCGGTTGTCGTCCACCACAATGATCTCCCTGGCAGGCACACTTTGCTGCAAGGCGCTGGAAAGAGCCCTTTTCAGCTTGTCTTTTCTTTTATACGTAGGAATGATGACAGAAATATCGTTCATTTTTTTAGTCTAAGGGTCCCAAGTGAATGAAGGATGCGGGCGCCGGGCGCTGTCTGTCCAAGCCTGCCGGTGATGGCCTTTAGCAAGGGGCGGGCAGAGATCAATACATATATCGCAAAGACCCCCATCATCACGTTCCGGAAATAGTCCAACCGGAAATACAAACAGAACCAAAGCAACAGGGAGAGAGCGACTTTTGGCAGCCAGAATGCATAGACCCTTTTCCCGTTGAGCCCCAGCGTCTTTACGTAGATATAAAACACATTCAACAAAATGACAAAGACGATGTATGAAAGAGAGTAGAATTGGGCGATGCCTTCCAGCGAGATCGTAGCCCCCAATACAATAAAGCTGATAAGGAACAGGGCCGTTATCCATCCGCAGAGCATAAAAGCCTTTTCTTTTTTATAAAGTATCAGCAGGTGGCCTGCCGTGGATACTAACGCCTGTGTAAAGATCAACAGCCCAAAATATGGCAGCAGGTCGGCTACATGCGTCCAACTCTTGCCCCACAGCAGCAGCACCATCTCTTTTGAGAAACAGACGAAAAGTAGCACCAGGGGGAAAGTGATAACGCTAATGACATTCAGAACAAAATAATATTCATTCTCAACGTCGCCATTGCGGCTTTGCAGCTTCTTCAGATTGGGAAAGAGGATATTGTTGAATAGGCCAGTGACCAGATTCAACGGTAGCATCAAAAGAGAATATGCTCTGTTGTATATGCCCAGGTCGGCGGCTCCATACCATTTGCCTACGATCATGTTGTCGCTGTTGCGGGACCAGTAGTTGACAGAGGCGAAACCTATGACACTCCCCACCAGTTTCCTGGTATGACGGAATACAACGATGATATAGTTCATGGGGAAAAGCCGGAACCCCAGCCTTACTTTCTTTTCATAAAGGATAGCCGTGATGATGGCAGCGAGTATTTGGGGGATGATCAGCGCCCAGTAGCCTGCTCCGAAGTAAGCCATTGGAATGGACAGCAGTATCTGCGCCAGGTTGCTGACCAAAGTGACTTTTCCTATATAGCCGAATTGCAGGTTCTTAGCCAGCACCGCCCCCTGTGCCAGCCCCATGCTTCTAAAGATAAAAGTGGTGGCGAGCACGATGATGGGAGCTATCAACCCTGGGTTGTGATAAAAATGGGCAATCGGCCAGGCGGCCAGCACCGTAATAAGAAAGAGAATAGAGCCCAGGAATACGGAAAGGTTGGTGAGCACTCGTTGAAAAGTGCGTCCAAAATCGCTGCGAATAAGAGCATAGGACAGACCTCCATCCGAAAAGACCATGATAAAGCCTGTAAAGACCGTGATCAGCCCAACCACACCATAGCTTTCCGGAGAGAGCAGACGGGCCAGAATGGTAGATGCCAGGAAGGTAATCCCCTGGGAAAGATATGTATAGCTGCCGGCCACCAGTATATTGCTAAAAAGGGTCCGGCGAAAACTGGGTTCCTTGCCATTGCCTCCGTTGCCGTTGTGTTTACCCCCGTCGCCATGCGGATCCTTGCGACGGGCGACAGCCAGCTCGATCTCTCTGTTAATATTATCGATGTGTTTTTTCAATGTAAAGTTTTCCAGGATCCTTCTACGGGCGGCGGATCCCATTTGTCCCGCCAGTTCCGGCGCGTCGAGCATGCGGATCATGGCCCGGCTCATCCCGTCGATGTCTCCCTCCTCTACCAGCAAGCCCGTGTGGCCTTCCAGCACTACGTCAGGGATACCGGCATGCCGGGTGGCTATCACCGGCAGTCCGCCAGCACCAGCTTCAAGCACGGCAACGGGAGTCCCTTCAGAGTCGCCATTGGGCGCTGTCCGGGAATGCTGGACAAAGGCCAGGCTTTCTGAAACGAGGTCCGCTATTTTCTCCGGCTGCAGCACACCTGCAAAACCTACCTTTTCTTCTATGTCCAGCTCTCTTACCAGTCTTTTACAATCTTCCAGGAGAGGACCTTCACCTACCATGGTAAGACGGGCATCCGGATGAAATTCGGTCGCCTGTTTAAAAGCACGGATGGTATATTGCGGCGCTTTCTTGTCTACAAACCGGCCGATGGCCAGGAAATCCCTGCTGCTGTACTTGTTGTTGACAGAAAAAAATATATTAGCCGGCCCGTACGGATTCAGCACCAGCTTGGCCTCGGGACATCCCAGCCTGACCAGCTGTTGGTACATATGCCGGGATACTACGATGACCTTTTCGGCTGTCTGGAAAAGAGGCTTATAGTCATAGGTCTCCAATACCTCTTTTGAATAGGCATCCACACCATGAAAATGGACGATCAGGGGAATACCCGTTTTACGGGACAGCTTGGCCATGGCCAGACCGGTGAAACCGAACTCTGCCAGGATCACGTCGATATGATGCCTTTTCAAATATCCTGCGATGCGAATCTCGTGCAGGTTGAGCAGGCGAGGAAAGAACGTGCGGGACAGTTTCCGCAAAACTTTCCCAAAAAAATTGTATCGCATGAATGGCCCTTCCTCGCTCATCTCTGGCAGCGCCTCCTGCCATAAAAAATGGATATTGGCGTCGATCTCTGTCCGGTGGAGGCTTATAAAGGTCTCACTATACGCGTTCTTATTCGGAGAGACCAGGGCTAAATTTATTTTCCGTGAATTAATATGCATTAGAAGGTCACATTAGGATCAAATCACATTTGAGGAAGTTGCCTCACCATATAGCGAAAGTATTTCCACATTTGATTTTTCGATAGTGGCCGTAAGAACGTAGCCCAGTGAGGGCAGCTGTACTTTTACCGTCTTGTGCTTAATCTCCACGATATTGCCTTCTCTTTCCATGAGAGGGCCGCCGATGATCCGGACGCGGTCGTTGACATTGACCTGGGTCTTTTCCAGTTTGACGGATTCATAATCGTTCATAAAGCGACGGATAGCTTCTATTTCTTCATCACGGATGATTGCGGGTCTCTTCAGCCAATAAACAAAGCTGAGCACACCGTCCGTCTGCAGGACAGGCAGATGCTCGACATCAGAGAGGCGTACAAATACATAGGAGGTGAACAGGGGCTCGAGGATGATCTTCTTCCGGTCGCTCCATTGCCGTTGGACCTTATTTAAAGGACAATAGTGCTCTACCTTCTTCTTCGCTAACAGGCCGGCTACCTTTTTTTCCCAGCGGGGCCTCGTGTGAACGGCATACCAGCTCTTAGCGGATGCATCCATCATTGCAGGTTGGTTCATAGTCTTTAGTTAACAGATTAATCAATGCAACTTTCATTCTACGGCGGGCTCCGCCCAATCCAGTCACATTAGGAGAAATGACGAGACAAAACTGTTGCGAAACTGGACATCCGGCTTGCGCCCGGACGTTTTAAGGGGTTATTTACTTACTTTATCTTTCTTTCTGCTCTTCTTTTCTTCGTCATAGCCATAGGTATATTCCTTGCCATAGCCATAACCATAGCCGTAATTGATGCCACCCATGCCACGGTTTCTGACACCGTTGAACACAATGGCAAGGTTCTTCAATCCACGGATCTTTATATTGTTATCCAGCATCTTTATGTAGCCCTTGGGCGTCACTTTGTGGCGTACCACATAGAGGGTTGCATCACAGAGCGGTGAAAGGATATAGGCATCCGTCACAGGGCCCACGGGAGCCGTATCGATGAGGATATAGTCAAAAATAGTATCGAGATATTGCAGCAGCTCATCCAGCTTGCCATTCAGGATCAGCTCTGATGGATTGGGCGGAATGGCGCCGGAAGGGATAATAAACAGATTATTGCTGACCTCTGTCCTTTTGATGATGTGATCGGCGTCTTTATTGCCAATGAAATAATTGGTAATGCCTACTTCCCGGCTGACGTCGAATAGCTGGCTGATCTTTGGCTTGCGCAGGTCCAGCTCCAAAAGAACCACTTTTTTATCCGTCAGGGCAAGGCTCATGGCCAGATTGGCTGCGATAAAGCTTTTACCCTCTCCGCTGATGGTGGAAGTGACGAGTATTTTCTTCTTTCTGGAGTTGATGCCAATATAGGCCATGGATGTCCGCAGTTGCCGGAATTGTTCTGCAATAACCGTGCGCTGCCCCGGAGATACGACCAGGGGATGATCCTCTGCCGGCTGGTACATGATCTCCCCAACCACGGGTACTGTGGTATACTTCTCTATCTCGCTCCTGAATACGATACGCTGGTTCAACCCCTCACGTATAGCTATGAGGCCGGCGCCCAGTCCGATAGCAGCCAAGACGGCGAGCGCCCAGATCAGCAAAGGTTTGGGGCTGACGGGTTTTACCGTAGTAGCGGCGGAGTCTATGATACGGGTGTCGGCGATGGCGGAGCTGAAAGTGAGGGCTGTCTCTTCCCTTTTTTGGAGGAGAAAGGAATAGATGCTGTTCTTGATGCCCTGCTGTCTGCTGATCTCCACCAGTTTCCGTTCTTTGGCGGGGAGGGTCCTGAGGATACTAGCATAGCTGTTGCTGGTATTGAGCAGGTTGCCTCTTCCTGCCGTAAGGTTCTTACGGAGGCTTCCCACATTCTCCAGGATGCTGGGTTTGATCTTCTCGATCTCATGACGCAGGGACACCAGCACGGGATTGTTCTCAGCTGTGGTCTTGCTCAGACCTTCGTATTTCACCTCCAGGTCGTATAGCTTCTGAAGCAGGTCTTCCAGCACGGGGTCGTCTACGCCAAAGGTGGAAGGGACGATGCCTGTCTGGTTGTCCTTGGACCGTACATAACTTTCCACCTGGTCAAGAACGGCCAGCTGCACGTTGAGCTCGCTGAGCTTCTGATCATTGGCGCCTACATTGTTCAGATAAAGCTGTCCCTGGGCGCTGATGTCTACAATACCTGCTTCGGTCTTGTATTTCTGTATCCCGTGTTCGACGCTGTCTAGCTCGGAAGCAACAAGTCCCAGCCTTTCGTTGATGAAACGGAGGGTATTTGCAGCCAGGGCGTTCTTATCGTTGATACCGGCCTTGTTATATTCTTTGATGAGGCCGTTGAGGATATCCTCCCCTCTTTTAGGAACGGCATCTTTTATTTTCAGGTCGATAACGGAAGACAGCTTGGTAGCTTGGGTGACCTTCAAATCAATGAGCAGCTCATCCGTTACGGCCCTTACGCTGCGCAGGGAGAAGAACAGGGGCCTCGGCTTATCGGGAACCACATAATTGGGGTTGGCAATGAAGCGGATGTCGCCGTAGTAGTTCTTTATCCACTGGCCTAAAGGATATTTTCCGCCGGGTATGGAGACTTCCTTGGTGACATTGTCGTACGTAAAATATATCTTTTTTTGTTCGATGAGCGAGTCAGGTTGCCTGACCTGCACTATCACAGGCGAGGTAAGATAGGCGGGTCTGGAATTGATCCGGCCTTCCTGGGTGACAGGGGCATAAAGATCCAGGTTCTTTACTACTTCGCGCATAAGGGTCCTGGATTGAATGACTTCAATTTCATTCTCAACCAGTTTCTTACTGCCAAAAAGGTTCAGTTGCTCCATGAGATTGGAGTTGTCATCCAAACCCTTTTTCTCATCTTTTACCAGGATGGTGGCAGCTGTCTCATATTCGGGTACCGCATAATGCAGGTAGAAATAAGCTCCTGTGCCGGATAACAGCAGCAGAAACAAGAACAGCGGCCAGTAAGGCAGGTATTTGAACAGTACCTGGGAGAATAGGCTGCTTTCCTCATCTTCGAAAATGTTCTTATTGGATACCTGCATAAGCTCACATTTTATTATTTCACATAATTCCGCATTATTTCACATAATGCAATGTCACCACTGCTATTAATGATGCAGCGCTCAATATGATGGGTAATAATTGCTGGGTTCTGCTGGTGGCCGCAATCTTATCTTTACGCGGCTCTACATAGACGATATCGTTGGTCTTTAAATAGTAATAAGGCGAAAGTAGGATATCATTGGAATTGAGGTCGATGCGTTTGATGATCTTCTTATCGCCCTCCTCGCGTATCAGCAACACGTTGTCCCTTTTGGCGTAGATGGTAAGGTCTCCCGCGAGACCCAGGGCTTCCAGGATAGAGATCCTTTCATTGGCGACATTGAGCGTAGTAGGTCGTGCTACTTCACCGAGCACGGTGACCCTGAAGTTGAGGAAGCGGGCAGTAACGATGGGGTCCACCAGTAATTTCCTGTTGGTAAGTGTATCTGTAAGAAGGTTTTCCAGCTGTCGTTTGGTGAGGCCGGCTGCTTTTACCGACCCGAGGACGGGGAATTTGATCGAGCCATCTGAGTTGACGAGATAGCCCATTAATTGTGGTGTTCCATATCCGCCTGTTGAAGGTGTTGTCCCGGACGATGTGGCTGTCACGGGCATCGTTATATTGGGTGTATTGAAGACCATAGAGGCTTCCGGGTTAAGGCTCGTTACCGAGATATTGAGCAGGTCATTGGGTTGTATCACTGGCTCAACACTGGCTAGGGTGTTACTTAATGTCGTATCCTGGATGTTATTGAAATAAACTGCCTTCCTGCTGTTGTAACAAGAAGTCAACAAAAACCCTGAAAAAATAAAAAGCATCCAAATTTTCGAATACATATATCTGTTATAGTTCATACAAAGCCATTCCACTCCCAGCAACGCTGGAAAATCAATCCTGTTCAGGGAATAAGCAGCCGTTCATTCGTACAACCATCATTGTGGTTGCGTGAATGGCAATAACATCCCGCATCAGGGAGCTACATACTTAAGTGCTGATCTGAGTCTAGTAAGCAAGAATCGGAAATCGACACGGCGTTTTAAAAGGATCCAGGTGGGCAACCGTAGATCTTTTAATAAGGAATTTAGCGTGGTTATTCGTAGGCTGGAGTCCCGGCGGGGGGTAGTTTTCTACGCTAGAAATTTGAGGAGGTAGTGCAAAACTATTACATATGTCCCAAAATTCCAAATCCACCCTTCCACTTAACAATTACGAATATGATCTTTCAAAGGATGCTTTGAGAATTACAAATTCCATTCCAAAACTATGGGCCCTCAAAGTATTTATTAACATATAGCGATGAAAATCTTTTAATTAAGCATTAAACAATGGGGACAAACAACCTCTATCACTCTACAGGTAAGCATTTATAATAAATATAATTATGCAATTTTTATTCCCCTGCGAGTGTGGACTTTCTTCAACGGTGTATATGCGCTGCAAATCCTCCGCCCGGCGCCATCTTAATAGTCATATTATATTGAGGGGACAGTTGTTGGGTCCGTGTCTCCAGGTGATTGGGATTCACGGGAGCATCGTATGCATCCGACCAGGTGACGAGCGTATAGGTATGCGGCCCCAAAAAACTCAACGGGATGGTCACCTCCCGCGCTTCATGATCATTGATCGCGCCGATGAACCACTCCTCCCCCTTTCTTCGGGCGATAATAATGTACTTATCCACGACTGCATCTATGACTTTTGTCTCATCCCATACAGTCGGTACTTGCTGTATGAATTCGAAGCCGGGCTGGCCTTCGTAGGCATCGGGATAATCGCACACCATGGCCAGGGCGCTCTCCAGAACTACGTACATTCCTAACATATGACAACGGGTGCCAAGCATCAGCGGACGGGTATATTGCACCCGGAAAAGAGAATCGGGGACGGCGCGAAAGCCTCCCAGGTGATAGTCGGTGGCGCCAGCCAGCAGGCGGGTAAAAGGCATATTGAGGTCGTGATCAGGCGTGATCCTCTTGGCCCATTTATTCACCTCATAGTTCAGCGTGCCCTCCCTGGTGAACTCATTGGGATAGGTGCGACTAAGGCCGGTGGGCTTATATGCTCCATGGAACTGGATATGCAAATGATGCCGTGCTGCTTTCTCCAATATCTCCGTTTGTATATTGACCATCTGCTGATCGTCCCTATCCATAAAATCTACCATCATACCATTAATGCCCCATCTCTCAAACTGGGCAAAGGCGGAGTCGAGACGAGGATACAGGGCAGCCCAATGCACCCACACACGGATACCTACCCCTTTCCGATGCGCGTAATCGCATACCTGCTGCATATCGAGACCAGGTACGGCATGGGTAGGGTCTGCATGAGGTCCCGGCATGAAGCCCGCCCCATCATTGACATACCATTCATGAAGGCCGTATTCAACCACGGAATGATATTGCAGTCCCGCACGCGCGCAGAAGTCGATATAATATTGGGCAGTGGCAAAATTATTACCCGGCGCATCCAATGTATCGGGCACTACATTGCCATTCCACCAGGGGAAGGTGGTCTTGCCGGGACGTATCCACGAAGTGTCGCCGATCCTGCAGGGTGGGCTGAGATCGGTGATGATATTGGACTCGATGAGAGCCCCGACCCTGTCGCTGATCAACAGCACCCGCCAGGGGCTGTAATGAGGAAGATCCGCCCGTACACAAAGCCCTGAACCATCGGGCAAGGGAGACAGCCTGCCTGTCAGATCATGGTCATGCTTTTCCAGGTACATGCCGGCATAATCCAGCAAGGCGGCTTCCGTGATGGCCATGTAATAATGTCCGGGGAATTCGAAAAGCGCGGGCATATCCATCAACGTATCCGCTTTCAAGGAGTTCCAGGATGTGGTAGTATATTCCCCTTCATGGCTGCTGGTAAAATTTGGCAGCAGCAGCGCCTTTATCCTTGGGTCGCCCGCCAGCCGGAATCGTGTATGCTCTCCCGTTAGCTGCAGCGAGGTCCATCCTTCCTGCTGCGGGAATTCGTAGCGAAAGGCCAGACCATCATCAAAAGCCCGGACGATCAGCTTTATCCTCCTGAACGGGGCAATGGTTTCTTTCAGCGTAAGGATCATTTCGCGATAGCCATCGCGCACATGGCTGGTCTTGCCCGTCAGCAGGGAATAATCCTCTACCCCCTCCCGGATGGCGACGTCGGCAAGCTTCATCTTTGCTCCCAGATCCCGTTGATCCTTGAATGACAACGACAGAGAGCTGGAAACTATAAGCGGTATCCCTTTATAGGTGACCGAATAAACGGGAAAACTATCGGTAAGCCGGAGATCATAGACAAGTCGCTTGTCCGGGGAGAAGAGGCGAGCTGTCTTTTGCGCCCATGCCGGCATGACAGCGAGTATGCTCCATAAGCAGAGAATGAAAGATCGTTTCATAATGGCAATATTGCCACTAAGATAAGGGCACTAAAATAAAAAGAGGAAGCAATGCTTCCCCTTTTTTTATCTTGATGTTAGAACGAGTACCGAGCCCCAAATTGGACGGAGTAGTAGGTCGCTGTTTTTTGTCTTTGCCCTGCGCTGGTATTGACGGTATATTTATAGGAATTTGTGGTGGGATCGAAACCTGCCAGCGAATAGGGATTGGTATTGATGATCTGGGTATACCCACCCCACTTGTAATTCAGCAGATTCAGCACATTGAAAATATCGCAACGGAAGCTGATCTTGTTGGTCTTGAACACCTTCAGTTCGTATGCTACGCTCATGTTCCATTGTGTGCGCCAGGGCATGAGGCCTCCGAGATAAGGGGCGAACTTACCAAAATTGGATTGAAGGAACTTCCGGTATTCGGGGCTGGTGTTCTGCAGCAGGGTGTTCATACCAGTGACGATATTGGCCGGTGTATTCGGGTTATTGGGATCATAAATATAGGCCAGGTCTTGGCCGTCGTTGCCTTCTCCGATGACGTCCTTGTCGATATAGGCAGAATAACGGGCATTCTGATAAGCCTGGAAGGACGAGCTGATGCTGAATCCGTAGAACGTGGGGCTGAGGAACAATGCCACGATCTTGTTAGGCTGATCGCCATCGCTGTACCAGTTCTTGCCATAAGCGGAATAGTTCCAGTAGGATGCTCCGACGGCAAAGTTCGCGTTGCGGGGGTCGCCGTTGTCGTATGGCGGTGCGCCTGTAGCTTTGCCTTTGGCATAGGAGATGGAGAAAGTACCGTCGCGGCCTATCTGGGCGGCAGCTTCTATTACAGCGCCAATATATTTGGAGGACCACTTGGTATTGGTGAAATACCTTACCTGGTTGAAATTGGATGAAATACGGGAGTATTTGATGTCCGACTGGTTCTTGCTGGCAGGATTGATGTTAGACGGGTCCATATATACCTCACGGCCTTCGTTCGTTACAAAACCAGGCGTACGTTTCAGGTTCAGATCATATAAGTAGAAATTATCCCAGGTATTGTCGAAGTATACGTTGGCTCCCATCCGGAACCAATTGTTAAAGTAGTGGTAATAGCTCAGGCTGGTCTTGAAGGTCAGCGGATTCTTCAAATGCTTGTCCAATACCAGTACCGTGGCGGGCTGCTTGGTGGGCAGCGAATTGTAATAGGCCACACCCGGCACCAGGCCAAAGTCCTTTTGGTAGCCCCTCCAGTCGGGGATGGGTACGTTGCTGGTGATGTTGATCTGCCGGAAGTCAACGCCATTATCGATATGCGCAAAAGTGATGGGCTGGGTGGTCAATTCCGAGGCGAAGAGACCGGCGCCCCATTTCACGATGTCATGACCATTGTTGTTTACGTCCCAGATCAGGTTGATACGGGGCTGTACATTCTTGGCATCGAAAGGTACCACATGATTGTTTACACCCAGGTCCTGCTGCAGCTGCGCATTGTAGGTGGGAGCGCTGCCGATGATCTGTCCATCCCAGCGAAGACCGACGGCAAGGCTAAGATTGGGGCGAAGATTGGTTTCCATCTGGGCAAAAACACCCAGCTCGATCAGGGGAACACTGATCATCGGATTGACTCCGTTGAGAGGTATCTTACGATTGAAACGATAAGGATTGTTATTAGCCATATCCTGTATCGAATTGTAATAGAACTGTCCCTGCTGGTCATGCGACAGCCTGTCGGTGATATGGTTGATATTATTATCCGTACCAAATGTGAAGTTGAACTTACCTGTCTTGTACCGGAAATAATCCACGATCTGTATCACATCCGAAGCATCCCTTTCAGGTACCCAGTTCTGGTCGCCAAAGGCAACGGTAGTGCTGACATTGGTGCCGTCGGAAAGAATGGAAGCAACATTGACAAATCCTTCCGGCACGTGGTTATTCAGGAAATGCAGGAATTTGCGATAGGTGCTGAAATTAAGCTTCAGCTCGTTGACCATACGTGGGGAGAATTCCGTACGGAGACCCAGCATGACGGCATTGTCTATTTCAACACCCGTGTATTGGGTGGTAAGCAGACCGCTGCCTTTCAGCTTGTTGGGATCGACGAAATGAAGATAATTGTATTTGAGGGTCAGCAGGTTCTTTTTATTGATATTCCAGTCGAACTTGACGAAAGCGTTCTTTGTCTCCTGTTTGATATTGATCGTCCCGAATTCCTGGCTGGCTGGGAACCCGAACTGGTTATGCATGATGTCGACGATCTTCTGAAGACTGTCCTTTGCGATCTTCAGGGCTTTTTCCGCAGCCAGCTGCGTAGCACCTGAATAGTCGAAATCATAGGCCCGGAAAGGGATGGTATTGGTGTATTGATCGTAGGAGACGAGGAAATGCAGCTTATCCTTGATAATGGGACCACTGAGCAGGGCGCCAAACTGTCCCACTTCGTATTTGCTGGTGAGGTGCTTGCCATTGACATCCGTGGTCTGCGCCAGGGAGTTCGCGCCATAGTAACCCCAGGCGGAACCTGACAACGTATTGGTACCGGACTTGGTGATAGCTTTTACCACACCACCCGAGCCGCGACCGGTAGTAACATCATACGAATTGGTGGAAACCTCAAATTCCCGGATGGTCTCCGAAGAGATGGAGAAGGCGGCGTCGGTGGTTCCGGCAAAGTGAGCACGGCGGTTGCTCACGCCATCCAGCATATAGCCTGTACCTCCAGGCTTGGCGCCTGCCAGGGAAGCTCCGTTGGCCAGAGGCGACAATACCATCAGGTCGGTGTAATTGCGGGTGGCTACGGGTATTTTCTGCAGAGCGCGGCTGCTGACGGCTGTGCCGGTACCCAGACGGTCCACACTATTATTGAAACTGGAGCTGCGTACAACGACCTCCGTCAGTTGGGTAGCATTTTTGCTGAGAGCGATCTTGTGGAGTACCAGGCGATCGCCCAGATTGAGATTATTGTCCTTTAATACGGTGGGCTGGAATCCTACGGCCGATATTTCTATATTGTAAGCACCCACAGGCAATTCGCGAAAGATAAAAAAGCCCTGTTTGTTGGAAATAGAGCTGGTGGTGAAGCCCGTGGCCGTGTTCTTCACGATGATGGTAGCTGCCTCCAGGGGTTTGCTGTCATTGTCCTCATAGACAAAACCGCTGATACTGGAACCGCTGGACTGGGCCATGGCGGCCGTACAGCAGCAAAGCAGCAGTAAATGGAAAAAAACTTGTTTTAGCGACAAGTGCAGGTTCATAAGCAATTCTTTTTAGGCCGCAAATGTAGGCCGCGAAGATCAACGTCCGTGTCATCCAATTGCTATGTAACCATTAGTTAAGGGAGAGGTAATAATTTCGTAACGATGACGAGCAGGGGTAACTATTTATTATTTATTTGTGTAATTCATCCAGCAATCCTTTTATATCCAGGCGGTGAGTGTACATCGTTAGCTTCCCTTCTTCGTCCTTTGGCCACTGGTCCCGGGGTCTGTCCCAGTATAGCTCTACCCCATTGCCATCGGGATCGTCCAGGTACAGCGCTTCGGAAACACCATGATCGCTGGCGCCGGTGAGGGGATATTTTGCATCGAGGAGCCGGAAAAGCGCGATGGCCAGGTCTTTTCTTTCGGGATAGAGTATGGCAGTGTGAAAGAGCCCCGGAGCCTTCTCGGGAGCCGGCGGCTGACCCTTGCTATACCATGTATTAAGCCCTATATGATGGTGATAGCCGCCGGCAGAGATAAAGGCAGCTTCTGTACCATAACGGACCATAAGCTGGAATCCAAGCAGCCCGCAATAAAAATCCATCGATCGCTGAAGGTCGCTGACCTTGAGATGTACATGTCCGATCCTGGTAGCCGGGGGAATGATATAGTTCTCCATGCGGCAAAGGTACGTAGATCTGAAACATCAGAACCTGTAACGGATCCCCAGGGTCACCGGGAGTGCGATGAGGTGATAGTCCATGGCAGCGGCCTTGTTGGAAAAATACTGTCCGCTGACGGAGGCTGCCAGACCGAACTTGCAGCTAAAGAAGTAGGCGATGCTCATTTTGACGCCGCCCGTAGGTCCCCCTTTTACACCTGGCTTTGTCGTTAGTGTATTGCCGCTGTTCACGATCTGGTCCTTTGAAACAATGGACCAGCCGGCGGAAAAAGAAATATTCGACTGCCAGCGCAAGGGGCCGCCAATGGTGAACTTTCCAAAAAGCTGGACGGGTATGATGGGCTTACCGACATAAACAGTATTGTATGTATTGGAGGCAGAGCCGGGGTAAGCTACATCATCCTGATAAGAAAGTGTGATATAGCCGGCAGAGATGCCCGCCTGGAACCAGGGTTTGAATATCCGGGAGATGGCCAGCTCCGCAGCGGGATGGCTGCCATCCGTACGGGTGTGGGTAGTCGTGTTGTCAAATCTTGGTATGGAGCTGTAAGAGATGCCCCCATCCAATGCTATTTCCCATTTCTTGTTACAGCCGACATTGCTCTTGGCGTATTCGGTGATATATGCAGTATCGGAAAGTATATATTGTAGGCTGTCGATCCTGCCCTTCGAGCTGTCGACGACCAGGCGGGGACGCATCTGAATAACGGTGTCACGGCATACCAGCATACGGCTTAGGACATCGATGGAGGACACCGTAATGGTATGTCGTCCCAGACTGTCCCTAAAAGTAGTAACGGTATCGATGTTGCGAATAAGGGTGAACAATGTATCCCGCCCTTCTATACCATGACGCTTGCGCAAAGCCAGGATCCTTCCCTGATAGAAACTGATCTTTATATGCAGAGGGCGATCCGTTGCGTTGGGTTTTATCTCCAGCGGGTTGATCCTTGTCTCAGCCTGTATCAATTTACAGCAGGCATTTTCATCTTCAGCACGATTGGGATAGAAGGCATTCCCGCAGGTATGCAGGATATAGAACCAGCAGCCGGATGGTCCCGTGATCTTCCAGGCAGGTACGCCACGACGTCCTTCTCCGGCAGGATTCAGACGCACATATATATAATTGTATTGCGGCTTGTCTTTATTATAGAATCCCAGGTTGCCAATAGCGCCATCCTGTACAAAGCTCTTCTTTACATGTATCGTGTGGAGGTCTTTATATCCATTGACAAAGCCAATGTCCTTCAGCAATTGATCAAATATCCTGAACTCCTCGGGATATTGCTTCCGGCTTTCAGGGTCCTTGACAAAATGAATGACGAGATTGGGAGTAGTGACACCTTTCTCACGCTGCAGAAAAGGGAATTGAGGATGATTGCCCAGTTTGTCGGTGAACAGGCGGGGATGTTCATGTGTATCAAAAAGAAAGAGAGGCGAACTTTTCCTGCAATTATCCTGAGGCCGGGCCTGTTCGAAAACAAACACCAATACCATCAATAAAAAATATCTCATCAAGGGGTAAGGGGTTAAGATACAATGGGCTTAGATACATGGCCCTCGGCCACTGCCGGCAATAACGTATAAACGCATGTTTTGGTATATCGCTAATATATTATCCACTATTAAATAGGGCGTTAACAATTGAATAAAAATAACTTATTATAAGGTTCCGTTAAACCTTCCAAAATACAATCCGTCCTAACCGGGATCAACTAAAAAACTAAAACCTCCATCTAAAAATCGTAATGTATGAAAACAAGGTCGTTGTATCTCATCGGGGCCGCCGTCACCCTTATGAGCATTTTGTATGCTTGTAAAAAGGATAATAACAGTAATAATAATACCACATCGAGCACTGATCTTCAAACGCAGTCGGATGACCAGACACAGGTCACAAATGAAAACGACGCAGTAGTAAATGATGTAAATGTGGCGCTTGGCAGCCAGTCCACGGTCACGGGCGCCAGTATCAATCCCGGCTATCAGCAGGGTGTTGCTGCCCAGGGTGGAAACAGCATACAGAGCCCGATATGTGACGCCACATTGACACTCGACACCACCTCAAGCACCCGGGTGCTAACGATCACGTATAATGGGAATAATTGCGCCGTTACCCGTACCCGCACCGGTACTGTCGTGGTTACCTGGCCCGCAGGTCAAAATTGGCGCAACAAGGGCGCTGTCATCACCGTCAATATCCAAAACCTGAAGATCACCCGTATCAGGGATGGCAGGAGCATCACGATCAATGGCACGCATATCTATACGAATGTCAACGGTGGAAGCCTGATCGACCTGGCTCTTGGGAAGGTCAGCAGCGTTACCCACACCGTCACCAGCGACAATATGTCCATCACTTTTGATAATGGCACCACCCGTACCTGGCATGTTGCCCGTATGAGGGTATATAGCCTCTCAGGACAGAGCATATTGATTACGCAGACGGGTACGCATACAGATGGCACTACCACCAGTATCTCCGAATGGGGCGTCAACCGCTGGGGCAATGCGTTTGAAAATGTCATTACCACCCCGCTGACAGTGGATGGGAATTGTAACTGGCGCCTGACAGGTGGCGCCATCGAGACCATTCGTCCCGAAGTGACCACAACACTGACCTTTGGCCTGGATTCCACCGGCAATCCGACTGGCTGCCCCGTAAGCGGCGGCTCTTACTATTTCAAACTGGTATGGCAGGGCGGCGGAAAGTCGTATACGTTCATCCTCCCCTACTAACACAATTTTTTCCTATCAAAAAGGCCAGCATCAGCTGGCCTTTTTTGTTTAATTTGCCTTTATGGAAAACGTCAGCGCAGAATGGCTTGGCTCCCTCGAGGCCTTGAAAGAAGTCCCATTAGAACAGCTGCAGTGGATGATCGAAAACAGCACTGTCACCGAAATCCCGGACGGAGATTTTATCTTCCGATCAGGCGAGCCCATGAAAGGCACGCATGTCCTGCTGGAAGGAAGGATAAAGATGTATCTCGTGCAGAACAATGAGATGCGGGACGTCCTCTACATAGAAAAGGACGCCATCTTCGGCTATCTCCCCTTCTCCCGTGGACTGGTAGCCAAGGCAATGGGACAGGCTCTCGGCAATACCCGCGTCATGACCCTGCCAATGGACAAGACGAGGGAGATGATCGCCAAACATTTCGAGCTGACACAGGCGCTGGTGCATATCATGACTACCCGGGTACGGAACTTCACCGCCTATCAGCAGCAGAATGAAAAAATGATGGCCCTCGGAAAACTGTCAGCGGGCCTCGCACATGAGCTGAACAACCCCGCCGCTGCCATCGTAAGAGGCTCTTCCTCGCTAATACAGCATCTTCAGCTGGAACCCACCTCCTTTAAAGAGGTCATGGCCATCCGGATGGAAGAAAAAGAAGTGGACATCGTAACAAAGAAGCTGTTTGAAATATTGAACAGAGGCGAAAGACCCAAACTGACGCTTATCCAACGCACCGAAAAAGAAGATGCCGTAAGGGACTGGCTGGATGACCATCATGTAATCAACAGCGACGAGGTAGCGGAGAACTTTGTGGATTATGCCTTTACCTGCGAGGACATGGAATCTTTTAAGGAACATATCCCCGAAAAATACCTCTCACCCGTCTTTAACTGGATCAATACCAACCTGGTGACGGAAAGAATGGTGATGGATATACAGAACTCCTCACAGAGGATCTCAGACCTCGTGAAATCCATCAAAAGCTTTACCCATATGGATCAGGGTAAAGGAAAGGATTATACGGATATTCACGAAGGTCTCCGCAATACCCTCGTTATCCTTCAGCATAAGATAAAAAAAGGGAATATCACAGTGACAGAACAGTACGATGACACCCTGCCAAAAGTTAAGGCCATGGTAGGAGAATTGAACCAGGTATGGACTAACCTGATCGACAATGCCCTGGATGCCATGGAAGTAAATAAGAAAGGGCAGCTGACCATCCACACCCGACGGGACAGGGAGTTTGTGGAAGTGACGATCACAGATGATGGACCGGGTATACCTGACGAGATAAAATCACAGATATTCGACCCCTTCTTTACCACCAAAGAGATTGGAAAGGGCACGGGATTGGGACTTGATGTAGTCATGCGGATCGTACAGCAGCATCGTGGTTCCGTCAAGGTCAACTCCCGGCCAGGGCGGACGGACTTCATCGTCTGCTTCCTCATAGACGGTTAGTTATCCTTGACAAACGGCAGTCGGCCGGAAGCATTATTAATTTAAATTGCAGCTCAACAGACCCATTTTATGAACCAACCGATCATTTTTTCCATCGACGATGACGCACAGGTCCTACGCGCTATCGCGCGTGACCTTAGAAGCCATTATCGCAATGATTACAGGATATTGAGCACCACTTCAGCCAGGGAAGCGCTGGATAGTCTGTTGGACCTGAAGAATAAATCCGAAACAGTGGCGCTGATCATTTCGGATCAGCGCATGCCGGAAATGGAAGGAGTGGATTTTTTCAAACATGCCATCGAATACTTTCCGGACGCCAAACGTGTGCTGTTAACAGCCTACTCCGATACAGATGCCGCCATCCGGGCCATCAACGATATTCAGCTGGATTACTATCTGATGAAACCCTGGGATCCCCCGGAGGACAGATTATATCCTGTTATCAATGGATTGCTGGAGGACTGGCAAAGCACGTACCGGCCGGCCTTTAAAGGGATCAAGGTCCTTGGCTATCAATTCTCGCCCAAGTCACACGACATAAAAGAATTCCTTTCAGGGAACCTGGTCCCTTATCAATGGCTGGATGTGGAAAGCAACGAGGAAGGCGGGCATCTGATGAAGCTGAATAATATACTTTCAAAGGATCTTCCCGCAATGTTCCTGGAAGATGGCAGCTTTCTTACTTCGCCGTCTATTCCGGTGGTAGCTGAGAAGATAGGCCTGACTCCATCTATCAGGAACAATATGTACGACGTGGTGATCATTGGCGCGGGTCCGGCAGGTCTTGCTGCATCCGTATACGGCGCCTCTGAAGGGCTAAAGACCCTGCTCGTCGAACGTCATTCCCCCGGCGGACAGGCAGGGACCAGCTCGAGGATCGAAAACTATTTAGGCTTTCCCACAGGACTCAGCGGCGCGGAGCTTACCCGGCGGGCCGTTACCCAGGCCAGCCGTCTGGGAGCAGAGCTTTTTTGCCCCGGATATGTAAAGGACATCCGGCAGAAGGACGGATATAAAAAAGTAATTTTGGATAACGATCAATGTATCGACACCCATTCCATCGTGATCACTACCGGCGTCGATTATCGAAAGCTGGATACAAGGGGCGTGGCGGATTTTACAGGGGCCGGTATTTATTATGGGGCCGCCATGACCGAAGCCGCGGCCTTCCGGGATAAAGAGGTCTATGTCGTAGGCGGGGGTAATTCTGCGGGACAGGCAGCCATGTATCTCTCCAAGTTTGCCAAAAATGTGTATGTCCTTATCCGCAAAAGCGACCTTATCAGCACGATGTCCGCCTATCTCATTGACCAGTTGGCCACGCGCCCTAATGTCCAGGTGATGGGAAAGAAAGAGATCAGCGCGGCCTCGGGCAATGGGCGACTGGAGGAGCTGACCATCGAGGATGTCGATTCACGGACTTCGGAGACACGCCGGGCGGATGCGCTCTTTATTTTTATCGGGGCCCGTCCATATACAGACTGGATCGGCCTGGATATCATAAAAGATGAAAAGGGATTCCTGGAGACGGGCCGTGACCTGAAGACCTATGCCGATTTTAGCAAAATATGGAAGCAGGACCGGGACCCCTATTTGTTGGAGACAAGCTGTCCCGGCATTTTTGCGGCAGGAGATGTACGGGCAGGAGCGATGAATCGCGTGGCTTCTGCCGTCGGCGAAGGGTCAATGGCCATCAGCTTTGTCCATAAATACCTTGCAGAAGTATAAAACTTATTATATGCACACCGATCCATCCTGTTCACATATAGAGGCCATCGAAAAATTAAAGAAGTCGAAAGACTATGTCTGTGAAGAATGTATAAAGACGGGCGACGAATGGGTGCACCTCCGGGTCTGCCAGACCTGCGGCGCTACCCTATGCTGCGATGACTCGCCCAACAGGCATATGACCAGACACAACCATCAGACTCACCACCCCGTCATCACCTCGGCCCAACCGGGTGAACAATGGCTCTGGTGTTACAAAGACCGCATTTTCGCTGAGTATTAAATCTGGCATGAAAATTTCATGGTGTCAACGGAACCCGCCTACCACCAATTCTCTATTCCGCTTATTAACTTCCCTGATCGATCTACACCGTAGAAGAGAACTTGCTTGTCTCACCGTGTTCCTCAAATAAAGAGTTGAAAATTAACAATCAAGATCATATGACACCGGAAATAAAACAAAACCTTCTTATTGTCCTGCTCTCCGCCATTTTTATCTTCCTGATATTCATCAGCTGATCATCCTGTATACAAATTCCGTATCTTCGCGCAATTCTTTGGAAATGAAGATACTCATTCAGCAGGCTACTATCATCGACCGCCTGTCGCCTCACAACGGACAGCATCGGGATATACTCATAGAAAATGGCCGGATAAAGGCCATTGCACAGCACTTGCAGGCTACTGCCGACAAGGTGATCCATCATCCCGGACTGCATGTCTCTCCAGGCTGGGTAGACATATTTTCCCATTTCTGCGATCCCGGCTATGAATATAAGGAGACCCTCGAGACTGGAGCCAATGCCGCAGCGGCAGGAGGATTCACAGATGTCTTTGTCATACCCAATACCAAACCCGTCGTCGACAGCAAGTCTCAGGTAGAATATATCCGGAGCCGGTCGGCCCTGCTCCCCGTGAACATACGACCCATCGGAGCCCTGACAAAGGGATTGGAGGGCAAAGATCTGGCCGAGATGTACGACATGCGTCACAGCGGCGCCGTCGCCTTTAGCGATGGTACCAGCCCTGTACAGTCGGCAGGTCTGTTACTGAAAGGACTGCAATATGTAAAGGCATTCGCGGGAGTGGTGATCCAGGTGCCGGACGACCGTACCGTAGGGGCCAATGGGCTGATGAACGAAGGCATCGTCTCCACCCGGCTCGGCCTGCCCGGCAAACCCATGATGGCCGAAGAGCTGATCATCGCCCGGGACATCAAGCTGGCCCGGTATACGGATTCCCGTCTGCACTTCACAGGAGTCAGCTCTCCCCGTGGACTGGAATATATACGAAGGGCAAAAGAGGGGGGTCTTGCTGTCACCTGTTCGGTGACACCTTATCATCTCTTTTTCACCGATGCCCACCTTGTCAATTACGACACCAACCTGAAGGTCTTCCCCCCCCTGCGGGACGAGGCTTCGGTAACGGCGCTGAAACAATCTGTCCTGGATGGAACGATAGATTGTGTGGCCTCGCATCACCTGCCCCATGAATACGACAGCAAGACCATAGAGTTTGAATATGCCAAGGCCGGAATGACAGGACTGGATATAGCCTATGCCGCGCTGCGGACGGCGATCCCGGAGCTGAGGGTCGAACGGACAGTGGATCTGTTATCCTACTCGCCAAGGAATATCTTTGGGATGGAGCAGCCATCCATCATAGAAGGCGGGGCAGCTTGTCTCAGCCTGTTCGATCCCGCAGGGACGACAAAAGTGGAGGAAGGTATGCTGCGGTCAAAGTCGAAGAACACGGCTTTCCTTGGTCAGACCCTCAAAGGACGTGCGCTGGGTATCCTCAACGGAGAGAGGCTGGTATGGAGTGATCTCTCACACCAATCATAATTTTAATATGAAATCCGGAAAAATATCTATCGCAGTCACCTGCGGATTGATCGCAGGTCTGGCCCTGATCCTCCTTATAACAATATTGTATCTTGGGGGGATTGATGCGTTCATAGGATATAGCTGGTTTATCTGGCTTGTTCTTATCAGCGCCGCCATTGTCGCCCCTGTAATGGAAAAAAAGGCCCAGGCAGGATACCTGGAATTCAGAGAGGCTCTGAAAGCCGCCTTTCTCGTCTTTGTCATCGCCATGTTCCTGCAAAGTATCTTTTCCTGGATCCTGATGAACTTCATCGATCAAGGGTTCCGGGATGCTGTGGAGCGCGCAACACTCGAGAAGGCCGAGAAGTTCATGCAGAGCATAAAGATGGACCAGGACCTCATTGACAAAACACTGGATGAACAGCGGGGAAAGAACCAATATGCCCTTCCCAAGATCCTGACCGGGCTTTGCGTTTCCTATATTTTCTGTTTCCTGATCTCTCTGCTGATCGCAGCTATTGTAAAAAAGAAAAAACCGGAATTCCACGACACGGCATTTAAATAATAAAGCACCACATGGATGTATCGATAGTCATACCTGTATACAACGAAGACGAATCCCTGCCTGAACTATGCAGCTGGATCGACCGCGTGGTAAAGGAGAATAACCTTTCCTGTGAGATCATTCTCGTAGACGATGGCAGCACGGACAATTCCTGGGAGGTCATTAAAGAATTACGACGAGGCAATCCCTGTATTCGGGGCATACGGTTCCAACGCAATTATGGCAAGTCTGCCGCTCTTAACGAAGGCTTCAAAGCCTCCGTCGGAGAGGTCGTGATCACTATGGACGCAGATATGCAGGATAGCCCGGATGAAATACCCGAGCTTCGGCGTATGATCCTGGAAGATAATTTCGACCTGGTCAGCGGCTGGAAAAAAGTCCGTCATGACCCCATTTCAAAGACCCTGCCATCCAAATTCTTTAACTGGACCACGGCGCGCGTAAGCAAAATACCGCTCCATGATTTCAACTGTGGACTGAAGGCCTACCGCCTCAAAGTCGTCAAAGGCATCGAGGTTTATGGAGAGATGCATCGCTATATCCCCGTCATTGCAAAATGGGCTGGCTTCCGCCGTATAGGCGAGAAAGTGGTGCAACACAGGGCCCGGAAATATGGGTATACAAAATTCGGCGGCCTGGGCAGGGGACTGAAAGGCTTGTTAGACCTGGTGTCGATCACCTTTGTAGGTAAATATGGCAAACGCCCCATGCACTTTTTCGGTCCCCTGGGTGTGGTATGCTTTCTCATCGGCTTCTTCTTCGCCGTATACCTCATTGCCAACAAGCTCGCACACTATACTACTTTTGGATTGACGACGAAACCAGCTTTTTATATTGCGCTGACCATGATGGTCATCGGGAGCCAGCTTTTTCTCACCGGCTTTGTGGCGGAGCTGATAGGCCGTAATTCATCGGGACGGAACAATTATCTCATCGAAGAAAAACTGGGGCTGGATCAGCCATGAACGGCTCCGTCATCATCCTGGGCCCTGCACACCCCCTCAGAGGAGGAGGGCTTACTACGTTCAATCACCGGCTGGCAAAGGCCTTTATACAGGCAGGCTATGATTGTCAGATCTACTCCTTTTCATTACAATACCCTTCCTTTTTGTTTCCCGGGAGCTCGCAATATACGGATGAACCCGCCCCCGAGGGTCTGAACATCCATTCCCGTGTCAATAGCATCAATCCCATCAACTGGTGGCTGGTAGGCGAAGAGCTGAGACGCCGCCGTCCCGACATCATCGTCGTACGGTACTGGCTGCCGTTTATGGGGCCCGCGCTGGGGACCATCCTGCGGAGAGTGCGCAGGAACAGGCATACCCGCATCATTGCCTTGACGGATAATGTCATACCACATGAGCGGAGGCCGGGTGATATCCCCTTTACAAAGTATTTCCTAAAGAGCTGTGACGCCTATATTACCATGAGCGAAAAGGTGATGCAGGACCTGCGATCTTTTGAAAAGGAGAAACCTGCCTTGCAGGTGCCGCATCCTTTGTACGACAACTTTGGAGAGCCTGTTACCCGGCAGGAGGCCAGGGCCGCGCTGCGACAAAAAGGGCTGTCCATCGGGGACGATGACAGGATACTGCTGTTCTTCGGATTCATCCGCAAATACAAAGGGCTCGACATGCTGTTCGACGCCATGGCGGATAGCCGTATCAGGGCGGCAGGTATCAAGCTGCTGGTGGCAGGTGAATTCTATGAGGACGAGCGGGGCTATCGGGAACAGATCGAACGGCTTGGCATCGGTCCCAGTCTGCTGCTACGCACAGACTTTATTCCCGACCAGGATGTGAAGTACTATCTCTGTGCGGCAAATGCGGTGGTACAGCCTTACCGGAATGCCACTCAGAGCGGAGTTACTCCCCTCGCCTATCATTTCGGAATACCCATGATCGTCACGGATGTGGGAGGGCTGCCCGCCCTGGTTCCGCACGAACGTGTGGGGTTGGTAGTACAGCCGGAAGCCGAAGCCCTGGCGGACGGGATATTGCGTATGTTCGAATTAGGCTTCGACCATTTTATTCCTCATCTTCGTACAGAAAGGGAAAAATATTCATGGAGCAAGCTAGTGGACAGTATTATAACACTGAGCGATAAAACCGCAGGGTTGCGGACTTAAAATTTATCTATGAAGGACAAAATAAAACACTGTATCAGCGAGTCGGTGTCCGTAAAATCTGAAGTGCTAAAGGACGAACGGCTATTGCTGCTGATCGAGGAGCTCGTGGATGTCATCGTTACGGTGTTCCGTAACGGCAACCATATCTATTTTTGCGGCAACGGAGGAAGCGCAGCAGATGCGCAGCACCTGGCGGCCGAGTTCTCGGGGAGGTTTTATATCAATCGGGAAGCCCTGCCCGCCGAGGCATTGCATTGCAACACGTCTTATCTTACGGCGGTAGCCAACGACTACACTTATGACGTGATCTATTCGCGGCTGATCAGGGGTATTGGGAAAAAAGGCGATATACTCATCGGGCTGTCTACTTCGGGCAATTCCGCCAATATCGTACAAGCTTTTGAGACGGCACGGGAAAAAGAGATGATAACAATAGGGTTCACGGGTGCAAGCGGCGGCGCATTAAAAGAATTGAGCGACTACCTGGTGAATGTGCCATCCTCCAACACACCCAGGATACAGGAGGCGCATATGCTCATCGGACACATTATTTGTCAGCTGGTAGAAGAAGAATATTTTCATGCATAGTATGCTGGATCTTAGAGAAATCGATAGCCGGTGGACCCTGTTTCTTGACAGGGATGGGGTTATCAACGTGGAAAAGGATCAGAGCTATATCTTCCATTACGGCGAATTTGTATTTTATGAGGGGGGATTGGAAGCATTATCTTTACTGTCGAAGATCTTTCCCCGCATCGTGGTAGTGACGAATCAAAAAGGAGTTGGAAAGGGACTGATGACCATAGCAGCATTGACGGACATACACGAAAAGATGACGGCAGCGGTTGTGGCGGGAGGAGGACGGATCGATGCAATATATTATTGCGACGCCCTTTCAGATGATCATCCCCACCGTAAGCCTAATCCTGGGATGGCGTTTGCTGCACAGCAGGACCTCCCGGAGATCGATCTCTCAAGGAGCATTATGGTAGGAAACAATATCAGCGATATGGAATTTGGGAAGAACGCAGGCATGTATACCGTGTTCCTGAGCACCACCAGCCCCGCGCCAACGCTCCCCCACCCTTCCATTGACATGATTTTTAGCAACTTATACGATTTTGCAAAAGCTTTGCACTTGTGATGAAATACGGATATGTCTTTAGCGTTAAAAATCCTAATATGATCAACCGTGTGTTCTATATTGTGCTTATTTGCCTCTTCGGCGCAGGTTTCCAGCAAATGCATGCGCAGACCTCCATCAGCAGGAGCGTTTTGAAGTCGTTGCAGGTACAAGAGGACTCCCTGAAGGTGTTGTCGGACTCGCTGATCAATGCAGGGGATCCGGCTGTGCGGTTGCGCGCCGACAGCCAGTTCATCCGTACCCTGGTGCGGAGTCTCAAGATGAAGAACTCTTTTTATTACCCATTCGACAGCCTGGCAGGCATATCCAGGCTATATGCTCCGGACAGCACATTCCGGATCCTCACCTGGCAGTATAAAAGAGATGATCTGCTCTTTTTACAGGAAGGGGCCATTCAGATGAATCAGCCCGATGGATCGCTGAAGCTTTACCCTCTTTTTGACGTCTCCATGTTCACTGCCAAGCCGCTGGATTCTATAAGGACCCGCCGTAACTGGATAGGCGCCATCTATTACCGGATAATCGAGAAGTCCTACCAGGGGACCAATTATTATACGTTATTGGGGTTTGATGACTTCACGCGCAGCAGCAATAAAAAATGGATGGAAGTGCTGACCTTTTCACGCAGCGGGGAGCCCGTTTTTGGAGGACCTTATTTTTCATTCCAGGACGATTCGATACGGAAACCCGTCCAATACAGGTATAACATCGAATACAAGAAGGATGCCACCACCCGGTTCAATTATGACCCACAACTCAATATGGTGTTGTTCGATCACCTGGTCCCCGAAGGGGATGAGCCGGAGAGAAAGGACACTTATATACCGGATGGGGACTTTGAAGGGTTCAAGTGGCAGGATGGCATGTGGGTGCATGTTGAGAAACGGATATTCAATACTATTCTCAAGAACGGTGAGTTCCCGATGGATGAGAAGATGAGGGATGACAACGGGGCCATCAACGAGCAGAAACTGCAGGAACAATCCGAGAAAAATATTCAGAACGCCGAAAAGGCGAAGACTACTACCCCGGCCAAGAAACCGGTCAAGAAGCCCAATGGCTGAGCCCGGCTTCGCACAGCGAAGCCGTCCGAAGGACAGACAAACAGAGTCCGCGTAAAAGCCGGACCGCCAGGTCCGACGTCTCTTCAATGGCCTAACAATCTGTTTTTCGCCCGCAGATACTCTTCCTCCGACAAGGCGCCCTTTTGCTTAAGATCAAATAATTTCTCCAGCTCGGCAGCAATGGCAGGAGCATTTTGAGCCGGTCCCGGATGGGCGGCGTATGGCATAGCCTGCTGTATGGCCGCCGCCATCTGCTGTGCATGGGCCGAGGTCTGGAGTGTTTTATATTCCGACTGTGCGGCCGTGATGGTATCCTTCAGGCGGCGGGGATGATTGACGTTGAAATAATCCGTTGCTCCTACTTCGGCAGCCGTTTGTATCTCTACATGCCCGTAATTGAAAAGCCTGCCCATCGGCGTCATATCATAAGAGACATTGTTGATCTTATCCAGGGGACTTTCTTTGGCATAATGGCTGAGCAGACCGGACTCGTCGACAACGCGATAATTGGTCACTACCCAGATATTGACCTTCCACGTATAATATTTCCACAGGAAATAAAGGATGCCCAGGGCGGCGGCGATCCATCCATAACGCTCGATAAAGCCTATGAAATAGGAAGCAACACAGCCTGCCAGAGCAATAAGGACAGGGAGGACCAGCAGGGTCCAGCTGCTGTAGGTGACCAAAAGTATCTTTTCTCCTTTTTGAAGCGGGGTGCGCATGAGTATTATGCTATTAGCGTGATGATTCGATGCAATTTCCGGGCCTACTTATAGCAGCCCTGTTTGCCCAGCATGTCCTTGATCATCTGTTCCCATTTGGCCTGGGCGGCAACTATCTGTCCATGATTGGTCTCCCCATCATAGAGCTCCTGCTGCTGCTGGATCTCTTTCTCCTTCTGTCTGTACAGCTGTTCCAGCTCTTTGATATAATTACCGGGCGTAAAGGTAAAGCTACGGATCGTGTCAGCCAATTCACAGGCTTTTATGGCTGTGATATTGAAATGATGCTGTTCGTGCTGTAAGGTACGGGCATTACGGCTATCGGTCCGGCACCAGGACCGGCTCTTGTCAAAAAAAGGGAGGATGGTAACGACGACCCTGGTCTGGCTGTACTGTGTCTGCTGGCTGGTCCTCACATCCAGACCGCTGTTGGTCGCGGCAGCGGCACGGCTTAGGTCATCTGGCCTGCCTCTAAAATCATCTAATGTCAGAAGCCTTCCGGTGGACCAGGCGATCTTATCCGTATCGTCGGAACTGGTTGCTATTTCTGCCTGTACGTCTACGGAGGGACCGCTGTTACTGGCCTTCAGCTGTTGTTGATGCTGGCCTGCCCAGGTATCGAACTGCTGTAACATATCGTCCAGGCCACGTCTGATGAGCTCTTCGATATACCGGGTGGCGTCCATGGTGGACTGCACAGAATTGTTCCCTTTGTATTCCACGATCTTTCCACCGGCATTGTAAAAGGCGATATTCATCCGCACCTCCGATTCTGCCTTTAGCCCTCCCGCCTTTTCGGCAACCTCGAGCTGCGCAATGTGGAGGGTGATGGAATTGGTGCGGGTGTCCTGTGTCAGGTTGGTCTTCAGGAAATCCGATATAGCCGCGGCAGCTCCGCCGGGCAGATTGAGCGATACATACTTTTTACTGAAAAGACCGGCCCGTACGGAGCCAATGGTGGCAGTATCCTGTCTGTCATCCCTGACGCCGGCGATATAGTAATTCTGCAGCCGGGTCTTCAGCTTCTCCTGCCGGAAGCTGATAGTCTTTACTCCCTGGGCCTGATTGAGAAAAGGAAGGAACAAAAGGAATAAAAGAAAGGATATCTTCTGCATAAGTTGTTTAGTCATCCAATTTCAAGACGGCCAGGAATGCCTCCTGCGGAACTTCCACGTTACCGATCTGGCGCATACGCTTTTTACCTTCCTTCTGCTTTTCCAGCAGCTTACGCTTACGGCTGATGTCACCGCCATAACATTTGGCTGTAACGTCCTTACGCAAGGCGCTGATGGTCTCCCGTGCGATGACCTTGGCGCCGATGGCGGCCTGGATAGCGATCTGGAATTGCTGACGGGGCAAAAGCTCCTTTAACTTTTCACAGAGCTTTCTTCCAAAGTCCGTGCTCCGGCTGCGATGGATAAGAGCGCTGAGGGCATCTACTTTATCCCCGTTGAGGAGGATATCCATCTTTACGATATCGCTTTCTCTCCTGCCTATCGGATGATAGTCGAAGGAAGCGTAACCGCGGGTCTGGCTTTTCAGCTTATCATAGAAGTCGAATACTATTTCCGTCAATGGCATCTCGAAGATGAGCTCGACGCGAGTAGTGGTCAGGTAGCTTTGATTGAGCAGTATACCCCGCTTGCCCAGACAAAGGGTCATGATATTGCCGATATAATCCGGTTTGGTAATGATCTGCGCCTTGATATATGGCTCTTCGATCCTCTCGATACGCACCGGGTCGGGCATTTCCGCGGGATTGTTCACCACTATCTCCTCCCCTTTGGTAGTATAGGCGACAAAGCTTACGTTGGGGACGGTAGTGATCACCGTCTGGTTGAACTCTCTTTCCAGCCTTTCCTGGATGATCTCCATATGCAGCATGCCAAGGAATCCGCAACGGAAACCAAAGCCAAGGGCCTGGGATGTCTCCAACTCATACGTGAGGCTGGCATCATTGAGCTGCAGCTTGTCCATGCAATCCCGCAGCTCTTCAAAATCATCCGTATTGACGGGGAATATTCCGGCAAATACCATCGGCTTTACTTCCTCGAAACCCTGGATCATCTCCGGCTTGGGATTGCTTGCCAAGGTGATGGTGTCCCCTACCTTGACTTCCTTTGCATTTTTAATACCCGTAATAATGTATCCTACGTCCCCCGTCTTTACCTCCTGTTTCGGTTCCAATGTGAGTTTCAGCACCCCCACCTCATCCGCCTCGTATTCGATATCAGTCGAGACAAATTTTACGATATCGCCTTTTTTGATGCTGCCATTGAGTATCCGGTAGTATACGATGATACCCCGGAAAGAATTGAATACGCTGTCAAAGATGAGGGCTTGCAGAGGTACGTCGGGATTGCCTTCCGGAGGCGGTATCTTTTCGATGATGGCATCGATTATCTCCTGAACGCCAAGCCCTGTGCGTGCACTGGCCAGCAATATCTCCTCCGGCCGGCAGCCGATGAGGTCGATGATCTGATCCTTTACCTCCTCTACCATGGCGCCATCCATATCGATCTTATTGATGACAGGGATGATCTCCAGGTCGTTGCCAATGGCCAGGTAAAGATTGGAAATGGTTTGGGCCTGGATACCCTGGGTAGCATCCACCAGCAAAAGGGCGCCTTCACAAGCAGCCAGCGCCCGGCTGACTTCATAGCTGAAATCGACATGTCCCGGAGTATCGATCAGGTTGAGTATATATTGCTGTCCTTTATGGGCATAATTGATCTGGATGGCGTGGCTTTTAATAGTGATCCCCTTCTCTCTTTCCAGGTCCATATCATCCAGCACCTGTGCCTGCATATCCCTTGCAGATATGGTGTTGGTCATTTCGAGCAAACGGTCTGCCAGGGTACTTTTACCGTGGTCAATATGGGCGATGATGCAAAAATTCCGGATGTTCTTCATTGCGGTGTAAATACCCCTTTTTAATGAGGGTGCAAGATACGATTTTAGTGCCGCAAATTCCTTATTTTCACACAAATTCCACATCCCCCAGGCAACTGGCTAAAAGCATGATTTCCTTGCGTTCATACATCCAAAGACTATATCTTGTGCGATGCTGGCAGGAGTATAAATTGCTCTTTTTTCTTGCCATTATCTTTATCGGAGCCGTCCTTTATGGTCATAAGAGCAGCTGCGAGGTCACCCCGGCCCTGGTCATGGGCATGTATGCCGGTAGGGAGCAAAGGAGTGCAGACGATTTTTTGGTCATTACGGCTGACAACGAGCTGCTGGACCTGCACCATACGCTTGATGAACCCCGCAGAATGATGATCTACTCCACCCTTTCAGCTTTTTACCAGGCCGTTCCCTACCAGGGAGCGCCGGCAGGAGAAGACCCCAAGGCGCCGGCTATTCGTGAATTGGTACGCAAACATCCCTACATGAGGCTGTTAAGCTCTCATGCGATGAATGCGAAGGAAGACTACGGACAATATTTACCCTGGCTTCTGCAATACATCCGGCATTCGGTGAAGAGGGATATTCAACACCTGGGCATCTACCAATTGCACGTTCATTATGACAAACAAAATTTGCCCGTAGCGGATTACCGTAAAATACTCTATGAGCTGGAGTCTCCCCATACTAAATAGGGACAGAGCTGCCCGATGGACATTCGGGTTTGCATTCTTTATTTTTGTCTACCGGCTGCTGACCCATTCGCTGGTCCATCAGATGCAGCAGCCTGTGCTGTATGAGACTGATTTCGACTATACATACTGGTTATATCATCTCACCGGCGTCCCCCGCCTGCTGGCGGACAATAAATTCCCTGCCTGGGCTTTCGATATTTTGCTATTATTCTTCACCTCGTACTCCTGGGCCACCTCTGGCCGTTACAGATGGGCCGTCCTGTGCTGCGCCATCGGCTGGACGCTTTATGGGCTGATCTACAACAGCTACAGCCATCATCATAATGCCTCCATCATCGGGGTAATGGTGCTGCCTTATGCATTCCTCTTACAAAAAGAAAGGAAATTCAGGCTGATGTGGGAAGGGTTCCGCTATTTCTACCTGTATATATTTACAGACGCCTTTATCCACAAGGCTTTGATCAAACACAGCCTGTTCTTCCTCCCCAATGGCGCAGAATTTATCAAGACCAACCAGGCCCTGTTCATGGTCCAGCATCCGGACAGCCTGCTCACGGAGCTGTATGCCTGGGTCATCACTCATCCGATGGTGGCCTATCTGGGATTCCTGACGATGATCCTATTGCAAGGATGTATGCTCATCGGTTTCTTTACCAGGAAATGGGACCGGTGGCTATTCTGGATACCCATCCTGTTCCATACCATGAACCTCTTGTTCATCGATGTCTTTTTTTATGAGCTGCTGATCCTGAACCTGACGCTGTTGCCTTTGTCACGAACCTCTGATGACGGCAAATAAGGAGACCTCATCCTGCAGATGCCCCGTCCGGATATTGCATCCGGGTAATTCCCTGCGAAGAAAAATAGGCAGACTGTCGCTGCCCCAAAAATGGATATGTCCAGCAAAATCGTCGAGTCTGCCATCGGGCACTGTGATCACTAAAATACCGCCTGGACGTAACATGGCCACGAGATTACGCAGTGCTGTCTCAGGCTCTACAAGGTGTTCGAGCACCTGCTGGCAGAGGACGAGATCGAAGTCCCCGGCTAGCTTTTGTTTTTCCAGATCCAGCTCATGCAATTCGGCATGTGGGCATATCTCACGGGTAATAGCCAGCGCTGCCCGGGAAATTTCGGTACCGGTGAGATGTTGGCAGTTGTATTCATCCCTCAACATTTTCAAACAGTCACCTGTGCCACAGCTGGCATCCAATATGGTCATGTCTTTATGAAGGCGTATATCTTCTTCGTCCAGCAGTATGCGAAGGTTTTGCAAATGTTGGGTCACGCTCTCTCTCCGGTATTTATCAACCAGTGACTGGTTGCTATAAAAACGATCGGCGTATTCCGCCGTATTGTAAACGACGGCATCCGGCGCACGCAGCCTGTTGAGGGCACGGATCTCATACCCGAGTCCATTCAGGGTACTTTTCAGTCTTGTCTTCAAAAATCTGCGAAAATGCATGCGGATCTTTATTTCAAATCAAATTTAACTAATTGCAGTACAAATATCCTGATATGTTTCCAATCGCCGGCTCGGATGAACAGTATATCCGCCAGCCTGTAAGGCGTCAATTTCCGGAAGACGATACAGTCATACGCCATAGAGCCCAGACTTGCTATGCTGAATGCCAGTGCCGCCCCCCACACGCCAAGGACGGCCGTCAACGGGAAAAACAGCGCTATGGACAGGCCCAGCTGTATACAACCGCTGGTAAAGTTATTCTTCAGCCGGTGGACCCCATAGAAGTAAGCCGTAAAAAAAGTAGATGAAAAAACAGGGGAAAGGCCCGGTATAAAGAAAAGAGTTATGCTGTACATGCTCCCGAACGAGCGGCCATACATCAGTGGAAAAAGCATTTTTCCACCCAGGAGGATGCCTATGCAAAAAAGAAGCATCCCCGTATGCGAGATACGAATAAGCAACAAAAGCGCTCTCTCCTTTTTCTCTTCCTCCTGCGCCCCTGCCACCCATGCCATAAAGGGATAATATAAAAAGGATGCCGCCAGGCCAATGTATTCCACCAGTTTGTATGCCTGAATATAATTTCCCAGCTCAACGGCATCGACAAAGTAAGGCAGCAGATAGATGTTCAGTCGGACGCCTAAAAAGAATATAAAATTGATGATAAAGGCCTTAAAGGAATAGCGAAGGATGAAAGGGATATGGACGTCCCGGGATACAGGTTCCGCACGCCTGCCTCCATAGGATATGGCAGCCAGTATCAAAAGCAGGGCCCCCTGCAGGAATGAAAAAGAAAATAAGATCATGAAAAGGTTCTCCACCAGCCGGGGGCCCTGAAAGAACAAGGATGCAAAAAAGATCAGGGCGACCACCAGGATATTTACAGCAAACGTATACCGGGTTGCCTGCCAGCTACGACCATATGCAGTAAAGATAGTTCCTGACAAGCCGGTCAGCAGGGTCCCGGATATATGCAAAGCCGAAAAAAGGAGCCATTTTCCCATGGTGATATGGTGATGGCTGAATAAATGAAAGGTCAGCGCAAGTAAGGGAAGGCTGACGGCCAGGGAAAAGACGGTCGCCCCTGCAACGATCCTGCCTGCTGTTGTAAACGATAGCTCCCGGCGTGAAAGAAAATAGTTGAGGCTGATGTCAAGGCCAAACGTAAAAAAGGTGGCGAGAAGAGAAAGGAGATATATAAAAGAATAGTACTCGGCGGAAACGGAGGCCCTGAACAGGCGGACCAAAAAGAGATTGGTAAAAAAAGAAAGAGCTGCCAGCAGCGCTTTCCAGTACATATTCTTATATAAGATCTTTGCTATCGTCATTACGCCGTGTGATGAATGCGATTGCTGCACATCAACCCGTACGCATCGATACAATTGCGGCATTGCACAGGCAGGTCGCGGCCAAGGCGATGGGCCTCTCTGAACTGGCGGGCCTCGCTGCTGCGATAGATCTCCATGGGGTCAGTCTTTAAGATATTCCCGAAAATAACGGGGGGATTGCTGGTGGTCTTTTCCCATAGCGTAAAGGGAGTGGTGACACCGAGAAAATCACATGGAGCCACATTACCCTTGATGTCCACATAAAAAGTCTCGACTGTCTGACAACCCATTTGCTTAGGCTTAAGACGGGGTATGCTAATGGATATCTTATGGCCACGGGCCCGTCGGACAGCTTCGTCGAAAAGCGCTTGTGCAACAGAGTTCCCTTCCTGCGTATAAAGGGCCAGGGGAGCCAGGTTCCGGGTAAACGTAAGGACATTGTTGACATATATCCTGCGCACACCCAGCTGATGAACGAAATCCACATAGTCCGGCAGCTCATGGATATTGTCCCGGTGGGCCACAAAGGTCACTGCCACCACATCCTTTAGGGAAGAGGTCTTGAGCAGGCGAATGGTTTCCACTATCTTTTCGAACTTTACTTCTGTCTTGAAATTCTCGACCGTCTCTTTGGTATAGCCGTCCATGGAGACATTGACCTCCGACACCGGATACTTTTCCAGCTGACGGATCTTTTCCTCGCTGAGCTCCATCGAATTGGAAAGGAAAGGGAATCGTATATCCGGATTGATCTGCAGGATAAGGTCCATCATTTGAAAAAGATACTTATTAAGTATGGCTTCAAATGTGGAAAATGTGAAGAAGGAGGCGTTCCGGATCATGGGAGCCAGCCTTTCTGCAAAAACAGTGAACTCCTCCATTTTCATTATCCGAATGACCCCGTCATGTATCTCCGTGTGATAATCATTTATAAAGCAATGCTTGCACTTCAAATTGCAAGCGCTCACCGTCTGAACAGTAATGTAATACGGATAACCTGTAATATACTTCCGGATCCCCAGCATTATCCGCCTGGAAAGGTTGATCCTAGGCAGTCTTCGCACCTTCTTGATTGCGATGTCGAGGTTTTTCAACATGCAGTAAAGATATAAAATATTCCCTACTTAAGGGCCCTCATAATTGTCAGAAAATCAGCGGCTACCAGCGAAGCTCCCCCTACCAGGCCACCATCTACGTCCGGGCAGCTGAACAGTTCCACTGCATTGCCGGCCTTGACGCTGCCACCGTAAAGAATGGGAATGGAGTCCGCCACCTGTCCGTATTTGGCTTTTAACAGGCCACGAATACAGGCGTGCATCTCCTGTGCCTGTTGGGCGGAGGCTGTCTTGCCCGTGCCGATGGCCCAGATGGGCTCATAGGCGATGACGATCTTGCTGATATCTTCAGGGGAGAAATGGAAAAGAGATTCTTTCAGCTGAGCCTCTACAAAGCTTTCCTGGGCATCTACCTCGCGGATACTAAGGGGTTCGCCGCAGCAGAAGATGGGGGTAATACCCCGTTCCAGACAACGCTGTGTCTTCGCGGCCAGGGATTGATTATGTTCGGAGAAATATTCTCTTCTTTCGCTGTGCCCCAGCACGCAATAACGGATATTGATAGAACGAAGCATTTCGGCAGATACTTCACCCGTATAAGCTCCGGCAGGCTGATCCGAGCAGTTCTGCGCAGCGGCAGCATAGTTCTTCTTATTTCCCAGCCGCGTCTGGGCCATGATGAGGTAAGGAAACGGAACGGCAAAGACGGCCTGCTGATGCTCCTTCAGCTCGATATTTTCTTTTAAAATAGCATCCAGCAATTCTTCTCCCTGTTGATACGTAAGATTCATTTTCCAGTTGGCGGCCGCAATTTGCTTTCTCATTGATCGGGTGATTTATAATTTTTCGTAAATATATCTGAGTTTTTTTATTTCGGCATCGGTAAGTGCCTGCCCTTTAAATCTTTTCCAGCTGTCGATGTCGCGCAGGGCTTTTTCCATCTGATATCCGGGATTGTTCTCATATCCCCAGCTGAAGCTGGGGATATATTTGGGCGTAAGCCCCTCTCCGAATACATTGCAACAGACGCCAACCACCGTACCTGTATTGAAGGAAGTGTTGATAGCGCTGCGGGAATAATCCCCCATCAGCAAACCACATTTGCCGCCCGCGGAAATATATTGGCCGGAGCTTTGATCCCAGGCTTTTACTTCGGCAGCATTGTTCTTCAGATTGGAGTTGGAAGTGCCGGCGCCCAGGTTGCACCACTCCCCTATTACGGAGTCTCCCAGATAGCCGTCATGCCCTTTGTTGGAATAGCCAAAAATTACCGAGTTCTTGATCTCGCCGCCAACGATACTATAAGGCCCTATCGTAGTGGCGCCATATATCTTTGTGCCCAGCTTCACCGTTGCACCTTCACAAAGAGCAAAGGGGCCGCGAATGAGTGAACCTTCCATGGTCTCTGTTCGGGCGCCAATGTAGATCGGTCCCGTGGAAGCATTGAGGATACAGTGCTGCAGCACAGCGCCCTCTTCGATAAAAATGTTCTCCGGGGCGATGGCCTGTACGGAAGATGGGATAGGCTGTGAAAGACGTCCACTGGTCAGCAGCATAAAATCGTCGACCAGCGCTTCGGCATTGAGCTGGAAGATATGCCAGGGGCGGATGAGAAGGGGTATCCAGTGCAATACTCCGCGGGAACCACGCTGCTCCTTCTCCCGAATGGTCAGGATGCCTACACGTATGTCGGCGATGGGCCGGGTGAGCGTAAATGGAAACAGGGAATCATCCATGGATTAAAGCTACGGTATAAAGTCGGGACAATGAACCAGGTCCGTTCGACCTAAAAAAAAACCCCTCCATTGCAGGAAGGGATAATAGGTTATGTGAGAACCAATGCTTATTTGGCTTTCTTTTCGTAACGCTTTTTGAATTTGTCGATCCTACCAGCCGTATCCACCAGTACGTTCTTACCAGTGAAGAAGGGATGGGAAGTATTGGAAATTTCCAATTTGATCAGGGGATACTCGTTGCCATCTTCCCACTTGATAGTTTCCCTGGAAGCAGCTCCGCTACGGCTAAGGAAAGAATAGCCATTACTCATGTCCTTGAAAACAACGAACCGATAGTTATTCGGATGGATACCTTTTTTCATAATTAGTTCTATTTGAAGGTTGTACGGATTTGGCCGTACGATTTTTTACCTAAGAGTTTGCAAAGATACGGAGTATCAATGGGTAAAACAAATAATTTCTCTATGTATCTAGCTCCGCATATTGACATACTGGAGCGGTATCCCCAGGTTGGCGCTCTTGCAGAGTTGAATGATGGACTGCAGGTCATCGATCTTTTTGGCTGTGACACGGACCAGGTCGTCCATGATCGCAGCCTGTACCTTCAGGCCCGAATCCTTGATAAGCTTGACCACTTTTTTGGCATCCTCCTGTTTGAGCCCGTTGCGCACGGGAACTTCCTTCTTTGTCACTTTTCCGCTGGGATAAGCCTCCTTCGTGAGGTCGAATGCCAGGGGATCCAGTCCCTGCTTCATACTGCGGCTGATCAGTACATCTGTGATCTGGTTGATCTTCATGTCGCTCTCCGCTTCCAGCATGATCTTCGATTCTTTCTTATCCAGATCGATGACGACGTGGGAGTTAGAAAAATCAAATCTGTTGGTTATCTCTTTCTTTGTAACGTTGACCGCATTGTCCAGTGTCTGCGGGTCAACCTTGCTGACAATATCAAAGGATGGCATGATTAGAAGTTGAGCGGCAAAGATAGGTCTTCCGACACTAATTGTTGCCTCCTGTCTTGACACGGCTTTGCTCCTCTCCTGCGCCACCGGCCGTTCTGCGGGACGGGGCTTTGATGGGCTTGCCAAAGCGGTAGCCAAACGTAACACTGACCTGACGGCTGTCGTGGAAGTTCCGGAAGGTGGCTTCCGTCTGCTGGAAGTTGATATAGCCGTGGGGTTTCATGGTATAAAGGAAGTCCCGAACCCCCAGCTTGATGCTGCCTTTTTCACCCATTATTTTTTTGGAGATGGCGGCGTTAGCTTCGCCAAAGGAATATATAATCAATTGCCCTTCAACACCTTTAGTTCGGTACCAACCGGAAAGCTCTCCGCTCCATCCATGCCCGAGGGTGAACTGGTTGTTCACATTGAGCAGCAGCGTGGTGGCGTCTACATTGACGGGCTCGCCATAGAGGTATCCGTTGAACTTGGTATAGTTGACATTGCTGTACAGGATAGACATCCACCATTTGGTAACATGCAGCTGTGCGCTGACCGCGATGCCTGCATTCTTCCGGTTGCCGATATTGCCATTTCGAACAATGGTGGCATGGCCTGATTGCTCGAACGTCTGCGAGAAAAAATCCTTTGTATAGCTGTAATTGACCGTAGTGGAAAGAAATCCCGCATAGGTATGGCTCAGCTCTACATTTTGGGAGAACTGGGGCTGCAGATAAGGGTTACCCGCCTGGTAGGTATACTGATCCAGGAAAAAGAGAAAGGGGTTCAGGTCCTGGTATGCCGGACGATCGATGCGACGGCCATAGTTCAGAGAGAACTGATTCTTTTCACTGGCTGCATAGCTGATATAGGCGGTGGGGAACAAGCTGAAATAGCTACGGGAAAAGCTCGAATCCCTGTTGAGCTGGGAGCCATTGCCCAGCTGGTGACCGGAGTAGTTGGTGTTCTCCAGCCGCAGACCGGCCTGAATACTCCACTTCTTGTATTGCTTGTTAAAGTTGAGATAGCCGGCGTTGATATTCTCACGATAGAGGAAGTGATTGGTCTTCGTGGTGTCTACCTCGCTGGCGCCATGAATGACATTATAATAGTTGGCCGTGTTGTCCGTATTGACATAGCTCGATTTCAGACCGGCCTCGATTTTTACGTCCTTACTGACGGGATGTGTATAGTCCGTCTTGAACGTATAGATATTGATCCTGGCGGGCAGATTGCCGGTGAGAATGGTCTCGCTGCTGTTGTTGCTGTTGGGATAGGTAGTGATATTATCGAAATACTGGTCGCTGCCGGAAGAATAATGAACATAGTCCAGGTCTGCCGTCAGCTCCCTTCCCGTAGAATCATATTGATGGCGGTAGTTCAGGTTGACCGAACCATTCTTCCAGGTATTGTGGGTTGTGCTGGGGGAATTGACCATAGAGTCGATATTGCCATGCGGGTCTTTCAGAAATATGTTGCTGGAGCTGTTGTTATTCTCCTTGTTCTGAAAACCGCTGACCACGAATCCCAAAGTAGTCTTATTGGACAGATAATAGTCCATGCCGAATTTGAGGTTCATGGCGGGATTGACAAAATGCATCTCCGTGCCCTGGGTAAAGATGGAGTTCACCACCTTGCCCGGACCGGCGTCAAGATAGGTACGGGAGATATCCAGGTGCTGAAAACCTTCCCAGCGGCTGTATCCGCCATTGAGAAAAAAATTCGTTTTCCCATTGCGGTAGTTCAGGTTGATATTGCCGCTGGGCTTAGGGTAAACGCCCTGGGTATGTGTCAGGTTGACGCTGCCATTGAAGCCTTTGGCCTTGTTCTTTTTTGTCTTGATATTGATGATCCCGGAATTGCCCGCCGCATCATATTTCGCGGAAGGATTGGTCATGAGCTCGATCTGGTCGATGGCGGAAGCCGGCAGGCTTTTGAGATAGCTGGCCAGCTGGGCAGCATTGAGGTAGGTGGGTTTGTTGTCGATCATCACCGTCACACCCTGCTTGCCTTTCAGGCTGATATTATCGTCCTTGTCCAGGGTGACGCCGGGAGCTCTTTCCAAAACATCCAGCGCGGTAGAGCCGGCATTGGAAGGAGATGCGTCCACGTTGACGACCATACGGTCTGCCTTCTGCTCGATAAATGGCTTTTTACCTACAACGGAAACCTCCTGAAGATTGCTGGAGGAAGCGTCCAGGGTCAGGGGTTGAAGTGTTAGGTTGGGTTGGGTGGCGGAAATTTCGAATACGGGTGAAAAACGGGGGTTGTGTCCTACGCTGGTAATACTTATAAGGTATTTCCCTTCTGCTATATTATCAAAGATAAACTTTCCGGACTTGTCACTGACGGTCTGCCGGACAGAGGAGGAATCCTTTCCCTGCAGCAGGGAAACGGTGGCAGCTTCGATGGGTTTGTGGCCTTGGTCTCCTACCTCACCGCTGATCCTGCCGGATTGGGCAAAGAGTGATAGGGAAAAAGAAGTCAAAAATACAGTTAGCAAGATCCTGGTCATGATGTTTATTTTTAGCGGCAGGTGATCTGCCATGTTTGGTACTATTTTTTGATAATTACAGTACAAAGATTGGTACTATTTATTGCATAGTACATTGCTTTGTGTTAGATGGCGAATTTTATTGATAGCTGGTAATCCCTTTTTGCATTGCAAACATACCGGGCGGATGAAGGGTCGGGAAAATTTTTAGGCGTAAAGCGTTCTTTTGTTGACGAGTAGATGACATCTTACGAGATAAGACGAGGATTCCCGACCAAGGTTACAGGCCAGAACCTGGTATTGATAAAAGGAGTTATTACAGGAAGGGTGGCAGGCTTCAGGGAGCCATAGGCAACTCGCCGGCAGCCCAGACCCTGACTTAAGTCCGTGAGTCCGGAGCAGGCATTCCTGTCTGCGGATCTTTTTGCGGCGGATGTGATCTTAGTTTGAAAAAGAGGATTACGCCCGCAAGGACGAGGAGAAAGGAAATGATCTCTGCCTGTGTTGGGTGCAGCGGCAGGAAATCGTATTTGGTATTGACCCGGATCTTTTCAACAAAAAACCGCTCTATCCCATTGACTGCCAGGTAGACCGCGAAGAGCGTACCGGGCACTTTCAGCTTTTTACGGAGCGACCAGAGCAGGAAAAAGAGTCCCAGACAAACGATGGTCTCATAAAATGGAGTGGGGAAAACAGGGATAGGCAGCTGGCTGCAGTAGGAACTTTCGGTACAGCCGGGAATGGGTACGCCCTGGTTGATCACATTGTGCGGGTAGGTATAGGCAAAAAGCCAGTCCGGCAACCAGGAGGGAGCCTTTGCAGCCAGATGAGGGATTTGATTCACGCTATGGAACTCGTTATATACCTGAGTATAATGCTGCTGTGTAATGCGTTGGAAATCACTTGAACTGGCCAGGGCGACCTTACCAGTTCCTGTCGTGTAATAGGCGCTGTTGAGAATGCCCCAGTCCCCGTCACCCGCTACCTGGCAGCCGATGCGACCGACGGCATACGCCAGCATAAGACCCGGTGCAGCAGCGTCGTTGAGATACCAGAAGCCGATGTTATGCTTGCGGGCATAATACCAGATGGCCAGCGCGGCACAGATAAGCCCCCCATAAAAAGTAAGACCGCTGAATGAGAAAAGCGAGCCCAGTGGGTCTTTTACAAAGTCGTCCCAGGTCTCAAGGGAGTTGAAGATCTTGGCGCCAAGGAACCCAAAGAGGGCGGCATAAATGGTGAGATCCCCCACCCTGTCATGAGGCCAGATACGGATCTTCTTCTCCTGGGGCTGCGGCAGCTTCTGTTTGTTCTTTTCATACCATTTCCATCCGGCCAGAATGAGGCCCAGTAGGAGCCCGGCAGGGAAATTGCCAGCCGTGGACTTTATATAGTCCTGGGGGTTGGCTGTCACAGAGCTATCCAGGGTAAAGAGCCCTACCAGCTTGTACGCCACCACAAAACCCAGGATAAAGTTAGCGAGGAGCTCAAAGATGCTGGCGGGCTTGCCGATTACGACCATCTGATCCTTACCCTGTAATAAGCCTTCTCTTTCCTTCCGGAGCAGCTCTTTTGACAAGGTCACTGCCGCAGCAATAAAGGAAAGGGCCACGAAAAAGCCGAAACTGTTAATGAACCGTAAGGCTGGCAAGGATACACCGAACAGATCCTTAAAGGCAAAATATAGGTTGGGATACATAAGTATTAGATGGGCGAGGGTGGCCCGGCACAAACCTACATTAAAAAGAGACAAGAACCATATTATCTGGAAAGAATGGAGGATGAGGAGTTTAGCTCAAAATTCCGAACTGACTTAAAAAATAATTTTCCACAAATACTAAAGATGGTGGATTGCCGTTCCACAAATATGTTCCACGGGGAACATTCTTCGCTTCAAATTAAGCTCCCATCTGCATTTCGTAGATTATTCACAACTGTGGACATTTTTCAAATCAAAAATTGTTGGTTTTGACAGGTAAAACCTGAGAATTCAGGTTATCCACATCCCGGACCCCAGACCGAGCACAGCAAGACCGAGCACAGCGAGGGCGGCATCCGCAGGATGCCCATCATTAAACGCAAAATCCTGTCGGGCCGCAGGCCCGACAACACTTCACCAAAGTTTCGAACAACAAAAAAACCCCGAACAAACGTCCGGGGTTCCTCTTAATATAAGATTTTCTTAGCAATACTCGCTGAATGCCGCGATAAGATTATGGGCTATCAACTGGGCTGGGCGGCCTTCTATCTGATGACGCTCGATCATATGGACCAACTGGCCATCCTTGAACAGGGCAATAGAAGGAGAAGAAGGAGGATAAGGTAATAAGTGCTCGCGTATCTTGTTCACCGCCTCGAGGTCAAAGCCGGCAAAAGACGTAGTAAGGAAATCGGGCTTTTTAGGGCTGTTTGCCACAGCCATCAATACACCCGGACGGGCCAAACCCGCCGCACATCCACATACACTGTTTACCATCACCAGGGTAGTCCCTGATCTTTTCAATTGATTCTCCACATCGGAAGAAGTCAGTAATTCCTCGAACCCATTATCTGTGAGCTCTTCCTTCATCGGTTGTACTATCTCTGCTGGATACATTTTTTTAAGTTATTTAAGATGATTGGGGATTGCAGGCGAAGCCTCAATTCCTGCACAAAATTAAACATAAAAATAGTCAAAAAGTTGTGAGGCCCCTATCGATCGGAACAAATGTCACCTAAAATTGCCCTGAAGTGCAATTCTGTCATCCTGATTTAGGGTTCCTTGGCCCAAATCCGTCAATTCTTCCCGAAAAAAGGAGTTTTTGGCCCATGGTATGGGGTTTGATCCCTGTTTACCGTCAAACAAAATTGATAAAACTTAAATAAGAACTCACTATGACACTCGTAAAAGTAAACAATCATCCAGCCAGGAACCTGTCCAGCTTTGTAGACGAATTCTTACAGGATCTCCCGCTCAGCTGGGGTCGTGAAGGCGGTTTTGCCTTCCCTCCGGTGAATATCCACGAGACGAAGGAAGCTTATCACCTGGAATTGAGTGCACCCGGTCGCAGCAAAGAAGATTTCCAGCTGTCGATAGACAAGGGTCAGCTGACCATCTCCTTTGAGAAGAAAGAAGAAACAAAGACGGAAGAATATAAGACCATCCGGAAGGAATTCTCTTTCAAGAGCTTTAAACGCAGCTTCAACCTGGATGACAGGATCGATACCAATGGTATCCAGGCCAAATATGAGAATGGCGTGCTGAAACTGTACCTGCCTAAGAAGGAACAGGAAAAAGAAAGCGCTAAACAGATCTCGATCCAATAAATAATTAAGCGTTTCATAAGCAGTTGGTTTTGGTTTAGGCCCCGCCAGTCCTGGCGGGGCATTTTTTATACCCGATGGCAGTCTCCCGGCACGATTTTCGACTCTAAACAGGACGTTAAAGCTGCGGACTAATAAGGACTTTCTTTATTTTCTGGACGTTTTTTAGCCTGATTGTGTTAATTTCGAGCTTCAACGACACCTTTTTATCCAAGAATATGATTAAAACCGTGAAAGTTTTTCAGTTTTGGCTTTTGGTGGTAGCAGGTTTGGCATTTTCCGATCGTGTGTTTTCACAGAACCCAGTTTTTCATATCCCCATGGCTTTGACCGACACGGCGAAGATCGGGGAGGACTCAACCCTGCGTATTCGCAACCTCAACCCTTATTTCACTTTGCATGTGGATTCCACCCTCGTCTATCAGTTGGAGATCAACCGCGATCCCAGCAAATACTTCTTTTTTATGAAGAATGCGCCGGTGGGTCTGAAGATCAAGGAAAACGGATTGCTCACTTTTAAAGCGGACAAATCTTACTTTCTCTCCGGCAGGCTCAAATACGACTACGAATACAAGGTCAATATCGGGGTACAGAATCTAAACAATCCAAAAGAAAGGATAGATACATCCTTTACACTGTCCTTTTTTACCACCGAGATCACACCCTCCCACGTAAAGCCCACCGTGAGCAACGTATTATATATGGACGAAGGGGATACGATCAGCTTTAAGGTCCAGTGCGAGACGGGTACTTATCCCATCGAGGGCATCAATTTCTACTCCAGCGTACCTATAAAGACGAATTCGATTATCAAAGAGTGTAACGATGATTTTACATGGAGCCCGCCCTATGATTTTGTAAAAGAGGGGGATTCTTCCAAGACCAAGCTTCTGATCCTCTATTTTGTGGGCACCAACAAGATCTTTATGCGGGATACCGCTACAATCCGTATATATGTAAAGGATGCGCTGAACTATCCCTACATGAAGGAAGAATATGCACTGGCTGTAAAGAACATCAATACGTATATGCTCCGCCTGAAATATGCTTTCTTTCAGCTGGATAAGAAGGTGAAAAAGACAAAGAGTACCCGATCGGAATTCGATATGTCCACAGCCACTACGGCCCTGGGTGGTACGATCTTTTCCTCTATGTCCAGTCCGGACGCCAAGACCACCGGTACGATCCTGCCCAGTGTCGGCGTAGCGCTTGTACCAGTGAAAGAGGCGGTGGCCCCTACCCTGACGGCCGAGCAAAACCAGGCAGCGCTTGTCCGCAGCTCGATCAAGCGGCTGGAGTACACTGAGCGGGATAATGCCCTCGTGGGAGAAAAGGACATGGAGATCACCAAAAAAGTCGCCGCCCTGAAGAATGAGCTGAAACAGACGCAGGTCCAGCTCATCGACGTACCACTGGAAGAGACCAGCAACATGACGGAAGAACAGCTAAATGCCTACTTCAACAATCCCAAAGTGAATAAGAAATACCGGCTGAAGAAGCGCTAATCGCAAATCCCTTTTTTACGGGTGTCCACGATGTAAAGTATCTTCCAGACCCCGTTTACGCGTATCAGCTGGAAAGAATCCACACCACAGTGGAGCAACGTGCCATTATAGTAAAAATGGTAAGGCGCCCAAACCATGGCAAGCGGTCCGTCCATTTTCAGCGCCTCGATGTGTATCTGTTCATCGGCAGCCCCTTTTGGCAACCGTCCGATGGCTTGTGCAAATTCGGTTACGGGATAGCTGCGCGCTGTTACCTTTCCGTTACTGTCCATCACGATGGTCTGCAGTACTGCGCTGTCATCAAAAGCCGACACCAGCTGGGCACTATCGGCATTCTTCATGGCGGTGAACAACAGGTTGATGGCCGCACGTACGGAATCCTGTCCTGACTGGGCGTGAACCGTCCCCATCACCATGACACAGGCAATCGCGAAAAGGAATTTTAAGGTCATATTAAGAGAATGGTTACTTATATCCCAGTATCTTCAACATGCTTTGGGCTGTCTGCTCCTTGGCATATACCCAGTCGACGAGCTTCCCGTTCTTGTCATGTCCTACGATGACGTGCTTGGGTGAAGGGATCAGGCAGTGCTTGATGCCTCCATAACCAGATATCTGATCCTGGTAGGCGCCCGTATGGAAGAACCCTACATACAGCGGCTCGCCGTTGTTGAGCTTAGGCAAAAAGACCTCATTGATATGCTCTTCCGAGTCGTAGTAGTCATGGCTGTCGCAGGTAATGCCACCCAATACCACACGCTGATATTCTACATCCCATTTATTGATGGGCAGCATGAGGAACCGCTCGCCGATACCCCAGGTGTCCGGTAAGGTGGTAATAAAGGAAGAGTCGATCATATACCAAATCTCGCGGTCGTTCTGCATTTTCTGCCCGATGACGCTATAGATATGGGCCATGCTCTCTCCCACGGTATAGCTCCCAAATTCGGTGAAGATATTGGGCATCGGCACATTGCTGCGCTTGCAGGCCTTCTTGATATTACCCACGATCTCATTGATCATGAACTGATAGTCGTACTCGAAGCCCAATGAATGCTTGATGGGAAAGCCGCCGCCGATATTGATGGAATCCAGCTCGGGACAGATTTTTTTCAGCTGGCAATAGAGATTTATTACCTTGTTCAGCTCACTCCAATAATAGATGTCGTCCTTGATGCCCTTGTTCAGGAAGATATGCAGCATCTTCAGCTGGAACCTGTCCTCATTGCCTTCTATTTTGTCTACATAGAATTCCAGCACGTCCCTGGCACGAAAGCCCAGGCGGGAGGTGTAAAAAGGGAAATTGGGCTCTTCTTCCGCCGCCACACGTATACCCAGCTTGAAAGGCACTTTTACCGACCGCTTGTATTGCTGTAGCTCTTCCTTATTGTCCAGAATAGGGACCACGTTCTTGAAACCGCTGTTCAGCAGGGAGGCGATCCTGCTGGTATATGGCTTTTGCTTGAAGCCGTTGCAGATGATGAAGGTCTCCTTGGTGATCTTCTTGCGGGCATATAATTTCTTGATGATCTCGATGTCGTATGCATAAGAGGTCTCCAGGTGGATGTCATGGTTCAACGCTTCCTCTACAATAAAGGAAAAGTGAGAGCTCTTGGTACAATAGCAATAGAAATACTTCCCTTCGTAATGATGCCGTTTGATGGCATTGGCAAACATTTTCTTAGCCTTCCGGATCTGTTGACCGATCTTGGGCAGATAGGTCAGCTTCATAGGAGTTCCGTATTTATCAATGAGTGATTTCAGATCTAAGCCGTTGAATTGCAAGTAAGCATCTTTGACCTCAAACCCTTCTTGGGGGAAATTGAAGGTTTGCGTCACCAGGTCGGTGTACGTATTGTTCATTGACTGGTCCAGGTTATAAAGTATTTATAATAATAAAATGACACCTATACTTTTAAAAACTATGCAAATGTGAAGTTTTTTTGAAACAATAGAGAAAATTTTTTTATAAATAAAAACCGGCCCCTGTTAGGAGGCCGGCGCGTATAGTTGTGGTGCGTAAGACTAAGTATTACTTCACAGAAGCAACCAGCTTCGAAAAGGTTGCAGGCTCATTCATGGCCAGGTCAGCGAGCACCTTGCGGTCCAGGCCGATACCCTTTTGGGAGAGCTTGTGGATAAAAGCGGAATACGTAAGCCCTTCTGCACGAACGGCCGCATTGATACGGGCGATCCACAGCGTGCGGTATTCTCTTTTCTTTAATTTACGGCCAACATAACGGTATTGAAGACCTTTCTCCAGAACGTTCTTGGCTACGGTGTAAACATTCTTTCTTTTGCCATAGAAACCTTTCGCTTCTTTTAAGATGCGTTTTCTGCGTGCCCGGGAAGCAACGGCGTTTACTGAACGTGGCATATCCTAATTAGTTTGAAATTTTAATAATGGGGTTACTTCAACCTTAACAAACGCTTTACAAAATCAGTGTTGGCCTGATGTACAACACCCTTCTTATTCAGGTTGCGTTTGCGTTTCTTTGACTTCTTGGTCAGGATGTGGCGCTTGAAGGAACGCTGGAAGGTGATCTCGCCGGTGCCGGTGATCTTAAATCTTTTTTTGGCACTCGAATTGGTTTTAACCTTTGGCATTTTAAATGCTTTTTGCATGATACCCTGCTGGCGGATCCACACCGGTGGATCACTTATGGGGCCGTTTGGGTTATTGTTCCGCCTGGTCATTGGACCTAAAAACGGAGCGCAAAGGTAGGTCAAAAAATGAAAAAACCGCCCAAAAGGCGGATTTTTTTATCATTTTCAGCCATCCGGGCCGTATTTCTAGCTTTTTTCTTTCTTTTTCTGGGGTTTAGGGGCCCAGATAGCCAGCATACGCTTGCCTTCCATCTTGGGCATCCCTTCCAGCACCCCGGCGTCATTTAGACGCTCGGCGAACTTCAGCAGGAGCAGCTCTCCCCTTTCCTTGAACTGGATGGCGCGTCCCTTGAACTGTACGTATGCCTTTACCTTATTGCCTTCTTTCAGGAACTTTTCAGCATGCTTGGCCTTGAAGTCGAAATCATGGTCATCCGTATTGGGGGTAAACCTGATCTCTTTTACTTCTGAAGCCTTGCTCTTCGCCTTCATTTCCTTTTCCTTCTTCTTCTTCTCGTAAAGGAACTTGTTATAATCGATGATCTTACATACGGGGGGATCCGCATTGGGAGATATTTCTACCAGGTCGAGCTGCTGCTCCTGCGCCATTTTCAGCGCCTCCTGTATAGAATACACCCCTACTTCTATATTGTCTCCGACCAGACGTACCTGGGGTACTCTGATCATATGATTGGTGCGATGTTCTTGTTGTTGTTCTTTTCTGAAACGTGGATTAAAATTACCTCTCGGAGGTCTCGGTGGAAATGCCATTTACAATTTTTAAATTAACCTTCTTCCCATGCTGAAGGCTTCGATTTTTTTCGTTTGTTTGATGACTTCCTTAGGGATTGGAAGTCCTTTCTTTGATCTCTTTTTTGATCTCAGGGATGAACTCGTCGATACTTTTAACGCCGAGGTCTCCTTTTCCTTGTCTTCTAATGGCGACTTTCCCTTCCTGCATCTCTTTTTCTCCAACTACCAGCATATAAGGCACCTTCGCCAGCTCAGTGTCCCGGATCTTTTTCCCGATCTTCTCATTGCGATCGTCCACCTCTGCACGAATATCCGCATTTTTCAGTGAATCCAAAAGAGTTTGTGCATATTCCATGGACTTATCGCTTATCGGCAGGATCTTTACCTGGAGGGGGGCCAGCCATACAGGGAATTTACCCGCATAATGCTCCAGCAGGAAGCCAATAAAGCGTTCATGCGTACCCAGGGGGGCCCTGTGGATGATCAGGGGGGTCTCCGGCTGGTTGTCCTTATTGGTAAAGCTCAGTTTAAAGCGACGCCCCTGGGCAAAATCTACCTGATTGGTAGCCAGGGTGAACTCCCGTCCGATGGTGCTCCAGATCTGAACGTCGATCTTGGGGCCATAGAATGCCGCCTCATCCGCCACCTCCTTGAAAGGAGTATTGGTACGGACCAGCACATCTCTTACCAGGGCTTCTGTTTCCTTCCATAGTTCTGGCTCATCAACGTATTTCTGTCCTAGCTTGGCCGGATCATGCAGGCTGAGACGCATTACATATTTCTCGATCCCAAAGATCTTAAAATACTTCAGGTACATCTCGTTCACCGCCTTGAACTCCTCATAGAACTGCTCCTTTGTACAATAAATATGGGCATCATTCATATGCAAACACCGTACCCGCATGAGCCCGAAGAGCTCGCCGCTCTGCTCATACCTGTAACAAGTGCCATATTCCGCCAGCCGGTAAGGCAGGTCCTTATAGCTCTTTTGCTCGGCGTCGAATATCTTATGATGATGTGGGCAGTTCATTGCCTTCAGGTAGTACTTCACCCCCTCCAATTCCATGGGAGGATACATACTGTCCTGGTAATAAGGGAGGTGCCCGCTGGTGAGATAAAGGTCTTCCTTGGCGATATGCGGTGTCACTACCCTCTTATAGCCAGCCCGCTCCTCCGTCTCTTTTGCCAATCTTTCCAATTCCTCGATCACTACCGCCCCATTGGGCATCCAGAGTGGTAGTCCGGGGCCGACCATCTCGTCATAGGTGAAAATGCCTAATTCCTTACCCAGCTTGCGGTGATCCCTTTTCCGTGCCTCTTCCTGGAGGGCTTCGTATTCATCCAGCTCCTTTTTGGCGGGGAAGGTCACCCCGTATATACGGGTCAGCTGTTTGTTCTTTTCATCCCCCTTCCAATAGGCGCCGGCAATATTGGTCAGTTTGATGGCCTTGATAAAGCCCGTATGAGGGATATGCGGTCCGCGGCAGAGATCGGTGAACTGGCCCTGTGTATAAAAAGTTATTTCCCCATCCTTCAGGTTCTGCAACAGATCGAGCTTGTACTCATCACCCTTGTTCGTGAAATAGCTTATAGCTTCCGCCTTGCCGATATCCTTACGTTGATACGCCGAATTCTGTTTGGACAGATCAGCCATCTTTGCCTCCAGTTTGCGAAGGTCGTCGTCGGAGATCTGTCTTCCGCCCAGGTCCATATCGTAATAAAAACCGGGAGGGTTTTCCGTGGCTGGGCCCACCCAGAATTTTACGCCGGGATAAAGTGATTCGATCGCCTCCGCCATCAAATGCGCAGAAGAATGCCAAAAAGTGGACTTACCTTCATTGTCGTCCCAGGTGAGTAATTTCAATGTAGAGTCTGCAGGTATAGGGCGGGTAGCGTCCCATATCTGCCCGTTCACACTAGCTGCTAAAACCTTTCTTGCCAATCCTTCGCTGATGGATTTTGCTATATCCAGCGCAGTGCTGCCGTAGGGATATTCACGCACGGCGCCGTCGGGAAAAGTGATCTTGATCATAAGGGTGCAAATTTAACAAAGTATTGCCACAATTGGTTCTGCTTTATTGACAAGTGGGATCCCGGGACCAAATTATTTACCTACCTTGCTAAAGTGAAACAACCGGCTATGCGGTGTATTTTTATTCTCTTTTTGATAATAACGGGAGGCTTTATCCATGCACAGGACCTCACCGGAGTCTGGCAGGGGCATTTTCGTGACAACAACATGAATATGCGCAATTCGTTCTTCGACGACCGTTATAAGTTCGAAGTGCAAATCGCGGAGCATGACAAAAACCTGGAGGCCATAACCTATTCCTATCTTTCCACGCTGTTTTATGGGAAAGCCGCGGCTACGGGTGCTGTCAACCCGAAGACCGGTAAGGTCATCGTCCAGGAAGTAAAGTTACTGGAGGTACGTAATCAGGGGGGAGATGTCGCTATCATGACCTGCTTTCTCCAATATTCCCGATCCGGCGGAGAAGAATTTTTAGAAGGCACTTATAGCAGCATGAATCTCCGGGATTCCTCCAGAGGCAGCAGGGGCTCGGTATTCCTCCGGAAAGTGCCACAGTCCGACTTTTATAAAGAGCCGTTCCTTGTAAAAAAGGAAAAGGAGATGGATATGGCTAAGCACCGCAATCCACCCGAATCGACAGAAGTAGTAAAGATCAAGCCAAAAGATGATTCGGCCAGACATACGACGGAACCTTCCAGGACTCCGGCTACCGCCGGCAGGACGACAAACCGTCCATCCAATGGGTCTGCTATGGTAAAGCCATCGACCAAACCCACAGGCGCACCCAGGCCGGTTGTAAAACCCAGACCGAAGGAACCCGAAACCGCGCCGCTGGTAAAAGTCAGCATTCCTCAGACTACCAGACCCGCCGCACCTGACTCCTCCGCCAATATCGGGAAACATTTCTCCGTTATCACCCCCAAGGTATTGCAGTCGCGCAGCACAGTGCTTGCAAAAGCCATCACGGTCAATACGAGGGAGGTGGTGCTGAACATCTATGATGACGGGGCCATCGACCACGATACGGTATCGGTATACCTGGATAAAAAGCTGATCGTCTCCCATGCCATGCTGACGGACCGCCCCATCGTAGTCACCCTGCATCTCGATGAGTCAGATGAATATCATGAGCTGGTGATGGTAGCGGAAAATGAAGGAGAGATACCTCCCAATACCTCTCTGATGATCGTCAAGGCAGGAGACAAGGAATACGATGTTCGCATAACCACCACCGAACAAAAAAATGCCATGGTGACCTTCAGATACCAGAAGTAACTATTTCATGCGCGGGATATATCTGATACTATACTGCTTATTCACCTCCTGTTCTGTTTTCGCAGAGGACGTTTCGGGCATCTGGAAAGGTACGCTGACACAAGGTCCCGGCGGCTGCTATCCTCATTATTTCCTGGAACTGCAGATCACCATTGCAAATGACCAGATCACGGGCAAGGCCTATGACTACTATGACAAGGAGCATTTTGTAAAAATGAGCTTTACGGGACGCTATAACGCGCAGACCCACCGGCTGGTCCTCATCGAAGAAAATATTTTGCAACAGGCTATTCCTTTGGAATGCTCCGCCTGTATAAAGACCTATGACCTCGACTATTCCAGGGAAGGCGGGGATGAAGTGCTAAAAGGAGACTGGAAAGGCGTTATGCAGGACAAACGACTCGCCTGCCCGCCCGGAAAAATATTCCTGAAAAAGGTGACAATCTCGGATTTCCCGGTAGACATAGGACAAACCGATACGCTGGCATCCCTGCAAAAGCAGCTCCACCTGCAGCCAAGAACGACAGAAGTGGTTAAGACAATTACCGTCAACACCTCGCAAATCAAGATCGAGCTGTATGACAATGGAGAAATAGACCACGATACGGTAACAGTGCTCCTCAACGGGAAACTGCTCCTGTACCGGAAAATGCTTACGGACAGGCCGTTGTCAGTAGAATTTGTTGCATTGCCCGGCATGGAGTATGAACTGGTGATGTATGCGGACAACCTGGGTGATATCCCTCCCAACACAGCCCTGATGATGGTGACAGCCGGAAGCCGTAAGATTGAAGCGTTCCTTTCTTCCAGTGAGCAGAAAAGCGCGGCCGTGCGCTTTATCTATAAACCCGATTGAGCAGCGGTATCTTTCTGCTGCTTGTTCCTGGTGAAATCCACTGAGTCGACGACCTCTCCGCAACCAAGCATCTTTGTTTTATAGGTCGGATGCTTGTTTCCCAGGTAAGGATTGATGATCTTCGAAGAATTCGAAAGCCAGAACCCTTCGATGGAATCGCTGAATGCCATTGGGCAGCGGTCGTGGTAAATGACCCCGACATCATAGCGTACGGTACGTACGAGCGTATACAGGTCGTCGGTTAGGGTATTAAAACCTTTTCTCTTTTGTTCAATATTCCCTTGTCCTACGATCCCTTTGGCATCGCCGCCGACACTGACAGTAAAGCTCTTAGCCGTTTTCACAATATCGGAATCTCCCTTGATCTGAGATACGGGCAGGCTGTCGGCCTTGAGAGCCAGGGCATAAGCCGCCTGATCGGCCTTGACGGTATCCCAATCCACCAGGGCATCCCGCAGAGCGTAGTAATCATCCATCAATCCCCCAAAAGCCTTGTTAAAAACGACGGTATTCTTACTGATCTTCAGGGCCATGTCAGGGTCCGCCGGCCTTGAGGGCTCTTTTTTCGAGAACCAGTTCAACTTCCAACCTACCAGACCTGCCAATACGAGGACGACGATCAACAAAACCAATTTTCTATTCACTGTGTTATTTTTTTCTGACGCGTAAAGATAATCATAATTATCTAAGCCCAAAACGAGCCGGGGCATGGGGTTACAGTCTGTAATCAGTACATTTGCACCCATGTTAGCAGGATTACAGAACGTAACTTTTGAATTCGGAGCCAGGACCATCGTACGTAACGCCACCTGGCATATACAACCCAACGAACGCATCGGGCTCATCGGCTACAATGGTACAGGAAAATCGACCTTGCTGAAGCTATTTGCCGGCGACTATACGCCCTCCGAAGGAACGGTGGAGAGAAGCCGAAGCACCACCATTGGCTATCTGCACCAGGACCTCCTGAGCTTTGATACGAATGGATCGATACTGGAGGTGGCCATGACGGCCTTCGAGCGGGTGCTTCAGCTGGAAAAGGAGATCGAGGAACTGGGCAAGCGCCTGGAACAAAACACGGAGGACGAAGCATTACTCCATCAATATTCCGACGCCCTCCATGAGATGGATACGCTGGACGGGTACAGCATTCACCACAAGACGGAAGAGATATTACAGGGTCTGGGCTTTGCCAATACCGACCTGCAGCGACCTTTCCGGGAATTCAGCGGCGGCTGGCGGATGCGCGTGCTGCTGGCCAAAATGATCCTGCAACGGCCGGACCTGCTGCTTTTGGACGAACCTACCAATCACATGGACCTTCCTTCCATCGAATGGCTGGAAAAATATCTCCAGCACTATCAGGGGTCGGTGGTCATCGTCAGCCACGACAAATACTTTCTGGACAGAATGGTGACCAAGATCGTGGAGCTGTATCAGAAAGAGCTGCATGTCTACAATGGCAATTACTCGTATTATGAGACGGAGAAGGCCATGCGGGTAGAGCTGCAGCAGCGGGCTTTTGAGAATCAGCAAGACTATATCCGTCAGCAGGAGCGGTTTATCGAACGATTTCGCGCCAAGGCCACCAAGGCGGCAGCTGCGCAAAGCGCCATGAAAAGGCTGGAAAAGGTCGAGCGGATCGAAAACGTGGAGATCGAGCGACCCAATATCAAGATCAATTTCCGGGTGGATAAGACCCCGGGTAGAGTGCTGGCGACACTAAAGCATGCCACCAAACGCTTTGGCAACCTCACCATCATAGAAGATGCTTCGGCGGAGATCGACCGGGGTGATAAGATCGCGCTCATCGGCGCCAACGGCAAGGGAAAGTCTACCCTGTTGCGTATCATCGGCGGTACGGAACCTTTCCAGGGCGAGCGTGTCTGGGGCCATAATGTGGACGAAAGCTTTTATGCTCAGCATCAGTTGGAAGCCCTGGATGTCAACAATACCCTTCTGGAGGAGATGCAGCTTTGCGGCAGCCAGAAAACAGATCTCGAATTACGGGTCTTGCTAGGCTGTTTTCTTTTCAGCGGCGACGATGTAGAAAAGAAGATAAAAGTGCTCAGCGGTGGCGAGAAGGCCCGGGTAGCATTGGCGAAGACCATCGTGAGCAAGGCCAACTTCCTCCTGCTGGATGAACCTACCAACCACCTGGACCTGCACTCCTGCGAGCTGCTCATCGATGCGCTGAACAAATACGAGGGGAGCTTCCTGCTGGTAAGCCACGACCGTTATTTTATTTCCAGGACAGCCAATAAGATCTGGGAGATCGACGAAGATCGCAGGATCAGGGAATTCAAGGGAGGCTATGAAGAATATGTCCAATGGAAAGAAAGAATGGCTACGAGGGCCGCGGAGCAGGTGGCTCCGCCACCCGCTCCTGTTCAGGCGCCGCCGCCGGCAAAGACGCCCCCTCCTGCCCCCATCAACAAAGAGCAGAAGAAAGAGCTGCAAAAGCAGCAGCGTATCTTTCAGCAGCTGGAAGAAAGGATCGCTACCCTCACCGGTCAAAAGGTTCGGCTGGAAGCATCCCTGGCCGACCCCGCTACGTATTCTGATAAGACCAGGTTTGTACAGGCCGAGGCGGATTATAAAAAAGCCAGCGATGAACTGAACAAAGCTCTCCGGGAGTATGAGCAGGCCTTCGAAAAGATCATGGATCTGGAAAAAAACCAGTGACCGGCGCTGATATGAATAGCCCATCGAGATACCTTATTTCTTTATTGTTCCTGCTGCTGTCGCTCGGCAGCGCATATGCCCAACAGACAGGGCAGCGTCCCAGGATAGGGCTGACTCTTAGCGGTGGCGGGGCTAAAGGGCTCGCGCACATCGGCATTCTGAAAGCTATCGACTCTGCCGGGCTGAAGATCGACTATATCACAGGCACCAGCATGGGCAGTATCATCGGCGCCCTTTATGCCATCGGCTATTCCGCAGACAGCATCGAAAAGATCACCCGACGCATAGACTGGGACCTTCTGTTCTCCAATCAATCCACCATGCGCAGCATGATCATGGAGGAAAAGGACGAATATGGCAAATACGATGTCGAGCTGCCCTGGGTAAATCACTGGTTCCGCATATCCACCGGCGTCATCGAAGGGCAGGAGCTTTGGCTAAAATTTGCCGAATTGTTCCGCCCGGTATACCATATCAAGGACTTTCACCAATTCTCCATCCCCTTCGAATGCATCGCTACGGATGTTTCCACGGGTGAGCCGTTGGTGATGGACAGCGGGGACATCGTTTCGGCCATTCGCAGCAGCATGGCCATCCCCTCTCTTTTTACGGCAGTAGAATACAATGGCAGGAAATTGGTGGATGGCGGGGTCGTGCGCAATTTTCCCGTACAGGATGTGCGGAATATGGGGGCCAACCTGGTCATTGGAAGCAATGTATCGGGCTCGCTGCGTACTTCCGAACAGGTGACAAACGCCATACAGGTATTGTTGCAGGTGGCCTTCTTCCGCGAGGCGGAGGATACCCGAAAGCAGATACCGCTGTGTAATATCTATATTCACCAGCCCCTGGATAAATTCGGTATGGGCAGCTTTGGCGAGGCCGACCAGATACTGGATGAAGGGCTAAAAAAAGGCCGCGAGCTATATCCTGTCTTTAAACACCTGGCGGACAGCCTGGATGTCCTTTATGGCCCGCAGGAGATAGTCCGTAACAGACTGCCGGTAGAAGCTCCTATAAAGATCTCTTCCTTTGAAGTAAAGGGATTGAAAAGGACGACAGAGCCGTTTTTTATACAGGCAACAGGGCTGGAGGTCAATCGGTATTATACCACCAGCAATCTATCCAGGATGGTTCGTAGAGCATTTGGCACCCGCTATTATAACCATATCACCTATTCGCTGGAATACCGTGGGGGGGACAGCAACCGCGTGGTCTTCGAAGTGGAGGAGAACCCTTTTACTTTTGCCAAGATAGGGCTCAACTACAATCAGTTCAGCGGCATCGGCGCTATTATCAACCTCACCACCCATGATTTCTTTACCCCTACCTCCCGCAGCCTTGTAACCTTCAACATCGGGCAGAACTTTCGGATGCGGGCGGAACACCTGCAATACTTCAGCCGGGGTGGAAAGCTTGCCTTTTCGCTGGGTACACAGTTCGATCAGTTCCGTATCACCAGCTATAACAACGCCTATAAGGAAGAAGGGCTTTACGATCAGTACTATTTCAGGCTGGACGGCAAATTCAGTTATTTCACCAGCCGGGGTCTGATGCTTGGCGCCGGCAGCCGGTTCGAGTGGATCCATTACGATCCGTCCATCACCTCCAGCCTGGAATTCAAGGGACGTAACAATTTTATGACCAGCTATTTCTTCATCCGTCATAACACCCTGGACAGACCCATCTATCCGCGAAAAGGGACCAAGATCGATGCGGAGGTGGATTATGTTTTCGAGCAGAACCCCCATGCCCAATACTTTGCCTCCAACACCACCCGGTCCGACACCAGCTTTTCGGACATGCCCTACGAACGGGTCCTGTTCAACCTGGACAGGTATACACCGCTGGCCAAACGCTATACATTGCTGACACACGCACAGGTAGGTATCAACTTCAACTATGCCCACAACATCATGAATGAGTTCTCCATCGGGGGACTTACCAGCAGTTTCCATAACCAGGTGACTTTTTCCGGGCTTCGTGAAGGCACCTTTTATTCTTCCAGCCTGGCTGCGCTGCTGGTAGGGCTGCGTTATCAGCTGTTCAGCAATACTTTTATCACCGGCAAGGCCAATATCCTCTTTAATAATTTCATTACGGATAACAAGACCTTCTTCAATACGCCGGACTTCCTCTCGGGCTATTCGCTTACATTCACATATAATTTCGCGCTGGGGCCGCTGGAGCTGAGCGCCATGTACAGCGATCAATCGAAAAGAGTGTTGGGGTATGTGAATATTGGGATACCTTTTTAGGAGCGCCTTACTCCCTGGCCTTGATAAAATCGCTGACTATATAACTGATAAGCTTGCCCGTCATGGGATCATGCCGCCCATCGTCCAGTGTGGCCGCGCCTTCACAGATATGCAGGTAGGCGATCTTCGAGTCGCTGGCCGCGAGCGTAACATACTGACGGGCATGCCTGGCCGTAAGACCTGTAGGTGTCATGCCTGCGCTGAGCACGCTTTCGATGCTGTCCAGGTCCAGTTCCAGTCCAATGTAGCTGTCCTCCGTAAAGGAGGTGGCGTGGGCTACGGCCTGGATAAAATTTCTTTTTTCCAGGATAAAGATATCTTCATAGGTGATGAGATCGATAAAGGGGTTGTTGACGATGTCCAGCCAGACATTCTGCTGCAGGTAGTTCTCGTGTACGCCGACGACACAATATTTCTGCAGATAGCCGTCCTCTTCGGCGTAACGGAACCCATTGCCGCTGTGCCGGCCTTCGGCAGGACGGAAATCCGTATGGGCGTCCAGGTTGACACAGTTGATCTGCGCCAGGGGTGTGAGCCCGGCCTTGTGAAGCCCTTTAGCCGAGCCTTTGATCAGCGGATAGGAGTTGTTATGGCCGCCGCCTATGACAATGGGTATCTTGCCAAGGGCCGTGATGACCCGTACCAGGTCTTCTACGGCCTCGTCGATAGTATGTACTGCATGACGATAAGCTTCCTGCTTCTCATCCTGTCCATGGGCATTGGTCTCGATCAGCCGTTGCATCTCCAAAAAATCAAAGTGTCCAAGCACAAGGATATTATCACCCTCGATAAAGTCATTGCTTTGGATATTGAGGAAGCTGTCCAAAAAAGGCTGCCACGATGTTGATGCGCCTCCCTGGCTACCATTGGCCCTGGCGCCGATGTCTTCGGGTATGCCTACCAGGACGTATTCCGCGGGGGATCTTTCAATGGATGACGCCACCGCTCCGGGGTCGGAGGCTGCCAACACCCGTTCGCCCAGCTTGGTTTCAAACTTCCGGATACGGGTCCGGGAAAGGATGTCCTGTTTGCTGTACACGTTGAGGTATTGCATAAAAATGATTTTTAGGATGATATCTTGTCGCCTGCGATCTTTAATATGGCTGCCTCGGCGGCAATGGTCTTGCTTTCCAGTTCTTTTCCACGGGCAAGCACTTTTTCCACCCAGGCCTTGTCCTCATAGCCGGAAGCGTTGATCCGGACGTTCAGCCAGGCGCCGAGTACGGCGCTTCGGGCACAGAGCGCTCCCACACCGGCATCGGATACAGAATTCGGATTGCCCGTCGCAGCCATGGCATGAATAGGTTCCAGGCTTGCGCAGGCCACTTCCATTACACGTAAGGGGACTTCAATGGCGGTCTTTGTAGCCTCCTGTATGGCTTTTGAACGGGCCGCTTTTTCCTCGGGTGTAGTCTTGGGCAGGCTGAAGGCCGCCATGATCCCATTGAAAGCGCGGGTGTCCGCATCCACCAGGTCGATCAGCTCCTTTTTATATTGCTGTCCTTTTTCCGCCCAGGCGCTAAACTCCGTCCAACGATGGTCCCATCCTTTCTTATGAGACGAGAGATTGGCAACCATTGCGGCAAGGGAGGCGCCGAGGGCCCCGACATACGCCGAAATAGAACCGCCTCCCGGAGCGGGGCTTTCGCTGGCCGTCTCGTCCGCAAAGTCGGTGAGGCTTTTATCAACCAACACACGATCGGCGGGGTTAGCTAACAAATATTCAATGATGCGTTCCTCCGGCCGGAATGGAGCAAGTTCATTAAGTCCCATCGACAGAATGGCTATCCGGATCAGCTCTTTTTCAGACACGCCGGTGGAACGCTGTTGCTTCCCCAGAAAATATTTACCCGCGTCCAGCATAGCTTGTAAAGGGATCAGACCTACCAGCTCGCTGCCTGTGACACGGAGGCCCCTTTCCGTCGCCGACTTGCATACTTCATCGAAAGCGATATGTACAGGCGTCACACGTATATTGGTCAGGTTCATGGATATCTGGGCAATGCCATATTCCTCTATATACCAGCCGATGGCTTTTACGGCCTTGAGACGGCCGGGCACGCTGACAGGCTTGCCATCCGGACCGGTCACGGGTTTGCCATTGATGGGATCCCCCTCGCGAAGAACACGTCCGGCTTCGCGGACATCGAATGCAACGGAATTGGCGCGACGGGTAGATGTGGTGTTGAGGTTTACATTATAGGCGACCAGGAAGTCCCTGGCGCCAATGACGGTGGCGCCCCTGCGGACGTCAAATACCGCGGGTCCATAATCAGGCGCCCACTCAGGCAATTGGATCTTTTTAAAGAAACCTTCATATTCACCAGCGCGGATGACGGAAAGATTGCTGCGTTGCTTGTTGGTTTGAGCTTCCTCATATAAATACACGGGTATCTGCAGCTCATCCCCCACCCTTTTAGCCAGCTTCTGTGCCCAGACCGCTGTCTCTTCCATACTAATGCCGGCTATGGGTATCAGGGGGCACACATCAGTGGCGCCCATGCGTGGATGCTCGCCTTTATGACGGCCCATGTCGATGAGCTCTCCTGCCTTTTTGATGGCCCTGAAGGCTGCTTCGACAACGGCTGCGGGGTGGCCCACAAAGGTAACTACGGTGCGGTTGGTGGCTTTGCCAGGGTCCGTATTCAGCAGACGTACTCCTTCCACAGCTTCGATCACGCTGGTAATCTGCCGGATGATATTGAGGTCCTGTCCTTCGCTAAAATTTGGAACGCATTCGATGATTTGATTTCCCATAGTGCAGCAATTTAAGGAAACTACCGCATTTTGTCAGTCATTGTCCGCCAGCCTTCTTCTCGGACGGATAAAGTCCAGGGGATGGCTGATGAAATAACGCCCCAGTATCCCCAAAAATTCGGGATAATCCCGCAGGCGGACACCCCTGCTCTTTACGGCAACGACAAATGCCAGGGAAAAGCTGACGAGAAAGTTCAGGAACCCAATGCCCAGCACACCGATGATCACAGTGAACAGATAGCCGAGGGGAACATTGCTAAAGCCAAGGCCATATACGGCCAATGCCGTATTGCCCGCGGAAATGGTGATATGGCGTATGTCGAAATGGATACCGAATATCTCGCTCACAAATCCGGCCATACCCAGGAAAAAGCCCAGGGCAATATTGCCTATCAGTGCCCCGGCATGCTTTTCCACATACATCGACAGCTTTTTCAGCTTGTCCCTGTTCATGGTCATTCGCAGAATGGGATGGGTCTGCAGCCTTTCGGCAATATGCCCGTACTGGATCTTATTCTGTACATAGCCGGCAATGATGCCGCTGATAAAAAGAAAGACGCCTGTGTTACAGGCATAAAGAAGAGAAAGGCTTTGCCAGGGATGCTGATCTTTCAACATATGCATGGCAACGGGCCCGGATGCAAGTGGGGCGCCGGACAATTTGTCGTATAGCCATGCCAGGAAAAAGACACCCGGGAATACGATGACCAGGTTGCCTATAAAAGAGGCAATCTGGCTGCGGGATACTTTGGCCACAGTGACGGCCAGGTTGTACAGGTTGGGTTGCCGGGTATTGCGCCGGGTGTCCAGGCTGCTGGCGACCGCGCTGGCGGTAAAGGCAGGCTGCTTAGTGGCAAGGGTGGTATGCGTCTCCTCGATCAATATGAACCCAACACTGTAGTTAATACTGTAGGCAAAGCCGTGCCAGAAGATGGCCATCGGCATTTTTGTCAACAGGTTCTTGACCAGCACCACCAGGCATATCCAGGCGCCGCCGCCCATGGCGCTGGAAAGCATAGCCCTATACTCCGCCGGGGTGGAGGTGATGTATTTGCTTCCTTTTTCGCCCTTGTGCTCTGCTATCTGGTAAGCCAGGTATCCCGTGGTCTGGGACATGAACTCCAGAATACTGTTCTTCCTGTTCTCGTTACGGACCAGCATGCGAAAGAAGTCTACGAACTTGCCTGTGTCGAGCTGGTGGTTTCCGTCCAGCAGGTCGGTGAGAATAGAAATACGTTCCAGCCGGTTGCCCAGCAGGATCAATATATAGGTCTGATGAAGGCTGGCCCCCCGCTGAGTATGATTGTCCCGGATGTATTCGAGTATCTCGTGGCATTGCGCAAGGGACTTCCCTATCTTTTCGGCGGCTGCCTGGGGGTTCAATTCCAGCTGGTGTACATGATAGTTCTGTTGAACAAAGGGGTTATCCTCTTTGCGCTCAGCAGGCATAAAATCCAACACTTCTTTTTCCAATCCCAACTGCGCCACCTGGAAGCTCAGCGTCTTTAATGAATACAGCAGCTGGGAAAGGATCCTTTTGTCGTCCACATGCAGGGAGAGGCCAACGCTCTCGAAGAAAAGCACCCAGTCTTCTCTTGGGATATCCTCCACCCATTTATAATCATCATTGTGAAAAAACACCCGGTTGAGCACATAGAGAAAATCATTTTCATTCCGCAGCGGTGGCAGCAGCTTATGTCGCAGTCTGCCAAAAAATTCCTGCCAGAAACCTCTTGCCAAAGGAATACCGCTTTCCGTCAGGGCGGGGGAAAGATCGGTGCGTATCAGCTGGGAAAGAATGGCGTGCTGCAGATTGCCCAGCAGCACCGGGCTTTGATGCAAAGCGGAGGTGATGCGATGGATATTCTGTTTCCCCGGCAGTCTGTCCGGTGAGGAAGAAGGTCGGATCGAGGAAAAAAAGGACACGAGGAAGTCGAGCCCCTGCTCGTTATCCGTGATAGGAAGAATGGTGCTCCTTTCCGATACGGTCCGGATAAAATCTATTTTTCCCTTTTTCTTACGTCCCAGCATAATGGTTTCTGTTTTAAGGCAGCAGCTGTATCGTCAAACAAGCTCTCCCCCGATGATCACACGGTCCACGAGGTTGGAGCCAAAAGCGTACGGCAAATAAGCCAGCGATGGAATGGGTCTGGTAAGGATGAGATCGGCCCTTTTCCCCGGGGTGAGACTGCCTGTCACGGCTCCCAGCTCCATAGCATATGCCCCGTTGATCGTAGCAGCATTGATCGCCTCTTCCGGCAGCATCTGCATCTGGATACAGCTCATAGCAACTACCAGGTTCATATTGCCGCTGGGCGAAGAGCCCGGGTTGAGATCGGAGGCCAGGGCGATGGCACAGCCAGCGTCGATGAGCCGGCGGGCAGGCTGAAAAGGCATCCGGAGGAAGAAGGCGGCGGTAGGCAATAAGGTCCCGATGGTGTCAGACTCCTTCAAGGCGGCAATGGATGCATCGTCCATCATTTCCAGGTGGTCGACGGATAAAGCGCCCAGCTTCACTCCTACCTGCACTCCCCCGGAAAGATTCAGCTGATTGGCATGGATCTTTGGTCTTAGCCCGTACTCCATACCGGCCCTGCAAATGGTCTCTGTCTCGGCAGGATCGAAGAAGCCTTTCTCGCAAAACACGTCGATGTAATCCGCCAGCTGCTCCCGGGCTATCACGGGCAGCATTTCATGTATGATGAGATCTACATAGCCCCGGTGATCGTCCCTGTATTCCGGAGGATAGGTATGCGCTCCCAAAAAACTCGCCTTTATCGTGAGGCGGGACCGCTGCTTCAGCTTTTTTATGACGCGCAGCATCTTCAACTCTCCATCTACCGTTAATCCATATCCGCTCTTTATTTCTATGGACGCCGTCCCAAGACGACTGAGCTCATGCAGTCTTTTCCAGGCCTGGTCGAACAGGATGTCTTCCGATGTTTCCCCGAGGACACGCGCAGAGTTGAGAATGCCTCCACCCCTGGCGTTGATCTCTGCATAGCTGAGACCGCGGATCTTATCTACAAACTCCATCTCTCTGCTCCCGGCATATACCAGATGTGTATGGCTGTCACACCAGGCCGGGAGAAGCCAGCAGCCGGATGCGTCGATGGCCGGATGCGTCGTCAGGCTGGTGGGAATATCCTTCATGACGCCCAGCGCCGCAATGTGTTCATCCTCTATTAGCAGCCATCCGTCCTCTATGCAGGGCAGTTCGGCCAATTCGGCGCCGCGCAGGGGCCCCTGCTGCTTATGAACACCAGCCAGTTTACAATTAATGATCAATTGAGAAGACATGACCCAAGATAGATAATTCCGGCAGCCTCACAAAAAATCAGCTTTATCCAGCTTGCGGGATATCCTGCAGGCCGCATTGATGAGCCCTACATGGCTGTATGTCTGGGGAAAATTGCCCCATTGTGACCCATCGATGGTAGCATCCTCGCTGAAAATACCCAGGTGATTGCTGAACTGCAAGAGCTGGTCCAGGTTGCGCATGGCGTCGTCTATCCTTCCGACACAGGCAAGGGCATCCACATACCAGAACGCGCATACGAGAAAGGTACTTTCAGGGAACCCGAAATCATCGTAATGTTTGTACCGGTAGAACAGCCCTTTATCTGTCAACAGCTCCTTTTCCAGAGCGGCAATATGCAGCCGGGCCTTTTCCGAATCGTGCGGCAGATAGTCCATGGTGATCATGCTCAGTGTGCTGGCATCCAGGTTGATGGAACCTATGGCCTGTGTATAGAGCTTGCGTTCATTGTCGTAGGCCTTATCGATGAGCTTGTCGGCGGCGGCAGCCAGCTGGCGGGCCTTGAGCATCAGGTCCTGGTCGTTAAAAAGAGAGCCGATCTTATAGGCGGCCTTGGCGCCGGCCCAGTGGAACAGCAGGGTATACGTGTGTACCTGGACCTGTTGCCGGAATTCCCAGAGCCCGGAGTCGGGTTCGGCCAGGGTCCTTTCGATCTGCCCCAGCAACCAGGGCACGATCTTACGATAGCTGCTCTTCTTCTTAAAGATGAGCCGTTTGTCCGAATACAACGGCAAAAGGCTTACCAGCACCTGCCCGTAGACATCGTGCTGCGACTGTACATATGCCTTGTTGCCGATGCGTACGGGTTTGTTACCCAGATAGCCTTCCAGCTCAACGGTGGTTTCATACAATTTCTTATCTCCCGTAATGGAATACAATGGCTGAAGGGAGTTGGTGGCATTATGGATGATATTGTAGATGAAATCGAAATACTTTTCCAGCTCTTCAAAATGACCGGTCTGGTTGAAGGCGCGCAGGGTATAATGTGCATCCCTGAACCAGCAATAACGGTAGTCCCAATTCCGGGTGCTGTCATGGAACTCAGGGAGGCTGGTAGTACCGGCTGCGATGATGCCGCCCGTATCCTCGTATTGATGCAGCTTCAGCACCAGGGCGCTACGGATGATCTCATCCTGGTAGATATCGGGCAGGTAGGAGCTCTTTATATAGCTCTGCCAGTCTTCTATTGTCTTGCGGAGGAATTCATCGGCCGTCTCTGTTAGGGGGGCTTCCAAAGGCTCACCATAGGTGAGCACCAGGTAACGGTCCTGGTCGAGGACAAAAGACTGTTCCTTTTGTATATAGGTCAGAGGTACATCGGTCGTAAGACGCACCTGCTGATCCAGGTTGAGGTATCGGATATGGTTACTTGCGATCACAGATTCGGGCACTACCTTTCCATAATCTCCTCTCGGCTGACAGGAGATCAAAATGGCCGGCTCGCCTTCCAGCAGCTCTATCTTGCGTACCAGCATCAGGGGACGGAACTGTCTCTCATGGATGCGCATACGGGGAGCGCAGTCCTTCACCACAAAACGGCCGTCGCGGCATTTGAATTCGGTGCAAAGGACATTGGTATTGGGAACATAATACTGAACAGACGTAAAAGTATCGTCCATGGGACGGATAAAAAAATGGCCTCCTTTTTCTTCATCCAGGAGGCTGCCAAAAAGGAAGCTGCTGTCGAATCTGGGCATACACATCCATTTGACATCCGCTCGGTCGTCGATATATGCCAGGTAGGAGCAATTCCCAATGATGCCCATCTTGTACTTGTGCGGCCGCATAAATGATCTAATTTAATGGTTGAACCTGTGGCTCAGCCAGGGGAGCGATCAGCTTGTTCAGGAGAGGCAGCACCTGCTGCTGTGACAGAATGGTATATTGGGCAGCGGAGGCCCCATTGTTGACCTTTATGGTATATGCTTCTCCTTCCAGCGCCTTGAACATATCCTCATCCGTAGTGTCATCGCCAATGCAAAGGACAAAATCCGGGTCCTGCTCATTCACGATCTTGAGAGCCGTGGCTCCTTTATCAAAGCCAGCGATACGAACTTCTACCACTTTATTACCATCGATGACCTGTAGAGTGGTGTTCTGGATGAGCTGCGACAGTGTGTTGAGCAGCTCCCGCGATCTGGAAAATCCAAGCCCCGTCTGGGTATTGCGATAGTGCCAGGCGATGGTATTGGTCTTTTCCTCGATAAAGGAGCCTGCACACCGGATGACGAACAGCTGCATGATGCGGCGGATCTCATCCTTCCAAAGGTCCGATACAGATACAAGCTGCTGCCAGGTGCCATTGCGCATTTTAAAGCTGGCTCCGTGCTCGGCCACCAGCGTCAGGGGCATAGCGCCCAGCCAGCGATCGAGAGAAGAAAGGTCCCGGCCGCTGATGACGATGACGTGATTCCTTGCATCGCTCGTGAGCCGGGAGAGCATATCCCTTACCGCATTGTCCGGCGAGGCTTCGGATGGCAGTCGTGTAAAAGGTACCAGCGTACCGTCATAGTCCAGGAGGATGCAGCGGTTCTTCGCGTTGAGATAATGCCGGCGGATGGTGGTAAGAGCCTTGTCATCCAGGACCTTTACCTGTTGTTTTTTCTGTTCCTGCTTCACTTGTGTCAGTTGATCCATAAAATCATTCACCCATTTTATCACATCGTACTCCTGCAACCTTCTTTGCATCAGGGCAAGCCTGTTACGCTGTTCGTACAGCGGCATGGCCAGGGCCCGGGTGATGGAGGAAGCCACATCCGCCGTATCGGTGGGATTGACGAGTATTGCCTCGCTGAGCTCGCTGGCGGCGCCGGCAAGCTCGCTGAGGATCAGAACCCCTCTTCCGGAGGCGCAGCTGGCTACGTATTCCTTTGCCACCAAATTCATTCCATCGCGCAACGGGGTGATGAGCGCCACATCGGCGGCCTGGTATAAGGCTATCAGCTCCTTGAATGAAAGGTGGTTGTATCGGTAGATAACAGGCTGCCAGCTGATGGTGGAAAACCTTCCATTGATGGTGCCTATCTTTTCTTCGATCATCTTTTTCCTCTCAAGATAGGCAGGTATGCTGCTGCGGGAGGGCACGATGTTCAGTATAAAGACCATTTTCTCTCGCCATTCGGGATATCTATCCAGGAAGTACTCGAAGCCATTGAGCCGACTGGAAAGCCCTTTGGTATAGTCGAGCCTGTCCACGGAAAAAATGATCTTCTTATCCTCGAGATTGTTGCGGATCTTATTGCACATATCCAGCACTTCGGGATCGCTGGCGGCCTGATAGAACTTATTGTAGTCGATGCCGATGGGAAAGAGGTCGATGCGCACCAGTCTGTCCTGGTATTGCAGGTTATGAAAATAGCTTTCCACGCCTAACAACATTTTCACTGATTGGAGAAAATGTTGTACGTAATCATAGGTGTGAAACCCGATGAGGTCGGCCCCCATGACTCCCTGCAGCAGGCTCTTTTTCCATTCCGTCGGCAGCAGGCGGAATATTTCGTAGGAAGGAAATGGGATATGGAGAAAGAACCCGATGGTGGCATCCTGCTTTTTCTGACGCAGTAAATGAGGCAGCAGCATCAGCTGGTAGTCGTGTATCCATACCTGATCATCCGGCTGCAGCAGAGGCGCCAGCGTATCAGCAAACTGCTGATTGACCCGCACATAGGCATCAAAGAACCTACTTTCATATTCCACCAACGATGAAAAATAGTGAAAAAGAGGCCAAAGCACCGAATTGGAGAACCCGTTGTAGTAGTTATCATACAGGTCCTTATCTACGTACAGGGGGATAATGCCAAAATCCTGCCGGAAGGCATGGGAGGCAACGGCCTGTTCCCAATCTTCTTGGGGAAAATCCGCCACACCCATCCACAGTTTCTCTGACAGCTGATCTTTATTCGTGTTGCTCTCGAAATAGCTTTTAATAGCGGACACCAAGCCACCCGAACTCTGCCGGATGCTTAGCTTATCCCCTTCCCTGTCAAGGGAAAAGGGCAGGCGATTGGATATAATGATAAGACGGCCCATAAGTATGCAGGCCTTATTCCAAAAATGGGACCAAAATAAAAGGGCCCCTGTCAGGGGGCCCGTTGAATCCATGGTAGGTTTAATTGTTAATGGCTGATTGTCTGACGAATGCTATTGGAGGTAGGCTGATAATGTGTTGCCAGCATGGCGATCTCTTCGGGTATCAGGACACGGTTGTACATGCGTACATTGTCTATCTTTCCATCGAGGGACTCCGGGTCAACAGACCACCAGCCGCCTATGACGACCTGCGCATCGGAGCAGAACTTAGCCAATGTACCGGTGCTGGTGCTGGTACCTACCAGTTGACCATTAACGTATACGCTGCCTGTGCCCCTGTGGTAGATACAAACGATGTTATACCAGCTTTCTACCTGGGGGATAAAGGATGTTGTGTCCCTTACCTGTTGAGGCGCCGTCGGGTCTCCCCAAGTCCCGCAAGCCTCTGTCACATCATTGGTAGCAAATTTGAAGTTATTGGCTCCCTGGACATTGGTCCCAAGATTGAATATGGGGCTGTGTCCGGTGGCAAAGTCCACCATCGACATGAAAATTTGAAGCTGGGAAGTACGCATCATGACGCTGAGGCTGACAGTATATGCCGTATCGAACTTTATGGAACCATTGTTCGTGACAAGGAGCGCCGCCCCCCCGGTACTATTATAAGCGCTGTTGGCATAACCGTGTTCATCATAGGTGAGACCACCTCCGCCAACTTTCTGAACGGGGTTGTTGTTACCACTTGAGTCGGCCAGGCTCCCATTGAAAGGCAGATAGAGCATCAGTCCCCTCCTGAGGTCGGCTACAGTCGAAGAAACCTGTGCGGGAAAACCTTGCGCAAGTTTGCTGATTTCGCTCATATTGAGCGCACGATTGTACAAACGTACTTCATCCAGCTTGCCATTGATGCTGGTAGGGTCACCGGACCACCAACCGCCGACAGTGAGATTGGACGACATACATACAGGTACATGATTGTTGGTAGTCGTAAGAGAAGCGTCCAATTGACCGTTAATATATATTTTACTAACGCCCTTATAGAATACGCTGACTATATTATACCATGTGTAAGGCTGAATGGGTGTTTTCGAGTGCAGCAATTGTGAATTGGAAGGTTGTACGGTGGTGCTGCAGTTGCCGGTGGTATCTACTGTATTAAAATTAATGACATTTGTATTACCCACATCGGTGCCTACCCCAAAAACCCATCCATCGCCGGTAGCATCCTTTACCATGTCGAAAAAGGAGCTCCTTTGAAAACTGCGAAGCATTACATTAAGGGAGACAGTATACGCTGAGTCGAATTTTATTGAACCGTTGTTCGTCACCACGACCCTTTGCCCGTTGCCACCGCCATCCAATGCGCTGGAAGGGGTTCCATTCTGGTCAGCTCCAAGGCTCGCGCCTCCAACACCTACCGTTGGATTATTATTTCCGCTGGAGTCGGCGAAATTGCCCGTAAAGGGCAGGTAAAGCAATAATCCCTTTTTAAGATCGACCACCTGGGTCGAATCGACGGGAGGAGGTGGTTCTGGAGTGTTTTTCCGACAGGAAAAGCTTAGGTAAATAATTGACAATAAGGAAGTTACTATCAATAGTTTAGGAATTAGCGTCTTCATGGTTATGATTTTATCAGGCAAAATACGTAAACCTATCTTATAAACATAGCACGATTTCACCAGCGTGTCGATTGAACCAACTGGCGTGTTGATAAGGTTAATAGCCGTGTACAAAAAGCCTCTTTGCAGGGGCTCCGTACGATCAACATTACGTCATTTTTGCTGCAATATTTTATCAATCCCCTTGTAATAAAAGCTGGCTATTAGAGGTCCATGCAAGGGCTGGAAAGTTCTTATCCGACAGTCCTGATTGATTGACACCGCCAACTATCCCCACGGTACACTCGGTTGGATTGTGCGCCGGCTGTAATGTCAGGGTCTTGATTGGCGAAGGATTTACCACTATCGATGTTGTATCGACGCCACTCAACCCTTTATCATCTGTGACCACCAGTTGAAATACATACCGCCCTTCAACGAGCCCCTTCACCATTGTAGAAGGGTTACCCGCATCGGAGATGGCTGCGGCGTAGGGGCCTGAAACCTGGGTCCATACATAGGTGACGATCTTGCTTCCGGTGCAGTAGCCATTTAATTGAAGGGCAGCCAGGGCGCTTAATGTGCGGATTTTGGAGGGTTTGGAGAACATAGGTAGTCATTTTAGCGCACCAAAGATATAAGACCCGTCCGGGAAAGCTACCTTTTAGATGTTACAGTTCATATTCGTGTCGCCCTGGCCAACAGGTGTGCTGATTCAGACAATAGGCGTGCAAGTAATATCAGGAATTCCCCAGACGCTGTAGTATGTCCAGCTGATGTTTTCGGGCCGTATCCAAGGCAATATCATACCCGGCATCCGCATGACGTATGACACCCATACCGGGGTCATTGCGTAACACGCGGGCAAGGCGGGCCGCAGCTTCCGGTGTACCATCCGCGACGATGACCATTCCGGCATGTATGCTATAACCCATGCCAACCCCGCCGCCGTGATGGAGGCTTACCCAGCTGGCGCCTCCAGCCGTATTGACAAGGGCATTAAGAAGGGGCCAGTCGGCGACGGCATCGCTACCATCCAGCATGGCTTCTGTCTCCCTGTTAGGACTGGCGACAGAGCCTGTATCGAGATGATCGCGGCCAATGACGATAGGCGCCTTTACCTTGCCTTCCCGGACCAACTCATTGAAGGCTGCACCCGCCCGCTCCCTTTCTCCCTGTCCCAGCCAACAGATCCTGGCAGGCAGCCCCTGGAAAGCGATCTTTTCTTTGGCGAGACGCAGCCAACGCTGAAGGGAATCATTTTCCGGAAAAAGAGCAGCTATCGTTGCATCCGTGACGGCAATATCCTGCGGGTCGCCGCTAAGGGCCGCCCAGCGGAAAGGGCCCTTGCCTTCGCAGAACAGTGGGCGTATATATGCCGGTACAAAACCAGGGAAGTCAAATGCGTTCTCAAGCCCCCGTTCTTTAGCCCGGGCGCGAAGGTTGTTGCCATAATCGAAGGTGACGGCGCCTCGTCGCTGCATCTCCAGCATTAATTCGACATGCCTGCGCATGGAGCGATAGGCAAGATCGATGTACTGATCAGGATGGTCCTTCCGAAGGGCCTTTGCCTGCTCATAGCTGATCTCATGCGGCCAATAGCCGATGAGAGGATCGTGTGCGGAAGTCTGATCCGTTAGCGTATCGGGTATGCAACTCCGCTGAAGCATTCTTTCCAGCAGGTGTACAGCGTTGCACAATACGCCTATCGAAAGAGCCTGCCCTTTTTTACGAGCCTCCAGGGCTTTGTCGATGGCTTCATCTATATCGTAGAGCTTGAGGTCAAGATATTTTGTCTCCACTCTTTTGTCGATGCGCCATTCTTCGACCTCTGCAATAAGGGCTACTCCCCCATTCATGGTAATGGCAAGAGGCTGTGCCCCTCCCATTCCACCCAATCCGGCGGTGACATTGAGCGTACTTTTCAACGATCCGCCAAAATGTTTGTTGGCGGCGGCGGCATAGGTCTCATACGTACCCTGGACAATTCCCTGGGAGCCGATATAGATCCAGGAGCCGGCCGTCATCTGGCCATACATCATCAGGCCTTTTTTTTCCAGCTCGTCAAAATGTTGCCAGTCCGCCCATTTGGGTACCAGCTGCGAGTTGGAGAGGAGGACACGGGGAGCGTCCTTATGCGTTCGCAGGATACCGACCGGCTTGCCACTCTGTATCAGCAGGGTCTCATCATCGCCCAGATCCCTGAGCGCCTTCAGGATAAGGTCAAGACTCTCGAAATTACGGGCAGCTTTGCCCCTTCCACCATAGACAATAAGCTCCTCAGGGCGTTCGGCAACGGCGGGGTCGAGGTTATTGAGGAGCATGCGCAGCGCCGCTTCCTGTATCCAGCCTTTACACTGCAACTGCGTACCCGTAGGGGTCTTGTATTTAACAGGATCATACCGATGGGAGGTGATAGTGCTCATAATGCAATTTTAAAAGATTCGAATGTGCCGTTCAGGTCCACGTTTATTGCCGCGGCCGCCTCATTCACTTTTTTTACAAAAGAGAAATCATGAATAATGGCCTTTATCTGCTCGATGTCTCTGGCGAATATCCTGTCTTCGCTGGCGAATCCAACAAAGTTACGAACATATTCATGGGCGGATTCAAGGATCTCACTGCTTCTTAACGGCCGGCGGAATTCAATAGCCTGGCAGGCGCTCATCAGCTCGATAGCCAAAATGTATTCCAGGTTGTCCAATACGCGGTTGAGCTTTCTGCCGCTGATGCTCCCCATGCTTACATGATCTTCCTGTCCAAGGGATGTGGGAATGCTGTCTGCGCTGGCCGGGAAACAATGGGTCTTGTTCTCCGACACCAGGGCGGCGGTAGTATACTGCGGGATCATGAATCCGCTGTTGAGGCCTACATTGCGCATCAGGAGCAGGGGCAGGCCCCATTTGCCTTCCAGCAGGAGATAACAGCGTCTGTCGGAGATATTCCCTATCTCGGCTGCGGCAAAACAGGCATAATCCAATGGCAGCGCCAGAGGCTGGCCATGGAAATTCCCTCCGCTGATGGTATCGTTTTCCCCCAGGATAATGGGGTTGTCCGTGACGGAATTCAGTTCTATTTCGGTGAGCTGGCGAAGATGCAGCCAGGCATTGCGGGTAGCGCCGTGTACCTGCGGCATGCATCGCAGGGAATATGGGTCCTGCACTCTTCCGCAATCCACATGACTCTGCATGATGGCGCTGTTGCGCAGCAGCAGCCTAAGCCGCTGGGCTACCAGTCCGGTGCCGGCAAAGGGCCGCAGCCGGTGCAGTCTTTCATCGAAGGGAGCTTTGGTGCCTGTAAGCGCTTCCAGGCTCATGGCGCCGATGATATCGGCCGCCTCCAGGCAGTAATGCAGGCGCTGAACGGCATCGACGGCATAGGAAAGGATGAATTGCGTGCCATTGATAAGGGCCAGCCCTTCTTTGGGTCCCAGCTGAATAGGGGTCAGCCCGAACTTGCTCAATATCTCTCCTGTATGGTGGCGGCGCCCTTTATAAAAGACCTCCCCCAGCCCGATCAGCGGCAGGAAAAGGTGCGCCAATGGCGCCAGATCGCCCGATGCGCCTACGGACCCTTTTTCAGGCACTACGGGAATTACATCTTCACGGATATGCCACAGGATACGTTCCAGGGTCTCCAGCCTGACGCCGGAGAAACCCTGCGCCAGGGCATGGACTTTGGTGATAAGCATTATCCGGGCGATGTGTACAGGTATGGCCTCTCCTACCCCTACGCTATGGCTTTGAAGTATCTTATGTTGTAGTATACGGGTATCTTCTTCGGAGATCCTGGTGTCGGCAAGTATGCCAAAGCCGGTATTGACACCATATACGGTCGTATTACGTTCAACAATATCCGAAACATGTTGCTGACTTGCCAGGACCTTTCCGCGAACTTCCGGTGTCAGTACCCCTTCCATGCCGCCCCGGGCCATGGCAATTGCTTTGCCGGTGTCCAGCGTGTCTTCTCCGTAGTGGAAACTCTTTACATTCATGTGCCAAAAATAACAGCTTTTATCCGAATCCTTCCCGGATAAGTACTGGTGTTCCGGAAACATGGATAGACAGGCTTTTTGCCTATTTAAGCAACCTTCGAAGGAACTCCTCCCTGCGTCGGCTGGCAACCTCGATGTTGCTGCCATCTTCCATTATTATATAGCCTCCCCTGCCCTTATGATATTTCTGGATCTTGTGCAGGTTGATGATATGGGAATTGTGTACTCTGCAGAAAATGGCATCAGGCAAAAGGTCTTCATATTCTTTTATATTGCGGGTGGCGACGATCTCCTCCGTATTGGTCAGAAAGATACTGGTATAGCTGCCCTTCGCCTCAAATCGTATGATGTCTTTTATAGGAATGAAGACAAGTCCTGTCAGCGTTGGTACCGCCATTTTTTGCTGGGTGAGCTGGAATGTCTCTACATTATACAAAAGGGTCTCCATCTGATCGATGAAGCTTCTTCCCTGGACTTTTCTCGTGGCCCTTTCAACGGCGCCGCGAAGATCATCGATATCCACAGGTTTTAGAAGATAATCTACTGCACTGTATTTAAAAGCGCGGATAGCATAGTTGTCAAAAGCCGTAACGAAGATCACCTGAAACTCGATTGGCTGCAGTTGATTCAACAGGTCAAATGCATTGCCATGTGTCATTTCAATGTCCAGGATCACAAGATCCGGTTTCGTGGTCTGGATCACATGCAGCCCTGTTTCCACCCCATCTGCATCGCCCACAACGACCACTTCCGGACAATAGGCGTTCAGCAATCTTTGCAACACCTTGATACTGTCTGTTTCGTCGTCAACTAATACGGTCTTGATCATAAAGTATTTTTTATAGGTATAAGTCAAATCTTGGAAATCGGACTATCACACGGGTACCGCTGGGTTCGTCCTGTGCATTCTTCAGGTCGATGACCTCTATACTTATGCTCTCTTTATTCACGGCATTGATCAGGCGGATCCGGTCGGCTGTCAGTGACATCCCTTTTGACTGATATTCGATATGTTCCCGGGTCTTATAGCGGGCCGACTGTTCCCTTCCAATGCCATTATCTTCTATGACAAATGCAAGCTTGTCCCCTTCCTGAATGATCCTTATCCGTATGAAGCCTCCTTTCCCAGCCCTGTGCCGAAGCCCATGACGCAAGCAATTTTCTACATATGGCTGTATCAGCATCGGGGGAATACGTATATCTTCCACTTGGTGCCGTAAAGACGGGTCCACTTCTATATTATAATCCATTTTCTCCTTAAAGCGAAATTTTTCTAGGGAGAGATACGTAGAGAGATAGCTAACCTCATCCGACAAAGGAATAAAGGTTTTTGATGAATTATGCAATGTAGCTCTTATAAGTCTGGCAAAGCCGGTGATATATTTATTGGCATTGAACATGTCCTGATCAAAAATATATTGCTGAATGGAGTTGAGACAATTGAAAATGAAATGGGGGTTCATTTGCGCCTGAAGAGCCATATGTTCCATTTCAATCATGCGCCGGCTCAGCTCTTCTTTTTCGGACTGGCGGTGATGGAGCTGCTTCATGCGCAAGCTCACAAAAAGCCACGTCAATAAAAGAAAAAGCAATAGGGTCGTTCCCTGGAACCAAATGGTTTTCCAAAAAGGAGTAGCTACCGTGAACTGGATGGAAAGCATTCTGCTGACCTTCCCAAATTTGTTGATAGCCTGTAATTGCAGGGTATACTCTTTGTATGGCAAGGTCGGATAATCAAGAAATGTTTCTTTGGTGGTCTTCCAGGTGCTGTCCAATCCCAACAGCCGGTAGCGATAAGAGATATTGCCGGCAGACATATACGAAATACCGGCAAATTCAAAACGGATATTGTTGTCCGCATAAGGCAGCCTGAGAGAGGTAGTATCGGCCAGCCTATTCCTGCCAGAGTTGATAACCCCCAGCAGGGTTAGGCGGCAGGTGGAAGCGTTGCCTACATAGTCTGCATTAAAAAAATTGAGCCCGCCAGGACTGCCGACATACACCATGGAGTTGTCTGCATAAATAGCGTTTATAATATCCGAGCTCAAGCCGTCGCTGGCAGTATAAGTGGTCACCGGATTGCCAGACTGGCCAAGGTCCACTTTATTCAATCCTTTATCCGTGCCAACCCATAATATTTTATCATGCAAATAAAGCACCCGGCACAGATCACTGACCAATCCCTGTTTGCGGGTAAGAAGGGATACACGTCGCCCATCCTTCCACCCAATGATGCCTCCGCCATAGGTGGCTATCCACAAGGTGCTGTCAGGAGCCGCCACTATCGAGCTGATCCGTTCTTTCATAAGTGGATCAAAAGCTCCCCAATATTCCGGAGGCCGGCTTTGCTGCGATACGTAAAGCCCATTGAGTGTACCGATATAAGTTGAGTTGTTAAAGCAATAGACAATAGTTGCTCTTTCATGCCACAAAATATCTTTGACATGAAGGTCCTTCGTGTCGAAAACATATACGCCCCGATAGCCGGCTGCCAGGATCTCTGAATCATTTTTCAGGCAGGCTGTTTTAACAGAAAATTCTACATCCATTGACTGAGCGGAGGAATAGGGATAGTAGAGCAGTCTGGTGACGGCCCCGACAAGAAGCCGTTGGTCTTTCATCTTTTGTATGTAGCGTATTTCGTCTACTTCATTGTTGATCACGGGCCGGCTACCGGCATCCCTGAAAGAAGGAAGGGAGAATCGGAATAACATGCTCTGGGTGGCGCCTATCATGAGTTCATTATCTATCTTGCGGATCGTAAACACCTCATTTTGAGCAACATTTTTTGTTCGGAGCGGGATATACCGGATGGCTTCGGAGTTCAGACGAAAAAGCCCCAGTCCCAGGGTCGTAAACCAAATATTACCTTCGTCATCCCGAAAAGTCCTGGAGACCCTTCCTCCCAATTGAAAATTCCGGATAGATCCGGTAGCAATATTGTACTCTGTTGTACCCCGGGTACTGTTGCAATAGATAAGGCTGTCACCCACAGCGCTCAGGCTGACATGCCTTACAGTATCGTGCTCCACGTCAGTTTCAATTGTCCTGTTCAACCGCATCGAATGGAACTTGTACTTCGGTTGAACTGTGCGCCAGCCGATCAGTTGAGAATTAATGGATATAAAGGTGGGATAGTTGAACAATATGTCGACAGCAAGAAAGTGAGTAAACCTGTCATTTACAAACCTGAATACGGTCTTTTTATCCTGGACCAGGAAGTTCCCATCCGGTCCTCTGCTCACTGCAGCCGTCTCAATGGAAGTGCCGTCAATGGTGTCGATATTCTTTATTTGCCCTCCCGCACTCAACAAATGCAGCACTGTCTTTTCCGCAACAAGGATATTGCCATTCATATCTTCCGCAAAACCGACAATACCCGATCTTATGGGCATCTGCCCTAACACCCGATCATTTTCCTGGTTGTGTATCCTGCCCTGGTAATAAAAACAAATGGATTTACTGAACGGCGCCATCCATATCCTTCCCCTGGAATCTGCGAATATCTGCATCACCTCTATATCCGGCAATCCGTCGTCCAGGGTAAAATTTGAAAAATGGCTCCCGTCAAAACGGCTGACGCCGCCCTCGGTACCCATCCATAAAAAACCATCCTTATCCTGGGTGATACAATAGATATTGGATCCGGCAATCCCGTCCTTTACATCATACCTGGTATAGCTATATTCCTGGGAAAAAGAGGAAAATGGCAACAGATATAGGAATAAGAAGGTCAGGAATGGATGTCCTTTCATAAGCTTTATAAAAATACATAATGTTCCTCTTGGTCAGCTATTTTGTGCAGTTCTTCCTGCTCGGACTCCCGCTGACGGATATGTTTTATTCCCGATATCCACCTTGTTGAGCCCTTTGTCCTGTGAGAAGGCAGAATACGACAAGAGGAAGAAAACAGACAAGGTTAGCGGCCGGGTGCGCTTCATAAGGCCATAAAAATAAGGCTTATTTCGAATGATATGCAAGGAGGTTAATTCAATGTTTGTTGTTATATTTGCAGGTTAAATTTTGAGGATCAATGAATTACAGACAAGGCAGAACGAAGCTCAAGCTGGAATTGATAGGCATGGCGCCTTTTGTCTGGCTGGGTTGGTTGTATGGCCGGCTTTTCCCTTTGAAACAGCCGACTTCTCATTTTCTCTTTTTTCCTTCCGCGGATATTGGAGGCGCTCCCAGAAACAATGCGGATATCGCAGCCTGTATCAGCGATAAGAAGCCGCTGGTGATCTTCTCCAAAAAGCCCAGAAATAATGGTTTCCTCCATCTCTTTCAACAAAAAGATGTGAGGATATTGGACCTGCACAGGAAAATAGATAACAAGCTTTTTCATTTCGTCAATTTTTTTTACAGGGGCGTTTTGGCCGCATGGATCAACCGTTCTGAAAACCCGGTAGTTTTCGGCGGGGAATGCATCTTTTTTTATAAAGTAATCCCACACCTCAGAAAAGATATACCCTGTGTTGAGCTCTGCCACCTGGATACCTGGCTGGGCTATTCCATCGGCTTCATTGACAGGATATCGCTCCGGATCTGCAGCACTTTGAAGCTGAAAGAAGCGATCCTCCGGCAATACCGGGAAAATAATGTCCCCACATCTTTCTATGCGAAGGTGCATTTTATCGAGAACCATACCTATATCCCCGAATACCGGGAAGTAACCAATCCCGAGTTGGAGGTGGTATTCATCGGCAGGGGTTCGCCACAGAAAAGACTGCACATCTTCGCTGCCATTGCGGCCAGGATGCATAAGTTGGAGCTTCCGGCGCACTTTTCCTTTGTTGGAGATGTGGAGAATGTCCTCAACCCGGCGGATCTCCCGTTTTGCAAATTCTACGGGAAAGTCACCGATGAAACATCCCTGCATGCTATCCAGCAGGCATCTGATGTCCTGCTTCTTACCTCAGCCTTCGAAGGATTGCCCATGGTGGTAATGGAAATGATGGCTTTTGGGAAGGTAGTTGTGTCTACTGCCGTAAACGCCATCCCGGATTATATCACGCATATGGAAAATGGGCTTCTCATCAAATCCATCGAAGAAGATGCCATTGTAGAGGAAGGGATCGAATTACTTCGTTTGCTGATTGAACAGCCTGCATTGAAATCAGCGCTGGGGCGCAGGAGCGTGGAGATCGCCATCCAAAAATTTGGTGGCGAGGTATTTTGCAGGGAATACCGCAAAGTACTGCTAAGAGACAGATAGTATTAACCTGAAATGGAAGCCAGGAACTTATCTTTACGCCGTGATGCCACTTCGATCATCTGCCCATCCTCCATCTCTACGTGACCTCCCCTGCCACGGTGGTATTTTTTGATACAGTTCAGGTTGACGATATGCGAATTATGCACCCGGTTGAATAAGCTGACAGGCAGAATGTCCTCATACTCCTTTATGTTTTTCGAAGACATCACTTTTTGTCCATCTTTCAAATGGAAGCGACTGTATCCACCATCTGCCTCGATACGAATGATGTCATCAAACTGGATAAAAGAGATACTTTCCACCCCTGGGATAGCCAGCTTTATGGCCGAAGGGACCGGCTGCCGCATATTGGTCAGCAAATTATTCAGTTGGAGATTGGATCTCTTGAGCTGCAGCCTTTCTCCTGCTTTCTGTACAGCAATTCTAAGCTCTTTCAGGTTCACCGGTTTCAGCAGGTAATCGAGCGCGCTATACCTGAAAGCCTTCAGGGTATAGTCGTTAAACGCCGTCACGAAAATAACCTCAAAATCGATGGGCATCAGCTTGTCAAGAAGATCGAAGCCATTGCCATAGGGCATCTCGACATCCAGGAAGACTAGTTCCGGATGTACCTCCTGAATAAGGCTATGGGCATCATCCGCCTGACCTGCCTCTCCCAGGATTGCTACATCCCAACAATACTCCTGCAATAGTTCTTTCAAAACCCGGATATTCCCCGGCTCATCATCAATGATAACGGCATTTATCATACTCGACATTTGATCATTTTTGTAACACCACTTCCAGGGGGAACAAGATACTCACCTTTGTTCCCTTCCCCACACCTTCAATGTCCACCAGGTCTTCAATATATATCTGAGCAGGCCGCTTGTTCGTCATATTGTACATCTCGACCCTTCTCCTGACCAGACTCATTCCCATGGACTGATACAAAATAGCATTCAGGCTCTTGAACTGCGCCGCCACTTTCCTGCCGACCCCGCTGTCTTCAATTATGCACGCCAGGTACTTCTCCCGGTATTCCATCCTTACCTCCAGCATACCTTTATTGTCTTTGCGTAATCCTATTCCATGCCGAACAGCATTCTCGATATAAGGCTGCAGGATCATCGGTGGAATATGACACTCCTTGACATCCACCTCCGGAGCTACTACAATTTCGTAATTAAATTTATTATCGAAGCGTTTTTTTTCGAGTGAGATATAGGTCCGGATATAGTCGACCTCCTCCTCCAGGCTGATCAATTCACATGTCGAGATCTTTAAGGTAGTCCGTATCAAATGAGAGAATTGGGAGATGAACTCATTGGCGCCAGGCACATCTCTGTATATAACATATTGTTGAATGGAATTGAGACAATTGAAAATAAAATGAGGGTTCATCTGCGACCGTAAGGCCATTTGCTCCAGCTCGGCCATCCTTGTGGCAGTATTGGCCTTTTCGGCTTCTTTCCTGCGGATAAGCCGGAGCCTGTACCGGAACAAAAGATACAGGCACAATGCCACTGACAGCAATACCAGCGTCCAGAACCATGTTTTCTCCCATAGAAGCTTCTCGATGGTGAATTTTACGGAAGCCATTCGGCTGTGTACGCCGAATTTGTTGGAAGCCGTTAGCTGCAGCTCATAATTGCCGGAAGGCAGGGAGGGATAGCTGATAAAGGTCTCCCGGGTAGTGCGCCAGGTGGTATCTAATCCCAATAGCCGATAGGAATAGACGATATTTCCAGCCGACTTGAAAGATATCCCCACATAGCTAAAACTGATATTATTGTCCTTATGCGGCAGCACAAACCCCGTCGTATCCTGAGGCCAACGATGATTGGATACAGCTATATCTGTCATCTGCAGGATACAGACCGATGTTTTGGAAATATTCCTTTCATCAAAAAATGTAAGCCCCTCGGGGGTCCCTACGTAGACCTCATTTCCCTGAACATAAACGGTATTGATAATGTCAGAGGCGAGACCATCGGATATTGTATAGGGTATGACCGTCCAGAATCTGTCATGCTGAGTTAGTTTGCTCAGACCTTTGTCTGTCCCTGCCCAGATATTTCCATCCTTCAGCAGCAGCGTCCGGCAAAGGTTGCTGGTAAGTCCGTCCGCCTCGGTAACATGATACAGGATGCTGTCGTCTTTGTAACCAATCAACCCATTACCGTTGGTAGCCATCCAGAGTACACCGTCCGGAGCCTGGCGGATGACGTTAATACGGCTTGTAAGCAATGGCCAGCGGGCGCCCAGGAAAGTAGGATGCATGCCTTTCCTGACGCTGTACACTCCTTTAAGAGTGCCGATGTAGTAGGCGCCATCGCTTGCCTTGAATGCGCAAGTAGACCTGCCCATCCATATGGTGTCCAGGACATGCAGGTCACTTAGTGCACGCTCGCGAACGTATACGTGCCCAGCAGTCAGCAGTTCCGAATCCGCAGTCAGCTGCAGGGATTTTACAGATTCCAGGTAATCGAAATGCAGGTTCTTTTCAAGCCGTATGACACCGATATCGGTACCCAGGATCACCGGCTGACCATCCATGGCAAGGATATGTGTAATCCTCCCGCGGGTAAGGTTCCCATATATGCGTGGTCCTTTCAGGGCGCCTGTCTGAAGGTTCATACTGAATAAGCCATGATTATCCGCTCCTATATACAGAGAATCATGAAACCGTTCGATCGAATAAATACCGACCTTGCTATTCCCGATACGAAAGGCGTAATTTTTCACGTAGCCGGAGCCCATCCTGTATACACCTTTTCCCAATGTACTGAACCAGATGTTCCCTTCTGCATCCTGGATCGCACTACTGACGGACTCGTCTTGTAAAAAACTATCTGTGACCTTTCTCTGGCGGATGTCCACGAGATAGGAATGGGTAGTGGTATTCATCGTCACCGAGTCCGTATTGATCCGAGAAACGCTGATCAATCCTTTTGGCCGGCGTAGTCTGAATTGAGTGTTATGAACCGGATCGTAAAAAGAAGTGCTGTCCGGCACCTGCCATATCTGAAGATCAGGCCCCAAATAGTCCTGGGCAGGGCTATTCATTTCGTTTGCATTCACTTTTTTGATACTTACCACCTTGTCTCCTTCCACATATCCTATCTCATAGTTGTCGCTGAGACCATAAAGGACGCATAGCCGGCCATAACGGTCAATCCCTGAAGTCGTGTAAGACATGTATGGAAATGGCATTGGAGAGGTAATATGAGTGACGTGTCCGGAACTGTCGATCATATCGGCGCCTTTCCGGCTGGTAACAAGGATATTGCCAGCTGGATCTTCCACCACCTGCGCCATCTCCGACGAATCGGGTATTTTGCGCAGGGAGCTGTCGTTGTCGTGAGTATGGAACTTCCCCTTCCAATAATAGGCGATCGTATTCTTAAAAGGGATAAACCAGACCCTGTTCCTCGAGTCCACAAATATTTTCAGTATCTCGTTATCGGGTAGCCCATCCTGGATGGTAAAATTGCGGAAATGCGTCCCGTCGTATCGGCTGAGGCCCGTCTCCGTGCCAAACCAGATAAATCCCTCCTTGTCCTGCGCCATGCAATAGACCGTGGATCCGGCAAGGCCATCACGTACTTCATAATGGGCATAGCTGTGCTGTTGTGCGGACAGACGGCCGATAAAGACAGCCATTAACGCCAGGGAAAGTATGTATTTATGAAAGACTGCCATATGATAGCCGAGGCAGCATGAATTTACAGCAATCGTCTGAATAGCCGGAATAATTCCCGCGTGAGAAAAGATCCATCGATCCATTGGGCAGCCCGTATGCGAAGCTTCTTCATGGGTTGGAAATCCTGACCGGGTATCCACTCCCTGGCATATCCTTCGCAGAGTTGTATGTAGTCCTTTACTTTCAGCGACCGCTGACGGATAGGTGTCTTTAACAGGCGGTGCGAAAGACTTTCGCACCAGTACAGAAGCATGTCCCTCCCATAACGCTGCACGGTTTGCTGGATAGCAGGGTCCTGCTGCATCAGGGCATGGATATACCCGACATATTTGCCGAAGGCTTCCTGGTATACCACACCGTTGGAAGTCTTGGACACACTGAAATGTACCCGGTAAGAGAAACAGTCACGGGCAGCAGTAGCCTTGTATCCGCCCCGCATCAGACTCATCCAAAGGGCAAAATCAGCGAAAATGAGATTGGGATAGTCCGCCGGTATGCCGCCCAGCCTGTCATAATCGGCAGCCCGCATCATATAGCCTGTGCCTGTGCTATCGATGGTCCGGGCCATCTGGCAAGCCAGGAACTCATGCGCATATTGCACCTCATCCATAGGGAGGCAATGACGGACCAGATCGCTATACCCATCTATATAACTATAATGTGTCTGATAGAGGGTAGCGGCCGGATGACGGTTTATCAGGTCATCCATCTCCTGCAGATAGTGAGGGTGCAGAAGATCGTCATGTCCAATGAGCGTAATGAATTCGTTCTTTGTCACCTGTCTGATCCTCGCCCAGTTGGCCTCGATGGTCAGGGATTGCGACGACCTGTGCAGCACAATCCGCGGATCGTTTAGGGATTCGATCCACTCAGCCGTCCCGTCCGTGCTGGCATTGTCCAGTACGATGCAATTGAAATCATCCAATGTCTGTCCGAGAATGCTTTGCATACATTCCTTTACATATTCCCCCCCGTTGCGTACCGGAAGTATGATGCTATACCTGGGCATGCTCAATGATATCTTTCAGTTTGGCTGTGTCACCCCAAAAAGACATGGGTTCATAGTCTGGATAAGGGTAGTAGCCGGTGTTCAGTGTTATTGTTTTATTGTGTGTCTTCAAATAATCGGCAACCAGCTGCTTTACCGCGATCGGCTGCCCGCTGCAGCAATTGATGATACCTGTAGTCTTTTCCTGAAAGCTTATTTTGCAGAGATACCCGGCCAGACGTTCAACTGATAGATAATCTCTTATCTGCTGTCCGCCGCTCATATTGAACACCTGCTCCCCATCAGACAAGGCCTTCTCCAACTGTGAAAGTAAGGATTTTGGATTTTGCCCTTCTCCGAAAGTATAAAATAATCGTATCCATTTTAGCATGAACGCGTGTTCAGCTTGCATTCCTTCGAGAAAAACCCTAAGCCTGTCCTTCGCCCGGGCATAGGAAACTATAGGCATGGGTTTTACATCTTCCCGCAGACAACCCTCCTGCAATCCATATTCAAGACAAGTACCCGTGACATTGATATTCTGCAGTCCACCCTTAATGAGGCTCTCAAGGAAGGATGCATGCCGGGGAAAATAGACATCTTCATGCAGCGGACTCCGATAGTCCGGTAACCCTTCCCATGCCAGATGCAAAAGGACATCAGGCTGACCAAACCATTGATAATAATTCACTGAAGAGTCGAGCCTTGAAAAGTCCAGCGGAATATACTCTACTTTTTTGAACCAGTCGTACGAGTACGCCCTTTCGGGATTGGCCGAAGTGGCAATGACATGGTGACCATCGGCCAGCAGCCGGCGGACGACATGGTTTCCTATGAACCCGGTAGCGCCAGTAACCAATATCTTCTTCATAAGTGATCAGATCAACTCCAAATCAGGAATTGGGATGACGAAACGCCCGCCCCATTCCTTTATATAGTCCAGTTGCAGACATATTTCATCCTTAAGATTCCAGGGAAGGATCAGCACATAGTCCGGCTTGTGCTCTTTCAAAAAAGACTCGGCAACCACTGGAATATGACTTGCAGGTAGCCATTTACCCTGCTTATGAGGGTTTGCATCTGCGACGTATTCGATAAGATCATTCTTGATGCCGCAGTAGTTCAAAAGTGTATTTCCCTTTGCCGCCGCCCCATATGCGGCCACCTTCCTGCCCTGCCTTTTCTGGCTTATCAGGAATTCAATAAGATCCAACTTTACAGCCAGCGCTTTTTGCTGGAAATGATCGTAATAGGCCAGTCCATTCAGTCCTTTATCCGTCTCTTTTTTCAACAGTGCGCCAACAGCCGGGGCCACCTGCCGGCCAGTATATCCCCTATGCTGTGCATAGATACGGAGCGAACCACCATGAGTAGATATCTCCTCCACATCGAACATCTCCAGCCCCTGGGACTCGAAGATCTGTTTCACCGTATAAAAAGAAAGGTAAGAGAAATGTTCATGGTAAATGGTGTCGAATTGGCTATTGTCCACCAATTGCATAAGGTGAGGGAATTCCATGGTAATTACACCATCCGGCTTGAGCATGATCTTCATGCCTGCCACGAAGTCGACGATATCCGGTACATGCGCCAGCACATTGTTCCCCAGCAGGAGATCCGCCTGCTTCCCACTCGATGCCAGTTCCCTGGCCAGCCTCACGCCAAAGAAATCCACTACCGTATCAATACCTTTCCCCATTGCTACTTTTGCGGTATTGGCGGTAGGCTCGATACCCAGCACCGGTATTCCTGAATGATGGAAGTATTGCAGCAGGTAGCCGTCATTGGAAGCAATTTCTACCACCTGGGACGTATTATTAAAATGGAACCGGCCCGTCATGGATTCCGTATACTTCCGGGCATGTTCCAGCCAGCTCTTCGAATACGATGAAAAATAAACATATTCACTGTTAAAAATATCATCTGACTGTTTGTATTCATCGATTTGCACCAAAAAGCATTTATGACAGGTGTATACTTTCAAAGGATAGAACATTTCCGGTTCGTTCAATTGCTCCTTCGAAAGGAAAGAATTAGAGGCCGGGCTATTAATCAGATCAATAAACACATTTGTCAATTCGGTCTTACAAAATCGGCATTGCATATATCAAATTTTAATCCCTTTAAATTGATCGGTCAGCAAAGGAAGCCTTTTGTCCTTGTCAGATATCATGGTCATAGGCAATTGCCAATCCACCCCCACCGCGGGGTCGTCAAACCGTATACCACTCTCATACCCGGGAATATATTCCATGCTGTGACAGTAGAGCATTTCACAATCATCCGTCAACGTCTGAAATCCATGCGCAAATCCTGCAGGTATATACAGGGCTCTTTTATTGGCAGCGGATAATTCCAAACCAACCCACTTTAAAAAGCCCGGAGAGTCCTGCCGTACATCCACGATCACATCCCATACCCGGCCAACGATACAACGCACCAGCTTGATCTCCTGGTAAGGAGGCAGCTGAAAATGCAATCCTCTGATGGAGCCTTCCTGCTTTGTATAAGACTGGTTCATTTGCACCCACTCCATATCATATCCAATGGATGCAAATTCCTTACGACAATACATCCGGGCAAACCAGCCCCTCGTGTCGGCATAAGGTTCTGGTTCCACAATAAAGGCGCCGGGCAAACCAGCAGGAAGGAATTTCATGAAAGGCTATAATATCTTTGATAAGTTCTTTTGTAATAATTTCAACCGGACAAACCGATCGCCGTCGAAATCGGCGGCGCTGAAATGGATCCTCTTGAGCTCCTGGTAAAGATGCTCCATACCTGTGTCCAGAGAATACTCCAATCTAAAATCCGGGAGCAGACTATACAACAAATTGAAGTTAACACGGTAATCCCGAGGATCATTCCCGACCTCGCCAGTAAATACGATCCTGGCGGCAGGCATCAATTGCTGCACTTTATCCGCAATATCTTTTACCTGGTAATTTTCTTCATTGGCGCCTATATTGATCGCCTTATTAAATACCTTTTCCCTGGGTGCATTCAGCAATGCCACAAAAGCGTGTGCTATATCACGGCAATGGATCAGGGGACGCCAAGGCTTACCATCGCTCATGATACGGATCTCTCCCTTACTGAAAGCGCATGCCAGCAGATTGTTGACCACCAGGTCGATACGAAACATGGGCGAATATCCATAAGCGGTGGAATTGCGGAGGAACACAGGCGCAAACCCATCATCAGCCATCGCTGTCAGCGCCTTTTCCGTCTCGATCTTCGAAATGGCATAAGCCGTGAGCGGATTTAATGAAGCCGTTTCATCCAGGTCCGGCGTCTCTCCCTTTCCGTAAATGGAACAGCTACTGGAAAAAAGGAACCGTCCGACACCGGCCTGCTTTGCCAGCTCCGCCAGACGGATAGAACCGTCCCTGTTAATACTGTAGGTGATCTCCGGATTAAGATTCCCCATGGGGTCATTGGAAATAGCGGCCAGATGCATGACACAGTCATAACCTTCCAATTCTTTCACCGTCAAAGAACGCAAGTCTTTTTTCAAAGTGATGTCTGGCTCAACGACTGAAGCGATCTTACAAGCTTCAAAAAGGTCCAGATCACATGCTGCAACAAAATGCCCCTCTCTCTTCAATAGCTCCAACAGATGGGGGCCTATATATCCGTTATGCCCGGTTACAAAAACTTTCATGATATCGCTTAAAATTTACCAGATTTTCCATTTTGCCTGTCCGTTCTGCCAAAGGCTCTCCAGTTCTAATTTGTCCCGCATGGCGTCCATGGGCTTCCAAAAGCCTGTATGCCTGTAGGCGGCCAGTTGTCTGTCTTTTACCAAATTCTCCATAGGATCGTCCTCCCACATGATATTCATCATATCGCCTTTCAGATAGTTGAATACATCGGGGTTCAAAACAAAAAAGCCGCCATTGACCCACTTGCCATCTCCCTTCGGCTTTTCTTTAAAACGCTCAATGAGGCCGTCATCATCAAAGACCATTCCACCAAAACGAGCCTCCGGCTGTACCGCCGTCACCGTAGCGATCCTCCCATGCGACTGGTGGAATCTTACCAGGTCGGGGATAGAAATATCGGCTACCCCATCTCCATAAGTGAGCATGAAGGGCTGATCACCAACATATTTCTTCACCTGCTGAAGACGCCCCGCCGTTTTGGTGGAAAAACCTGTCTCTACCAGGGTAACCTTGAACGATTCAGAATTGGTATTGTGAACCTCCACCCCATTGTTGTTCACATCGATAGTTATATCGGAATTATGCAAGTAATAATGCATAAAGTATTCCTTGATCATATATCCTTTATAGCCCAGGCAGATGACAAATTCGTTGAATCCATACTGACTGTATATCTTCATGATATGCCACAGTATCGGCTTGCCGCCTATTTCAACCATGGGCTTGGGGCGGGTTTCCGTTTCTTCTGAGATCCTTGTCCCCATGCCGCCGGCAAATATAACCACTTTCATATTAATAATAAATGTTATGCATGTATCCCGAAACAGTGCAAAGCTAATTTTTATTTCAATAAGCTATCCCTCTAATTGCCAATATATTTGCAATGATATCTAGTTAGTAAAGGTGTTTGAAAATTATTTGGATAATGCCCATGAGGACATGTAGTTTTGTGATCCCTTGATATTAAATGACAAAAGCATTTCGTATTTTGGGTCATCAAATAATAAAAATTTTTATAATATGTCGATGAGATCGATTTTGCGCAAGGCCAGGTCTATGTTTGGGAGCGACCCGAATGAGGTGTTTAAGAACGTTAAAGGTGTGATTCATGTTGGTGCAAACATCGGACAGGAGATCAAATTGTACGACAAGCATGGGCTGTCCGTAATATGGATCGAGCCAATTCCAGATGTATTCGAGACCCTGCAAACCAATCTCAAGGGCTATTCCAGACAAAAAGCCATAAAAGCTCTCGTAACCGACGTCGATAATACAGAATATCAGTTCCACCTCGCCAGTAACAATGGCGCATCCTCCTCCATCCTGGACATGAACCTTCATCAGGAAATCTGGCCGGATGTCACCTACGAAAAGACGATCGGCTTATACAGCAAGACGCTCCCTACCCTATTAAAAGAACATAACATCGATATTAAGAATTATGATATGCTGGTGATGGATACGCAGGGTTCGGAACTGTTGATCCTTCAGGGAGCCGCCCCCATCCTGCAGAACTTCGATTATATCAAATCCGAAGTCCCCGACTTCGAATCCTATAAGGACTGCTGCCAGGTCAAAGACCTGCAAGCATTTTTGGAGCAGTACGGATTCGAGGAACATACTCGCCATTCATTTGCTAAACGTCAAGGCGGCGGCACCTATTACGACATCCTTTATAAAAAAAAGGAACAGGCCCTTCACTAGTCCCGGAAAGCAAAGATATTTAACAGCATGTCGTGCTCGAATTTTTCATCCTTATCCCAAAAGGGTCTGGGATGACTAACATTCCCTTCCCGAACGCAGTATTTGAAGTTGTTTTTCAACAGGATGTCCAGGATATCATTCAACTCGGACGGCTTTTCAAACTTCCCGTGATATTCGACAAAAAGATTCTTGACATTTTTTAATTTGTCCGAGCAATCTTTTAATACAGGCAGTTCAGCGCCTTCAATATCGATCTTCAAAAAGTCTACCGGCTCGTTCAACAACTCATTCAGGCGGACTGTTTTTACTTTTTTCATATCCGCTGCATCATTCCCTCCTGCCTCGATCTTGCTGGACATATTGCCTGCCGAATTGAAAGTGATACCATCATTATTTATCCATATAGCTGCGTTGACGACCTGTATATCCTGAAAACCCCAACCTTCGAGGTTACGGCTCAAAAGCGAGTAATTTGTTGCGTCCGGCTCAAAACCTGTGACGATGGCCTGCGGATAATTTGTCTTAAAATATAGGATGCTGGTCCCGATATAGGAACCGCAATCGATGATCTTCGGACGGGTCGTCTCCGGCTTGAATTTATAAAGTTCATCGATGAATAGCTCCTGTATTGAAACCATGAACTCGGGGGCATCCCTAAAATAGATATTGTACTTCCCTTTATATAAATGCTGCTTTATACTGGTATCAGCCTGATGTTTTAAACGCTTTTCTTCCAGCCAGCCGATATCGAATATACGAAAAGGGCGATGGAACATTTTCCTGGTTCTGTATTTGATTCCTCCTAGCAGATTCTTTAAAGGGAAACCCATTATGATAGTTTGTTTTCGAATAAAGTCAATGCGCGGCAAAAATCGCTAAAAATACCAGTATTTTCATCCTGCACGATGCTTTTTTATAGAAAGGTCGGTAAATTTGTACGTTATGGATGTGATACTTGTTTTTAATGGCCTGGGGAATCAGATGTCTCAATATGCTTTTTTCTTAAATAAGAAACAAATCTCGGGCTCCGCAAGATTCATATTTAATAGAAAGTCTCAAAAAATTCACAACGGCTATGAGTTGGATAAAGTTTTCGGAATAAAGCAAAGAACCACAGTCTTCAATAAGTTACTTTATTACATTTATCTTATCGTCGTCTTTAATAAGCTGCGGTTTATCTCTCAACCTATCATCCGTCTGCTCAATTTGATGGGTCTTGCCATCTACAGCGAAAATGACAATTACGCCTTCCGGTCGGAATTATTGCGGCCATCTCCTGGAATAAAATTCTATGAGGGTGGATGGCATTCTGAAAAATATTTCAGGGATGTAAAGGCTCAGGTCTTCCAGGCATTTCAATTCGATATGTCCCGGATCGGGGCGGCCAATTCCGAGATACTGCATAAAATAAAGACGTGCACAAGCGTAGCAGTGCATGTGCGGCGGGGAGATTATCTGGATCCCCTCAACTACCAAAAGCTCGGCTCTGTCTGCACTCTTAACTATTTTGTATGCGCCATTCAAAAAATGAAGGCCTTAGTCAACAACCCGCACTTTTTTTTCTTTACTAATGATCATGCCTGGGTAAAGGAGAACTTCGCCGGGGATGATGTCACAGTTGTAAACATCAATACTGCAGAGGACAGCTGGAAGGACATGTTCCTGATGTCGAATTGTGCACACAATATAAACTCCAATGGCACCTTCAGCTGGTGGTCTGCCTATTTAAATAAGAACGAGGATAAGATCGTCATTGTACCAAAGCACTTTATTGCCAATAAATATTTTGAGGATATTTATCCTGAGAGTTGGATCCGGCTGTCTGATTATTGAGATAGCGGAGAAAGAGCTCTAACCCTTTACGCTTCTCAATATCGAGATGATAATCGAGATATTTCGTGAAATAATCATATAGCGAAAAAATGGGATAGGGATTTTCAGCCACCACTGCGTCAATCTGCTCGATACCCAGTCTGTTGGCCGCATCAAATTCCACAACGAATTGTGGATCAATTGGTTTATTACTGATCCAGGCGGCAAAGACAAAGGGCAGGCCGGTCATATTCTTCCAGGCTTCTCCAAGATCATAAATATAAGGAGACAGTTGGCGTTGCTCCAGGGCCCTGTCGCCAATGACCACCCCGGCAGTATTCCCGCGTATTTGATCCCTAAAATCTTTGCTGGCATTGATCAGTTCCGGACTTACCTTCCAGTATTCTTTTAAAAGTATCTTCGCCAGTTGCACGGATGTACGGCTTTGATAGTCCAGAAGCACCTTTTCTACCTTCTCGATGGGCGTTTCGCTGAAGAGGCATACGGAAGCCACCGGCCCATTGCTCCCTATACAATAACCGCCATTAATATAACGCTCCTTCATGGCAGGAATAATAGCCACCGGTACCAATCCCATGTCTATCTCATCTTTCAGCAGCATCGACGCAATCCTGGCGGGGTAGTCGATGACCATCTCGATGTCCTTCATAAGGGGACTACGTTGGATGCCATAGAGCAACGGTTTGGTATTTAAGTAGCTAACTGCGCCAACTCGTATTTTTCTTTCCAATTCTTAACTAAGATTTTGGCTGCAAAAGTACACGCCGGCTATAAATGACGCAAATAAATCCAATATCCCTGAAATGCGATCCTCCGCCGCCCTATCTCTACGCGGATAACAAACCCTGCCGGGCGAGATCGACAATACGAGCGGAGATGGCTCCCAGGTAAAGATCAATGCCGCTCCCCTGGTGATGGCCGACAAAATGCATGATATCGATTGTTCAATGCGTTTACCCCCAACGGAGATGACATAACGATTACTTTGGTGTAAAAAGATGGGGAGATGTGAAACTGGAGGCGTTTTCGATATTCAACCGCCGGGGGATGCAGGTATTTACGACACAGGACCCTTCGCTTTCTTGGGACGGCAACTACCATGGACAACCCCAGCCATTGCCCGGCGATGATCATTTTTCTGTCCCGCTGCTTTGTGCTAATTTTACCGCATGGAATTGAATTCATTGACTGCCATCTCCCCTATCGACGGTCGCTATCGCGGGCAGGTGCAACATCTGTCTGATTATTTCTCCGAGTATGCCCTCATCCGTTATAGGGTACTGGTTGAAGTGGAATATTTTCAATTTCTTTCCAGACACCGGATCTTCAAGATGCCGGATACTGTCCGTGTGCAGCTCCAAAAAATGCTGGAGAATTTTAAACAGGAAGACGCGGCCTGGATCAAGAAGACAGAAAAGGTCACCAATCACGATGTCAAGGCCGTGGAATACTTCCTCAAGGCCAGGCTGGAGGAGATGTCCGCGGACACAAAGAGCATTCAGGAATGGATCCATTTTGGCCTTACCTCACAGGACATCAATAATACGGCCATCCCTTTATTATGGAAGCATGCCGTGGAATTTGAATACCTGCCCGGGCTGCTGAACCTGAAAAGGCAGCTGGAAGTGCTGGCGCGGGAGTGGCAGGATGTACCCATGCTGGCAAGGACTCATGGGCAGGCGGCCAGTCCTACCCGCCTGGGGAAAGAGCTGATGGTATTTGTCGAGCGTCTCGAAAACCAGGTAGAGCTGTTTATTCAGGTGCCTTTCTCCGCTAAATTCGGAGGGGCTACGGGTAATTTCAACGCCCATTATGTCGCTTTCCCTAAGAAGGACTGGATCCGGCTGGCTAATGAATTTGTAGAAGGCGCCCTGGGGCTTCATCGGCAGCAGTATACTACACAGATAGAACATTATGACAACCTGGCTGCCCACTTCCATGCCATGCAGCGCATCAATACCATTCTTATCGACTTCTGCAGGGATGTCTGGACCTATGTATCCATGGATTACTTCTCTCAGAAGACAAAAAAAGGAGAGATAGGTTCTTCAGCCATGCCGCATAAGGTCAATCCCATCGACTTTGAAAATGCGGAAGGCAACCTGGGCGTGGCCAATGCTCTTTTTGATCATTTTGCCGGCAAGCTGCCCATCTCCCGCCTGCAGAGGGACCTTACGGACTCCACTGTACTGCGTAACATCGGCGTGCCCTTTGCTCATACTATTCTGGCTCTCCGAAGCATCGAAAAAGGGCTGGATAAGCTGGTGCTGAACAGAGCAAAGCTGGAAAAAGACCTGGAAAGCAACTGGGCCGTAGTGGCAGAGGCCATACAAACCATCCTGCGGCGGGAGAATTATCCGCAGCCCTATGAGGCGTTGAAGGAATTGACAAGAGGCAAGGGCGGCATCGACAAAGAGGCCATCCACAATTTTGTAGATAAGCTCAAGATATCCGCGGCACTGAAAAAAGAGCTTAAGAAGATCACCCCGCATAACTATACAGGCATTACGCTGTCCTGAACAAAAGATAGAATGGCTATTTGTGGATCTCCGAAGTAAAATGGAACTCGATAGCCGGGTTGTTGGTACGCTCCGTATTCAGGAACCATTCGCTCTGGGCCAGGTAGACGAGGTGTCCATCCTTGTCCTCGGCAATATTGGCATGTTTAAATCGCGTGAATTCTTCCAGCTTTTTCGGATCGTTGCTGGTAATCCAGCAAGCCTTATAAAAAGGCAGCGCATTGAATTGAACGGAAGCTCCATATTCATGCAGCAGACGGTATTGGATCACTTCGAACTGCAACTCTCCGACACAGCCAATGATCTTTTTGTTACCGCCATACTGGGTGAACAGTTGGGCTACTCCTTCATCCGTCAGCTGCAGAAGCCCTTTCTCCAACTGCTTGGTCTTCATAGGGTCTCTGTTCACTACCTCTTTAAAAATTTCCGGCGAGAAGGAAGGTATTCCGGTAAAATAAAAGTCCTCTCCTTCTGTGAGCGTATCTCCTATTTTAAAGTTGCCGGTATCGAAAAGCCCCACCACATCGCCGGGAAACGCCGCTTCGATGACATCCTTATCACGTGCCAGGAAAGTATAAGGGTTACTGAACCGTACATCCTTGTCCAGCCGGACATGATGAAAATATTTATTCCTTTCGAACTTGCCGCTGCATACCCGCAGAAAGGCGATCCTGTCCCTGTGCTTGGGGTCCAGGTTGGCATGGATCTTAAAGACGAAACCGCTGAACCTGTCCTCTTCCACTTCCAGATGACGCGTGGATGTCTCACGGCCACGGGGGCCCGGAGCAATGCGGATAAAGGTGTCCAGCATTTCCCGTACGCCGAAGTTGTTGATAGCGCTGCCAAAAAAGACGGGAGCAACCTTTCCTGCCAGATAATCATCCACATTCAGCTCGCCATGGACCCCATCCACCAGTTCCACATCCTCCCGTAAGATGGCGGCATCCTTCTCCCCCAGCCTTTCTTCCAGCAAGGAGCTCTCCAGGTCATCGATACGGACCGTATCCTCATCCACTGCCTTGGTATTGGCCGTAAAGAGGACAAGATTTTTATCATAGAGGTTATAAACGCCTTTGAAATCCTTGCCGCTGTTGATAGGCCAGGTCATAGGATGCAGCTGAATGCTCAGCTCTTTCTCGATCTCTTCAAGGAGGTCGAACCTATTCTTGCCATCCCGGTCCATCTTATTGATAAAAACAATGACAGGAGTGTCGCGCATACGGCATACTTCCATCAGACGGCGGGTCTGAGCTTCCACCCCATTGACGCTGTCTATGACGAGGATAACGCTGTCAACGGCCGTAAGGGTGCGATAAGTGTCCTCCGCAAAGTCCTTGTGACCTGGGGTATCCAGGAGATTGACCAGCATGCCTTTGTATTCAAAGCTCATGACGGACGTAGCGACGGAGATACCACGCTGTCTTTCTATCTCCATAAAGTCGCTGGTAGCATGCTTCTTGATCTTGTTGCTTTTTACGGCTCCCGCGGTCTGAATGGCGCCGCCGAACAAGAGGAATTTCTCCGTCAGGGTCGTCTTACCGGCATCGGGGTGGGAAATAATGGCAAATGTCTTTCGCTTATTGATTTCGCTGGTATATCGGCTCATTGGGCCGCAAATTTATGAAATTTTGGCCAGCCCCAGCCTTTTTTTGATCGTCCCCCACACCGGTAGAATATCGTCCGAAAGGCGCAACAGCAGCGTGCCCATGCCAAAAATGCCAATAAATACGACGCTCCTCACCACCAGCCAGAGAATGCCGTGGTAGGCGTCGAAAAGGAAGTGACAGACGAAGTACCCAAACGTGGCCAGTAACAAAGTATACAGCGTTTTTAGATTGAAAGGCTGCATACCGAACTTCCGATAGAGAAAGAGGCAACGGATAGCATTGTACAGGGTAAAAGTGGCCAGGTCCGCCATGGCCGGACCGACATAACCTTCCTTTATTGCGAGAATATAGTTTGCGGGCAGCGTGAGGGCCGCAAGTATGACCCCAGTGAAGAAATCAAAACGCCAGAAAGTGGAGGCCCCGATGATCTGCGTATTCACTCCCGTACCCATATCTACGACAAACTTCAACCCAACGTAAAAAAAAGCTGCCTTCGCCAGCAGGTAGTCGCTCTTCAGATGGAAGGTAAGCACCCCATCCGTGAAATTGATCCAGATAAGCACGAACATGCCGGAGGAAAAGATCAGCTGATTAATGGAAGACCGCTGGTAAATGCGATTGATCCTGCCATAATCCTTGTCCTTCCAGGCGCGGGACAGCGGGCCGATGGTGGCGGCATTAACACTACGCTGGATGGCCTGCACCAGACCGCCGACATACAGGGCCAGCGTATAGATCCCTACAGCGCGCATCCCGATGACAAAGGCAAGGATGATCTGGGCAAAATACGTGGAGATACTGAGAAGTATCTGGCCGCTCCACACAAAGCCGGCCAATGTAACGATCTTCTTAAAGAACTTTTTAGATACCCTGCTGCGGTAAAACGGAAAATGCAGTTGCCGGGTGACGATCAGATATGTAAACAGGCAAAGAGCCAGCAGCAAATAGGTAAAGGCATAGACCCTTATGAACGTATCGAAACTCTTCAGGATCCCTGTAATGTACAATAGGATCAGCACAAAGGTGAAAAAGCGGAACTGTACTTCCTTGAAAAAGCTGGTCAGCACCACCTTCTTCAAATGCCAGGCAAAAGTTTCCATCAATGAATAAAAAGTAAGCCCGGCCCCAAAAGGGAATATCCAATAATAATATTTCACCAGCTCGGGGGATTTACCGCCGAGACGGTCTACGACAAAGTCCTTGAAAAAAAACCCGCCCGATATGACAATAAGAAAGCCGATAAAACTGATGAGAAAGGCCCAGGTCATCATATCATTCTCCTTGGGAGGCAGGTTGTCGTGATAATAGGGATAGAACTTATAGATGAAGGCCTGCATGCCCAGGCCTGCCAGCGGGAACATAATATAGGCAAGGGACTGGAATATGCCCGTCAGTCCATACTGCTCGGGAGTAAAGTTCTTGGTGAACAGTAGCGTATTCAGGCCTCCCAGCGCAAAGCCGAAATAAACAATGCCGGAAGAAATAATGCTTTGCCGCCTGATGGTGCTCATCCTGCAAATATAAATTAATGACCCGATAATGCCGGAGTCCTTATTTTTGATCAAAATTCATCAACCGGCTGATATGAAAAATATCGTCACGCTTATTACAATGGTGTTACTGGTGCTGCACGCGGCTGCACAACCGAAGAAGAAAAAAGTGGTCTTTATCATTGCCGACGGGATACCCGCTGACGTATTGGAAAAGGCAAAAGTCTCTTTTCCCCGCCAGATAGGCCGGGAAGAGGGATACAAACATGCATATGTAGGCGGCGAGCGGAGCGGATATTCCCAGACCCCTACCATCTCCGCCGTCGGATATAACAGCCTGCTGACGGGAACATGGGTGAACAAGCACAATGTATGGGACAATGATATAAAAGAGCCAAACTACCATTATCCCACCATTTTCCAGCTCGTGAAAAAAGCGGACAGCAGTAAAAAAATAGCAGTCTTCTCCACCTGGCTGGACAACCGCACCAAGCTGGTAGGCGAGTCGCTACCGCAGACGGGCAATATAAAAGTAGACTATCACGCCGACGGTCTCGAACTGGACACGATGAACTATCCTCATGACAATGCAAGCCTGTATATCCACAACATCGATGAAAAAGTGACGGACGAGGCGGAAAAATGTATCCGCGAACAGGCGCCGGACCTCACCTGGCTGTACCTGGAATATACCGACGATATGGGCCACCGGTTTGGAGACAGTCCTGAGCAGAAAGAAGCCGTAAAATATGTGGACAAGCAGGTAGGCAGAATATGGAGCGCCTTGCAATATCGTCAACAACAGTTCAAAGAGGACTGGCTCATTATCATTACCACGGATCATGGCCGTGATTCTATCAGCGGCAAGGGACATGGAGGACAGTCCGAGCGGGAACGAACGACATGGATCGTCACCAATGCTAAAGACCTGAATCACTATTGGAGGGATTATACACCGGCCATTGTGGATATCATGCCCACTATCGCACGGTTTCTGGACATCAAAATTCCCAGGGATTATCAGTTAGAGATAGACGGCGTGCCCCTGATAGGTAAACTGTCCGTAGCAAATCCTGTTGTCAAAGTGGAAAATAGTAAGCTGGACATCCGCTGGAAGTCGTTTGATAAGGAGGGTACCGTGAAGATATGGCTGGCCACCACCAACAATTTCAAGACAGGCGGCAAAGACGAATACAAGCTGCTGGCGGAAGTACCTGCGGGTCAGCAATCGGCAGCCTTCGGAATAAGCTCCTACCCTTCTTCCTTCTATAAGATCGTGTTGGAAGGCTCTTCCAATACTGTGAACAGGTGGGTTATATTAAAATAGCGCTCAATACTCTCCTTGCAAAAGAGCATTGATATCTTCTTTCCCTTCGTAATGAAAGGGACGATTAAAAGGGATAGCGCCTCTTTTGAGACGCACTTTTCCATCCAGGGTCACGGTCACCTGTTTTTCCAGCAATATCTGAAGTGCATTGCCCAGGATACCCTGGAGATTGAGCTGCATCGTCACCGGCACATAGAATGTGTCTTTTTGGGGTATCTGGACAGTAGTGTCCAACACAGAGTGTCCGGTAGGTCTTCCATTCAACCATACGTCCATTTCGGCGCCTTTTAATGTCAGACTGAAAGAATTGGGATTGTAGAACTTCAGGGTGGTGCCAAGGGTAGCCTGCTGACCATCTGCATGGCCGATGCGAAGGTCCTGAAATCCATAATACTCCGGGGCTTGCGGCTGGTGGCAGCCGGTAATGGCCCAACAGCAGAGTAAGGTCAGGAGAAGGCCGGGTACTTTCATCTTTGGGTGTTGCATACCAATGTAAGATACGGGCATTTTTGAATTCCCGGATATTACCTATCTTTCTGAAAAGAAACCATCGTGGCCAGTATTCCTCAAAGGATCAAAGACTTCAACAGCGACAGGCTGCCAGACTATGTCGCTCTTAAATACCAGATGATGGCGGAAAACGCCTTCCGCTTCCTCAGGGGCACCTGTCATCTGTTCTACGAAGATCTACAGGCAAGCGATGCCCTTCCCCGGTCTCCTTTGAGCTGGATCTGCGGGGACCTCCATCTGGAAAACTTTGGGACCTACAAAGGAGACAACCGCCTGGTATATTTCGATTTGAATGATTTCGACGAGAGCATACTGGCGCCCGCCCTTTGGGAGGTGTCGCGGATGGTGACCAGCATTTATATCGGGCTGGATTCTTTGGGTATCAAGAAAAAGGAGGCCGTCAGGGTCGCCGGGATGTTCCTGAGTATCTATGCCGACACGCTGGCATTGGGCAAGCCCCGCTATATTGAGCCGGAGACAGCCAATGGCATCGTACGGACTTTCCTGGAGAAGATCTGCGAGCGTAGACAGAAGGACCTGATCCGTCAGCGGACCGAGGACAAGGGGGGGAAGATAGTTATGCGCATCGACCGCATCCGGCTCTTCCCATTGGACAAAGTTCTGAGAAAGGAACTGATGGCTCATATGCAGGAATGGATGCAGACAGACCCTTTGCTGCGCCGGCGCTTTGAAGTGGTGGACTGCGCATTTCGGGTGGCTGGCACCGGTAGCCTCGGCGTTAAACGCTACGTATTTCTCGTCAGACAGATCAAGAACCCCTCCAAATACCTTTTGATAGACATGAAGCAGGCGCCACCGTCCTGTATTAGCGGACACGTGAATATCACTCAGCCTGCCTGGACATCCGAGGCGGCACGGGTGGTCGCCATCCAGCAGAGGATGCAGAACGTATGTCCTGCGTTACTGGGCACCACTCAGTTCAAGGGAGGCGACTATGTGGTAAAAGAGATGCAGCCCACAGCGGATAAAATAGATTTTATGCTGATGCGGGACAGGTATAAGGACATCGAATGTGTGATGGAAGACATGGCCCTTCTAACTGCCTCTGCCCAATTGCGCTGTGCAGGACGACAGGGGGCGGCTATCCCGGATGAGCTGATCGCCTTTGGAAGTGACCACTCCTGGCAGAAAGGAGTATTGGATTATGCAGCCGGCTATGCAGAGCAGGTGAAAAAAGATTATAAGGAATACTTTATTGCATACAAGGATGGGTATTTCACCCGACATTAACCGCACTTTAAAAATAAAAGACCATGTTAACGACAGGAGAGATTTTCTGGAGACTGTTCCTGGCCGTGATCGTAGGGGGGTTGCTCGGCGCAGAAAGAGAGTACAGGAGTAAATCCGCCGGCTTTCGGACCCTGACCATCATCTGCCTGGGTGCGACGATCTTCACCATCCTCTCGAAGTTGATAGGCGGCAGCAGTACTCCGGACAGAATAGCGTCCAATGTGGTGGTAGGGATTGGATTTGTGGGTGCAGGAGTCATTTTCAAAGGTGAATCTTCTCAAAACAGGATCAGCGGCATCACTACGGCAGCCATGATCTGGGTGACGGCAGCGCTGGGCATGGGCATCGGGGCCGGATATAAGCTGATCTCGGTTATAGCCTGTCTGCTGGTATTGGTCGTCATCGTCGTATTCGCCCTGCTGGAGGGATGGATCGACCGGATGAACCAGATCCGTTACTACAAGATCGTCTGTGATTTCGAAAATGAGACGCTCCACCGATTTGAGGAGCTGTTCAAGACCCATCATCTGAAATTCAAACGCAGCAGACAATCCAAGTCCAGCGCCGATATCATCACGGGAGAATGGGTTGTCCAGGGTACAGAGCAGGACCACCGGCATTGTATCCATGAGATACTGCGGAACACAAAAGTGCAGGCCTTTGAGTTCTAGTGCAGCGTCACCGCCCAAATCCTTTCAAATGTTTCTCCCGGAGCTAATCCCTCAATACCTTCTTTATCCGTCATTTGCTGGTCGGAGTCGACACTGTCGGCGATGCCGCACCAGGGTTCGATACACACAAAATCTGCTTTGTCATTCTTTGCCGCCCAGATACCCAGATAGGGGAAATCCGTAAAATCAAAGTCCAGGCCATGACGTGTCCGGCGGGACTTCAGGGAGATGGAGGTGGAAGACAGGTTCTTGAATACCAGGGCGTCGCTGGAGAACAGGTCCCTGGTCAGGGGTAGGATATTCGTATTGTCCAGAATGGGCTGGGGCGAGGTTTCAATGAGGCCTTCCTTGGAGATGGGCCAGCGGGGGGCCGTCTCTTTCTGCTCGAATTCCAGGTAATAATCGGTGTAGGATGTTCTTTCGGCCAGCGGCACGCGGAAAGCCGGGTGGCCTCCGATGGAAAAGAACATTTCCTCGCTGGAGTTGTTTTTTACGCTATAGGTAGTGGCCAGGCCGTTAGGGGCCAGTTGATAGATCACACGCAGCTCAAAATCAAAGGGGAATTTGGCACGGGTGGCGTCATTGCTTTTCAACAGCAAGGTAATGGAATCCTTGGCCTGCTGCTCTATTTCGAACTCCATCTCGCGGGCAAACCCGTGACGGGGCAGCGTATAGGCCTTCCCCTTATAATTCCAGGTATTTTGACGCAGGGTGCCCACGATGGGGAAAAGCAAGGGGGAATGCTTGCCCCAGACATTGGGGTCCCCACCCCACAAGTACTCGAGTTGATGGCCCTTATGATAGATACTCTCCAGTTCGGCTCCTTTGGTGTTGATGGTTACTTTCAAATTTTGATTCTCAATATTGGGCATGAAGGGTCTTTTTAAGATGTAATACTAATCGGTATTTTAAGATGCAAACTTAACGGTTTTTGTCATTGACAGTTGTGTCCTTATATGTATATTCGATTATGTTTTTACATAGGATAAAGACTATGTTTCGATTTTTGCTCCGGCACCGGGAAATCGCGTGGACCAGCTTTAAGATGGCCCTGCAGGAGTTTCGTTCCAACAAACTTCGCACCTTTCTGTCCTTATTGGGCATAACTTTCGGTATTTTTTGCATAATCAGCGTACTTTCTACCATCAGCAGCATGCAGATGGCTGTTAATAATGACATCAAATCCCTTGGGAATAAGACCATTTATATAGATAAATGGCAATATGAGGGCGGGCCGGACTTTCCCTGGTGGAAGTACATCAAGCGGCCCGTACCAAAGTTCGAGGAGATGAAGCTGCTGCGGTTAAAGGTACCCGATGCCGCCCACATGGATTTTGAGATAGAGATGCAATCCACCGTGGATTATGAGGACAATTCCCTTTCAGGGGTTAATTTTTATGGCAATACGGAGGATTTCGACAAGATACAGCGGATAGCCATCGGCAGCGGGCGCTACTTCCAGCAGGCGGATTTCGACCGGGGAAGCCCGTATGTAGTAATGGGTTATAGCATCGCCGAGAAATTATTTGGCAACCCCGAAAGAGCTGTAGGCAAGACGGTCAAGTTAAAGGACAGCCGCGAGGCCACCGTCATCGGCCTCATACAGAAACAGGGGCAAAGTCTTATTGGCGGATGGGATTATGACAACTGTCTCCTGCTGACCTATAATTTCCTTCGCCAGATGATCAGGGAAGAGTATGCCCAGCCAAAAATCCTGGTACAGGCGGGGGACAAGATATCCATCGAGGCCTTGAAGGACGAACTACAGGGGGGTATGCGGTCCATACGCAAGCTGAGCCCTACCCAAGAAGATAATTTCGCATTGAACGATATCGACAGCCTCAGCAGGATGCTGGAGCCCATCTTTTCGGGGATGAATATCGGCGGATGGGCCATTGCCGTCCTGTCGCTGGTCGTGGGGATGTTTGGCGTCGCCAATATCATGTTTGTGACAGTGCGTGAGCGAACGAGCCAGATAGGACTTAAAAAGGCCATCGGGGCCAAGCGGAATGTCATTATGATGGAGTTCCTGCTGGAATCCGCCTTTCTTTGTATCATCGGTGGATTGATCGGGCTGCTGGCCGTATTCATTCTAACCCTGGTATTTTCCTCCATGCTGGCCTTTAAGGTCTTTATACCTTTGAATATTATCCTGCTGGCCGTTGGCATCTGCCTGTTTACTGGCGTACTGGCGGGTATCATTCCTGCATTCATCGCCGCACGGATGGATCCGGTGGTGGCCATCCGGTCGAAATAGGCGCTCCGGCCTACCGGACGGCTTATGGGTCATTGATTTCCACTAACTTTGCCGCATGAACAAAACGAAGGGGGCAGAAGGGCCCGTCACCATCCTGGCGATCGAGTCCTCTTGTGATGAGACGAGCTGCGCTATCTGCCGGGATGGAGAGATACTTTCCAATGTCATTGCGGGTCAAAAGGTACATGAACAGTATGGCGGAGTGGTGCCGGAGCTGGCCAGCAGGGCGCATCTGCAGAATATCGTACCGGTGGTGGATATGGCCCTCAAAAAGGCCGGATGCGAACTAACATCCCTGACGGCGATTGCTTTTACCCAGTCGCCCGGACTGATAGGGTCTTTGCTGGTAGGTTCCCAGTTCGCCAAATCACTGGCATTATCTCTGGATATCCCTTTATTGGCTGTTCATCATATGCAGGCGCATGTACTGGCAAATCTCATACCCCAGGCCAAACCTTCCTTCCCTTTTCTTTGCCTCACTGTCAGCGGAGGGCATACGCAGATTGTTCTCGCCATATCTCCCCTCCAGATGGAGGTCATCGGTGAGACCCTGGATGATGCAGCGGGCGAAGCTTTTGACAAGTCGGCCAAACTGCTGGGCCTTCCTTATCCCGGTGGTCCGCTCATCGATAAGTATGCCCGGGAAGGAAATGCGTCGAAATACAACTTTCCCGAGCCACAGATACCCGGCTTGAACTTTAGCTTCAGCGGATTGAAGACGGCCATTCTTTATTTTCTACAGGAACAGACGGGACAGGATCCGGACTTTATCCAAAAGAATCTTCCGGACATCTGCGCCTCGATACAGGGAAGGATCATCTCTATCCTATTGAACAAGCTGAAGAAGGCGGCTAAGCAGACAGGGGTACGTGACCTTTGTATCGCCGGCGGCGTATCTGCCAACAGCGGTCTGCGGGAAGCATTCAGGGAATTGGGAAAACAGCAGGGATGGAATACTTTTATACCTCCTTTTGAGTATTGTACGGACAATGCGGGTATGATCGCTATCACAGCCTATCACAAATACCTGGCAGGAGAAGAGACGCCCCTCTCTGTCAGCGCCAGTGCACGCGCCGAATGGTAAAACAGCATCAGATGCCGAATCCTTATTTTCAATTCAAGCAATTCACCATCTTCCAGGATCAGTGCGCGATGAAGGTATGTACGGATGCCTGTATACTGGGGGCATGGTTCTCCGAGAAAACTCCTGCCTACTCTTCCATATTGGACATCGGCAGCGGTACCGGGCTTCTTATGCTGATGCTGGCGCAGAAGCATAAGGGTGAGATACAGGGCATCGAGCTGGATCTTTCCGCCTACAAACAGTTAAAGGAGAACATCGGACAGAGCAGATGGAGGGACGAGCTGAGGGTTTTTCCCGGGGACATACGTCAGTTCAATTTTCCGCATAAATTCGATTTTATCATTACCAATCCTCCTTTTTATGAAGGGGATCTCGCGGCGGATTCCCATTCCAAGAACCTGGCCCGGCACAGTAAAGAACTGACACTGGCCGAGCTCCTGTCAGCCATCGATGAGAATCTTTCGGCTGAGGGATCCTTTGGCATCCTCCTACCCTATCACCGGGTATATTATTTTGAGGAGTTGGCCAGATCCCGGTATTTTCATTTGCGCGAGCGGTTGTTAGTGCGACAGACACCCCGTCATGCTCTTTTTCGGGCCGTGCTTCATTTCTCCCGTAATAAAGAAAATTTCATCCCTGAGACGGAGCTTAGCATCCAGAATGAGCAGGGACAGTATACAGATGAGTTTGTGGAGCTCATGCGGGATTATTATCTTAAACTGTGACCCGCGGCATAGTTCTCCAGATAACGGTAAGGTTCTGTAAGCTGCCCATTGCTGACCATCGTGGCGCGTTCTATCACCGGCGAGCCGCCTCTTACCAGGTCCTCCAGCACATATTTGATCAGCTGTTCGCCAAAATAACGGGATGCATCCCTGGGCAGCTCATTGGGAAGATTTCCTACCGCCATGATATCGATCGACCCCGGCAGGTATGGGGTCGTTTTTTGCCTGCTCTGCCTGTCGACCCCATATATAGGGTCCTGTATGGACGTGTCTCCCAGGTTGCACGGAACAGAGCCGCCTTTATCATCCGTGATGTCGGCAATGGTCGTTATGGAAAAGTCTTTCCTGGCCAGGTCCTCCCATTCAAACAGACGGGGCATGCCCTTGTCCCAATAAATGCCGTTCATCAGAATGTCCGCTGCCTTTGTAAAAGGAAGGAACTTACATTTATACTCTTCCGGGTGCTCATGGAAATGTTCTCTATTGTAATTGCCTTTATCCCTATGTTCATAAAGACCCGGGCCCTTCAGCTGGGTGAATACCGGGTAGGAGAATTTTCTTTCCAGGAACTCGTCGGGCTCCACTTCGATGATGCCCATGAGGTTCATCACCTCCAGTACGCCATGTGCAACCCTGCCCGAGCCGGTGACAGCGACCTTTATACGGGGGAGCTTTAGTCCGAAATAGGTATGTATCAATTCCCGGAAGCTCTGCTGCTTGTGAACCCTTCCAAGACTGTACTGGCCGGTACGTTGACCGTAGGCCATCATACCGTTGTGGGCGCCCACTACACCCGCAAAGAAGCCAAAGCCGAGGATACGTTGCCCGTCGTCGTGTTCCAGGCATTCATAATCGATGAGGGTGATCCTTTTTTCCAGGATGGTTCGGAACATGTGCTGGTTGTAGGGTTGCTGTTTCTTGGTATGGGAAAAGAAGAGATAGGTCTTGTCTGCCAGCAGATCTTTTTCGGGGACTTCCTTTATTCCCAAGAGTATGTTGCATTCGGAGAGATCCTGTTTGATCTCTACGCCGGCGGAGAGATATTCTTTGTCTGAATAACAGCGATCCGGTGAGGTCTGGGCGATGACTCTAATGTCCGGGGCGTTCTTTTGTATCCATTTGCATTGTGCCGGTGTCAGGGCAACCCTGTTGTCGGCGGGTATCTTTCCTTCGCGTAATAAGCCGATCCTGATCATTCACTATTGATTTTGTTGGCCGGTGGGAGACCTTCGTCGGAGAACTTCGTCAGGGCTGCTTGGCCACGCCCTTTCCTCGTTCGTACCCTTCGTTCCTCGGGTACTTCGAAAGGTCTTTCTCCGTCGTACCCTTCGGTTCCCCCGGAGGGCGATAAAGATAGATTTTTTGAATGGTTTTTGGACAAGATGGTGCAAATGCGTATGTTTGCACCCCTGAAAATGGAGGCCCAGATGGCGGAACTGGTAGACGCGTCAGACTCAAAATCTGGTATTGGCAACAATGTGCAGGTTCGATTCCTGTTCTGGGCACTTAGGTTTCAATTGATTAAGAAGGTCGCGAGTATGCGGCCTTTTTTCATTTGCAAACAATTTGCAAACACATTTTTGGCGGAGGTGAGAAAGAGCTACTAAACAAAAAAGCGAACATGCTTCCTTGTTTGAAAAGGAATAGATTCGCTCTTGTCGAAACCATTCCTTTAAACATGCTTGCAAAGTGGTTTGTAAAGGCTATTTGCGATTTCTAGCCGCACGCCTTACATCTTCAATACTAGTCTTACCAGTTTCTTCTCGCATCGTGTCTAACCGGGCGTTAGGTGAAAATTGCGGAATTGGCTCTGATAAATTCTTATTTAAGGTATCGCCGCGCTTTTGCTGAATTTGACCATCTTGGTCGCGGTGGCGATCATCTAATCCTGGCTCTTTCATTTTATTTATTTTTATAGTTAAGAGATTCTCGATTTAATAATATTCAAATTCTTATTTTCCTCATCAGCTATTCAAAATCTTAGAATATATCTTTAGGTAGAACAGAAATTACCTCACCCTGAATTTGACAATCCTCCGTTACAATGATCGGTTTATGCTTCGAATTTGAGGATTTCGGTCTAAGAATCACCACGTTTTGTCTTCTGTCAAGAATTTTCACTGTTGCCTCATCGTCTATGAGAGCAACTACTTTTCTTCCATTGTCCGCGTAATTCTGCTGACGAACTAATAAAATATCGCCATCATTAATTCCGGCTTCATTCATCGAGTCTCCACACGCTCGAAGCAAAAAATACTGCGACCCTTTTTTTGCGATTGCTGTTGATACCGGAATAAATGTCTCTATATTTTCCCGGGCAAGGATTGGTAATCCACATGCTACACTCCCAACAAGTGGGATACTTATGGTAGAAATTGAGGTGGTATTTAGCGACGGGGTTTCCGCAAGCTTAAGGGTCTTACCTGTTTTCCGCAGAAGCCCCATCCGTATTAGTCTATCAATAACCAAACTCGCAGACCTTGGCGATCTCCCCCCTGTCACTGCGTTTATCTCCCTCAGAGTTGGTTTCTTGCCTTCATACAAAAGCTTGTTCCGAATGAGAGAATACGCCCTTTTATCCTTTTCGTCCAGATCAATCGGCATTGTATAAAAAGTATAAATATCTGTATAAATATACGCCTAATTTCAGAAAAACAAAATTAATTTCGAAGTCTATAATTGGTGGATATAAAGTGCATAAGTGGGTGGCCCTACAGTGATTATCTAATTCAATAAGTCGTATTTTGCTAAATAAATGAGTAATGAAATAGACGAGCTGTGTGAGTAGCAATCGAAGGCCATTTCATTTATTTGTTCTCTAAAATGGTTTTTTGTCTGCCCAGGCAGATAGATGGGTTTTTAGCCCATGCCGGTAGAAATCCCTGCCGCAAATAAAAACCGAGATCCATTGTCACCGGTGCGAGTCGGCTAACAGCGTGGCGCATCGGGTATGGAACGGCTCCGAAAAAAACATAGCCGGACTTTCCGGTTGTCAGCTATGTCCTGCACGATCAAAGGTTGCGATGAGCCGTATCTCACGAGAAAATAACCGATTCGAAAATGCATCCTTTGTAGGCCCAAAAGGCATCGAATCGATGAGGAAACGTGGAGCAATGCAGATCTCAAGCGAAACGGCGGATTTTTTGAGGCCGTTTTGGGTGTCCTCACTCTGTTTTTAGCTTGTTTGGCCTGTATTTGGCCAGAAAGGCGTCGCCCCTGTGGGGCTCAGAAACAGGTCGGTGCAGGAAAAAGAACCGGGTATGCACTATTTTGATCGACTGGGGAAATGCGCAACTTTGGGTGAAATTCATTTCCGAATCAAGCAAATGACAAGGAAGCATATCAACCATGCACCAGCCTCGGGTACAGCATAGATGATCCGTCGCCCGCGTTGAACGGCCCCAGCATGACCGCCAAAGTGGAAAAAGTCATTCAGTTCGCGTGCCAATAAAACCTCGGCACTTCGATACAGTAGCGTTCCCCGTACTCGGTGTGAATATGTGTCTATTTAACATAGACCAAGCGAAAGACAGGAAAAAGTTAAGTATCTTTATATAAGGTCTACGAAAAAGAGCCACGGCAATCGCTAACTCGCCAATTCAATGAAATGCGACATCATTTTGTGCCGGTCTTCTACCTCAAACATTTTACGCTCCACGATGGCTTCTTTTACATTTATGACGTGAAAAGAAAAGCTTTTAAAAAGCATGGAAAAAAGTTCGCTCCCAATAGCCATTTCTATGAACCGAATCTCAATACCGTTTACAACGAGCAAAATGCATCCTACTTCTTAGAGACAAGTCTGACCAAGGACGATAATGAAATCAGTCGCATACTGGATAAAATCGCCATCGACAAGTCGCATGAATTGACTCCTCACGAATGGACCTATCTTCAGTACTTCACCAACATTCTTTACTGGAGAAACCCATCCCAAACCCCTTACCTAGAAAAATTAATAGCAGACGCAAAAAACTTATCAGCCTTTGGAATGAGCCTTCGTAACAAAGCCACCGGGGAAAGATTGAGCAATGAAAAGGAGAGAGAGCTCATTTTGAATAATCCGCAATTCATCAAATTTCTGCGCGTAAAAATGCCTGGAACAACCTACCCTGAAGTCTTTAAACTTAAGGCGCAAGACTATGCCACCATTATAACCTTTCCATCCGGATTTCCGGGACTGGTTAGCGACAACCCAGTAATATACCTAAATGAAGAATGTGAATCCCTGCACACTGCACCAATGATCTTTCTCTTGACTCCTACGAAGGTTCTATTCCGTCATATCAAACCGACAATCATCATACCTAGTTGGGTAAGAGTCGTGATAGATACCATATTATATGGTCAAGCGAAGAATTATATATCATGTACTGAACAAAGATATCCTATGCTATTGGCAGAAACCTATCATAAATATGGTTCGACCCAACCTTTAAAGCGAATACTTTCTGATCTATTGAAATAATTACCGAACCGCAGGATTCACACATCTGCCAAATCCCGTTTAATCTAGGAAAGTATTCCAAGGGGCCTAAAAATCTGATGTTGGCCGTGATGTCCAGGCTCGACTGATGTTCTGGGCGACTAGGCTTCAATTGATCATGAAGGTTGCTAGTGTATGGTATCTCTTATTTGCAAACACATTTTTGGCCGAGGAGAAAAAGAGCTTTTGCAAGCGAAAGGCACTTCAAGATCAAGATTACCCATTCCGGTTTTATTGTACCGATTCATTTTCTTGGTTGTTTTCATGAATTTTCTGAAAAGTCATGATCAATTCCATATCTGACAAGACATCCCCTTTACTAAAGAACTTTCCGGGTTGCCTATGTATTTTACCATAAGCACTTGTAATTTTTTTATACACTATGCCAGGATCAATAAACCTTTTCATAAAAAAATAATCTTCCAAAGAAAATTCTGGTTTATATGAGTCTGGTTTGCCTGATATATATATCGTGGGAGTAAAAATTTTTATAAGTTTTAATGGGAACTGGGGATTTTGAACAAACTCCAGTTCCAATAAATCCGTAATTTCTTCATTCTTTCCGAGAGAATCAAAAATCGTGAAAGCTGAATTCAAATCCTCGTCTGAAAATTCAACAAATACATGAATTTTTTCATTGATCTTTTTGAATTTTTCAACCATGAGGACTCCCAATTGAGTTGCTTCTTCTGTAGAAAGGAACATTTCTTCCGGCAAGACATGATGCTTGTCAATAAACCTGGAGTATAAACACAAACTATAATTAAAGGGGTCTGAAACCTTAATGGCCTCGAGGCATTCGTCAACCCGGCTCTTCCTTTCAAGCTTCAAAACCAAGCCCTTAATTATTTTTGCCAACTCATCTCTGGGAATGTACAACTGAAATCCCCGTTGAACTGGCACCAACTTTCCAATCATTGACAGGCTTAAGTACAATGTTTTCGCAGCCTCTACCGTGAAGGAATCAAGCAGAAATCTTAATTTAAATATAAAATCATCTATACTTAACTTATCGAGTTCATTATGCAATTTTTTATAAAAGTCATCGGCAGTCGTCTTCTCAATATCACTAAATAGTTGGCTAAAATAAACATCAGATATATCCCCATCTTTAACAACAAGCGAAAAATATCGATCAAAATAATAAACTGAGCAAATTTTCATCTGCTTATACCAACCATCAACAATCCCTTGCCCTGAGAAATAATTATTGTAAAGCCCATTTAGCTGCGGAAATAAAACGCAAAGCATTTCTCTTAACTTCTTACTTAATTCATTGCCATAAACCTGCAATTGAGAATCCACTTCTCTCTTAACATCTTCTTTAGTTGCTCGAACGCTATAATTCGGGTTATCATACCGGTTTAGAAAAATCGAGGAGTTATTTCTTATGAATGAATATAATTCCGGATAAAAAACCTTAATCCCTTCAATAATCATCAAATCACCAATATTCACTTCTCCTAAAACCAAAGGGATTGAAAACCGGATTGAATTAGCAAATCGTACCGCTAACCTTGGGCTCTTTAAACCTGGAACAAATGCCAAATCATACTTTCCCAAAAACTCCTGGCTCTCTTTTTTTGTAAGCTCTACTTGCAATCCATTTAGAGCTTCATCAATCAACTTAAGAGAATATTTTCTTAAAGCGAACAGATCGGCCTTAGGCAGGTTCAGAGGCAATTGAATTATCTTTTCCAAAAAGTCATATCCGTCGTTCTTTCCTTTATTTCCAAACTTATGCCCGAGCGAAGACGCTACTAGTTCATCATCAAAAGCAAGAATGTAAGAAAATCGTGGGAAATCTCCAACCAACTTAACTAATTTAAAGACAGATTGTATTTCATCTATATTTAACCTATCAATGTCGTCAATAAAGACAACGAAATTACAATCAGCTTCAATTATAAAGTCTTCAATTCTACGTTTGTAATGTTCAAGGCTGTCATTCTTAAATTTCGATCCTATTTTCTTACCTATTCCAAATAATGCTCCAACGCCATAAGGGATAAAGAGGTTGGCAATATTTCCGATTGAATCACCATAATCTTCAAACGCTTTAGCAATAGCCTCTTTTTTTGTAGTTAACTTTTTCCCTAACGCGCCTGCAATACTCTCAAAAAATGATTTTATGAGTTGTTTATCCTCCTGAAAATACCAGGGGTTAAAATCTATCTTTATAGCATTGCTGTCTATCTCCTCCGAAATAAAATTTAGGACTGAAGATTTTCCTTCACCCCATTTGCCATAGATCCCAACAACCAACGATTTCGATGATCTCGTTTTATTAATAATGCTGGCAACGCGTTTGGAAAATTCATATCGCTGGAAATTATCGTCCTTTTTATCCCTGACGGGTCTGTCTAACCGCAAGTCTTCCATATCAAATTGGGATTAAGTGTCTGAAAAATATATTTGGGTCCTAGAGGTGGCGTACTACCCAGAAAGAATAAATGCATACGCTATTTTGTCACGAGTAATTCGCAGACACCCACTTGTAGCACTTCAGCGATTCTAAAAAGGGTCGCAATGGATGGCTGATTATCATTGGTGCACCATTTGGAAACTGTCACACTCTTTACTCCTAACTGTTCAGCGAGCCATTTATTGGTCTTTTCCTTATCGTAAAGGACTAATTTGATCTTATTATACCTTCTTTTTTTAGCTGGCATTGTGAGTGGCTAATTTGCTAATAATTAGCAACTAACAAAAAAAATCCTATTGATCTAATAACAAGTCTATTATGATATACTTTAAATCATTTTTTATACTTAATATATATTTACATACATTTATAATATAAAAATTAAACCAAAAATGAAACTCCTAGATACTTCATAAGTGAAGCTATAGCTTTGCGAACACATAAGATATTGTAAGCGTGTTTGCTTTATTCTCGGATACCGAAAACTGCAACCTTTCAACGATCCCGGGATGATGGAGTAAATCGCTCACGTTTCTCCTTTGGTAGTATGCCGAAGATAAAGAGGCGTGGGCGTTCTTGTCCGGGATCAAGGGTGTTGCAGCCCGTCGGTATCGGCTTGGACTAACCCACGTCTTTTTCTTTTATCAGTGGTAATCAGCTATTACCACTCAGTTCCTGGCTTTTTCCTTCCCAGAAATCACCTCGTAACAGAAAGAATTACAGAGACAGCATACACGCTTGAAGATTGTTCATCTATAAATCTAACAGCGTATGTTACCCTTTTCTAGACAATCCGAAATATTCAATCAAATACTTCTTTTAAAGGATAATTCTCCGCAAACAGCGAGGGAATATATAAAATCCTTCACTTGCGATTATCGTCTGGGCGAGTGCCGGGCAATCTTGTGGGGCATGGTGGAAACTTGCCTTACATGCGATAACAGTGACTTCGGGGAACCTGGGGAGCGTTTAGACCTTTTACTACAATTCGAACATTTCCAAAAGCTATTCGAGGCTGCCTTCGTGTTGGCTAATCATTGGAATAACGCGACAGAGATAACAGAGACCCTTGACAAACTAAAAACCATTTTATGAATGACGGAAATCTTCTCTTGCTGCAAGAGAAACTCAGATACCTGGGATTTGGGGATGTGACTTCTACCCATTTTTTAGAGTTGGAGATGCAAAACGGTACGCCGGCTTTTCAATTAAAAACGGCCGCTGGTTTCGATCAGAAGAGTTTGATAAGGGCTACCCTATTTTTCCAAAAGTCTGATAAATTGGATTGTTATTTCTTCACTAAATATGAAGCACTGCTAATTTATGAGATTGAGCCCATAAAGACTAGAAAGCAGACATTTCATATCAAAAATGGAAACGGTGTGACCTTCAAAGAAGCCTTTAATCTCCTGCAAGGAAGGTCAGTGTATACCACCCTTTGGAATTCCGATGATGTAAAATACTCCACCTGGATACAGCTCTCCTTATGTGAAAAGACTCGAGACGATACCAATTACAAGGTTCGCCAGTTCAGAGAGGATTATGGGTACGATCTGGAAAAGGTCTTGAGTACCTACCCTATCCAGGAGCTGCAGGATGAAACTCTAAAGATGAACCTGATATGCAGCCTTCAAAAAGGCAATGTTCACGCTGTGACCTTTGTTAAAGCCAATAAAATGGAGAGGATGTTCGTGGAAGCCTGTCCAGCCACCAAAGGTTTAAAGATATATTCAGAAGCTATATGGGCTTTACAAAAAGGTTCAGGGAAGAGCGTAAAATAAGAAAATCAACTAAACTTATATTTATGAGCAAGAACAATCTAAGCCATGGTGCTGAAGAGCCCTGGGAAAACGAGCCGGCCACCTTAACCGAATATCAGCGGGAAGATCCCATACACTTCATCTGTTTTATTGCCAATTGGGAGCCGCTGTGCCGGATGCGGTTTAGGTTAAAGGACATGTTTGCAGCGGCCATGTCTTCACCGCATTTGAAAGACGATACGCCCCAACAAAAAGGCGAATTGGTCTGGTTCTATGATGAAATGACCGCCTTGTTGGAACTGGCCTATCTCCTGGATGATATGATCCGGAACAATAAATTCATCTATTCCTATCCCGGCAAACCAAAGGATGAAAGTTGACGGGGACCTTTACCGTACCTGTGAAAAAGGAGTTTTGGGGAGCCATAATAGGCAGGGATAGCCCATTTGCCGCCAAATTGGCGGGTGAAAAGAAAAGACAACATTCGAAGGGGGTATATTATTGCGGGGCTACACATGCAGGCTGGTATCCGGCTGATCCATCTATAAATGGATGCCCAAGGGACCAAGGCAGGGGCAATGATATACTCCCTTCGAATCGCCAAAGCCGGACCGGGAGCTGGGCTATATTCCTCCGCTGCTCGGCTGCGGCCGCGTGCTTTACCGCCTGTTGCCTGCCTTTTTAGGCGGCTGGTCCGTTTTTGCGTCCTGCCCTATCTTTTTATCAATCGCCTGGAGTTGGTCATGCAATTCCAGGCTTTTTTCTCTTAAGAGTTCCTGTTCTTTTACATACTTTTCCATCTTGTCGGGGTCAGCCAGGTATATACTGTCCAGTCTATATAGCCGCTGTCGGGAGGTGGAATCTACGACCAATTTCAATTTCCGATACTTAATGTCATTGGCCTTGTATTGCTCCAGGCGGTCAGCTGTCATATACCACCCTGAGCAAACAAGACACAGTGCCAGGAAGAGACCGGCAGTAAGCCAGGCAATCTTAGGCAGGTGGTGATGGTGTTCTGACTTGCTTGGGACGGGATGACGGAGCAGATGTGCCGTAATTTCCAGGGCAGCAGCAAACTTCTGTAACCGTTCCATAATGGTATTTTGCGCCCTTCCAATAGACACTATTTCCTGGGTATCTTTTTGGATCTCCGCTATATCCTTGGAATGTTGGGGAACGATCTTTATCCCATTTTCCACTTTGTTCAATTTCTCTTCATGGGCCTGGAGCCGCTGATCCTGTTTTTGCATTTTATCGATCATGGTATCCAGCAGGGCGGCGCTAGGCTGTTGCTTATCTTCACTCATATAATATTTCTTTAGAATTACTAATTGGTTTTGTCAACGGGAGCGCTTTTGTTTCCTTTGCCTCCTCTTGACCTCAGCCTCCTGGGAAAGCTCATACGGCAGGGAACCCTGGTCTTCCTCCGGACGCATTAGGATGTCAATAAGGCTCGAGCCATGGCCCTTGCCAGCATCCTGGTGGGATGAATGATGGGGCATCGGCGATTCAGTGGACTTTGGAATGGACTTTCTTTGTTTCTTGAAATGCGCAGAGGTTTGATCTGCCCTTTCGTTATTTTCGAGCATCCTTTGTTCCTGCTGGTGCTGTTCGAGGGTCTTTTGCAGACCTCCCAGGGAATATTTCCGGTCGATCTGGCTGCCTTTAAAACACGCATTTCCCGTCTTAAAGCTGATGCCCTGTTTCTCCTCTGTCTGGCCTTTGTATTTATATTGAACCTCGATACCCTGGGACGTCAGTTGCTTTTCCAGGTCTTCCAGCGTCCTGCAGTGCGGGAGATTTTCTGATATAGCCTGATATATCTTGTACTTAATAGCCTCCTGCTCGTTCATAGCATCCGTATGGGTCAGTGCCAGGTCTTTCCGGATGGCTGGCACAAGATTATATTCCTGGGTAAGCGCCTGGGCCACCTTTTTCCCCCGGAGTCCGATCCAGCTGTCAGAAATGGCCTGTCCCTTATTGTCCACCATGTTGGCGACAATATGCAGGTGGGGATGCGCCCGGTCGGTATGTTTGACAACGGCGAACTGGGTATTAACGATTCCCAACCGCTCCAAATACTTCCGGGCTATCTCCACCATTAGCTCATTGGAAGGCTTTTCGCTGGGATGAAAACTAAGAATAGCATGCAGACAAGCCTTGGCCTTGCTGGGTCTAAGTTGCTGCTGCCGGATAAAATCCTCGGCCATCACCTTATAATTATGTTCCCGGACGCCCTCCGTGACCAGGACCTCGGCACCTGGTTTTAGACAGATATACCGGCAGGTATGGTAGAAGGACTCAGCGGGTATCGGCTTGCTGATCATGTCCTCAACTTCTTTAGTAGTTCATCAATGCCGGTGCGGTATCTTTCAAAATCCAGCATAGCGGAGAGTAAGCCTTCCTGGTGGCAGGCCTTGGTCAGTTGGTTTAAATTATTGGCCATGCCGATCAGTTGCTTTACAAATTGCCTTTCTTCCTCTGTCAGCCGGGGGATTACCTTGGTCTCCATACTCACTTTCCGCAGGTAAGCAGATAGTTTTAAGCCGGCATTAGCGGCCTTTTCCCGGACGATAAAGAGATCGTGCCGGGAATATCGTATACATACCTTGATCTCCTTTTTGATGTCTTTGGCAGGCCGTCCGGCCCTTTTTCCTTTCACCCGCACATTGTCCATATCCTCACATTTATCTTGTTCACGGTTTTTGCATTTTCCTATGCGACCAGCGGGAGCATAGGACGAGCGTTGGTGGAGGGGCATTTTTGCCCGACAACAACACCGCTCGCCCTAACGAACTCCGAAGTCCCGGCCTGACCTATACAGGGTGCGAACTACCGCCCTGGCCCTAACGAACTCCGAAGTCCCGGCCTGACCTATACAGGGTGCGAACTACCGCCCTGGGTCCTGTGTAAGACCGGGGGCTATGCACCCCGTACTTCCTATTGTTGCGATCAGCCTTGAACTTCTGGGTCTTCGTTCCCTTTAGTCTTACGCTTAGGAACACCCTCCGGCTTTTCTGTGCCCACGGTGGTATTCTTCGGGGTATCCTGGCTGAAAATCCGGGGATCAACCTGCCCACACCGGCGGAGAGCTGCCTTTAGATCCATCCATAGTTGAATATTGAAGTCCGCAAGGTCCATGAGTTCATCGACGGTTAATTTATGTGGATTGGACAAGCTGGGCGGAGTTTTACTGTCTGATTGATCTTCCATCAACGACAAAATGTTCGGGGCGTATCCCTCTCCCAATTCTAAAGATTTACTGATGGCAACACTATTGCCGAATAATTTGACCTGCTTTCCACTAGCTAGATGCAGGGTTCTTCTTTTAAAATCTGCCATAACTTACATTTTAAATATTCACAATATCAGTTTGCATTGCCTAGCTATCCAGGCTACCCTTGAAAGACTGGCGGTGATTCCTTTTGACATATTCCAGTACTTCGGACCGGATAAAGTACACCCTACCTCGCTGTTTGTGACAAGGAAGGCCTTTATTCATCCAGTCGTGTAAAGTGACAAGGGATATGCGAAAGATGGCGGCGACCTCTTTACGATTTAATAGAGGCTCTTCCGGCGGATGATCAGGATGGGCACTTTTGACTGGGGTATTTTCCAGGCATTCTTTCACTGCATCCTTAATCCACCTCCGGAAATCGTTCTCATTTGGAATAAACAAAGTGTCCATAAAAATTAGTTTTATGGAAGCAAGATCTGGCTTTTTGCAAGGTCGGGCAATGATGGATACCCCGTGTATTTTAGGTAGTTGGATTATAATCCATTAGACGGGGTAAAGGAAAGGATGTGTATTTAAGAATTACTCGGGAGATCAATAAAAGAAGTCCTGTAGGGCCTCTGTTAGTCTTTTTACTTTTAAATTATTTGTCTTTATCCTATCCATTTGGTCACCGACTTTGCGTTGGAGAGTGTTGAGCTTATTATCATGGAAGGCTTCAAAATGCAAGTGTAAGATAGCGGCAATATCGGCAGCGGTGAACCTTTTAAAAACCAGTTCCGCCTTGGCAATATGGGAAGGAGCCTGCACCTGCTGCAATAGGATAAGGACCTGGATTATCTTTTCCTCGTGGTTCCGGTTGTTTACCTGGATATTTCCGGTTGTAAATGACCCGGTTAGGCCTCTTATACCTTCCTCCGCTTCGGCCATTATCTTTTCTATATGGCTGCTCAATTTGTCGGCAAGCAACTGAATCAGAGCATCAGTTTCCAGAGAGCTATGAGGTTCCGATGTGACAATTTCCTGGACACCTTTCTTTATCTCTTCACTTAGTTTGCGCTCCCTGAGTTGTTGGAGAGTTGCCTTTTTTTCAGTGACCCAAGCCAATGCGGATTGCAATTTCAAATTCCGGGATTTGCCAGAACCAAGTTTTAACCGCTCGGAGATCTCGTAATGTAGAAAACGTAAGAAATCATCCTTGTCCTGATAATTAGTGAAATGAAAGTCAAGGTATTTAATGATATCGAAACCGTTATATTCAAACAGCTTGTTAAATATCTCGTTCTTATACCGGAGTGGGAATGGCTCTTTAGGAAAGTACAAATATTCATCTGGTTCGTATACTCCAATCTTATAACGAAAATATGGAGTAAAATTGCCAGGTGTCCTATCGTATCCCGACCGTCCTCCGAAATCTGCGAGCATGTTCCGCCAGAACATATTTGAAAATAGTATCTGTTTCCACTTCATAGGATGAGTGTTTTATTCACAACTATATATCAGTTTTTTTGTTTATTTTTATGTATTAAGTTAGTAAAAATATGGCTACCATCATAAAGTTACCCCAGCAAAAGAAAGGCAAAACGGCTTTGCAGAGGGAGATCAAAAAATACGACAACCCAGGTCGGAATCCTGAAAAGGCTATTGATGGCATGTATGGATTATGGGAAGGACAGGATATTTCAATTGAAAAAATCCGAGCTGCAAAAAGGCGGAAAAAATGGTAGTAGTAGATGCGGACGTAATGATCGAAGTATTACGCAAAAACCCTGCAGTTGCGTCCTACCTCAGAAATGACATCGGAGCTTTTAATATAGTGCTATCTGCCATAACTATTGCAGAAATCCAGCAAGGGGCAACTAATAAAGAAAATTTACAGCAGATTACTCGCTTTCTAAAGCAATATATTGTTCTCCCTATAGATTATCAGGTCTCTAATATTTTTAGTTCTCTTGTACAGAAATACGTCCTTAGCCACGACACGGACATCGGCGACACCTTTGTGGCGGCTACAGCTTTGCATTATCAGCTACCGCTTCTGACCATGAACTATAAGCACTATAAACATATTCCAGGGCTCCAACTAATCCGACATAGGTTAAAACCATTGCAGGGAGGTGGCTCTTTCAATATTCTGTTAGGATAGCCTAAATCCCTGGAAAAAGCTTTGCCGCCAATTCATGGGGTCGTTGCGTAATCCTTACTTGTTTAACGGAAATTACCGTAATTACAACCCACTAACCATATACCAACATGGAAATCAACTTACCTCTCCTACTAAAGTATATCAAAAAAAATGGTACCGAAGCCACTATAAACATCCAAGTAGATCAACCAGGCGCATGCCTCGTTTTTATTCTTGGCAAAAACCATGAAGGCGGTCGGCGTGAATATGTTGATTTTTCAGACCTCAACGACATTCTCCAACTTAATAACATTATCGGAAAAACTGCACAATCGCCAAGCTTGGTTTGCACCCAACTCGACTTGCCTCATGAACATCCCGGTTGGAGGAAAAGAGCAGGGGCAATCGAACATCTTGTATATGATACTCTTTCTAAATACATTATCCAACTCCTATCTGCCTCCCACGGGAAACTCTATTATCGAGACATAAAACCACTAGCGAAACACGAGATGTATTTTCGAGATCGTTAACAACTGCCCCCATGATTACCGTCTATCTGGACACCAATATCATATCCTTCTTGCACCATCCAGAAGATTATCCGAAACAACCTTGGCAGCTGGACGCCCCTTTAATCACCTCCTTCCTTGAAAAAAACGCCGATGTTAGGCCTCTCTACTCACCTGCACACCTTATGGACGTACGAAAGGGGTATGTCAAAGACCAACAACGAGCCATTGAGAAACTTCGGTTTATCGGGAGCATTACCCATAATAGCCGATTGACCAATACATGGGCGACTATAAAACTGTTGTTAAAGAAGTAGACCCTGAAACTTTCTTTTTCCAGGACAATGAATTCAACGCTGAATTTCATGCACCTGGTAACGAAAAGCTAGACTATACGATCCTGATCGAAGGATGTTCTGCGTATGAAAGACTCAAGGATAAATATGTGGACTTTCCCAAAGTAGAACGGTTCCTTTCAGCAATACCCATTAAGTTAACAAGGACGAGGAACGAACCATCGGTATACAATCTTCTGTGCGACTTCGCAGTCTTTGTCGGCGAACTAATCAACGAAGGTTTTCCCATTTACAAGCCACTCCGACAGCACGCCATTCTCGAAGCCAACGTAGCAGAAAAAATTGCTGGATTGCCTGATCCCCTTACCCTGATTCAAACCCTTCTCGAAGGCACCGATTTCGGGCAGAGAATGAGAGAAGGCTTACAAGACCTACTATATGAAGAAACCGATGATCGAGAAAAGATCATCTTTACCCTTTTCATGAACCTTGACTTGCTGGGTTTTTCAAAAGAAAAAATAACTGATCGCCACGGCTTTATGAATTTAATCGCAGACGCTACCCATTGCTTCTACGCCAGCAATTGCGATATCTTTGTGACGGATGATGAAAGGGCGAGAAAAAAGTCGGCTGCGGTCTTCAAGTACCTTCAAATATCAACAAAGATCCTATCTATGGTAGAATTTGCAGACTGGGTAAAAAAATATGAATCCACAGACTTCAGGCATCCGCCTATGCATCAATAAGACGCCAGCTAATAAAATCGTACCTTCATCAAAATATCGTCAATGGACAATACTTGGGAGCTCCCCTCTGATGCAAAACCCCGAGGCTATTCGACGAACTCCACCAAAGAATTAACGGCGAGAGTCGTATTTGAAATGCTGATAAATAAGAGCCGCATCAAGCCTTATCTCAGAGAAAATGACAAAACACCCAATTTCGATGGATACCTGGAATTGACAGATCCGGAAGGTACACCCACCGCTAAAATAGATGTTCAACTAAAGACGCTACCCGAGAGCAATTATGAAAACCCCAAATTCTCGTTTGAGCGGGAATTTGTTGCCGCCTGCCATTTTAATGCCAACCCGCCGATATTGATAGCCGTAAATATGAAAAATCAAGTTGCATATTGGCACCATGTCGGCATGGAAACTGTAAGCGACTTTTTTTCCGAACCGGACAGAAAAAGCCAAACCATATATTTTGCTCCCGAACATATTATCGACGAAAACAACGATCGATATATCGACGAATGGCAGGCACTGTACGATATTGTTTTAGAAAGCAAGCATAATTCCGTGGCGCAAAAGGCCCGTATAAAACAATTAGAAGCGGAGGCCGAAAAGGTTGCCAAATACATCGAAATAGCAAACCTCCCAGCGCAAATAGTTCAAGAAATTCACCTTTTCCTGGACATATATAACAATCTTCTCGAACGAGATTTTAGGGCCATTCGGAACGTACTTTATCCAAATTATTGGAAAATTGGCATGGCAATCGGCGCTTATTCTTTCAGGGAAGTCTCATACATGCTGTTGCCCATACCGTACACCAAAAATGATCCACTGATAATGCAATTCAAGCACCTTCCCAGTATGGATTTATTTAGCTTGTGGCAAACGCACGATATTAGAGCAATAGTATCAAATAGTCAAAAAAACCCCATTCGTAGTTTTCCTCTTAAATACGCCTATGAACAATTAAGCGAAGAAATCATCTCGACAATTGAAAAGAATAGATTTCCTATTGATGATACTTTCGCGGCTAACGAATATATTGTCGCCTTCATCGACAATTTCACTAAATATTTGGGGTACGATACATTCGCTCCAGCATATGACCTTAGCGATTTTAAAAACTTGCTTGAATCAGTAATTCCTGCCTTAGAGTCAACAAAAGGTAACTTCCAGAACACCCCCTCCGAGATAAACATAGATATCGACTCTTATACTAATAATCGGCTCAGGCATTCCAATCGTGAAGCAATCCAAGCCATAAAAAAACGCCTGAACGAGGGCTATGTATCCCCTTTCCAAGTGACTTTGAGGTCAACTATGTTTGATATAGATCTCATATCTTACTACTGCAACTACCTTAATGCCATAGGGCAAAGCAGCGTCATTCGGCAGTTTATACCCAATAAGATTGAAGTCGGAGTAGGCATGCTTGATTGGCAAGCCTGGGACCGTAATATATTGCTTGATAACGTCAAAACATTTTTTGAAAACCTCCCACGAATCTACACGGGCTTACTCAATAGAAACTTTCCCCTCCTTTCAGATCAGCTCGCTGATAAAGAAGCTGACATCACCATATACACCATTCTGTTGGAACAAGATATCAAAAGGCAGCCACTTCTTCATAAACTCAGTCTCAAGTCACTCGATGGCTTAATGGAAAGAAGAACTTTTTTTTACCACGAAACAGAATGTCCCATAAATTCACGGGACATGTTCAACAAAAACGACTATACTTGCGTCATAGAAGGCAGGAACTATGAAGTATTCCGGACAGCGACGAAGCCATTGAATTTCCTTTTTAGCTCGTCCCCGACCTTCCTATACGCCCATGAAATCTTACTCGAAAAGATGAAATCATACCTCAATCAAACCATAAAAGCAATCTGACACAGCTCCAATAGACTGCAATAAACACGCTTCGGTTCACCTTTTTAAAAGGAATCCCTGAGGAATTTTGAAATAATTCCGAAATATGTGTTCAGTTATCTCCTATGGTAATCTTTTAAAAGCGCCTGCATTTTATCCCCCAGCTGCGCGGTGGTTATAGCCTGCCTAATCGTTTGCAAAGAAACCTGAAGCATTCCTGCTGACTCAAATACCTTAATGGTACTCATCACCACCAATTCCACAAACCTAAAATAATGTTCAGAAGATGCTGTATGATTATGAGCTCTCCATAAATTTACAGCCGGTATGAAAAGGTCACGAAAGCTATTTGTCTCGCGTGACCCATTGCTCAAAATATAGTGAAACCCTGGCCATAACAGCTCAAAGTAACCCTTAATCTCCGTCTCCTTTACATATACCCTCGCCGCATCGTTCAACCGCTCATAGAAATCCTTGGCAAAAATAATCCTTGGTCCCTTAACTTTTGATTCCAAACCAACCGCCTCAACCACCGCCTTGCCCGCCAAGTTAGCTATCTCGACTGGGTTCCGTTGGACAATTCCAAACAAGCTGATCGGAACAGCCTCTCCCCAAGCTATACCTCCTCTGAACAAAGTAGGAAAATAGTGCATTTGCGTCTCCTTGGCAACCAAATGTCCGTCTGGCCCCCTGCCTATCTCTGGAATAGTTACCTGAGTGGGATTTGCACGGTCCTCTGGCTGCAAATAATGCCTCGCCGTAAACCTGAAGCAGTTTAAAACGAAGTGCCCCAGCTGCATCAAGAACATGCTCGGATCTTCACCAGCAATGAAGATGGAATCAGAAAAGGGCAAAAAATGCTCAAATGAATCAATCCCACTTCTTGCAACCAGCTCCCTTAAGACCTCCGGATATGATTCAACCGGATGCCGCTGGCTATCCTGCCATGCCGTTTGCAAAATCGTCCGATAATTCGTAAAGGCCATAAGCGCCTCTGGTGTATTTTCCCGAATCCTGCTCGAGAATGCCAGTAAATCCAGGAATGCGACTGCTTTTTCCATATCGTCGCAAATTTAATTCTTCTCCCCGATAATCATATCGACTCACATACAACGACACGCTATTTTTATCGAACCACCCATATTGTTAACCAATGTTTTACAGGACAAAACCCCCATTGTCATACATGAACTACGCATCCAATTACACCAATATTTAAATAAGTATTAAAGAAAATATTTGCAGTATTTTAGTCCTTTCCTCCTGTCTGCCTATGGATAAAAAAATATTCACTGAATTGCATGAATTGCGATTACTCCTTGCCAAAGTGGTCGGCACCGCTGATCAGCCTAAAGAAAAACAATTTTCTGAAGAAGCCATAGCCAATGCTGCCAAAGCCTATAGAAAAATGACCATCGATAGAGGAGACTGGCTAACCGAAAATGAATTGCCGAAGTACCTCGGTCCCTGCCCTCCCTGGCGCGCCGGCGCTTTCATTCAGGAAGCATTCGCCTTCAACCATGTCATCAAAAAAGGTCGGGAATATCTATATTATAAAAAAGATATCGAAGCCCTGGGTCAGGAAGTCAAAGCCCATAATATCAATCTCAGACGATACAAAGAGTTTATAGACGACAAAGCGGCATTTGATAAAAAAGTAGCTGCAGCAAAAGGCCCGGCAAAGAAAGGCTCCAAAGACAAGCGATACCAAATGCCGCCAAATGTCAACAATATCACCACCAACGCCATTCCCAAACCAGATGCGGAGCTCGTTCGTCAAGATCTCGCCAACCTCAAAACAGAGTTTAACCAAGGCAAATACGAAGCGTATATCGATGTTTATAAGGGTACACATGCAATGCTAAAATTCATGTATCACTTTGAGAAATATCTGGAACCCAGCCTAAAAAGACGATGCAAGAAATGGTGTGACAACTTCAACTATGCCAATCATGCGTTAGAGCTAATAACAGGGAAAATGCAAAAAATGTTAACAGCGGACTGCAACGTCATCGAATTATAACAAAATTCATAGATCATCATGGACAAAGTATCTCCTGGCTCCATTTTACTGCATAGCATCACCCCCGAAGAGTTCTATACCCAGCTCCGTGCCATCATCAAACAAGAAATGATGCAAGACCAACTTTTGACGAAGGAAGGAGCGTTGAAAATGAGCGGGGTCAGCAATTCTACTTTCATGAAAGCCATCAATGATGGAATCATAAAGCCACAATTGGTCAAAGGACGAACTAAGGCAATGTACCTAGAATCCGAAGTTCTAAAGATTGAGAAAAAGAAGAAAAGATCTACATCACTGAAATAATCCCCAATTACGAGGTTAAATATTTTTCATCGTTCGGAGAGCCAAAATACATAGACAATTAGTGAATCAAAAGGCATCAACATCTACTCTTATCCCTTTAACAAATGGCCAAAGAAATAAACGGAATCGCGCATAATATAACCACCTCAATTAGACGCTTCTCGTTCGACGAGAGAATGGAGGATCTTGACGAAGAATTTCTATCGGAGATATTGATATATGAGTTAAAGATTAAAAATAAATCTTCAAACCTGTGGATGTCCGACCCAAAAATTCGAATTCACTTAGCCCAACCACCTTTTGTAGAAAGTCAAATAAACCGTCCGCGTTTCGAAAGTAAAGAAAGCTTATGTTTGTTATTTAAATTTTATCTATGAATTATGTGGTTTTTTATTCTTGGCAGTCGGATTTAGAAAATAAACTGAATAGATCTTTTATTCATGACGCCTTAGAAAAGGCAGCGAGGCATATTTCAAAAACCGAAGCCTTTTCTTTGGAAGCAGTTATTGATCGGGACACTTATGGCATACCAGGAAGCCCATCGATCGTTGAATCGATTACAGGGAAAATCGCCAAGTCAGACGTTTTTGTGTGCGACGTTTCAATTATTAATTCTAACTCAAAGGGTCGTCAAACACCCAACCCTAACGTCATATTTGAGCTCGGGTACGCATCGTCCATATTGGGTTGGGACAGAATCATCATGGTGCAGAATGCAGCGTTTGGGGGGCCTGATTTACTTCCGTTTGATCTTAGAGGGCGCCGAGTCCTTCAATATTATATTGACGAAGCTATTGAACACAAATCGGAAGAAAAGCAGAAACTGAAGGAAGGTTTAATAGATACTTTTCATCATGCCCTACAATACTATAGCGCCCTAAGAAGCATCAAAGAGAAAAAAGTAATCTGGTGGGGGAATTGGGATATGGATACTATAACAAAAGTGCGTGGCGGGCACCTACACATAACCAGAGTTTCATCCGATGCTTTTTTCTTCGAACTGATGATTTTTGATGGGGCAAGAACTGGACATGTAATTGGAAAAGCCCAGATCCTAACTCCAAATTCTGCTTATGCAAGAATACAAACAACCGACGACAAAGAATGTGAAATTCATTTTAGGCGAAGACTAGAACGTGACGGTTGGTATATGGAAATCGAAGAAGGGCCGCATTGCTCTTATTGGCATGGAGTAAGTACCACTTTTTCAGGCACCTACAAGCATGCAACAGAGTCAGCTGCTAAATGGGGTTACCTCGACGAAATAGATCTCAATGAAATTGGACGACTGACAGGGAAGTATCTCCCGATATTTCTACAAAACTTTCAGCGAATTAACAGTCAGATGGAAGATGGATTTACTGTCATTACTACCGGCGTGAAAGGAATGTACACAATAATGGAATCGATAGTAGTATTGGACAAAGTTGGCACTGTCTGGTGTGCATGTTTAGACTCTGAAAATAAATCGGTGCGCTATTTTACTAACGCAGGCAACGAAATGCAGGCAAAACCAAAAGCTATGGAAGATTGGCTAGGCAAATTTACAGACCGAACAGTAATCGTGAGTAATGGTGAACCAATTCAGCCTAATTATTCCTACTAATAGCCTGCAATTAGCTCAAGAGATTAATCCCTGTTACACGGAGTACGGTCACTGGCTTATAAAATTAGGTGAATTAGGATAGTAAAGTGTAAAGAGCTCATGCTGTTAAATATACAATTTCCTGCATTTGGTAGCCATCCTTACCCGAATCGAAAATAGCGACGTAACGATTATGTGGTTCCTCCTTATATTTTTCGAGCACAAATTGCGTAAAATAACGGCGATATTCCTCGGTGTTTGGCGCGATCCAGTACGAGAACATCCAAGTCACCCCTTCCCAATTGTCGCCCGCACACCGGAAGTCATGAACGCGTCCATCTTTCTTATATTTTTTCCGAACGGCTTTAATGGAATTGACTAGCACGGTACGGTTTTTCTCTCCCATTTCAAGAATTTGTATCGCTGCATTGATCGAATTTGGCAGATTTGAGCCCTCCAATATAAGGATCAACTGCTTTGCAGGCCACTGAGCGTAGTGTATTATTTTCTTCACTGACCGCCTTGTCTCATCCTGAAGAGCCAAATAATATCGGTTAAAGTCGTCTGCCATAGTCGGCAAATTGATAACTCTCTTAGCCTCGTATTCTTCTTTTGGTATATCATCGAAGCGCAAATTACGCTTCAAATAGTATCCCAACAGATCCAGTTCATCCCGAATACGGAATTTGATATGAGTGAAGAATTGGCTTCTCCTTTGCAAGTAGTGAAGCAGGTAAGCGGGACCTTCCATATGCTCGCAGACAATCCGCAGATCGTAAAGACATATGAGCCAAGGAAACGTTTCCAGTCCAAATTCTCCCAGGGGGCTTCCCACCTTCAGATTGGTCGCTATCGGTCGCATTGTCTCCAGGGTTAGACAAACAAAAAAAGCCTTTTTGATCCGAGAGCCGTCCAAAACCACCTTTTTACCATTTTTATCCCGAAATTCGGCAGCAGATTTACCGAACAGGTATTTATACGCCTTCCGGGCCTGAGAGTGCGAAGCCAAGACAATTTGGTCTACATGTGTTTCGAGTCGGGCAATGTATCCCCCTTTTGCACGGTCAGTTATCCGGTGGCTTTTGCCTTCGATGAACAAGGCATTACCGTCGATTTCAATATATCCATCCATTTCCCCACCGTCGTATACCAAATTGGTATGATAAATTTTGGCTTTCAACACTTTTTGTAAGCATTCGATACCGGTCGCCATCAGATACTCGTGACGCCACGACTTATACTTCTCCCTTTTTTTGGAATCCTTCAGCAATGTCTCCGCAAATATCCTATCAAGGGAATAGTCCAATAAAGAAAGCGAGGGGCAGATGTACCGGCCTTCATGGCGAATCACCGGCCTATCCTTCAGGGGATGCATTATTTCAGGGGCGGAAAAGTCTGGGTTAATCCCGCCGAAACCGATCGACAGGCGATTCAAAAACTTTTCTATAGTCGCGACGTTTATCGGTTCCATGGCCGCCAGATCTTGCACCGTAAAACTGATCCGATGTCCCAACATAACCATTTCATAGGTCATCATCGAGCGCTGTATTTCCCGCTTTATCACTGCGTCGTCCGCCTTTTTGTAAAACTCAAGAAAATCCTGCGGATACGGAAGTTTTGGCTCCCTGTTCTTGTATTTGTAGGCAATCGCATCTTCGTAAAGCTCATCCACGCTAGCATGGATTTCCTTTCCACCTTCAAGAATTACGTCCGCGGAATAGTCCGCAATTGTTAGGCACAAAGCAATCGCTTCTTTTACGGAAAAGCCAAACTGTTCCTTAAAATATTCATCATAAGGCAAATAAAGCCCTTCCACCAAATCCCAGTGGTGTTCATCAAATGTTTCATTCCGAACAAGCAACTCCTCCAGCGACAGTGCCTCGGAAAAATGCTCAAAACCAAAATGTTCATCAGGATTTTTCCCTTTCCAAAATTTTTCCTTGTGAAGGATAGAATATAGCAGCATCACCCGTGTTGCCATTTCCTCGATCTCATATAAATCCTTAGCAACCTCTCTGGCCTGAGAAAATTCCCGATACCCCAAAGAGAATGGGAACTTTAGGCAAATGAGCGCCAGATATTCCGTGTTGACTGCCGATGGTTCAGGGCCGCGGCCAGATTGGGCTCTCCGTTGCTCAATTTGTGTCCGGGCAAACGAGTTAGCAATCACGTTGAATGAGCCATACTCCCTAATCTTCCCTTCCAAATCGTTAATAGTCTCACTCATTTGCCGTTGCATCTCAGCAAAACGTTCATCCCTTGTCATATTATCAGTATCCATTCCCTCTTTTTGATTTCATATTTAATCATCATCCATATGGCCGCAAATAACGCATCTCGTGCCATTCCATGCACCGCTAGTACCGCAATTTGGACAATCCCACCCTGAATGAGGACTTGGCGAAGATGGCCTGCCTCCAATGCCATATGGCCCTTTTACAATGACAATGTGACTATCCTGGGAGAGAATTTGAAATAGCGGAGCCAGAACAATGGGCTCATTTCTCGCAGTGATTTCCCGGTGCGTTAAATGCAGGTCAATCAAGGGCTCAATTGCCGACAACGTTTCTTCATTGAAGATATCTTGTTCCAGTGCCATCTTTAATGTCCCGATCGCCTTAGAAACTCTCTGCTTGGTGATGGTAGTTTCCGCAAAAAGCCTAGCAGCTTCACTTTTTTCTGCTGCCCGTTGCAAAATCAATTGAATCAGCGGAGATGATTCGAAAATAGTGTTATTTTTAAATGCATTGCAACTTTGACATGAAGGGAGCCAGTTATCAAATGAATTAACTCGAAAATCCTTCGGTCGACCAAGTTCCGATAGCACTAGTTTTAGTTGCAATGGTTTATCCAACAAAGCTTCAGGAATGACATGATCGACCTGCATTCGATCAAATTCAACAAGCTTCTTGCATATATAACACTTTTCGGCGTGTACTACCCAAATAGCGTATCTCTCTGAGACACTAAAAACATATTTGCCCACCGGTAATCTAAGTTAAACTATGAAGGTAGGAAAATGACACTAGCTAAGAAAATTGTTAACTGCTATAGGAGAACGGTGAATTGAAGAAACGGAGATAAATTAGGCACTCCTCAAGAAATTGTACTCTTAAAGTCGGCTAACTTCTTGGCAAATTCCTTTTTTACCTCCTTCTCAAAACTATCCAAGTAATTCTCCGTGGTCTTCTTGTCTGTATGCCCTAGCGATTCCTGGATAAACTCAGTGCTGACGCCCGACCGCTTCAATACAGTAGAAAAGGTATGCCGGGAAACAATATTGGTCACCTTCTTTGTAATTCCCAACTCTTTAGCGATATTCTTCATTTCTTTATTGATGAACTGGATCAATTCTGTCTTCACAAGATCATACCGTCTCATAGGATTGTCCGCTTCCTCAATGATTGGAAAAATAAAGCTGTCTGGCCGCCTATCCTTGTTCCCGTAGGTATCAATGACACGGCGCATGTCCTCGTTAATATACGCAATAATGGTCTTAGGATCGCTCCGCCCGGTACGCTCCGTCTTGGCTCGAACAAAGCTCAAATAGTCTCCGTCGATATTCTTATACTGGAGATGGGCAAAATCTTTTGGATTCATTCCATTGGCAAAATAGCAGAAAAGCCAAAAGTCCTTGGCCTTCCTTTCATCAGCCGTGCGGGGCTCAAACTCATATATTTTCTGTACCTCAGCTAGGTCCAGGGCCTTTTTGACATTCCGGGACGTGGGTAGTTGGTATCTTCGCCGTCCAAATGGATAACACTTTTCCCGTTTGATGGTGCCATTCTCTATAGCTTCGTTAAATACTGCCCGTAAAGCCCTCAATTTGATGCCCACCGTTGTCTTGGAACGCTTACGTTCATTAACCATCCATTGCTCATATTGATTCAGATAACTGACCGTTATTTCCGCAAACCGGACATTTCCCCGGAACTTCTTTAGGGAATTATAGGTATCCTGGTAGTTAAGAGCGCTTCCTATCCTACCCTCTTCTAGTAGTCTCCGGATATAAGAGAGAAAGGTTACAGAAATATAGTCCTTGTCGGGATGGGTTTCTCGAAGAAGAGGAAAACGTTTTTCATAAGGCTGGATATCGAATTGATAGCCTGTGACGACAAAGGGTTGTTTGTTTGTCCGTCTTTGCCGGAAGTGCTTGTTATCCTTTATAAAGTCCCTTTCGAACTCTTCAAAGCTGAAAGGGTCTGCCTCCCGGGCAAATGTCTTGGCTTTGGCTTCTATCTCCTGTAATTGGTCCCGGATCTGTTGAAGTTCCTGGCTGATCCGGGGAGCTGTCAACTTCTTATGGTCTTCGGAGGAAAGGTCAAAAATAGTTAGGTAATATTCGACTTCCCGGTTAAAAGTGACCCTCAATTTGAGAGGATACTTTTCTGCTTTTTTTTGCCTCCTGGTGTCCAGGATCACGGCAATACTTACTGACATAACTGATCAAATTTTTTCTGGTTCACAAATCCCTCTCACCAAAAATTTGCAAACAATTTGCAAACAAAAGCCAGCTAAACGCCCTTAAAAGGGTGTCAGTGAAGATAATCGCAAAAACTTAATCAGTTGAAATTTAAACAGTTAGTCAACCTGGATAAACCCCGGTTAAAGCAGAAAAGGAATCAAAGCGGGCTCAAAATCTGGTATTGGCAACAATGTGCAGGTTCGATTCCTGTTCTGGGCACGATGACCCCTCAGCAAAGCTGAGGGGTTTTGCATTTCAGTAGCGTGGCGAACTTGTTCGTCTAAGCGGATGAATGCAAAAACCTAAGCACCGCCTGGACACTTGACTTTTCGCCTTTCGTTAGCTATTTTTATTACCATGAAATATTTATTGTTCACCTGCGTCTCTGCAATCGTCGCCTTATCCCTGAACGGATGCAGGAAAAACACTCCAATATCCAACGGTACCGATACCACAGGTGGCGGCAATGCTTCTGTTTACATAGCCGGGTTCGACAATGGCAATATAGTATATTGGAAGGATGGAAAGGAAAACGAACTCGGAACGGCCGCACCGGGTTATTATGGGAATGCGTTGGGAATTGCAATAATGGGCGGAGATGTATATGTTGCGGGTTTCGTTGGCGATACCGCGGTGTACTGGAAAAATGGCGTGGAAAAATATCTTTCCAATCCGGATTCCGGAACCGCGGCCGCAACTGCGATTGCCACTTCGGCTACAGATATTTATGTGGCCGGATACGGACAAACGAATAGCGGAGGCTATTACGCCGGTAATAGCGTTCTTTATTGGAAAAACGACCTAAGAACGATCGTAGCCACCAGTTCCAATGTGGTCACCGCCGTTTCGATAGCTGTCTCGGGTAGTGATGTTTATATCGCAGCAACGATCGGGAACGACACTGCTGCATACTGGAAAAACGGCATCCGCACCACACTTGGCTCTCACTATTCCTATGCATACGGCATTGCTGTATCCGGCGGAGACGTATATGTCGTCGGGGTAGACAATGGCGCACCGGTCTATTGGAAAAATGGAATAAGAGTGGCCCTTCCTTATACGAAGCTGGCCGCCTGCTATAGCATAGCGATCTCAGGTACGGACGTATATATTTCAGGCGTGGACAACGGAAATGCAGTATATTGGAAGAATGGAACGGAAAATTCTTTGGGCGAGGGAGCTGCCAATGCCATTACGACTGTCGGCAAGGATGTTTACGTTACGGGTTCCGCATACGCTTCTCAAGCCAATTATGCCGGATACTGGAAAAACGGGAACCTAGTCTCCTTTGTGGGCTCGCCTCCAGGCACTCAGTCCACGGAACAAGGAAATGCAATTGCGGTAGTTACGCATTAAGGTAAATTCGACGAGCTCTCCCCCGGATCTGAGGGATTGTATTAAAGAGCTTCGATAGAAAATCGGGTATATTTCTCTTTCCGGTTGTATTCCGATACCATCATATGCCCTTCCTTGGCAGGATAGACATTGACCCTCACATTGCCGTCCTTATGCGGGATGGTCCGTGCGATCTTTTTATTGTTGACATTGTAGATATAGATATTCTCTTCATCGTCGATGATCATGTAGTTGGTTTTGGTATCCGGGTTGACCACTTTATAAAAATCTTTCTTGTCCAGCTCGGGCAGGATGCTCCCGGCATTGAAATATTTTGTTTCATCGCAGGGGATATTATTGTCCAAAGTCAATTTACCGGATCCTTCCTGCCGGATGAAAACCCCATCCGCCAACTTGTATTTGGCAGCTCCCACGATCCCTTTTCCTACCAGTGCTGTGCCGGCAAAAATAGTGTTGCCATTAAAATCCCTCAATGCCGTAGCATATCTTACATAAAAGCCTTTTTGGGTGAAATAGCCATCTTCGGCGATACCGGGAATGTTCGCATCAGACCAATAGGTGCAATTGGCATGCATTTTCTTGTTCGGGTTTCCCAGATCGAGCGTGAATAAGCCCAGGTAAGGGATGTAGGAATAATCGTTTGCCGTGATAAAATGCCTCTCCCGCTTGGGGTTGATGATACACCCGGCTATATATGCGTCACCTGTAGCAGGGTCATTATCAAAAGACAGGACTTTTAGCCAATTATCGTCTCTGTCCCTGAGATCGAAATTGTTCTTGATAACAAGATCCTTCGCGGAATATACATAGAGCTTGTAACCGCCCTCCGGAGTGGGCCGGTCCTGCTTCGTCAGGAGATAAATATCCGAAGCAGAAGTGTGCAGATAAAAGTGATCGGCATACGTTGGGGCATCCTGTTCATTTGTCAAAGCTCCCCTGGTATCGAATACCAGCAGTTTCCGTTTCAAATCGTCGCCATAAAAGAAGGCAAAACCGCTATTGGGAACATTCTTTATTTGCATCCCATATTTCAGATGCGCAGCCAATTTCATCGATGCGGACCAGGGATTCCTGGCGGGAAGCGCTTCTGTACTCAGATCTGCATCCTTATAATAACTATTGAGGATCTTACCATCCAAACTTATAAATTGTAACAGGATATGGCTCGATTTTGCGGCATCCATTACCTTTTTATAATCCTTCGGGCTCCTGACGGTATTTACGCTCGTCAGCGAGCTTTGGATATACCCTAAGCACAATACATTCTGCTCGAAAGATACGCTCTGAAGATCGAGGATCCCCTGGCGAAATTTGACGGTGCCGATGTCGTTGAGATTTTCATCCATGATCGTCAACTTGTAGTTAAACGAGTCCGCATCGGCTTTTTCCAACCGGGTGAATGCCAGATAGCCGACCAGGGTATTGTCCTGGGCAATGGCTTTGATCTGGGTGGCTATATCTTCGCCAATCTCTTTGAATATCTTTGTCTGCGCCTGAAGGAAATAACCAGATAGCAGGCTCACTATTAAAAAAGCTAATTTCTTCATGATGATGGTAGAAGCCATGCAAAATAAATAAAAACAGCTAATTATTTCCTACCTTCCCTCATTCGTATGAAGCAGGCCACCCTCACCAAGTCACAAGCCAGAAAGATCATTCTCCATGCGGCAGGGCTCTCTAAACCAGCACCGTTTGGAAAAGGTCGCGAAGCCGTCTACAAGCTCATCGACCATCTTGGTTTTGTCCAGCTCGATACCAACTATGTCGTGGAGCGCGCACACCACCATACTATTGCTGCCCGGGTGCCCGACTATAAGCTGGAATGGCTGGAAGAGCTGCAGGCAGATGGAAGGATCTTCGAATTCTTCACTTCCGACTCGGGATTCATCCCCATGCACAATTTCCGTTTCTCGCTGCCCGTAAAGCAAGGATTTTTATCCAATCGAAAGCCCCTGACCCAACCAGAGATCAATCTCATGAACAAGGTGCTGGACAGGATCGATCGCGAAGGGCCATTGATGGTAAAGGATTTTGAGAACGATAGACAGGAAGCAAGCTTAGGTTGGTGGGATTGGCGACCGTCCAAAGTGGCGCTCGAAAGGCTGTACCTGGATGGCAGGCTGATGACCACACGAACAAAAGAATTCCTGAAAGTATATGACTTGCCATTGAACCTGGTCCCGGACGACATCGATACGACGATGCCTACACCGGAGGAGTTTGCAAGACATATCATCCGGCGTGAATTGAAGGCTCTGGGTATCGCCTACGCAAAAGAAATCGCCTGGCGCGCCCGCTATGTGAAGAATAACCTTGTAAAAAAGGAGCTGGAAAAGCTGGTAGAAGAAGGAGAAATTTGCAAGGTAGCTGTCGAAGGTTTGAAGACTGCCCCTCTCTACATGCTTCCCGCCTATAAGAACAAAAAGATCCAGCTGTCCGGCGACGCATTTATTCTTTCGCCATTCGACACATTGAACGTCTTCCGGCATCGTTTAAGAGACTTCTTCGACTTCGACTACCAAATAGAATGCTTTGTCCCCGCACCCAAACGGAAATATGGCTATTTCTCATTACCCCTACTGATCGGAGACATTTTTGTCGCCCGAATGGATTCAAAGGCCGACAGGAAACAAAAGACATTGATCATCCATAATCTCCACTTCGAGCCGGTGAAGCTAAGCAAACCAATGATCGGTAAAATCATCGATGCCATTCAGACATTTGCGCGATTCAATCAGTGCGGGGATCTAGTTATTTCGAAGTCAAATAATAAACAATACTTGAAAGCCATAAAGGATGGACTCCGGTAAAGATCTTAAAGAGTGATATTTACACCAACCGACCAGTAAAATATATTACTTAAATTCTCCCGATAGGTACTTGTGCTCCCGCTGCCGCCTGTCGATGGTTTGGTTGAAAGAGTAATAACAGATTCATTCACCGGGATGGCAAAGACTGGTGTAAAGTTGATCTTTATATTCTTATGCAATGTGTATTCCACCGCCGAGCTGCACTCGTAGTCCATGATCTGAAAGCGTGAGGCATCTGCAATGCTGCCGGAGACTGTGCTGCCTGAATTTTTATTTTTGCTGCGGCTGGAATTATATCGCTTGCTTTTGTAATAATTGTTATAGAAATTCTGCATCCCCGCATTGACCTTGACCGCAGGGTTGATCTCTAATTTGTTTTCGATAACAGTAAAAGAATGCTCAAGTCCAAAGCCGGTCCCGATATCGACGCTACCCGAAAAATCGGCGCCCAATTCCAGTGAGGGTTGAATAAACCCAAAATCATAGGAGAAATAGCTGGCTACCCTTCCACTGATAGCGGAATTGACCGCAAAACTCTGATCGCTATAAAAATCTTTACCGGCGCTAATCTCTACATTCAGGTTGTCGGAAGCATAACTATAGCCGCCCTCTATGGTGGCAACGTCGATCCTGTTGTTATCCGCACCCGGAAGATAAGAGATACTCCCGGAGATAAAGAAACCCGATTTGTCATGATACGCAATAGCAGGAGTAATATAGGGTACGGATGTGGAATCTCTTCGTCCCAGGTAAACGTTATCACTTAAATAGGTTAGACTCAAGTCCCAATGAGATTTTTTCGAAGTGGCACTATCCTTTTTTACCGGCATATGCTGGGCATTGACTGTATTACGCGCAAATACCAGAAGAATCAGACATGAGGTGGCTTTAAATAGGTGTTTCATATCATGAAAGACATAAATTCGTCCATTTGGTCCCAGTAGCCCGGGCTATTGAGATGTAAATCATTTGTTAATCACGTAAATTGCAGCCAAAATGAAGATACACGTCCTCCAGCACGTTCCTTTCGAAGGACCTGGTACCATCACCGACTGGTGTCGATCCCATGGTCACCAAATGGACACTACTCCATTATATTCCCCCGACCATCGGCTGCCATCAACGGATGTCGTCGACATGCTCATTATCATGGGGGGGCCCATGGGGGTATACGATGAAGAGACCTATCCATGGCTAAAAACGGAAAAGGGCTTTATACATGACTTCCTTCAGTTGGACAAGCCCGTGCTGGGTATCTGCCTGGGCGCCCAATTGCTGGCAGTGTGCAATGGAGCCGTTGTCCGGCCCGCACCACAAAAGGAAATAGGCTGGTTCCCTGTCAAACAGACCGCAGCGGCCAGGAACGAGCCATGGTTCTATTCACTGTTCAAGAACGATCCAATCCTTTTTCACTGGCATGGGGACAGGTTCGAGATCCCAAAAGGAGCGGTAGAGCTGGCATTCACGGAGGCCAACGACAACCAGGCATTCCTCTTGAATAAAAAGGTGCTTGGGCTGCAATTTCATGCAGAAGTGAATGAAGACGGGCTGCGACAGATGGTACAAGAGGGCCTGCATGAGCTACAGGAAGGAACCTATATCCAGTCAGCTGAGATCCTGCTGGCCAGCCCTTCTTTTAATACGGCGCACCCTATTATGTGGGCCATATTGGACCATTTAATTACTTTTATCCCATGTCATTGAACTCAGCCTCAATAAAGAAAATACTCGTCCGGCTCGGTATCGAGGAATTGAATGAGCTGCAATCCGCCACCTTGGAGGCCATCAGGCAGGATCAGGACCTGATCCTGCTGTCCGATACAGGCTCGGGGAAGACCCTGGCATTCCTGTTGCCCGTGCTGTCGATGATGGACAAGCAGGCGTCGGGCACGCAGGCGCTGGTCATCGTACCATCCCGCGAGCTGGCCTTACAGATAGAACAGGTGTTCAAGACCATGGCCACTGGCTTTAAGGTCACCTGCTGCTATGGAGGCCATTTACGCGAGACGGAGGAGAACAATCTGATCGAAGCGCCGGCCCTCATCGTGGGAACGCCCGGACGGCTGGGGGACCATATCCGCAGAGGGAGTATCCACACGGACAACATACATACCCTTGTCCTGGACGAATTCGACAAGTCCCTGGAATTAGGGTTCCAGGACGAAATGTCTTTCATCATCACTTCACTCCCTTCTATACAAAAAAGGATGCTGACCTCGGCAACGGCAGCCACGGAGATACCAGGCTTTGTGGGGTTGCGGGACGCTGCGACACTGAACTTCCTGTCCGGGGAAAAGTCCGAACGCCTTCTGCTTCAGCAGGTATTGAGCGCCGATAAGGACAAGATAGAAACGCTGTTCCGTCTTCTCTGCCGGATAGGCTCCCGAAGCACCGTCGTATTCTGTAATCATCGTGAGGCGGTGGAACGTACCAGCGGCATGCTAAGGGAAAAAGGTATCGCCAATGTATTCTATCATGGCGCTCTCGAGCAGCCGCAGCGGGACAGCGCCCTGGCCAGGTTCAGGAACGGCAGCTCCTCCATATTGGTTACTACCGACCTTGCAGCCAGGGGATTAGACGTACCTAATATTCGTTATATCGTCCATTATCATCTCCCCTCCACGGAGGAGATATTTATCCATCGCAATGGCAGGACGGCCCGGATGGATGCCAGCGGAACAGCCATATTTATCCTCTCACCCCAGGAAACCCTCCCCTCTTATATCAACGAACAGCCGGAAACCATCCAGCTACCAGAGACGGTCACCTTGCCGGACAAGCCCAAATGGACTACCCTGACTATTTCCGCGGGCAAAAAGGACAAGGTCAACAAAGTGGATATCGTCGGATTCTTCAGTCATAAGGGACAGCTCAAAAAAGAAGACATCGGGCTCATAGAAGTAAAGGATTTCTTCGCCTTTGTAGCTATCCGCAAATCAAAAGCGAGCCATACACTACACCTGATAAAGGACCAAAAGTTAAAGAACAGGAAGGTGACGATCGAAGTAGCCAAGGACCTGAAGCCGACCTACTGAGATTAAACGGGGATTAAAACCGGCGGTTGAACATTATTTTTGTTGTTCACACGCGAATCGGTATTTTCACTACATGTCATCATTGAGCCAGACCTCCTGCTTATCCTTATTCCTTACCATCCTTCTCCCGGCTGGAATACGGGCACAATCCCAATTTTCCCGGGACGACAGCCTGGTCGAAAACAGGGCCTACTACAATGCAGTCAGCCAGTATCATGCATATTTAAAACCCGAGCCGGCTTTATACCGGGGTAACCGATATCACGAATATGCCTTTCAGCTGGCGGAGGGTCATCCATTCTATGGCGACGGCAAGGCCCATAAGGGCTCTGCCCTATACGACAGCATTTTTTATGAAGACCTTACGATCTTATACGACATGGTAAAAGACCAGGTGGTAATACCCAGTCCTTTTGGCGCCTATAAACTTTACCTGATCAACAGCAAGGTGGACGGCTTTACCATCGAAGACCATAGCTTCATCCGGCTAAAGGATAGCCTTAACCCTACGGCTCCCCGGAATGGCTTTTATGAACAGCTTTACAAGGGGCGGATCAGCCTCCTGAAAAAAAATAAAAAAGTTTTGAGGGACGACCTCCAGCTGTCAGGCGTCAGACAATACATCGATTCCAGCCTTTCGTATTATATAAAAAAAGGAGATACCTATTACTCCGTCCACAACAAAAACACTTTGTCGCACGCTTTTAAGGACAGGAGTAAAGAGCTTAACCGATTCATCCGGCAGAACAAACTTAGCGTACGCAAGGACCTGGAAAATACGTTGACAAAAGTTTCAGCATGGTATGACGCCCAAGACCTAATCCATTAATAAACCCGCGATGAATCGTACGATATATTACAGATCACTCATTATCGCCTGCCTGCTCTTCGCAATAAACAGGGTGCACGCTCAAAATGACAGACAGCCGCTGATCACCGTGCATTTTAAGGATACATCCATGGCGGTGATATTAAAGGAGGTGGAACTGCAGTCAGGCCACCAGTTTTATTACGACACGGCGGATCTCGATACTACCAGGCTGAGCATACAAGAAGATCAGCAGCCCCTGGAGAAAGTGCTGGGTGAAATATTTTCGGGTACGGATCTCAGCTATTTCATAGACAGGCAACAACATATATTCATCAGCAAGGGAGAACCTGTCCACGAGGGCTTGCCTGCGGACTTTTTTGAGAGGACGGTCGTCAACCGGGACACGGCCAGGACCGGAGTGTCTACGCGCGACGACCTGGAAGAAGCCAGCAAACCACAGGTAGCCACATTGGAGAATAAATTGTATGTCATAGGAGATAAATCCACGGCTGACCTGCCGGGAGTGATCAACCTGGCGGGATTTGTACGGGACGCCAAAACGGGGGAGCCGGTGGTCGGTGCCTCCATTTATATAGATAAACCCAGGATCGGGGTCGCATCGGATCAATATGGCTATTACTCCATCTCCCTGCCACGGGGACGTCATATCCTCAATATCCAAAGCATCGGTATGCGTGATACCCGGAGACTGCTCCTGGTATATGGCGACGGCAAGATGAACATCGATCTGCAGACACAGGTGCTCACGCTGAAAAAGGTCACTGTCTCGGCAGAAAAAGCAAGCAATATCCGGCGCATGGAAATGGGTGTGCAGAAAATAGATATCAAGACGATCAAACAGGTGCCTGTCGTATTTGGAGAAGCCGATGTGCTGCGGGTAGTCATGACGCTGCCCGGTGTAAAGACGGTGGGTGAAGCCAGCACGGGGCTGAATGTACGGGGCGGCTCCGCAGATCAGAACCTGGTATTGTTCAACGATGCCACCATTTATAATACAGCGCATTTCTTCGGGCTGTTCTCCGCCTTCAACCCGGAAGTAGTAAAGGATGTAGAGCTGTATAAAAGCAGCATCCCCGCGAGGTTTGGCGGGCGCCTGTCCTCTGTCCTGGATATCAGCAGCCGGGAGGGCAATAAAAAGAATATCACCGGATCGGCAGGCATCGGACTGCTGACCAGCCGGCTGAATATAGAAGGTCCCCTGGTAAAAGACAAGACATCTTTTATCCTGGGGGGAAGGACTACGTATGCCAACTGGCTACTGGCCAATCTTCCCGATCAATACAAACATAGCCGGGCCTCCTTCTACGATCTAAACCTCAACATCAGCCATGCCATGGGTAAGAAGGATAATCTTTATTTCACGGGCTATCTGAGCCAGGACCATTTCAACCTGAACAACGACACCACCTATGGATATGGCAACAGGAATATATCCGTGAAATGGAAACATATCTTCAACAATAAAATATACAGCGTCGTCGCCGGCGGCTATGACAAGTACCAATACAATATTTCCAGCACGGAAAACCCCGTAAATGCCTACCGCCTTGGTTTCGATATCAACCAGCTTTATTTCAAGGCGCATTTTAACTATTTTCTCAACGCCAATCATACATTTGAATTTGGGCTGAGCACCTTACGGTATAAGCTGCATCCCGGATCCTATCAGCCGGAGGGCAAGCCTTCCCTTGTGGCGCCCGATGTGCTGCAACCCGAACAGGCTTTGGAAAGCGCCCTATACCTTAGTGATAAGTATACTATCTCCAACGCCCTGTCGGTGGAAGGCGGGATCCGTTACTCCCTATACAATTATCTCGGGCCCAGCGTCGTGAACAACTATGCCCCCGGACAGCCCTATTCTACCGGCACCTTTATCGACTCCACCCGTTATGGCGCAGGCGCAAATATAAAGACCTATGGCAAGCCGGAGTTCCGGCTGTCTGCACGGTATATACTGACGGAAAATCTTTCGATCAAGGCGGGCTATAATACGCAGCAGCAGTATATACATGCCCTGTCGAATACCACTGCCATGGCCCCAACAGATATCTGGAAGCTGAGCGATCCACATATCAAGCCCCAATCCGGGGACCAGGTTTCCCTCGGCCTTTACAGGAATTTCAAATCCAATACCATCGAGACCTCTGTAGAAGTATATTACAAAAGGATCAGGAATTTCCTGGATTATAGCAGCGGCGCGCAGCTGATCCTGAACCATCACATCGAGACGGATGTGCTCAATACGCAAGGCAAGGCGTACGGCGTAGAGCTCCTGATCAAAAAGCTCACAGGGAAGTTCAACGGCTGGTTCAGCTATACCTATTCCCGTACCCTGCTCCGCCAGGACGACCCCAATGCGGGAGAGATCATCAATCACGGGGAATATTATCCGGCCAATTACGATAAGCCGCACGATGTCACCTTTGTGGGCAACTACCGGTTCACCCACCGATTCAGCATTTCGCTGAATGCAACGTACAGCACAGGGCGTCCCATCACCCTGCCCATCGGTGTCTTCTATTATGCCGGCTCATACAGGACTCTGTATGCCGACAGGAACGCTTATCGCATACCCGATTATTTCCGGACGGACTTATCCATGAACATCGATGGCAACCATAAAGTGCATCAGCTGACGCATAATTCCTGGACCATCGGGGTTTATAACCTCACCGGCAGAAAAAATCCTTATTCGGTGTATTATGTCTCGGAAGGAGGCGCCGTCAATGGGTACAAGCTTTCCATCTTCGGCAGCGCCATCCCTTATGTGAACTATAATATACGTTTTTAAACGAATGACATGACACGTATCATCAGAAGCATATTACTCTTCTTCTTTTTGGTCGTCTTTCTATGGCGATGCAAGGAGAAATATGTCAGCCCTTATAAGAGCACTGGTACAGGCTACCTGGTAGTTGAGGGCTATATCACGGGCAATGGGCCGACCCAGTTTACATTGAGCCGTACAGTGGATCTGTCCGGCAACGGCGTTATTCCCCCCGAAACCAAGGCGTCCGTACAAGTGGAGGGAGATGACAACTCTGTTTTTCCGCTGACGGAGCAGGGCAACGGGATCTACGTGAGAAGTTCCATGGGACTCAACACCACTACGAAATATCGTCTTCGGATCAAGACCAGTGACGGGAAAGAATACCTGTCCGATGCAGTCATGTATAAGAAGACGCCTGCGATCGATAGCGTCAGCTGGACCTACAATGGTACAGAAGGGATCAAACTCTATGTAAATACACATGACCCTGCCAATGCCACTCACTACTATCTATGGCAGTACAATGAAACATGGCAATACACCGCGCCGGAACAATCCTTGTACAAATATCTGAGAAATCAAAACGAGGTAGTTTACAGGCCTTATTCGGAGCAGATTTACACCTGCTGGAAGAACGCCGCCTCCACTAAGCTTTTCCTGGGCAACTCGACCAAACTGACACAGGATGTGATCTATTTGCAGCAACTGGACCAGATACCTGCCAATACTCAGCCATTGGGAATACTTTTTAGCATACTGGTTAATCAATATGCCCTGACAGAGGATGGATATAATTTTTTGACGCTTATGCAAAAGAATACCGAGTCGCTGGGTTCTATCTTCGATGCACAGCCTTCGGCCCTGAGAGGGAATATACATTGTCTTACCAATCCGAGTGAGCAGGTCATCGGTTTTGTCTCGGCAGGGACGCTCGAGCAAAAGAGGCTGTTCATTTATCGATCCCAGGTACCGGACTGGCGGTATTATACATCCTGCTCGCTGAAAGATACCCTTGTAGGGCTCGACTCGGCATCGCTCATACAATTTTTCGCGCAGCAATCTTATATACCATTAGAGCAGCACTATGCCAGAGGCGGTCCTCCTGATGGATGGACGTCCAACGTCATCAGCTGTGCAGATTGCCGGTTGCAGGGAGGTACGACCACAAAGCCCGACTACTGGCCGAATTAAGCAATTCATGATAAAGACAAAATTAGGATGACCCATACCAGAACCACCGGTGAGATCAGGAAGATAGGAGCCATTTTACTGACAGCGTTCCTGTCCCTTTCTTCCCTTGGGCAGGACGGCGCCCCGGGCTCTTTGGTGAAAGACCTTAACGACTACCGGGTGCAGCATCTGCAGGAGAAATTGTATGTTCATACGGATAAGACCTACTATCTGGCAGGAGAGATATGCTGGTTCAAATTATATTATGTAGATGCCAGCTCTCATCTTCCGCTGGATCTGAGCAAAGTGGCTTACCTGGAATGGCTGGACAAAGAGAACAAACCTGTACTGCAAGCCAAGGTGGGTCTGAGAAAAGGTCATGGGGATGGGTCCATATATCTGCCGCTGACGCTCCACTCAGGCAACTATAAGCTGAGGGCCTATACCAACTGGATGAAGAATTCAGGACCGGACTGGTTCTTTGAAAAAAATATCACGGTGGTGAATACGCACAGGTCGGCGGAAATGCCACCCGAGGAGAGCCCGCTGCAATATAATATCGCTTTTTTGCCGGAAGGGGGTAATCTGGTAGAGGGTCTTACCAGCAAGGTAGCCTTCAGGATAACAGATCAGTACGGCCGTGGCATTGCCTGTACCGGAGTGATCACGGAGGATGATCAGGACACGGTAGTGCGTTTTCATCCCGAAAGGTTCGGCATAGGCAGCTTTATGCTGACGCCCCGTCCGGGCCATCATTACAGGAGCACGATCCGGCTGACGGATGGTACGGCCATCAATACCTTACTGCCTGGCGCCTATAAAGACGGGGTTGTCATGAACGTAACAAAGGAAGACAATGATCATGTACGTGTCAATGTTATTTCTACCGCTGGATCACCGAAAGTTTATCTTGTAGCTCATACGCGTGGATCGGTGAAGATAGCAGAGACTGGCCTGCTAAAGGATGGGAAAGTCAGCTTCCTGGTAGACAAAACGAAATTAGGGGACGGCATCTCTCAGCTGACCCTCTTCAATGCAGCCAAACAACCTGTCTGTGAAAGACTGATCTTTAAATATCCTGTTCATCGTCTTCACATCGGTGTCAGGACGGATAAGGATGTCTATGCCACCCGGAAGAAGATAGATCTCGAGGTCACAACTACCGGTGCAAATGATAAAGCATCCATGGCGGACTGCTCTATGTCGGTGTTCCGTTCGGATGGATTACAGGCTGCGCCTTCGGATCATATCCTCGACTACCTCCTGCTAACCTCGGACCTGAAAGGGAAGGTCGAGTCGCCGGAATATTATTTCGAGCATCCGGAAGACGAACAGGCCGTCGATCTTCTTATGATAACCCAGGGCTGGAGGAGATTCCGTTGGGAAGATGTGATCCACCATTCCAATCCCACGCTGGATTTCCCGCCCGAATACAATGGGGCCATCATCACGGGCCATATCGTCAATACTCAGACAGGCGCCGTCGACCCCAATATACAGGGCTTTTTAGCCGTGCCGGGCACAAGAACGCAGTATGCCTCCGCCTACGGCGACGAGAATGGGAAGATAAAATTCGAGCTGAAGGATTTTTATGGCGGAACGGAGATCATCGTACAGACCAATCCCCTGATGGACAGCATGTACAGGATAGATATCGCCTCCCCTTTTGCCGATGCTTATACCCGTCAGCCATTGCCGCCTTTCACACTCTCCCGCAGCGATTCCGGTGTATTAGCGAATAAGAACTTCGATATGCAGGTGTTGAACAGGTATGCCGGCATACGACTAAAGCAATTTCAATTCCCAGCCTTTGATACCAGCACTTTTTATGTACGGCCGGATTTCTCTTACTTGTTGGATAACTATACCCGGTTTACCACCATGGAAGAAGTCATGCGGGAATATGTGGTTATGATGCTGGTAAAGAGGGGCCGTGATCACACCCACTTACCCTTATTGGATCTTGCAGAAATGGACAGGTTCTTCGAGAGGGATCCGCTGGTGCTCATCGATGGAGTACCCATCTTCGACCTCAATAAGCTGATGGTCCTCGACCCCCTAAAGATCAGAAAGCTGGAGACGGTGCATCAGAAGTTCTTTCTCGGGTCCACGGACTATGATGGCATCATGAACTGGGTCAGCTATAAGGGTGACCTGGCCGGCTATACCCTGGATGCCAATGCCACGGTCATCGATTATGAAGGGCTGCAGCTACAGCGGGAATTTTATAGTCCCTCCTACGAGACGGAGCAGGATGCGACGAACCATCTGCCCGATTACAGGAATGTGTTATACTGGTCACCCAGCATTCAGACCACTCCGAAAAGCGCGCTTAGCTTCTACTCTTCCGATGTCCCCGGAAAATATATCATAATGGTGGAAGGGCTTGCAGCAGATGGGACGGCTGGCAGCGGCATAGCCAGCTTTGAGGTAAAATGATCAGTCGAAATGTTTTTCAAGATACTCCTTTAGAACCAGCGCATGGTTGTGTTCCTCATCTTTTGCGGCGTATAAAAGAGTTATTTGCTTGTCATGACGGTGTTCCTCTATGAATTCGTCTACCGAAGTATTCGTTTTCAGCTCCGCCTTATAGCGTTTTTCAAAATCCGTCCATAAGGGCACGGCGTGATTGAACCATTTTCGAAGCTCTGTCGATGGAGCCAGATCCTTTGCCCATGCAGCCCTGACTTCGTCTTTTTTAATCCCCCGTGGCCAGAGACGGTCGACCAATATCCGGACGCCATCCTTTGTAGAGGGCTTTTCATACACACGTTTTACAGTAATAGCTGGTTTCATACTATGTAATTTACGAAATTGCCGGCTAAAGTGGGGCAAACAAGCTCAATAGCCCCTGGCCAAACCCGCTGCCTTCGTTTTCATAGGACAGGCAGAAGGCGATCTCGGAATGAGTGACGCCCCCATCCAGATCGCCCCCCCGTCTTCGGCGCCTTTGGCAGTTCTGTTCCGAAAGGAGATAAAGTAGCTGTATGTATGCCCCCCGGTAAATATATACTCCCGACTTTTGAAAGCCATCGACGAGCAGGTCACGGGCAGTAACATGGCGACAGGTGTTGAGAACCAAGCCGCATCGTCACGGCGGAGCCGCTGCCCCATCGATCACTGCCCTGCCTTGTCCATAAGAGGTAATGACAATAGGATGCCGGGCATGTCCGGCACATCCGCTCCAGGGATGTGTCGAAATACCAGTTATGCGCCGAGGCTCCCGATATAGACAGTAAAAAAAGTATGAACCACAGGAGAGATCGCATATAATACCCGGATTTGCGTCAAGTTGACATCAATTTAGCAAATTCCATTAATTAGCCGGATACCAATCCCTCAGTCTCACTTCGATGCCTTTATTTCCCGCGTCTACAAGACTCTTGAACGCATTCACGTCGCTCAATCCGCCCTTTCCCCTGTAATGATAGGGGTATACGATCTTTGGTTTGAATGCCAGCACGGCATCAGCCGCCTCTTTAACATCCATCGTATACGGGAGGTTCATACATACAAACGCTACGTCGATGCTTTTTAAGGAACGCATTTCGGGGATACCCTGGGTGTCGCCGGAAAGATAGATATTCTTTCCTCCGATGTTCAATACATAACCATTACCTCTCCCCTTCGTATGCATGGCCGTCGGACTTTCGGGAAGATTGTACATCGGTATGGCGGTGATGCCGATACCCAACTTTTTGATCTGGTCCCCATTCTTCATTATAACCACCTTGTTTTTGTCATAGGAGGCGGGCAGTTTATCGGCCACAGCCTGGGGAACAACCAGCAGGGTATTGGGCGTCATAACAACGGAAAGTGTGCTGGTGTCGAAATGATCTCCATGAATGTCGGTGATAAGGATCATATCAGGCGCGGGGAAACCTTTGAATTTTGCGGCCCCGGATGGGTCGGCATAAATGACCAGCTTCCTCAAAGACAGCACCAGGCTGGCATGTGTGACTGGCTGAATGGTCAGCGGACCAATAGCAGTGGGTATGATATCCGCTCCAACGCGTTGAGAAAAGGCTTTGCCTGCAAAGAGGCAAAAAGCGAAAAAAAGCATCCCGTATTTCATAACAATTGGTTTGTAGAGAACAAATTTACGTAAGACAACGGACAAAGTCGTTCATCAGTTGCTTTACTTCCGACCTTGTCCTTTCATCGATGATATTGCCGGAACCATCGACCTTGGTTCGGACGAATGAGATCAATAATTGCAGTTGGTCGATATCCTTTGCTTCGATGACGCGCAGGGTCTCCAGCAAGGCCGGGTGCCCAAAACGCCCGTCTGTCGAGGCGGTGATCAGTACGGTAGGCTTACCGGAAAAATCCGCGGTAGAGACGGTCCAGTCCAGTGCATTCTTGAGCGTCCCTGGTACTCCATGGGCATATTCTGGTGTGCATATGATGACACCTGCCGCGTGGGCAAGAGCTTCCCGAAAGGTGGTCACGGTCCCGGGCACATTATCGTTGCTCCTGTCGGGATCAAAATGAGGCAGGTCGGCAATAGAGTCAAAAATAGTTATATCCAGCACGTCGTTCATCAATTCGGCAATAGCCCTTAATAAGTTGTGATTGGTGGAATGACGGCGGGTGCTGCCGGATATCGCCAGTATCTTCTTTCTCCCGGACATGGTCGCTTTGTTTTGCCGGCAAGTTACAGCCGAAGTATATTTGCCGGATGGATTATTTTAAGAACCTCGCCGACTTGTTGAAGATCGAGCAGGAGGATGACAGGCAGGCTTACCGGGAACTGACCGAGCGGTCTTCCGTTAACGACAGGCGGGCAGCCGGGCTTTGCTGGTATCCTGTTGTCATAAAAGATACGGAGATAGGCCGTGGAGATTATCTCACCCTGGAGCTGGAGCGTACCAATCATCAGGATATCCTCCACCAGTTCCGATTTGGTGCGGAAGCCGCCCTGTTCTCACAACACGATCCTGCCGGACACCGGGTAGAAGGCACTGTTTCCTTTCAAGGCGGTGACAGAATGAAGATCGCCCTTCGTATCGATGAGCTACCCGATTGGGTAAGGGATGGGAAGTTGGGGATAGATCTGCTCTTTGACGACAATAGCTATACGGAGATGTTCACCGCCCTCAGACTGGCGTCTACTGTAGATGAAAAGAATCCGGAGGGTCGGCTTACAAAGATACTACTGGGAGAAAAGCCTCCCACCTTCCAGCCCCCGGGCCAGTGGATGGAGCAGCCTGGTAAAGACCATCGTCTTAATAAGTCTCAGCGGGCTGCCGTAGAGAAGATCCTTTCAGCAGGCGAGCTGGCCATTGTCCATGGTCCTCCCGGCACGGGCAAGACCACGACCTTGGTACAGGCAATCAAGGCCCTCGTCAGCCGGGAAGGAGGCCCCGTGCTTGCCGTAGCGCCCAGCAATACGGCAGTGGACCTGTTGAGCGAAAAGCTGTCGGACGAAGGGCTACAGGTATTACGCGTTGGGAATCCCGCCCGGGTCTCCGAAAGGCTGATGTCATTGACCCTGGACAGCCGGATGGCCGAACACGCAGCTATGAAAGAGATAAAGAAGATGAAAAAACAAGCTGCTGCCTACCGGGACATGGCCCATAAATACAAACGGAGTTTTGGGCGGGCGGAAAGAGAACAGCGCAAGGCCCTTTTCGATGAGGCGCGAAATATCATGAAGGAGGTGGAACGCACAGAGCAATACATCCTGGACGACTTGCTGGCCAAAGCACAGGTCATAACGGCTACCCTTGTAGGCTCGAATCATTACACCGTGCGCAACCTGTCCTATCACACCGTAGTGATCGACGAGGCCGGACAGGCCTTGGAGCCGGCCTGCTGGATACCCATTCTCAAAGCGCAAAAGCTGGTGCTGGCGGGCGATCATTGTCAGCTGCCTCCTACCATCAAGTCGGAAGAAGCCGCCCGGAAAGGCCTGGCCGTCACGCTGCTGGAAAAATGTGTGGCGCTTCATCCTGAGGCAGTAGTGCTCCTGGAAGAACAGTATCGTATGCATGAGACGATCATGGGTTATTCTTCAGCAGTATTTTATGAGCAGAGATTGAAGGCGCACACTTCGGTGGCAGATCACCGCCTGTTCCCAACAGACAGACCGATGCTATTTGTGGACACGGCTGGCTGCGGCTTTGAAGAAAAAACGGATGGGGTCAGCACCAGCAATCCTGAAGAGGCTGCTTTTCTCTTTAAACATCTGACGCAGTTCACCCATGAGCTGAGGGCCCAGGACCCTGCGGGAGATCTTCCCCGGACAGCCGTCATCTCTCCCTACCGGCAGCAGGTGGAGCTGTTGAAAGAGCAACTGCTGCATTCCCCTCTTCTGCAGCTATATGGGGATAAGCTATCCGTAAACACCATCGACAGCTTTCAGGGACAGGAAAGAGATATCGTCTACATCGGTATGACCCGAAGCAATCCGGAAAGTAAGATTGGCTTCCTGTCGGACATTCGTCGGATGAATGTGGCCATGACAAGGGCCCGGAAAAAACTGGTGATCGTTGGGGATAGCGCCACCCTGTCCCAATCCCCTTTTTATGCAGGGCTGATCCGGTATGCAGAGGAGCAGGGAGCTTATCAGAGCGCCTGGGAGCTTGTGGATAGTTAGTACAGGGTTAGTACAGGATGAGAAAATAGACCCAGGCAATAAAGAAGAGCTGTAGCGGGACCCTGAACCAAAGATATGCCGGTCCCCTTCCATCGGTAGTGGCTTTTTCGTAGTCGATATGGTGGAGCGCTGCGTATATATTGGCCGGGAGCATCACCATAAAGAACAGGATCAGCAGCAGGCCTGTGTTGGCAAACCAGGCATCGAGTAAAAGGCCGATGGCGGCCAATACTTCCACAACCCCTGTAAAATAGACCATCCCTTTTTTGAAGGGGACAAAGGCTGGGAGCATCATTGCCATTCCCGTAGTAAAAACGAAGTGAGCGATGGCTGTGAACAGCAGCATGACGGCCATAGCGATCCTTGCTGACAGCCGGTAGTCCCACCAGCCATTCGACCAGCGAATTATCAGAAAGCATATCAGGAAGCTGCACAGCAGGACGATCAGTGGCTTCATAAAGCGAATTTCGGGTCTTTTTTTGTAACTTTAGGGGGTTTAAAATTATGTCCTCCCTTAGAGCCGAGCAAAAGATTCATTACACCCTGCGTATTGCCATAGCCATGTGCTTCATTGGGCATGGGGCATTCGGCATTATTACAAAAGAAATATGGACCCATTATTTTGCCGTATTTGGCATCGGGAGAGTGCAGGCCTACCGGCTCATGCCGTTGGTCGGCGTCGTGGATATCCTGCTGGGTATCCTTATGCTGATCCGCCCCATGCGGGCCATTGCCGGCTGGCTGGTGGTCTGGGGGTTGGTAACAGCCGCTCTGCGGCCATTATCGGGTGAGCCTTTTGCGGAAATGATCGAGCGCGCGGGTAATTTTGGGGCGCCCCTGGCCTTTCTACTGCTGTGCAGCGGCAAGGGGTGGTGGAAAAAGATCCGGCCGGAGGACTCTGGGCATCTGCACCAGGTGGCCATTTGCCTGCGGATAGCGGGTTTTCTGCTGCTGACGGGTCATGGCTGGCTCAACCTCATCGAAAAAAAGGGACTTATCGATCAATATACGGGACTTGGGTTTAGCCATCCGGAGAAAGTAGCGTTATGGGTCGGCCTTTTTGAGGTCACAGCTGCTGTCAGCATCCTCATCAAGCCATTGCGATCCCTGCTTTTCGTGCTCATTATTTGGAAAATGAGCACCGAATTGTTCTATCCGAGTCATGAAGTCTTCGAATGGATAGAAAGAGGGGGTAGCTATGGGGTCCTGCTTGCGTTGTGGTTTGTCACGAAAGAACGCTCCACCCGGCAGACCTATATTTCCCTCGCGACATAATCTCTTATCTCCCGCAAAATATCTTCCGGCAGAGATGGATCCATATATCTTTCCGGCTTGTAAGAACCTGCTTCAGGCATCCGTTGCAGATGCTTTAGATAAGCAAGGGCGTTGTTCCGGATGGCATTATATAAAAAGGCCCTGTTATTGACATCTCCTATCAGATCTGTCCGCTTCGTCCACAGGATGGCAAGCGCCTCTATGGTCAGGTTCTGTGCGGAGACCTTATCATGCACCAGTGATTGGGAAAAAGAATAAAAAAAAGGGTAATATCGAAAAAAAAGATCTCTGAATGCCGCGGGTGAGCCTTCCTGATCAGTCATGACAAAGGGATTAAATTGGGTCAATTTAATAAATGGTTGTCCCAATTGCCATCGGGCAGACCATCTTTCTGACTGTTGGACCAAGGCAAATAACACGAAGAATAATATTGTTCTATGGCGGCGCCAATAGCTTCTGTCAGCCCTGTGGATTCTTTTTCGATGTCTGACCAGATGTCTTTTTTATTATATACGAGCGCCATGGGCTCTTCATCGCCGTCGGGGAAATTTACAAGGAATATTACTATCGTATTGACGACTATCGGCTGGACAACCACCCAGTTCCACAAATTGCTGAACCGGTACTCTACTTCGAAGCTACTTTCAAATGGCAGGGACTCCTGGATGGAAGAGGCATACGGAATATTCCTTAACCTGTTGAGTCTTAATCTAAAACCAGACATAGTAAAAATTTAAATGATTACGATATTGGTCTAAACATTACGGGTATCCTTGTGCGTAATGGTCTCGGGGGAAGCACCGGATATTGAAGGACACAGGTTGTTGGCATTAGGACACTTGATCTGAAGAGATCGTCGATATGGATAAGCAAATATTGATAGCTTTAAGGTAACGAAAAGTAGAATTAATTCTACAAGCTGTTCTTTTTTATTACTGAATTTAGTACGATCTTCTCCTTTACGGGGAAACCCTTATCAGGATATTTTTCAAAGCAGATTATGCAACCACAGATATTATTGGCGGACGACCATAGTATGATCCGGAAGGGTTTAAAATTGCTCCTGCAATTGCATTTTGGGTTCACAGACGTCAGCGAGGTAGTAAGCTGTAATGAGCTGATGAAGGAATTGGCCAAGAAAAGATACACCCATCTGATACTGGACATTATTTTGTCGGATGGCAGCACATTGGAGATACTGCCCAATATTCGCAAGGTATATCCTGAGCTGCGGGTGATGGTATTTTCCATGCAGCCGGCAGAGGTATATGGAAAGGCTCTCAAGCAATACGGTATCGACCATTATCTCCCCAAGACAACACCGGAAGAGGAAACGATACGCCTCCTGCAACGCTTCCTCCAGAATGAGCAGCCCGTCCGGGAGCATTCCGCTCAGCGATATCCCAACAACCCCTTCTCGGCCCTGGCGCCCCGCGAGCTGGAGATCCTTCACTATGTATTAAAGGGGTTGGGTACAAAAGAAATAGCAGAAACCCTGAATGTAAGAATGAACACTGTCTCGACGGTAAAGAACCGGATATTCGAAAAGACACATACAGCCAATCTAAAAGAGCTCATCGAATTAGCCACTTTATATAACGTAAATTATTAAGCCGTATCTTGGGGCATGACATTGCGCAGCCTCTTAATTTTCTTCTTTTTAGGGAAATGCCTGACCGGGCTGCCCCAGGACGGCTACCGGATCGAGCGTTTTACCACCGACAACGGGTTGCCCTCCAATGGCGTCAAGGGGCTGCAATGGGATGAGACCACCCGCTTTCTTTGGGTGGCCACCGAGGCAGGGGTCACCCGCTACAATGGGATGGATTTCTTTACCTTTTCTAAAGCCAATACTCCCGAGATCATTTCCGAGCGGATGCTGTTCCTCTTTAAGAATCAGGCGGGCCGGATCTATACGTCTGACGAGACGGGTAATATCTTTTTTGTCATGCAAAACCGTCTGCAATACCTCGGTCAGGTGAAGCTGGATGCCCGTCCTTCCGCTTTCAAGCTCGTCGGACTTGCTGCATCAGGAAAGATGTTCCGTCAGTCGGCCGACCAGCCCCCCTCCCACTTCGGATTCAACTTTTTGGATGAGACGATGATCCCTGTGAATGAAGACCGTATTATTTTGTATCATAAGGATACCATCTATGACTATCGGGCCGGCAGGCTGGAACCCATTCCCATGACATCTCTGGAACCCGGCTCCAGGGTCTTTTACCTGAATGATCGTCTTTTTGTATTTACCCCCCGACGAAAGATATATCAATTGAGTACAGACAACTTTACCCGGCAGCCGGTAAAATGGGGTCTGAAGGAAGAAGGACAGCTATTCTGGACCAGCAGCATGAAGCATCCCATCCTGATAGCAGGACATAAGGCATGGCTGCTGTCCTACGTCAGCGGGCAGCTGACAGGGCGGCTTATCTGCGATGTGGTGCCTGTGGATGCACTTCTGGCTTTTGCCGAATACGACGAAAAGGATGACATCCTGTTCCTGGGGACAAACTCCAAAGGGATCATCATAGTGCAGAAGAATAAAGTACGCCCCTTAAAAATAAGCCACCCCTCCTCCGACGGAGTTACTTCCACCTATAGTCAGCTGGCCTTGCCCCGCGGGGCCATCCTTACCAGCCATGGCGATATGCTGGGGAGCGCCCCACCCCCGCCCGGCATGCCCCCCATACGCACCCCTTTCAACAATTTTATTTATAAGGATGGGGACAGCGCGCTATGGTACAGCTATGGGGATGATAGTATTTTGTCCTACAGGTATCACAGCCGGAAGACCTATATGATCCGTTCAGGCAAAGGCTCTATTACGAATGGTTTTATTCGAATAGACAGCAGCATCTATTTTGCCAATGCGGTCGGAATAGGCGTGGTGGAACGGGAATACGTCAGCTATCTCTACCGGTGGCCCCAAAGAGATATCAACAGCAACGTGCCTTTTGCCATGGTAGAGCTTAGTCCCGGCGTGCTGGCCATCGGATGCTGCAATGGACTCTTCTCCTTCGACCTGCACAGCCTTCGCCTGGATACCCTGTTCCGTTCCCCCGGCACCTGTGTCCGCGCACTCTGGCAGCACGACGGCTATCTCTTTATCGGCACCCATGGAAAAGGCATTTATATGTGGAAGGACGGGGTCCTGAAACCTATTCCCATAGATAAAAGCGGCTACCTTCAATATGCGCATTGTTTTATACCCGACAAACTGGGGTTCTGCTGGATCAGCTGCAATAAGGGACTGTTCAGGGCAAGGCCGTCGGAAATGATAAATGCCTTTGAAAAAGGCGATTCCATACTGTATTATCATTATTATGGAAAGAATGACGGCATGGATATCACCGAGCTCAACGGGGGATGTACCCCCTGCGCGCTGATGTTGAATGATACCACCGTGTCCTTCCCGTCCATGGATGGCCTTATCTGGGTGAATCCCACCCGCCCCCTGACCCAGTTGCCGGAAGGGTCCATTTATATCGATGACTTTACGGCAGATGGTAAAAAGATGAACATGACCTCCCTGCTGAGACCCAATCTGCCATCTAATACCAGGGAGCTTACCTTTTCGTTGGGTTTCCCAGCCTGGGTCAACAAGGAGAACATTTACATCCAATATAAATTGGAGCCCTATTTGAAAGACTGGCAATTGTTGGACATACAGCATAACCCCAGCCTGCGCTTCAGCAATCTTCCTCCTGGCGACTATGTGCTGCAGGTAAGGAAGATCAATGGCTTTGGAAAGGACAATTACGCCATGGCAGAGTCTTCCTTTAGTATAGAATCGCGCTGGTACCAGCAACTATGGGTATGGATACTTTGTCTCTGCTGCCTTACGGGTCTGATAGCCTCGATCGTGCGTATGCGTACCCGTCAGTTCAAGATAAGACAATACCGGCTGGAGCTGCAGATCGCTGCCAAGACAAAAGAACTGAAACAAAAGAATGAGGAACTGGAAAGAACAGACCTCATCAAGACTCGCCTGATATCCATCATCAGTCACGACCTGGTAACGCCATTGAAGTTCCTGCACCTGGCCGGCAAAAGCCTTATCGAGAAGAAAAGCGAGCTGCCGGAGGAGCTGCAGAGGGAAACCATTACAGAGATCATGAACACTTCAAAGGAGCTGGAACTTCTTTCCACCAATATCCTCAACTGGATCAAATACAGGAATGAGGACAGGAGGCTGGTAAAAGAAAACTTCAATCTTCATTTGCTGGTCCGTCAGCTGTTCGGGCTATTTAATTCCATGGCCAAGCAAAAACAGATACGTCTGATCAACCAGGTGGACGAACATCTGTCGTTATATCAGTTCATCGAACCCGTAAAGATCGTATTGTACAATCTTGTGCTCAACGGGATCAACTTCACATCCGAGGGACATATCGTGGTCAGCAGCGAACCAGCCCCTGAAGGGATAGCCCTTATTATCGAGGACACCGGGGTCGGTATGACGCAGGAACAGATCAACAACATCATGGCCGACCACTTTATCATTTCTTCCGCCAATGTCGACAGACGCAAGGGCAACGGCCTGGGCTATCTTATCATCAAAGACCTGTTGAAAATCATCCGGGGAACGCTTCTTATACGGAGCGAGAAAGGGAAGGGTACGAGGGTGAAGATCCTGCTCAGCGGCAGTACAGCTCTTCCAGATTTGACCCACCTGTTCGAGTCAGGGGTCTAAAGCCGGCAGCCCGGCAATATTGTTTCTCGGATGGGCGAAATATATCAAGGGCCGTGATCAGCCTCCTCACTTCCGGAAACTCCAGAAAAAGGTCAGTACAGCTCTGCCATATGGCATATGCATATACATCGGGTGGGCAGCTATTGATGACAGGCAGACGCTCCAGGCTCAACTTATAGTCCCCCGGCAGGGCCGAATAGAAATGTCCCAGGATATGCTGCTGCATACGATGGACAACGACCAAAAATGCCGGCTGACCATCGACCATTCCCAAAAAGGACTGTCCGAAGTCCGATAAGGCCAGCATGCTCAATTCATCCTTTTTTGTTTTAAAAAGCGTCTCTGCAATTTCTACTCTCTCCGGCAGTTCGAGGACAGCCAGCTCGCGAAGCAAAGGCTCATCGATGGGAAGGGACAAAGGCCTCAGAGATATCGTTATACACTCTTCGAAAAAGCGCTTTTTCCAAAACACTTCATATACATCGGCCGGGTTGAGGGGTTGACAAAGGCTTCCCGAATAGCACTTTTTACCATCGTGGATCATAAGAAGGTTTACGCTGTTGAAATTAATTTATATCACTAATACACGGACGTAAATTCTTTTGAACCACTTATTCAATATTAGATGAATACTCTTACGAAAAGAAGGTCCGTCCTCAACAAAAGGACAATGAGTTCCTTTTTAAGGGACAACAGCGGAGCGGGAATTCATGGCGAACAACCAGAACTGATCAGGCCGAAAACAAAAAAGGCCGGTCTAAAGACCAGCCCTCGGGTTGCATTAGGGGGTAGGGGTTAATAACCATTGATAACGACAGATCCTTCCAAATATTCTTGTGTTGGATGATAGATAAAAAGACAGCTGCCATTCCTCACTGCACGGATGACCTTTGGGCTGATGCCGGTGGGCATAGCCGGGCACCCCTGGCTGGTGCCGATGGTGCCAAAATCGGACATGTATTGCGGGTTGACATAGGATGAGCCGTGTAAGACAATATTTCTTTTGGCTGCCCTGTCATTGTACCCGGTGTCCACACCGCTGATACGGAGCGATAGCCCATTCCGTCCGATATATGTCCTTTTGGTCACATAGAAACCCAGACTGCTTTTATAGGAGTCTGGGTCATTGGAAAAAGAAGTAGCATAATCTTCGCCGGAATTCTGTCCATGCGCTACATAAGTACGATACAGTAATTTTTTGTGACGAACATCGATGACATACATGCGCGGGCTGTAGGATGGTTGGCTGAAGTCACAAATGGTAAGCACGCTCTTCTTACGGATAAGCCCTTTCTTTAGCATATTGTGATAGCCTCTCCATGCATACTCAAAAGCCTGTTCATTCAGGCCATCGTTCTCAAGGTCCATATAGCTGTATAGAAGCACGGCCTGGTTGACCACCGCCTTTAGCTCGCGGGCCCTTGCAACGCTGGCAACGCTGGCTTTTACAGCGGCGCTTACTGCAGTAGACATCACGTTTACATGGGAGGCAACAGACACCTTGGAAAGGTTGACGGAAGCAGCCACATGGATACGCCGGACATCCGCAAGCGGAGTAATCACACTGGATTCTGAATACAAGGGAGAAGCAGTCAGCGAAGTATAGTTGACGAATTTTTTGATAATGGAAGATGAATAATAAGGCAGCATCAGGTCTTTCCCCAATGGCTTTTCAGCGCCATCCTTGCTGCTACCCGTTAGGGAGGGTGCGGTCAGGATCATGGACGATAGGGTCACCTTGTATACAAGGCTGGTCAGGATTCGCATGGAATTTGGATTTTAGGATAATTAGGATTTTAGCGTTGATTTGTTCTTTTTTTTGTCATCTCAAGGGTCGGTTTTAATGATGAAAGAATTTTTTTCCACCAGCACATCATCCTTAAATAGCTTGTACTGAAAAAGACCTGCGTGAAGGAAATTCACTTTTTCAACGATCAACAAGGAATCCTGGATATGCCCTATCTCAAACAGGAATTGCTCCTGCTGGTCGAAAAAACGGATCCTGTATTTACCCCTGGAGAAAGGAACCATTATCTTCAGACTGCTATTCTTCTCCCTCCTGACATACTTCGAAGCTATCCGCTCTTCCGCCGGACTGAGCCATCCGGTGTCCTTGTCAATAAATGTCCGGGGGATGTGTTTCTGGAAAAATAACCCATCCCCGGAAAGATCTAATGTCTGTAGGCCTTCGTCGGAGCTCCGAGCACTCGCTCCTCCTCGCTCGGGACCTTCGGTCCTGGACGACGAACCTCCGGTCCGTCCTAGATATAACGGATAAATCCCGGAAATATGACTACACCGGGAATAAGAATAATAAAAACTGGCTTTATTAGCTTTAGCAACGGTCGTCAGCAAAACTGCTAACGCAAGAAAGGCAAGAGACTTGTCTTTCCAGGATAATGGATCTGACATAGGCTTGGGATTCTTATATAAAGAAAATCAAATATCTGGAATTCCGGTGCTCATAGGTCGAAAAGGATTTACGATATAAGACAATGTGTTATTCGCTGATACTCATCATGCAGTACCTTCTTTTACCTGCTTGATGGATACCACTGGTGAAGGCGCGTCTTTCGTCTCCTTCATCTTTGACTGGAGCTCGCAGTATTCTTTTTGCACTTCGAGTATCTCAGCACCTACATCTGCTACCTCACTCTCCAAAGCTGAAATCTGCCTGTTCTTTTTGGCAAGTTGCCTGCTACGCAGGAGAAACCCGACAAAGGCGGCAAGTCCAAGCGATACCAAAAAGGTAACGACATTCATGGTTAGGTCGAATGATACGGGCATAAAAAAAGATTTAAATGGAAAATGGCCTGTGAAAAACCTATTTCTCCATTCTTTAATTTACCGCGCAGGCAAACCAACCAACGGGGGAAGCATATCTGGTTAACGGCTGTAACGTACCAATGGTACGAAGGGAAATGTAGATTTTACTCATAGAGTACAGATTTGTTTCCTATAAAATTACCCCCCCATACAGCCCCGCTTTACTCATTTTGCTAAAAATACCCCCTCATAAGGACAAATGGACCCGGTTTTATGCGAGGTTGTCCATCTGTTTTTTATATTTCCCGGGTGTGATCCTGTAGATCTTTTTAAAGGCGAGAATGTAATTGCTAATACTTGAATAGCCAATCTCATAGGCTATTTGGCTAATGGACTTGACATTATCGGCGATCATCTCCCTGGATTTCTCGATCCTTTTATTACGGATGTATTCCGAGATGGTCATACCATGTATCGACTTGAACAGGAAGTTCAGCTTGTGATAGCTGGTATACGTCTTTTTTAGGATAGAATCCACGGTAAAAGTATCCGAACAGTAGTACTCCGAGATATAAGACTCCACCTCACGGATCAAGCTCAGGTCATCCTCGTTGTCAATGCCGGTGGAAGCATTTACTCCAGCCAGGTTCCGGTGGCGGCTGCAGAAAAAATGCTCCAGCAGACAAAGCGCATGGTTCTGGATCTCCAGCAGACTGCTGGTATCTGCCTCCGGCTGCGGGATATGACCGGCGATAGCGGAAAAAAGGGTTAGCTGTCTACGTCCCAGGCGGCAGGTGATGATGCTGCCCTCTCCTTCCAGGGCCTGATCGATCTTCTGGAAGTTGGGGTTGCGCTTCAGAAAAACGTCTATCCAGTCCGACGATATAAATAAGGTGACCGCTGCAAGCTGAATGGGGTCTGTACTGCGGAGCAGGAGAGGCTGTGTAGCCAGGGACAAGAGACCGAGTCCGGGACTCGCCTGGAAAAGTCCATCTTTTCCATCTCCCGAAGCAATATGAAGATCTCCTTTGTAATTGATAAAGGTCAGCAGCAGGCCATTTTCCCCGGCGGCAGGAATAGACAAGTTCAATTCATCCACCGATTCCTTCCAGCAGGTGATCTGCAGTCCTACTGGTAATTTCTCGGTGAATCTCGGTGGGGGGTGGTTGGGGTGGTTAGTAATAAAGGTCATCAAAAAGGGTTTATTGGGTTTAATGCGGGTTGAGATAATGCCAGGGTGAAAAGCCGTACTCCTTTTTAAAGGCCAGGGTGAAATGGCTGGGGTTGGAGTATCCGATCTCCGTTGCAACGACTTTTACGGGTACTTTGTTATCGAGCAGCTTACGGGCATGCTCCAGCTTATTTTTCTGGTAATATCCGAATAGGGTCTCGCCGTAGTATTTCTTGAACTTTGTCTTGAGGCTGGTGGGACTCATCGCTGAAATGCGGGATAATTTCTCGATACCCGGAAATTCCTGCTTGTAATTCGAACAAAGATGATGCTCTACCTTCGACAGGTTGAGCGTGTCCTGTGTACTGAGATAGTTCCCATCCTTCGTCAGCCGTTCCATAACAAAGAACTGCTGCAGGAGGTATTCTACCAGGATGGATACATTCCTTATCGTGAACAGCTCGCGAAAAGGATGCTGAACGATGTCAGCCATAAAATCATTGAGCAGCAGCCGGTATTTGAACGTAATGGGCCAGCTGAGAGAAGTATTATTATGGGATTGCAGTATGGACTGGATCGCCCCCGCATCGAAATCATCTATAAGATGCCCCATGCTCGATTTCTGGACTCTTACGATCAACGCACGGACCGTCTTCTCCTTGGGATAGCTTACCAACTTGCCATAACTGGCATCGGTGATCGATACAGAGGAATTATGCCTGTCCCCGGGAGTCCCTGCATAGGTCAGTGAAAGATCACTCTCCAGCTTGCCGGGGAGGCTGATATCATCAAAACACAAGACGTATGAGGAAGCGCTGCGGGAAGGTAAGAAACTAAATGTCAGATCTTCAGTAAGGCTGGATACGTTGATGGCCAGGACTTCGACGCCGGTGGAGATGCCTGCGACCGCCATAAAGCCTTTCCCCGACTTTCCTGAAAAATAAAGCACCGAATCAGTAACGATACAGGATTTGTCTTCTGCCATCACCTCAAAACACTTCAGAAAAGATTCTGAATTTTCAAGAGATACATAACTCATGGACTTAAATTAATTTATGCGCCCTTACGTAAAGAACTTATACAGGCTACTAATCTATATAAGCTGATTTTTCTGCATCAACAAGGTATTAATAAGCCACCCGCGCTGGTATAGTACAAAATTTAATTGAAGGTAGTTTTTTAACTACAAAATGAGGACTATTTTTTGGATATTAAATATTTATAATACATATCGTATTAAATAAAAATGTTTTTTGTTTTTCTTGGTCAAAAGCGACTTGTCTCTTTGCGTAAGCAAAAGGACATAGACAATTATCAATTGTCTCATTTTATGCAAATATTTACCTCGCATTTGTTCCGTGATCCCTTACCTATGACAATAAAAAATCCATACCACATGAATAATTCCCTAAAAAAAGAAGGTCCTGATCAGGATCTTAGATCCCTTCTAAAATCCCAGCACAAAAGAGTCTATTCCATCTGTCGCTTTTTCGCCAACAATTACCGGGAGCACCAAAAACTTTTTGCCGACATTATTTCCGCTGCCTCGCAGAGCATCCGCTTTAGGAGAGGTAATGACAGTAAGCAGGTGCTTTTGCTGAGGGCATGTATCAATATGGCCGCCCTGCATTCCATTTGTCTGGATATGCAACCGAATACAGACCGGAGCATCCAGTTCAAATCTCCTGACTATCAAAAGAATATGGTTCAATTTAGGACTCGTATTGGACAGATTTCCGACTATGAGAAAATGCGTCTTTTTCTGGGTTTCCAGAGCACGTCCGAGATAGGCATCGAAGACCTTGTGGGGCCGCTGCCGTCCAAAGTTGTCCCGAGCGAAGGGGTTAAAAAGAACTTTATCCCTTACCTAAAGGAAAAACTCGTATGGAGCTAAAAAATCTACAAGAATCCTGGGACAGTTTCCCCGAGGTATCGATGGAAGAGCGTCCGGTGCTTTCATCCGACCTGGAACAGATCGTAGTGAGAAACCCCTTGTCCGATGCCTTTTACTTGAAAAATAAGATCCTTTTCCGGATCATTATAGGTAGCCTGCTGCTGCTGTATAATATCTACCATCTCCGCGCACTCTACAGGTACGGCGGACCGGATATGGATCAGCAGGTGCTCCTCTTTTTCCTGCTGGCTTATTTTGTCTACTTCCATATAAGGCTGTTGCTGTTTGCAGACTACCCAACCCTGCTGGGGCTGCAGCTGATCCCTTTTCTGCAGAAGATCGAGACCATCATGGATAAGTATATCTTTTCTTTTGGGATACTAAGCGTCCTATCGGGATTTTACACCCTGATGCTTTTTGGAAAGGTCTTTTACTTTTCCAGGGGCGGCTCCTCCCCTGTGCTTCTTGAAAATGGGGTTTATAAATGGCTGATCATTATTTTTCTATCCGTCAGCTTCTATATTCTTTTTCTTCATACATTGATCCCTAAGTATAAGAAGCTGCTGGAAGCTGTCAGGAAGTATAAGGTAGGGATAGGGGCCCGGCCGCAAAAAAAATAAAACCCGACCCTTTCGGCGCCATTAAAATATAAGTTATATCATTTATATTTGTTTGGTACGAGAACCCTATTACAAACCGAGACAATGCACACTATCTTAATCGCTGATGACCATTCCATCGTCAGAGCCGGGTTAAAGCTCCTGATCAATAGTAGTATACGGGATGTGACTATTGATGAAGCCGAGGATGGAGAGACGGTGATAAAAAAAATGCGTTCTGCCAGCTTTGACCTGCTGATACTGGATATCAATATGCCTCATACGGAGTCCTTCAGCCTCACTACTTACCTGTTGAAGGAGTATCCTACTTTAAAGATCATCATCTTTACCATGAACCAAGAGGTGTTTTTCGCAAAACGTTTCCTCAAGATCGGTGCGCATGGTTACCTGAACAAGTATTCGAAAGAGTCGGAGATCAAATATGCCATTCAAAAAGTGCTGAGCGGTAAACGCTATATCAGTGACAACCTCGCAGAAATATTGTCCGGTGAACTTACAAAGAAGCTAAAGGACAATCCTTTCGAGGACCTCTCCGACCGGGAGTTCGAGGTTGTCCTGCAAATGTTGAAAGGGAGCTCGGTATCCGAAATTGCCAACACGCTCAGTCTTCACAAATCCACGGTGGGCACACACAAGACCCGCATATTGGACAAGCTGAAGATCTCTAATACAGTGGAGCTGATCAATTTGGCAAGGCTATACGAGATCATTTGACCGGTCATCACCCAAAGAATTTTTCCAAAGCCAGCCGGACGCCATCATTGTTATTGGTGTCTGTCACATAATCCGCCGCTGCCTTGATCTCATCAGGAGCATTGCCCATCGCTACGCCCATTCCCGCAAATTCGATCATTTCCCTGTCATTGAAATTATCACCCATGGCGATCACTTCCTTACGGTCGATGTTCATCCGTTGGATCAGCCAGCTCACAGCATTTGACTTGGAGCCCCGCGGGTCCATTACTTCCAGGTAGGTGGGTTTGGAAGGATAAATATTGAGCTTGTCGTTGTAGGCGCTCCTGAGATACTGCTGTATCCGCTGAATATTGGCGGCTTCGCTCATCACCATCATCTTATTGGGAGCAATGCCACGCTGCCCCCACTCTTTGACAAGTTCGGGAAGAGGCGCCACTTCCAATGCCACATCCATGATCCGTTGCTCATAATCTGTCCATTTGTCCTTTGCCTCGGCGAACCACTCCTTCTGAAGATAATAGGCAATAGTTGCGTTGAAAGGCCTTACTTTTTCCGACACGGCTTCCGTTATATCCAGGTCGATCCTTACATCCAGGATGGGCTGCCCCTTTTCGACAATATAGCTGCCGTTGAGACTTACCAGCGGATGATCATCGGGAATACCGATGGAACGGAAAGTAGGCAGGATAGCATCAAACGGTCTCGCAGACACCAGAATGACGGGGATGTCCCTCCTGGTAAGTTGTTGGATCTTTTCCTTCGTCGCCTCACTGACGGAATGGTCCGACTTCAACAGGGTCCCGTCCATATCCAGGAATACAGCCTTATACATGTAGCGGTTTTTGGACGCGCAATTTAAGTTAAACCCTGATATAAATCTTTTTTGCATCCAGGAATTTGCCCACCAGCCAGCATACCATCATATAGCTCAGAGCAAAGAACAATGACCCCACTGCCCCTGGCAGGATCTTCTGATAAAAGCTGCTGTTGATCCATCCGAAGAGGCTTTCACCAGGGCCGTGCGGGATGATGAACAATACGGTCACCAGCAATTCCGACAGCAGGTAGATGAACAGCGGATTCTTTCCAAATACATTAAAAAAGGAGGTCCAGGCTTTCTTCTGCCGGAATTCGATGATATAAATAAGGAAGGCGAGAAAAATAAGATCGATGCCTACGGTATACAGCACATAAGAGCTTGTCCATAGTTTCTTATTGATGGGCAGGAGGAGGTCCCACCCTACGGCCACTGCCATCAGCGCGCTGCCCGTGAGCAGCATTTTGGTAAGTCCCTCATAGCTCTTGCCCTTCTGCTGGACAAAGACGCCGGTGAAATAGCCGGCAATGACATTGACAATGGCAGGGAACGTGCTAAGGATGCCTTCGGGGTCAAAGGCCACCCCCTCCCCATGATACATATGGTCCTGTCCCATGACCCATACATCCAGCCTGTAGCCGGCATTGGTGGTCATACCAAACGGGTCAGCTCCCGGCACACCGGCCCAGAGCAGTATCAGCCAATAGCCTATCAGCAGGATTGCCGAAATGACAAAGACGGCCCTTGTGGAAAGGTATTGGACAAGGATGGAAGCAAAAAAATAGCAGAGGGCTATCCGTTGCAGCACACCCAATATCCGGGTATGAGAGACGGGTGACAGGTGCCAGTGGCCATTCTCGGGCTGGAAAAAGGGGAACCAGTAAAGTAAAAAGCCCAGCAGGAAAATAAGCAGGGTCCTTTTAAATATCTTTCCCAGTATGGCCCCATTGCTCATGGTGGCAAATTTCTTGCGGGCAAAGCTCATGGCATTGCCTACGGCAAAGAGGAAGGAGGGGAATACCAGGTCGGTGGGCGTGCAGCCATTCCAATGCGCATGACGCAAAGGGGAAAAAGTGAAGATCTCGCTGCCTGGAGTATTCACAATGATCATAAAACAAACGGTCATTCCTCTGAAAATGTCCAGGGACAAAGATCTCGATGAGGATGGTAATACGGGGACTTCCGGGGATTGGGTCATTCTTTATTGGGAATTAAATATTCGATGAATATAGGCAAAAAAGAGAGTGTACCAAAAATTGGTGCCGTTGGCATCGATGTACTGTGCCAGCGGAAAAGGCGGCACTTCAAAATCACAGATCATGGCTGTGTCGGTGTATTGTATAGGGTGGAATCTCGTATAATTCTCAAATGTAGGCCGGTCCCCTTGTCCGGAAACTTTTGTAAGCGTCACCTTTAATGCTTTCATAGGCGTCACAGCCCCGGTCAGGCTGAAGGCATTATTGGTCTTATCCTCCAGGGTGAACATATCGTCAATAGTAGGATCAACCACATTGATCCGGCCCAGGGAAGGATAAAATTTAGTGCCATGCACATTTGTAGCCTGGATGTCGAATACGTAAAGCCCCAGTGGCAGGTTCAGGGAACCCTTGTTAAAGGTCAGCTGGCCGCTGACATTATTAAACTCCATGGGTGTAACATGCCTCGTCTCTCTTTTCTGGTAGAGAAGGGTGATCGTAGTATCCACATTGACATCAAATGCCATCCCCGCCTTAAAGACGGTTATATCATATTGGGTATTCCATTCTGTCGGGAGAGTTTTGCCGAAGCTGTCCCGAAGATTCAGCATTTTATAGGTGATGGGGGGCGTAGACCCATCCGGGTTGATGGGGCCCGACTGAACCCAGCGGCAGACCCCGCTGGCAATAAAGGTCGGGGCTCTTATAGCGCAGGGTGTCGCTGAGGAACCCGTCGGTGATCAATTTGCTAAAGCATTTTAACCACATTTTAACCTCTCGAATACAATAAATTCCGTAGGCAAACGATTGCGTAACGGGAATTTGGTTAAGGGCAGCAACAGTAAAAATATTTTTTGGGATCGCGCGTTTTAGCAGAAAGCTTTCGCTTATCATAAATCCTTTCCGAGAACATTGAAAACCAAAACTGTGTATATCGCACGTCCCATTGTCTCCCTCTTCCTGTTCTCCCTCCTGCTGGTTAATTTCCTGCCAGTTGCAGCCCAACAAAGACCGCAGCCCATTTTCTTCAAGAATGGCCTTCTTAGCCGGGAAAAGAACGTTATACGTGTTTTCAGGAGTGACAGCCTGCAAAAGACCCAATACAGGGGACATTACTATGTCCTGCTGCAATTCGACCGTCTGCCGGGTACTAAGGAGCGTACCGATCTCCTGGCTCAAGGCATTCGTCTCTTCGACTATGTACCAGGCAAAGCCTATTGGGCGGAAGCAGCGGACAGCGCCGCCTTCACCGGTCTGGAAAAGTATGCTGTCAGCGGGATCTACCAGGTGCCTGCGGATATAAAGATATCTCCCCAACTGCTCGCCAATCCGGCCGCTTATACTCAAAAGGAAGGGCAGCTCATTGCCGTCAGCTTCCTTGGAACAATGACAAGGGATGAGGCGGGCAGGGATCTCGTGGCAGCAGGGGCCGCCCTGGTGGACACCAGGATCAGACCCGACAAGGTCCTCTTTATTCGCGCCGGACGGGCTGCCTTGCAGCGCATAGCCGGACTGCCTTATATCAGTTATATTGGGATCCAATCCATGAAGGACAGGAGCCTGAACTATAACAACCGGGCAGCCCACGGAGTGGATGCATTGAGCAATGACCCTAACCGCAATCTGATGGGAGATGGAGTGACGGTAGGCATAGGGGACGATTCCGACCCCTATACGCATGTGGACTTCACCGGCAGACAAATAGACCGCTTCCCCTACACCAGCAATTATCACGGCGTACACACTTCCGGAACCGTTGCTGGCGGAGGTATCCTGGACCCTCGCTATAGAGGAATGGCGCCGCACGCCACCATCATCATTCAATATTTCAGCGATGTGCTGGCCAACGCGGAAGTATATGTCGGGGATTATAATATGGCGCTGACCAATAATTCCTATACAGCATATAATCCGGGCTGCGCCGAGGATGGGGAATATGATTTTCTCAGCTATTACCTGGATGCCCAATTGACCTCCACCCCTACCCTCCTGCACGTTTTTGCAGCAGGCAACGACGGATACTATACCTGCACTCCCTACAGCATTCAGTATGCCACCATAAAATCAGGTTACCAGTGCGCCAAGAATGTGCTGACCGTGGGTAACCTGAACAACAGTAACTATATTATAAATCCGGCAGGTAGCTGCGGTCCGACAGGCGACGGGCGGCTCAAACCGGAGATCGTGGCCGGAGGCACCGGTATCACCTCCACCTTTCCCAACAATACTTATTCAACCATCTCCGGCACCAGCATGGCTTCACCGACAGTAACAGGCTCGCTGGCCTTGCTTGTACAGCGGTATAGGCAGCTGCATGGAGGCGCCACCCCACCCGCAGCACTGATGAAAGCCCTGGTTTGCAATACGGCGACCGATCTGGGTAATCCCGGGCCCGATTTCAAGTACGGATTTGGGTCATTGAATATCCGCGCTGCGGTCGAAGCCCTCGAGACCAATCAATATCTTACCAACACCATTGCAGGTGGCGGCAGCTATACGTACACGCTCACAGGTGTTCCTGCCGGTCTGCAACAGCTAAAGGTCCTGCTTTACTGGCCGGACGCGCCGGCCGCACCCTATGCCACCACTACACTGGTAAATGACCTGGACCTCACCGTTACCTCGCCCGATGCCGTCGTACATCAGCCCCTGATATTGAACCCTGCGGTGACCAATGTAAATGATAATGCCGTGGAAGGGGCCGATCATCTCAACAACATCGAGCAGGTCGTCATCAACAATCCTCCGGCAGGAAATTTCAACCTGACGGTAAAAGGCGAGGCTGTTCCTTCCGGAACGCAGGGATTCGTCCTTACCTACCAGATGATACAACCCTCTGTCATCGTGGAGTATCCATATGGAGGTGAGACCTGGGTACCCGGCAGCACAGAAATTATCCGGTGGAATGCCTATGGAGGCGATCCCAACACCTTCTCGCTGGAATACAGTCCCGATCATGGCGGCAGTTGGTCCACCATCGCAAGCAGCATCTCTGCCAGCCAGCGGATGTACAGCTGGACAGTACCCGCCACCGCAACAAACCAGGGACTCATACGTGTCACCCGCAACGGAACGGGCTACAGCGATGTCAGCAAATATGATCTTACCATACTTGGTCAGCCCGTCGTTACAGTAACAAATCCATGTCAGGGATACGCGCAGCTGAACTGGAGCGCCATCCCCTCCGCGACAAGCTATGATATCATGCAATTGAAAGGGGATAGCATGCAAAAAGTGGCCTCCACTACTACCACCAGCTTCCTCCTGGGCAATCTGAACAGAGACAGCACCTACTGGCTGGCCGTAAGGGCAGTAAATGGAAGCAGCCCCGGCAGACGTTCGACTGGTGGCATGATCCTCCCCTCCGGAGGGGCCTGTGCGCTGACGGCCCTCGATAATGACTATACTGTGGACTCCCTTATAGGTCCGCTGACAGGCAGAAAATTCACCTCTTCGCAGCTGGGCTCCGGCGAGACCATCCAAATAGAGCTGAAGAACCTGGGCACGATACCCTCTGGCTCCTCTTTCAATCTATCCTATCGGATCAACGGAGGACCTGTCGTGACGGAAAGCAGCAGCGCCGTCCTTTCTTCGGGCAGCGTCTACAGTTATGCTTTTTCCACGAAGGCCGACCTTTCGACAGCAGGCGCTTATATTATACAGACATGGGTCTCTTACCCCGGAGATCCTCACAACAGCAACGACACGCTGACCACGGTGGTTAAAAATCTTCAAAATGATCCACTCACGCTGAACTCCACCTACACGGAAGGGTTCGAATCGGCAGCCGACACCGAATATACCAGCCCTGTAAAAGGGTTCGTCGGACTGGATCGCTGTGATTTCACCCGCAGCACCTCCAATGGAAGGGCCCGTACTTTTGTCAACAGCGGTTTTGCCAGGACCGGTGTCCGCAGCGCCATCCTGGATCAAATGCATTATGCCAATAACACCAATGCCGACAGCCTGATCACTACTTTCAATCTCTCCGCATATTCTTCCAGCGATCAGATCTGGCTCAACTTTTATTACCGCAACCAGGGCATCGATTCCGCCTTCCCGGGCAATGCCGTCTGGATAAGAGGCAATGACCAGGCAGCCTGGATACCCATCTATACACTGGACATCAATCCATCGAATATCGGCGTCTATCAGCCCTCTCCCAACATCGATATTACGGGTATTCTCCGGAATGCCTCCCCAGCCCAGTCCGTAAGCAGCAGCTTCCAGATAAGGTTCGGACAGGAAGGACATACTTCTGCCAACTCCGTCGTGACGGACGGAGATCTGGACGATGGCTATATATTCGATGACATAACTATTACGCGGGCTTCCAATGATATAAGCGCCCTTTCCCTCAAAAGCCCTGTGCTGACCAATATCTGCAATTTCACCAACGCCGAAATGATCAGCATTCTGGTAAAAAACTACAGCAATGCATCCGTCAACAACATACCGGTGACTTACTCCATCAATGGGGTGAGTGTCACCGAACACATACCTTCCATTCCCGCAGGCGACTCCCTGGTCTATACGTTCGCACAAAAAGCAGACCTTTCCGCCTACAAGTCTTATACCCTGCGCGCCTGGGTCAGCGCCACCGGTGATACCTATGCGGCGAATGATAGCCTGACGCCCCTGCAATTCCAGACCGTGCCAATGATCAGCAGCTTCCCATACCTGGAAGGGTTCGAGAGCAATGACGGGCATTGGTATACGGGTGGGATCAATGACAGCTGGCAATGGGGCACTCCGGCCAAGACGATCATCAACAAAGCCGCCAACGGGACCAAATGCTGGGTCACCAACCTCACCGGGAATTATCATGACAATGAGCTGTCCTATTTGTACTCGCCTTGTTTCGATCTCAGCAGCCTCGCCAATCCCGTGCTGTCCTTTAGTCATATCTTCCGGACGGAAGATGACTGCATGTGCGACTTCCACTGGGTGGAATACAGCACGGACGGTACCAATTGGATGAAATTAGGCATGACAGGCAGAGGGACCAACTGGTATGACAACGCCCCCCGCCAGGCCTGGCAGCTATCCAATACGAAATGGCATGTCTCCAGCTATGATATCCCAACCAACGCAAACAGCGTCCGTTTCCGCATCGTCATGAGCAGCGATCCGGGCACTAACTATGAAGGAGTGGGGATAGACGATGTCCACATCTTCGACAAAGCGGCCATCTACAGCAATGCCGACACGACATTGACGCTTCCTGTCAACGGCAATGGTTGGGTGAACTTCGATCTGGGCGGCCGGCGGATCGTATCCCTGCAACCCAACGGCCAGGATCTGGGCAGCGTTAAGGTGAAGGTCTTTATCAATACCAGCGGGGTGCGTAATGACGGCAAACAATATTACCTGGACAGGAATATCGTTATCCAACCTTCGAAACCGCCTGTCGACAGCGTGTCCGTTCGTTACTATTTTTTAGATACGGAGATGCAGACAATGATAGCCGCCAGCGGCTGCCCGGCCTGTCCCAATTTGCACGACGCCTATCAGGGCGGGGTCACCCAATACAGCAGTCCTGTGACAGCCGAGGAAAATAGCACGCTGGACGATAATGTCACCGGCTTCTATCACTTCTTCCAACCCCACCGGGACGTCAGCATCATCCCGTATGACAACGGCTATTATGCCGAATATCGGGTCAATGGATTCTCCGAGTTCTGGATCAGCAATGGAAGCCCGGGCACGGGCCAGTCCCAGGGTCCCATACTGCTGTCCTTTACAGCCGCCCTGTCAGGAGAAAGGGGTCTGTTGCAATGGAGCACCGGCGATGAGGTGAATACGGCCCGGTTCGTCATCGAGAAAAGCCCCGACGGCGTAAGCTTTTCGCCCCTGGACTCCGTGACGGCTCTGAATGGCGATACGGTGAACTCCTATCACTATGCAGACAATGGCCTTTTACAGGGCATCAACTACTATCGCCTGAAGATTATTGATTCGACTGGCCGCTATAATTATTCTTATATCCGCACCATCGACCTGGAAGCCCCAGGCCCCATCATTCATGTCTATCCCAACCCTTTCCATTCGGGCGAGCTGCATATCACCAGCTCTTCCCCTTACCACAGCATCGGGCTGGCGGATGCTTCCGGCCGGATATTGCTACAGATGCCAGCCACCGGAAATTCCCTTACGCTCACTCCGGGCCCGCTTGCCAAAGGTGTTTACTTTGTCATAATTGATACCGAAGCCGGCAGGAAGGTGAAAAAATTGCTGGTGAAATAAACTGAATTGGACATATTAATGTAGGTTTGCCCGTGCCAAAAAATACATTATGAGTTTCAATCGAGTGAACAATGTCGTGGGCTGGATCGTGGGAGTTATCGCCTGTACTGTCTTCGTCATGACCATGGAGCCTACCGGCAGCTTCTGGGATTGCGGTGAATTCATCTCCAGCTGCTACAAGCTCCAGATCCCCCACCCCCCCGGTGCCCCCCTCTTCGTCCTTATGGGCCGCTTCTTCATCATCCTCTTCGGCGACAATCCGCATACCGCCGCCCGCGGCGTCAACTTCATGAGCGCCATCGCCAGCGGCCTGTCCATCCTCTTCCTGTTCTGGACCATCACCCATTTCGCCCGTAAACTCGTCCAAAAACAAAATACTTCTACTGAACCCGATAAACGTCAGCTGTTCACCATCATGAGCGCCGGTGTCGTGGGCGCCCTGGCCTATACCTTCTGCGACTCTTTCTGGTACAGCGCCGTGGAGGGCGAAGTGTATGCTTCT
>MKTZ01000027.1 GCA_001898505.1 Sphingobacteriales bacterium 50-39
CGGACCTCCGCCGGCTCAACCTCGAAGGACGTACTATCACCCTCACCCGGGTGCTCAATGGGACCACTTACCAGCTGCCGCCCAACAGTAAACTATACACCTTGCCTATACCCCCCGATGTCTTACACTTTAATCCTAACATGCAACAAAATGAGAGAAACTAACCTTGCCCCCTTTAAGACGCCAATTTGTTGATTAACTCTATCTTGTTGGACACTTCAACCTTCTCGAAGATATTTTGTACATGCTTTGCCACCGTTCTCTCTGCAATAAAAAGCTTTTGTCCGATTTCTTTATACCTAAATCCTTCGCAAATCAATCGGGCTATCGCTCTTTCTCTCTCAGTAAGCTGATACAAGTCGCAATTACCTTCAAACTTATCACCAGGATTGAAAGGTATATCACGGTTCGAGCTGAGATTTGAGGTAAGATGATCAAGAGCCATTGACAATATGGCCGCCTTGCGTCTTTCCTCATGGAGGATGATAGATTCAATTTTCTGAGTGAGTTCCTGCATGGAAAAGGGTTTCTGAACGAAGTCAATTGCACCTAGCTTTAATCCGTACAGTTTATCGGCGGTTGTTGATTTCGCCGACAAAAAAAGAAAAGGTATGTGGGAATTTTCGGGATTTTCCGATACCGTTTTTAAAAAAGCAAAACCATCAACCTTGTCCATCATTATGTCAGAGAGTATCAGATCTAAGGAATTCTTATGGGTTTGCAATATTCTTAGGGCATCACGGCCATTCAAAGCAACAACTACATTATATTTCTCAACCAGCTTCTTCTGTAAATAATTCACCATTGATATGTTATCTTCCACTATAAGGATTGTCTTTTTGTTTTCGTCATGGTCAACTCTTACGAGGTTCAACCTTTCAATACCTATATCCTTCACTTTCGTGTCTACGAAGGTAGTTTTAGTTATTTCTTCTTTTCTAGGTATGATCTGTCTTTTTAGTTTAACTGTGATCTTAGTGCCCCGCTTTTTACGCGGATCGCTCTCTACGTATATTTCTCCGTTTAGCTCTCTCAGCACCTTTTTTACGATTGGCAAACCGAGTCCCATCCCTTGGGTACTGCTCTTTTTGTTATTGAATTGATAATAAGGTTCAAATATCTTCCTCTGTACTTCTGGTGGAATACCAACTCCGGAGTCTGTTACAGAAAAGACAATTTTATCCTGATCTGTATATAAAGAAATGTCAACGGAACCACCTTCTTCAGAAAATTTAATGGCATTTTCAACTAAATTCATAACAATTCGGTTCACAGCAAACGGGTCTGCCCTTACGTATGCATCGGTCTCTATACTGGCAGTAAGCTTGATTCCAGCTTTTTGGGCATAAACCCCGAACAAAATAAGACTATCATTGATCAAGTCAGTAAAGTTCGCAGGTTGATTGTGATTATATAATGACATGCCCCTGTTAAGGCGTTCCAGGTCAAAAATATTGGATATATCCGTAGTGATCTTCCCCAGGCTACGCTTAACTATCGCAAGTTCTGGCTTCTCTCCATTCTTTTTTATATATTCTTCCAGGTAATTATCAATTAGTGTCAAAGGGGTCTTTGTCTCATGGGCCAGGTTGACAAGGGTATTGGTTCGTTCCTCTATGATGCTTTTTATCTCGCTTGTCCGCTTTTCTACCTCCTCTTTCAAGGAATTATTCCAATTCAACAATTGCTTCTCGGAAAGGACAATTCTTTCATGTTCTTTCCTCAGTGTAGAAATATGATTTTTAACCTGAAGGGACAGCAGGAGCAGAAATCCTGAATTAGTTACGGATGCTTCTACGGCCTGGCCCAAATCGAAGAAGTCGATAATAGGCAATCCCACCCATGGACTGAGGCCCAACAATAATCCCGCGAACTCTTCCTTACTTTCACGGGACTCGAATTTTCCAGAGTATTTGTATTTGAGAGCTTTTACAAGAGATACAATTACCCAAATTGCATAAAGCACAGGCAAGATCAATAAAGTTTTGGCTATGTTTAGGTTCCCTGATACTCCATATACAATTACAAATAGGATATATGGAAGAATTAGGCAAAAAAGTATTCCCCGGTATGCGTGAAACCTCATTTTCACCAGGCCGAACGCCTTATAGACATAGTACGGGAAGTATGAAGGCGTAATGAAACCTGTGCCATAGGCTATCGCTTCCTGAAGGAACACAGATCCAGGCAATTTTGGATCAGGCAGCAGCCCTCCTGTAATATTGTAAATTAGCAAGAGACAAACCAAGACAATATTTAATTGGGCTTTATTATCATCCGGGCGGGCGACCTTATATATCAGCAGGTAGAATAAAATAACTAATTCGACGCATGCGAATGCGAATGTCACAAGGTGCATTTGGGTTCCGGGTAACAGCATAATGCAGCTTTTAACTTTCTCTCTTCAGGCAAAATAGCTTGTAACCGAAATCCAGCTCATGATGCACTACGAATCCGAATTTTTTATACCACGGCAGATTTCGTAAGGTAGATGTTTCCAGATACAACGGTCTTCCCATAGACTCGCTTTTAGCAACTAGCTCCGCCAACAGTGAACTTCCAATTCCCTTACCCTGAGCCTCAGGGCGAACACCAATGAACCACAAGTAATACATGCGACTATCTGGATGGATAGTCGCGATTTTTTCCTCTCTTCCTAGTGCTTTTTTGAGATTGCCTATTCCGATGCAGGATATGGCAAGTTTTGCATCTAAGAGAATTGATTTGAGGCTGGTTCTTTTCCTATCAGGCAGAACAGCCAAGGCGCAGGCATTCTTATCCTCCGAAAGGAATACTTCCCCGAACAAAGTGCAGTAATCAAAGGAATATTCCATGAGACGAGATATCCTCCTATGTCTGGATCGATCCTGCTTGATGACATAATTGACACTCTTGTTATCATCGAAGGATTTGGATAGGATATCTACTACAGTGTTTTTGTCTTCATGATTAGCTCTTATCATATCACAGGATTAATAGTTTCATGGATCGTATTTATGTAAATGGGTACGATCTCTCTTTTCAAGAGCCTTTGTAGCTGGAAAATCAGAAGATATTGGTTCTGGCCGATTGATTAGTTGATAAAAATTACAAAGTTTTAGACAATATGTAAAGCGGATAACTAGCCGATAACATACTTTTACAAAATATTCACAATACAAATTTCAACCAGTGCCGAAGATCCGTCAAGGGGATTTAACCCTTTGGTATAAGTGATTAAACATTAGTAAGTGGTGATTCTTATAAAAGATAAGTGTAAATATTTATTCTGCATTTCTCCCCCTGGAGCCCACCTTATGGAGAAGCGGTGATACAACACGCACTGCCATGTGTCGTTGAATCTACTCAATTATGCGTACATATTTAGTACATATTGCGTATTGACTTGACCGATATATAGTTGTAATTTTAATAACCCTCGTAACCTTTTACAGTAGTTCAAGATTCCCTTAAAGTCCAGCATGGACAACCTCTGATCCGTACCTCACACATGGGCAAGCGGCAATTGATAGGAAGTTAAAAAATATAATGCCATGCAAGAGGTAATTCAACAACTACAAGCTAATTTGGCAATGGGCCTGGAGGAAACCAGCCTTATTCCTGACCCCATTCAACGTTGTGACCGCAGCGTAAAGCTCATTAGTAGGGCAATAGACGAACTTAAATCATTTATGGCCTCCTATCGCTTCCAAAATCCCGCCGAAGAAATTCATTATTTTAAGACAGTATGCCCCTCTTTTTACAGCAAACACTTTTATTTCATCAAGGTTTTCGACATCGAGCTCTTGAAATGTTCGGCTGGCAAGAAAAATCTCCATTGGAAATATGACCATGACCTAAGGGAAATCGAGCTATTTTTCAACCAAAACAGCGACCTATGCAAGTATTATTACGGAAGCCTGACCTACCTTGACGAACAACTGTTTACCAGGCGAAACAGTCACCAAGGGGTAATCGACTACCTTTCCCCTGTAATCGATGCCAACCTTACACTTGCTACTTACAAGGTCTCCTGGATCTTAGCTAATCAGGACTATCGTCATTACCTTGAAAATGAGCTTAAACGGTTGGATGCCCCCCTTGCCGACACCCGAGAACCATCCTCTGTAAGCAAGGATGAAGTCAGGTTGGGAAGCTCCAAATCTTACCTTGTCGAGGAAATTGTGGCCTTACAACTGGCAGAGCTGATTTATGTCAACGGCCGTCCCGCTACACTGGCATGGTTAACTGAGAAGGCAGAAGAATTGCTCCATACCGACCTCAAGGAATTCAGAAGCCTCGATTATGCTAACCGAAGCCGAAAGAAGGAAATGACTCCATTGCTTTCGGTCATGATCAAAAAATATATTGATCGTGCCAATCGCTTAAATAAATGAGAACTTACATGCTTGCTGCTTAAATGATTGCATACAAAAACGTTCAACTTCAATATTCCACTTGAATAAAGTTTATCTCCCACTTTTTTCGCTCCGTATTAATTCCTTTCCACGGGAAAACCACCCCGCCAAGCTATCTCGCTTCTCGCATTACTCGCTATTTGCCGATGATGGTTTGCCTTCAAAAAACAGAAAAAAAGTTACTCCTCTAGCTCAACGCTTTACAAACTATTTCGTTCCCCGGTAAAGTTCCCCGCTAATAATCTCCCTTCTTTGTAACCCCATTTTTGTGTAGCGAAGGATGAGGTAGTCATCCGGGTTAACACAAGGAGGGATTATGCTAAAGGTCATTAGTTGGAACCAATACTTTCTATTCGCCGGGGTGGCAGCTGCCGCATGGTATGCCTACGTCTTCCTACGCTATGCTGTCAAACCTGCAAGAGAGAAGGCATCGTCGTTTACCACTAAAGACCGATCTGCCTTATTTGGAGCTCCCATCGAAGCGCCAGCAAACGAAAGTCATTCAGACCAAGATTTGGAGATTTCTGATAAGCAAGCCGCATCCCAGGATTTGGGCCTTGTTACACAGACGGTCATCCAGGAAATAAAAAGTGCAATAGCTGAAGGCGCCGATGAAGGCGTATCTGACGATGAGTTGGTAGCCAGGGTACGTGTTGTCCTTTCCAATTATCCCGAGTTGAGATCAACCGCATACGGATCGATGGTGAAAGAATGCATCATTCGGGAAGGCCAGGCTGTAGGCTTCGACTGGACAGCCGATGAGGTAGAAGATTTCTGGAATTGAACCATTGCCCTGCTCACCCGGCTTCGACCAGTGAAGAGAGAAATGCGGAGGCTGAATGTCAACGCTCGGGTGACAGGGTTAATGATATTGTTGAACCTTAAAGTGAAGAGTGATTATGAGGCGAGTGAAATTTTTCCACAGGAAACGGTGGGCTTTAGCCGCCACCGCTGCGCTGGTGCTTACATATAGCACGAGCCAGGCACAAACGGCTGATGGTAATGCCGGTATAAGTTCAGCCACCAGCCAGGTTACCGGCTATTTTTCGACAGGCTGCAACCTGATGTACGCCATCGGGGCGGTATCAGGGTTGATCGGAGCTGTGAAGGTGTATCAAAAATGGAATCAAGGTGAGCACGATACAGGGAAAGTAGCTGCCGCCTGGTTTGGATCGTGCATCTTCCTGGTTGTGGTGGCGACAATCTTAAAAAGTTTTTTTGGTGTTTAAAAAGCTCAAGCAATGGAAGGCATCTTAATAGAAAAGCTGCACGGCTATTTGGTACAGAATCACCCGGATTTGTTGGTGACCCTTTCCTCTGAGAGTAAGATTACGAACTATCTACATCAGCGTGTGGAATCGTTGGAGAACTTACCGAGTATCCTGCTTGCAGAAGGTAAACCAACACATGTGGTTGAAGAAATCTGCATGGAGGCATTGACTAGAGACCTTCGCCCTTCCAAATTTATTTTCCTGTGCTCTTTTTTGCAAGAGCATTTCGAAGCCACGTATTACGAATGGTTGGATGGTGGCTTCCTTACTTACGAAGTGATTAATCTCTTGGAGATATGCAAGCCAGTTTTTGATCACTTCGGTTTTAATGAGGGATCGGAAGGTGACCGGCCCTTTTGCTATTGTCTTATGGGATCGATACAAGAGTACATGAACAGCAATTAGTGAATCGGAAAACAGAACGTATGGCGTACAATGTGTATAAACAATTAAGTGAAAATATCTCCGCTATCCGTATCGCTCTCGGATGGAAACCTGGCGATACTTTGGAGCCGGAACAGGTAGCTAAATTGCAACAGTATGCCGGATTCGGAGGGATCAAAGCCATTCTGTATCCCAATGGCCCCAGAGAGGAATGGGAAAAACTGAATGCTACCCAGGAAGACATGCGACTCTATGATCCCATTATGGGATTGCACGAACTGCTGCAAAATCATCTTTCAGGACCGGAGTATAAACAAGCAATAGATGCCGTCAAGCATAGCGTGCTAACAGCCTTTTACACCCCTTCCGTGGTTCCGAAAACCCTGTATCAGGTGTTAGAAGAACATAGTATTCAGCCCAAAAGGATGTATGAGCCCAGCAGTGGGGCTGGCATCTTCATTACAGAGGCAATCAATTACTATCCTTCCCTTGAACAGGTGACAGCCGTAGAAAAGGATGTCTTGACAGGAAAGGTGTTGCAGGCCCTGGCCTCCGCGCTGCCAGTGGAGAATCAAGTCCATATTATGGGCTTTGAGGAGGCCCCGGTAAAAGACAACGGAAAGTATGACATGGTCATCAGCAATATTCCTTTCGGCAGTTTTGCGGTATATGATCCGACCTATCCGGACAAAAACCTTTCTGGTAAGATCCATAACTATTTTTTTGCAAAAGGGTTGGATGTAATTGGTGATGGTGGCCTGCTGGCGTATATTACAAGCAATGGATTTCTGGATAGCCCTTCCAACCGGGCCGCTCGGGAATACTTGTTTAACAAGGCGGATTTTGTAAGTCTGTCAGTAATGCCGGATAATCTGATGAAGGATACCGGAAATACAGAATCCCCTAATCACCTTCTGGTCGTGCAAAGACGAGATGGAAAACAATCCTTATCCCAGGAAGAAGCTCTTTTAATCGAAACGGTAAGCAAGGAGAACGAATTTGGAATTTACACGGTCAACCAATATATTGATCGCCACCCTGAGATTCTATTGGGTGACGAAATCAGACCGGGGAAAAATCAGTACGGGACAGCCCATCAAACTGTCTGGCAAAGGGGACCAATGGTAGAAATTGCCCAACCATTAAGGAACATCCTAGAGGAAGGAATAGAAGGCAGGTTCAATCGGGACGGGTGGGAAAGACTACAAGTTTCTTTTGGCCAGCAGCTTTCCATTGACCAGACACCCGAGAGAGAAAAAGGCGAGCAATTGGTTTTACTGCCTCCCCCTGAAACAAAGCAAGTTGTCTCTACTGCCCAGCTCGAGTTGTTTGATATTGCTCCTGCGGAGTCTATTAACCGGGGTGCTTCATATATCAAGGAAGCCGACGAAAAGCAGGTTCAGCGATCATCCGCCAGGATCATTGCGACGATTCGCACGGAAGACCATCCGGAACATGAAAGTTTGGTGCTGATCACAGCAAAGGCAAACAAAAGCAACCGCTATCTATACAGGCTATATTCTAATGTCCAGCAGATCCAGCTCTCTTCGAAATGGATGGAAGGCTCTAACTTGAAAACTCATCTGGAAGATCTTTCCAAGAAATTGCAGCAATACGACCATCGTTACCTATACCAAGGAGACAAGAGCCTGGAGGGAATCTTTTCCTTGAAAAACGAACCTCCAACTGTTTTCACCCATTTGCTGTCATTCTATAAAGATGGGACATTGGTGACTAATCGTGGATTTATTGGACTATTGAAGGATGTGGATAAAGAAAACGACCAGGCAGCCTTCCAGGTTTTAGGGATTTCCGAAAAGGATAAGACCTTCTTCGAACGATATGTTAGGGTGCGGGATCAGTATTTCGACATGTATGAAAAGGAATCGTTGGATCAGGTAGCTTATCCTGATCTTCGGAGATCCTTGAACACTAGCTATGACGAATTTGTCGGAGCCTATGGCGTGCTGAACTCACCAGGTAATCGGAAGCTGATCGGTCAGGATGCCGCCTTTGGAGCAATGATGCTGTCTAGCCTGGAACGACGGGAGGGTGAGCAATTTGTCAAGGCAGATATTCTTACAGTCAGTCTGATTGGTACTCAGGACAAATATGCGACGGATAACCCTATCGACGCTCTTGCTAGATGCCTCAATGATACCGGGAAAGTGGATATTGCCTTTATTGCGTCTGCTATCGGTCAGGAGGAAACCGCGACGATTCAGGCATTGGGCGATCATGTTTTTATCAACCCTACTTCGGGCCAGTGGGAAACGTCCGACTTGTACTTGGCAGGCAACGTGGTGGAAAAGCTGCGGATTGCGGAAACAAAAGCTGCAGAGAACCCAAATGATCCCCAGTTCCAGCGAAGCCTGGCAGCTATCCGCAAAGTACAGCCTGACCCTATCCCCTTCGAACTGCTTGACTTTAACCTGGGAGAGCGTTGGATACCGGGGGATTTTTATAACAGATTCGCTTCCGACTTATTTGGGCAGAAAACGACGGTCGATCACCTGTCTTCTATCGATGTTTTTAAGATTACCCCGTCTTCGAGATCGGGAAAAGTAAAGCATGATTACGCGATCCTTCCAAAGAGTGGTAAAACTATGTATGGGGATACCCTTCTCGAACATGCCTTTGAGAATACAGCCCCATTTTTTACCTACGAGATTGATGGCCCGGATAATACTACGATCAGAATACCGGATAATGACGCTACTCAATTGGCTCAGCAGAAGATCGAATCAATCCGGGGCCGGTTTGTGGAATGGATGCGGGAATTGCCGGAAGAAGAAAAAAAGCAGATTTCCAGACTATACAATGATACATACAATTGCTACGTACTTCGGGAGTATAATGGCGATCATCTTACCTTTCCCGGACTGAATAAGGAAGGTTTGGGTATTACCGATCTATACAGCTCCCAAAAGAATGCTGTTTGGCGCATCGTGCAAAACCGGGGAGCCTTGGTAGATCATGAGGTAGGGCTTGGCAAGACACTCACAATGATTGTGGCAGCGCAGGAAATGAAACGCTTGGGAACTATCCGTAAGCCCATGATCCTGGCGCTTAAAGCCAACGTCAGCCAGATAGCAGAGACTTATCGAAAGGCTTATCCGAATGCGCGTATCCTAGCGCCGGGAGAAAGCGACTTTACTCCGGCCAAACGACAACAATTGTTCTTTGAAATCAAAAATAATAATTGGGACTGTGTAATCCTTACTCATGATCAATTCGGAAAGCTTCCCCAGCCCTTACATATTCAACAAACGATATTACAAAACGAGCTCGACAATCTTAATAAGGATTTGGATACCTTGGAGGAGGCCGGCGGTGAGATCAGTAAACGGATGCTAAAGGGGTTGGAAATTCGCCGGAATAACCTTGGAGCTGATTTACGGGAAGTGCTCAGCAAAATCGAAGGCAAAAAGGATGAGGATATTTCCTTCCGGGATATGGGCATCGACCATTTGTTCGTAGACGAGGCGCATAAGTTTAAAAACCTGACTTTTACCACCCGGCACACACGGGTGGCTGGCCTTGGAAATATGGAAGGAAGCCAAAAAGCCTTGAACATGCTCTTTGCTGTCCGAACGCTACAGGATCAATTTAATTCTGATTTGTGCGTAACCTTTCTATCCGGGACCCCTATTTCGAATTCCCTAACAGAAATGTACCTGCTGTTCAAGTATCTCCGTCCAAGGGAGCTGGAGCGGCAACGGCTCGAAAACTTTGATGGATGGGCCGCAGTATTTGCTCGTAAGACCGTCGATTTTGAATTTTCTGTAACCAATGAAATCATAGCCAAGGAACGTTTTCGGCATTTTATCAAAGTGCCAGAACTGGCCCTGTTCTATAATGAAATCACCGACTACAAGACCGCCAAACATATCAACCTGGACAAACCGTCCCTGGCCGAAGAGTTAGTTAACATTCCACCTACCCCAGATCAGGAGGATTTCATACGCAAGCTGATGGAATTTGCGAAAAGCGGCGATGCTACCCTTCTGGGCAGACGTCCGCTAACTGAGGACGAGGACAAAGGAAGGATGCTGATTGCAACTAATTATGCCAAAAAGATGTCCGCTGATATGCGGCTCATCAGTCGGGAATATGACGACCATCCGAATAATAAAGTTAATGTCTGCGCTCGAAAAGTAGCAGATATCTATCGGGAAAGTCAATATCATAAGGGAACGCAGATCATTTTTTCGGATATTGGTACTCCAAAACCGGACGAATTCAATATTTATGACGCTCTCCGCGAGAAGTTAATCCGCGATTTTGACATACCTCCGTATGAGATCACCTACATCCATGACTGGACAGATAAGAAGAAGCCGGAACTATTTAAAAAAATGAACCGGGGGGAAATCCGTATTCTTTTGGGTAGCACTGACAAAGCTGGTACAGGGCTCAATGTGCAGCGTCGGGTAGTGGCCATGCATCACTTAGACATACCTTGGAAGCCTGCCGAGTTGGAACAGCGCAACGGCCGCGGAGCCCGGCAGGGAAATGTGATAGCAAAGGAACACTATAACAACGAAGTAAGGAATTATATATATGCAGTTGAGCGTACCCTGGACAACTACAAATTCAATCTGCTGAAGAACAAGCAAACCTTCATCAGCCAAATGAAGAATTCCAGCCTGCATACTCGCACCATAGATGAGGGTGCAATGGATGAAAAAAGCGGGATGAACTTCTCTGAATACATTGCGATCTTGTCTGGCGATACTACCCTGTTAGAAAAGTCTCGGATTGAAAAGAAGATTGCCGTGCTTGAAAGCTTGAAAGGAGCACACTACCGGGAGGTCAGCCGCTCCAAGCTGAGATTGGAAACCCTGAAGACAGACAAGGATAATAATGCCATCGTTATAGAAAAGTTGGAGAGGGATCAAACGCTGTACAAAGGAAATCTCCAGTTGGAAAAGGACGGGACAAAAATGAACCCTATTCGTCTCCTCAACTTCGGCGGGACAGACCCAGAGGCTGTCGGAAGGTTTCTAATCGACTATTTCTATCAATTTAAACCAACAGAATACGGCGATCATGAAAAACAGTTAGGGACACTTTACGGTTTTGATCTGTTCATTCATTCTAATGTATCAGTGCTATATGGGGAAAGAGTATTTAAGAATGATCTATATGCTACAAATCCTGTCACGGGCATCCGGTACAACTATAACAGCGGGCAGCCAAATGTGGACAATCCAAAACTTGCTGCAAGGAATTTTCTAAATGCCATCGACCGGGTTGACCACTTACTTGATCGTCACCGGGATGATCAAAAGAAGTTCGAGCAAGAGATACCTGTATTGGAACAGGTTCTCCGAAACTCATTCGACAAGGACGATGAATTGAAAGCACTTAAGGCAGAACTATCCAGTATGGAACGAAAAATTACGACCTCCTTGCACAAAGGGGAAGGACCTCACGTGCAAGAAACGGCCCCAACAGGTTCTTCGACTTCATTAGAAATAGATACTATGGCAGCCCATTCGGTAAAAAACGGAGAAACTGGAGTTAAAGTATTCCCGATGAGCGATAGGGTCAAAGAGCTTTTACACCGAACGGCAATACAGCAAACCCCGTCTCCTCTGTCTGAAAAGAAAGGGTATCGATTCAAGATGTAAAACGTAATTAAATGAGCACGGTATATACGATCAATAAAGGTGTAAACAAACCCGTAGAGTTCAAAGGTCTAAAGGCTCAATATATCTGGTGGTTAGGTGGAGGACTGATAGGCATTCTTATACTCTTCGCCATTTTGTATATCATAGGTGTGAACACATATGTTGCCCTGGGATTTGCATTGGGTGGCGCGGCGCTCGTTATTGTATATGTATTCCGGATGAGTAATACTTATGGAGAGCACGGGATGATGAAAAAGATTGCCAGTCGAAGCGTTCCAAAGGTTATCAAGGTCCGGAGCCGTAGGATATTTCAAAACCTCCCTTCGACCGTTAACTCAAAGAATTAGATGCTATGGAAAGGAAAATGCCAACATACAAAATTGAGGGTGCCGAATTCATAGTGGATACCGGGAAATACGAGCTACGGGAAGTGGGCAACCCGGCAAACACTATATCCTTCCATGACATGATAGACACAGGCAGTTACTATTCTTTCCAGTTCGACAAGAAAGAAAATAAGATGCTGACGCCATTTAAGCCAATTACCCAGGATACTGTCACTGTAAGAGTACCACAATTAGTTGAGCTGGACCCGATAGGGATGGCTGAAAAATACGGTCTTTCCGTAGCCGACCTGAATGGGAAAAGCGACTTTGATATAATGATAAATAGCAAACTATTGAATGAACGCAAGAATGGCATCTTGCCTACTATACGGATTGCCGGTCATGAATTCATCATAGACCTGAGACTAAGTGAGCTTAGGCCCATAGATGACTTCAGCACACGGATCGACTTAAACAAAGTGGATGTATCTCGGGATGGCGAAAAATTCCTTTGTTTTTACCATGTTCCTTCCAAGAAGGTGGTTGATATAGCTCCTACAATCACCAAATTACCTAAAGATGTCGTTATGTTGGAAATACCGAATGAATTGGTTTTAGACCCGGTTGGCGTTGCCAGGAGGAATGGGTTATCAGATGAGGCATTTGTGAGACGATTCCCAATCCAAAAGCATTTAGAAGCTAAGGTAGTTCCACTTTCGGAAACGGGGCTTCCTGGGCTCGTTCGCAAGAACAAAGATAAGTTGGCGAAGCAAAAGAAAACTGGAAAGTCTGTAAAAAGAAAGAATGGAAAAAAGCAATAAGGAAATTAACTAAAAATTTGAAGATGGAAAAGCAGTTGAACGATATACTTCCTATCATGAGTGTTGAAAATGATTGCATCATTTCAAAACAAGGTGATTATACTGTGGCATTCGAGGTGACAAAGCCAGAGATATTTACACTAGCCAGTTCTGATTTCGAAGCTTTACATCAAAATTTCGTAAAGGCTATTAAGGTATTGCCGGTTGGATCTGTGTTCCACATGCAGGACTGGTTTATCCAGGATACCTACGAAGCGAATTTTGAACATGCTGGAGATAGCTTTTTATTCAGGGCAAGCGAACGTTATTTTAACGAACGTCCGTACCTAAACCATACTTCGTACATCTTCCTTACTAAACGACCGGCTGGCAGGAAGACCGCTACCTCCGCCACCAGTTCTCTGTTGCGAAAATCTATCGTACCGCAAGAAACCCTTCATCCCCAGAAAATCCAGGAATTCCTGGAAAGCGCTGGGCAATTTGCTCACATCCTGGAAGACGGGGGATTTATCAAACTGCGTAGATTGGCAACCGCCGAGATTATCAGCGATTCTCACCGGGCTGGTATTATCGAACGGTATTGCTTTTTATGTGGGAATCCTAGCAAGCCAATAGTTAGGGATTTGGCTTTCGACAAAGGGATACAAGTCGGTGAACTTCAATGCCAGCTTTATACCCTGGCGGATGTGCAGGATTTGCCTGGACTAGTCGGGCCACGGGTCAACTATGAAAGGTATTCCACGGATAAGACAAAGTTTTCAGTGGGATTTGCCACTGGGCTCGGCCAGTTGCTCCATTGTAACCATATCTACGATCAGTATGTGTTTATAGAGGATGTGCCTGCCACCATGAAAAAGCTCGAAGGCAAACGGTTAAGGCTGCAATCATTGGCAAATTACAGCAGAGAGAACACCATTGCTCGTGACGCTACTAATGACTTTTTGAATGAAGCCATTGCCGAACAGCGGATGCCCGTCCGGGCGCATTTTAATATTCTTGCATGGTCGGACAACCCGGAGGAAGCTCGGGAGCTACGCAATAAGGTCTCATCTGCGCTGGCTCAGTTGGAGGCCCAGGCCCGGCTCGAAACCGTTGGTGCCCCGCAAATCTTCTGGGCCGGTGTTCCTGGAAATGCCGGGGACTTTCCGCAGAACGATACGTTCGACACTTTTCTGGAACAAGCTGCCTGCCTGTTCAATACGGAGACCAACTACCGGGATTCTGTTAGTCCGTTTGGGATCAGGCTGGTGGACCGGTTAAACGGTCACCCGGTACATGTGGACATTTCGGACGAGCCCATGCAGAAAGGGATCATCAGTAATCGCAACAAAGCAGTATTCGGTGGGTCGGGCAGCGGGAAGTCCGTATTCATGAACCATTTGATGCGGAGTTATTACGAACAGGGTGCGCATGTCGTTATTGTGGATGTAGGCGGCTCCTATAATACGTTGTGCAACCTGGTGAATGGTTACTACTTCACATACAAAGAAAAGGACCCCATCCGATTTAACCCTTTTTTCGTCGGCAAAGGTGATGTTCTCGATACAGAAAAGAAGGAATCAATTAAGACATTGCTATTGGCTTTGTGGAAAAAGGATGACGAACAATTCCGGCGCTCAGAATACGTAGCTCTTTCTAATGCACTGACACAATATTTCGACTTCCTACGGGAGCATCCGGATATTTTTCCTGGATTTGATAGCTTCTATGAATTTCTACAGGATGTATACATAGGTTCTTTAAAAGCAGACAAGGTAAAAGAAAAGGATTTTGATGTCGATAACTTCCTTTATGTTTTGCGGCCCTATTATCGCGGAGGGGAGTTCGACTATCTTTTGAATGCAACAGAGAATCTGGATGTGTTACAACAACGGTTCATCGTCTTTGAACTTGACAATGTGAAGGATCACCCCATATTGTTTCCGGTAGTAACCTTGATTATAATGGAATTGTTCATTAGCAAGATGCGGAAACTAAAAGGAATCCGGAAAGTCATCACCATAGAGGAAGCCTGGAAAGCAATTGCGAAAGCAGGCATGGCGGAATTCCTTAAATATCTCTATAAGACTGTCCGCAAGTTCTTCGGAGAGGCAATAGTGGTTACCCAGGAAGTGGATGACATTATTAGCTCCCCCATCATTAAAGATGCAATTTTAAATAATGCGGATTGCCGGATTCTATTGGATATGCGAAAATTCCAAAACAAGTTTGAACCGCTACAGGCTACGTTAGGCTTGACTGACAAAGGAAAGATGATGGTGCTATCATTGAATAGAGCAAATGACCCTAAACGAAAATACCGGGAACTGTTCATCGACCTTGCAGGAATGAGCATGAAGGTATATGGATATGAGCCATCTCTTTTTGAATATTATGCGTACACGACCGAAGAAAAGGAAAAAGTAAAAGTAATGGAGTACGCAGCTAAGTATGGTAGCATCCGAAAGGGAATTGAAGCCTTAGTCGCAGAATTAGAACAAAGAGCATAAACACTAAAACAATAATATATGAGAAGGATCTTTTTATGGGGTCTCAGAATGTGGTTGGCAACTGTGAGCTGCCAACAGTCTACGACGAAAGACAACTCCGCATTTCTGCCGGGTATTTATGTCAACCAGACGGAAACAGAGTTCTGCAGAGTGGCGGACACCTTTATAATTCGACGATTAACCCTGCAAGGGGAAAGCTACCAAGTAAGCAGAAGATCCTCTTTTCAGCGTATCCGACAAGGGATTAAACTTCCGTCAGAGTACCAGGCGGAGCAATGGACAGGCGTATATGAAGCGCAGTCTAAAATTTTGAGGGCGACGGACAAGGGAAAACTGCTGCAATACGAACCCTCCGAAAATCAAGTGTACAATGGTAATGTGGTATATGAAAAAGTAGAATAGAATGTATTTCATCAGAAAATATGCGGACTGTTGGGCTGTCCACAATGACGATACCGGCGAGAGCCGAAAACTGACGGAGGAAGAAATCCATGCAGTGCAGGAGGAATTTCCTGCATTGTCAGACGAGCAGGTACGGTCTATATTTTCAGACAATATCCATTGCCTGCACCTGTCACCTCCGCAGCCTCGACAACACAAGAGCAAAAAAAGGAGAATTCGGTAAACCAATTTTTAAACAATAAAACATGTGTTATGAAAACGAAATGGCTTCTCGTGGTAAAATACCTCCTGCTTTCAGGCTATAAAAAAGGTCTCCAAGACCAGGGAACAGACAGTTTTATTGCCGGCATATATGAGAGAGAGCATCAATATGGCAGTTTCCTGACAAGGGATATCCTGACGATACGGTGCCTGAGTCAGATAACCAGCCTGTTCCAGGTGGAGCGAAAGACAATACGGGGGCTATGCGAAGAAGGTGAGATGACCGACCAACTTTGTAAAACAGAAAAATGGATTGCGTCCTATCACTTAGGTACACACCAATTGGTGCAGGGTATTTCTCACAAAATATGCTCTTTTGTTCCGGAAAGGGGAATGCTCATGTTTGAAAATAAGGAATACCAAAAGACAGCCAAGTTGGCATTTGACCTGGCAATCTGCCAGTAGAGAGTTAGTAAACCTCATTCTTCATTAAAAAAGGAACCATGTGTGTATTAAAAAAGATAGGTGTAGTTCTGCTGCTGTGCAGCGTTACAGTGTTCGCTCCACTCCAAAAGGCACAGGCACAGCTTATCGACGCAATCGAAGAAATTATCAAGGAGGCAATCATGGCTGTGGATCTTGGAGTTCAGAAGGTGCAGACCCAGACGATTTACCTACAAGATGCGCAGAAAGCAGTAGAAAATGCTATGCAGCAGCTGCACCTGGACGACATTACAAACTGGGTCCAAAAGCAGAAAGATTTGTACGGGGAGTATTATCAAGAACTTTGGCAAATTAAGAGTGCCATTGCAGCATACCAGCGTGTTAAGGACATTATTAACAAAGAGGCTTTGCTGCTAAGCGAATATAAGAGGGCATACGCCCTCCTTCAACAGGATAAACACTTTACCCCGGACGAAATAAGTCATATCTACAATATTTATACCGGAATAATCAATCAAAGTATAGAGAATGTAGATCAGATCACGGTTGTGATTAACGCCTTTGTCACACAAATGAGTGATGCAGACCGACTACGCATCATCGACGAAGCTGGGGAAAGGATAGACAGGAACTATAACGACTGTACACAGTTTACCCAACAAAATATTCTTATCAGCTTGGAGCGATCCAGGGATATAAACGACTTGGAAACGGTAAAAAAGTTATACGGAATTCAATAAGCATGCAATGAAAAAGATTATCATTATCCTTTCAATCTGTTTGACAGGCATTTCTAGCCAGGCTCAAATGGCCCACATGGTTGAAACCATGCTTCAACAGATCGCTGCATTGGAGGGGTATATTGTGACAGCCGAAAAAGGTTACAAAATTGCTGAGGACGGTTTGCACACTATTCGAGACATAAAGAATGGAGAATTCAATTTGCACAGCACCTTTTTTAGTTCTCTCCAATCGGTCAACCCAAAGGTGAGTGGTCTTGCTGAGGCAACGGAGATAGTCGCCCTGGAAGTATCAATGGTCAATCGGTCTTCCCGGATGTTACGATCGATCCGACAGAGCCAATGGCTCCGAACTGACGAAATAGACTATCTAACGAAAGTCTACAGTACCTTACTCAGTTTGGTTCAGGAAGACGTAAAAGCCCTGTCCGACCTTACAACAGATGAAAAATTAGAAATGACGGATGGAGAACGAATCAATCGAATGCAGGTTTTAGGTACGGACATGCATCAACATTATACTTTTTTACTACAATTCTCCAATCAAACAGACCTTCTGACTTTGCAAAGGCAAAGAGACTTTTCAGACTATGAAACCCTCCAAAAACTTTATGGTTTTTAACGACAAAAAGTGATGTTATGAAAAAGTGGTACCTGGTTTTAACTGTAATGCTGACACTCTCTTTACCGAGTGTCAAAGGACAATCTATTGCGCAATTGACTACACAATTGATCCTGGATATTCAAAAGCTGTCGGAACTGAAAGTCATCCTGCAGGATATGTATAAGTCCTATCAGATCATCGATAAGGGGTACACCGACATCAAGAATATAGCAGAAGGGAATTTCAATCTCCATAAACTTTTTTTGGATGGCCTCCTGGCGGTATCTCCTACCGTCAGAAACTACCAAAAGGTGGTGGATATAATCAATACGCAACAACAAATTGTCAAGGAATATAAGTCGGCCTCGAAGGTGTTCAAGTCTGGTAATATCTTTTCCTCGCAGGAATTGGATTATATAGGGAAAGTTTATAGCAATTTATTCAATCTGGGCTTGAAGGATCTGGACGAGCTGGCGATGGTAATGACGGACAGCGAGCTGAGGATGTCGGATGCGGAGCGACTATCTGCAATCGACAGGATTAATAAGGACATGCAGGATAAATTGAGTTTTTTGCGGAGGTTCAATAACAATACTTCTGTGCAAGCATTGCAGCGGGCCAGGGAACAAAATGATATTGGAACTATGCGGTCACTATATGGAATAACCCAATAAAAGTGGTATATGCAAAAGTGTATTTGGGCCACCCTGGTTGTGGCAGTGGGAGTAATTATTCCCTTTTATTCGATGGCACAGGATGCGCCGGGCGGCCTAGCAGGTAGCATTCAAGGGTTGCAAGGGGTACTGGAACAGTTGTATAACAATATGATTCCACAATGCAGCCAACTTATAGGAGTAGGGCGGGCCGTAGCGGGGTTTGGTGCTACTTGGTACATTGCTTATCGGGTATGGGGGCACATCGCAAGGGCAGAACCGATAGATTTTTACCCTCTTCTTAGGCCATTTGCCTTTGGGTTGGCCATTTTGAATTTCCCCTTTGTTATTGCCGTTATCAATGGAATTATGCAACCGGCAGCCAGCCAGACTTCTGCCTGGGTGAACACGTCTAACGCGGCAATTGCTGCCCTATTGAAGGAGAAGGAAGAGGCGTACAAGACGACGACAGCCTATCAAATGTATTTGTCGAACAACGGGGAAGGAGATAAGGACGCCTGGGAGAAATATTCGGGAGACGCAGACAATAGCTGGATCGGAGGGTTGACTAACAGCATTCGTTTTGCCCTGGACAAGGCGGCATTCAATTTGAAAAATACGATCAAAGTGTGGCTGTCCGAGGTCTTGCAGCTTTTGTACGAAGCGGCAGCACTTTGTATCAATACTATCCGAACCTTCTATTTAATCATTTTGGCGATCATTGGACCATTGGTTTTTGGTTTGTCCGTATTCGACGGTTTTGGGCATACCCTGCGTCATTGGTTGGCGAAATACATTAATGTTTTCTTGTGGTTACCTGTATGCAACATTTTTGGGGCGATCGTTAATACGATCCAGGAGCAGATGATCCAATTGGACATCAACCAGATAAAGAGCGCCGGAGATACTGCTTTTGGGGCGACGGATACCGGATATCTGATCTTCTTGATTATCGCTATTGCGGGCTACTTTACCGTACCGAGCGTGGCGGGATATATCGTAAGTGCAGGCGGTCATAGCTTGCTGAGCAGGACCAATTTGATCGTCAGCCATGTCACGAGCCAGTTGAATTTACCTGGGCAGCATTCAAGCTCACAAGTTCAGCAGGTAATGCAAGGGCCGGTTGCGAGGGCAGCTTCGGGAGGTTCTTTTGGTGCAGGCACTTCAGGAGGCAGCGACTTCCAATACAGGCGGGTGAAGGGAAGTTAACCTTCCAATATGACAGATCTAAACAATTGTGGAGTTTGAAAATGTGTGTATGATGTTTAAGCAAGTCAAGAATTTAGACCGGGCTTTTCAACAAGTCCGGACATTTACGATCACAGTAGTGATTGTCTCAGGCTGTATCAATGGCCTTGCTATTGTCAAAATGCAGCAGGCAATGCAGCGTGCAGGCGACCGGGTATACATTCTTTCCTCTGGGAAGGCTTTGGAGGCTTTTGCGGCTGATCGGAAAGAAAACCTCCCGGTCGAAGCACGGGACCATGTAAAAACGTTTCATGAGTATTTTTTCACACTGGACCCCGACGAGAGGGTGATTCAGGCAAATACCACGAGGGCCTTATACCTCGCGGATGGTTCTGCCAAAAGGGTATATGACAACCTGAAAGAAAGCAGTTACTATGCCGGTATCATTGCCGGCAATATAAGCCAAGCGGTTAGCATTGACAGCATCCAACTGGATATGAAATTGTACCCATTCTATTTCCGGTGTTATGCCACCCAGAAGATCACCCGCACTACGACGATTGTTACACGCAGCCTGGTGACGGAAGGATACTTACGCAATGTCAGCCGGTCAGACAACAACCCGCACGGGTTTCTGATTGAACGATGGACAATCCTGGAAAATAAAGATTTAAAAGTAGAAAACAGGTAGATTATGTGGCCTTTCAAACGAAAAAAAACAAAGAACGAAGCAACGGGAGCAAGATATAACCGGCTGGATGCTTGGTGCAATATTGTCGGCCACCGTATTGGCAGTATTCTGCAACAAAAGACTAAAAGCTGGTCACCGATACATTTAAAATTGGCCTTGCTGCTATTTGTCCTGATTGCAGGAGGAACAAGCATATGGGTGCTCTTGGATTCCTTGCGGAATCCTTCGGCTACAATACGGATTTCTCCTATTCAGGCATCACCAGGGATAACCACTCCATCGCCTGAGTCCCTTCCCTATGACGTACGGACCGAAATATCTATAGATAAGATAAGGGTTTTTCATCAGATGATGGACAGTCTGAGAAATACCCCTGAAGGGCGGCGGTTTTATGACAGTCTCCGGCAAGCTCGTCCTGGCTTATTTGACAGTATCTATAAGGTCGAACAACTATATAGTACCCAGGAAAGACGCAATCACATTTTTAACAAGTAAAACAGTGTGTATGGAACAGACGAAGAAAGAGTTAAAAAAAAAGGGAAACCCCTCAAAAGAACGCCAGCGGAAGTTCTTATTAATGATTCCGATTTTGATTTTTCCGTTTCTGACCGGGGCTTTTTGGGCTTTGGGGGGAGGAAGCGGAAATAAGACTGTACAGCAGGCTGAAGTACACAAAGGGTTTAATACAACCCTGCCTGCACCACATTTTAATAAGAAAGAAACGGTGCTGGATAAGTTAGGCTTTTATCAAAAGGCTGCCCTGGATTCTGCCAAGCTGGCAGAGAAGCAGAAAACCGATCCTTACTTGGCAATTAAGCCGATAAGTGCTCCAGAAAAGGGGATGCCTGTTTCTACAGGGGCGATAAGCAGGGGGAATGAGAATACGCTGTATTCCGCAGGACAGAGGTCCGGGATCTATGCCGATGCTAATGAGGAAAAAGTAACCAAGAGGTTGGAGCAACTTAGGAAGGTCATTAGTCAACCCTCTCAGCAGGCACTGCCAACTGACGTGGAAGGGTTCCCGTCGGCAATTTCTGCTCCATCGCTACATGCTTCCCCGGAAATAGACCGGCTGGAGAAGCTCATGCAGGCCCTAAAACAGTCGGGTGATTCCGCCAGTCATGATCCATCTTTGGACAGGCTCAACGGTATGCTGGACAAGGTACTCAAAATTCAACATCCGGAATTAGTTTCAACAGCTCAAGAAAAGCCCGTGTTACCACAGCTACCACTTGTTGCTCCAGCCGTTTATAAGCCAACTGAAGGCTCTATTACGACACTGGAACCCTCTCAACCGGCGGCTACAGATAGGGGTAAAGAGATTAGCCCAGAGCTGGAGGACGGTTTTTTGGCCATTGATGATAACAGTGGAACAATAGAGGAGACTGGCAACACATTCCGAGCGGTGATTAGCGAGGATCAGACTTTGGTATCGGGGGCTACGATCAAGTTGCGGCTGACGGAGGATGCCCGGGTAAATGGCGTTTTCCTCCCCAAGGACAATTTTATTTATGGAACGGTAACTCTTAACAATGAACGTCTGCTCATCAGCATCAAATCGATCGTATGCGATAATTCCATCTATCCAGTGAATTTGCAGGTTTTCGACCTGGATGGAATGGCAGGCATATTCATTCCAGGAGCAATCAGTCGAGATGTGTCGAAAGAATCCGCTGCTGAAGGAGTTAACAGCATGGGAATTACCACCTTGGACGCTTCGTTAGGCGCACAGGCAGCCAATGCGGGGATTCAGGCGGCAAAAAGCCTCTTCAGTAAAAAAATCAAGCTGGTACGTGTTTCGGTGAAGTCGGGATACGAAGTGCTGCTAAAAGAAAGCAAAACCAATTCCTGATCGTAAAGAATTGGTGTAGACAAACATTTTTCACAACAAAATGATTCGGTTATGCAAAAGTTCAAAATCATGCTAACAAGCCTGCTCTTTTTGGCAGGCTATACAGGTGTATCGGCACAGATGAGACCGGATGCTTTTTTCCTTGCGCCTATCATGGCGCAGACTGTACCAGTGACGCAAACAAAAATCACCTGCATTATATTTCCGGTGAGCATTCAACCTGCGGGTAAGGGAACAAGAGATATTAAGGCACAGAAGGTAAAGGGAACAGATAACGTGCTGATGGTGCAGGCAGCGCGTCCAAACTTTACTTCCACGAACCTCACTGTAGTCGGGCTGAATGGCCGTTTGTATTCGCTGGTATTACGCTATGAGGCGGAGCCGGGGACCTACAATTTTCGAGTAGTAGATGACAGCGTTTCTGGATATAAACTCGTGTCGGATCAGGTAAATAATCCTATACTGCTGTCGGGGTTGCCGGCAAATGAACTAACCTTATCAGCAGACGCAGACACCATTGCTACAAGTCGGTTCTTTCTTCACTGCTCCACGGGTACTGAAAGAATGCACCTGGTACTAAAAAGCCTCTATGTCAAAGATCAGCTCCTTTGGTTAGTTGTCAAGCTAAAAAATCATTCACTTCTTGATTACCAGACCGACTATGTTCATTTTTCCTTGCTGGATAAAAACAGGGCCAAGCGCACGGCCGTACAAGAGCATGTGTTATCGCCCATTTATAGTAGTCCTGAAAAAAATGTACCTGGCGGAGGGGCTAAGGTATTAGTCTTTGCGTTTCGTCCTTTTACCATTCCAAAGCACAAAAAGCTAGTGGTACAGGTGAGTGAACCTAATGGGGGCAGGGCATTGCTCTTAAAGGTCGAAAATAAGATCATTTTGAAAGCAAGGCAATGGAAGTGAGACCATGAAGATCAAGCTCAGACATATGATTATTGACGAACCATTAAATGTCGAAAATCCGGCATTTAATGCGACCCTTTATATAAATGATATCAAAGTGGGCAACGTGCGGAATGGTGACTATCCAGGGGAGACGACTTTCAAGAGTACCACAGGGACTGAAAAAGGGCGTCAGCTAGTAAAGGAAGCGGAAGAATTTTTTAAAGATGTTTCCCCATTGATTAAAGAGGGCAGCGATCATAAGCTAACTACCGTACCAATGACTTTGGGAGCTTATATCGATAGTCTTTGGCGCACGGAACTGGCTCAAATGCGCATGAGAAGTTTGATTAAGGAAGGAGTAAATCTTCATACGAGTAGGATTCATTATGGAATACCGTATAAGCATTATGAATTTCTTGAATACAAAATACCGCTAAAAAAACTTCTCAAATCTCCTGAAGCCTTGGATCTTGTTCGAAAGGATTTGGAAACAAAAATCCTTCCATTGTATGATGACGGCTACAGAATTATTAAGACCAATATCCCTCAGGAAGTTTTACAAAAGTTGGGTGCTAGTTCCAAACATTTCTCAGATATCTGGGGAGGGATTGCTAAGAAAAACGATTTCATGAAAATAAAAGGGAAAAAGTCGAAAGGCTTGCGGTTGTAGAAAATCCGATTGTAAAGAAGTTAAAACAGACACCGTATGGCGAAAGACAACAAGATCACAGAACAGCAACATGCCACAAAGAAAGGAATACCTTTTTTAACATACTCCTTTTTAGAGAATAAGCAATCACCCTCTGGCAGAGAGTATGCAAAGGAATTTCTCCGTTGGGCAGGCAAGTCGCTAAGACAGGGAGGGAAGCAGTTTCGGGCACTCTATATCCGATTGGCGACCCGTATCCCAGAACAGGGTTATAACGGCATCAATACGGCTGAGCTGGATCGTAGAATGCGGAAAATTAACTGGAACAAGGACTATTACAGTGAAGAAGCCTTAGCCAAGGGTGAAAGGAGTCCCAGGATGCAGCGCAGGATTATGCGAGCTAATAGTATTTTCAGAGACCTGAAAAAGTTATCGGATAGTGGGCATTATATGGCGGAGGAAATACGCTGGAAGCTACAGCACAAATATTGGACAAATACGAGGATGCAGCCACAAACTGGCAACACACTGGAAGCAGTCGCCTTACCCGCAAGTTATCGATCAGTAAGGAACATAGCAGATGCCCGGGAGAATAGCGAGGATCAGGTAAGTGGAGGGATATCCAGGGACAACAGGCAAGATACTTTCCAAAAGCAGCAGCAGAATGAAGCCCGGAGAAAGCAAATTGTTAAGGCCGGGGCAAACTTACTTACTTCTTTGGTAAGCAGGCAACACAAAAAAAAGAAAGGGCTGGGTATCTAATCTTTTAAAGGAGAAAAATCATGGGCAAGTATGTGAACGATAATTATAATGAAAAGCGCCTGGAGTTTGAATTTAACTATTTGGGATTTAGCTACTGGGCAGTGGAGGCTCTCAGAGCTCGATTGGCAGACCCGAACAGGCAGAATGCATTTGCTATCCAGGATGAGCGATGGTTTGGTCCGGACAAAATGCACCTCACGATAGAACTGGGAGATGGCAATAATGCTATGCTAGGCGTCAAAAGCTATGACGTCTCTTATAGGAAGGAGATCATTGTTCCGGAAATAGAGATTGAAGGGATCAATACTGCTACTTTAGATCGAATAATGGGTTCGTATGATTGGTCGGAGGACTTGAAAAAGCCGGAAGTACGTGAAGCGGCAAAAGCTGAACCTTATCTGCAGCAGCTGGTAGACCTCTATGATGGGATCAAACAGGATTTGCAAAGGTTAAAGGAAAGTGATCAGCCAGCAGCATGGGAGGCAGCCCACCTCTTAACGCTTCGGCATTGGTTGGATACACCCTATGAATCCAATATCCCAGGAGCGGAGGAATTTAAAAATATCTATGAGATCCGGCATTCGTTCAGCCCGGAAGATAAAGTCTGGCCCACAGTGAAAGAAGCAAAGAATTTACTGGAAGGGGCTCCAATAGGGAGATCGATCATTTCTCCTGTTGATGGCATTCCTGTTGTAGAATGGTTCGGGCTGAATTTGCATGAAAAAGGCGTTGACGGCAATTATTTGATGGAAGGCTTTGGGTTTTTTGACCTGGAAAGGGAAATGAAGTACCTGCCCATTCGGGAAAGGTATAATCATGTCGGTGTAGGCGCGATCTATCGTGCTCTTTTAAATGGGGATAGACCAGCCGTCTTCTTTTTAGAGGGAAATTCGGAGACACCGGCGAATTTGCACATAAATCCCATTTCCCAATACATAGAGGTGAGAGACAAGCAGGGCAAGATAATCACCAATAGTGCAGATTTGTCGTTGAACGATCAAACACTTGGTGATATCAATTATTCAACAATTCTAAATAATAAAGTTATGCGAAACAGTAATTATAATGAAGCAAATTACGAGTATATCGTAGGCCGCCTGCGGCAGCATCTATTCCCCGATACTCAGAACGCTGAGCTAATGGAACAAATGAAACAAGGTAAAAGCCGTATCCTATTAGAGTTCCATTCAGCGGAGTATTCTGGGGCTGTGAAGGCTACTGTCCATATCGAAAAGGCCGATTCAGGAACATACTTTCCTAACCGCTACCAATTGGAGCTAAAACGCCCCGATTCCGAATACGTACGTCGTCAATATTTTCCAATCCAAAATTTTAAGGGGCATGGTAATCAATACGACATTCCGTGGAAAATGGGAGTGAATTTACTAAAAGGGAGCCAGGTACTAAATAATTGGCTCCGGGAGGACGGATCGACTATTTATGAGTGGCGAGGTCTGGACTTTTCCCAGAGAAAGAATGCGGGTTACGGCTATCTCTCCTTTGACAGGCAGGAACTCGACGTAGAAAAGAAACTGGACGAGTTGCCAATCCAGGAAAAGAATAAGAACGATCTGCGGCATTCCCATGTAGTCCGCTCCATAGAGATGGGTAACAGCCAGGTGGTCCACCTGGATATGGAGGGAAATCCTACTATACGGCTTCGCGCAAATGTCCGCAGGGGTGATTTGGATATTATCACACCTGGTCAAGCTATCAGCATCCAGCAATTTAACACAGAACTTACCCAATCAAGGGAATCAGGCGTTTATATGTCAGATCCGTCCCAGGGAAAGGGAACTGGTCGAGGGAGACAAACGGGAATGGATGAGACTGCCAGCCAAGTAAATTCCAGGACCGCGAAAGAACAGCCAATTACGCAGGGTTCCTCTGTGTCCGTTGATAACAACGGTAAAACGAATATGGTGCAGAATACCGTTAATCCGCCTGGCTCTAAGTCCAGGCAAACTGCCACCACCCGGCCTGTCAATGACGGCAAGACAAAGAAGGTGCTAACAGGCAATCGGATTACTCCGCCGCCAGTAGGCCGTTCGGGCAATCATATGAAACATGGGATGTAAAGGATATTTCCAGGCAAGGTTATGGATCGGTCACAGCAATTCAGGAGGTTTTATGAGGTGATTGCCGGTGATGGACGCATTGGTCCCGTCCACATCAGTGTGTACATGGCTTTGCTACACCTATGGGAAAGGCAAGATCATGTAAACCCTATCCACATATTTAGCCGGAATCTCATGCCTATAGCGAAAATATCAGGCATTGCTACCTATTACCGGACTATGAAAGAGCTGAATAAGTACGGTTATATCCGATACATATCGACCTATGACCGGATCATAGGAAGCCTTGTGTATATCCAGGAACTAAATGTCTCTATCGATAAAAAGGAAGTGTGAATGTATGCAAGTAGAGTTCATTACCAAGGAGGACCTTGAAATATTCAGGATGCGCCTCCTGGAAGATATAGGAAGCCTGCTCACAAAGGAGCGACCGGCTACCAATAAGCCGTGGTTACGTGGTGGCGAGGTTAGAAAGCTGCTTAGCATTTCAGCAAGTAGCCTTCAAACATTAAGGATTTCAGGAAAATTGAAGTCTTCCAAGGTAGGAGGTATTCATTATTACAGGTACCAGGACATTCAGGACATGATGAGCCGGGATAATAAATAGTTTGAAGTGGACCAGTATGGCGATGCATTGAATCGTTTCCTAAATCGAATGGACCCTGATCCAAGGGTAGGAGCTGTTCATGTAAGCCTGTACCTGGCACTCCTGCGGCAGTGGGTAGAGAATGATTTTAATGATCCTGTAATAATAGAAAGAGAGAGGATTATGCAGCTTGCGAAGATCAGCAGTCCGCGTACCTACTTCAAGAGCATTAAAAACCTGGACGAATTCGGGTATATCAGTTATTGTCCAGCTCATCATCGTTATATGAAAAGCTCAGTTAAAATCAATCTTAATTTATTACAATGAATATTTCAATTAACATTGAATCCGTGCCGGAAGAGGAACGGTTCCGGCTGTATCAGTTTTTAAAAAACAGATTCGAGACTAAACCAAAAGAGGAAGTCTTGAAAATGGACCCGTCAGAATTTCTTCGGAGAGGTGACATTAGTAGGAGAACCTGTAATTTATTGAAGTCGATAAAAATTCAATCGTTGCTTGAACTCAGTCAATTTTCTAAGTACGATTTTCCAAAATTCCGTGGTTTCGGGAAGGGAACGCTGAAAGAGATAGAAAACCTATTGAATAAATACGGCCTTCAATTCTATGAGGAATAGGAGCTCTATGACGGACAAGGATCAAAGCCCCCAGGTTCACTGAGGTAAAACTGCGGTAAGGTAAAGGATTTTGTCTAGCAATACCCCGATTAGGCATTTTTTCGCAGGCGGCTGTGTAGTTTTTTTTCTATTAATAGAAATTTTACTACCTTCCGAATTCCATTAACCCTTAGACTGTAAAAACATGCGGATAAAAAGTATTCTGGAACTATCTGCGTGCCAATGTTCAGGCCGGCGGTCCTTTCTATTCCAGCTCCTTGGCGTATTCTACATTTGGGTATTTACTTCCTCCAGTGCATTTTCGCAAGTTGCCGTCAACTATGGCCTATTTTCGAAAGACCCGCTTGGAGGAATACAGATAAATCTACCCACTCCCTACCAAATCCAACCTGTTCAAAACCTTACATCCTCCGCAAACCATGCCATTCCAATCAACAATGGGGCACACCGGATGGCCGCGGTCATGGCGAACCCTCAGGCTTACGTTCCGACTGGCATATCAGTAAGCACGGTGGCCCAACAGGTAATTCGGGACGCGGATATGGAGCGAGAGCAAATTCTGAACAGCATATATAAGAAAGCACTCGCAAAGGAGGACGCAATCCGCCCATACCGGGAAGCGCTCGCTCGACTTTTAAAGATGAACCCAGAAACATTTTCACTTTCGCAAGCGGTATATGAAGTCGAAAACGCCTATTTGGACAATAAGCTAAGCCGAGAAGGATTTAATGGGGCATTGCAGCTCCGAGCTGATCAGGTACGGCAAATCTTGAAAGCTCAGGCGCTTTCATCGAAGAACAACTTATCCTTAAACTATGCGATCCAACAGTTATACGAGCATCCCAATAGTTTTTATGACGCCAAAACCCAGCTAACCCATACAGTACCTCCTTTCAAATATGACTTGGAGGATTATATGGGCGAAAAGGACTATGCAAACTTGTTCGCTTCTAAATTACTCGGGACAGGTTCAGGGCAATGTCACTCACTACCACTTGTTTACCTAATGATTGCGGAGCAGTTGGGAGCAAAAGCGTGGCTGTCACTTGCTCCGAGCCATTCATTTATTCAGTTTATGGATAATCGGGGAAGATTGCTTGACTTTGAGACAACTAATGGTAATATTGTTTCTGCGAGTTGGGTAGCGGGAAGCGGCTATATAAACGGCAAAGCACTTCGGAACAAAACCTATCTTGACACACTTTCCCAGCGGCAACTGTATGCCCGGTGCCTCTCAGATTTGCTTTTAGGGTACCTTAACAAATTCGAATTTGATGATTTAGCACAGGAAATTAGAAATGCCATTCTTCGGATAGACCCGTCCAATATAACGGTTTTATTAGTGGATGCTAACTTAAAGCAGTCAATCGCTTTGCAGGAAATCAATGCCGCTGGAAAACCAAAACCGGCAGACTTGCCCAAATACCCTAAAGCCTTTAAAGCATACGAACAAATGAGGGACGCTATTAATAGGGTGAATGACGTGGGGTACCAGGACATGCCGTCGGATGCCTATCAGGAGTGGCTTAAATCTATCGAGATCGAAAAGAAGCGATTGGCAACCCAAAAGCTGCAGGAGCATGTAAGACTGGAAGCAAGAATGCAAAAGTCATCTATTCAAAATAAGAAAAATTAACCTATTAAGCCTTAGCTTATGAATATTAGCCGAACTGCACTATTGCCGCTGCTGCTTCTAATGTCAGTCATTTCTACTGCCCAGGTGGACAACCCATTTGAATCAATTGGGAAAAAAGGGAAGATATTAACGTTGTCTAACGGGAAGTTTGTCGAGACGTTTGATTATGATTCAATTCAGCGGATTGGGTCAGTTTTAATAAATATTCGTAGTCGGAAGATCGTCCGGTTGCTCAAATCAACGGCAATATTTCAAAAATTCTCGGACAACTCGTCGGCAAGCCGATGGTGGAGCCCTGATCCCTTGGCAACCAAATTTCCCGAATGGAGCCCGTATAATTTTGTTTATAACAATCCAATCAGATTCACTGATCCTGATGGCAGGGCTCCGTGGGATGATTACTACAGCAAAGCTGGAAAGTATTTAGGGAGCGATGGGGCGCAAACAAACAATCAGAGAATAATAAGCACTGATAAATTTGTTGATATCGAGAGCAAAAACGGTGGTACGACTTCAGCAGCCGCTACTTCCGATCTTCAAGCAAATAGCAAGGTCATTACAGTATCACTTCCGGGCGGGCAGTCTGAAGGAGACTACTTTAAAGGGCTGTACGCGGCAGGCAATGGCGATGGGAAAGATATTAATACCTATAAAGAGGAGACCACTACATTGGTCCTGGATCCGGAAAAGGCAACCTTGACCGCTTATACCAATTCGGATAAGAATAACGGACCGAACTTTTCGTTTGCCGACGACTCTAAGATAGCGGGACTAAAGGATGGTAGCCTAATTAAAATTGGAGACGCTCACACGCACCAGGTAGCCGACTTGTATCCGGATGCTAATAGGGATGCGTCCGTCCAAATGCGGGGCGATGGGGTTAAAGCTGCCGCCGCAGGAGTGCCATTGTTTACAATTGACTCAAAGAACGTCGATGCGTTTGTGCCGCACCAAGGGCCTATGGGCACTTATGTAACGCCAAAAGATAATATTGCGACAACCCCGGATTTGAACAACAATAAGTTCAGTATTTTGCGTACTGCACTTCAATACTTTGGAGGTAAATAATGGAAAAAAAAATAGTCTTCATAGGTTTATTCCTGACGTGTATGTTGAGCTTGAAAGCCCAGCATCCTATCACCTATATTTTTGAAAAGCCAGCTATTGACAGCTTGCAGAATGGCATTAATTGGTTTGAGAAGATGTATCATAAGCCGATTAAAAATCTAAAAATTTATGCAATCGTGGTTGAAAAGGACGCCAGTATTGAAATTTATTTGCAAGAGTATTCGCCTATTCACTTCCCTGGCCTTCTGGACGTTATAAAGAGTTCCAATCGTAGAATCAAAATTAAAGACGGTCTTTTTATTCCCGTAGTTTTCCCTTGCGACGTCCATAGCACTCAGCTCCAACAGGATAAAATAGGGATGTTACCATTTAGCGGCTATTATCTGCGGATCGTTTATGAAAATCTTAAGTTGAAAAATGTGGAAACTAGAATGTTGTTTTAATCAGCATACTGTTTGAGTATGAGCCCTCGAATTTTCTTCCCTTTACTTCTGGCTGTAACGTTGCAGTACCGGGGATTTGCCCAGGACAGTGCTGTTCATAGATTTTATGTTTCCGGCTATGACAGCTTGGCTTCTTTGATAAAAGAACCCGATCCAGAATCCTTCAAAAAGGCAGTCTTCATCTCGGAAAATGCCTTCTCGCTTAATGGCATGCAGTATGACAAGTTCAATTCACATATTCACATGCTAACGGCCGTCATCAAAGCGTGGATGACAGCTAATCCATTAAAGAACTACCACTACTCAGACAGCGTTAACTTTCAAAAAAATTATGCTATCTATAAATTCCTAAAGGATACTATTCATCTTATTGGCAAGGATCAACAGGTCTATAACCTATTGCCTTACACATATGACTTCACTGATTTTGCAGGTAACAAGGATTGGGGATATATGTTTGTAACCAAGTTATTGGCAACGAAAAGCGGAAATTGTCACAGTCTTCCCTATTTATATAAAATTCTTGCCGATGAAATCGGAGCCTCTTGTTGGCTTGCATTGGCTCCCAATCATATTTATGTACAAAACCGGTGTGGAAAAATTGGCTGGTATAATACGGAACTTACATCAGGTTGTTTTCCAATTGATGCCTGGATTATGGCTTCCGGATACCTTCCTCTGAAAGCTGTGCAGTCCGGGATATATATGGATACTTTGAGCAATCAACAAGCTATCGCTTTATGCATTTTGGATTTGGCGAAAGGGTATGAACACAAGACCCACATTTACTCGGACGGGTTTATTTTGAAGTGTTGCGACCTTTCGCTTCAGTATTTCCCTTTGAATGTGCAGGCAATGCTTTTAAAGGCGGAGACTCTGAAACGAGTTTATCTTTGGCAAGCCAAAATGAAAGACAAATCTAGCGCAGTTACATACCGGGAAATGGAGAAACTTTACGTAGAACTCTTCGATTTAGGATACCGTGAAATGCCGGAGAAAATGTATATTTCCTGGCTGGAAAGCGTTATCAAGGAAAGAGATAAATACTCAAATAAGCAAGTTAGGGAGGTCATTCGAGAAAAATGAATGTTGTCCTATTTTCGGTGCTTGCCTTTATCATGGATTAAATCTAATACTGTTTTAAACTCCCAGACTTCGTCCTCATAAAATTCCTTACGTTCCTTTATGTTATCTATGACATCAGAAGTAGTACAGCCGGTTGATATTTCTTCCAAATCATCCAGCAAGGAATCTTTACTGGAATGTTCAATGAAATTAATTGCATCGACAATAATTCGGAATAAGATCAAGGGACCAATCACTTCAGAACTGACAAATAAAGCAAAAGAATAAGAACGTTCCTCATTATACGTTATTGCAAAAATAGCGGTTTCCTCTTCATAATCCGCCTCAGAATCGTCAAGTACTGCCGTATAACATTCAATTAGCACATTCAGGCTAAGCAATTTTTCAGTGTAAGCAAAGTATTTGTCCAACCCATCTTCAGCAACCAACTGTTGAAGGCCAATATTGCTGCGTTCAAATAATTTTTCCATTCAACTAAGATAATATAAAGCCCGCAATTTAAAGAGGAAAGTGATATATCGATCAATTTCTTTTCTGACTGCCTGCATTAAGGCAGCTTACCCATTACCCATTACCGCCAATTTGGTACTTTATAGCCGGCTATCGCGACCAGACAACCCTATATTTCAGCAGATCCTAAAATGTTAGTTAGATATTCTCGATCAACTGCGGCACCCACCAGGTGAAGTTGTATCGTCCTTATTATAGCATAGCGTGTTTTCCTGTCATCTTCATTATCTTCAGAAAACCCCAGGGCATCAAAAATTGGATTGCATGAGCCAAGGAGTTTCAAGATCTCATCGGTGAGAATACCACTTTGTTGCCATTGTAAATATTCTGAGTTGAAGTCATCTTCTAAGACTGAGAGCATGTAATTGTACCTCGAAGGCCGAAACTCCTTGGTAAGTTCGTCCATGCAAATTTCTTCAACTATATACGCTGGCGTACCTTCCTCCAAGAGTTGTCTTGGTAGGCCATCGAGGGATTCTACCTTCTTCTTAAGGTACTCAGTTGCCCCTTCCTTGTGGTTGTGGGAAATTAATATTTCAGGATTATTTTGCGTCAGATATTCGTGCAATTTGGCTATGAGAACGGTTTCCATATTGGTTCATTTTGTTGCCTAAAATTACGAAAATTTGAGCCCAGGGGATCGCTCAGAATAACAATTTAGCTTTGTAATTTTCAGAATCTTTGGTAAATTAGTGGCAGTTCTTTGTGAAGCAAGCGTTTAAAATGACGTTTAAAGATGTGGCAGTCGATTTTTTCACCCGGGGACCTATTGGGGACCTGAGAAAACGGATGATTATGAAACCCGCTACAGATAAGGTTTTTGAGAAGTAGGTTCGACACCCTCCCTCTCCGCTTGTTTTTATATAGTTGATTATCAACAACTTAGGAACCATTAAAATCACTACATGCTCCTGAACCTAAGCATCAAATTCGTACAAATTGATGTAAACTATATCAAGAAGGTTCGCTATTCGGTTCGTTAATACTCACCTCCTCGTACGAACCGAATGAATTAATTTGAATTGTTTTGACCACTAAGAGATGTAGTGTTGGTGTTCACTAAATCTCTCACAATGCACCCCAAACTTCACCACCTTTTTTTCTTAAAAAAGAACAAGAAACATCAACGCAAATCGCTTGCGATTTACCTGCGTATTACTATTGACGGCCAGAGAGCTGAGGTGTCCACAGGTAAATCAGTTGAACGAAATGCCTGGATGCCAAAGACCGGCAGGGCGAAAGGCTGTTCCAAAAACACCAAACGCCTCAATAACGAACTCAGCCTGATAGAGCTCAATCTACTGGAGGCCTATCATTCCATGATCCGGCGGAGTGAAACCGTCACTGCCGTTTCGTTGAAGAATAATTATTTAGGGGTTGAAGACGATCCCAAAATGCTCGTCAGCATTTTTCAACAACACAACCGGCGAATGGCCGAGCTCGTTCCCAAAGAATTTGCCCCTGGCACATTGGAACGATATAAGACCAGTTTGACTCACACCATTGAATACATGACGTGGAAATTTGGTGCATCGGATATCAATATCCTGCGAATCGACCATGATTTTATTGCAGAGTTTGATTTCTTTCTTCGTCACATCCGCGGCTGTTCCAACAATACCACCGTTAAGTATCTCAGGAATTTCAGAAAAATAATCCGCCTCTGTATAGCGCATGGATGGCTAAAGAAGGACCCTTTTGTTATGTACCGGGCAAAAGTTGTCCAGACTCAAAGGGTATTTCTTTATGAGGAAGAACTACGGGCTGTAATGAATAAAGAGTTTTCCATCGCCCGGCTCATCCGAGTAAGAGACATTTTCCTTTTTTCCTGTTTTACCGGTCTTGCTTACGCAGATGTGCGCAAAATAGGGCCACGAAATGTCTTTACAGATGAAGATGGCCGACCATGGATAGCGGTCAACCGCACAAAGACAGCAGCTCCTTCAAATGTTCCGCTGCTGCCAGCAGCCTTTCGAATTATCGAGAAGTACCAAGAACATCTCTATTGTAAGGCGAAGAACAGACTTCTCCCAGTTCTAAGTAACCAAAAAATGAATAGCTATTTGAAGGAAATTGCTGATTGCTGTGGGATCAGAAAAGAGCTGACTTTTCATACTGCGAGGCACACCTTCGCGACAACCGTTACCTTAAATAATCATGTCCCGATCGAGAGTGTTTCAAAGATGCTTGGGCATAGGAATATTTCCGCTACTCAGCATTATGCTAAATTATTGGATAAAAAAATACTTCATGATATTCAACCGCTGTTTCTTAAATATTAAAAAGATGCCTAAATCATGTCGATGACTACGCGGGCTGTCGTGTTAAAGATCTTGAAGATGAATTTTATGATGGAATGTCCGGTCTGATTTCCATTTTCGAGGTGAAGGTCACCTAGATTTGTTTGGCCGAGGTGTGCTGTTGAATCACATCCCTGTTTCGGCAAATCAGTTAGTGGAAGATCTGTCAATTCGCGAATTGTGATGATTCAAGCATTTCTTTTGCTATATCGTAGATACTTCAAATAGTCAAATAATCGATAAAACGCTTGTTGCTTTCACAAAAAGATTCTATTTTTGAGTAGAATCCTATGACGCTGAAACTATAAGATTCTATTCTACTAATATTTTTAGATGAAAAGTAAAAATGAGCCCCATAAAGCTCTTGATCAAGATGAGGAGCTTCGCAAGCTCTCTGAAAGACTTAAGTCGCTTCGGAAAAAGAAAGGCTATTCGAACATGGATATTTTCGCATATGAGCATGGGTTCGGACGAGCACAATATGGTCGCTATGAAAACGGCCAGGACTTACGTTATAGCACTATAGTGAGGTTAGCGAATTGTTTCAACATGAGCATTAAAGAGTTTTTTTCGGAGGGGTTTGACAAATAATATGGAAAATTCATTCTTTATATTTTCAAGTGCGGAAAATTCGATAACAATCGAAAGGTTTCATACCTGCATTTGGGAATTTAAGAATAACACTTCCCTTGTTGAATTCGGATGCGAATTACCCGGAAATTCCTTGCCTCCTGATCAAATGACACTTTCGTTTTTTATTCCTTGGTTTACCGAGGATTCAGAAACTCGGAATTTATATGACAAACTTTCCCAACCCGAAAACAGCAGATTTATATTTAATGATTCAATCCATAGTACTCATTCTCTTGACGGTGGAGTAAATGAATTGGGGGTAATACACCACTTTTCGGATAGAGCACTTTGCATATTACCCGTAGATTTTAAGAAGAGAGCAGAGTTCCTCGATGTAACGCTTGATCTACGGTCCTATCGAGAGCATGCCGCAAAAGAATTACCTAATGTTTATTTTAGGTTCTGGGTAGAGCCCAAACTTTCGCATATTTCGACGAGAAAGAATGGGATAAACAGAAGTACAGTAATTTATGATATAAAAATTAACGAAAGACGGAATATCCCCGGAAACCATCTTAAATATTTTTCGGATAAGAAGTTGTGTAAAATAAAGTATTGCTATTTGTTCAATATAATCCCGAACAAATACGACATAATATATATCGACAGCACATCAATAAAGAATGTCAGAACGTTGGAATATCCCTCATTTCAAAAATACATGGGCGATCGAAGGGTCAGAAACGACGAGTTGATAGTTTTTTTCAATAAAAAGGAAGAATTAGATTCATACTCATTTTTCTCAATATATGGGAAAGAACGAATCGGCGCGGGACAGTTTGCTTTCGCCGTTTTGGCGAATATAATTTGTGGCGTTTTGCTATTTGTCCCAAGTTATCGAGAAGCACAAGACCCTCAGTTATCAATCTTTGAAGTTTGGAAGCATTTACCAGCAGAAGTTTATATCGCCATAGCTCTGGCTCTCGCTACCGCCTCGTATTTTATATGGCCAAAAATCGCAGTTGCAACGGGCAATTTCCGAAATTGGATAAAAAGAAAATTTAAATCGAAGTAAAAAAGGAAATTGGAGATATATGAAAGCTCTTTTGGACACAAATATTATAATTCATAGGGAGGCCGGAAAAGTGGTTAACCAAGATATTGGCATCCTTTTTCGTTGGCTCGATAGGGCGAAATATACAAAGTGTATTCACCCCATAACAATCGGGGAAATCAAGAAAAATCCCAATAAGGATACAGTAAACGCATTTCTAACAAAGCTTGATAGTTACGAGCAAATATTAATTTCCTCACCTTTGAGCCCGGATGTTGCGGAGGTTTCGAAACAAGTTGATTCTAACGAGAACGACAGAAATGATACCGTCTTGCTTAATGAGGTTTATGTCGGTAGAGTAGACATTCTTATATCAGAAGATAAAAAAATCCATTTAAAAGCAGCCCAGCTAAATATCCCTGATAAAGTTTACCGAATTGATACATTTCTCGAAAAAATTTTTTCTGAACACCCTGATTTAGTTGATTACAAAGTACTAAATGTCAGGAAGAAACTTTTTGGAAATATTAGCCTTGGTGATGAATTTTTCACTACATTAAAAGAAGACTACCCTGATTTTGAAAAATGGTTCTTGAGAAAGGCGGACGAGACAGCTTATGTCACTCTAAATCGAGAAAACGGGCTTATCCTTTCCTTTTTATACCTAAAAATTGAAGATAAGGACGAAAACTACCACGATATCTCCCCAGTCTTCCGACCAAAAAAACGGCTGAAAATTGGAACCTTTAAAGTAATCAACAACGGCTTTCGATTGGGAGAGCGCTTCATCAAGATAATATTTGATAATGCCCTGGCAAATAAAGTCAATGAAATTTACGTCACGATATTCGATCATCGAGAAGATCAAAAGCGCTTGATTGACCTGCTAGAGCAATGGGGGTTTTCATTTTGGGGTACAAAAGGGGCAGAAAAAGTATACGTTCGAGATTTCACTCCCAAGTTCAATCCGAACAGGCTCAAGGAAACTTACCCATATATAAGTAGGAAAAATAGCTCATTTATAGTTCCGATATACGAAGCATATCATACGGAGTTGCTTCCCGATTCCATTCTGAGGACTGAATCACCTCTTGAATTCATCGAAGACTTCCCCCACAGAAATGGTATCAGCAAAGTATACGTCTCACGTGCCATGAAGCCGCACCCAAAAAGTGGCGAAATTCTAATATTCTATAGAACTGGCGGATACTATAAAAGCGTGGTTACCACAATCGGCATTGTCCAAGAAGTGATATATGATATAGGAAGTGAAGAAGAATTTATAAGGCATTGCCGAAAGGGAAGCGTTTTCCCAGAGTCAGAACTTAAAGCTATGTGGAATTACAATAAATCCAATAGACCATTTGTTATCCGATTCTTATATGTATACTCATTTCCCCATAGGATAAATATGAAACAACTTATAGACCTTAATATACTTCAGGGAATAGACGATGCGCCGCGAGGATTTAAGCCTATTTCTGTAGAACAATTCAATTTAATACTTAAGGAAACAAAAAGCGATGAAAGTTTTATTGTCGATTAAGCCGAAGTACGCCAAGTTAATATTTGATGGAACGAAAAAATTCGAGTTCCGAAAAGCGATATTTAAGAATACAGGCATAAAGACAGTCATAGTCTATGCATCCTCCCCGTTACAGAAAGTAATAGGAGAGTTTGAAATTGAGACTATCATTAACGATAAGTTACCCGATCTTTGGGAGCAGACCAAACTCCATGCTGGCATTGATGAGAACTATTTTTACGAGTACTTTGCAGAAAAAAAGGCTGGATATGCTATAAAGATCAAGAAGGTAAGAAAATACGAGACCCCTTTGTGTCTCAAAGAAAATTTTAATGTTTCCCCCCCTCAGTCATTTTTATATCTTAATGGTGGTTCTAAGTCAACCCGATTAACAGGTATGGAAATTCATGAGAAATGATGCAGCCTTTCTTGCATGACTCATAAAATTGTTCATTGATCATGCCATCGGAATAGAACTCCTTTTTTGGGGCCAGTTGGCTCATTCATCCAATTCTGAAACAACTCCAGCTGTAACTGTGATTTGGTTTTCATAAATAAATAATCGCGACTCTACTATGCTATTATCCGTTACGCAACTTCAATTGCTTCCTTTAATACCGCCCGGAATAACTGCTTAGACTGCGCTTGATTTTGCTCAACATGTTGGCTCAATTGATCCAATTTTTGCAACAAATGCTGCACTTTGGTAACAATTCGAAATTGTTCCCGCAAGGGAGGAATAGGTATTACAAGATCTGTTAACACCTCTGTGCCAAGTTTACCCGTCCCATGGGTCGACCTTTCTACTAAAGCCTTTAACTCGCCTTGACGGCTCATTAAATAGAGGCGCATATATTCAGTAAGATCTTGGTGGTACAAAGATATAGCCTTCATATCCTGATTGATAGTGACGGGAATAGCGTTGATTGCGATCGGAACATTTTTAATTAGTATCATACCTCTTACAACAATTAAAATGGATCCACTATTTATAAACTTGGCAGATGAACTATTCACAGCTGCCATAGAAATATGATCAATAGAATCTCTTATCGTTTCAGATTTCATGTCCTTCGGCGTGACCCAGGGGATGTCGCCCGACCAATATTCAGCATGATTTTTTGAAGGTGTCCCTCCACCAGAAATTTTCCCAATTTCTCCCAGCCTACACCACGCCCAACCTTTCGGCATATCAAAAGGAATCTCTTCCTCAGATATAGACGGCAATGGCCTTTCCCTTTTGGGTTTCCCTTCAGTAACTTGTTGATTCCTTTCCGCATGAATTTGTCCTAATAACTTACTTGCTGGTTCGTCCGTTGAATCTTTTTTCGTTAGTTTACCTTCTACTGCTTCCCGTAGAATGGCTTGGCGAAGTTTTCGAAGATTGGCTTCTTGAAATACCAATTCATTCTGCAATTCAAGATATTCATTGTAAACATTATTTAGCTTATTGACGATCCCAAATTGTTCTTCGATTGACGGTAATGGAATTTCAAAATTCAAAACACTGGCAGGTCGAATAGCAGCATAGTTGGTGCTTCCCTTGGAATTGATCTGTTCCTGAATGATATCCGTCTTGATAAGCCAGGCTAAAAAGGCTTTCAATATTCTCGTTTCGTCAACGTCAAACAAAAAATAGTGACTACTGACAATTGCACCTTCTAATTCCTTTCCAACAAATCCATATCCTCCAACCTTTGCGTCAATTTCTGCAACCAGAAAATCGCCTTCTTTGCATACTTGCTGTTTCTTTGTGTTTATTAAAGATCCTTTAATAACATCTCTTAATACAACTCCTTTTCTATTCACCTGGACTCGGCAGCGTTTATACTCAACAGAGTTATCAATTATGATAAATTCTTTTCGATGAGAAATCACACTTCCAAGTTTGACTGTTCTACAGCCCATTTCGCACGTTATTTCGTATTTAAAAAAATGCAGCTTTTCTAAAAAACTAGAACTCTGCCTTCAACTTTTGCAACAACTCATGACTTTTGGCCAATGATTTATCCAGCAATTCAATCAATTCACTGCTTGTATAACAATGCTCCTCGTCTGTTGCATTCGGGTTCTTGACATCAAGATTGTAATTACACCGCCTTAGCTCTTCAGCACTTATCTTCCACGCGTACTCATTTTCCCGTCTATTCTTCCACCAGCTTTTCTCAAGATCAAATTCCTTTATATTGATAGGCTTCGTTTTGCTATAGCTTTTTACACCATCCGGATAAGGATGTTCAAAATACCAAACCTCTTTTGTGGGCTTGCCTTTTTCAAAAAACAACAAATTTGTTTTAATGCCAGTATAAGGGGCAAACACTCCGTTGGGAAGACGTATAATAGTGTGCAGGTCGCACTTGGTGAGGAGCGTCTCCTTAATCCGGGTAGCTACACCTTCACCAAACAGAAATCCGTCGGGAAGCACAAGTCCGCATCTTCCCCCATCTTTCAAAAGATGGATGATTAGGGACATAAACAAATTGGCAGTTTCTCGGGTGCGGTATAGGGAAGGAAAATTGTTTTCCACCCCGTCTTCCTCCATGCCACCGAATGGAGGGTTCGTAACGATAACTTTTACGCGGTCTTTCTCACTCCATTCATTCCAACTCTTGGAGAGCAGGTTATCATGATCGATCGATGGTGCTTCGATGCCATGTAAAACCATGTTCGTAGTCGCCAGCATATGAGGCAGAGGCTTCTTTTCTACGCCGCGAATATTGTTTTGTAATGCCTGCCGATCATTTAAAGTCTTTATTTTCTGGTTCGACTCGATGTAGTCAATGACATTGGTAAGAAAGCCTCCCGTGCCGCAAGCCGGGTCCAGGACCGTTTCACCAAGTTTCGGTATAATCATTTCGACGATAAACTGGGTGACAGGCCGGGGAGTGTAGAATTCCCCCGCATTTCCGGCACTTTGCAGATCCCGCAAAATCTGTTCATAAATGTCATTGAAAGCATGGCGCTCCGCTTTTGTATGGAGTTTAATTTCGCTAGTGATTTTATTGATCACCTGCCTTAGTAGAGTTCCGCTTTTCATGTAGTTATACGAATCTTCAAACACGTCTCGGACCATTCGTGCGGCATCCTTATTATTGCGCAGAGTCAGGTTTTTAAGCGACGGGAATAGCGTGTTATTCACAAAATCGAGCAACTCATCTCCAGTGATACCCTCAGGGTCGGCAGCCCAATTACGCCACCGCAGGTCTTTTCGGATCGGCGATTTATAATTTTCATTGGTAATCTCCCAATCATTCTCTTTTTCGTCAAATATTTTCAAAAACAGCATCCAACCAAGCTGGGAGATGCGCTGGGCGTCGCCGTCGACACCAGCGTCCTTACGCATGATGTCTTGGATGGATTTTATAGTGGAACTGAGGTTCGCCATAATGATTTTTAATTAAAAGGACATTTCAAGCATATAGCTCGTTCTCCAACTTTTTAATCTCCTCGAAGAAGGTATTTCTGTCGCCGAACAAGCGGATAATTTCGGGTGGTGTGCCAAAATCATCAAACGGATGCAATGATAGCACTTCCGTGGTTTCTATGGTAATAATTCCTTCGTCGGCGTATTTGTCGAGCAAGGATTCGAGGACTTTTCTGGCTTGTCCGCCGTATTTCGTAAAGTAATTTCTTTTTTTAACGTTATTTGCCCGTTCCTTTCGGGTCAGGGGAGGCTGGTCATATGCAACGTGGCAAATAATATCGAATAGATCAGCTTCTTTGTTCACGGCGTCTACCAAGTCGTCCACAAGCACCCCTTGTTCTTCTAATTCCTTAATGATTGCCGCCTTCTTTTCCCCGTCGTTCCATTTTTTTAGAAAATCATCCATAGACGCGTAGTGAGATCGGATGATATTTCGGGTATAATCTTTCAAGCCAACTGTGATCGGGCGACCATTATTATCGAAATAGAGTTCCCTGGATATGAGCACCGAGACATCTACTCCGTTGATATATTGTTTGGGTCTTCGGGCATTCACAAAACTGTCCCATGAGGGCTGAGGTGTTCGGACTTTTGGTTTTTCAAATTTTATTTCTTCCCCGCTTACCTCATCCACTATCGGATCCTCGACGTCAACGTCTTCTTCTTCGGCTTCAACGGTCGAGAGATCGTCGGCTTCGGTGGCTTCTTTTACCCTGATTGGGGGGCCATCAAAATCAGGGTCGGCAAACAGGTCAGTAACATTTCTAAAATCGAGAATCGTAAAATATAATTTTCCGAACTCCTCTTTCACCCTTGTACCTCGGCCGATAATTTGTTTGAATTCCGTCATACTTTGAATGTTACTGTCCAAAAGGATGACTTTGCATGTTTCCGCGTCTACACCGGTCGTCATGAGCTTGGACGTAGTGGCAATAACGGGATATTTTTCTTCAGGGTTGGTAAAGTTTTCCAATTCGTTTTTTCCTTCTATGTTGTCGCCAGTTATCTGCATGACATATTTGTCATTTTCCCGGACAAGGTCTGCATTTAGCCTTGCGATGGCCGTTCGCATTCGTTCGGAATGGTCAATGTCCACGCAGAATACGATTGTCTTTGAAAACCGGCCTGCCCCATGCAAAAACTCGGTCAGCTTTTTGGCGACGAGGTGGGTGCGTTCTTCGATGACTAGGTTTTTGTCGAAATCTCTTCGATTATAAATTCTATCATCCACCAGATTGCCATCTTTATCGAGCTTCCCTTTCTCGGGGCGCCAACCCTCCAGATCGATGTTCAGGCCAACTCTCACTACCCGATAGGGAGCAAGAAACCCATCATCAATGCCTTGCTTTAAGGAATAGGTATAGACTGGATCTCCAAAATATTCAATATTAGAGACCTCATTTGTTTCCTTGGGTGTAGCAGTTAACCCAAGATGTGTAGCCTTATGAAAGTAACTCAGGATATCTCTCCAGGCACTATCTGCGGCCGCGCTTCCGCGATGACACTCATCGATGATAATCAGATCAAAGAAATCCGGCGAAAACTGCTTATAAATGTCGTCAGCCGCTTCGCTACCAGTCAATCCTTGATAGAGAGCCAAGTAGATTTCATAACTCTTATCTACCTGTCGATTTCGTACCCAGACCATCTTGTCCCCGAAATACCTGAAATCCTTATTTTTTGCCTGTTTTATGAGTGCATTTCGGTCGGCAAGAAACAATATCCTTTTTTTGACTTTCGCTTTCCACAATCGAAAAGCAATCTGGAAGGCGGTATAGGTTTTACCGGTGCCGGTTGCCATGACCAATAGCACCCTGTTTTGTCCCTTGGCTATTGCTTCAACGGACCTATTAATTGCGATTTCCTGGTAATATCTTGGTCTACGGCCTGAACCATCAGAATAATACGGCTGCGAAACGATTCTTTCCTGCTCGGCAGTAGTTATCCCCTTAAATTGTTTGAATTTATCCCATAATAGTTCAGGGGATGGAAACTCATCAAGTGCCAATTCTGATTCAATTGCTGCAGCCGACGGGCTTTTGTCGTGAAACAGGAATCCGTCGCCATTGCTGCTAAAGACACAGGGGATGTCCAATATCCGAGCATAGTCGAGGGCTTGTTGCATTCCTGATCGAATGGATTGGTTATTGTCTTTCGCCTCAACAATCGCGATTGGGTTGGCATTGTAATAAAGTATATAGTCTGCCCGCTTGCGCTTACCTCGAGCGGTTAATTTCCCTCGGACGAATATCTTGCCGTCAGTAAACGATACTTGTTCCAAGATCTGTGTATTGATATCCCAACCAGCGCGTTGCAACGCCGGGGTGATAAATTTGGTACATATATCCTGTTCCGATAGCTGTTTCTTGTCCATGCAAAGGGGTGCTGAGGCTCAAAATAGAAAAACTTTTGGATATTAGCACGTATCCACTGGCCTAATATTCAATTCGATATGAATTTTTATGAGGACGACAACGGCCTAACTGCTAGTTTTCGTGACATCTCCATAAGCAATATCCGCGCTATTTTTCGCTTGCCATTGCCGCAGAACAAGCCGTCTTAAGTGTTGCCCGATCCTAAGTGTCTGTTGTACCACCGCCCACGGCGACTGCTTGGCGGCTGGCAGTTCCATGGCGAATTAGCAACTCAAAAATTCAGCTCGGCAGCAGCCATCTCCAGCGACGAAAAACTCAAAACCGGTCCGATTTCTTTAAATATACTTTGGTACGATTTGAATTCTTTTGCGTATTTTCGAAGAGAAAAGTCGCCAAAATTTCCAGGTGGAAAAATCGGTGCACTTTCAAGTTCTGAGTCAAAGGAGTATTAACAATCAAGATATTATAGCGGAGTTCGAATACCTCCCTCTCCGCTCGGCCTCATAGGATATTGTCGACCAGTATGCTATGAGGCTTTTTGTCAAAAAACTATCCTCTCAAAACTTATTTTTATTAATAAACTCCATAAAGCGTACCCTGAACTTCTCACTCACCGGTATGCGTTTATCGGCGATATAGACATGGTTGTCTTCTATTTTACTAAGCTGTTCATAGTTGATGATATAAGAGTTGTGCACTCGGATAAACGGAGGCCTTAGCTGCTCTTCCATGTCCTTTAGCCGGCGGTAGATCAGCATCTGTTCCTGGCTGGTGGCCAGCCTTACGTAGTCCCGCTCCCCTTCGAAATAAAGGATGTCCTTTAATAAGATCTTCCGTACTGTTTTTCCGGATTTTACGAAAATAAATTCCGGGGCCTGTTCGGCATTTGGCAGGTATTCCAGGCCGGGTTTTAAAAAATGCTGCTCGATTTTTTCGACCGATGCGAGGAACCGCTTTAACGTGATGGGTTTTAGCAAATAGTCGATGGTATGAAAAGAATAGCTTTCAACGGCATATTCGGAATAAGCGGTGGTGAAAACTATATTGGTTCGTGGCGGCAATAAGGTCGCGAGCTCCATGCCCGTAAGCTTTGGCATATTGATGTCCAAAAAAATAAAATCAACCGGGTTCATTTTTAAAAACGCCAGCGCTTCCAGTGCATTATAACATTTCGCCTTCAGTACCCAGGTCGTGCTTTGCTTTACCAGCAATTCCACCAGGTCGACAGCGTCAGGCTCATCATCAATAATTATACAGCTTAAATTCATGATAACGGAATTTTCAAAAACGCCGTGTACAATTCTCCTTCGTCATCAATGGTTAGTTCAAATTTGTTACCGTACAACATCCTCAGCCTTTTGGTCAGATTAATGATCCCGAATCCACCCGGACTTTCGCCGGCCTCTGGATCTGCCTTACGATTGCGGGTGGTAAAAAGCAGATGACCATTTTGCTGAACCAATGAAATGGTTATTTGATTTTGTCCTATCGTCTTGTCGATTCCATGTTTGAAAATATTTTCAACAAAGGTCATAAGGAGCATCGGCGGAATGCGCTGATCCGGGTTGTATGCTTTTTTGAATTGAACAGAGGCGCCATGCCGGATACGGATTCTTTCAAGCGCAATATAGTTTTCAATAAATGCCACTTCTGTGGACACAGGCACTTCATCCTTTGGGCTCTCATCGACAAAATAACGCATAATGTCCGCCAGACGTTCGATCAGACCGGCCGACGGCGGATCGACTTTATAAACCCGGTAGTAAATGCTGTTCAGCGCATTAAAAAGAAAGTGCGGTTGAACCTGCAATTTGAGCAAATTCAGTTCGGCCTGGCTTTTTTGCAAAAGGATTTCCTCTGTCTGCTGTTTTAAACTGAAATACGCAAGGGCAATACGAAAAACCAGGCTAAGGACATAGATCAGGACCCCCCCGGGAACGTAACTCAGCAATTCACCCAAATGTACCGGGGCTGCTTTTATCAACCCAAAATACGCGTAAAGGATCATGCCTGTGTAACCTTTCAGCATTCCTGTTACAATCAAAAAGAGCGCTACAGAGATACCGTACAACAAATACCTTCTCTTCTGATAAAATACCGGGTACAGTAACAGGATATTACCATATATAATGATGGCATACGATATCGTGTTGACAACCGTATAAATGGCTGATTTCAGCAACCCATCCATCGGTAGCAACGAAAAGAATATCAGTAACAACACCACGGTCCATATCAGCAGCTGGAGCTGAACAATACCGGGTGCCCGCCTCCATATCTTCATGTTCAAAAATACTAACCTTTTGCGCCTTTCTCCACATAATTTATGCCATTGGGCCAATATTCTCTGCCATTGCCCCGCAAATTCAGACGGTCAGGAAAAAAGGCGCGAAAACCGGAGCGTCGAAATAATGACCGCTTTTATCGAAGTGATTTTAAGATTGGCTGCTGATCAAATAGTTTTATCATAAATAACGCAATCATGAAAAAAGCAGCACTCTTGTTCACCCTACTGGCATTGTGTTTCGCCAGCTCTTCGGTATTTGCTCAATTTCCACAGTCACAACAGGTAGCCGAATGGCAGCGGGCAAAAGCATACACCAAAGCCTACCTGGATGCTATGCCCGAAGATGGTTACGGTTTTAAGCCAACGCCAGAGATCCGCTCGTTCGCACAGCAGATGCTTCACTTATCGGACGCCAATTATATATTTGCTACCGTCGCGAGTGATAAACCAAACCCCGCCGGCGAAACACCTGCCGCTCATAACGTCAATGAAAAATCGGTGTCCCCGACAAAGGAAGCAGTCACCAGGGCAGTGATGGATAGCTACGATTGGGTGATCAGCACACTCCAAAACATGACGCCGGATCAATTGCAGGGGACCACCAAATTTGGCAAACATGACGGTGTGACAAGAAGCTCACTATTTGGAAAGGCATTTGAACATCAAACCCACCAAAGGGGCCAAACCACCATTTACCTGCGGTTAAAAGGCGTGACTCCGCCGGCGGAACAGTTGTTTTAACCAGGACGGCCTAAAGATAGTTTTCTCATGTGTGACAACAAATAATCGAGGGCCTGTTTCTACAGACCTTACTCGTATATCAATCATTCCCTTCATGAAATTACTTTTCTTTATACTGATTGCCATTAGCGGATACAGCCAGCCGCCTCCGGCGGTGCAAAATTTGCAGGTCATAAAAGGCCTGCACCCGGCAGAACTGTGGCAACATTTTGTCACCCTATGCTCAATTCCCCGTTGCTCGGGTAGTGAAGACTCCATAGCTTCGTTTATTGGACAGTTAGCAACCGATCGTGGGCTTGAGACCTGCAGGTATCCATCAAATGATGTCCTCGTTCGTATCCCTGCCTCCCATGGGTTTGAAAACTATCCCTGGGAATGCTGGCAAGCTCATTTGGATATGGTCTGTCAATCAAAAACGGGCAGTCCGGCAGCGATATACCCTATTGTGCTTCATCGGGATGGCCCATTCATAAAAGCAAATGGCACCACGCTTGGCGCCGATGATGGCGTTGGTGCAGCGGCTTTAATGGCGCTTATCAGTGATCGAAGTATTAAACACGGGCCCCTGGAGTTACTCTTCACGGCCAATGAAGAAAATGGCTTTATTGGCGCCACGGCGTTTGATTGCACCCAACTGAAAAGCAGGATGATCTACAACGTCGATTCCGAAGAAGAAGGTATCGTGACCGTTGGTTCCGCAGGTATCGGGCGGATGGAAGTCAACATCCCGGTGCGCTCTTCTGCAATGTCTGACAATGGGCACGTCTATGTGATCAAAGTATCAGGCCTGAAGGGTGGGCACTCCGGCTTCGATATCAATAAAGGCCGTGCAAACGCTATTAAAGTAATAGCGCAGATATTGGAAGGGCACCCTGAACTTAACGTGTTGAGCATCTCCGGTGGCAGTGCCATCAACACGATTCCCCGCGATGCTGAAACAGTGATTGCAACGTCCTTGGATAAACAATCTTTACAAGATGCGCTTAACGGAATTGAAAAGATGATTGCCGCAACAGATACCGCCGAAAAGGTTGTTTTTACACTTCAGGATACGACTGCGGAACAGGGGGCACGGGTAATGAACAGTACTGACAAAGACAGCGTCCTGGCATTGATCAGCAAACTTCCCAATGGCACGTTGGCCATGGAACATGGCAGTACCACATCCGTTCGCACCTCCAACAACGTTTCAATGGTGGGCATTCGCAATGATACTGTCACCCTTGACTGTCTTTTCAGAAGTTCCTCAAATAAAGATATCGACTCTGTACTGTCAGTGATCGAAGCTCAAACTGTCAGCACAAACCCTACAGCCATTGCAAAGTTGGTCGCCCGGTATGCGCCATGGGAACCGAGCTTTGACTCTCCTTTCGTAAAAATGGTGACGGATACCTATGGACAGCTATTTCATAAAAAAATGATCGTTCAGACTATTCATGGCGCGCTTGAATGTGCTGTTTTTGCCAACAACATGCCCGGTGCCCAGATCGTATCCATTGGCCCGACCGTCTTTGGCGCTCACACGCCGGACGAATCGGTGAATATGAAATCTGTTGAAGATTATTGGCGCCTGGTCCTGGCACTTCTTGGGTCAAACGGGTCTGTCCGGCAAGGCCCGAAAATATCCGGGACGCTAACCGACTCGCTCACCCATGAACCGATCCCGTTTGCAACGGTATCTTTGATCAATCAGCAAACCAAAGCCCTTGTTAAAGTGGTCCAAACCGACGCAAGCGGCCATTTCGCGCTTGGCAATGTGCCTGCCGGAGCGTTTGCCTTAAGGATCAGTTTTGTGCGGTACAACCCTATTGTCAAAGAAAATATCCTGATCGACCCCGAAACCGGTGATGTAGATCTGGGAACGCTGCTCATGACCGCGTCAAAGACCAATGTATTGAAAGAGGTTGTCGTCTCCGGCAAAAAGCAGACAATACAAAATGACGATGGCAAAAAGATATTTTCGGTGGACCAGAGCCTGGTAAGCAAAGGGGGGAATGCGGCGGACCTGCTCCAAAACGTCCCCACCCTCCAAATTGACGCCAACGGTAACGTGAACCTCCGCGGATCTTCCAATGTCAACGTCCTCATTGATGGAAAACCTTCCATTGTTGGAAATGGAGATATTGCGAAGATACTCCAATCGATCCCGGCGGGCGCAATCGAAAGCATCGAAGTAATACCCAACCCACCGGCCAGTTATGAGGCCAACGGTGAGGGTATTATCAACATCATTCTAAAAAAGAACAGCAGGCCCGGATTAAACTGCCTCGCGGATGTCGGCGGCGGTACCCGCGGAAACTATAACGCCGATGCAAGCCTGAGTTACCAAAGCGGCAAGGTCAACCTGTACGGAAACTATAGCTTCAAGAATGAAAATACCATCACAACCGGGTACCAGAGCTATGTGTTTTTAAAGCCGGCCGACTCCGTCGTGTATACCACTGAAACTTTTCCATACGCTACCCGGGACATCATACAGTTTGCAAAAGCCGGTATCGATTATTCACTCATGCCAAGGAGTACATTAGGTATATCCGCCAGTTTGAATTCGCGTAACAAGCAGGAGACACAGTTCCTGAGTTTTACCGACTATAACGCAGCCGACGCCCTGATCGAGTCCTTCAACCGCTTTAACACGGTGAACAATAACGGCAGCAGTTATGAATTGGATTTCGACTACAGGCAGCGTTTTAAGAAACCAAAAGAGGAGCTTGCGTTCAACTTCGCTTTTTCGTACGGCAGTTTCAGGGATTACCAGCAATATACAACTCGTTATAATCCGATTAATGGCGTGCCATCATCCAACATCGATACCCCATTGATCAGTGATACCAGGCATAAGGCAACGAATTACAATATACAGGCTGATTATGTTTTACCAGTCGGCAAATCAGGGCAATTTTCGGCTGGTTACCGCAGCCAGATTACCCTTGGCACGAATAACCAATACGCCTATAATGTGTTGAGCGAAGGCAAGACCCCTCTTTATGCCCTTACTGATCTCTTTACCAGCAATTACCGGGTGAATGCCCTGTATGTGAACCTTAGGAATCAGATCGGCAATTTCAGTTATCAGGCAGGTATAAGAGGAGAAGACAGTCGCCTTGACGCCACCTTTATGAGTTATGATGCAACGAATTCGCTAGTTGCCGCTCCGTTGATAGTACCGGTCAAAGGAATATACCCCACTGTGCTGCTCACCGAAAAGTTTAAAAACAAAACCCAACTACAGTTCACGTTTGCTCGCCGGATCTCGAAACCATCGGTAAGGCAATTCAATTCCACAACGGATTTTTCCGACCCGACCAATTACAACCAAGGTAATCCGCGACTGGTACCGGCAAGCGTTTCTGACCTGGAATTAGCATATATTAAAACCTGGAAAAATATATCGTTTACCTCCGCCATCTACAACAACACGGTCATTAATGTGATTAAAACTGTTCAGGAGGCTCCGGTTAACGACGAAACAACTACGAGACCCGAAAATTTAAAACGCGCTGTCACCACAGGGTTGGAATTTATCGGGCATTTTGAAATTTTGAAAAATTGGGACCTGACGGCGAACGCAAATATCTTTGACCGGTATAATGCAGCGGCCCCGCAATATGGTATAACTGCCAATAACGGGATCAGCTGGAATGCAAACCTCACCAGCAATGTAAGATCGGTACAAAGGCTGTCCGTTCAAATCCACGCAGATTATAAGGCTCCGTACATGAATTTACAGGACAGAAACCGCCCAAATTTTGGAATGGACGGAGCTGCAAAGTACGACTTCACCGGAAACAGAGCCTCGCTGAGTTTTAATGCTATTGACATTTTCAACACCCGGAAGCGGGCGATCTTAAGAACCAGCGATGATCTCATTATCGATCTGTTCGTTCGGACGGTGGGATCCAGGGCGACGTTTACATTTACTTATCGTTTTGGACGTGACCCCTCCAAGCAAAGAGAGTCAAAACAAATCAAGCGGATCGAGGACAATTCATAGGAGTGCACTGAACGCGGTAAAAAACAAAACATCAATAAATGGAGACAATTATTTCAAAGGACGCACCACCGGCAGTTGGACCTTTTTCTCATGCCGTGTTATCAAACGGGCTATTCTTTTGCTCGGGTACGATCGGGATCGATCCAAAGACCATGCAACTGGACGGGAGCGGTTTCGAGGAGCAAATGGCGAGGGTGTTTGAAAATGTCAAAGCGGTGCTGGCGGTAAAAGGGTTGACCCTGGCAAATGTGGTAAAAGTAAACCTGTACCTCACCGATATGGCCAACTATTCAAAGATGAATGCGGCCTATGAGAAACAGTTTGGAACGCACAAACCGGCACGAACTACTTTGACAGTAGCGGGGTTGCCGTTAGGGGCAGTTTTTGAGATGGAATGCGTAGCAGAATATAAAAATTTATAAACCAAACCAATCAAAAAATGAAAACAGTCGGCCTGATCGGCGGAACTACTTGGCTTTCCACGATGGACTATTACCGCATCATGAACCAGGAAGTGAACCGCCAGCTCGGTGGCCTGCATTCCGCCAAATTGTTACTCTACTCGATTGATTTTGAAGAATTCAAAACGATAGCTGATGCGGGCGACTGGCAGACGCTAACCGATTGGTTTGCAGGCATTTCGCAACAGCTGCAAGACGCCGGAGCAGAAGCGATCGTGCTGTGCGCTGTTACGCTGCATCTGATCGCTCCGGAACTGCAAAAACTTGTACAACTTCCCATTATCCATGTCGGTGACGCGACGGCCCGCGAACTTCGGGCACAAAACATCCACCGGGCCGTATTGCTGGGAACCAAATTCACGATGGAATCGCCATTTTTTAAAGATAAGCTCTTGGGACACGGTGTTGAAGTGATGCTCCCCGATGCCGGCGAGCGACAGTGCATCCATCAAACCATATTTGACGAACTGGACAGGGGCTTACTGCTAAAGGAAACCAAAGTCCGTTATCTCGCCATCATCCAAAACCTGGTCGATAAGGGTGCAGAAGGGGTTATTTTGGGCTGTACCGAAATCCCCCTGCTGATCAAGCCCGAAGACTGCACGGTCCCGGTATTCGATACAACGCTCATTCACGCCAAAGCCGCCGCCAGGTTTGCATTAACATGATCGATATGACAACGAGTGAACACGACGAAACCGTCTTTATTATTGGCGCCGGCGCCATCGGCAAAGTACTGGCCGTTTGTCTGAGTAACGACGGAAAAAAAGCCGTCTTGCTGCGCGGCAGCGTGGACAATGGGAAAACACATCGGGAAAACATCCGGGTGACGCTGGCTTCGCAGGAAATCATCGAGGCGGAAGTAACGGTTGATTCGCTTAGCAACTACCGAAAATTGGATGGGTTGGTGGTGCTCTGCAATAAATCCTATGGCAATGCAGCTCTGGCTGATGCGTTAAGACACAAAATTGGCCATTCCCCCCTTGTACTCCTGCAAAATGGCCTGGGTGTGGAGCAACCGTTTATGAACTTTCCGGCTGTTTACCGTTGCGTCCTTTTCGTTACCAGCCAGCCGGTCTCGGATACCCAACTGACGTTTAAGCCTGTGGCGCTGTCACCAATCGGAAGGATCTCCGGCGGCGACAAAACATCCCTCGGCGACATCGTCGGCTTGCTTCATACGCCGCATTTTGGCTTTAGGGCCGAGCCGGACATTCAGACGCTCATTTGGAAAAAGGCCATCGCCAATACGGTGTTCAATTCGGTCTGCCCGCTGCTTGAGACAGACAACGGCATTTTTCACCGAAACCCGCAAGCCTTGCAAATCGCGGAAAGCATAGTGTCCGAATGTTTGTCCGTAGCCGAAGAACAAGGTGTTCATCTTGGCCTGGCGGAAGTGATGGACAACCTCTTGCTGATCAGCCGCGCTTCGGACGGCCAATTGATCTCCACCTTGCAAGACATCCGGAACCACCGGCCGACGGAGATCGCCACGCTCAATCTGGCCATTGCCGGAATGGCCTCAACGGAGCAGGCTGTTATCCAAACCCGTTTGCTCGGCCAGTTGATTTTACTGAAATCCCAGATCGCTGCCGGAAAGGAACCCATGAATCATTAAGCTGCCCTATTCAACTCAATCAATGATTATTTATGAAAAAGGTATTCATTTTAAGTCTCTGCATTTTTCTGACTTCGGAGCTTTTTGCCCAGCAAACACCTGCCGATTCGATCAAACAAGCCATCAACACACTTTTTGACGCCATGCGTACGGGCGACAGCAGTTTGTTCAGATCCATTTTCACCAGAGATATGATCAAGCAAAGGGTTTCAAATGACAAAAACGGAAAAGTGATATTGTCAACTGAAAGCGCAGATGATTTGGTAAAAAGGATCGGCGCACCGCACACAGCCATTGCGGGGTTGATGTTTTTCAGATGATGAGAACCGCGGCTGGCTGGAAGATATTTTATCTCGTGGATACCAGTCGGACGGATAATTGTATTCCATAGGTTTATTTAAATTCTCCGGGATCTCCCACTCCGCAAAAATTTGCACCATTCCAATCGTGACCATGAACGGTGTAACAATCACTTTGATGCCTCCACTCCATATCGCATTGCGGCTTCAAGTATATCGATGTTTATATCTTTTAGAGTTTTGAACTTGATGCAATACCCGGTCACGCTTGCCTTGCCTAGTGTTTTTCCATACGTTTTGGGTAAGTATGTCTTATCCCCGATGCCAAGGATATGAACAGAGATCCCGGATTTGTTTGCGAGTAAACCAATTTGAAAAAACTCCCTCGTAGTTCCGTTAGCATATCTTATGGTGTGAAACCCATATCCTATAGTAGGGTTGGTAATGGTTTTACCATCGCTGTTCTTGCCATCGAAGAACCATAATTTACATGATGGTAACACTTGAAGTGCGAGCTGGTGCAACACTTGCATTTCGCTACGTTTTGGTTCAGGCTGGCTGGTAATGTACTTTTTGATTTGTTCTTGTACGTTCATATAAAATAGTAAATTACGGGTTGCTTAAAAATATAATGTTATAGCAAAATGGACGATGTGCAAATACGACAATTAAGAGGCGTTTTACGACAGTATGGGCTATAATATCTACCTTTGCAAGGGCTATTTTACAATCGAAAAGGGATTTATGAAGAAAATAGGATTTTTATCGTTCGGACATTGGTCCAATCATCCAGCCTATAAAACCCGTACGGCGAGCGACACATTGCTTCAGTCCATCGATCTGGCCGTTGCTGCCGAAGAGATCGGCGTAGATGGGGCGTATTTTCGAGTACATCATTTTGCGGCTCAGTTAGCATCTCCATTCCCTTTGCTTTCGGCTATCGGCGCCAAAACAAGCAAGATAGAGATTGGGACAGGCGTTATTGACATGCGGTATGAGAATCCCCTCTATATGGTGGAAGACGCCGGGGCCGCTGATCTAATTTCGGGCGGGCGATTGCAATTGGGGATCAGCAGAGGTTCGCCGGAACAAGTGATCGATGGGTGGCGTTATTTTGGGTATGAACCGGCTAAAGGAGAATCCGACGCAGATATGGGACGCCGTAAAGCGTTGCAATTTTTGGATAAACTCAAAGGTGTTGGATTTGCCGAGCCTAACCCGTTCCCAATGTTCCCTAATCCACCGGGCTTGTTACGATTGGAACCGCACTCCCAGGGGTTGCGGGAGCGTATTTGGTGGGGAGCTGCCTCTAATGCCACGGCTATCTGGGCGGCTGAAAACGGCATGCACCTGCAAAGTTCTACCTTGAAATTCGACGAAAGCGGCAAGCCATTCCATGTACAACAAGCAGAACAGATCCGATTGTACAAGGAAGCATGGAAAAAAGCGGGACATAAGCGCGAACCAAGGGTGTCGGTGAGCCGGTCGATTTTTGCGTTGGTCACTGATCAAGACAGATACTTATTTGGACAGGAAAGCAATAGAGCCGATAGTATTGGGTTTATTGAAAAAGACAGACGCGCCATTTTCGGAAGAAGCTATGCCGCGGAGCCGGACCAGCTCATCAGGGAGTTGGCCCAGGACGAAGCCATCCAGGAAGCGGATACGCTCCTTCTGACGATACCCAATACGTTAGGGGTTGACTACAATGTACACGTCCTGTCGTCTATTTTGAAGCATGTTGCGCCCGGATTGGGGTGGCGTTAAAAGAGATAGCCCCGCCTGCAGAGAGTATGCAGTTGACGGCTTTGAATTGGATGCGGTGGACTATCTTGTTAAACCCTTCTCTTTTGAACGATTTTTCAAAGCCATCACCAAGTTGAACCGGTTGATGGGCCGTGAAGCGTTGGCAACCGTAATCGACGAGGCGCCTAACCCTTCCGCCTTTATTTACCTGAAGGTAGATCGGGATATGAAAAAGGTTTTTGTGAATGAGATCGAGTACATCGAAAGCTGGCCTTTTAGCTAATGCCGCCGTCGCGGAATTTGGCCACGGCTTCCAATTGCGAATGCACCTGCATTTTCTGGTAAATATTTTTTATGTGGGTGCGCACGGTATCCAAAGAAATATAATATTGAGCGGCGATGGCTTTGTAACCCGTCCCCCGGGACAAAGCAGTGAGTATCTCCTGCTCACGCGCTGTTAGCTGATAGGGGGTCTCGGTGGCAGGAGCGTATTTATGCATACTGGCGATGACCATCCGGGCCACGTTGGGGCTCATGGGTGCGCCGCCGGTAAGAACTTCCTGCATAGCCTCCAGGAGACGGTCGGACAGATGCTTTTTCAGGAGGTAACCGGAGGCGCCGGCAAAGATGGCCTCCAGCACATTGGCCTGATCGTCAAATACGGTGAGCATGATGATGGGCGTTTTTTTGTCGAAGGCGCGTACCCTTTTGACGGCTTCGATGCCGTTGATACCACCGGGCATATCGATGTCCATCAGGATGACCTCCGGCTGTAGTTGTTTTACCTGCGTCTCCACCTGCAGCACATGGGGGAAACTACCCAGCACTACATACCCCTGTGAGTAGGTGAGCAACTGAGCTATACTCTCCCTCAATGAATGATTATCCTCATATATCAACACACCTGTTGGCATAAAAATAATTTCACCCAAGTACAATCCTCTCGCAAATTTGGTCAAAAAAAGGGAAAATGCGCATCCCTCAATCATGTGATATTACCGTGAGCGTCACCTCGGCGCCCGCCCCTGGCTGGCTGGTAATTGCCAGCTCTCCATTCATCCGGCCGGCCCGCTGCTCCATATTTTTCAACCCGTTGCCGTTCTTTGCGGTGTCCGTGCAGAACCCGACGCCATTGTCCTTCACCCGGATACTTATCTGCCCGTCGCTGCTGGCGATGTTTATAGCCACCTTTGTGCACTGGCTGTATTTCGCCGCATTGTTGACTGCTTCTTTGAAGATCAGATAGACGTCTCGTCGCGTCTGGAGCCCCAGTTTTATATTGCTAAAATCGCCTGCTTCTTCAAAGGAATGATCGATATTCAGGGGGTCGAATATATCCGCCGCAAATTCTTTCATTTTAAAGATGATCTTTTCCAGTGTATCGTTCACCGGGTTGATCGTCCAAACGATATCGTTCATGTTTTCCAGTATAAGGCCCGAGTGTTCGTGGATCTTTTTGAGCTGTTCATTCACTTTTCCGTCCACCGGGGTGGTTGCCAACGCCACTTTGCTGATGATATTGATGCTGGATAGGGCGGAACCCATGTCATCATGAAGATCGCGGGCGATCGTATTACGCATCTTTTCCAGTTCGATGAGGCGTCTGGCTTTGTGAACAACCCTATAACGGTTGATAATAAGGATGCCGATGAAAATGGCGAGTATCACGAATGCGATCGCGGCATTGCGGATCACTTTCTGCCGTCCGACGACGGCAAGCGTCAGCAGCTGGTCCTTTTTCAATAGAGTGATCTCTTTTTCCTTCTTATCCGCCTCGTACTGCGCTTGCAATTGCTCTGTCTTTTCATTTTGCGCGGCCAATTGGAGGCTGTCCTGCAAATCGCCTTTTTTTTCCAGCCATTGATAGGCCTTGCGCCAGTCGCCGGTGGCCTGGTATAGAATAGCCAGTTGTGCAGCCGCATCGGGCGTGTAGTTGGCCATCCTGAGACTGTCATTCAGCCTGTAGCTCAATAGCAGGTAGTTCTCTGCCTCCTGGTACCTTTTCACCTTTGCCAATGATTTACCAACATTCATTGCCTCATATGCCTGATCTGCGCGATCATCGTCGCCCGCAAAGATCTTATAGGCGCTGTTGTAGCTTTGCAGGGCCTTGCTATAATTTGCAAGCGCAAACCAGGCATCCCCATACCGTTCCTGCAAGATGCCTTTTTGGTAATGAGCTCCCTGCATGGCATTGATAAAGGGGAAACAAATATTACAAACTCCCAGGCTGCTGTCCGGCATCGCCATTCTTATATAGACGATGCAGAGGCTGGCCGCAGCATCGAAGAAATGCAAGGTATCATGCAGGGACCTGAACAGCTGCATGCCCTCCTTGAAATAGGGGATCGCTTTGCGATATTGTCCCTGTTCCCGGTAGAGAATGCCCATTTGGCGACTAACCAATCCCTTTACCTGCGGGTCGTCCAGTTGCTGGGCCAGGGAGTCGGCGACAAACAGGTATTTGGCGCTATTCGTGAACTCGCTGTGGTTGGAATAGGCGAGCCCTAAGTTAATCAGGGTGTACACCTGTTCGCGGATGTCGTTCAGCTCCCCAAAAAGCTTTGCCGAGAGTTGCAGATCGGGGAAGGCTTTGTCATAGGAGCCCTTATGCATCCAGGCCCAGCCCCTGGTCTTGTAGGCGTAGGCGGCCAGACGCTTGTCGCCTGTACGACGAGCCTGTTCCAGGTCCTTTTCAGCGATGGACAGGGCGGAGTCGGGGGCCCGTGAGATGATCTTGAACGCAGCGCGAACCTCTGCAATCGCGGAGGAATCTTTGTCTCCCTGCGCCGGGCAATAACCGGCGGTGAATAAGAAGACTGTTACGATGAATATGATTGGACGCATGGCAGCTGCTTTCCTGGTGTGAAGTCTCTCACAAGAAAGCAAAAAAACTGCAATATGTAAAGAGCTGGCAGATAAAAAATCGGAAAAGGGGCCGCCGGCATCAATTGGCTACGAAGATCGTGTGCGAGCCGTACGACACGTTGCCTTTGGATGAATTGTTGGCCCAGAAAGTTACGATGTAAGTATAGCCTGGCTTGATGTTGCTTGTCCCGAATTCGACGATCGTGCTGTCGGGGAATCCGGACACGGGCAGGCCCGAATGTGCGTTTGTGCCATCGGTGCCGGTAAATGCTACATCCACGTTGTTTTTCAGGTTCTTACCGATGACGTGAAGTCTAAGAACGGCGCCACTGGCTGCGGATAGCGAAATAGTGCGAACTCCCCCTCCGGCCAGGTATTCATTATCATAGTGCATATCGGTGATTGCCATGAGGGGCGAAATACCGAAAGGCAACATGGCCACGGCTGTTTTCCCATCACCATTGGTAACGCTGCAGGGTAGGTATTTTACGGAATCTTCATTGTTGACCTCGCCAAAAAAGGATTTGGGCAGATAGGTATAAGCAAACCAGCGGTTGCTATATTCTCCATAAGGATTGGCGCCTCCGCTATCGAGCTTCAAAATCGGCATGGTCTGACCGTTGATCGAGATGCTGGTGCTATTCCAGGTGAATCCCCGGCCAAAGAGGTACGTGGAATCTCCCGGCCGCGTCGGATCACCGAGACGAGGGGACCATACGCCCTGTAGCGAAAGGGTCATTTTGAATTTAATGGCTTTAGGGATCGCTTTGAACTTTCCATTAGCCGATATTTTCAGATCGAGGACGCCGTCTGAATTGACAGTCAATATCTGGGAAATGGAATCGGGGGGCAGTAAAATCTGTAATTGCGTGCTGGTAGCGCTGACAATTTTGAAGTAGCCTGATCCATCGTCATCGCGAAACCAAACGCTGTCTTTTGTTTTATCGGGGTTGAACCCTGTGCCTGTGATGGTTACGACATCAGATGTATAAGGGTTTGCGGGAGAATAGCTGGTAACAGATATGGTGTCGCTCTTGTTGTTGCTACCGCCGCCGCCGTTGTTATTGTTGCCCCCGTTCCCATTGACGGCGGTGTTTTTCTGACAAGCAGCGAACAGGCAGAGTAGAAAGATCAGCCAGGAAAGGATGCTTTTCATAATGGTGTTTGTTTAATGATCAAGCTGTAAAGTTTGATCATAACCGTAGGAAAAGCTATCCCCTAATGATGTGATTTGCGGGCTGCACCCGGCTGGCTTCCTGCCATTTTATAAGCATCTTGCATACAGGCCGGAAGACCGATCTTTTACCGCACCAAATGGGCCGCAAATAGCAAGTGCCACCAAAGGCTACTATTTTGTTCATGATCTTTAAGATTTATGATAGTTCAATGTGTTTAATAATTTTAGCGGGAACACCCCCTACAATGGTATTTGCAGGAACATCCTTTGATACTACCGCCCCTGCCGCTACGATAGCATTTTCCCCGACGGTGACCCCGGGCAATATCGTAGCTGCAGCACCAATCCATGCATTGCGCTTAATAACTATCGGCCTGCAAATCAGTGCTCTTCTGTCAGCCGGATCGGTGGGATGATTTTCGGTGATGAGATTTACTTTGGGTCCAAGGAGAACATGATCTTCTATTATAATACCACCCATGTCAAGAAAGGAACAAGAATGGTTGATGAATACATTTTTTCCTATATGGATAAACCGTCCAAAATTGGTGTGAAAGGGGGTGAAGACCGTGGAACTTTCATCTAATGGAGCGCCGACAATTTCGCTTAATCGTTCCCTTATTTGATCGATGGTTGTAGAAATATTAAGTTCAACGGATAGTTTTATCGTCCGGGAAACAACCTCCTGCACTTTATAATACTGGGGGTCATCCAATCTGATGGGCTTTCCGGCTTTCATTCTATCAAATATGTCCCTATTGTCCTGACTGGAGGCAGGTTGATCTTCCGGGAGTTTCATTAGCTCTGTATTTTATTTTACAGAGCAAAGGTATTCTCGTTATTCCCCCTACTGGTAATGATTATCAAACCAGTGATTAAGGATTTCAAACTTCCAGCGCCCGAAGTGATTTTGGGTTTGTGCCCGTGAGCCGCTTAAAGTAATTGTTAAAATAGGTAGGGTATTCAAAGCCAAGTGCGTAGGCAATATCGGCAATGTTCCAGTTAGTGTGTTGCAATAAAGCTTTTGCTTCACTGATGATGCGGTCGCTGATATGGGCAGTGGTGGGCTTCCCGGTGACTTCTTTTACGGCGCGGTTGAGATAGTTGACATGCACGTTCAGGCTATCGGCATAGTCCTGGGCCGTCTTTAGCTGCAAGGGACGCTCGGAGCTTTCAATGGGAAACTGCCTTTCCAGCAGTTCCAAAAACACGGAAGTAAGGCGGGAGGCGGCATTTTTGTGTTGATCATAGTTTCCTGAAGGCTGCATCTTAAGAGCTTCGTGGATGATCAAGTTAATATAGTTGCGTATGAGGTCATCCTTGTAGGTGTAGTCAGTCTGCTGCTCTTCTATCATTTTGCGGAAGATGCTGTTTAGAAACTCACGTTGTGGCTCCGTTATCTTTAAAATGGGAGTGCCTCCGATCTTGAAGAAAGGTGACTGTTGCAAGCTTTCCGAACGATCAGACAGCTTTAAAAAGTCTTCCGAAAAGAGGCAGGTATAGCCTGTGTACGTTGAGGAAACAGTCTCCCATGAATAAGGGATGTGAGGGTTGCCGAAAAATAAAACGGTACCCTCCGTTTGAAAACTTTTGTCGGCGTAATGAATGATGCTCTTACCCGTTGTCAGGCATATTTTATAAAAATCTTTTCTGCTGTAAATTCGGGTTGCGTTGCTGTCACTTTCTATTTGAAATACATTAAACCCCTTTAGCTTCAGTTCATTATTGAACGTTGAAACAGAACGGGCGTTTTTATTTGTATTTGGCATCCCACAAAGTTAAGAAAATCAAAACAGGTAAGGGCCGGGTGATTTTAATCCGTGCCCCACTCTGCCGCCGTGAAGCCAAATAATAGTTGCTTTTACTCAGTGACCTCCCCCGACTGGATATTCAGGCGGAACAGCTGCAATTTTCGGATCACATTGTCACTTACGGCGGTAGTTCCATAGGCAAATCCACCACCGAGGGGCAGGAAGAAAGGCACCCACATTTGCTTGTTCAGATATTCTTTCGACCCCAGCACATAAAACTGGTGACCGACGGGAAATACAGGAAAGACATTCCCATCCATCATCACAAAAATATGCTCGCCATCACAAAAGCCCCAGACCTTATGCGTATAGTACATCTGCCCGTTCTCATCCGGGATATGCAGCTCCATAAGGGAATCTTTACCTTTTTTAATCTCGTATTTCAAAATAGACGGCGCATTGTTCCTGAATTCATCCACGGTGGCATAAACGCCTGTTACCAACCTGGTCGCCGTGTCCATTGCATAATCGAATCTCGACCTGGCAAAGGAATCGATTTGCTTATAGGAAACCACCCTTTTTGCCGTCCTGTCGTCGAGTAGCGTATGGTCGGCAGCTTTGTCCATGAACAGCGCAATCAGCTCCGGCAAGCGGTGTGCTATTACCAGCTCCGTTGAACTTCTCGCGTAGGTTGCCGTTGTGTCCATATAGGTCAGCGGTGTATAACCACTCCCTGATGCCAGGTAGGCTTCAAACCGGAATGAGATGGCACAGTGTTCCCGGACCATATTAACCTGGGAAGCATCCGGGTCGGAAACCCAAAGATCTTTTATGACGACCAGCAGGCGATGTTTGGCTGTTGGCGCGGTGAACCCGGCATTCAGATAGCTTGTCAGTTGCGCGGTTGCGGGTCCGTCCAGTAATATTTCTTTTTGCGCATGTCCGCCTTTTTTGACCAGTCCTATCCTGGATGTATCACTCCTGAGATCCGATACGCGGATACTATCGAAGAGCAGCGGATAGTGCTGCCCACCTTCTTTTGGCGTCAAATGGGCATGGACGGTGGTACATTTCTTTTTGATAATCTGTTGCCCGACATCACGAGTCTGTGATCGGGTATGGAATAGGGTCAAAGATAACAGCAGGGTTAGGAGTGGCGACTTCATTGGATAACATTATAGAACGCCAATGTAATAAATCCCGGCAATATATCCTATGCCGCGTCATGGCGGGTTTGTCATTCCGGGCGCTGGTAAGCGGGGACGGGAATACTGACGGAATTGGGGCCATTTTGCGATATTTGCCAGGAAAGGTTTTTTAGTATCTATTAACTCCTATCAACTTCAGACCATGCCAACAACTGCTCAAACGCATCAGGCGAACAGACTTATTTTTCTGGGACTTATTTTATTCCTGCTGGGACTGACCGTGGGATTATTTGTCCATAATATGATAAACCCGCGTATGGCCCTTTCCGCACATCTTGAAGGAATAGTAAATGGGATATTTTTAATGGTGCTCGGGATAATATGGACAAGGCTGATGCTGTCCCCGGCGTGGCTTCGCATCGCATTTTGGCTGACAGCCTACGGGACCTTTGCCAACCTTGTAGCAGTTGTGGTTGCCGCCATTACAGGATACGGAAAAATGATGCCCATTGCAGGCGGGCAACAGGGTATTGCGTTTATTGAAGGGCTCATCTCATTTTTGCTCATATCGCTGTCTCTATGTATGCTGGCTATTTGCGTTATTGTGTTGACGGGATTTTATAAATACATGAAACAACCCCGGGTGGAATCTATTAGTTGAGTCATTCCGACCGAAGGGTTTTCACAGGATTAGCGAGCGCTGCTTTGAGGGCCTGGAAAGAGACCGTAAGCAGCGCAATAAGGAGCGCGCCGGCTCCCGCGGCGGCGAAGACCCACCAGTGGAGGGGAGTGCGGTAGGAATAGGAGGCCAGCCAGCTATTCATTGCCCACCATGCGAGGGGGAAGGCGATGAGACAGGAGAGACCCACCAGCTGGAGGAATTCGCGGGAGAGAAGACTGGCGAGACCATGGATGGAAGCGCCCAGGACCTTGCGGATACCGAGCTCTTTTGTGCGCTGTTCGGCGGTGTAGGCGGCGAGGCCGAAGAGTCCGAGACAGGAGATGGAAATAGCAAGAATTGCGAAGAGGCTGGCGAGCTGGCCGATGCGTGTCTCATCAGTGAATTGTTGGTTGTATTGATCGTCGGCGAATTTGACCTCGACGGGGTAGCCGGGGTTGTCGGCCTTTATGACGGCCGTGATCTTTGCAATGGCGGTGGAGGGGGGCGTGCCGGGCTTCAGGCGCATCTCGAGGCTATGACAATAATTGAGAAATTCAGGATTGCAGGCAATGAACATCGGTGCGGGCTTGCCATACATGTCGTTAAAAACAAAGTTATTAACGACACCGATGATGGTTAGGGGGATACGGTTTTGACCGTCGTTCCTGATGATGCGATTGCCGGGTTTGCCGGCCTTGCCCATAAGAGCCGCGAGGCTCTCGTTTATGATCACCGAGCTGCTGTCTACTTTTGCGTCTGGGTGGAAGTCGTGGCCTTCCTTTATCTTCAGTCCCATCGCCGCGATATAGCTGGGTGAGACGAACTCCTGGTTGATGAACTCCTTACTGTTGAGGTCGTCCCCCTCCCAAGTGATATGCTGATTATCCGTTCCGCTCCAGCTATTGAGGGGCGGGCTGAAGCTGAGAGCAACATGGTCCAATACGCCGGTGGCCATCAAATGGTCACGGATGGCATCATAGTGTTCGGCCATCTTTCCTTGAACGTCGAGATAGAGCAGGTCCTTCTGCTCGAATCCTAAGTCCCGGTCTTTTATATGCTGTACCTGCTGATAAATAACAATGGTGCAAATGATGAGGGTTACGGAAATAACGAATTGCGTTGTGACAAGCCCTTTGCGGATGAAGCCTGCACTGCCTCTCGCCCGGATCTTCAACCCCTTCAGCACCGTTACGGGATTAAACGAGGAGAGATAAAAGGCCGGGTAGCTGCCCGACAAAAGGCCACAGCCAATACCAATGGTCAGCAAGCCAATGAGATGGACAGGGGGCAAATGAAACGAGAGCTCCTTGTTCACAAGACCGTTGAACGCCGGCAGGGTAATATATACGAGCAATACAGCCAATAGGACTGAAAGGAAAGAGAGCATCAGGGATTCGGAGATGAACCTGCCGATGAGTGACTGTCTCAGGGCGCCAAGGGTCTTGCGGACACCGACCTCTCTTGCGCGCTGTCCGGCGCGTGCCGTAGCCAGATTCATGAAATTGATACACGCGATGAGCAGAATGATCGAAGCGATGAGCGAAAAGAGCTTTACAAATTTTATGGCGCCACCATCCTGCCGTCCATTGGTAAAGTTATTGTAGAGATGCCAGTCGTTCATCGGCCAGAGGAGCATATCGACCTTGGTATAGGCCATGTCCTTTGGACGGATGAGGGCGGTGAGCTTTTTTGCTATGACATCCGGGTTGGCGCCGGGCTCGAGCTCCAGGATGGCCGGCCGTCCAAAACTACCCCAGGTCTTGAGCCAATCCTGCTCGTCGGTGTAATCCTCGAACGCCACGAGCCAGTTGAATCGGAGAGACACGTTCTTCGGGAAATCAGGCACAATACCCGTGACTTTGTAATTAATGCTGTTATTCATGACCAGGGTCTTACCCATCGGGTCGGCGTTGCCGAAGAATTTACGAGCGGTAGATTCTGTAAGAACGATGGAGTGCTTAAGACGCAGACAGCCGACACGGCTGCCTTTCAGGAAGGAGATCTTCAGCAGGTCAACATAACTTGAGTCGGCGAAAGTACCGTCTTCATATATCACTTTATCACCGATGGTAAAGAGGCGTCGCTCCGTGTTGGTACCACGGACGGCATAACGGATGCCGGGAATGGTCTTTATCGCCTCTGGCGCCAGGGGACCGGGTACATTGTCAAAGCTCGTGATCTTGCCGTTGTAGGGCATGTTCAGGCGCGTCCAATAGATATTGCTGCGATCGACCACCGTATGGTCCCAGGTGAGCTCGTCCTCGACCCAGAGAAAGATGAGGGTGGCGCAAGCGATGCCGAGAGCCAGTCCGGCTATATTTAATAAACTATACGTGGGTTTGTTCCGCAGGCTGCGGAGTGTCGTGAGGATATAGTTCTTAAGCATAATTTATGAGGGGCGAAGCTTATGCCAGGATTGTAATGGGCTGTCGGTGAGGGGATTGGATAGGGATTTGGAAGTCCGGTTGTACGATTTTGATACTACCGGTGTCCGGTTCTTTTTGTATCTTCCCCCCTTCTGTAGGGAACCGGCCAATTACCAAGATTAACTGTGATGCCATATGTGTGCTTGTAGGAAACTAAATGCTCTGATCTTATCTCTATTCTCCGTTTTTGTTCAGCCCCTCGCTGCCAGGGAATTGCCTGTCCGAATCCTTGGAATAGAGCAAGGCCTTTCCAACAATGCCGTCATGAGCATCTGCCAGGATCACAACGGCTTTCTTTGGATCGGCACTTATGACGGACTGAACCGCTGGGATGGATATGGGTTCAAGGTATTCCATAATGTGATCGATGATTCCACCTCACTTGCCACCAATACTATTTACAGCATAGAAGAAGACGAGAGCCATTGTATCTGGGTGGGCGGGCAGAAAGGCTTAAGCATGTATAATGTGCTCACCTCGAAATTCTCCCGGGTACGTTATACTTCCTTGTCGGGCTCATTGGAAAACATACAGGATAATATCCATATTGTGCGGGCAGCGGGTCCCGGCTGCATATTGGTGGCTACGCAGCATAATGGGCTGCTGGTGTTTAAGAACGGCACTGCCAACGGGCTGCAAATACCTTTAATTATAAATGACCGGCATTCGGGGAATTATGATGTGACGGGTCTGGCACAGGGTGCGGATCATCGCCTGTGGGTGTTTGTGCAACATGAAGGACTCTTCAATTATGACCCGGCTCAAAAAAAACTCTCACGGGTCAACAGCAGCATTCAGCAGGCGAATTGTTTAAAGATAGACAGAAAGGGGAGGCTTTGGCTGGCCAATGATGGCGGGGTTTTTCTTTACGACCCCCCATCCAATAGTTACTCGGGTAATTTTATGCCCGTCAAAGCCAAGGTCGTGACCTTGTGTTCCGATAAACAGGGGGTTTTGTGGATAGGCTCGGATGGGGCGGGTCTTTGGTCGCTGCCGAATAACGCGACTTCCGCAAGCCCAATGACGGGAGGCAATGGAAAACCGCTAATAAACAGCAATTCCGTATATACGATCTATGAAGACACGGAAGGCCGTAAATGGGTCGGCACCTTGAGAGGCGGCATCAATATTATCGATCCCTCACCTCCGTCCTTTGAGAAGGTAGTCTACCAACCACCCAGTGGCGGCGACCTGGTGGATAATTTTATACTTTCCTTTTGCGAGGATGCAGGCAATGTTTGGATCGGCACGGACGGAGCCGGCCTACGATATTGGGACCGGGTAAAGAACAGCTATCGAAATTTCAGGCATACTGCGTCTGATCCGCGAGGCATCAGCAGTAATTTTATCACGAGCATTATCGAGGATCATAAGGGAGAATTGTGGATGTCAACCTGGTTTGGAGGGGTCAACCGATTGAACAAAGCAACGGGTACATTCGAAAGATACACTTGTTTTAATACCGTGACCAATGCGGAAGAAAACAATGTCTGGTTCCTTTTTGAAGACTCACAAAAAACACTTTGGGCCGGTGCTACCAATGAGGGTAGCTTATATTATCTGGACAAGGGATTGAACAAATTTGTACTGTTCGACAATAGCCTTACTAATCTTCAATGCATGCTGGAAGACAGTGGAGGTGATCTTTGGGGCGGTAACTATACGACTCTCATCAAAATCGACCGAAAGCTCAAAAAGCATGTCCTTTATAATATGGGCTACGCCGTCCGATGCATGCATGAGGACCGGGATAAGAATTTATGGATCGGCACTCAGGGCGGGGGACTTTTTCTTTTTAATAAAGGGGACGGGCATTTTACCCAGTATACGACTAAAGACGGATTGCCAAGCAATATGCTATTGCAGATCCTGGAAGATAAAGACGGGAGTTTATGGATCAGCACCTTCAATGGATTGACAAAATTCAATCTAAAGACAAGGACTTTCCGAAACTTTACACAATCCGATGGTCTGCAAAGCAATCAGTTCAGCTTCAATGCGGCTACGGTTTTGAGCACGGGCGAGTTCCTTTTCGGCGGTATCAAGGGTTTCAATTATTTCTTCCCGGACAGTGTCCACTATAGCGAGGACGCGCCCAGGGTGTTCCTGGATGGAGTAAAAGTGAATGATAAACCAATCGGAGATGATACTTCCTATGTTTCGGGACGGGATATGGAAAAGGTGACACAAATAACGGTGCCCTACAACAAATCGATCCTTTCCATGGATTTCCTCGCGCTGACCTTTGCCGGAGCGGATAAAGTAAAATATGCTTATTATTTAGATGGGTGGGATAAGAACTGGAATTATATCAATGCCCGAACCGCGAATTATTCCAGGCTGGCAGCCGGCAGCTATGATTTTAAAGTTAAAGTCTCCGGTCCCGATGGTAAATGGGGTAAAGAGGCGCAGCTGCTGCGGATCATTATCCTACCCCCCTGGTATCAGACCTGGTGGGCGTACTGTCTTTATGCGATGGTATTTGCCGGGTCGATCTATCTATATATCGAGTATACCCGCAAGCAGGAGCGGATGAAATTCGAGATCAAGCTGGCGCATTTGGAGAGCGAAAAAGAAAAGAATCTTTCTGAACGGAAGCTGTCTTTTTTTACCAATATATCCCATGAGTTCCGGAGCCCCCTGGCGCTTATCATAGATCCGCTGAAAAAAGCGATGACCCAAACGGGAGGCAAGCTACCGGCGGAGGACCTGGCAGTGGCTCATCGGAATGCGCGGCGCCTGCTGAGCCTTGTAGATCAGCTGCTGTTGTTCCGGAAGGCGGATAGCGGCGGGGATGTATTGAAGATTTCCACTATCGACGTTGTTGCTTTATGCAATGAAGTATATCAGTGTTTTGCCCAGCAGGCAAGTTCCAGGGAGATCAGCTATCACTTTATCGCGCCAACGGAACCGATACAGATACAGGGCGATTACGAGAAAATCGAGATAGCACTGTTCAACCTCCTGTCCAATGCCTTTAAGTTTACACCGCGAGGGGGACAGATCGAGTTTATTTTGAGAGAGGCGGGTGAGAAGGTCTGTATTGAAATAAAGGATACAGGAATTGGGATACAAGCAAGCGATCTGAACAAGGTATTTGACAAATTCCAGCAGGTACATGCGGGCAGCAAGGGGAAGGCGGGGTTCGGGATCGGGCTTTTCCTGGTAAAGAATTTTATTGAACGTCATAAGGGGACCGTCGTCTGTAAAAGCGCACCAGGGGAGGGGGCCAGTTTTACCATTTGCCTCCTGAGGCAAATCCCCGAGCTTGGGGAAACATATATAATGGAGGGACCAGGAAGGAAGTTTGAACTTTTAGAGGAATTGATGGAGGAAGAGAACGGCGTCTTCGAGGAAGCCCCCGGCATCCCCAGTGACGGCAAAACTGCTGAAGAAGTGGTGACGGATAAGAAATCCATTTTGTTGATCGACGATAATGCGGAGATCCTGCAGTATCTGCAACGACTTTTTTCTTCCAAATACCTGCTTTATACTGCGTCTAATGGGATAGATGGGTTTGGGCTGGCAGAGGAACATATACCCGATCTTATTATCAGTGATATTAATATGACAGGGATGGATGGCATCGAACTATGTACCAAGATCAAGCAGTCTGGGTCTCTGGGGCATATACCGGTGATCCTGCTGACTGCTGCCACTACATCTGAAACCAAGCTAAAGGGGATAGAAGGCGGGGCCGACGATTATTTTACGAAGCCTTTCGACAGTGAACATTTATCGGCGAGAGTGGAAGCGTTGCTTAAGAACAGAAATACCCTGCAGCGCTATTTCCTGGACAGCATTACGCTAAAGGAAAGCACGGTGAAGGTGCCAAAGGAATACCAGGACTTCCTTAGGAAATGCATAGCAATAATTGAGGAGAATATTGATAATGAGGAATTTACCATGAAAAAGTTCTCCAAGGCGATGGGCATGAGCCATTCCAGGCTCAATCAGAAGGTCAAGGCCATCTCCGGGCAAAGGCTGAACGCGTTTATCCGAAGCATCCGGCTTAGGAGAGCTGCCGTGCTCATGCTGACCGAAAATGTGAACGTCAGCCAGGCTGCTTTCCAGGTGGGCATCAACGATGCGCGGTATTTTCGGGAGCAGTTTGTAGGGATCTTCGGCATTACCCCCTCCGAATATATCAAAAAATACAGACAATCCTTTAACCAGCAATTAAATACCATTCGGGAGACGGGGGAGTGAAAATCGACTGCTTTTGCTCGTTTTACCCCCCATTCCTGTGTGTTTTATCCCCCATTATCCCCTGTTTAGCTACCTATTTTGCACTTGTTAAGCTGACAATTATTACTAAAACTAAACGACTACTTGTCATTATGAGAAGTTCATTGCTTTCGGCTGTAAAAACGGCCAGAATTGTATCGATGTGCGCCCTGCTATTTTGTGCCTCGGCCACGCTCTGGGCCCAGCAGGTGATCACAGGAAAAGTAAGCGCGGGCGGCGCCCCTCTCCCGGATGTCACCGTTGCGGTGGTCGGCAGCAAAGTTTCAACCAAGACAAACGGTGCGGGAGCTTTTTCCATCAATGCGCCTGCGGGGGCGATCCTCCAATTTACTCATATCGGGTATGCGCCTAAAAGAATCGCCGCCTCACAGGTTGCGGAAATGGTGGTGCTGGAAACTACCAGCGAGGGTCTGGGCGATGTGGTGGTCGTGGGATATGGTACGACCAGGAAGTCTGACCTGATCAGCTCGGTAGGGTCCATATCCGGGAAGGAACTGACAACCTTTAAAGATCCCAATGCCGCAAACTCCCTTCAGGGCGAGGTACCGGGTGTCCGTGTGCTGGCCGGTTCAAATGGCCCGGGTGCACAGCCAAATATCTATATCAGGGGTGTATATACCATCCAGGGAAGCAGCCAGCCGCTTTTGATCGTTGACGGCGTTCCCATCCAGAGCGGATATTTCAATTCCATCAACCCGGCCGACATTGAAAGAATGGACGTGCTGAAAGATGCCTCGGCTGCGGCTATCTATGGCGCCCAGGCTGCCAGCGGGGTCATTGTGATAACAACGAAGAAGGGCAAGGCCGGTCAAAGCAATCTGAATGTGACGGTAAATTACCAGTCCCAGACGCTGAAAAAGCCTTTTACGATGGCCAGCTCCACGGAATGGCTGAAGATCCAGCGGCTGTCCAATCCCAGCTTTAGCATTGCTGAAACGCCCGTCAACCAATACGATACTACCAAGTCGACGGATTGGTGGAATGCCGTGATCAATTCCCATAGCCCCACTACGAATGTAGGGATCAGCTATACGGGCGGGTCTGAAAAATCGCAATATGCTTTGAGCCTGTCCTATACGGATGCTCATGCCAACACCAAGGTTGGTGACTGGAAAAGAGTTACTGCCAGGTTCACCGGGGACTTTAAGGTAAACGAATGGCTCAAGTTCGGCGGCTCTCTTGCACCACGGTATGAGACCTGGATAAATACGCCTGTGGATTTTTTGGGATTGCTGGGTACAGATCCTATCACAAGCCCGTTCATCAATCCGAACCTGCAGCATATCCCTGCTTCCGCCAATCCTTCGCTGTATGATGCTACCTGGAGCGCTTATGGAACACCTTATGGTGGTCCTGGTAACGGAACGCCTCCTCCCAACTATGTATTTGGTATGAACCTGGCCACATTAAGTCCCAATCAGCTGTATGGGATCCAGTCCAGCGCATTTATGGAAGTTCAGCCTATTAAGAATCTGACCTTCCGCACCACCGTTGGAGCCAATGTGGATAATACCACGAATAATTTCTTTACACCCAGATATTATCTGAACTCCAATAACTATAGCGCGCTGACCCAGGCTGGTTCAGGGTTCGACACCAAGTACAATTGGGTGCTGAGCAATGTGCTGACGTATAAGCTTTCCGTTGCGGAAAAGCATCATATTACGGCGTTGGTTGGTCAGGAAGCTGCGGAACAAAAGGAATACTATGGCAGCGGTCAGCGATTTTCCGCGGATAGCGCCAATGGCAACAATCCCCTGTTCGCCTATGCCGACTACCTGAATATGGACCTGACAAACCCTGCTGTCCTGGCTGCTTTCGGGACCGGACCTACGGGAGGTATCAATAATGCGTATTGGGTGAAGAGATCGGCTTATTTCGGTCGCGTTGAATATAACTACGACGGCAAATATTATTTAACAGCCAATGCACGCAGAGATGGTAACTCAAAGTTCCCCATCAGCAACCAATATGCATTTTTCCCGTCTGTGTCAGTGGGCTGGCGTCTGTCTGCCGAAGATTTCATGAAAAGCTATAGCTGGATGAACAACCTGATGCTGAAGGCAAGATGGGGTAAGAGAGGTAATGCCGATGCCATCACGCGCAGCACCTGGTATAGCCTGGTATCTACCGGCGCTACCTATCCGTTTGCGGGTCAGATATCGTATGGCACCATACCCACGCAGATCGGCAACCCCAATCTGAAATGGGAAACCGACCTGGATCGCGGAGCCGGATTGGAAGGCACTCTTTTTAACAACAAGTTCAATTTCGAATTCGAGTACTTCGATAACAAGTCCAGCGGCGCTATCCTGACGTTGCCATCTATTCCTTTAAGTGCGGGACAGCCCAATCTGCCGACAGCGAATGTGGCCAGCATCGGGAACAAAGGCTGGGAATTTTCGGCCAGCTATATCATTACGCCGACCACTGAGCTGAGGATCATCCCCAGGATATCTTTGAGCCATGTAAAATCCACCTACCTCAGCCTGGGTGGTGTCGAGGGATTGGATGTGGGCGCACAGGATAATTATCGGGAAGAGGAGCGGTTTGGCATGTCCTTTACAAGAATGTATACCAAGGGTGTAGTCGGAGCTTTCTATGGTTATAAAGTGGCTGGTATATTCAAGTCACAGTCGGAAATAAATTCCTATGTCGACAAGAACGGCAATATGATACAGCCGCTGGCCAAACCGGGAGATTTCAAATATGTCGATGTAAATGGGGATGGCACCATCAATACAGCCGGTGACCGTACCTATCTGGGCAGCCCCTATCCGAATCTGAATATGGATTTTTCCCTTAAGGCAGATTACAAAGGGTTCGATCTTTTGGTAGAATTGTATGGTTCATATGGGCAAAAAGTGGCCAATACCACCAAGCGCTATCTGATCACCGGCGACCGTGCGTCCAATGTTATCGCCGGGAGCTATGACAAGGTCTGGAGGGCGGACAATCCCAATGCCGTCAATCCCAATCCTGCCACCGGGAACAATTATAATTTCTCCAGCTGGTATGTGGAAGATGGAAGCTTTACCAGGCTCCGGAATATCCAGTTGGGATACAACCTTCCTTTCCTGAAAGTGAATGGCATCAAGAGCATTCGCGTCTATGTGGGAGCGCAGAACCTGGCTACCTTCACAAAATACAAAGGCTTTAATCCTGAAGTGCAATCCGACAGTCAGCAGTATCAAGGTGTTGACAGAGGACAATACCCCGTGCCCAAATCATTTAATGCCGGGATAAGCTTAGTGTTATAATTCTCACCAATAACATTGTAAATATGAAAAATATTAAAATCATACTGCTATTTTCTGGGGTCTTTATTTTCTCTTCGTGTAAGAAGAGTTTCACGGATATTCCATATTACGGGCTGCAAACTGTACAAAATACGGGTGTATTTCAAACATCCGCGGGTTGTATCAACTATGTGACAGGCTGTTATTCCGTGATCAACGAAAATGACTGGTGGCAGACCATGTGGTACCGGCTCAATTTCGAAACAGCCACCGATAATGGATGGCTGGGAAATCTGGGAGGATTTAGCAATGCTGCGTCCTACCGGGCTGTCGGCAGCCTGGAAAGCATCACTCCAACCGCCGGGGATGTTGTCCAGCTTTATCAATTCAGCTACCTGGGTATCGGTCAGTGTAATTTCGGGATCGCCAATTTAGCAACATCGACCGTTGATGCTCAGTTGAAAACGCGCCTGACCGCCGAAATGCGGTTTTTGAGAGGGTTCTTTTATATGGACCTGGCAAAAAATTTTGGAGGGGTGCCGCTTTATACCGAGAATACCAAGCAAAGCGAGATCCCGCTGGCAAGAGCTACGGCTGACCAGGTCTGGGCATTTATCAATGCGGATTTTGAATATGCGGCGGCCAATCTGCCTCAACGTAAGAATTATACGACCTCCGAGGATATGGCAAGGGCCAGCAAGGGAGCGGCATTGGCTTATCTGGCTTATGCGAACTTATGGTCCGGTCATTATGATTCTACCGTGCTGGCAGCAACACAATTGCTGGCGTTGAATGAATACCATCTCGAGCCCAATTATGGCGATATTTTTAAGACTGCCTATTACAATGGGCAGGAGTCGATCTTCGAGATCGGCGCGAATAACCTGATCGGCAACGTGAACCCGGTGGTGGCCGGAAGCGGCGCCGACGGAGGCTGGGGCTGGCATGTACCCAGCAGCAACCTGGAAGATGCGTTCTTAAATGAAAATGACAGCATCCGCAGGGTCAATACGATCATAAAAAACGGACAGCCTGTTGCGGGAGATCCGGCAGTGACCAGCTGGAATGGCCGGCCAAGCGGAAATACTTCGGGAAGGAACTGGAGGAAATACTATATCCCGCTGGGAGAACGGAGCCCTGTCAACCAGGGATATAACAACCGCTGGCAGCCCAAGCCTTATATTTTTATGCGATTGGCTAATGTTATGTTGATCTATGCCGAAGCTGCTGCCCGGAATGGAGATGCCACAACGGCCAGCTCGATGCTGAACCAGGTACGTGCGCGGGTAAACCTGACGCCAAAGACCGGACTGTCGGGGGATGCATTGGTAAATGCCATTATCCTGGAGAAGAGACTGGAATTGGCCGGAGAATATGCGGATGTGAGATGGGATGACCTGCATAGGGTTAAGGTCAATGGCACTACCTTGATGTCCTCTATGTTCGGGCCCAGTGGTAGCTATGTGCAATGGCTGCAAACAAATACAGACCCGTATGACAGCAGGACCAATATCGCCGAGGTGACTGCCAATAAGGGGAAGCTGTATAAACCCGGAACCAATGATCTCTTCCCCATTCCACAAACGGAAATTCAAGCGGGTGGTGGAGTCATTAAACAAAACCCCGGGTATTGATGCTCAATGAAAACTAAATGAACAGATCAAGACAGGCTATGATAAATATTTTTTTTGTACTACTTTCTTTGGCGTTGAGTTGTAAGAAGGGAAGCTCTTCTTCCTCTTTTCCACCAACAGACCCGTGCATTTTCAATGGTATCGATACCTGCCAGCAAAAGTCGACGCTGGAGGTGAATCTGGCCGGCACCCATCAAACCATTCACAGTTTCGGCGCGTCCGATGCGTGGTCCTCGAAGTTCGTTGGCAACTGGGCTAATCTTTCAAAGAAAAACCAAATAGCCGATTATCTTTTTAGCATGGATGTAGATTCCAGCGGCAACCCAAAAGGCATTGGGTTGTCGCTTTGGAGATTCAATATCGGCGCCGGGAGCTATGAGCAGGGTGATTCCAGCGGCATAGCGGACGAGTACAGGCGGGAGGAGTGTTTTCAAAATCCGGATGGGACCTATTCGTGGAATAAGCAACAGGGCCAGCAATGGTTTTTGAATGCGGCCAAGACGAGGGGGGTAAAGTACCTGTTAGGTTTTGCGTGTTCCCCTCCCGTCTATCTGACCACCAATGGCAAAGCCTATGGGACGGGTACTGCTCAATTCAGCCTGAGCTCTTCCAAGTTCCAGAACTATGCCGACTTTCTCGTCCAGGTATGCAAGCATTTCCAGGGAACCAGTACGCCCCTGGATTATATAAGTCCTGTCAATGAGCCGCAATGGAATTGGGGGTCTTCGAACAACCAGGAGGGATCGGCTGCATCCAATGCGGACATTGCCGGGCTTGTGAAGATACTCGGACCTGACCTGCAGGCAAATGGGGTAAACACCCATATCGTAGTGGGCGAGGCCGGGCAGATAACTTTTCTGAACAATGCCACTAATGATGGCCGGGGTGATCAAATAAACCAGTGGTTCAATTCTTCCAGTTCGAATTATCTGGGGGGTGTGGCGGGTGTTGACAATACTATTTCTTATCATAGCTATTTCACCACCTGTCCGGCTGCGACGCTTGTGACGGACCGCCAGGCGGCGGCTGCCAGTGCCAAGAGCGCCAATTCCTCTCTTCAATTGTGGGAGACGGAGTTTGGGGTCCTGGGGGATATCTGTGGATCATTGAATGGCTATCCGAGAAATACGAGTATTGATTACGGGTTGTATGTGGCGGGAGTGATCCATAACGACCTGGCTGTTGCGGGCGCCTCCTCCTGGCAGTGGTGGCTGGGTATCAACCCTTATAATTACAGTGACGGCTTAGTGTATATCAATACTCCATCAGGTGCGATGGACCCGTCATTGTCAAAGACGGACGGTCTGGTTTCTGATTCCAAGCAACTGTGGTGTATGGGGAACTTTTCGCGATTTGTCCGGCCGGGGATGATCAGAGTGGATGCTGTTCTGAACAATCAAACCGACCCCGTGTATGCAGCAGGCGATGTCATGGTGTCGGCCTATACAGACCCTGTTGCCAAAACGCTGGTCCTTGTCATCGTAAATAACCGGACAAGCTCTTCTGTTATATCTTTGGGAGGGCTGGGCGGATCGGCCACCCTGACGGGTAGTACTATTACGGCTTATGTGACCAGCAGCACGAAGAGCTTGCAGAAGTCCACCATGGCCGCTAACAAGATCCAGCTGGACGCCAGAAGTGTCACTACCCTGGTGGCAAACTATCAGTAATGTACGCCACGGGACGAAATATAAGTTTTTTCCTTTTGTCATGGCTGTTGCTATGCCCAATCCTTTTCCTGTCCTGCAAAGAGAATAGTAGCCCCCACACCCTTTTTAGCAAGCTGGATGCCGGAACTTCCGGCATCCATTTTAGTAATACCATTACGGAGAACGACTCTGTCAACCTGGTAGTTGATGAATATACCTATATGGGCAGCGGTGTTGGCGTGGGGGATTTTAACAGGGACGGGCTGCCGGACCTTTTTTTCGGGGCATCGCAGGCCAGTTGCCGTCTGTATCTGAACCTGGGCAATCATCATTTCGAGGATATTACAAAAAAGGCGGGGCTGGAAACGACCAGCTGGTGTACCGGTGTCAGTGTGGTGGACATCAACAATGACGGGTATCCTGATATTTATGTTTGTGTATCGGGTAATGTGCCGGGTGTTAAGAGAAAGAACCTGCTTTTTATCAATAACCACGATCTTACGTTCACGGAAAGTGCGTCTGAATATGGCCTGGCTGATACCAGCTATTCTACCCAGGCGGCGTTCTTCGACTATGACAGGGACGGGCGGCTGGATATGTATCTTGTCAACCATGAGCTGCATCCTGCCGTTGCGCAAAACGATATTGTCAAGCCTGACCTCAGCGGGCATTCCATCCGAAGCGATAAGCTATATAAGAACATGGGTATCCTTCCGGGCACCAACCATCCTTATTTTAAGGATGTTTCGTTATCTGCCGGCATCAAGGATGATGGATATGGGCTTGGGGTTGTTGTGAGTGATCTTAATGGGGACGGGTGGCCGGATCTATATGTCACCAATGACTATTTAAGTAATGACCTTTTGTGGCTGAACAACAGGAATGGGACATTCACCAATGTTATTGCAGAATCGCTGGGGCATCAAAGTTATAGCAGCATGGGGGTGGATGCGGCAGATATCAACAACGACGGACTTCCGGATATTGCCACGTTGGACATGATGCCTGAGGACAATTACCGGAAAAAGATGATGTTCTCGTTTATGAATTACGGTCGCTATGAAACGGAAAGAAGGGCAGGGTATCAGCCGGAATTCATGAGGAATATGCTACAGCTAAACCGGGGGGTGAGTCTTAATGGCGATACGGCTATACCCTATTTTAGCGAGATCGGGCAATTGGCGGGAATGAGCGAGACGGATTGGAGCTGGAGTGTGTTGCTGGCTGATCTGGATAACGACGGCAATAAGGATATCAGCATTACGAATGGAATGGGGCGGGACCTGATCAATTCGGATTTTGTAAGTTACCGGAGTCAAACTTATGGGGTGATCGAGAAGAGTGCACGGGAGCGACTGCTGAGAGGTCAGCTGGACAGCCTGGGCGCTGTGCCTTTGCGCCATTATTATTTCCATAACAATGGTAACGGGAGTTTTTCTAATGAGTCTTTGTTGGCGGGATTTAGTGAAAAAGCCATTTCCAATGGGGCGGCTTATGTGGACCTGGATAATGACGGCGATCTGGATCTTGTGGTGAATAATATCAACCAGGAGGCGTCTGTCTATATCAATAACAGCCGGGGGGACGGGAACAGCCGCGGAGCGGGGGGAGACAGCGGCAGGGGGCATTTTATAAATTTTGTGCTGCAGGGGGATAGTCTGAACCGGGATGGATTTGGAACGAAGATCTTTTTGTGGCAAAATGGGCTTGTGCAATCCGAGGAAGAATATCCTGTCAGGGGGTATGCTTCTTCTGTGGATACGAGGATGCATTTCGGAGTTGGGAAGAATGGGCGGATCGATAGCGTGATCGTCACCTGGCCCAATGGGAAACAACAGCGTTTGTCCGGGCTGCCAATAGATACGACGCTGGTGATGGATGAAAAGGATGCGGGGCGAGCCGATGCGGACCACCGTTGGCTGGGGGCCTTTGTCGATGTAACGGATTCGCTTGGGGTGCGGGTTAAACACCAGGAAACATTCTTTAATGATTTTGCTTTTACGCCGCTGCTTCCGCAGAAATATTCGCAGCTGGGTCCTTTTATAAGTGTGGGTGATGTGAACGGGGATGGTCTTACCGACTTCTTTATCGGGGGCGCTTTTAAACAATCGGGGGAGGTTTGTTTGCAGCAAAAGAACGGGTCCTTTCTATGCCGGGCATTGGTGGGTGGACCGAAATACGAGGAGGACATGCAGAGCGTACTGGTAGATGTAGATGGAGATAATGACCTCGACCTGATCGTTGCGGGTGGCAGCACCGAGTTCGATAAAGGATCGCCGTTCCATACACCCCGACTTTATCTTAACGATGGCAAGGGAAATTTTGCGTTGAGCCCGTCGGCCTGGCCGGGGACCGTCAATACAATTGCGCAAGCCGTGAGCTTTACGGGGGGCGGGGGAGCGCCTTTGCGGGTTTTTATCGGCGGGAGGGTATCGCTCGAGTATCCTGGTACGCCCAAAAGTTTTTTGCTGGAGTATCGAAATGGCGTGTTTGTGGATATAACCGCTGAAGTATGTCCTGCCTTGTCCGAAGCGGGGATGATAACGGCGTCTGTTTGGGCCGATGTTGATGGGGATGGGAAGGATGAGCTTATCATCGCCGGCGATTGGATGCCGATACGTGTTTTCAAAGCCGATGGCGGGAAGATGAAGGAAGTGACCAGCTCCCTGGGGCTGGGGGGTGATCATGGCATGTGGAAAAGTCTTGCGGTGGCGGATGTAGATGGAGATGGGGATATGGATATTATAGCCGGGAATATGGGCTCGAACAACCCGTATCATGTTTCGGCAGAGACGCCGCTGGAGCTGTTTGCGAAGGACCTTAAAGGAAATGGGCGGATCGATCCCCTGCTCTGTTATTATATACCGGATGATGCCGGAAAAAAGACATTACAGCTTGGACTGAATCTGGATCAGCTGGCCCGGCAGATACCTTCTTTTAAAAAGCGGTTCCTGCGGAACACTGATTTCGCATCGACCGATCTTGGGGGCTTGTTCCCGGACGATGTTTTGAAGGATGCTATTAAGCTCCGGTGCAATGAATTGCATAGCTGCTGGTTTGAGAATTTAGGGGGTGGGAAATTTCGTAAACATATTTTGCCTTTAGAAGCTCAGTTTGCTCCCGTGAATGCGATAGTTGCCCATGATCTGGACGGAGATGGCAAACCGGATCTGTTACTGGCGGGTAATGAGTATCAGGCGGAAGTGATGTATGGCCGCTATGATGCATCTTATGGCCTGTTCTTGAAAGGAGAAGGGGCGGGGGAATTTAGGGCTTTGACAAATGTTGGAGATGGGATATTTATTAAGGGCGATGTGAAAGACATGAAGTTGATAAAGAACAGCCGTGGCGATGACCTGATCCTGGTTGGGATAAATAATGAGCGAATGGAAATTTTAAGACATAGATAAAAATTGAATGATGAATAGATTTTTTTTGGCTGTGCTATGTGTGCTATTTACGATGAGTTCCTCCATGGCACAGAAGCATACGTTTACAGTAAATGATACTGCGTTCTTATTGGATGGGAAACCATTTCAGATAATATCGGGGGAGATGCATTATCCCCGGATACCGAGGGAGGCGTGGAGGCAAAGGATGAAGATGGCAAAGGCCATGGGTATCAATACCATTGGGACATATGCGTTCTGGAATGTGCATGAACCGGAGAGGGGCAAATTCGACTTCTCAGGGAATAGTGATATTGCGGCTTTTGTGAAGATCGCGAAGGAAGAGGGATTGTGGGTGGTGCTTCGGCCCAGCCCTTATGTTTGTGCGGAATGGGAGTTTGGCGGGTATCCCTATTGGTTGCAGAACATCAAGGGGTTGGTGGTGAGGAGCAAGGAGCCGCAGTATCTAAAGGAATATGAAAGTTATATCGACCGGCTGGGTAAGGAACTGTCTCCGTTGCTGGTGACCAATGGGGGGAATATCCTGCTTGTTCAGGTAGAGAATGAGTATGGGGCTTATTCAAATGACAGAGAATATCTCGAGATCAACCGGCGGCTATTTGTCCGGGCGGGTTTTAATTGTCTTCTGAATACCTGTGATCAATCAAAAGATGTGGAAAAAGGGATACTACCCGGATTGCTGCCTGCTGTAAATGGGACCAACAGCCCGGATAATGTAAAGTCGATCATAAATAAGATCAATAATAACAAGGGGCCCTATTTTGTTTCTGAATGGTATCCTGCATGGTTTGACTGGTGGGGGGAGCAGCATCATACCGTGCCTTCTGAAAAATATGCCCAGCAATTGGATTCGATCCTGTCGGCGGGTATTTCTATCAATATGTATATGTTCCATGGAGGAACGACGCGGGGCTTTATGAACGGCGCAAATTGTTATGACACCTCCTATTACCAGCCGCAGATCAGCAGCTATGATTATGATGCGCCGCTGGATGAAGCAGGCAATGCAACTGAAAAATTTATGGTTTTCAGGGGTGTAATAGAACGTCATCTGCCGAAGGGGCAACGTCTTCCCGAGGTGCCGGCGACGAAAAGGACTATTGTCTTACCGCGGATCGCATTTAAGGAGCAGACTTCGCTGGCCAGTTTTCTTCCAAAGCCTACCGAGGGTTTAAGGCCGCTGACCTTTGAAGACCTTCATCAGGGATATGGATATGTTTTATACCGGACAAGGATCAAGGGAGGGGATTCCGGCGTGTTGAGACTGAAAGACCTTCGGGACTATGCGATCGTATTTATCAATGGGAAGAGGAAGGGAGTTTTGGACCGGATGCAAAAGCAGGACAGTCTTTGGCTTTCCATTCCCCGGGGAGAGGCGACCCTGGATGTGCTGGTAGAAAATATGGGCCGGATAAATTTCGGACCTAACCTTTTGAAGAATAAGAAGGGTATTACCCAGGAGGTGTTGTTTAATCAGAAGGAGGTTAAGGGGTGGAAGATGTTCTCTTTGCCTTTTGACCGGGTGGACTCTGTGAAATTTGCGAAGAGTGGGGGTGTGACTGAGATGCCCGTATTAAAAAAGGCGGTGTTCCAATTGGAGGCTGTTGGTGACACGTATCTGGATATGCGCGCCTGGGGAAAAGGGTGTGTGTGGGTGAATGGGCATCATTTGGGGAGGTATTGGGAAATAGGACCTCAGCAGACTTTGTATGTTCCGGTGGAGTGGTTGAAGAAGGGAAATAATGTGATAGAGGTGCTGGAGTTGTTGAAACCCGGGCAGAATGAGATCAGGAGTGTTGAGAAGCCGATATTAAGTTCTCTCAGATCACAGTAGCAGGCTTCAGTACTCTTTTGATTCAAAAAGTTGCAGGATCTTCACTTGCGGGCCGGAAATCAATGTGCCTTCAACTTTTGGCCACAGGTTTTGTAAAGCAGCCTTTGTTGCCAGCGCTTCGTCGAGCCTTTCAAATTCAAGATCGACAATGGCGAAGTTGGGGTCATCAGTGGGGCGGTAGATATGGTAGCGTTTGACGCCTGATTTTTTTCGATTGAGCGGGTCGCTGTCAAATACTTTTTTCCAACCCTCGAAGTTGGAAACTTTATGCTCTATTCTTAGAATTATCATATGGAGAGGCTTTAGGCGTGGGGGTATGACTACTAAAGTTAATTCAATTTATACTATTACCTGACGTAGAGCCCCCATGCGTCGTATCCATTGGCAACGTAATAACCTGTCATGTCAAGGGACATGGGAGTCGAAGCTCCTTCAAAGGCCCGCCAGGCGGCGGAGCTACCGGGACCGTTATAGGGGATTGACATTCCAACGAGAAAGATATCGTTACCGATGGCGGTAATTCCGTTGACCGTACAGTTATTGACGCCATCGGAAAGGGAGCGGGGGGCGCTGACCTGGTTGCCGACGACACGCTACAAGCTGCGTCTGTGTGATCGTGCCCCCATTATCCACCCAATAGGAGGCGCGGGATCTGCCATTGCAATAGGCCGGGCATTCCGGCGTATTGAAGCTGAACCCTGTAACATATACTTTTCCGCCGGTGACAGCGATGCCCCGCGTAAAGGAGTTATAGCTAACGGTGTTGTCGCCGACAATATGGGGGGAACCATTCTTCCATGGGACAGCGGCATGATCCCAGGCAGCGGTCTGCCCATTCCCTACCACATAGACATCGTAATTCCTAAGTACGAATAGCTTTACGGCCATCTTGACGGGGCATTGATCGGTGCAACCGTTGCTTTCAGTTGGGTTGTCATGGCCGGGATCAAAATGAGCTGGGCGGGGTCGACAGTTACCGCGGTGACATGGGTGACGGTGTCCCCGGGTGACGGTGGAGGAGATGGCTTTTGACCGTCTTTTGTACAGGAGAACAGGCAGGCAATAAGAGGAAAGAACAGGAAAAAAATGGCCTTTTTTGGGGCATATTGGAAATTGTTGGCTGTCAATATACGCCTGAATTGGTAGAATGTCAAGTATGCGGCTGTAACTTTTTAGCCGGCGGCATCGTCTTAATCTTTTATAAATAAACTTTCATGCTTTTGAATTACCTGAAGGTTGCATTGCGCAGCCTCTGGAAAACCAAGGGTTTTACTGCTATCAATATCATCGGTCTGGCTACCGGTCTGGGGGTATGCCTGCTGATCGCCTTGTATGTGCTCGATGAGCTCAGCTATGACAAATATAACCCCAAGGCCGACCGCATCTATCGCCTGGATGCGGAGATCTATTTCAACAACACCCTCTTCAATGCCGCCACCTCGCCAAAGCCTCTGCCCGTGACCCTGGTAAAGGAGTACCCGCAGGTAGAACAGATGGTGCGGATCAGCTATTTCAATAGCGAGAGCGATATCATGATCAAGAAAGGGAGTGAGTGGGTGCAGGATCATCGTCTTGCCTTTGCGGACTCCACCTTCTTCCAGGTATTCCCGATACCTCTGGTGGCGGGTGATCCGGCAACGGCCTTAAAGGAACCGCATTCTATTGTCATCGATGAGACGGCGGCCAGACGGTATTTCAATAGTACAGATGTCGTCGGCAAGACCCTGGAACTACAGGGTAATACTTTATGCAAGGTCACCGGAGTCTACAAGAACATACCAACGGCATCACATTTCCATTTCAGCTTTATCCGTCCTCTGCGTGATACGTGGATGGGGGATGAGCACCGGTGGTTAAGCAATAATGTGGCAAGCTATATCCTGGTCAGGCCGGGGACGAAGAGGACCGTTCTCCAAAGTCGTGTGGATGCTACCATCAATACTTATCTGAGCAGGGAGCTCCAGGATATACTGCATATTTCATCGCGGGACATGCAGCAGCAGGGGAGCTATTTTCGTTACCATCTCATGCCGCTGGAGGACATTCATCTGCATTCAGATAAATCATACGAATTCGAGCCCAATGGAAATATCAACGATGTGTATGTATTTTCCTGTATCGCAATCTTGATCCTGGTGATAGCCTGCGTGAATTTTATGAATCTCAGCACCGCCCGGTCCGCCAATCGCGCCAAAGAGGTCGGCATCCGCAAGGTAGCGGGTTCCACAAGGGGGCATCTTATCGCTCAATTTCTTATGGAGTCGATGCTGCTGAGTCTCTTTTCGCTGTTGCTCGCCATCGGTATCGCGCTGGCCCTGCTGCCATTGTTCAATCACCTGGCCGGGAAAGAGCTGTATATGGGAGCGATATTTTCCCCCCGCCTGTTCCTTGTGCTGCTGGGATTGACGATCCTGGTAGGCTGTCTTGCCGGGAGCTATCCGGCATTTTATCTCTCCTCCTTCCAGCCCATCCTGGTGCTAAAGGGAAAGATCGCCAGCGGATTCAAAAGCAGCTGGCTCCGAAGCAGTCTTGTCGTTTTTCAGTTCTTTATTTCCATCGGGCTGATCATCGGCACGATCGTCATCCATGACCAGCTGAGCTATATCCGTAACCGCCGGGTGGGCTATGACCGCGACCAGGTGCTGATCATCCATAATGCTTTTTCAGCGGGTGACGGAATGAAGAGCTTCTGTAAAGAGCTGCCAAAACTTTCCGGGGTTGCGGACGCCACTCTTTCCGGGGATATGCCTACCCAAGGTGGAGGCTATAACCAAAATGCATGGTGGCGAAGTCCGGTGATGAGTGCGCAGTCAACCGTTGTACTCACCAACCTGTATATCGACGACCAATATATACCCACTTTGGGTATGCAGATGGTAAAGGGCCGAAATTTCTCACCAAATTATCCCACCGACACCATGGGCGTTATCCTCAACGAATCGGCTATAGCGCTGCTGGGCTGGAAAGACCCGTTGAAGGAAAGGCTATACCAGCCGGACGACAGTATGCGACCGCGAGCCTTTCCCGTGATAGGTGTAGTAAAGGATTTTAACTTCAGCTCCATGCATGATAAGATAGGCCCCGTGGTAATGACCCTTGCCGACAACCGGCGGAACCTGGCTATCCGTCTCCGTCCCGGCGATATCCATTCCTCCGTGAGTAAGATCGAGACCAAATGGAGAGAATTTGCCAACGGCGTGCCGTTCAACTATACCTTTATGGACGATGATTTCAACAAGCTATATCATGCGGAAGCGCAGACCGGTGAGCTGTTCGTGGCCTTTGCCGCCTTTGCGATCCTGATCGCCTGTCTGGGTTTGTTCGGGCTGGTGACCTATGCCACAGAACAACGTACCAAAGAGATCGGTATACGCAAGGTGCTTGGCGCGAGGGTCACCCGCATTGTCGCCCTGCTGAGCCGGGATTTCGCCAGACTGGTGTTGATCGCCGCGCTGATAGCTTTCCCCGTGGCGTGGTGGGCGATGCACAAATGGCTGCAAAGCTTCACTTACCGTACGGATATCAACTGGTGGATATTTCCGTTGGCGGGCGCTGCGGCGTTCCTGATCGCGATGGCTACCATGTGTTTTCAAACCATACGGGCGGCGTTGGCCAATCCTGTGACCAGCCTACGGTCGGAATAGCTTCGGCAGACAAGGCCAAGCCCGTGGCCAGACTATTTCTTAGTCTTAAACTTTTTAACCTTTCCGTCCATAGTCATATACTGTCCTTCGGTGAGCTGGAAATTCTCTCCACTGCCCGCGTCGACGCTGCCGTTGGGATGGATGGTCGTGCTGTTGACCAAAATAATGTCCTTGGTTACGACTCTGGTATGGCCCTTATACTTTTCCAGCAGCTTGCCATGCTTCATATAGACATAAGCTTTGGAACGATGACTGGTTGGTTTTTTGGGGGCGGCGAAAGAAACAAATGACAATAGGGAGATAACGACGAATAACGTAGTTCTTTTCATTTTAGGGGTGTTTAGGGTACGAATGTTCGGGTATAATAACTCCTGTCTGGTGAAGATATTTTGATCCCGGCTAAATATGTCCTTTGGCGTATAGTGTCAAATATTCAGGGTAGCGAATACTTCGTAATGTTGGACATGTTCTTCGAACTCCAAAAGGAACTCGTCATCTTCCGGATAATATTTGGCTTTTTCGAGGTCTTCTCCTGCAAAATTCTTTATTACATCTATATTCTCCCAGTAGGTGACCAGGTTAAAATGTCCCTCGTCGCCCTTGATCTGTCTTAGGAAACTAAGCCCTTTGAAGCCAGGGGTCTTTTGATAGTCGGGGATGGCTACTTTTTTCAGGAACTCTGTATAGGCTTCAAAATCATTGCTATTTGTTTTCCCGTGCCAGATGCGTGCGATCATAATGTTGGTATTAGCCTGGTAATATAATAAAAATCCGGGTGGCTTCCGGTGTGAAATGACGGGAATCATATAGATGACTATTTTTTGTCAGCCAGTCTTTATTCTTCCGATAATAGTTTTATGGCAAATGAAAAAGATCATCAAACCGGCCTTGATCGCCGGAGTCATCCTTTTTGTCGTCAGTTATGGAGGGCTATACCTGGCCATTCAATTTATGCCATTTCTGTTTGTGAAATATATCAACCCGATGTTCACATCAGAGAGTGGCAGGGATATTCTGTTCTATTCCCATGCTTTTGTCGTCAGCCTGGCTTTGTCCTGGTTTTGGGAGCGATTCAAGGTACTTTTTAAGGGGAATTTCGTGGTACGCGGGCTCGAGTTTGGATTGGTGTATAGCGTCGTTGCGCTAGTGCCCGTGATGTGGATCACTTTCAGCTCGTTGGATATTACCTTTATAATGGTCCTCAGCTGGTTTTTCTACGGATTGTGTCAGGCAGTGGTAGCGGGACTGGTGTTTGCGAAAGTGAATCCCTGAACAGATCAGCGGGTGGATACCCGAAATGTTTTTTAAAGGCGAACGAGAAATGTGACAGGTCCTCAAAACCTACTTCCAGGTATACCTCGACGGGACGCTTATTGCTTTCCTTTATTTGATAATGTGCCAGTTCCAATCTTTTCTGAAGCAGCCATTTTTGGGGCGTAGTGTGGAATGCCTTTCTGAAATCCCTGTTAAAGGTCGACAAACTACGTCCCGTGAGGTAACCGAATTTCTCCAACGGCAGGTTGTACATGAAATGGTTCTCCATGAATTCGATGAGCGCAATCTTACCTGGCTCTTCGAAGTTGGCCAGGATGGAGTCGATATTGGGGGTTACCAGCCTTAGAATGCTGATGGCTTCCGTGATCTTTAATGATGCGATGTTTTCGGGAAAGGGCCCTTGTACTTCGAAGTAGGGTATCAATGAGGCCAGGCAACTCTCCAGTAGTGGGTGTCGGCCAAAGCCAAACATTTTCTTTGGCAATTGTGATGCTGCGGCGGGCGGGTTCCCGGCGTAAAAACTCTTGAGCCTTTCCGGTGTCAAATGCATCGACACAGACCGATGATTTTGTTCATCTTTCGGGAGAATGAGTACAGTGGCGATTTGATTCTTTGGAATGAGAAAGATATCGCCCGCTGCAAACCGGTGAGTCGTATCCCCCTGTATGAGTTTTGCCTCGCCGGAGAGCAGCCATACCAACATATGGTAAGTGAAAGCAAATTCCGTTTTGAACCTGTCGCCTTTGAATTCGGAAAGCTTTATATCGGGCGTTATATATTTGGTCTCGAACTCCACTATACAAATATTACAAAGAATTTATCAATCGACGGGGAATTTGATATTTGTCATCTCTTCTGTCAGCCGCCACAGGCGTTGTGCATTTTGGGCGTTCACCGAATAGGGCTGTACTTCGCGCAGTGTGGAAGGGGCGTCGAATTTATGTTCGATGTTTCCCAGGTCAAGCTCCGCGATATCACCGTCTTCGCAATAGACACCGCCGATGTTCTGTAATTTGTTGCTGGTCGCGCACCAGACCGTCGTAGCCGCTCCCTGGGGAACCGTCTTTAGCTTCCTTTCCACTTCCGGAAATATATTTCCATTGGCATCGTGTGTTCCCATTTGCCGGAATAATTCCATGGGCGCCTCACGGCCCAGGTCGGTGCCGTTGACTGCACCCGGATGTACTGAATAAGCCCGGACGCCGAAAGCTTTGCCTCGATGGTCAAGTTCGACGGTGAATAAATTGTTGGCCGTCTTGGCTTGCCCATAGCCTTGTAAGGTCTCGTATGGCCGGTGTGTGAAATTGGGGTCGTCAAAATTGAACGGTGCTATCTGGTGGCCGTAAGAAGATACCGTTACCACCCTGGCATTTTTTGCTTTTTTCAGGGCAGGCCACAACCGCGCCGTCAGCTGAAAATGTCCCAGGTGATTGGTGGATAGCTGTGATTCGTTGCCCCGGCTGTCACGGCGGAGCGGCACCCACATGATGCCCGCATTGTTTACCAGTAGGTGAAGCGGCTTGCCCGTGGATAAGAATACGGCGGCAAATGCGTCGATGGAATCCGGGTTCATCAGGTCCATCGAGTGAATGATGGCTTCCGGGATGGTGACGAGGTTCTTTTGGGCTTTTGACCTGTCTCTTGCCGGGACCCAGACCTCGGCGCCGGCCTTGCTTAATATTTTTACAGTTTCCAGGCCGATGCCCGTGTATCCGCCGGTGACGATGGCGACCTTTCCAGTGAGGTCGATGCCTTGTGCAACTTCTGCGGCCGTAGAAGTTGCGGAGTAACCCGAGCCGAGGGGAGTCTGACATGCGCCGTCATAGTTGTCTGTTTTTATTAGCTTTTCCATTTTACTTTCTGATTTTACAGCAAAGTTAGAATGGTCCGCTCCGGTGGGCTTTGTTCTGCGTGTCAAATTTGCTTTGTTGAGCGTGTCACTCGCCCCCCCGGCTGAAGGGGTAAAAATAAATTTGCGAAACCGATTGGTTGCTCATATATTTGCAACCGATCGGATGCATAAAATGCAGCTATCGACAAAAAATGAGAAGAGATGTCTTTCAGGCCATAGCCGACCCGACGAGGCGGGCGATCATCGCACTTATTGCCTTGCAGTCTATGACGCCCAATGCTATTGCGGAGCATTTCGATACGACCCGTCAGTCGGTGTCCAAGCATTTGCGTATACTGACGGAATGCGAGCTGTTATCAAAAAAGCAGGAGGGCAGGGAGATCTATTACCAACTACAAATAGATAAAATGAAAGAGATCGATAAATGGCTTAGCCAGTTCCGGAAGATCTGGGAAACCCGGTTCAGCCAACTTGACAATGTACTATCCACCATCAAAAACATTAAAAAATGAATTCGAGCCTTCTTTTTGATTTTACGGTGAACAAAGATGAGAACAGCATTCATGTACAGCGGGAGTTTGCCGCCGAACTGGACCTGGTATGGGATGCCTGGACGAAGCCTGAGCTGCTGGACCAGTGGTGGGCGCCCAAACCTTATCGGACAAGAACAAAGACGATGGACTTCAGGGAGGGCGGGTATTGGCTGTATGCCATGGTCTCACCTGAGAATGTAGAGCATTGGTGCAGGGCGGACTATAAGAAGATCGAGGTCAAAAAGAGCTTTACCGGGCTGGATGCTTTCTGCGACGAAAATGGGAAGGTGAATGAGGAGTTCCCCCGAGCGTTATGGAATACGCAATTCAACGGCGGGGCCACCACTACTATCGTCAATATTACCACCCAATACAATAGCCTGGCCGATCTGGAGAAGATAATTTCCATGGGCTTTAAGGAAGGGTTCACCATGGCGATGGGTAACCTCGACCAGTACCTGGAGGCTCAATCCAAGCTCAGGAGCGAGCTAAGGACGGACAATACCCCCAGGGTTTGCACCTATCTGAACTTCCCCGGCAATACGGAAGAGGCTTTTCTTTTTTATCAATCCGTATTTAAGACTAAATTTGGTGGTAAGGGTATTCAACGTTTTGGCGACCTGCCGGCCGATGCCAATCATCCGCCTGTGGCAGATGTGATAAAGAAAATGGTATTGCATGTGGAACTGCCTATAACGGGCAACCATATCCTGATGGGTACGGATGCTCCGAAAGAGATGGGGTTTACGTTGGTGCAGGGCAATAACATGCATATAAGCATCGAGCCTTCGACGAGAGAGGAGGCCAAAAGGATCTTCGATGAGCTGTCAGCGGGAGGGAATATTACTATGCCATTGGAGGATATGTTCTTTGGGGCTTATTTCGGGGAATTCACCGATAAATTCGGCATAAACTGGATGGTCAACTATAAAACCAAATAAACGCTGACATATGAAACCCGGAACACTCAACATTCTCTATTGGATCTTTACCATTCTTTTTGCAGCCTTGATGATCTTTTCCGCGGTGGGGGGGATACAACCCAGCGCGAATGCCGTTAAAATATTGCATGATGGTATGGGGTATCCTGTCTATTTTATCCAGTTTATCAGTATTGCGAAGCTGCTTGGGTCCATTGCTATCCTGATCCCTGGTCTTGTTCGCGTCAAAGAGTGGGCATATGCAGGCTTGTTTTTTGACCTGGCCGGCGCCGCCTATTCGGGTGTGGCTGCGGCCGGCAAGTTCGATCCCATGATGTTGACGATGCTGATTTGGATTATACCAGGCGTGTTGTCTTACTATTACTGGCACAGGAAAATGGGAAACTGATCGTTTAAAGCATGATATTTCTGGTAAGAATGAAATTAAGGCCCCGGTTCGCCGGGGCTTTTGCTTTGGTGCTCCGGGTAGTGACGAAGATCACTCATTCAGGTACAATATATCATTTCCCGATAAGCGTTCCAGTTATAGATTTATGGGCAATTTGGTTATAAACCCTTATTATTTCTATTATGATACGGAATTATTTTCTTGTCACGGCGATACTGGCATACACGCTCCCATCCTGCGTCAGCAACAGGAAATTCAATTCGATGAAGCAGCAGGATGCGGCGAGGTACGACTCCCTGTACTCAACTTACCAGAAAGGTCAGAATGACTTACAATCGTGCAGGGATGCGCTGACAGGCGTTCAGGGGCAACGGCAGTCATTGCAAAATCAGGTGGATGAATTGAACAGGCAACTGCCGGCGATAAAGGAGAACAATACGCAATTGCTCAAACAGCTGGAAACAATGTCGGTGATCAGCAGCTCTCAGGCGGAGAGTATCAGGAAGTCCCTGGAGAACATAGGAGCAAAAGATGTATACATCCAGGATCTACAGGCCGCTCTGGCGCGGAGGGATTCGCTCAATATGGCCCTTGTATTGAACCTGAAGGGAGTATTGGGCAATCTCAACGATGAAGACGTCAACATTAAGGTAGAAAAAGGCGTTATCTACATCGATATATCGGATAAGATGCTCTTCAATACCGGCAGTTATGTCGTGCGGGAGAGAGCAAAAGAGGTTTTGGGAAAGGTGGCGCTGGTGTTGAAGAATCAGCCTGATATCGAGTTCCTGGTAGAAGGTCATACCGATAATGTGCCCTATGCGCAGGGGGTGTTGCAAGATAATTGGGACCTAAGCGTAAAGCGTGCGACCTCGGTAGTTCGTATTCTGCAGAACCAGTACCAGATACCTCCTACGAGGATGTCTGCCGCCGGGCGCGGCGAGTACATCAATGTCGCTCCGAATGATACTCCCGAAGGACGTGCGTTAAACCGTCGCACGAGGGTAGTCATTTTGCCGCAGCTAGATCAATTCTTCAAATTGCTGGAACGGAAAAATGGTTAATAGCTCTTTAGGAACTGTTTTTGCTTTTTCTAGCGCATACAGCCAGGTGTCGCCGGTGGCGCCTGTTAAACGAAAATCCTGTTATTTTATTTCTATGAGGCTTATCGCGTATCCGCCTCCCGGGGCACACTGCTGCCGGAGTTTCGACTGGCTGGTAACCGTGAATTTCCGGATGGTGTACGCCTGGGGATTTGTTTTATAATGTGCATTGGGCGCGTCGGCGTATAATGTTGCCGTATATTTTTTACCTGGGGTCAGGAACCTGAGATCGATGTTGGAGGTCCTTACCGAGTCGCCGTTCACGCTGCCGATGAACCAATTCCCCGTGCTTTTGGCGTTCCTTGCTACCGTGATATATTTGCCGGGGTCGGCCTCCAGGTATTTGCTATCGTCCCAGTCCACTGCAACGTCTTTGATGAACTGGAAGGCGTCGGGGAATCTTTCGTAGTTCTCCGGGAGATCCGCCGCCATTTGCAAGGGACTATACAGGGTGACATACAGCGCCAGTTGGTTGGCGATGGTGCTGTTGACGTGCGAAGTATTCTGGGGATTGATCTTGCCGAGGTCCATTTCAAAGATGCCGGGAGTATAGTCCATGGGGCCGCCCAGCAGGCGGGTGAATGGAAGAATGGTTACATGATTGGGCTTGGAGCCTCCGAAAGCCTGGTATTCCGTGCCACGGGCAGACTCATTCCCGATGAGGTTGGGCCAGGTTCTTGCGATGCCTGTGGGCCGCACCGCCTCGTGGCCATTGACCATTATGTGGTAGCCCGCTGCTTTTTCAACGACATACTGATAATGATTGACCATGTACTGGTTGTAATGGTTCTCCCCCGCAGGGATAATATTACCTACGTACCCTGTTTTTACGGCGTCGTACCCGTTGTCCTTCATAAAACGAAAAGCCGTATCGAGATGACGTTCGTAGTTGCGGACGGAGGCAGAGGTCTCATGATGCATGATGAGCTTTATTTTTCTTGCCTGTGCGTATGCCTGTAATTCCTGTACGTTGAAATCGGGGTAAGGAGTGACAAAGTCGAAGACCTTGTCCTTCATATGGCCAAACCAGTCTTCCCATCCTGTGTTCCATCCTTCTACCAGCACGGCGGCGAAGCCATTTTTTGCGGCAAAGTCGATGTATCTCTTTACGTTGGCGTTATTTGCCCCATGACGTCCATTGGGGTGCGCGGTGCGGTAATCCGTCTGTCCGAGAATGACGGAAGGGAAATCATCCGTATAGGCCCATGTGGACTTGCCCGTGATCATTTCCCACCACACACCCATGTATTTCATCGGGTGGATCCAGGAAGTCTCTGTCAGCTTGCAGGGTTCGTTGAGATTGTACGTCATTTTGGAAGCGAGGATGTCCCTTGCATCGTCGCTGGCAATGATGGTCCGCCAGGGCGAGACCGAGGGCGCCTGGATATTTCCCTTATCGCCTTTTGCGTCGGGTGTCAGCCAGGACTCGAATACAAAGTTCCTGTCGTCGAGGTTGAGGTGCATACAGGCATAATTGATAAGCGCGGCCTCGTGGATATTGATATAAATGCCGTCGCCGGTCTTTAGCATAAGGGATGTCTGCACGCCTGTGGGGGAAAAGCTGGTTTGCGATACGTTGGGTGTTATCGCTTTCGCCATCAGTCCGCGGATCTCGGACAGGCGGGAGGTTGTATAATCATATTCCTGGGTATCATAGTCGCCGGGGATCCAAAAGGCCGTGTGGTCACCTGTCATGGCGAACTGGGTCTTTTCTTCCTGGATAGTGAAGTAGATGAGGTTGTCCTGTGCGGGGAATTCATATCTGAAACCGAGTCCGTCGTCAAAGGCGCGGAACCGGATGATGATCTTTCTTTTGGCTTTGGTTTGATACAAGGTCATGGCCAGCTCGTTGTAATGGTTGACGATGGTTTTGACCTCTCCCCATACCGGCGACCAGGTGGTGTTGACGCTGTTGCGAGCGGAGTCCGCGATGACAAATCCATCGATCAGCGAGAAACTGTCTGCTTTAAGCGCCAGTCCGAGAGTGCTGGGCTTTATGATCTCCCTGCCTTTGTAGGTGAGATGATAGCTGGGGCTGCCTTGGGTTGTCAGGGAGAAATCCATGTGGAAGTTGCCGTTGGGTGAGCTGAGTTGCTGGGCGTGGACGGCAAAGACGAGACATAAGGCAATAAGCAAAGCTGTTAGTTTTGGCATATCGTGTATTTTTTACACATTTAATTTGGAGCAAACTTAGGCAGGTAATTTTAATGTTGGAGGGTTTTGGTGGGATTTTTTTTCGTGAAGCGGATATGGGATCGTGTCAGACCAGGTAAGGATAGATCAGGCGCCCCACCAATGCCAGAGACACTATCGAAAATATCAAAGCCGTAACGATCGTCGACCGGATCAATTCCAGCGTGATGCTGGCGGGAATTAATGGGCTAACTAATTGATAGTAAGTCTGGCAAGCGCCTAACAGCTGGGTTGTTATTAAAAGCAGGAGCGTTACGAGCGCGATCTTTGCTCCCATTCTTAGCTTTTGAGTTGAGGACATGGTCTAATATAATATATCTTCAGGGGATGATCCCCACCTTCACCAAACGCAATTTTAAAAAAATCTGCGATCAGCTTGCTTTGGCGGACAAAGACCTGGCAATGATCATCCGGACACATGACTATCCACCCATGTGGACCCGGCCCAATACTTTCGAGACGCTGGTGCATATTATCCTCGAGCAGCAGGTCTCGCTGGCCTCGGCTTTGGCTGCGCTGAATAAGTTGAGGGCCCGCTTGCAGGAGGTGACACCCCAGCGCTTCCTTAAATTGACGGATGAAGAGCTGAAAGGCTGTTATTTCAGCCGTCAAAAGACAGTGTATTCGAGGGGGCTGGCTACTGCATTGGTGGACGGCAGTCTTGAGTTAACTGCTTTGGGGGCTTTGCCGGACGATGAGGTGCGGGCGAAGCTGATCACATTGAAAGGCATCGGGCATTGGACCATCGATGTCTATCTGATGTTTGTTCTGCAAAGGACGGATATATTCCCGATGGGCGATCTTGCCGCGTTGAATGCATTGCGGCGGGTGAAGAATTTGTCCAGGGACGCGTCGAAGGAGCGCCTCTCGAAGGTGGTGGCAAAGTGGCAGCCTTATCGTACGGTGGCAACCATGCTGCTCTGGCATTTGTACTTGTCAGCCCCGATGAGGGCCACGCCCACCTCTAAGGGCTGATCCCTTTGCCAAGCTCGTTGATTTCTGAGCAGGATTGGCTAAAAATGTATCAGCATTCCGTTCCGGAGAGCTTTAACATTGTGAATTCTTTTCACTACTATAAACTCCTGATCATGCGTAGATACGCTCTCGTCTTTTGCCTGCTGCCCGCCTGTATGTCTGTCTTTTCCCAGCCTTTTGCCCCTGTGAACAAGGATGCTTCCCCGGAGGCAAAGCAGCTGTTGGCTTATTTATACAGCATCAATGGTAAAAAGCTGCTCAGCGGTCAGCATAATTTCAACCAGAATATGGATCAATACAGCGACTCCGTGCATGTTCTTACGGGAAAATATCCCGCTGTCTGGGGTACTGATTTTATATGGAACTGGACGACGGATAATGGCCAGGCCATTGTCGATGAATGTATCCGCAAGCACAAGGCGGGGTATATCATTACGCTGATGTGGCACCAGGGACGGCCATTGGATGAGCCGCCTTTCCGCTGGAAGGAGAGCATTCAGGGAAAGCTGACAGATGCAGAGTGGAAGGAGCTGACTACGGAAGGGACGCCGCTGTATAAAAAATGGCTGGCGCAGATAGATGTGGTTGCGGGATGGCTGGGGCAATTGAATGCAGCACATGTCCCCATCCTTTGGCGGCCCTATCACGAGATGAATGGGATATGGTTCTGGTGGGGTAATAAGCCAGGCAAGGATGGGATTGCCAAGCTCTGGAAAATGATGTACGACAGGTATGTCAACCACTTCCATTTGAACAATCTCCTCTGGGTATGGGGCGCCAATGGGCCGCGGGATATTCCTGCGGATGAGGCATATTCCTACAAGAATTTCTATCCGGGGCATGCGTTTGCAGATATTCTGGGAACGGATGTATATCATATGGATTATGAGCAAAAGGATTACAATGAACTTCTCGATCTGGCGCAGGGCAGGCTGATCGCCCTTACCGAATGTGGGGAGTTGCCCAGTGCCGCCATCCTGGACGCTCAACCGAAATGGTCCTGGTTCCTCGAATGGTCAGACTGGATCGTTAGTCATAACAGCCCCCAGCAGGTGAGGACGGTGTATGACAGACCGCAGACGCTGACACATGAGCAGGTGGAAATAAAATAATTTTTCGATGAGATATATTTTGCTTTTGGCAATACTAGGACTTGGCGCACACCAGGGGCGGGCGCAGATGCATCTCAACAACCGTGAGTACCTGGAATATGAGGGGGTGAATGTGATGTTGGCGTACGATTTTTATCCTGAAGGCCACCAGGGAGGGGTGGGTGTGATACAGCATGGGCAGCGGGTGGCGACGAATGGAGATCTACGGCTGGAGCCTACACCCGGCCAGTGGCAACCGATTCCCAAAGTCGGCAAACGTGTGGTGGACAGGTCCACCGGCAGTATCAGCGTGCATATGGAGTATCCGGATGAGACGAAGGATAGAAAGGGGTTCAATCCTATTCTATATCCTGACCTGCATTTGGGGTATACCATCCGGGTGGTGCCTGCCGGCAAGGCTTTTAAGATCATCGTAGACCTCGACAGTGCCCTGCCCGCGGCATGGATCGGAAAGGTCGGGTTCAATTTCGAATTGTATCCCGGCGTCCTTTTTGGCAGGTCATACTATATGGATAGTCTGTCCGGTATCTTCCCGCAACAACCCAACGGTCCTTATTACAAGGATGCGGATGGGGAATGGCAGATCAAGCCAATGGCAGCGGGCCGGCGGCTGGTGGTGGCGCCTGAGAGTGACAGGCAGCGAATGGTCATCGAGAACTTGAAAGGCGGTGCGTTGCAGCTGATAGATGGGCGGGGCAAGCACAATAACGGCTGGTTTGTCGTACGCAGTCTGGCGCCCGGGGGCGTTACGAAAGGAGCTATCGAATGGCTGGTTACACCCTATGCCATCCAAGGCTGGCAGGCTTCGCCCACTGTACAGGTATCGCAGGTCGGTTATCATCCCCTGCAAAAGAAGGTGGCTGTCATCGAACTGGATGCACGGGACAAGAAAAGGCAGCCGGCATCTTTGTTACGGATCGGCGAGCGTGGAGAGTACGAGACCGTGCTGCAAGCAGCGCCGCATGAATGGGGGGATTTCTTACGATATCACTATCTGCAATTCGACTTTAGTTCTGTCCGGCGGTCAGGCATGTATGTGGTGAGGTATGGTAGTGTGCAGACCAATCCCTTTCAGATCGGGGACAGTGTATATGTCCGGAATGTTTGGCAGCCTACGTTGGAATATTTCCTGCCTGTCCAGATGTGTCATATGCGAGTGAATGATAAATACCGTGTCTGGCACGGGTACTGTCATATGGATGATGCGCGTATGGCGCCTGTGGATTCGAACCATTTTGACGGCTATATACAGGGCCCTTCCACGCTGACCAACTTCCGGAGCGGTGAGACCGTGCCCGGGTTGAATGCAGGCGCGTGGCATGATGCGGGGGATTTTGACCTGCGGGTGGAATCGCAAGCCGAGACCGTGTATGGATTGACGCTGGCCTATGAGGCTTTTGGTGTCGACTATGACAATACTACCGTCGACCAGCGTAAGCACCTGGTGGAGATACAGCAGCCGGATGGGAAGCCCGACATGCTGCAGCAGGTGGAGCATGGCCTTCTTTCCATCGTGGGTGGCTATAAGAGCATGGGCAGGTTCTACCGGGGTATTATCGAGCCAACTCTGAGACAGTATACTATATTGGGCGATGCTGCCAATATCACGGATAATAAATTTTATGATGGCGCCGGTGTGGCTGACGACCGGTGGGTCTTTACGGAGAACAACCCCGGAAGGGCATTACAGGTGGCCGCTGCGCTGGCTGCCGCCCATCGTGTGATGAAGGGGTACAACGACACGCTGGCCGGTGACTGTCTGACAATAGCTACACAAGTGTGGACGAATACAAAGGAGATGAATGCGGGACAGCGTGTAGAGCTGGCGGCGGAACTGTATCTTACCACCCGGGATAAACTGTATGCGGAATTTTTGGTGGACCATAGCCAGGACATCGTCCGGAGCATCGACCGGCACGGATGGGTCATCGGCCGGGTATTGCCGTTGTTGAAAGATGCCGGATTGACTTCTGCTGTTACGGCGGCTATGAAGACTTTGCGGGACTCCATCGTTGCGAGGGGTAAAAGAACGCCCTATGGTGTGCCGTATGAGCCAAATATCTGGGGGGCAGGTTGGGATATCCAGCATTTCGGAGCAAGACAATATTTCCTGCATCAGGGTTTCCCCGACATCTTTTCGACCGACTATATGCTGGCCGCGTTGAATTTTATTCTTGGCGTTCATCCTGGCGAGAACACTGCCAGTTTTGCTTCCGGGGTAGGGGCTCATTCCATGATACCCGCGTATGGGTTCAATCGTGCCGACTGGAGCTATATACCCGGTGGCATTGCGTCGGGTACGGCACTGATCCGGCCTGATCTTCCCGAGCTATTGCCATTCCCCTATCTCTGGCAGCAGGGCGAATATGTGCTGGGGGGAGGTACTACAGATTATTTGATACTTGTACTGGGAGCGAACCAGGTGCTGAAGGACAGCATCCTGGCCCAGATGCGTTATGCCGCCAAGGAGGGACTGCTCGATAAATATTATCCTGCAGATATCGACACATTGGATGGCGGCTATCTTAGCACTTTCAGCTATGACTTTAAGCCGGTGGGTCCACAGGATAAGATGATCGTCACGCAATCCAGGCATATCTGGTCGACGTCAAAGGCCGCCCAGTTCTATCACGACAGCTCCTATATTGCGATGGCGCGGCATGGTTTTTATTTCCTTCGTGACAAAATGTGGGATGCCCAGTATGGGGGTTTTTACAATCTTGTCGCCCGGGATGGCAGTCCTAAGGGCAAGATAAAAGAGGCTTATGGCAATGCATTCGCCATCTATGCGCTGTCCGCCTATTATGCTGCTTCGGGGGATCGGGCGGCGCTGGACCTGGCGAAGAAAACTTTTCTCTGGCTGGAAAAGCACAGTCATGACCCGCGATACCTGGGCTATTACCAGCACCTGGAACAGGATGGGACGCCGGTGGTTCGTACAGCGGCTATGGACAGTCGCTCGGATATGGGTTACAAGGATCAAAACAGCTCCATCCATCTGCTGGAGGCATTTACCGAGCTATACCATGTCTGGCCTGATCCGCTGGTTCGCCGGCGTCTGCAAGAAATGCTGGAGATTGTCAGGGACAGGATCGTCACTTCCAGGGGCTTTTTGCAATTGTTCTTTACTACTGACTGGCGGTCTGTCAGCTACCGGGACTCTTCGGAGCAGTCGATACTGCAGCACAGGTACTTGGATCATGTTTCTTTCGGACATGATGTGGAGACCGCCTACCTGATGCAGGAAGCGTCGGAGACACTGGGGTTGAAGGATGACCGGGCGACTTTTGCCATAGGAAAGAAGATGGTGGATCATGCGTTGGCGAATGGTTGGGATAATGTGTTGGGTGGGTTCTACGATGAAGGTTACTATTTCAAGGACCGGGCGGGCTGCACCATTATCAACAAGAGCAAGAACTGGTGGGCCCAGGCGGAGGGGCTAAATACCCTGCTGATCTTTTCGGAGCTGTATCCCAATGATCCGATGCATTATAAGGACCGATGGGTCAAGCTTTGGCAGTATGTACAAACCTATCTCATCGATCATGAGCACGGGGATTGGTATGAGGAGGGGCTGGACAATGAACCGCAACGCAGGACCGCGTTAAAAGCTCATATCTGGAAAGGAACATACCATGTTTTCCGGGCCCTGAGCAATTGTATCCGGCGGCTGAACGGTCGCCAAACCAGTGGCGAAGGCGGAGATCATTTGTAAGCTGCGGCTGCAATCCTGGCAATGACTCTTTCGCGGGTGGGTTCATCTGCTGCTGCGTCTTTTACAAAAACGGAGATGATCAGGGGTTTCCCGTCTGGCAAGGTGATGATCCCTACGTCGTTGGTGGCAGCGGTGATGCCTTTGTCATTGGTATTGGAGGTTCCTGTTTTGTGGGCGAGGGGTATGCCGGGGGGTAGCAGGCCTTTGAGACGTCCGGGTCCTGTCGAGGTATTGATCATGAACTGCATTAGAATTTTAGTGGTGGCGGGTTTGAGTATTTTCCCATCTATAAAGAGCTCCAGCAGCGCTGTCATGGCGTCCGGGGTACACCAGTTACCGTATTGTACGTTCCAGGCCCTGGCCATCTCCGTCTCGGTGGCTACGATGGCGATGTCTTTGACGCCTGTGTGGTGAATGAAGTCGTTGACTATGCGTGTGCCTCCTGTGAGCCTGAAGAGGATGTCGCATCCACTGTTATCGCTGTAGGAGACGGTATATCGGAGCAATGTTTGGAGAGGGATATCGGCCGTCTGTCCGTTGAGGGAGTCGCGCAAGGGGCTCCAGATCTTTGGCGCCCAATCTTTTTGGTCGATGTGGATCATTTGATCGAGGGAAAACCTGCCGTTGTCCACGTCGTGGAGGATCTTGAGGGCGAGAGGGAATTTAAAGACGGATTGCATAGGGAAATGTTCCATCCCATGTAAGGATATGCGCCGGCCTGATGCTTTGTAGTGGAGGGAGACTCCCACGATGCCCCTGGCGTCTTTGGCAATGGTTCCCAGACTGTCCTGTAATGCGTTCGCTGCAGGCCTGGATTGGCTGGTCTGGCCAAAAGAGGCGGCGGGTAGGGATAGAAGCCCTATGAATAAGGTGATAAGTTTCATAGGATGAAGATAGTTTATTCTGTCCTGAAGAGCCGCTTACTCCGTGCGCAGACTTTTCACCGGGGTTGACACGGCAGTTTTTATGGACTGGAAACTTACCGTGATCAGGGTAATGACGATGGCCAGTCCGCCTGCTATTGCAAACATCCACCAGCTGATGCCGATGGGATAGGCAAAGTTCCGTAACCACAGGTGCATGCCATACCAGGCCACCGGGGAGGCAATAAGGATCGCCAGTCCTGCCAGGCGTATGAACTCACCGGACAACAGCATGGCGATATTCATGACAGAAGCGCCCAGCACTTTCCGGATCCCTATCTCCTTTGTACGCCGCTCGGCCGAAAAAGCCGCCAATCCAAATAAACCGAGACAGGCAATAAAAATCGCGATGATAGTGCTGTCAATCACGATATGGGAAGTGCGTTCTTCTTTTTCATAGTTCCGTTGAAAGTCCTGGTCGAGGAAAGAATATTCGAATGGTGCGGACGGGTTGATCTTATTCCAGGTTTTTTCCACCGCCCGGAGCGCCTGTGCATAGTCGTCCGTTTGAAGGCGAACAATGGTGTAATTGGCGCTGTTGGCAAAGAACCCGTTGATGGAGAATCCCAACGGCTTGATGGCGGTGTGAAGGCTTTCGAAGTTAAAATCCCTGACCACGCCTGAGATGATCATGTGTTGCTTTCCACCATGCCAGTCCCAGTTGACCCTTCTGCCGACGGCTGTTGCGGGGTTGTAACCCATGTCGCGGATGGCTGTTTCATTTAAGATTATGCTGTTCGAATCCGCCCGGCTGTTCCGGGCAAATTCATGACCATACAGCAGCTTTAGTCCCAGCGTCTCAAAATAGTCATCTTTGATAGTGACCATTGATACATCGGTGAACTGGGCGGAGGTCCTGCCTTCGCTGTAGCAAGGCATATCATTGATGTTCCGGATGCCCGGATAGGTGGATCCGCTGGTCACGGAAGCCACTCCCGGTATTTTCAGGAGATCGTTCCTCAATGCGGTATAATTCCCGGCTATTTCTCCGCTGGTGACAGGAAGTATGAGCTGCTGATCTTTTTTAAATCCCAGGTCCTGGTGTTTCATATAGCTCAGCTGGCTGCCGATGACGATGGCGCCCAGGATCAGCATGACGGAGATCGTGAATTGAAATACGACAAGCCCTTTCCGGAGTGTGGTAGCCGACCAGCTGTTGAGTATCTTTCCTTTTAGCACTTTGGCCGGCTGGAAGGAGGAAAGGTAAAAGGCCGGATAGAGACCGGCGAACAATCCGGTGACAATGGCCAGACCGGCGATCCAATAGACCAGCTCGGGGTTGTTGGATAATTGAAGGTCCTTTTGTGTCAGCACATTGAACAAGGGTAATAATAGTTGTGTCAGCACCAAGGCTATTGCCAGGGCGATCAGGCATAAAAGGAAGGATTCGCCGAGGAATTGTCCTATCAGGGAGGCTCTTTCCGCACCGATGACCTTACGGACACCGACCTCGCGGGCCCTTTTTTCCGAACGGGCCGTGGAAAGGTTCATGAAGTTGATACAGGCTATGATCAGGATAAAGGCAGCGATAGAACCCATGATATACAGATACCTGATATTGCCGTTGGGAGCTATCTCATTACCGAGAGATGAATGAAGGTAGATATCTGTCATGCGTTGAATAAAATGGTTTTTGCTAAAGCCGGCTGCTTTTAGCTCAGCTCCTTCATGCCTGCCCATGAAGGCAATCATCCTTTTTTCGAAGGACTTGGGGTCTGTGCCTGGCTTTAGCTTGATATAAGTGTGAAAGATGTTATTGGTGGCCCAGCTTTGCTGGGAGTTCACCCAGGCGCCAACGTCGGAATTCTGTATGGACATAAGGAAATGGGCGGGTATATGTGATTTATGATTTTCCTTAAATACGGCCTGGACTGTGCAGACTGAGCTGCCAAAGGGCAACTGAAGCTTTAACGTTTTGCCGATGGGATTTTCGTTCCCGAACATTTTGCCGGCGACGGATTCCGAGAGGACAATACTATTGGGCCGGCTGAGTGCGGATATGGCATTGCCGTAGATAAAGTCGTAGGTGAAGACCTGAAAAAATGTGCTGTCAACATAGTAGCCGTTGGATTCAAAGAACCTTTTTGTGTTGGGGCCCTGCTCGTACTGGAGCAGGATCTTATCGAGGTCCGGCACTTTCAGCAGGCGGGTGACCTGTTCGGCCTCGGGCATCTCTGATTTTAACGTAAATGCAACCGGTGCTGGCTGGGCCGACCATGTTTCACCGCTGTTGGAAATATAGGCCAGCCTGTATATCCTATCCCCATCCTTTTGATGTTTGTCGTAGCTGAGCTCGTCGAAGATGTACAGCATGATGAGCAGGCAGACAGCCAACCCTGCTGCAAGCCCGAAGATATTGATGGAGGAGTATAGCTTGTTGCGGGTGAGATTTCTAAAAGCGATCTTTAGATAATTTCTTAGCATAGTATTAGTTTGACAGGAATGGTTCAACGGTGTCCCATACAGCAGGGAAATTGCAATAGAAAACTACGTGCCAGCAGCCGGCAATGATGGATAGCTGTGCATTGGGGATAGCCTTTTTACAATTCACCATGGATTCGATCGGATTGTAATCGTCCCTATCCCCGGCCATCACCAGCGTGGGGCATTTTATCCGGCTAAAGGTCTCGGTACTGATAAAGTCTTCGTTGTACAATTTGGACATCATTTGCAGGTCTTCGGCCCAGCGGTTGGGTTCGGGCATAAGGGCCAGGCGACCGGCAAAGAATGCAGAGTCGGATTTCATCAGCATCTGAGGAGTATATTGTTCCGCATTGTGCGGACCGGTGGATGGATAATCACCTGCGCCGATGGCGATCAGCTTTTTTACCAGCTCGGGGTGCTGTGCGGCCAGTTTCAGCGCGGCGTGACCGCCATCGCTAAATCCAAGGACCATGACGCTGTCCTTTGTTACGGTGCGGATGACCTTATAGGCGTCTTCGGCTCGTTGCTCCCAGGTGAAAGGAGTATGACCGATGTCGGACTTGCCATGACCACGGGTGCCTACACAAATGACCTGGTATTTAGCCGACAGGCGTGAGATAAAGGGTTCGAACTCGTCGATATAGCCGTAGACACCGCCATGCAGGAGGGCAATAGGCTTGCCACTGCCATATACTTCGTAATACAGCCGGGCGTCGCCTACATCGAGATAGTGACCTGCCACGGGGTTGTTCCCGTATGGGGGCGGGGCTGCTGCCATGCCTTTCGCCTGCCCGGCCTTGTCTGGGGTAAAGGTCAGGTTGGCAAAGCTGCCTGCTGAATTGTTCCCTACCCACAGACCCAGACCGCCATGGGTGGTAGCGTTCAACCTTTCCACTTCGAGAGAGGGTTTTTGTGCATTGTTGACATATACTGCAACGTGCCTTCCTTTTATTATCACTTTTGCGTGGAACCATTCGTCCGCGTCGGGAACCGGGTTGACGGGCTGCTCATATTTCCCGGGGAATTGATTGCGTAATTTCTCCCAATCATAGTCGGGCAGGCTGACATACTGAACGGTATGTGTACGCCGAACGGGGTCGTCACTTTTAAAGTTAAACGGCCTGAAGTAAACAGCATCGAAGGTGGTAGGGTTTTGCATATGAAAGGCTACCCCTACAAAGCTTTGCTGGAATTTGTTACTTCCTTTTATATCCAACTCGATGGCGCCGTCGGCCATATCGGCATCCTTCAGGATCATCAGGCCGTCGCCTGGTATTTCATTCAGATGTATGCCTTTGCGTCCGGACTCTATGATGGGGGTTGCCGAGCGGTTGGTGATGGTCCAGTTTTTTAGGGCTTGAAGGTCGGGAGATACTTGCTGAGTGAATGCAGCCATTGGGATATAGCCTGCTGCTATTACCAGGATATATGTCTTGAACATATGGTTCATGGGAGTGGGGGATGCTAAAACAATGCCAGTCGGATTTTCGCCTGATAATCAGCGGGTTGCCGGGAGGGACGGGCCCTGAGTGTTCGCTTTTGATACGTCCTGTGTCCTATTTCACCTTTAAGGACGCTACGATCTTGTCGGCCGTGTCTTCCCAGTCGTTTCGCAGCTTGTCGATACAGTTGAATGTGAAGAGGACGACCTTGCCCTCGACGATGATAAAGAAGTAATAATTAAAGACCTTTTGATCGGCGGCTGTGGAAAAGAATTTGAAAAAGCCGACATTCTTTTCATTTACAGTTTTTACTCCATGATCCAGTATGACAAGGTCCGATCGTTGCTTCTTTAGCTGGTCCATTTGAAAATCCACGAAGTCCGTCATCTGGCTTTCCGTGGCCTGCTGTCGTGTCCCCGAGGCAAGGAGGTTCACCTCACCATCGTCGTCGGTGAGGACCATGGGAGGCCTTTCGCGGCTACGGTATTTCAGCGCCCACATTTCGTCCGACATTTCGGCCATTCTTTTGGGCACCTTCAGCTCTATTCTTCCATCGAATAGGGAGATGCTTTTCAGCTTGCTCTGGGAAAAGCCAAGAGTAGGTAATAATAGAAGAATAAATAGCCGCATGGTGTTCTGTTTTGTCATCCGGACGGAAGATACGACATGTTGACGATGAGCCGGGATAAGTGGACACCTGCTGTGTCAAAATCGTACAGTGGCCTCGCCTGGGGCTGTTATAATGTTCTGATATTTAGGATATTGCGGGTCCGGCACTCCTTTGGCTGCTGATTTGGCAAATCGCTGCTATGCTGAAAAATTATTTCCTGGTAGCCTTCCGCAATCTGGCAAGGGACAAGGCTTTTTCCGCCATCAATATAATGGGGCTTGCCCTGGGACTGACCTGTAGTCTTTTCATCGCGCTTTGGGTGCATGACGAGCGTAGTGTGGATCAGTTCAATGTCCATTCGGACAGACTGTATGCCCTCTATCAACGACAGCATACGGGCGGGATCATCAAGACGCAATACAACCAGCAGGGGATCATGGCCGACGAGATGAAACGGGTATTGCCGGATGTACAATATGCCAGCGGTGTGACCTCTGCCGAGGTCAATACGTTCGAGGGGAATAAAAAAATACTGAAAGAGAATGGCATTTATGCGGGGGAGGATTTCTTTACCATGTTCACCTATCCTCTATTGGAGGGCGACAAGGCTACGGTCCTGAGCCAGTCGCCCAATATTGCTATTTCCCGTAAAATGGCTACGGATCTTTTTGGCAGTCCCCATGCGGCGATCGGGCAACCACTACAGATAAATAACGGCCTGACGATGAAGATCACGGGTGTATTTGAAAATGTGCCTGACAATGCATCCAGTCAATTCGACTATGTCATCAATTATAAATTTTTCCTGAAGGGACATGAGCATATGCAGAGTTGGGGGAATACGGGGGTCTATTGTTATGTCATGTTGAAGGAGGGGGCCGACCCGGCGAAATTTGGCAGCGAGATTGTCCATTTTCTCGACAAGTACACTCATAATGATAAGGGATATTCGGTGGAGCTGGCGATCCAGCGGTGGGATGAAATGTATTTGCACAATAGATTCAACGAAGAGGGGCAGTTGGAAGGCGGTCGCATCGAATACATCCGCCTCTTCAGCATCGTAGCGGTCTTTATCCTGCTGATAGCCTGTATCAACTTTATGAACATTACCACCGCCCGGAGCGCCAAGCGTGCAAAAGAAATAGGGGTGAGGAAGGTGGTGGGAGCTATGCGTATCGCGCTGATCCGGCAATTTGTGGGAGAGGCCATGATGCTGGCTTTTATTTCCATGTCGGTGGCCCTGTTGCTGCTGGCGATGTTGCTGCCCGCCTTTGACACGCTCACGGAAAAGCATATCGCCTTCCCTTCGGGTGCTGCTTTCTGGACGGGCATTTTGGGTATTACGCTTTTCACCGGCTTTGTCTCCGGCAGCTATCCGGCACTGTTCCTTTCTTCTTTCCGGCCGGTGAGCGTATTGAAAGGGGGTTTGAAACTGGGTCGTGGCAATCTGCTGTTCCGCAAGGGGCTGGTGGTCTTTCAATTTGTGGTCTCCATCGTGCTCATAGTCGGCACCATCGTCGTATCCAAACAAGTGAGCTATATCCGGACAAAGGACCTGGGTTATGATAAGGACAATCTTTTGTACATACCGCTGGAAGGCGATCTGAATGGAAAGTATAACCTGTTCAAGCAGGAAGTGCTGAAGCTGCCTGGTGTACAGTATGTTTCGCATATCGGCGATCCTCCTACCAATATTACCAGCGCTACATGGGGCATCGATTGGGAAGGGAAGGACCCCCATTCAAAACCTACTTTTGGGGATGAAGAGGTGGCTTATGACTTTGCCCGAACCATGAATATACAGGTGACGCAGGGACATGATTTCAGAAAGGACATGGCTACCGACAGTATCGGGTACATTCTGAATGAAGAGGCCGCCCGGATCGTAGGTTACAAAGACCCTATTGGGAAGTCATTTACCATGTGGGGCAGGAAGGCTACCATCATCGGGGTGGTAAAGGATTTTAATTTCAACTCGCTGCGTATACCTATACGACCGTTCATATTGTACCTGGGTGATAATCCCTGGGGTGGTACGACGCTGGTGAGAACAGGGCCTGGTAAGACCCGGCAGGTGTTGGATGGACTGGCGGCCCTTTGGAAGCGAATGAACCCCAAGTTCCCTTTTACCTACCAATTCTCCGACGAGGAATACGACAAATTATACAAGAGTGAGTTGATGGCGGCCCGGCTGTCCAACTGGTTTGCGGGACTGGCCATCGTTATTTCGTGTCTGGGATTGTTGGGGCTGGCTATGTTTACGGCTGAGCAGCGCACCAAAGAGATTGGGATACGGAAGGTGCTGGGCGCCAGTGTAGGGTCTGTATTCCGTCTGCTGTCGGGGGAGTTCCTGGCGCTGGTGTTCCTGTCCCTGTTGATCGCTACGCCTCTGTCCTGGCTGGCTATGAGCAAGTGGCTGCAAGATTATTCGTATCATACGAATATGAGCTGGTGGATGTTTGTGCTGGCGGGGGTGGCGACGCTCGTGATCACCTTCCTTACTATCGGCTTTCAGACTATCCGGGCGGCGTTGAATAATCCCGTGAAGAGCCTGCGGTCGGAGTAGGACTTCGGCGGCCTGGGTCAGACCAAATGCACTCCGTATATTCGCCGTATGGCCGATGCGCTCCTGCAACTTAGACGATTGGTAGATGCTGTTCATCCCCTGTCCGCGGAGGATTGGGAAGTCTTATCCGGCATATGGACGCCTTTTTCGGCCGGCAGGAAAGAGGTACTTACGACAGAAGGGACCATGGAAAGATATCTGTATTTTGTAATGGAGGGGGTGCAGCGAGTATACTATTTCGACGACCAGGACAGGGAGGCCACCCTGGTGTTCACCTATGCTCCTTCCTTTGGTGGCGTGCTCGATGCACTACTGCTACAGCAGCCGAGCCGCTATTTTTATGAAACGCTGACGCCTTCTTCATTTCTGCGGGCGTCGTATGTGGAGCTGGACCGGTTGATGCAAGCCCGACCCGGGATCGCGCATATGGTGAGGAAGGGACTTACCCATGCGCTGTCGGGTGTCCTGGAAAGGCTGGCGGAACTGCAATGCTATACGGCGGAGGAGAAGTTCAATAAAGTGTTACAGCGGAGTCCGCATATTTTCCGGCTGATCCCGCATAAATACATCGCCAATTATCTGGGAATGGACGCTACCAACTTCAGTAAGCTGATCAATAAGCAGAGAATTTGAGGAATGTTGGTTTTTACCAAGAATGGGCCGGGAGTTGCCGGATACATTTGCTGTATAAAAATTGTAAATATGAAAGCTGTCGACAAAGATCGATTATTGGATGACCTGGGGAAGTTGGTGGATGATCATATACAGTCTGCTGTAGCCGTATTCCAGAATATGCACAGTGAGCTTTTGGTGAAGCCTGCTGTGAATGGGGGGTGGAGCATTGCGCAGTGTCTGGAGCACCTGAACCGGTATGGTAATTATTATATCCCGCTGATAAGGCAGGGACTGGCCAGGCAAAAGGAGCTGACTACCGGCGGGACATTCAAAAGCGGGGTGATCGGGGCGTATTTTACCCGGATGATGGACCCGGACAAGGGGAAGAAGAAGATGCGGGCTTTTAAGGAGTATATACCCGGGGTGGAGCTGGATGGTCATGCTGTTGTGGCCGAGTTTATCCGTCAGCAGGAGATGTTGCTGACCTGTATAGGGTGGGCACGCCGGGCTGATCTGAAAGGGACGAGGATACCGGTGTCGATCATGAAATGGTTGAAGCTGAGGCTGGGGGATGTTTTGCAGTTCGTGGTGATGCATGACGAGCGGCATATACGGCAGGCTAAAAGAAATTGCCCGATGGACTAGGCGGGTGGTTTCACGAAATTGCCGTACTTTCAGATGTGATGCCTAGAATGTTCGCTTTCCATTGTCTGACCATCCTGCTGTTATTTTTTTCCTCTGGGCCCGTCATGGGGCAAAAGAAGAATGCCGGCTTCGAACTGCATATCCGCAAGGCATCCGGTCCGGTGTTTATCGATGGATGGCTTCGTGAGCCCGAATGGCAGACGGCTGACCGGGCGGGCGATTTCTATATGGTGCTGCCGATGGATACCAGCCATGCGCAGGTGCGGACGGAAGTGCGGATGACCTATGACGACCGGTATCTCTATGTGGCGGCGGAGTGTTACAACGGATTGTCCGGCCCCGATATGGTAGAGTCGTTGCGAAGGGATTTTGCCTTCCTGAAGAATGACAATTTCATTTTCTTTATGGATACGTTCGAGGACCAGACCAACGGTTTTACGTTTGGCGCCAATGCCGCCGGCGGCCAATGGGATGGACTCATGTATGAAGGGGGTAAGGTAGATCTTAGCTGGGATAATAAATGGAGCTCTGTGGTGAGACGATTTGAAGACCGATGGGTTTTGGAGATGGCCATCCCTTTTAAGACGTTGCGGTACAAAAAGGACCTCACCCGTTGGGGCATCAACTTTAGCCGGAATGATCTGAAGACGACGGAAAAATCTGCGTGGGCGCCTGTGCCGAGACAATTTCCCACGGCTTCACTGGCGTATACGGGCGTGCTGGTCTGGGACGCGCCTCCACCGCCACCTGGTCCGAACATTTCTGTCATTCCTTATATGCTGGGGGGTGTTTCCAAAGATTATGCTGGACATCGGCCTGTGGTCTATAAAAAAGAGATCGGGGGTGATATGAAGGTGGCGGTAACCTCTTCGTTGAACCTGGACCTGACGGTGAACCCCGACTTCTCGCAGGTGGATGTAGATAAGCAGGTAACAGACTTGAGCAGATTTGAGCTGTTTTACCCGGAGAAGAGACAGTTCTTCCTGGAGAATGGGGATCATTTTACCAATTTCGGCTATTCGTCCATCCGTCCTTTTTTCTCGCGGCGGATCGGGCTGGGCGCACCCATCGAATTTGGAGGGCGGCTCAGCGGCAAATTGGATCGTAACTGGCGTATCGGTGTCATGGATATGCAGACGGGCTCGGTGGATTCCGTGGGACTGCCTCAACAGAATTTTGCCGTGGTGGCCTTGCAACGGAAGATATTTGCAAGAAGTAATATCGGCTTTCTTTTTATCAGTAAGCAATCGCTGCATTATCAACCGGGCAAGGACACGTCGCACCCTGTGTATTCGCTGTACAATCGTAATCTCGGACTGGAGTTCAACCTGGCTTCTTCCAACAACTATTGGACGGGTAAGGCGTTACTGATAAAATCATTTAGTCCTGGTAAACGTGGGGATGACTATGTCCATGCGGGCAATTTACAATATACGGACAGGCATTGGATCGTTGGTGCGCAGTATGAGTATACGGGCGGCAATTTCAATGCAGAGGTGGGATATGTGCCCAGGCAGGGATATTTCAAAGTAAACCCTACTTTGTCCTACCTGTTCTTTCCCCGTGGGGGAGCGGTGCTTAGTCATGGTCCGCAGGTGGTGTCGAATTATTACTATAACGAAGCATTTCATCATACGGATGATGAGACGAGCTTTACCTGGCTGGCTACTTTTAGGAATAAAAGCACTTTGTCAGGGGTGTTGGTCCATGATTATGTGGAATTGCTTGCTCCTTTTGACCCTACCAATACCGGGAGCGCTGTTTTGGCCAAGGGCAGCCGGCATAACTGGCAGGCCTTTGGCTTTGACTATGTCAGCAAGCCACAGGCGTTGTTGACGTACGACGCGTCTTTCCGGTATGGCGGGTACTATGCCGATGGGGTTAAGCTAACGTTGAGCGGGGATGTGGGATACCGGATCCAGCCGTATGTAAATATGACGATGAACTTTTCTTATAACAGGCTGTCGTTGCCGCAGCCCTGGGGAGTGCAGCATTTCTGGCTGGTGGGGCCGCGAATAGATGTGACAATGACCAACACCTTCTTTTTCACCACGTATATTCAGTATAACCAGCAGATACACAATGTGAATTTGAATACCCGGCTGCAGTGGAGGTATAAGCCTGCTTCGGACTTGTTTTTGGTGTATACGGATAACTATTTGTCCACTCCATTCTCGGTGCGGAGCCGGGCTTTGGTGTTGAAATTCAATTATTGGTGGAATTTGTAAGGTTCGGGTAAAATGCCTACATTTGCAACCCGTTGCAGAAATGCACGGATCGGGAAGTAGCGCAGGCCGGTAGCGCACCTGGTTTGGGACCAGGGGGTCGCAGGTTCGAATCCTGTCTTCCCGACGAACGAGATAGCAGCCCCCACTATGTGGGGGCTTTGTCATTCCGGAACGGGCTTGCTATCTCGTTCAGGCCTCCCCTCATTCCAGGATCACCGGAGGTAATCCTGTCTTCCTGACGATATTAAGAGAGCCTTCAAGGGATTTGCATTCAACAGATCAGCAACAACCTGTTCTGTCCGGGTTTTTCCTTTGGGGCACGGTGAATACAAGGAGGAACTTGACTTCCGGGGTGATCAACCGCTAACCTCCATAGGTGACCAACGCCTAAGCTTATTGGATGTGCATTAGGTTTGGCTTGATAATGTAGATCAAAGAAATGTTCACTTAAGAATGATTCAAAACCATCCTCTGTTCCATGATATAGATTTTTAAGTCCATCACGTATTTCTGGAATAAGTACTTTCTTTGTACCCTGTGAATTTGGCAATATTTCACTCGGTGCGCCATAGTAAGTGCATAAAAACGTATCAATTGGTATCGGCGAGCGATCTACATGAAAAGAATAAACATCGATTGGAAAAAACGGGTAGGTGTCATCCCGATCATATGAGTTGATTACATTAAGGATTGGCGATGCGCCATGAGCTTCCAATACCATCAAATCATTTAAAAGAATTTCACGGGCAAGTTGCCCTTGTTCACTCAGCTGAAGGTCATGAAGTTCCTCTTGTTCAATTACTGTTATATTTCCCCTTAGATCTATCTTTTCAACAATTTCGGAAAAATCACCTGTTAGTTTACGAGTCCAACAAATCGCATTAATTTCTCCATTAAATGGCGTAGAAACAAGGTCTTGAAAATTCGTGACACAGTGAACTTGATTCTCTGCATGAAGTAAATCTATCATAATAGCTAATAAAATGCAAGGAGGTTATTCTAAGGGTAAATTTAGCCAATCTTCTGCGAGCTTTTTTATTTATGTACAAATGCCCTTAATTTAGCGGTCAAGTATGCGACAACTCCTTTGTTTTTTATTTTTCCTCCTCCCTGCTTTTGCCGGTTTTGGCCAGACATTCCTTATCGGTACGGTGCATAAGAGGGAGAACCAGGAAATATTAAGTTCGGTAAATATATTCAACAAGACCCAACGGAAACACAGGCTTTCCGATGAACAGGGCAATTACAGGATCGAGGCGCAGGCGGGCGATAGCGTGATTTTCTCATTTGTCGGCTTTCGGGCGGACACTTTTCGTATCACTTCTACCATGCTCGCTGCAAAATTTCCTGTTCTAATGGATCTTAGGCCTGTGTCTCTCGAAACGGTGACTGTAAGTGGTCTGAGTAATTATCAAGTCGACAGCCTGGAGCGCAGGCAGATCTATTCCTGGATCTATGAACAGGAGCCACAGCCGGTGGTGGAGCGCCAGCGTCAGGGCGACGGCGTAGGCGTAGAGCTGAATGTGATCCCACATGGTTCCTCAGAGGTTCGGCAACGCCTGCGTCTGAAAAAGAGAATTATCAAGGAAGAAGAAAAGTATTATGTGGATTTTCGTTTTTCTCCTGAATATGTATCTCATCTTACCCATCTACAGGGGGACTCGCTCGCTCAATTCATGTCCCGCTACCGGCCCACTTATGATTTTTGCCGAAAGGCTGTGAGTGTAGATATGCTGGTGTATGTCAACGACTGCTTTAAGGAATTCCGGATGAAAAACTAATTTACCGGTAAATGCCTTGGTAACAGAGCAAAACAAGTGCTATTGATACCTGAGTACCGTTAAATCTTTATGGGTCTCCAGGACGATCTCGTTATCCTCGTCATCCTCGATGATGCCCACCCGGAATGCACTGTGTCTCGAAGGGAGACGGCTTTTGTCGAATCGCCCGACGCCAACTGTAGATAGCTTTCCATTGTACTCAAATAGGTTCGTGCCAGCAAAGAGCAGTTAAAAAGACAACATATTTTCGAATACTGTCATCTCCAAAATTTCCACCAAGGTTTTTTCGATTCTTTATTATCCTCATCATCTTCCTCAGAATCATTCTCAAAGTAGTCTTGCCAGAACAAAAGTTCAGCATGAGGATTTTGTTGCTTTATTTGGTTTAAGGCAGCTTGACGTTCGGTATCTGAGATTGGGTTTTTCTCTAAATCAGCCGGGTGGCTCTATTATTGAATATCTCGTTGAGGATCGAAATAATAAGTTGAAAATTATCAAGACTGTCGGCGATAATGAAAGGTTCTCAAGCTCCTTCACCATCTCCTTCAGTTCCTGTGATTAATGAGTTACCTTCCATGTCGAGGCTAAAGATTCGAGCACAAAACCAAGGTTTCGTACCCGAATCATTGGAAATTAATATGTTGTTCTATTTCTTAGCCAAGGTCACCGTCCCGGCATTTGTCACAACGCCTGTGCTTACGGACACCGCGTAAGTGGTGTCTTTATACGTAGAATCCAGTGCATGGAGGGTCAGATTCCAGGACCCGGCATTCACTCCACCAAAGAAATAATATCCGGTGGCCGAATCCGGTAAAGCCATCAGGCTATCCGTACCCTGTACAGCCCAAACAATCGGCGAGGAGGCGGAAGGCAGGACATATCCCTTAATACTGCCGCCAATAGCCTCGGAATAGGTCCGGATGACGGGTTTCAGGCTGTAGCTTCCGCTTCCAGTATACACTATACTGCGACCGGGAGATCCATCGACGCGAGGACGGAGTCAATCCCATTTCTAAATTTAAGGAGGTCGTAAACGCCGGGGCGAAGCAAGGGTAGTGTCTGCCATCCGGAGTTCGTGCCCGGATCGGAAGATACGTTGACCATGTTCCTGATCACAAAATTTGGCTATTATAAGCCAGTGCCACCGCTTTCCCACCAGGAAAAAATAGGCGGATTAGCATTGCAGGCAATCGATATCGTGCAGTTTGTGGTATTTTATTCCCTCGCCATCGTCTACCGCCGCAATACCTATAACCACATGCGCTTTATGATCGGCACTGCGATCATGATGATCGGCCCTGGCCTGGGCCGGGCATTGTTGAGATAGCCCTATCCGCCGCATTTTTATTGAGCGATGTACTTAGAAAAAGATCTTACAGGGCGTATGCCCTTGTATTATCTCTAATTTTCGTTCATTTCCTTTTGTGGGAATTCGGGCTTTACCAGCCATGGCAAGGTATGGGGGAGTTTATTGCGACCAAGTTGTTTTAGAGAGGGAATTATGGTAATACCTATCTTTGCCTGAAAGGTCGGGATCAACCCCGTTTGCTATACCATCATGCGCATCCTGCTTATTGAAGATGAAAAAAGATTGGCCGATGTCCTTAAAAGGGAATTGGAAGACCAGCAATATACGGTGGACCTGGCCTATGACGGCCGTACCGGGAAAACCATTGCCTTTGAACAGCCATACGATCTGATCATCATGGATATTATTTTGCCAGGTATCGATGGCATCACTCTTTGCAAGGACTTGCGCCTGGTCAAGCCGGATATTCCTATCATCATGCTGACGGCCCTGGGCGCCATAGACGACAAGGTCGAAGGGCTCGATGCCGGGGCCAACGACTACCTGGTCAAACCCGTCGACTTTCGGGAATTACACGCCCGTATTCGTGCGCTAACAAAGCGACAGGGGAAGCAACAGGCACAGACTGCAACTACCCTGAAGATCGCCGGGCTGGAGCTTCACACCAGCACTTTCACGGTTACCCGCGACGGGGCCGAAGTCAATCTCAGCCCCAAAGAATTCAAACTCCTGCTTTATATGATGCAAAATGCCGGCCGCGTCCTCACCAGGGCGGAGATCGCGGAGAATGTCTGGGACACCACATTCGACACCGGCACCAATTTTATCGATGTCTATATCAATTACCTTAGAAAGAAGATAGACAAAGATAGACCGGTGAAACTGATCCATACCAGGCCAGGTCTTGGCTTTATGTTAAAAGAGGGGGTGTAAGGAGATGAAAATACGGCTCAAACTCACTTTGTTATTTATGGCGCTGTTTGCGGCACTACTGCTGGTCTTCGCCCTGATCATTTATTTTTCCAACGCCCAGGATAGAGAGGATCAATATTATAAAAGACTTCGTCAGCAGGCGGTCACCAAGGCTAACTTGCTGCTTGGCGCCAAGGTCCAGCCCGGCGTCCTGCAATTGATCTACAAGAACTCCTTGAATTCGCTCCCCCAGGAAGAAGTCGCCATCTACGACACCGCCTTTCATCTCCTGTATCATGATGCTGTCTATATCGACCGGATAAAAGAGACCAGCGCCATGATCCACAATATCGTACGAAATCATGAGATCCGATTCTATGCAGGAGACCTTCAAGCCATCGGGTTCCTCTATGCCTTTAATGGCAAAGACTATGTTATCACTGCCGCTGCTAAAGACATCGACGGACTTGCCAAACTCCACGATTTGCGTATTGCTCTGATCGTTGGTTTCCTGGTAGCCATCTTGCTCACCCTGCTGGCCGGAAGCTTTTTCTCCCGGCAGGCTTTGCAGCCATTTTCCCGCATGGTCGACAAGGTTGAAGAGATAACCGCCTCCCGGCTGGACCTGCGGGTCGCTGAGGCAAATGGAAAAGACGAGATCGCCGAACTTGCCAGGACCTTCAATCGTATGCTGGACAGGCTCGAAAATTCATTCGAATCACAGAAACAATTCGTTTCACATATCTCCCATGAAGTCCGGACCCCGATGGCCGCCATTATCGGGGAATTGGAGCTCGCCGCCAAAAAAGGCCGCAGCAATACTGAATATGAGCAGATGAATGCCCGGCTTTTGCTGGATGCCCGTAGAATCATCCGGCTTTCAAACGGCTTGCTCGACCTGGCAAGGGCCAGCTATGACCAGGCCGAGATCGCGTTCCGTCCTGTCCGTCTGGACGAGTTGCTTGTAGACACCCGGAATGCCGTGTTGAAAGCCAATGCAGACTATCGCGTGAACATCGTTTTCGAACGGGAAATAGAGGACGACAATCATATTTCCATAGAGGGCAATGCCTATCTATTGAAAGTAGCGTTCCAGAACCTTATCGAGAACGGCTGTAAATTCTCTTCTGATCATCAGGCAACGGTGGCCATCAGCTTCCACGAAGAAAATGTTATCCTCCGCTGCTCCGACAGCGGCATAGGCATTGCCGAAGAAGACATTGCCAATATCTTCACCCCCTTTTTCCGGGGGACGAACAAAGATTATGCGGACGGGCATGGCATTGGGCTGTCCCTCACCGACAAGATCATTCGTCTGCATCACGGCAGCCTGTCGGTAAACTCCCGGCTGGGGGAAGGGACCACCTTTACGATAGAATTCCCCCATCTGTAGGCCGCGTTCTAATATTTTTCTAATGTTTTTATAATAGTTCTCTAACAGGAAATCCCAAATGGGCTTTCTAGCTTTGCGAAGCAAAAAGAAATTACCAGCTATTATGACAAGCGACAGTCATTCAGGTATTCAACATATTAACTAATCTCCCCTTCCAGGACGGCTTTCCGAATCCCCTGTAAGGGGCTCAACCGGGAAGCTATGCTCAATATTTGGCAATTCTCCGCGCGTTTGTTTCTTGCCCTTTTACTTGGCGCCGCCATCGGTGTCGAACGGCAATGGCGTCAACGTATGGCCGGCCTTCGCACCAATACCCTCGTATCGCTTGGCGCAGCCATCTTCGTGACCCTGGCTGTAAACATCGGTGGTGACGCCACAGGAAGGGTGGCCTCCTATGTAGTCAGCGGCATCGGGTTCTTAGGCGCCGGCGTCATCATGAAAGACGGCATGAATGTCCGGGGCCTCAACACTGCGGCCACTCTTTGGTGTTCCGCTGCCATCGGCTCACTCTCCGGTATGGGATACATGAGCGAAGCCATCATTGGTACGCTTTTTATCCTACTCGCCCACCTGGTGCTTCGCCCTCTTGGCAACAAGCTCAGCACCTTGCCGCTCGACAAAGCGGCTAAAACGCAACTGTGTTACATTTTCACCCTGCGGTTGAAACAGGAAATTGAGAACCAGGTGCGTATTCTTCTTATTCAATATTTGACCGATGACAATCAGCTCCTGTTACGCTCGCTCAAAAGCACTGACAACGGAGACCCGGCTGTCGCCGTCGTATATGCAGAAATTTTCTCCACCGGGAACCAGGATCATAAGATCGAACGACTTGCCGGGCGACTCACTCTGGAACCTGGCATTAGCGAGGTAAGCTGGAAGGCCACCGGTGGTGAAAACGATCTATAAAAACAGACAGATGAAAAATATCGGGAAATGGACGTCCTCTATCGTCATTGTGCTATTGTTAGTTTTAGCAATTGACCTGAACAGCAATTGGCGGAAGTGGCCATCACACGGCGGTCTCCCGCTCTTTGCCGCGAATATTATTCTTGGCGGGCTGCTCATCCTGTTCATCCTTTTCTCCACGATCAAAAACCGGCGATAACATGAATATGTACATCAAAGAAGCTAAAAGAAGACTTCAGGCAATCAGCCGGAGTAACAACGATAAGGCGGTGCGCGACTTCGATCCGGGCGCCGCCGGCAAGTTACGCGCTGCCGCACGTTCCGACAAACAGCAAATTTACTCGCTGCTCGATACAAAGGACAGCGGTCTGCACGTGAACCAGGTCTCAGAAAGGCGGCACCGGTTTGGTCTCAACGAGATCGTCCACGAAAAGGCGCCGGCCTGGTACATCCAGCTGTTACAGGCATTTATCAACCCGTTCATCGGTATACTGATCGTCATCGCATTTGTATCACTGATCACGGATGTATTCCTGGCGGACCCGGGCGACCGGGACTATAAAACGCTGATCGTCGTATCCATCATGGTCATGCTTAGCTCCCTGCTTCGCTTCTGGCAGGAGTTTCGAAGCAACCAAGCTGCTGAAAAGCTCAAAAGCATGGTGAAGACTACGGTCACCGTCCTTCGAAACGGAGGGGTAGGCCCCAGCAAACAGGAGGTGGATATTAAAGAAATCCTCCCCGGCGACCTGATCCTATTATCCGCCGGTGATATGATCCCAGCCGACTGCCGTATCCTCCAATCCAAGGATCTCTTTATCAGCCAGGCTATGCTCACCGGCGAAGCCCTCCCCGTCGAGAAAAAAGACCAACCCGTACCGGATGCCGACGACCGCTCCCCCCTCGAGCTGGAGAATTGCTGTTTCATGGGCACCAATGTTGTCAGCGGCACGGCCATGGCAGTCGCTGTTACCACCGCCAGCGATACCTACTTCGGCACCATTAGCAAGGCTGTCACCGGCAAGCGGGCTGAAACCAGCTTCGACAAGGGCGTCAACAGTGTCAGCTGGCTCCTGATCCGCTTCATGCTCATCATGGTCCCGCTGGTCTTCCTGATCAATGGGCTCACCAAGGGTAATTGGCTGGAAGCCCTGCTCTTCGGCATTGCCGTCGCGGTCGGATTGACCCCTGAAATGCTTCCGATGATCGTGACCGCCAACCTCGCTAAAGGCGCCGTCAACATGAGTAAAAGGAAAGTCATCGTGAAACGGCTCAACGCCATCCAGAACATCGGCGCCATGGATATTCTTTGCACCGACAAGACAGGCACCCTCACGATCGACAAGATCGTACTGGAAAGGCACCTCAACGTCCTGGGTGTGGAGGATGATGAAGTACTAAAGTGGGCGTACCTCAACAGCTATCATCAGACTGGCCTCAAGAATCTCCTCGATGTAGCCGTCCTCGAGCATGCCGAGGTGCACGAATCCCTGAAGGTGGAAGATTACCACAAAGTAGATGAGATACCCTTCGACTTCCAGCGCCGCCGGATGTCCGTGATCCTGGAACATAACCATAAACACATCCTCATCTGCAAGGGGGCCGTAGAAGAAATGCTCGACCTTTGCCCGAATGTATTTGACCCGGGAGAAGACGAACAACTACAGATCGACACCGACGAGGTCATCCTGCTCGATAATGACAAGCGCCAAGCCATCCTGGAAACCTCCAAAAAGCTCAACAAAGAGGGTTTGCGGGTACTTCTTGTGGCTGTCAGGATATTCGATGAGCGCCCACTAACGTATACGATCAGCGATGAAAGCAATATGATCGTGGCTGGCTTTATCGGCTTTCTCGATCCTGCAAAGCCCTCGGCCAAACCTTCTATCGAAGCCCTGCTCAAACTGGGCGTTACGCTCAAGGTCCTCACCGGAGATAACGAGATCGTCACCAAAAAGATATGCCGGGATGTCGGTATACCTATCAACCATATTCTTTTGGGTAATGAGCTGGAAAAGATCGGCGACCAGGAACTGACCGACCGTATCGACGAGATCACCATCTTCGCCAAGCTGAGCCCCGCGCAAAAAAGCCGGGTTGTCCGAGTGCTGCAAGCCAAGGGCCATACTGTGGGCTTCATGGGTGACGGGATCAATGATGCGGCAGCCCTTCGGGATGCAGACGTAGGCATATCCGTCGATACAGCGGTGGACATTGCCAAGGAAAGCGCTGATATTATCCTCCTCGAAAAAGACCTTATGGTCCTCAGAAAAGGGGTTATCTATGGCCGCCGGACCTTCGGTAATATCATCAAATACATCAAGATGACAGCCAGCAGCAATTTCGGCAATATGTTCAGCATGCTGGGCGCCAGCGCCATCCTGCCGTTCCTTCCCATGCTGCCGATACAGATCCTTGTGCAGAACCTGCTCTATGACATTTCGCAGATATCGATACCCTGGGACAGAATGGACGCCGAGTATATTGAAAAGCCCAGGAAATGGGATGCATCCGGAATAAGCAAGTTCATGGTTTACATCGGGCCTATCAGCTCCATATTCGACTACGCCACCTATGCTTTGATGTGGTTTGTTTTCAAGGCCAATTCACCTGTCCACCAAGACCTTTTTCAGAGCGGCTGGTTCGTCGAAGGACTTCTCTCTCAAACCCTGATCGTGCATATGATCCGGACAAAGAAGATACCCTTTATCCAAAGCTGGGCTACCACCCCGGTGTTGGCACTGACCACCGCCATCATGGCCATCGGCATCTTCCTGCCATTTTCCGGGTTTGCCAATGCCTTACACATGGTACCGCTGCCCCTGAGCTATTTCCCCTGGCTGATCGGAATACTGCTCTCGTATTGTATACTCACCCAGCTCATAAAAAGCTGGTTTATCGAGAAATTTCATCAATGGCTATAATTTCAAAACGAAGGATATGAATAAACATCTCTTGGGAACTCTACTGCCTTTTTTTACTGGGCTCATTGGTAATGCACAAGTTCAGGATACATCCCGCCCAAGCCCCTGGTCCGTACATTTTCAACTAACGGTCATCAGCCAGAAACACGCTGGCTTTAAAGCCGCCTATAGCGGAATGAACAGTCTGGCGGACACCGTTGAACCTGCCGCCAGCAGCATCACCACCACTCTTTTCCTCGGCAGGAGGTTATGGAAAAACGCCGCCATCTATTTGAACCCCGAGCTCTCTGGCGGCCATGGGCTCAGCGCTGCCGTAGGCGTTGCCGGCGCCCTGAATGGAGAAACTTACCGCATCGGCGATCCCGCACCCATGGTTTCCATAGCCCGTGCATATCTGCAACAAACCATTCCATTGGGCCATAGCGGCAACGACAACATCAGTGACGCCGCCAACCAGGTCGCCGGGAGTCTCCCTTCCAGCCGGATCACCTTTACGGCAGGTAAATTCGCGATATCCGACTTCTACGACAAGAATAGCTACAGCCACGACCCCCGCAGCCAGTTCTTCAACTGGTCCCTCATGAGCAACGGCGCCTGGGATTATCCGGCAAACACCAAGGGCTACACCATGGGTCTTGTCGCCGAACTCGTCAAGCCCGAATGGGCCATCCGCCTGTCCAGCGTAGCCGTGCCCAAGATCGCCAACCAGCCGGAAATGGAATACGTATTTGGAAAAGCACATTCCGAAACCGCCGAATTCGAACACCAGCTTCATATTGGCCAGCGGCCAGGAGTGATCCGTCTCCTCCTCAGCCACACCGCCTCCCGCGCTCCTTCCTACAAAGGAGGCCTGGCCGCGCTGGCAAACCATGATACTACCCTGCTAAAGGTTATTTCCGGTAACGCCCAGGGCACTGCCTACGGCGGCCATAAAACGGGTATCGGCCTTGGCATCGAGCAACAGCTCTCCGACGTCGTTGGTGTTTTCGCCCGCGCCGGATGGAATGACGGCAAACATGCCACCTGGGCCTTTACCGAGATCGACCAAACTTTGCAAGCAGGCCTGTCCTTGAAAGGTTCCCGATGGCATCGGCCCGAAGATGTTGTCGGCATCGCCGGTGTCATCAATGGTATTTCAACCGACCATCGCGCATTTCTAAAAGCTGGCGGCTATGGCTTTATCATTGGCGATGGCGACCTCAATTACTCCCGTGAGCAGATCCTGGAGGCGTACTATAATGCAAAGCTGTTCAGCAACATTTGGCTCACCTTCGACTACCAATTCGTCAAAAACCCCGGCTACAATAAGGACAGGGGGCCGGTGCATGTGTTTGGCATTCGCGGACATATTGAATTTTAATTTTCCTGCATTTTGTTTTTCAGCTTACCCAGCAGGGCATACGCGCCCTTTATGGCAATGCGTGTATTGGTCCAGTCCTGGCTGCCCGACGTTTTAAGTTCGATGAATCCCTGGTCTGTATTTCCCGTCTCGACTGCAGTGAGGTAGAATTCATTTTTGTTCTTCCAGATGAACAGGTATTTTTTGCCCATGTAATTGACAACGGCATCTTCCGGCACTGCAAGCACTTTTTGATTGTCCAGTTGAAATATGCCCGAAAGAAACATTCCCGGCAGCAGTTCGTGGTGGGCGCCTTCGAAATGGCAATGGATCAGGCCGGCGCGGCTGTCGTTGACGTTGCGTGTGACCAGGATGGTCTCCACATCGTAGAATTTTGCAGGCTGATCCAGCAGCGCAACCTTACCGCGCATGCCCTTGCGGAAGAGCGCAATGTCCTTCTCAAAGATGGTCATCGCCGCATGGATATCCGTCGGATTGACCAGTTCGAAGAGTACGTCAGCCGGGTTCACATATTTTCCGACATTGACATTCACTTTGCTGACATAGCCGTCGATAGGAGAATAGATGCGCGTCTGTGAGGAGATGCCGGCTACGGTAAGTTTTTCGGGAGCAATGTGGATCAAGCGGAGCTTTTCGGCTGTAGCGTTCAGAATGGCTTCCTGGGTTTTGTATTCACTCAAGGCCATCTGGTATGTTTTTTTGCTGGTAGCATCGGCATCACTGAGCTCCTTCTGCCGTTGCAGGTCGGCAGACAAATAGTCCAGCTTTGCCCTGGTGGTAAGATAATCCTGCTGCAACTGTACGAAGGACTGGTCTTCCATGACGGCGATGGGGTCGCCTTTATGAACCGGATAGCCCGGTAAAAGCGGCGTCGACCGTAGATAGCCGCCCATGGGAAAACTTACGGATACCAGGTTTTGTGGTGGTACGTCCACTATCCCGTTGAGGCGGATGGTTGTTTGAAGGTCTTTCTGCTCCGGGTAGCCTGTTTCGATGCCTGCGTTGGTCATTTGGGTACTGTCCAGCACAACCATGTCGGTCGATGGTACAGCGGTGGATTGTTTTGCGTCGGTGTCGGAATGAGTGCAGGAGATCCCCGTAGAGAGTATTCCCAGTGCAATGAGCGGTAAATATTTTATGATGGTCATGATCATTCAAATTTATTTGGTGAGAAGATATTCAATTTCGATGCGTTGCGTGATCAGGTTGCTGAGTGCGTCGATGTACTGCAGGCGGATCTGGATGGCATTGCCGACTGAGGCACCCCATTCGATGTAACTGATAGCGCCATTCTTAAAGCTCAATATGGACGTTTGGAGCAAGGTGTTGGACTGAGCGAGCGCACTGGTGCGGTAATAAGAGACCGTCTCCGCGTATTTCGCATAGGCGTTCGTGACCCGTGCCAGCTGGGCCTTCAATTGTTCGAGAGCGACCTGGCCGGATGCGTTGGCAATGGCTTCCTGCTGCTCTGCGGCTTTTATGCGGGCCTTTTGTGCACGGCTGAAGATCGGGATGCTTAGTCCCAATTGAACGGATGAGAACCTGCTGGAACCTCCGTAGTAGACCTCCGAGCGATCTTTAGTCAACTGCCAACCGGCGATGGATTGATTCGTATAGCCCATACTGATGTCCGGAAGCAAACGAGAACGCTGGACGCCCGTCGCGGCTGCTGCAATGGCTGCCTGTTGCCGATGGACCTTCATCAGAGGATGGGCTCCGATGTCGCTGCTATCGGGAAGACCGTTGGCGGGCTGGAGTACGAGCGAGTCTGCTGCGTCGAATGAACCTTCCGTGGCGAGCAAGACTCCCAGGCGGATGGAGGCATCTTTCCTGTCTGCAACCGTTTGGCGAAGCAGGAGTGCCATTTGTTGGGCCTGGTTTTCGAGCGTGGTCTTTTCCAGCAGGTTGGATTCCCCTTTTTCGAAGCGGAGTCGCGCCATCTGGCTGAAGCGGCTGTAGATGCTGTCCATTTGTTCCAGCAGCAGCTGTCTTTCGCGCAAGACCTGCAGCTGAAGATAGGCCAGTTTCACCAGCCGGGCGACCTCTGCCGCTTGCAAGACCGTTCCGGCTCTTGCGCCATCGAGTTCCGCGCTGAAGAGCTCCCGCTGGCGGGAATATACCTGTGGGAGGGAGAATGTCTGGGATACCGTAAACTTATTATCGAACAGTGCGCTGTTGATATGACCCCATTCCGTCGTTAGTTGGGTTGGAGGGATATCGGCGCCCGAGCGACGCATGATCTCATAATATTTTTCCCGGAGCCGGCTGACGGTGAGGGCGCCATTCTGCTTACCGGCGATTTGAAGCGCCTGATCCAGGCTGATCTTCTGAGGTTGCTGGGCCGAGAGGATCGCGGGCGTGGCTAGTGAGAGCAGGAGCAGGACCGGCAGTTTGAGTTGACTGCGACGGCGGCCAATTCCGGAGTTTCGGCGTCCTTCCATCATCAGATAGAGAGTAGGCAGCACCAGCAGCGTCAGCAGGGTAGATGTGACGAGGCCGCCGATGACCACCGTAGCCAAAGGCCGCTGAACCTCTGCGCCGGCCCCATTGCTGAGGGCCATGGGGAGAAAGCCCAGGGAGGCTACTGCCGCCGTCATCAGGACCGGTCTGAGCCGGACCTCTGTGGCATAGAAGATGATCTTCCGGGCATCGCTCATCCCATGTTCCTTTAGCCTATTCATCTCGCTGATGAGGACAATGCCGTTGAGGACCGCCACGCCGAACAGCGCAATAAAGCCTACGCCCGCGGAGATGCTGAAGGGCATGCCTCTTGCCCAGAGAGCAAGGACCCCGCCGATGGCTGAAAGGGGGATGGCGGAGAAGATCAGGAGGCTGTATTTGATGCGCCCGAAGGCAAAGAAGAGCATGAGAAAGATGAGCAGCAGGGCGATGGGCAGAGCGATGGTGAGGCGTCGGGTAGCCGCCTGGAGGTTTTCATACTGTCCGCCATAGGTAATATAATATCCAGCAGGCAGGTTCAACTCGCGTGAGACCTTTTCCCGCAATTCATTGACGATGCTTTGCACGTCCCGGCCCCGGACGTTGAAGCCTACCGAGATGCGCCGATGAGCATCTTCACGCTGTATCTGATAGGGGCCGTCTTTGATCGCCACCGTGGCGAGGGTGCTAAGGGGTACCTGGTCCCCGTTGGAGAGACCGACAGGTAAATTCCCAATAGCGACCGGATCGCTTTTCCAATTCTCGTGCATGCGAATGACGAGATCATATCGCCTGTCGCCCTCGAATACCAGACCGGTGGACGCGCCTGCATAGGCCGATTGGATGGTATTGTTGACATCGCTGATGGTAGCGCCGTAGCTGGCCATGGCTGGACGATCGTATCGGATCACCAACTGCGGCACTCCCGTGACCGTCTCCAAATAAAGGTCTTTGGCGCCTTTTACGGTTTGAATGATGTGGCCCAGCTTTTCTTCGTAGCGCGAGAGCGTATCCAGGTCATCTCCGAATATCTTGCAAACGACATCCTGCCGTGCGCCCGTCATCAGCTCGTTGAACCGCATCTGGACGGGAAATTGAAATCCGGTGGCGATGCCGGGCACTGCTTCGAGGGCAGCGCTCATTTTGTTGGCCAGCTCGGGAAAATTTTTGGCTTTCTTCCATTCCGCCTTGGGCCGGAGTATGACCATCATATCAGCTGCCTCGAGCGGCATAGGATCGGTAGGGATCTCCCCGGACCCTATTTTGGTGACAACCTTTTCTACTTCCGGAAAGCTGTCCAGCAGCACTCGCGCGGATTGTTGCGTGGTCTGTATCGTATTGGAGAGAGAAGAGCCTGTCAGCAGCCGTGTGTCCACCGCAAAGTCGCCTTCTTCCAGCTGCGGGATAAACTCTCCGCCCAGGCGGGTCAGGAGAAAGATGGAGCAGCAGAATAGCAGGAAAGCCGTCGTAATAACCCATCGGGGAGTGCGAAGGACTTTCTTTAAAAAGGGCTGATAGATCCGGAGCAGCCATTCGATGAGGCGATCGGAAATGGTCTTCTTATGATCCAGCTTTTTGCTGAGGAAGAGGGCGCTCATCATTGGGACATACGTCAATGAGAGAAGAAAAGCGCCGATGATGGCAAAGGAGACCGTTTCCGCCATAGGCCGGAACATTTTACCCTCGATGCCTTGCAGTGATAGGATGGGTAGATAGACGATCAGGATGATGACCTGGCCGAAAACTGCGCTACTCATCATTTTCCTTGCCGAGACCTCTACCGTTTCGTTCATTTCCCCCTGGTCGATGGTGGCCACCTGACCCAGGATGCGTCCATGCGAGAGCTTGTGGATCACAGCCTCTACGATGATGACGGCACCGTCCACCAGCAGGCCGAAATCGAGCGCGCCGAGACTCATCAGGTTGCCACTGACGCCAAAGATATTCATCATAATGATGGCGAAAAGCATGGAAAGGGGTATCACGGAGGCTACGAGCAGGCCCGCGCGAATATTGCCCAGGAATAGGACCAGCACCAGGATAACGATGAGAGCGCCTTCCAGCAGGTTATGTTCCACCGTGGAGATCGCATTGCCGACCATTTTGCTCCTGTCGAGGAAAGGTTCGATGACAATGCCTTCGGGCAGCGTCTTTTCGATGTCCCTGATCTTCTTCTTGATATTTGTGATGACCTTGCTGCTGTTCTCGCCCTTGAGCATCATGACGACCGCGCCGGATACTTCCCCGGCATCATTGAACAGCATGGCGCCATAGCGGATGGCGCTGCCCATGCGCACGTCGGCCACATCCCTGACCAGGACGGGAGTGTGGATGCCAGTCTGTTTGACAACGATGTTGCCGATGTCATCCAGCGTGCCCGCCAGTCCTTCGGTGCGTATAAAGAGCACGTTGGGGCCTTTCTCGATATAGGCGCCGCCGGCATTCTGGTTGTTGGCCTGGAGGCATTTATAGACCTCTGCAATGGTGAGCTGGAAGCTTTTGAGGCGTTCAGGGTTGACCGCCACTTCATATTGCCGGACCTTGCCGCCGAAGCTGCTGACATCGGCAACGCCCTCCGTGCCGAGCAACTGCCGGCGAATGATCCAGTCCTGGATGTCCCGAAGCGCGTTGAGATCGTATTTGCCTTCGTAACCCGGTTTGGTATGGACGGCATATTGAAAGATCTCTCCCAGGCCGGTGGTCACCGGTCCCAACTGAGGATCGCCCATGCCCGCCGGTATTTGCTGCCGGACCTGGATCAGCCGCTCGCTGACCTGCTGGCGGGCCCAGTAGACGTCGGTGGCATCGTTAAAGACAATAGTGACCAGGCTGAGACCGAAGCGGGAAAAGCTTCGCTGTTCGACAATGCCGGGGACATTTCGTGTGGCCTGTTCTATGGGTACAGTAATGAACCGTTCGACGTCCGGGGCGCCGAGGCTGGGCGAGGGGGTGATAATGAGAACCTGGTTATTGGTAATGTCGGGTACGGCATCAATCGGCAGCCGGGTAACCGAATACGATCCCCAGCCAATGAGCAAAAGAACGAAGATGCCGACAATGAGCTTGTTCCGTACGGAAAAGCTGATAATAGCATTCAGCATACACTGCGATATTATTTTGTGATCAAATCGCCCGAAGGGTAAAATGAGGAACCAGGCACGGGGGCCGTGCCTTCAAAACCCTACTATGGGCTGGTAATTAGAAACGAGGGACAAGGATCAGGCGCGGGGAGGTTGGAAGACCGTGTGGGGGAAAGCTGGAAATTCAAATTGCGTATCCCGGATAACATAATCCAGCGAGGACAATAAAGGGCTTTCTACTTTTATACCAATGGGCTGGGGGATATCATTTATAGCGGAGAAAAGAGCCGTGTTTTCCTGTGTCTTGAAGGGCAGTTTCATATCCTGGGCGTAGTCGGAGTCGAAAACTGTCTTGCCTGAATAGTGGAGCCGGAGGAATCCAAGCAGGGTTAGATGCGGATCTTCATGCTTATGCTTGATATAATGCGCGACAAGCATCGGCATTTTCAGCGCCTGATAAGCTTCCGTCGTACCGAAGAGGTAGAGGGACAAGAGGAATATGGCGACGACGCCTTTCACGGTGCAAAGGTAGGATAATTATCGGTCGTGCGGCGTAACGCTTTTATAAATTGTTCTGAATTCGAGACCCACCCATATTCCGCCTGAATAATAAAAAGAGAGGCCTCATGATTGCTTCGTGGAAATTCAAACCCGTCGGGCTCCCCCGATGATAACCCATTTTAAGATAAATGATCTTTATGCCTGTCTGTGTCTTGCTGCTGTCAGAACATGAAGATCAATTAGGAGGCTGTAAGACTACGTGTGAGCTCCAAAGGATGATATTCCGGTCCGGCGGCGTCCGAAGGGGTTTTGGGCGATTCGACAAAATACATATCCACCTCCCCTATGTTCTTGGCAAAGATCTTGCCCCGGTAGGTACAATTATAGATATCCTTCACCCGCTCATAAGCAGCTGCCGAAATATTCACTTTCCCCGGCTCCCCATTGCTTTCCATCCTGCTGGCAATATTTACCGTGCTGCCCCAGATGTCATAGGCGTACTTTTTCCTGCCTACGACGCCCGCTACCACAGGGCCGACGTTGATCCCGACCCTTAAGTCCCAGGGCGTCTGACCCAAGGCAATCTTCTTTTTATTACGATCGCGGATAAACTGCTGTATCTCCAGGCTGGCCTCTATCATTCTCGCCGGGTGAGAATCATCCGATGTAGGTATGCCTCCCGCGCACATATAGGAGTCTCCGATGGTCTTTATCTTTTCCAGCTGATATTTTTCAATGATCTCATCGAATGCATTGAAACACGCATTGAGCTCGGATACCACTTCCTGAGGTGTAAGCGTCTCTGCTATCATGGAGAAGCTCTTGAAGTCCGTAAACAACACGGATACGTTCTCATAGTATCTTGGCTCCGCCTTGCCGCTTGTCTGCAATTCTTTCGCCACTTCCACGGGCAGGATATTCAATAGCAGCCGCTCGATCTCTGCCTTCTGGCTGTCGAGCAGCCGATTTGTCCGGATCTTTGTCCGATAGTCGCGGTATATGATCAATACAATGATGAATACCAGGATCAGTCCGGCAATCAATGCATTCCTGGTGACCCTTTGTCTTTTCAGAGTGAGGTCCTGCAGGGCCTTATCTTTGGTGAGCAGGTCGATCTGCGATTGTTTTTTCTGAATGTCGAAATTGAACTGGAGACCCGACAGTTTCTTGTCCGTATCGATATTATATAAGCTGTCTTTCAGATCGGTGAGCTTTGACTGGTATCGATAGGCATTGACATAGTCGCCGCTGCGTGCATAGGAGAGGGCCAATCCGGCGCAGGCATTTTTCAGCTCATAGTTTACGGAACTTAGCTGCTCTGCAATGACAACGGCTTTCCGGTAATATTCAATGGCTTTTTGGAGGCCACCCTGCTCCAGATATGTATCAGCCATCCCGATAAGGGATTGCGCCATGTACAATGTCGTATTTAATTTTCGGGCTATTTCAAAAGCCTGCTGATGATAGTGGATGGCGTTGGCATAGTCCTTTCTTATGGCATATACTTTACCGATGTCGTTCAGGGGATAGGGCGTATAAGAGGAGTCTGAACCCCGAAGGGCTTCGAGGGACTTTTCAAAATAAGAAAGAGCCAAGCTGTCATTTCCCCTGGTCAGGTAAATCTCTCCTATGTTGACCTCGACGTTCCCGATGGCTTCCTTATTCCCGGCGGCCAGGCAGAATGGATAGGCGCGCTGGTAATATTCCAGGGCCTTATCCAGGGTTGAAGCCTTATTGGAATATACGGCGCCGATGTTCTGCAGCACTGTCGCTATCCGAATGGTATCGGCGGTTTCCTCCGCAATTTTCAGGGCCTTTAAATAGAGCTCCAGGGCCCTTGCATCGTCGGATTTATTGTAATAGGCCGCGCCCTCGTTGCTCAGGATATTGGCCATACCCACCTTGTCGCCAATGGCGGTGAACAAGGCCAGGGACTTTTCCCAGTTTTCAAGCGCCTCCAAGTATTTCCCGCCCTTGGAATAGGCGTTACCGATGTTCTTGAATGCATAGGCGCTGCCTTTCTGGTAGTGTAGTCTTTCCGAAAGCCCCCTGGCTGAATCTGCATAGTTAATGGCATGCAGGGGGTCTACGCTCAAATAAGCTCTGCTAAGCGCCAACAGGCTATTTACTTTTGCCGTATCGTCCTTTTCGGCGCCCAGCATATTTCGAATGCTGTCTATTTCCGAATGTTGGGCGATACCCTTTGTGGCGATCAGTAAACAGATAAGGAGGAGACCTTTATTTAATTTCATAGTTTTATCAATTGGAATACACTGAGTGTATTTCCCGTTCTGACTTTGATCCAATACAAACCGTTGTTCAGATTGCTGATATCGAGCTGGAGGTCGCTCATGCCAGTCCTTCTGACCGCGGCCGGATGACAAGCCCTTCCCTGCACATCGAGAATCATTAAGCCCTCTTCCGACACAGGCTGACCATCCACATGCACATTCACCGTATTGGTTGCCGGATTCGGATAGAGGAGCGTCTTCATATTTGTCGCAAGGCCGGCCTGTCCTGTCAAAGTATTGACGGTCGTAACAGACGAGGTGGTTTTCTTTGCCGGACAGCGTCCCGAGGTCGAGCTGGCCGTGCTGGCCACCGAGGACTTTTGATTTCCGTTGAAGCTGATGACGGTCCATATCAGTTTGTTGCCGTCGAAGGGAATATCGAAATTACCTGTTCCGGGCAGGAACAGCACCGGAGGCGTGCCGAAAAATGCTGTTCCACTGAGGTTGTTGTTAACACCGATGGGTATATATACCGGGACGGAATTGCTGTTGGTATAGGTAAAGTGCGCCACGTATCGGAGCCCCGTCGGGCTGCCGATCAAGGTATCCACGCAATTCAGGCTGGGCTTGATATTCTTGGCTCCACTGCCGTCGGGGTCCACATACAGCGGACCCGGGACATAACTAATAGTATAGTTATTCGGGATGGTCAGCTTTAACGCGCTGGGGATGATGGAATATACTCCCGCTGCTCCGGTATAGGAGGGGCTAAGGGTAAATACCGGTCCGGATACAATGGTGCTTTGGTCATTGTTTACAAATCCTGTATAAGTGGCGGTAAATACAGGCAAGGGGCTGCCCTGGATGATGAACTGGGTGTCTGCCTTGACAGTGAGTGGCAAGGGAGCAACGGATAATTTTCCAGTGATATACTTCAGCGTATAGCTGGTAGGTTGCTTCAGCTCGAGGCCCGAGGGGACGACCTTATAGAGCCCGGCAGGCGTCGTGACTCCCTGTATCACCACTACGTTATTGCTATCGAGCAGTGTATAAGTGGGGGCGCCGGTGAATACCGAATCCGGTCGATCGCCATACTGGTAGCCTGAAATGACAGATGTGAGGGTGGGTGCTGTGCCGTAGTTTGTATGTACGCTGTCAGCCCGAACCGTCAGTGTGTCCGGATGGATTGTCAATGTCCCGAGTCCGTAGGTAACGATGAAATTGCCGCTGATGAATGCCCCGGGGGCGATGGTCTGCACTCCTGCCGTAAACCCGGTGATCAGGTTCATCGGATAGAAGGTGTTGAGCGTCACCGATGACGAGGTAAGGTCCGATTGGTTGACGATGATAGCGACATTGCTATGGGTGGAGTCGCCGATGCTGGTGCTGTTGATGAGGGCGCTGCCGTTGATGAGGGCGTTGCCATTGATCAGCGCACTTCCGTTGATCAGGGCGCTGGCGTTGATGAGCGCACTGGCATTGATCAGGGCATTCCCATTGATCAGGGCGCTAGCCGAAGCCAGGTTCGTAACAGCGGGATTAGTTTCATAGTTAATGAGGCAGGTAGGGGATACCAGCGTCAGCATGGTGGTGTCGGCGCCGGGTACGCCATTGATCAGTGCATTTCCATTGATCAGCGCGCTGCCCCTGCTGAGCGTTCCGACACTGGCCACGATCCCCACGTTATTCAAGCCTGCATTGATCAAGGCACTTCCGTTGATCAGCGCGCTGGCATCCATGAGCGCGAGGGTATTGGCCAGCTGGCTGGTGTAGGCAATTTGTATCGAATCGAGGAAGTGGGGGCGATCTGCCGGCGCTATGAGGGAATCTTTATAAATGAACCGGTAGTTGAAACCTCCAATCTTATCTCCGTAGGTAAGGGTGGTATCGCGGGGAATAATGGTCAATGGCATCCGGTTGATCGTCAGGACGCCCTGGTTGAAAACGTAGTTAAACGTTTCGGTCAGGCCGATGTCGAAGGAATCTTTCGGATTGAGCGTGCGCATCGATGGTTTGATCACATACAATCCAACATTGCTCATGTTGACAGCGGGTGTGGAATAGAAAATGCTATCGAGACCCAACTGGTGCAGGGTATAGGTGGTTTGCTGGATGGGTACGCTGTCAATCAGGATCTGCGCGGTGAAGACAGGGAGCTGTTCGCCGTAATTTTTCGATTTATTATCGGCGGTGATGGTGACGATCTTCTTTACACGGGAGAAGAAGGTCAATGTATCCGAATAGCCGCCATCGCCGGCGCTGTTGCTGATGGGGGCAGTATATACCTGTATGGCGGGATTACCCGTGAAGGTGGGGACGGAAGCCGTCGCCTGGGTGCTGCTTACGACCGTTGTTGGAAGAGGCGTACCCCGCATGGTAACAACCGAGGTAGAGTCGAGGTAATTGCCGTTGACCGTTACCGTAAAGGGTGCGGCGCCCGGTACCGTGGTGGTATCGGGCAATCCCAGACTGTTGATCACCGGCGTGGGCGTTGCGAAAGAGCGCATGGCTGCGGCGGGTTGTATGAACCCATAGCCCGTAGCATAGTCGAAGCCCGGGGTATTCATGTCGAGGGCTGTACTCCGCATGAGGTACCGGAGACTGTCCGGTGAAAGGGTCTGCCCGGTGAATTTTTTCTTTCCTTCCAGCAGCAAAGCCGCCACGCCGGCTGCGTGGGGAGCAGCTGCCGAGGTCCCGAAGAAATTCGGGAAGGCATCTCCGTCGATGTTGGCGCCGCCCAGGTTCACCGTGGTATTGACTCCGTTGGGTGCGGTAAAGTCGGGTTTCTGTCTGACGATGCCGTTTACAGGTGTGCCGCCCCAGGAGGAGAAGGATGCGATAGTGGGCGGATTGACGCCATATGCCGGAGTATTCTTATACAATACTGCTCCGACCGTCATGGCTCCTGCCGCATTGGCCTGGCCTATGATGGTAGAGTTTCCGGAATTATACTGGCTGACAACGCCGTTGCCCCGGAAGAAAACATATTTGAAATTGACCGGTCCCGAACCGGCGGCCCTAACGATGATGATATTGGTTTGGGTATTCTGTGTTACGGTGAAGGGTAATACTTCGATGGGATCGCCACCAAGATTATTCCTGTTGAAACCAAATAAAGTATTCCCGCCATTGTCCGTTAAATAAATATCGAGATCATTGGTGGTGCCGGTGGAAGTTTGGCCCAGCGAATAGATGGAGTCCTGCCATTGCAATACGATTGTATAAACGCCGGGCGTCAGGGTGATGGTCTGGAAGATATTTCCTCCGCCGAAATTATGGGCTGATCCGACTATTCCGGCGGGAGCCGGCGCGGCAACAAAATTATTCTGATAGGACTGGTTACCGAAGTTCCCTGCCGCGGAGAAATAGGATACACCCTGGGCGGCTGCTGCATTGACCGCCCTGGCAACCACGCCGTCCTGGTAGAAAGGCTCGGTGATATAGGTAACATCGTCCACGATGATATTGCAGGAGTCCTGTTGCAGCTGTTGTATGCCCTGAGCGAAATCCCCTGCGCTGATAAATCCCGTCCTGAAAGCCAGCTTTGCCGCGGGTGCAATATCGTGCACGATCTGCAACATAGCCCGGCCTTCATCCGTCTGAGGTCCGAAAGGATATTCCTGCAGCACATCTACCGGTGTCGGATAAGTGGGATTACCTATACCCGGAAGGTCGCCATTCAGTACGTCCGTCTGTGCGGGATTGCCGGTGACTGTATTATAGCTGTTGGAGATCACGCCTACCTTCGAACCTCGACCTGAAATGTTATAGCCGTTGCGAACAAGGTAAGAACGCATGGCAGTATCCCCCTGGGTAGTTACTATCCCTACATTGCCTAATGGCGGATAAAGGGGTCTGCAGTAATTGATGAGGGTAGGGAGGCTGTCCAGTTTCAGCAGGTGTGCGATGGGATATTGACCCGTGATGATCAGGGAACCGGGGCCGTTGTTGATCGGATTGGTCAGGCCATAGGCAGTTGTTTGGAGCAGGGACAATAATGTCTGGACCTGTCCAGTGCGGGCGATAACTTCGATCATTACACTGTCATGGTTCAGGATAAAGATGGCCTTGGCGGAGTCGTTGACAAACCCGAAGTTCTGATAGAGAGAGTTCAACTCGGAGCCGATGAGGTTGTTGACCTTGCCGGGTGCCGGAGGCGGGTAATAGGGCAGGACACAACGGATAGCCGTCACGATAGCCGTATCGGTGGCAAAGCATCCACCGTTGGGGTCGGTGACTTGTAGTATATAAGTTCCGCCAGCATTCACCAATGGAGTGGCTGTGTTGGCGCCTGAGACGATATGTCCTCCACCCGTGGCTGTCCAGTTGAAGCTGACATTGGGGGAGGTAGATGAACCGCTGAGCGTGGTTGTTGGGTTGGAGCAATCGATCTGTTGGTCAGGGCCGGCGTTGGCATTGGGTGTTGTACAAATTATATAGGGGGCATAATTTATGGTGGCCCCGCTTTGCATAACTACCTGTGTGGCGCTCCACAATGCTCCTGTGATGGAGGTGGAACCCGATCCCGAACCGATGTTTATACCAGCATAGGGCGCCCATACGGTGCCCAACCATCTTGAATTGGTGTTACCTGTACCGTTGGCGATGGTCCAGGCTGCATTCCCCGTGGGAGAGGTAGCCCCGGAACCATGTGTTTCGGCAAATATGCGTGTCGGGTCGCCGCCGTTGGCAGTAGCGGCGCTGATCTTGCTCAAGTTGGCATCTCCGTAGATATAGATCTTAAAACTCCCGGTGGCCGCATTTTTGAAATCGAAGGTGAACGTATTGTTGCCTGCGTTTGTAATGGACTTGAACACATAGACGCCCGGTCCGGAGAAAGTGAGGGTTTTGTTCCCCCCCAGTGTCAAATCACCGTAAGAGCCGGGAGTGATGGTCTGGGTATTGTTGATCGTGGTAGTGCCTACCGCGGGAAAGCTGGTTATCGAAGGCAGCTGCGGGAGTATGGGAAAGACCGGGGTGGCGACTATATTTCCGCCAGCCGGTGTGGGTCCGGTGTATGTCGTGCCGGATGGATGCGTGGCGGAGCCGGAGACCATGCCTCCTCCTACGAAGATATTTCCATTGGCCAGTATATTACCTTTTAGTATGGCGCCGGTGCCAGTCGAAATAATATTGCCTGTCGATGCTTTTGTGTTGGCAGCGCTCATTATGCCCTGTACGGTATTGCTGCTTGACAGCAGGATCGTGCCGCCGGAATAGATGTTAGCATTGATGGACGAGCTACCGGTGGTGGTGACAAGCGTATAACTACCTATACTACCCGTAGAACTACCTATGGGGTTAGCCAGTATGCTGGTAGACGAACCCAATTGGACGGAGCCACTGCCGCCGAACAATACGAAATCCGTTATTTTCAATTGTTGACCTAAACTGCATAGCGGGGTCATGACACAGAAAAGGGCAATGAATAACATTCCATTACCTTTCCCCGTCAAGCTTTTGAATGAGGGAGGAGTTAGCATAGCCTGGTTTTATTATTGGTCACCAGTGTGGAAAGCACTTATACCGCGAGTTTTGATAAGGGAGGGGATTAGGGGTTATGTAAAAAATATTGATCAGAGATGGAAATGAGTTGGATAGATCGACCGGATAATTGGACAGAAAGGAGAAATAGGATAATCCTATAAAATGGTCAAATTGAAATGCTTCCCAAGTTACTCTTTTGTTGAAAATAAATGAAATATATTTTGGCGCTGAGATGCGAGGTCCCTATATTTATTATCGAAAGAACATCTTATGAAAAGCGACATCCGACTCCCCTCATATACTCATTTCGGAGGATTGTAAGAATCATCCGCGAACCAAAGAGACGAATCAATCGGATGAAAAAAAAGCTACCCCACATCCTGAATATCAAGGCGTCAGAGTCAGGCCAGGTCTTCGATCTGCTGGTTGTACAATTTTTTATCGGCCTTGCGAATGCCCTCGTAAACATCGTAGCCTTTACTCTTTTTATATACAATATTTCCATTCAATTCCTGCCGCTGGCTTATATGGTAATTGCAGGATTATTGATCCTACTCAATATTATTTATGAGAAAATAGAGCACCGGTTCTCCCCCTTGCAACTGCTTAAGATCGTCATTGCCGCATCGGCCATCCTTCTGATCCCTGTGTGGTTCGGGCTGACCTTTTTCAATAAGAACGATTTTATTTTTATTCTTTTGGTATGGAGTATCCTGATCTATATGGCGACGGGATATGCTTTCTGGGGACTGGTGTCGCTACTGTTCAATATCCGGGAAAGCAAACGGGTCTTTTCTGTAGCGGGGGCGGGGGATATTCCTGCCAAACTGATCGGATATCTTGCGGCCCCGGTCCTGATCCACTTTCTAGGAGTGGTCAACCTGATCTGGTTTTCCGTGATCTCGCTGGTCACCGGGTTCTTTTTATTCACGAAAATGACACGGAAGAAGAACTGGGACAAGATCAGGGCCAGGTCTCATGTCCACAAGCACCAGGAGACTGTCAAACAACAAAAGCGGGACCTTATCGGCTTTTTCTTCAAGGCGAGGCTGATATTCTTTATCTCTATCCTTTCGCTGTTGAGCTATAATGTCTTCAACCTGGTGGACTATACCTTTCTTTCACAGGTAAAGCTACGGTATGAGAGCCTTTCGTCGCTTGCAGCTTTTATCGCCATTTTTTTTGCGATGGGACGATTGATAGCCATCGTGCTGAAACTGCTGTTCACGAGCCGCATGATCGAGCGGCTGGGTATCGTGTCCTGCCTGTTCATTACCCCCATCTTTCTATGTGTAGCCTGTCTCGTTTTCTTCCTGTTTGGAGAAAAGACGAACTATAATGTGTATATATTCGGGATGATGGCCTTGTTGACCGAAGTATTGAGGCTGACCATTCAGGAACCAGTTTTCTTTATTCTTTTTCAGCCCTTGAAGGAGCACCTTCGTCTGAAGGGGCATATGATCTCCAAAGGCTATATGCTTCCCCCGTCGTTGCTGGTAGTGGGGCTGACGTTATTCCTGATGAACAAAGCGGGGATTCCCATCACGATCCTGCTCACCATAAAAATATTGTTGCTTAACCTGGTCGTGTGGGGGATCATTATTTTCTTCATCGGGCAATCTTATAGAAAAACAATCCATAACTCTATTAAGAAAGGGATGTTCCATGGCGGAGATGGTTTTCGGTATGATGAAGATACCATTGCCATGCTGCTCGGAAAAGTCAAGGAGGGCAAGGAGCTGGAGGTGATCTATGCGCTGAACCTGCTGGAGAAGGCCAATTATCCTCATTTTCGGCGTGTGCTGGAGGAGCAACTGGGGAATGGCCGGAAGGACATAAAGAAATATGCGCTGGAACGGCTCGAAGCAAACGGAGCAATAGATACTGCGCTCCTTCACCAGCTGTTGCAAACGGAAGTGGATATGGAAGTAAAGGAAAAGATGTTTGCGCTGCTATGCAGGCATGACCCCGCATTCCTGCAAAAAGTTTCCGGTGATATGGACAATTATGAGCCGGGCATCCGGAAGATAATTATTATCAGTTTGTTGAACCAGACGGAATTCAGCTATCTCCACCTGGCGGGGAATGCGATCGAAAGCCTGCTCTGCTCCACTCATCCTGCGGACCGGATGCTGGCGCTCAGTATTATCGGCGAGGTAAAGCATGTAAAGTTCACGCATGCCATCGAGAGCCTGATCGGTGATCCCGATACGCCGGTGAAAAGAAATGCGATCTCCACCGCCTGCAAGCTGAAGATCAAGCGGCTCCTTCCTGTGGTCATACGTTTGTTGCACCGTCCGGCAGACCGATACCTGGTCTTAAAAGGATTACAGCAATACGGGGACAATCTTTTTGTCGATGTGCAGGACCTGAATAAGGACCTGTTGAATGCTCATACTGACGACTTGATAAAGCTGGCTGCCAAGATCAACGGACCACATTCCACCCGCTTCCTCTTATCCGTGCTGAAGGGGTCGTCCGGGCCTGTCGAGAAGATCTTGCATGCCTTGTGGATAAAGGCGTATGAGCCGACAACTTCAGACGAGGTGCAACAATTACGGCTGGTGCTGGATACCTACCTGAAGAACGGGACGAATAAGATCCTTGATTTTTATTCCCTTCCGGATGCCCGGGAAGATGACTTGCTGCAGAGCGCCGTCCGGAGCGAGATCAAGATGGACCTGATCAATTCACTCAAAGCCTGTTCCATACTGTTTGGGAAAAAGGAGATCAACCGGGTCCTTGAGCTATTAGAAATGGGCCATGATGAAAAACTGTACAATGGTATGGAAATGCTGGACCTTGTTCTACCAAAGAAGATCGCCTCGGGTGTCAATCATCTGTTCGATTTTGTGCTGGATCCGTCACATACCAAGAAAACGGTTCCCCGGCGTGAGCTGTATGTCTTTTTTAATAAGCTGTTTTTCGGGGATGAGGGATCGTATAATCCCTGGACAAAAGCGATTTGTGTATATTGTTCCTGGAAAAATAATGAATCGGGGCTTTACGGCCGATTGCGTCAGATCCCTGATCCGACAGAGCACCATATTATTTCGGAAACGAGGGATTATGTTATGAATCTTGTAAAACAATAGCTTACCATGCTGCTGATCGAAAAAATATTGTTGCTTAAGAATTCGGATATTTTCAAATACTGCAAGGAGACGGACCTTATGGATATCGCTTCCATATGCAATGAAAATCATGTCGAACAGGGGGTGACTATTTTCAGTAAGGGAGACCCGGGTAACTGCATGTATTTCATTTATTCAGGGAAAGTCTCCATTCATGACGAGGAGCATCCTCTGGCGATGCTCTCGGATAACGAGATCTTCGGGGAGTTGTCCGTGCTGGATTCCGAACCAAGGTCTGCCAGCGCCACTACTCTTTCGGATTGCATATTGCTGGAGATAGAACAAGAAGCCTTCTATGATGTAATGGCCACCAATCCCGATATACTGAAAGGGATTATGCGCACCTTGTGCAAGAGGCTGCGGGAGCAGGACCGGGTGACGGTGGAAATGCAAAAGATCGTTCAGGAAAGAAAGCTGTAACGGCTGTTACAGTAATTGCTGATAGTTATGTTGTTTGAGCGGCTCACGCAGCCGTTGTGAGGAGGCGGTGTGGTAGCGGTGATTTTTAAGAAACTGGAGTTGCAGTCTCTCCCAGTCCTGGTCGTCTTTGACTATGTGATAGTGCAGGAATTCCTGTTTCAGCCTTGCTCCGATGTCAAGGAAGTCGGATCTACCCAGATAATCGAGGTCTGCATCGCAAATAATCCTCTCGAGGAGTGTAGAGGGCTTCTGCGGCACGCGTGTAGCCATGATCAGGGCCTTTACGGAGTCCTTTTCCGCATCAGTCAGACCGAAATGAACAGCATCACGCATAAAGATCTCACAACTCCTCTCTTCGTGGCCGGCATAGGTCTCCAGGAAGCCGGTGTCGTGATACAAGGCGGCAACTTTGAGCAGGAATAGGTCCCCGTCCCCGGAGATGCCTTCTTCCGCTGCAATCCGTTCAGACTCACGCACTACATCGAGTGTGTGGTCAACGCTGTGATAGGTTAGGTGGGGGCTGAGGCCTTCCAGGGCTTTAAGCACCCGTGTTCTTATTTGATCAAGTTTTCTCATCCATGCCTGTTCGTTAGACAATGCGGAGAGTTCCTCCCGTTACAAGTTCTAAGATACACATTTGAGGTAAATATTGGGTATCTTATATTTGCATGGACAACTCCTCCATTAACCCTAAGCTGACCGAATGAATCCTCATTACCTTGTGGCTTTTTATATCAAACGCCGTCTTCACGCCTGTGTTTTTCTTTTTGTCAACCTATTTTTAATTCAAACTGTTCTGGCCCAACCTTCCATCAATTCCTTTTCTCCATCTTCGGGGCCGATGGGAACGGCGGTCACCATTAGCGGTACTAATTTCAGCGCCATCCCGTCTGCCAATATCGTTTATTTTGGAGCGGCAAGGGCTACTGTATTGACGGCCAGCGCTACCTCTCTTTCTGTGGCGGCCCCCGCAACGGCTACTTATCAGCCCATTACCGTCACCGTTAACGGTTTGACGGCAAGTTCCGCGAGGCCCTTTATTGTTACGTTTGCGGGGGGTGGGAATATTATAGCACCCTCTTTTGCAGCCAGACTTGATTTTGCGACGGATCTGCACCCTGAAGTGCTGGTTGCGGCGGACTTTGACGGGGACGGGAAGACGGACCTGGCCAGTTCCAATTACTACAATAGCGGCGGCCCTTCGGCCTCGATATCCGTATTAAGGAATACCGGCACAGCAGGTACGATCGACTTTGCGCCGCGGGTAGACCTGACGGCTAAAACATATACCTTTGGCCTTGCCGCCGGCGATCTGAACGGGGATGGGAAACCGGACCTGGCCGCCACCAGCAGCAGCGGAACTCAAACAGTCAGCGTTTTCCTCAATACCAGTTCCCCAGGCGTGATCAGCTTTGCTTCTAAAGTGGATTATGCCACCGGCACCAGCCCGGCAGGTGTCGCGATAGCTGACGTCGATGGAGATGGCAGGCTGGACCTCATTGTCGCCGATTTTCTGTCGGGCACCGTTTCCCTTTTTCAAAATACGAGTTCGGGCAGCGCCCTTTCTTTTGCCCCGAAAGTGGACGTGGCAACCGGGCAGGGCCCCTATAATGTTGCCATGGGCGACCTGGATGGGGATGGCAAGCCGGACCTGGCGGTGACGAACAGTTTATCCCGTACCATGTCCATCTTTCTGAACACGGGGCATCCCGGTACTATTGCTTTTGCGGGGAAGGTGGATATAGCTACTACATCAGGGTCCGACGAGCCCAATAGTATCGCTATCGCCGACCTGGACGGAGACGGCAAGCCGGATCTCGTCATCGGCAATAATAATATCAACAGCCTGAATGCGTCGGTGAATGCTTTTGCCGTCTTTCGGAACACCTGCAGTATTGGCACTGTGTCCTTCGGCCCGCCCGTAAACTATTATTCGGGCAATGCCGGTAATATCTCTGTCGGTGACCTGAACGGGGATGGTAAACCAGATCTGATGATCCCGGGCTTCGTAAATCCCAATGGGATCAATGTCTATCAAAATACTTCCGTGCCGGGTACGATATCTCTTTCAAACCCTGTCGGTTATGCGGAGGTAATCCCTTACGGTCCGGTGATTGCCGACCTGGATGGGGATGGCAGGCCTGACCTGGCCATAGGTACAGCCAAAAATACCGCAGCTGTTTTCAGGAATAAGCTCACGGAGCCCAGCATTATTCAATTCAATCCGATGACGGCGGCCGCTGCGGCGACAGTCACCATTACCGGCGTCAATCTAATGGGCGTGACCAAAGTAAGTTTCGGAGGCACGCCTGCCGCCTCTTTCACTGTTGTCTCTGACACGCGGATCGATGCGGTGGTCGGAACGGGGAGGTCCGGGGATGTTGCCGTGACCGGCCCAAAAGGTAGCGGATCAATGCCGGGATTTGTCTTTGCCGGTGCGCCGGTGATCACTTCCTTCTTCCCTGCCTCTGCAAAGAGTGGAGATACAGTAACGCTCGTCGGAGCTAATTTCTCCGGGGCATATGATGTCAAGTTCGGAGGAACGGAAGCTCATACGATGACCGTTGTTTCGCCAGATACTGTCATTGCCGTAGTCGGAGCCGGGATCTCGGGTAGCGTCAGTATTACGACTCCTTATGGTACAGCGTCGTTGCCCGGGTTCGCCTATATACCCATACCGGAGGTCAATGCCTTTTCTCCTCTCTATGCGGGCCCGGGGCAAGTGGTAAAAATATTCGGCGCCCATTTAACCGGCGCTACAGCGGTCAGTTTTGGCGGGGTGGCCGCGAGCTCTTTTACTGTTCTTGGGGACTCCACGCTCTCCGCCGTCGTTGGACAGGGGGCATCCGGCAGCGTTACGGTGACCACGCCGTTCGGCCAGGCATCCGTGGCAGGGTTTACGTATTATCCTCCTCCTGTCATCCAATCCTTTAGTCCTTCGTCCGGCTTTCATGGGGTAAAGCTTACGATCACAGGCGCCAATTTCGCGGATGCCACCGGGGTCACCGTCGGAGGAGTGGATTATAGCGGGTCCTTTACGATAGTTTCGCCGAATACCATTACCCTGACCTTGAATTACCTGGGGGCTTCCGGCAGTATCGTAGTATATACCCGGTGGGGTACGGATTCTATACCCGGCTTTATTTTTTATAAGAATCCGGAAGTGAGCGCCATATCACCTGGTATAGCGGGGCCGGGGATGACGGTGACCATCACCGGGAAAGAGTTCACGCGGATCAGTTCCGTCACGCTGGGAGGTGTGCCGGTGCGATCTTTTACGGTGGTATCGCCGGATACGATCACCGCCATTGTCGATACGGGCGCTACCGGCTTTGTGGCTGTGACCAATCCTGCAGGTTCCAATATCAACCAGGGTCCTCCATTCATCTTTACTCTCAGACCTCTCATCTCCTCCTATTTCCCCTTATCGGGGCCAGTGGGCACTGTCGTGTCCATTTGGGGGTCGAATTTCGATAATAACGATGTTGTTTATATCGGCGGTGTCAAGGCAACGATCCTGTCCGCCAACCCCGGAATGTTGAAAGTGGCAGTTCCTTCGGGAGCGGGGTATGGTCCGCTGACAGTGACCTCTCCCACCATAGGGCTCACGGGGTACAGTAATATTCCCTTCAATGTCACATTCCCGGTGGACACAAGCGCCTTCAATCCGACATCATTTGCAGGTCACCGTGAGTTTGCCACCGGTATCAAGCCCACCGATGCAGCTGTCGGTGATGTCGACGGGGATGGCAAGCCGGACCTGGTAGTGGTCAATTTTCAGTCCAGTTCGGTGTCGATATACCGCAACACGAGCAAGCCCGCTCAATTGTCCCTTGCCCCCCGGATAGATCTTTCGACAGGAAGACAGGGCGCCAGGAGTATTGCTCTGGCGGATATGGATGGCGATGGCAGGTTGGATATCGTGGTGGGCATGGGGCAGGATGTCAATGGGGGTGGCGTCGGTACGGGGCTCGTTATTTTCAGGAACATCGGTGCGGTAGGAAATCTGCAGTTTCACCGGGTGAACATCAAGGGTTATTATAGAAATGACTTTATGGTCGTAGGTGACCTGGATGGAGACGGGAAGCCAGATGTCGCTGGTGCGGATCAAACGGTGTGCATTAGCTGTTACAACGCATACGCCAATATTTCTATTTATAGAAATACTACAACGAGTGGGGGCATCTCTTTTGAAGAATTTCCCCAGGGCTTAAATTCTAATAGTGCCGGCACAAGTATTACGATGTTGGGAATGGCTTTGGGGGATTTGAATGGTGATGGAATGCCGGAGATCGCAATAGGCACCAATAGAGGAGGTTATGTTCTCGTTTTAAAAAATACCAGCCGGGCTGACGGCATTTATATGAACAGTATGACCTACGGGGATGCCTCGCGTGAATATAGTTCTAACTATATGGCAAGCCCGTCGATAGCCGATCTCGATGGGGATGGGTATCCTGATATTATTACCTCGGGTGAAGTTATCAGGAACCTGGGAGGGCTCCAATTCCAAAGTCAGTCTACCAATTGGATTGGTGGATCGAACGTTCCGGCGGATCTGAACGGAGACGGGCTCCCTGATATCGCATATTGTTCCATCGATGGGGTGGGGCGATCTTCAGGAAGCAAGCTTTCCCTATTTAAGAATACCAGCACGCCGGGGGCGGTGGGCCTTGCGGCCGGCATGGATTACCCTGCGCTACCGTCCTCCAAGAAGATACAGACCGCGGACCTGGACGGAGACGGGAAACCGGATATCGTCGTCACCAACCAGGAAGTCAATTCCATCTCTATCTTCCGCAACCGTACCGGTGAGCCCTTGCCGCCTGCGCCCGCCATCCTCTCATTCACGCCCGACAGCGGCAGCTATGCCACCCATGTAACGATCACGGGTACCGGCTTTACCCAAGTTACGGCTGTCAGCTTTGGAGGAGTACCCGCTGCCTCCTTCCGGATCGTTGGGTCGGATACGATCATCGCTGTCGTGGATTCCGGCGCCACGGGTTTGGTGAGCGTCACGATGCCCGGGGGCACGGGGACACTACCCGGCTTCGTATATAATGACACCCACCTGCCGATCATCAGTGTTGTTTCACCTGCCGTCGCTGCGGCCGGCACGACTATTACCCTCACCGGACTTAATTTAGCCGGTGCAACGTCGGTGCGCTTTGGTCAAAAGGATGCATCTTACTTTACGGTGGCATCCTCTGCCGGCATCACCGCGGTGTTGGATTCCGCTACCTCGGATACCATCTTCGTGACGACACCCCTGGGTACCAGCTGGATCACCGGGTTCACCTTTATACCTACTCCGGGCATCACGGCGGGGGATACGGTTTTTTGTCAAGGCTCCCCTTTGCTGCTGACTTCTTCCGCCGACACCGGTAATCGATGGTACCGGAACAGTATCCCCATTCCAGGGGCTGTCGCTGATACCCTGCTGGTCAATTCTAATGGCGCCTACACCGTGACGACTACCGTACTGGGAGTGGCTTCCGACACCTCCCGGGTGTTCAACGTGACCTTCCGTCCCCGTCCCGCCACGCCGACCATTACCCTTAATGCCAGCAATGAGCTGGTCTCTTCTGTTGCTGTAGGCAACCAGTGGTATCAGGATACTGTCACTGCGATCGCAGGCGCCACGGACCAGGTTTTCAAGCCCACCGCCTCGGGTAATTATTCCGTTGTCATCATCCAGGATGGCTGCCCGAGCGCCTTTTCGGATATACGATCCTTCCTGGTGACGGCTGTCGGCAATGTCAGCGGACCCGACAATTTTGTGCAGTTCGCGCCGAACCCGGTATGGAATTATATCACGGTCAGTTTTGACGGGCTGACGGTTGGCGCACCTGTATTGACGGTGGAGGTATTCAATATGGAAGGCCAGCGGGTACAGCTCAACCCTGCTATTCATAATGGGGACAGGATCGACTTGTCGGGATTACCAAAAGGATCGTATATCCTGAAAGCCCTGAGCCACAAAAATGAAGTGAAGGCGATGGTGAAGATCCTGAAGTTGCAATAATCAATAAAAGAACTGTTCTTTGACGATCTTGCCATTCTGTACGTGGAATACCGCCACCTCTTCGAGCTCGATACGTGGCCTGCCTTTGAACGTGACTTCCTGTTTCAGGACGACACTGAAAAATTCGCCTGCGACAAGCGGCTCGCTGCAGGTATAGCTGTGTATGGCCTCGATCGTAGCCCGGCGGGCGATGCCTTTTGCCTTGACAGCTTCCTGGCCGTTCGTAAGGACGGGTATTCCCATCGACGCCGCCTTGTCGGATTCCTGGCAAACGACGTTCTCGTCATAGAGGGTGTCCTGGATCTGGACAAATTCACGTTGGGAGGCTAATTCGTAATAGCGGGCTGCTGTTTCCTGTGTTGTCATAATGCTTTTTATTGGTTTGTTATGACAAAGATGGAGGGGGGTAGTGACAACCCTATGTCAGTAGGTGCGATGTCCCACCATTATTCATGCAGTCGGAAAAACATAACCATTGGCGGATATTAGGAAATTTCGTGATCGCCGTACTTCTGCCAATAGGTTCCATTGATCCGGCTCAAGAGCGATACCAGAGAGTTGGGGCAATTGGGATAACCACGTTTTAACTCAGCTAGCTGCATGTGGCCAGCGCCGGAAGCATATGACAGTTCGTCTTTATCCTCTTCTGACAGGTGTTCCTGTAAACCTTTTAGATACAGCTCAACGATACTGCTTTCAGACAGAGGACCGCCGTCGATGGCAATCATTATTTTTTATCCACGCCAATCCGTTCCAGGATCTTTTCCAGCGGACAGAACCGAGTGAAGGACGACTGCAGGAGGTTCAGCCCTACAAATCCTGTGAGCCACAGCCATTTTTCGCTGACATATATGGCAAGGATCAGGCTTGTCAGAACAAGGCTGCCAGCCACGGCTCTGATAATTCTTTCTTTCATTTTTTTAGTTTTTATTTGTTAACTGACTTGTTTTTCAACGGCGAGCACGAATGCCCGCAAGGGAAACCCATTATGATCAGTAGTTTCATATTCATGTATTTATTTTTTGCCGGCATATTTTTTCTTCAGCATCTTATGATATAGTAGTGGTACTACCAGCAACGTGAGGAAGGTGGAGGTTATGGTCCCGCCCATCAATGCGATGGCCAGTCCCTGGAAGATGGGGTCGAAGAGAATGATTACAGCGCCCAGCACGACGGCGCCGGCCGTCAGCAGGATAGGGGTCGTGCGCACTGCCCCGGCCTCGATGATGGACTGGTTCAATGACACGCCTTCTTTTAGTCGTATATCGATGAAGTCGATGAGCAGGACACTGTTCCGGACCATTACGCCGGCCAGCGCGATGAACCCGATCATGGATGTGGCGGTGAAGAAGGCCCCAAGCAGCCAGTGACCCAAAATAATCCCTACGAGGGACAGTGGTATCGCGGCCAGCATTACCAGCGGTACGACAAAATTCTGGAACCAGCCGACGATGAGCATATAGATAATGATAAGCACAACGAGGAACGCGATGCCAAGATCCCGGAATACTTCATAGGTTATCTGCCATTCCCCATCCCATTTCAATGAGAAGTTGTCCTCGTATTCCGGCTGGTGTGTATATTCTTCCTTAAGGCTATATCCTGCGGGAAGGTGGATAGATCTTAGACTATCGGAAATAGACATCATGGCATAGGAAGGGCTTTCCAGCCGTCCGGCCATATCTGCCAGCACATAGACCACTCTTTTCTGGTTCTTCCGGTAGATGGACTTGGGTGCAATGCCCCTGGTGATGGCGGCGATGTCACCTACTCGAACGGAATTTCCCTGCTGACCCGTCACCGTCAGGTTGGCGATATCGTTAATGGATGCTTTGTCTGCATCGGCCAGCTGCAGCTCGATAGCTACCGGGCTGAAGGATGCCGGCACATGGAGTGTTCCGGCAGGCATACCTGACAGGGCGCCCCGGATGGCAGCGACCACCTGGGCAGGTGCTACGCCATATCGCATGGCTTTTTCCCTGTCTACTGCGAATTGGAATGTGGGTTGGTCGTCTTCCACCATCCAGTCCACATCCACCACGTCGGCGGTCTTGCTGACCAGATCCTTTACCTGGCGGGCGACAGCAATCTGTTGTTTGTAATCCGGTCCGTAGATCTCGGCCACCAGCGTCGATAGCACTGGCGGACCGGGGGGGACTTCCACTACCTTGACATTGGCATTGTATTTAGCGGCGATGGCCTGGATACCCGGCCTCATTTCCTTGGCTATCTGATGACTTTGCTTGCTTCTTTCCCCTTTGCCCACGAGGTTGACTTGTATGTCGGCCACATTATCGCCTCTTCTGAGGTCATAATGTCTTACGAGACCGTTGAAGCTGATGGGGCCGGAGGTGCCGATGTAACCCTGGCAGTTCACTACCAGCGGCTGACCGGAAACATAGGTGGCTATATCACGGGTGACGGCCGCCGTCTTCTCCAGGGTGGTCCCTTCGGGCATATCGACCACTACCTGGAGTTCATTCTTATTGTCGAACGGCAGCATCTTCACGGCCACGGCCCTGGTATAGAACATGCTCATGGATGCGAGCAGCAGCAGGGCGATGCCGATGATAAAGGCGTATCGTTTCCACTTTTTGTCCAGCAAGGGCTGCATGAAGGAGCGGTAGACCTTGAAAATGCGTGTTTCTTCCGGCACGACAGCCTTCTTACTCTCCCCATGCTTTTTTTCTTTTTCCCGCAGGAACAGGTATCCCAGGTAGGGTGTCAGTGTAAGGGCGACGACCAGCGAAAGGAGCATGGCTATAGATGCACCGATGGGCATGGGGCTCATATAGGGTCCCATGAGCCCGGAAACGAACGCCATGGGTAATACGGCGGCAATGACGGTAAAGGTGGCAAGGATCGTTGGGTTGCCGACCTCGTTGATGGCGTAGATGGCTGCCTGCAGCGGAGGCAGCTGCTTCAGCTTAAAATGCCGGTGCATGTTTTCGGCGATGATGATGGAGTCGTCTACCACTATCCCGGTAATAAACACAAGTGCAAAGAGCGTGATCCTGTTAAGCGTATAATGCAACAGGTAATAGCTGAAGAGGGTCAGTGCAAAAGTCACCGGTACCGACAGGAAAACCACCAGACCGCCCCGCCATCCCATGGCCAGCATGACGAAGGCCGTGACAGCAACGATGGCTATGAACAGATGGAACAGTAGCTCCGATACTTTTTCGGAGGCTGTTTCCCCATAATTACGGGTCACCGTCATCTTTACGTCGGAAGGGATCAATTGCTTTTTCAGGTAGTCCGTCTTCCTTACTATTTCTTCCGACAGGTGCATGGCGTCGGCGCCTTTCCGTTTGGCCACTGCGAGCGTCACTGCCGGGTAGAGGGAATGAAAAGTATTTTGAAGGGTATCGGACTTGCCATAGCCAAAGAAGACGTATTGCGAGGGAGTTGCGGGACCGTCGATCACCCTTGCGACCTGCCGGAGATAAATGGGCTGTTGTTTGTTCACTCCCACCACCAGGTTGGCGATCTCTCCCGCGTCTTTCAGGAAATCGCCTGCATTTACCAGAAAGGCGGTATCCTGTTTCAGGAGCGAGCCGGCTTCTGCCTGTGCATTCCCGCCGGGGATCTGTCTTGCGATACCGGCGAAGTCGAGGTGATATTCAGCCAGCTTGTCCTTGTCGAGCAACACCCTTACCTGCCGGCCGCGGCCGCCGATGATGTTTACATCTGCCACGTCGGGAACTTTCTTTATCTCGTTGGTAACGACCTCGGATAATTGTCTGAGACTGTAGTCGCTCTCCTTATCGCTCCACAAAGTGAGGCTCAAAGCGGGGACATCGTCGATGCTGCGGGTCTTTATCATCGGTATGGTCACGCCCTGCGGCATCCTGTCCATATTTTTCATCAATTCGTCATACAGCTTCACCATACTCCTTTCCACATCTTCTCCTACATAGAACTGGACGATCAGCATGGACTGCCCTTTCATGGAAGTAGAGTAGACATATTCCACACCTTTGATATTGGAGATCATTTTTTCAAGGGGTTCGCTCACCCGGCTCTCCACCTCTTCCGGCGCCGCACCCGGGTAGCCGACGAATATATCGGCGATCGGCACCTGTATCTGGGGCTCTTCTTCCCGTGGTATCAGCAGGGTGCTGTATCCACCGATGAGTAGAAAGGCGATCATGAGCAGGATCGTCAATTTCGACTGAACGAACGCCTTTGCTATTTTTCCGGCTATGCCTTCTTGCATATTCTTTTTTTTATAATGAGGTTCTATTTTTCTATTACAGGGATACCATTGTACAATTTGCCAGAGGCGCTGGCGATAAAGGGTTCATCCGCATTGAGTCCCGAAAGGACCTCTACCTGATCGCCTACTTTTTTGCCTGTTCTGATCCAGCGCAGGAGGGCCGTATGCATATTACTGACGGTGTAAATACCCGTGAGCTGATCCCTCTCCACCAGGGCGGATACAGGAACGAAAACAGCTATGTTTTGCAATGGAGATCCTTTTTGCGGGGGCAGCGGTGTTTTTTCGAGTATGAAAACGTTGACATACATGCCTGCATACAAGTTTTTTTGGATGTCCTGCGGCAGGCCTATTTTTATCTGATATTGCCCGCCCAATGAGGAAACGCTGATCTGTGTCACCGTGCCGGTGGTCCTTAGGTCGCCTGATCTCACTTCGAGCTCCGCTTTATCTCCCGTCCTGATCCGGCTGATATCGGACTCTGCCACCGTTGCATTTACCTGCAGCACGTTGTTTTGTTCCACCGTCAGGATCGGCATTCCGGGAGCAGCCAGGCTCCCTTCGTCTGCCAGCTTTTGTGTTACAACGCCTGTGAAAGGGGCCATCAGCCGTGCATAGGCGGAGGAAGCATCCACTTCCCGGCGCATTTGCTGTGCGCCTTCCAGCCTCGAACCGGCTGCCCGGAGGCGAAGGGTAGCATTGTCCAGCTCGCTGGCCGTTGCGCTCTGTTTGTTGTAGAGGGCGTTGTACCGGTCATAGTCTTTTCGGGCGTTGTCGAGGTCTGCCTGGGCGCCCGTTATCAGGGCATCCGCCTGCGCCTTTTTGGCGGCGATGTCATCACTGCTGATAGTAACCAGCAGCTGTCCCTGCCTCACCTTGTCGCCTACCTTCACATGGACCTTCGTGATCGTACCCATCAGCCGGGTGCTGATCGACGCGGAATTTACGGCTTCGACCTGTCCGCTGGCGATGGTGCCGTCGGAATGGACCTGAGATGGTTTGGCGGTGACGACATTGACAGGGGTTTCTTTTTTTTCTTCCCCCCGGCCAGGGTTACTGGCGCCTGAACAGCCTGCGAGTGAAAGAATGCCTGCTATGAGGACAGTTGGGAAGAGAATATTTTTATGTTTCATTTGTTCGAATTTATTTTCCTGAAGAAGAGGTTAAGTAGTCGATATAGGCCTTGGTTACGTCCCGGTCGAACACGGCCTGGGCAAGTGCCAGCTGCTGCTGTGATAGCTGTGTCTGCGACAGCAGCACATCCGTGCTCCCGGACAGCCCTTGTTCATACCTGTCATGCAGGATGCGGTACGATTCGGCGGCGCTGGCAACGGCGGCCTGCTGCTGGCTGATCCGGAATCCGGCGTCCTCCAGCTTTCGGAGGGTTGCATTCAGCTCTACCTGGCTTTGCTCTTTGTATAAATTATATTGCTCCGACAGCTTGTTCTTTTCCAGGGCCAGTGTCGCATTTTTGTTCCGGATGCTGTTGCCTTTGAATATATCCCAGGACAGGCGAAGGCCGGCCAGATATCCTCCTGCGCCGAAGCCAAGCATCCTGCTATCGTTGAGCTGATACGATCCGAATGCATTTAGCCGGGGCAACGCGCTCATTTTGGACGAACGGATCATCAGGTCAGATGCCTCGATGGCCTTCCGGAGGGCGGAGAGGTCAGCACGGTCTTCGGATAGTGTAATGTTCGAAGTCGTGTCTGTCATAATCCCTGTGCCGATGCTGTCTACGGCATAGACGGGTCCCGGCGTCCGGCCCATCAAGAACCCAAGATAGTCCGAGGCATTCCTGAGCTGGGATCTTGCTTCCGCAAGCCGGCTCTCTGTAGTCTTCACCTGTACCCGGATGTTCAATGCATCGGCTTTGCCAAGCATTCCCTGGTCCACCCGATCATTGGTATACCGGTATAGGGCCAGCGCTGTTCCCAGCGCATCCTCCATGACCTTTTGTGTTTTGTAGGCCAGTTGCAGCTGTATATATGCCGTACGCGCCTGGAATACGATCTCTTCCCTGGTCCGTTGTCCTTTCAGGCGATAGACTTCTTTTTCCATGTACGCGCCTTTGCGTTGATACACCAGGTCCATATTGAGCAGGGGTTGCTGAATGTCGAACGATGTCATGAAGTCTGGTGTTGCGTTAGGATGGTTCAGCCGGGCAGGGTCGAAATCCGCCGCCCCGATGGACTTCTGCTGCAGCGTGAAACCAAAAGCATTCAGGGGATTATTAGTAGACATGGCCGAATAGGATATGCTTGCCTGGGGCAGATAGATTGCTTCCGTCTGTTTATACCGTGCATCCGCTGCCTTTTCATCCAATGACGCTATCTTCAGGCTGTGGTTGTTGAATAATACTGCAGCAATGGCCTCATCGGCTGTCAGCCTCACGGGGACGTTCTGGGCGGAGACGCGGGAAAGGGCTGTTGCCAGTATTATTATCGGATACACTACTCTTTTCCAAAATATTGATGTCATTATTCCCAATTTTTCAGCAAAGCTATTTTCAATTGATGGTGATAACCGTGACTTTGGTCACGACTGATGAGGATTCATTTATGGTCCGGGGGCCTTCCTTTTCCGGCGGTGAATGCCTTTTGCCGGGCGGGATAGCGCAGCCATTCACGCAATGCAATAGATTGCCATATTGCAATCCCTCCCATTACCAGGCGGAGGACCCTCATTACGTTCCAGCCATAGAGTAGATGCTTCATCTCTTTAATGTTTGAGCTTATTCGTTTAGCAAATCGTACGTTCCAATGCCTGCCAGGACCCGCCATTGAATACCTCAAGACCGGCCTGGGACAGGAGATTCAACGCCATTCCGCTCCTGGCACCGCTGAGGCAGCAGGTGATGATGGGTTTTCCCTGTTTTTTGAGATCTCCAATGCTGGCTTTGAGCCGATCGAGCGGGATGTTCAAGGCTCCTTCGATGTGGCCTGCCCTGAATTCTTCCGGTGTACGTACGTCTACGACGATGGCCCCGTTGAGGTGTATCGTCCTGAGGTCTTCCTGTTTTCCAAACAGGTTCTTAAGAAAGTTTGCCATATTCTTTTGAATTTTAGACAAAAGTCATAACCTTCCGGAATTCGATTCGTGACAAATGTCACGTCGGGTCATTTTCGAATAGCAACAGTTGTTACATTTGTTCTATCTAAGCACACCACCATGATCGACGAGCAGCAACTGAACGAACTATTTCCTTCCTTTGAGCGAGACCTTGTGACCAATCTGGCCGATAAGGCCGTCATCCGTGAGATACCTGCCGGCCAGCTGCTTATGAAGACCGGACAAAATTTCCGGAGTACGCTGATTATCACCAAGGGGCTAGTGAAGGTCTACCGGGAGGATGAGGAGGGGGACGAGTTCTTCATGTACTACCTGCAGCCCGGCCAGGCTTGTGCTTTATCATTGATATGCGCCACCAAGCAGGAGACCAGTCAGATCATGGCGCGCGCCGTCTCGGATACAGAGGTTATCAGTATCCCCCTTGAGTACATGGACAAGTGGATGACTGAATATAAGACCTGGTATCATTTTGTGCTGGAGTCTTACCGGAGCCGGTTTGAGGAATTGCTGATCACGATCGATCATATCGCCTTTCGACATATGGATGAGAGGCTGCTTTTCTACCTGCAGAAACAACAGGATACATTGAAGACCCGTCGACTGCCGGTGTCTATCACTGAGATCGCTGCCGACCTGAACTCATCCCGCGAGGTTATCTCCCGGCTGCTCAAGAAGCTCGCGGATAAAGGACAGATCCGTCTGGACAAAAATTTTGTGGAAATACTTCACCTTGATATTAAAGGAGTTGAATAAGCTGAGCCCGCTCAGCTACTCTCGTGACTAATGTCACGTTTTGGGCGCGTAATTGTGACCATCTTTGTTATGAAAATCAAAGTAAGATGGATAATCAACAATATTACGAAGTAGCCCTGGAATGGGAGGAAGGCCGTAAGGGTCTGATCAGTTCCCCAGTACTGAATGAATCTATCGAGGTGGCCACACCGCCGGAATTCCCCAAGGGGGTGGCGGGGATATGGTCTCCCGAGCATTTGCTGGTGGCTGCCGTGGACAGCTGCCTCATGACGACGTTCCTGGCGGTGGCCGAGAACTCGGGGCTTGAATTTATCCGATTTGAAAGCAGGGCGTTAGGCAAATTGGAAAAGGTCGATGGTAAATACCTGATCAGCGAGATCCAACTTTCTCCCAGACTGCAAATAAAAAGCGAGGTTTTTAGGGATAAAGCGCTCAAAGTGCTGGAGAAATCCGAAGCCGCCTGTCTGATCTCGAATTCCGTCAAGGCACGGATCGTATTCAAGCCCGAGATATTAGTCAAAGAAGGTTAAATTATTTTTTATGAAAGTCATCGTCATCGGAGGCAATTTTGCGGGATTTACGGCCTCCATACAAATAAAAAGAAAATTAGGGAAAGAAGCCGATGTGCTGGTCATCGACCGGAATCCGGATCTTTTGTTCATGCCTTCCCTGATCTGGGTGCCCACGGGCAGGAGGGAGGTGAAGAATATAACCATCTATGCGTACCCGGGAGAAACTGGAAGCATTCAAACAAAACCCAGGTCCTATCGTTATCGGTGCGACCCAGCAGGCGGGGTGCATGGGGGCCGCTTATGAGTTCCTTTTCAATGTGGAGAAATGGCTTCGTGAAAATAAGATCAGGAAGAAGGTGGATCTCTATTGGGTGACGCCGGAGTCTTATCTCGGCAACTTCGGCATCGATGGTATGCCGCTGGGAGAGGCCATGCTAAAGGCGTTCCAGGTTCACTATGCTAATGCCGATGAGACCGGCAAAATAGTTGCAGAGAACATTGCCCGCACTGTCCGTGGTAAGGGGCCATTGCTTGAAAAACCCTGGGGTAAGATCCCAGGGCTTTGTATCATGGATGCAGGCAGGAAGGAAGTGCTGATACTTTCCAATCATCTCTTCAAGCCACGGGTATTTGCCATTATGCTGCCGAATATTTTCAATGATCTTGGAAAAGTCCTGCTGGAGAAATATTTTCTGTGGAAGATGCGGCATGGTTATGCTCATCTGCCGTAATGCTGCAATATGAATGGCGATACTGCTTATAACTGCATGCCACCCGACGCTTCGATGCGCTGGCCGTTGACCCAACGTGCATCTTCCGTGCACAGGAACGCCACCACGCCGCCGATGTCTTCGGCTACACCTGGGCGGCCTAAGGCTGTGATGCTGCTGACAGTTTTCTGCAGGTCCTCGCTATTACGGAGGCGGGCGTTGCCAAAGTCCGTCATGATAGCACCGGGGGCAACGACGTTGGCGCGAATGCCTCTTGCGCCAAGCTCTTTTGCCAGATAGCGGGTAAATGTCTCTATGGCGCTCTTAAGAGATCCGTAGACCGATGAGCCCGGCATGGAAACCCGGGCTAATCCGGAAGAAATGTTGACGATGCCACCACCGTCATTCATGAGAGGGAGGAGTTTTTGGGTTAGGAAATAAACGCCTTTGAAATGGACGTTCAGCAGATCGTCAAAAAATGTTTCTGTAACCTCGGTGATGGGACTATAACCGCCTTGCCCGGCGTTATTGATCAGGAAATCGAAGTGATCGGCGCCGAAATGTTTGCTTAAGGTTGTTTTGAGCTGATCCGTGAAGTTCCCAAAGCTCTGTATAGCGCCCGTATTGAGCTGCAATGTTGCGGCTTTTCGTCCGGCAGCCTCGATCTGTGCAACCACCTGCTGTGCGTCCTCAGCACGTTGGTTGTAGGTAATAATAACGTCCAGACCTTTTTCCGCCAGTCTTAAAGCCATGTCTCTGCCCAGTCCGCGGCTCCCGCCGGTGACCAGGGCTATTTTGTTTTTCACTGCCATTGTAGTTTTTTTACAAAGTTACGCGGCATCGCAGGGATGGCGGTTGCGGCAATCAATCGGAGATTTGTAAAAATCAAATAATCAGCAGGCGTTGTTAATCGGCAGGGCTGTCTAATGGAGGATCACTTTGCAACGATCAAAGAAGACTAATCATATTCTAATCCTCTTTTAACCTTCTTTTAAGCTGATAAAGATAGATTTGGAAGTACATATCCCTCAAATACTTATCTTCGGGGATCGAAAAAACTGATTTCTAACTTATGACAAAGATCAATCCCTTTCTGCCTGTCCTGATGGCAGGCTTTTTCTTTTTTACCGCGTGTGTTCCCACCAGTAAGTTCAATGCCTGTCAAATGGCGCTGTCATCTGCACGATATGACAGTACGCAATTGGCGGGTAAGGTAAAGGACCTGCAATCCTCCCTTGCGCAGGCGAACCAGCTGTCCAAAGACAAGCAACAACGGATCGACTCCCTGTCGAAGCAGCTGGATGATGCGTACAGCCAGCAGGCGGCGTTGAAAAAGCAAATGGAGGATCTGACGGCAAAGAACCGTGATCTGTCATCCGAATCCGATAAGCGGCTCTCCCTGTTGAGCAAGAGCAAACAGGACCTGGTCAATCAGCAAGCCAAGCTGGAACACCTGCAGGCGCTGATGGATGCCCAGAAAAAGGCTATCGAGGCCATCAGGAAGAAAATGACGGATGCATTGGTAGGTTTCAAGTCCGACGAGCTGTCGGTCGCCATAAAGAATGGAAAGGTTTATGTGAGCCTCCAGGAAAACCTGCTGTTCCCATCCGGCAGCGCCGTGGTCAACCCCAAGGGGAAGGTGGCGCTTGGAAAGCTGGCCGAGGTGCTGAACCAGAACCCGGATATCACTGTCGACATCGAAGGACATACGGATTCCATTCCCATTCATGGTAAATACCAGGACAACTGGGACCTCAGCCTGGCGCGTTCGGCCTCCATCGTACGTATCCTGACCATCGACTACAAGGTGGACTCCAAACGGGTGATCGCCTCTGGACATAGCCAGTATGACCCTGTACAAACAAACAGCACACCGGAGGGCCGGGCGCTGAACAGGAGGACGGATATTATCCTTTCACCCAAGCTGGATGAGCTCTACAGGCTATTGCAGACGCCGGATAATATGTAAAATAGCAGCTAATAAGCTTTTTCGGGTGGTGGCGGTATCTTACGCAGGTGCATCAATGTGCCATTGACGGGATCGATGATCATTTCGTAGGTTGTCTGATTACCGGCACTGGCCAATGCTCTGCCGACCAGGCCAAAAGCAAGCTGGGCACCGAATTTGTCGCCTTCGCTGGCGGCAGTCCTTACGTCGCCTGTGAAGTATAAATTGTTATGCGCTTTTTCCAGTGGGTAATACCCGTATTCCGTAGCGATATAAGGTTTACCTTTTAATACTACCGCATACAGATTTTTCGACTTTACTTTAACCCGTCGGCCTGCTGTGTCTATTTCTACCCGGGTGATCGCCCCATGTTTGTCGGTCGTTATGGCGCCCCGGATGTCAGGTTGCTGGCTGGAGAAAGACTTGTAGCTGTAATAAATGCCATCTGTATATTGGGTAGCTGCAAAGAGGGGTATCCTGCTTTTTTCGATACTGTCGTAACTCATGATGTCCTGCATATGATAAATTGAAGTATCCTTTGGGGGGTGTGGCAGCTGCTGTGCCAACAGATCCGACAGCGCCTGGTTGCCCGCTGCTTCCAGCATATCCGGTATAGCGCCGCCATAGGTCAATACCAATACTGTATCCAGGATCGACAAACGCCTATATCCATCCTGCTGAATTACATACAGGCCGGCCTGCAGATAGCAATACCGCGTCTCGGACTCTTCAGCAAAGTAGAAGTTGCGCAGTTGGAACAACAATTTCCCGTTGGCTGCCGTACTATCTATCAATGAGTCCACTAATATTTGTAATTGGGGCTGAAAAGGCATACGCAGCTTGAGTCTCCCATCCCTTTTCATCAAACCGATGTTCACCGTGCCGATGTAATTTGTATCCTCCCGTGAGTCCACGAATTCAATGCTATTGTAGAGGCTGTTGGATACTTTGGTATAAGCCGGCCGGTGTTTTTTATGCGGCACGGGTTTAATCTCGAAATAGCGGAGGGGAATGTCCTGCGCAACCGCGTATAATCCAAGGATACACAGGCATAAGGTGACAGCATAGTTTTTTTTCATAATCACCTAAAATAACCTGCCTATGCCGTATTTGCAAGTGATAAGGACTTAATCGCTTGTTAATCGATGGCTTTTGGTATGAAATAATTCCTTTCTTTCTGTCCAATTTCGGTTCGACCAGTCATTATGGGGGTGTAACGCTATTTAATCCATCTAAAACTTTTTATCATGGCAGTATCTCAAAGAGTTGCATCTTCCCCTGTTGTTGCCAGGATAGCCGGAGGCCGGCTGATCCGGGCTATTGGCTACTGGATCTTTACCGTCTTTGTCGCTTGGGAAATGATCCTGGGGGCATACTGGGACCTGTTCCAGATACCGTATGTCAGGAATGTATTTACCCATTTGCATCTTCCATCGTATTTTCTGATCGTCATGGGTATCTGGAAATTGCCTTGTGCCGTGGTATTGCTGATCCCCGGAGTGACGCGTATGAAGGAATGGGCATATGCGGGGGCTTTTTTCACTTATTCGGGCGCTGCCGTATTGCATCTGTCCGTAGGTGATAGTATGAATGGTTGGGCAGGTCCGGTGTTATATGCGCTGTTTACCGTCGTCTCCTGGATATTGCGTCCACCATCCCGCCGGCTGGTTGCAAAGGCTGACGGTGTCGGACCGAAGGGGAGATTTGAAAAGAGCAGGCTGGCTGCTTATTGGATAGCTACAGTCCTGATGGCATTTGTGGTGATCTCGGGAGGGATAGCTGAACTATCGAATTCGAAAACTACTATTGACGGTATGCTCTCACTGGGTTACCCCATTTATTTTACTCATTTGCTGGGATGCTGGAAAATAGCGGGGGGGATCGTTCTGCTGGCGCCCGGTCTACCGTTGGTCAAGGAGTGGGCGTATATCGGTATATTCCTGGATATGACAGGTGCATTCATGACGCATATAGTCAGTCATAGTGCGGCTCAACATCTGGTGTTCACGGGACTTTTTGCTGTACTTACCGTCCTGTCATGGGCGTTCCGTCCTGCTACACGAAAGATAGTGGGTCCGATCTTTTAAAGCGCCTGACCCTTGATCAGCACGATGCGGTCGACCGATGCCTCTTTTAAGTGCAGCATGGATGCTCTTTCAGGGTCTTTGCTAAAATCCTCAAAGTCTTTTTCGGATGGGAAAGTTACCAGGTGGATCTCATATGGGAGTTCCGTCTCGCCCTGGATAAAGGAGGAGGTATCCGGGCGTATGCGCAGCAGCAATTGTCCTCTGTAACGGCTGATCAATGGGATGGCAACCTGTTCAAAGGTCTCGAATGTGCGTTCCTGGCCAGGTCTGACATAGACGAGCTGGGTAATGTAGATCATGCGTGTAGTAAATATATAATAATCCCAGTATCTTTATAGGATGAATAGCAAAAAGAAATTATTCTTGGGTATTTTCCTTTTGATAACCGGGATGACCGTGACCGCCTTTGTCCGGCAGAGCGAACCCTGGACGACCGAACAGCTAATGGCGCCTGCTGACATGGCAGCCCGCATCAATAAAAAAGATGCATCCCTGCCCCTCCTTATTTGTATCGGTCCTTCGGGCATTATCAAAGGGTCTATCGAGGTGGGGCCTACGCGCGACAAGGAGAATTTAGATAAGCTCCGGAAACTGGTGAGCAAAGAGGACCGTAACCGGGAGATCGTCATTTATTGCGGCTGTTGCCCTTTTGAACATTGTCCCAATGTCCGACCGGCGTTTGTCTTGCTGATGGATATGCATTTTACGCATGCGAAACTGCTCAATCTCTCGCACAATATCAAGACCGACTGGATCGACCATGGGTATCCTGTCAAATAAACAGAATATCTACAGAATGGTCCGCTAGCTTTGGCAGCAAGTCTCTCTTGTTGAAAAGGCTACAACCATATTGGCTGCTTTTTTCCAACCTGGCGGTCGGTCTGGGTACATTGTCTCTTTGTGTCATCCGCCAGGTGATCCTGCCGACCCGCCGCAGGAAAGGTAACCTGCTATCCAGTCTTTTTGTTTTTTTTACCAGCGTTGTTGAACAGCTGATCGGATTTGGCGAGGCTGCGGGCCGTATGCTGCCGACTACCCGCCAGCCTTTTGCCGGGCGGGAAATACTTTTCAAGACATGGGTGTTCAGTCAAAAACAGCTGCGCCTTGTGGTGCTTATCGCTACCTGGATATTATTTGTCCTGTCTTTTTTTGAAGGGGCAGGCTCACGGCTGTTGCCCGATGAGCATGTGGCTACCCGGCAGGAAGCAGGTGTAAAAGAACGGGAATCCCGGAAATACCGTCAGAACAGGCCTTTTGTCGCACGATGGGTCAGCACCGGCTGCATGCGGCTACCATCTTATGCTATTCCTCCTTCCCGATGGCGCGAGTCCGTGGTCAGTCATTGTGATGACCGATGGCTGACGCTATGTGTCCTTCGCATTTAATATACCGATGTTGCTCACTACACGTTTGTAAAGGCCTTCCCAACGGTCATTCTCACTTATTCAATCGTAAAATTCGTTTATGAAGCAATTCATCGGACTTCTCCTGCTGTTGTGCAGTAAGCCCGCCCTATCACAAGATCATCCTACCCGTCCCATCTCCGATACGCTGAAACCTCCTATCGACACCCTTGAGAATGTAGTGATCTCCTCTTCCCGTACCAACCAGCGTCTCAAAAATATACCGCTGATCGTCCAGGTCGTCAATCGGGAGGATATCGAAGAAGGCATGGCGCAATCCCCCGCCAATATACGGGAACTGCTGACCGAGCTGTCTGGTACGCAGGTTCAGCAAACCTCGGCTGTCTCCGGCAATGCTGCTATCCGTCTGCAAGGTCTCGACGGCCGGTATACCCAATTGCTCAAGGATGGTTTCCCGCTATATGGCGGGTTCTCCGGGAGTCTCAGCATCCTGCAAGTACCGCCTCTCGACCTCCGCCAGGTAGAAGTTATCAAGGGGGCAGGCTCGGCGTTATATGGAGGGGATGCAGTCGCGGGTATCATCAACCTGGTGAGCCGTACTCCGGACAGTCTATTGCACCTGGACGTCATTGCCAACCAGACGCAAAGGGGAGGCGCCGACCTGGCCGGCTATTACAGCCGTCGCAGTCAACATACCGGCCTTACGCTCATGGCTACTGCCAGCCGGCAGACGCCAGTCGATGTCAATAAGGACGGGTTCACCGATATTGCACGCATTCGGCAGGGGACCATTGCACCGTCTTTTTTCTGGTATCCTGACGACAATACCACGATCCGTCTGGGTTTGAATGCCTCAGCCGAAGACCGCACCGGCGGGGATCTTCAGGCGGTGAGACATAGGGCCGACAGCCTGCACTCTTTTCTACAATCCAACCATACCGATCGCGACTATTATCAGCTGTCGATCATTCGTAAAGGCAGGCGTCAGCAAACGATGACCTTTAAGAATTCTGTAGGTTATTTTTTCCGGCGGATCGAGCAAACCGCGGGTGAGCCCGCCAGGGGAGTTTTTGCCACGGGTTTTTCAGGCGGCCAGGTCTCCTCTTTTACGGAGGCCAGTTACGGCTTTCGTACCGTGGCTCATCAGGTGGTAGGAGGTATAAGTCTTGTTACCGACCGGTTCGATCCTTCCTATCCTCATCAGGGTCTCGGTTATACTCATACTACAGCTGGTGTATTTGCACAGGATGACTGGAAGCTCAGTCAAAAGTTGACCTTTGAAGCCGGTGCTCGAGCCGATGCAGAACGTACCGTCTATTTCCTTCCCCGTCTGGCATTGCTGTACAAACCTGTCCGGGATATGCGTGTTCGTCTGGGGGGAGGGTTTGCCTATAAGCTTCCGACGGTGTTCAATGCCCAGGACGAAGAGGACGGTTATCAGCAGGTATATCCTATGGCTTCCGGCACCCGAGCGGAACGTTCTGCCAGCGCCAACCTGGCGATCAACTATTCCGGCACTCCTGGCGATGAGCTGCGCTTTGCTGCCGACGAGAACGTGTATTATACCCGGCTGAGCCATATGTTGATCCCCCTGACCGATAGTTTGCAACGGGGCTGGCTTTATTATGTGAATGCGCCGGGCGCCGTCGTTAGCTTTGGGTCCGAGACCAATGCCCGTCTGACGCTGGACGACCTGTCCTTTGCTGTCAGCTATACGTATACGCATACGCAGCGGCAATATCTCGCCGGGAAGCCGCCGCTGCCGCTGGCCCCTGAAAGCAGGCTTGCTTCTGTCCTGTCCTATGAGGCGGAGCCGCACTGGAAGGCGGGTGTCGATGCCTTTTTCACCGGTGGGCAATGGCTGGATAATGGGACCAGGACCCGTTCATTCTGGACCTTTGATCTTATGGTGCAATCTACCTGGGGGCACTGCTCCGTAATGCTGAATCTCGAGAATTTTACGGATACGCGTCAAAGCAGGTGGGGACCGCTGTATAGCGGCACCATGCAGGATCCGGTGTTCGGCCAGATATACGCCCCGCTGGAAGGCAGGATCATCAGTCTTGCTTTTAGGTACAGTAGATAGACTGCGGGAACATTATTTGCATTCATATCAATACAACCAATCTTAACTATAAAATGAATACCCTGTGGCAAATGACCTACTCGAAGACCTGCCCGTTTCAAAACTGCGTACTCTGCTTATTTCTGAAATTCAAGCCTTTATTCGGGGTATCGAATCGAAGACCCCTGTCGAAGAGCTGACCCGTAAAAGGGATTATATCCGTCATGTTATGGAAGTACTGTCAGTGAAAGAGAATGTTGAATTCGAGGAGATAGTGGGGCGGTATTTTCACAATTATCATCAGAAGTTTTCCCCAGAATGATGAAGGCGGGGCGGGGAAAAAAATAATCTAACGTCTGTATTCAGAATAAGGATAAGGTTTAAAGGCTATGGAGCTGACTAGTAAGCCCGTCAGAAATGACGGGCTATTTTTTGGTGAGCATCATGGCCCGGCAATTGCTATCGTTATCGTAGGCTTTTAATAGGATATTGGATTTTAGCAACGGCCCGGATTTCTATCTGGGCTTCTTTGTTTTCGGCCCTTTGTCTCTTCTGGCAACCAACCCGTAGTTAGGTTTTGTCAGACCTTTACTTTTTCCGGCTGTCCTTTCCCGGATGTGATCAGCTTTGCAAGGCTGCCGGAGATATAATAACCCCAGGCGTTGGAACAATCCTTATAGCACTCAATGTCCGGAACCAGACCTATGTGTGTAAATGTAAGCCGCGTCTTATCTCCATGAGCAGAGATGTCGAATACCAACCGGGTATCATTCCATTCCTCCTTATTTTCAAGGAAGCTGAGCCGGCTCTCGGTTATAAGCCATACTATCTTCTTGTCCGGGACAACCTCGATCAACTTTTGTTTCGAATAATGAACGTCCTCGAACTGGACGGTAAATTCGTCGTTGAGCGCCTTTGTTTTCCCCTTCAAATCTTCCGTCCACCATTGCGTGACATTACATACAGCATTGAATACTTCGTGTGCTGACTGGTCGACATCGACCGTGATAGTTAAGTTTTTGTTGTTCATATGTATTATTTTTTTAAACGATGATCATTCCGGCAGTGAGGTTAACGACAGTTCCCGTGAGAGCGCTACCTTCCTCGGAGGCGGCAAAGACAGCAGTGTCGGTGAGTTCTTTGAGCCTTGTCAGGAGCTTGCGGTGCGTCATGTCTTCCATAAAGGAATGGAACTGTTCGAAGGTTATTCCATGCGCCTTGCCTTGTATCTGCCATACCTCCTCGATCAGCGAGGTCTCGGGTATGCCCGTGGTGAGCAGACAAACCGACCGTACCCCTTTTTGCCCGTATTCGACCGAGAGCGACCGGCATAATCCTTCCATAGCTGCCCAGGCCGACACCATCCCGCCTACGAAAGGAGGGCTTTTCCGGCCGGCGTCGGGCGTCTGCATGATGATCACGCCATGGCCTTGTACCGTCATGCGGCGGCCTGCTGCTTTGGAGGTGATGAAATGCGACTGCATATAGGTTGTGATGGGAAGCAGGAAGCTTTCTACCGACAGATCCGTGAGCGCTATTCCCTGAATGCCTTTTTGAGGGATGCCGATGGCATTGAAGGAAATGTCGATTTTGCCGGCTGCCCGGACCGTCTCGTCCATGTGTTTTTCGACTGCCTGTTCGTCCAATGCGTCGAGCACGGCTGTTTGTATGGATCCGTCTTTGGAGGATATATCCTCGGCTATGGCTTTCAGCTTTGCGGATGTCCGGCCTGTCAAAAACACTTTGGCGCCCTCGCGGGCAAAGGCTTTTGCGATGGCGCTGCCTATGTTGCCATCTCCGTAGACAACGGCCACTTTATTCTCCAGTCTTTTCATTTTTATTTTGTTTTTAGTGAATTGATCTTTATCCGGATCAAAGCTATTTTTTAAAATAAAAATTTTCGGGGTGTGAAATAGACTTTATAGCGGGCCGAATTGGACAGGGGTTGCCGGGGCGATCTGACGCCGGGAGGGAGGAGGGATATCTTTTGTCAGGTGGGAGGGATCAAAGCTGGTTCAGGTCGGAGAGCTTCAGCCAGCCCTTAGTGGTTTTCTTTCCAAAGTACGTGCACCAGGCCCAGCCCTGTTCTATTCTGTCGATACAAACAAAATTGTCTTTCAATAGATAGGACCTTAGGCGCATGGTGTCGGATCTGTCATTGTAGAAATATGCCTTTGCCGCAGTCACGTACCTGATCTGTGTCCAGGCTTGTTTTTTTTCGAGTGCAAAGCTGACGGGGTCGTTGGCAATAGGTTGTGACAGCAAATTTCCGCCCCGTGGCTGTGCCTTCGATGTAGAAGATACAGGAGAACCTGGGATTGTGAGTCGTTTCGTCCATGCCGGTGTAATCCTCGAAATAGCCCGTGACTTTTTTTGTGGCGCTGTCATAGGAGAGCCTGAGCCCTATGTCATAATCACCTGAGATCGGGTGTTGTCCAAATGAAACTACGGCAGAAAGGCTCGTGATCAGTGTTGTCAGGATTTTTTTCATAAACTCTCAACCATGGGGAATGAGTCAAATATGTCGGTAACAATCTTTGGCATAGGGGACAACAGCTTCCGCTGCCGGGTATCGATCCATGCGCCGTCCACGGTCAGGATGGCGCAGCATTTATCATCTGTGGATGTGAAGTCGTGTTGGATCGTCCACCGGGAGGCGTCGTCATTGCGTTTGGCCAGCCTGGTATGAATGGTGATCGTATCGGACAGACGGATCTCTTTTTTAAATACACATTCTTCACGGAATAATATCGGTCCGAAATGTTGCTCCTGCATTAATTTTAGGGTGAGCCCCAGACTTTCGATGATCTCTATACGTTGCTGGGCGCCAAAATCATAATAGGCGCTGTGTCGCATGTGAAAATTAGGGTCGATGTCTGACCAGCGAATGGAAATGATCTTGCTGAACGATGTCATGCTTTTTTATTTAAAAAATTCTCCAAAGTGCCAGAGGATGCCGGATGGGTCATGGACGAAACATTCTCTACCCCAATCATATGTCCGGATAGGGGTCAGCCTTACGTCTTCGTATTTAGAAGGAAGGTCCAGGGCTACCAGCTCGTTCCAAAAGCGGGTCACGTCCTCCACTTCCATAAAGACCATGGTATTGTCTATCCAGTCTTTGACATCGGCATCCTGCAGATAAAATCCCAGGCCATCCGAGTTGAAATAGGACATGGCGGATGTCAGGGTACTCTCCTGAAATCCCAGGTCACGATAGAAGCTTCGTGAAAGTGCAAAGTCTCTGGCTCCGATGAATGGTCGAATGGATCTCCCTTTATGTTCCATTTTTACTCTTATTGGCTAAAAATAATAAATTCTGCGGCTCCTATAAAAAAAGCCTCGCGAAATGCGAGGCTTTCTGTCAATATTACTGCAGGATCAATGAGTGTCCTGGTACAGGCGGAAATACAATGCTTTTCTCAGTGAGACATAAGCTGCTTTCAAGTCAGCCTCGGCCTGACCTTTATGACCGCCGAAATCATCGGGGGCGTTGTGCAAGGCTTCCATGGATTTTTCGATGTCATGCATGGCCCTTGTGATATTGGGGTGTTTGGCTTCCTCACCCCTCATAAGCTGTGCTTCGTTGGGAGCGGGTGGACGATTGCCAATGATCACATCGATACTAATTCTTGCTTGTGCATGTGAAACGGTTGCAGCAAGCATCAGGATGCAAGAGAAGATCAGGACTTTTTTCATAATTTTTCAAATTGTTAAGAATCGGATTTTGTGTTCGACAAGAACCGAGACATAACGTTTAATCCTTATGAAAAATTAATTCAGATGCTTAATGGGTTTGTTATTAATTGGTTAAGGAGGGTTTGTCAATCGCGTAAAAAAGTGTAGGAAAGCATGCCAGCCGGAGTGGGCAGCCCGTAGAGTGTCATCGTATCACCGGCAACTTTCATGGACATCCCATCATATACCGACAGTACCTGTCCATTGGTCCCCAGCTGATAGAGCGTGAACTGGCTAAATATACCCGTGGTCTTGAAGCCATCCAGTTGCAACGTGGGATAGTAGTCAGAAGCTGAATTCCTGACGAGGGTGTAGGAGCCTTGTGAGACGATCTTATTATCCAGCCTGGAAATGAAGGTGCGATCGTCGTTCAAGGTCAGCAGGACGGATGAATCCCTCGCCGGCCGTATATCTTTTGGGTTAGGGCCTATGTCCGGGTGTTCTGCCATCAGCAACCAGTTTCCGATGGGGCCTGATCCATGGGTAAAACCGGAGCCCGACGTGCATTTTATCCTGATCGTTGCATCGGCGTGCAACAAATCCTCCCATGACCTGTCTTTAGGGCGTATTCCCACCAACACATCTAAAATCCTGGATACCATGCTTAAGGAAAATTTTAAGATGGCCGGACGCTATCTTCTTAAGGACCGGCCCTTTACTCTTCTCAATCTCCTTGGCCTTTCCACGGCCCTGGCCTGCACTATTCTGATCTATTTCTGGGTAGATGACGAATGGCATATGGACAAATCCTTCGAAAAGTCCGACCGGCTTTTTCAGGTATTAAAGAACGCACCGTCGCCCACCGGCACGACTACGGACGAGCGGACGCCCGGGTTGCTGGCGGCGACCCTTGTCAAAGAAATACCGGAAGTAGAATATGCCACATCTGTCGTGCCCGTATCCTGGTTTGATAAAAAAGGGATCCTTATTTACGGCGACCGATCTATCAATGTCAGCTCGGAATTTGCAGGAGCGGATTATTTCTCCATATTCTCCTACAAGCTTATCGCGGGAGATAAAGACCATGTGTTACGGGATAATGCTTCCATTGTCATTTCCGACAAACTGGCCCTGAAGTTATTCAATACGACGAACAATTTGGTGGGTCTGCATATCGAATGGAATCAAAAGGACTACAGTGGCGTCTATCGTATAGACGGGATATTTGAAGCGCCACCCGCCAATGCCACGGAGCATTTCGACATCGTCTTCAATTACACCCTGTTCCTGGAGAAGAATGCTAAATTGAATGATTGGAGCAATAGCGATCCCAGCACCTTTGTTGTCCTGAAAAAGGGCGCCGGTGTGGAGGCGTTCAACAGGAAGATCGCCGGATTGATAAAGACCAGGGTCGAAGGATCTGCTACGGTGTTGTGGGCGCAGCCCTATTCCGACAGATATTTATATAACCATTATGCAAACGGCGCTCCCGATGGAGGTAGAATAGAATATGTGCGTATGTTCTCTCTTATCGCTGCATTTATCCTGGTAATGGCCTGTATCAATTTTATGAACCTATCCACTGCCAAGGCGGCTGAGCGGATCAAGGAGACGGGTGTCAAAAAGGTGATCGGAGCGTCAAGGCTAACGCTGGTGTCCCAATATATGGGAGAATCGCTGATCCTTTCTTTTCTGGGACTGATCATTGCGTTGGGATTGGTCCTGCTGTTGTTGCCGCAATTCAACCGGATAACAGGCAAGCAGCTGGTCCTGCACTTTACAACGGGACGGATGTTTATACTTTTGCTGATAACTCTTATCACGGGAGTTTTATCCGGCTGCTACCCGGCCATCTATCTTTCCCGATTCAAACCGGCTGTTATTTTGAGGAATGATATAAAGAACTCCTTATCGGGAATACTGGTTAGAAAAGGGTTAGTGGTATTCCAGTTCACGCTGTCGGCTATTTTTATCTTATCCGTTGTCGTTATTTACCGGCAGATGCGGCTGATACAAACAAAGAACCTGGGTTATAACCGGGATCATATTATTTATTTCGAACGTGGGGGACAAGCGTCCTATCACAAAGAAGACTATGCTTCGGGGGGTAAATACGAGTCCGACCTTCAGGATATCCTCGTCCGGATAAAGAATACACCCGGGGTCATCAATGCCGCCAATTTCCGGCATAATATCACCAATAGGGACGGAGGCACCTACGATATGTCCTGGTCCGGGAAAGATCTCAATAAGCGTATCGATTTTACGGACTTGAATGTGGGGTATGATTTTATCGAGACGGCCGGCATCACGTTGAAGGAGGGGCGAACCTACTCACGCGCCTTTGGCAATGAGGAAGGGAATATTATTTTCAACGAGACGGCTATCCGGACCATGGGTCTGAAAGATCCGATCGGGAAGGTGGTGCGTTTATGGGGTAAGGACAAGGTCATTGTGGGGGTAGTGAAGGATTTTAACTTCCAGTCATTGCATGAGAATATCAAGCCTTGTTTCTTCGATATTTCCGTAGGGTCCTGGGCATCCAGGATCATGGTGAGGATACAGGGAGGCAGGGAAGCCGAGACCATTGCCCGGTTAGGAAATCTTTATAAGGAATACAACCGAGGGGAGACATTTGAATACCGGTGGCTCGATGAGGATTACCAGGCCCTCTATGCGGCTGAAAGAAGAGTGTCGGACCTGTCAAAATATTTTGCGGGCATTGCCATTATCATTTCCTGCCTGGGGTTATTGGGGCTGGCGTCTTTTACTGCCCAGCGGAGACAGCGGGAGATCGGTATTCGGAAGGTAGTGGGCGCCTCTGTGGAGCGCATTGTTTTGTTGTTGTCGAAGGATTTCCTGTTTTTGATCGGCATTGCACTTGTCATTGCCTTTCCCCTGTCCTGGTGGGCGATAGCGCGTTGGCTGCATGGGTTTGCATATCGCATCGATGTTGGTGTGGATGTATTCCTTTTGACAGGGGGCTTTATTATCGTTATGACCTTTCTGTCCATTGGTTTTCAGTCGGTGAAGGCGGCATTGGTCAGTCCGGCGAAGACGCTGCGGTCGGAATGAGCGGAGCCTGGGGCCAGTGATGCCGGGGTGGGGGCTATTGTTTACGATGGATCATCATCACCTGTCTGCCGTTTTCGTATATGACCAATGTGTTGGCATCGGGGAATTCCATTTGCACGTCATATCCCTCCAAAAAGAATTTTGTTTCGGATTCGGGGAAAAGAACGGCTGTGGGCGCTCCGTCGCCGGAGACTTTCAGCGCATTGCCATTTTGTTCGACTTTTAGCAGCTTGCCGTTGCTCTGTTCATAAACACCCGTGTAACGCTGCAGGGTGGCGTCAGGCAGCTGGATCCTTATGTGGTCGGCGGTACCTTTATTCATCGTGCTCAGGATCTGCGTGCCGTAGGGGAGCGCTTTTTTTATGACCTGGTCGGAAATGAACATGCCATTATCTCCATTGGTCATGACAACGACGCCGGACCCTGACACCGGTAAAAAGATAGCCATGGTGCGTACGCCGACATCCGAACCGCCATGCTCCAGCGCATATTCGTCGTTGGGCAGGCCTTTTACCAGACCCCATCCCAGACCGCGGTAGTAGTTCTCCTTGATCCTGACCTGGGGGCTTGTCATGGCTTTGAACAGGCTGTCGGGGAGGCCGGCGCCCTTCATCGTATATATGCCCAGGCGGCAATAATCTTCCACGGTAGTGATCAGGTCGTCTGCGGCGCTGACGGATGTCTGGATGGATATAGCATATCGGCGGCCCTGGCCATCATGCCATTGGGCAAAGCGGGAGGTGTCGAGGCTTTGGGTCCAATAGCGGGTGTCTTTCATGTGCAAGGGCTTCGTCAGAACAGCGTCGAGCAGCACGTCCAGCGTCCGATGGAATTTTTGTTCGAGTGCGTGGCGCAGGTATTCAAACCCTTCTCCTGAATAGCCAAATTTTGTTCCGGGCTCGAAATTGAAACGAAGTTTGGCGCCGCCATTGTCGGTGCGCCAGTTGGGGAAGCCGGACTGGTGGCTTAATATCAGGCGGGTGGTGAGCTTATCCAGGTAGGGGTCGTTCTGTATGTCGGGGTCGATCCAATAATGCGATAGGGGTTCGTCGAGGCTCCATTTTCCTGCCTGTATCAGCTTTAGGGTAAGCATGGCTGTTACAGGCTTGGTTTGAGAGGCTATGTTGAAAAGTGTATTAGGTGGGGCGGGGTGGCCGGCCTGCAGCTGGCCGAATACTTTTACCCATTTGATCTTGTTGTGTTCGATGAGACCGATGCCTACACAGGGTACGTGGTTTGCGGCCATCCAGACGGGGACATCTTTAAGCAGGGATGCTTCCAGGGTGTCTTTCTGAGCCAGGGAGGGGTGGGTGATGAAGAACACAAGTGCGATGAAGAGGAGGATATGTCTCATATTAATTTCTAAGATAAGTCAAGATCGTATAGCATGTCTGTTATTGTCTGTAGTTCTTGCCATTCTTCCGGGCAAGTATGCCATTTGTATATGGTTTTAATATCGTCCACGCCGATGGTCAAGGTATAATTGGATCCATCCAGGGCAAAAAATCCAGGCTTGTCAATACGCGGCGGTATGGAGATGTTTCTTATCAACTGCATCAGACTTTCTATCCTGGAGATATCTGCTTCCCCATTTTCATATTTTATGGTGGGTTTCGGAGTGTCATGAAGATATTTCAGACTTCCGACGACACTGAAATCATAGGTTTCAGCAGTCTTAAGCCAGGTGGTCCTAAACCATTTGACATCTTTGCCGTTCCAATTCAGTTGAACTAAGAGAGGATCGTTAAAGGATGGTTCAAACAGCGCCTGGATGTAAGAGTCCCGCGTATTTATGTGTTGCCCCTTCCTGACCAGGTCCATAGCTGTGGAAATAAACCGGATATAAGGTTCATTGCTCATAGTCGCTTCAAGATAGTGCTAATTCCTGGGATAATGACCAGCGAGCGCCGGGAGACACGGTTCTTATTTTACAGTCTTGTTTTCGCAGGCATAGCCGAAAAGGCATCTTTCCTTTATCATAGTCGCTACTTCCGCCGGGACATATTCCTCCCATCCATCCGCTCCCTGTTTGATCAGGTGCAGGACCTTGTCCGTATCGACATGGAGATTGCTCTCGGAGAAATGCCGGATATCCTCGATCTTGTTGTTGGCGATGAGGTACCGGTAAAGATCGACCAGCAATGGGGGAGGGTTGAATCGAAGACAGTTCATGATGATGCCATCACGTAAAGTAGGATAGATGAAGAGCTTTACCTTCCGGCTGAACAGGGTGGCGAAAGCTTCCAAAATACCACCGGGCAGGTCCTGGTAGTGATCCTGGAATATATATTCGAGATTGGGATAGCCCATTACCACCCCCATCTTTAGCTTGGTGATCTTTGACAGATAAGCTACCAGCTTGTAATATTCGTGGAAGTCGGAGATCAATACGGTCTGTCCCAAAGCGCAAAGAATATCCACTCTGTCGAGGAAGTCCTTTTCATCTATTTCCGCCGTGGGGTCGGAATCCCGTTCCTTCAGTGCCTGCAGGGTCAGCTCTGTGATCACCACGACATTGTCCTTGTCCACGTCCGGCTCCTGCAAGAATTGCCTGACACCGGTGTTCAGCATATCCATGTGTACGTTGATAACGGGGCGGAATCTCCCTCGTACCACCACCACGTGTTTCTTGTACAGGACCTCGGAGGGCTGCATGTTTTTGCCATCCGGACCAAAGAGGGCTGTGTCGGAAAAACCATATTTTACCAGGTGCAGGCTCATCAGCCTGTTGTCGACATTTTTGAACCCGGGGCCTTCGAAGCGGATCATGTCTATCTGTATGGCATCCTTGGACAAGTTGTCCATCAGGGACAGGAGGAATATATTCGGGTGGGTATGGTAATAAAAACAGGCATAGATCAGGTTGACCCCCAGAACGCCGACGGCGTTCTGTTGCAGGATGCCATCGTTATCCAGCAGCTTCACATGGATGATCACATCATTGAACTCTCCATTTGGCTCCAGCTGGAAGCGAACTCCCATCCAGCCATGTCCTTCGTTGGTCTTGTGATAATTGAGGGCCGACATGGTATCGGCAAAGGAAAAGAAGGTGGTTTTATCCCCGCGGCTCTCGGCGAGACGCTCGATCAGCAGGCCATATTCCTTTTCCTGCATTGCCAGCAACCTCGACTCACTCACATAACGCCGGCCTTTTTGAGCCCCATAGATAGCGTCGGAAAAGGTCATGTCATAGGCCGACATTGTCTTGGCAATGGTACCCGAAGAGGCGCCCGCCTTGAAAAAATTGGCTGCAACATCCTGTCCGGCGCCAATCTCTGCGAATGAGCCGTAAATCTGTGGGTCAAGGTTAATGGCAAGCGCTTTCTGTTTGGTCCCTAAATCCTTATTGTGAATAACGCTCATAGAATTTGTCATTTATATATACCGCCGCCATAATCAACCTAATGAGCAGGAAAGACTGCTCGAAGTTACGATTTCCCACCTTGATCCAAAAATAGTTTATCGTCAATTCTTTTTTTCTGCCGGAAGTGGTGCCGCATATGCATTTCAGCAAATTGAAGCCATTCCACCGCATTGAAGAACTGGAGTCCCGGATGCTGAGTCTTGCCCGTGGAGACGGAGGGGTCGGAGGCAAAATACAGCTGGTTGACCTTGTCCTTTATGGCTGTCAGCCCATGTAGAAGCTCTTCCCTGGTCTCCGGCTGCCGCATGGTGACACCAGTGGAAGGGCCGGTGAGCTGTGTATCGGGGAACTCATTGTTCCGGAATAGGACCCTGGCATTCTCGTGCATTTCTTTTTCCCTATTCGCAGGAGTGAGCAAACAGGTCCTTACCTGCTCTGCAAACCAGGTGGTATCCTCTATAATGTGTACATATACCTGTCCCAGTGACCAGGAGCCGGCATGGGGTTGCCGACAAAGCATTTCCAGGGTATAATTATCCAGGGAGTCGATCCATTTATCGATGGTCTCATTAAAGCGATCCAATATGATATGGGCCTTGTTGGGTTCCATGACTGCCGGCGGAAGGGTCAGTTCTATAACGGCGGGGAAAAACGATTTATTACGGAATATCAGGATTTTAGCGCCTTTAACGGTCCAGGAAATCCATCCAGCATGATGATCTGTTTGTCAGCCAGCCTCTGCGCTCCGGCCGTCAGGTTGAAGTATTCCCTGTCCTTCCAGGTAGTTGTTGCGACGCCTTCAAACAGACAAGGCCGCCCATACTATGACCGAACAATAACATTCCATCCATTGGCCTTGTAAATAAACCCGGGCATCGTAACGCCGCCTGATGGTATAAAAAGTTCGATCGTGCCGGCGCGGGCATTCCGGTCCCAGTCGAGGTCCTTTAATACGATGCTGTCCGTCTGTGAGCGGGCTGTCTGTGAGGTGAGGAGAATAAAACTGAATAACAGCTTAGGGAGAATTTATACATGTGCAGTTGGTTTTTCTTTTTTTTCAATGTCCCGGGCGATCTTTTGGGCATCCAATGCGATCTCACGGATCTGGCCTGTCGGGCTGACCCAGTAGCCGCAAAAATACAGGTTATCTTTCCCGAAAAATCGTTGTTTGTCGACGCTGACATTCAGGTCCCGGAAACGTTCGTCATCTACTTCCAGGAATTGCGCATAGTCCCGGTAATACCCAATACCGGCCACGATGGCATCAAAAGCCTCCTTTCTGCCATCCTCGAAACAAACGATCCGTTCTTCTATATGTTCGATGCCTTCGTATATTTTTATATGCCCTTTTCGGATATACCCCAGCGTGCCAATGTCTATCACAGGGGCCTGCCCATCTCTTTGGATCTGTTGCAAGGGGCCGTAGGGTAATTTCTTAAGCCCCAGCTTCGTAAGATCGCCCACAGTCCATTTTACGACGGGTGCGCTAAGCGCATCTGCTACACGCGGTGAAAGATGGCTTAGTAAAAGGCTTATCTCCAATATGGGTATCCCCAGAATGTCACGTGATATCACATTGACCGGTGATCGAACGGACATGGAGGGTATGGCGCCCTGTTCATACAGATCGATCGCAATCTCACAGGCCGAGTTGCCAAAGCCTACCACCAATACATGCTGTCCTGAAAAGTCCTGTCCCGTCCTGTACTCGTAGCTGTGCAGTATCCTGCCCGGGAATGTCTCCATTCCTTTGAACTGGACGGGTTTTGGCCGGCCATAGGCACCTGTGGCCATGATGAGGTATTTCGATCGGAAGGTATCCTTACCAGTGGCCGTGATCCAGGAATCCTCCTCTCTTCTGACAGATATTGCTTCCGTATGGAATAGGGGATTGATATTAAATTCTCTTTTATAATCTTCCAGGTATTCGATGACCTGCAGCCTGCCGGGGTATCGGGGGTAGGTGTCGGGCATTTTTTTATACGGCAGGTGGGAGAACCTTTTGCTGGTGTGCAGGTGCAAACGATCGTAATGGTTATGCCAGGGGCCGGCTATTTGCCCCTGCTTCTCGATGATGATGTGTTTAATATTTTTTTTCTGCAGACAGGCAGCAGAGGCCAGACCCGAGATGCTTGCTCCGATGATGAGTGTATTTGTTTGTTTCATTTTGTGTTCCGGATCTTTGTCACCTCGTCGGTGGCGATGGGGCTGTACGTTTTATTAAACCTGGCTTTGACATAGGTAAGTATCGAGGCCACCGCATGATCATCGAGCAGGGCGCCATGGGCGGGCATGACGCCATTGTAAGTCTTTCCTTTGACCTGTATATTGCCTTGCAAGCCCTGTAAGAGTATCCTGATCAATCTGTCTTTATCGCCCGTGACCCATTCGGAGCCTGCTAGCGGGGGATAGCGGCTTTCATCTCCCCTCCCATCCCGCTGATGACAGGTGGCGCAATAGGAATTATACAGGATCAGCCCTTCCATTTCACCGCCCTGACCCAGGTTGTCCTTTACCGAATCCGGTGTTTTTATATAGGTGCGGGATTTTCGCAGCTCCATCGACGCCAGCTGTGTTTCTGCGAAATGCTGTTTGTCCCCCTTGTACATGACCCGCCATATCTTACCCTTGTTGGACTCGGAAAGATAGAGCGATCCATCAGGGCCTTCGGCGAGGCCCATTGGCCTGTATTTGGCATCATGTGTATTGAAGACGGTGTCCACGCCGGTGAAGCCATCGGCAAAGACTTCCCAATTACCTGTAGGAACGCCCTTCTCGAAAGGTACGAAGCAGACAATATAGCCGGCCTGGGGATAGGGGCTGCGATCCGTCGATCCGTGAAATGCAACGAAGACACCTTGTTTGTATCGACCAGGGAACTGATCACCCTGATAGAACAGCATGTCCATCGGCGCCCAGTGTCCGGGAAAGCCTAACAGGGGCTTGTCAAAAGCGGCGGCTTTGCCTACCAACTTTCCATCTCCGCCATAGGCGGGTTGCAGTACATTCTTGCCTTGTATCTGGTCATAGTAGGCATAGGGCCAGCCAAAGTCCGCGTGCTCCCTGACCTTTACCAGCGGCTCCGATGGAAGTACGGCCGCCTGCCAGGATGAATAGACCGATGGGTAGCGGGTATGAAAATTATCGATACCATTCATGACCGCGTACAGGCTGTTGTCCAGGGGGCTCCAGGCCATGCCCAGTACGCTCCGGAGACCGGTGGCAAACTTGTATCCGTCCTTTTGCGTTTGTCCTATCCTGTCAGCGCTGAACCTCCATATCCCTGCATGGGTGGCAAGATCGGGGGAGGGGTCCAGCCCTTTGCCGTTAGGAACACCGGCCGGGCCTACCTTCGCCATGTCCTGCCCTCCGTCATTGGGTGCGCCGAAAGGGACGTACATATTCCCTTCGTTGTCGAAGGCCAGGGTTTTATGGGAATGCCAGTGTTTGAAAAGATCAGGGTCGTCGTCGGTGAGGATCACTTCTGTCTGGCTCGTGGGGATCAGCTCTCCCGGGGTCAGCTTGTTGCGTAAAACATATTTTATGGTGGTAGTATACAGATAGCCGTCGTGTATGGAAATGCCTGCGGGAAGTCCGCCTTCGTCCTTGTAATCCCCGAAGTAGGCGATGATATCGGCCTTGCCGTCGTTATCGGCATCCCGCAGCGCCACTGTTCCTCCCTGGCCATGCATGATGTCATTGTAGGATAATTTGACATAGATGTCGCCGTTGGTATTGACGGCGATATGTCTTGCGCGGCCTATGCTGTCCGCGACGACCACTGCCTGGAAGCCATCCGGAAGCAACAGACCCCCATTGTCCTTGTCACCGGGCGGCAGGCCTGGCTGCTGTTGGGTGCAGCCTTGAAGGAGTATGGCAGCAATCAAAAGGAGAAGGAAAGGTTTGGACATATAATGAAAATAATGAATTTATTGGGGAAATGGTTCCCGTTCATAAAATGTGATAGGATGCGACGGATTGTAACTATTGTTTTGCCCCTATTTTGACCAGCAGGAGCAGTCCTGCCAGGTCCCATAGAAAATGGAAGATGATGGCCACTTTTATATTCCGGTATCTCCAATAGTAGACAGCCAGTCCCAGTCCTATGATGAAAGGATCGACTACATTTTTGACCGTACCGTACCTGAAATGAGCCAGACCGAAGATCAGTGAAGAGATAAAGATGGCCCAATAGGGATTCTTTAATAGCAGCTCCAGCCTTGGCTGCAGATAGCCTCTAAAGATGAGCTCTTCCGTGACGCCCGCCGTCAATGCTGTAAAGACCAGGAGGAAAAGATTTTTGCCGAGGAAGTCGACGATGCGGTGCAGCACCTTGCTGGATTCCTCGTGCGTCAGGGGAGAGAGAAAAAAATTGATAAAGGCTACGCTTATCATTATGATAAAGAACAGGGCAAATACGTGTGATATATGTGTGCCTGCAGAATACTTGTTTTCCTCCCAGATGAGCAGGGGCTGTTTTTCAACCTTTGTCGCATAGAGCCATAGCACAGCTATGAACAGCCAGTAAAAGGACCGTTCAATAAAATAGGTGATGGCGGGATGATCCGTTGCAATGGGTCTGAGGAGCGGGACGTCAAGGCCCAATGCCAGAATAAGCAGTATCAGGATGGCCAATAAGACTCCCTGGAGTACGGCAGCTGGTTTGGGAGATGAGTCCGACATGGTTTAAAATTTATATAAATCCCCGTTGAGGTATTTCAGTCCTGAGTCTACGATGATGGTGACTATATTTTTTCCGGGCCCGATGATCCTCGATCGCTGGATGGCGGCCCATACATTGGCTCCGGATGTAGTCCCTCCAAATATCCCTTCCAGTCTTGCCATTTGTCTGGCCGTGGCATAGGCATCTTCATCCGACACGGCCATTATCTCATCGGCAAGGTCCAGCCGGCAGATGGATGGCACAAATCCAGACCCGATGCCTTCCAGTCTGTGGGCGCCCGATATATCGCCTCCCGACAGAGACCGTACGCGCAGGGGCTCGATGGGTATACATCGAATACCGGGGATCTTTTCTTTGAGATATTCTGCGTTGCCGGAGAAAGACCCTCCCGTGCCTACTCCTGTGATGAATTCGTCGATATCAGTTCCCAGCACATCGATGATCTCCTTTGCCATTTGGTGATAGGCCGTCCTGTTGTCTACGTTGTTGAACTGATCCGTCCAGAAGGTGTTGGGGGCCTTGCTTAGCTCTCTTGCCCGGGCGATCATATCGTCGATCAATTTGGCGGTGATGCCTCTTTCGCTGGGGACCAGGTCCAGTTCGGCGCCAAATATGCGCATCGTCTGTAATTTCTCTTTGGCAAATGCTTCGGAGGATACGAAGTGTGCGCGGTAACCTTTTTTGGCGCATACCATGGCCAGCGAGCCGCCCGTGCTTCCACCCGTGTATTCCACTACTGTTCCACCCGGCCGGAGCTGTCTTCTTTTCTCGGCTCCTTCGATCATGGCGAGGGCCATCCTGTCCTTCATGCTGCCTGTGGGGTTGGCGCCTTCGTATTTTACGTAGATGTCGGCACAGCCTGGTTCCGAGAGGCGTTCCAATTTCAATAAGGGGGTATTTCCGATGGCTGTCATATTATTTATAGTGATTTTATAGTGCGGCGAGCCCCCGGGCATTGGCTGGCGGGAAGACCTCGTTACTGCCAGGGCCGGCAAGGAACAGGATAAGGGCAACGAGTGATACTATTTTCATCATCATGGTTTTGAGGGGTCCGGGTTTGTGGTCTTTAGGGTACCGGAGAGATATTCTTTGCCGGACTCGTCCTTTACCACCAGCTTCACTTCTGTGGGGGGCGCCTCGGTGGCAGGCGGGAGGTATAGATATTGGAAGGTAATGGTGGAGGCGGAAATGATGGGGTTATTGACAGCCGTGTCATTGATGGTGATCAGCAGTTTTTGTGCGTCAAGGTTCTCGCCTGTGATGAGGATGGTGTTGACCTGTCCCAGTACCAGAGCGGACGGGCTGAAGCCTGTGACCTTTAGGCTCTGTCCCTGGTGTAGCTTATCGGGCCGGTGATCGTTCTCATCCGGCCGGAAACCAAAGATGGTATTTACCACCTCGCCCAGCTTTAGGGTTGCGCGATCGGTATAAAGTCCGGTGAGAATGGAGATGGTGACAAGACCGTAAATATTGATACTGGTGCTGTCGTCGCTCATGTTCAGGAAGCCACCCCGGAAGACGAAATAAACTCCGAGGGCGAGACCGGCGGCGGTAAAGGGTTTTACAAAATACCACAATAGCCAGCTTCGTTTGAATTTTACTGCTCCGACAAAGGTGGAAAAGGATGAGGTGATATAGATCATATTTCCCAGGAATCCCGCGGCTGCTACCAGGATCAGCAGGAGCGTATTGATATGAATGAGCCCTTTTATTGCGTAGTGACGATGCTGTCCTGTCCGGGCGTGATGTGTGGGTGTCGAGTCTTTTGCGGCGACTTTTTGAGTATCCTGGACAGTAGTTGCGGAGTCCCTGTCCCTGGCGGGGCCGGCAAGGGAGGCCGTGTCCATGCCGCTGCTGTCGGGGATCCCGGCCAGGCGTACGTGAAATCTTTCGTTGATGTATAAGGGTCTTATCCCTTCTTTGGCGCCGGGGAGCCTGTCGGGCCACCAGGCGATGAGAATATACCCGGGGATGAGAATGAACAGGATCAGCATTGTGCCTGCGATGATCTGTCCCAGAGGGGTGATCTCGTTGGCGGGGGTGGCAGTGCTGTCCTGCGTGGTGAGGGTATCATTCATAAGTTGTGAGTTTAATGGTTAACCCATTGAAAATACACTCTTTTCGTGGAAATAAAAAGGCGGATCACGGATGGGATGGGGGACGGGTGTCGACATGGTACCAGCCGGGGGCGTTTATGGGGAACTGATAATAGTCGTTGGGATGATTCTGTAGCACGCTGTCGGAGAAGGGTGGGTGTCGCCGGAAGGCATCTTCGTCTATATACCGGTAGATATCGTCAATGTCTGCATCGGACAAGTGGGGGAATGCGGGCATGACCACCTTATTGAATTGGTTATAAAGGGCGTTTGTGTATTGGTCGCCGGAGGCTCGCAGTTTTTCACTGTTACGGGTAAATGCGCGCAGCCATTGACGGTCGTGTCGTTGGGTTGCGGTGGGAAGGAGGTTCATTTCGAAACGCATGCCGAGGAGGTGACAGACGCTGCAGTTGGTGGAAAACAATTCTTTGCCATGCAGGAACTCTTTTGACGGAGGGTGGCTGAACAGGGGGTGCGGGTCTTTCCAGAAACGGAGGTGGCCATCGGGGTCCGGGGTTCCTTTATACAGCCACTTGTTTTGGGTCGAGGTGGTGGTTGGCAGGGCGACGTATATGGTTTCGTTGAAGGTCACTGGCTGGTCTTTTGCGGTCTCTATATCGATGAAGTCTTCGTTCTGGCGGATGATGAGCCGGGCCCTGCTGGCGTCGCTGGTTGTTAGGGAATGTGGGGAAATATGGATGAGCGCTCCATTCGGCGTGTGAAGGATGGTGTCGCGGGCGTTGTCGATCTCGACGGGAAAAGGCGGCAGGTCTTCCGGGCGGGGGGGAGCGCAGCGGGAAAGGATAAAAAGAAGGGCCACGAGGAGATAGCGGGGCCTGATCATTGCTATAATTTGGTGCAAAGGTATTGTCTATTTACGACCGGCTGCCCATAATTTTTTTGTCACTACCCGTTCGATGACCTGTTCCCTATAATTCCTGCTGATGGGTATGCGATGCGATTGGATAAAGATCTCGTTGCCTTCGATGCCTTCTATCTTGTCGATGGAGACGATATAGGATTTATGCACCCGTATAAATGCCTGGTTGTCCAGGTTCTCTTCCAGGTTCTTCAGATACAAGAGCGTTACATATTTGCCTTTGCGTGTATAGATGGTGACATAGTTCTGCATTCCCTCTACGTAGAGGATGTCGGCAAAATGGATCTTTTCGAACTTGCTTCCGCACTTTATAAAGAAATAGTCGGCGGCCTCCGCAATGCCTTCCGCCCGCTGAAGAAGCTGGTGATAATCCCTGGCCTTATTCACCGACCTTAAAAAGCGATCCAGCGTAATGGGTTTTACCAGATAGTCCAGCACATTCAATTGAAACCCTTCGAGGGCGTAGCTGGGAAAAGCCGTTGTAATGATCACGATGGGCGGCTTTTGCACGATCTTCAAAAAATCGATGCCATTCATTTTCGGCGTCTGTATATCCAGGAACAGGAGGTCGACCCGTTGCTGGTCCAGCAGCTGCATCAGTTCCACCGGATTTTCGCAGGTATGGATCAGCTGCAGGAAATCCACTTCCTTTGCATACCTGGCGATACCTTCTCTTGCCAGGGGCTCGTCGTCTATAATGGCACAATTCATCATATTCGTTGTTTAACGGGCCAGAGGTCCATTGGCTGAAGTCCTCCTCAGACATCAGGCGGTCTGAACGGCCGACATGGGAACCATCAACTCCGTCAGCTGTAGCCGTAGTCTTATATCAAAGCGGGTCTCCTCTTGTCGTATGTCCAGGTCATATTGTCCCGGATAGATCAGGTCCAGCCTCCTCTGCACATTCTTAAGCCCGATGCCGCCATACCGGACCACGTCCGTGAATTTTGTGGACCGGTGGTCCCGGGATATGCTGTTGGATACGGTAAAATCCATCTGACAGCCCCGCCATTGCAGTCTGATCCGTATCCAGTTGGGGCTATCCGTATCCTTAGAGACATGCTTAAATGCATTTTCCACAAAGGTCATCAACATAAACGGCGCGATGCCCAGGTCTTCACAGGGCAGGGGGTCTATCTGGCAACTGACTTCCACATTGTCATTTTGCCGCAAGCGCTCCAGCTCAATGGAATTCTCCAGGCAGGCAATCTCCTTATTCAGGAGTATTTGTTTGTCGTTGCATTCATAAAGCTGGTAACGCAACAGCTCCGAGAATTTGGCTAAGGACGCCGAAGCCATATCCGGATTTTTATGAATAAGGAAGAAGATGGAGTTGATGGTGTTAAAAAGAAAGTGGGGGTTGAACTGGTATTTGAGGAAGTTCAATTCTGTCTCCAACTTTTCTTTTTCCAGTTGCTGCTGTTTTCGCTGGGTCTGCAGCCAGTTCTTGGCCAGCTTGATGCTCATGGCAAGGGTCATGCTGGCGGCGGTGCTGGGAAGGGGGTTGCCGGTATATACGCTATAAAAATTTACTTTGTCCCATCCATACAGATCGTTCAGCGTCCTGCCAGTCAGCGTGGCGCTCAAAAAATATCCGGGGACGATACAGGCTGCCGCCACCAAAATAGTCAGGATCAGGCACACGGAGTATTCGGCCAGCCGGTGTTTCTCCAAGAGTCTGGGGATAAGGAAATACAGGTTGAAATAAACGGCCAGCGCCTGGAAGACGACGTAAAAAAGATACTTAATGGCATAGGGTGTAAAGAAGAAAATGTTCGTCGCGGCTGCGACGGGGTTGCCAATGACCGTTGCCCACCAGACATAATGATACACCAGCCAGAAAGGTATATGATACAGCTTATACCTCACCAACCAGTTTTGCTTTGGGGCAACGTACGACACGGGTCTCATTTCCTATCAAGATACACAATTTTCCCCTCAACGGCAGGCCTTGTTATGTGAACAGACGCGGATAATTGACGAGCTGCACATTGGGATATATGACCGGGAATAATGCTCTTTTGCATTTCGTCAAATAGCTGTGACAGGTGGTCATATCTTTTTTAAAAAGCCTTGCGCCCTTATTTTCTTTGTCAGCATGAAGCAAGCAATCCTCTGTTGTATACTTGTCCTATTCCTGCTGCCGGCGTTTTCCCAGAAGGGAAAGACAGACACTACCGGATTGAAGGACACTGTCCAAATGAAGGAGGCAGTGGTCCGCGGTGTAAGACCTCCTGTACAGCAAACGGCGGCAGGGATCACTGTCAATGTCGAGAACAGTATCCTCTCCAAGGGGAGCACCGTCCTGGAAGTGTTGGAGCGAAGTCCGGGGATCATCATCGACCGGCGGAATAATAATATCTCCTTAAATGGAAAGGAAGGCGTAATGGTCATGCTCGATGGGAGGCTTATGCGGATGCCGGTGTCTGAAGTGATGACCTTATTGCAGGGTATGAGCGCGGATGATATCGAGAAGATCGAGCTGCTGACCACACCTCCGTCCAAATATGACGCGGAAGGAAGTGCCGGGCTGATCAATATCGTTCTGAAGAAGAACCGTCGCCGGGGCACCAATGGGAATCTTTCTCTTACGGGTGGGTACGGCTGGGCGGAAAAGGGAGTAGTCAATCTCAGTCTGGCGCATAATACACAGCGATGGAATATCTATGGCTCCTATACGTATTCCCACGACAGGACCTATAGCGATATGTATATTACCAGCAACCAGGATTTCCCCGTGCTGGGCGGGCCAATGAGCGTGATCTTTATGGATACGACCCGGGTGACACACCATAACCAAAACATGACCGCCGGGCTGGAAGCGCATATCACTCCAAAGACCAGTTTGGGTGTCAATCTCATCTACAGCAGGAGCGGCAATCCACTCTATGCCATCAATAATGCGGGTTACAATGTGCTTCCCGACAGCCTCCTGTCCTTCGAGGGACATATCCGGTCAGGCAATGTTTGGAACAATCTCGTCTCGTCCGCCTGGATGGAAAGAAAGATAAGGGAGGGTGAAAAGGTGAGCTTCGACGTAGATTATCTACGATATGATAACAATAATCCTTCCGTCATACAAAGCGTCTTTACAGACAAGCATGGCAACCAGGCCGGCAGCAATAACGATAGCCTGTTCTCTCCTCAGCAGAGAGGCCAGGCCAATACTATCATTCAGGTGGGTGTAATAAAGATCGACTATGAAGCGCAGTTGAGTAAAATATTTAAATGGGAGACCGGTGTCAAGGGCACTTATACCCGTAGTGAAAGCCTGTCCGGTCTGGAGAGTGTCGTGGGTGGTGAATGGGTCCATCGAAGCGAGGCGGCCAATGACATCGTTATGAAAGAAGGAATAGGAGCCGCCTATACGGCAGTCGCCATACAACCCGATGCCGCCACCAGTCTCTCTATCGGCGCCCGCTATGAATATGCCCGTACACGTATGAAAGATCAGCTGATGGATAAGACAACCATCGACAGATCATTGGGCGCGCTTTTCCCCAGCCTCTTCTTTTCGCGGAAGATGGGTGAGCGTTCGGAGATGCAGCTGTCCTATACAAGAAGGATCAGCCGGCCAACTTACAACGACCTGGCTTCATTTACGGGGTATGTGGATCCCGTCGCCTTGTTCACGGGCAATTCTTTTCTGTTGCCGACCATTACCAGTAATGTAAAGCTGGGATATAATTTTAGGAGCTATACCTTCTCACTGTTATATAGTAGGGACGACCATCCTATTGTAGGGACCCAGCTGACGGAAAGTCCCGCGGGCGATCTGATGTATGTCTCTCCGCAGAATATGCGTTACAGGAACAGCATCACGCTGCAGGCCAATCTGCCCTGGAAGGTCAACAGCTGGTGGAATATGAACTATAGCCTGGTGGGAGGATGGAGACAGTTCAGGGAAGACTATACGAGTCAGCCGCTGGTAAAGTCCTATTGGGGATATTCGTTGAATTTTACACAAAATTTTTTGTTGCCCAGGAGCTTTTCTGCCGAGCTGTCGGGGTGGTATAATGCTCCGACCTATGAGGGGACTATCCGGATAGAAAGGCTCTGGTCGCTGAATACCGGTATCAAAAAAGAGCTAAGGAACAATGCGGGTGTTCTGCAACTGTCCGTATCCGATGTTTTGCGGGCGATGCAGGTCAGGATCAAGTTTGGGACGTTGACGCGTGAGGCCTATGGCACGGTCAGCAATGCGGCCATCAATACGGAGTCCAGGACCTTCCCGATTGTCAAGCTCACGTATTCCAGGTCCCTTGGCGGGGGAGTCAAGGCCGCCGGCAGGAATCTATCCGGATCGCAGGATGAGATGGAGAGGATCAGGAAGAATTAGGACTTCGGCTGGTTGTCGGGTGGGGTTGGCTTGGGCTGGTTGTCGGGTGGAGTTAGCCTGGGCTGGTCCGGCTGAGTGCTCATCTTCTTTATACGCCAGCCTCCTTCCTTTTTTATCCAGACCCATTGGGCATGATAGCTGCCGCTGACATGGAAGGTATCTTTTTCATCGATGACGCCGGACTGTTTGTAGTGACCGCTTTGAAAGGCCGTATCGTCCGTCATGGCCAGCGAGTCGGTATTGGAGGTGACTTCCAACACTCTTACGTTCTTAAAGGAGGAAAGGAAGCGGCGGATGGAATCCCTTCCATGCGCGATCCCGCCGAGATCACCGTCTGCTGTATATAATAAGGCAATGCTGTCTGCATCCATTTTTTTGATCAGCTGATCGTAGTGCTGCATGGCGTCCTGTACTTCCTGCTGGCGGTGTACGTAGCTGATGCAGGCGGTTAGGAAGAGCGGTAGGGCATATGGCAAGATCGCTCTTTTCATAAAATGGAGTTTTAACAAGAGTAAATCTACGACTATATTTCAGGAGCCGGCCCGGAACAATTCGTTCAATTGGGCATGAGGCGTTGCCGTCGCTGTATAGGAGAAGCTGCCTTTTCGCCGGATCTCTTCTGCTGCGTTGATGAGGGCTGCATAGGCGGCCCTGGCCAGGGATGATCCAAGGCTTATCCTTTTGACGCCCATTTCTTCCAGCTCCTTCAGGGTGAGATTACCGAGGGACAATACATTGACGGGTTTGGGGGCTACGGCTTTGACAACGGCTTCGATCTCTTCCCTGGTCTTTAATCCGGGAGCGAACAGGACATCTGCGCCGGCCTCGGCAAAAGCTGTCAGACGACGGATGGTATCGGGAAGATCGGAGCGGCCGTGGAGGAAATTTTCCGCCCTGGCTGTCAGGATGAAGGGAAAAGGGAGGCCGCGGGCTGCCTGTACGGCTGCGCGTACCCGCTGTACAGACAACTCAAATGGATAGATTGGGTCATTTTCCTTTCCTGTGGCGTCTTCGATGGAGCCGCCGACGGCGCCTGCCTCTGCTGCCATCAAGATGGTTTGGGCGCAGTATTCCGGGTCGTCGCCATAGCCATTTTCCAGATCGGCCGACAAAGGCAGGGAAGTGGCTGCTGCGATGGATCGTACGTTCTCCAGCGCTTCTTCACGGGTGACTACTCCATCCCCATCGGGTTTGCCGATGGAGAAGGACATGCCTGCGCTGGTGGTGGCCAGCGCTTTGAACCCCCTGTTTGCCAGGACCTTTGCCGAGCCGGCGTCCCAGGGATTGGGTATGACAAAAATACCGGGTCCTGCGTGTAGTTGAGAAAAGGCTGCCGCCCGGGCGGCCTGAGAAGAAGGTGCCATATGATAAGATAGAATTTCCTACAATTTAGAGAATACTCCTGACATAGGGTTGACAGTAACTGATCGTTCCTTTGTAAGGAGAACAAAAAGTATATGAACAACAACTTTTATAAAGACAACGATCAGCCTGCGGCCCGGAGTGTGCAGTTCGGGGTTTTAGGCATCGAGGATGCGGGGGGATGCCCGGAGATATCCCTGGAACTCCTGTCTACCTCCTCCGCGGCCTGGGCATGGTTGTTCTTCTGCGGGAAGGAGACCGATCATACTATTGCTGAACAGTATCCATTACCATTACTCTGATGAGGGGCCGTCCGCCCAGTAGAATTTTTGCCCTGTGCGGGATCAGGGGGTCAAACCTGTCCGGTGTCAGGAACAACACCAGCAGGACCAGGAGGGGATATAGGGCAAATACGATGGTGCTGACCCAGATCTCGGCGGGTATAAACCATCCCGGACCCGTCTGCACCATCCATACAAGATCATACGTAATGAAAGGACCTATCAGCAGGGCGAACAGCAACAGAAAGAATTGATTTCTGCTCAGGAGCAGGTGTCCCTTGTTCAGTGCCATCAGCAGACGGGCTTCGTCTTCCAGCTCGCGCAGCTCCTCTTTATAAAAGCTACGGATAGTGGTGGCATAGAATTGTCCAAAATCCCCATTTTCTTCCAGGTGGTTCTCGATGAGGATGCAGATATGATCCAGCAGATTCATACGCATGCTTTCCGTCTCGATGCCCCGCTGGCGGAGGTCGCTGAGTATGAGGTCTATCTGTTGGTCGTTTAGCTGATACATCAGGCCATTTTTGGTTTTATTTCCAATAAGGCGATCATCGTATCCATAAAATTGGTCAGTTCCTTCAATTTTTCACGGGTGGCTGCTTTGCCGGTGGGGCTCAGGCTATAATACTTTCTTACCCTCTTCCCAATGTACTCCACTTCCGTGGTCACCAGTCCATCTGCTTCCAGCGCGTGCAATGTCGGGTATAAAGCTCCTTCCGTGATCTGGATCTTGTCACGTGTCAGCTCCTTTACCTTCTGGGTGATCTCATAACCGTACATCTTTTTATTGTCGGTGAGGAGCTTCAACACGATGGTCTTTAATGTGCCCTTTAACAATTCCGGAGAATAGGTCATGGTGTAAGAATTCGTATGACGAATATACATACTATAGTTCACTCTGTCCTGAACACCTTGTTCAGGATATGGTTGGTGTGTTTTAGCGTGCTGGTGAGCTCTTTTGCTTTCTCTTCGCTCAATGGAGTAACGGAAGGCTCTTCTGGCCCGGGTGCTTCTTCCGGCTGCTTGCCCCATTCCATCAACCCATATAAAAAGAAGATGCCCACTTCTGTCAGCAGTCCTGCTGTCAGGGCGATACTGCCGTAGTCCTTATGTTCCAGTTTGGCCCAGGCGCCGAATATTACTACGGCTGCTGCAAATGAATACACGGTGTTGATCAGTTTTTCGAGACGCATAGTTGTTTGTTTTTAACGTAGAGATTCATTGCATAAGACAAATATACATAAGAATTAGATGTATTAAAATAAAAAAATCCTTTTTTTGGGGAGATAGGTCATATCTATTTCTCCGCCAACGCCGTGAGTCCTGTGATCATATAGGACTGATCAACAAAATTTTGAGGTTTGCGGTCGTGTTTGTAGAGCCAGGAGATGGCTTTTTTTATGAAGGAGGAGTAGAGTATCCTTCTTTTTTTGTTGGAGAGCCCGGACCTGTTGAGCCATAAGGCGAGCATTTGACCAAGGCTGGCATTCCATCCGCCCAAGGCATTCACCTGTATATTCCTGTAACCCGAATTGAGGAGGTGCTTTTCGAGAGAAAAGGGTGTATACCGGTATTCATCATACGGCATATCGTGCAGGGGCCATAAAAAGGGGACGGTGATAAACACGTGTCCGCCTTTTCTCAATACCCGGTGGGTCTCTTTTAACAGCATGGCCGGGTCGAAGCAATGTTCCAACACTTCTGTCAGCATCACGGAGTCCATACATTCTTCGGCGAGGGGGATAGTTTGGCCATCCCAGAGCAGGTCGGGTCTTGTCGTGGAATAGGTGTCGGCGACCGGTGTATCCAGATCCAGCCCTACATATTTTTCAGTATGTCCCTGTGGCTGTAGCAATATTTCCCTATAGGGCATCTTTCCACACCCCACATCCAGCAGGATGCCTGTAAGATATTGCCGGTGCTGTCGTATGGCTTCCAGGATGGAAGTCCGTGCGTAATACCTGTCAATCGTGCCTAAGCTAAAATCCGGAGAAAGATAATCTTTAACAGATGGAGGCATGCTATCAGATTATTTTTTTCCTATATCCAACTACTGTGCCAAGCTAAAAGCCCTCCCAGCAGTCCTGCTGCGAGGGTGTTGAGGAAGTTGACCATATCATTGCCAAGCCAGCCCTTTCTTTCCAGGGAGGCGCCCAATATGGAATCCGTGAGATTGCCGATGGCGCCTGACAATACAATGATCCAAAACCCGCCGTTCCAGCTGTGGCCGGCTGCATACAGGAGTGCGATGAGCGAGGAGCCGGCTACGCCGATCAGCGTGCCTTCCAGGCTGACGACGCCGTCTAGTCCCCGCCGGTCACGTCTCCAGGTCAGGATATTATAATAGTGGCGACCATATACCATGCCCAGCTCGGAGCTCAGGGTATCTGCCGTCGCGGAGGAAAGGCTTGCGGCCATTGCTATTTCCAGCACCGGCTGCTGACCGGGCCAGTACATTATGCTTAGACCGGCGAGGGCGGCGACGCCGCCATTGGCCAGCACCTGTCCCGTGGTACGGGTGGGCTGGGCTGCCGCGCCTTTTTGATCTAGGGAACCCGGGGTATCTTTCGATGGGCCAGCTTTGGCGTGCCAGCTGGTGGCGGCCGTGCCCAGGACGAAAAAAGCGGCCAGCATCAATATGCCTGTGCAGCCACCTCCGGTGTATACGAGCCAGCCTACTACGCCTCCGGTGAATGCGGCGGGAACGGTCAGTTTCTTCCACCGGATACTGGCGGCCATCCCTACTAACAATGATAACAATACGATAATTTGCCCTGACGAGTGCATGATTGGATTACCTCCTGTAAGGAGGCGGACAAAGATAACCCATTCAAATCCGTGTATCAGGGATTATATCCGGCAGGACCTCCGCGTGACAGCCCAGCTCCCTTAACAGCCGTATGACCCGGTATGTTTCCACATATCCTGTGAGGGATAGTATCCGCAATATCCTGTCACAGTCTTCGAGGTCAAAATTCGCCTCGTAGCCTGTAAAAGCCGCATGTATCCGTTCGAGCAGGGCCTGCGCCTCTCGCTGATCTTTTACGTCGGTGATAAAGACTTCCACCATGGCTGTAAGTTACATTCAATCCCCTTTTTATACAGGGGGGTATTACGACATATTACGGGTTGATCGTGACATTTTTCCCTTCCAGATAAGCGGGCAGCATATCGCCAATGAGAGCGGTCCAGCCTGCGACAAAATTTTCTCTCCGGAAGTCGGGTAGAGCAGGGAATGTTTCGATCCCTTCGTGTGTCAGCTTTAGCCTTGTCTTATTTCCTTCTGCAAACAATTCGAATGTGACAAAGGATAGCCCTTCGTACCCCTTATATGTCCAGCTGTATTTCAGCTTGCGACCTGTCACCACTTCTGTCACCTTACAAAGATGAAGATATATACGGCCTTCATTATTACCCTCGAACTGGAATTCAAATCCTACTTCGGGTCTGAAGTCGCTGACATCAAAATACCATTGCTTCATTTCATTCTTGTCGCTAATGGCCTTCCAGACCCTTTCTACGGGCGCCCCGTAGACACGTTCAATGACAAATGGCTCGGTCTTCATGTTCTTTAAATTTTAGATAAACAAATACGTAACAGATCGGTTACAAATGTATATGATCCTGCCGGGTTGTGCAAAATTTTTTATTTGATCTTTTTTGACTGTAACATTCATCTTTATGTCCCCGTCTTAACAGTATTTTACAAAAAGAGAGTCGTTTTTTTGCTTTTCAAGTGCAACATTTGCCTTGCTGCTGCGTCTCTTAACGAACCCGGGGGTGTTCCCCCCGGAAATACTCATCACCAAACGCATACCAATGTGTTTTAAAGCCTCCATGATCATTATCCATCGTCCCTATAGGGCTGTGCAGGAGGACGTGTTGCTGAGACACCTGAATTTCAATGATCTGGAGTTTAGGGAGACCACGACAATGGAGAATTGTATATATCCCGGCGATAAATCCATCAGCATCGGGTATTACAATGAGAATATCATCATATGCGAGGACTATCTTCTTACCAGCTACCTGGAGGTCACGGACGACCCGGCGGGTCTGGCTGGGTATGAGGAGGCGCTTTCCCTTATTTTTCCAGGTTCGGAGATATTGACGGTGGCCTGTCATGCCAGTGTCAACTATCATTTGTATTCCCTGGTGAAGAATGGAGAGAAGCTGCGCTTTAAGAGAGTGATCGCATCCAGCCCCATCCTGGAATATGGCGACAGGCTAGCCGAGGAAGAGGTCATTTATGCGGACTCCCGTGTCATCGAAGGAAAGAGACTGTTCGACAGCCGCTGGAAGGAGGACAACCATAATCATGCCATTACCGAGGATCAACTGATGGAGGATTTTGCGTTCGGGGTTGCGCAAAGACATTTAGGGGTAAAGATCTCTTCAGGGGAAGAAAATGCATTGATGGCGGGGACGCCATTCAAAAAATTTGTAAAGACTTCGCCCATGCCGTTGAAGCCTTCGGCGACTCTCCGAAGCTGGTGGAGATTCTGGTAGATTTTTCTTATCTTTTGGTCATTGGAGGACTTCTATGAACGTCTATTTTATCAGCGGGATGGGCGCGGACGGACGATTGTTCAAGCATATCCGTCTGCCGGAGGGATATCAGATGCATTTCGTAAAGTGGATCACACCGGACGAGAACGATACGGTTCCCAGCTATGCATCCAGGTTAGTTGAACAGATAGATACCACGCAGCCTTTTGCGCTGGTGGGGGTATCCCTGGGAGGCATCATGTCTGTGGAGATAGCCAAATTAACTACCCCTGTAGCTACCGTCCTCATCGGATCGATACCTGTCGCCGCGCATCTGCCCCGCTATTATTTTACGCTGGGGAATTCATTGGGGCTGTTGCGGGTGCTGCCAGGTTCCTTATTTAAACGTGCTGCCAAGCTCAAAAGAGTTTTTACCCGTGAATCGAGTACAGATAAAAGATTGGTATTGCAGATGATCGACGAGACGGATGGTAATTTCCTTATATGGGCCATGAAGGCGGTGTTAAAATGGGAGAATAAAGAGCTGCCTCAACCTTTATGGCATATTCACGGATCGAGGGACATGGTCTTCCCCATCATGCTGACCCATCCCAGCCATACGATTCGACGAAGCGGGCACCTGGTTGTCATGACCCATGCCGCGGAGGTGAATGGGATCCTTCAGGATGTATTTACAAGCCCAGCGGGCCAACTCATGGCCGGATGACGGTCCTTGCCAGGGCCAAACTGCTGAAGGTAATTCCTTAACTTTGCATGTTCCATGGCAAATCCTTATGTCTCCCTGTTGCAGACTGCCTGGCGCTATGCCCGCAGGGAAAAAAGAAGATATGTTCTTGTTTACGCTATGTTTGTTGGCGCGAACCTTACCTATGCCATGAACCCGCTGCTTTTTGGGTGGTTCATCAATAAGGTACAGTTCAACAGTTCCCGTATACTACACTTCACTCTGCTATATGTCGGCGGCTATATAGGGTTAAAATTCCTGCAATGGTGTTTTCATGGGCCGGCCAGGGTGATGGAAAGGACGCTGGCATTCAACCTGAGCCGTAACTTTCTACAAGAAAAATTTCATCAGGTGCTCCATCTCCCCGTCAAATGGCACCAGGACCATCACAGTGGGTCCACCATCAATCGCGTACGAAAAGCATATGAGTCCCTCCGGGAATTCTTCGACAGAGGCTTTATGTATGTCTATGCCCTTGGCAAGTTTGTGTTTTCCGTTACGGCCATGCTTTTGTTCTCGCCTCTCTATGGCAGCATCGCCGTCTGTATGGGGATATTTACCATTTTTATCATCCGCACCTATGACAAGCCGTTTGTCAAGGCCCTGGACGAGGTCAATGAAAAAGAACATATCGTTTCGGCCACTCTCTTTGACAGTCTGTCGAATATCATCACCGTCATCACCCTCCGGCTGGAGAAAAGCATGGAGAGCGGGCTGATGGGGAAAGTGCGGAGTATCCTGTCCCCCTTCCGCAAGAGCGCCGTTGTCAATGAATGGAAATGGTTTACGGCGGAGATGCTTATCGTTTGCATCTATGCAACCATTGCTTTTGGATATATTCACCAGCACTGGGTGCCCGGCACCGTGCTGCCGTTGGGCGGGCTCACTGCCTTGCTGCTGTATGTGAATCAATTTACCAGTGTCTTCCAGGACATAGCCTGGCAATACACGGACGTCGTGGTATTTCATACCAATGTCCAGACAGCGGCGGCTATCAGTACGGCCTATGCTGAACACCACCGGCCCGATGAGCCCGGATCGTTGCCGGAGGATTGGAAGACCATCGAGATACAACGGCTGAACTTTTCACACAATATCGCTTATGACAGTGCGGCGCATGCTCAAAGCCTGCATAACCTGCACTTGCGTATACAACGCGGTCACAGAATTGCCTTGATAGGAGCCAGCGGCAGTGGCAAGTCCACGCTGCTGTCCCTGTTGAGAGGACTTTATTTTCCCGAGCCGGGTATGGTCCTGACAGTGGATGGGCGGCCCGGGGACCTGGGGAAGCTCAACGAATCCGTTACGCTTTTCCCGCAAGAGCCGGAGATATTCGAGAATACGCTGGCCTATAATGTGACACTGGGCCTGCCGTTTACAGAAGAAGAAATTTTGCAAGTGTGCGATAGTGCATACTTTTCAGAGGTGATCCACCAATTGCCGCAGGGATTGGGGTCGGATATACGGGAGAAGGGAGTGAATCTTTCAGGAGGACAGAAGCAACGTCTGGCCCTTGCAAGGGGTATCCTGGCCGCCCGCGACAGCGACCTCGTATTGTTGGATGAACCTACCAGCAGTGTAGACCCCCGAACGGAGGCCCTGATATATGAAGGATTGTTCAAGGTCTTCTCCGACAAGGCGATCGTCTCCTCGATGCACCGTCTTCATTTGTTAGGCAGGTTCGACTATGTATATATCCTGAACCAGGGCCGTATTGTGGATGAAGGCAGTTTTGAATATCTGCGGAACAACAGTTCCATCTTCAATGACCTCTGGCGTCATCAAAAGGACAATGCTTCTTTGAAATGACTGGCCGTACAGCCATACAGGGAAGAGGTTCTGTACGTGGTCTGGATATTATACAAGCTTCGGAAACCGACCTTTTTGAACAGCTGCCGGTTGTATTCATTTCCATTTTCTATGTTGACGATGATCCTGCCGACCTCGGGAAAAGAGAAGAAGTGTTCCAGGCAGGCCCGTATCAGCAGGAGCATATTATCCTGCACTGTCAACGGGGCTACTATTAATTGCAGCCCATAATCGCCTGGACGTGCGGGATAGCTCAGACTGAGGACATCCTGCTGCATCCTGTAGATGTCCATCTGGCAGAGAGGGGTGTCATTCACCAGTCCCATAAAGGGTTGGGCAAAATCCGACTCTATCATGATGGCATAGGATTCTTCCAGCTCCTGCGGAGGGTGTGATCTGGCCAGCAATGGACCGGCATATTCCTGGCTCATCCATTTGAAAAGAATGGGAAGATCCGTGGCGATACAGAAGGGGCGCACGGCAAGGTGGAGGCCGGAAGAGAATATCTTCGGGTGGGCGGCTTTTTTAGGAGTAGAGAACAATGCAGTAGGTTTGGCTGACATGATCTTGACAATTTGATGATATAAGGATCATTCTATTGCTATGCATGTTCCAACCAGAGCTATTAACGAAGGGCGTGCAACGGGAGGGCACTAAGAGTAAAAGGTGTCGCGCCAAATTGGGCATTTTTTTCCAGGGCCGTACATATTCACCTTTAAATAGTGGGAATTTATGCTCATCCCCTTATGGTCATTTAGATGTAACCTCTTATGAATTGTGGTTAACCGAAAGGCCGTCACCAGGAACTTTTGGCTCCCCGGCCGGTAGCGACCGGGGGCCAATGCATTTATTAAACGATCCCGGCCAGTTCCAGGCTTTTCTTTTTCAGCTTGCGGATCTCTACGTCCTCGATAATGGGTTCCGGTGTCAGTACCAAAGAAGTATTATTTTCTTTCCACCAGCTGTTCTGCTCTATCTCGCGGAAATGGATGACCCCGATGAGGTATTTGCGATCCGTCTCGGCATGCCATTCTTCTATCCACTCGAATTTTTCGCGGGGAATATATTTCCAGTCATCAAAGCTCACATAGATACGCGCGAAGAAGTCGTTGGTCAGCTCATGCGGGTGGTGATGATAGAGCTTCTTGTATTCGTATTTATATTGATAGCGCAACGCGGAAAGATCGCTCAATACGGCGGAGGCGGTAGGGAAGGAGCCGGCGCCTTTGCCATAAAAGAATTGTTTGTCTGCAAAACCGCTCTCAATGACGACTCCATTGTATTCGTTCTTTACAAAGGAAAGATGATCTTCTTGCTTGACAAACTGCGGTAGCACGAAGGCGGCTACTTTGCCTGTCTCGAGCTTCTTTGCCTGGGCGACGAGCTTGATATCGTAATGTTTTTCGCGGGCTACGGCTGCATCGCCTGCCTGTACGTTCTGGATGCCGTTGAACACGATGCCGCTGGTCTCCACTACGATGCCATAGGCATGGGTCAGCAGGAATGTCCACTTATTGGCGGCGTCGAAGCCTTCCACATCCAGGGATGGGTCGCTTTCTGCAAAACCCAGCTGCTGGGCCAGCAGGAGCGCTTCCTGGAAGCTCAGCTTGTCTTCAAACATCTTGGTGAGAATAAAATTGGTGCTGCCGTTGACAATGGCCTTTATGGAATGCAGGAGATCGTTGTCATAGTATTCTTCCAGATTGCGGATAACGGGAATAGAGGCGCAGGCTGCCGACTCATAAAGGAAAGATTCTCCTGTATCCTTTTGCAATTGCAGGAGTTCGGGCAGATGTTCTGCGATCATTTTCTTGCTGGCGCTGACGACGGACTTGCCGTTCTTCAGGGCGGTGGAGACGATCTCGAAGGCCGGTCCTGATTCGTTGATCACTTCGACAACGACGTTGATGGACGGATCGTTCAATATATCATTTCTGTCGGTGGTGAATAGTTCTGCAGGAGCTTCCCTTTTCTTCCCGGGATTCTTGATACAGACCTTTTTGATAGAAGCTTTTAAGGAGGGGGTTTGCTGAAGTACTTTATAAAGACCTTCGCCTACTACGCCAAATCCGAATAGCCCGATGGTGAGCTGTTTGTGAGTTTCCATTTTTTTATTTATTTCCTTATTTGAAGCGGACCCCGAACGCCCTACCGAGGTAGGGTGTCCAATGGGCCTGCAAAGTTCCGAATTTTATGTCAAATACGAGCGGGTTGACTACTGAATTACGCCCCCCGGGTTGCATACCATAACAATCCGCAGCCTGTGGGGTTCAAAGACGGCCATCAGGTTGTCGTAAATGATATTCGATCGGACGGATTGGGGATACCCTGTAGCAGGGTCCGGTCTATGTCCTTGAATGTCTGTAAGGTGGAGGTGGTTCCTTGCATATCTCAATGGTTAATTAACTGTTCTTTTCTTGGCGCGGGCTGTTCATCCAGGAATCCTTCTACCAACCGCCTGATCTGCTCAAATTCCAGGAGAAATCCATCGTGGCCATATAGCGATTGTATCAACCTCAGGGACGCCCCTGGGATCAGTGTAGCCACGGTCCTCTGCTCTGTCACGGGAAAGAGGATGTCCGACTCGATGCCGATGACCAGGGTTTTGGCTTTGATCCGGCCCAGTGCCGGCACCAGGCCTCCTCTGCCTCTGCCAACGTCATGCGCGTCCATGCTGAGGCTCAGCGCATAATAGCTGAAGGCGGAAAACCGGCGCACCAGCTTCTCACCCTGGTACCGCTGGTAGGAGGATGCTCCCCGGGAGCCATTTGTCCCCTGTCCATACAGCGTGCCAACGCGCTCCGCCATCTGGTCTTCCTGTCTGGGCTGCAGCTGTCCATACGCCCCATAGTCCCGGTAGGACAGAAGGGCAACGGCCCTTGCCGCCCGCATGCCTGCCGCACCTGCCCCTGCGCGCCGTTCCTGCCAGGTTGGGTCCGCCTCAATGGCCATCCGCTGCGAGGTATTAAAAGCAATACCCCAGGGCGAATGTCTTCCATTGGTGGCGATGGGTACGATATGGCGGAACAGCTCCGGCTCCTCGATGGCCCATTCCAGCAACTGCTGTCCGCCCATGCTTCCCCCAATGCCTACATGTATCTTCCGGATGCCTAATGACTCCCGGAGAGGTTGATACGCCCTTATCATATCCCGCGTGGTCCACACCGGGAAATCGTGATAATAAGGTTGGCCGCTGCGGTGATCGGTTTCTTCGGGTCCGGTGCTTCCATAACAGCTGCCCGGCATATTGACACAAACGATGTAATACACCGAAGGGTCGAACAGCCTGCCTGCTCCTACGAGTCCCGGCCACCATTCCGATGCATCGCTGTTGGCTGTCAGCGCGTGAAATATCCATACGACATTATCGCCGGCCTCATTCAGCCTTCCCTGTGTCGTATACTCCAGGTGATAAGCCGGAACCGTGAGGCCGGATTCCAGCCTCAACGGTTGATGATAGGTGAATCTCATGGGACATTTAATCAGGCTACCAATTCTCCTGCAAATACTTTTTCAAAAGCCTGTTCGAAGTCCGCCTTGATATCGTCTATATGTTCGATGCCTACGCTGACCCTGACATGGTTGGGCTGTACGCCTGCGGCGATCTGCTCCTTTTCGCCCAGTTGCTCGTGTGTAGTGCTCGCGGGATGAATGACAAGGGTCTTTGCATCCCCAACATTGGCCAGGTGGCTGGCCAGCTTCAGCGAATCGATGAAGGCGCTGGCATTTTGCCTCCCAGTGCGGGCATCCGTGCCTTTGATACCGAAATTGAGAATGCCGCCGAATCCGTTGGTCAGGTATTTTTTAGCCAGGTTATGATAAGGGCTGCTCTTCAAGCCGGGGTATTCCACGAAGTCGACTTGCGGGTGCTGTTCCAGCCATTGGGCCAGCGCCAGCGTGTTGTCAGTGTGACGTTGTACCCGCAAGGATAAGGTCTCCAATCCCTGCAGGAGCAGGAATGCGTTGAAAGGACTTTGGGACGCGCCAAAATCACGCAGCCCTTCTACTCTGGCGCGGATGGCGAAGGCGATATTGGGCAGACCCAGCGGATTTCCTTCTCCGAAGACGTCCCAGAATTTTAACCCGTGATACCCTTCGGAAGGTTCCGTGAACTGGGGGAACTTGCCATTGCCCCAATTGTAATTACCGGCGTCCACGATGACGCCGCCAATGGAAGTGCCATGTCCGCCGATCCATTTGGTAGCGGATTCCACTACGATGTTGGCTCCCCATTCGATGGGGCGGAAGAGATAGCCACCAGCTGCAAATGTATTGTCCACGATCAGCGGCAGGTCGTATTCTTTGGCCAGGGCCGCGAATTTTTCGAAATCGGGGATATTCAGGCGAGGGTTGCCGATGGTTTCCAGGTATATAGCTTTTGTATTCTTGTCGATGTGTTTGACAAAGCTTTCTGCGTTGTCACCATCTGCAAAGCGTACATCGATGCCCAGGCGTTTGAATGCTACCTTGAATTGATTGTAGGTACCGCCATAGAGATAGGAGGTCGAGACAAAATTATCCCCGGCTTGCAGGATATTGTTCAGCGCAAGGAACTGGGCCGCCTGACCGGAACTGGTTGCCAGGGCTGCTACGCCGCCTTCCAATGCCGCGATGCGCTGCTCGAATACATCCGTGGTGGGGTTCATGATGCGCGTGTATATATTGCCGAAAGCTTTCAGACCAAACAGGTTGGCCGCGTGTTCGGAATTGTCGAATGCATAGGAGGTAGTTTGATATATGGGGACAGCCCTTGATTTAGTGGTAGGGTCTATTTGTTGGCCTGCATGCAATTGCAGGGTTTCAAAACGATGCTTGCTCATAATCGATGATTTTTTGAATGTTTTTTTTAAGGTTAATTACAATTTGGCCTGCAAAAGTAGTTGATGTACTTACCGGGCTGCCAGGACTTTTCCCACCGGATGCGCTTCGTGGACTTCCGGCGTGGAAACGCGTCCTACCGGCCTCGATGTTTCAACTTTATCCAGTTTATCCAGGGCCTGGCGAAGGTCTTCCAAAAGATCTTCCGTGTCTTCCAGTCCGGTGGACAGGCGGATCAGGCTGTCGGCTACGCCGGCCCGCCTTCTCTTTTCTGTAGGGATTGTCTTATGAGTCATAGTAGCAGGATGGGAAACAAGGCTCTTTATTCCGCCCAGGCTTTCCGCCAGTTTGAAGAGTCCTGTGGAGGTGACGAAGGTCTTTGCTGCCTCTTCGGTGTCTTCTTTCAGGGTAAAAGATACGATGCCGCCGAAGCCCTTGGATTGTCTGGCGGCGATGTCATGTCCGGGGTGAGTGGGTAGGCCGGGATAGAAGACCTTGCCGACGGCCGGATGGTTTTCCAGGAAGGCTGCGATGGCCCTTGCGCTGGCTCCGTGCTGACGGACACGCAGGTGGAGGGTCTCGATGCCCCTGATCAGCAGCCAGCTGTCGAAGGGACTGAGGATGGCGCCGCTGGCATTTTGCAGGAACTTGATCCTGTCCCCTAATTCTTTTTCCTTTGTCACGACCAGTCCTGCGATGAGATCGCTGTGTCCTCCCAGGTACTTGGTGCCGGAGTGGATCACAAGATCAGCTCCCAGCGAAAGAGGTTTGAAAAGGGCGGGTGAAGCAAAAGTGCTATCCACGGCAAGTAGACATCGGTGAGCTTTGGCAAGTTTTGCGATGGCTTCGATATCCGTGATCTTCAAGGTCGGATTTGTAGGGGTTTCGATCCAGATGAGCTTTGTCTTTGGCGTGATGGCGTTGAATACGTGTTCGAGGTTGGTCGTGTCCACGTAATGTGTGTTGATGCCAAATTTCCGGTACACCTGTTCGAAGAGGCGAAATGCTCCGCCGTAGATGTCGTCTACTGCAATGATCTCGTCGCCGGACTGCAGGAGCTTGAGGACTGCGTCGATGGCTGCCAGTCCGCTGCCAAAGGCAACGCCTGTGTGGCCTCCTTCCAGTTGCGCGATAAGGTTTTCCAGTGTGGCGCGGGTAGGGTTACCCGTCCGCGCATAGTCATACCCTTTGTTGACGCCGGGCGCCTCCTGTACGAAGGTCGAGGTTTGATAAATGGGCACGGAGATAGCGCCGGTGAGCGGGTCTACAGGAATGCTGTGAATGAGTTGTGTTGTCGCTTGCATGATTAACATTTTTTAAGTTTTATTTAAGCGACACCACTTACCAAGAGTGAACGTTTCAGAGAGTGTTCTTTGTCCATTTGCTGGGCGGGACTCCGGATATCCAACCAGGGGATGGGCAAAAAAAAACTCTTCTGATAGTCAGAAGAGCTTTGAATATGGTGGTTGAATATTGTAAAGCTGGAATCTGACTTATCTGTCCCGATATTCCATCGGGATGGAGTTGGCACCTTACTTTCAGCTTATTCAGCATCAGCAGGTTGTCAAGGCTTCATCGGGCCATTTCCCTCAGCCTTTCTTGATAAGAGATGTGTTAAGAACTGCTGCAAAGATAGGGTCGGAGTTTTCATATTTCCAAATACTCTGAAATTTTTTTATTTCCTGGGGTGCGCCGGGGACGCGCCCGGGGGACAAACCCCTAGGGTTATGCGTTAAACTTTTCCACATTTAAATTGTGCAATTGTGTGATTTACAATGAAATGATAAAATTTATGAGCGGCAAATCTTAGCAGTTAACGGGTCAATAACGTGCATTGGAACAGTTTTTGGCAACCTTTTGATACGATGACCCTGTATCTCTACGTATAAAACTTCACAAACATGAAAACGGTAATTAAAGGGCTTGCCTTCGGCATAGTCGCCGCTGGATTATTTTTTATTTTTTCCTGTAATAAGAATAATTCCGGTAGTAATCCGAACATACCTCCAGGTAAATCCCAGGTCTCTATTTACATGATGGATGATCCCATCCAGTATACGAAAGTATTGATCGACATACGGCAGGTGGCAGTGTTGGTAGACACGGGAGCCAAGCAGGTGGACAGCGATCACGATGACCAGTGGGATGATGATTATTGCGGCGAGCATAGAACGAGAGAAAACAGCTCCGTTATTTGGGATACCCTGAACATTACGCCGGGTGTGTATGATCTCCTGAAATTGCGTAATGGAACGGATACGCTGCTGGCCAATGGTTTGATCCCCAGCGGCAAGATATTGAAGGTAAGGATAACGCTGGGTTCCGACAATACTGTTTATACCGACAGCGCCACGCATTATCCGCTGGAAGTGTTTGGTTCTCATCCGTATTTCACGATCAATGTACGCAAAGTGGATGTATCCGCCGCGAGCAGCAATGATTTCAAACTGTGGCTGGACTTCAACCTGCAACGTTCGATCTTCTTCTGGAATGGAGAGTTCCTGCTGAAGCCGTATATCGTTGTCTTCAACGACCATGTGCAGGCGAGGATCAAGGGTCAGGCACTGCCTGAGAGAAAAGTAGCGTTGGTTACGGCGTATGATAGCAACAAGGATACGTTATATGCTATACCCGGGGAAGATGGTTATTACCAGATGAGGAATGCACCGGCTGGAACTTATTCCATCAATTTCAAGGGACGTGATGGGTATAAGGACACGACGATAGCCAATATCAGTGTGACGACGGGCCAGACGACGAAGGTACCGACAGTGACGCTGCATCAATAAACGGATTTTCCATACCATTAGACACGCCTATTTACCGGCCCCCTGACTGTGTATACGGTCAGGGGGCTTTTTTATTCTTTGATTGGGGGACCACCGCGCTCATTTTTGTCCCTTTTCAATTTTTGCTTGTACACATTGATTACTGTTGCGTTATCCAGTTTTAACAAAGCCTTGCTGGTGTAGAGCTGAATATCATATATCTGGGGGGCTCCGTTGTAGAACTTCTCATCAAAGGTGATCTTACTCTGAAATATGACCTTCACATCTGAGCCAAGAATTTTGTAAACCGTCCGGATGATATAAGGGAATTTGCCTTCTTTTTTAACATAATAATACTCGCTAGGGATATACCTGCTTTTGAACAGATCCTTGGGGAACGATTTATTATAAATACGGCTTGTAGAATCTAACATCTCTTTTTTAAACAGGCCAGTTGGTGAAAGCCGGGCACAATTGTCACAATTCTCAAAATATTTCCCTGTCGACAACCACGCTTGTGTATAAATATATGCGTTCATGTAATTTTTTAGATCATTCTTTTGAATGTCGGTGTAGTTCAACTCAAAGTAATTCTGGGCAGATGAAGGAAGCCATCGAAATAATAATAGAATAAATACCATTGACCCTTTCATATTCACTGATTTTTGGATTGAATTCCCATAAGCGGTTGTTCATCCAGACCGGTAGTCTTATGTTGGATGCGGCTAAAAAACCGGGAAGGAAAATTAAGGACAGCATCGACCTTGTCAGGCTGATCCTGTGCAACGCACGCATACGATAGGATGGTGAACAGCAATAAGAATGCTGCCCGGTGTCTTAGCATGGTCAGCCGGTTTAGGAATTACAATAAATAGGGGGGATTATACCAATATCCAAAACAACAATACATTCTTCTACTTGTCAAGAGGATACTCATCCTATTTGACAACCGTGTCGAGTTTGAGAATAACCGTGTCGATTCGCTTCATATTCGTGCAGAAAAATTCTGCGGTTTCCGCAATCTGCGTCAACTTCAGTATCCGTACGGCGATACCTTACCTGCTCCGCTATATCTAAAAAGCAGAAAACACATCCTGAAGGAACAGCAATGTTCAATGAAACAAATGAATGCTAATAATCAGAGTGGATGGAAATGCGAAGATCAAGGGGTAGGGAGAAACAGGTAAAAAAAATTAAGCGAAATTTATTTAATAAATGCTAAGACTGATCCATATTTTTTAGTTTTTTTAATATGTTGAACGCCTGCCGTACATCCTGCAAGCGGAAGATAAAGGCTTGACGAACTTTACAATGGCGCGTGAGGGATGGAAGCGACAGCCCGGAGCGCGGAGCTGCCGGGTCACGCCAAAGGTTTAGGCAGCATCTCCGATGGACTGCATAATCTGTTCGAGCATATCTTTTGTGATGGGCTTTACATGATAGCCGGAGACCACTTCGTATTCTTTTGCCTTATTCTGGTCCTCCGTAGTAGAAGAAGAGGTGACGATGTAAATGATCCTTTTATAATTCCCCTTGAAAGGTATCTTGATAAATTCATCCAGAAACTGCCACCCATCCATATACGGCATATTGATATCCAATAGTATCAATTCCGGTAGGTCTTCCGGGGTCTGTTGCTTTTCTTTAAAATAATTGATTGCTTCCTCGCCGTCATAGAACTGTAATATATCCCTTACCATGCCGGACTGTTCAATGGTTCTTTTCATCACCAACTGATATATCTGGTCGTCATCGATAATGCCTGCCGTTGATAGTTTATAGCTCATAGTAAATCATTCTTCGATAAATACACCCTGAAGGTGCTTCCTTCGTTGATCGTACTCTCCACCTCTATCTTCCCGTTGCCCGCCTCCACCTGACTCCGGGTGAGGAATAGCCCTACTCCATTGCTGTTGTATCCTTTGTGAAAAACCTTTTTGTATTTGAAGATCTCATGGCCGTGCTTTTGCATGTCGATGCCGATGCCATTGTCCTTTACTGTCAGCACCACATGCCCATTCAGGGCTGTCGTCCCAATAAAGATAACGGGGGGTTTGTCTTTCTGACGGTATTTTATGGCGTTGCTGAGCAGGTTGTAGAAGATGCTATCCAGATAAGCTTTGGGGAAAAGCACTTCCTCGACATCAAATTGTACATCGATAACGGGGGTCGCCGCCTTATACTCTTCATCCAACATATGCAGGCTATTCTCATAGGCATCCCTGAACAGAGAGACGGATGATTGTTTTTCCTGGCGAAGCTGTATCTCCAGCAGTTGTGTCAGATCATTCAACGTATTGATGATCAGCAGAGAAGTGTCTTTTACTTTAGAGAGTAGAAAATCCCTGTCAGCGTCGCTGCTGCTCTTCTCCAGGTAATCCGACATATTGATGAGAGAGGAGGCCGGTCCGCGAAGATTATGCGCCACAATGCGGTTGAACTCATTGATACGGGTAAGGTGATTTTCCAGCTCAGCATTCTTTTGTTCCACCTCCAACCGCAATTGCTTCTTCACCGTGATATCGGTGAGCTGGGAGATAAAGAAGGCAGGTTTTCCTTCCTGCCAGGTTAGGGATACGGACAACAGGGCCCACACAATAGAGCCATCCTTACGGATATATCGTTTTTCCATCTGGTAAGTCTCCCGTTCCTTATTCAGCATCTGGCTCACAAAGGCCATATCCATCGCAAGATCGTCCGGATAGGTTATATCCTGGAAAGAGCCTTTCAGCAATTCATCCTTGGTATATCCCAGCATTTCACAGGTGGATGCATTCACATTCAGCCAACGGCCTTCGGGGCTTACCAGGGCGATCCCCACCGGGGAGTTGTCGAAAACGTTCTTGAACAGCTGTCTGCTTTCCTGTGCCAGGATATTCTTTATCTGCTGATTGGCCGCTGCCTCTTTATAGGCTGCGATATCGACCTCCAGAGATACGCGTGCTTTCAGGGCCCGGGCGGCGTAAGGTAGCTGCCGGATGAGATAAAATACCGCCATCCAGCTGATAATGGCCGTAATGGCCCGCATAAGGGCGGAGAGGCGGTAAAGGGGGATCCAGAATGTGACGGCGTCCAGCAGGTGGGTGGCGCCACAGGCCAGGATAAAGGCGGCAAAGAAATAATAGAGCCGCGCAAAGCGCACCTCTTGCTGCCTTGCGATAAATCGTATGATAATGAAGGGAATAGCGAAATAGGCCAGCCAGATGAGCAGGTCGCTTAGGATATACAGCCAACCATGAAAACCCGTCCAGCTACCATAATGCCAACGGGGAGACCAGTCACCTGTGTCCAGTAGTTTCACAAAGAAGTTAAGCACATCTTTCATCAGAGGGTTTATAACCTTAACCGGTGGGGGCCAAAGTAGTCCAAAAACGAACCATGTGAATAACGATCATATTATTAAATAATTGCTTTGCGGCAGGGGCGGAAAATTTCCCCAACTTTTTTAGCATTTCGATTGTTATATGTAACTTAGTGACCTCAAACGGACCACGGGTCCGTTGGCCGAAGGCCAGACATTAGCGTTCTGCGGGAGATGCGCTAATTTTCTGAGGGAGCGCATTTCCCGCACGTTATTTCACATATCAAATATGGCATTGGTAGAAACAAACACAAACGCCGGCCTTGCGCCCGGTGAGGAGACTATTGAGGTATTCGGGGCCAGGGTCCACAATCTGAAGAATATAGATATCCGTATCCCCAAGAATAAGCTGGTGGTTATCACGGGCATCAGTGGCAGTGGGAAGTCTTCCTTGGCCTTTGACACCATCTATGCGGAAGGGCAGCGCCGGTATATGGAAAGCTTCGGGGCCTATGCCCGCCAGTTCATCGGCGATATGGAAAGACCCGATGTGGACAAGATCACGGGTCTCAGCCCTGTCATTTCCATCGAACAAAAGACCACCAATAAGAACCCCCGCAGTACAGTAGGGACTGTCACGGAGATATATGATTTTCTCCGACTACTTTACGCACGCGTTGGGGAAGCCTATTCTTACAATACGGGCAAGAAGATGGTGAAGTTCAGCGAAGAGGAGATCGTGGACAATGTCTTTAAAAAATTCAAGAATAAGAAGATATCCATTCTGGCCCCCCTTGTACGAGGCCGCAAGGGGCATTACCGCGAGCTTTTCGAAGACATCCGCAAGCGTGGGTACCTGAAAGTGCGGGTGGATGGAGAGGTTAAGGACCTTGTGCCGAAAATGCAGGTGGACCGCTATAAGATCCACGATATCGAGGTTGTCATCGACCGGATGGCCGTTACGGAGGATATGAAAGTGCGGTTGAGCCAGAGCGTACAAAAGGCGCTGCAGATGGGCAAGGACCTGCTTTTTATCCTTCTGAACGATGACAACCGGCTGCTCCAATACAGCAAGCAGCTCATGTGCGAGGACTCTGGCATCAGCTATGAGGAACCTTCGCCCAACAGCTTTTCCTTCAACTCCCCTTATGGCGCATGTCCTACTTGCAAGGGGCTTGGCGCTGTCTACCAGATCAGCATGGACGCCCTTATCCCTGATCCTTCCAAGAGCATCAACGAAGGCGGCATAGCCCCATTGGGCGGTGAAAGAGAGGCCTATATGTTCCAGCAGGTACAGCAGCTGGCAAAAAAGAACAAGTTCAGCCTGGACGTCGCCATCAAGGATATGCCTAAAAAAGCGCTTAACCTGGTGCTGTATGGCAATGAGGCGGGGGACAGCATCGACGTCGACTTTAGCGAGGAGGCTTCTTCCGACACCCAGGTTTATACCACGGAATATGAGGGGCTGGTCAATGCGCTGAAGCGCTGGTTTGCGGGCGGCACTTCCGACAGCCTGCGGGAATGGGTGGAGAAGTTCATGGAGCTGAAGACCTGCGATACCTGTCATGGGGCGCGTCTGCGAAAGGAAAGTCTTTATTTCAGGGTGGGAGAGAAGAATATCGCCGAGCTCAGCAACATGAATCTGAACAAGCTCGTGGATTGGTTCTCCGGCCTGGAAAAAAAGCTCAATAACAAACAAAATATCATTGCCAAGGATATACTGAAAGAGATAAGGGAGCGGTTGCAATTCCTTATGGACGTAGGACTTACCTATCTGACCCTGGATCGCAGCAGCCGGACGCTCAGCGGGGGCGAATCCCAACGGATACGCCTGGCTACCCAGATAGGATCCCAATTGCAAGGCATCACCTATGTGCTGGATGAACCCAGTATCGGTCTTCATCAGCGGGACAACCAGCGTCTCATAGAGGCCCTGAAGAACCTCCGGGACATCGGTAACAGCGTACTGGTAGTAGAGCACGATAAGGATATCATGATGGCGGCGGATTATGTGGTTGACATCGGTCCGAAGGCTGGATTTCACGGAGGCCGGATCGTGGCGCAGGGGCGTCCTCCCGCCCTGTTGAAGCTGGATACCCTCACTGCTGCCTATCTAAATGGTCATAAGAAGATCGAGATCCCGGCGGAGAGGAGAAAGGGCAATGGAAAATTTTTGGAATTAAAAGGCGCCAAGGGAAATAACCTGAAGAATGTGGATGTCAAATTCCCGTTGGGCAAGCTCATCGTCGTCACCGGTGTGAGCGGCAGTGGCAAGTCGACGCTGATCAATGAGACATTGTATCCTATCCTGAGCAAACATGCTTATGGATCGAAGATGACGCCCCTGGAGTTCAAGAGCATCAAGGGGCTGGAAAATATCGATAAGGTCATCGAGATCGATCAATCGCCTATCGGGAGGACGCCGCGCAGCAATCCCGCCACGTATTGCGGGTTCTTTACCGACATACGGACGCTGTTTGCCTCCGTACCTGAGGCGAAGATCAGGGGGTATAATGCCGGCAGATTTTCCTTCAATGTAAAGAGCGGGCGCTGTGATGTCTGTGAGGGTGGCGGGATGCGTGTCATCGAGATGAACTTTCTTCCCGACGTATATGTCCATTGCGAGAAATGCAACGGGCGGCGTTATAACAGGGAGACCCTGGAGATACGTTACAAAGGCAAATCGATCAGCGATGTGCTGGATATGACCGTGGACGAGGCCGTGGAGTTCTTTCAGAATGTGCCTTATCTCTATCGTAAGATCAAGGTGCTGCAGGAAGTAGGGTTAGGATATATAACGTTAGGACAGTCGGCCGTCACGCTCAGCGGTGGCGAGGCGCAGCGTGTCAAGCTGGGGACCGAGCTGTCAAAGAAGGATACGGGCAAGACGTTTTATATATTGGATGAGCCTACTACCGGACTGCACTTCGAGGATATCCGGCATTTGCTGGATGTGCTGAACAAATTGGTGGACAGGGGTAATACCGTACTCGTCATCGAGCATAACCTGGATGTGATAAAAGTGGCCGACCATATTATAGATCTTGGCCCCGAGGGAGGGGATGGCGGTGGAAGGATATTGTTCGAGGGTGTGCCGGAGGACCTGGTGAAGAACAAGGAAAGCTTTACGGCTAAATTTTTAAAAGAAGAATTAAAGGGATAAAAGCATTATGGAAAGAATTATCATCGATATGGACGAGGTCATTGCGGACCCGATGGGAGAAATGATCGATTGGTATAAGAAGACCTACGGACGGGAGGTGGACTGGGATAAGATGTTGGTTGGCTCCTGGGTAAAGGGTTTTCCGGATGAGCACCAGGAGCTGGTGATGGAACGACTGAAGGCGCCGGGTTTTTTCCGTCACCTGCCTGTGATGGAGGATGCGGTGGATGTGCTTCGGGCGTTGAATGAGCGTTATGATGTATATATCGTATCGGCTGCTATGGAATTCCCCAATTCTTTGAAAGATAAGTATGACTGGCTGATGGAGCACTTCCCTTTCTTCAGCTGGCGGCAGCTGGCCCTCTGTGGCAGCAAGGACCTGGTACAGGGAGATTATATGATCGACGATCATGTAAAGAACCTGAAGGGATTTAAGGGCAAGCCTTATATCTTCACGGCGGCGCATAACCTGGAGGTGACGGGGTATGACAGGATCAATAATTGGAAAGAGGCGGGAGAGATATTTCTCCGTTAGGCGTTCACCGGCAGGGCTCCAATACCGTACAATATTTTGTATCAGAAGCATACATTTTCTATGAGATTGAATTGATAAGTAGCTGCGTATCAATTGCTAGAGAAGCTGGCATAGGTTCTGTTGCCTCCATAGGCGGTCTATAGACAAAAGTGAAAATTATGTTTAGAAACTATTTTCGGACCGCCTTCCGAAATCTATGGTGTCACCGCGGCTTCTCATTCCTGAATATTTTCGGACTGACCATCGGCATGACCGCCTTTTTCCTGATCTTCCTCTATACATCTTTTGAATTTAGCTATGATTCGTTCGATACTCAGGGGGATAGGATATATCGTCTCGTCGCCGATGTGAAGACCCCCAGCGAAACGCTTCATTACAATGCACCGCCGGCGCCTGTGATCCAAAACCTGCTGGCCGAATTTCCTGAATTGCAATCGGTGACCAGGATCAGTCTTGGCGATGATTGGATGGTCATCCGGAACGGCCAGGCTTTTAGAGTCGACAACGTCGCCACGGCAGACAGCAATTTCTTCAACATATTTGATTACCGGCTAATCAAAGGCGACCGGAGCACTGCCCTGAAATATCCTAACAGTGTGGTCTTGTCGGAATCGGAGGCCAGGAAATTTTTTGGCAATGCTGATCCTATAGGTCAATCGCTGACGATGACCAGGCTGAAATTCAATGCCACGGTCACCGGGCTAATGAAGGACGTACCGGGAAATTCGCATCTCCGGGTCAATATGCTCTTTGCAGCCGGGTCCCTCGATACAAACGAAACGCGCCAATGGGACAATTATGGCTATAATACCTATCTGTTGTTGAAGGCCGGGGCAAACGCTGCTACGCTCCAGGCAAAGCTGCCCGCCTTCATGCAGAGAATAGGTGGTGAGGCCCTGAGCAGGACTCAACAAAAGCCTACTCTATTGCTGGAGCCGCTGAAAGATATTTATCTCTATTCCACCCGGGACGGCTCCACTCAGGGAAATATCACCAATGTCCGCATCTTCTCCATCATAGGAGTCTTTATCCTGCTGATCGCGGGCATCAATTTTGTCAATCTGACGACGGCCAGGTCGGGTGAACGGGCCAAAGAAGTAGGCATTAGGAAAGTGATCGGCGCAAGTAAAACTATGCTGGCCGGGCAATTTATTGGTGAAAGCATCATACTTAGCTTGATCGCCTGCATCATGGCGGCACAACTATCGGCCTTGCTACTGCCGGCCTTCAACCACCTGGCAGGAAAAGAGATCAGCACCGGCATTTTTTCTCAACCCGGATACTTGCTGATCCTGCTTGGATTGGGGTTATTCATCGGCGTCATTGCCGGCTTCTATCCCGCGCTGGTATTATCCTCTTTCCAACCGGTGTCGGTGCTCAAAGGCAGGTTCATCACGGGAATACGGGGACTCTTTCTCAGAAAAGCGCTTGTGATCGTTCAATTTACCATTGCCACCGGCCTTATCATCGCCACATTGGTTGTCTACAACCAGCTCCACTATATGCGCAGCCAGGATCTGGGATTCAATAAGGACCAGGAACTGATCCTGGATACACGAGGTGACTCTGCCAGACCCGCTTTTAAACATGAGATAGCCATGATCCCAGGCGTGCGTTCTGTGACCATGACGGGTAACGTCCCGGGCAACGGAATTTATTACGGTGCCGCCGAGCTCGAAAATGTCCAGGGAATCATGCAGAATACGAATGTCAACGCTTGCATTACGGACTATGGTTTTCTCCAGCAGTTTGGGGTCAGATTGGCCGCAGGCCGCGACTTTTCGGAACAGTTTGGAAGAGACAGCCTGGCGATGATTCTCAACGAAACGGCCGTTAGGCTACTGGGTTACTCCAACCCAGCCCAGGCGGTCGGCAAACGCTGGAGGCAATTCGGTGTCGCGGGCACTGTTATCGGCGTGGTCAAAGATTTCCATTTCCGCAGTTTGCAGGAGCCGATCAAACCGCTGGCCATTTATTTAAATACCGGCAGCTGTGACCTGGTTTGTGTAAAGGTGGATACCCGTCAACTGCCTTCGACGTTTGCGGCCATTCAGCACAAATGGAAACAGATGCTGCCGGACAGGCCCTTCGACTATTTTTTTATGGACGAGTTTTTTGACCGGCAATACCGGGCAGAAGATCGCTTTGGTAATCTATTTTTGTATTTCGCCATCCTGGCTATCTCGATCAGCTGTCTTGGGCTCATGGGACTAGCCTCCTATAGTACGTTACAACGGACCAAAGAGATAGGCGTACGAAAAGTCGTGGGAGCTTCCGTGGGACAGATCGTTATGTTGTTATCCAGGGACTTTGTAAAGCTTGTTGGTTGGTCGTTTGTGATCGCCGTGCCGCCGTCATGGTTCCTGATGCACGCCTGGCTGCGTGGCTTTGCATATCGTAGTGATTCTTATTGGTGGATATTTCCAGCGGCAGGAGGGGCTGCGTTGCTGATAGCAATTGTCACGATTAGTTTCCAATCGATGAAAGCTGCCTTATCGAATCCTGTAAAGACGCTGCGTACAGAATAACCGGCCAATAGGTGGCAGCAGGGAGTGATTAATAAAATCTTTGTGTTTGTAAAGGGTACCTAAAAAATAGGGAACGGATCAGGTTTTACTTAACCTTCGGATATTAGGATTTTACCAATTTCCCTGCTTGCCTATTGGTTGTATCTTAAATAGGGTATTTTAATAGAATGTAAAAGAGCGTTTTTGGGTAGAGCGCGGCTCTCACGGGTACTATCGCACGATCAAATGGCCGTTCTCGATCCTCTCGTCATCGGTGAAGATCTCGAACAGGTAATTGCCTTCCGACAAAGTGGTGAGGACGGTGGTCTCGCGATTGCGGATACTGGCCTGGCTTACCAGTCTGCCGTCCATATCGAATAAATACAGTTGATAGACTTTCCCGTCTTCTCCATTGGCGGAAAAGAACAGCACCTGCTGTTTGGCATCAGGGAAGAGTCTGATCTTGTTCTTTTTGCTGACCAGAGACTTATTGACCTGGATACTGTGGATAGTACCAGTGTCGAAGGTAGAGCCTGTAGAGGGGATATGCACCGGCGTGTCCGATGCAAAGGCATGAGCTGGCAGAAGTGAGGCCATGGATAGATTGATGACCAGGAGGCCAGCGAATAGGTTCATAGTACGGCTAGTTTTCATGACGGCCGGGATTTTTAAAAAAATAGGGTACGGATCAACAACAACTTGAACATAGCGGGGCATCGGCCCCCACACTTACCAAACACACGAATAAATTTAGAACCTCAACAACGGACAGTGGGTAGAGTTCCTCCAGCGTTGCTCAGTACCGCCTTTGATACGGAATCCGATCTTGAACTGGGCGGTGAAATAAGCGTCGTTCTGTGTGGGGTCGCCACGTTTGTCGTTCTTGCCATAGCCGGGCGTATTGTATCCCTGGGCACTCTTGTTGGACATGTATTTTGCAATAACAGCCTGGGAGGGAGACAGGTATTTGTCGAACAGCGTAGGATCGATGTATCTTCCGCTGACGTCGTCGAGGTAGTCGGTAAATAGCTTACGGTGAATAATTTCAAATGAGATATTGAGATTTTCACTGAAAAAATATTTGACACCGGCGCCCATGGGGATGTTGAGCTGTGTAAGAGAATAGTTCTTACGACCCGGATATTCGGCAAAACCTTCGCCCTCTGTGTGCAGCGGTTTCAGGTCCACCCATACCACGTCGCCATATTGATTACGATAGGATCCCTGTGGGTTGAAGTGATAGGCACCCAGACCAATAACGCCATAGGGGCGCAGGCGGCCTGTAACATCATCGGATTCATCTTCCAGGAATACAGTCGGATACACTTCCACCATGGCTGACCCTTCGATGATCTTCGATCGGAAATCCAGGTTGCGGGCTTTACGTGTATCTTCATCCCCGCCATGGCTGGTAATGTCGGCGTCAGAGGCAGCCACCGAGCCATAAGTAGCCGAGAATCTGAATCCCAGCCACTGTGCCGGATAGACGGTCAGATAAGCGCCAAACGCCAGCTTCGTCCTGTTCATATTATAGTCCTTCAGGAAGGTGGTTCCTCTGCCGATGTGTCCGCCCAGATCACTTAGAACGACCATGGGGCCGACAGTAAAACCGAGGTCTGTTGTGTTTTGGTAATCATCCTGGCAGAAAGAAGTAAGATGCAGAGAGAGAGTTATTACCAGCAAGAACAAACACTTCCGCAACAAGGAGTGTAAACTCTGTTTCATGAATATTAGATTTTAGTTTTCCGATGGTATTGGATTCCCCTTCTTTGTCAATGAAGAATGGGCTCGCATACAAGAAACGAAAAAAGGATGAATAATTGTGTATTTTAACACAACTATTTTATTCCCAATATGAGAATCTCAGTGTTTGTGCTTAGTCTTTCGTAAATAATAGCATCTCAATGTGTTGTATGCCATCTTCCAGGTAAATATCGCCTGCTTTTTCGAAGCCAAAAGATTCGTAAAAACCCCTTAAATAATATTGCGCGCCGATGCGTATAACACCCTCCCCGTGAAGGGTATACGCTAAGTCAATACCCTTACGTACGAGTACTCTTCCGATGCCTTGCTTTCGGACGGCTGGGGAACTTACGATGCGTCCTATAGAAAATTCCGCATAGGAAATACCCGGAGGTACAATGCGTGCATAGGCCACCAGCCTATCTCCCTGCCACCCCATTAAATGATGAGAGGGCTGGTCCTTATTATCCATATCCAGGAATACGCAGTTCTGTTCCACTACAAAGACCTCGCTTCTGAGTCGTAAGATGGCATACAGTTCCCCGGGGGTGAGGTCGCTGAATTTTTTGTGCGTCCAATTTGTCATGTTAGTCTGGTTGTTTAATCATGTGTTGTCTATTGGCTGGCCCGAGCTGTCGGCTGACCGGCCTATCAGTATCCATATTTCTCTTTCCACAGGCTTCGCAGGAATTTACGCAGCTCTTCTTCCCGCGCATTATTCCCGGGATCATAAAATTTCGTGCCCTTCAATTCTTCAGGGAGATATTCCTGAGGGGAAAAATTATTTTCATAATTATGGCTGTATTGATATCCTTTGCCATAATCCAGGTTCTTCATCAGCCGGGTAGGTGCATTGCGAATATGCAGGGGTACTGACAGGTCGCCCTGTGTACGTACGGCGGCCTGGGCGCTGCCGATGGCGATGGTCGTCGAATTGCTTTTGGGAGAAGAGGCCAGGTAGGTGGCGCACTGCGACAGGATAAGATTGGATTCGGGATAGCCGATCTTATTCACCGCCTCGAAACATGCGTTGGCGAGCAGCAGCGCGTTGGGGTTGGCATTGCCGATGTCTTCGCTGGCGAGGATCAGTAATCTCCGGGCAATGAATTTTACATCTTCCCCGCCTTCGATCATACGGGCGAGCCAGTATACGGCTGCGTTGGGGTCACTGCCCCGGATGCTTTTTATAAAGGCGGAGATAATATCATAATGCTGCTCCCCTTTCTTATCGTATAAAGCTATCCGCTGTTGTGCGATCTCCATGACGAGTTCATCGGTGATCACCGCCTCTTTGCCTGCTGCATCGCAGACGACTTCCAGCAGGTTGAGCAATTTGCGTGCGTCGCCTCCCGAGATATTGATGAGGGCGGCCGTCTCTTTCAGTTCGATGCATTGTTCTTTTAGTATTACATCGTCTTTTATGGCGTGTTGCAGCAGATGAATGAGGTCCTGCTCATCCAGCGGTTTCAGGACATATACCTGGCAGCGGCTGAGCAAGGCGCTGTTGACCTCGAAAGAAGGGTTCTCCGTAGTGGCGCCGATGAGGGTGACGATGCCTTTTTCGACGGCGCCTAACAAGGCATCCTGCTGGCCCTTGTTGAACCGGTGGATCTCGTCGATGAAAAGAATGGCTTTGGCCCTTTCGCGGGCTTCTGCTATTACTTCTCGTACTTCCTTTACCCCGGAAGAAATGGCGCTGAGGGTATAAAAAGACACCTGCAGGGAATTGGCAATGATCCCTGCGATGGTAGTTTTTCCCGTCCCCGGCGGACCCCAGAGGATCATGGAAGGTGGTTTCCCATGTTCTATTGCGGTGCGTAAGACACTGCCCTTACCCGTCAAATGCTTTTGCCCGACCAACTGATCGAGCGTCTGTGGCCGGAGCCGCTCGGCCAACGGTGCTTGTGGAGAGACCATAACAAAATTTAAGCGTCAATAGTACAACAAGTTAGCCTTTTTCCTGTTTTATTTGCAGTAACAAAGGCATGAATGAACGGCATTGTTAAATACCCCCTTTTGTTCCTTTTTCTTCTCCCGGGCGTTTTTGCCTTCGGACAGAGAATTTCCGGGGTGGAGAATTATGCTATTAACAGACCGGGCGTAGTCATGATCCGGACCGAATACTCTGCCAATGTCTATGTCAACAGCATGAAGATGGACAACAAGCAGTTCAATGCGCTGCTGGACTCCATTCAGAACCTCGACCAGGCCGGGGGCATTTCTGCGGAACAAAAGCTGGACATCGTATTACGGGAAATGAACAATAACCCTTCCCGATTCTTCCAGACCACCTTCGACTATATCAAGCAATCCGAACAGATCACGGCCACCGGTACGGGTTTTTTCATTACGGGGGACGGATATGTGGCGACGAACTGTCATCTTATCGACAGGGACAATGCCTTTATACGCCGTCAGTTCATCCTGACCGCCTTTCAGCAGATCACCGATGCCAGTATTGCGGCCCTGGAAAGCTCCTGGGCTACTACTTTCACCGAGCAGCAGCGTAGCTTGTTATACAATACTTATGCCTCTGTCTATTCCCGTCTGTTCTCCATGATCCTGTATGGCCTGAAAAAGTATGTTTATGTGGTTTACCGCGTCGATAGGGAGGACAAGGGACCCGGCACGGAAAAGAAGCCGGCTTCTATTGTCGCCAAGGGGCAGCCTATGCCGGGGAAGGACGTGGCTATCCTCAAGATCGAGACCACTCATGAAATGCCCGTGCTGACCCTGGCGGACAGCAGTCTGCCGAGGGTGGGGGAACAGCTGTTCGTATATGGTTATCCCGGTCCCGTCACCAACAATGATTTTTTGGCTGCCGAGTCGGCCATCGAGCCCACGCTGACAACGGGTATCGTCAGTGCGGTGAAGAACTCGGTGGGGGGATGGCCTCTTATTCAAATGGATGCCAATATCAATCACGGCAGCAGCGGAGGGCCTGTATGTAATGAGAAGGGAGAGGTGGTGGGGCTCACTACCTTTGGGAGCCTGGAAAATACGGGTGGTCTGGCGGCGGGGCTTAATTTCGCCGTGCCTGTCGCCATCCTGGACGAATATTTAGATACAGCAGGTATCGACCCGAAGCTCAGCAGGTCGTCCCAACTGTATGCGCAGGGGGTGGATTTTTTTGACCAGGGTCATTATAAGTCGGCCTTAAAGCGGTTTGAGGAGGTGAAGAAACTGAACAGCATGTATCCGAGATTGTACATTTATATCGAGGATTGTAAGAGTCGGATAAAAAAAGGAATGGATCACTATTCGGGACCTATCGAGCGGCTGCTGGTTATTGCTCTGCTGATCATGGGATTGTCGGCGCTGGCGGCCTGGGGAGCCGTTCGACTCAGTCGAAGGACGCCATGACCTCTTCGATGTACGGCCTTTTCACTAATTTCAATAAACGCCAACCTTTGAAGAAGATGATCAGGTTCATCACTACCGTCACCAGTAAGGCTGCCATTATCAGCATGCCTTTGTAATCGTTGTTGTGTACAATGTTCCGATCCCTGAATGTAAAATATACGCCTGTCGAGAGCAAGCCGGCTTCCATGATCGAATACAGCAGTTGTATGATGCGACAGATGTGTAAAGGGATTTTGGCGCCGGCGCTGATCGTGTGATGCCGATAGTAAGATCTTTTCATGAGGATCAGCTGGATGGCATACAATATGGATATAATGATGCCGAAACCGGCGATGGACATTGCCATGGTGTCTGTGGGACTGGTGTAGCTGGTATTGTAGCTAAGGATGCCAAAAAGCGTGGCATTGCAGGCAATGTCCCCAAAAGACAGCGAGGTGATGCCTTTGACCTGCTTCATTTTTCCCCTGGATTATTAGAATTATTCCGGAGGAAATAATACCATCGCAGCAGCCGGAAGTTGAGATTGACATTGACGGCGACGGAGAGGCCGATGAGGGCGACAAGAATGCCTGTCAGGCGAATTTGTGCAATGGTGGGAGGGACCAAAGGTTTGTTCGAATGCATCTGCTCCTGAAAGGACTTCAGGGATTCCTGCAGTTGGTTTAAATACTCCTGCGGGTGCTGGACGATGCCAATGCCGGGGATCAGGGTGGTGATGCCTGCAAACAGGGCGACAAAACCTATGAAGCGGATGCCGGTAGATGTCTGACTGTTCAGCGGAATGGCGGGATTCTTTATGCTCTTTTGCAATTGAAAGGACGCGTAGCTATGCAGGATGATGGCGGTGGGGAAGATCAGGACGATGAGCGCAGCAACGGTTCCGGATGCCAATACCAAAAATACCGCCATGAGGGTTATTAAACTCCAGATGATCATATTGATCCAGGTGAGCACCGTCGCTATCTTCAGGACCTTATTCATGATCCCCCCCCTTTAGTGCAATGGCCAGTTCATCCAGCTGTTTGTCATCGATGGTGCTGGGGGCATCCAACATGACATCCCTGCCGCTGTTGTTCTTGGGGAAGGCGATAAAGTCACGGATACTCTCGCTGCCTCCGAGGATGGCGCAAAGCCTATCGAACCCGAATGCAATCCCGCCATGGGGAGGAGCGCCATATTCAAAGGCTCCCAGCAGGAACCCGAACTTATGCAAGGCCTCCTCCTGGCTCATGCCCAGCGCCGCAAACATCTTCTCCTGCAATTCACGCTGATAGATACGGATGGAGCCGCCGCCAATCTCATTCCCATTCAATACCATGTCATATGCGTTGGCTTTGATGTTGGAATAGGGATGCTCCAGGTATTTCTCCGCATGTTCGATGACAGGGTTGTTGTCTATCATGATGCTGATGTCCGAAGGCTTGGGGGATGTGAAGGGGTGATGTCGTGCTACCCAGCGGTTATCTTCCTCGGCATATTCGAACAAGGGGAAGTCCATGACCCAGAGCAGCCTGAATTCATTCTCTTTGCGAAGGCCCAGACGCCGGCCCATTTCCAGCCGCAGCTCGCTGGTGGCTTTTCGCGTCCTTTCCTCCCGGCCTGCCAGGATCAATACCAGGTCGCCCGGTACGGCCCCTGCTGCTGCCGCGATGGCTTTCAGCTTCTCCTCATTGTAGAATTTATCGACGCTGCTCTTTAGCGTGCCATCTGTATTGTACTTGATAAATACCAGTCCCTGCATGCCTATTTGCGGGCGTTTGACCCATTCGGTGAGCTCGTCCGTCTGTTTGCGGGTATATTCGCTGCAGCCCGGCACGGCAATGGCCAGCACTGATTCAGCATTGTCGAAAACGCCAAAGCCTGCCCCATTGATCAGTTCCCCATGCGCGGTGATCTTTCCACCCCGCTGGAAGGCGGATTTTAAATTGGCCAGCTTCATGCCGAATCTTATGTCCGGCTTGTCATTGCCATATTCCCACATGGCCTGTTCCCACGTCGTGCGCTCTACTTTTTCCGTATAGTCGATGTTCTTTACGGCCTTGAAGATATATTTTATCATCCCCTCGAACATATGGAGGATATCTTCTTGTTCCACAAAGCTCATCTCGCAGTCGATCTGGGTAAATTCCGGCTGCCTGTCCGCCCGCAAGTCTTCATCCCGGAAACATTTTACCACCTGGTAGTATCTGTCATAGCCGCTGACCATGAGCAGCTGCTTGAAGGTTTGCGGCGACTGCGGCAGGGCGTAGAACTGTCCGGGGTTCATGCGGGAAGGCACGACAAAGTCCCGGGCTCCTTCCGGAGTGGACTTGATAAGAAAGGGGGTCTCGATGTCCATGAACTGATGTTCATGCAGATAGTTCCGGGCGGCCCTGTTGACGGCATACCGAAGCTCGAGGTTCCTCTTGACGGCGTTGCGGCGAAGATCCAGGTACCGGAATTTCATACGCAGGTCGTCACCGCCGTCCGTATCGTCCTGGATGGTAAAAGGAGGCGTTACGGACTTGTTCAAAATGGTGAATGACTCCACCTTTATCTCGATGTCCCCGGTGGGGATATTGGGATTTTTGCTTGTCCGTTCCGAGACCAGACCTTTGACCTGGAGGACGAATTCACGTCCAAAAGGGTTTTCTGTCAACGCCTTGTTCAATTCCTCTCCAAACAGCAGCTGGGTAATGCCATAACGGTCACGGAGATCAATAAATGTGATGCTTCCGAACTTACGTACCGTCTGCACCCAGCCTGCTAACGTGACGGTGGTCCCAATATGTTCCTTTCTTAATTCGCCACAAGTATGCGTCCTATACATCCTTCAATTTTTTCAATTATAATGTCCGGAAAACGAGCCTCCGGCCCGTTCAGGGTTTACTGTATCCGGATAGAGCTATTTTTGCTCCCGGAAGAGGTGCAAAGGTACTTTAAAACGCTGTCCCACACCCCTGAGAGGGTGAAAAATATGCACAATGTCCGGGAGATGGGGCCCGGAAGTTGCAGGATTGATAAAAAACTGTATTTTTCGGGCGCATGCGTACGTTGACCGAGATTACCCTTATAATAGGCCTGGTCGTAGCTGTCTTTGTGCTGGCCCGGCTGGGTCGCTGGGTTATCCAATGGATAAGGGCGGCCAAGGTGACACGCATCTATGATGACAGGCATTGGGAGTTCGACGGCATCCTATCGCAATACAATCCCTACTATAAAAGTCTCGACGATACGGTGCGGGACAGGTTCCTCCGCCGGGTGCTTAACTTTATGGAAGCTAAGGACTTCGAATATATCGATATCGAGCAGGAGGAAAGAATGCCTTTGCTCATCAGCGCTGCTGCCGTGCAGCTTACCTTCGGGCTGGAGAATTATCATCTGGATTATTTCAAGACCATCTATATACTGCGGGAGAATTACCGGTTTGGGCTATACAATATGCCCTTCGAGGGGCATGTCAGCGAGGATGGCATCTATCTTTCCTGGAACAATTTTATCCGGGAATTCACGGATTATACAGATGGGCAGAACGTCGGATTGCATGAAATGGCCCATGCGCTCGTCTATGTCAATTTCACCGTTGAAGAAGGGAAGGACGACAGCTTTCATGATAAGTTCAAGGACTTTTCCGAAGTGGCCCGCCCGGTGTTCGAGAAGATGCAGGCCGGCGAAGTAACGGTACTGGACCCCTATGCCGCCACCAACTACCAGGAATTCTGGGCCGTGAGCATCGAGACTTTTTTTGAAAAGGCCCATGCATTTAAAAAACAAATGCCAGAACTGTACCGCGCGCTGTGCATTTTGCTCAACCAGGACCCCCTCACTCCCCGCAAGATCATCAACATGGAATTCCTCCATGACAGATCGACCCTGGAACTGCTTGCAATCAATTGATAGTCAGTATTCTGTTAAAAATTAACGAAAACATCTCCACAGGGCTTTTGAATATTAAATATTATTTCTATCTTGTTTGCAATCCGTAATGATTCATTTCCTCTTGATTAACCCACCTAGGTTTTCCTCATTGCGTACTGCGCCACTCTGAAAGCCATAGATGCCGTATCCAACACCAATGTAAGGCCCGATTGTGTTAACGATCGTTTCTTTTGTATCACAAAGAAAAATGGAACCTTATGGAAATCGTCGTCATTATTGCATTGGTACTGGGAATTCTTCTTCTTAACCGCCCGGTGACATTGCTTTTTCAACGCCTCTACACCAGGCATCAATATAAACGCTTTATTGCGGCAGAGACCTTTTATCATTCCGTAGTATCCCATCATCTCAAATACTATAACAGACTGAACCTGGAAGAGCAGCGAAAATTCCTGTTCCGTACTTATCAGTTCCAGCATTCCAAGAACTTCCATTATATAGAGGTAGAGCAAAATGCCGAAATGCCTATTTTGGTCAGTGCGGCGGCGGTACAGCTCACTTTTGGTCTGGAGAAATTCAAGCTCAACTATTTCGATGATATCTTCATATTGAGGGATGATTATCACTATGGGTTTTATTCCCGTCCTTTTATGGGGCACGTGGATCAGACGGGCATTTATCTGTCTTGGGATAATTTTATCAAAGGGATCTCCGGACTGACCCCTAATTGTAATGTGGGCTTGCATGAAATGGGGCATGCCCTTGCGTATGTCAATTTTATCACCCGGACGGAAGAGGACAAACACTTTAAAAAAGAGTTTCACAATTTCTCCAAGGTAGCCCGTCCCATTTTTACTTCCATGCAGGGTGGGGTTAAAAATCTGTTAGGGGATTATGCGGCTACCAATTATCATGAGTTCTGGGCGGTGGCGATAGAGGTGTTCTTTGAGAATGCTGTGCTGTTCAGGCAGGAGCTGCCGGAGCTGTATGAGGCGATGTCGCGTGTGCTCAACCAGGACCCTTTGAACTTTACGGGTTCGGGGTATGCGACTATTATCCGCCGGATGGAGCCTTCTGCGCGGAAGGTAGCACAGTAGATTCATCTTTTATTTCTTCTTGCTTTTGAAACCTATTCTTTCTCTTTCTTGCCAATGTTTTTCGGTAGCTTTTTCGTCCAGGAGGTTTTCGATGGCGTCATAGATGTGGTTAAGCTGCACGTCGTGTTCGCCTAGGCGGTCTTCGATGTGCTGGAATTTTGTTTCCATATTGTTTTGCTGTAGGGCGAATTGTTTTAGGGCGATAAAGGCCCGGACCACTTCGATGCTCATTTTCACTGCATTTTCGCTGCGGAGGACGCTGGCGAGCATGGTGACGCCGTGTTCGGTGAAGGCGTAGGGGAGGCTGCCTTTCCTTCTTTTTTGTGGGGATGTGGTCACAAATTGTGACCACATCGGGTTAGAGCTCGGATTGGAAATGATCTGTATTCCATTTTGTCTGTTGGCACTCTCTTGATTACCAGGTGTTTGTATGTTGATGGCGCCTTTTGCTGATGTGGCCACAGATTGTGACCACATCCATTCTTCTTCGGTGAGCCGGAACATAAAATCTTCGGGGAATCGCTCGGCGTTGCGTTTTACGGCCTGGTTGAGGACTTTGGTCGGCACTTCATACAGGGCTGCCAGATCAAAATCCAGCATTACTCGTTGCCCCCTGATCTCATAAATTTTATCGCGGATGAATATTACTTCCATAGTCATAGTATTAGGTTTAAGGAAGCAAAATTACCATTTCACCTACTCAAAATTTTTGTAAATCTTCTTACATCCGCATCCGGGCGGATGGGTTTTCCATTTACCATATGCTCTACCAACTGGTGAGCAAAATACGGGGCCAGCGAACAGCCTTTTGTACCCATGCCATTGAGGATACCGACAGCCGGATGCTGGGGGTGGAAGCCTACGAAGGGGCGGCGCTCCAGCGTGGCGGGGCGGACGGAGGCGATGTGGTCGAGGATGCGGAACGAAGGTTTGAGCCAGTCCTTGAGGAAGGCTTCGGTCCTTTGCCGGAATGTTTCGGTGGGGTCAGGATTGGTGAAAGACCATTCATAGGATGAGCCGACCCAGAACAGTCCGTCTTTCCAGGGTGCGAGTGTCATGCCTTTTTTGAAGATAGGGATAACGGGGGTGGGACTGGGACCGATGGGGGTGAGGCTTCCCACGGCCGGAGCGGAGGGCCAATCGGGGATGTCCAGGATCAGGGCTTCTCCTTTGTTGGGTGCAAAAGGCAGCCGGGAGAAATAAGGACTATGAAAGCTTTCGATGCCGTCACAGAAGATGATGTGACGAGCCGTGATGTCTTCATATTGCACATTGTCTTTGTTGACCACAAGGGAACCGGGGGCAAAAGAAGACGGACGTAAGACATTTTGCTGTATCAGGCACTGGCGCCAGGCGGGCAGGAGTCCAGGCAGGTCTGCCAGGTAGCAGTGCGTGACCATGCCATAGCCAAGCTCGTAATGAAAAAGGGAGCTCCAATCGTATTCGTCAGCAGGCAGCTCGAGGTATTGCGGGTCTTCCTCCAGCCTTTTAAGGAAAGCCAGCCGCATCTGAGCGGTGGGAAAAAAGTCGATGACCCTGGCGGGCTTGAGACAGCTTAATTGTAACGCCCCGCCGATGGAAGCATAGGTCTCCTCCGCGAAAGACAGGAGCTCGTCGATCATCCATGTCTTTACGATCCGTCGCCCCGTTACGGGGTTGATAAGCCCTGCTGCCGAGCGGGAGGCTGTAGACGGCCTGTCCTGGTCAATGACGACAAAGGAGAGACCTTTTTGCTCCAGCCACCACGTGAGGAAGGTCCCGCAGATACCCTGACCTATTACCAATACATCCTTTATCATGGCGTGACCTCCTCTACATTCACCCGTATGCCTTCGCTGTGGAATCCGAACTCGGGTGCATACATACATTCTATGCTCGTCACGCCATTGCTGAAGTTGCCTTTCTGTCCTACGAAAAGCGGGTATTCAAAAACATAAGTCCCTTTGGGGAGGCTTGCGAAAAAGAAGTCGGTGCTGGCGTCCTTTGTACTCTCGTAATATCCGAGTCCGCCCTGCCATTTGTACTGGCTGAGGACATTGACGGGCTCCATGCAGGACGCGCGCATATCCTTCATGTGCACATACTCCAGGTCGCGGTCTGAGCGCAGCTCGATCCGAACTTTTACTTTGTCACCGGGATGCAGGACGCCGTTCTCCTGGACGGGTTCGAGGACGGGGCCACGATCCGTATTTTTTTCTATAAATAGTTTCTTCACCAGCCTTAGCGGGGCCTTTGTGTTGCCAGCGGCAGTGATCTTATCGAGATTCTCAAAATACTGCCAGTAAACAGCTCCCCATGCGGGGAGAGCGGAGGGAGCGGATGTGCCGGATGTCTTCATTGTCACGGTGATATTACCCATGGAAGGCTGGACGCGAGCGCCGTCCACTACTTGCTTGAAATAACCTGTGCCGGCTTCGGCTCCCTGGCTGGAAGAAAGGGTTTTGTTACCTGCCTGTATATCGACATTTCTTTCGACGGTGAGCCAGTTGTCGGGGGAGGAACTGGGGCTGGGGGCCTGCGCTCCGGAGGAGGCAGCTCTGGGCTGAGCGGGCATTAGCAGCGCATAGCAGGCATCGGCTGTCGCCCTGGTGGTGGACCAGCTATGGGTTTGTTTTTGCCGCAGGAGCCATGTCTTAAGCGCAGCCTCGTCTTTGGGGGCATTGGCTACTTCGTGGAAGGCTTCTATCAGCAGGGACTGTGTTTCGATAGGAGCTTGCCACCAGTAATAACCGCCCTCCATGCCTTTCCAGTACATCCCCTTTTCTTCGTCGCGGATGGCGGTTTCTTTCAGCGAAGCGATGATATTCCTCGCCGTCTGCACATCCCCGGTACGGAAGAGCGCCAGGGCGATCATCCCCTGCATGTATTTGCCGTATTGCAACCACTGTTGCTGCGCCTGTTTGCGGAAATAGCTGATCGCGGGAAGCGTGCCGCCCGGAATACCGTATTGAGGGAAGAAGCTGCGCATGTAGAGATAACCTATAGATAGCCCGTCTATCAATGTGTGAGGAAGCTTGCGATTAACGTTTTCGTAATCCTTCTTTATTTTTCCATCCAGATAAGGCAGGGCTGCTTTGACGATGTCCTGCACTTTTCCTGTCATGGTGGATGGAATGGCGTTCAGCCTTTGCAGCCGGCCAATGCCGGTGAGGATGTATTGCGTGATATAACGATCGTCCGGCCCTCCTTTGAACCAGACAAATCCGCCATTGGGGGATTGCATCTGCTGGATCTTTGTCAGGGAGGATTCCAGTTCCCTGCTCATCCGGACCATGTCGAACAGCAAGGCAATATGCTGTTTCTGTTGCGACTCGCTTTTGCCCTGCAATACCCAGGGCGTCTCTTGCAACAGTATCGACTTCAGCTCCTGGTTCTTTTCCAGATTGCTTAGCAGCGCAGCTGTGTCTGAGGTCCGCCATTTTTCGAATATGGCCTGGATCCTGGGCGAGCTGTGGATGATCGTAGCTGCGAGGGCGTTTGCATAGAATCTATTGAACGTTTGCTCGGCGCATTCGTACGGGTATTCCATCAGGTAGGGCAGGGCCTGTACGGCATACCAGGCCGGGTTGGATGTAAACTCCACTGTCAGGGCATGGTGGTTCAGGGTTTCGCTGTTGTCGCTGTGGAGTAGTTTTTCGAAATGAAATTCCTTTGTGCCATCTCCCGGCATATTGAGCGGGAGACTTTCCGTCACCAGCATGCGGTTGCTGACCACGGGAAGGGTGGCCTCTTCTCCATCGCTGTACGTTTTGGACCGGGCGATTATGCGATAGGTAAGGGGTTTGTTGTATTGATAGGGTATGTCGATGGGGAAGCCTGCTACTGTGCTTTGGCCAGCGGCAACAGTGAAGTATTGGTTTGCCTGCCTATTGCTGAAGATCCCATCGGCCGTCTGTCCCGTGGTGGGGTCTGTCAACTGCAGCTCGATCTGTCCTGTCATCTCCGAGTCGGAGAGGTTGACCACCTTGACGCCTAATTCCATCCTATCCCCTTCGCGAAGGAAGCGTGGGAGGTTGGGTTGGACCATCAGCTGTTTTTGTGTCACGATGGACTTTTCGGAGTAGCCAAAGGCCAGGTCCTTTGTATGGGCGAGGATCATCCCTTTCCAGCGGGTGAGCGCTTCCGGTACGGTGAAGGAGAAGCTGACGCTGCCCGAGTCATCTGTGCGGAGGTCGGGGAAGAAGAAGGCTGTTTCGTTGAAATTTTTGCGGATTTGGACGCCTGGTTCAGGGCTTACGGGCGACTGATCCGGCGGGGGGGGAGGTGGGACGGCATCCAGGTCGAAATATCCATTCGCGGATACTTTCTTCATTTTCTCTGCGTGGAGATACATGTCAGATCCCTCTACTCGTACTTCAGGGTTCATGTCATGTTGGAGATTCCTGCTGACGAGGGCGTCGTCCCTTAGCGAATTTGCCTTGGTCGCTTCCCCTGGCGCTGCTACACCAAAGGAATACACTCTTCTATTGAGAATGAGACCTTCCCCCGAGAGGCTGATGAGAGCGTCATAGCGCTTGTCAAAGGCGGGATAAGGCTTTTCCCGGATGTATCGTATTTGTGAAGGAGAAATGGTGAAGCCGGGACCATCGCTCCAATCAGATGTAGGATCGTAAGTGGGGTAGATAGGTGGAATTGACCATCGATGTTCTTCAAACTGATCCAGTGAAGCATCATACATGCCCGCAACGACTTCGGCTGCTACTTTGTCTGCGTGCTGACCACTGATGGATATCTTCCATTTTTCCGCGCTGCCGGGCAGCACTTTATCCCGGAATGTTTCATAACGTATATCCAGCGTCTTGTTTGTCCACGGCACCTGAATGGTGGATGTCTTTTTGAAAATGCGATTATCCTTTACAAACACATCCAGTACTCCAAATCCGCCACGATCAGCTTCGGTCACGGAGAATGTGGTGGATTTCCTTGCTTTGCTCAGTTCTAAGAAACTAAACTGCTTCTGGTTGCCATGATCAGTGTCTTCGATCCGTTGCAATTGCCGGATAATATGTACGTTCCCGGCGGAGGACCCTATGTCTACCGTTCCGTTTTCTCCCGGTTGCGCTGTAGATGAGCCGTTGGATGACCAAAGATACTGGGGTGTCGCCGGTGTGCCTGTTTTCCTGTCATACAGTTCGATATATCGTGTCGCTGTCACGGATTGACCATATTTGTCTTTCGACTGGACTATTACTTTATACCCACCCGGAGACAACGCCCTGCCAATGGGCAGATCCCTACCCGCTGAGTCCATCGTCTCCAATATTTTTTCCCCCATGCCCCATTTGTCGATACGAGCGTCATTGCTGTATTCATCATGAGGGAACTGACGAACATATTCTTCCCTTGCAAGAATAAATTGATCGGGCTCTTCCCAGTATCGGGCTCTTATCAGCCTGTCGGGTGACTTCAGGGCATACATAGTCACATTGACAAACGCAGGCTCCGGCACCCCTCCGAGATTGCTGGCACTCACTTTAAGATACCGGAGACTGTCTGCGGGCAGCGATCTATCTCCCGGGATGTCGATATTTAGCACTAGTGCTTTGTAACCTATCTCCAGCTCTTTTTCTGCACTATGTGTCTCACCATTTATATCCGTTACGTCAGCATAGACTTTATACTGAAATACCGGATCCGTGCTGGGGTTGACATTACGGTCTGCCAAGGCTTTGAAGACGATCTTGAATTTACCCTGTGCATCCGTCTGAATCGTTCCGTTTGTGATCTCCTGGGAAGGGGATGAAGGGAAGGGGCGGCAATAGAAGCAGAAAGGGTAACGGGTCTGTCGCACCACCCGATATTTTACGGTGGCTCCGTCGATGGCATTCCCTGCATATGCTTTGGCAATGCCTTGTACCCGAACGCTATCCTCAAGGCGATAGCTGCCTTTTAACGTATCATAAGTGACATCGAACAAAGGCCGTTTGTATTCTTCCACCCGAAATGATCTTTCATCCTGTGTGGAGTCATCCATCACCTTGAATTCGCCGTTCAGCAGGTTCTCCGGGAGCTTGAAACTTCCATGATAAGAGCCAAAGTCATTGGTTGTAACGGTCAGGGAGTCCACTTTATTCTCATTGGCATCATATAGTATCACTTTTGTTGAGAAACGGGTCATTGTCCTGGCCTTGCGTGTATCGAAATCCCTGGTGACAACAATCCCTTTGAAGTAAATGGTCTGGCCGGGCCTATAGATGCTTCTATCTGTGAAAAAATAAGTAGCGAGATGCTTTTTTTCATATTCGGATCTGCTCAATGGAGTGTCGGTATCTTCCTGCGGGAACCGGTAAAAAAGCTGGGATGCACCTTCCTGAAAGAGATGGTCTGTCGCGGTGGTTACTTCGAGCGCAGACATTATCATATCCTTTTTATTCGTTCTTTCCAGATGGAAATGACCGTGATCGTCCGTGCGGTAGGTCTCTGCTTTGACCAGGACGTCCCGGCTGAGTTTGCGGTCGTATTGCCTTGTCCAAACCTGGATGCCGGCATCCGGCAGGGGTTGCCCTCCTTCCCTGTCCAGTACAAAATAATCCTGGCCGGAGTTGATATAGGCAATCCGGCTGTTGTAAAAGTTTGTCATTGCCATGGCGTGCTGTCCCAAACTGAAAGTAGAGTCATCGCTGGCTATCAGCGCATAGGAACCTACGGGTAGTGGAGCGATGCTTATCTCGACACGGTGTGTCTGGTAATCTCCCGTTGCCGGCAAGGTTTGTGAAAATGACTGCTGTATGGGTAATTGTAGCAGCCTTGTCCAAAACTCATCCCCATATACATTTAAATTGTCTCGTGTGGCGTGGTCGAAGCGTACGATCCTTCCATAAAATCGCGGAATGTTCCGCCATTCCACCAGACATCGTAGTGACTGACCCGGGACATTGACGACCTCCGTTTTCAGCGTTATCGATTTGTATAGGATCTCTCGTAGCAGTACGGCACAGTGTGTTTTGCCTTCGCTGCTGTCCTTTTCGGCCAATACTTTATCACAAATGGTTTTTGCTTTTATATATTCATAGCGCCCCGTAGTATCCTGGAGGGGATCATAATTTCTTGCCTTCTGCATATGTTGCAGTGCTTGCAGGTACCATGCCTGGGCGGCGGCCGGCTCCCGGTCCCATCGGCTTGTCAGCCTGGCCAGAGCGTTCATATAGCGTTCGTCCTTATCCTCCGGTACAGCATAATTATGTACGAAAATCAGCCGCTGGATATCTATATCCAGCAAAGCGTCGGGTCTTGCATCCGGCAGGTGCAACGCGATCAGCCGCTGGAACAATTGTAAAGCCTTAAAATGGAGAGAAGTCGAATCGGCTGTCTTGAAGATATGCCGCGCAAAAGTTTCGGCATCCGAAAATACGACCGGATCCTCGATCTCAAAGGCGTAGGCGGGCCTGGTGAGGTCCCGTTCGTCCGACTGAAAGTAATCCAGCGCCCGATGCGCCAGCAGATCGAATAAGGTGGGGCGTAATACGCGCGTATTGCCTTTTATAAGGATCGGTTCATATTTCGACAACTGTACTGCCTGCAGCAGTTGTTCTTCCTTCAGCGCTGCGAGGAATAAAGCGCCTATTTTTTTGTGAAAATCATCGATACTCCAGGTGTCGATGCTGTCCTTTTGAAAGTTGTCGGTGCGAGTCCTATTGTATAGTTGGTAACGATGTTGTTGAAAGTAATTCCAGTATAATTCTGCCTGCAGGCTCTGTAAGATCGATCTGGCCGGCTGCCGTGCTGTCGGGCTTTCCTTTTCCAGGTCGGCTATCATCCTGATCGTAGCGTCGTCTTTGTTTTCTTCCTGCAACCGGATACGATAGATCAATGCCTTTAAGGTCTGCGGTTCATTTTTTTCCTGGCGGGCGCGGGTATATATAAGGTTTACCTGGGTCAGTGCTGACTGCGGGAGTCCTTTGGCTATGAGTGAATCCACTTTTTTCCAGCCAGCGGTATAATTATCGGGTTTTGGCTGGGCTATGGAGAATAAAGATAACAGGCAGCAACAAATTACCCAGGTGGCACATTTGATGGTCATAGGAGAAAACTTTTTTAAAGTTACTTGTTAAAACGTCCGGAGTACGGGTTTTTAAAAAAAGTAACCCGCCCTCCGGAAAAATCTAATGTCTGAGGCCTTCGTCGGAGCTGCTTCGTCACGAGAGCTTCGCTCGTATCCTTCGTCGGTTCCAACACTGTTGGACCCTTCCTCGGATACCTCGGTCGGAACCTTGCGGTTCCAGACAACGAACCTCCGGTCCGTTCTGGAAGGATGCCAAAATCAGCCCTGTCAAAGGGGCTGTGCGGTGTTTTCCCGCACAAGATAAGATGTAGAGAGTAAAGGCATTACATAAACCCTGGGCCTTTTAACATAGGTATAACTTATCAAAAATAAACAGAAGGGAGCTGCTGCGTTCTTATATACGAGTTCATTTATTCCTAACACTTAAAAAACAAAGATCATGAACACAAAATTTACAATACTCGTTGCCGCCGGCCTGCTGTTTGCCGGTGTATCTCAGGCTCAGGGTACTGCTGCTCCGGAATTTAATAACAAGCCCCGTCATGAAGTGGCGGCTCGTCATGAAGGAAAGAAGAACCAGCATAAGACGCATCGTCATCATAAGGTGAAACATCATCACCGGAAGATGCAGCATGGCAAGCCTGGAAGGCATTAAAATATTAGGCCATCTGCATAATGTCCGGACCGGCTTTGCCGGTCCGGGAACAAGAAAGGCCCGCGAGAGCGGACCTTTTTTACTTTCAGCCGGTGTGCAACCGGCCTTGTCATTTATATAGGTTATCCTATTTCTTTATGACCTTGGCCATCGTGGCTCCGATGTCGGCAGGGCTTTGTACGACGTGTATACCACATTCCGCCATGATCTTCATCTTGGCGGCAGCTGTATCATCTGCACCGCCGATGATGGCGCCTGCGTGACCCATCCTTCTTCCCGGAGGAGCTGTCTGGCCGGCGATGAATCCTACTACCGGCTTGCGGGAGTTGGCCTTGATCCATTGTGCGGCTTCGGCTTCCATGCTGCCCCCAATCTCACCTATCATGACGATGCCTTCCGTTCCGGGGTCGTTCATCAGTAATTCTACGGCCTCTTTTGTAGGCGTTCCGATGATGGGGTCGCCGCCGATGCCTACGGCTGTGGAGATGCCCAGACCCGCCTTGGCTACCTGGTCGGCTGCCTCGTAGGTCAGTGTCCCGGACTTGCTGACGATACCGATATTTCCTTTTTTGAAGACGAAACCAGGCATGATGCCTACTTTACATTCTCCGGCTGTGATCACTCCAGGGCAATTGGGTCCGATAAGGCGGGTCTTTTTGCCCAACAGATAGTTCTTAGCCCTTACCATATCCTGTACGGGAATGCCTTCCGTGATACAAACCACCAGCTCGATGCCAGCCTCTGTGGCTTCCATGATCGCGTCTGCGGCGAATGCCGGAGGTACGAAGATGATGGATACGTTGGCCTGGGTAGCCTTGACGGCATCGGACACCGTATTGAACACAGGGCGATCGATATGGGTGTGGCCACCTTTACCCGGTGTTACACCACCTACCACCTGCGTGCCATAATCGATCATTTGTGTTGCATGAAAGGTTCCTTCTGTTCCTGTAAAGCCCTGTACGATGATCCTGGAATTTTTGTCAACTAAGATTGCCATTAGAATATGTTTGAAGTCTGTGTTTGGTCAATGGGAGGCTGATCCAATCGGTGGGCAAATTTAGGGGAAAAAAGGAAAAATGCCCATTATTGTTGTGCGTACATTACGATGGATGCCTTGGCGATGGTATTGGCATTGATATTGAACCCTACCAGGGCTGGGCCTGTGTTCTTATCCAGATTGAGCTTGGTTTTCAGCGCATATACGGTGATCAGGTACTCGTGGATAGGGCCCGGGGGAGGGCAGGGGCCGCCATAGCCGGCCTGGCCAAAGTCGGTGACGCCTTGCACGGCGCCGGCAGGCGCCAGGCCCTTGCTGATGTTTCCTGCATTGGACTTCAGTTCCGTCACATTTGCGGGGATATTAAAGATAAGCCAATGCCAGAAGCCGCTGCCGGTGGGGGCATCCTTGTCGTAGATGGTCACGGCAAAGCTTTGTGTGCCGGCCGGAGCATTCGACCAGGACAGCTCGGGAGAAATATTCTCGCCATGACATCCGAATCCATTAAAAAATTGTTTGTTGGTGGCCTGACCACCGATGTCGCTGCTCTTCAGCGTAAACGTATTCTGCGCGAAGACGGCGTTGGCTAAAAACAATACGAATGCTAGAGAAAGGTACTTGTTCATATGTTTCTATTTTATGTTTCCATCCTTGTCGATCTTTCCCTTCATTTCCAGTATCCGCATCTCCTTGGCCTCCTGGAGGAATTCAGAGGCAAAGATAAAGTCGTTGAGACGTTGGTTCTTGCTAAAGATGATCTCTTTATTGCTCCCTTCCCACTCCTTCAGTCCCTGGTACATATAGATGATATTATCGCCTATCTCCATTACGCTGTTCATGTCATGGGTATTCACTACGGTGGTAATATTGTACTCTGTCGTGATCTCTTTGATAAGCTTATCTATCAGGAGCGATGTTTGAGGGTCCAAACCTGAATTGGGTTCGTCGCAGAACAAATATTTGGGATTGAGCACGATGGCGCGTGCAATGCCCACCCTTTTTTTCATCCCACCGGATATCTCGGCGGGGAATTTTTTATTGGCGTCCTTTAGGTTCACTCTATCCAATACTTCGTTGACACGTTTGAGCTTTTCGGAATAGTTGTCCTTTGTAAACATATCCAGCGGGAACATGACGTTCTGCTCCACCGTCATGCTGTCGAAGAGGGCCGATCCCTGGAAGAGCATGCCGATGCTCCGGCGGAGCTCCTTACGCTGTTCTTCCGACATTTCGGAGAAATTCTGGCCATCATAACAGATCTCGCCGCTGTCCGGCTCGAAAAGACCTACGAGACATTTCATCAATACGGTCTTGCCGCTACCGCTGGTGCCAATGATCAGATTGCATTTGCCCGTCTGGAAGACGGCGCTTACATCATTGATGACAACCTTATCTCCAAATCCTTTCTTTATATTATTTACTGCTATCATTATTCGATATTATGAGGGTACCGGGGCCTACAACAGCAGGGCCGCCAACAAATAATCCGCAAACAGCACGAGCACACAGCTCACCACCACGGATTTGGTGCTTGCCCTTCCGATCTCGAGCGCTCCGCCCTGTACGTAGTAGCCGTAATAAGCGGGGATGCTGGAGATGATAAAGGCGAATGTATAAGCTTTCGCCAGGGCGAAGAACACATTATAAGGTTTAAAGAACTGGTGCAATCCCTTGTCAAAGGCCGCGCCGGATAAAATACCAGTCATGGTGCCGGCCAGCCGGCCTCCCCAGATACCCAGGCAGGCAGAGATGACCACCAGCATGGGGATGACGACGATGGCCGCCAGCAGCTTGGGCATGATGAGGTAGGTCTTGGTATTGATGCCCATGATCTCCAATGCATCGATCTGTTCGCTGACACGCATATTCCCCAGTTCGCTGGCGATCTTGCTACCGACGACGCCGGCCAGCACGATACAGACGAGGGTGGGTGAGAACTCCAGGATCACTGTGTCACGGACTATCTGAGCGATGGTGGATAACGGGATAAAAGGGCTGACCAGCTGATAGGCTGTTTGCAGGGTGGACACGGCCCCCATGAAGACGGATATGATCACTACAATGCCCAGGGAGCCGATCCCGATCTCCGAACATTGATGCATGAATTCTTTCCAGTACATCTTGCCGTTCTCGGGCCTGGAGAACATTCCTTTCAGCATAAGCAGGTATCGGCCAAACTCTGTAAAAAAACTCATGAATGAAAATATAAATTATTTATTTTTTCCTCTTTTCCACCAGGGCGCTTTTTTCATCTCATCTTCTGCAGAGACGGGCCCCTTGCATTTGATCTGTGCGTCCACGACGGCCACCAGGGCCATGTTATAGATCTGACGAACGGAGCTGCCCAGCTGCAGTACATGGACGGGTTTTTTCAATCCCAGCAAAATGGGGCCGATGGCGTCTGCTCCCCCTACTTCCTTCAGGAGGTTGTAGGCCACGTTGCCCGCCGCCAGGTTGGGGAAGATCAACGTATTCACTTCCTGGTCCACCAGCTCGCTAAAGGGATAGTTCTCTTTGAGCAGCTCGTTGTTCAAGGCGACGCTGGCCTGCATTTCCCCATCGACGATGAGTGAGGGATTGCGTTCTTTTACGATCCTGCGTGCTTCCGCCACCAACCGGGCTTCCGGAGAATCGCTCGTGCCAAAGTTGGAATAGCTCAACATGGCGATGCGGGGTGTAAGATTGAAATTCTGCACCGCCCGGGCGGTGAGGAGGGTGATATCCGCCAGCTCTTCCGCCGTGGGATTGAAGTTCACCGTCGTATCGGCCATGAACAGCGGTCCTTTTTTTGTCAGCAGCAGGTACATACCCGCGATCTTTTGAACGCCGTCCTCCGTACCGATGACCTGTAAGGCCGGCCGGATCGTATCCGGGTAGTTCTTTGTCAATCCTGAAATCATGGCATCGGCCTCGCCCGTCTCCACCATCATGCATCCAAAATAGTTCCGGTCGCGCATGACCTTCATGGACTCGTATTTATTAAAGCCCCTGCGTCCGCGTTTGGCAAAAAATATCTCGCTAAAACGTTTTCGTTGTTCTTCGTATTGATCGTTGTGGGGGTTGATGATCGGCAGCCCTTCCAGGTCGATCTGGTTGGCGGCAGCGATGTGGCGTATCTTCTTTTCATCACCCAGCAGCATGGGATAGGCTACTCCCTCGTCATAGAGGATCTGCGCCACCTTGAGAATCTTGAGGTTGTCGGCTTCCGCAAATACCAGGCGTCGGGGTTCGCTGCGTGCCTTGGTGCCCAATACTCTTACCAGCTGATTGTCCAGACCGAGCCGGCGATTGAGCTCGATGGCGTACGTGTCCCAATTGTCGATGGATGTCTGTGCTACTCCGCTGTCCATGGCAGCGCGGGCCACGGCGGGTGCGATGGTGGACAGGAGCCGGGGATCCAATGGTTTGGGAATGATATAGGTGGGGCCGAATACGATGTTCTTTTCGTTGTAGGCCATGTTCACGATGTCGGGTACGGCTGTCTTGGCCAGATTGGCCAGCGATTGTACAGCGGCCAACTTCATGGCTTCGTTGATTTGCGTGGCCCTTACATCCAGGGCGCCGCGGAAGATAAAAGGGAAGCCCAGTACATTGTTCACCTGGTTGGGATAATCGCTCCGACCCGTGGCCATGATGATATCGTCCCTTACCTCTGTCGCTACCTCATAACCAATCTCAGGATCGGGATTGGCGAGGGCGAATATGATCGGCCTTCTCGCCATAGACTTTACCATCTCGGCGGTCACCACATTGCCGATGCTGAGGCCTATGAACACGTCCGCGTCTTTCATGGCTTTATCCAGGGTCGTATCGGCTGTCTTGATAGCAAACTTTTTCTTTTCTTCATCAAGGTCCGTACGTCCCTGGTGCAGGACGCCATCTTTATCGAATAGGGTGAAGTTTTCGTATTTGGCTCCCAGGGCAACATAGAGCTTGACACAGGCCATGGCTGCCGCTCCCGCCCCATTGACGACAAAGCGTACCTTGTCGATCTTCTTTTTCTGTAGTTCAAGGGCATTCAGCAGGGCCGCGCTGCTAATGATGGCCGTACCATGCTGGTCATCGTGCATCACGGGGATCTTGAGGGAATCCCTGAGCTGCCGTTCAATGTAAAAGCATTCCGGGGCCTTGATATCTTCCAGGTTGATACCGCCGAAAGTAGGTTCCAGCGCCTTGACGATCTGTACAAATTTCTCGGGGTCCTTTTCATTGATCTCGATGTCGAATACATCGATGTCGGCGAATATTTTGAATAATACACCTTTTCCTTCCATCACGGGTTTGGAGGCTTCGGGACCGATGTCACCCAATCCCAGTACGGCGGTGCCATTGCTGATCACGGCCACCAGGTTGCCCTTGGCGGTGTACTTATAGACGTCGTCAGGATTTTTGTGGATCTCCTTGCAGGGTTCCGCGACTCCGGGAGAATAGGCCAGGGAGAGATCCCGTTGGGTCTTCGCCTCTTTGGTAGGCACGACTTCGATCTTGCCCGGTCGCCCTTTGGAATGGTATTCAAGCGCCTGCTCTTTGCGGAGCTGTTTTTTTTGCATATTGGAAAATTGGTCCCAGGCCCGCCGCAGGCTGGTCTGAAATCGGTGCAAAATACGAAAATGCAGCTAATTACGGGTACCACCCCTGCCGGGGCATTACCCGAACTGGACCTGGCTACCCAGCCAGGCCATCATCCCTACTCCGATGCCGATGGCGGATTCGTCAATATTGAAGGTCGGCGTATGTACGCCCGAGGTAATCCCTTTTTCCACATTCATGACGCCAAGACGGTAAAAGCAACCCGGGATCTGGCGGGTGTAATACCCAAAATCCTCCGCTCCCAGCCTTACCTCCGTCTCCAAAACGTTGTCTTTACCAATGAATTGTGCTGCCGTGGCTCTTGCTACCTCATCCAAGGCCTCATTATTATACACCATGGGGTAGCCCACGTCGATGTGCAGGTCGATGTCGGCGCCCATACTATGTACCAGTTCTGTGGCTTGTTTGCGGATCAACTCATGCGCCCGGAAGCGCCATTCCTCATCCATCGCCCGAAAAGTGCCCATGAGCTTCACCTCGCTGGGGATCACGTTGGTAGTATGGCCGCCCTGTACGGAAGTAATGGATAATACGGAAGGCGACAGGGGATTTCTATTGCGGCTGATGATCTGTTGGAGGGCTACTACCAGGTGGGATGCCACCAGTATCGTATCCACTGTGAGATGGGGCGCGGCTGCGTGTCCGCCCTTGCCCTTGATGGTGATATACAATTCGTCGGCGCTGGCCATTACCATTCCTCCCCGGAAGCTCAGCTTGCCCGTATCCAGGCCGGGATGTACGTGAAGGCCGAATATGGCTTGAGGAACAGGATCTTTTAAAACGCCCTCTTTGATCATCAGGCTGGCCCCGCCGGGATTCTTTTCTTCACCCGGCTGGAAGATCAGCTTGATCGTACCTTCCCATTCGTCCTTGAGCTCCTGAAGGATCCGCGAGGCGCCCAACAGGATGGTGGTATGGACGTCATGGCCACAGGCGTGCATGACGCCTTCGTTGCGGGATTTGTACGGAACATTGTTCTCTTCACGGATGGGCAGGGCATCCATATCTGCACGGAGGGCGATTATGCGTTTGTCCGGGTTTTTTCCTTTTATCAACCCGACTACTCCTGTTTCCGCCATTACTTTAAAAGGGATCCCAAATTCCTTCAACCGGCTCTGGACGAATTTTGACGTCTCGAATTCCTTGTAGCTTAGTTCCGGGTGAGCATGCAGATGATGCCGGATATTGATAAAGTCGGAGCTGTAGCGGCTTACCAGCTGCTGTATCTTATCTTTCATTATTTCCCTCCTCTTTCAGCCTGTCCGGTGTGACCTCGATGGTGTCCCGGATGATATACAATCCGGAAGGGAATAGAGAGGACAGCTGTTTGATAAATTCCTCGGCCTCTTCCTGGGTGCGGAAATTACCTATTCGCAATTTATAGTTGGGAGGCTGGTACAACAGATAGGGTTTTACATCGGGGAATTGCTGGTAGATCTTTGTTTTGGCGGCGAAAACCTTGTTGCGGTCGGGGGAGTTCATTACCTGTATCCGGAAGCCTGGCATGGACCTGCGGCTGTCCCTCGTAGTTTCCTCATTGATCTCCATTTGTTTGCGGATCAGCAGGTCTACGCGGGGGTCCTTGTGGACAACAATAGCGCCTGTGTCCTTGTGGATGGCCAGGCTGCCTGTGTCTATCTGGGCCAGGGCCCGCGTGGAAAGAAATAGTGATAGGATAATTAGAATTTTATACATATAATTTAATATTCTTTTGTGGTGGTGGGCTGGCCCTTTATGATATCGACACTTGCACTGCACCCCAACCTGTCTGCGCCGGCTTCGATCAGCTGCCGGGCAAATTCATAGGTACGGATACCGCCCGAGGCTTTGATCTTTATACTATCGGGAAGGTGCTGCCGCATGAGCCGTACTGCCTCTATCGAGGCGCCTTTTTCGGCGTAACCCGTGGATGTCTTTACAAAATCCACGCCTACTCTGGCTGCGATGTCGCAGCAATGGAGGATTTCCTGATCCGTGAGGATGCCGCTCTCGATAATAACCTTTATTATCTTCTTATGGCTATGGATCAATCCTGTCAGCTGCTGTAGCTCTTTTTCAATATAGACCCAGTCACCAGCCCGTAATGCTACCAGGTTGATGACCATATCGAGCTCATCGGCGCCATCGAGGAGAGCCTGCTCCGCCTCTGCCATTTTAGCTTTCCGTACCGAATAGCCGAAGGGAAAACCAATTACTGTGGCGATCCTGGGAGCCTGAGTACGTGCAAAAGTGACCAGAGAAGGGGGGATACATACTGCCGCAAAGCCATATTGCACCGCCTCTTCACATATCTTTTTAATTTCCATATGTGTAGAGGTTGGCTTTAAGATCGTATGGTCGATATAGGATGCTATGTTAATCACCGAATGTCCCCTTCAAAATTACCGTTGATACAATATTTAAAGGCTAAAATTACTCCATTTGTCTAAATTGGGGGCCATTTTTAACGGGACTAAAATTAACAACATGAGAAACTACCGACATCGTCCGCGAGGTAAGACCTTTCTTCTCCTCACGGCGTTGCTTACCACTGTTCTTATCACTTCGGCCCAGTCTACCTTCCCCGTCAACGGTGTCGTTGATCCCAGGGAAAAATGTTATGCTTTTACCAATGCTACGCTCGTGAAAGACGGGCAGACCACTGTGACCGGCGCCACGCTTCTTATCCGGGATGGCCTCGTCGTCAGCGCCGGTAAGGGTGTCGTTATTCCAAAAGATGCTGTCGTCATCGACTGCAGCGGTAAATATATCTATCCCTCCTTTATCGATATTTTCAGCGACTATGGGGTGCCTACCGGGGAAAGACAACCACGTGCCTTTGATTTCAGGGCTCCTGCGCAGCTTTCGTCTAATACAAAGGGCGCATTTAACTGGAACCAGGCCATCCATCCCGAGACGGACGGTTCCCATCTCTTTGTTGTAGACGATGCAAAAGCCAAGCCGTTGCGTGATCTGGGGTTCGGTACGGTACAGGTTGTTTCCAAGGATGGTATTGCCCGTGGTACCGGTGTGGTAGCCACGCTGGCGGATGATAAGGAAAACCTGGTCATTGTCAAGACAAAGTCCTCTGCCAATTACTCCTTTAATAAGGGAACTTCCACCCAAAGTTATCCCAGCAGTGTCATGGGCAGTATCGCCCTGTTGCGGCAAACTTATCTGGATGCCGCCTGGTATAAGAACCAACCTATGCATGAAGGCGCCAACCTCAGTCTCCAGGCATTCAATGACGAGCAGACGCTGCCCCAGATATTCGAAGGCGGTGATAAATGGACGGATATGGAAGGAGACAGGGTAGGAGATGAATTTGGGGTACAATTCATCATCAAGGGTGGTGGAAATGAATACCAGCGTATCGATGATATAGCTGCCACCAAGGCCAGCTTTATCCTTCCCCTGAATTTCCCACAGCCTACGGATGTGGAAGATCCCAACGATGCGCGTTTTGTGTCTCTGGCGGATATGAAGCACTGGGAGCTGGCCCCTGGCAATCCGGCGGCCTTTGAGAGAGCGGGGATACCTTTCTGTCTTACGACCGCCGACCTCCGGGATGTAAAGCAGTTCACGGCCAATCTTCGTAAGGCCTTTGAATATGGGCTCACCGAAGGCAAGGCATTGGACGCGCTGACGAAGACGCCCGCTACGCTGTTGGGTATATATAATAAGGTAGGCAGCCTTGAAGCGGGCAAACTGGCCAATTTCCTTATTACTACGGGTGATGTATTTGGCGAAAAAACCAATATAGTCGAGAACTGGATACAGGGAAAGAAATATGAGGTAAAAGAGGATAGCTGGAAAAATGTACGCGGTCAGTATACCCTTACTATTACGTCGGCTGCGGGTGTTGCGACCAGCTATATACTGGATGTAAAGTCGGCGAGTTCGGCCAATGTTATTGCGAAAGATACGCTTGCCGGTAAATTCGCCTATGATGGGCATCTTGTCTCCCTGAACTTTGGGCCTGCGGCTGGTGGACGAGGACCGAAGGGAGGTCGTGATTCGGCCAGTGCCGGTGGAAGAGGAGGAGGCGGCTTTGGCGGCGGACGTCCCGCACAGCTTACGCATCTTAGCGGTGCAGTATATGCCGATGGTTGGAATGGAAATGGTACCGACAGCGCCGGTAATTGGGTTGTCTGGACGGCCGTCTGGTCCAAGGCTTCGGCTCCCGAATCCGACAGCAGCCGTAAGCGGCCTCTGCATGTTGGGAAGGTAACTTATCCTTTTGATGGTTATGGATGGGATTCGCTGCCCGCGCAACGGGATCTATTGATAAAGAATGCCACCGTCTGGACCAATGAAAAAGAAGGCCGGCTGGAAAATACCGATGTGTTGGTGAAGGGCGGGAAGATTGCCCAGATAGGCAAGAACCTGTCTGCCGCGGGGGCGCTTGTTATCGACGGCGCCGGTAAACATCTGACGCCCGGCATTATCGATGAGCACTCGCATATCGCCGCCTTCTCCATTAACGAGGGGGCTCAGTCCGTCACATCCGAAGTGAGGATCGCCGATAATCTCAACCCGGAAGACGTCAATATCTACCGGCAGCTCAGCGGTGGCGTCACCTCCTCCCATATACTGCATGGTTCCGCCAATACCATCGGCGGGCAGACCCAGCTGATCAAGCTGCGTTGGGGACAGGATGACGAAGGGCTTAAGTTTAAAAATTGGGACCCCTTTATCAAGTTTGCGTTGGGTGAGAATGTAAAGAGGACCACTTCCCAGAGCAACAACCGATTCCCCGACACACGTATGGGGGTCGAGCAGGTGCTGATGGACGCCTTTACCCGGGCCAGGGATTATCAACAGGCGAGAAAGGCCGCGCCGGGTGTGACCCGCCGTGACCTGGAGCTGGATGCATTGGTGGAAATACTGGAGCACAAGCGGTTTATCACCTGTCACTCGTATGTACAGAGCGAGATCACGGGGCTTATGCGGGTGGCCGAAAAGTTCGGGTTCCGCGTGAATACTTTTACCCATATCCTGGAAGGATATAAGGTGGCCGATAAGATGAAGGAGCATGGGGCCAGCGCCTCTACCTTCTCCGACTGGTGGGCGTATAAACAAGAGGTGGTGGATGCCATCGCTTATAATGCCGCCATCATGGTGAAGGAAGGTCTCAATGTCTGTATCAACTCCGATGATGCCGAGCAGGCCCGTCGTTTGAACCAGGAGGCCGCCAAGAGTGTCAAGTACGGAGGCCTGTCCGAAGACGAAGCGTTCAAGATGGTGACCCTGAACCCTGCGAAAGCGTTGCATGTGGCCGATAGAGTAGGCAGCATCAAGACCGGTAAGGACGCCGACCTGGTATTATGGACGGACAATCCTCTCAGCATCTATGCCAAGTCCGAGAAGACCATCGTGGATGGGATCATCTATTACGATATGGATCATGATGCTGCGTTGCGCAAAAGCATAGCTGCCGAGCGCAACCGGCTTATACAAAAGATGCTGGCCGAAAAGAAGTCCGGAACGCCGATGCGTCCGGCGGAACCCAGCTTCCATGTCGAGCTCGATTGCGGTGACCATGGCCGTCATGACGGACTGCTGACCATCGATGGGGATGGAAGCGTCGAAGACACAAATGCCAATTAATCATGCCAATAATAGAAAAATGACAATAAGAATAAAATATTTCTTTTTTGTGGCCTTTTCGCTGCTGTCGCTGGTTGTGTGTGGCCAGGACGACGTATACCCAGCTGCGGCGTACAAGGGTAAACTTTATATCACCGGTGGCACCATCCATATCGGTAATGGTCAGGTCATCGAAGGCGGCACTATTGCCGTGGACAATGGAAAGATCGTACAGGTGGGGCAGAATATCTCCGTCCCTTCCGGCAGTGATGTAAAAGTCATCGACGCCAAAGGGCGTCAGGTATATCCCGGTCTTATACTACCCGTCACCGATCTGGGGCTGAAAGAGATAGCCAATGGTGTACGCGGCTCCAACGATTATGAGGAACTGGGCGATCTCAATCCCAGTGTTCGCAGCATCGTCGCGTACAATACGGATTCCAAGATCATCAATACCCTGAAGGCAAACGGTGTCCTGCTGGCCAGTGTTACGCCCTCCGGCGGTACTATCAGCGGCGCCTCTTCCGTCGTGCAACTGGATGCATGGAACTGGGAGGATGCGGCGTATAAGATGGATGGGGCCATACATGTGAATATGCCTTCCTTTATCGTGCGTCCCCGCCGCTTTGGCAGACGTCCAGGGGCCGAGCCGCCTACCGATCCCACAAAGGAGGCCCTGGATAAAGTAGAAGAGATAAAGGCTTTTTTCCGGGAGGCAAAGGCCTATTTACAAATGCCTTCGCACAAGGAGACCAACCTGAAGTTCGAAGCTGTGAAGGGGCTTTTTTCCAAACAGCAGAAGCTCTTCGTGCATGGCGACCAGGTCAAGCAAATGCTGGTGGCCGTGGATTTTGCCAAGGAATTCGGATTCGACGTGGTCATCGTCGGAGGCAGTGAAAGCTGGCTGATAGCGCCCTTGTTAAAAGCCAACAATATCGCCGTCATCCTGAACCAGGAGCATGCCCTGCCGACTACGGAGGACGATGATGTGGATCAGCCTTATAAGACCCCGGCAGCGCTACAAAAGGCCGGTGTTCTCTTTGCCCTCAATGACGATCACGACGAAAGCAGGTACCGCAACCTTAGCTTCAACGCGGGTACGGCCACCGCCTATGGTCTCACAAAAGAGCAGGCATTACAGGCCATCACGCTAAACAGCGCCAGGATACTGGGGATAGATGACCGCGCCGGCTCGCTGGAGGCAGGAAAGGATGCCAATATCGTCATCAGCGGGGGAGATATCCTGGATATGCGGACGAGCCTTATCGAACATTGCTTTATACAAGGCCGGGAAGTGAGTTTGGAGAACAAACAGACACAGCTATATCATCGCTATATGTCTAAATACGGATTAACGCCGACGCCATAGGAAGCACTGTCAATTTTTGTTTATCTTAGCTCCGGCGCCTATTCCGCGCCGGAGCCTTTTTATGAAAAGAATAACCGTTCTCCTGTTGGCAGCCACGCTGCTTTTCTCCTGTAAGCAAAAAGACAAGCACCTGGACCCCAATAAACAGGTCGATGAAGGCGCTGTAAAAGGGGAGACCTATGTCAGCCAGGACATTGGCTGGACCATTGCCATTCCAAAGGGCTGGACTGTCGTCAGCCGTGACCAGACGGAAGCCAACGAGAAGAAGGGGGCGGAAGCCATAAGGAAGGCCACCAATACAGCCATCGATATGAGCGGGCTGAAACATCTTATCAGCTTCCAGAAAGACAAGTTCAATTCATTTATGTCCACGACGGAGCCATTCCCCAATGACAGCCCCGGCGCATTTGAAGATAATTGCGCCACTGTCTATAAGATGATCTACGAAGCGTATGCTTCACAGGGCATCCGTTCCGACACTTCCTCCTTCGTGGAAGTGATACACGGGCATAAGTTCAATTCGTTCCACACTACGCTTTATAGCAAGGATGGGAAAGTTATTCTTCGGCAGCTGCTGTATTCCAAGCTGATCAATAAAAAGGACTTTTCGGTGACCATCAATTACAACAACGAAGATGACAAGAAGGTAATGATGGATGCATTTACGAATAGCTCGCTCAAGGGAGATTAGGGCCTGCCTTCGCGAATGAAAGTTTATTTGCGTTAACAAATAAACAACATATGATTACTAGGACTTCCGGCAATGTTTTTTGTCCTATTAACTGAATAAGTTAATAAATATCCTAATATCATGAAAAACACCCACCTGGTTATCATTATTGTCGTGTGCCTATTTCTATCACAGGCCTGTAAAAAAAGCAGTTCATCTCCAAACACTTCGTCGAAAGGTACCCTTTCCGGAGCGATTACCAGTACCTCATCACAATCTGTCTCAGGAGCATCCATCATCGTGTTCAATGCCAATACCAACCTGCCAGTAGGAACAATCTCCACCGGCGCCAATGGCAGCTACACCATTCAGCTGGATTCCGGGAGCTATTATATAAAGATATATGCCCAGGGGTATCAAAGCATACCGCTGCAAGGGTTCAGTGCCGTCCCCTTTACCGTTGTGGCTGACAATACTACCACTATCAACTACCAGATGAATACGCTGCAGGTGACGAATGCGGGGCTCATTTCGGGACACTCGACTTCCGGCTCAGGCAGTCCTCTCGCCGGGGTATTGGTAGTGGCTCATTCGGGTTCAGCGGGCTATTCTTCCGTGACAGACAACAACGGCAACTATACCATTTACAATGTTCCGGCAGGAAGCTATTCCGTACAGGGATTTATAGCCTCCTATAACTCGGATTCTGTTAACGCCACCGTTAGCAGCGGCAGCACTCCCGCCACTGCTAATCTTACCCTTAGCTCGGGAGCCCTGGGAGCGGTCACCGGTATGATCACTTACCTGGCCACTACTAATAAAGACGTGGATGTATCCATCATTAATCCATATACGAGAGAAAGCATCCCCGGTCTTACTACCATGACCAATGGCGGCTCTTATACCCTTTCCAATGTACCTAACGGAAATTATATCGCCCGGGCCACATACAGGAACGATACCCTTGTCATGGACCCTGACTGGATCCTAAAGAACGGGGAACCTACCGTCGCCGTTGCCGGCGCCAGCGCGACCCGCAATTTCAGTGTCACCGGAAGCGTCCTGCTAGGTTCGCCTACCAATAGTCCTTCTTCCACCATACCCACGAAGATATCCGGGACCACGCCAACCTTTACCTGGGCGGCCTACCCCAGCACGAGCGACTATGCAGTGGAAGTCAGCGATGAGAACGGGAATGTCATCTGGGGCGGCTTCACCGGTAGCGGAGCTGCCATAACGAGAAATGTGACAGTACCTTCGTCTCAAACCAGCATTGTATATAACAGCGATAATTCGGCCACGCAGCCGCTGCAGGCAGGTCACTACTACCGCTGGCGGATCTATGCCTGCAAGAACGTCACCGGCACTCCTTCCTGGAAACTGATCTCTACCAGTGAGGACCAGATGGGGCTTATCATGCCATAAAATATATTCCTAAATTCTAATTCAAGGACAGAGTGGGGGGGGGGCTCTCTGTCCTTTTTATTATTCTGTTCTCAGCCGCCGGGCCGGATTGACGATGGCTGCCCTGATAGCCTGGATTCCCACCGTCAGCAGACCCAGTGCAGCCACACCCGAAGCTGCTATTACGAAAGTCCAGATGCTGATGGGCGTGCGGTAGGCAAAGTCTTCCAGCCACCTATATATCCCCCACCATGCCAGCGGGCAGGCGATGACGGTCGCCAACAGTAATAATCCTGCAAGCTCCTTCGAGAAGAGTATTACTACGTGATGGATGCCTGCTCCCAGCACTCTGCGGATGACGACCTCCCTGGCGCGTTGTTCTGCTGCATAATTGACCAATCCGAACAGTCCCAGAAAGGCGATGATAAGAGAGAGGATGGTAAGGGTAACGAATAGACCACCGATGCGTTGATCCGCCGCGTATAGTTTTGCGAAATCGTCATCCAGGAAAGAGTAAGCAAAGGGAGATGCATTGCTCAAATCATGATAATATCTCCTAATATTCGCTATGAGTTCGGAGATATTTTCGGTGCGTAGCCGGAAGGCGAAGGCATTGTTATTCGACGAGGGACAGAATACGATGGGTTCGATCTTTTTGTGGAGGGACCCTGTGTTGAAATCCTTTACGACACCGATGATATGGAAGGGCGTTACCGGGTCGGGACCGGTATATATCAGCTCGCCAAGCGGGTCGGGATAGCCCAATAGCCGGGCTGCCGTTTCATTGATCAGAACGCTGGAAGAGTCTGTCCGCAGCAAGGGCGAAAAATTCCTTCCTGCCGTCATCTGTATGCCCAGGGTGGGTATATAGTCTGCGTCGATGTGCCAGTCTCCCATCAGAAACGATTCGTTGGCGCGTGCGGATGCGTCCCTGAAAAATCCCCTGGTTCCCATTTGCGGGGTGTTGGGCAGATAGCCTGTCATGGTGCCGCTGACCACACCCGGTAAAGCTTCCACCATGTGTTTGAAGGTTTCGGCTTTTTCTCCCAGGTATTTTGTCTGCCGGATGGTCAATACCTGTTCCCTAATATAACCCAGAGGTTTTGTACGGATATAATGCAGCTGGTTGTAGATGCCCAGGGTCATGACGACGAGTATGATGGCTGTTCCAAACTGAAACACTACCAGCCCATTGCGAAGACGGCTTTTCTTAAAACCCAGGCTGCCGTTTAAAACTTTAACGGGCTGGAAAGAGGAGAGGAAGAAGGCGGGATAGCTACCCGACAGCAAGCCTACGATCAGTGTCACTGCGAGCAGGGCGGGAATGGTCCATTTGTTCAATAAAAGAGCTATGGAGAATGATCTTCCGGTGAATTGCGAGAACCATGGTAACAGCAGTATGGCTAATCCAATGGCAAGAATGAGGGACATTCCGCTGGTGAGCATGGCTTCCTGCAGGAATCGAAGGATGAGCTTTTTCCGGCTGCTGCCCAGTACTTTTCTTACTCCTACCTCTTTGCTGCGCCGGGCGCTGCGGGCTGTGGAAAGGTTCATAAAATTGACGCAGGCCACGAGCAGGATAAGGACCGCCAGTGCGATAAAGATATAGATGTAACGGATGTTCCCGTTGGGCTCGAATTCTCCCATGACATTGGAATGGAGATGGATTTGTCGCAGGGGCATGGAGTAATAGTGGAAGTAATTACCTTTTTTTGCCATATCACCGGGGGCATCGTGTAATTGCTGCTGCACCTGCGGGGCGATATATCTGGTAACGACGTCGGCCAGGGTACGGTCTACTTCAGCCGTATTGACCCCGGGCTGTGCGAGCAGATAGGTGGCCGAGTAAAGGTTGATCCAGGCGTTGTTGTTATTAAAAGTTTTTCCCGCGAGGGATTTTATAAGGTCCAGATGAAAATGGGATGCGGGCGGCATGTCCTGCATGACTCCTGTGATGGCATAGGAAGTGGTATCGTCGTCCATCAGCAGGATGCGGCCGAGCGCATCGGTGCTGTTAAAATATTTTTTGGACAGGCTGGCGGAGATGACGAGCGAATTGGGGGTTGCCAGGGCTGTCTGGGGATTGCCGGCTACCAGGGGCAGGGTGAATACCTGGAAAAGGGAGGGGTCTGCCAGCACGGCATTTGATTCCATCCATGTATTGGTCCCATTTTTTACCAGCACGCCACCCTGGATGCGGCGTATGTGTACGGCCGCCTGGATCTGCGGATAGTCTTTTATCAGGGCTGGTCCCATCGGCCCCGGGGTCGCGACGCTGTTGATGCCATTCCCGTTGATGTGGATGTCGGAGACGACACGGAAGATACGGTCAGCATTTTTGTGATAGCTGTCATAACGCAGCTCGTCTGTCACGAACAGGGTGATCAGAAGGCAGACCGCCAGCCCCAGGGCCAGGCCGATGATATTGATGGCGGAGAAGAGGAGGTCTTTGCGGAGGCCTCGCAGATAGTTTTTAAGCATGCATTCTGCGAGATGCAGGAGGGGAGCTTTTCCATAAAAAAAGCCCGGTCCAGGGTGGACCGGGCTCGTGCGCTAATGATGGCCCTTCGGGCAGCCGGCCTGTGGCCGTCTCAGTGTTGACAGTGAAAAACTATTTGCTAGGATTCAATGCCTGTTTGATCCTTTCTGCTATATCCTGCAGGTGGTATTTACTCAGTTTGTCCGTCGTACGGGGTACGGCTGCCAGTATCTCCGTCCGGAGCTCGTTCATCTGCGCCCTGGCGATGGATGGAACGTCCGTGTTTTTGAGATTGCCTGAAAAGAACAATGCTGCAAACTGTCGGGGCAGGCCTGCCGGTGCGGGGCTCGGGGGAGGTGGATTGATCAGGTTGATCAGGGCCTCGACATAAGTTTTTTGAAGCGACCGGCGGTAGATATCGATGGGGGCTCCCGTGGCCAGCTCCGACCATACGGCCCGTTTGGCATCGGCCAGCATCTCATCGGGACCATATACATTGGCGGCGCCATATCGTCCTGTACAAACGGACATACGGAAAAGTCTTCCTCCTGACAACAGGCTGTTCAGGACATTGGCCTGTACCGTGCCTACGGCCTCGGTGGCGGCGGGATTGCTGAACTTGTTAAGGATATCCTTATTCAACAGCCAGGCGGGAGTAGTGAACAATTGTTTGCTGAGGAAATCCATGGCCTCTTTTTGCGTGGCTTTGGGTGTGGGTTCATATATATCACCCGGCTGCTCGATGCTCTTGAAGGTCTCATAGATGCCTCCTACGTTCTTGACCACATGACCCATGTAGCGGCCGAACTGTCCTACCAGCGCGGAATACATCTCTTCCAGGTTGTCATATTGGTCAGCTTCTTCCTTTGTCCATTCCGGCAACTGGGGCAGGATACGCTTCAGGTTCTTTATACCATATTCGCCGGCCTTCATGCTGTTGTCGCTCAGATCTTCCGTCTGCGCGCGCGGGTCGAAATTGAAACCTTCACCGCCAAACCATAGACGAGGATTGGATCTCAGACTGTCGATGGCCCATTTGTTCAGGATCTTTTTATCTTCTTCTTCGTCCTTTGTGCCGTCTATGCCTTTATAGCCCCAGAGGATGGCCCATTTGTCATAGTCGCCGATACGGGGATAGAGCCCGCGTGGGCCGATATTGTCTTCCGGCTGCGCCACGTAATTGAACCGGGCATAGTCCATAATGCTGGCTGTATGACCATTGGCCTCTACCCATGCCTTGTTGCGGAGCAGTTCCACCGGTGTCTTGCTGCTGCTGCCCATATTATGACGAAGGCCTAATGTATGTCCTACTTCGTGAGAGGAGACGAAGCGGATGAGGTCTCCCATCAGCGCGTCGTCGAATTTCATCTTCCGGGCCCTGGGGTCGGAAATGGAGGCCTGTATAAAGTACCAGTCGTGCACGAGCTTCATCACGTTGTGATACCAGCCGATGTGGCTTTCCAGTATCTCGCCGCTGCGGGGATCGGCTACATTCGGTCCGTAGGCATTTTCTATATCCGATGCGAAATAGCGGATCACGGAAAAGCGGGCGTCTTCCAGGCTCATTGTCTTGTCATTCTCCGGCCACTCCTTGCCGACGATGGCATTCTTGAAACCCGCCTTTTCAAAAGCGGCCTGCCAGTCGTTGATCCCTGCGATGAGATAGGGACGCCATTTTTTGGGGGTGGCGGGATCGATATAGTATACGATCTGTTTTTTGGGTTCTACCAATTCCCCTCTCTTCCATTTTTCGATGTCTTCATCCTTTGGTTCCAGCCGCCAGCGATGGATGAAGGTGGAGATTTCCACCCGTTGCTGATCGTCGCCATACATGGTGTATTCGCTGGCGAAATAGCCTACCCGGGAGTCGAAGAGCCGTTTGCGCATGGGCGTTTTTGGAAGCAGTAAAAAAGAGTTGTTCAATTCCAGTGTGACCGCTCCCGTCACTTCTGCGGCCGGCAACGTTGTGGATGGGAAGGGACCGGCGGCAAAGCCACCTGGTGTGGGGGTGGATGCAAATGTTTTTACCGTCTTGATCTCCGTATTGATCGGGTAGGTATGGATGCTTGCGATGTAGCTCCTGTCTGCGGCGAGGCCGCTGAGATTGAATCTTCTTTTGATGCCCGGGTTCAGGCTTACTGCCTGGTTGTCGCCTTTGAAGAAATCCGTCACATCGATGACCGTCGTACCGGAGGAGTCCGACCCTTTGCCATATGCTTTTATATCAAAAGCGGCTGCGATCGGGTTCATATTCGAGTTGCTGACCGCCATGGCTATGGGCTGGGTGGAGTCCGTCGCCACGCTCACGATGGTCAATACCCGCAGGAACAGGGTATTGGAAGGGCCTTTTTCCCAATGGATGGTCTGGAGGTTCACCATCTCGCCGCCATAGCTGCTGCCCGCTGCTGTTTTGCCATAGCGGGTGCTTACGAGGATGTCCCGGCTCAGGATGGAGTCGGGTATTTCGAAATACCATTTGTCCTCGATGCGATGTACCGTGAACAGGCCGGTCTGACTTACGGCCTTGTCGGTGATGACTTCCTTATAGGGTTTTGGTTCCTGTTTGGCGGGTGCGGAGGGCCGGGCAGCTGCGGCGGCGGGGTTGGCTCCGGGGGTAGCGGGAGGGGTTGCAGGTCTTTGGGCTATGGCCAGGGTAAAGGAGAGGCTCAATACCAGTGTCGTCAATGCATTTTTTCTCACGATCATGTTGGCGTTTTTAATGTCCGTCCTTCAGACGAGCTGCCGGTGGCGTTTTCTGAAGAAGCGGTGAAATTAATGAACCACGCCATTTGCGGCGAAAAAAAAGGACGAATGGGAGATTGCCCTTAATCGCGTTGTTGATGGGCTTTAATGTATGGCCATGAATAATAGAAAGAATTCAATTATTATGGTGGATGATTGGATGACATAAAAAATAGTTACTCCTTTTCTAGTATCTCACAAATTTAGTGGTGTAACGTTGTTTGTCTGCCAGCGAATCGGGAGGTTAAAAAAGATCCCGGCCGTTAGGCCGGGATCACGAATATGGGGAATAAGTGTAAGTATTTACGCTGCGTCTTTGCCGTGGCAGTTCTTGTACTTCTTACCGCTGCCGCAAGGACAGGGATCGTTACGTCCGATCTTGGGTCCGACCTTGACGGGTTCCTGCTTTACCGGGCCTGTGGGTTCGTAATAGTCGGGGCCGCCTTCTTGTGGGGCGCCGTTGTGCGCGATTGGGCCGCCGGGGCCGCCGTTGTTGGCGTTGGGGCTGCCGGCCAGTTCGTCCTTGCGTACCCGCAGTTTGGACATATCTGTTCTTTGGGGTTCCCTTCCTTCGCGGATGATCTCTGTGGATTGACGGCTGGTATTGGTATTAGCGATACCGCTGTGGCAGAGGAAGCTGACGATGTCCTTATTTACTTCGCTGTCCATAAGGCGGAAGAGCTCGAAGGCTTCTACCTTATAGATCACCAGCGGATCCTTTTGTTCCAGGTATGCCGTCTGCACGCTTTGTTTCAGGTCATCCATGCCGCGGAGGTGCTCTTTCCAGGCCTCATCGATGATGGACAGCGTGATCTGTCTTTCCACCGCGCTGACCAGTTCACGTCCTTCGGTGCTCAGGGTCTTATCCAGGCTGACGTGGACGTTGGTGCGCTTTTTCCCATCGGTGAAAGGCACGACTACATTCTTTATCTGGCTGCCCTGGGTAGCGCGTATGTTCTGGAAGGCCGGTATTGCCTGTTTGGTGATCTCGTTGACCTTATGCTCATAGTTCTCCGTGGCTTCCTGGTATAATTTTTCCGCCAGTGCGGCTGCGTCCCCTTTCAGGAATTCGTCCTGGCTGATCTGTGTATCGATGCCGAAATTGACGATGGTGGACAGCTTGAATCCTTCGTAATCGTCTCCCTCCTTGAACGAGCTGATCAGTCCTTCTGCTACGATGTAGAAGGCATTGTCCAGGTCCAGGGCCAGCCTGTCGCCGAAGAGGGCGTGGTTACGTTTCTTATATACCACATTACGTTGCTTGTTCATGACGTCGTCATATTCCAGCAGGCGTTTGCGGATGCCAAAGTTGTTCTCTTCCACTTTTTTCTGGGCCCGTTCGATGCTCTTGGTCACCATGCTGTGCTGGATGACTTCTCCTTCCTTATAGCCCATCTTATCCATCAGGGAGGCGATACGATCGCTGCCGAACATACGCATCAGGTCGTCTTCCAGGGAAACATAGAACTGTGAAGTACCGGGGTCGCCCTGACGTGCCGAACGGCCACGTAACTGACGGTCTACCCGCCGGCTCTCATGCCGTTCCGTACCGATGATGGCCAGGCCGCCGGCTTCTTTTACGCCGGGTCCTAATTTTATATCCGTACCACGACCGGCCATATTCGTAGCGATGGTCACGGCGCCTGCCAAACCTGCTTCGGCAACGACCTGCGCTTCACGGGCGTGCTGTTTTGCGTTGAGCACATTGTGCGGGATCTTTTTTACCTGCAGCATCCTGCTCAGCAGCTCGCTCACTTCCACCGAGGTAGTACCTACCAGAGAGGGGCGTCCCGCTGTCCGCAGTCTTTCGATCTCTTCGATGACCGCCTTGTATTTTTCCCGCTTGGTCTTGAATACCAGGTCCTGGTGGTCCTTGCGGATGGCCTGGACGTTGGTGGGAATGGTTACGACATCCAGCTTGTAGATATCCCAGAACTCGGCGGCTTCCGTTTCGGCAGTACCCGTCATACCGGCCAGCTTGTGATACATACGGAAGTAGTTCTGCAAGGTAACGGTGGCGTATGTCTGGGTTGCCGCCTCGATCTTTACATTTTCTTTTGCTTCGATGGCCTGGTGGAGACCATCGCTGTAACGTCTGCCGTCCAGGATACGACCCGTCTGCTCATCTACGATCTTGACCTGTCCGTCCATTACGACGTATTCAACATCTTTGTCGAATAAGGTATATGCTTTTAGCAATTGCTGAACGGTGTGGATACGATCCGCCTTGACAGAATAGTCGGTCAGCAAAGCTTCTTTAAGCTGGAGCTTTTCTTCGCTGGGGACCTCGCTTTTTTCGATGTCTGCCAACTTGACGGCAATATCGGGCAGGATGAAGAATTCCGGATCTTCCCCTTCGCGGGTGATCATCTGGATGCCTTTGTCGGTGAGGTCCACCGAATTATTTTTTTCATCGATGCTAAAGAAGAGCTCGGCGTCTACTTTTGGCATTTCCTTTTGCTGATCGGCCAGATAATAGTTCTCTGTCTTCTGCAGCTTGACCTTTATGCCCGGCTCGCTGAGGAATTTAACCAGCGCTCCCGTCTTGGGCAGACCTCGGTGCGCGCGCATCAGGGCCAGACCGCCGTCCTTGGCGTCGTCGTTGCCTTCGCTGATTTTCTTTTTTGCTTCGATGAGGAATTGATTGGTGACCCTTTTCTGCGCGTCGTACAATTTCTCTACCCGGCCTTTTAAAATATGATATTGCTGGTCGTCGCCTTTCGGTACGGGGCCGGAGATGATCAGGGGGGTACGCGCATCGTCGATCAATACGCTGTCCACCTCATCCACCATGGCGAAGTGGTGTTTGCGTTGTACCATTTCTTCCGGTGAGTGCACCATGTTGTCACGGAGATAGTCGAAGCCAAATTCGTTGTTGGTGCCGTAGGTGATGTCGGCTAAATAAGCTTTCCGGCGGGATTCGCTATTGGGTTCGTGCTTGTCGATACAATCCACAGTGAGACCCAGCCATTCGAAGATGGGGCCGTTCCATTCGGAGTCACGACGCGCCAGGTAATCATTCACCGTAACGATATGTACGCCTTCGCCTGCCAGGGCATTCAGATAGGCGGGGAGGGTAGATACGAGGGTTTTACCTTCACCCGTGGCCATTTCGGAGATCTTACCCTGATGCAGCACCGTACCGCCGATGAGCTGTACGTCATAATGCACCATGTTCCAGGTGATGGGGCTGCCGGCCGCCATCCAGGTGTTCTTATATATGGATTGATCGCCCTCGATGCGGACATTTTCTTTTTTGACGCTCAGGGTACGATCCAGCTCGGTGGCTGTGGATGTCAGCTCGCTGTTCTGGGAGAAGCGGCGGGCTGTCTCTTTTACTACTGCAAAAGCTTCCGGGAGGAGGGTTTCCAGCACTTCTTCGATCTGCTCGTCCCTGTCCTTTTTCAGCTGGTCTACCTGCTGGTAGAAAGCGTCCTTGCCGCTGATATCGTTAAAAGGCAGCTCTTCGGCCCTGGTGTTCAAATCTGCTATTTGCCCGTCAATATTGCTTAAATGTTCACGGATACGTTCCCTGAACTCTGCCGTCTTGGCTCGCAGCTGGTCGTTGGTGAGGGACTGGTAGGCCGCAAAATGCTGATTGATCTGGGTTACCAGCGGCTGGATATTACGGATGTCCTTTTCCGACTTGTTCCCACCGAATATTTTTGATATGATACCTAACATAATCTGTTCGTATATATTTATTTATGAATGGCTAGCCCCGACACTCCGGCAAATTTGATGCTATCCTCGCCGGAGAGTCAAATTGACAGGGTGGTAAAGAGATGACCAGGGAGGCAAATTTACGGAAAAAGGTCCGGCTGACAGTCAATGGCCAAATTCTCCCGAAATCATAACGGGTGATAGATCAACGGATCGTAATTCCCTGGCCGGAAGGGGGTTAAAAATAAAAATTTTGGTATTGATAAAGAAGTTAGTATTTTTATTCCTAAATATCTTAGTCTATGTCAGTCGCAGGCCAAAATCTGAAATACCTCCGTAAGCTACGGGGTTGGACCCAAGAAGAGTTCGCTGCCAAATTAGGTATCAAAAGATCCCTTTTAGGGGCTTATGAGGAAGAAAGGGCAGAGCCCCGTATCGATGTCCTGGAGATAGTGGGGGATATGTTCAAGCTGACCCTGGATGAGCTGTTGCGTAAGGAGCTCAGCGATGCCAAGGGTAATTATCTCTCCAAACGAAGGGCTCAGAAGATGGCTGCCGCCACCAATGACATACAGCTGGTGCCCGTAAAGGCTGCTGCCGGCTATCTTGCCGGGTATGCAGATCCTGAGTTCCTGGATGAGCTGAATACTTTCACGCTGCCCATGCTGGCGCCGGGCAACTACCGTGCTTTTGAGATCGTGGGTGACTCCATGCTGCCTACTGCCAGCGGCTCCGTCATCGTTGGGGAAAAGGTGGACGACCTGGAAGAGGTCAAGAGCAACCACACCTATATCGTCGTCTCCCGGAATGAGGGCATCGTATATAAGAGGATAATGAAGAACAACAAGGCCAGGACCAAGCTCACCCTGGTGAGCGATAATACGGCCTATCAGCCATACAATGTGAATACCGACGATGTGCTGGAGGTCTGGAGGGCGCAGATGATCATCAGCAAGGCCAACACCCAGCAGAGATGGGATGTCAACCAGCTGGCCAGTCTCGTCAGCAACCTGCAGGACCAGGTGAGCTCGCTGAAGAAAAAAATAAATTAAAGTCCGACGCTGTTATCGGATCTGTTTGGCCCTGATAGCTTCCAGGATTTGCTGTTGCTTGTCGATCTCGGCTTGCTGCTGGAGCTGGTCTGTCTTGTTCTGGTCCAGGTCGCTTTGCGTTCTTCGCAATTTTTTTCCCAGGCTGCCTTCTTCATCCAGCAGTTTGCGTATTCTTTTTTGATTTTTATTCTTAGCGTCATCGTCGGCAGTGATATTCGATTGCAGGTTGGCTGCCTCTTTTGCCTGTTGCTGTTTATTTTCATCCAGGTCCGACTGCAGGCGGCGGAGCTTTTTATCCAGGTCGGCCTGGTCGTTTATCAATCCGTCCAATTTTTTTCTTGCCTTTTTTACCAGGGCGTCCTGTTCTTTGAATTGCAGGTTCACCATATATGCATCCACGTAAGGGGCCATGCTGTCGAGGAAGTATCTTGCCTGTGGGATGAACATATTGTCCCCGGAGGGGCGGGACAGGAGATCCTGGTTCTTTTTTATAGGTAGCAGGGTCAGGATCGTCATATCCTTCTCCGCCCTGTTCTTTGTTTCTGTCCTAAAATACAGATCGGCAACCGAGGTGTCCGTGGGGCCGAGCCGGACGGAGCGCAATACAGTGAACCCTTTTACATTGGCGCTTTTGGCGCCCTGTTTGGCCATGTATTCGGTCAATGCGTCCTCTACTTTCTGTCGCTGATAGGGGAGCTGGATCATGGCCACGCTTTGGCGGGTCTTTTGGTAGTCGATGGAGCCTTCGTACGATTGGGCGTATATTACTTGTGAAAGGAGTAAGGTCAGGCAGGTGTAAAATAATCTATGCATACCGAGGGGTTTCAAAATTTAAAAAAGGTCATTCGCCGCAAGCCTTGCGCATTTCGGCTGCCAGGTATCTATAGAGAGGCGGCTCTATGCTTTCAAAGTCTGCTTCTTCCCAGAGCCGTTCAAAAAGATTTTCCACCGTCTCCTCAGCTTCCCTGGCGTCTCCCAGAAGACTGTAGCCAAGGATCAGGAGATCTTCCCCGTAGTCTTTGTACAATTGGACGAATGCTTTGATATCTCTTTTTGCCAGGGCTTTCAATAAGGCTTGCTCTTCGTGTAGGGGCGTCATTACTATGGATTTAAAATTAGGGTACGGATGTATGAAGGCAGTTGCCCACCCACCTTCTGAAGGATAAGGCGACCCGATCGAAAGAAATTCCGTATGTGTTTAGTATCCCAGCTTTAGCTCAACCCTTCTGTTGGCGGCACGGCCTTTGGCAGTCTTATTATCACCGACAGGATCCGATTGGCCATGTCCGGCAGCGGCGATCCTGTTTTCAGCTACGCCTTTGGATACAAGATATTTTTTTACAGCTGCCGCCCTATGTTCGCTGAGCAGCTGATTCTTTTCGGGCCGCCCCGTATTGTCCGTATAGCCATCGATGGACAGCCGGAGGTTGGGGTCTGCCTTCAAAAGACCTACTACGTCATCCAGTCCTTTGTTGGACTTTTTGAGGAGGATATAGCTCGCTGTTGCGAAATAGATATGGCTGGCGGCATACTCGGCTCTTTTTTTCACTTCTTCCTTTACGATGGGACAGCCGTTGTTGGCCGGGTCTCCGGCGAGATCGGGGCATTTGTCCAGCTCATCGTTGACGCCATCACCGTCACGATCCGGTATGGGGCAGCCCTGGTATTTGGCCACACCGGCGACAGTGGGGCATTTATCCTCTTCGTCATTGATGCCATCCCCATCCGTATCGGGTATGGGACATCCCTGGTATTTGGCGGTGCCTGCGACATTCGGACATTTGTCATCCTTGTCCGGGATGCCATCTCCATCCGTGTCGGGGCACCCTTTGAATTGGGGAAGACCAGCTACATCGGGGCAGTCATCCAGGCTGTCCACCACGCCGTCCTTATCCCTGTCCCTGACTTCGACGATGGGAGGCGGCGGCGGAGGCATAATGGCTGCCTTTTTCTCGCGGGGAGAGCCGATGGTCTGTGTGAATCCCAGGGAGTAGAACATGTTGTTATCGAGCTTGGATGTGCTGAAGGAGGCACGATAGTTGGCCTGGAGGAATATATATCCTTCACCCATCATATTGAGTTGGAGGCCGCCTCCCAATGGGGCATAAGCGGACCACCCTCCGCTGTAATTTCCAACACCGATGCCGGCGGAAAGGAAGGGTGAGAGCAAATGATCGTCGTCGATGGGCCGGGCATGCAATGAACCTTCGAATTCATTGATATATGCATTGCTGTTGCTGTTCTCTTTTTTGGTAAAGTCGGAGAACAAGCCGTTGTACCGGAGAGAAAAATCGATCTTCCGGGTGATACCCTTCCAGTACATAATGGAAAATCCCGGATCTACATTGGAAGACTTTGGAACATCCGTGTAAAAATGCACGAGGTTAGCGCTGAAACCAATGATAGATGGCTTGGTTTGGCCGTAACAAAAAACTGATAAAAATAACAGGAGGGCAAAACATATCCCTTTCATAAGCGGAGCTTAATTTTTAATGTGTTTGTGTCAAAAAATAATATGGCAGGGTATTACGGAGACGGGTATATACTGTCTGAAGGTCAAATCATGTCTGACCTACACAAAGACTGATAAAATGCACCGTGCGTTTCGCGGAGGGGGGAAAATATTTTTATTTGCGCTGCTATCTGCGTAAATAAATTTTAGCAGGCTGATTCTCAAAAAATTGGCGAAGGAACCAAGGTTGACCGGGATCATTATCGACGTCCAAGGTATTTAACGGACCCGCATGTAAGTGTAAATATTTATATAAAATGTAGATATTTGTCCTCATGAACCTTTTATTAGTCCCATGAACCCTAAACGCAACGTTTCCCCTACTTTTCAAGTCTTAGCAGAGAAGGCCTCGCAAGGCGATGGTTTGTCTTTTCAGGAGATCTATGATGCCATTGCGGGCAAGATGTACAGCCTCTGTTTGCGTTATGCAGGGAATGCCGAGGATGCCAATGACTGGTTCCAGGAGGGATTTGTAAAGCTTTATAAGAATCTGGCTTCTTTCCGTGGGGAAGGCTCTTTTGAAGGGTGGGCCAGAAGGATATTTGTGAGCACTTGTATCGACGGCATCAAGAGCAGGAGCCTTTTATTCCCTGTACTGCGGAGCGAGGCGGATCCTGTGGCACCTGACCTGACGGGTTATGACAAGCTCACCAATGACGACCTGATCCGGCTGATCCGTCAGTTGCCGGATGGGTATCGTACGGTCGTGAATTTATATATGGTGGAAGGCTATAGCCATAAAGAGATAGGAAGCATCCTTAGTATTTCCGAGGAAGGCAGCCGGTCGCAGCTATTCAGGGCCCGTGTCCTATTACAAAAAATGCTTGCAGAAAATTAATGACGAACCGACCCGACATATGGCATCCGTTAAAGGATCATGAGATCTCTCCGCCTGCGGAGGTATGCCACCGGCTTCGCACCATACTGGAGATAGATGATGTGGCGCCTGATCCTGTGATGGGGGCTTTTATGGAAAGGATGCAGGAGCACGAGGTAGCGCCGCCCGCGGAACTGGAAGCTATTGTCGGTGAGCGTTGCGGGGTCCGGACCCCGGAGAAGCGGAAGCGTCGGGGAGTGAGGTGGTATGTAGCAGCGGCCGCCTGTGTGGTGTTGGTGGTGACCGGAGGGATCGTTATGGTGAAGAAGGAAAAGCCAATTGCAATGTCGCCGGCGGCGCCGTCGGTGGCCTCGAAGCCTTTACAGACTGATACGACCAACCAAAAAAGGGCGGTGATAAAAGATGTGGCTATTACGGCGAAGCCACATAGTGAAGCTCCTATTAAAGTCGGCCGGAATCCATCCTTCAGTATTGGAGGAAAGACAGTCCAGGTGTCTGATAATGATCTGCTGATGACCTTTGCAAACTATACTTACCCGGAGGTACCCGATTACCTTTTACGTGAAGGTGATCAGCCTCTTAAAATATATGTCGACCAGTATACGAATATTTATGTTTCAAAAAATATGCGTGCCCTGCTGAAAGAACTTTATGAGGTCAGGAACAATGGCAAGCCGGCCCGTAAGGCAAGAAAAGCGCGACGCAGGCTGGATGACTGGAAAGAAAAAGACGAGAAGCGATGGGATAAAAGCGGGAAGGCTAATCCGCTGGACCCTGTAGATCTTGGGGAGTTTATTTTCAAATAAGGATCGAAAAAAATGGGGCGGATATTTTATATAATAAGCATTGCAGTTTTGTTGAGCAGTCCGGTGCGATCCTTTGTAGGGGGCGACACCCCGGATCTGACTGTCTCTTATTCTGTCGAGGTGATGTCGAAGAAGGGAGGTAATATGGGGATAGGAGAAACATATAACGGCGGTGTCGAGACCTTTTTCACAAATGCCCGGCATGCGAGACTGCGACTTGTTTCCCTCATGCGTATACAAAGCATCTATGTTTCGTCGGACAATACAGAACGTACCATTGTAAAGGAGTCGGGTAAGAACAAATATGTGTCACGCATGAACGGGCAGGAGTGGAAGGCTTATAATAATAAATACGATGGCGCCGCCTGTCAACTGGCGGAGGATACGATGCGGGTGTTACAGTATGTATGTAAAAAGGCCGTTGTAACTTTAAAGGATGGAAAAGTGATGACGGCCTGGTATACGACAGCTATTCAGGCGCCGTTGTTCTCTTCATTGGAGCCGGCTTTTTCCCAGGTGCCGGGTCTGGTGCTGCAATTCGAATACACCTATAAGAAAAAGACCCTTAGATATACCGCTACTTCCATCAGCCGTCGCCCCATTTCGAGCGAGGTGTTTACTTTTCCTGAGAAATAGTGCTTACGGGAAGTATCAGGATGAGGGCAGGAAACTTATTCATATGCAGGGGTTTTATAATTCATAAATCTCTTTGGCGAGCCGGAAAGTCTGGCAATGCGCCTCCACGATGATACGTAAATCTGCCGAATAGCCGCCACCCATGGCTACTACGCAGGGGATATTCTTTTCTTTGAGGGTGGTGAACACCGTCCTGTCCCTTTCGCCGCATCCCTTCATCGAAACTTTTAGTTTCCCGAACTGGTCGGAAGCCAGGATGTCCACGCCGGAAAGGTAGAATACGATCTGAGGGTTTGTTTGCTGGAGTATGGCGGGTAGGGCGCGCCTCAGAGTGGACAGATAGGTGTTATCATCCGTGCCGTCTTCCAGGGGAAGGTCCGAGTCTGATGTCTCCTTATGAAAAGGGTAGTTGTGACGTCCGTGTATGCTAAAGGTAAATACGCGTGGCTCTTTTGCGAAGATGCTGGCCGTGCCATTGCCCTGGTGTACGTCCAGGTCGATTATAAGCAAGCGTTCCGCGATGCCCTGATGGAGGAGGTAATTGGCTGCCACGGCAAAATCATTCAACAGGCAGAAGCCTTCGCCTCTGTCGGCAAAGGCATGGTGTGTCCCGCCTGCGACGTTGAGCGCTACACCATTGTTGAAGGCATGGTGGCAACAATCGATGGTGCCTTGCGTGATGACCAGTTCCCGGCGTGTGAGGGCGGGGGATTGGGGGAATCCGATGTGACGCTGCTCTTTTGGTGACAGACCCTGGTGCAGCAGTTTGTCCAGGTATTCGCGTGTATGGGTGAGAAGGACATTCTCTTCCGAACAGGGCGCTGGCGCAAAGAGGTTGTCCGGGCCGATGACGCCTTCGTACAAGAGCTGTTCCGGGATCAATTCATATTTCAGCATGGGGAACCGGTGACCTTCCGGCAGGGGGTGTGCATAGATGGGGTCAAAGGCGATATACAGCTGTTTGTCGGGCATTATTGGATCTGAAGGATGGTGCTGCCCGCACGCCGACGGGGTGTGATGGGGGGCGGAGCGGGGATTGTTCCACGACCTCGTCCCCGGGGAATATGTACTTTCTCTTCGGGCTCGGGAGGGAGGATGGCGAATACGTTGGAGCCGGGTGGGGGGTCGATGGCTGCCGTACCTGTGAACCGGCTAAATGCGGGGAGGACGGCATAGGTCTCTCCAAAGTAGAAGCAGGGGAATCGCAACGACTGCTTGCCCATGCCGCTGATCCATACGCCGGGATGGATATGGCCCGAGAAACAATAAGCATTACAATGCCGATGTTCCGTAATGTCATGGATAAAAGTGAATGCCCCCAGCTCCAGGTGCTCTTTATGCACTTCGATGCCTGCGTCTTTATACCAATCCTCTTCGAGAATGTCATGATTACCTTTGATCAACCGTACGTCGACGCCTGGGAGGTCGTCTCTCCATCGCCGGAAAAGGCTTAGCTCGTTGTTCTCCCGGCTGTGAAAAAGATCTCCTACGATGAGCAGCTGTCGTGGTTGAAAATATTGTATCTGCGCCAGCAGCCGATGAAGATCCTCCTTATATACGGAAGGAGGCACCGCGATGCCCGATTTGCGGAAATGGCCCGTCTTACCAAAATGAAGGTCAGATAAGATAAGCGCTTTTTCTTCTTCCCAGAAGATGCAACGTTCGGGTGACAACCACAGCTGCTGTTCTCTGATACGGTATGAAAATGGAGCTTGCATATGCAGTCTGCAAATCTAAGTACTATTTCCTTTCGGTGAGGCTGGGACCTGCCTTCAGGATCGTCTGCTGGAGGCTGTTCGCCCATTGAATAAGCGTATCCTTTTGGCCCTGCTCCAGTTTGGCGTCCTTATGGATCCACAGATAGCTATCCAGGGGCATTCCTTCACCCTTCACTTCCTTGACCGTGTTCTTGAGTTTTTTTGCCTGTTTGGCGGGTGGATAGGACGCGAATTCGGAGAAGTTCAATTCTCTTTTGCCATCCTTGATATGGCTGCTGAGCCACCAGGCTACGGGCTGGATCTTATTGTACCAGGGGTAAACCGTGTTGTTGCTATGACAATCATAGCAGCTGCGCTGGAGGATAGCGCGGACGGTGTCGGGAACAGTGTAATGAAGCGTGATGTCATTCGCGGATTGTTTGTCCGAATGATTTTCGGCGGGACGAATGAACTGAATGACGACAAGCGCGAAGACCAGGAAGAGGAAGATCTTTTTTATCATATGGGCATAAAGTTAACGTAATTGGGCTTGCATTTTACGCACTCTGTCCTCCAATTTTTCGGAGGAGAGGTCTTCCCGCATGCTGTCTACCTTTAAGGGGAAGCAGAAGGGGGTCAGCTTTTGGGGCCAGCGAAGTACGATCTGTCCCTTTTGTATCCTTTCCAGCATATTCCTTAGCCGTACTTCCTCCATCTGCTGGTCCATCACTTCATTGTAAGCCTGGCGGATCAGTAAATTGTCCGGATCGTATTCTGTAAAGACGTTGAACAGCAGCGAGGCGGAAGATTGCAGATGCCTTGTCTTCTTATGCTCTCCGGGGTAGCCCTGGAAGATCAGGCCCCCGATGACCGCGATATCACGGAACTTGCGTCGGGCCATCTCCGCGCTGTTGACGCTGCGTTGAATATCTGCTGTCAGGTCATTCGGGCTGAACAGATCGTATACATTCGAGTCATCCACGGGTATGGGCCGATCGCTCAGCAGCTCGAATCCATAGTCATTCATGGCAAAAGAGAAGCTGATGGGGGTCTCGCGGCTGATCCGGTAGGCCAGCAATGCGGCCATTGCTTCGTGCACCAGTCTGCCTTCAAAGGGGTAGGCAAAAAGGTGAAAGCCATCCTTGGTCTCGATCTGCTCGATCAGCAACTCATTTTCACGGGGCATATAGGACAGCTGTTCCTGTAATTCGAACAGCGGACGAAGGACTTGTAATTCGATGTCGCGGGAGATGGCGCCATGTACCATTGCTGCTGCCTCGTCCAGCTTTTTGCGCAGCATCATCCCCAGACGGGCCGACAAAGGCATGCGACCTCCGTTCCAGCTGGGGACGATCGCCTTTTTGGCGGTGGATTTGCGTACCAGCGCCGTCATGTCCTTGATCATGACAAATTCGAGGTTCCTGCCCGCCAGCGTGAACACATCTCCTGGTGAGAGGCGCGAAATAAAATATTCTTCGATGACCCCGATATAGCCTCCTGTGACGAAGCGTACTTTCAGCATGGCATCGCTGACGATGGTGCCGATGTGCAGCCGGTGGCGCATGGCGATCTTGCGGCTATTTATCTTGAATAACCCATCCGGCATGATCTCCACCTTTTTGAACTCATCGTATTGATGCAAGGCCGCGCCGCCTGCGGTGATGAAATGCAAGATCTCGTTCCATTCGTCCTCCGTCATGTCTGCGTAGCAATAAGTAGACTTCAGCTCGGCGAAGAGCGTGCCGGGATAGAATCCCTCCGAAATAGCCAGGGTGCCGAGATATTGTATCAATACGTCGAAGCATAATAGCATGGGCTCCCTGCTTTCGATGAGTCCCATTTCCATGGCGGACTTAAGGGCGGCTGCTTCCATCAGCTCGAGGGAATGGGTGGGCAGAAAAAATATTTTACTCACTTCGCCCGGCTGGTGACCGCTGCGCCCGGCCCGTTGAAGGAATCGTGCAACGCCTTTTGGGCTGCCTACCTGTACGACAGTCTCCACCGGCCTGAAATCCACTCCCAGGTCCAGGCTGGCGGTGGTGACCACCGCCTTGAGCCGCCCTTCATGCAGGGCTTCTTCTACCCAGTTGCGTAGGGCCATATCGACCGAGCCATGGTGCAGGGCAATGACCCCTGCCAGGTCGGGGTTGACGTCCAGCAGCGACTGATACCATCTTTCGCTCATGCCGCGGGTGTTGATAAAGATCAGCGTTGTCCTGCTATGTTCCAATATGGGGGTCACTTTGTGTATCAATTTGAGACCGAGGTGACCGGCCCAGGGATATTTTTCGATCTCCTCCGGGAGGATAGATTCTACGTCGATGGGTTTGTGGATATTCGCACGGACCGTGAAGAATTCGGTTTTGAAGGGTTTTAGGGTAGCCAGCAGCACATCTTTTGCCTGTTCCAAATTCCCGATGGTGGCGCTGATGCCGATGATGGAACAATTGCCTTCTTTTAGCCCGATGATCCGGGAGATGGCCAGTTCTACCTGTACGCCCCGCTTGCTGCCCAGGAGTTCATGCCACTCATCCACGGCAATGGTCCGCAGCGGCTTGAATGTCTCCGGATACGCTTTTTGGGCCAGCAGCAGATGCAGGCTCTCCGGAGTAATGATCAACACTTCCGGCATCCTGCGTTTTTGTTTTTGCCGCTCGCTTGTGTCGGTATCGCCATTGCGTATCCCGATGTGCCAGGACATGCCCAATTGGCCGATAACCTCTTCCATGGCGCGGCCGATGTCCTTTGCCAGCGCCCGGAGCGGGGAGACCCATAGTAATTGCAATCCATTCCCGCTCCTGGTTTTGTAGTCTTTCGGATGCCGGTTGATAAAGTCGATCAACGCTCCCAGGAATACAGAGAAAGTCTTACCACAACCTGTAGGTGCATTTACCAGCCCTGAACGTCCCATTATGATATGCCCCCATGTCTCTTCCTGGAAGGGAAAGGGCCGGCGGCCGTCTGCCGACAACCAGCCGGTGATGATCTTATATCCTAATGTGTCTTCCAATGACGGTAATTTAATCTGTTTTTAAGTGAATTGTTAATTCTTTGTCAGGATGCCGCGTTTTTGTTGACGGATGCCTCAGTCGTTATTAATTTAACACAAAATTTGATCCTATGCGCCTCCTATATTTAGCCCTGATCCTGCTGGCTGTGAGTTCCTGTTCCACTACCTATCAGTATGTTACGCTGAATTCCCCCGAAGTTCCGAAAAATGATAAAAAAGAATTCTCCTTTGAGAATGACAGCATGCGATTGACCTATAATTTCCATGGCGAGGGCGGACCTGTTGCCATGACTGTTTTTAACAAGATGGACAAGCCCTTGTTCGTCAATTGGAAAAGATCCTTCCTTATTCAGGATGGACAGGCAGTTTGTCTCTTTTCCAACCGCGTGGAGGTCAATGGTGTAATAGAGGCATACTCCTTCAGGGGGGTATTCCCGGGTACGCGGGCCACAGCCGGCAACCTGTATGCCAGTTTCGACTTGCCCGAAGGTATGGATATGATCCCTCCCGGCAGCTATATAACAAAGAGCCTGCGGGCGCTGGTAAGGCCAGCACCTGTCTACAATACCAAATTCATGGAAAAGACGCAGCCTGAAAGGGCCACGGATTACGGCGGGGTATCGTATAGCTATAAACGTTATTCTTTCGAGCCATCGGCCTCACCCTTGCAATTCAAAAGCTATCTGACCTTTGTAGCGGGCGCTGATCCGCAGGAGTTTGCTGTCTCGCATTCTTTTTATGCGCAGGAGGTGTATTTGTCCGGCGCGGGGCCTGAATTCTTCGGGTTTTATAAACCACAAGGAGATCAGCTTTTTATCCGGAAGACGGGGGAATAGATTTTTGGCGGCCCACCGAGGGCCACGGTAGTGGCCGAGGGGCTGTTGGCGGCTTTTGAGGGCCGGCGGACGCTATAAGGTTTTCAGATATTCGATCACTGCCTTTCTTTCCTTGTCGGTGAGCCTGTCGCCGAAGGTGTGACCGTAGTTGCCGTAACCGGGCAGGGTGGTATTATAGACTTCGGTGCCCCGGGGGCCAGCTTCCCTGGAATATTTCCAGCCCATCTGTTCATAATCGTATTGGGGGTTATTAAAATCCCGTGACCAGTAGGCGGGCCTAAGTTTGCTATTTAGAAGGGCTTCGAGGGTCGGTACAGATCCATTGTGCAGATAGGGCGCTGTGATCCATATCCCGTCCAGGGGAGGGGCGATGTATCCGTTAAAGGGTTCCAGCCGGGCAGGATGATCGCCCATGGCAAACCAGCTTTTGTTGAACCAGTCGATGAACTGCGGGCTTTGGTAATTGCTCTTATAGAGAAAGGAGTCTGTTGCTACGATGGATTCCGGTATGAGCAGGTTGGGGTAGTCGCCGCCCTGACCATAATGTCCATGGCATTTCGAGCAATGTTCGACAAAGACGATGCCACCCTGTTTGGCCAGCGATTGATTGATGGGATGGGGGTATTTAGGCGGCTCGAGCGAATAGATATAGGCCAGCACGTCGTTGATATGGCTATCCACCTCCCGGGCTTCCGAGCTATCGCTGACCGTCAGCAGGTTAGAAGCCATGAGGAATCTCCCAAAATCTCCCCGGCCAAAGCCATTGTAGAACATGGCGTGTTTTTTCTTTAAGAGCCACCAGGGAGGCGTGTCGGTGGGAATGACATCGCCTGCTACATCGATGACGGCGGAATCGCTCCATCGCAGCGTCGCCGGATCGCGATGCGCCACCAGGAGATCGGCAATCCTGTCGGCGGAGTTGACCCCGCGGACCTGGGTATATAGCTGGTTGCCCAGCACCTTCATGGAATTGAGAAAGGGCGCTGCTGCGGCATATTTTTGGGGATCGCCGTGTTTTAAGAGCGCTTCGGCCATCTCGGCATTTCTTGCATTCAGCTTTTGATGATCCGTAAAGTCGATCATTGTATTGCCCAGCCCGATATAAAGTTTGTCATCGAACACCTGCGCGTGACATTGGAGGCAGTTGGGGGCTACCACTGTCTGACCATTGGGCGCATTTACGGCTGTGTATTCATGACTGATGAGGTTATTGGGGCTGTCCCTTTTTAAAAGGTTGTTAACGCTCTTACCAAATCCAAGGAGAAAATAGTTATAGGGAATGCCGCTTTTGATGTAGTCACCTGTCGTGAGGTATTTATATCCTTTATCGGCTTCTCCCGTGCGTTGGGGGCTTGCGGGGATAGATACGGGCTGATCTCTACCGGGACCTCCGAGGGTAGATGTGAATGCCAGGCCAATAACACACAAAAGGGCTAAGGTCACGAGTTTGGTCATACCGTAAATTTACTCAATTACCTCAATATACCCCTGTCACATTCCCATCCAGCTTCTTGATAAAGTACAACTTCTTGTTCTCGAAATAATCCAGCGTCATATTCTGCCTGTTGAGGAACACAGGTTGGATATCGAAGTCCGTAAACACCTTGAACTTCTTATCCCCCAGGCTGCCGCCAAGGCCTTTACCGCCTATGTGCAGCAATTGTTTTGAAAACCTGTAGGTCGTCTCATAGCCGCGGAAGACCATATCACTGGGCCGGGAATAGAATTTGATCTTGAAATATTGTTGTATGGACCGGACGAGGTTGTCGGTAGGATTGATATAGAACGGTGTGGAATAGATGATCTCTTCGCCTTTGAGCTCGGGTTTGGAGAAGTCGATATTATCCCATGTGGGCATTCCTATTATCAATGTCGTATAGGTCTGATTGACGGAAGCCAGCGACTGGCAAAGCATCCGGGCGAAATTCTCGTCCAGGCTGCCTGCGATGCATATCGTCTGGGTGGAGCTGTCCAGGTGGGGTGTCAATTCGTTGGCGTCGAAAGCATCGTCCAAAGTAACATATTTTATCTTCAGCGGAACTGAATTCGTTGTCCGGGTGATGTCGTCGAAATAAGTGTTCAGCCTATTTTCCTGTGCCCCTTTTTTACGGAAGAGGACGACGGGCTTGGTAGGATAGTTCCGTTGGATGAATCGATAGATGCCTTCACAATGTGTCCGCAGGGTACTGTTGAGAATGACAAATTCCGGATTGTTGGTAATACCTCCGTCGTTGGGAAAGTTCACATTGATAAAAGGTATGTTCATTTGGGCGGCGGCTGATGCGAGATGTTGCATTTCGCCGGACGAGCTTATCTGTCCGATGATCAGCTCCGTCCCCTGGAATTCCGGGTTTTGTAATACCTGGGCGATGGCTCCGGATCTTGTGTCATAGACATGTACGTCCAGACGGGCATTTTCTTTTTCCAGCGAATCAAGCGCTAATTGCGCCCCTTCATAGAATTCGAGCCCCGGATTGATGAATTTGGGAAAGCTTTTGTCGTAGCGATAATTATTCGATGCATCAAAGGCGGAGTCCAGATAGAGGGGAAGGAACATCGCCACCTTATGACGGCCCGTAGAATCCTTTTGATGGCGGGACGTATCTGAGACGCGGGGAGCAGTGTCGGGCTGCGTCCGATAGGTCGTGTCGACCTGTGCACGAAGGGTAGTGCCGGCTGCCAGCAATATGCATAAGAGGAGATATCTGGAGGTAGCTTTCATAATATTATTCCCACTCGATGGTTGCCGGCGGCTTGCTGCTGATGTCGTATACTACCCTGTTGATCCCCTTCACGCTGTTGATGATGCCATTGGAAACATCCGCCAGGAAGGTATAGGGTAAATGCGCCCAATCTGCCGTCATACCATCCACCGACGTTACAGCCCTCAGCGCTACTGTATATTCATAGGTCCTTTCGTCGCCCATGACGCCTACGCTTTTCACCGGCAGCAGGATTGCGCCTGCCTGCCATACTGTGCTATAGAGATTATGATCTCTCAATGCCTGAATATATACATGGTCAGCTTCCTGCAATAACCGGACCTTATCTTCCGTGATCTCACCCAGGATACGGATCGCCAGGCCGGGTCCGGGGAAAGGATGGCGTTGCAGCATCTCATCCGGGATACCCAGCTCTGCTCCAACTCTTCGTACCTCGTCCTTGAAAAGGAAGCGTAATGGTTCTACCAGTCCCAGGTGCATCTTTTCAGGAAGACCACCGACATTATGATGGGATTTGATGGTGACCGATGGACCGTGTACGGAGACGCTCTCGATGACGTCCGGGTAGATGGTGCCCTGGCCCAACAGCCCAACACCTTCCACCTTGGCGGCCTCTTCCTGGAACACATCGATAAAGAGCCTGCCAATGGTTTTGCGTTTAGCTTCCGGGTCCGTCTGCCCTTTCAGCTCATTATAGAAACGTTGTTTGGCGTCGATGCCTTTGACATTGAGGCCAATTTTTTTATACGTAGCCAGCACTTGTTCAAACTCGTTCTTGCGAAGAACGCCGTTGTCTACAAAAATGCCTATCAGGTGGTCGCCGATGGCTTTGTGTATAAGCGTGGCGGCAACCGTAGAATCCACCCCACCGCTCAGCGCCATGATCACTTTTTGCTGACCTATTTTTTCCTTCAGTCCGTTGACCGTGTCGGTGACAAAATGTGCGGGTGTCCAGTCCTGCTTGCAGCCGCAAATCTCTACGAGAAAGTTCTTCAGTATCTTTTTTCCTTCGATGGAATGATATACTTCCGGGTGGAACTGCAGACAGTATAAAGGCTGTTCTTCACCGGTGTGACCATTGCTGTCTTTCCGGAAGGCAGCATAAGGAATATCCTCGGTGTTGGCCAGTACTTCGAATCCCTTTGGAAGATCCAGCACCGTGTCCGCATGACTCATCCAAACCTGCGACCTTTCCGACACATCTTTCAGGAGAACATCTTCCTTCTGTCTGTGGAGCAGGGCCCTGCCGTATTCCCGCTTGCTGCTGTTGGCGACTCTTCCTCCGAACTGCTTGGCGGTCAGCTGGGCGCCATAGCAAACTCCCAGCACCGGCAATTGCTTATGCAGCGCAGCGATGTCTACCAGCGGCGCATTGGCGTCATTTACGGAAAAAGGAGAGCCGGAGAGGATAATGCCCTTCAGGGAGGGTTCAAAAACGACGGGTTTGTGGTAGGGAATAATCTCACAGTATACATTCGCTTCACGTACAGCCCTGGCAATCAATTGTGTATATTGGGAGCCAAAGTCGAGAATTAGGATTTTTTCCGTCATGGTGACGCGAAGGTAAAAAAAATCCCAGGGGTTTTAAAATACCGTTAAAAAGTCTAATTTTTGTAAACCTTAAAACGCTTTTTTGAAAATTATCAAAACACTTAATATGAGAAATACTGCATCTTTTCGTCCTTTCTGGCTACTTATTGCTGCACCCCTGTTGTTGGGGCTTGGCTCCTGCCGGCATTTCTTTGGGAAAAGGGTTCATGGGAATGGGAATATAAAAACAGAAGACAGGTCTGTCAGCAGCTTCAAACAGGTGGATGTCAGTGGCGCCGCTAAGGTGATGGTAACGCAAGGTGATAAATCTTCTGTCAAGATAGAGTGCGATGAGAACCTGCTGCCGTATATCGAGGTTTTTCAGGAGGGGGATAAAGTATATGTCAAGGACAGGCCCGGATTCAATCTCGATCCTTCCGGCGACCTCCTGGTGTATGTGACCTCCCCTACTTTCAGCAATATCAGCGCTTCGGGAGCCTGTGATATCCTCGGACAGAACAAGATCAGCAACTCCGAGAACCTTTCCCTGCATGTCAGCGGAGCGGGCGATATTAAAATGGAGGTGGATGCGCCCCGATTGTCCGCGGAAGTGTCCGGCAGCGGCTCCATCTATCTCAAAGGTCAGACCAAGGACGTGGAATTGGATCTCACCGGCGCCGGGCATGCGCATTGCTATGAGCTGCTGGCTGAGAACACGAAGGTGGATATCACCGGGGCGGGGTCTGCCGAAGTATATGCCAGTGTCAAGCTAAAGGCGGATGTCAGCGGAGCGGGCAGCGTCAACTATAAAGGGAATGCGGAAGTGAGCCAGAGCGTCAGCGGGGCAGGAAGCGTGAACAAGGTGAATTAATTTAACGTTTCTTCTATACCAGGCGAGACCTGGGGTACGTTGGAGGCAGATGCGAATCATCTGCCTTCTTTTTTTGTTGTGCGCCGGCCGGGTGGGGGCGCAGACCGCCGCGCCGGACAGTGCCAGGGCTGGGATGCCTTCGAATGAGGCGTTTTTGAATGAGGTGTTGACGCAGACGCCGGATAGTGTGTTCTATCTGGTAGCGGGGAGTGATACCTGCCGGTTTGAAAAATTCGACTACGACGAATGGATCAAATACCATCTGCAGGAGATGGTGCCTTTGCCTACCTTGAATGAGCTGTCGTATAAAGTGCATGTTACAAAGGAACCTTATTACTGGCAGCAGGACAGGCTGAAGAAGGCGACTTGCATCACGGGGAAAACTGCCGACTCGCTTCTTGCTCTTCCCTCCGGCTCGAAAGTATACAGCATCTCGCGGCCCTATTTTACGGATGATGGCCAATATGCGGTGATGGATGTCAATTTACTTTACCGGCCTGTCACGATGCATGGATTTACATTGTTATTTCATCGTACACCCAAAGGCTGGAAGACTATTGGCAGTAAGCAAAACGGGAAGACTATAAATTGACATACCGCACCCTGATCCATATATCCCGGTTGCGCCCTTTGTCGTCTGTGCAGGAGATCTTTACCGGTCCTTCGTCGGGGATAAAGAACTGCTTATTCTTTGCCTCGCTGGCCTTGTAGAACTTATTATTGATGTACCAGTAGACCTTCCCCACGTCATTGCTGACCCGGCAGCGCAGCTGTAAAGGCTCGGGATCTTTCCGATTGATCAGGTATTCGCTGCCGTTGTTAGGGCTGATGACGATAGGCGCTCCTTCCCTGAATACTTTCTCGCAGTTAGGGTTGTGCGGAGGGATGGCCTGGTAGGCGATCCTGTGCTCGTCGAAATATTCTTTCATCTCCGGGGAGAGCAGCTTGTAGAACTTTTTCTTATAGCCATTGTCCGGCAGGCAGTTCCGGCAATAGGATATCTTTTCATCCGCCGATACGAATACCTCCTGCATATTGTCGCATTTACGGGAAGGAGATATCAGGGGAATAAAATAATCCGTCACCAGGTTGGTGCAATGATCTGTCGGCGGCAATCCCGTCTCGGAACAAACCATGCGAACATCGCAGTCCCCGGGTTGCGAGAACCAGGGCTGATCGTCGTCATAGTCGATGGTATTGAATACCTGGAACAGGAGGGGTGTAGCCGTATTGGCGCCGCTCAATTCCGGGACGCCGAGGCCCGAGAAATTGCCTGCCCAGATGCCTACCGTGAATTTTTTGTTGTAGCCAATGCTCCAGGCATCGCGTCTTCCATAGGAGGTGCCCGTCTTCCAGGCAATTTTTGGCAGGTGTACGGTATTGGTCCAGTTCAGGGGGAAGTCCGGACGATTGACCTTCGAGAGGGTTTCGTTGATCATGAAAGAGGCGGCCTGGCTAAGAATTGATTTAGGAAGCGGGGAGGAAGCCTTTTCTATTGTGTAGATGGGTGGAACATACTTCCCTCCATTGGAAAAAATGGAATACAATCCCGTCATCTCTTCCAGGGTGGCGCCACAGCCACCCAGTATCATGGAAAGACCCAGCTTGTTCTGGTCCTTTTTTATCTGACGAAAATCGCAGGCTCCCAGTTTTTGTATCAATTTGTCCTTGCCCAGTGCTTTTAAGCTTTTGACGGCAGGGATGTTCAGCGAATGTTCCAGCGCGTACTCCATCGAGACATAGCCATTGAACTTTCGGTCATAGTTCTCCGGTGCATATCCCTCATAGTTCACTGCTACGTCCGTGATCATCATCCTGGGGGTAAGCAGGCCTTCGTCGATGCAGAGACCGTACAGCAAAGGTTTTAGCGTGCTGCCCGGCTGACGGATGGCTGCCGCCCCATTCACCTGTCCGCCATCTAATGTGTCGCTAAAGTCCGCCGATCCTACATAGCTGATCACCCGGTGAGTGCTATTGTCCAGCACAATGACAGCGGCATTACGGATATTATTCAGGCTCAGGCTGCGGGAATAGTCTTTTACCAGCTTCTCGATCTTTAGCTGTGTATTCATCTCGATGGTGGTGTGGTAGACTTCCGCCGTCCCCTGCTTTTTCAATTTCCAGGACAGGTGAGGGATGAGATGAGGTACGGAACCCCGGGTGGCTGTCAGGGGCTCTGCCAGTGCATCGGCTATCTCTTTTTCCGTAAAGACCTTCTCCCTTGCCCACCGGCGCAGCCACTTGTTCCGTTCCTCCACGATGAGATTATTGTTTTTTCCCATCACCAGCGAGGAAGGACGATTGGGAATGATGGATAGCGCCGTTATCTCGGCCAGCGACAGGTGGTCGGGGTTCTTTGAAAAGTATAGGATGGAGGCGGATTTTACTCCTTCGATGTTGCCGCCATAAGGTACTTTATTCAGGTATAGCTGCAGGATCTCGTCCTTGCTGTATTTCCATTCCAGCTGCAGGGCCCGGAACATTTCCCGGAACTTATTCCAATAGGTACGCCGCTTGGGTTCCAGCGAACGGGCTACCTGCATGGTAATGGTAGAGGCGCCCGAGGTACGCCTCATATGCAGGATATTCATGAACAGGGCTCTGCTCATGGCAAGCAGGTTGACACCCGGATGATAATAGAAGTATTTGTCCTCCTTTTCAACGATGGTTTTTTTGAGGAGGGGGGAGATATCCTGCAACTCCGTCTTCATCCGCCATTGCTGGTCGTGTGTGAGAAAGGCGTTGACCACTTCACCCCGGCTGTCTTCGATGGTGGTGGAATATTCGATCTTGTCCGGCAGGGGAAAGATCCAGTTGAGGAGAAGGAAGAGCAGGAAGCAGGCGGCGGCTGTTATGAGAGATCTTATGAGTATGCGTCGTATGGACCATTTTTTGATATGTCGAAACATGTTATTCAATCTTGTCCCAATAAAGGTCATAAGCTTTCGCGCTTGGTTATACGGGTTTAACAAATTCTTACATCATCGTCTCTTGCAAATGCCTATTCCGATAGTATATCTTCATGATGGAATTTTTTTCCAACGATTATGAACCCCCCAACAATTCCCCCTTAGCTTTCCCGTTACAATATATTTTTATTATTTAGTTTTCCCCTGACGGGGAAAACATGAACGCCTTTTGTATCTTGATATTATATAACCTCTTCTATGCGTATCAAATCTGGCTTGTCAGCCATAATCCTTTTTACAACCGTAATTTCCACATCCATTCTTTTGACGGCCTGTAACCGCAGCACCGTCAGCCTTCAGTTCACCAATGCACGTGATGAAGTGCCGCCATTGGGTAACCTCACCTTTAGATTTGACCAGGACCTGGTTAAGGATTCCCTGCTCGACCGGTGGGATTCTACCCAGTATATCAGCTTCGAGCCCAAGATCCCCGGCAGATTCCGCTGGGAGCATCCCGACGAGCTGGTCTTTTCGCCCTCCCAGCCCCTGACACCGGCCACCACCTTTAAAGCTACCCTTAAAAACGATATCCTCCAATACAGCAAATATGGGCGCATCAGCAAGGGCGAGGGGCTTGTCTTTCACACTCCTGACCTTAAGCTGGACAATACCAATACTTCCTGGGTTTTGCAGGACGAGAACAGCACTACGGCCATTCCGCAGGTAGACCTGCAGTTCAACTACCCTGTCAACCCCAATTCCCTGAAGGAGAAATTGCAGATCTCCATAGGTGGTCAACCTATAACGTATAACCTGCAGACCCTTTCCTCCGCCGACAGGATCACCCTTCGTCTGTTGAACCTGAAGATGGAGGATAAAGACCAGGAAGCCACCCTATCTATCGATAAGGGGCTCATACCCGAGGGGGGTACTACCGGGTTGAAGGAGAAATTGGAGACAAAGTCCGTCATCCCTTCCCCCTATGTATTGGGGATCAATGATGTCAAAACTGAGCATGACGGGGAGACCGGTACCATAAAGGTGTTGACCAGCCAGCAGGTAGTTGCCGCCAACCTGACGAGCTTTGTCAAGCTGGACCCGGCCGTGAAATTTACCGTCGAGACGGCCGATGACGGCTTCCTTATCCGGAGCGACAATTTTGATCAGACAAAGAGCTATGCCCTCATTCTGACAAAGGGGCTCAAGGGGCGTATCGGAGGTGTGCTGCATGAAGAGTACAACACCAATATCACGTTTGGGGAGCTGGCTCCTTCCATCAGCTTTGCCAGCGGTAAGGGTCTTTACCTCTCGGGCAAGGGCGCTCAGAATATAGAGGTAAAGATCATCAACGTACCCAAAGTAAAGATCATCGTCTCCAAGATATACGAGAATAACCTGCTCATGACACAACGTTTCGACTACCAGCCAAAGGAGAAAAGACCTTTCCGCGGTGGTGACGGCGACGAGGGCGACTATAACAGCGACTATGACAATAGTTCGGATGTGACGTTGGGAGACGTATTTTACGAGCAGGAGGTTGATACCCGGAGCCTGCCCAAGAGTGGGAATAACAGGATCTTTAATTTCAATATTGCCGATAAGCTGCCCGAGTTCAAAGGCATTTATCATATCATGATCCGGAGTCTGAAAGATTATTGGGTGAGGGATTATCGGTATGTCTCCATGTCCGATATTGGTCTTATTGCCCGCGAGGGTAGGGAAAAGATGCTGGTCTTTGCCAATTCCATCAAGACCGCGGCCGCCTTGCCTGGTGTGAATGTGCTGGCATATGGGTCCAATAACCAGCTACTTGGCATGGGGGCTACCAATACGGACGGGGTGGCTGAGATCGCCTATACCCGTAAGGACATGGCCGGCTTCCGGCCCGCGATGATCATCGCCAAGACGGCGGATGACTTCAATTATCTTCCTTTCAATACGACGAGGGTCAATACTTCCCGCTTTGAGGTGGGAGGCCGGAGAAGTAATACTACCGGATTGGACGCCTATGTCTACCCCGAGCGGGATATCTACCGGCCCGGTGAAAAGCTGAACTTCTCCGTGATCGTGCGTGACAGACAATGGAAATCTCCCGGTGAACTACCCGTGAAGCTGAAGTTCCTGCTGCCCAACGGTAAAGAGCTGAAGAACTTCCGTAAATCTTTGAATGAGCAGGGGTCGCTGGAGGGGAGCGTGGATATTGCGCAGACAGCCATCACCGGCAGCTATTCCCTCGAAGTATATACTTCCAATGATGTATTGCTGGCTACCAAGCCTTTCCGGATAGAGGAATTTGTACCGGACCGGATCAAGGTGACTGCCAAGCTGGACAAGCCCTTTTTGGAGGCAGGCGATATATCTCACCTGAATATCCATGCCGTCAATTTCTTTGGCCCTCCTGCCGCCAATCGTAAATATGAGACCGAGATACAGGTGCGGCAGCGTACGTTCAATCCCAAGGGTTATGAACGATATGAGTTCGGGTTGGCGAACCAGAATACGTTGTTCGACAAGGTGACACGTGAGGGTAAGACCGACGAGCAGGGCAATGCCGTGGAAAAATATGAAGTGCCCGATATGTACAAGAATTTAGGGCTTTTACAGGCGGTCTTTTTTAGTACCGTCTTTGACGAGACCGGTCGCCCTGTCAGCCGTCGGACAAATGCGGATATTTTCACACAGCCTGTATTTTTCGGTGTAGCGGATGACGGGTATTATTTCTATGCTTTGAACCAGCCCGTGCAGTTTCCCATTGTGGCGTTGAACCGGGATGGGAAAACCATGAACGCCGTACAGGCACGTGTGCAGGTGATCAAACATGAATACAGAACCGTGCTCACCAAGAGTGGAAGTTATTTCCGATATGAGTCCCAAAAGGAGGATAAGCTGGTGAGTTCCAGTTTGGTCACTGTCAGCGGAGAGAATACCCGCTATTCCTTTACGCCACGAAGTCCCGGCGACTATGAGCTGCAGGTATCGATCCCCGGCGCCAACGCGTATGTCAGCAAGGACTTTTACAGCTATGGCATCTGGGGTGGTGACAACAACTCTTTTGAAGTGAACAACGAAGGACATATCGACATCGATCTTAACAAGTCCTCATTTTATACCGGCGAGACCGTAACGGCTCACTTCAAGACACCTTTTAGCGGACGAATGCTGGTGACGATGGAGACAGATAAAGTAGTTTCTTATCAGTATGTCACCGTAGATAAGCGGGATGCCTCTCTCGACCTGCCGCTGACCGTTGACGATATACCCAATGTATATATCACTGCCACGCTGATCAAGCCGCATGAGCTGTCGGAGATCCCCCTGACCGTGGCGCATGGCTATCAGTCTGTAAAGGTAGAAGGTAAGGAGCGCAAGATGTCTGTTGACATTGTAGCTGCCAAGTCCGTGCGGAGCCATACGCATCAGAAAGTAACGGTCAAGGCCGAGCCTGGCAGCATGGTGACCCTGGCTGCGGTAGACAATGGCGTCCTGCAGATCACCGATTTCTCCACGCCCGATCCTTACGAACATTTTTATACCAAGCGGGCCCTGGAAGTCAACGGCTATGATCTTTATCCCCTGCTCTTCCCGGAAGTAAAGCCCAGTCTCAGCAGCACCGGCGGGGACGCCGAGGGGGATATGAAGAAGCGAACCAACCCCATGCCTGCCAAGCGGATCAAGATCGTCAGCTATTGGAGCGGTATTGCCAGGACTGACGGTAGCGGTCAAGCGCTTTTTGAATTTGATATACCTCAATTCTCCGGTGAAGTAAGGCTTATGGCCGTAGCGTATAAGAATGAGCAGTTCGGATCAAAAGATGTGTCGATGACCGTGGCCGATCCCATCGTGCTCAGCTCCGCCCTGCCAAGGTTTTTGAGTCCCGGAGATACCGTAACCATGCCCGTGACCATTACCAATACCACGTCCAGCTCTACTACTGCCAATGCGCATGTGAAGGTCAGCGGCGCCGTGCGGGTAGCGGGTGATGATCGGCAATCTGTTTCTGTTCCGGCCAACAGCGAAGGCCGGGCCACTTTCCAGATCGTGGCGCCGCCTGCTATCGGTGTTGGAAAGGTTTCTGTAGAGGTGGCCAGTATGGGTGAGAATTTTACGGACGAGACCGAGATTGGCGTACGTCCATCCGCCCCCCTGCAAAAGATCACCGATGCGGGCACCGTATCGGGAGGAGCTACGCAGGCCCTGAGCTGGGACGCCGGCGACTTCATTCCGTCCAGTGTGGATTATCGGCTGATGGTGAGCAGGAACCCTGTCATCGGACTGTCGAAATATCTCGACTGGCTGGTGGAATATCCATATGGCTGTACGGAACAGACCGTATCGGCCGCCTTCCCGCAGCTGTATTATGGCGATCTGGCCGATCTGGTGCGGGGCAAGGGGGATAACAGATTGAAGGCCGGGGCCAATTCCAACATACAGGAAGCCATCCGGAAGATCAAGATGCGTCAATTGTACAATGGCGCCGTCACGCTTTGGGACAATCAGGATACCGAGAACTGGTGGGCTACTATTTATGCCGCTCATTTCTTGCTGGAGGCGCAGAAAGCAGGCTTCGATGTGGATAAGAGCCTGATCGAGACCATGCTGGGTTATATCAACAGCCGGCTGAAGAACCGGGAGACCATTACCTATTATTATAACAGGGATCAGAACAGGAAGATAGCGCCGAAAGAGGTTGTCTATGGATTGTATGTATTGGCGCTGGCCGGCAAGCCCAATGTCAGCGTGATGAACTATTACAAGGCCAATCCGTCTTTGTTGAGCCTGGATTGTAAATACCTGCTCTCCGCTGCGTATGCCTTGTCGGGAGATAAGAAGAGCTTTAAGGAGTTCTTGCCTACGCAGTTTGCGGGAGAAGAGTCCGTGGCTCAGACCGGCGGCAGTTTTTATTCAGATATTCGGGATGAGTCGCTGGCTTTGGATGTGCTGGCGGATGTGGATCCCGACAATGCGCAGATACCAACGATGGTGAGGCATATCTCCGATAAATTGAAACAGCGTACGTGGTTCAGCACACAGGAGGTGGCATTCAGCTTCCTGGGTATGGGTAAGGTAGCGAGACGGGAGGCCGGGTCTACGGCTACCGCAGACATCAAGGTAGATGGCCGGACCGTGGGTTCGATGAACGGGGCGCCGATAAAGCTCGGGTCCGCGGTGTTGAAGGGCGGCGGGTCTGGAGTCCCTAAGGTCGAGATTGCGACTAAGGGCAGCGGCAGGGTCTATTATTACTGGGAGGTGGAAGGGATCAGTGCGACCGGTGCTTATAAGGAAGAGGATAATTATCTGAAAGTGCGGAAGCGTTTCTTCGACAGGAATGGGAGGCCGCTGTCGGGTAATGTGTTCCATCAGAATGATCTTATCATTGTACAGGTGGTATTGGAGAAGAGCTATTCCTCATGGATCGACAATGTGGTGATCACCGACATGCTGCCTGCGGGTTTTGAGATCGAGAATCCCCGGACCAAGGATATACCTGGTATGGATTGGATCAAGGAGCAGGATGCTCCTACGGCGTTGGATGTGCGGGACGACCGGATCAATTTCTTTGTCAATATGCGGGATAACAGACAGGTGTATTATTATGCCGTGCGGGCCGTGTCACCGGGTGTGTATCGGATGGGGCCGATAGGGGCGGATGCGATGTATAATGGAGAGTACCATTCGTATAATGGGGCGGGGACGGTGAAGGTGGTGCAGTGATCTGAGCCTCTATGTTAAAGTTTTTGGTGCCCGGCCGGTAGGCCGGGCATTTTTATGGGAGATAATTTATTGATTGTCATTTTGTTGGGTTCTGTTTTGCAAAATTGTTCTTTGGAAAGTGCAGTTTTATATGATTTTGGTGTTTTAGCCAATGCAATTCTTATAGTGTATTATATATCAATTAATTATAGTTTATAAATTTAATAACCTAGTAAATCAAAAATTAAACTTTGGATTTACTAGGATGGTCTGAGAATCTGCGTGGGGTAGTTTGCCAATTTATTCCGGTGTGGTTTGATTGGAGAAAGTAAATGACGATATTTGTATGAGGGCTTTTAAGCCTTTTTCAAATATTTAAATCCGATGGAAGAATTAATATTTTTAGTCGAAGAAAGCCCGGAAGGTGGCTTCCTTGCAAAAGGATTGGGTGTATCTATTTTCACCGAAGCCGACTCTATGGAAGAATTAAGGGAGATGGTTAAAGACGCCGTTCGCTGTCACTTTGGTGATCAAAAGCAGCGTCTTATTCGTCTCCATATTGTAAAGGAAGAATTGTTTGCCGCGTGAAGATTCCCAGGGACATCTCAGGCGCAGAATTGATCCGGTGTTTAAAGAAACTGGATATGTTGTGACCAGGCAAAGCGGGAGCCATATCAGACTTACTACGGAATTGAAAGGAGAACATCATATCACCATTCCCAATCATAACCCTATAAAAATTGGAACTTTGTCGGCCATCCTTTCAGATATCGCTGCCCATTTTTCCAAGACCAAGGACGAAATAATAAAAGAGATATTTTAAGGCTATACGCCGCAGGATGAAAATCCTTTAGCCCCGCTTCGGTGGGGCTTTTTCATTTCGCCCCTTCCTTCCCCCTCTTTCAATTTTTCAAATAAATTAATAAAATGTTTGAAAAATTGATTTTTAGCTCTATATTCGGAAAACGGACCGGGGCGCCCCCAAGGAATATGAACAAAAAAGAACAGGTAAGGATCAAGATCGGGCTGATTGCCATGCAGTGCTTTTCTAAATATGGATTGGATAAGACCACCCTGGATGACATCGCCAAAGCCGTTGGACTCAATAAGGCTTCCCTGTATTATTATTATAAGAACAAAGAGGATATTTTTTTGGAAGTAGCCATCCGGGAAGGGGAGGACTTCCTCGCTACCCTGCAGAAGAAGGTGATGGAGCAGAAAAGCACGGAGGCCCGGATCACCTATTATCTCAGGGAGCGGGTGAATTACTACAAAAATGTGTTGAACATGAACCGGGTGTCGACGGATACCCTCAATAAGATGCTCCCGAAGTTTTTTGAGCTATTCGATGCTGTGATGAAAAAAGAGGCCCAGTTCCTGGCATTGCTGATAAAGGAAGGCGTGAAGAAAGGAGAATTGCATACCGTCAATGCAGCGAAACTGGCTTCCTCCCTGATCAGTATGAACGATGCTTTAAAACACCATGTGGAGCAAAAGGCTATCCTGAAGATGCAGCAGGATATAGATTATTCCCAGATCATGGAGGAAATGGGGCTCCTGATAACGTTGATCTTCAAAGGGCTGAAAAAATAGATCCATGAACCACCTCGTATCCACCATACCCGAACTGCCCGCCATGCGCAGGTATTTTGAAAGTGGCGTTACGAGGTCTTATGCTTTCAGAAGACAGCAATTGATCTCGCTGAGACGGGCGCTCATGAATAACGAAGATGCGATCTACAAGGCCTTGTATGCCGATCTGAGGAAGGGCCCTGAAGAGGCCTATGCTACCGAGACAGGCATTGTGCTGACGGAGATAAGGGTTGCCTTGAAAAACCTACGGCGATGGATGCGCCCATCCGCCGCTCGAACCAATCTGCTCAATTTCCCTTCCTCTGGAAGGATCTATCATGATCCGCTGGGTCTTGTGCTGATCATTGCACCCTGGAACTATCCCATACAGTTGCTGCTGACGCCGCTCGTCGGGGCTATTGCAGGAGGCAATGGGGTCGTGTTGAAACCGTCGGAAATGGCTCCTGCTACTGCCTCCATTTTGGGCAGGATCATACAGGAGGCCTTCCCTCCGGAATATATAACCCTTGTGCAGGGAGATGGAGCAGAAGTAGTACCGGCTTTACTGAATGGCTTTCACTTCGACCATGTCTTCTACACAGGCAGTACGGAAGTGGGAAAGCAGATCTATCAACTGGCGGCCAAGGACCTTGTTCCCGTTACGTTGGAGCTTGGCGGCAAAAGCCCTGCTGTTATTCATTTGGATGCAAACCTGGAAGTGGCGGCCCGACGCATCGTGATGGGAAAATTCATAAACGCCGGCCAGACCTGTGTAGCTCCGGACTACCTCCTGGTACATCACGCGATCAGAGACCGCTTCCTGGAATTGCTGCAGAAGACGATCAACCAGTTTTTCGGTGACAAGCCAGCCGGGAACGACGGTTACGGCAGGATCGTACATGCCAAAAGATTTGACCGGCTGTTGAGCTATCTATCGGAAGGTGAGATCATAATAGGAGGTGACTACGACCGGGCAGACCTGTTCATGGCTCCGACGGTCATGGATAATGTGCCTCTCGATTCAGGGCTCATGACAGAGGAGATCTTCGGTCCCATATTACCGGTATATGGATTCGATACGGTGGAGGAGGCTGTGGAATTGATAAAAAGGAATCCGAACCCTCTTGCCTTTTATGTATTTACCGAGGGCGATCCAAAAGCCTGGGTGGAGCAGCTGGCTTTCGGCGGCGGCTGTGTGAACAACACACTGTGGCATTTAGCCAATCATTACCTGCCTTTTGGCGGCATAGGCGGCAGCGGTATAGGAGCCTATCACGGCAGGTATTCCTTTGAGACGTTCACCCATGCCAAGCCGGTGATGAGATCGCCGGTGTGGTTCGATCCGGGGATCAAGTACCCTCCCTTCGCCGGTAAATTAAAATGGTTCAAACGGATGATCCGGTGACGTAGGCCAGGTCTGCTCTGGGACCTGGTTTTCCGGAAACCCCCTTCTGACATACTATCGATAATTTTAAACAGCTTGCTATGCGAAAAATTGCATTCCTGGCATTCTATGCCCTAAACTTTCTCCCGCTAATGACCCATGCGCAGCATATTCTCAGCGGAATGGTGCGCAACAGCCTGACCAAAGAACCCATCCCGGCAGTTTCCATATCCGTCCGTAATACGCCGGAAGGAGATTATACGAATGACAGGGGCAAGTTCAGCTTTACTGTCAGCAAAGTCCTTCCTGTGACGATCGTGGTCTCTTCCGTTGGATATGGGACCAGGGAGGTCCTTGTCACCGACCTGCAAACTCCGTTGATCGTGGAGCTGGAGCCTACCTCTTCTTTGGGAGATGCAGTCGTCGTATCGGCCAGCCGGACTATACAGAAGAAACTTTCTTCACCGGTGACGATCGAGCAGATCAGCAATAAGGATATTATCAATTCCCCCCAACTGAATTACCTGGATATGGTCCAGGGATTGAAAGGTGTCGACGTCACGGTATCCAGCCTCGGCTTTACCTCCGTGACCACCCGTGGTTTCAATACCAGCGGCAATACAAATTTCACGCAGATCGTGGACGGAATGGATAACCAGGCTCCCGGCCTCAACTTCCCGCTGGGTTCAGCCATCGGTCTCACCCAACTGGACGTAGACAATATCGAGATGCTTTCAGGCGCTTCGTCCGCGCTCTACGGATCGAGAGGTTTGAATGGGACCATGGTAATGACGGGTAAGAACCCATTCAAATACCAGGGGTTGAGCATACAGATCACACAGGGATTGAATCATGTAAAGAACTCGGGCACGAATGATCCCGTAGGGCCTTCCCCCTATTATGACTGGTCCCTGCGCTGGGGCAAAAAGATCAGCGACAAGCTGGCCTTTAAGATCAATGTCCAGTATACCCGGGCAAAAGACTGGGTGGCCACCGATACGACCAATAAAAACGGTCCCGGTTCGAAATATACGGATCCCAACTACAACGGCGTCAATTTTTATGGGGGCGCCACTTCCGTAGACATAACGCCCTTTCTACAGGGGGCGCTGGCCGCGGACGCCTCGCTGGCGCCTATTGTCAATCCAATGCTTGGCAATCCCAGCAATTATGTGGCCCGTACGGGATATGCCGAATATGGGTACCTGGATAATAATGCCACGCTTTTCAAGACGAATGCAGAATTGAGGTATAAGATCAATCCCCGCCTGGAGGCCATCTTCTCCGGCACTTTTGGCACAGGTAGCGTAGTATATACCAATGACACCCGGTACCAGATCAAGGATTTTAAAGTGGGCCAGTACAGGGCGGAGCTGAAAGCGGCTGACTGGTTCGTCCGGGCCTATACCACACAGGAGAATTCCGGCAATACCCTTATCGCAGGTCCTACGGCGCAGCTGATCAATGAGGCATGGAAACCCAGCTACGATCCCAATACCGGAGATGGATGGTATCCCCAATATACGGCAGCCCTGCTTGGGGCCCTGGCCGGAGGCGCCAGCCAGACGGATGCTAATTTATTTGCCAGACAGCAGGCGGACCAGGGTATGCCGCCCGCCGGCAGCAGTCGGTTTATGCATTTGAAGGACAGCATATCCTCCACGCCCATTACCAAGGGCGGGACCTTGTTCCTGGACAGGAGCAAATTATATAACGTGGAGGCGCAATACAATTTTTCCCGCCTGATCCCTTATGTGGAAGTCATTGCCGGACTGAACTGGCGCCTGTACAGGCTCAATTCGAAGGGGACCCTGTTCCCGGATGATGACAAGCCTATCAATGTCAAAGAATACAGCGCCTATGTGCAATTGTCGAAAAAACTATTGCAAAACAAATTAAGCCTGAGCACATCTTTCCGATTTGACAAAAACACCTTGTTCAGCTCACCGAAGATCACCTCGCGGGCCTCTGCGGTATATGAAGTGGTAAAGGAAAATTACATCCGCCTGTCCTACCAGAATGCCTATAGCTTCCCGTCCAATATTCAATCCCTTCAAAATACCCTGAATGGTTATAACAGTTACGCGTCCGGAGGATCGAACCTGCTCCTGGTCGACCATTATCATTTTGACCAGTACGCACCCTACACCCTGGAGAGTGTGACGGCATACCAAAATACGGGCGACGCATCGAAATTGCAGCGATTCTATTACAGCGATATAAAACCTCAATCTACCAATGCTTTTGAGCTGGGCTACTCATCCCTGATAGCCGGGCGGATCCTGGTCGATGTGCTGGGCTATTTCTCCATCTGGAAGAATTTTATCGGGTACGCCAATGTCGCCAACACACCGGGAACGCATGATGTGAATGCCTTCAAAGATCACAGTACCTACACTCAATACAATATTGCCTTCAACGGCGGGGAGAAAGTGAATACCTATGGATATGCCGCCAGTGTCAGTGTAGACCTGACCCATAACTTTCTCGCCAAGGTCAATTATTATTCCGACTACCTGGTGAATAAGAATAATAGCCAGATCAACAATTTCAATACCCCTCATTATCATATCAACATGGAACTGGGCAATAGCGGGTTCGGAAAAAAGCAGCTTTGGGCGTTCGGAGCCTCCCTCCGGTATAAACCAGGATATTATTATGTTGTGTCCGGCGGTCTGGCCAGCGGTACCGTCCCGGCTTCTGTGGTCCTGGACGCACAGGTGAGCTATAAGCTGCCCGCGGCGCACTCGGTGATCAAACTGGGCTCTACCAATATCACAAATAAATATTACTCTACCGGTACCGCGAACCCATCTATAGGCGGAGTATATTACGTCACCTATGCTTATAACTTATTCTAGGACTTTGTTCACCTCAAATCAACATATATGCAAATTTTTATGAGATCAAACGGTAGTCTTCTACTCATAGCCGCATTCTGCTGTATGCTTTTCGCCTCCTGCAACGGCCATGAGGAAAAGGCCGGGGACGAAGGATATAAGACTACCCTGACCTTTGGACCGGGCCAGGAGGCTAAGATTGCCGAAGCCTTTTTGTCCCTGAAGGACAGCTCCGTCATCCGGCTAGCGGCAGGTCTGTATAAATTCGATAACCTAAGCCTTGCACAGCTCCGGCATATCCTCATCAGTGGAGAAGGGGCTGGTAAGACCATCCTGGATTTTTCCAGTCAAAGTCAGGGTGGAGAGGGGATCCGGGTCACCGACCTGAAAGGTTTCACCATCCAGAATATGACCATGCAGAATTCCAAGGGGGACCTGCTAAAGATCAACAAGAGCGAAAACGTGGTCATCACCAACGTACACGCCATCTGGGAAAAGGCTGATTCTTCCAGCGGAGGCTATGCCATCTACCCTGTCCTTTGCAAGCATGTCCTTATCGACAGTTGCGTTGCCAGGGGTTCATCGGATGCCGGTATTTATGTAGGTCAGTCGGATAGCGCGATCGTCCGGCATTGCAATGCCTTCAGCAATGTGGCAGGCTGCGAGATCGAAAATACGACCCATGCCGAGGTGTATGATAACGAGTTTCATGACAATACTGCGGGTTTCCTCGTCTTTGACCTGCCGGGCCTATCGAAACGCGGAGGTTTCGTAAAAGCCTACCGCAACAATATTCACAACAACAATATCCGGAACTTTGCGAAAGCCGGCAGCTTCGGTACCGCCTGGGGGGTTGGAAATGCTTCTCCCGGCAGCGGTGTGATCATCCTTGCTACTTCAAATGTGGAGATCTATGAGAACCAGATCAAGGATAATAACTCCTGCTCCATCACCATCGCATCCGGTCTTGCGGTGGATGACAAAGCCCTTGAAAAGGTGGGTGACAGCTATTTCCCTATCTCCAAAAATATCAGCATACACGATAATACCGTATCGATGGGCAATGCTTTTCCCCAACCTGCTTATGAACATCACATTGGCAAGATACTGGTAGGGATAGAGCAGCAGTTAATTGCACAGGATGCATCCCGGAAAGGCAAGCGGCTGCCCTTCATCATGTATGACGGTATTTCGACAAACCTGCTGACCCATGGCGCTGCAGCCAACCCGGACTCCCTGTGCATCGGACAAAGCGGGGAGAATATGTTTGTCAATGCAGATTTTCTGAATATCCGCACTCCGGCAAAATGGCATCCGTCGACTGACATGACGCCCTATCGTTGTAAATAATCCAAAATTCTCTCATGACAAAGGCATATTTTTTGACGCTTGTACTCTTCGCATCGGTCGTGACCGGCCTCTGGGTCTTACCAGGCTGCCGAAACGGGTCTTCAGGCGGGGTACACGACACTGCGACAGGCGGGGGTGTGACGACAGGCGGCGGCGCAACAACAGGAAAGAGCGCGGGTTTTGTTTTTAAAGAAAAACTTTCTGAATATGGATTTTTCAAAGGCAGACTGGCCGATCTTGTCCCATCGGAAGGATTGACGTCTTATGAATTGGTTACACCCCTGTTTACGGACTATGCCCTCAAAGATCGTTTCATCGCATTGCCCACAGGTAAGAAAGGCCGCTACCTCTCCCAGGGAGTAATGGCCTTTCCCGACTCCACGATCATCATTAAGAACTTCGCTTACCGGAACCCGGCAAAGCAAAAGATCATGATCGAGACCAGGCTGCTGGTGAAAGATCCTGGGGACGGGGCCTGGAAGGTGATGGATTATCTCTGGGACAGCACACAGACCGATGCTGTCAGGCATATTACGGGAGCCAAGGTTCCCATCATCCTGCTGGATGACAAGGACAATCGGATCTCTACCGTCTACCAGGTGCCCAATACCAATGATTGCAAGCGGTGTCATTCGAACAACAGTATACTGTCCCCCATCGGTCCGAAGGCGAGGAACCTGAATTTCGTGCGGGAAGGCCATACCCCCAATCAGCTGGCTGAATGGGACCAAAAGGGCATTATAGAGGGGCTTCCCGCACTGACCCAGGTGGCACAGCTACCCGATTGGAAGGACAGTAAGCATTATACGCTTGAGCAAAGGGCCAGGGCCTACCTGGATGTGAATTGCGCGCATTGTCATACCCAGGGCGGCGATGCTTTGAATACGGGGCTGTTCCTTGAATATGAGCAAAAAGACCCGCAGCATCTGGGTATCCTGAAATCTCCCGTCTCCGCGGGAGGAGGGGCAGGGGGGCTGAACTACGATATCATGCCGGGGGATGCGGGTCATTCCATCCTGGCATACAGGATGAACAGCATAGAGCCGGGTACAGCCATGCCAGAACTGGCCCGGACCGTCATACACCGGGAAGCCGTCAAATTGATCGTGGATTGGATCAATTCCATGCATGAGAAGAAGTAAGGCTTCAGGTTTTATTCCGGTAAACTATCTCCGGGGAAGCTTCTGGTGGCATGTACTTCGAAATTTAAAACACCTGCTTTTACGGCGGGATCGGCTTCCATGAGTTTTGTGGTTTGTTCGACGTCTGCATTGAAGACACCGACGCCTGCTTTGTCACCCTCGCTTCGGATGGGGCAGACGACGGATAAAAGACCTTCGGCACGCAGCTGGAAATTCTTTCTGCCATGTTCCCAGATGATGCTCATGGCGTCGGGGCGGTTGAAGTTGGGACCTTTGGTGAGGATGACGACCGTGTAGGGTTTGGTGGTCGTCATCATTTGCCGCATGTAGTCGTCGGTAATGGTAGTGCTCATGGATGGGGGATTTTTTCCTAAAATACTCTATCTTTTTGAAAGATCAACCCCGTGGGTAAAAGCCAGGGTAAAATGCCTCTTTTGTATCCTGCGGTAATACTGCGGGGGAGGGAAAATTATTTTTTTTGAATTTTTGAGGGGTGTATCTTTGAAGCGTAATAGCGCCTTTGGCCTTTCCCTCTCAACCGATAGCGAGAAGCGAACCCAAAGGCTTTTTTTATGCGACCTACTGTAGCTATCCTCATTGATGGGGGATTTTTCCTGAAACGGTATTACGATCTATATAACGGGGCTGAAACACATAACGCTCAAACAATTGCTAGGAACATTTGCAGGGCTGCTATGAAGCATGTTCCTGCCAACTATGACTTGTACAGGATATTCTACTATGATTGCTCTCCACTAGGTAAAAGAGTGCATAATCCTGTCACCGGGAAATGTATTGATCTGGCCCGGTCAGACTTGTATAAATTACGTCTTGAGTTATTTGAGAAGCTAAAGAAGAAGAGAAAAGTAGCCCTTCGCCTGGGACGTATAAAGGATACTGGTAGCTGGCAAATTTATCCTTCAAAAGTCAAAGCCTTATTAAAAGGAGAGATTACAGTCAACGATATAAAGGAGGGCGATGTGTTCTATGAAATGAGGCAAAAAGGCATCGATATGAAAATTGGTGTGGACATCGCCTCTCTGTCCTTGAAAAAGCAGGTCAATCAGATCGTTCTGATCTCTGGCGACGAGGACTTTGTCCCTGCCTCCAAACTGGCCAGGCGGGAAGGCATCGATTTTATCCTCGACCCTCTCTGGAACCATATCGATGCCAATCTCTTTGAACATATAGACGGCCTAAATTCTACTTCTCCGAGGCCTGCTGGAAAACAAGCACGTAATTAAAAAAGAGTAGGAAAACCCATGAGAAATTCTTCGATCTGCTCGATGGTCGTCTCGGGGTTGATGGATTCCATCTTCACCACGTTCTCTTCTGCATCATAATAGGCGGAATAAAGATCGTTGGACACAAGGAATTGATGACGATGTGCATCCTGATGCATGTTATAGTGCTGGCTTAGACGGGTGATCAGCTGAAAAGCTTCTTCCTCTCCCGAGACCGGAATCCTTTTTAGCTCTCTTATATGTTTGGTATCCACACAACTGTATATGCAAAACCCGGGCCCACCCCATACAAAAGAAAATGGTTACATTAGACCTATGAAGCTTCTGATCAAACACTACAGTTTTTTTATAGTTCTTTGTCTTTCCGCCGCCCCACTCTTTGCGCAGATAAAAGACCCTGTCGTTGCTGCTATTGTAACAGAGGAGACGGACAATTCCCAATTGCAAAAGCTGGCCCATGAGCTGTTCGATGTCATCGGTCCCCGGCTGGTGGGTACTCCCCAGATGGAGCGGGCCCATGATTGGGCCATTTCCAAGTACAATGGCTGGGGCATCCCGGTTCATAATGAAAAATGGGGTGAATGGAGAGGATGGGAGCGGGGCATCTCGCATATCGATATGATCTACCCCCGTGTGAAATCGCTGGAAGGAACTCAATTGGCATGGAGTCCTGGCATGGGGAAGAATACCGTGACGGCTGAGCTGATCATTCTCCCGGACCTGGCCGACTCGCTTGCATACCAGCAATGGCTGCCCAATGTAAAGGGGAAGTTTGTCATGATCTCGATGTGTCAGCCGACAGGTCGCCCGGATTATAACTGGCAAGAGTTTGCCACAAAGGAGTCTTTTGAGAAAATGAGGAAAGAACGAACGGCCCAGACAGAGGCTTGGGCACAACGTATAAAAAAGACCGGCTATACCAACCGCACTCTTCCGCTGGTTTTGGAGATTGCCGGTGCTGCCGGTATCATCACCTCCAACTGGTCGGCGGGTTTTGGCGTCGATAAGATATTCGGCGCGTACACAAAAAAAGTACCTACTGTAGACATAGCGTTGGAAGACTACGGTCTTCTCTACCGGCTGACCGAGTCGGGCGATAAGCCAAAGATAAGTTTGCATACCGAGTCGAAAGAGAGGGGGCCAGTACCTACTTTCAATACCATTGCGGAGATCAAGGGCAGTGAAAAGCCTGAGGAATATGTCATTCTCTCTGCCCATTTCGACTCATGGGATGGAGGCACCGGAGCTACGGACAATGGTACCGGCACCATCACGATGATGGAGGCAATGCGGATCCTGAAAAAGGTATATCCTCATCCCAAACGCACCATCCTGGTCGGACACTGGGGCAGCGAAGAAGAAGGGTTGAACGGCTCCAGGGCTTTTGTGGAAGATCATCCCGAGATCATACAGAATATCCAGGCTGTCTTCAACCAGGACAATGGCACGGGCAGGGTCACCAACCTGGCGGGACAGGGGTTTCTCCATTCCTACGAATATCTCACCCGGTGGCTGTCTGCGACGCCCTCCTATATACGGGACACCATAAAGACCTCTTTTCCAGGCGCCCCAGGCGGGGGAGGTTCGGACTTTGCATCCTTTGTCGCCGCGGGCGCGCCGGCATTTTCCCTGAGCTCGTTGAGCTGGTCTTATGGGACTTATACCTGGCATACCAACCGGGACACATATGACAAGATCGTATTCGACGACCTCCGTAATAATGCTATCCTGGTAGCCGCGCTAGCCTATATGGCCAGTGAAGACCCGGTGCATACGTCCCGGGAAAAAAGCGTGCTTCCCATCAACCCAAATACGGGTCAACAGACTCAATGGCCAACACCCGTAAAGCCAATCCGTAGGGGTGGATTGGACAACTAAAGTGCGGGAATCGGCCTTGCTCGAAAAATAGCCCAATTCCCGCATATCGTTCATGATTGTCCTTCGGACGAACCGCCGAAGGCGGTTCATGTAAGCATATCCTAATGGCATTCCCTTAGCAGGCTAAAAGCCTTCAAAAGCCAGTAATGGCGCGAAAATCACTGTATAAAAAATTAAGCAACAAATTTTAATATTATTACCAGATATACCCTCCAACTTTGTATTTTTACCCCAAATTGTCTGGCATGAAGCTTTTTGTAGCAGGTTTACCTTCTGATTTTGATGATGTTGATCTGAAAGAAATGTTTGAGCTGTATGGCGTAGTGAATACCGCAAAAGTTGTCCTCGACAGAGAGACGGGAAAAAGTAAAGGCTTTGGTTTCGTAGATATGCCCGATGACCTGGAGGCAAAGGGGGCGATCGAAACCCTGGATGGTGCTGCCATCAGGGGTAAGAAGCTGGCCGTGAAAGAAGCGGAAGAGCAGTCCAGAGGTGGCGGCGGTGGCGGCTTCAATCGTGGAGGCGGCGGCGGTGGTTTCAACCGTGGTGGCGGCGGTGGCGGGTACAACCGCGGCGGCGGCGGTGGAGGTTTCAATCGTGGCGGCGGCGATGACCGCGGACGCGGACGTGACGACCGTGGAGATCGCGGGGATAGGGGAGACAGGGGAGACCGTGGCGGAGATAGAGGTGGAGACCGTGGCGGCTGGCGTCCTCCTGGTGGCGACGATCGTGGCAGAAGATATTGATCAAGCTTTTTACATCACTCTATATACCGGATACCGCAGGTGTGCGGGCTCATAATAAGGCGACCGCCTATAGACAAATTCCAGCTGAGCATCGGCATTTTGTGCAAAAGAAGGATCGGCTTTCCGCCTGCTTTCAAGGCTGTCTCTTATTTCGGGATGCTGTCTTAGCCAGCCGGCTGCTACGTCTTCCCAGCGATAGTTACTATAATATTCTTTCTGCTCCAGGATGGCATCGAAAAAATTCCATGCAAAATAAGAGTCGGCGCCTGTAGGCTCCAGCATTTCCACGATGAATCGCTGGCTGGGCTGTAAGGCAGATATCCAATAATCCCCTTTCAGAAAGGAGAGCCGGGCTGTTGTGGCCGATACCTTCACCTCTGTATTCTTATGGTGCTTCTCATATGCCTGCGGGTATGACTGGTAGCTGTCGATGTGATAGGCTTCCACCGTGATAGTTGTATCCTGCGTCAATCTCCGCATCTTTACTCTATTCAAGGTCAGAAGGTCGATGACCTCATGCCAGCCCTGGGGGATGATATAGGCCCTTGGCGACTTTATGCAGTCACCGGGCGTGAAATGGTCATAAAGACGAACCTGTTTCTCAAAAGGACGATCGTGATCATAGTACATCCTGGACAAACCCGTCACTTCGCTGGTCTTATTTCCTGTCTCATATCCCTTGAATGGGATCATGTCCCATCGGGAAGAGTCTACGCTCCAGCTCAGGGGCCATGTGGATTTTGCTATGTCTGCCTTTATATTTTGACTACGCGCCTGTAATAACTCATTTGCATGAGTCGAGGCCTCCGTGATCATTACTTCCATCAGGGTATAGGTGGAGAGAACGCGATCTTTGAATTTTTTAAGCATATGGGTCTCGGGCATAAACGCAATGGTATTGAACAGGGTGGCATAACCGCTGGAATAGCGGGGAGGGTCATAGAAAGCTTCCCAACCCTTGTCTGGACTCCCTTCTTCAAAGTTTACATAGGGCGTCATCGGCCATCCTTTTTTCTCCATGCCGGTGAAGAGGGCCGGCCGGAATGTGTCGTGCAGAAAGGCACCCAGCGGACCGCCCAGCTTGTTCCACTGGCTGGACAGCAATGTCATGGTATATTGATAATCCGCCCCGTCGCTGACATGATTGTCGATCAGGATGTCGGGGCCCACCCAATGGAATATCTGTGCAAAGGACCTCGCGTTGCGGGTATCGCATTTGGTAAAGTCCCGATTGAGGTCCAGATCCTGTGCGTTGCCCCGGAAACCATAGCTGACGGGGCCGTTCTGGTTGACCCTGGAAAAAGACCCCCGGTTCAGTGCTCCCCCGATGTTGTATAGGGGGATTACCGCCAGGCCGACGTTATCCGGGAGGCTGATCTTTTTTGCAACCAGATCGCGGAGCAACAGCATGCTGGCGTCCACGCCATCCGGCTCGCCGGGATGAATGCCGTTGTTGATGAGGAGAATAACCTTATGTTGTTTCCGCCATAGCGCCGGGTCGGCAGACCCGTCATTGGAGTATAGCAGCAGGTGATAGGGGTAGCCTGCATCGCTCATTCCCATGGTTCGGATGGACAGGCGGGGAGATAGCTGGTCCAATTTCTTATAAAAGCCGATACATTCAAAGTAGGTAGTTGTCTGCTGACCACCGGACCTTTCAAAGGGAGTAGCAGGCGCGGGTGGCTGTGCATATCCCGACAGGGCGCATAATGAAAGAAATATATATATTAGTCTGTTCATATTTATAATTACAATTTAGGCCAATATTATTTATCTTTAAAAAAACCTGAAGCCACGGGATCCATGCTCTAAAGATTGCAATGATATTTCTTAATCTTTAAACAATAAACCATGGAACAAACTAACGTTGCACCGGCTTCACAGCCAAGCTCTGGCTTCAACCTGAGAGATTTCTTATCCTTCCGTACCATGATCACTTTACAGATAATTCAGATAGTGTATGTAGTTGTTGCTATCCTGATCACCCTCGCCAGTCTCGCCACGATGTTCGGCGGGCGCAGCCATGAAGGGATTGGGGAATATGGAGGCGGGGGGCTCAGCCCATTTAGTCTGCTGGGCGGAGGCGGATTTTTCGGGGGACTGATCATGCTCATCGTTGGCAATGTTGCCTGGAGGATCTGGTGTGAGCTTATCATTATCTTTTTCAGGATCAATAAGACCCTGAACAATATAGAAATAAATACCAAGGTATAGGTTTGCCGACTGGGGAGACCTGACCCGGAACTAAAAAAGCATCCCTTTGGGATGCTTTTTCTATAAAGACTTGACGGATAGCTTATTTGGCAGCTCCGAGGGAGTTGATCTTACGGGCCAGTTTGCTTTTCAGGTTGGCAGCCTTATTCTTATGAATAATGCCTTTTTTTGCCAGCTTGTCGATCATAGAGGCTACTTCAGGCAGCTTTTCGCCAGCTTCCTTCTGCACCTTGATCTCCTTCAGGTCACGGATCGCATTACGGGTGGTCTTGCCATAGTAGCGATTACGATCCCTGCGCTTGGTGGCTTGCCTTACATCTTTTTTGGTTGCCTTATGATTTGCCATTACTCGACATTTTTAGGACGGCAAAGGTACGTCCGGGCAACGAAAATACCAAAATAAAAGGGGTTTTTTCGGAAAAAGGCGCCAAAAGGTACTTGAGGGGCAGTGGGGCCGTTGTAGAGGGGCGTCGGCCCTGTTGGAAGCGGTGCAGCGTTGGAGGGGACCAGGCGGGCAGGATTAGCGACGGAGTGAGGGGGAAAGCCCGATGGTTAAAAACAAGAGAAAAGGGGGGATGAGATAGGGAAATGACAGATTTTGAACGATATTTGTAGGCCAAAAACGAACCACAGGTTCGTTGTCCGACAGGACTTCTCGGCTTAGGGGCCGCAGGATGCGGCTCAAGGGCAGACATTAGCGAACATAATGCTTTAACCAGCACTTCTATGAAGGACTTTTCGTTTATAACAAATTCTCATCCCTCTTATATCGAGGGGTTATACCAGGACTATGTAAAGAATCCAGATACAGTAGATCCTGAATTCAGGAAATTTTTTGAGGGTTTTGACTTTGCTGTAACCCAGGGAAAAGCGAATACTGGTGTCAACGGGTCTACCAATGGCACTTATACTGCAGCAGGCGCGGGGGCTAAGAGTCTCGAGGGCGCATATACGACCACGGATGGTGTGGATTGGAAAAAGGAATTAGGCGCCTACCGTCTGATCCTGGGCTATCGTAATAAAGGGCATCTGCTGGCCAAGACGAATCCTATCCGTCCCCGGAAGGATCGTGGCGCCAATCTCGACCTGGCTTTTTATGGATTCACTGAAGGGGACCTGGACAAGAACTTCTTTGCGGGCAATCTCATCGGGCTGGGTACCACCACACTCCGGAAGATACTGGAGCACTTGCAGAACTGTTATGCTTCCCATGTAGGCATCGAATTCAAATACATCAGCGATCAAAAGAAGGTCGACTGGCTCACCAACGAGATGGAGAAGAAATTCCTGAACCCCATTCCCCTGGAAAAAAAGAAACGTATCCTGGAGAAGGTCAATGAGGGGGTCATGTTTGAAAAATTCCTCCACACCAAATACATCGGGCAAAAGAGATTCTCGTTGGAAGGCGGTGAAAATACCATCCCCGCGCTGGATACGATCATCAATACTGCTGCCGATCATGGTGTGCAGGAAGTGGTCATCGGCATGGCCCATCGCGGGCGTCTCAATGTCCTGGCCAATATCATGGGCAAGACATACGAGCAGATATTCAGTGAATTTGAAGGAACGGCCAAGATGGACCAGACCATGGGTAGCGGCGACGTGAAATATCACATGGGTTATGGCAGCGAAGTGCAGTCGGACACAAACAAGACCGTTCACCTCAAGCTGATGCCCAACCCTTCACATCTGGAGGCGGTCGATCCCGTTGTCGTGGGTTTTGCCAGGGCCAAGGCGGATGTCATGTACGCCAGCGATTATGACAAGATACTTCCCATCCTCATACATGGCGACGCATCCGTAGCCGGTCAGGGCATCGTATACGAGGTCCTGCAGATGAGCGAGCTGAAGGGATACAATACGGGTGGCACCATACATTTCGTTATCAATAACCAGATCGGCTTTACCACCGACTTTGACGACGCGCGTAGCTCCGACTATTGTACATCACTGGCAGCGGCCATCCATGCGCCCGTACTCCATGTGAATGGCGACGATGCGGAGGCTGTTGTAAAATGCGCCGATATCGCCACCCGCTATCGCCAGGACTTCAATACGGATATCTTTATCGATATGGTGTGCTATCGTCGTCACGGACATAACGAAGGCGACGATCCGAAATTCACCCAGCCGCATCTTTATGCGCTGATCGACCAGCATCCCAACCCACGGGAAGTATATACCCAGTTCCTTATCGAGAATGGGGAGTCCGATGCCAAGGACCTGGCCAAGGAGATGGAAAAGAAATTCTGGGCCGATCTGCAGGAAAGGCTCGACGAGGTGAAACAACATCCTCTTCCTTATCACTACCAGCAGCCCGAGGTTTGGTGGCGCAGTCTGCGGAAGGCCACTGCAGCGGATTTCGAGCAGTCACCCGTTACCGCTGTCAGCGAGGCGGATTTCCGGAAGGTATTCGATGCCATCATGAAGTGGCCGGAGGATTTCAAGCCCCTTCGCAAAGTGGAAAAATTATTACAGGATAAAGTCAAGCTCTTCTCAGAGGAAGGTAAGGTCGATTGGGCCACCGGCGAGCTGCTGGCTTATGGCAGCCTTCTCCTGGATGGAAAGGATGTACGTATGAGCGGACAGGACGTTCAGAGAGGGACTTTCTCTCATCGTCATGCAGTCCTGAGGGATGAGAATAACGACCAGTCCTACAATCGTCTGAGCAGGCTGCCCGATGCCAAAGGGCAGTTCCGCATCTATAATTCCCTCCTCAGCGAATACGGAGTACTGGGTTTTGAATATGGGTATGCGCTGGCCAACCCCAATGCCCTCGTATTGTGGGAGGCTCAGTTCGGGGATTTCAGCAATGGGGCTCAGACCATGATCGATCAGTTCATTGCTGCCGCCGAACAAAAATGGCAGCGTATGAATGGCGTCACCCTGCTGTTGCCGCATGGATATGAAGGGCAGGGGCCTGAGCACAGCAGCGCCCGTATGGAAAGATTCCTCCAGATGTGCGCCGAGCTGAACATCGTGGTCACCAATATCACTACGTCCGCCAATCTTTTCCATGCCTTCAGAAGGCAATTGGCCTGGCCTTTCCGTAAACCCCTGATCAATTTCTCACCAAAAGCCAATCTCCGTCATCCGGGTACGTACTCGAAGATGGAGGAATTTACATCCGGCGGGTTCAAGGAAGTGGTAGACGATGGTTTTGTGGATACTGCCAACCAGGTGAAGAAAGTGCTTTTCTGTAGTGGCAAGGTTTATTTCGACCTGGCCGAACGTCAGCAGAAAGAGAATCGCAAGGATGTGGCTATTGTCCGGCTGGAGCAGCTGTATCCCCTGCCCCTGACGCAGCTGGAAGCGCTGTATAAAAAATACAGTCAGGCAGCCACCTGGTTCTGGGTACAGGAAGAGCCCCTTAATATGGGCGCCGCCAGCTTCCTGCAAATGAACCTGAAGACCATCAACTATGGGGTCATCAGCCGTCAGCCCAGCGCGGCTACGGCTACCGGTTATTCCAAAGTGCATGCGCAGGAGCAGGCAGAGATCATCGAGACGGCATTTAGCATTTAATTAGATACCTTGAGACCCTGGAAGGGGCTCAAGGATAATATTTATAAACAATACACTCCCCTGGCGGGGAGAAGGAGGATTAAATGATCGATATAAAAGTTCCGGCAGTAGGTGAATCTATCAGCGAGGTGACCCTCGTAAAATGGCTCAAACAGGCAGGCGCATACGTAGAAAGGGATGAAGTGATCGCGGAATTGGAAAGTGAGAAGGCTACGTTCGAGGTCAATGCTGAACAGGCAGGCGTTCTCAATCCCATCGGCAAAGAAGGTGAAACGTTGAAGATCGGAGACGTGGTGGCGCAGATAGATGAAACCGCGGCGAAACCTCCTTCCTCCAATGGAGCCGCTACCGCGGCGCCTCAAAAGGCAGTTGCGGAAGCTAAGCCTGTGCCTGCGGCACAGGCAACTATTACGGCGAATGATATTAAGGCTACGCCTTTGGCTGCCGCGATCATCTCCGATAAGAAGATCGACGCCGGGTCCATCACTCCTTCCGGCGTAGGGGGCAAGATACTCAAGCACGATGTGCTGGAGGCATTGGCTCATCCCGGCAGAACGCCAGGTAGAGAACTCTTTACCCGCACGGAGAAGCGCGAGAAGATGAGCAATCTCCGCAAGACCGTTTCCCGCCGCCTGGTAGAAGCCAAGAATACCACGGCCATGCTCACCACCTTCAATGAAGTGGATATGAGCGCGGTCATGGCCCTTCGTACAAAATATAAGGACAAGTTCAAGGAAAAGCATGGGGTCAACCTGGGCTTTATGAGCTTTTTCACCAAGGCTACCTGTTATGCCCTCCAGGAATGGCCGGCTGTCAATGCCTATATCGATGGGGAGGAATTGGTTTATCATGACTATTGCGATATATCCATCGCGGTCAGCGCACCCAAGGGGCTTGTGGTACCCGTGATACGGAATGCCGAAAGCCTCAGCATGGCGGACATCGAGAAGAAAGTAGTGGAACTGGCTACCAAGGCGCGTGACAACAAGCTCAGCATGGAAGAGATGCAGGGCGGTACATTTACCATCACCAATGGCGGTGTATTCGGCAGCCTGATGTCGACGCCTATTATCAATATCCCGCAGTCTGCCATTTTGGGAATGCATAAGATCGAAGAACGTGCCGTAGTCGTGAACGGCCAGATCGTGGTGCGTCCCATGATGTACCTTGCGGTGAGCTATGATCACCGTATCATCGACGGCAGGGAATCTGTCAGCTTCCTCGTAAGAATAAAGGAATTGCTTGAAAATCCCGATCAGCTGCTGTTCGGGAAAGATCCGGTGAAAGCTTTGTTGGAGCTATAAGCCGACGCAGTGAAATTCGATAACCAACTTCGTTACGCCAGCACTATCATAACCGCCTATCAGGGGGAGGAGCCTCTGCATATCTGGTTAAAGGATTTTTTTCGCCAACATAAACAAATGGGCTCCCGTGACCGGAAGACCGTGGCGGGACTTGTGTATGGATATTATCGCCTGGGTCATTCTGCGAGAGAGATGGCCATGCAGGATCGCATTCTGTTAGGGCTGTTCCTGACCAATGACAGTCCGGGAGAGTTCCTGGAGTATTTTCGACCGGAGTGGAATCAACAGGCGGCGCGGCCCCTGGAGGAAAAGATAGACCTGGTCGAAGGGTTTGATCCTGTCGAGATATTTCCGTGGAGGAATGAGCTTTCGGAAGGGGTCGATCATTATGAATTTTGTCTTTCCTTCCTTCGTCAGCCGGATCTCTTCCTTCGTATACGTCCGGGATATGAGCAGCAGGTGGTGCAGCGAGTGGGGCAGGGGTTTATCCCGCCGTCGACGATCCGGCTGCCCAACGGTACCAAAGTGGAAGAGCTGTTCACGCCGGACAGGGAAGTAGTGATACAGGATTATAATAGCCAGCGAGTGGCAGCGTTCTTAACCGGGCTGCCTTCGCCCGGGGTGGGACGGGCCCGGAAATTTTGGGATACCTGTGCCGCCAGCGGCGGCAAGGCCATACTTGTCCATGATCTATACCCCGGCGTGGATATAACGGTGTCGGACATACGCGAATCCATTCTCCGTAATTTGCAGCAGCGTTTTCATCAGGCGGGGATAAAAGAATATCATTCTTTTGTGGCGGACCTTTCCAAGCCAGACCCCTGGATGCCTGCTGAGCGGATGGACCTTGTACTTACCGATGTGCCCTGCACCGGCAGCGGCACCTGGAGCCGAACGCCTGAAGAGCTTTATTTTTTCAACCCCCAAAAGATACCCGACTACCAGTCCACACAAAAAAGTATTCTCTCCAATGTCATTTCCAGTCTGACCCCGGGGGCCTGTCTGGTATACGTCACGTGTTCGGTATTTAAGAAAGAAAATGAGGATATGGTTGCCTTTATCCGAAGCAAGGTTGGTTTACGGCAGGAGAGGGGGGAAGTGCTGAAGGGATATGATAAAAAGGCCGATACGATGTTCGCGGCCAGGTTAATTGTGATCCAATAATGTCATGGTGATCTCGAACCCGATCTTGTAGGCGCTCTGTCCATTGAGGGTACGGGGCTGCAATTCCCAAAGAGCTGTATGTCTGTAGACCAACCCTATGTTTTTGGCATAGGTCTCCGACCAATAGGTCTTGGCGGCGAACAGTGTGTCGGTGATGATGGGAAGGTGGACCGAATCGTTGGCCTGTAGCACCGTCAGGGTGCTGTCGTAGGTTTTTCCTCCTGCTGTATATCGCTGATTTGTATTAAGATAGGTATAGCTCCATGCATTGAGATAAACATTCGTGGATGCACTGAAATCAAAGTAACCCTGGTAGGGGTTGTCGGGGAGATAGCTATTGCCATTCCAGGTAAAGGAGTCCTGCATGGGAAAGACCAGCTTGATAAAGCGCAGGTTGTTCTCCACCTCTTCTATGGATTGGGCAAAGGGGGTGACCGTCTTGGTCTCCGAGGCCGTCCAGACGGTGGGGCCCGTGGCTGGGCTGAGGTACCTGACAACTACCCAGGAGGTATGTCCCGCATTGTCGACAAAGGAATGTTCTACTGAATCTTTGGCCAGATAGTGGGTCAGCGTGTCCAATTGGCCATAGTAGTAGAAATTCAGGGAATCCAATTGGTAGATGGCGTATTTACCTACCTCCAGAGGGATATAATAGTTGGTCAATGGGTTGCTGGGATAATTGTATAGCGTTCTTTTACAGCCAATTGCGGTTAGCAGGATTATAAGGGCGGCAGCACCGGCGAGGCGAACATGTTTTATCATACGCTATTAGTCTCGTACTTAACGTTTTGGCGTCTGTTTTATTGCTGCGCGCTTCTTTGAATGATACCCCCGCCGATGACCTCATCCCCTTCATAAAATACTGCACTCTGGCCGGGGGCGATACCCTTGGCCTTGTCATAAAACCGGATATTCAATTTATTCCCGTCGGGGTAAAGATTGCTCAGCGTGCCTTTGTCCTTATAACGGATCTTGGTGACTGCTTCCATACCCGGAGTGATGGACTCATACTTCATCAGGTTCAGCTTCCCCACTACCATGTCCTGCTCATCGAGATCGGACTCATCGCCCAGCACCACGGTATTGGTCTCGGGGCGGATAGCCGTCACATATACGGGCTTACCAAAGGTTATGTCCAGCCCTTTACGCTGTCCCACCGTATAAAAGGGGTATCCTTTATGCTGTCCCAGAATATTTCCGTGCTTGTCAACGAAGTTGCCGCCTGCCACCTTTTCTTCCAGGCCTTCCACCCTGCGCTTGAGAAAGCCGCGGTAATCATTGTCCGGCACGAAGCAGATCTCATAGCTTTCGCTCTTGGCCGCCAGCTCCGGATAGCCATAGCTGAGAGCCATCTGGCGTATCTCTGTCTTGCGATATGGCCCCAAAGGTAGAAGCGTTCTGCTCAGGAGGTCCTGCTGAAGGCCCCATAGCACGTAGCTCTGATCCTTTGTTTCATCCAGTCCCTTTGCAATGGTATAGCGTCCATTGTCATGATGACGGATATTACCATAATGCCCTGTGGCAATAAACTCGCAATCCATCGCATCCGCACGTTTGAGCAAGGCCCGCCATTTGATGTGTGTATTGCAAAGCACACAGGGATTTGGCGTTCTGCCCGCCATATATTCCTCTACAAAATTGTCGATGACAAAATCCCCAAACTCTTCCCGGATGTCCAGCACAAAGTGCGGAAACCCATGCTGCACGGCCGCCATTCTCGCATCATTGAAGCTATCCAGGTTGCAACAGCCCGTCTCTTTTTTCGAAGCGCCCGCGCTGGCATAATCCCATGTCTTCATCGTGATGCCCACCACTTCGTACCCCTGATCGTGCAGCATGAGAGCCGTAACGGTACTGTCAATACCGCCACTCATCGCTACCAGGACTTTTCCTTTACGGCTCATAAAAAATGAAATTAGGACCGCAAATTTACGAAAAAGCCTTGAGCTGCGCATCATGAACTTTGCGCCCCTTACAGCTCGTTGCTGTACTGCACCTCCATCTCTCCGTCCTGTACCAGCAAATCCTTCCAATTCTGTCCGTCGGCTATGTGCACAACATACACTACTGTTTGATTCTGAGACACTTCCTTCACCCATCCAATGGAATAGTCGTAATAGGTGCTCTTTACCAGGGCCCGCACTTCCTTTGGCAGCTCTTTTTCGCTGTATTCTTTCATGCTATATAGCAAATTGCCTTTGCGATCGAATACCGACTTGTATTTGATACCGCCTTCCGAGAATTCTGCGAAGTAGCCCGCCTCCAGTTTGTACCAGCTTTCGTCTTTGCCCGCTCCGTATTTTTTCCAGAACTCGCGTGCAGCCTTTATCGCAGCGCGATCTGATCCCAGACCACGGGCGCTGACCAATACATCATTACTCATCTGCGCATAAGAAGCAAAATAAAAGCAAGTGATCACCAGGATTGAAATAATCTTTTTCATAACTAGACATTTAAGAATGTAAAACTAAATCACACATTCTGGTAATTACAGCCAAAACGAGCCATCGGTAGCGTAGAGCTGCCATCTGGTATAGTTGGGTGAGCAATCGGAAATGCTAACACCTGTCAAGACCTGTAAGGCTGCAGTTTTTTCAGCAAACTGTCTTTGCGGCTGCGTGAGACATTGATGGAAGCGTTGTCCGACATGACAAGATAGCCTCCTTCCCCTTTTACATATTTGCTGATCTCATTGAGATTGACAAGACTGGAGTGATGTACGCGAAGGAATGAATAGTCTTCCAACAATTCTTCGATCTCCTTCAATGTGCGAGAGGCTACGACCTTCTGGTGGCCTTTTAATGCGAGGACAGTATAGTTGCTGTCGGAAGTGCAATAGAGTATGCTGTCTACCGTCACCATTTGCAGGCCTTCCATTGTCGGGATGGCAATCTTATAAAATTGATGTGTAGGATTTTGTAATCTGAAAAGGAGCATGTCTATCTGCTGGGGGAAGAGAAAGCGTTGCTCTGCCTTTTGCACGGACCGCTGGAGCTCTTCCCTGTCGATGGGTTTTAAAAGATAGTCCAGGGCGCTGAAGCGGATGGCCTTTATAGCATATTGATCGTAACTGGTAGTAAATATCAGCTGCAGCGGCAGCTCCTTTATGTTATCCAACAGCTCAAAACCATTCATACGAGGCATCTCGATATCGAGGAAAAGCAGCTGCGGGCGTTCCTGCCGGATGGCTATCAGCGCATCCGCCCCCGAATGATAGCTGCCGGTAACCGTAACCTGCGGACAATACCGCTGCAACAAGATGGACAGCGCTTCGCAGGCATAAGGTTCGTCGTCGACAATCATAGCCTTGATCATATGTGTGCTTTTCTTGTGTATGCTTTTCTTAGCTGTTGTTAAACCGGGGCGCCTGCCGCGATCCTTATTTTCAGGATCACTTTGGTACCTGCGGGGTGCCCGTCCTCATCATAGAGATCCTCAATATCGAAATAATGACCGGGTGAACCATTGCCCGTCAATAAGTTCAGCCTTTCGGCCGTGATCTGCAATCCCATCGACTTGTGTTTCTGCGCCGACTTGCTTTTTAAAATTCCCGCCCGCTGGCGCCCCACGCCGTTGTCCCGGATGATACAGGTCAATATATCGTTGTCCGCACGCAGCTCGATGGTCAGGAGCCCTCTCTCTTTCTTGTGCATCAAACCATGCCAGACGGCGTTCTCCACAAAGGGTTGCAGAAGGAGCGGGGGGATGTGGATATCACCTGTGTCCAGATCGTCATCCTGTACGAGGATGTAGTCGAATGCATCCTTGAATCGCAGCTTTTCCATGTCCAGGTACAGCTGCAATACTTCCAGCTCATCGGCCAGCGTGATGACGGAATGCCGGGAATGATTCATGATCATTCGCATGAGCCGGGAGAATTTTGTCAGGTAGTCGGAGGCGGCTTCTGTCTCATGCCCCAGTATGAACCGATTGATCGCATTGAGGCAGTTGAATATAAAATGGGGGTTCATCTGGCTGCGCAACGCCTGTATCTCCAGCTCCTTGGCTCTTTGCTGAAGAGCGGCCTTTGCTTTTTCGCCTTCGAGCCGGTGTATCTCCAGCTCGTTCTCGGCACGCTGGCGAAGGTGTGCTTCATTCTTTCTTTTCAAAAGGATATATCGCGAAAAGATAAAGCCGATGAGGAGCAGCGCTATGATACCTCCGATCAACATCTTTTTCGTGACCAGGGTTTCCCGAAGACAGACTTCCTGCAATTGTTTCTCCTTGCTTAGCAAGGCGATCTGCTGCTCGAAGGCATAAGAGGCGAACTTGCCTTTTAGCTGTTCGTTATTCACACTGTCCTTCATGGTGTTGTAACGCCGGTAGTACGCATAAGCGCTGTCCGTCCTTCCTGCCTTGTCATAGATGGAATGTAATATCTCGCAGTTGTCGCGGATAAACTGTCTGGCTTTGAACTGTTCTGCGATGGCGAGGCTCTCTTTGGCATAGCGGAATGCGTCTTTGTCTTTTCCCAGTTTTTGGCTGGCCAGGGAGAGGTCTTTCAAAACGCGCATGATCTGGTTGCGATCGTTGAGCCGGCACTGGTAGACAAGACTTTTTTGAAGATAGTCCAGGGCCATCTGGTTATTTCCCTGGAGGAGGAAATATTCTCCCTTACTGACGAGCCAGGTCCTTAGGAGAGCAGGGGGCAGGGAGGTGGAATCGAAGGTGTTGTAGTAATACAGGGCCGAGTCGAATTGATGCTGATGGCTCAGCAGCTCGGCATAGGTCATGATCCGCCAGGCATAAAAGGACTGTGGCTGGTCCAGATGGAACCCGGCATAGAAGTATTTTTTTGCCGTGGGGTAATCATCTATCTGCATGAAGAGCTCCGCCAGCTCGAAATATTCGCTGGCTATATGTTCAGGGAGACGGGCGTCCTCGGCCATTTGAATACAGCGGCGGTATATTTCGAAGGCCTTTTCGTAATCGCCGCTCTCCCGGTAGGCACAGCCGATGAGGGAAAGGCTCTTGATGACGCCGGTAGTGTCACCTGCCTTTTGTGCATAATCCTGGGCCTGTTGCAGGAGATGGATGGCTTCTTCAAACCGGCTCTGGGCGAAGATGGCGAATCCCAGGGCATAGTAAGCCAGAGAGATGTGACCTTTGTCGGAGGTACGGCTAAACCAGTCCAGGGCTTCCCCCGCCTGGCTTTCGCTGAGGATGAAATCGTTGGTAAAGTTGAGGGTGTACAGGGATTTGCAGGCTGTGGCCAAGGCAATGCTGTGGATATCATTTACCCGACGGGCTTCTTCCATGGCCTGGTCCGCATACCAGCCGGAGGAATCCATCCAGTGGCTGGCGCAGTATTCATAATGCTGGATCAGGCTGTCAATCCTGAGCCTGGCTTTGGACGTCTCCTGCTGTGCCTGGGTGGCAAGGCGGCAAGCGACAAAAAATATGATAAGCAATGACTTTTGCACCTTTAAAATTAGGTAAAGGTTGGCGGAAAAGAGAACCGCCTGTCCCTGGAATTGAGCGGTTGGCGGGCTGGGGGTGCGGTTGGAGGGGGAGATTGAGCGGTTGGGGGGCGGGGGTGAGCCTTTGGCGGGTGGGTAACTTTGGGAAAACTTCTCCACCCGGCGAGTTTTAAATAATGTAAATTGCCGTTTCACTATGAATCTACCATTAGTTGTGATTTGCTTTCAATTTTAAAATTTACAATTATGATTAAACTACAAGTAATAGGGAATCTCGGTAAGGATTGTGTCACCAATACCGTGAATGGGAAAAATGTGATCAATTTCAATGTGGCGCATACCGAGAAGTTCCGTGATGCACAGGGCAATCAGAAGGATAAGACCATTTGGGTAGAATGCGCCTATTGGACAGACCGTACGGGTATCGCCCCCTATCTCAAAAAAGGAACACAAGTATATGCTGAAGGAACGCCTGAAGTAAGGACCTATCCTAAGAACGACGGGACCACGGGGGTATCGTTGACTTTAAGGGTGCAGACCGTCCAGCTTCTGGGCAGCCGGGGATCCGAAGGTGGTGGATATGGCGGTGGCTCCGAAGGAGGCTATAGTTCTCAGAGCGCACCTGCTTCCCGGGTGCCTTCGCCGGGGGATATTACCGAGCCTATCGATGATCTGCCGTTCTAAAGAAATTAACAGACTTGTTGGTGACCCCAGTCTAACGACTGGGGTTTTTTGTCAATAATACCGCATCCGCAACGATCACACCGTCTGCCCCTTTATTATTGATGGTCACATAGTTACCCTTTCCTGCCTTCAACGGGTATCTTCCGCATTCCATCCATTCTCCCGAGGTCTGTCCTTCTACCCGGAGTTTCCCGGTAGGGATGGCTGCTTCTGTGACCTTTCCACCGGCGGATACGGTGACAGTGGTGATCTTGCTAGGGTTTTGGGTCCTGGAGACGTAGATATATAGGGTGTAGGTTCCGGAAACAGTCACTGTTATATTAAAGCGTACCTGCCGGAAGGGCTGATCCTTGTGAGAATCTGTTAGTCCGGAGGACAGCCTGGAAAAGCCGTAGCTGTCCTGTGTGTCACGGGTCCATTCTCCTTCCACCGTCACTCCGGCGCCATCATCATTGTCGACAAGTATTTCCGGTGTGCTGCCGTCCGCCAGGGGGTCATTCCGGAGGGTATCCCGTATAGCGGCTGCATCGACCTGTTGAACGGGGATATGCCGATCGATGGCCATTGCGGCTGCAATGGCGGAGGACTGTCCCAGCTCCATAAAGACCGGCTCCATGCGGATGGAGCCATAGGCGATGTGGCTGGCCGAGAGGCAGACCGGCACCAGCAGGTTACTGCACTCCTCTGTTTTGGGCACCAGTGCGCGGTAGGAAATGGGATAAGGAGGGAATCCACCGATCTGCACATCTCCTTCGTTCTTTACCATTCCATTCACGACGATGCGCTGACAGTTATGCGAGTCCATCGTGTAGGCTGCCAGGCCCACGCCATCCGTCACCGTGGTCCGGTCCTCGCAGTTGGCCTGTGTCATGATATAGGCTCCTTTCATCCTTCTTGATTCCCTCACATACATCTGCGGGGACCAATGACCGTTGTCGGCGTATTCATCCTTTGGGTAGCCCCATTCCTGCATCTGGGTCCGCAAATGAGGTGGCATACGCTTGTCGTTTCCGATGAAGTACAGCAGTCCTTTTGTATAGACCGTATGGGCCTGTGCGATCTTTTTTCGTGTATCATAATCTGCGTCAGGGTAATCGTAGTTCATGCCGATGTTGTCCGTGGAAAAAGGACCGTTGTTATTGATATCCGTCTTGTGGCCCGGCAGCCGATCGAATTTGAGGAATCCCCGGAGGTCTCCTGCGGGCCGCTTCTCCAGCAGACGCAGCAGCAGCTCGTAACGGGTGGAATCATATCCCGCGGGCCGGGTGATGGGAATGCGGTTGACCGGGTCGTTGGTAAGACAGATCCGGTAATTGTAACTCTGCACCTTTTTGTCGCCTTGCCCCTGCTGTCCTATGGGTTCGGGACTGATGCCCCATAAGAGACCGCCGGACCGATCTCCCGGTGTCTTGTAGGGATCGATGCCATCGGGGAACTGGTGTTTGTCCCTTAGCTGGATGCCGTTGTAGGTTTCGTTATACAGTGTGTTGGCTTCACGGCCCACCGTGTAGGAAACGCCTGCCCGGGCCATCAGGTCGCCTTCGTAGCTGCAGTCGATGAACATTTTGGCTTTGATGGTGCGGGGCGAGAGGGCTTTGGCGAGGCCCGATGACTCCAGGGAAATGGAAGTGATGGCAGCTGCCTGTTTTGTGGCCCCGACGATGTGATAATCGTAGAGGGTCTTTATGTTGGCATCCTGTATATATTGTTTAAAGATATCCTCTGCTACGTGGGGTTCGAAGACCCATTGTTCGAACTTGCCGTAGTGCCGTCCCACGCGGCGGTAGAAATCAAGTGAAAGACCTTTTATAGCATATTTATTACCGATGTCGGTGTAGCCCAGTCCGCCGGAGCTCAGCCCGCCCAGGTGATGGCCGGGCTCCACCAGCAAGACGCTTTTGTGCATCCGGGCAGCGGTATAGGCTGCGATGACGCCTGCGGAGGTGCCGCCGTATATGCAAATGTCGTAATCTGTCTGGGCGAACCTGGGACTGGGATCGGGATTTTTTGTGGCAGAGGCCGGTGAGAGCAGATGTTCCACTTCCGCGCGGCTCACGGGCTTGTGCTGGTCGTCTATATTGATGACATACAGGTATCCTTTTTTTGCCGGAGTGGAGAGCCAGGCGTTGAGCAGGTTCAGCTGTTCGCTGACCAGGGGGTGTCCGCTGGTCGGGTTCCACAACTCCTTCGCGCACAGGCATCCCATCGTTGGTGTCAGGGGATAAAAGGGTCTGTCCTTAAAATATTCGGGGTCGATGGTCGTGCCGTGGGCGATGATCTCTGCCCGGCCGATGCGACCTGCCGACCAGGCTTCCATCATGGGGGTGTAGTTTTGCCAGTCGGGAGGGAAGAGGAGCTGCAGGTACATCTGAAGAGAATCGAGTGGAGGATGAACTGTACCGAAGTCGGCGACCAGGGGTTGGACCGTTGCCGTGTCCGTGTGGAAATATTTATCCCAGGCGCCTTCGAAGGGCATTAGCAGCTGAATGTTCGGCGTGGGGCCGATAAAGCTGGTCCTCGAGACATCCGTACCCTGTATGCTGTATACCCCCTGGGGAGTGCTTCCATTTGTGAGAAAATAGGGCAGGTCAGAGCCCGAGCGGGCCAGCTGTTCGAATACCTGTATCCTACCCTGAGCGTCTTTGATAAATTGTCCATCCTCACCCTGCACGATGGCCATACCGGGATAATTCCTATCCCAACGCTGGAAGGAATAAATGATTTTTTGCCCTTTGGCACGCTGATAGGCAAAAAGGGAGGACAGGTCCGGTGTCCTGGATCGCTGCTGAGCCGTGTGATAGCTGAGAAAATTTGCCAACTCCTGTAAGACCGGTATCGTGTCGTAGCCTGGAAATTTTTCCACCATCCGGATCTTTAATGCATTGCTGTTACCCGTGCCCGTGTCGACGCGATACAGATAGGCTGCACAAAGGGAGAACAGTTTGGGATCCGAACTGTTGTCGAGAATGGACCGTATCTGTTTGGCGTAATGTTGTGGGGAGACGGCATATACTGCTTCGAGAAAGGCTCTTTTCGTATCATAGGACAGCGTGCCATAACCATGGAACAAGGTGTCAAAACCTGCCGCCACCTGGGGGGAATAGATAAGGAATTGGGAGATGGCCCAGCATGCGGACATATATTTGTCCTCGGAATTGCTGTCCAACGGCAGGCTCATATTGTATCCGGTGATACGTTCCCGCAGGTCCTTTTCCAATGTCACCCGTTTCTGGTACAGCACTGCCTGCGAAAAAATGTCTTCCCTACGTGACTGAGCGGCGGTGTGTGTTAGTGCTATCAGCAGCAGTACTGCTGTCAGCATATGCGTCATGCTATTCATAGTGTAAATCTAAAAAATCCCTTAATTTCAATTTTTCATTTTTTGAAGAAACACTCATTATCGGAACACACAAAACATTCATCATGAAGAAACTGACAGTACCATTGCTTTGCCTCTCCGGCCTTATGATGCTCGCCTCCTGTGGCAACCAGGGGTCCGGCAATACACAGGATTCTACCGCAAAGAAGAATGATTCGACCCCTTCTGTCGCCAGGGATTGGAAGATAGGCGCTCAATTATGGACATTCCATTATGTCTCTTTCGATACGGCGCTCGCCAAGGCCGACAGTGCGGGCGTCAAATATCTGGAGGCGTATCCGGGCCAGCCTTTGGGCGCCGGCATGAAAGGGAAATTTGGACCTGACATGACGCCTGAAGAAAAGGCAAAGGTCAAACAGATGCTGCAGTCTCATGGACTTAGCATCGTAGCTATGGGCGTTATCACTCCCAAGACCATCGATGAATGGAAGAAATTTTTCGATCTGGCCAAGGAGTTTGGCCTCAGCTATATCACCTCGGAGCCGTTGAAGGATCAATGGGGCGCGATCGACAGCCTGGCCGGCGCTTATGGCATCAAGGTAGCCATCCACGAGCATGCCAGGCCCAATGTATACTGGCATCCTGACTCCGTGCTGGCTGCCATACAGGGTCATCCCAATATCGGCGCCTGTGCCGACGTAGGTCACTGGGCACGTAGCGGTCTCGATCCTGTAGAATGTCTCAGGAAGCTGGAAGGGCATGTCTACGGCGTACACCTGAAGGACATCGATTCCGTAGGTAATACGAAAGCCGGCGATATGGTAGTGGGTACCGGCAAGATCAACTTCCCTGCCATCTTCAGCGAGCTGAACCGTCAGAAATTCACGGGCATGTTCTCCATTGAAAGAGAGAATAACTGGTACAACAATGTGCCGGATGTGATCACTACGGTGAAGTACTTTAAGGAGCAAACGAGTAAACTTTAAAATTATAGCCCCGGTTCAAACCGGGGCTTTCTATTTATGGAAAAGCAAAATTTAACAACGGGTTTTCAAAATGTCGACAACTCTCAACATCAGTTCCTGATGAAATTTTTGGAGGATGTGCTTAAGCCAGGGGGAAGGGTTGTTATATTTGACTTCGATTGGGATGCGATGGTGATCGCACACGGGGATAAAGCGCTTACAAGAAAGATCGTCCGTTATGCATCGGACAGTTTTCCGAATGGGCGCGTAGGACCCGAATTATTTCATCTAATGAGGGAGGCGGGATTTACAAATGTCCGGGTTCAGCCCTCGAGCTATTCCGGAAACGATCGGGTAATGCAGGATATTACAAAAAGAGTTCATGAGGGAATTCTGCAAACGGGCGTTTCAACCGGTGTGCTCACACAGACGGAGATCGCGGATTGGTGGGCAGCGTTTGATAAAGACGTGAGTGAAGGCAATTTATTCGTGTCGTACCAGGGGTTTATCGTTAGTGGAACAAATGATTAGATCTGTATCTTTGCGGTCCTAAAGTCATGCCATGCCACAGCATCAACAAAGACCGGACCCGTCCTCTACTTCAGGCGCCAACACTGCCTATCTCTTCCCCTATGACGAGCTGTTAGCTTTTACTGTCTCCATTTTTGAAAAAATAGGCTGTCCTGCAAAGGATGCCCATACCGCCGCCGTCGCCTTGCTGAGCGCCGACCTTCGTGGTATCGATTCGCATGGGGTGGCCCGGCTCATCGGATATGTACGGCTATGGGAAGCCGGCAGGGCCAATACAACTCCCAACATAAAGATCATTCATGAGACCCCCAGTACGGCTGTTGTAGATGGTGACAGCGGGCTTGGATTGGTGGTAGCTCCCTATGCCATGCAGGTGGCCATTGAAAAAGCCAGGAATGTGGGCACCGGATGGGTCAGCGTACAGCACTCCAATCATTTTGGGATTGCCGGCTATCATGCGCTCAAGGCTGTCGAACAGGATATGATCGGCGTAGCCATGACCAATGCCAGCGCCCTGGTAGCGCCTACTTTTTCCATCGAGCGGATGCTCGGCACCAATCCTATATGTGTAGCCGTTCCCGCAGGAGAGGAGCCTCCCTTTGTGGCCGACCTTGCCACGACCACGGCTGCCAATGGCAAACTGGAGATCCTGCAACGGAAGAATGAAGAAGCGCCGCTGGGCTGGATACAGGACAAGGATGGTCATCCGACGACGGATGCGCATGCGTTGAAGACCGGAGGGGCGCTGCTGCCGCTGGGAGGCGACCGGGATCATGGCAGCCATAAAGGATATGCGCTTGGCGCGATAGTAGATATATTTTCCGCTGTCCTCAGTGGCGCCAACTATGGCCCCTGGGTGCCGCCTTTCCCTGCCTATGTACCCATGCCTACCGGCATGCCTGGAAAGGGTATCGGACATTTTTTTGGGGCCATGCGTATCGATGCCTTCCGTCCTGCCGACGAGTTCAAGCAGCATATGGACAAGTGGATACAGCGATTTCGTTCCGCTACGCCTGCCCCGGGGCAGGAGAAGGTACTGATCCCCGGCGATCCTGAGCGGGAGATGGAAACCGCGCGGCTTGGCAATGGCATACCCCTGCTGGCGCCCGTGGTAAATGACCTGAAAGGACTGGCTGAGAAGCTGGGTGTGGAGTTTTTCGAAAATTTCTAATCCCGTAGGATGTATCTTTGCCATCCCAAAAAAAGGAATATTTAGGAATGAAAGTCATGAAATTCGGAGGCACATCCGTCGGTAAACCCGAGCGCATGCGCCAGGTAAGCCAACTGATCACCAAGGATGATGAGGCAACGATCGTCGTGTTGAGCGCGCTCAGTGGTACCACCAATGCACTCGTTGAGATAGGCAATTCCATCGCATCTGGCGACCGCGAGGCGGCCCGCCAGCAGATAGAAAAGCTGGAAGCGCATTACCAATCCTTTATAAAGGAGCTTGTCAAGGGTGAAAAGGGACTGGCCAAGGCCAACGCCATCGTGGCAGAACATTTCGAATTTCTCACCATCATTCTCCGCATATCGTTCAGCGAGGCGTTGAGCAAGGACATACTGGCGCAGGGCGAGCTACTGTCCACCAAGCTTTTCTCCGTATTCCTGGAAGAGAATGGCATCGACCATGTGCTGCTTCCTGCCTTGGAGTTCATGAGCATCGACAATCATGACGAGCCCCAGGTCAACAGCATCAAGATCAAGCTAGGGCATCTGTTGCAGCAGCACAGGAATACCACGCTGTTTGTCACCCAGGGCTATATCTGCCGCAATGCGCGCGGAGAGGTGGACAACCTGAAAAGAGGCGGCAGCGACTATAGCGCCTCTCTTATTGCAGCCGCCATCAATGCGACTGTCTGTGAGATCTGGACCGACATCGACGGGATGCACAATAACGACCCCCGTGTCGTCAAAAAGACCTTCCCCATCGAGCAGCTGAGCTTTGAGGAGGCCGCGGAGCTGGCCTATTTTGGAGCCAAGATCCTTCACCCTGCCAGTATCTGGCCCGCACAGTTCTATAAAGTGCCCGTGAAGCTGCTCAATACCATGCAGCCCGAGGCAAAAGGCACGCTTATAACGGAAGAAGCGGGATCTGTCGGTGTAAAGGCCATTGCCGCCAAGGATGGTATCATCGCCATCAATATCCGCAGCAGCCGTATGCTGCTGGCTTATGGGTTCCTGCGTAAGATCTTCGAAGTATTTGAGAAATACCGTACACCCATCGACATGATCACGACGTCCGAAGTCGCCGTGTCTGTGACCATCGACAGCGTCTCGGATCTGAAAGCCATCGTAAAAGAGCTGGAACCCTTCGGCACCATCGAGGTGGAAGAAAATCACAGCATCGTCAGTATCGTGGGCAACGAAATATCCCAGACCCCGGGTGTGCTTGCGAAGCTTTTCGAGGCAATGACGCCTGTGCCCATTCGTATGGTCAGTTATGGTGGAAGCAAGCATAACGTCTCCCTGCTGATACCTTCATCGTATAAGACGCAGACCCTGCAGTTGCTGAATAAGGGATTGTTCGGGCTGGAATAAACTGTTTTGGCGGGCACGCCGGTGCGGAGAACCCCGACTTGGGGGAGCCGGGGCGGTGAGGCTATTTCTTCAGCCAGCCGTTGTCGTTCAGCCAGGTCTTCAGTCTGTCGAACCAGCTATCGGAGGTGGTTTTATTGTGCAGTCCAAAGCCGTGGCCGCCATGAGGGTAGATATGCATCTCCGATGGCACGTTGTTTTGCTGCAATGCTTCGTAAAAATGTATGCTGTTGGCAACCTTCACTGTCTGGTCGTCGCCCGCATGTACCAGGAAGGCAGGGGGTGTATTGGGGCGCACCTGCCTTTCGTTGGAGTATTCCATTATTTTGTCCGGGGAAGGGTTGGGGCCAATGAGATGGTCCCGTGAGCCATGATGGGTGATGCTGTCCGAAAAGCTGATCACAGGGTAGAGGAGGATCATAAAATCGGGCCGCAGGGAAATATTATCCGGATTGTCGATCCTGGCTTTGGCAAAATGAGTGCCTGCTGTCGAGGCCAGATGTCCTCCGGCTGAGAAGCCCATGATACCTACGCGGTTCGGATCTACGCCCCATTCCTGTGCATTCTTTCTTACCAGTTGAATGGCCCGTTGCGCGTCCTGTAAGGGGCCTATTGTCTTATCGATCATGGTCTCGTCGCCGGGCAGGCGGTATTTCAGCACGAATGCCGCGATACCTATTGCATTCAGGCTATCCGCTATTTCCACTCCTTCGTGTCCCATGGCGAGGTGGATATAGCTACCGCCGGGGCATACGACCATGGCAGCACCGTTGGCCCTGTTCTTTTCCGGCAGGAATATCTTCAGCGTTGGGTGACTGACCAGGCTGAGGCTCCAGTGATTTTTGGGATCGGTTGTTTCCCTGTCCGGAGCGGGTTTCGAGTTAGGGATAGCCCCGTCATAAAGAGGGATCTCCTGCTGTTGCGCATGGGCCATGGTCACAAGTAATAAAGCTGTTAATACAGATGTAATTCTTCTCATATGGCTTTACCAACCGAGTTAGACGACCAGCATGGCGTCGCCATAGCTGAAAAACCGGTATTTATCCTTGATAGCCTTCTTATAGGCCTCCATAGCCAGGTCATAACCTGCAAAGGCGCATACCATTATCAGGAGACTGGTTTTGGGCAGGTGGAAATTGGTCACCAGCGCGTCGGCGATATTGAATTGATAGGGGGGGTGGATAAATGTGTTTGTCCAGCCTTCGGAGGGCTTTAATAGTTTTTCTGCAGTAAAGGAGGATTCCACTGCACGCATGGTGGTGGTGCCGATGGAGCAGATGCGATGACCGCCCATCCGCGCCTTGTTGACGATCTTGCAGGCATCGTCTTCGATACGGTAGTATTCGGCGTCCATTTTGTGCTTGCTCAGGTCTTCCACTTCGATGGGCCGGAAAGTGCCAAGGCCTGTGTGGAGAGTGACTTCGGCAAAACGTACTCCCTTTATCTCCAGGCGTTTGATCAGCTCTTTGCTAAAATGAAGACCGGCGGTGGGGGCTGCTACGGCGCCTTCATGCTTGGCGTAAACTGTCTGGTAGCGTTCTTTATCCTCTTCGTCCGGTTTGCGTTTGATGTATTTGGGAAGGGGGGTCTCACCCAGTACTTCCAATACCTGGCGGAACTCATCGTCCGTGCCATCCCATAAGAAGCGGATGGTCCTTCCACGGCTGGTGGTATTGTCGATGACTTCTGCTACCAGCTCATCGTTGTCTCCGAAGTAGAGCTTATTACCTACCCGGATCTTACGGGCGGGGTCTACGATAACGTCCCACAGACGGTTGGGCTTGTTGAGTTCGCGGAGGAGGAATACTTCTATCTTGGCGCCTGTCTTCTCCTTTCGGCCATACATGCGCGCGGGGAAGACCTTGGTATTATTGACTACGAATACGTCCTTGTCGTCGAAATAGTCGAGAATGTCCCTGAAATGCTTGTTTTCTATCTGGCCGGTGGCACGGTGTACAACCATCATACGGCTGTCTTCTCTTTTTTTCGCAGGGTGTTGAGCAATAAGGTTTAGAGGAAGGTCGAACTTGAACTGTGAAAGCTTCATGTGGATTCTATTGTTTTTATTTCTCGCACATGATACCAGGGTGGCTTGGTAATGATATTACGGAGGGCTGTCGGCTGTCCGGTACAAACCAGGTCTTACGGCACCCGATTTGATATCATGTTACGGCATGATTTTAAGCGGGCGAAGGTACAACAAAAAGCAAGGGAATCCAAATAAACTTTAGGGGAGCACCCCGTAAGGGATGCTCCCGAGGAGGGGGCAGGCTATTTCTACCGACAGTAAAATAATTTTCCATATTTACCGTCTTTTACTCAACTTCATAAACCATCGAATAACGCTCCAGATAATGAGATCGACCCCTTTGCGAAAGTATTTTGTGGCGCTGCTTTTGTTACTTATCCCGGCGACCTTCCTAACAGCCCAACCGGTCCGATCCGGAAAGAAATATCCGGCCTTATTGTGGGAAATTACCGGCAATGGCATGGCAAAGCCCTCTTATCTCTTCGGAACGATGCATGTGAGCAGCAAGCTGGTCTTTCACCTGAGCGACTCTTTTTACCAGGATATCCGTAATTCCGAGATGGTTGCGCTGGAACTGGACCCCCAGGTCTGGCAGGATCAGCTGTTCCGTTATCAGAAGATGCAGACCAACCTAAGGTTCTACACCCAGGGGGCTCCGGGCGACTACATCAATGAGCGTTCTTTTCAGCTGGAAAAATACGAGGACAATCTCAAGTCGGCCCTCAGCGACGAGCCTACCATCATCAACGGGTTGCTGTACAGGACCTATCAATCCCATGCCGACTTTGAAGAAGATACTTATCTGGATCTCTATATCTACCAGACAGGCAGGAAGCTTGGAAAGCAGGCCACCGGGGTGGAGAACTATTTCCAGACGGAACAGCTCGTCATGGAGGCAGCCCAGGATATGATGAAGGACAAGAAGAAGAGAACCGACTCTGATGGAGCATCTCCGTACGAGCTGGAGAAAAAGACCCAGGAAGCGTACCGGAAGGGGGACCTCGATATGCTGGACTCCCTGGAAAAGCTTATGCAGCCATCGGAAGCCTATATGGAAAAATTCCTCTACCGGCGTAACGAGATACAGGCGGCGTCCATCGACAGCATTATAAAACATCACACCCTCTTTGTCGGGGTAGGGGCGGCCCATCTGCCCGGTAAAAGAGGGGTCATCGAGCTCCTCCGGAAAAAGGGCTATATTCTTCGTCCTGTCACTATGCCAGACCGTGATGCCAATCAAAAGGAGGACATCGACAAGATAAAGGTACCCGTCAGCTTTTCCAGCTTCTCGCCCGACGATGGAGACTTCTCCGTCCAGCTGCCAGGCAAGCTATACCGTCGTCCCGACAGCCGCACCGACTCCTGGCAATATGCCGACATGAGCAACGGAGCGTACTATATGATCGGACGGCTGAAGACCCATAGCAGCTTCCTGGGACAGAAAGAGGAGACCGTGCTGCGAAAAATAGACAGCCTGCTGTATGAAAGCATACCCGGGAAAATATTAAAAAAGACTTCCATTACCCGCAGCGGTTTTAAAGGCTTTGATATCACCAGCAAGACCCGCCGGGGCGATATACAGCGGTACAATGTTCTTGTCACTCCATACGAGATGCTCATTTTTAAAATGAGCGGGAACAATAACTATGTCGATGGGAAAGAGGCGGAGCAATTTTTCAACTCCATTGCGATCCATCCCACCGGGGTCAATATATGGGCCGACTTTTCGCCGCCACAGGGAGGTTTCCAGGTCAAGCTGCCCCGGATCCCTGCGCAGTACAGGAATATGGCCAATCTCGACGGTATTCCCCGCTGGGAATATGAATGTACGGACTCGGCCACTGGGGATGCGTTCCTTATCTGGAAAAAGGCGGTCCAGAACTATCATTTCCTGGAAGAGGACACTGCCGACCTTGCCCTTATGGAGGAGAGCTTCCGCCTGTCCGACATCGTCGATAAGACCCTTACCCGTCACACCGGTCTGTACAAGGGGTATCCCTGTCTGGACGGCAGCTACCAGCTGAAAGATGGTTCCTATATCCGGACAAAATTCCTCATCAAGGGCCCGCATTATTACTTGTTGGCCAGCAGAAGCCGCAGCAAGGACAAGGCGTTCCTGAATTTTTTCAATTCGCTGGAGTTTACGCCTTACCGGTATACTGGCTTTCAGAACTATGTGGACACCTTTGTGAATATACGTGTGACCACTCCCGTAGTGCCGGATATCGATGCGGGCATGAGAGGGTTGCTGGAGCGTGCCTCCAGTGAAGAGTTCCTCAGTTCGCTCCCGGATTACAGCAATTATTGGCCCCGGGCAAAGACTGCACTTTTCCAGGATGACTCCACGGGAGAAGCCGTCTTTGTATCCATGGAGACCTTCCCCAAATATTATTACCCCAAGGATTCCGTTTCGTTCTGGAAAGAGGAAAGCAACGAGCAGAAGGTGCGGGAAGATCTTATCATCCGTGATAAACAGCCGTTGTGCTTCGACCAGCCCAATTGTACAGGGTTTAAATACCTGTATGTCGATACCAATACTTCCCGTTGTATCACCAGCTGGATCTTTTTGAAGGACAACCGGATCTTCCGGGTAACTTCCCTTGGCGACACGCTGGACAAGGCTTCGGCCTTTGTCGAAAGGTTCTATTCCAGCTTAAGGCCCGTGGATAAGAAGCTGGGGCCTTCCGTCTTTGCCAGCAAGCTGGATACATTTTTTGCTGACTTTTACAGCAAAGATTCTCTGGTCAGAGCCCGTGCAAAGGAAGCCATCCCCAACGTATATTTTGGGTCGGGCGGGTTGCCTTTGCTGTTGAAAGCTATCCGGACGCTGCCTTATAACGGGAAGGACTACTTCGAGACGAAGACAAAGCTGATCAATGAGCTGGGATATATCGACGACTCCGCCACCATCCGGCAGGTAGTCGATGGGCTGAAGGATATATATGAACGTGCGGGAGATACCAGCACCTTCCAGAATGCCGTTTTCAAGGCCCTGTCCAAGCACAAGACCCTCCCCGCCTATGAGCTGCTCAGGACATTGCTGATACAGGACCCTCCTATATTCGACAATGGCTCCGACTATAGCTTCCTGTTCCAGAATATGCGGGATACCCTGTCCCTGGCGAAGACCCTTTTCCCGGACCTTTTGCAGATGGCCACCGTGGATGATTATAAGTCCAGCGTCCAGTCCCTGCTGGCTACCCTGGTGGACAGCGGCTATCTCAGGAGCACGGATTATGAATCTTATTTCAGCCAATTGTATTTCGATGCCAGGCTGCAATGGAAGAAACAGGAAGGCCGGGATGAAAAGCGGCTGCAGAAAAAAGAGGATGATAATTCCGATGAAAACTCTTATTCCGGCAGAGGAGAAGACGAGGCCGACGACCTGCTGGCCGACTACGCCGTACTGTTGGCGCCTTTCTACGACAGGAATGCTACCGTGCCAATGTTCTTTTCCAAGCTGCTCCGGAGCTCCGATCCGGTCCTGCGTCTGAGCACGGCCGTGCTGCTGCTGCGCAATAACAAGCCTGTCGCCGACTCTATCTTCCAGGCCCTGGCCGCCAGCGACCAGCACAGAAGCGCCTTATTAAAAGAGCTGGAGGACATACATAAAGCCGACAGGTTCCCCCGTAATTTCCATAACCAGACGGATATGGCGCGTAGCCTGCTGGTCAGCGGAAAGAATGACAATGAATTTTTCGCCGTGCAGTATGTAGATAAGAAGGTCGTACAGTTCCGTCAGAAGAAGGGCTATATCTACTTTTTCCAGTACAAGGTCAACAAGGATGACGAATGGCAGATGGGTCTCAGCGGGCTGCAGCCTCTCAACCAGAAGGAGGTCAGCACCGATGATGATTTTGTGCGCCTGACCGGGAAGAAGATACGGCCCGGAACACCCGCGCGGGACCAGTTTGAAAAGCAGCTGAAACGGTTCCTCTTTTCCAAACGTAAAAGCGTCAATGTATTCTACCTCGATAATGACTATTATGGTCAGCGCGATGACGATGATTAGTTCGCGCGCCCTATGTCAGAACTTCCTGGCGAATGGCAGTTTTGAGAATGTCAATACCTGCACGGAATATCATGCACACTGTGCGCCGGCTGCCTGGTTCACCGTATCACCCCCCGAATTTGTCTGGCCCAGGGCCAAGGACGGGGAGCGGACCATGTCGTTTGTATACGATAATGTGTATGCGCCCATGGTCAAACGTACATTCCCCTATACCATGACCCTTTGCCCGCTGAAGGCGGGAAACGAATATGAAGTATCGTTCTGGCTGTACACGGACAAATTTCCTTTTACGCACCTGGAGATCATGCTGAGCGCTGCGGACCCTGCCAGAACGCCAGGTGTCATCGGCAAGACCCAGCCCTCTGTGAACCTGTCCGGGTCGGATGTAGTGGAAAAGGACGATTACGGATGGATGTTACTGCGCAAGAAGTTCAGGGTAGAGGAGGGGAAGAATTTTTTTATGGTGGGTAATATGCTGTTACCCGAACCTTTTCCTTTGGGGCTGGGGAAGAAGCTGAAAATAGCTTACGGCAATATCGTCTTCTGGATGGATGATATTAGTTTGTCGCCCACCGACTCGACAGAAAAGCTGTGTTCCTGGGCTGCTTTCCGCCAGTCCGTTCTTTACCAGGAGCACCACCGGCATACCAAACATATTTACCTGGACTCGCTGCCCGCCAATAGTGTACCGCTGGAGACTTCCCATGATACACTGGTCGCCCAGCAGTCTGCACCGCCGCTGTTCGTGATGCCGCCCATCGACACCCTGGTAGTGCCCGGCGTATTGTTTGCTACGAACAGTAGTATTATACGGAGTAATTATGCGGCTGTGCTGGATACGCTGATCAGCCGTCTAAAGGACAAACAGCCTGCCAGGGTCGAGATAGCGGGTCATACCGACAATATTGCTACCGATGCGTTCAATCTCCGCCTGGCAATGCGACGGGCTGCCAGTATCCGGGACTATATCCTCCGGCAATTGCCTGGCATAGGGTCTGTCACTACCATACAGGGTTATGGATCGTCGCGTCCTGTCGCCGCCAACGCCACTGCTGCGGGAAGGGCGCGTAACCGCCGGGTGGAGATCGTGATCATTTATTAATCCTGCTTTAGCGTATTCACGGGGTTGGCAACCGCTGCGCGGATGGATTGAAAGCTTATTGTCAGCAATGTGATGACGATGAGTGCGGTTCCCGCTATGATAAATAGTCCGGGGCTGAGCGATATGCGATAGGCAAAACCTTCCAGCCATCTGTGCATCGCCCACCAGGACAGGGGAAAGGAGATCAGGGCGGCTAACAATACCAGCGCGAGTGAATCTTTGGATAACAGAATGACTACGTCCTTTACGGAGGCCCCCACCACCTTGCGGATACTGATCTCTTTTTGTCTCCTTTGCGCGTTGAAGGCTGCCAGTCCAAATAATCCCAGACAGGAAATGACGATGGCGATACCGGCAAAATATTTTGACAGGTCCGAGACTCTTCTTTCCGCTGCATAGAGGGCCTGGTAATCTTTATCCAGGAAGGAGAATTCGAACGGCAATCCCGGATTATATTTTTTATAGACCGATGCCAGTTGTGAGAGCGTTTCTTTTTCCCTGCCGGCCCTGATCCGGATAAAGATATTGCTGTTCTTATCCCGGAAGCCGATGGCCAGGGGGCCGATCTTTTTATAAAGCGATTCGTAATTAAAATCCTTTACCACTCCGATGATCTGTTTTTTTGCGCCGTAGAGGTTTGCCGGTTGACCGATGGGGTGTTTGAGATGCATCATCGCAATGGCCGTCTCGTTGAATATGAGGCCGTCCTTGTCCGTGGGATGGTTCCTGTCGAAGGTGCGACCTTCCTTCATTTGCAGTCCCATCGTCTCCATGAGGTCGTAGTCCAGGTACAGGATATCGAACTCCATGCCTTTTGTCTTACCCGGCCAGTCTACGCCGCCACCTGAGCTATGGTCGCCGAGGATGTTCCCTTCCATATCCGATGCATACGCGACACCCGGCAGGGACCTTAGGTCGGAAAGGAATGCGTCCTGGCTATGGGCGATACCGCCTTCGTTGGACATGCGGAGGATATTGTCTTTATTATAACCCAGGTTCTTGTTTTGCACCAGCTGCATCTGACCATATACTACCAGCACTGTCAGGATCAGGATGGCCGAGAGGCTGAACTGGAATACGACCAGGCATTTGCGGATGAATGCTTCCCCTCCTGTCCGTTCGGCGCCACCCTTAAGCACCTTCACCGGCCGGAAACCCGAGAGATACAGGGCGGGATAGCTTCCGGCCAGCAGGCCTGTGATGAGCGTGATAAGGAGGATGGTGATCCAGGCTCCTGTCGTGAAATGCAGGGTGAAGTGTTGACCGGTGATGCTTTCGAAGGAGGGCAACAGCAGTGTGGCCAGTATTGCCGCGACGATGAGGGATGCCAGGGTCATCAGCATGGACTCGCCCAGGTATTGAAGGATGAGGGCAGCTCGCGTAGCGCCCATCACTTTTTTTATACCTACCACTTTTATCCTTTTAGCCGCCCGGGCTGTGGACAGGTTCATAAAATTGATGCAGGCTATGATGAGTATGCCGATGGCGATGATGGAAAACAACTGTATATAGGCTATCCGGCCGCCCGCTACTTTTCCATTCTCGTAATGGTTATACAGGTGGATGTCCTGGTAGGGTTGGAAGAAGAACGTACCGGCCCATTTGTACTGGTCAGTGCCCGGCTGGAATCTTTTTCTTGCAAAGTTCTCCAGCTTTTTATTCAGCTGTGTCAGATTTGTTCCTTCCTTCAGCAATACATAGGTGGGCGGGCTATTGCTAAACCAGCCGATGTCATGCGTGATGTGGGTGAAGTATTGAGCGTGAGTGAACAGCAGATCGAACTGTTGGGACGAGTTGCCGGGCACGTCGGCAAAAATGCCGGAGACCGTGTAGCTGCCGTTCATGCTGGCCGATCCTTGTTCGGCTAAGCCCCTGTCCCAGGTGACGATCTTACCGATGATGTCGTGGGTAGTATGGAATAGCTTTATCGCCAGGCTTTTGGAAAGGAGTACGTATGATCTATCCGACAGCGCCTGGTGTGGGTTCCCCTCCAGGAGCTTATACGAAAAAACATCGAAGAAATTGGGAGTGACATACATTTCCTGAGCCTTTATACGGGCTCCATTTACCGCGACGACCCCTCTGCTGTTCTCGTCGGCATCCGGGGGTACCGCAATAACGGCTTCCTGTATTTCCGGCAGTTCCTGCTTCATGGTCGCTGCCAGCAGGTCGGGGGTGTTTGGAAAGGTTTGGATCGAGCCGTCCCCCGAGTATTCGTTCTGCATGACCTGGTACAGGCGGGCATTGTTCTTATGGAACTTATCGTAGCTGCGTTCGTTGTTGATCCATAAGAAGATGAGGATGGCGCAGGCCAGCCCGATGGAGAGGCCTACCAGGTTGAGAAGACTGAACTGCCGATCCCTTACGAGACTGCGTCCAACCAGTTTAAAGAAGCTCTTTATCATAAGATGGTATTTATATCCTGTACGTTCCGATAGAGGCGGATGTTACATTGCCTTTGGCACCGCCGCGAGCAGTTTCTTTGTATATTCCGATTGCGGTGCGCTGTACACATCTTCCGCCCATCCTATTTCTTCTATCCGGCCCCGGTTCATCACCAGGATGCGGTCGCTGATATACCGGATGACCTGGAGGTCGTGCGAAATAAAGACCACCGTGAAGCCCAGCTCTTTTTTCAGATCGTTCAGCAGATTTAGCACCTGGGCCTGTATGCTGACATCGAGCGCGGATACGGACTCGTCGCATACGACAAAGGATGGACGGAGGATCAGCGCCCGGGCGATGACGATGCGTTGTCTTTGGCCTCCGGAGAACTCATGCGGGTACCTGTTATAGTGTTCCGCGGAAAGGCTTACTTTCTCCAGCAATTCCACCACCAGCTCTTTCCGTTGACGATCCGACGCTCCCCGTCCATGCACCTTCAGCACTTCCGCGATGGCCGGGCCGATGGGGATACGCGGGTTCAGGGAAGAGTAGGGGTCCTGGAAGACGATCTGTATATGGCTCCTTAATTTCTTCAGCTCGCCCGCCGTATAGGTGGACAGGTCCCTGCCTTCAAACAAAATGTTACCCGCTGTGGGTTGTATCAGCCGGAGCAGGGTCCTTCCGAGGGTGGTCTTGCCACAGCCGGACTCTCCTACCAGTCCCAGCGTCTCCCCGCGGAATATGCGGAAGGAAACATTGTCCACCGCCCTGGTATAGGCCAGGGGCTTACCCAGGAAGTTTCTGCGGGATGGATACCAAACCTTCAGGTTGTTGATTTCCATAAGTACGGAGCCAACCTCGGAAGACCGCGGGGGCGGGGTTTGTATCGCACGCCAGCGTTCCAGCAGTCCCCGGGTATAAGGATGCTGCGGATGGTTAAAAAGTTGCATCACGCTGCCTTCTTCCACCACATTTCCTTTATATAGCACCAGGGCCCTGTCTGCGATCTCAGCTACTACGCCCAGGTCGTGTGTGATAAAGATGACCCCCATGTTCTCCGTCTGCTGCAAGGACCGGATGAGCTCCAAAATAGTTTTTTGCACCGTAACGTCCAATGCCGTGGTCGGTTCGTCACAGATGAGCAGGGAGGGATGGTTGCTCATGGCCATAGCAATCATTACGCGTTGTTTTTGTCCGCCGCTGAGCTGATGAGGGTATCGGGAGAATATGCCCGCAGGGTCCGGCAGCCGCACCTTTTCGAAAAGGGCGATGGCTTCCTTGCGTGCTTCTTCCGCTGTCAGACGGCGATGGACTCGGATCGCCTCCGTCACCTGAAACCCGCAGGTGAGCACCGGATTGAGGGAGGTCATCGGTTCCTGGAAGATCATGGCGATCTCGTTGCCGCGGATGTCCTGCATGGATGCCGGGCTTTGTTGCAGGAGGTCGATAGAGGCGCCGTCCCTTGTGGTAAAAAGTATTTGGCCACTGGTGACGTTGGCGGGAGGCATAGGGAGCAGTCCGAGGATGGACAGGGATGTTATGGATTTTCCCGAGCCGGATTCACCTACGAGGGCAACGATCTCGCTCCGCTGTACGTCCAGGTTTATACCCTGTACACCCGGCAATGTGCCGGCCTCTGTTTGAAAGTCGATAGTAAGATCCCTGATAGATAGTAAAGCGGGCATGCTGCGATGACGAAAGTTTTATTCCGCAGCCGTAAGATAGCTAATTCTATCGAGTGACCTTTATGGAATTAGAGATGGGAGGGGTGGGCGCGTAGATCAGGCAGACGGCACAGTTCTGGACGGTGCTGTCAGGGATGAGCGAGAACTGGAATGTATCCCCTCTGTGGAGGCCCAGCCTGTTGAAGTCGCAATAATTTTTTAAAGAGAATACATTGTGATAGATGCTGTCGGTGGATGGGTTCTTCCAGTTCTTCACATACCGCGCGGGGTCCATGTTTCCGGACAAGAGCTGTATGGTATATTGTGAACATATGTCACCGACGACCTTACCGGTGTATGGGCCGGATGGATGCATCCGTGATGGCTTGCAGGCAAAGAAGAGGATGCCGAAGAGAAATGGCAATTGAAATATCCGGTGCATAGCTTTTTTTATCTTGACAAGAATAGCTGCCGCACCGTTGCACGAGCTTTAGAAGCGAAGATGTCTTACCGTGACGCCGTTGTTGATCAGCTGTTTCAGGCTGTCGATGCCTATGTGAATATGATTTTCCACGAATTGGGATGTGATCTTCACATCGCTCTCCGCTGTCTTGACCCCCTCCGGCACCATGGGCTGATCGCTGACGAGCAGCAGGGCTCCTGTGGGGATCTTATTAAAAAATCCGACAGAGAAGATGGTGGCTGTCTCCATGTCGATGGCGTAGGCCCGTATCTTTTTCAAATATTCTTTAAACGCCTCGTCGTGCTCCCATACTCGTCTGTTAGTCGTATAGACCGTGCCTGTCCAATAGTCTACGGCGTATTCGCGGATAGTGGTGGAGATGGCCTTTTGGAGGGCGAATGCCGGGAGGGCGGGGACCTCGGGAGGGAAATAGTCATTGGAAGTACCTTCGCCGCGTATAGCCGCGATGGGTAGGATCAAATCTCCCAGCTTGTTGCGTTTTTTGAGGCCGCCGCATTTTCCCAAAAAGAGAACGGCCTTTGGTTCGATGGCCGTGAGCAGGTCCATGATGGTAGCGGCTCCGGGGCTTCCCATCCCAAAATTGATGATGGTGATATCGCCTGAGGTGGCGCATTGCATGGGTTTGTGCACCCCCACTACTTCCACCTTATGCCATTCTGCGAAGAGGGTCACATAATTCTCGAAGTTGGTGAGCAGTATATATTTCCCGAAGTTTTCCAGCTGCTGGCCTGTGTAACGAGGCAGCCAGTTGTGTACAATTTCCTCTTTGGTTTTCATTCCGTAAATTTAACAAATAGTTTCGGCAACATGATAAAGATCTACTACCCTACCCACTCTTTCAGGATCAGAGAGCCAGAGGAAAAGAAAGAAGAGATATGGGACGAATTGCGGAAAATATGGGTTCGTCTGACACCGGAAGAATGGGTTCGCCAAAATTTTATACAGTACCTGCTCCAGGTGAAGAACTATCCGGCTACCTATATAGCCGTGGAAAGGAGTATGAAGCTGGGGGAGCTCAATAAACGATTTGATCTCATGATATTCGACGGCAGCGCCCGTCCGTGGATGCTGGTCGAATGCAAGGCTATGGAAGAGAAGCTGAACAGCCGAGTGATGTGGCAGGTGTTACGGTATAACCTGGCCACCCCTGTGAAATACATCGTCATCACCAATGGAGAGGAATGCCATGCATTTGTCAGGGGGTTGATTGACTTTGAAGAGATCAGTGCGCTGCCGAGCTATGATGAATGAGCCTCGGCCAGCCGTGTCAATGGGTCACTGATGGAAGCTTGTCCCAATGAAGGCCAGCGCGTCCGTAATGCCTGTCCTCCAGTAGGTCCAATTGTGCGCTCCGTCCCTTATGCGGAATTCATGGGGTACGTGCTTTTCCATCAGGGCGATATGCAGGAGGCAATTGCCTTTCGAGAGGAAATCGTCATCCCCGCAGTCGATCCAGTAGCGGACTTGTCTTAATGCATCAGAGGACCTTGTTTCTACCAACTTGAGCGGAGAGTTATCATACCAGGCTTTTGTGAACCGATCCCTGCCATTCAATGTCCGGCCGTAAAGCTGTCCGAAGGTGTTGGTCCAGCTGATATCAGGCATAGTCATGAGGGTCGAGTCGTCGAATACGGCGGCACTCAGGGGCGCTGCTGCGGCAAACAGATCGGGATGTTTGAGGGAATAGATCAGGGTGCCATATCCGCCCATGGAGAGGCCTGCCACTCCTCTGTAGTGTTTTTCTGCCTTGATACGATAGGTCTTTTCGATGGCGGGCATGAATTCCTTTATAAAGAAATCCTCATAATTTTCCTTTCCGTCGTAGGAGTTGATATAAAAGCTGGAATCCCCGTTGGGCATGACGATGATCATAGGGGGGATCGTACCGTCGGCAATGGCCTTGTCGGTGTAATGGTTGATCTCCCCGAACTGAAGCCAGCCCGTATTATCATCCGTATAGCCATGCAGGAGATATACCACAGGATAGGACCTTTCGGAGCTCTCATAGTCCGGAGGGAGATAGATCGTGTATTTTACGTTCCTGTTCAGAATGGTGCTTTTGACTACTTTCTGTTCGAGCACCTTGCCTGTCTGCTGGGAGAAGGAGCTTGTAGTAATGAGCAGCAATAGGAGAAAGCAGCTGAACTTTGGCATATGGCAATAATTTTATAACAATATAAGCATTATCAGCCGATGTCAGCGACTATCCAATCGGGGGAGAAGCCGGTGAAAAAAGTAATAAAAAAGAGGCCGGACGGCCTCTTTTTTACATCGGGGGCACGCGCACTGCGCAGGCTTTTTAATTCTATTAGGGGAAGATGCCCAGTTCTGCGTACGAGGTGCCGACCTTATTGATCGCCACGACATAGGCGGCCGTTCGCATGTCCGGTATGTTCGGGTTGGTTTTCCAGGCATCCATGATCTCGCGGGTGGCTGCGATCATCGTCTCTTCCAGACCGCTGTACACCAGGTCCACTTCGTCGGCGCCATGCAAAATAAATTCCTTTTCCTTGGGGCTGACCTTTTTGCCTGTCAGGCCTTCTATCTGTCCCAGGATATGTGTGTTCATATTTTCTGTAAATCGTTTTTCCATACGGCCATACCGTACATGGCTAAGGTTTTTCAGCCATTCGAAATAAGACACTGTCACGCCGCCTGCGTTGAGGTACATGTCCGGCACTACCAGGGTCCCTTTTTTGATAAAGATCTCATCCGCCTCGGGTGTCAGGGGGCCGTTGGCGGCCTCGCCGATGATCCGGGCTTTTACATTTGGCGCGTTCTGGCCATTGATCACATTTTCCAGTGCTGCGGGGATCAGTATATCGCATTCCAGTTCCAGCGCATCGCCTGATTTGGCCAGATTGGTGGCGCCGGGGAAGTTCAGGATGCTGCCTGTCTTCTTTCTATGCTGGAAAACTTCTTCTTCGTTGAGACCTGCCGGGTTCATGATCGCGCCTTCGTATTCGGCCAGTGCGATGACCTTGGCGCCGCCTTCGCGGAAGAATTTGGCGGCGTGATAGCCTACGTTACCCATGCCCTGTACGACGACAGTCTTGCCTTCTACGCCGGGTGTGAGCTTTAGCTTTTTCATTACGTCCTCCATATGGAGGACTTCCCTGATGCCATAAAATACACCCAGTCCGGTGGCTTCGCGGCGGCCTCTTACGCCACCCTGCGTGATGGGTTTGCCCGTTACACAGCCCAACGCGTCGATCTCACCGGGACGCATGCTCATATAGGTGTCCAGGATCCAAGCCATCTCCCGCTCGCCCGTGCCATAGTCCGGTGCTGGAACGTCTGTACCGGGTCCGATGAAGTTCTTTTTGATCAGCTCGGAGGTGTATCTACGGGTGATCTTCTCCAGCTCATAGGGAGTGTATTTTTTAGGGTCGATGCTGATACCCCCTTTGGCGCCGCCGAAGGGTACGTTTACGATGGCGCATTTGAAGGTCATAAGGGCTGCAAGTGCCATGACTTCGTCCAGGTTTACGGAAAGGGCAAACCGGATACCGCCTTTACAGGGGGTTTTGTGATGGGAGTGCTGTACACGATAGGCTTTGATCACTTCAATCTTATCGCCAATTTTTACGGGGAAGAACATGCGGTAAACCGCGTTGCATTGTTTGATCTGTTCCAGGATACCGGGATCCCAGTTAGTATGTTTTGCTGCCTTGTCAAAACTTTTTTCTACTGCTTCGAAAAATTTGTATTCAGTTTGTGCGGCCATAACATATGGATTTAATCGTTGATATTATAAAAGCCATTCTTTGTGTCGATCAGAAATCCTTCCGGGCGCTCCTAAGTCGGTCAGGAGTCCTTTCGGGAAGCGCCTTTTTCCAGCCGGGTGATCTTTTTGTCCAGTCGTACGACGTACAGGATCAGCCCCAGCAGGATTACGATGAGTACTACCACTACCACATAGATCTTTCCATTGGCCCGTAGCTGGTCGGCCATTTCCACGTGCTGTGAATCCGGCTGCGTCTGGGCCATCAGCCCTATAAATCCAAACAATAACAATAAGAGAGCAAATAGTTTCTTATGCATTACAGAAAATCTTTTCGATGGTCGAAAAACTAAAGAACGTGTTCATGCTGTTGCTCGGCCAGCAATTGCAGGCGGATGCGCAGGGTAGTGATCCATACGCCCAGCAAGGTCCAGCCTGGCAGGGCTCCGGGCCAGAAGACCATGGCGATATGTCCGTCGGCATGAATGGCCGGATTACCCTGGCCACCCGGATGAAGGCTTTCCACCATACGTGGAATGATCCAGATAGTAGGGAACAACATGGCAAAGGCGAAAATATTGTATACGGCGCCGATCCTTGCCCGCTTGTCCATATCGGTCATGGAATTACGTAATACCAGGTATGCCAGGTAGATCAGCAATGCAATGACGGCTCCCAGCTGTTTGGGATCATTGCTCCAGAACGCACCCCAGGTGAAGCCGGCCCAAACCGAGCCCGTGGCCAGTCCCAAAACGCCGAAAACGATACCGATCTTAACATATTCTAACGCGTAAATATCGAATATATGATTGTTGCTTCGCAGGTATTTGATGGAATAGACCAGGGAGATGATGAAGAATATCATCATGGAGAACCACATGGCGATGTGAAAATAGTAGTTGCGGATGGTCTCGTTAAGGATGGGCTTGGCAGGCACCGGACCTAAAAAGCCGGCTACAAATGTGTAGATGAGCAGAATGATACATAATATTTTCCACCAATTCTGTCGGAGCATAGTGACTGTCTTAGTTGTGCCGATCACTGTAAGTTGCTGTAAATTAAATCGTTGATCAGCAAATGCCTCTATTTGGAAGTCTTCGGAGGGCGAAGGTACGAGAATCTCATCAATCCTTCCAAAGAAATGGGAACAGGATAACGGCGAGTGCGATAATGAGTGCATCCAGTCCGATGACGAGGGCGATCATGCTCCCCAGGCCGCTCTGCAGTACGTCCTCGAAGGCAATGGTCGATGCCTTGTTGAGCAACATGAGCTGGGGGATGATCAGGGGGAAACCCAGTATCGCCATCAGGGCTGCACTCTGCTGCGCCCTTGCTGCAATGGCTGCCAGGAAGGTGAATACCAGGCTCAGGCTTATGCCGCCCAGCGAGCTCAGCAGCAGAAAGGACAAAGAGTGGGCGAGGGGGTCGCCGAGGAATATCGTAAACAGCAGAAGGCTTACCATGCTCATCAGCAGCATCAGTAGGGCGTTGAAGAAGAGTTTGGAAATGATAAAGTCCCTGGCTCCTGCAATGGAATAGAAGTATAGCAGGCGTCCTTTTCCTTCCTGTAAGAAGCTTTTGGCTACTGCATTCACGCAGATGAAGAGTTCGATCATCCAGAAAAGCCCTTTCCAAACGGCGGCTTCCGGCTGGCCCATGGCCAGGTACAATACGAATATCGTGGAGGCGATGTACAGGAGCACGCCGTAAAAGGTATATTGCTGACGTACTTCCAGCAGCAGGTCTTTTTTGAATAATGCCCAGATATGACGGACTGATCCTCCCATTGACTCGTAATTTAGCGGGTTTGTTTTATAACTTTAACATTTTTATAAGTTGTAACCAGCAGCGTTTTTTCGTTACCTGTAACGGACAAAATCAGCAATCCGGATTAAAGTAGCAATTCCTGCAGCGTGGTTCGTAGATATCCTTTTCCCCCAGCAGGATCTGCCCAGATGTGGTTTTTTTTCTATAGGAGTAGTTGGCAATGTTTCCACATTTTACACAAATGGCATGCAACTTGGTGATATATTCTGCTTTAGCAAGGAGGTTCGGCATTTGTCCGAAGGGTTTGGCCGAATAATCCATATCGAGTCCTGCGACGATGACCCGGATTCCGCGGAATGCCAGCTGGTCGCAGACTTCAGGTAACTGATCGTCGAAGAACTGAGCTTCATCGATGCCGATGACATCCACCTCGTGTGCTAATAGAAGTATGGTTTGTGAATTGTCGATAGGTGTGGATTGAATAGCGGTTTCATCATGAGAAACAATGTTCAACTCGTGGTAACGGGTATCCATCGATGGCTTGAAGATCTCTACTTTCATATTAGCGATCTTGGCCCTCTTCAGTCGACGGATCAGCTCCTCGGTCTTTCCCGAGAACATAGACCCGCAGATTACCTCGATCCAGCCACGTCTTTCGCCTTTAATATGAGGTTCAATGAACATAAGCGCATATAAATTAGGTTCGGAATTTGTTATAACTTTATAATGAATTACGAGGGAGGACTAGACCACCTCCGGCCGGACCGCATTACTAACCCGAAAAGGCCTCCAAAGTACACCATGGAAAGACTACAACAACTTATTAGCCAACTACAAGAGCAGCTTGATAGGAAGGTAGACCCTTCTCAGATGCAGCAGACCGTCCGACTCCTGGAAGCCGAACTGTCCGCACTTTCCATCCAGGCTGCTGCCGCCAAGACGTCGGCGAAGGTAGCAGTTATGATGCCATCCTCCATGAAAATATATACAGGTCAGGCAGCTATGCAGGAATTAAAAACTGCTTCTGCTGGTGCCCCGGCCGCAGCTGTGGCGGCTCCTGCTGTTGTGAACGGGCCGGCTGCCGGCGGTGGGGCGGCAGGCATTCCTCCTGCCCCCGAAGTTCGTCTGGCACCCGATCCGGGTAATCCGCCCCGTCCCGCCAAGGACGGCGCTAGAGAATTCGCTAATGTCCGTCCTTCGGACGAGCCCCTTTCTGGGGCTCCTGGTGAGAGAGGTCCCTGGCCTTATGATCCTCTTGCGGAGATCCCTACGCTGGCCCATCAGCAAAAGCCCAAGGAGCTCAATGATGTCATTGGGTCAAATGGGTCTTCTCTCAACGACAGGCTAAAGTCGAATGTGCTGGAGCTCAAATCGGCCCTCAATGATACGCCCGTCAGGGACCTGAAAAAGGCCATCGGGGTGAATGACCGCTTTGTATTTATCAGCCAACTCTTCCGGGGAGATGAGGTAATGTATGAGCGTAGTCTCAAGACCATCAATAGTTTCCGCATTCTGCCCGAAGCGGAATACTGGATGGAAAGGGAGCTGAAGGTCAAACTGGGCTGGGATGAGACCAGGGAAGCGACCAAGCAGTTCTATCAGCTGGTAAAGAGACGTTTTTCCTGAATGTAATTTACGATCTGGTCGGTAGCACCCCTTTTGGAGTATACATAGCTCCGGGACGCCTGACAGACATGTCTATATTCCTCCTCGTCGGTGAGGAGCCGGCGGAAGACAGACTCAGCCTCCAGGGCGCTGTCGATGACGATGCCACCTCCACATTCCACCAGTTCCACTGCCTCTATATATTTTTCGATGACGGGTCCGAAGACCACGGGTCTGCCATAGACGGCGGCCTCGAGCACATTGTGCACTCCATCGTCCCCGAATCCTCCTCCCACATAGGTGATCGTGGCGTATTGATACAAGCGGGAGAGCATGCCGATGTTGTCGATGATGAGGACATTCGGCGCCTGGCGGCCCGGGGGGAGGGGAGTTCCTTTAACCCAATCTGAATAGCGGACCTTGTTACGGAATAGACGTTCTACTTCTTTCAGTCGAGATTCCTCTATCTGGTGGGGAGCGATGATGAAACGGATGTCCGGATGGGTATTGGCAAAATGGTCCAGCTCCTCCTCATCTTCGTCCCAGGTGCTACCGGCTACGATCACAGCCCTGCCCTGGCAAAAGGACTCGATGGCAGGTAATGTTTCCCGGCTCTCGGCTATCTCGATGACCCTGTCGAACCGGGTGTCTCCACTAACGCTTACGTTGCCCGTAAAGCCCAGCCCTTCCAGCAATTGACGGGAGGCTTCCGTCTGTACAAAAAGATGCGTGAAGCATTCCAGCATATACCGGTGTAGCCTGCCCCACCACTTGAAAAAGGGCTGTCCGGGGCGAAATACGCCGGATACGAGCAGCGTGGGGATCTCCCTTTTTTTCAACTCGACCAGGAAATAATACCAATAATCGTATTTTATCCAGATGACGAGGTTGGGCTTTATGAGGTCGATGAATGTCCGGGCGTTCTTTTTTGAATCCAGCGGCAGGTAGAAGATATGATCTGCGCCTTTGTAGTTCTTCCGTGCTTCGTATCCGGAGGGAGAGAAAAAGCTGACGATGATCCGGCAATGGGGGGATTGGACCCTCAACCGCTCGATAACCGGCCGGCCCTGTTCGAACTCGCCCAGTGAGGAGCAATGCATCCATATAGTTGGGTATTTTTCACTGCCTGAGGTGTTGCCGAGTTCAGTCTGTATCCTGGAAAAGAGCTCTTTTCTGCCCTCCAGCCAGCTTTTTGCCTTCTTGTTCCAGGGGGCGATCAATCCGATGCCCAGCCGGTAGACCCATAAAAAAACATGATAGAAGATAATACTCACGTCTACGAAGATAACAATTTCTAAATATGGGGGTTACCACTTGGTGGCATTGGATAAACGACATTTTTGTGGTAGGTTTGTGCCCCAAAAGAGTATGAGTATGAGGCCGATCCAAATGGTAGATCTGAAGCAGCAGTATGTTAAAATAAAGAAAGAAGTAGACACGGCCATACAGGAGGTAATCGACAATGCGGCATTTATACAGGGCAAGGCCGTCACCGACTTTGCCACCGCCCTCTCCGCCTATACCGGTTCCCGGCATGTCATCCCTTGCGCCAATGGCACCGACGCCCTCCAGATCGCCATGATGGCACTGGATTTGCAACCCGGGGACGAGGTGATAACACCCTCTTTTACGTATGTCGCTACGACCGAGGTCGTGGCCCTGCTCCGGCTGAAGCCCGTCTTTGTAGAGGTGGACCCGAAGACGTTTTGTATAGATCCGGCTGCGGTGGAAAAGGCCATAACGCCCAGGACAAAGGCCATTGTTCCCGTACATCTCTACGGGCATGCTGCACCGATGGACGCCCTTATGGACATTGCCCGGCGTCATAACCTTGCTGTGATAGAGGACAACGCACAAGCCATTGGCAGCGATTATATCTTCGGGGATGGGACAAAAAAGAAGACCGGCGCCATCGGCACTATCGGCACCACTTCCTTTTTCCCTTCAAAAAATTTGGGTTGCTATGGCGATGGGGGAGCAATATTTACGGATGATGATGCGTTAGCCAACCGGCTCAAAATGATTGCAAACCACGGGCAAAGCCGGCGTTATTATCACGATCTGGTAGGCTGTAACAGCCGGCTGGATTCCATACAGGCTGCCGTATTGAATGTGAAGCTGAAAAGTCTGGACGCCTATATCACCGCCAGGCGCAGTGCCGCTGATTTCTACGACGATGCCTTCAAAGCTCACCCGAAGATCACGACGCCATACCGTGCGCCTTACAGCCATCACGTCTTTCACCAGTATACGCTTGTCCTCGAAGGGGTCGACCGCAACGGGCTGAATGAGTTCCTGGCAAGCAAGAATATTCCGTCGATGATCTATTATCCCGTACCCGCCCATCGCCAAAAAATGTTTGCTGCCTTTGGCGGAGGCGACTGGTCCCTCCCTGTCACCGACTGGCTGACGGAAAGGGTCATTTCTTTGCCTATGCATACTGAATTGGATAGAGAACAGCTGGAGTATATCACCCGAACAGTCCTGGAATACATCGATAAATAGATTCTCCATAACATAAAAACCTTAAAAAAATAGTCTTTTATGAAAATTGCAGTTGTAGGCACGGGGTATGTTGGGTTGGTCACGGGTACCTGTTTCGCAGAGACTGGTAATGATGTGGTCTGTGTAGATATCGACGCTGGTAAAGTAACAAAATTATCCAACGGTCAGATCACCATCTATGAGCCGGGATTAGAAAAGCTTTTCCTACGCAATTTGAAGGAAGAACGTCTCAAATTCACCACCAGCCTGGAAGAAGGCATAAAAGACGCGCAGATCATTTTCTTAGCCTTGCCTACACCTCCCGGTGAAGATGGCTCGGCGGACCTGAAATATATTTTGGGTGTTGCGGACCATCTTGGTAAGATATTAAAAGACTATAAGGTCATTGTGGATAAGAGCACGGTTCCTGTCGGCACCGCAGAAAAGGTACACGCTGCCGTGGTGAAGAATTACAAGGGTGAATTCGACGTCGTCTCCAATCCTGAGTTCCTCCGCGAGGGAGTGGCGGTAGACGACTTTATGAAGCCCGACCGTGTCGTGATTGGAACCAGCTCAGAGCGCGCCCGCAAGGTCATGGGCGATCTCTATGCTCCTTTTGTACGTCAGGGCAACCCCGTCATCTATATGGACGAACGTTCTGCCGAGCTGACCAAATATGCCGCCAATTCTTTTTTAGCGACAAAGATCACATTCATGAACGAGGTCGCGCTGTTGTGTGAACGACTGGGCGCGGATGTAGACATGGTAAGGCGTGGTATCGGCAGCGACGAACGTATCGGCAAGCGGTTTCTTTTCCCGGGGATCGGATATGGCGGCAGCTGTTTCCCCAAGGATGTGCAGGCGCTGGTGAAGTCATCGCAGGAGGTGAGCTACGACTTCCGCATACTCAATGCCGTGATGGATGTCAATGAAAAGCAGAAGCTGCATCTGCTGCCGAAGATAAAGAAGTATTTTTCCGGCAGCCTGAAAGGTAAGCATTTCGCCTTGTGGGGGCTTGCTTTCAAACCCAATACCGACGATATCCGGGAAGCACCGGCGCTGTATATGATCGATGCCCTTGTCGGCGAAGGCGCTACTGTCAGCGTATTCGATCCTGAAGCTATGAACAATGTGAAACAGGTGATTGGCGATAAGGTCACCTATGCGGAGAGTCAGTATGAGGCTCTTGAAGGCGCGGATGCGCTGATCATTGCCACGGAGTGGAACGAGTTTCGCACCCCTAATTTTTTGAAGATCGTCACCAGCCTGAAGAACAAAGTAATATTCGACGGACGCAACCTGTTCGATATAGCGGCTATCAAGGAGCTTGGCTTCTATTATGAGAGTGTAGGACGCGCTCCTGCCAATCCATCGGGAAAAAAATCCTAAACCAGCACCACCACCATGACAAAAAAGAACGTACTTATCACCGGGGCCGCGGGTTTTTTGGGCTCCCATTTATGCGATAGATTTATAAAGGAAGGATGTCGCGTCATCGGGATGGACAATCTCATTACAGGGGATTTGAAAAATATCGAGCACCTGTTCCCTCTGGAAGACTTCGAGTTCTATCATCACGATGTAAGCAAGTTCATCCATGTGCCCGGGGAGCTGCATTATATCCTCCATTTCGCCAGTCCGGCCAGTCCCATCGATTATCTCAAGATACCTATACAGACATTAAAGGTGGGGTCGCTGGGCATACACAACTGTCTGGGTCTGGCCAGGTCGAAAAAGGCAAGAGTACTGATAGCATCGACTTCAGAGATATATGGCGACCCCCTTGTGCATCCGCAACCCGAGGAGTATTGGGGCAATGTCAACCCTGTAGGGCCCCGCGGTGTATACGACGAAGCCAAGCGTTTTCAGGAAGCCATGACCATGGCCTATCATAATTTCCATGGGCTGGAGACCCGTATCGTCCGGATCTTCAACACCTATGGACCCAGGATGCGGCTCAACGATGGAAGGGCCCTTCCCGCCTTTATCGGGCAAGCTCTTCGTGGAGAGGACCTGACCGTATTTGGAGATGGCAGCCAGACGCGCTCTTTCTGTTATGTAGACGACCTGGTAGAAGGCATCTATCGTCTGCTGATGAGCGACTATTCCCAGCCTGTCAATATCGGCAATCCTTCCGAGATCACGCTGAAACAGTTTGCGGAAGAGGTGATCGCCCTCACCGGCACCAAGCAAAAGATAGTCTTTAAGCCATTACCTGTCGACGATCCCAAGCAACGCCGCCCCGATATCACTAAAGCGAAGCAGATCTTAGGATGGGAGCCAAAGGTGGACAGGAAGGATGGATTAAAGATCACTTACGACTATTTCAGATCCCTGCCACCTGAGGAATGGAACAAACAACCCAAGGAATTTGAAAGAAAAGGATAAATCCAAATGAACAACCAAAGAATCTATGATCAACTTGTAGAGAAAAAGGCTAAGCTGGCCGTCATCGGATTGGGCTATGTAGGTCTGCCCATTGCCCTGGAATTTGCCAGGAAAATATCTGTCATCGGCTTTGATATCAATAAAAAGCGCATCGGCATGATGCGGGAAGGGATCGATCCTTCCAAAGAGGTGGAGCCGTCAGCGTTTAAGGGACGGGACATCGTCTTTACCGACGATCTGTCCGTATTGAAAGAGGCCAGCTTTTTTATCGTGGCTGTCCCTACTCCTGTAGATAAACACAATGTACCTGATCTGAAGCCCTTGTTAGGCGCTTCGGAGACGGTGGGGAAGGTTCTCAAGCAGGGTGACTATGTCGTATACGAGTCAACCACCTATCCGGGGTGTACAGAAGAAGATTGTCTGCCTGTGCTGGAGAAGGTTTCCCGGCTGAAAATGGGGGATGACTTTTATTTAGGCTATTCTCCTGAAAGGATCAATCCCGGCGACAAGAAAAATACGCTCCGCACCATCACCAAGGTGGTCTCCGGCAATGACGGGGGCAGCCTGGAACAGATCGCAAAGACCTATGAGCTGGTCGTGGATGCGGGTGTTCATCGCGCTCCTTCCATCAAGGTGGCGGAAGCCAGCAAGATAGTGGAGAATACGCAGCGGGACCTGAACATTGCGCTGATGAACGAGCTCTCTCTTATCTTTGACCGGATGGGTATCAATACTTTCGATGTCATTGCGGCTGCAGGGACCAAGTGGAACTTCCTGCGATTCTTCCCCGGGCTTGTCGGGGGACATTGTATTGGCGTGGATCCTTACTATCTTACACACAAGGCGGCGGCGCTGGGGTACGAGTCGAAAGTGATCTCTTCTTCGCGCTATATCAATGACGATATGGCCAAACATGTGGCCCGTAAGATCATCAAGCATGTCCTGCGTATCTCCAATGAACCGCGGGTGCTGGTGAAAGGGGTGACATTCAAGGAAAATGTGAGTGACATCCGGAACTCCAAGATAGTAGATACCGTAAAGGAGCTGTTGTCATTCAATATCGTCGTGGACGTGGAAGACCCGTATGCCATGGAGGACGAGGTGCATGAGGAATATGGCCTCAAACTTGTACGTGAGAGCGCGGGAAACTATGACGCGGTGATCATCACTGTACCTCATGCCCCCTATGTAGGACTAGACGATGCTTATTTTACGTCGGTGACCCGGGAAGGTGCGCTGATAGCGGACCTGCGGGGAATTTATAAGAATAAGATCAATAACAGAAAATACTGGAGTTTATAATGGCCAATTTCACCAAAACGATCATGATCACCGGCGGCGCAGGATTCATTGGATCCCATGTGGTGAGATTATTTGTGGACAAGTATCCTCAATATCTCATCGTCAACCTGGATGCGCTGACCTACGCGGGCAACCTGGAGAATCTCAAGGATGTGGAGTCTGCTCCCAACTATAAGTTCGAAAAGGGCGATATTACCGACACGGCGCGTATGACCGAGCTGTTCGATGCTTACCAGTTCGATGCAGTGATACATCTTGCGGCAGAGAGCCATGTAGACCGCAGCATCCTGGACCCCCTGGCATTTGTAAAAACCAATGTGCTGGGGACGGCCAATCTGCTCCATATAGCCTATGGTAAATGGAAAGGGGCGCTGGAGGGCAAATTATTCTATCATGTGTCCACGGATGAAGTATATGGTTCGCTCGGGCGCGAGGGATTCTTTACAGAGGAGACCCCTTATGATCCCCGCAGTCCGTATTCTGCATCCAAGGCTTCCTCGGATCATTTTGTGATGGCCTGGTATCATACCTATGGTATGCCCATCGTGCTGTCCAACTGTTCCAACAATTATGGGTCGAATCATTTCCCCGAGAAGCTGATACCCCTGATGATCAACAATATTCTCAACAACAAGCCCCTTCCCGTATATGGAAAGGGTGAGAATGTCCGCGACTGGCTTTTTGTAGAAGACCATGCAAGGGCCATCGATACTATCTTCCACAAGGGGAGAGTAGGGGAGAAATACAATATCGGGGGATTCAATGAATGGAAGAACCTCGACATCGTACACTTGCTGTGCGGGATCATGGATAAGAAGCTGGGGCGTCCGGCGGGAGAATCTGCCAAGCTCATCGCCTTTGTGAAGGACAGGCCAGGGCATGATCTCCGGTATGCCATCGATGCTACCAAGCTGAACAAGGAACTGGGCTGGATGCCTTCGCTTCAGTTCGAGGAAGGGCTGGAAAAGACAGTGGATTGGTATCTGCAAAACCAGGATTGGGTCAAGGATGTGACTACCGGCGACTACCAGAAATATTACAACGAACAATACAATAAGCGATAACATGCCCTTTATCCCTACTGCCCTACAGGGTGTATTGATATTCGAACCTGCGGTTTATAAGGATGAGAGGGGGTATTTCTTCGAGTCCTATAATGAGCAGACCTTTCATAAGGAGGGTGTGATCAATCGATTTGTACAGGATAATCAATCGTATTCAAAATACGGCGTGATACGAGGCTTGCATTATCAACTGGACCCTTATCCTCAGACGAAGCTTGTACGGGCATTGCAAGGAAGGATACTGGATGTAGCCGTGGACATTCGCCAGGGGTCTCCCACTTTTGGTAAATATGTGAGCGTAGAGCTTTCTTCCGACAACAAGCGGCAATTGCTTGTCCCGAGGGGATTTGCCCATGGCTTTTCCGTGCTTAGCGAGACTGCCGAGGTCTCTTACAAATGCGACGGGTTTTATGACAAGGCCAGCGAGGGAGGTATCCGGTACGACGATCCACAGCTGAACATAGATTGGCAACTGCCGTTGGGTGAGGCCATCGTCTCGGTCAAGGATCTGCAGCTGCCTGTGTTTGCGGAGTGCAGGAATAATTTTCGATATTGAACATGGAGAAAAAAACAATACTCGTCACGGGAGCAGGGGGCCAGCTGGGCAGTGAGATCGGTGTGCTCAGCAAGCGCTATCCTCAATTTGACTTTGTCTTCGTGGATAAGGAAGAGATGCCGCTGGATCAGCCTGAAAAGATAGGTCCTTTTATCGCGGGGGTGCGTCCTGCCTGGTGTATCAGTTGCGGGGCCTATACTGCCGTGGATAAGGCCGAGACCGAAAAGGACCTGGCCTTTATCATCAATGCGGATGCGGCGGGCGCTATTGCAGCTGCCTGTAAGGCTGCCGGCGCGCGGCTGATCCATATCTCCACGGACTATGTATTCCCTGGCGATAGCGCCACACCTTTAAAAGAGGACGATCCCACCGGCCCCATCAATGTATATGGGGCTTCCAAGCTGAAGGGTGAGCAGCTGGCGGTGCAGAACAATCCTGAGACAGTTATCATCCGTACCGCCTGGGTATATTCGGAGTTCGGACATAATTTCGTAAAGACGATGATCCGGCTGATGAAAGAAAAGCCTTCCCTCACCGTGATCGATGATCAGGTCGGGTCTCCTACCTATGCGGCGGACCTGGCGGGCGTCATCCTACAAATCATCACTGCCGCGCGTTGGGTGCCTGGTATATATCACTATAGCAATGAAGGCCGGATCAGCTGGTATGAGTTTGCCCTGGCCATCAAAGAGATCGTCGGCAGCACCTGTCCTATCCAACCTATACCTACCTCCCAGTATCCCACACCGGCCAAAAGGCCGCATTATTCCCTTCTGGACAAGAGTCGTATAAAAGCCACATATGGAGTGAGAGTGTCCGACTGGAAGGAGAGCCTTAAAACTTGTATAGCGCGGCTGTCTATTTGATGGAAGTAATGGCTGTGGTGCCGTACTTGCTTTGTGTCTTTATCATGCCAAAGCCGGGGGCATACCATTCGGCGCCATCCAGGCTTGTATTGATGGGTATGGGTCCCATTTTTATCGTCAGCCGGCCTTTATAGCTGATCCTGAAACAATTCCAGGTACCCGCACTGGTGGTTATGCTCTCCTGTCCTTCCACTTTTCTTTCGCTGATCACCATCGTCATAGCAGAGGCCAGGCCGGCGTTGTTCATATCGACCGTCATGTTCCCATCCTTCAGGACATCGCCCACCGCCATTTTCGCGGGATATTCCAGGTATACGTTGGTGGCTTTTGCTTCCGTCTTCATTTGCTCCGCCTGCTGCCGGGGGAACATCATCTGCATATCTATCATCATCACACCGCCGTTGCATTGTATCTGACAGCTGGTCTTTGCCATGGGCTTATCCTTTTTGTCGAACATTTCCGAATTTACGTTCCCTTTTATGGTCCCGCCGCCGGCAGATACTTCCGATACATGATAGACCGTCCTGCCATTGGGCTCCCCTTTTTTGTCATAGGAGGTCATTTCAATCGTCTTGTCTTTTTGCAGGAAAAGGAAATGCTGACAGTCCTGTGCCATGGATGTAAGGGAGGACAGGAAAAGAAAACATACTACAACGCCTTTCATATTGTGTTTTATTTGAATGAGAAAGGTAGTTATTACCCGGAGGGTAAACAATACTACATAATGGTGATTTTAGCCTTCTAACGGATCAGGGTAAGTCAGTACGATGGTCCTATATGTTATCTTAAATGTGGAAAACTTCTGTTTCGTAAAACCACGTTGGATGGTTTTAGGGTGTTATTCATAAGATGGTATCAATCATATAAGTAGTATCGAGGTACTGTCGTATTTGCGGAAGGCGCTTTTAAAATGGTTTTCCAGGTTTTGACTTGTAATAACTATTGTCTAGTTTTCCGGTTGAAATATCCTGACCCTTTTAATCCCTGAGACGTATCAAATCAGGCAAATTTTTGGGATCTGTACCTTAATCCATACTTATGAAACGTTTTTACTTATTGAGGGCCCTTCCCTTGTTGTTTTTGGGTACTTATACTACCGTATTGGGAGAAGGCACGAAAGAAGTAATGCCTAATAAGAACAACGGGACGGGTCTTATCGTCTCCACTTCTGCTAGTTTTCCTCTTGGCAATGTAGGTAGCTACCTGGGCGCACCTGTCGACCAGCGTATATATTTCCGAATTACAAATTTTGCTACGGACACCCTTTATTATGGGTTCAACTGGGAGACACTGTCGCCCAGCACGCCGATCAACGGCTATTCGGATGTATATATGAATATCTATGATCCTGCGGGGGCTCTTGTACAGACCATCAATTTGCCTACTTCCGGAGCCGGATTTATCAGCAGCTGGACCGCAGCCTTTATCGGACCGCAGCAGGGTAGTTCATTCGGTACCGGATATGCTCCCCTGAAGTTCAAGCCGTCCATGAATGGGGATTATTATGTCTCTTTTTATCGCAGTTCCACCGGAGGTGCGACACATGATATTGCCGAATCCATGCTGGCAAAATATTTTGACTTTACGGTAGGTACTGTCGTTGCGGGTGTGGGAAAGCGTTATACCGGTCGCGTCCATTGTAATGAATGGGCTTTTTCCGTATATGATCCTTCGAACAGTGATGTGCAGAATCCGCTGAGCTCTTCGAATGCGCAGTTCTATACCTATACACCCGACTCCGTGGTGGCCAAGGTATATTTTCCTGCTTCGGGGTTCGAGCCCCTGTCATATATTATCGCCTTCAACAGCTTTGGTGTCATCAACAGCGGCAACTGGATCAACGACCGCCGATCTATCGTGCTGCCTACGCTCGATACGTTGCACCTCAGGGGTGGATACCCGGTGTTCCTGAATATACCGGATACTACCTTGTATCATGTTTCCTCGTTACCGACTGCGCCGCAGCTTGTGAACCCTACGATATCCGGCTGTGCTCCCGGGCCATTCAATATCCGGTTTTATGCGCCGCAGCCCGGCGACTATTATATGCTTTTGGACCTCAATGGGACCAGCGGTTATCAGGCGAACTCTTCCGACCGGTGGATCGAGCTGGTGGGGCAATCCGCCGGCATCATCACCTATGTTTGGGATGGAAAGGATGGGTTGGGTGTTTCGGTGCCATCGAATACTTCTTTTCCTATAACTTTTACTTTCCGAAAAGGACGTATCAATATACCGTTGTATGACGACGAGCTGCTTTTGAATGGTTTTTCCGTAGACGGTGTTTATCCCCAGAATGTGCTGAATAAGACGCTGTATTGGTGTGATACCCTGTTGTACAATGTGACCAGTGGTGTGCTGCCGAACAACTATAATACTACCGGTACGGGTATCGACAATTCCATCATGGGACAGGCGTCTCCCGGGCATGCGTGGAGCGGTGACGGTAACCCTGGTATGGTCAAACCTGCTCCCAATGTGGCTGGTAACAATACCAACAGTATCCAGACCGATGACTTTGGGAATGCGCGTCTGATCAATACCTGGGCCTGGGGCGTCGAGCTGTCTACCACGCAGACGCTGACCCTGACCTGTATCACCGTGTCCGGTACCGTATGGGATGATGCGGACAACAGCGCCAACGGGACGTTTACGAATATCAAGACCAACAGCGAGACCGGCACCAATGCGGGCAATGGTATTTATGCCAGCCTGATCGATCCTGTCACCGGAAAGGTCCTTGCCACTATGCCTGTGGCCTCCAACGGTACGTATAGCTTCAACAATGTTCCGGCCAATGCAACGGGTATGTCGGTGGTGATATCCACTACTGCCGGAGTCGTTGGCGGCAATGCGCCGACAGGCAATGTCTCTTCCAACTGGGTCAATACGTCTCCGTTGAGTCAAACCTTCAATACAGGCACCACCAATATGACTGGTATCGACTTCGGTGTCGAGCAACTGCCTAATTCCGTGGATCAGAGCTATACCATTGCCGTCCCTGTTTTGAATACCGCGATGCCACTCAACGGTACAGGCTCTATCGCCAGTCCCGGACCTCTTAAGGGTTCCGACCCTGAAGACGGCGTGTTGGGCACCGGCAAGACCGTGGTGATCACACAGGTGCCTTCGAACGAGCAGCTGTATTACAATGGCGTGCTGGTCACCAACAATTACACCATCACCAACTATGACCCCAGTAAGCTGAGCATCAAGTTTACTTCCATCACCGTCACCAATACGTTCTTCTATTATGCGTATGTGGATGCTGCCGGCAAGCAGGACCCTTCACCTGCAAAATACAATATCGATATGTCCGTGGTGCTGTCCACGACACTGGCTTCATTCAATGCGCGGGCGGGTGATGATGGAAATGTACTCAGCTTCACCGACCTCAATGAGACCAGTGGCGTATACTTCAATATTCAACGTTCTTCCGATGGCATAGGATTCGAAACTATCGGACGTGTCGACGGCAGCAATCCCGGCGCCGCAGGCAACTATACATATGTGGACCATCAGTCCGGCACAGGCGCCAGTTATTACCGGGTGCAGTTGGTCGATCTTTCCGGCTCCGCCTGGTATAGCAACACCGTCGTGATCAGCGCTTCTGCGGCCAGCCAGATACTGGAGGTAGCGCCGAACCCGTTCAGGGATGTCATCAACGTGCGGCTGACACTGGGCGGTCAGGAGAAGGTTTCTATCCGGCTGCTGGACAGTAAGGGCGCCGTGCTGCGTCAGGCCCAATTTGCCGGTGTCAAAGGGCAGAATACCCTGCCATTAGGTGGATTGTCATCGCTGCCTGTCTCCGTTTATTTCGTACAAGTCGTATTATCAGACCATGCGTTCGTGAGAAAGGTTTTTAACAGGTAAGGGGAGGGAAGGACATCCTAAATCCGGATCTTATGAAAACCCCATCGGTAATTTTTCTCCTGCTATGGCAGGCGGGGATCTTATTTGCTCAGACCGGCCCTTCCGTGTCCAGTACCGTATTGGCCAATATCATCAAAGGGAGCTATACTCCTTCGACGTATCAGGCATCTACTGTCATCAACGACCCTAATGTGGTTTCGCAAGGTCTGCTGAGCGGCATTTCGGCCGATAGTCTGAAAGCCACAATGATGAACATGGTGCGATACCACATAAATTTCCTCGGGAAGGGTTTTGATGACCAGGTTCTGCGTAATGATACGCCATATCGGATGGCTAAAGCCGTAGGACTTATGCGTGCAATACCGATGAAACCAGATGGTCCCATGCGTGCCCATAACGGCCATGCTGTAAATAACGATGATGGCCAGCAAATACCAGGAAAAGTACTTGAAGAAAAACAAGAAAAAGAAAGGGAGCATCCCTATCAACATGAGAAAGCTCACGAACGAAATCCAGTTCCTCCGCGACCTGAAAATATTGATACGGGAAAACGCCTCCGACCAGAGTTGCTTTGAAGTGGGAACTATAAGGCCTCCGACTCGATCTTTCCAGCCATAAGAAGGAGTAAAAAGGAGATTGTCGATAAAGGAGCCAGTGATCATAAGAATTCATTTTAGAATTTCGGCACAGTAGCAGAGCATCAAAATCTAAAGATGACTGCGATGCGAAGCGGGATTAGCCAATGGCTTGGAAAAAATGATGGGCTGGAATGAAAAAAGCCCCGGCGAACCGGAGCTTTTAACTCGATTTTCACAAATATCAATATCTGTTTTTATTGTAGCTATTGGCGTTGTTGAAATTGCGGCTATTACCGTAATCATTGCGGCCCGCCCGGTCCTCTCTAGGCCTTGCTTCATTGACCTTAATAGTCCTGTTCTCGATGGTTGCACCATCCAGTTCGGCGATCGCCTTTTTTGAAGCAGTTTCATCAGCCATTTCAACAAAACCGAATCCGCGGGATTGGTTTGTTATTTTATCCATGATCACTTTCGCTGAGGTCACTTCGCCATAGGGAGCAAAAAATTCTCTTAAGTCTTCATCCTGTACGTTGAAGCTCAAATTGGAAACATAAATGTTCATACTAAAAAAATTAAAAAATAAAAGATATGAGAAAAGCAAACAATGTAGAGGAAAAGAAATCCTGTTGGTGAGGCGGGATAAATTAACAAGTACAAATGCAGAACTCAAATTAACACAGTGAAGATAGATCTTCTATTCGGGCTCACCAAATAAATTATCCCGTTGCAAAGAACGGGATAATTTAAAATGAATCGATGATACGCTCAGTTCAGCAGGTTATCGAGAGGTATGGCATCCAAATAAGAACTCAAAAAGTCGATGTTGTCAAACATCAAATACTCTTCGATGGCTTTATTCGCGGGATTGCAATGCGCTTCTACATAATAACTACCGATCTGGAACAAAAATACCATGGATTCCAGGCTACTTCTCTTGGCGAGAAGAACACCTCTGTGCAGAACAGTCGATTTTTTTTCTTGCTCATTCAATAAAATAAACTCGGAAAGTCTCATAGTTAACATTTTAAAAAGTGAACGTTTTAAACTATTTACTAAAAACCTTATGCTGAAAAAGTAATCCTGGCCGCGAAAGAAATGGTGATGGATGTAATGTAGCCCTATTACATGAATATCGTTGCTTTATTAAGGAATATTTGCCGGTGTCGGTTTTAATTGGTACATTGCACAGTCATCGGCTCCTTATTGTCTGATCTGCCAGTTTTCCCTATCGTCAGCTCGCACATATAAGCTCCCCTCATTAAAATTTTACATTATGCAGATCTATATCGGCAATTTAAGCGAAATGACGACGGCGCATCAGCTTGCTCGTTTGTTCCTGCCTTTCGGCGCCGTGCAACTTTCACATATTCAACGCGACGCGAAGACCGGACGTTCCCTTCGCTATGGATTTATTGAAATGGACACGCCGAATGGTAAAAGCGCGATCAAAAAATTGAATCATATTCTTTTCATGAACGCTTACGTTGAAGTAGGGGCAGTTTGAAATAGAATATTTCCCGGTACACAGCTAGTTTCCTAAGAAACAAAATAAATTTCATTATGACCATTGAGCAGATAGAACGTTTCGTCGGCAGTGACACAGACAGATCTTCCAGGATCATTCTCAAAGCAAGAACAGTGGAGGGCTTTTTTATAAAAGCCCCCGACTTTTTAGAGTTGAAGAAAAAGAATTTCTGGCGTATCGTAATGGCAAGTAAGATGGAAGAATATATGCAATCGAAGGATCTAAACCTGTCGCGGATTTTTAATGGCCAGGAGATCATTAAGATAGCTTCCAAGACGGAAAAATCATTTCATAGCCCATCCTGAAAGAGGAACGGCCCGGTCAAGTCCGGGCCGTTTCGGATATACAATCGGATAGGCCGATAGGCCTCCACAATTACAAGGCAAATTTTAGCGACCCGCATCGCCGGCGGCATCGTCCAGGTTTAAAGGATAAGCATAAGTGCCATCGTAGCCCGGATAAACGCCTTCCAGTTTCACAATACCCTTGACATTGGCCAGCGCCGAAGCAAGGTCTTCCAACTTGGTCACCGAATGGCCATTTACGCCGGTGATGACGAAACCTTCCTGCATCCGCGTGTTTTTCAAAACTCCTGCACCTATTTTCCTTACCAGCACTCCGCCGTCGAGGCCATTCTTTTTTGCGATCGCCGCATCAAGGGTCTGCAGCTCAGCTCCGCCGAGTTTATCGATGACCGTTTCAGCCTTTACGATATTGTAATTACCGGTGCGGTTCTTATGCGTCACGGTCACAGTGGCCTCTTTTCCGTCACGCTGGTAGGCGAGAGAAATCTTGTCCCCAGGCTTGTACCGTGCGAGCTGCTCTTGTAGTTCCGGCCCCGTTTGAATCTTATTTCCATCGATCTTAGTGATAAAGTCGCCTTTTTTCAAGCCTGCCGCCTCTGCCGCTCCATCTGTGGCGACCCCGCTGATAAAGACACCGTCTCCGTCTTTTATCCCATTTCGGTCTTTTTCTTCAGGAGATAAGTTGTCCTGCGGATAGCTGACGCCTAAGTATGCCCTTTGCACCGTCCCATATTTCAGGATGTCATTAACAGCCTTTTTTACCAGGTTTACGGGAATAGCGTAGGAATATCCGGCGTAGCTGCCAGTCGGCGAAGCTATGGCTGTATTTATCCCGATCAGTTCGCCATTTGTATTGACGAGTGCGCCACCGCTGTTGCCGGGGTTGACTGCGGCGTCGGTTTGGATAAAAGATTCGACGGGACGGTCGCTTTTATTGATCCCAATATTTCTGGCCTTAGCGCTGACGATGCCGGCCGTGGCCGTTACGTCGAGATTCAAGGGATAGCCTACCGCGAGCACCCATTGGCCCAGTTTCAGCTCATCACTGTTGCCATATATCAGGTAGGGTAAGGCTCCGGCGTTGATCTTTATGACGGCCAGGTCCATATTCGGATCGCTGCCCACAAGGGTAGCCTTGTATGACTTGCGATTGGCAAGAGTTACATTAATGTCATCGGCTCTATCGATCACATGATTGTTCGTGACAATGTAGCCGTCGCTGGATACCAGGACTCCACTTCCGCTTGCCTGCTCTTCAGGGACGGTGCGAGGCCCGCCAAACATGCCGCCGAACGGATATTGATCTCCGAAAAGGTCTGAAAAAGGGTTGCCACGCCGGGGAAGATTACTGCTCTCCTGTTGTTTGATGCGTGTTCTGATATGCACGACGGCGGGCGTCGAAGCGCTCGTCGCGGCCGTAAAATCGGCCGGTCCTGTAGGAGCGGTCCCATCAATGAACCGGGCGTAATTCACTGGTAATTTCGCTGGCTGTTCGGCTGAAGGGTATTGATCCCGGAAAATCGAATGGTAAAACCAAAGGCTGCCCAGAGAGGTGGTGACGCTGAATACTACTACGAGAAGAAGGGTTTTTATTTTCATGGCCATTGGACATGAAAAAATGTCTTTTTCCGGGTCATTTTTTCACTCAGACAAGTCGGTGCGATGGCGGAACACCTGAAAAATTTGCAGTTCGATTACTGCGGAGGCAGGCAAAACTGTCCTAAAAATAAAGAGCTCTTTTGGAGCTCTTTATCGGATACTGGACGTTTCACAGGGCGGAGGATTCGGTCTTCATCGAGCGCCGATTTGCGTCAACAGGTGATCAAGTTTTCCTACAGTCAAAGGTTTAGGAACAAAGCCCTCGAAGCTTGGCTTTTCATACAGGTGTTGGATTTTAAAATTTTCGTTCGTTGATGATAAGACGAATATTGAATATTTCTCCTTGATCGCTTTTTGAAGTTGGTTGAATTCATCAAGGAATTTGAATCCATCCATACCCGGCATTTCCAGGTCAGTGAGTATAATACCGCGCCTGCCTGTGTTCTTTCCCTGTACATCGTTCTCCGTTTGGAGGAATTGGAGAGCGAATAGGGGGCACGAGAAAATACGGATCTGCTTTCTGGGAATTCGGTCGCTGACCGTCTTTTTCGTCATGGCCAGCGCAAATGAATCGTCGTCGATAATGAGTACTTCCAAATTTCTATACATCGGTAGTGATTTAATCCTTGGGGTAGTGTCGAGCACCATCGCCTCTTGAAACAAAGGTATTTCCTCACAGAACTAAGCGATTTCACAGAATACGCATGGTATAGGACAAATCGAACATTTTCTCTATCTTTAATAGATGTCCCCAAGAGCGATGCCGATATATGATATTGCAGATTTCAAATATCTCGGATCCGGGAGTGATTTTTATGCCAATACTTTTGCCGAGCATCTTCTTCAGCATGATCATATGGTTCTGGCGCCACATCGGCATGGCTTTTACCTGAGTGTACTATTCACCCGGGGCAGTGGAATACACGAAGTGGATTTTCAAACGTTCGATATCCAGCCTGGATACATTTTTCTATTGTCACCTGGCCAGGTGCATCATTGGAAAGTATCGGAAGATATAGACGGGTATATTGTTTTCCATAATAAGGAATTCTACGATCTAAATTTCACTTACGAAAGAATCGAGCACTTCCCGTTCTTCGGAAGTAGCCAAAATACACCGCTTATACGACTCGGGCACGAACAAGCCATAGCTTTGACCCTTCAGTTTCGATTGATCGTAGATGAATATAAGAGCGACTACCTGATGCATTTCCAAAAGATATGCTCGATGCTCAACGTACTTTACATAGACCTCGCCCGCATCTATCTGCCAGATAAGAGACCAAGCAAACATCGCGAGTTGCAGCTGGCTCATATTCAACGATTAAATGCGCTGATCGACAGCAATTTCAAGGATATGAAGTCGCCGGCAAACTATGCGAAAGAGATGTTCATGAGTGAAAAGAACCTGAATGTGATTTGTAAGATCATCTTGAATAAGACCGTACGATAGTCATTACAGATAGGGTCATACTGGAGGCCAAACGAATGCTCATCCACACGAACATGAACATCGTTGAGATATCCCTCGATCTCGGCTACACGGATAATTCCTATTTCAGCCGCATTTTCAAGAAGGCAGCCGGCGTGACAGCATTGCAGTTCCGGGAGAACTACCGAAGAAAACGGCGGGAAGACGACTGACGGGATCAAATCACGCAGTTTTTCTGAAATTCTGACAATCCAATTGACATTTTTTTCTGCTTTTTTTCATTTTTCCCGACTGGCATAACGAGCGAATTGTTGTCTTTATAAACTCTCTTCTGCTTATACTACGTTGTCAGTGTGTACATGTCAGCTAATTGCACCATTTGGGACGGTTTTGTTTCCGTTAAATGGGTTCGTTTTGGGGAATTTTTTCCATATGTTGCTTTAGCATTGACTCCTTTTTCCAAACGGACGCGTTATTGAGATAAATAAATTTTTTAATCGCTCCGTAATAGTGGAATCCCGTACACCCACGGTTGTTGCCGGAGTAACGGGATTCGCTTGTATATAGATACTACGTCTTAGGGCAGGGACAAGATTGCTAGTAATCCATGCCCATTCCAGGGGCTACCGGAGCCGGGGCATTTTCCTTTTTCGGCCTATCCGAAATAACACATTCCGTCGTTAGAAGTAACCCGGCAATGGAAGCGGCATTTTCGAGGGCGATCCTTGTAACTTTTGTGGGATCGATGACTCCTGCTGCCAATAGGGGCTCGTACTTTTCGGTCCGCGCGTTGAACCCGTCGTCATTTTTGCCCTGGCGTACCTGCTGAACGACAATGCTGCCTTCCAGGCCGCAGTTGCGGACGATCTGTCGGAGCGGTTCTTCGATGGCCCGGCGGACAATGGCGATACCCGTCGTTTCGTCTGGAGTGCCACCTGTCAGGCCGTCCAGGGCTTCGACCGCGCGGATAAAGGCCACTCCACCTCCGGGAACAATCCCTTCCTCGATGGCTGCCCGCGTAGCGTGCAACGCATCATCCACTCTGTCCTTTTTCTCCTTCATTTCCACTTCGGTAGCGGCACCCACATACAGTACGGCTACCCCACCGCTGAGTTTGGCCAGCCGTTCCTGCAACTTTTCTTTGTCGTAATCCGACGTGGTCGTGGCGATCTGAGACTTGATCTGGGCGGTTCTGGCCTGGATATCGCTCTTTTTGCCCTTGCCGCCGACAATGGTGGTATTATCCTTGTCGATAGTCACCGAATCAGCAGTACCGAGGTAGCTGAGATCGGCGTTCTCCAACTTGTATCCCCGGTCCTCGCTGATAACGATGCCTCCGGTAAGCACCGCAATATCTTCGAGCATTTCTTTGCGTCGGTCCCCAAAGCCTGGAGCCTTCACCGCCGCAACCTTCAGCGTTCCCCTCAGCTTATTCACTACCAGCGTCGCCAGAGCCTCCCCGTCGAGGTCTTCGGCAATGATCAATAGCGGCCTACCGCTTTGTGCTGTTTTTTCCAGAAGTGGAAGCATGTCCTTCATCACGCTTATCTTTTTGTCATAGATCAGCACGTACGGGTTCTGCAATTCAGCTTCCATTTTCTCGGGGTTTGTGACAAAGTAGGGCGAGATATACCCCCTGTCGAATTCCATCCCTTCCACAACTTCCACGGTCGTTGACGTTCCCTTGGCTTCTTCCACCGTGATCACTCCTTCCTTGCCCACCTTTGTAAAGGCCTCGGCAATAAGGCTGCCAATGGTCTCGTCATTATTGGCTGAAACGGTAGCTACCTGCCTGATCTTATCCGTATCACTGCCTACCGTTTGCGATTGGCGCTTTAGGCCCTCAATCACTTTCCCGGTAGCCTTGTCGATGCCCCTTTTCAAATCCATAGGATTAGCACCGGCAGCGACATTTCTCAATCCTTCCGAAATAATGGCCTGCGCCAGTACAGTGGCCGTTGTAGTGCCGTCACCGGCTGCGTCGGCCGTTTTGGAAGCTACTTCCTTTACCATTTGCGCCCCCATGTTCTCGATAGGCTCTTCCAACTCAATCTCTTTTGCCACAGTCACCCCGTCTTTGGTGATGGTTGACGCGCCAAATTTCTTTTCGAGCACTACATTGCGGCCTTTAGGACCGAGTGTTACTTTAACCGCATTCGCAAGGATATCGACGCCTTTTTTCATTTTATTCCTTGCATCGGTATCAAAAAGAAGTTGCTTTGACATTGTAAGTGAATTTACTGTTGAGAAAATGTGGTTTGAAAAAATAAATCGAATACAAGCTCACCTATACGATGGCGAGAATGTCCGATTCCCGAACGATGAGCAGATCCTGCCCATTGATCTTGATCTCCGTACCGGAATACTTCCCGTATAAGACGGTGTCGCCTTCTTTTACGGTCACCGGCTCGTCTTTTTTGCCGGGTCCCGCGGCCACTACGGTCCCACGTTGGGGTTTTTCCTTTGCTGTATCGGGGATAATAATGCCGCCGGCCGTCTTTTCCTCTGCCGCTGCAGGCTTGATGATTACTCTGTCATGGAGTGGTTGGAGATGTGGTTTACTGGACATAATTTATGATTTTGAATGTTTAATACCAAAGTCATTTAACTACGTTCAATTACGATAAACAACAAGTTCTGAGGATGAAAATCGCTGATCAAGCGAAATGCCAAACGATAAAAAATGAAATTTTTTCAGGATTTCCTGTCAGAATTTCTTGTCAAAATTTCCGTTTCAATATGGTCCTCAGGGCGGAGGTCCAGCCGGCCGAAAGTAGCAAGGTCAAACTCGTGACTGCCACCGCCAGTATATCCCCTGGTCGATCATACCCGACCCGGCGGCCAGCGAACAGGCCAGTAAGCCAAGCTCGCCTGTTTGTGAAAGTAAGGCGCCGGCCCACCAACTCTGCTTCCATGGCATCCCCAGCAATCGGAAGACAAAGGAAGAAAGCCGGCTATTGCTCAGCAATACCGCGCCGGTGATCCCTGCTATAGATAACCAGTTGGCGGCTATGTAATGCAGGTCGATCAAGAGGCCTACTGATACGAAATAGAGTGCGACAAAAAATACTTTGAATGGCTTCAGGACGAATCCCAACCATTCGAAACCTTTGGCCCTGCCCAGCCATAGGCCAGCTGCGAAACTCCCAATGGGGGCTGAGAGTCCTGCAAGAAATGACAGCCAGGAACAACCAAGACAACATAAAGCTCCGAAGAAGACCTGCAGATCGTGATCCTTCTCCAATTCCCGCCATCCCACCCAGGACCATCTTTACCCCTTGGGCAGCTAAAGGCTGCCATATCAAGCTGCCTTTGTCGGGAATATCAATCTCCAGGCCCCAAAAAAAACATCAGCAGGATGATACCGAAATCTCCAAGAAGGGCAGGTCCCTCTCCTGGCGAGAGCAACCCCATCATCCCCGGACCCAACATCAAACCCGCCAAAATATACGCTACCAGGTAAGGTTGCTGCCATCGCCTCAACAAGGCTATCAACAGCAAAATAACCATGCATAGCACACTCAGGCGTGCCAAAATAAGTCCCATATAATCAAGAAAAAAGGGCGGACATGCGGCGTCCGCCCATAAGTGTTACCATCCTTTTTCGGTCAATTATTGAACCTCGATCTTGCGCGAAATGCGCTTAGCTTCTTCCCTCTTGGGAAGTGTCAGCGACAATATTCCGTTGTCATAACGGGCATTCGCTTTTTCTACATCGACCGTACTGTCTACGGTAAAACTGCGGGAAAAGGATGTGGAACGGTATTCCCGGCGAATCCATTTTCGCTGATCACCTTCCATTTTCTGGTCGTTGTGCTCGAAAGAGACTGTCAGGGTATCGCCTGTGAATGCCAGCTGAAAATCCTCTTTCTTCAAGCCCGGCGCGACCACCTGAACCTCATAGGTTGTATCGGTTTCGACAATATTTACCGGCACCCGCGTGTCCGATGGTAAGCCATTGAAGCCCCAAAGGCGATCGTCAAAAAAACGATTGAAATTACTTTGGAAGAGTTCATCCACAACACTTCCAAATGTGGCCGGACGATTGTCCGCTTTTTTGATGATGTTGTTCATAATTTTTCGTTTTTAAGGTTTTTTTTCGCAAATCAACTTGAATGCCAACTGACTTACGTTTGAAAAAATGACAGCCATTCGGAAAAATATTCAGACAAAAATAATCGACGCCATATATAAAAAGCGATAAGGCGGAATGTCATTTTTGCATAAATGGGAAGATGGCATCGTGATTGCCGGATGGGATAATTATAACAGCGGTATAAATCGATTGTCATGAGAACTATCTTTTACGTCATACTTCGATTACGAACAATTGACGGATTCGAGTCCTATGGATCGTTCAACCTGGGAGACGATCGAGAATTTGCATATGGGGTGTTCAGTCAGTTGAAGGGCCGGGAATTGCCGCAAGAAACTGATATGCTACACATGGATTTGATGGAAGCAAAAGAGGGGCTGCCGGTCAACCTCAGGGTAGTGAGCTGTACAGCGGAAGAAATCGCAGCAAATGTGAAATGCATTACGCGGGAAATGTTCAAGCTGCTAAACTTGGAATCAAAGTAATACATTAATATATAGCCCCCCCCTCGCTCTCGCGAGAGGCGCTTGTTGGCCTACCTGGATTAGCTCGTCCGCTCCTTCATCGCGGCCATCGCTGATCCCCCTGGACGTTTCTCGAACTGCCTTCCCATTCCTCCCATAATAGCCGCCACTTTTTGTCCCGGCTGGTAGCTCTCCGTAGGATCGTGGTCTACTTCTCCGACACATTCGGTGCCTTGAATGATTGGAAAGTTGACGCCGGGCGAATGCCCCTGACGGGTGTACAACTCGGATCTGTTGAGACCAAAGGCTTTTACCTTAATCGTCACCCAACCATCCTTAGGTGCGGGTTTGGCGACTTCTTTTATTTGGATCACTTCTGGTCCGCCTGCTTTTGTTGTCAATGCTGCTTTCATATCACAAAGGTGGATATTCCTCGTAGCTGAAACCCATTAACAATCTTAAGAAATACGCTTAAACTTTATTAAGACTTAAGGGCGACTGGTCATATCCTTCCTGATCTTGCTTAAAAATTCGGGGGTGATTCCCAGGTAAGAGGCTATTTGAGTATTGGGAAGACGCATAGCTAATTGGGGATAGTCGGCTAGAAATGCCTGATAACGCTCTTCGGCGGGCTGGCTGATATTTTGAAGCGTCCTGTTTTGCAGACTGATATATTTGCGCTCTACGATGATCCGGAAATTTCGATCGAATTTATGAGACGCGACATACATATCGATGACCTTGTCATGTTTGATCTGGAGAATCACGGACGGCTCGATCGCCTCTATATAAAGGAGACTCGGCGTCTGATCGTAGAAGCTGGCCAGATCGGTGGTCCAGTCATTTTCAATGGTGAATTGGATATTATGTTCTTTGCCATCCTGGTCGGCCGCATACAGTCTGAAGCAGCCTTCAACGACATAAGTGAAATGCCGGCAGACATCTCCGGGTTGAAGGATATACTGCCGGCGCTTTATTTTTCTTTCAGTAAAAAGGGGGGCAATATCTTCCCGCTCCCGGCTATTGAACGGAGATGAATTTTTGAAGTAATCAAATAGCTTCCCGAGCGATGAGTCTTTATTATCCACAGATTGTTGAATAAGGCTCTCAATATCCTAAATAATTCGGCTATAGCCAAGAACCCTTGAACTATATTAAGCCTATTTCTTAAGTTTTCCTATTGACGGCCGTCCCCCGTCTATACTAGCTTTGTCTCATGAAAAATATACAACAACAAAGAGAAGAGTTTGACCAATTAGGCAACCTCTATCCAGCAGAAGCATCCGTTAAACTTGAACAGTCGCTTGTAAATGGCGTAAACAGTTATTGGTTTACTCCCGAAAACGCCATTGCAGACAGAATAATCATTTACCTGCATGGCGGCGTATTCGCCCTTGGCTCAGTCCGTTCACACGGGAGTCTGGTGAGTCATATCGCGCACAAGCTTAAGACGACCATCTTATTCGTGGAGTATGCTTTGGCGCCAGAGCATCCTTATCCCGCAGCCAACAACGATGTTTTTGCAGTGTATAAGGCATTGCTTAAAGATCATCCTGGCTATAAGATCGGCTTTATAGGTGACAGTGCAGGCGGTGGTTTAACCGTCTCGACTGTAAGCGAGATTTTGAAGCAACAATTACCGCTGCCTTATGCTGTGGCGATGATCTCACCCTGGATCGATCTGAAATGCGATAACCCGTCCTATGAAAGTAACAAGGCAAAGGATCCAATCCTTGGCATTCATATTTTAGGTGGTGCGGCAAAAGATTATCTCGCCGGCGCAATACTCGGGGCGGTAAACCCTGCTGACTTGGCCTTAAGCACCTTTCCCTCGCTTCTTATCACGGTTGGGACCAACGAGGTCCTGTTTGACGACAGCCTGAACTTTTATGATGTTGCCAAAGGCCTGCAGCCCAACTCGACACTAACGATCTACGACGACCAGTACCATGTATGGCCATTGGCGAATGTTCACAGCGAGGCATCGCAGCGGCTACTTATCGAAATGGATGGTTTTTTTAATTCTATACCTTGAAGTTGAGCGGCAAAAAAATGGTTGGCTGGTTGGGTGGTCCGATTATTCCATTCCGGACGACCCGTCAGGAATCGAACTTCTTATTTATTGTATTTGAATGAATTAAGGGCAATAGGAACTATCTCTCAAAAGTGAAACCCGCTACCGGAGCGGGTCTCATAATTTTGTTGCCTTACCTGGGTAATCTTTTGTGTTCGTTTTCAGTCATTTATGGTCATGGTGCTGCACAAAGTGCAGCACAGCTCAATCTCGTTTTTCGACAGTCAAAGTTATTGACCATCAGGTCTAAAGATACGGAATATTTTGTTTGTTGTTGTTAAGATAGAACCTATTGATTTCAAGAAGATCGCAGCATTCTCTCTTAACTGCTAAGCTTCCCTTCTTCAGTGCTAGCCAGCGAATCGTTGATCTCCTTCCTGTAATGCGAAGGCGTCTTGCCTGTGATCTCTTTGAAGAATTTATTGAAGTTCGTCATATTCTGGTAGCCTGACTGATAGCCCACGTCAGAAATGGACAGCTCATGATTTTGCAGAAGCTTGCAGGCGTGTCCCACCCTCAATTCGTTGAGGAATCGGGAAAAGGACTTCTGCGTCCGCTTCTTAAAAAAGTTGCAAAAGGCCGGAGCGGAGAGGTTGGCAACGGCCGCGATTTCCGCCAATGTGATAGGTTCGGTGAAGTTTTGGATGAGGTACTGATAGACGGTGCTCATTCGCCGGGTGTCTTTTTCGTTGAATGAATGTTGATAGCCGATGGAAGCAAGACATTCGTATTCTGTGGTCTCGAGGAAGAGATTAATGATATCGAGAAACTCGATCACTTTTTCGAGGCCTTTTTTATGAACGATGGTTTGCAGGCGGTGAATAGCCTGTTGCTGTGTTTCTCCCAGGAACCGGATGCCCCTGCGTGCTTTGTCCAGGAGATGGGTGATCTTGATCTTATAATGTTCTTCGTGGGTGAGATGCACAAGAAAGCTGGGATTGAAATAAGTGACTATGGCCTTTGCCGTACTGCGGTTGGGGTCCTTCAGGTAATCCGGGTCGTTATACCAGATATGTGGCAGATTGGAGCTCATTAGCACCAGGTCGCCTGAGGAAAAGTTGGAGATATTGTCGCCGACGATCCTCTTGCCTGAGCTTTCTAAAACGAAATTCAGCTCACAAAGTTCATGGAAATGAAAAGGGGTGTTAAAATGATCGCAATCGAGCTGTTTGATAAAGAACGTCTGCTCTTTCTGCAATCCTACTTCTATCAGTTGCGCCTTCATAACAGTCAGGTTTGAGTAGCTAAAGTTATAATATTCTTCAGTGTATAAAAGTATTTTCTCCTTTTGGACGTCTAGTCAGGTACAAAACAGTAAAATAATTGTAATAGCTGTTAATGGAGTTGTAGATATGGCTTGCCGCCGGGTATATCTTCGTATCGTCTGATTCAATATTTTTTCATGTAACCTCTATCCGTCTCGCCTGACTCCTATATTTTTTAACAATATTTTTTAATACGACCAACTGCTATTATGAAAAGAGAATTCAGGTTCTTCCCACCTCTTATTAAAGCGTTCTGCTTTTTAAGCGTTCTATTCATTGGTGTCCTGCCGGCATCCGGCCAGCAGACCCCGGGTACGGTGACGGGTGTTATTACGGACAGCGCCGGAGCGCCCATCCTGGGAGTGAGTGTTCAGGTGCTGGGCAGCCAGACAGGCGCCGTCAGCGACCAGCACGGCGCATTCCACATCAAGGCTGCCGATGGAGCCACCCTTGTTTTTACGATCACAGGCTATCGCACCGAGAAGGTCGAAGTACGGGCGGGTAAGGAAATGCGCATCGTACTCCTGCCACAGGCGGGTGTGCTCAATGATGTGGTAGTCATTGGGTATGGCACGCAGAAGAAGGCAGACGTGACGGGCGCCGTCGCCTCCGTGAAGGCCGCCGATATGGCTGACAGGATCACCTCCAATCCGCTGGAAGCCTTATCCGGGAAGGTCCCGGGTCTCAGCGTGTACAGCAACAGCGGACGCCCTGGCGGAGGAGTGAGCGTCAACCTGCGCGGTTTCAATTCCATATCCGCATCCAATGCTCCCCTCTTTGTCATTGACGGCATCGTGGGCGCGGATTTTCAATCCCTTAATCCCAGCGACATTGAAGCCGTGGATGTATTGAAGGATGCATCTTCCACCGCCATTTATGGCTCCCGCGGGGCCAATGGCGTTATCATCGTGACCACCAGGAAGGCGAAGAATGGCGATTTCGGTATTGCTTACAACGGCAGCGTCAGCGTCAACCAACTGGCAAGGCGCATGGACATGCTGGATTCCAAAGGCTGGATGGAGTGGTTCAAGCGTGCGTGGGCATATGATCCCACCCGCGGGCCATTGCCTGATCTGCATGCGGACTACCCTAATCTGTTCGACGGGAATGGCAATCCTCTCTACAACACCGACTGGCAAAAGGAGGCGACGCGTACGGCGTTGTCGCATCGTCATTATATTTCCATGACACAGGGGACCGCCAAGTCGAAGAACGGGCTGTATGCCGGCTACCAGGACGACCAGGGTATCCTGCGCAATACGTATTATAAGAAATTCTCTGCCCGTTACAATACAGAGATGAATTTGCGCTCATGGTTCACTGTCGGCGGCGACATCGGCTATAACCAGATAAAGACAAACAGAGTGGACGATTTTGCCGTTGGGGCGGAGAATGCCACCCGTATGATGGTAGAGTTCCTTCCCATCTTCCCGGTGAAATATCCCAACGGAGACTGGAGCCGCCTGGACGAGTTCGGGTACAATTTCGATGGGGCCGGCGGCCACAGCAAGTCCGGCATCTATCCGGCGGAGAACCCCGTAAGGCAGCTGGATCAGATGGTCAATCTTTATCTGACGGATCAGATATTGGCCAATTTTTATGGCAATGTGCGTCTGGCCCCGGGCCTTACGTTCAAGACCACCTATTCCACACAAATATTTTCGACGAAGAACAATCTCTACGTCGGCAAGGACCTGGAGGACATCGGGCTTCCCACCAGCGGGGCCGCCAGCGTAGGCAATTCCAGGACCGTCTACTGGCAGGCGGAGAATTATCTCACCTATGACAGGAATTTCGGTTCGGATCATCACCTGAATGCCGTGCTCGGCGCCAGCTGGATGGAGTCGACACAGGAATCGTCCTCGGCCAGCGCCACCGGCTTTTCCACCGACTACTATCAGTTCAACAATCTCAGCGCCGGCTCTGTGCAAGGGACACCACAGTCCGGATACAGCGACTACAAGCTGAATTCCTACTACGGTAGGCTCAACTATGCATACCTTGATAAATACCTGGTGACCTTTACCGGACGTTATGACGGATCGTCCAAGTTCGGGGATGCCACCAAGTTTGCCTTTTTCCCGTCCGGCGCCCTTGGCTGGATCGTCTCCAAGGAGAATTTCCTGGCCAATAGTAATTTCATTTCCTTCCTGAAGTTGCGCGGCAGCTATGGGATCACCGGCAACTCCGAGATCCTTCCATATTCCTCGCTTGGCAATGTGGGTGTATACACGATCTCTCTGAACGACCAGCGCGTAAAGGGCACTGGGCCTGTCAGCGTTCCGAACCCCAACCTGAAGTGGGAGCAGACTGCGCAGACAGACATCGGCGTTGACCTGCGGGTATTGGACAACCGGCTCAGCCTGACGGCGGATTATTACAAGAAGAAGACCACCAACCTGCTGCTGAATGTACCCATTTCATCCGTCACAGGCTATACTTCTGTGACGACCAATATCGGCAGCTTGCAGAATACAGGTTTCGAGCTGGCGGTCATCGGCGACATCGTTCGCGGCCGTGATCTTAGCTGGAGCCTGGGTGCGCAACTCTCCGCCAACACCAACAAGATACTCGCGCTGGGTACGACGAATGCGGACATTTTCCCCGGACCTAATTTTCTGGGACAGACCAATATCCTGCAGGTAGGAAAGCCCATCGGCAATTTCTGGGGCTTCCAGCGGATCGGAACCTGGGGCGACAAGGAGGCAGCCGAGGCGGCGCTGTATGGCAAGAAGCCGGGGGATATCAAACGGCTGGATGTGAACAAAGACCATGTATTCGACAACAGCGATGCCATGGTGCTGGGTAATATGTTCCCGAAATATGAACTGAACCTTACCACCACCATTCGATACAAGAACTGGACGCTGAGTGCGGATGTGCAGGTGCGGCATGGCAATAAGGTGATGAACATCACCACGCTGACCGTGGAAGACCGGCAATATTATGCCAACAGCTACGCCACCATTCTCAAAGATGCCTGGACGCCTCAGCATCAGAATACGCTCGTGCCTTCTTTGCGATTTGCCAACATCGATCCCTGGGGTACGGACCTGCCGTTCTTTATGGACAGCCGGTGGGTGGAAGACGGATCGTTCGTGCGGGGCAAGAGTATCAATCTTGGCTATGCCTTCCCTGGCAAGCAGGCGGTGCGACTTGGACTTTCGGGTCTGCGGCTGTATGCCAACGTCCAGAACTTCTTCCTCCTTTCGAAATACAGAGGGTTCGATCCCGAGGTCAGCACTTTTGGCGGATCGTTCGCGCAGGGCATCGAATTCTACGGATCACCCAGACCGCGCACTTATACGATAGGTCTTACTGCTAATTTCTAAACATATTGCATATGAAAAATATTATTCCATTCCTTTTGTTCGCGCTTGGCATTTCCGGATGTAAGAAGTGGCTGGAAGAGTCACCTAAGTCCATCATTACAACAAATCAGTATTACAAGACGCAGCAGGATGCGCAGTCGGCTGTCAACGGTATCTACTATTTCCTGTACCCGCCCTTCACCGGCGGCGGCAGGAACTATTCTTACGCCATGCTGGAGCTGGTCACAGGCGAGTTTCGGACCGTGTCCGAAGGTAATGATCTCACGAATGTGTACAGCCTGCGGCAGAACTCGGCCAGCCCGCTGTTGCAGCAATGGTTCACGGCAGCATACCAGGGCATAGAGGCGGCGAACCTCGTCATTGCCAACGTGCCCAATATCTCCATGGACAACGCCGTCAAGAAGTCGATGATTGGGGAGGCGAAGTTCCTCCGCGCATATTATTACTACACCCTCGTGAATATATTCGGCGATGTGCCGCTGAAGCTGAAGCCCACCGCCCAGGCTTCCGATGGCCTCATCGGCAGGACGCCTGTCAAGGATATCTATGAGCAGGCCATCGTGCCCGATCTGCAGGATGCGGAAGTCAGCGGACTTCCGGCGACGCCGGACGGCAACGGCAGGGCTTCCACCGGCGCTGCGAAGGCTTTGCTGGCGAAGGTTTATCTCAGCATGGCCGGATTCCCCGTCAACGAAACGGATAAGTTTGCGCTCGCCCGCGACAAGGCCAAAGAGGTCATCACCAGCGGGGATTTTCATCTCTTCCAGACGGATGGGACGCTGACATGGTTCGACAAGCTGAACAATCCCGACTTCGACAACAAAGAAGAGAATATCTTCAGCATTAATTTTGGCCTCGACATCGTCAACAATATATTGCCGATTGAGCTGTACCCAAAAGGTGTCTCGTTCAACAGGAATGGATATGTCAACAATGATATGGGGTTATTGTACCCCGAGACCAGCTTTCTCGCATCATATGATCCGACGGATCTGCGCAGGCAGGAGAATGGATTTTTCTACGACACTATCAATGTGGACGGGGTCAAATATTCCTTTCCCTGGAGCCTCTATAAATTCTTCGATAAAAATCTCCTGAACCGTGCGCCGAGGTCCGGCAAGGACTTCACCCTGATAAGGTATGCAGATGTGCTGCTGACATATGCCGAGGCGGAGAACGAAGCAGACGGCAGCCCCGCCGCTGATGCATATACAGCTGTCAACGATATCCGGGCACGCGCGGGATTGACGCCGTTGGCCGGCCTGAACCAGGCTGATTTCCGCACCGCCGTGTGGAAGGAGCGCGTATGGGAGCTGTGCGCAGAGAACAAGGCATGGTATGACATCGTACGTACACATAAGATCTTCGACGCCGTGCATGGCAATTTTGTGGATGCGGTAGGCTTCGTGTTGCCCTCCGGAGCAACATTCCAAACCGCCAACCTTCAATTTCCCATTCCTCTGGCCGAAGTACAAGTCAATCCCTTATTGAAATGAAGATTGTAGAGACATTGATGTGCATCGCCGTGGTGCTGGCCCCCGGGGCCGGCCATGGCCAGGGCCCGTCCCCTGATTATTTCACCGGCGGCACAATACATGTCGTGCCGTCCTCTCATCAGGATATAGCCTGGATGGACACCCCTGACAGCTGCAGCAGATTCCGCGACATGCATGTCATCACACCGGCATTGCAGCGCCTCAAGGAAAGCAAAGAGTTCCGATTCTCTGTTGAAAATGCCCTGAATCTCTATGAATACCTGGACAGGCATCCGGACAGGCTGGCAGACATCGCCAAATATACGCGGGAGGGCAGGCTGGAATGGGGCGCCACCTACAACCAGCCCTATGAGGGAATGTATGAGGGAGAGGCGCTGATCCGCGAAGTCTATTATGGCAAAAAGAAATTACAAAAGCTGATACCTGGCGGCCGTTTTGATTGCGCCTGGTCGGAAGACGTGCCTGGCAGGTCGCTGCAGACAGCGCAGATATTTTCAAAAGCAGGCATAAAGTATTTGCAGTTCAGCAGGTTCCAGCCGGGTGTATACAAATGGTTCAGCCCCGACGGGAGCTATATCACCTGTTGGACACCGGGGCAGTATGAAGAGTCGGGGCGGGTGATACGCTATGCGGGCGACGAGGCACAACGGACCACGGCCTTTGCCGGGAAGCTGACAGCGTTCAATACGTATTATAAGTCAAGATCGCTGGCGCCCGATTTTATTTACATCAGCTCGGAGGATTTTTCCGAACCGCTGGATTATGACGCATATTTCGCGAAATGGAACAAAGAGGTGAGTGAAGGAAGGTCCGCCCTGCCAAAGATAACCTATGCTACGGGAGCAGATGCTTTGGCTGCCCTGGCCGATGGGCATGGCAAGATCGATAGTGTGGGAGGGGAGTATCCCAATTGCTGGCTTTATATTCATGGCCCGACCCATGAAAAGGCGGTGAGGGCCGCGCGTCTGGCGTCAAAGCTCCTGGTGGCCGCGGAGAAGTTCTCTGCCGTGTCGGCGGCATTGAAGGGGCGATTTACCGACTATCCCCAACATGCCTTCGACGAAGCGTGGCAGCATGCCATCTATCCCGATCATGGGTGGGGTGGCGTGCATGGCGATAGCACCGATCAGATCTTTGCCAACAGCTATGTATTGGCTGCTCATGTGGGCGATTCCATCCTGCGTAGCCAGCTGGACTTCATAGCCCATTCCATAAAGTATAAAGGAGAAGGAAAGCCGATTGTCGTCTTCAATCCGTTGTCCTGGACACGTAGCGACCCGGTAGAGGTGACGGTAAACACCGAAGGTATTTATGACAACGCGTTCCGGCTGGTAGACGAGGCGGGCCACCGGGTGGAGTACCAGGTAATATCCTCGCCGGTGGGTGGGACAAATGCCATGATGACCATCAGCTTTATTGCCCGGGATGTTCCTTCCATCGGGTATGCCACGTACTACCTGATTCCAGGCAGGACGGGTGATGCAGAGAAACTAAGCATCAATATAACGGGCAATGTGGTAGATACAAGATTTTATAAAGTAGAGCTTGGCAGCGGTGGTATTAAGTCTATATTTGACAAAGCACAGCAGCGGGAGCTGATAGCCCCCGGCAGATTGCTGGCGGGAGAGGTCTTCTCCCTTCAATCTGTCGGCAATGGCGCAGGGGAGTTTACCAGTGTTCAGCAGCCTACGATGGAGGGATTCGAGAAAATGGGCCAGTACAACGCGGGATGGTCGCTGCTGGAGAATGGGCCTGTACGTACGGTGCTGGAAACCGTACACCCGTGGCGAAATTGTACGGTCAGGCAGCGGGTGATCTTCTACACGATGTCCAGACGGATCGATTTCCAGGCGGACATCCTCGGATTCAACGGGGAGCGGAGCCGGGAATTCCGAATGGCTTTTCCGCTGGCCATGGACAGCGCGCGGGTGTCTTATGAGGTGCCGATGGGTGTTGTCGAGGTAGGCAGGACGGAGCTGCCTTTTGCGCCGGGGTTCTCAAAGCCCGAGCAGATATATAATACCCCGTGCAGGGACATCCACCCAAGGGAGGTCCAGGACTGGTTTGGAGCAGCCGATGACAAGGGCGCTGTCACCATCAGCTCCGATGTCGCTGTCTTCGACTGGGTAGACCCCACCGGACCCAACGCAAAACCCGTTTTGCAGCCACTGCTCCTGGCATCCCGAAGAAGCTGCAATGAGAGCCCTCTGGCAAACTGGTATCTGCAACGAGGCGACCACCATTTTACCTTCTCCTTTTTTTCCAATGAGACGAAGACGCATCGTGGCTGGCAGGATGGCAAACAGGCGGCGCAGCCCCTCCTGGTAGTGGATCATATACCGGACAGCAGGAGCCGAAAGGATGTACCGGGCGCTATTTTGCCCGAACGCTATTCTTTCGCGGGGGTTGACAAGGATAATATCGTCATCTCTACCATCAAAAAAAGCGATGACCAGGATAAGTTCATATTGCGCTGCTACGATATGGAAGGGAAGGATATGGTAGCGACGCTGCGCTGGTTCAAAGGGATCCATCATTTATCGAAAACGAATATCATAGAAGGCAGCCCTGAGCCCGCAGGAGCAGATGACCAGCTATTCGTAAAAAAGTTCAGTATCGAAACCTTGCAGTTCGACGGGGCGCAAGGAGTAAAATAATCGTATATGAAGTACTTACATGAAAAGACAGTCCTGTGGGGTTTGATGATTTGTTTTGCGATACACCCGGCCTTCGGCCAGTCACCGCCGGGCGAAACGATCAAAGTCAGCAATGCGACTTTTGCGCTGTTGAAGGAAGCCAGCGAGCTCTCGGGAGGCAAAGCTTCCATATATCTCACCGTGACCACGCACGAGGACCTTGCTTGGATCAATTCTATCGAGAAATGCAAAATAATGCGGGATTCACTCTGGCTGACGCCTTACATCGCCCGGCTACGGCAGATGCCTGAATTCCATATGGACATCGAGCAATCTTCCATTGTCATGGAATATATCCGACGGCATCCGGAGATGAAGGATACGATGGCTATGTACATGCGGCAGGGCAGGATGCTGGTCGGCGCTGCCTTTACCCAGGTATACGAGGACATGTATGCCGGAGAATCGCTGGCGCGCCAGTTTTATTTCGGCAAAAAATGGCTAAAGGACAATTTTGGGTACCGTTCCCAGACCTATTATAATTCCGACGTACCGGCCCGCAGCCTCCAGATGCCGCAGTTGATGGCCAAGGCGGGGGTCACAGGAATGTTCTTCAGCAGGTTTGGAATGGGCCTTTATGACTGGCAAAGCCCCGACGGTTCCGGTATCACGGCCTATTCACCCGGACATTACATAGACTTTTACAATATCCTGGCAAAGGAGGACACCGCCGGTGTTGCCGCCATGGCCGCTCAGGTGGTGTACTGGTTGAAACAGTTCAATGACCGGAATGGGCCGAAGGCCGTGCCGGCCGTGCTCAACTACGAGTTCGGATGGAATCAGCAGCCGGTGCGCAACCTCTATCCTTTTGTCAACAGGTGGAACCGTATTGCCGTAATAGAGAATGAGGCGGGTGAAAAGCTGCCGGTGGACCTCCCTAAGTTCCAGGGCACTACTTTCGACAAATTCCTCAGCGTGGTGAAAGCGTCCTCATCACATATTCCCGTTATCCGGGGCGAGCGGCCGAACGTGTGGGTCTATATACATGGCCCGACGCATCAGTGGGCGCTAGCGGCCAGCAGGGAGGCCGACAAGCTGCTGCCGGCGGCGGAAGCATTCTGGACGGCCAACAGAATGATCAGCGCGAATTCTCCCTATCCGCAGGCGGACCTGACGGATGCATGGATGGCTAAAATATATCCCGACCATGGATGGGGCGGATTGGAGGGTCAGTCCACGGATGATATTTTCTTATCGAAATATGTATATGCCAGGGCGAAGGGCGGTGAGCTGCTTGACGATGCCATGCGGAGGATTGCTGCCAGGGTGGACGCTCCGGCGGTAAAAGGTGTACCGGTCGTCGTTTTCAACAGCCTGAGCTGGCGGCGTACGGACCCTGTGACATTCCGACTGCCGGCCTCGTTCAACGGACAGAGCGTGCAGGTGCACGACGCGTCCGGCAAGGCAGTCGCCTCTCAACGGGTGCAGCAGACCAGCGAAGCCGGTGTGCCGATGGACATGCTGACGTTTGTAGCACAGGACGTACCCTCTATCGGCTATGGCACCTGGTACCTGAAGGCCGATGGCAAGCCTGCCACCAGTGTGCGCCCCGCGAAGGCCGTCGACAGTTTCGAAGGACGCTACTATAGTCTTCGTCTTGGCAGAGGAGGCATCACCCGTCTTGTAGACAGGACGACGGGAATAGCGTACATTGATGGGAATTCTTTTGCCGGAGGGGAGATATTTACGCTAAAGTCTGTCGGCACCGATGCAGGTGAGTTCGGTAGCATACAGCAGCCGACCATGGAAGGCTTCGACAGGACGGGCAATTATGACACCCCGTGGACGATGACGGAGGATGGCGATGTTTATACTACCTTTCATTCGCGTCAGCCGCTTCGCAATGTCCTTGTGGAAGAAGACATCAAGGTCTACAAATCATTGAAACGGATAGATATCGCCGTGGCATTAAAAAATTGGGACGGCACCATGTACCGCGAATACAGGATGGCTATGCCCGTGAATGTCTCCGGCGGCCGGATAGGATATGAAGTGCCTTTCGGGATGGTAGAGATCGGCAGGGACGAGTTGAAGGATCCGGCGGGACAGATCTATCTGGACACCCCGAAGGATATCCATCCCCGGTCAGGGCAGGACTGGATCGGCATATCCGGTGAGAAGGCCGGCCTGACGTTGAGTACCTCCACCGCGGCGTTCGATTATGTGGATATGACAGGACTGGCGAAGCAGGGTGCGTTATTACAGCCGATATTGCTGGCATCGCGCAGAAGCTGTCATGACCAGGGGCCTGAGTATCCGCAGATAGGGGACCATTATTATAGTTTCTCATTGACGACACATGCTCCCGGATGGGAACATGGTGCCCGCAGCGGCAGCGAGGCCAATACACCCTTGGCGGCGGTGGTCGGAGAGAACAGGATCGCCGGCACCGGAACTCCCGAAAAGGACAGCTTTCTGGCGGTGGACAAGGCCAATGTAGTCATCACGGCTTTGAAGAAGGCGGAAGATGACAACGGCACCGTAGTGCGTTTGTACGAGACGGATGGAAAAGATACGGAGGTCACCCTGACATTCGGCAGGCCCATCAAAAAGGCTTTTGTCACTTCGCTCATCGAGGAAGGCGCGAAAGAAATACCCGTAGCCGGCCGTCAGCTTACTTATAAGCTTGGGCACAATGCGATAGAGACATTGAGAATTTACTGGTAAAAGAGTGCAAGACATATGAAACGACTTTTGTTATCAGCAGGCATTTTGCTGGCTGCAATAGCGGCCGGCGCACAACAGGCGGAAGTGGTCTACCCGCATCCAATGCAATATGGAAAAGAAGATGGACAAACGCAGACGGCTGCCGTCATCGTCTACAAAGGCGACAAAAGTGCCCTGACCGTAGAGCTATATGGCAAGCCCCTGGATTTTTCCCCGGACGGTGATTCTTTGCGGCTGCGGCTGCCACTGACGGGAGATAAGGGACAGCTTGTATTCAGGCAGCACGGGAGGGTAGTGCTTGTGCAGGAGTTCGAACCCTATGTGCCCGGCGACTGGAGTTATTTTGGCAATGGCACCATCGATATCATTTCATCGTCTCACCAGGACATCGCGTGGATGAACACACCCGACTCATGCCGCATGGAGAGGATAGAAAAGATAATTGTGCCCGCTATGAAGATCATGGAGCGGGACAGTTCTTTTAAATTCGGAATGGAGCAGTCCTTGAATCTTATGGAGCTCGTAAAGCAAGACCCCGCCTATGCAGACGAGGCTGCCCGGTGTTATCAGCGGGGGCAGTTTGGCTGGGGCGCAACCTTTAATCAACCCTATGAAGGACTGGAATCCAGTGAGCAGCTGGTGCGCCAGCTTTACCTGGGTCGAAAATGGATGAAGGAATTTTTCAAAGGTCGTGTCGACGCCCGTACGGCTTTCAATGTAGACGTCCCCGCACGCACCCCGCAATTCCCGCAGGTCCTGGCACGCGGCGGAGTAAAGCATCTGTTCATCAGCAGGTTCAAAGAAGGTTTTTTCAACTGGTACAGTCTCGACGGATCGAAGATATTTACCTACAGCCCGGGCAATTACGGATGGGCTGTCATGTTCTATAAATATTTCGATGTCGACGCGCCCACCGCCATGCACAAGCTCCACGAGGTGCTGAAAAACTGGAACGATTACTATGCCTCCCGTCACATACCACCCCATTATGCCGTCGTCATCAGCAATGATGCGTCGGGTCCCGTATACTATGACCGTGTACTTAGGGAATGGAACAAATTGGTGGACGTCCTGGGGATTTCCGCGCCGCGGCTCCGCTATACTACTGCCGACCAGTTCCTGGATGCCGTGGATGTGCCGGAAGCGCGCATCGACTCTATCTCAGGAGAAAGGCCGGATCTATGGCTTTACATTCATGGCCCGGCACACTATGAAGCCATCGCTGCCAAACGCGCGGCCGCCGTTCATTTGCCCGCATCCGAGTGCTTCAATACCATAGCTGGGCTGCTTGATGGCCGGTTCTCCGCTTACCCGAAGACCTCGTTCGACACGGCCTGGTATAAATCCATTTACCCGGACCACGGTTGGGGCGGCAAACACGGTGACATCACGGACAGCATTTACAGATCGTACCTGGAGGCAGGCGACAGCATCGCGTTGGCTACGCTTTATCCTGCCCTGCGCCGCATTGCGGCCAGGGTGGCCGTCAAAGGCCCGGGCCCGGTGATGGTATTCAACGATCTATCGTGGCAGCGGGATGCGCTTGCGGTTCTGCCCGTGAAAGATAGCCTCGCGCACTACACCGTTCGTGACGCCGAAGGGAATACGGTGGCATCCCAGCCTGTCTCGACAAAGGATGGAAATGGCGTCGCTATACTGGCCAGGGCAGTGCCGGCAATGGGATATGCTACTTATTATATTTCGACAGAATCGCACCCCCGCCAGAAAATTGACACAGTAGAACTGGTCAACGGGTATGAGAATGCCTGGTATCGAATATCTTTCGGCAACGGGGGCATCAAAAGCCTTTATGACAAGGAGCTTGGACAGGAACTTTTAAACACCACCCGCTATGCCGGCGGTGACATCCTGGATATGGGCTACGATGGACTGGACGCGGGCGAGTTTACAGAAATAACGCCCACCGACATGCGTGATTTCGACAAGCTGAGCAACCATGTGGCCGAATGGAAGAGGGTCAGCGATGGGCCTGTGCTTACCGTGTTCGAGAACAGGAATAAGCTGGGCAGCGACGACATCATTCAACGGATCATCGTGTACCGTCAGTTGAAGAAAATCGACTTCGAATACGAACTGCCCGACTGGAAGGGCATACGAAGCAGACAGCTGAGTTTTGCGTTGCCCCTTAACATGCCCGCTGCGGACATCAGGTATGATGTGCCGATGGGTATGGCCGCCGTTCATGGAACGGAACTGTCCATGCGGCCGGGGGGATGGGCATGGGGTGGTACCTATTGGCAAAAGCCGGAAGAGATACACCCCCGTGAATCGCAGAATTTTGTAACGGCAACGGCCGGCAATGTTGGGATCACGATGGCGTCCCGGATGGCCGTGTTCGACTACATCGATCCGACAACGGATGCCGTATCCTATCCCGTGCTGCAGGCGGTGATGCTGACCACGCAAAAAAGCTGTCATGGGGAGGGGCCCTGGTACGAGCAGCGGGGAAGACACCTTTTCCGCCTCAGCATCAGCTCTCACCCGCCGGACTGGAAGCAGGCATTTGCTTTTGGCCTGGGGAACAACCACCCGTTGTACGCTGTTTCGGCCATTCGGGGCAAGGGGGCGGCTTTGCCGGAACGGATGAGCTTCTTTGGATCATCTGCGCCTGGTACGATGATCACTGCCGTCAAAAAAGCTGATAGGAATGAAGAAATAATACTCCGCGTGGTCAACATGGACAAAGCCCCGCTGCAGAATGAGATCCATTTATTCAGGACAGCGAAGTCATTGAAGAAGGTAAACCTCATCGAAGAGGAAGAAGGAACATTGACCCCACAGGGCGATCGTATCAACGGGACGGTTGATGGAAGCAGGATCGAGACGTATTCTATAGGATTTAAGAAATAACGATGATCAAAGGAAAAATATATCTGACTGGGATTTGCGCTACTGCGGGAATGGGAGGTTTCCTTTTTGGATTTGACACGGCTGTCATATCGGGCGCTGTCAATTTCCTCCGGACGCAATTCAGGTTGAATCCTGCCATGGAAGGATGGGTAATGAGCTCGGCCCTGGTAGGCTGTGTGGCAGGGGCGGCCGTCGCCGGCTACCTTTCAGACAGGTACGGAAGAAAAAAGATCCTGCTGGCCTCCGCGGTGCTTTTTATCGTCTCCGCATTGGGATGCATGACGGCCGGTACGCCGGCTGTGCTGGTGGCGGGACGGATCGTCGGGGGCATAGGAGTAGGTTTTGCCGCCATGGTAGCGCCCATGTTTATCGCCGAGCTGGCGCCCGCGCATCTAAGGGGAAGACTGGTGTCCATCTACCAGCTGGCCATTACGTTGGGCATTCTTTGCTCCTACCTGTCGAACACATTGTTGCTGGGGTACGCCTCCGCGCATGCTGGTAGCCAGGGCGGGCTGCTGCATTATTATCTGGCCGGCGAGGTGTGGCGCGGCATGCTGGGGTCCAACATGATCCCGGCGCTGCTATTTCTACTGATGCTGTTTTTTGTACCGGAAAGCCCGCGATGGCTGGTAAAGGAAGGACGTGGCCACCAGGCATATGAGATATTGCGTCGAATCAGCGGGGACGAGCAGGCTACTAAGGAGCTCAAAGAGATCTCGATGGTCATTGCAGAGGAGGGCCAGGGCAGTTTCCACCAGCTGCTGGCGCCGGGGATCAGAACGGCGCTGGTCATAGGGATCGTGTTGCCATTCCTCAGCCAGCTGACGGGCATCACTACCGTTATGTACTATGCGCCAGCCATATTCGAACAGGCTGGTTTCCGGTCGGGATCTGCTATGGGAAGCGCATCCGTCATCGGCTTTTTCAATATGATCTTTACGTTCGTAGCCATATGGAAGATAGACCATTGGGGAAGGAAGCCCATGCTTATCTGGGGATTTTCGGGATTGTGCGTTGCGCTGTTGTCCATCGGGCTGCTCTTCTTCGGCGACGGAGGAAAAGGTTTTTTGCTGGGATCCTTCGTCTTTTATATCGCGGTATTTGCAGCTACCATCGGCCCCGGCGTATGGGTCGTCATTGCGGAGATCTATCCGACCAGGGTCCGGGGAAGGGCCATGTCCATCGGGACCTTGTCGCTCTTTTTGGGATCGACATTCGTAACGCAGACATATCCGTTGCTGAGGGAGGCGGTGGGCATCGGCGTAGCATTCGTGTTGTACGGCCTGGCCCTGGCACCGGCGATATTTTTTGTCAGCAGGACAGTGCCGGAGACAAAGGGCCGTACCCTCGAGGAGATCGAGCGCCACTGGACGACAGAAGAAAAGAAACAGATTAATGAAAGACTATGACAATAAAAGGGATCACCTGGGATCATCCCCGGGGCTATCAGCCTTTAAAGGCGGTGGCCTCGGAATGGGGCCGCAAAACGGGTATATCATTGCAATGGGATGTACGGACATTGAAGGAATTCGGAGACATGCCTGTAGAAAAAATGGTGGACCTGTATGACCTTATCATCATCGATCATCCCTATATGGGAGAGGCCGCATCGAAAGCACTGTTGCTGCCGCTGGAAGAATACCTCCCCGAAAGTTTCTTCGCAGTACAGGCAGCTCAGAGCGTAGGGCCTTCCTATGAAAGTTATGCATGGAAGGAGCGGCATTACGCCTTGCCGGTGGATGCCGCCGCACAGGTGGCCGTGATCCGTAAGGACCTGGCGGATGCCATAGGGTGGGAGCCGCCGGCAGATACAGAAGCATTGAGCGCAGCGGCGGACAGGTTGCCGGACGGTAAGTTCATCGCGGTGCCGTTATGTCCTACGGATATCTGGTGCGTGTTTCTCACCCTGTGCGTTCAGCAAAAGGGAGGAGAGATCTTTACACCGTCCGGCATCGATGAGGCCGCTGGCCGCTGTGCGTTGACGCAGTTGCAGGAATGGCGTGCATTCCTGCATCCGGATTCGTTTCGCATGAATCCCATTCAAATGCTGGACCGCATGGCAGCGGGAAATGACATTGTGTATTGCCCTTTTAGTTTTGGATACACGAATTATTCAAGGCGGAATGCAGCGGGAAGGCGGCTGGTATTTATGGATGCACCCCGCCGCAATGGAGAGGGGATATCGACCTTGTTGGGTGGCGCAGGCATCGCCGTCTCGAGCCGTAGTGACAACAGGGATGTCTGTATGGATTTTATCAGGTATGTGCTTGACCCCGAAGTCCAACGGACAACATATTATATCAACGGAGGCCAGCCCGGGCATTTGTCGGCATGGACAGACGCGGCGTGCCATGCGGACAGTGGAGGATTTTTTTTCAATACATTGAATACGTTGCAGCACGCCTACCGGCGGACAGGCGTGCCGGGCTTCAACAGGTTTCAGGAGGAGGCGGCTGACCTCGTCCATAGTTGGGTGAAGCAGGGTGCGGATGGCGCCGTCGTGATGCCGCAATTGAATCACCTTTATCAATCTATATGTCATGACCAGATATGAGACGATCACCTGCGGCATCGACAACGGCATAGGCCGGTTGACTTTCAACAGGCCAGAGACACTGAATGCGATGAACAAACGTATGATGGATGAGATCATCGATGGATTGGAGGCCATTACCCGCTCCGGGGCGGCCTCCGTAGGCGTTATTGCCGGCAGCGGCCGGGCTTTTATGGCAGGAGCGGACATAAAGGAATACAGCCGCCAGACGCCGGAGCAGTTCAAAGATTTCCAGGACAAGGGCAGGCGGCTATATCGATTGATCGAACAGTCGGACATCCCGTTTATTGCCGCCGTTAATGGATTCGCGTTGGGGGGCGGATTTGAGATCGCGCTGGCTTGTGACTTTATCGTGGCGGGCGCGTCTGCGAAGCTGGGTTTGCCAGAGGTGCACCTTGGTTTGATACCGGGAGGCGGCGGCGCGCAACGCTTAATGCAAAGGATAGGGATGGGAAGGTTGAAAGAAATGCTGCTGCTGGGGCAGTCTTATACGGCGGCCCGGATGGAGGAATGGGGGATAGTGCATGCTGTGGCAGAAGATGACATGCTGGACGACGTGGTCGCTAAGCTTGCCGAAAAGCTCAGGCGCAGGCCGCCGCAGGCGGTGAAGGCCATCAAGGCGATGCTGGAGCCGTCCGCAATAGAGGCCGCATTTGAGACGCGCCTGGACAGGGAGGGGGCGTCCGTGGCGGCGTTGTTCCATACCACCGAGGCGGCTCAGCTAATCAAACAATTCACGGAAAAAAGTAAATGACGGATGGATAGCAGACGAACGAAGATGGTAGGGGAACTTATTCGGCGCAACAGTCTGGCGGCGCTGCTTTTCTGGCGTCCCGACGAGCTGGTGATGATGCTGGGTTATTTTCCTTTGTGGGGTGTTTCGGTGCTGTTGTACCCGGCGGATGGGGAGCCGGTGCTTTTTGTGCCGGCGCTGGAGCCGGAAGACATATTACCAAAGGGGATCACTGTCAAGAAATATCCGTGGGGCGCCCTCGACGGCAACGATCCATGGGAGGTATTGTACAGCGTCGCAAAGGAGGAGCTTTTCAGGAGAGGCTTGGCCGACGGCGTTGTTTCATTCACAAGGAGCATCGGCGGCAGTGCGCCGTGCAGGATGTCCGCCGAGCAGCCACCGTTGCCGGCCGACCTGGTCCTGCGCCTGGAGCGGGTCTGCGCGGGAGGATGGAAGGATACGGGCGCTGAGCTCTCTCAACTATATGATGAAAAGACGCCAACGGACATCGTGGCATTGGAAAAGACGCACAAAATAGCGGCCCTTGCTGTGGAAGTATTCTACCGCGAGGTGGGCCGTGGGCATACGGAAGCCATGCTGGGGGCGCTGATCGAATCAGCAGTGCAGGAGACCAATGGCAGGGGGGACGTTGGCTTTGCCAAGGCCTGGCCGATGCTACAGTCCGGCCTGAACGCAGCAGATGCAGGGAGGTTCAACAGGAGCACGGGTAAGCTCATCGTGCCGGGGGATCTGGTCGTGCTGGAGATGGGAGTTTGCGTGGACGGTTATTGGGCGGATATAACCCGTACGGCCGTCGTCGGACAGGCGACGCATAGCCAGCAGCATATGTACGAGGCCGTTGCAGGCGCCCAGGAAGCCGCTTTTCGGCTTTTGCGACCGGGCGCTGCCATGCGGGAGGTAGACAATGCTGCACGCAGCTTTATTGCCGATGCGGGATTTGGATCCTGTTTTCCCCATGCGCTGGGCCACCAGACGGGTTTTCGATACCACGATCCCGGCGACGTGCTGTCGCCTTATAGCACGGGCATTTTACGGGAAGGCATGGTCGTCACAGTGGAACCAGGCGTATACAGCAAGGAACTGGGCAGCGGACTGCGCATAGAAGACAATGTATTGATAACCCCCGGAGGCTACCGGATCCTTTCCGCGTACCCACGGGATTTGAAAGGAGGGAATCAAGTTTATGGAAAATAACAGCATAGGTGCGTTAACAGGTCTGCGGGTAGCCGACTTCACGCAGCTGGTCCAGGGGCCCTGGGCCTCTCAAATGCTTGGTGATATGGGAGCCGACATCATCAAGATCGAGCCGCCGGGCGGGGATTGGATGCGGCATTATGCTTATGGCAACCTTTATCCGGCAGGGGAAAGCATCTCATTTTTGGGATTCAACAGGAACAAACGAAGCATCGCCCTGGACCTGAAAAGCCCGGAGGGTTTGCAGGCGGCGCGGGACATCATTTCCAGGTGCGACATCGTCATAGAGAATTTCCGGCCAGGTGTAATGGACAGGCTCGGCATTGGATATGAAGCGCTGCAGACCCGACAGCCGGGGCTGATCTATTGCGCCAGTTCCGGTTATGGCAAAGACGGTCCATACAGAACACGGCCAGGACAGGATCTGCTGGCGCAATCACTGGCAGGCGGCGCGTGGTTGAATGGCCGTAGCGGAGATTTGCCCGTAGTGACGGCGGTGGGTCAGGCAGACCTGCTCACCAGTCTTTTTATCGTTCAGTCCGTGCTGGCGGCATTGTATCATCGTGAGCGGACGGGCAACGGCCAGCGCATCGATGCCAGCCTCCTGAATTCCATCATTGCCTTCCATACGCAGGAGATCACGGCGTACCTGTACAAGGGGGAGAACCCGGAGCGCAGCGCCACCGGCATTCCCAATCCCTGGCTGGGGGCGCCATATGGACTCTATCCTACGATAGACAGCTATATTGCCATCGGCATGAATTCTGTCCGCAGGCTGGCGGCTATCATGGGCGTGGAAGGGTATGACCAGGAGTTATACGACAGCAATAATATCATCGAGTCCAGAGACGCTATCTACGCGGATTTTGCCGTCATGTTCCGTACAAAGACTACCGCGGAATGGCTGGGGATACTGCTGCCGCATGATATCTGGTGTTCGCAGGTGAACACATTCAAGGAGATGGCAGTCGACCCCCAGGTGCGGCACAACGCCATGATCGTGGAATATGATCATCCCACCGCAGGCAAGGTGGCCACTACTGGCATCCCGGTGCAGTTCAGTGGGACACCAGCCGCCATCCGGCGACCGGCGCCGCTACTCGGCGAACATACCGTGGAGATATTGAAAGACATTTGCGGCTATACAGAGGCGCAGGTCCAGGCCGTACTGGAGTCTGTTAAACAAACTTCATAAATAGAAGAGTCATGGATACAAACATCGATCTGAAGGGCAGGCGGGTATTGATCACAGGTGCGAGCCGTGGCATCGGGGCGGCCATCGCCCGCATAATGGCAGCTTGCGGAGCGCGCATTCTCATCAATCATCTGCGTGACGAAACCCATGCCCGGACCTTGGCCGCTGAGCTGTTGCAACAATATCAGACGGAGGCATTAGTATATGATGCCGATATCGCTGTTCCGCAGGAAGTAGCAGGACTTTTCCGGCTGGCGGACGAGCAATGGGGCGGTATCGACGTATTGGTAAATAATGCCGGCTGCGAGACGGTCGATCACGCCGTAGACCTCGCCCTGGAAGACTGGGATAAGGTATTCAACGTGAATCTTCGCGGTGCATTCATCTGTGCGCAGGCCGCAGGGCGACGGATGATGGCGCAGAAAAGTGGCGTTATCCTGAACATATCCTCCATCCACGATAAGGTACCCAGGAAAGGTTTGATACATTACTGTTCAGCCAAGGCGGGATTGAATATGATGACCAAATGCCTTGCTTTGGAGCTGGCCGCTCATCATGTACGGGTCGTCGCCGTGTCGCCCGGAGCCGTCCAGACGGAAATGAACAAGGACGAAATAGAGAAATTCGGACGGGAAAAATTCAATGGATGGATACCAGCCGGCCGCATCGGCGTGGTAGATGATGTCGCATGGACCTGCGCCTTCCTTGCCAGCGATAAGGCTGCCTATTTGACGGCTACAGAGATCTATATCGATGGAGGTTATAAGGAAAGCACCATCCCTTATGACCCGAGACCAAATAAATGATGATACTATGATCGAAACATACGAACATAAAGGCGAAGGCTATGAGCCCTTTCTCATCCGGGACGGATGGCAGGTGGCGCAGCTGAACTATATGGAAGCACAGGACCTGGAAGGGATCGTGAAAGTGGACAAGCATCTTCAGACGGATGAAGCGTTCATCCTGCTGACAGGGACGGCTGTGCTGATAGCCGCGACGGTGGATCAGTCGGATCTCCTTGACTTCACTTGCGAAAAGATGCAGCATGGCATCACCTACAATATACCCGTGAATACCTGGCACAACATCGCCATGGACAGGGATGCATCGGTGATCATCATGGAACGGAATGGTACGCATCTGGGTGATTACGTCTACAGGCCACTAACGCAAGAGGAACAAGCCAGGCTGAAGAGGGCCTTAACGACCATCCTGGAGGCATAGCACCAGACCCGATAATATTTACGCAATTTTTAAATAGTAACACCAATGTCAAGAGAAAGAGAGTCACCACAATCACCGGTGTGGCAGGATGACGAATCATTGTTCGAATTGTACAGGAAAGAGCTGTATACACCCGTGGTGGGAGACATATTGGATGAGCTGGGGTGCTATCACCAGTTCTTACCTCAGCCGATACAACCCGCGCAAATGCATTTCAAAGTCGCCGGCAGGGCGATGCCCGTATTGATGATCGATGTCTATGGTCCACAGGAGCAACCTTTCGGGAAGCTGACCGAAGCTCTCGACCAGTTGCAGAAGAATGAAGTGTATATAGCCAGCGGCGGTGACATGCGTTGCGCCTATTGGGGAGAGATACTGACCGCCACGGCGAAAACAAGAGGCGCCTGCGGGGCAGTGATCAATGGATATTACCGGGATACGGCGCGTGTGCTCGAACAAAATTGGCCTGTCTTCAGTCGCGGGCGATATGCACAGGATTCCTGCGTTCGTACCCAGGTGGCGGATTACCGTTGCAGGATTGAAATAGGTGGCGTGATCGTAATGCCGGGGGATCTGGTTTTCGGCGATATAGACGGCGTCGTCGTGATTCCCCGCCAGTATGAAAATGCGGTGACCACCAGAGCGCTTGAAAAGGCCAGGGGTGAAAAGCTGGTAAGGAAGGAGATCGAGGCGGGCATGTCGAGCACGACGGCGTTCAAAAAATACGGTATTTTATAATCGGAAAAATCAAGGATCATGAAGCTGGGACTAGGCCTGTACAGGCATATGCTTGACAGGCAACATTTTGATTTTGCAAGGCAGTGTGGGTGCACGCACATCGTAGCGCACCTGGTAGATTATTTCAACAAAGGAAATCAAAGCGACAAAAACAATCAGCCCATCGGCGATGATGGAGGCTGGGGCTACGCCGGTGATCCGAATAAGCTCTGGACAGTGGAAGAGCTGCGGGCGTTGAAGGGCGACATTAATGCGGCCGGTCTGGAACTGGAGGCCATCGAGAATTTCGATCCCGCCCATTGGCACGACATCCTGCTGGACGGACCCCGGAAGACACAGCAGATGGAAAACCTGAAGCAGATCATCCGCAATGTGGGTGCCGCAGGGATCCCGGTAATGGGTTACAACTTCAGCCTGGCTGGCGTTAGCAGCAGGGTAGTAGGCAATTTTGCCCGGGGCGGCGCGCAGTCTGTAGGTATGGAGGCCGTGGATGAACGACCCATTCCCAATGGGATGGTCTGGAATATGATCTACGACGCGCACGCGCCTTCAGGTTACGTGCCTGAGATCAGCCACGCGGAACTTTGGGACAGGCTTCAATATTTTTTGAAAGAGCTGGTGCCTGTGGCCGAAGAGGCAGGTGTCAGGCTGGCGGCGCATCCGGACGACCCGCCCATGCCACGCATACGGCATACCCCGAGACTGGTCTATCAGCCGCAGCTGTACCGGAAATTATTGGACCTATGCCCCAGCAGGAGCAATGCCCTGGAATTTTGCCTGGGTTCTATAGCGGAGATGACGGAAGGAGATATATATGAAGCCACGCGTGATTATGCCCGGGACATCGCTTATGTGCATTTCAGGAATATAAAGGGTAAAGTGCCTCATTACAAAGAGGTATTCGTCGACGAAGGGGACATTGACATGATCAAGATCTTACGAATACTCCATGAGTCCGGCTTCGACGGTGTGCTGATCCCCGATCATACGCCTCAGATGAGCTGCGGTCAGCCGTGGTATGCGGGGATGGCTTATGCGCTCGGATATATGAATGCTTGTTTGAAGATGCTGCGCTGAGCCGGCATTACAAGTTCCTTTTCTTTAATTCAGCCACCGCGTGATCACAGGCTCTTGCGGTGATGGCCATATACGTGAGGGAGGGATTTTGACAGGCCGACGATGTCATGCAGGCTCCGTCCGTTACAAAGACATTTTTGACAGCATGAAGCTGGTTCCATTTGTTTAGCATAGAGTCTTTGGGGTCACTACCCATTCTGCAGCCACCCATTTCGTGTATGTCCCTTCCTGGCGACTGGTGATTATCCTGTGTCCGGATGTTTTTAAAACCGGCTTTGTCAAGCATCTCATGCATCTGTTCCGCGGCATCTCTGGCCATCATGTCTTCATTTTCGTGCCAACTTACATCGGTGTGCAGCAAAGGAATACCCCAGGAATCTCTTTCATTTTTATCAAGCCATACGTGATTATCTTTATATGGAAGCATTTCTCCCATTGCTACTCCATAGAAGGCCCATGGGCCGGGTTCTGTCAGTTTGTCTTTGAAGGCGGGACCAATGCCTTCCATATTATTCCCCAAACCCCATCCCTGCCGGTAAGTCGAACAGGCCATTGCATAACCTCTTTTAAAATCATTCCTTTTGTCATTGCCAAAATTTCTAAATCTTGGTATATAGACGCCGGTTGGCCTTCTGCCATAATAATAGCTATCCGTCATGCCTTCATAAGTTGCGGATGCGCTGACACGGTAATTATGAGTCATAATATAATGCCCAAGCACGCCGCTGTCGTTACCCAGGCCATTGGGGAAGCGGTGAGAGGTAGAGTTCAGCAGTAACAGGTTTGAGTTTATAGACCCTGCATTCAGAAAAATGATGCGGGCATAATATTCAGTAATTGCTTTTGATATCGCGTCTATCACCCGGACGCCGGTGGCTTTTTGTTTTTGGTCATCATAAATAATGGAATGCACTACAGCGTTTGTTTGTAAAGTGAGATTTTTTGTTTTCATGGCTGCAGGCAGTGTGGCGGATTGTGTGCTGAAGTAGGCGCCAAAGGGGCATCCGCGGCTACATAAATTCCTTGCCTGGCAATGACTGCGGTCCAGGGAAGTATGAAGATCCGTTGATATCGAAAGATTGGCTGTCCTGCTGATGATCAGGTTCCGTCCCGGGTAATTTTTTTCTATGTTCTGCTTTAAGTACAGCTCAAGCTTTGTCATCCCAAAAGGCGGCAGAAATTCTCCGTCGGGCACCTGTGGCAGCCCGTCTCTGTTCCCTGAAATACCTGCAAATTTCTCTACATAGCTATACCAGGGTGCAATATCTTTATAGCGAATAGGCCAGTCGATACCGATCCCCTCTTTTGCATTGGCTTCAAAATCCGCTTCCCCCCAGCGCTGCGTCCATCTGCCCCACATGAGGCTCCTGCCACCAACATGGTAGCCACGTATCCAGTCGAAAGGCTTGTCCTGGATATACGGGTGGACTTTATCGGTTAAGAACATTTTTGTGGTGAATTCATCCACTACGCCGGCTCGGGTAAGGATAGGGTTCTCATTAATAAACTTTTCTGTAAGGCTGCCCCGGTGAGGCATATCCCACGGGTTCAAAGAAGCTGTATTATAATCTTTTATATGTTCAATGTTGCCGCCACGTTCGAAGGCCAGGACTTTCAATCCTTTTTCGGTCAGTTCTTTCATAGCCCAGCCGCCACTTATGCCTGTCCCAATTACAATGGCATCGTATGTGTTTTGTTCTTTCGCGCTGTTATTTAATAAAAGGGAATCCTGAGGCATGTGATATTTTTAAATTTAGATCGTGCTTGTCTAATTGGTTATGCCGTTGCTGCAAATTAAACCATTCGGTATCAGTTCCGGCAGATCAATTTTAAGGTACTTTGACACTTTATTAAGCTTCTGAATCAGGCTGCTGGATTCGAAAGTGTAAGATAATTGTAATACCCGTTAACCAGGTTGTAGGAGTGGCCAAGGGCGGGTGCTATCTTTATATTTATGAACAAGAAGACAGCAGCCCTGATCTGTTTGCTAGCGCTCGCCGGCATCCGGGTTCGGGCACAGGGAGACACGACAGCTTTATTGGGACGGTGGGATATCACGGTGCATGCGCAAGGGAGGGATTTTGCGAGCTGGCTGGAAGTCTACAGGTCCGGTTCGCGTTTTATGGTGGGCCGGTTTGTGGGTGGCGGAGGTAGCTCGCGGCCGATCTCCCGGGTAAACCTCGAAAACGGGAAGCTGCGTTTTTCGATACCGCCGCAGTGGGAGAGTGAGGACAGGAATTTAGATGTCGAGGCTAGTATGCAGGGGGATAGCCTTGTGGGTACGATGGTGACGCCCAGCAGTGAAACGCTTAGCTGGGTAGGTTACCGCGCGCCGGCGTTGAAACGTCGGGGTAAGCCGGTATGGGGTAAGTCGATTACTCTGTTCAATGGAAAGGATCTTTCCGGTTGGCATGTTATGGGAAAGACCAATCAATGGGCGGTGGAAGACGGTGTCCTGCGCAGTCCACTATCGGGGTCGAATATCGTCACCGATCAAAAATTCGCTGATTTCAAGCTACATATCGAATTCCGTTGTCCCAAGGGCGGCAACAGCGGCGTCTATCTGCGTGGACGATATGAGGTACAGATCGAGGATGAGGAAGGCAGGGTTGTACAGCCGAGCGAAGTGATCAGCGCCGTGTATGGGTTTCTGTCGCCTATTGAGCAGGTTTCGAAGGGGCCGGGTGTATGGCAAACGTATGATATAACGCTGGTGGGCAGGTTGGTGACCATCGTATTCAATGGGAAGACCGTGATCTGCCTTTCCGAGATACCGGGGATCACCGGCGGGGCGTTGGACTGTCATGAGGGCGAGCCGGGACCTATCTTTCTGCAGGGAGACCATCGGGCGATCGAGTATCGGAATATCATACTGACGCCGGCTAGATAGGGATATGCGCAATGGCTCGTTCCTGCAAATCTCAATAGTTCTAAAAATATATATTTACGTTTCGCAAATAATGCTCCATTTTGCCATTAGCCAAGCTGTCAAAAGAAGTAGTTTGTCGAAAAGATATCCTACCAGCCCCAAGGGAAGTAAATTTCCCTCTAAGAGGTAAAAGCCCTAGGTCATTTTCTCCGAAATCAATTAGCAGTGTGCTATCCGAAAAATTAGCCCTCCATTTTCCAGAGTCAAATATCTTTTTTAATCGAAGCTGGCTACTGTGGTTAATATTATGCATAGTATATTTCTCCCCGCTGGAATTTACTAAGGTGTCAATGGCCGGCACCAAGTAATCTTTTTTTAACCAATATTTCAACGATCCATTTCTTTGAAATTCAAAAACAATTTGCTTTTGAATATCCGAATACGGAACGCCGACCGAGCTAATTTCCTTCCCTCCGTGATAGGTCGCGGCATTGTACATTCCATTGTTTTCGGAATATGTTAGTGGTGAAAATAACAAACAACCTAGCGGCGTAAGATTGTATCCTTGACCGCAGCAGAATACCGGCAATAGTATAATTAATACATTCACATGACGCAATAGTTTAGTCGAATAAGACCATCGCATAGACAAGATTTAAACTGGTGAAAGTATCGCTACGAAAGCATAAATTTATTTACAAAAATCACGTTGGACAAGTTCTTACGAACTGACCTAACTGCTCACCAGAATTTTATCAATGCCTCTGTATGATCAGGAGCTGGAAAATATGCCTACTTTATCCGGTTGAAACAGCAGGTGATTACGCCAATGGGGTTGGCTGCTCCTCTTCCATAAATAACAGTCTGGCGCATAGAATATCACCGGCACCACCTTCTCACAAACTCCTCTGCCGCGGGATAATGGTAGTCCGCAGCTGCTTTCCAATAGCTACAATATAGGGAATCAGTCAACTTATATTTCAAATAGCCAAAGTAAAAGACATCCGCGACAAAGGCTACATCATCGGCCATATCCGGGGTGAGCGGAACCTGTTCATCATAACAATAATCACGAAGGGCCTGGGCATAATCCCCCCGGATCGTTTCGAGACGGGCTCGTTGATAGCGCGCTCGGGGAAATGTGGGCCAATAATAGAGCGCACTATCGGTGTCCTGCAGGGCGCCGGCAGTATCACCCAATCGCAGCTTTGCCCGTCCCCGATAAAAAAAGAAGTTCTCCGTCGGCGAATAGGGCGCGACACGATAGGAGAAACGCAACGCAATCGTATAATCAGCCACGGCTTTCGCTACGTCACCCGTAGTTTCCTCCACCTCGCCCCGATCGCCGAATAAATAGCCCACATTGAACGCGGAGTCAAGCTGAATGGCGCGATCGAGATCTTGGACAGCGGAAGGGTTTTGGTGCGTTCGGGCATAGGCGTCGGCCCGTCTCCAGTAGGCTTCTACGCAGGTCGGGTCTTTCCGAATGGCTCGGCTATAGAAAGGGATACATTCGATGCCATTGCCGTGGTTGGATCCGTCCTCCACCAGTTGGGCCGCGGTTCGCCTCGAACAGCCCTGCGATACGGTTAGTGTACTGGCGATCAGCAGCACCAGATAGATAGGAGAGTGGAGGCGCGTCATGGGGTAAATGTAGTGAATTCGGGAACGTCGAAAAGAAAAAGGGAGGAGCAATGACCATACCCCAATGCCTCCTCTTGGGGGCGTAGGGGGGCTTCGTCCGGGGGAATTTTTCCTTATTGGGGGACGATATTTGACCGTCCTTTTCAATCGTCATTCTGCTCAATTTTCGGTGCTTGTTGCAGCGTTTATCATCACAAAAAAGTGCAGCACAAAGTGCAACACAATGTGCAACACAAAGTGCAACACAAATCGTCGAAAATTGCTGCGCTAAATTTCGGAAAACGATCTCGTGAAGGCACATAAAAGGTTGATGATGAGCTAAATAACGGGGAAGTGTAAACGCATTCGTGACAACAAAAAAAGGTTCTATTTGAAGTAGAACCTTTTTGTAAGCAATTGATTATTAATAAGTTGAGTAGTTTGGTTGCCTTACCTGGATTCGAACCAAGACAAACAGATCCAGAATCTGTCGTACTACCATTATACTATAAGGCAAAGAGTTGGCAAAGCTACGAAAAAAAACCGTACATTTCGTGCACTATGAAAAATCTGATAATCATTATATTACTGCTTGCCGGCCCCGGTCTGCGGGCGCAAAGGTCAAAAGCTGCCATGGCTTTTGCCGACAGTCTGTTCCATGCCTCTTCATTTGGGTTCGTCCTTACGGAATTCGACTTTCCTGCTGACATCCGCGAGATATTGCTGCGATTCAACAATGCCATTGCGGCCAATAAGGAGTGGTTTACCGCTTACAGCAGTCGTTTGACGCCTGGGCAGCCATTGCCGTATGATGAAAAATTCGGCATTACCCGGGGGGAATATGAAAAGATAAAGAGTATGGACAAGGTCCATCCTGCCCTAAAGGTCGTCGATACGCAGAGGATCAGCATCCTCAGACAGGATGACAGGATCAGCTTCAGGGGGGAGGGCGAGGGGCGTATACTCGACTACCTGGAGTTCGACCTGGGAAGAAATGTACTGCTATTCGCCGGGGACACCATCCCTTTTGCGGCTGGCGCAAATACCACCACTGCCATGGCTTATGGCTTGTTCAACAGCTATACCTGGCGACTCCAGCGATCCGATCTGAGCAATGGGCTCCAGGCCGACCAGTTGACTGCCCGGGTAATCGAGATCGAGCTGGGGCTGCATGAATCAGACAATAAGCCTCTTCTTCGTATACAATACCAGGATATGGATCATGGGGTCACCCGCGCCAACCTGGATCTGGCCGGATATATACAGAACGATGGGCATTAAGCGGGCTTTAAGAGAATTTTAAGAAATACAGTGCAACCGCCGTTGAACATCTGTTGTCAAAGAGGACAACAGGATTACTCCCCTGCTGACCTATTTATGAAGAGCATCCCATCTTTGTTATTGATCGGGCTTATGGCCACGTCGTGCCATAAAGACCCTGTGGTGACGCCCGAGAAGCCGCCGGCGCCCATGAAGTATATAGAATTCCATGATCTCGAGCTGCCTTTTGGAAAAGGATTGAGTATCGATCTGGACCAGGACGGGCAGAAAGATATCTTTTTTTCCAGTATGCTGGTAGGAGACCCGCTGGCCCAGGCGGACGAGCATCAATTCCTTTTCGGTACATCCCCCTTTACTTTTTCTCCCGTGGACGATATGGAAGAAACTCCGGCCCTGGCGCAGGGAAAGATCATTTCGGACACTTCTTTTCCCGGCTGTCATTGGTACAATGCGAATGTCGTACTTGCGCAGAAGATAATAAAGGAGAATGTTCCTGATAGCTGGCTAGGCAATTGGAAAGACAAATCGCATCGTTATATTGTTTTGCGGTTGGATCAGCAAAATCAGCCTTTCTATGGCTGGATAGAGGTATCCTTCGACATGCAGGGGGAAAAGGTCATTCTGCACAGGGCTGCTTTATGTAAGGAGCCCGGCAGGGAGATCAGGGCCGGCGTGTAGATCCTTCTTAACGGGGATAACTGGTCTTTTTTTCGGATATTTGATAAAAGACCATTTATGAACCTGTTATCCAATGAATCGATACTGGTCAAATCAAATGATGACATGATCATCCTAACCAACCTGCGCATACATATGACCAGCAGGAAGTGGGGGAGGGATCATCAGATCACTATTTTTCTGGAAGACATCAGCTCCATCGAGAATTCTTTTAAAAGCAATCTTTCCTACCTGATATTCGCCATCATCGCATTTTTTGTCGGGGCGATCAATGTCGGCAACAGGGATCTTATCTTTTATACTTATATGGGGCTTATCCTGGGCGGTATCTTTCTTAGCCTGTGGCTTAGCAACAGGGGGCAGCAGGTGACCTTTTGCTCCAAGGGAGGCAATTCGCTCAGCTTTTTTGTGGGGCATATGAACAGCGAACAGGTGGAGGATTTTATCCACAAGGTGGAGGAGGCCAGGATACAACGGCTCAGGCAATTATGAAAGATACTTAATACCTGCCCCTGGTGGTATCGGTTGTCGCTAAACGGCGATTGTCGACAATTTAATACCGTATGTCGCCCCATTGCTGCGGCATGGCGAAATGAAAATTTTTAGTCTTTTTGCCGCATTATCTTGCGGTAGTTAGCAAAAGCACAAACTGGTCTACCGCCGAGTTGAGTCAAACACCTGGTCCACTTCCCAATTGCAGGAACCCAAGGCATGGCATGGAGGCATAGCTTCAGGCACCAAGATTTTTTGAGCCGGAGGAGATACCGATGGCTATTCACCTAATCAGGGTTTTGGCTTTAACATAGTACAGAAAAACGATAATATCGTTTTTATCTTAGGATTAGATCGCCGATTGACACCTCAAGACAAATTTGATATTTATAAAATCAGCGGTTATGAAAAAGATAGCACCCCTTTTATTACTCATTTTTTTTATTCTTCCCTCCTGCCAGAAAGAATTGTCCAATCGGCTGGGAAAAGCTGAAACCATCGGACGCGAAGTTTCCGGACAAACCAATGCTTCGGCAGCGCATATAAGTTCCGCAGTTGCCACAGATTGGTACAGGCTGCAATTCCAGATGATATTAAAAGCAAAACCTGCAACCAACAACGCCCTGAATGCAGAAGCATTTGCATACATAGGTATCGGGCTCTATGAATCTATCAGGTCAGGCATTAAGAATTCAGTCAGCTTTTCAAACTCTCTTTATCAAATGCCGGAAATGCCGGATAAAGATAACAATGGTTACGATCTGCAGGTTAGCGCCAATGCTACACTGGCAAGCCTTGTACGCAGTATGTATCCTGCCGCATTCATTGCGGCCAACAAGGCAAGCATTGATTCATTGGAAAATGCGTATAATCAAAAATCGCCGTCCATGGAATCAGAAGTGTTTCGGCGTTCGCAGGATTATGGAAGGGCCGTCGCCACCGCGATTTATAACTGGTCAAAAACCGATGATTATAATGTGGGGAATAAGGGTTATATATTACCCACTACCCCGTTAGGCGTTTATATTCCCACGCCTCCGGCATTCATGAATCCCCCAATTTTACCGTTTATCAGCTTCTCGCGGCCACTGCTAATCGATGATGGCAGCGGCGTTTGCCCCCCGCCTCCATTCCCTTATTCGGAAGACCCTTCTTCCGACTTTTATAAAATGGTAAAGGATATTTACGATGTTTCAAAATTATTAACCCCTGAGCAGATAACCATGGCCAAATATTGGAATGACCTGGGCGTAGGCATCGGCTATACCCCGCCCGGGCACGATATGTTTGTGGCTACTGAAGCCATTGAACAAAGCGGTGTTGATTTGGGAGTGGCGGCAGAAGCTTTCGCAAAGTCAGGGATCGCTGTCCGCGAGGCACAGCTTGTCTGCTTCAGGGCAAAATATCAATACCTGCAAATACGACCTGTAAGCTATATACAAAAACTAATTGATAAAAATTGGCTCCCTCTCATTCCAACTCCTCCACACCCCGAGTATCCTGCTGCTCATGCTTTCGTTACGACATCCATTATGACGGCTTTAAGCAGTGTGCTTGGGAGTAATGCAGGCGTTGTTGACCATGCTTACGACTTTTTGGGTTATGCCCCCAGGACCTTTGCCACATTGGATAAAGTCGGGGAAGAGAGCGGTAATTCAAGACGGTATGGCGGCATTCATTACCTGCCATCTATTATGGCCGGGTGGGCAGCTGGGAAAGCGCTGGGCACAAGCATAGGGAATATAAAACTGGAATCGAGCCTTCAATGAGCTTTAAGCGCCTTGTTTACATCATGCTTGTATAAGCGCCCAACGGGCACCTCAATTTTTCCGATCCCGACAATGTCCGCATTATAAGAATCAATTTTATTGATTGCAATTATGAAGGAACGGTGCACCCTGATAAAGTCATTTTTGGGCAGCATTTCCTCTAAGGAGGATAGAGCCTGTTTGGAGATGACGATATTATTTTTTGTCACAATTTTAATGTAGTCTTTAAGGCTCTCAATATATAATATATCTTCAAAAAAAACTTTCACCATTTTACGATCAGCCTTGAAATATAAAAATGGATTGGACTGAGTGGGCGGTATTTCATTTAATGATGCAGCGTATTCGGACATAGAAATATCCATACGCATCACTTTGTTTACAGACCGAAGAAAACGTTCGAAGCTTATAGGCTTTAATAGGAAATCGACAGCGTTCAGGTCAAAGCCATCTACTGCGTATTTGCGATAAGCTGTAGTGAAGATCACTTTTGGCTGGTTTTTCAGTGTTCTCAAAAAACTGGTGCCAAGTAATAGCGGCATTTTAATATCGAGGAATAACAGATTCACTGAATTGGTTTGAAGATAAGACAGTGTTTCCACTGCATTGGAAAATTCACCGACTAATTCAAGCATTTCTATACTGGCAATATATTTTTTAAGTACATCCCTTGCTGGCGGTTCGTCATCAATAACAAGGCATTTTATTTTTTTAGATGACGTCATAAATTAGGGGTTTGGTGATAGATAAGTTATTTATTATGGCTTATGGGTTAATGCAATATAAGTTTCAGGTGGGTCATCATCATATCAGGTTCAATGGTGTCTTTTAGTTCATATTTACCAGGGTAAAAATAATCCAATTGTTTTATGGCTAATGTTTCAACAGATCTTTCCTCCAGTTCATGGCTTTTCCCATGTATTAATTTCATGTCTAACGTATCATCCTCAATGAGCATTTTGATGTTTATCCAGTTTATTTCAGTGTTTTTATCGCCCGCTGCAGAAAGAGCTTTTTCTACCAGGGAAAATAACAACATTGGTGTTATCAGTTTCATGTCAGGCGCTCCTTCTACCGTAATAGATGTTTCCAGGTTTCCAGTTGCCTTGTTTTTTTCCAGGGATACATAATTTTCTATGGCTTTGATCTCTTTTTCCAGCGGAACAAATGTTTCATCCAATTCGTATAGCATATAGCTGAGAATATCCGACAATTTCAAAAGCAGCAATGCAGGTTTTACTATTTCTTTCTTTTGCACCAGCGAGGCAATATTATCCAGCAATGAAAAAATAAAGGGAGGGTGCATCTGTGTTTTAAGCAATTGTAGTTCGGTCAATAGTTTTTCTTTCTCTAATCGCTCTTTCTCTTTCTGCTTGAAGTACCATCTTTTTATCAGTTTGATGGTGGCAGCAGCCATGATTACTTTTGGGGCGCTGAGCAGACCCGACGTAATGCTGGTCCACCAGATATTGGTATTCGCAAATGGGGGTGTATAATTGAAAATACTATCTAATAAAGGAATGGCATATTTATATAACGCGTATGATAGTAAAAGAAGCAATACACACAAAAATAAGGAGCCGATAATTAACAATAGATATTTCCCGATAAATAGGTACTTTGGCATCAGCCAATCGATAAAGAAATAGCAGGCCGCCATTTGAATGGAAAGATGTAAAAATGATTTTATAAAGAAGGGCAGGTTCCAGGCTTCAAAGATTATATTATCTATTCCTGTTTGCTCATAATGAAAATTACTAACAACAAAATAGATCCACCACAGCAGCCAGAACGAGATATGGCGAAGCGTCCGTTGAGGCTTGTTATTGGTGAAAATAAAACTATACCAACTCATACATTTTTGTTTCAGTTGTAGATTGTTGTACTGTTGCTTCCTGCTCCAGTGGTACTGTTAGCAATATGTTGAAGCTGATGGCGTCTTCCTGTATGCTTAGGGTATGTGTATCCGGGTAAAGTAAAGCCAGTCTTTTTTTTACATTGCTTAACCCGATGCCTTTTGTATTACTTTCTTCACCCGCTATTGCAGGCTTACCATTAGATACATTAAATAGCAGGTAATTTTCTCTGCTCTCAATTTCGCAGCTCACCCAAGGGGAGGCAAGCATCTGGCTGGCGCCGTGCTTGAAACTGTTTTCCAAAAAAGGTATCAACAGCAAAGGGCTGATCATTTTGCCATTTGTATTTCCCCGCACCTTCAGGCTTATATGGAGGCCACGTCCATAACGGATCTTTTCCAGCCCTATATAATCATTGATCATTTTTATTTCATTGCTCAAGGGTACCAGCGGGAGGTTGCATTCATAAATGACGTAATGCAATAATGCCGATAGTTGTTGGATGGCTGGCACCGCAGCCGGTGATTCATTGATGATAAAAGAATAAATATTGTTGAGGGTATTGAATAAAAAATGCGGATGCGTCTGGGCTTTCAGCAATTGGAGCTCGGCATTGATCTTTTCCCTGGCGGCCTGAGCGGTTTCCTGTTGTTTCAGCCACCAGTTTTTCATCAGGGTGATGGCGAGGGCAAACCCTGTCACAGTGGGATAATTGAACAATACCTGTCTCCCCCAGCGGGGGATGATAAACGCCATCCCCGGCATTTCTTTAAAAAAACCCACGCGGGTGCTAAGATAAAATGCCAGTACAAAGTTGAAGTAGTTGATGAAGGCTACAACGCATATCAGTAGGAAGAGCAGCAGTGTTGTGATCCCTCTGTTTTTAGAAAGATAGCGAGGCAGTATAAAATAAAGTACACCATACACGAGTAGCATGTGTACCGCGGTATGTAATACGGCTGCCCATAAAATGCGGAAAGAGCCAAGTACAGGCCCATATTTTTCCAGATGAGGCATGGGGCCGTCTATGTTCCAGGCTGGTATCCAGTTTGTGGGGATAAGGTATGTAATGGTTAGATAAATCGTCCACCCCAGCCAAAACAACAGGTGCCGGCGTAAGCGTATCTTGCGATTATCGGAAAAAACAAGGTTGTATAAATCCATAATCCGATCCTAAGTTTGTTAGGAATATCAACCTGTAAATAATTCGTGAGGGGATTAGTTAGGCGTGTAACACCAAAGTTACTTTTTTTCTTAAACGAAATAAGATTTCTGTGCCTCGATTTGATAATTGATTGAAAACCAATGCGAATTGCTGTACAAGGCAACTTGAATAAAAGACCCGTTGCGGAGTAGCAACGGGTCGGATATAATAGTCGAATGAGCGATATTAGTAATATTGCAGCAATCTCCACTCACTCATCTGGAAGAGACCGTCTCCGGCGCCGCCATTCCTTTGTGTGACATTCACGCGGATATAGGTATAGGCTTTGTTACTGTTATTATTCAGGGTATAATGTACCGTCTCTATACGGCTGGCGAAGTTCTCGCCTGTGCGGACGTCCAGGGTATCCCAGTTAGTGCCGTCGTTGGAGCCTACTACGTTCCAATCCATCGGGTCGCGGTCGGGCGAGTCGTTGCCTGAAGTGAAGGTATAGGAATTGACCACCTGTGGAGCCGGGAATTGTTCCTGGAACCAGAATGGCTGGGGGAAATTGAAGGTCAGGTATTTGGTATTGAGGTTACCGTCTACCAGGTGGGGGGAGCCTTCGGGTGATCCGGCGCCATTCCTATTCTCCAGGGCCACCGACAGGGTACCCTTGTCTGTTACATCCCTTTCCCTTACATAGAGTGAATCTATTGTAAACCAGGTCCTGTTCAGATTGGAATCTATCTTTCCGGAGGATGCATCTGTCATTGTTATGGGAAGCATATACCTGACCCCAAAGCTCAATCCCTTTGTCGTTACCGTTATCGGCAGCGGTGTGGAGCTCGTCGTTCCCGCCTTGATTACGGCAGCGTAGCTGGCGATGGTGTAATTGGATGTGGGGAGGGGAACATAGGATGTGCCGTACTGGGTATTATAGGATGCGATAAGATCCGTGTCCAGCTTAAAGTTCACCTTGATGTCCTTGGCGGGAAAGGTCAATCCGCCATAAGCGGCGCCGAATATTACCGTCTGGGGACTGTCGAGGAGGTATAGTTTTAATGATCCGAGCGTGCTGTAGGCCTGTGGCATATAGATATTGCCTTCTGATTTGCTGACCAGCGGATCCGGCTTGTTGCATGATGCTACTGCCATGCCGAGACCCAGGACGCCTGCCAGCATGTAGAGCGTTTTATGATATCTGTTCATACTGATGTTTTGATAGTTAAGGAAGTCATGATTACCAGCCCGTATTTTGCACGAGCTGTTTGTCCACGTTGAGTTCCGACTGGGGGACGGGCCACAGATAGTGCTTCTTTTGGAAAATACGCGTTTCGAAAGGCGTACGCTGGAAAAAGGCCGGGTCCTGCAGGCTGGTGCCGGCATTGATATTCATGCCATAGAAAGGACCGCCATCCGTCTGTTCGGCTATCTTCCAGCGATGGGTATCGAAGTACCGTACGTTCTCGAAAGCGAGCTCTACGCGGCGCTCCTTCCGGATGGCATCACGCATGGCTGCCTGGCTGGCCGGGATGGGCAGATCGCTGGCTCCGGAACCATAATTGGGAACTCCTGCCCTGGTACGGATGAGGTTGAGATATTTAAGGACATCTGGGTTGTTGGGGTCGGACTCGTTCAATGCTTCCGCATAATCCAGATAGATATTCGCCAGCCGCAGCATCACCCATGACCTGCTATTATCACGCCATGGAGTGTTGGGGGGGAAGTTCTTTCGTACGATGTAGCCGGTGGGGGAGTAGTCGTTCCCGCCGACGCGCTTGCCCGAAGTACCTGTATAGAACAGTTGGGTAACGACGGCTCCCGAGCTGGTGCTTGTGTTCAGCCAGGTGCTGCCGCTGTAAGTAATGCCTACATAAAAACGTGGTTCGCGGTTGCAGTACATATTGTAGGTGCCTGCTGTAGTATAGGCGCCGTCGCTGCCTGAAAATCCTGTTTCCACGTAGCCCGAGAGCGGATCGTTGATAGAGCGGCCATTGTCCGTAAAGTAGGCGTCCACCATTTCCTGGGTAGCGCCCAGGCCGCCGCTGGCGCGGATAGCGTCGTCACCGCCGGAATTGTAGGGGCACATCTCATACTGACGAGCGTCGATGCCGGAGCTTATACGGGCGAAGATCCACTCTTTGTTCCAATCTTTGTACATCACTTCCCGGCAGGAAAGATAAGGATCGAAGGTACCCGCGTTGGTATAGAGATCGAAAGTACCCGGCACGTACCGGTCGAGAAATGCCTTGTATGCCGCTGCGGCTGTAGCCCATTTGCCTGCATCATAGGTCTGGGGGATCAGCTGTTCGCCGCCGCCCTTGTCCGTGACCGGGTTTTTCATCGAGGCATAGTCCGGGTTGCCATTGAAGAGCGGGCTGGCTGCCGTGAGCAGCAGCTGTCCTTTGTAAGCCATTACTACGGATCTGGACATTCTGCCCTGGTCCGAACCCGTAGTGACATCCGGGAGGTCAGCTGCTGCCTTGTCGAATTCCGAGCTGATATAGGCAACGCAGCTGTCCATCGGCTTGCGGGCAAGTTGGACGGCAGCGAGATTTGCATCCGGTGCAATGATCTCATCACCGATGATGACCACGGGGCCGAATATGCGAACGAGGTTGTAATAATAATAGGCTCTCAGCGCCCGGGCTTCCGCGATATACTGCGCCAGCTTCTGCTGGCCGCCGGCTTTGTTGGTGATCTCCGCACATTCACCTACGTGCTGCATGAAATAGGTAGCGTTTCGGATGGCGATATAGTAGTTGGCCCAGAAATCATTTACCCAGCCCGTAGTGGGATCCCAGGAACCTACGTTCATATAATTGCTGCCTACGAAGCTCCAGTCGTATTCCGCCTCGTCCGAACCTCCCGTCCATGGACCGCCGCCGTTGGAGCCCCCGATAAAGCGTTGCAGCGCTTCGTCACGGACATAGGAATATACATTGGCCAGGTAATTATCCACGGTGCTCTTATGTGCAAACACCTGGTCGATCGTGATCCGGTCCTGCGGCACCTGATCCAGGTAGCCTTTCTTACAGGAGCTGAATGATAAGGCTCCCAGGACTATAAAACAAATGATATGTATCTTTTTCATCTTGATGGATTAAAAGGTTAATGTAAGACCCAGTGAGTACGCAGCTACCTGCGGATACTTGACACCGTTGGATGTGTTCAGCTCCACATCCCACAATTTGAACTTGCTGAAAGTGGCCAGGTTGGTGCCTATGAAATACAATCTGGCTCCCTGTACGCCGAACCTTTTGAAGGTGTTGGCGGGGAAGGTATAGGCAAATTCCGCCGTCCTCACCTTGAGGAAGCTGGCGTCCTGTACCCACCAGCTGCTGAGCTGGTTGTTGTTAGCGTTGGCGGGGCCTCCATATCCCAGGCGGGGATAGAAGGGATGCGGGTTGGTGGTTCCCGGTGTCCACCTGTCCGTGATGATAGCATACGCATTGCCTTCGCCACCGTCGCCGGAGAAGGGTTTGATGCTATTGCCGTCCAGTACGATTTGAGCGTGGGCCTGTCCCTGGAGGAAGGCGCCGAGCGAGAATCCTTTGTAAGCTACATTGAAGCCGAAGCCATAGAGGATGGTGGGTACGTCGCCGCTGCTGATCGGCACCTGATCATAGGCGTCGATGACGCCGTCCCCGTTGATGTCCTTGAACTTGATATCTCCTGGACGGACTTCGCCAAATGTCTGTTGGGGCGAGTTGAGGATCTCGGCAGAGTCTTTGAAGAGACCCTGAGCTACGTATCCCCACCTAGTGAGCACCGAATGGCCCTTCGAATTCAACCAGGGATATTTCTGATCCGGCTGGTCGGTGGAGATGACTTTATTGCGGGCATAGGTAAAGGTTCCCTGGAGAGAGAGCTTAACGTTTTCGCCTAAGCGCATGCTATGAGTCAAACTGACGTCTATACCGCCGTTGTCGACGATGCCGAGGTTGCCATTGGGGGCCTGTGTAAGACCAACGAATTCAGGCACCGACTGTCTGTGCAGGAATATCCCCGTCCTATGTTCTTTAAAGAAATCTACTTGTAAGTTCATGCCGTGCAGCAAGTTCATTTCGAAGCCAAGGTTCGTCTTATGCGAGGTCTCCCAGGTCAGGTTCACGCCGTAGTTGGAGATATTGATCCCGCCAAAGCCGTTCCTTGTCTCTCCGAAGGTATATCCGTCCGCGCCTGTATTGACCTGATCCAGGTAGGCGAAGCGATAGGTGGTGCCATTGATGGTAATGTTGCTATTACCCACCTTACCGTCCGAGAAACGCAGTTTCAACATCTGGATAGCGCCCTTCAGGGGTTCGAAGAATTTTTCATTGGAGACCACCCAGCCCAGGCCGTATGAGGGGAAGAACCCGTAACGGCGGGAAGGGGCGAAGTTCTCGGAGCCATTGTAGCCGAAGTTATATTCGGCGAAATACCTGTCGTTAAATGAATAGGTGACACGGCCTGCGAGACCTCTTGTACGATAGGGTATCGAACTGGTGAAGTCGCCGGCAAAGGCATCCACGAATTCGCTTTGGTTGTATAACAGGAGGGCGCCTACCCGGTGTCGTCCCAATGCCGTGTCGTAGTTGAGGGCCGACTCTGTATAGACCCGGCGATTGCCACCGTTGAAACGGGTATAGGTCAGGTTGTTGGTGCCGTTGTAGGTGAGGAACAGATTAAGTGATCCATCCGGGTTGCGGCCGTTGGCGATGTAGTCGTCCTGGCGCTTGCCATGGCTGATACCCAGTTCGCTGAAGTTGTCGAAGGAGAACATGGTAGTAAAGGAGAGCCCTGGTACCAGCATGCCCAGTTGCTGACGCAATCGGATATTGGAAAAGAGCTGCGTCTTATAGTCGTTGGCATAGCCTGATTTGGCTGCCGCATCGAAGGGGTTGCGGAAGCCGCCGTTGGGGTTTCTGCCGGAGGTAGTATCGCCCGGATAGGTCAGGGGCAGTTCCACCGGTGGCATATCCATCACCGATTGGAAGATAGATTGCGTAGGTGTATTGTTGGGGTCAGTCGGATTGAACCCCGGTCCGATGCCCGGGTAAGAACCATTGCTGTAATAGCCCTGCAGTCCCAGCTCCAGCGCTGTCGTGGAGGTCACGCGGAGGTTGAGATTGCTGGTGAAGTTGAAGCGGGAGTATCCGATGCCGCTGTGGTAGGGCTGTGCCGGATCCGATCTGAAAAAGCCGTCCTCGTCATAATATCCAAGGGAAACGTAGTAGGTCGCCGCCTGCGATCCGCCGTTGACGTTCATGGATACCTTCCGATTGCTACCCCTTTTTTTGAATACCGCATTCATCCAATCGACATTAGGATAGAGGTAAGGGTCTTTCCCTGCTGCCGTGCTGTCGATATAATCCTGGTCGTATTTAGGAGTGCCGCCGCGGGTGGTCAGGGCTTCGTTGGCCATTTTCATGTAGGTGAGGCCATCCGTCAGCTTGGGAACTTTGGTAAAGGTTGTGATGCCCTCCTGTACGTCGAAGTTGAAGCGGGGTTTGCCTGCCTTGCCCTGGCGGGTGGTGATGAGCACAACGCCATTGGCGCCGCGTACACCATATACCGCAGTGGCCGACGCATCTTTCAGGATGCTGAAGGAGGCGATGTCATCGTAGTTCAGATTGCTCATGGACCTTTCCACGCCGTCGATGAGGATCAGGGGTCTGGAATCGTTGAGGGAGGCTATGCCACGGATCCAGAGGTCGGCGTCGTCGTGTCCCGGCTCCCCCTGGCGTTGTACCGCTACCAGGCCGCCCAGGCGACCTGCCAGGCCGGCCGAGACATTGGCGATCGGTTGTTTGAGGTCTTCTACATTTACGGTGGACTGTGCACCAATCTGGCTGATCTTACGCTGTTTGCCATAGCCCACCACCACCACTTCGTTCTGGTTGCCTGCCTCGGCATCCAGGAAGATCTCCAGCGAGAGGCTGTTGTTGATCGAGGTAGCCTGTGTTACATAGCCGATGTGGGAAAAACGCAGCTGCTGTTTGTTGTTATCCAGCGTAATGGAAAATTTTCCTGTGGTGTCAGTCGCTGTGCCTCTTCGGATGCCTACCACCTCCACGGTGACATCCGAAATGGGTTTGTTCAGCTTGTCATAAACCACCCCCCTGATGGTAACGGTTTGAGCAGATACGGAGCCACTCAACAGGACCAGGGAAAGGAAGAACGATGGGATAAGGAAATAAGGCTTCCTTAAGGCCAAAGCAATAGCATTAGCCAATTTTCTTGACTTCATAAGTGCTTGTTTTGGTTTTGTGGCGAAAAAAAGGTTTATAGTTTTCCGCCGGTTAATTCATATGTCTAAATCGTTTTAGCAAGATCAAAAAAAAAGAGGGCACGACTATTTATAGTTCAACTCAAGGGCCGGATGCTTTGCATATTCATCCCAAAGCTCATCCACTGTCCGCCCTGTCAGCTTCACCCAAAGCCTGGGTGTATATTTTCCGTCCCGCATGGCTTTGTCCAGATCGTCTACTATCTTTTTGTACTTGTTCTTTTCCACCCACAGGAGGAATCTTGCCGTCACCCGATAGGCGTCCTTATAGCTCTGACCGGGTCTGTAATCCGGGAGGAACCATTTGGCGCCTTTGTTATTCACGCCGTATACATATCGCACATAGTCCGCGATGCCTTCTGTAAGCCATCCCGGCTCGCCGTCCTTGTAATCCTGTACTACGTGCATCACTTCGTGGGTCACCACGTCGACGTCTTGTGGATAGCGTTTCATCCAGGCCGGATTAAAACGGGCCACTCCATTGCCTGTCTCTGCCACCGCCTTGTAGGCCGTGTCGATGAAGATGCCCACCTTCGTCAGCGAATTCTTATTGAACCTATCCACCATTTGGGGATAGACGGTGAAGAAGACATTGATCATATTCTGTCTTGTCACCGAGTCGAAGCGGGCATCGTTGCCGGTGAAAATGAGCGAATACCTGTCGTGTACCAGCGAGTCGCCCATTATTATTTTTGGTTGGGCCGGGCCTTGCGGCTGGGCCCAACCTTTTACGGAAGTCAGAACAAATAGGGTAAGCGCGAATAATCTGCGGTTTTTCATTTTTAACTTAGGGTTTTTCCTTGTCGGTGGAAAACGAGTACGGATAAGCGCTGGCTTCCGTCCCTCTGCTCTTATTGGGGACGGCGTTCAAAGACAGATCGAGCCGGCCTCCTTTCTGAATGTCGAAGTGGGAGATCCAGTTCTTTCCATATGCCTGACCATTCAGGGTGGCGTTGTCGATGTACAGATTTTTTTCGCTGCTGGCCGATGCATTGATCACGAAAGTCTTACCATTCTCCAGGTAGATAGTTGCTTTTTTGAAAAGGGGTGTGCCTAGTACATACTGATCCGTACCCGGGCAGACCGAATAAAAGCCGAGGGCTGAAAATACGTACCAGGCCGAGGTCTGGCCGTTGTCCTCGTCACCACAATATCCATCGGGAGTGGCTTTGTACAATTTGCGCATGGATTCTCTCACCCAGTACTGAGCTTTCCAGGGCTGGCCGGCATAATTGTACAGATAGATCATGTGCTGTATGGGCTGGTTGCCGTGGGCATACTGGCCCATGCCTGCTATCTGCATTTCCCTGATCTCATGGATCACGCCGCCATAATAGCTGTCGTCGAAGGTGGGAGGCATGATAAAGATGGAATCCAGCATTTGTACAAATGTCTTTTTGCCACCCATCAGATCGATGAGACCTTGTATATCGTGGAATACGCTCCAGCTGTAGTGCCAGCTATTCCCTTCCGTAAATGCGTCGCCCCATTTGAAGGGGGAAAAGGGGGATTGGAAGCTGCCATCCTGGTTCTTGCCACGCATGAGCTTATGTTCCGGATCAAAAAGGTTTTTATAATTCTGGCAACGCTGGGCGTACAGCTTCAGCTCTTCCGCGGGACGGCCCAGGGCCTTGCCCAGCTTGTAGATGGTGAAGTCGTCATAGGCATACTCTAACGTCCGTGCGGCGTTCTCATTTATCTTGACATCATAAGGAACATATCCCAGTTTGTTATAGTAAGCCACGCCATCACGACCCACGGCGGGTATGGGGCCTTCGTTGTTGGCATCCTTCAGCAATGCTTCGTACAGGGTATTGATATCGTACCCTCTTAGTCCTTTCAGGTAGGCATCCGCCACTATAGAGGCCGAGTTATTGCCGATCATTACGCTCCTGTAACCCGGGCTCGACCATTCGGGCAGCCATCCGCCTTCTTTATAGTCGTTGATGAGGCCCTCTTGCATCTCCTTGTTGATAGAGGGATAGACCAGGTTGAGGAAGGGGTATAAAGCGCGGAAGGTATCCCAGAAGCCCGTGCCGGCAAAAAGATATCCGGGTTCCACCTTGCCATTGTAGGGGCTATAGTGGACGATCTTTCCGCTGGCGTCTTTTTCATAAAGCTTCAAGGGGAAGAACAGCATCCGGTAGAGGCAGGAATAAAAAGTACGTACCTGGTCGATCGTGCCGCCTTCTACCAGTATGCGGCTGAGCGTTTTGTTCCAGATGTCCCGGCCTTTGGCGGCGACGGATTCCAGGGTTGCGTGGTCTGTCTCCTTTAAATTCTGTTCTGCTTGTTCGATGCTGATAAAGGAGGAGGATACCCTGGCGTTGACGACGGAGCCACGGGCAGGCGCGCTGAACTGTACGATGGCGCCAACGTGTTTGTCATGCAGCTCCAATGAGTCTTTAAGGTTACGGCCAGACCACGTCTGCTGAGAAAGGAAGGGTTTATCAAAGACGACGACGAAGTAATTTTTGAAATTCTTCGCCACCCCGCCGCTGTTGCGCGTGGAATAACCCACTATCTTATTTTCCGAAGGTATCACTTTGATGTATGACTCTTTATCGTAAGCATCGATCACTACGAATGCGCTATCCGTCTTTGCGAACGTGAACCGGAAGCAGGCGGAGCGTTCCGTGGGCGCTATCTCTGTCGTCACATCATAGTCTGCCAGGTACACGCTGTAGTAGTACGGCTTTACCACTTCCGCCAGATGCGAGAACCAGGATTCGCGGTCATTCTCCGTGATACGCAGACCCGTCACCGGCATTAAAGAAAACTCGCCATAGTCATTCATCCAGGGTGAGGGCTGATGGGTTTGTTTAAAGCCCTTGATCTTATTGGCCGTATAAGTATACTGCCAGCCATCACCCATCCTGCCCGTCTGGGGCGTCCAGAAATTCATGCCCCATGGAAGGGCGATAGAAGGATACGTATTTCCGCTTGAAAGATCGCTTGTAGATTGGGTCCCCATAAGCGGGTTGACGTAATCTACGGGATCTGTTACTTTAGTGACCATTTGGCCCTTTGCCCTAGTCAAGAAGGCTGCTGGCAAGAGCAGCGCTAAAAGGAATCTTTTCATGCCTGGTGATTTATTTAGGGCGAAATAAAGGTATTTACCTCATACGCGGCATGTTGTCAACAAACATTAAATGGAATGTTAACGAATATTAAACGTGTTGAGTAGAAATTTTTTTTGCATAAGGTAAATTTCGAATAACTTGGGATGGGGATGAAGTATACTACTACTGCACATAAGATCATCGCTGTCGTCAGCCTGCTGGTACTTTCATCCGTACAGTTCTTTCTGCTATACAATACCTACGAGCTGAAGAACGATCATTATTATCTCAAGGAGCTGGGTATTATCAATACCGACTATATGGCGGCCATACGGAACGACAAGATCATACCCGGCGGGCAGCGGATAGTGGATGGATATGTTTACCGGAATATGCAGGAGCTGGAACGGCGTCATGATGAGGACATGCCGGGGTTCGACCTGCTGAAGCAGAAAGTATGCGACAGCGCATTTGCGTCCCTTCGAAAGGCGAGCAATATCGACAGCATACTACAAAGCATCATTAAAAATCACAATCTCAACCGGCAGCTGGAATATGCGCTTCTCGTCGAGTCCATCGACATCGCATTTCAAAGCAACAAGTATGTAAATCTTTATAACAAGAAGGAGAAATATGATCATATCGACCCTTCTATCCAATATCCCTATGGCGTCCGGATCGACGGTACCCTGCAGGATATATCGGGCAACAACCTGGCTACCTATCTTGCCGTCACCAGCCCCATGGACCACAGCTATGGCGCCAGTTTCAGCCTTCACGTAGATATCATCAACAGGCGGCTGACGATACTGAAGCTGATGATGCCTACTTTCCTTTTGTCGCTGGTGTCCATCGCCATTGTGGTGCTGCTCTTCTTTATTACCTTTCGCAACTGGCTCCGGCAGAAAAAGCTGTCCGAGATGAAATCCGACTTTATCAACAGCATCACGCATGAGTTCAATACCCCGCTGTCGGCCATCATTGTCGCCAACAAGACCATGCAGAATGAAAAGATCATTTCCAATAAGGAGAGCATCCGGCCATTGACGGAAGTGGTACAGCGGCAGACCGATCGGCTACGCACCCTTATCAACCAGGTGCTCGAGATCACCACCATGAACAAGATCCCTTTGCAAAAGGAGGAGCAATCTATCCACCGATTGCTGGAGGAGATCCTGCTGGATTACAGGCTCAAGCTTTCCGGTGTCAATGCTCAATTCTGTCTGCAGAAGCATGCGCACAGGGATACTGTTATGCTGGACAAATTCTGGTTTACCACTATATTTTTGAACCTTTTTGACAATGCCATCAAATACAATGTCAGGGATGATAAGCAGATCACCGTCACTACGGATGATGACCGGAAGGGTATTACGATCATTATCGAGGACAACGGCATCGGGATGACGCCGGAGATATGCAAGCATGCGTTCGATAAGTTTTACAGGGATATGAAGAACAACAGTAGTCAGGTGAAGGGGCTGGGGTTGGGGCTGTTTTATGTAAAGCAGGCGGTGGATGCGCATGGGTGGAAGATCGAGGTGTTGAGCACCGAAGGGGAGGGCAGTACATTTATTATTAGTATTCCTTTATAATTTCGGACCATGAAGACGAGAATACTTTTAGTTGAGGATGAGGCAGACCTGGGCAATGTGGTAAAACAGTATCTGGAGATATCCGATTTTGAAGTGGACTGGCTGAAGAATGGGAAGCTGGCCTATGAACAGATAAGAAAGGATCCCCGGAATTATCATATCGTCCTCATCGATGTATCCATGCCCGAGATGGATGGGTTCGAGCTGGCAGAGAAGATAGTGAGCCTGGGGCACGATATCGCTTTTCTTTTTCTTACCGCCCGTAATGAGAAGGCCGACAGGCTGCGTGGTTTGAAGATCGGGGCGGACGACTATATTGCAAAGCCTTTTGATGTGGATGAGCTGGTGTTACGGATCAGGAATATCATCCGAAGGATACCGGCGGCCACACCTGTCGGCAAGGTCAGCGCCCTTGTACGGGGAGATGTACAGTTCCATAAGGATGCGCTAAAGCTTCACATCGGCAAACAGAAAGATATTGTGCTGACGCCACGGGAATCCGAGCTGCTGGATTATCTCTTCCGCAACGAGAACCGTATCCTGCGGCGTGAGGAGATATTGACACAGCTATGGGGAGAAAACGACTATTTTTTGGGGCGTAGCCTGGATGTCTTTATCTCGCGTCTGCGCAAGCATCTCAGCGCTTCGAAATTTATCAGTATCGACAACGTTTATGGCGTGGGATTTGTCTTCAATGTCCAGGAGATCCCGGGGAGTCATGGAGGGAAGTGAAATTATGAAGAAGCAAAGCGCGGGCATACTACTATATAGAATGATGAATAAGAAGCTGGAGGTCTTTCTTGTTCATCCGGGAGGTCCATTCTGGAAGAATAAGGACGTCGGCGCCTGGACGATCCCGAAAGGGGAGTTCGATGGTAATGAGACGGCGCTGGATGCGGCTGTCCGGGAGTTCCGGGAAGAGACGGGGCACGTGTTGGCGGGGTCTTTTCATGCTTTGGCGCCTATCCGGCAGAAGGGAGGCAAGCAGGTGTTTGCGTGGGCCGTCGCCGGTGATCTCGATCCTGCTACCATTGTCAGCAATACATTTGAGATGGAGTGGCCGCCTCGTAGCGGTCGTAAACAGACCTTTCCCGAGGTCAGCAAGGGGGCCTGGTTCGATCTGGAGACGGCTGCACAGATCATCAATCCTGCACAGACGGCGCTGTTGGAGGAGCTGAATAATTCGATAACTTTCCCTGATGGAAAATAATGCTGCATTGCCGACGGAGTTCCGGGAGGAATTACAACGTATACTCGATTACTGGGCGCGGTTCACTCCGGATGGAGAGAAGGGAGGATTTTATGGGCAAATGACCAATGACAATGTTGCCGTGCAGGGTGCAATTAAAGGCGCTGTGCTAAACGCACGGATACTTTGGGGCTTTGCGGCAGGGTATAATCTGATCCCGGACGCTGCTTATCTGACCATGGCCGGGAGGGCGCTTGGCTATATCATGGAGCATTTTGCCGACAAGGAATATGGCGGGGTGTATTGGTCGGTGACGGCGGAGGGGGCGCCAGCGGATACGAAGAAACAAATTTATGCTCTTGCCTTTACTATTTATGGGCTGGCTGAATATTATAGGGCCCAGCCTTTGAAGGGGGCCCTGGATCTTGCGGTGAGCCTGTACAGGGACATAGAAATGTATAGCTATGATGTACAGCGGGGAGGATATATGGAGGCGCTGACCCGTGACTGGCAGTCCATCGCCGACCTGCGGCTCAGCGAGAAGGACGTCAATGAGAAGAAAACGATGAATACGCACCTTCATATCCTGGAGGCGTATACCAATCTATACCGTGTGTGGCCCGATCCAGCGCTGGGTGGGCGGATCAGGGAGCTCATCCATCTATTCAGGGAGCATATTGTGGATGCCCGAACCGGCCATATGCGGCTGTTTTTTGATGAGGACTGGGCGGTACGATCCTCCACTATTTCCTATGGTCATGATATCGAGGCTTCCTGGCTGCTTGTGGAGGCTGCGGAGGTACTAGGGGGTGCGGTATTGACAGGCGAGGTGCGGGAGTTGAGCCTGCGGATAGCTGTGGCTGCCTGTGAAGGATTGAATGCCGACGGGAGCATGCGGTATGAGTGGGATGACCGAGGTATCGTGGATGAGCGGCATTGGTGGGTGCAGGCGGAGGCAATGGTGGGTTTGCTGCATGCCGGGGGAGTGAGTGGGGACGCTGAATATTACCGGAAGTTCAAGGCAGTCTGGGAGTATACAAAACAATATATTATCGACCGGGAGAAGGGGGAGTGGTTCTGGGGGCGTCGTGCCGATGGGACTATCATGGAGGGGCAGGATAAGGCCGGGTTTTGGAAATGCCCTTACCATAACAGTCGTGCCTGTATCGAGGTAATCCGGAGGCTGGGGGCCGACTCTGCATGGCGGTGACCAGGAGACTTCCGACCGGCCGGTGAAAAAAATTTTGGGGCCCTGTACGTAAAAAGAATGATTTACCTGTCTTATATATTGTAGAGGTATTGCCAATGAAAATTGACGTCAACCAGCTAACTTATTTGCAACAGCTTATTGCCGGAGGCTCTCAAAAGGCCTTCGAGGACCTGTACAGGCTTTTCTTTGCACGCCTGTTCAATTTCGCGATGCTGTATGTACATAAGAAAGAGGTGGCCGAGGAGATCGTCAATGACATCATGATAAAGGTTTGGAATAAAAAGGCTGAACTTGTTGCGGTCCAAAACCTCGAGACCTATCTTTTTGTGGCTGTCCGCAATCATTCGCTCAACTATCTTGCCCAATATTCGCCTTATCATATAACAGTGGAGGCTGATGGTTCCCAGGGGCAGCTCATCGACCTCAATGATCCCGGCAAGGAGCTGGAGTGGAAGGAGATCTATTTCCGGCTGAATCAGGCTATCGACGAGCTGCCCGACCAGTGCCGCACTGTTTTCAAGCTTATAAAGGAGGAGGGGTTTCGCTACAAGCAAGTGGCGGAGATACTGAATATCTCGCCCCGGACGGTGGAGACACAGCTTTTTCGAGCTATAAAGAAATTGGATAAGGTGATTGAAAATAACAGAAAGATCAAACTATCATGAACAAGGACCATATATTGGAATTAATGGCGCGCAAGCTATCCGGGGAAGCCACCCAGGAGGAATTGCGTGAACTGCAGGAGCATTTGTCTGCAGATGCTGCAGCGGGGGAAAGGAGCAAGGTCCTCGATCAGTTCTGGTCACGACAAGAGGATGGGGCACATCCCTCCGTAGACGAGAATTTGAAGAAAGTGTTGGGTGGACTGAACCTTACGCCGACCAGTGCATCTATTGTTCCAATCAAGCGGCGGCGCGGGTGGATGTGGGCGGCTGCCATGGTTTTGGTCCTGTGCTGTGTGGGGGCTTTGGTTTTTGTGAGCCGGAGAGATCGGTCGGATGCGCTGGCGTCGCTGGTGGAAAAGCACAATGCAAAAGGAACCAAGAGCATCATACAGCTGTCCGATGGCAGTAAAATATGGCTGAATGCGGACAGCAAATTGAAATATCCGGAGGTCTTTAAGGGTGATACCCGTGAAGTATATCTGAATGGAGAAGCTTTTTTCGATGTAGCGAAGAGCAAGGGGCATCCTTTTATCATTCATCTGGCCAGCGGAACCATACAGGTATTGGGCACTTCGTTCAATGTCCGTGCGTATGACAACGAGCCGGTGGTAGAGACCTCCGTGGCTACGGGCAGGATTGCATTTATCCCGAAATACAGGATGGGCCATAAAAAGGAGGATACCGTGTATCTGGCTCCCGACCATAAGGCCAGCTTTACGTTCGATGCTGATGAGGTGCGTACCAGCGCTACCTCGAGCAGGGAAGACAAGGCCTGGACGGAAGGCAAGCTCATATTCCGTGGTATGACCATGGAGCAGATCGCTGTCGAGCTGGAAAGGAATTTTGGGAAGAAGGTGGTGTTTGTGGACAATGGACCAAAGACATTTGTTTTTACAGGAAGTTTCGAGAACAATACGCTGGATGAGATCATGTATTATCTCACCATAACAAAGAATTTCAGCTATAAGATAACCAATACTGAACTGCTGATCGCGGCTTCGGCCAGTCAGCTCACCAATTAATTAGCATTCATTAAATAAAACGATTGCCATGAATACAGCAACCTCAGCCTCACGGCGGCTGTTGACCCGTTATTCGTCGACCTGTATATTATCCGCCTGGTTGCTCCTGAGCGTATTTCCGTTGAGATCGCAGACCGCCTTTTCCTCGCCTTTGAAAAGCTGGGCGCCCTTCCAGACGCAGGATCACAAGATCACGCTGCAGGTGAAGAACGAGAAGCTCTCGTCCGTGCTGGAAAAGATCGAGAAGCAGTCGAGCTTTGTATTTGTCTATGCCAACGACGAGATCAATCCCCTCCGTAAGGTCACTATTTCGATGAAGGAGAAAAATCTGAACGATGCCCTCGCGGAATTGCTGACGCCGCTGAATATCAGCTATGAGCTGGTCAACGACAAGATCATCCTCAAGCCTGTCAAGCCTTCCGTCCCTTTAGCAGGCGGCAGTAGCGGAGAAGAGGTAAAAAAAGATGAGCCCGCTGCTACTGCCAGACCCAATGAAGACATCATCCTCGAAGGCCGTATCGTTGACGCCAACGGAAAAGGGCTGTCCGGGGCCAGCGTACAGCTGTCCGGCACCAATCTGGGGACCACTACCAATGAGGAAGGCCGCTTTAGCCTGCGTATCCCGGAGGAGCGGTTTGGCAACGGCGTGCTGTCCATTTCCTCTGTGGGCTATATACGTCAGGATGTCGCATTGTCGGGAAAGCGGACATTTCTTGTCCGTCTGGAGTCGGATAACAAGGAGCTGAACGAAGTGGTGGTGGTAGGGTATGCTACCCAAAAGAAGATATCCGTCACCGGCGCCGTGGATGCCATCAATAAAAAAGCCATCGAGGACCGGCCCGTCACCAATGTGCTGCTGGCTCTTCAGGGTACCAGTCCCAATCTTATCATCCAACAGACGAATTTCGAGCCGGGGCAGGGTGTCAATCTCAATATCCGCGGTTTGGGTACTACAGGCGATAACACACCTCTTATCGTCATCGACGGCATACCGGGTGGGGATATCAATCTGCTCAACCCCAACGATATCGAAAGCGTGTCCATCTTAAAGGATGCGGGCAGCGCCGCCATCTATGGCTCCCGGAGCGCCAACGGCGTTATACTGGTGACCACCAAAAAAGGCAAGAGGAACCAGGCTCCCGTCGTCAGCTATACGGGGATCTATGGCATGCAATCGCCCCGCATAACCTATACTCCTGTGCATGCGTGGGAGAATGCTTATTATAAGAACGAATCACTTGTCAACTCCGGTCTGCAGCCTGTGTTTACTCCTGAACAGATACAGCAATTCAAGACACAGGGCGACGGCGACTGGCGGCTGAACAATATCCTGCACGATGCCGCGCAGCAGACACATAACCTTAGCATCAGCGGGGGCGGTGCGAGCAATACCTATATGGTGTCCCTTGGCTATCTGGATCAGAAAAGTAATTTCATCGGTCCGAATTACGGATTACAGCGATATAATTTGCGGGTGAACCAGACTACTGAGTGGGGGCATTTTAAGCTGAATACCATTATCGGATATGCGAAGACAAGGATCAAGGACCATTCCACTGTTTCGGCCAACCTGGTGGTCGATGCGGGCAGGGTTCCTCTTTATTATAATTTCCAGGACTCTGCCGGCGATTATCTCACCAATGCCGTATCTGCCCAATACAATCCAAAGGGCATCCTTGAAAAAGGTGGCTACCGGATGCTGGACAACAACGAGGTCTTTGGGAATTTCAACGGTGAGTATGCTATCACCAAGGATCTTAAAGTGCGTGGCGTCTTTGGGGGTACCGTGACCAATAACAGCACGTATGGGCGTACGCTGGAGGTGGACTTTGTTCCGTCGAGCAACTACGGGGCGGATAAGTCTGTTTCGAACTACAACTACAAGGGGCTGTTCACCAATCTGCAATTGCTGGCCGAGTATATGCATACTTTTGCCGGGGTGCATGATGTGCATGTCCTTATCGGAGGGGCTAATGAGTCCTATAAAGGGGAAGAGGACCAATTGGTAAAGACGCAGACCGATGCGCTCGGACGTCCTACCAGCACTACCGTTACCGACCCCAACAACAGCTATACGTCCAATGCCACCAAGCCCGATGGCAATCCCGCTACCACCGAGACCAGTCTCAACTCTCTTTTTGGCCGTGCTGCGTACAGCTATAGGGACAAGTACTTCGCAGAGTTCAATTTCAGGATGGATGGATCGTCGAAGTTTGCGGCCGGTCATCGTTGGGGTGGATTCCCCTCCGGCGCTGTGGCGTGGCGGGTGACGGAGGAAGAGTTTATGCGGCCCGTGAAAGACCTTTTGGGAGATATCAAGATCAGGGCCTCTTATGGGATACTGGGCAATCAGAATATTGCCGCCTACCGGTATCAGACCAATTTCTCCAATTACCAGGGGGCGTATGGTTTTAACAATACGGCAGTCACCGGCGCGCGCTATGTCCTTGGTAATCCCGAGATCACCTGGGAAAAGGCGACCACTTTCAATATCGGCGGCGACCTGAGCCTGCTGAACAGGAAGCTGGATGTGTCCGTGGATTATTTTGACAAGACCACCCGGGACATTCTTGATCAACGCCAGGATATCCCCGCCATCTTTGGCGTATCGAATCTGCCGCCTTACAATGTGGCCACCGTGCAGAACAGGGGTTGGGAGCTTAGGGTATCTTATACGTTGTCAGGCAGACTGCTGACGCAGACATTCTCTGTGAACCTGTCGGATAATCTGAACACGTTGAAGAAACTATCCGGCGGCGAGAGCCAGCAGATACAGCAGATGGAAGAATATCAGATCGTGCGGAAGGTCGGACAGCCCATCACCGTATACCAGGGATACCGGACCAATGGGTTTTTCCAGACACTGGATGATCTCAATAAGTATCCCCGACTGGCCGGGACCACTGTCTCACCCGGCGACTTAAAATTCGTGGACAGGAATCATGATGGTGTAATAGATCAGAATGATAAATTTATTCTCGGTAATCCTTTTCCCCGTTATACGTTCGGATTTACCTATACTGCCAGCATCAAGGGCTTCGATATATTGCTTTTTGTACAGGGAGTTGGGAAGCGGGATGAGATGATCCGTGGCGAGCAGGTAGAGCCCTTCCACGTAGGATACTCCGGTACCATGTATACCCATCAAACGGATTTTTGGACGCCTACTCATCCCAATGCCAAGCGACCGAAGCTGGCCGAGAATGGTTCGCCGTCGAATACCAATAATTACCGCACCGGCTCCGACCTCTTCCTGTTCAATGCAGCCTATGCCCGGCTGAAGAATCTCCAGATAGGGTATACCCTTCCGCAGGCATTGACGAGAAAGGCCCGGATACAAAAGGCACGGATCTATTTCACCGGGCAGAATCTTGTCACGTTGAGCAAGCTGAACTTCCTGGACCCAGAGATCACGGAATTCAATAACAACACCGGATTTGGAGTAGGGGCCAATAGCGGCAGAGCTTATCCCATGCCTATATTCACCGGCTTTGGCATAGACATCACCTTTTTATAATATCCAATCATCGCCATATGACTATAAAGAAAATTTTTTCATGGTTATTCTTCGTCTGGGCTCTGTCCGGATGCAAGAAGCTGGACCTTGCCCCAAGCGACCGGTACACAGAGCTTACTTTCTGGCAGGTGGATGACAACGTGAACAATGCCCTGAATAATATTTACAACAGCATCTTCACCAGCAATCCTTTTTTCTACAACGAGGCGTTGAGCGATAATGCCTATACCCGGCTCGGGATCAGCGCCGGGAATGTGGATGCCATTTCATCCGGCAGTTTCACCGTAGATCTGAACAGGTTCTCTTCCGACTGGGCGTATTACTATGCGGGGATAAAGTCTTGTAATATCTTTTTGGGCAATGTAGATAAGAATACCACGCTGCCTGCCGCTACGCGGGACAGGATGAAGGCCGAGACCCGGTTTATCAGGGCATGGCATTATTTCAACCTGATGAAATGGTGGGGTGATGTGCCCTTATTGAAAGAGGATATCACTGCGGACCAGGCCAAGACTATGGCGCGCACGCCGCGCGCCGATGTATTGCAATTTATTACCGACGAGCTGGATGCGGCTGCAGCTTCTCTGCCTACCCGTGATCAGTATGCCGCTGCCGACAGGGGAAGGGTTACCAAGGGCGCCGCGCTGGCGCTTAAGGCAAGAGTGTTATTGTATGAGGGGGATCGTATGGCCGATGTCGTCACTATCTGCGAACAACTGATGAACAACCAGGCGCAAAATGGGACCTATAGCCTGTACGGCAACTATGAAGATCTTTTCAAGTCTTCTTCCAAATATAATTCCGAGGTGATCTTTGATCTGGCCTATGTGCTGAATACCCGGATGTGGGGGGATTATATCGATTTTGCGCCGTTGAGCGTGGGGGCGCGCAGCAATAATCTGGCGCCTACGCAGGAGCTGGTGGACTCCTATATCATGACCAATGGAAAGGCTATTGGCGATACCGGATCGGGATACGATGAGAACAACCCTTATGCCAACCGTGATCCCCGCCTGTCGGCTACTGTTGTATATGATCAGTTCGTATGGAAGAATGCGGATGGAAGCACGCAAACAATCTATATAAAGCCCGGATCGTCTCCTGCGGGGCAGGAGCAGAATGAGTACAAGGCGTCGGGTCAGGGTACCGCCACCGGCTATTATTGGCGTAAGTATTGGGACCCTGTATCTGTGCCCACGCTGCAATTTGGTTCCAATCTGATATTGATACGCTATGCAGAGGTGCTGCTGATGTATGCCGAGGCTAAGAATAGTTTAGGGCAGATGACATCCGATGTATGGGATAAGACAATCGGGGCGCTTCGTCAGCGGGCTGGATTTACGGATGCAGGCGCGTTGGGTTTTCCCGGCGCCGGCGCTGATCTTACGTCTATCATCCGGAATGAGCGGCGGTCGGAGTTCGCGTTGGAGGGGCTCAGGATAGATGATATCCGCCGGTGGAAGATTGCGGAGACCGTGATGAATGGCTGGGCCCATGGCGCCCAATATGGCGATCCTGCCGTCGACAATGGGTATCTGCGTGCACAGCTACGCACCTTCGACAAGAACAAACATTATCTCTGGCCCGTGCCTTCTTCCGAGCTCGTGAAGGACAGCAAGCTGACGCAAAATCCAAATTATTAATAGACTTTTTTTAAACTACGCTGTATGAAAATATTGCTTTCTTTTTCGCTGGTGTTTTTGCTCCTGCTTGGGGCCTGTACAAAGGACACCCGGAGCATCGACCTTAACGTGTCGGCCGTGGCGGCGCTGTATACCCCTGCCGACAGCCAGTATATCAAGCTGAACCCCGCGGCCAATATATCGCAGACCTTTCAATGGCAGCAGGCGCAGGCCGAGGACGGATCGCTTGTGCTGTATGAAGTGGCTTTCGACCAGGTGGGAGGGGACTTTTCTCATCCCTTCTATAGCACCGTCAGCGATGGGAAGGGCGTACAAAACACTCTCACGCTTACGCATGGTGATCTGAACAAGATCGCTTCATTGGGTGGCGCCGACTTTTTCGAGCGTAAGAAATTCATATGGACCGTATTCTCCTCCAAGGGGACCAACAGGGTAAAGGCCAAGGTGTTCCGGGTCATCGATCTGGAAAGGCCTGCGGGGTTTGCCGTGCTGCCCTCCAGTATCTATCTCACCGGCTCCGCCACCGAGGCCGGCACCAATCTGAGTGCCGCCTTGCCGATGAAGCAAATTTCTTCCGGCGAGTTCGAGATCTATACCAAGCTCACCGCGGGCACCTATCATTTTGTGGATGCTACGACCGGTGCGCCGAAAGCGTATTATCTCGACAGCAGTGCCGGCGTTCTGGAGATGAAAGAGGGTGGTGAGGCTAGTTTCACCGGCGCGGACAAGGTCATGCGGATCCGTCTGAGCTTTAACAATGTCAATGGCAGCCTGGCGGAAGTGAAGTCTGTTCAGCTTTGGTATTGTGCCGCTAATAGTTTCTGGTGCAGCCTGCCGTATGTTGCGGGTGGTGTCTGGCGATACAATGGCTTTACCATTGCTTATGTTTCCATGCCATGGGGATTTGAAGACCGATATAAATACAAGATGATCATCAATGACGGTACGGGTGACAAGGATCAATGGCTCAATTACTCCTCCAACGATAGCCCCGGACAGGATGGGCAATACCCAGGTACCCAGGCGTACAAGACCATCAATTTCGACGCTAACAACAGTAGTCAGTGGGACTGGAGCTGGAAATTCGATAAGACCTATCTTCCTCAGGGCAGTGTCGCTGATTTTTGGATCTCACTCAAGGCGACCGACCCTGCTTATACACAAAATTATCAAAAGGAGTAAACTTTGGTATTCATGAAGCATTCAATATTGGTGTTGTTGTTCGCAGTCAGTCTGACGTCCTGTTTAAAGCAAAATGTGGATGATTCACCCGCCCTGTCTGGCGGAGGCGCTACCGGCACGTACAACTGGTCTACCATTGCCGATACGGCGGAACTGTCGCTGGATTATTTCTGGAGCCCTTCCGGCAAATACTATCTCAGCAGCAATATTTCCACCGATTGGGCGCAGTACTGGCCGCAGGCGCATGCGCTCGATGTGCTGACCGATGCCTACCTGCGTAATCCATCGACGACGATAAAAGCAAAGATGAGCGATCTGTTGTCCGGGGTGCAGGCAAAAAATGGGGGCACCATGATCAACTATTATTATGACGATATGGAGTGGATGGCGCTGGCTTGTCTGCGGGCGTATGTCGCGACCAATGACAGTCATTTCAAGGATGTGACCGATGCCTTATGGGCGGATATCAAGAATGGGTGGAGCAGCGATCTGGGCGGGGGTATCTGGTGGCGTAAGGATGACCCTTCCAAAAACACTCCTTCGAATATGCCTGCGGCCATACTGGCGGCGCGGCTCTATAAGGTCGGCGGCAACAGCGCCGATCTGCAATGGGCTCAGAAGATATATGATTGGGAGAAGGCGACGCTTTATGATCCTGCTACCGGCCTTGTTTATGACAATATCGACAAGAACGGGGTGAAGAACACCGACTGGAAGTTCACCTATAACCAGGGTACTTTCCTGGGCGCGGCGCTGGAATTATATGAGAACACCGGCAGTTCTGCGTACCTTAGCGATGCCCTGCAGGCAGCAGACTTTACGTTGAACAGCGGCTTTCTCACCAGCAACGGCATTCTCAAGGATGAGGGGGGCGGTGATGGGGGATTGTTCAAGGGGATCTTTGTACGCTATTTCACCCGATTGATCGTGGATGGTACTTTTGATCCTTCGAAGAAGAGCGGCTATGTCAATTTCCTACGAGCCAACGGCGAGAGTCTCTGGAGCAAGGGCACGAACAAAAGCAACCTCCTTTTTGGCAGCGCGTGGGACAAGGCTCCCGGAACTTCGACGGACCTTACCATCCAGCTCAGCGGTATCATGCTGGTGGAAGCCCTGGCGGAGCTGAAGAAGGGGCAGCTGTTTTAAAAGTATTTTATCATGCGTTTTTGGGGTAAGAAACTTTTACTGGGACTGATCGTAATGACTTGCGTGGGAGTGTCCAGGGGACAAACGGAGTATAAATCCTTGTACCAGGCCATTTACCGGACCTATTATGATAGTGTCACGGGATTGTATATGGAGACGAATAACAAAGCTGCGGACGAGCATCCCCATTCCTATCTATGGCCATTGTGCGCCCTGGTGCAGGCGGCGAATGAAATGGAAGTGCTTCATCCCGGCAGGCCTTACCTGGAGCCAGTGATGAAGGCCATCGATCAGTATTATAGCGTGAAACATGGGATCGCGGGATACGACAGCTATGTCGTGAAACAGGGGGGAGGCGACCGGTTCTATGACGACAATCAATGGATCGGCCTTGCCTATATGGATGCTTATGCCCGGACAAGGAGGAAGGTGTTTTTGGAGAAGTCGGTGGAGATATATCGATTTATGATGTCGGGTTATGATACTGTTACGGGTGGGGGGCTTTATTGGAAGGAGGGGGATAAGAGCACGAAGAATACCTGTTCGAATGGGCCGGGTATATTGCTGGCGTTAGACCTTTACAGGGCAACCGGCGAGAAACCTTACTTAGACACGGCGTTGGTTTTATATGATTGGGTTAACAAGGTGTTGCAGTCCCCGTCGGGCGTATACTATGATAATATCAGAACAAAAGATGGCAAGATCGCGCGGCAGTTCTATACATATAATACCGGCACCATGCTGCAGGCGAATGTGATCCTGTACACCCTGACCAAGAAGGCGGCTTATCTGGATGAGGCGCACCGATTGGCGGCTGCGGGGCTAAAGACTTTCTTTAAGAATGGTCGGTGGCCTGGTAACTATTGGTTCAACGCCGTGCTGTTGCGGGGCTATCAGGATCTGTATCTGCTTGATAAGGATAAGACCTATATAGAGGCTTTTATCAAGGATGCGGATGGGATACGGGACACGGAGACCGATGCGTATGGATTGGCGGGGCCCGGGAAGACCAAGAAGCTGCTCGATCAGGCGGGGTTGCTGGAGATATTGGCGAGGCTGGCGGAGGTTAATGCCGTCCAGTGATAAGTGGTAAATTTTTGCTAAATTGAGGCATGTCCAGACGATTGCTTATCATCTCTGTGGGTGCGGTTCTTCTCGTTGCTATTCTTTCCTGGATGCTGATCTTTCACGAGCATCCTGTAGACTTCAATACGCAGGTCAAACCCATACTCAATAAGAAATGTATCGTATGTCATGGGGGGGTGAAGAGACAGGGTGATTTCAGTCTCCTTTTCCGTACCGATGCGCTGTCAAAAGCAAAATCCGGTAAGCTACCCATCATTCCCGGCGACCCTGATCACAGTGAGATGATCCGGCGTATCACCCTGGATGATCCTGAGGACCGGATGCCTTATAAGCAGCCACCGCTGACGAAAGAGGAGATAGGCATTCTGCGTGATTGGATAAAGCAGGGCGCCAAATGGGGCGATCACTGGGCTTATGTAGCTGTGCAGGCTCCTGTCGGGAAGGACCGGGGTATCGATGATTATATACATGAGAAACTTTCCAAGGAACATTTGAGTTCTTCGCCGGAGGCGCCTGCGGCTACGCTGCTACGAAGAGTGTGTTTGGATCTGACGGGATTGCCGCCTACGCCTGCGCAAGCGAATGCCTTTTTGAAAGATACACGGCCTGATGCTTATCAGCGGCTGGTGGACACATTATTGGGGTCGCCGCGCTATGGTGAGAAATGGGCAGCGCTCTGGCTGGACCTGGCGCGTTATGCCGATACGAAGGGATATGAGCGGGATGACGGCCGCGCCATCTGGCGTTACAGGGACTGGCTGATCCATGCTTTCAATGCGGACATGCCGTATGATCAATTCCTTACAGAACAGCTGGCGGGCGACCTGTTACCACATCCTACCGATGCGCAATTGATCGCCACCGCATTTCACCGCAATACTATGACCAATGATGAGGGTGGCACCGACAACGAGGAGTTCAGGACTGCTGCCGTAGTGGACCGGGTAAATACTACCTGGCAGGCTCTTATGGGAACTACCTTCGCGTGTGTACAATGTCATAGCCATCCTTATGATCCATTCCGGCACGATGAATATTATCAGTTCATGGCGTTCTTCAATGACACCCGGGATGAGGATACGTATGACGACTACCCGTTATTGCGGCAATATTCGGCTGCTGATAGTCTCGATATCGTAAAGCTCTCCGACTGGGTCAGCAGTAAGAGCGGTGCGGATCGGGGGAAGGAAATCGCCTGGTTCCTCCGGACCTGGCAGCCCTCCATCAATTCCATCCAGGCCGACCAGTTTGTCAACAGCGAGCTTGCCGACACCAAATGGCTGATCTTCCGTAACCATGCCGTAGCGCGGCTGCATGATGTGGACCTTGATCAGCGTGACCAGCTTATTTATCGCTACCAGGGTTTTGTTGCCGGGGGCGTTTGGACCATCCATCTTGATAAGCCCGATGGGCCTGTCCTGCAAAAGATAGCTGTTCCCGTCACCAGGGGGTGGGGCATCGATGTGGTCAATTTCCCTCCACCATCAGGCAGGCATGACCTTTTCTTTACCTATGAGAACCCCCATCTGAAGGTACCGAATGCCAGCGGTATGCAGTTCGATTGGTTTCATTTTACGCATTCGCTGCCCGGTGCTAGTGGGGGCAAATATGCCGACGCGGGGGACCACGAATATGCCGGCATGAAGAAATTATACGATACGTTGATGCGCCGGTCTGTGCCGACCACGCCCATCATGATGGATAATCCCGGCGACATGCACCGGGTGACCCATGTATTTGAAAAAGGCAACTGGCTTGTAAAGGGCAAGGCCGTGGAGCCTGCCACTCCACGAAGTCTGAACCCTTTCCCTGCCGCCGCACCGCGCAACAGGCTGGGTCTTGCCTTGTGGATGACCAGCCGTCAAAATCCGTTGACTGCAAGGACCCTCGTCAACCGTGTGTGGGAGCAGCTGTTTGGGACCGGGCTGGTAGAGACCCTGGAAGACCTGGGTACACAGGGGGCCGAGCCAACCCATCGGGAGCTGCTGGACTATCTCGCCTGGAAGTTCATGACCGATGATAAATGGAGCATCAAGAAACTGTTGCGGAGTATTGTGCTGTCAGCGACCTATCGGCAGGATTCCAGGGTCAGTCCTGAGCAATTGGGAAAAGACCCTTACAATAAATATTATGCCAGGGGTGCACGGGTAAGGCTATCCGCGGAAGAGGTGAGGGATCAGGCCCTGGCCGTCAGCGGGGTGCTGGTAGAGAGGTTGGGAGGAGCCAGTGTCATGCCGTGGCAGCCCAAGGGTATCTGGCTCTCGCCCTGGAATGGGGAGGATTGGCATAAGAGCAACGGAGAAGATCAATATCGCCGCGCCTTATATACGTATTGGAAGCGGACTGCGCCCTATCCATCCATGATGAGCTTTGACGGTGTGGCCAGGGAAGTATGTTCCGCCCGGCGTATCCGTACGAATACACCTTTGCAGGCGTTGACCCTGTTGAACGACTCCGTGTACCTCGATGCCTCCCGCCATCTGGCGGGAATGATGTTGTCCGCCGGGGGGACGGGGCCGGCTGCCGGATCGGCTGCGGAGGCCATTAAGAAGGGGTATTCATCAGTTGTGTTTCACTCTATCGATGGGGCCAGCCTGCATGCGCTGGAGGGGTTGTATGACACTGCGTATGCACGGTATAGTCATAGCCCGGAGAAGACACGTGAGATAGTGGGATCGGAGGGGTCCTATGACAAGCCTTCAATGGCTGCCATGATCGTGGTAGCGAATGCTATATTGAATTTAGATGAGGCGATCACCAAGAATTGAGAACATGACACGAAAAGAATTGAATAATCAACGTTTATTGCGGGAGGCCGAAGGGGCAGTATCCCGGATGTATACACGCCGGCATTTCCTGCAGGATTGCGCCATGGGTTTTGGCGCCCTGGCATTGGGCTCGTTACTGCCATCCTGCGGACCCGGCTCCCCCGCTTCGGCGGCGGGTCCGGTATTCGACCCTGCTCATCCACTGGCGCCAAGGATGCCTATGTTCCCGGCACGTGCCAAAAGGGTTATCTATCTGCATATGGCGGGTGCGCCTTCGCAGCTGGAGCTGTTCGACTATAAACCTGCTTTGGCGGGATTGGATGGGCAGGATTGTCCCAAGTCGCTGCTGGAAGGCAAGCGGTTTGCCTTTATACGGGGTGTGCCCAAGATGCTGGGCCCGCAGGCTCATTTCCAGCAGCGGGGGCAAAGCGGGGCCTGGGTCAGCGAACATATGCCACATCTGGCCAGCATTGCCGATGAGCTTTGTTTTTTGAAGGCGATGACCACCGACCAGTTCAATCATGCTCCCGCCCAATTGTTGGTTCAAACCGGTGGCCCGCGCCTTGGCCGACCCAGCATGGGATCGTGGGTGACATATGGGTTGGGTACGGAGAATGAGAATCTGCCCGGCTTTGTCGTGCTCACCAGCGGCGGAAGGTTCCCCGATGCCGGCAAGAGCGTATGGGGTAGCGGTTTTTTGCCCAGCGTATACCAGGGCGTACAATGTCGCAGCGAGGGAGATCCCGTGTTGTTTATCGAGGACCCGCAGGGTATGGACAGGGATATACGAAAAGCTTCGATCGACGCCATCAACAAGGTCAACGAGCAGGAGCACATTAGATTCGGCGATCCCGAGATACTCTCGCGTATCTCTCAATACGAAATGGCGTATAAAATGCAACTGTCTGTTCCGGAGACCATGAACATCAACGACGAGCCCGCCTATATCCATGAAATGTATGGAACGCAGCCCGGAAAGGCCTGTTTTGCCAACAATGTGTTGCTGGCGCGCAGGCTGGTGGAGAAGGGCGTTCGCTTTGTGCAATTGTTCGACTGGGGTTGGGACAGTCATGGCACCGATGCAAACCTGGCCATCGATGTAGGGTTTATCAATAAATGCAGACAGGTGGACCGAAGCATCAGCGCTTTGATACTGGACCTCAAGCAAAGGGGATTGCTGGAAGATACGCTTGTCATCTGGGGTGGGGAGTTTGGCAGGACCCCCATGATGGAGAACCGGGAGGGCAAGCAGAATCCTTTCAAGGGCAGGGATCATCATGTGGATGCATTTACTATATGGATGGCCGGCGGGGGTATAAAAAGAGGGTTCAGCTATGGCGAGACCGATGAAATAGGGTATTACCCCATCAGCGGCAAGACTACTCCTTTTGATGTGCAGGCGACAATTTTGAATCAACTTGGCTTCGATCACGAAAAATTCACCTATCTTTTCCAGGGAAGACCTTTCCGGCTGACCGACGTATATGGGAAGGTGATTGAAGAAATATTAGCCTAACTTGCATAATGCATTTGCTGACAATAACGGAATTCCTTGCACACCTGCATCCGGCCCTCGTCCATCTGCCCATTGGGATATTACTGGCAGCATTGCTGTTGCAGCTAATGGGGCGCTGGGAGAAGTTTGCAGCTTTTCGTTCTGCCATATCTGTCGTCCTGCTGGTCGGGTTTGTGTCCGCCGTATTGTCTTGTATCACCGGTTTCCTCCTTTTTCGGAGTGGAGATTATGATGACTCGCTCGTGTCTGCCCATATGTGGCTGGCGATTGCCCTGACCTTTGTTGCTTTTGCTTTGTATGCGCGGGTTCGTTTTGGGGGGACGGCAGACAGATTATTTGATCGTAATGGGAATATGCTTGGTATGTTATTGTTCCTGCTGATCATGGTCGTGGGGCATCTCGGAGGTTCGCTGACCCATGGCGAGGATTATCTCACCTCTTCTTTTCACAATACTCCGCCGCCTTCCGCCTTCCGGCCCATTGCCGATGTACAGCAGGCGGCCGCTTATGAGGATATCGTAAAGCCTATATTGGAGAGTCGCTGTAACAATTGTCATGGGGCGCGCCGGCAAAAGGGAGGGTTGCGGCTGGACAATCCAGCGGGTATTGCCAAAGGCGGTAAGGATGGGGGCGTGCTTGTTGCCGGCAAGCCCGATAGCAGCGAACTTATCAAACGTATACTTATCCCCGAAAATGAGGAGCATCATATGCCGCCGAAAGATAGACCGCAGCTGTCTTCGCAGGAACTGCAATTGCTGACGTGGTGGGTCGACCAGGGGGCCGACTACCGAAAGATGGTAAAGGATCTGCCCCAGCCCGAAAAGATCAAGTCTGCGCTGCTGGCGCTGCAGCACCGTACTGCGCCGGGGACCGGGGAAGTGAGTCTGTCTGATATTGTGCCTGAGGCTGCTGTTGGGGCGGCGGATGAAAAGGCGATCACGACGCTGCGAGACGCGGGGGTCATTGTGATGCCGATGGCGCAGAATAGTAACTATATTTCTGTAGATTTTGCAAGGCGGACGGCCGCTTCGCTGATCCCTTTGCTGTTGCCGTTGAAGAAACAATTGATCCAACTGGACCTGTCGGACGTTAGCGTCGGGGATAGCAGTATGGAGGTGCTGAAGCAGTGCGTGGCTCTTCGTGTAGTCAATCTGCGTAATACAAGGATCACCGACAATGCGTTATCTGCTCTTGCTTCACTGCCCGAGCTACGGGTGCTGAACGTGGTGGGGACGAATGTTACGGCGCAGGGACTGCTGGCCGTGCGGCCACCTGCGCATTTGCATGCCTTGTATCTCTATCGTACAAAGGTGGAGCGGAAGGACTGGGGAAAGCTGACGGCCTTTTATAAGACTACTGTATTGGATTCGGGCGGGTATGCTTTGCCGGTGTTGGTGACGGATACCGCTATAGTGCGGCCGAACGTAAAAAAATAGCCTTATCTTTAGGCGGCTATGCTAAAACGATTTAGTAAAATATTGATATTGCTGCTGGGATCGGCGGCTGCTTTCGCCCAACAATCTTCGTCTTTACGCGAAAAGACCAGCTTTCAGATATCCGCTCCGTGGAAGGCGGAGTACGATGTTCGTTCCGACATTGCCATGGTCTATGGTGTGAGCAACGATTTTGAAGAAAGGGTAAAGGCGTACAGGGACAATGGCTACAATGTACAGTTCATGACAGGGATAGCCTGGGGGGATTATCAGGATTATTTTTTGGGAAGGTATGATGGCAAGATGCATCTCGACGAAGGGCAGAAGCAGCGGAATGGGGATACCATCTGGCACGGACACTGGGTTCCTTATATCGTGCCGACTGCTTCTTATCTGGGTTATATGAAGTCCATTATCAAGAGGGTCATCGATGCGGGTATCACCACCATCTATCTGGAAGAGCCGGAGTTTTGGGCGCGGGCCGGGTATAGTGAGGCGTTCAAGTCCGAATGGCAAAAATATTATGGCTCACCATGGGTAGCTCAGCATGAATCCCCCGAAGCCACCTATCTTTCTTCCAAGCTGAAATATCATCTTTATTATAATGCATTGAACGAGGTATTCACTTACGCGAAGCAATACGGAAAAGAAAAGGGGCTGAGCGTGCGTTGTTTTGTACCTACGCATAGTCTGATCAATTATTCTTCATGGCAGATAGTTAGTCCTGAGGCGAGTCTGGCCTCCCTGCCAGTAGTGGATGGATATATTGCGCAGGTATGGACCGGCACCAGCCGTGAACCGGTGTTCTTCGATGGGAAGGAGAAGGAGCGGGTATTCGAGAATGCCTATTTAGAATATGGCTGTATGAAATCCATGACGGAGCCCACCCATCGGAAGATGTATTTTCTCACCGACCCCATCGAAGATGCCCGTCGCAGCTGGGATGATTATAAACGCAACTATCAGGCAACGTTTACTGCCGAGCTTATGTATCCCAGCGTGGACAATTTTGAGGTCATGCCCTGGCCCAACCGGATATACCTGGGTAAGTTCAAGGTGGAAGGTTTTGACAAACCGCAGCCCATCGCACCGGAATATGCTACGCAGATGCAGGTGATGGTCAACAGTCTGAATGATCTCCCGTCCTCCACGAACGCAGTGAGGGGCAGCAAAGGAGTAGGCGTGCTGTTGTCCAACTCCATGATGTTCCAAAGATTCCCCACGCATAAGGACTACAGTGATCCCCAACTGTCCAATTTTTATGGGATGGCTTTGCCTTTGTTAAAGAGGGGCGTACCTGTGGAGATGGTCCATATGGAGAACCTTTCTTTCCCCGAGACATTGAAGGATATCAAGGTGCTGGTCATGAGCTATGCCAATATGAAACCGCCCACGGCGGATGTACATAGGTGGCTTAATGAGTGGGTGAGAAAGGGTGGGATACTTCTATATTATGGCAGGGATAACGATCCTTTGCAGCAGGTGAAGGAATGGTGGAATAGCGGCGGCAATAGCTTTACGGCTCCTTCGGAGCATTTGTTTGGTTTGCTGGGTGTGCGCCCGGATGAGAGGACAGGGCCTTATACTTTAGGGAAGGGGAAGATTTATATTGTGCGCCAGGACCCCAAGGAGATCGTCATGACCCAGGGGCAAGACAGTGGATTTGTGCGGCTGGTGCGGGAAGCGTATGCTACAGCCACGCATGCACCCCTCCGGCTTAAGAATTATTTGTATTTAGAGAGAGGTCCATATACCATTGCAGCTGTGATGGATGAGAGTGTCAGCGACGCTCCATTGACCATCAAAGGGCCAGTGATCGACCTGTTCGATCCCAACCTGCCCGTACTGTCCGAAAAGATCGTGCATCCCGGAGAACAGACCTATCTATATGCGTTGGAGCGTGTGAACGATAAACGACAGGCTCGCGTGCTTTGCGCCGCGTCGAGGACCTATGATGAAAAGCGTAGCACAGGGAGTTATTCCTTTGTTAGCCGGAGTCCCCTAGGAACTCGGAATGTGATGCGTATACTCCTGCCGTCGCGGCCAATGGCTATTGAAGTGGGTGGCGTAAAGCTCGATATGGCCGACAGGACCACCCACGAATGGGATGTCGTATCGCATACCTGTCTGTTACGATTTGTGAACGACAATAAAGGCGTGTCCGTAAAGATCACCTATTGACCCTGCGGACCGGCGGATGATCCAGCGGCCCTCCATGCCAGCAATTGTTCGAGTCTGCGGATACGGTGGTAGATCACTGGGGTCCGCCCGTACAGGAGATTGACCCAGGCGTTCACCTGCTGCTCGCTGGCCTGCGCCAGCTTTACGAGAGCATCCCGTAGTCCGCGGCCATAGCCCAGATGATGCGCAAATTCATCCTGGTGGTATTCGCGTTGCCGTAATAGCTGGAGGTGCAACCAGCTGAATAGTAAGTCCAACAGAACAGATGATACCAGGAACATCCATGCGGCGCCAATAGGGAATATCAATTTGTTGCTGAAAAACCCGACGATGAAGAAGGCCGCCGGCAGCAATATCAGCAGCTTCAACAGCAGGCTGGACCGGCGAAGCTTTTTTGGAAGATGATGCGCTGTAGCAAAGGCCCAGGAGACCATCGTGTCCCTGCTGATCAAATGACCCAGTTGATGCGCCATCACACCTTTTAGCTCTTCATCCGTCAACTCCTTTAGCAGGGATGCCGATATGGCTATGGTGTCATAGCCAAAGGAAATGACCTTTTCTTCTTTTTCTTCCACCATGCGTAAACAAAACTTCTTTTCACAGGATGCGCTCTTTTCTACTTCCTGCAGACAGCCCTGCAGTCTTGCCTCTTCTTCCATAATGGGTGGACGCAGGCGTCCGTGAAAGAAAAGATGGACCGGGGACAGGTAGTAAACCGACATCCAGCAGGCCAGGGTCCAGGCCGTCATGGCTACTGCAAATGTCCACCAGGAAATAAATACACCGGAAGTGGCGAGCATCAGGAGGAAAAGGAAGCCGATGAGGAATACATATAGGGCGACAAGCCCTATGCGGATGATCTTGTACATAGGTTAAAGTTTTTTGTGATTAAAGAGATGAGCCTGCAAGTAAGGTCATCTTTCAATAATAAAAAAACGAAGTTTTTTTAGGAGCCGAGTCCCAGTCTTCTGGCAATGTCGGAGTTGAATTTGCCTGTGGGATCGTATTTCTGTTTGATGGCCAGCCACTCTTTGTATTGCGGATACATGTCTTTGAACATCTTTTCATCCAGCATAGCGTCCTTGCCGAGATAAAGTCTTCCTCCTGCCGCCAGCACTTTGGCGTCGAGCTTTGGAGTGAAGTCATGGAGCTTTTTGGTCACCGGGAAGTCGATGGCCAGGGTATATCCTTTGAAGGGGAAGGACAGGATTCCTTGTCCATCGCCCATTCTTTTAAATACGTTGAGGAAGGGGGTGCAGCCGCTGGCAGCTATCATCTCCAGGATCTCTACCAGGTGCTGCCGGCCATTCTCTTCGGGGATGACAAACTGGTATTGAATAAATCCTCTTTTGCCGTAGCCCCTGTTCCAATTGTTGATGGCGTCCAGCGGGAAGAAGAATTTTTCGTAATGCACGAACTGTTTGGGGGAGTTCTGAACGAATGCGATGACCCTGTTCAATATCCTTACCGTGAGATTGTTCAAGGTGAAGGAAGGGAGAAAGACCGGGACGGAGAGTTTGCCTTTGGAATGTAATTTTAACGGTTCGCTTTTTAGCTTGTCGGGCAATTCATTTAGTTTGGCCGAATTGCCGAAGGAGATGACACCGCTGCCCAGTTTATCTCCTTTTGCCAGGGCATCGATCCAGGCAACGGAGTAGTTGAACTCATGGTCCAGCTTGTTCAGGGTCTCCAGCATATGATCCAGGTTGCGGATCTTGACACTCTTTTGTCTGAAGTACATGGTCTCCACTTTCCGCAGCTTGATGCGGGCCGTGAGGATGACACCCAATAATCCCAGGCCACCGAAGTTGGCCCAGAAGAGGTCGGAGTTTTCTTCGCGGGAGGCGGTCAATATGCTACCGTCTGCCAGGAGTATGGTAAAGGATAAAACGCAATTGACAAAAGAGCCATCGATATGATGCGCCTTGCCGTGAATATCGTTGGCAATGGCTCCACCGATAGTGACGAATTTTGTGCCAGGGCATATCATCGGCAAAAAGCCTTTGGGACCAAAGGCGGAAATGATCTCTTCGAGACTGGCCCCTGCCTGGCATTCGAGGATGCCTTCCTGCTCGTCGAATGCCAAAAAATTATTATAAGCCGTACAGTCGATGACGTAATGTTCGTTATTCAGCGCCTGGTCGCCATAGCTTCTACCCAGTCCCCGGGCAATCAATCCATCTTTTGGCAGATAATGTTTAAGATCAGCGACATATCGGGGGGACAAAATGTATGATTCGGACACGGGGTAATTGCCCCATCCGGACAACGGCTCTTTTTTAACTGGCATTCGGGAGATTTGGGGGCAAATTTACGGAATATATCCGGCCGGGTCTGTAGCTTAATGAGTATATTCCAGATATGAATAAAATTGTACTATTCCTTCTCATATGTATTATCCGATATGGCGCAGCCGGCGCTCAGGCCCCCTCGGAGCAATATCCTATCGACAGCGCTTCGGTGGAGCATCCCGGTGTTCCGAAGGGTGAGGTACTGAAGTTTGTTTTCGACCACTCCAAAATATATCCTGGTACGTGGCGTGAGTATTGGGTATATATCCCTGCGCAGTACCGGCCTGATCGGCCTGCCTGTGTATATGTCAACCAGGATGGTATTCAATGGAAGGCGCCCACCGTATTGGACAACCTCATCTATAAAAAGGAGATACCTGTCACCATCGGTGTCTTTGTCACGCCTGGGCGGGTGAGGGCCGCGGATGCGGCAGGTTCGCTGGACAGGTTCAACCGGAGCTATGAATACGATGGATTGGGAGATGCTTATGTGAAATTCCTGCTGGATGAGCTGCTTCCCGAGGTGGAAAAGCAAAAGACTACGGACGGTCGCGCGATCCATCTTTCGGCCAATGGAAATGACCGCGCCATCGGTGGTTCCAGCAGTGGGGCTATCGCCGCCTTTACGGCTGCGTGGGAAAGACCCGATGCGTTCTCCCGGGTATGGAGCGCCATTGGCACTTATGTCAGTCTCCGTGGAGGGGATCGATATCCCGGATTGATCCGAAAATATGAGCCCAAGCCATTGCGTATCTTTCTCCAGGATGGTTCCAATGACCTGAATATTTATGGAGGTGATTGGTGGAAGGCCAATGAGACGATGGAGCGGGCGCTGGTTTTTGCCGGATATGATGTGAAGCATGTTTGGGGTGAGGGCGGGCACAGTGGCGCACAGGGTGGCAGTCTTTTCCCAGATGTGATGCGTTGGTTGTGGAAAGACTGGCCTGCGCCCGTTGCTTTGGGGAGTTCAAGGAATCAAATGCTGTCTGATATACTGGTACCCGGCGAAGGCTGGGAGCTGGTGGGACAAGGATATTCTTTTACCGAAGGCACCGCCGCCAATGCAGCGGGAGAAGTATTTTTCCAGGATATACCTAATGGGAAGACTTACCGGGTAGGGGCCGATGGCAAGCCCATTCCCCTCGCCATCGACTCGAGGAAGGCCAGCGGTACCAGTTTTGGTGTGGATGGGAAACGCTATACCTGTACAGGCAGTCATGAGATCCTTGCATATAGTCCTGCGGGAGATGTTTCACTCGTGGCCGATAATATTTCCGGGAATGATCTTGTCGTTGCGCACAATGGCAATATCTACGTGACGTCTCCGGATGGATCCGAGAAGCCCGGCAAGATCATCCTTGTGACGCCAAAGGGTGAAAAGAAAGTGGTGGATGAGGGAATAAAATTTCCCAATGGGGTGGCGCTTACGCCGGATCAGAGCCAATTGTATGTCACTGAGAGCGCGTCCCACTGGATATGGCTTTATACCATCATGCCTGATGGCACGCTGGCGAACAAACAGCGGTATGGCTGGCTGCATGTCCCCGACACACAGGAGAATGCATGGCCTGACGGATTGCGGTGCGATACGGCCGGCAGGGTGTATACTACTTCGCGGCTTGGGATACAGGTGTTGGATCAGGCCGGACGCGTCAACGCTGTTCTGCCCGTGCCGTCCGGACAGGCGTCGAATGTTTGTTTTGGCGGGGCTGCTTTCAATATATTGTATGTCACCTGTGGGGATAAGGTGTACTGCCGTAAGTTAAAGACAAGGGGTGTGAATAGTTTTGAAAAACCTTATAAACCTGTGACGCCAAGACTTTAGATTTGCAGTATAATAAACCAAGATGTATAAAAAAGGCCTGATCATCACTGCTGTCTTTGTTTTGTCCCTTTTTTCCCTTTTTGCACAGGAGGTGGAGCTTAATTCCGGTTGGAAATGTATCAATATTGGCAAGGTAAAAGCAGACGGAGAACATATCTCGCTGCCTTCCTTTTCTTTAAAGGACTGGATGTCTGCTACCGTGCCAGGTACCGTGCTTACGACCCTGATCAATAACAAGCTGATGCCCGATCCATTTTACGGGATGAACAATGAACGCATACCGGATATTTATAACGTCGGGCGGGATTATTATACGTATTGGTTTGTAAAGGATTTTGAGGAGCCTGCGCGATTCCCAGTGGAGCAGATGTGGCTGGATTTGCGGGGTGTGAATTATAGCTGTACTATTTTTCTGAATGGACATAAGATTAACAAGGAACTGCATAACGGAATGTTCCTGCGCCAGAGCTATAATATTACCCGCGAGCTGATGAAGGGCAAGAACAGGCTGGCCATCATCGTTTATCCGCCTGATCCAGTGGGCAATCCAAACGGCGGTCAAGGGGGTGATGGGGAGATTGCGCGGAATGTATCACATCAGTATGTGGCAGGGTGGGATTGGATCCAGCCTATCCGGGACCGGAATACGGGTATCTGGGATAAGGTGAGTATTCGCAAGACCGGGTATGTACGGATAAGGAACCCGCATGTGGTAACAAGGGTGCCTGGTGTGAGGCGGCCGGATGTTGTGGATCAGGCGCCGGCGGTGGTGCAGGTGAGCGCGGAGCTGGAGAATGCCGCAGATGCGGAAGTGAGTGGGGAGTTGACCTACGAGCTGGATGGGAAGGTTGTGAAGGCGCCGGTGAAATTAGGGGCGCATGAAATAAGGAAAGTGCAGTTACCGGAGTATTCATTGCAAAATCCTCGTCTGTGGTGGCCCAATGGGTATGGGAGGCAGGAACTGTATAAAATGAGCATGGAGTTTTATTACCTGGATTCCTTGATTGGCCGGGAGAAAAGAACCTTTTATTTGGGCAGTGACTCGATGGGTATCGATTTTGGCGTACGCGAGATCACTACTACATGGAATACCACTACCCGCAGCCGGCAGGCGTGGGTGAATGGGCAGCCCGTCTTTATCAAGGGCGGCAACTGGATCATATCCGACGAGCTGCTGCGGTTTAGTCCTGAGCGGTATGATGCGGAGGTAAGATTTCATCGGGACATGAACTTAAACCTTATTAGGGTGTGGGGGGGAGCTTTGACAGAGCGACCGGAATTCTACCATGCTTGTGATAAATATGGGATACTGGTGTTCCAGGACTTTTGGAATTCCGGCGATTGTAATGGGCGCTGGACAGACCCGAAGAAAAAGGAAGATCAATGGACAAGGAGGCAGTATCCCGATGATCATGGGTTGTTCCTGGCATCTGTGGTGGACCAGGTGAAGATGATCCGCAATCATCCGTCCCTTGCATTCTGGTGCGGGGGGAATGAGATCACGCCGCCTGGTGATATCCTGCAAGCCATGAAGGACTCCATCATGCCTGCATTGGATGGGACAAGGTATTTCTTCGATTACAGCAATTCCGACAGCATGTCGTATAATTTGCTGGGCGGGAATGGGGATGGTCCTTATGGGGTGCAGCCTATCCGTACGTTCTGGGCGGAGAGGACCTTTCCTTTCAATTCCGAAGTCGGGTCCGTGGGAATGGGAGATATCGAATCGCTGGAGCGCTTCCTGCCCGAGGCCAACCGGGTGGCGCCTTCTATGGGGAGACATGCGGAAGATTCAGTTTGGAACTATCATAAATACATCGGGTATGACTCCACCGTATATGCGTATGGGCCCATCAAAGACCTGAAGGATTTTGCATTCAAGGCGCAGCTCGTAAATTATGATCAATACAGGGCCCTTATGGAAGGGTTTAGCTCACATATGTGGGACTGGTACACAGGCACCATCATCTGGAAGACGCAGAACCCCTGGACAGCCCTTCGTGGACAGATGTATGACTATTACCTGGATGTGAATGCCTGTTTGTATGGATTGCATAGTGGCAGCGAGCCGCTGCACGTGATGTTCGACCCTGTGGAGAATATGGTGATGATCGTGAATAATACGCTGCGTTATCATCGGGATATGATGCTGGAAGTAAAGGCGTATGATATGGAAGGGAAGGAGAGGAGGATCACCGATGTGTATGAGGAGATCGGGCCGTCCACCGTACGGAAGTATCTGCCTATGGGACGCGGGATCGAGCGGATGCGGCGGGAGAAGGGAGTCTTTCTTTCGTTGCGGTTGCTGGATGAGCGCAAGCAGGCCATTAGCGATAATTTCTACTGGCTGCCGGATTCGACGGGACACTACTCGGGGTTGCAGGAAATGAAGAAGGCGGGGTTGAAGGTGGAGGCGCGGTGGACCGGCGGGGGTACTTCGGCTGGATCAAGGGTAGTGACTGTTACGCTGAGCAATCCGGCGGGTGGGCCCGTGGCATTTTTCAACCGGCTGTCGCTGGTGGACCCGGCGACGAAGAAGAGGATATTGCCAGTCTTCTACAGCGATAACTATGTGTCGGTGCCACCGGGTGAAACCAGGACCATTACTATGGAGTATCGACCCGTGGCAGGGCAGGCCAGTCCTTTGGTGTCGGTGGAGGGGTGGAATGTGGAGCGTATCCTCGTCACTTCCGGATCGTGATCTCCTGAACGACATAGGCCGTCAGGTCCTTGTCGTAGTAACCATAATATTCTTTCCCACCCATGCTGAATTGTTTGGTTGCCTTGGCTTTTTTATCCGTGTCGTCCACGAAGTCCTTTATCTGGTCGCCGATGGATTCCGAGACCTTGCCACGTGCGGGCTTGAGGGTGGCGGGGTCCAGCAATATTTTGAAGTATAGGGTGCGATAGTAGCGGGCTGAGGTAGACATATAGGTGGAGGCGCCCGGGGTATAGTACATATTGGAGTTCCATTGATACTTTTGGGCTGTGGCCGGATTGTTCGGATTGTAGTAGGGATTTTTATCCCATCCTCCCTGCCAGCTTCCTCCCGAACCGCCGGTGGAGAGCTGGATTGGGTCATAGGTCCCTACCTGAAGGATATATTGCCCTGTCTTGTTCACCGATACAGTGAGTCCTTCTGTACCCGTCTTGAATGCGCTGACGACTTTTTTAAAATTGTCGATGTCGGTGGAGTTCCGCTTGTTGCCCATCCTCGTTTCGGATATGGGGGGCTGGGCCAGAGATGCCAATGCGTCGTCGTCGCTAAGTGTTGTTTTATTGATCAATACGCCGGACTGTTGATCATATATTGCCAGCCGGATGTCTTTCTTGTTCAGGATGAGCGTGAATAGCTTACCATCTTTTAAGAATGAGCTGATGTAGGACTTGCCTTTGCCGTCCTTGTCCTCGAGGTCAGAATGGTCGATGAATTTTTCCGTTGCGGTGAAATTCCGGAGGTCCACGGTAAAGATATGGGTGGGGTTTGCGTCCACATTCACCACGAAGTCCAGTTTATCCGCATGGCAATACAGTTTGGCCTTTTGGGTAGCCACATTCAACCCCGGCTCCTCTCCTTCGTGGATCAGCGTGATGCCAGCCAGGTATCCTGCTATATCATTTTTATCCTTTTTGGAAGATGGGGTGGTGAAATGAACCGTCTTTGTGGAGGCATCGCCTGTGGAAGAGACCTGGTAGAACTGCAAGTCGCCAGTGGACTTGTTAGTCGTGATGGAGAAATACCGATTGTGATCCGAAAAGGATACCAGCAGATGTTCTTCTTTTGGTATCTCGAAGATCTGTTTACTGCTTACTGCCTTTGAGCCGAAGTCGACCGACTCTTCCATATAGGTAATATTCGAGGACATGAACTTTTTGTCCGTCACCTTATAGATGTAATGATAGACATTGTTATCCACCGTGCCGCCCAGGTACTTCAGCTGGTCATGGGAGAAGATGGTCTGGTCCAGCTGTCTGGAGAATTCGGTTGCCACCTTGAATTTTTTGTCCGCCATGGCATAATTGACTTTTTTGTTATCTCTCAGGATGAAGGCAAGGCTTTCTCCTTGCTGGTCGTCCAGGAAATAGGCTTCATAGTCACTCTTTTGCAGAAAGCTTTTTTCGAATTCGAAGGGATAAGTGAGCACATTCTTTTGCGCCCATAAGGGGCAGCTTATCCAAAGGAGGACCAGGAGGGAAGATATACTTTTCATGCAAGCCGGTTTAGGTAGCTGCAATATATGGAATCCGGCTGAGACCTTTATTTTTCAAAGATCCTGGCGAAGTGATTTTCCAGGTGGCTGCGCATGCCCGTCCTGAATTCGTCGGGTGTGCCATGCTCCAGTATCTCTACCAGGTTCTTGTGGCTGACAAAGGTTTTCAGGAGCGGCTGTTTTTTCAGGAGACCGCTGTTATGTACATAGTCGAACACCGGGAGCAGCATTTTTTGGAATTTTTTCATCGTCTCATTTCCCGTGATCTCATAGAGCTTTCCGTGAAAAGCGATCTCATGTTCGATGTTGAAAAGATGGTATTGGGTAGCCGGGGGCTCGTTGGCTACAATATCGTATAGCTGTGCGATATCTTCTTTTGTGATGCGGTGATACAGGAGGTCTGCCATGCCAATTTCCAGCACCAGGCGTATCTCGAATATTTCTTTTAGGGTGCCCTGGTCCAGGATATGCGGGTTCATGCTCTTGCTCATGATACCGAATATGTCCGGGCTGGTGATGACCGCGCCTTTTTTCTTTTTCGACTCGATCAGCCCCATCATACGTAGCCGTAATAGTGCCTCCCGGATCACTGTTCGGCTGACCCCCAGCATCTCTGCCAGCTCCACTTCCTTGGGGATGCTGTCCCCGACCTTTAATTTCTGCTGCTGGAGCAATTCTACGAGGTTGGCTTCTACCTTGTCCACTAAAGAGCTGGTATCCAGCTCCTTCAGATTATCTTTTATCAAGGATAATGTCATAATAAGTAATACTTAATCGTAAAAATAATAAAAAATCTCCAATAATATTTGGTTAAGTCATACATAATACTTTAACTTTATTATGTAATACATAATACACCAAAACAACTTTTTTATGAAATTTGGTTATCTGAAAATGTGGCTCCTTCTCGTCCTGCTGGTGAGCGCCGCACCGGCCTGGGCGCAGGTAAAGAGGATCACCGGCAAGGTGACGGCGGATGAGGACGGTAAATCGCTGGCGGGTGTCAACGTGCTTGTCAAGAACAAGAACCAGGGTGTTCAGACTGACGTGAACGGCGAGTTTGTCATCCAGGCGGCGCCCGGCGATGTGTTGGTCGTCAGCTATACAGGATATGGCAGCCAGGAGCAGCCTGTCGGCAGCGGTTCCAATTTTATCATTTCACTAAAGGCGGATGCGAGCAGGCTGGGTGAGGTTGTCGTTGTCGGTTACGGCACCCAGATACGAAAGAATCTTACCAGCGCTGTGGCCAAGCTGGACAAGGATGTGCTCGCCAACAGTCCCCGTTCCAATGTGGGTAGCGCCCTGCAGGGTACTGTTTCCGGACTCCAGGTCGTCAATGCTACCGGGCAGCCCGGCGCCAATCCCGTGATCCTATTGCGTGGCGGCGCTTCCATCAACAACCCCGGCGCGCCGCTGACCGTGGTGGACGGTACGATACGCGCGTACAATGATATTCCAGCTGAAGATATCGAATCCATCGAACTGTTGAAGGATGCTGCCGCCACTGCCATTTATGGTGCGCGCGCCAACAACGGGGTCATCCTTATCACTACCAAGCATGGCAAGTCGGGTAAGGCGCAGGTGAGTTATAAATACACCGGTGGATATAACAAGGCCAGGGAGGGGTATCATTTTTTGAATGCGCACGATTATATCTACTACAACAGACTGGGGAACTTCAACTCCGGCAGGACGCTGGCCCAGGTGAACTCGTCACGCGGATATGGGCTGCTGACCAGCGCCGCGGATCTGGCGAGCTTTGATATCCGGCAATATGGGCCTTCCACTGCCGGGCTTCTCGGCCAGGGTTGGGACACCGTCGGCGACCCCTATGGCGGGACCATCATCTTTAAGGACCATGGCGGCGAAGTGCAGAATCTTGTTTTCCGCAATACACATACACAGGACCATTATCTGAATGTCATGGGCGGGAATGACAAGGGTACTTATTTTACCAGCTTCGACTATTATAAGGAAGACGGTATCATTGTGGGTTCGGGATACAAACGTTTTTCCGGAGATATCAATGGCAGCTATAAGGTAAGATCCAATGTGGAGATCAGCTCGGGTGTCAGTCTGTCGACTTCTTCCCAGCTGGGTGTGAATGGCAGCGAGGTCAACAATATGTACCGTAACCTCGCGTTGTGGCCTACTTTCAATCCCTGGCTGGATTCCGTGAAGACGCTTCCCAATCCCGGCAATGGCATCAACGATGGCAATCCTCTCTACTGGCTGGGCAAGCAAAAGCGCAGCGACGAGGTGAACCGTATCACCGTGAATGCAGCCGTGAAATGGGATATCCTGCCGGGACTTTTTATAAAGGCCACCGGCTCAGGCTATCTTTTCGAGCAATTGGATCAGTCCTTTACAAAGGCCACCCAGACCTATGCGAATGTATTTGCGAATCCTCCCAGCTTCTCCAATGTCAGCAGACCTTCTGTCAGCACCTGGCAAAGAACATGGCAGCAGCAGTACAATGTGCTCGCCAATTACAACCATAGCTTTGGGGATCACAATCTTAGTGTCATGGCGGGTTCCGAATACTATGATATAAAGTCCTACGCTATGCAGGTGTCCGGTACGCTGGCGCCCACGGATGATATCTCTACCGCCAATGCTTCCACGACGTTTGCTGCGGGCAGCAACTATAGTAACAGCTCCGAATATCGGATTGCTTCTGCTTTTGGCAGACTGAACTATGACTATGATCAGAAATATTTGCTGAGCCTTGTCTTCCGCAGTGACGGCGTATCCAGTCTGGCATCCGAACACCGGTGGGGTTTTTTCCCAGGGATGTCTGCGGGATGGAATGTGCAAAAGGAAAAGTTCTTTACTGATGCCGGTGCAGATCGCGTGGTATCCACGCTGAAACCCCGTGTGAGCTATGGCGTCAATGGGAACGTCGCCGGTCTCGGCAATTATGAAGTACAGGGTACCTATGCGTTGCAGGGTCTTTACAATGGCACCGCCGGCTTCCTCAACACTGGCACTATCAACGGCGGCCTGCGGTGGGAGAAGAGCAAGACCCTGGACATCGGCGCCGACATCGGACTATTGCATGACAGGATCAGCGTGATGTTCGATTATTATAAACGTAATACCAGCGACCTGTTGACCAATCTGGCTGTACCGGACTACACAGGATTCAGCTCTGTGCGTACCAACCTGGGGACTTTTCAGAACAAGGGATATGAGCTTACCATCAATGCCAATATCCTGAATGAGCCAAAGGGGTTGAAATGGGATGTAGGTGTCAATGCCTCTTTTGTAAAGAACAAGATCCTCAAGCTGCCCTATAATGGACAGGCCAACAATCGACAGGGTGGCTTGCAGGTGTATGATCCCAAGTCCAAACAGGTGGTCTGGGTAGGCGGCTTGCAGGAAGGGCAGCCCCTGGGCAATATCTATGCATATAAGCAAGTGTCTATTTTCAAGGACGATGCCGACATCGCCAAGGTGGCGGGCAACCGGATAGATGTAGTGGCGGGTATCAGCGGTCCAAATGCTACGTATGGCACCGGCAAGATCACGCCAGGGGATGTCAACTGGCTGGATGTGGATGGGAATGATACAATCGACAGCAGAGACCAGGTCTATATCGGGAATATCTATCCCAAGTGGACCGGTGGATTCTCCACCATCCTGTCATACCATGGAGTGAGTCTTTACAGCAGGTTCGAGTTTGCTACCGGTCATACGATATATAATGACAATGTAGCGCGAATACTCGGCAACTACCAGGGAACCTTTAATTATATCGATTGGCAGAAGCGGTCCTGGTCGCCCACCAATACGGTGACCGACATACCCAAGGTATATTATGCCGACCAGGTGTCTGCTCCGAATGGGAAGAAAAATTATACGAGGAGCAATAACGCCGGGGCCGTGCTGAACAGTAATAACAGCAGATTTTATGAGAAGGGGAATTATCTGGCCTGCCGGGAGATCACTGTATCTTATGATATTCCTGCTGCGTGGCTGCATGCTACCCGCGTGCTGACGCGGCCGGCCAGGGTCTATATCAGTACGAATAATCTCTTTTATATTACGAAATTCAGCGGCCCATCACCCGAGCCGCCCGTTACGCCCGGCACCAGCACTATCAACGGGATATACCAGGGAACGTATCCCACGCCGCGGTCGTTCATCCTGGGTGTACAAGTATCATTATAAGAAACCTTCAAATTTCGCAACATGAAATATTTCAGATCATATACTATTCTGGCGCTGTTGGCCCTGCTCGGGGCCTGTACGAAGCAACTGGACCTTACGCCGGTGAGCAGCATCAGTGACGCCAGCTACTGGAAGACAGCCGACCAGTTCGACGCCTTCGTCGCCGGGGTTCACACAGCATTCCGGAATAATACTACTTCCTTCGAGTATTTGGGTGAATTGAGGGCCGATGTTTTTGGGACCGATCCTGGTTCCAGCTCCGCCTTTACAGGGGAGGCTACACAGGGTGTGGAGCATACGTGGCTCAATACGCTGGACCTGGATAATCCCGGGGTGGGTGATTTTGGCGGATTTTATTTTAATATCAACCAGATCAATTTATTGCTGAGCAAGCTGGCGGCGACCACCATCGTCACGGATGCCAATAAGAAGTACTATACCGGGGTTGCGCATGGGATGAGGGCATTCTACTATTTTCAATTGTATAGAAGCTGGGGCAAGGCTATTATCAAGACAGACCCTACCACGTCCTTTGATATTTCGAATCTGGCAAAGGCTGCTGCTCCGGCGGATTCTGTTATGGCGCTTATCAAGAGCGATATCAATCAATCCCTGGCCAGCTATGGCGGCGATTATTCTTTCCGTGCCGTGCGGTCGTACTGGTCGAAGGCTGCCACCCTCATGCTGCAGGCGGAAGTATATCTGTGGACCAGCTATAGGGGAGGAGGAGCGGCGGATGCTACCGTTGCTCTCAATGCACTGAAGGATATACAGACCAATATACCCGCGCTGACCCTGCTGCCCAGTTTTTCCAGTGTATTTGCTTCGACCAACAGGGGGAATAACGAGATGATATTCTCTATCCACAACCAGCTGAATGAGGCATCGCTGCCTTTTGCGGGGACTTTTATGCCACAGACCGGATTGATCGCCAATTATTATGATTCAGTGGGAGGGCGGAAGTTCAATGTCACCACTGACAACTGGGGTGGACTGTTGCGGGCACCCGTGAAGATCGCTACGTACAGGCAGTTCGATGACAAGGACAGCCGTAAATGGAATTCCATCCAGGGGGCGTATAATTTTTCGGGAGGTGTATATACCATTGCGGGATGTTTTGCGGACAAGTACCAGGGAGAGCAGAATGCAGGCGCCCGGGTGTATAGCAATGACTATCCCATTTATCGCTATGCCGACCTGCTGTTATTGCTGGCCGAGGCCAAGGTGGCGCTTGGGCAGGACCCTACTGCCGAGATCAACCTTGTCAGGGCGCGTGCTTATGGCGCCAACTATGATGCCACTGTGCAGGGTTATCCTAACCAGGCCGTCGATGCGGATGTGAAGGAAGCAATTTTGCGCGAGCGATTTTTCGAATTTATTTTCGAGGGCAAGCGTTGGTATGATCTGCGCCGGATGGGGGATTCATACGTATATGAATATACGAATATTACTTCTGCCAGCGCGTACAAGCTGCTGTGGCCTATCGACAGGAATACGTTAACCAATAACAGGTTGCTGGTACAGACACCCGGCTATCTTCAATATTAAGCTCAATGGAACATTTACAAGGACTTATTGCCGCCCCTTTTACCCCGATGTACCCGGACGGCTCGCTTCACCTGAATCTGATACCACGTTATTACCGTCTGCTGAAGGCGAACGGGATCACCGGCGCCTTTATTTGCGGAAGTACCGGCGAGGGGGTTTCCATGACGGCCAGGGAAAAGATGGCTGTCGCCGAGGCCTGGGCTGACGCCGCCAGGGGGGATGCGTCTTTTCGTGTGATGACCCTGCTGGGGGGGACCTGTCTTACGGAATGTATGGAGCTGGCGCGTCATGCGGAAACGATCGGGCTGTATGGCGTCAGCTTTACGGCGCCCTTTTATTTCAAGCCTGCGGATGTCGATATGCTGGCACAGGCATGTATTGCCATTGCCGAGGCGGTCCCCGAAATGCCTTTTTACTATTATCATATACCCGTATTGACCGGCGTTGATTTTCCCATGATCGAGCTGTTGAAGAAGGTAGATGGAAAGTTGCCTAACTTTAGCGGTATCAAATACACGCATGAAGATTTCATGGATTTCCTTTCCTGTCTGCATTTCAAAGGAGGGAAATACGATATGCTCTGGGGGCGTGACGAGAATATGCTGCCTGCCTGGTCCCTTGGCGCCAAAGCAGCAGTCGGCAGCACTTTCAATTATGCGGCGCCGTTGTATCACCGACTGATCGACGCTTTTCAGAAGGGCGACCTGGAAGGGGCGCAGCAGTTGCAGCAGCAATCCATCGACATGATCCGGCTGCTGGGCAAGTATGGGGGCATTGCTACCGGGAAGTCCTATATGCGGCGTATCGGTTTGGATTGCGGCGGGTTCCGACTGCCCGTAAAGAATATGAGCGAGGCGCAATGGGCGGCCTTTCAACGGGATGTCGATGCACTGGGGTTCGATAGTTTTCAGAGTCTCGAGACAGCGCAAAAGTGGGTATAATGAGTCGTACTATGTCACTACTTCTGCTGTCAGGGCTGTTATATGGGTTTCCTTTGCCGGCACAGCATGGGAAGATATCGTGGTCCGAGTCCGTGAAGCTGCCGCTGGGGCTGGCAGGCCCTTTGGCGGGTGTCAATCATGGGGTGCTGCTTGTGGGCGGAGGGTGTAATTTCCCGGACAGCATGCCCTGGGCGGGAGGGAAAAAGAAATATTATAATGAGGTATTTGCGGTGGATATGCACAGGCGGGAGATGATCGCTGTGGATAGTTTGCCTGAGCATTCTGCCTATGGCGCCAGTGTGACGACGCCGCGGGGTGTGGTGTATATAGGGGGCGAGAATGAGGGCGGGCCTTCGTCCGCTGTCTTTTGTCTTTCGTGGGACCCAGCGGAGCGGCGGATGGGTGTGGAGCGATGGCCAGATCTTCCTGTGGCGCTGACGAATGCTTCTGCTGTGTTGCTGGGGCAGACCGTCTATGTAGCGGGCGGGGAAACCGCTGCCGGGGTATCGGACAGTCTTTATGCGTTTGACCTGTCGCGCCCGACGTGGCGGTTGGAGGGCTCGCTGCCTAAGCCGTTGTCGCATGCCGTCCTCATCGCGGTTGGGAGCCGGCTGTATCTTGCAGGCGGGCGGAAAAGAAATCCCGGTGGCCTCAGCGATCTTTCCGAGGCGGTGTATTGCTATGATACTGTAGACCGACGCTGGTCCGTTTGTCGGAGCCTGCCTTATGCTTTATCGGCCGGTACAGGGGTTTTATACGATGAGCATAGCCTGTTGTTGTTGGGTGGGGACAGGGGAGAGATATTTCACCAGGTGGAAAAGCTGATCGCCGCCATCGACAGGACTCACGATGTGGTGGAGAGGCAGGCATTGTTGCTGCAAAAGGCGCGTGTGCAGTCCACGCATCCCGGCTTTAGCAAGAGGTTGTTGTTATATGATATCGACAGGAATGAGTGGAAAAATTTTGATGAACTGCCTTTTGCTTCGCCGGCGACGACGACTGCTGTCCGGTGGGACAATTATATAGTGATCCCCGGGGGAGAGATCAGGGCCGGGGTACGTACACCACAAATATTGATAGGAGAGATCAACCGATGAAAAGAGAAAAGATATATCCCTGGGTTGTGGTTGGCCTGCTTTGGGTGGTGGGTCTCTTGAACTATCTGGACAGGCAGATGCTATCCACGTTGCGTCCTGCCATGCAAAAGGATATAGGGGAGCTGGCGTCCGCCACCAACTTCGGCTATCTGATGGGGATATTCCTCTGGATCTATGGGTTTATGAGTCCTGTGGCGGGTGTCATTGCTGACAGGGTCAACCGGAAGGGTCTTATCGTTGTCAGTCTGCTGGTGTGGTCGGGGGTGGTTTTTGCCATGGGGTATGCGACCAGCTATCATCAGCTGTATGTGCTGCGGGCCATTATGGGTGTGAGCGAGGCGTTGTATCTGCCTGCGGGGCTCTCGCTGATTGCGGACTATCATGGTAGCAGCACGCGGGGGCTGGCCATCGGTGTACATATGACGGGGTTGTATTTGGGGCAGGCGCTGGGTGGGTTTGGGGGAACGATCGCTGCTGCGGGGTCCTGGCAATCCAGTTTTCATTTTTTTGGACTGGCGGGTATAGTATATGCGGGGATGTTGTTATTCTTGCTAAAAGACAAGGAAAGAGTTTCTTCCCGGAAGACATATTCAGGATCTCGGGAACTGTTGACCCTGCCAGCCTTTGGGATCATACTTTTTTATTTTGCCTTATTGAGCCTGCCCGGCTGGGCTGTCAAGAACTGGCTTCCTACGTTGTATGCTTCGAGTTTGGGGATGGAGATGTCTGGGGCCGGTCCGTTAGCCACGGTGACCATCGCCTCCGCCTCCTTTCTTGGGGTAGTATCCGGCGGGGTATTGTCCGACCGGTGGATAAAAACGAATGTCAAGGGCCGTGTGTATACCATTGCTATCGGTATGGGGCTTACCATTCCATCGTTGTTGTTGCTTGGGTTCGGTCATTCGCTGGTGACCGTGGTGGGCGCCGGCATTTGTTTTGGGGTTGGGTATGGCATGACCGATGCCAACAATATGCCGATGTTGTGTCAATTTATCGGGCCTCGTCAGCGGGCTACCGCCTATGGGCTGATGAATATGGTCGGTGTGCTGTCCGGCGCGCTGATCACGGAATGGCTCGGCAAGTCAACTGATTCCGGTCATTTGGGGAGGGATTTTTCTTTGCTGGCCGTGATCGTTCTGGGAGGGCTGGTGCTTCTTATATCATTTCTTCGACCAAAAACAAACGAATATCAAGATGTCTGAATACACGAGAGAAGAGCTTTTAGAGCTAAGGGCTTTTTATGCCCGGCAGTTGCTGGAGGATACTGTTCCTTTCTGGTTCCCCCGCAGTTTTGACCGGGAGCATGGGGGATTCCTGCTGATGCGGGATGAAGATGGAGGGCTGCTGGATGATGATAAGGCTGTATGGATACAGGGGAGGGCGACGTGGTTGTTATCTACGCTATTTAATAGCGTGGAGAGACGAGAGCTGTGGCTGGAGGGCGCGAAGCTGGGGTTTGATTTTTTGAACCAGCATGGTTTTGATGAGGATGGGCGGATGTTCTTTCATGTGGCACGGGATGGCAGGCCTATCCGCAAGCGGCGTTATTTCTTTTCCGAGACCTTTTATGTGATCGCTGCTGCTGCGTATGCACGGGCCAGTGGTAGTGAGGCGGCGGCGGAAAGGGCGCGTGCGGTGTTTGGGAAGTGCATCGCCTATGCCACGGGAGACGAGAGATTGCCTCCTAAATATACCGGGACAAGACCCGCGCGGGGGATTGGCGTGCCGATGATCATGATCAATACGGCGCAGCAGCTGCGTGAGACCATTGGGGACGATCGTTGTGATGGGTGGATCAGCCGTTGGATCGGGGAGATCGAAACTTGCTTTGTAAAGGATGATATAGCCTGTGTGATGGAGCAGGTGGCGCCGGATGGCAGCATTATCGATCATATCGACGGACGGACACTTAATCCGGGACATGCCATCGAAGGCGCGTGGTTTATTCTCCATGAGGCCCGATACCGGAACAACGATCCTGCGCTGATCCGGCTGGGTTGCCGGATGCTGGATTATATGTGGGAGAGGGGATGGGATAAGGAGCATGGGGGGATACTTTATTTCCGGGATGTATATGACCGGCCTGTGCAGGAGTACTGGCAGGATATGAAGTTCTGGTGGCCCCATAACGAAACCATCATTGCTACCCTGCTGGCGTATCTTATGACAGGGGAGGAGAAATATGCGCGATGGCACCGGCAGGTGCATGACTATGCATACAGTCATTTCCATGACACCCGGCATGGGGAATGGTTTGGCTATCTGCGCCGGGATGGCAGTATTGCGCAAAGGGCGAAGGGCAATCTTTTTAAAGGACCATTCCATCTGCCGAGACAGGAATGGTATTGTATTCAAATCTTAGATCAATATCTCAGATCATGACACTTGCCACTCTACTGACGATACATTTACAGTTTGCGGCCATCTTTACGGATAATATGGTATTGCAGCGGGGGCAGCCCGTGCATGTGTGGGGGAGGGGGGCGCCCGGGGAAAGAGTGACTGTGTGGCTCGGGGGGCTTCGGGTGACTGCCGTTGTGCAGGCCGACAGCGCCTGGGGCGTTTATTTTCAAGCGCAGGGTGCTGATAGTGTCGGGAGGGAGCTGCGTGTGGTGTCGGGGAGAGATAGTTTGCGTGTGCGGAATATCCTTTTTGGTGATGTGTGGGTTTGTGTCGGTCAGTCCAATATGGAATTCCCCATGAGCGGTGAGAGATATTTTTCGGAAGAGAAGACTTTTGCGGGGCAACCGTCCATAAGACTTTACAACCCTTCCTTTATCGGCAAGAATGTATATGGTCGTGCTTTTACGGACAGCATGCTGCGTCTGTTGACGCCCGGTGCATTTTATCAGGGGGTGTGGAGTGTTTGCGATAGTGTCACCGTGCGGACGATGAGCGCCGTGGGTTATTATTTTGGCAAGGCCATCGTCGACAAGGAGCACGTGCCCATCGGGCTGATCCATCTTGCCATCGGAGGGTGCCCTATCGAGACCTTTTTGAGCAGGGATGCGTTGAGAGAATTTCCGGGGAAGCTCGATAGCCCCTGGTTGGAGAACAATACTCTTCCTGTGTGGGTGCGGGAAAGGGGGCGACAGAATGTTGGAACCGGGGGCGATGCACATGGTTATAAGCCAGGCTGGGCTTTTGCGGCGGGTATAGCGCCTATATTGCCTATGCCTATCAAGGGTATCATCTGGTACCAGGGGGAAAGCAATTCACAGGAGCCCGAGCGGGTGGAGGAGTATCCGCGACTGCAGAAGGCTATGATCGAGGATTATAGAAAAAAATGGAGGCAGCCGCATCTGCCTTTTTATTGGGTACAATTATCCTCTATCGACACCGTGCAGTACAAGAGCCGGTATTGGCCTGCGTTCCGAGACGGTCAGCGAAGATTGCTGGCGGAGATAGCGGATGGAGGGATGGCTGTATGCAGTGACATCGGGGCAAGGGATAATGTGCATCCTGCCGACAAACGGACCGTGGGTCAGCGGCTGGCGAGATGGGCGCTGCACGATGTGTACGGGGAGAAGGGGCTTGTCGTATCGGGGCCATTGCCGTTGCGGGCATCTTATGCCAGGGATACTGTTACTATTTATTTCCAATATGGGCGGGGGCTGCGGACCGCTGATGGGGGAGCGTTGCGAGGTTTTTATATTAATGGGGCTGCCCCTGCTTTTATTCAGGGAGATCATGTAGTGCTGCCAGTAAAAGGGAAGCCTGCAGCCGTATATTATGGATGGGAACCTTTTACTAATGCGAATCTTGTGAATGAGGACGAGCTGCCTGCTTCAACTTTTAAAATGAATATACCATGAAATATATTTTTTGTTGTTTGCTGACCCTGACTATTTCCGTGATGCTGGTGGCCCAGTCCGAAAAGGTGCCTGTCTTTGTCTCCGGGCAGGATGGGTATAAGAGTTTTCGTATACCAGCTATTGTCAATATGCCTAATGGGGAGCTGCTTGCTTTTTGTGAGGGGCGTGTGAATGGGGTGGACGATTTTGGCAATATACAGATCGTATTGCGTCGGAGTGTGGATCATGGCAAGACATGGTCCGCCTTGCAGGTGGTGGCAGCCAATGGAGAAATGCAGACAGGGAATGCCGCGCCTGTGGTCGATCTTACCGACCCCGCCTGGCCGAAGGGGCGTGTCTTTCTTTTTTACAATACCGGTGATGCGCATGAAGGCGATGTGCGAAAGGGGAATGGGAAGCGGGAAGTGTGGTATAAGACCTCTGTGGATGGCGGCATGACATGGAGTGAGGCCGTCAATATTACCAGCCAGGTGCATCCTGGAGAATGGCGCAGTTATGCGAATACACCCGGTCATGCGATGCAATTCTCCGCCGGAAAATACAAGGGCCGGATATTCGTAGCGGCCAATCATTCGGCGGGCGATCCACAAAAGCGCTTTATGGACTATGCGGCGCATGGTTATTATACCGATGATCATGGCAAGACCTTTCATTTGTCCGCCAACGTGGAGATGCCCGGGGGCAATGAATCCACTGCTGCGGAGCTGTCGGGTGACAGGCTGATGATGAATAGCCGCAACCAGAAGGGGGAGCCAAGGCGCAGGATCGTATCTATCAGCCGTAACGGTGGTGAGACATGGGACAGCAGCTGGTATGACTATGCTCTGCCCGACCCTGTCAACGAAGGCAGTCTTCTTACCATCGGGAAAAAAGGCGGGCATGCCGTGCTGGCCTTTAGCAATACCGCCGACACGTCGAAGCGGGATAATTTAACGTTGCGCATCAGTTATGATGACGGTGTCAGCTGGCCGCAGCAATTTGTGGTGGATCGCAGTCCCAGCGGCGCCGTGCATGGGTATACCGGCTACTCTGATCTTGTTCAGATCGGGCGACGTAAGATCGGAGTGTTGTATGAAAAGGAGGAGTATAGCCAGATCGTCTTTACGGTGATCGGTTTTTCCTACCTTTAATAAATGGCAACCGTCCGGCTGGGGAGTGTCGAAGGCAGGTGGGTCATGGCATCGACCATACTTGCCTCTGCGATGGCATTTATCGATGCTACCGCGCTCAATGTAGTTTTGCCAGCTCTTCAGAAAAGTCTTAATGCCACCGGTACCGATCTCTTCTGGTTATTGAATGCTTATCTACTGATCCTGGCGTCGTTGATACTTATTGGCGGATCTTTGGGGGACAAGCTCGGCAGGAAGAAGATATATATGATCGGCATTCTTATTTTTATTGCCGGCAGTGCCGCCTGCGGTTTTGCGCCGACTGTTCCCGTCCTGATCGCATGCAGGGTTATTCAGGGGCTTGGGGGATCGCTGATGATACCGGGCAGCTTGTCGCTGATATCCTCCGCCATCGACGAAAGTGAAAAGGGCAAGGCCATCGGGACCTGGTCTGCAGTGACGACCATCGTTACGATGGGAGGGCCTGTCCTTGGGGGCGCGTTGGCGGATGCCGGCTTGTGGCGTTATATATTTTTTATCAATGTACCTATCGGGATCGTGGCGCTGCTCATACTTTGGAAGAAAGTTGCCGAAAGCAAAGAGGCCGATGCCGACCCTGTGCTGGATTATCCGGCCGTCATAACGACCGCGTCGGGGCTGGCTTTGCTTACGTTTGGGTTTTTGCGCATACCTGCTGTGGGGTTTGGAAATATACAGGCATATGGAGCGCTGATCGCTGGAGTGATCCTGCTTGTCGCCTTTGTGATAAGAGAGGGTAAGACGTCCCATCCCATGATGCCGTTGCGGCTGTTTGCGAACAGGACATTCAGCGGCGCCAATCTGCTCACTTTCTTTCTCTATGCCGGACTTGGGGTTGGGATGTTGTTCCTTTCTCTCGACCTCGTCCAGGCGCAGGGCTATAGTCAGCTGCAATCCGGGCTCACCTTCCTGCCCTTCACGTTGTTGATGATCGGTATAGCAAGGCGGGCAGGCAGCTGGGCGGACAAGTCGGGGCCCAGGTTGTTGTTGATCGTGGGGCCGGCGACTGTCGGTGTGGGTCTGCTGATATTGTCTTTTATCGGGCAGACGAGAGGTCCTTCAGCGTACTGGACCAGTTTCTTTCCGGGCATACTCGTGTTTGGTTTGGGTATGTCGTTGACCGTCGCACCGCTGACCACTGCCGTGATGCGCTCCGTGGAGGATGAATATTCGGGGATTGCATCCGGTGTCAACAATGCTATGACGAGGATCTCCAATGTATTTGCCAATGCCATTTTTGGGGCGCTGGCGGTGCTTTTGTTTACTGGATCGCTGAGTACTAAGCTTTCCAGCCTTTCCCTGGATGAAAAGAGCAAGCAAGCCGCGATTGCCCAGGCGGTGAACCTGGGCAATGCAAAGCCCCCCGCTGGTATCAGCGGTCATAACAAGGAAGTGATCGAAGCCGCGTATCACGCCGGATTTATCGACACCTATGCTACCGTGATGCGTCTGGCGGCTGCTCTTGCGTTTTTAGGAGCGCTGATGAGCGTTCTTTTTATCAAGAATCCGTCGCCTGAGCCAGGGGCATAAAACGCTACTTGTTCAATGCCAGTACCGGCGTTGTTTTTGCGTCCTTTGGAGCTTTGGCGGGTTGATGGTGCGCCAGGGCAGACTTCAGATGCTGTAGCGGGCAATACCTGAAATGATGCATGGTGATGCCGGCCGACAATAGCACTGTCGAGGAGAGAAGGACAATTTTTGTACGCATTGTTGGTAATTTTAAAGATGAATAATAGAGATGTCCTTACGAAAATAACCCCGGGGCGATGAGGAAAAGGGAAAGATAGGGTGAACAGGACAAAATACGGGTCGAGATGGACGGGGCAGAACCTGCCCGGCCTTGAGATTTAGCGGCCCTTATGATCTGGCCAGCCAGGATAAAAAAGGAGTTGTTTTTAATTTCCCCACCGTGATCTTTTCCGGAAAGGAAAATGTCAGATTGATCAATAATTTCCTCCCGAAATACTGTGAGACATCTTTTACCGCGACCCTGTTGACGAGGAATTGTCTGTTGGCCCTGAAAAAAGCGCCGGCTGCCATTTTTTCGAGCTCTTCCAGAGTATGGTTGATATAGAAATGCTGCTGATCGAAAGTGAGCAGGTGGGTCATTTCATGATGCAGATAAAAGAGGGCAATGTCCCCGATCCTTACCGGGGTGATCTTTTCTTTGTGATAGACCAGCACGCTGCGCTGTTCGTTCCTTTTGGGGTCTTCGAGCAGTTGGGCCACGCTGCCATAGGGCGGATGGTCCTTCGTGAATTTCTCTTTCAGACCCCTGTATTTTTCCAGGGAGCCCGCGATGGTTTTTGCCGTAAAAGGTTTGAGGATATAGTCGATGCCTGCTGCCCGGAAGGCCTGCAGCGCATATTCGTCGTAAGCCGTGCAGAAGATCACCGGGGCGGTGTTCTCGATGGTATCGAACAGCTTGAAGCTAAGTCCATCGCCCAGCTGTATGTCGCTGAAAATGAGATCAGGATCGTGGCCTTCTTCGAAGAAGGCTTTGGCTTCTTTTAATGATGCCAGGGTGGCCATGATCTCCGCCCGGGGTTCCGCCTTTTTTATACAGACAGCCAGGTCCCTGGCCGTGTGCTGTTCGTCCTCAATGATCACTACTTTCATATTCAAGGGCTTTTATACTGACACTAAAAACATCATTCTTTGCATCGATAACAATATCATCGCCCGATAATAGCCTGTATCGCTCCTGCAGGTTGGCGAGGCCTACGCCAGGGCCTTCGGTGAGGCTTTCCTTTTTCTGCCAGTTGTTGCTGACAGTGATGGTCCTGTCCTGTATGGAGATGGTGATGTGCAGGGGGCTGTCCGGGGTCAGGATATTGTGTTTGATCGCATTCTCCGCCAGCTGCTGGAGGGAAAAGGCCGGCAGATAATATGCGTTGTTCCCTACTTCGGGGATATGTACTTCGAGAGCGTTCCCAAAGCGGATCTTTTGCATTTCCAGGTAATTGACACAGAGATGCAGCTCGTCCTCCAGCCGGATGAGGTTGAGGGAATGGGAGGAAAGGGAGGATCGGAGGAATTCGGAGAGGCGTACAAGATATTCCTCTGCATTCTCCGGGCTCACCGTCATCAGGGATTTCAGGGTACTGAGGGAGTTGAAGAGAAAATGGGGCTGGATCTGCTGTTTGAGCTGTTGATTCACCGCCTCCATGTTCTTTAGCCGCAGCTGCTGGTTTTCCAGCTCGATGGCTGCTTTTTTCTCACGGGTGACGAGCAGGTCCTGGAGGATGAGAATGACCGTATCGATGGAGAGGAATAATATCAGGTGAAAATGAAAGTAGGTGGAATGGAATCCGTGGTGACCCAGCTGCCCGGTATTGAACAAAAACAGGGAGACGCCCCAGGCAATGACCAGGTTGATAAGAATGCTGATGATATATCTTTTTATTGCGACACCTTTGGTCCAGATCCACAGGAGTATATTCAGGCCCCAGAGCGTCAGGGCCAGTATCATGATCGTGAGAACGGAGATCAGCCATTTGTCGAATGGGTACCGGTCCATGATGGTGATGGGGGTGATGGCCATGGCCCCGATGACCGGAGAGGTATACAAGGCGAATTTTAGCTGTTTCTTTATGTAAGGAGTGGCGGGCATTGCCCAAATATACAGATGCCGCAGGCTTTTTGTATCTTTAAGCGTATATGATCCTTCATGAATTCCCGGACATACAATGGCTGAAAGGGCAGATAGCCCGACGGTGGGACAACCGGGTGGGGTGGGGGAATCATTGTCTGGATGCGGATGGTTTTCCCAGCGTCATCATCCATACCGTCAGCCGGGAATGTTTTCGCCCTGATATAAAGGGGCCTTTTTCCTTTTTTCTCAATCTGCGAGGCAGCAGCTCCTGTACCGTGGATGGGAGGACCACCCGTATAGGGGAAGACAGCTATTTTATTTCCAATGATGCGCAGACCTATACTTTACAAATAGAAGAGGGCGGAGGTGCGGAGACCTTCAATATTCATTTTGGCGAGCATTTTGCCGACTCGGTGTTACATGCCCTGGTCACGCCTGCGGACAGGATATTGGATCAGGGGACAGAAGGACGGGGGATCGCTTTTTCCTTTTTCAACCAGCTGCATGCGCGGGATGGCGTTTTTGATGCTCTTATCCACCAGATCGTACACCGCCATGCGGAGGATGGGTTTGATAAGATGCTGTTTGAAGAACAGCTGACCGCCTTACTGACCTATCATTTGCAACAGCATCGTTATATTGCCGACCTTGTGCGTAAACTGCCGCCGGTGCGAATGTCAACACGCATACAGCTTTATAAGCAGCTGTCGCGCGCCATGGACCTTATCTGTTCGTCCCTTTCGTCGGAGGGCGGGGAGCTTTCTTTGGACGCGCTTGCTACCGAAGCCTGTCTGTCCAAATATCATTTCCTGCGACTGTTCCGAAGTGCGTACGGCTATTCGCCCCATGAATACATACAGCAACAGCGGATGGAAAAGGCGCGTACCCTCCTGGCCCGTAGTGATAAGCCCGTATCCGATGTGGCTGATCTGCTGGGGTTTGCCGATAGTCAATCCTTTACCCGGCTCTTCACCCAGCGGATGGGGGTCTCTCCGTCCCGGTATCGTGCTTTTTCAAAATAGCAATTTTGGTTATGTGGGTTTGGCATCTTCTGTTGCACCTTTGTGGTGAGAAGAAATAATACTATGCAACATCCTTTATTCCCTGGTCTGTTATTGGGTCTGTGTGCCCTGGTCTGTATCCTGCTGGTGCTTCATGGGCTGCGAAAGGCCCTTGAGCGAAGCACGTGGGACAGGCCGAAACAACTGCGCGTGTATCGTGGAACTGTGTTTGTTTTTATGGTTTGGATCCTTTTGCTGGGCGTGCTGGCCCTGCGGGGTTTTTTTACCGAGTGGTTGGCGATCCCGCCCCGGATAGGTATGGCTGTGGCGCTGCCTTTGCCTTTTGTGTTATGGATCGCGCTGTCCGGGAAGGGGTCGGAGCTGTTGCGGCTTTTGCCGGCGCACTGGCCTGTCTATCTGCAATCATTCCGTGTCGTCGTGGAGGTGGCGTTGTGGCTGGCTGTGCGGGATGGAGCGTTGCCGGTGCAGCTGAGCTTTGAAGGGAGGAATTTTGATATACTCACGGGAATTTTTGCGGTGCCTGTTGGATACTATTGCTTTGTAAAGAAGAGCGCTCCTTCCTGGCTGGTGTTGGTGTATAATATCGGGGGGTTATTGTTACTGATCAATGTGCTCGTCATCGCTGTTCTATCCATGCCTACGCCGCTGCGTGTCTTTCACAACGAGCCGGCCAATACGCTGCTGGCTTATTTCCCTTATATCTATTTGCCCGGGGTGCTGGTGCCGCTGGCGTATACGCTGCATATATTCTCGCTTCGTCAGCGGAAAAAGAGTAATTTGGGGTACTAAACCCCGCATTATGAAGCAGCGGCCCTCTTTTTACTTACTGACGATCTTTTTGTTCATCGGCTGCGGGCATCGGGAAAGTCTTACCTGTATCGTCATGGGGTATGATTCCATCATTTATTATCATGGCAGCAGCGCCTATATGAAGGGTATAAAAAGAGGCGTAGTTACGGACAGGGTATTTACGGAAGAGCTTTTTCATTCTGTTAAAAAGCATGGGTACTTGTTAACATTGAAACCCGGCGATGGTCATGACGTGATGACCAACTTCCAGGAAATGGTGAACCTGGCCAATGATCATGGTGTCTCTGCTCGAAGAGTGCTTGCCATTGACACCAATGAAAGCAAGGCATTTGGATCAACTACTCCGGAGGTAATTGAAAATGCCAAGGATGGAAAGTATGAACCGATGAAGCTGAACCTGCCCAGAGATGAGGATAATGGCGATACGACCCTGAATAAATATCCCAAGTCAGCGCAATTGATCGTGCTCATTGCGGGGGATGATGAAGTATATGCATACCCGGGAGGCGATATGCAAAAAGGAAAGAAATATACCTATGACGGGCTGGCAAATATGCTAAAGACGAGAGTAAAAGTGAAGCTCCTTTTTGTTGCACTGAGACCTTCCGGCAAATGCTCCTATAAAAATACCGTCGATGTCCTGGATATAATGAAGATCGCGGGTGTCGAACATTATGGGCTATTTGATATTAAGAAAGCAGAAGAGGATTACCTGTACCAGATGGCGCTAATAAAATCTATTTAATATGTTGTCTGTAAATGAATTGATCTCTCAGTACGAGGTGTATACGGATGAAGAACTATACGGGGTCCTTGTTCAGATCGACGGGTAGTTTGAGAAGCGGGTGAGTCAGGGAGTGACAGATGCTACCAATTTATCCAACTGGGTGCGCAGATGACGGGATACTGCTCCAGGAAAGCCGTCTCCCACGGGCCGGCCGTCTATTTGCAATACGGGGATGATGTGTTTGGTGGTGCTGGTGATGAATGCTTCGCGGGCATTGCGTACGTCTTCCAAAGAAACAGAGCGTTCTTCTATGGTTCCTATCTGTTGCGCCAGTTCCAGCACTTTTCCCCGGATGACGCCTTTTAAAATATTTTCATCGGGAGTGACAACCGTATCATCCTTTGTCACGATAAAGAAATTGGAGCGAGGGCATTCCGACATGAGGCCGTCGCGGTGGTAGAGCACGTCATCGGCATTTTTCTCCCGGATATAGGGTTGGAGCCAGATGGCCATGAGGTAGTCGATGGTCTTTACATCCGGCATTTGCCGGATATGGGGATAGGTCACCAGGCGTATGCCTTTTTCAAATGTGTCGGGGGTTGGGGGGTGGAGCGGGGTTTGTGTTATCACCAGATTGGGCTGTGCGAGCGTATATCCATCCGGTGAATAGCCGCCTGTGAGCGTGAGCTTGATGCCAGAGTGGGGGATATTGTTTTTATTTATCAATTGATGTATTACCAATGCTATCTCTTTCTTTGGTCTGATGGGAAGCCTTAGCCGGCCAGCGGAATGTGCGAATCGATGGAGATGTTCATCCAGGAAAATGGGAGTATGATGGAGGGCCTTGCAAAAATCAAAGATCCCATAGCCTCTTTGAATGGCGAGGTCGCCGACAAGGAGGGATGCCTTTGAGGCCGGGATGAATTCATCGTTGACAAATACCAGTAGTTCCGACATCATTTGATACGATTGTATTTCTTTAGTATCGGGATCAGTTTATCGATGGGAAGGGCTTCCACCGTCCCGTATTTGGCGCCTTTTGTAGTTTTAGCCGCCAGCAGGGAATTGATGATGGCTTCTTCCGTCGCCTCGATAGCGGCTAAGAACAAGGGTGTGACTGCCTCGTTATCCAGTACCCGTCCCGACAGCAGCGGGCTGGCAGACTGATAGGGTATGCGCAGCGAGTCGTTTGTGCTAAAAGCAATGACATAGTCGCCGCTGCCATTGGAGGCAATACCTCCTGTCTTTGCCAATCCCATAAAGGCCCTCTTTGCCAGTCTGCCCAGGTTACGGCTATCCAGGGGCGCGTCCGTCGCCACCACCATCATACAGGAGCCATCCACCGGGTTGTTGAGCTTGTCGCTCAGATAATATTTACCCAGCTCCTTGCCGACAGGGACGCCGTCTATTTGCAATACGCCTCCAAAATTCGTTTGTACGATGACACCAACCGTATAGCCGCCCAGGGAGGCGGGTAATTTTCTGCTGGCCGTGCCGATGCCGCCTTTGAACCCAAAACAGGTTGTGCCTGTCCCTGCGCCAACGCAACCTTCTTCCACTTTTCCGGATCGGGCTGTTTCGATGGCGTGCCAGACATCTTCTTTTTTTACGTGCATGCCACGGATGTCATTCAACTCCACGTCGTTGGTTTCGCCCACTACTGCGTTGACCGAGTAGACGTCCTCGTTGCCTTTCTGACGGAGCGTGTATTCCACGATCGCCTGTGTGGCGAGGCCTACGCTAAGGGTATTTGTAAGAACGATGGGAGTTTCGATATTACCCAGTTCCTGTACCTGTGTGCTGCCAGCCAGCTTGCCGAAGCCATTGCCGACGAAGATGGCTGCGGGGACTTTTTGCTGGAAGATATTGCCGTCGAAAGGGAGGATGGCCGTGACGCCTGTGTGGACCGAGTCGCCCTGATTAAGAGTGGTGTGGCCTACTTTTACTCCTGGTACGTCCGTGATGGCATTCCACTGTCCTGTCTGGAGAATGCCGATGTGAAGGCCCAGCTCGCGGGCGCGTTTGTTCTGGGCGGAGGCGGGGTGGAGGAGGGACAGGAGAAGGATGGCCGAAATAAGGCTTTTTTTAGCAGAGTGCATGCGGGGGGTGCTGTTTATTTTTCCTGTTAAGGTAAGGAATGTGCTTATATCTTCTCCGCCAAATAAGCCGCTACTTCTGCCAGACGGGTGGAGAAACCCCATTCGTTGTCGTACCAGGAGGCGATCGACAGGAGGTTTCCCTGCTTGGCGGTCAGGGGCAGGTCCATCAGCGAAGAGTGCGGGTCCCTGACGATGCGGGAGGAGGCCCATTCTTCTTCCAGCACGTCCATTACACCTTTGAGCGGTCCTTCTTTTGCGGCTTTACGGAAGGCGTCATTTACTTCCTGTACGCTGCAATCTTTTTCTGTGACAAGGTTCAATTCAGCGATGCTGCCCGTGCGGGTGGGTACGCGATAAGCCTTGCCTGTGATCTTCAAGTCTTTCCAGATGAACTGTAATGCTCTTGCGGCGCCGGACGAGGAAGGGATGATATTTTCGGCGGCCGCCCAGGAGTCGCGTCTGTCCTTCATCGGCTGATCCGTCAGGGACTGAGAGTTGGTATAGGAATGTACGGTAGAAAAGAGACCATATTGTATCCCGAAGTTTTCCAGGATAACTTTGATGGGAGCGGCGAGGGCATTGGTAGTACAGCTGCCCATGCTGATGATATGATGAGCGGCGGGATTGAATTGTTCGAGGTTGATCCCTTTCAACAGTACCGCGTCGCAATCCGCCAGCGTCTTGCTGGGTGCGCTGACCAGCACATATTTGGCGCCCCTGTCGAGATGCGCCTGTGCCCCCGAGCGTACCGTGGCCCGGCCAGTGCAATCGACTACGAGGTCTACTCCCAGGGCGCCCCAGTCGGGTGTCTCTTTGGCGGCGTTGTGATAAGTTATCGTTTTGTTACCAATTTGTAAACTGCCTGTCTGTCCTGCCACCGGCTCGTGCCAGCGGCCGTAATTGGTATCCACCGCAAAGAGTGCGGCCAGTGTCGATTCATCCCTGATGTCCGAGACAGAGACAGGAACAAAGAGGTCTTTTTCGAGGCCGATGCGTAGGAGCTGTCTGCCGATGCGGCCAAATCCGTGGAGTGCGATCTTTGCCATAACGTGTTTTTTTGAGGAACAAAGTCATTTATCGATTTGTTCACTCCTCCTTCAGGGAGCTGACCGGGTTTATACGGGCTGCCCGTAAGGTCAGCCACCCCGTCGAGGTCAGAATGATGATGATCAGCACCGGCACAGGGGCTAGCAGCAGGGCCCAGCTGAAGGGCGCCCGGAAGGCAAAACTCTTCATCCATTGATGGATGGCTATCAGCGACAGCGGGAGGGCGATAAGGGCAGCCGGCAGTATCAGGCGGATGAGGTCCCAGGTCAGCAGGGACATGATCTGGCCCACGGAAGCGCCCAATACTTTGCGGACGCCGATCTCCCGAGTCCTTCGGGCCGCTGAAAAGGCCGTCAATCCCAGCAGACCGATGATCCCGATGAAGATGGACAGACTGCAAAACAATCCTGCGACGCGGGCAAAATTCCGGTCGCTCTGATAAGCGCGGTCATAGAATTCGTCCAGGAAAAAGTTGTCGAAAGAAGACTCGGGGAAGAACCTGTCCCAGATCTTGTGTACTTTTTCTATTGTCCCCGTCATGTCCTTTGTGGAGACCTTGACCGAGATATATTGATTTGGTATCCATCCATAGGCCGGGTCCATAAAAAGGATCAAGGGCGTGTATGCCATTTGCAGCGACTGCTGATGATAATCGCGAATGACCCCGATGACCTTGTCCGTTCGTCCCGGATTTACCTCCAGCCATACCTGCTGCCCCACAGCATCCTGCGACGAGGCAAAACCCAGCAGTCTGACGGCGGATTCATTCAGCACCAGACCCATGCTGTCCGTGGGCTGGCTTTTGTCGAACGCCCGTCCCGCTATTATATCCAGGTGATACTGGGGGATAAAGTCGTGGTCTACTTTCAACATCTCATATGTGCGCTCTTCCGACTTGTCAGCGCCGAAACGCCGGTTGGCCAGGAACATACCCACCTCCCTGCCCGGCACCGCGCCCGAGCCCGTGACACCCGTGATGCCCGGCAATGCCGACAGTGCCTGTTTCAATGCCGCGAACTTTGTATCATAGCCCGTAGTGCTGACCGGCGCCTTGAGCACGAGTGTCTGTTGTATCTCCACGCCCGGATGTTGGCTGTTCATGTACATAATCTGTCTGTATATGGCCAGGGTCCCTGCAATGAGCGCCAGGGCCACGACAAACTGGAAAGTAACCAGTCCCCGCCTTATATACGTTCCGGCCCGCGAGAAGGAGTAGCGTCCTTTCAACACCGCAATGGGCTCGAACCTTGTCAACACGAATGCTGGATAAATGCCGGAGAGGACGACCGCCGCCAGGAATACCCATCCCACCGTGCGGCAGAAGGAGCCGTCGATGACCTCCGCATATCCATGATCGATGCCCAGCCAGGCAGGGAGCAGCGCGCCTGCCGATGCCGACAGCGCTATGCCCAGTATGAAGGCCAGCCCTCCGAGGAGAAGGGACTCCAGGAGGAACTGGATCATCAGCTGGCCCGGACGTGCGCCGCTGACCTTGCGTATACCCACTTCTTTTGCCCTCTCCAATGCCCTGGCCGTGGAGAGATTGATATAATTGATGCAGGCCATCAGCAGGATCAACAGCGACAGGATATCCAGGAATTGCACGGCACGGCGATTGCCTTTGGACTCCACTTCGTATGGTTTGGCCGTATTGAGATGTATGTCTTCCATGGGTACCAGATGAATGGCCCATCGGAGGTCCTTGAGTGCGGGACCATTCTTATAACCTTCCGCCATGGCCGGGAACCCGGCCTCCACTCGGGATGGTCTTGCGCCCGGCACCAGCTTTAGAAAAGTATAGCTTTCGTGCTGGTACCATGTCCTTTTCTGCCATTCGGGCGAGGAAGCCCAGGAGAGCAGCATGCTGAACTGCATGGTAGAATTTGGCGGAGGGTCCTTGAAGACGCCCGTCACACGGCAGGTAAGCACCGTGGAAATGGTGCTTACCTCAAGAATTTTTCCCAGCGGATCCTCATTCCCAAAATATTTATGCGCGGCGGAGGCCGATATGACCACGGAATTGACGTCTTTTAATGCCGTGGCTTTGTCGCCCTTATCCCATCCGTATGGAAAGAAGGAAAAGAAATTACTGTCCGCAAAACAGACATGCGTCTCTCTGAAACGGATATTACCATTGCGGACGACGCGTTCGGAGTTATTCCAGTTGATCCTGGTATAATCGGCGACCTCGGGGAAATGGTCCTTCAATGCAAGCGCATATCCATTGGTGCTCGTCGGCCAGTCGTCCGTCAACTGGCTGCCCCTGTAAAAACTGCTTTCCACCCTATACACTGTGCTGCCCGCAGGCGTCAGCATCCTGTCATAACTGCGTTCCCACCGGACATAAGCGCTGATGCAGATAAAGGCTGCCAGGCCAAGCGCCAGGCCGAGGGTATTGATGATCGTACTGGTCCTGTTGCGGAGCAGGTTGCGAAAAGCTGTTTTTATGTAATTTCTGAACATAGTGAAAAGTATTGGCCAATATACTCATATTTTTGAGCTCCCTGATCAACGACGCATATGATGATAAAAAGACTTTTGGTTTTTTCCATAGCCACAGCATTTTCACTTATTACCCGAGCCCAGGACCTGAAGATCTGGGATATCCGACCCGCCAAAACATGGATGACGGAAGCCTATCCTATGGGGAATGGCAGCATAGGGGGTATGGTATTCGGGGGAATAGCCCATGAACACATACAATTGAATGAGATCAGCCTTTGGACCGGCGACGAGACCAATACCGGCGCGTACCAGGCCCTGGGCGATCTGTTTATCGACCTTTCGCATAAGGATAGTTCGGAGACCTATCGCAGGGAGCTCGACCTTGGCAGCGCCCTGCAGCAAGTATCCTATACCGTGGATGGGGTACGATACAAGCGGGAATATTTCTGCAGCCATCCCGACCAGGTAATGGTACTGCGTTACGCCGCAGACCGAAAAGGCGCGTATACAGGCATCATACGATTGAAAGATGCGCATGTCGCCCGAACCAGCACCGAAGGCACGACCCTTGTCATCAATGGCGTGCTGGAGAACGGACTTCATTATGATGCCCGTGCACTTGTGCGTGTAGAAGGAGGGGAGATCATACCCGGCGCCGACAGTACCGTGCAGGTGCGTAATGCCGATGGGTTTACCATCTATCTCGCAGCGGGCACCGACTACAGCAACCGGCGCAGCCAGCAATGGAGGGGGCAGGACCCTACCGGGAGGGATCGACGTATCCTGACCGCTGCTGCATTCAAAGGTTTTGATCAGCTAAAATCCCGCCACCAGTATGATTACCGGGGCCTGTTTGGAAGAGTGTCCCTGCGACTGGGCAATACTCCCGCATCAGTGCAGGCATTGCCTACTTACCAGCGACTGCTGAATTACAGAAACGTGCCCGATCACGGCATCGAGGCATTGCTGTTCCAATACGGACGCTATCTGTTGATCAGCAGCTCCCGCAAGGGCGGGCTACCCGCCAATCTACAGGGATTGTGGAATGACAGCAATACACCACCCTGGCGGAGCGATTACCATTCCAATATCAATATCGAGATGAATTACTGGCTGGCCGAGCCAACCAATCTTTCGGAATGTCATTTCCCTTATCTGGAATATATCAACAGCATGCGGGAGGTGAAAAAGGAACATACTGTGAAGGAATATCCTGGCGTGCGGGGCTGGACCGTGCGAACCGAGAACAATATCTTTGGCGGCGAAAGCTTTTTGTGGAATACGCCCGGCAGCGCCTGGTATGTTCAGGCCATCTGGGAGCATTATGCTTTTACCCGAGACAAGGCCTGGCTTGGCGGCTTTGGCTATCCTGTTTTGAAAGAGATCGTGGAATTCTGGGATGATCATCTGAAGCGCCGGCCTGACGGAACGCTGGTCTCTCCGATGGGATGGTCCCCCGAACATGGACCAACCGAGGATGGGGTGACATATGACCAGGAGATCGTATACGACCTTTTTACCAACTATATTGCAGCGGCCGACACCTTGCATATCGACAGGGCTTACCGGGATCATGTCGCCGACATGCGCGAGCATTTATTAAAACCCAGGATCGGCCAATGGGGGCAGCTGCAGGAATGGGAGACGGACCGTGATGACCCCAAGGACAACCATCGTCATGCATCGCATCTATTTGCCCTCCATCCCGGCAAACAGATCAGCGTCAATAAGACGCCCGAACTGGCGAATGCCGCCCGGGTCAGTCTGCAGGCGAGGGGGGATGCTTCCACCGGATGGTCCATGGCGTGGAAAATGAATTTCTGGGCGCGGCTCCAGGATGGGAACCATGCGTATACCATCTTAAAAAACTTTATAACGCTGGTGGGCGGGTCCGGTGTGGACTATAACGAAGGGGGCGGTATCTATTCCAACCTGCTCTGCGCGCATCCGCCCTTCCAGATAGACGGCAACTTCGGATATACGGCAGGGATCGCCGAGATGCTGCTCCAAAGCCAGACCGATGAGCTGCAATTCCTTCCCGCGCTGCCCGATGGATGGGCCGATGGGGAGGTCAGGGGATTAAAGGCAAGAGGCAATTTCGAGATCACGGATATGCAATGGAAGAATGGCCATATCGTCCGGCTGACCATCCGGAGCCTGTCCGGCGGCAACTGTTTTATACGTGTACCCAATGCATTGAAAGGAACGCTCTCGAAGGTGTCCGAAACCGGCGGTCAGTGGAGATACCGATGTTCCACCAGGGCCGGCGGGGTATATGCCTTTACTTCCCTTTGACATCGTCCACCTCGACGAGCTTTTTCAGATCAGGGTGATAGGAGTAGATGACCTCGAGGTTTGGCTCACCGAGATAATTACTGTCCCTGGCTTCGCGGATCAGCTGCGCTGCCTTGTCTTCGTTATGGGTATAGAAATAGGTCTCCATCAACTCGATCGTACCTTTTTTGAATTTTGGCATATTCGTATGGAGCCGTTGCAAGCATTCCTGGGAATGGATGGTATCTTTCATCAGGAGGTAGATCAGGCCCCGCTGATAGTCCTGGTAAGGGTCCTTGTCGATGAGTGAATCCAGCTTGTTGACCGACGCCATGGCCATGGGATAATCTTTCTGAAGGACATAGGCGTCTATCATCAGCAAATACATATTGGCGTCTTTTGGGTACAGGGATCTGTATTCATTCAGCGCCTGGATATATTTGTCGTTGTCCAGTTTGGAGCAGAGCTGGATATGGATCATCTGGTATGCCTTTTCCTTTTTTACCTGATCCGGGAGCTCATCGAACAGGTTTAGCGCCTTTTCATTTTCACCCTGCGCTATGAGCGTCTTTATAGCCTGGATCTTTTCGATCTTTGCAAGGTCTTCTTTTGGCATGTTCTGGTTGGTCAGCTGCAAGGCATCCGCGATGGTCTTGCTAAGGTTTTCCCCGCTCATGTAGATGAATACATCCGCCGCCCTGACCGCGTCTTCTCTTTTGACCAGCTCATAGTCGTGGTAATTCACGCCGCCCGGTCCATACAGCCGAAAGAGGATATGCTGCTTTTTATCTTTTTCGTATTGTTTGATCAGCTCGTAACTGCCCTCCTTGCCCATGGCGTCGACGACCGCCTTGCCATACTGGCCTTGCTGAAAGCCCTGGATAGCGCCTTTGATGAGCGTCTTACTCATGAACAGGCCGCCTGCGCCGGAGATCCTGTGAGAAAACTCTTTCTCGTCGAATATATTATTGAGGACAGTATAGTCGTGGTTAGCGACAGAGTACTCGATGCGGCGGGCCAGCTTTATGGCTTCGTCCTTGCTGACCGGCCTCTCCGGCAGGGAGCAGGAGCAGAGGTGCAGGGTAAGGAGGAGCAGGCACGCGTAGAACAGGCGGGTCATAAGTATTGATTTTGGGCGGAAAATAATAAAAGAACCCAGCAAATGCAAGGTATTTTGCCAAATCGGTCTAAATTCACCCATGCAACGATATATACGACCCACCGCCCTCTTTTTGTTATTTTTCTTTACAGCGGAGACCGTCTTTTCACAATACAAGCCGGATAGGAAACTGGAGGAAAAGCTACAAGCGCTTACCGACACGTTCCATGGTGTTGCGGGTGTATATGTACGCAACCTGCGTACAGGCAAGGAGGTTACCATCAACGCGGATACCGTTTTCCCTACGGCCAGCATCATCAAGGTCCCTATTCTTGTAGGTATCTTCGACAAGATCCAACAAGGGGAGTTCCCATATCATCAACCCCTTGTATACCGCGACTCCATGTCGCGGAAAGGGTCGGGTCTTATGCAATTCTTCCGGGATTCAACGGCCACCGATCTGCAGACTGCTATCACGCTGATGATCACGCATAGTGACAATGCCGCCGCTGTATGGTGCGAGCGGCTGGCGGGCGGAGGGGCTGCCATCAATGCATGGCTGTCTGCTCATGGGTTTGAATACACGCGCCTGAATGCAAGGACGGCAGGGAGGGAGCAGGCGCGTCAGCAGTATGGGTGGGGGCAGACCACGCCCCGGGAGATGGCGAGGCTGGTGAGCATGATAAGGAACGACGCCGTCGTCAGTCCTGCGGCCAGTCAAACCATGTATCGTATCATGACGCATGTATTCTGGGATGAATATGCGCTTTACCCTCTGCCGCCGTATGTGCAGGCGGCCTCGAAGCAGGGGATGGTGGATGACAGCCGGAGCGAGGTGGTGCTGGTGAATGCGCCGCATGGGGATTATGTGTTCTATGTGGCTACGAAGAACAATAAGGATCAGCGATGGGTACCCGAGAATGAGGCCTGGCAGCTGGCCCGGAGGGTCTCTGCGCTGTTGTGGGATTATTTTGAACCCAAATCAAAATGGAAGCCGGCGGAAGGGTCGGAGAAGCTGTGGTATTAGCGGATGGAATCCGTGGTGTTCGTCACTTTGATCTTATCTTTCGTCACAAATCGTCCATTGTCCGGATGATCGGGAGTATCCTTGCAGGAATTATTTGACTTATGAAACCTTATATCCTTATTATTGGCTTTTTGCTGCCTTCTGCCCTTTTTGCCCAGGCGGATCATACCGAGGCATATTACAGGCAGGCGGTGAAGAAGCTCGATTCGATGAGAGCCATTTGCCCTGACAGTTTATCCACTCCCCGTATAAAAGAGCTGGACAGCAGCCCTGCGGCGAATGAATACCTTCGGAAGCTGGTTGTAGCCGCCTTCCGATGGGAGGGGGAACACTGCCGTGATATAAATGAGTTAAAAGCACGTGTGGAAAAGGTGTTTGCCCTGCCGCTGGATACTATTCAAAGTATCAGTAACCGGTGGGGAGAAGACTATCTCGTATGGCTGTATGCGCGGCGTTTGTTATCTCCTGAACTGCAGGAAAGGTTCCTTATAAACTGGCTGGATTTTCATGTAGAAGAGGAATGGCTGTCACATGCGAGACGTTATTTAAGCGAGCTGGAGGTATATTTTCCCCGCAGCAGGTATATAAACGAAGCAAGGGCTAAAGTGCGGGCGCTGGAATCGCAGGTAGAGGCCGGGAAGAAAAATCCCCATATCCTATTTCGGGGACCGGTGCATTCTTTGAACGAACTCGTCGCGCCGTACAAAGGGAAGGTGGTGTATCTGGATGTATGGGGCACCTGGTGTGGGCCCTGCCGGGAGGAAATGAAATATGCCGCTGCATTGAAGCAACATGTGGACAGCTCGAAGGTCGTCTTTCTTTACCTGGACGAGGATGCGGATGAAAAAGACGGCCAATGGCGGGAATATGTGCAAATGAACAATATCACCGGGGAGCACCTGCGGATGAATGAACAGGATATCGGGGTAATCTGGGAAGCGCTCCTGCCGGACAGCCCGTTGGCACGGACGTATCCAAGGTTTTTTATCTTTGGCAGGAACGGAAAGCTGGTGCAGGCCAATGCGAAGCGACCGTCGGATGAGGAAGTATTGTACAACCAACTTAAGGAGGCCATCGACGCGCCCTAATTTATTACCACGGCAGGAGCCGTCAGGGCAATCATTTTTTTCATACATTTAATCTCCTGCAAAAATAACATAGTATGCCACATATTGCTTTACCAGAGGAATATCCGGGCATCCGGAGCCTCTTTATGTACAGTCCGGTGACTGCCCAGCCGTTGAATGACCTGGTGCAGACCATCCTTCATGATCCGGCCACTTCCACGCTGACGCCGGGTGAGCGGGAATTGATCGCGACGTATACATCCAGCCTGAACCATTGCAAATACTGCGCGAATACCCATGGAGCGATCGCCAAATATCAGCTGGGGGGTAATGAGCAGGTGGTAAAGGATGTAATGAAGGACCCTTCGGGGGCGGATGTCAGCGACAAACTCAAGGCGTTGTTGAAGATCGCGGCCAAAGTACAGGAGGATGGCAAGAAGGTATCGACCGGGGATATTGCCTTTGCCAAGGAGCAAGGCGCTACCGACAAAGAGATCCATGATACGGTGCTGATAGCGGCCGCTTTTTGCATGTACAACCGTTATGTCGACGGTCTTGCCACGTGGGCTCCCGATGATCCGGCCGTCTATGACGCCATCGGGCGGCAAAGGGCTACGGAAGGATATCACACAAAGCCTTTTAAGGTGTCTTCGAAATAATATTTTATGCCTTATATTTCTTTAAAAGAAAATCTGCCGGGTATCACCGGCCTGCTGGAATACCGGCTCGATACCGCGTTGCCTATCCGGCAACTGACGCATATTTTGCTGCGCGGCGAGTCGACGCTTACGGAAGGAGAGCGGGAGCTGATCGCCACCATCGTCAGTAATGGGAATGAATGTCAGTTTTGCACCGCGGCCCATACCGCCGCCGCCAACCAGTACCTGGACCCTGTCGTTGCGGAAAAAGTAAAGACGAACCTCGACGCCGCACCCGTGTCCGAAAAAATGAAGGCGCTGCTGGTCATTGCCCGGGCCGTTGGAAGGAATGGCCGGCTGGTGACACCCGAGCTAGTAGAAAAAGCGCGGGCGGAAGGGGCTACCGACCGGGAACTGCACGACACCGTACTGATCGCCGCGCTGTTCAGTCTGTACAACCGTTATGTCGACGGGCTTGCTAGTGTCACGCCCACGGACCCTGCCTTTTATGACCGATTGGGGCATATACTTAAGGATAAGGGGTATTTGCCGTCGGAGGATCGGTATGCGACCCTCTGAGTGTGTTAATCTTCTCGACTTTTGTATAAACACTGACCTGCTCAGCTAGATACTCTCTTTATTTCAACACCGGATTGTTGCAGACCGTGGGGCTGGCAAGTGAATTGACGACGCAATTTCGTATCTTGAAGACGATATGACCTACTACCAACATATCGTACTGAACCTGCATCGACGTCTTTATCCCAACGAGGATATCAGGGCCCGGATCATACAGGCTAAAAGGTATATCGACCGGCATTATTACCTGGCCCTGAGCCTCGACAAGATGGCAAGCGAGGTCTTCTTATCCAAATTCCATTTTATCCGCATATATAGAAAATACTATGGCAAGACGCCCTATGCCTATCTGAAAGAAGTCCGGCTGGCCCGGGCAAAGGAGCTTTTACGAAGTGGCATGCCCATAAAAGATGTATGTTATGCCGTGGGATTTGACAGCATCCCTTCCTTTACCCGCCTGTATAAAGAATGGACCGGCACCTCTCCGGGCAAACAAATGAGCAATTCCGGATAAGAAACTCCTCGGACAATTGCCCACCTTTATAAAAAACAAAACGTTATGAAGATCAAACTGACCAGCGTCCCCGTTAAGGACCAGGATAAGGCATTGCATTTTTATACGGAAATATTGGGTTTAATATACAGATGGTGCAGATATAGAATAGAAACGTTATCTTGTTCCGACAATGCCACTGCTGTATGAATCGCTCTAAAATCGTCGTCGTCGGAAGCACCAATATGGATATGGTCGTGCAGGCGGATCATATCCCCGTCCCGGGTGAGACAGTTCTCTCAGGCTCTTTTTTTATGAACCCCGGTGGTAAAGGCGCCAACCAGGCAGTGGCGGTGGCAAGGCTTGGCGGTGAGGTTATCTTCGTATCCAAACTGGGTAATGATGTATTCGGCCGGCAGTTCTCTCAATTATTCCATGATGAAGGCATCGATATCTCTTTTTTACTGCATGACAAGGACCTGCCCAGCGGGGTGGCGCTCATTACCGTAGACAAAGGAGGAGAAAACAGCATTGTAGTGGCTTCCGGCGCCAATGCCAGCCTGCGAAAGGAAGATCTCGCAGATGCCCTGGATGTCCCCTCGGGTATATTACTGCTACAGCTGGAGATACCCATGGCGGTGGTGGAGTATGCCGTGGAATGCGCGGCCTCGAAGGGTATAAAAGTGATCCTCAATCCTGCGCCGGCGGCAGCGCTTTCGCCCGGACTGCTCGAGAAAATCGACATCCTCACTCCCAATAAAACGGAAGCTTCCATGATCGCGGGGATACCGGTGACGGATATGGGCAGCGCCAAAAAAGCTGCAATAGCTATCTGTGACAAGGGTGTCCGAACCGTGGTCGTTACCATGGGACCCCTGGGCGCCGTCATTTGTGAGGGAGGGGAATGCTCCGTGGTGGAGACCAGGAAGGTAGCCGCGGTTGATACCACTGCCGCCGGAGATGTGTTTAACGGCGCTATTGCGGTGGCCCTGTCCGAAGGGAAGAATATGGCCGAGGCCGTGCGATTTGCCTGTGATGCAGCTGCCATTTCCGTCACCCGTCTGGGCGCGCAGTCGTCCATTCCATACAGGAAAGAGCTTTTATAAAAACCTGCTGCCATATGTTCATCGTAGAAAACTATTCTGTAGCCATCTTTTTCTGTTTTATCACCATGCTGTGCTGGGGGTCCTGGGCCAATACCCAGAAGTTGGCCGCCGCCAGCTGGCGGTTTGAGCTTTTTTACTGGGACTATGTGCTGGGTATTCTTTTGACTGCCATCCTGTTTGCGCTGACCCTGGGTAGTTTTGGGGCGGAAGGCCGGGGATTTATTGCGGATATACGGCAGGCGTCGGGTGGGGCGATTGGCTCCGCACTGCTGGGAGGCGCCATTTTCAATGCCGCCAATATCCTGCTGGTTGCCGCCATTGCCGTAGCCGGCATGTCCGTAGCCTTTCCTGTAGGCATCGGTATTGCGCTGGCCTGGGGGGTCGTGGTGAACTATCTCGATAATCCCATCGGCAATTCCCTGTTGCTGTTCGCAGGTGTAGGCCTTATCATCGTGGCCATACTGCTCAATGCCTATGCCTATCGCAGAGCCAGCGCCACTCAAAAGAAGGTCAGCACCCGGGGGCTGGTACTATCCGTCGTCGCCGGCATACTGATGGGTTTTTTCTATAAATACGTCGCTGCCTCCATGTTTCCGGACTTTGCGCACCCCCAGCCGGGTAAGCTAAGCCCCTATACGGCCGTCTTCATTTTTTCTGCAGGCATCCTGCTGAGCAATTTCCTTTTCAATACTATTTTGATGAAAAGGCCGGTAGCAGGTCCGGCCGTGAAAATGGCGGATTACTTTTCAGGCAATGCACGCAATCACCTGATAGGTGTACTCGGAGGCGCTATTTGGTGTATCGGCATGTCATTCAGCATACTGGCATCGGGCAAGGCGGGTCCTGCCATTTCCTATGGTCTGGGGCAAGGCGCCACCGTGGTGGCTGCCATCTGGGGCATCTTTATATGGAAGGAGTTCAAACATGCCCCCAAGGGCACATCGGCCGTGCTCAACGGCATGCTGCTGTGTTATCTGGCCGGATTGGGACTTTTAATCGCAGCAAGATAAGATACATATTATCTTTATGGCCGGAACACCGGTATGATAAAGAAACATGTCCGTTATTTGTTATTTGTCCTTATTACCCTGGGTTTTTACCAGGGGCTGTCCGCCCAGGTAGAGGTGAAGGGCACCGTCTATGACAAGACCCGATATTTTGCCATGCAGGGTGTCAGCGTAATGGGGACATCGGGTCAGGGTACAGTGACCGACTCGGTGGGGCATTATACTATCCGCCTGCCAGTTTCGGACTCCATTTATTTTTCTTATTTAGGCAAGCACACGGCTAAATTCCCGGTCAAGGGAGTAATGCCGGGATTCCCTATGGATATAAGCCTTGCCGTTACCATCGACAGTCTCCCTCTTGTTGTCGTAAGACCCAAGGCTCACCGGTATGATTCATTGGAGAACAGGGAGGAGTATCGAAAAGTCTTTGAATATGAGCCTGACTATCTTACGGGCAGTGGCGGTATCAGCCTTGACATGCTGCTCAGCGGTAAGAAGAACCGCCAGATGCTGGCCCTGCAGCGCCGTCTGATAGAACAGGAGCAGGATAAATATGTAGACTATAGATTCAACAGGAACCTGGTGAGGAAGATCACCGGATTGCAACGACCGGCGCTCGACACGTTTATGCGTATGTACCGACCCACCTATGAGTTTATCCTTCGTTGCGAGAACGACTACGAGTTCTATAAATACATAAAGGATTGCGGGTTGTATTTCTCGCGGACCTGGATGAGAGAGCATGCTTTTGCCGCCCCTTATTTCAGGAAAGTCTCCATCTGCTGAAAGGCCCCGACGAACTGCTTATATCTATTGTCCGTATGAGGCCACGCAATATTGCCGCTGTGGAAGATATCCTTTATGATATCATTGGCTTTTGCGCAATCTTCTTCGTCGAAAAAACAGGATTTCCATGCGGCTGGAAGCTCATCCAACGGCTTTAGGGTAAATCCGTTGCCATAGATCTTCATATTGGTGGGCGTACCCCGGACGTCGATGGCCGACACTTCATTGTCCAATGCCCATTTAAAATAGGCTTCCCAAAACCGGCAATGGTTGTAGAGGCGTTGGCGGATCTCGGTATCTGACTCTTTGTGAGTGGCTGTTATCCGCCAGCGATTGTTCTCCAGAGAGAAGGGGTCTTTCCCATCCTTTTGTTCCGGCAGGGATTGTCTTTCAAAGCTGGCGGTGAACCCTTCCCGGATCGTCATCTGCATTTCTTTTGGTTTGGACAGGTCCACCGCATAGATGCTCGTATGGTGCTGGCGATCCGTCAGATAGAGCTTGTGATCCTCCAGTCGCCAGGCGCCGTATTCAAAATGACCGAAATCACGGGTATAAGTGCCGTCCTTCCGGCATTCCAGGAAGCTGGCCGGGTTTAACTGACTGACTCCTGCCGAACCGTCACTATAGGTATAGAACCAAAGGTGATAGATGCTGTTGGAGGACAGATGGCAGCCTGTCAAATTCTGCAGGATGAGGGCAAGGCAAAGAAGGGAAAGGGGCTTTTTCATAGGGCTAATATATGATGCCCGCAAGGTTATTCCCTATTTGCAATTTTTTTTCCCATTTCTGGACAAATGGCACGGGTTGCTATGATGGTAATCTGTTGTTAGTCAGGCATTTGTGATATTGGTATGCCAATTGGAATCTACTATTCGGTTTTTCATAGGATATTGGATTTAAAGACGGGAGTGTATTTCTATACTGCTCCTTTTTTTTTTACGATTACTTTCCTTTATGACGCGTAGACGTCCTGCCCTTTGCTGTTGCTAAAGTTGCTATTTATTAAAAGCCAGAGTTGTTCATCTTTAAACTCAGATGTATGAATCTTGAAGGAACAGTACAGACACCTACCCAAGCCGAACCCAAAGTTTCGCTCCACGACATTGTCAGTCAGCTGATCACCAGTCTGCAGCCCATGGCCGTCAAACGTAATAACATTTTATTGAACGATATTCCCAGGGATCTCGCTATGGAGGTGGATCAGCATATGGTCGCCTATGTCCTGTCGGGTCTGGTGAATAGTGCCGTCAATAGCACAGAAAATCAATGCATTCATATCGAGGCCGTCTTCAATAATGAACATCGGATGCTGCGGGTAAAGGACTTGCATACGCAGGTATACCATACGATGGAGATCTTAGCGAATTGCTGATGTTTTTTCTCAGAGGTACCCGCACAGCCCGTATAAAGAAGTATTTGATACACGACCGTCAATGCGTTCATTGCAATGACTTCAACCTCACGGTAAAAATTTACAAGGAATACTTTCATGTCTGGTTCATCCCCATTGTCGCGTCGGGCGTAAAGTCTACCAAGATTGAATGCAATAGCTGCGGAATGTCCATGCGGTCAGACTCACTGGCCAAAGAATATGAATCAAAGACGCGCGCTCCCTTCTATTTATATTCTGGTCTGATATTCGCGGGGCTTCTAATATTGGGGGCAGTAGGTCTCTCCCTGGGTGGATCGTATCAACGATCCGTGTATATAGCCAATCCACAAGTTGGGGATGTCTACCTGATCAAAACCGACAAACCCTTTAAGGACAGCTATCATTTCTCACGGGTGATGCGTGTAAATGGTGATTCCATCATAGCCTGGGACAATAAGTTGAACTATCTCAGTCTCGGTGGTACTCCTTCGAAGCTGGACTCGGGGGATCATTTCAGTTCGGACAATGAGCTAGTGTATACGAAAGGGTTATTGAGAGTAATGTATGACAAGGATTCGATCGTGACTGTCTTCCGGGGCGAGGGGGATGGGACGGGATTTAACAGAGTAAACTGAATAAACCGAGAGATGGCGGATACGATCTATTAAATCTATGGGCAGAATATTTAGGCGAAAAAAGACAAATTTTTATGCCTGATCTCATCTTCATTTACGCGACAGGACAGACCTATATAGACCCCATTAGTGGTTTACCCTGAATTCGGAAATTACTATTTTTTCTTGTGCTGTAAATCAATGAGTTGAGGTTCTGACAACCTTTTTTCCAGTACTATTTTCTCCAAAAAAACGTTTATATTACAGTACCGAAAACCCGAGCCGGAGGTTAGTGCCGAAAGCTCATAAATCCGAACCCAGTACCCTAATTTGAAAACGTTATGAAACACGTAGATTATCTGTATTTTAATATCTACAACTACTTCTACAAAGTCAGCCAGTACCGGCCCAGCTTTAATCCCCGTATGCAGGCAATGTATCTGTTTTCCCTTGGCTCAGGGGGATGGCTCTTGTTATTAGAGTCGTTGTATTTACACTTTGTAAAGCATGCCCGGTTTGAATCACGCGGCCAATCCGCGCTGTTTGCCGGCTCTCTTTATCTTCTCACTGCCTTCCTGTTCCATTACATCTTTATTATTAAGGATCGGGACCTGAAGATCTTCGGGAAATATGAAGAGCTGTCCAACAGGAATCCGAAAAGCAGATGGCATTTGGTCGTATCACTGGCCGTGCTTTTCCTGCCTTACGTGGCGTTGTTATCATTTGCTATTTTTTACCCCCGGCACGGACAGTAATTTATATCTGGTCGTACCCGGATGGAAATTGCTCCATGAATGCCAGAATTCCTGGTAGTACTGGACGGGCGTCAGCTGTCGGTCCTTTAGCGACCCTGCGATGCATTTTCCATTAAAGCTCCAGGTCGAGCCTGTGGTGCTGTCCTTTATATACGGCTGGTCCGGTGTCTGTATGAATTGTAGAGTTTGGCCTCCAACATTCCTGTTCCAGACATGGAAGGTGGTGGAATCAGGGCCCAACAGGATCAGGATAGGAGTATTGCCGACGGTGTCCTGTATCGGGGAATGATTGACAAGATCGTTCCAGTCGTAAGCCTTCTCAGCATTCTCGGATTTTATACCAATAACCCAGGACTTCGCCTCCCATGAGGCGGAGTCCCTTTTTTCCAGGCTGCCCTTGATCGTGCCTTTGTCGTAGTCTGCGAGATCATCGTACTGTTTTTTATAGACCGTGTCTGGCTGGAGGATCTTTGTATCGGGATGTTCGGTCACCCATTCGGCAAGGGAGGACTGATAAGAGGGCAACTCCTTCAAACGTCGATTTTTTAAGGGGCCCGCGATGGAGACGCCTGTAGCCTGCTGCCACCAGCTCCCGGTCGTGGCGTCCTCGAACATGGCATTGAAGTGATCCATTCCCACCAGTCTGAAATTCTCGCTTTTCCCATTTACTATCGGGCTAAAGACCCTTCCTGTTCTGCAAACCGTGCAATAGGTGATCATGACCGGCATGCCGCCGACCGTGTCACGTACCTGGTGATGATAGCCGATGATCTGTATAGGGTAGGCCTTTGTCTCGTTATTGATGGATACGCCGATGACCAGTTTCTCCGAAGGAACTTTGTTGGTGGCGGCATCGGCAAATCTTACCGTGCCTGGCTGATAGAACATCTTGTCGGCCTGGAACCGGAAGTTGAAGAAATAAAAAACGACTGCATAGAGGCCCAGGACGACCGTAAGCCCAATTTTTGTCCAGACCCGCCCTTTGGAGAACCAGGTATACAACGGGAAAACCACCAGCAGCAGGCCAAGAAGCCGCAGGTAGAGCCTGTTGCGATCAATGAAATAGGCCAGGTCGATGGTGTTGGCGTGCTGGCTGCCGGGGAAGGGCATGATAAAGTATACCCGAAGGATCTCCGTAGCAAATAACAGGAGGATACCCAGGATGAATAGCAGTCTGTTCATTGCGGAAATTTCTATAATTTACATATAATGCATGAAACTTATGCTGGTCCCTGAATTTATCGCATAACAGCCGGCCGACAGGCAGAGGATCCGACAAACGGAAATGGCTTTATTGTAACTTAAAGACGATGGGTTGTTTGCACCAGCTTTCTATGGGCAGCCCCCCCAGGATCGCGGGCTCCCAATCAGGCGACCTGCGGATGTCTCGCAGGGCTTCCTCGTCCAGGCTTTTTTCGACGGACCGCATTACACTGATGCTATCGAGCTTTCCTTCCTTTGTAACCTTGAATTGAACGATGACCGTTCCCTGGATCTCCTGCTTGACGGCTGAGCGGGGATATTTTAATGTTGTATTCAGGTAATTCAGGAATCCATAAGGGCCACCCGGAAATTCAGCCTTCTTCATAAAGACAGTTGCAGATTTGTTGGGAGTGCCATCTTCCAGAAAGAATTGAGCAGCCGTTTGTTTGCCGTTGGCATAAGAGGCTTTCCCTGATAATTTTCCATTGGGGTAATAGCCCATCCACTCACCTTCCTGCTCGCCTTCCTTATTGGTCCCTGTCGCCTGTAGCTTACCGCTGGAATAATAGTATGACTCCGGTCCGTCGGCTTTATTGTTCAAATAAAAGGTAGTGTGGAGAACTATACCATTCGAATCGTACAATTTATATTCTCCATTTTTAATCAGCATCGGGTCGTCGGAAAAATGGTATATATAATGCGGTTTGCCGGACTGAAAGAAATAAGTTGCGACCATGCCGGAGTCCGTCTTTTTTTTGGTCCTGTAGAGCCAGCCGCCCTGCGGATCGGGGGAGTATTTTCTCTGATCCGGATGGTAATACATGCTGTCCTGGGAAAAGACCCGCTGGCAAAAGGTCAACTGGCCGGCTGTCAGTAAGGATAGGGCGAGGAGGAGAGTTTTAGGGAGGGGCATATGGTTTGGGTTTTTTAAAATTTTTTCTGTTCAAAAAAGAATACGCCATTCTTATTGGCTATAACGATGTCGGGCGTGCCGTTCTTATCCAAATCTGTCACCAATACCTGTAAGCCTACCCCTGAATGGTCATCGATCAGGTGTGGTATCCAGGTGGGATGGGGGCCCGGTCTGAACTCAAACCAATAAAGAACCGAGGCTTCGTGAGCGCCAGGATCTTCGCCATTGTGGGCGTAATATCTTTTACCGGTGACCAGGTCGGGATAGCCATCTCCGTTGATATCGGCCATGGCCAGGGCATGGGATTCGGAAAATTTATTATAAATGACATGATGTACCCAGCCTGTATCCAGTTTTTCGTGCCACCAGATGCCATAGTTATGGGCCGAGGCGCTGATCAGGTCATGGTGTCCATTGCCCTTTACATCCAGGGCATAGATCTGGGAGCAGTCTTCGCCAAGATCTGCCGGATGAAAAGTCCAGCCCGCCGTGGCGGGGTTTGGAGGGCATTCCCACCATCCTTTGGTGATGATCACATCCGGACGGCCATCGCCGTTCATATCCGCGTGGCCCAGTCCGTGTGTATAGCGACCGAGACCGGGTGTATTCTCTTTTGCGCCGGCGATGATATGTCTTGTCCAGGTGGTGTCTCCTTTTTGGGAAGGAGGTTGCATCCAAATCATTTCTTTTTTCACCGGGTCGTTACAAAGCAGGTCTGGTCTGCTATCACCATCGATGTCTACAAAGGCTGGGGATTCGTTGCCTGCATTTGGGAGGATGGTGTGCATGGGCCAATGACCGCCTGTCCGGCCGGGGTTCTCATACCATACCGCCTCTTCTCCCGGCAGACTGATACGTATCAGGTCAATCCAGCCGTCCTGGTTGACGTCGAGCGTAAAGTTTAAAAATGAGTTGCTGAACTGGGTGGTAGGGGAATATTTTTTTGGCTCGGTGATCTCGTGTCTTGTCCAGGAAGGGGCTTCGAACCACCAGGCGCCGGCGATGATATCCAGCCGCCCGTCTTTATTGACGTCTGCCACCGCGACCCCTTCCGAAATGAAGTCCCCGGTGATGATATGTTTTATGAATTGGGTGTCTCTGGCCGGCGCCGGCTGCATGCAGACGGCGCCGGCGAGCAATGGTAAAATGAGCGGTCTCAAGGATGGTCTTTATATATAAGGTAAAGTAATGATTTTTTGGCTCGGGGTTATAATAAATCCCAACCAGGATGAGAAAAAATTGCTATTTTAATAGCTATGAGCAAATTTTTCCTTTTCATCCTGCTGTTATGTGCGATGAACGTCCATGCGCAGACATCACATCATTTCGAGCTGAAAGATGGTAAATACCAATTGACGATGGAGGGGGCTGTCCATTTTGCCGACCTGCCTTTGCGGTGTATGCAGCGGGAGTTTCCTTACAAGACCGGGGTTACATTTTCGGACAGCAGTCTGACGGAGAAGCCGCGGTTGTATCATCCCGCCTTTTATGGGTGTTTTGACTGGCATTCCAGCGTACATGGGCATTGGATGCTGGTGCGTCTGCTGAAGCTGTTCCCCGGCATGCCACGGGCGGGTGAGATCCGACAAAAGCTGGAAGAGAACCTGTCGGCGGAGAATATCCGGGGGGAGATGAAGATATTTGCGATGAAGGATAACAAAGGCTTCGAGCGTACCTATGGATGGGCGTGGCTGCTGCAATTGCAGAGCGAGCTGGACAAGTGGGATAATCCGCTGGGAAAGAAGCTAAGCAGTAATGTGGCGCCCCTGGCCCGGCAAATAGCTGGGCTTTTTATCGAGTACCTTCCAAAAATGAATTATCCTGTAAGGGTAGGCGAACATACCAACCTGGCATTTTCACTGCGACTGGCCTGGGATTATGCTGTATTGGAAAAGGATGACGGGTTGAAGAATATTATTTTGCAGACCGCCATGCGATTTTATGCGCATGATGTGAATTATCCCATTGGATGGGAGCCCGGAGGGAATGATTTTTTAAGTCCCGGTCTGGAGGAGGCGGATCTGATGTGGAGGATACTGCCGGAAGGGGCTTTTCAGGGTTGGGTAAAGAAGTTCATGCCATCGCTGGCTGGCCCCAGCTTTAGCCTTGAACCCGGGAAAGTGCAGGACAGGACCGATGGGAAGCTGGTACATCTGGATGGGCTTAATTTAAGCAGGGCCTGGGACCTTTATGGAATAGCCCGGCATCTGCCTGTGAACAAGGGACGTCTGTATGAGGTGGCCAATCAGCATCTTGCGGAGGCGTTGCCAAATGTAGCCAGCGGGGATTATATGGGGGAACACTGGCTGGCAAGCTTTGCTGTGTATGCGCTGACGATGCAATAGGGCCGGCTTGTGCCGGCCCGGTGAAATCCGTATCTTTGTATTTCATGTCTTTGGGAGATTGTGAAAAAGCCGTATGTAGATCAGCAAAGTGAAAAAGTATTTAGTTCCTCTCGCATTAGGCGGTCTCGGTATAGGCACCACGGAATTTGTCATGATGGGTCTTCTCCCCGACATCGCCAAAGATTTTCAGATCAGTATTCCTGCAGCAGGACATCTCATCTCGGCATATGCTGCCGGGGTGGTCATTGGCGCTCCATTGCTTGTTGCTATCAGTGGTAACTTTGGGCCCAAGAAGATACTATTGGCCCTGATGGGGATCTTTACTTTATTTAATGGGTTGTCGGCTATCGCTCCCGGCAATAACACCCTGCTGGTGTTGCGACTGCTGGCCGGACTGCCTCACGGCGCATTTTTTGGGGTAGGATCTGTGGTTGCCAGTCGTCTGGCCGACAAGGGGAAGGAGGCTCGCGCTATTTCCATGATGTTTGCCGGACTGACCCTCGCCAATCTGCTCGTCGTACCATTGGGTACTTATGTGGGTCATCATTATTCCTGGAGGCTGACCTTTTGTATCGTCACGCTGATAGGATTGATCACGCTGCTATTTCTTCAGCTGTGGATGCCGGTGATCCCTGTGACCCGGAGCGGTGGTCTTCGTCAAGAACTACGGGTGTTTCAGCGTGCCGAGCCCTGGCTGATCATTCTCATTACTGCCATCGGCACTGGTGGGTTGTTTGCCTGGATCAGCTATATCGCTCCGTTGATGACAGAGGTGTCGCATTTCTCCGCCAATACCGTCAGCTATATCATGATCCTTGCCGGTCTGGGGATGGTCATTGGGAATTTTGCGGGTGGCAAGCTGGCTGACAGGATGGAGCCTATAAAGGCGTGCATACTGCTGTTGACATGCATGGCCGTCGTGCTTGTGCTTATCTTTTTCTTTTCGTCCAGTCAGGCGCTGTCCCTCTGTTTTACCCTCTTTGCCGCGGCCTTGTCTTTGGCTTTAGCGACACCTATACAATTGCTGATGATCCGTACTGCCACGGAGGGCGAGCTGATCGGGGCTGCTGCAACGCAGGCCGGGTTCAATATCGGCAATGCGCTTGGGGCATTTTTTGGAGGTCTCCCCATTGTTGCGGGTTTTGGTTACAACTCTCCTTCTTTGGTAGGAGCCGTCATGGCGCTGGTGGGTATTGGCTTTGCGGTGAGGTTGGCTAACCTGCAGCAGCCTCACGTCTATCCCGCCTGATCAAAAAAAGTATGATGGATAGCATCACCAGGAAAAGGAGCAACGGGAATGCCAGCCCGACCCGGAGCCCCAGTCCATCGGACAAATAGCCTATCACCGGAGGGCTTACGAAGAAGCCGCTGTAGCCGATGGTGCTTGCAATGGCAATGCCTGCCGAGGGGTCGATGCCTTTGATATTGCCGGCGGTGGAATAGGTCATGGGCACTATGTTGGACAAGCCGATGCCCACCAGGAAGAAACCCATCAGCACCGTTGGCGCTTCGGGCAGCAGCAGCGCTTCCGACAATCCGACAATGGCGGCAAAACAACTGAAGAGTAAAATGAACTGTCGTCCCATCCTGTCTATGAAATAATCCCCAAAGAGCCTGCCGATGGTCATGGCTGTAGCAAATGTCCCCACCGCCAGGGCGCTGAATGCTTTGGTCTTTCCCACTACCGTATGCATGTAGATGGCTGACCAGTCTACCATGGAGCCTTCTCCCGTCATGCCGCAATACCCTATGATGGCGATCATCCAGATGAGGAAGGGGATCCTTTGTCGCCTTGTGCGTGCCTCTTTTATTGTTGTATTTCCTGTCTGGCTCCTCAGGATGATGGGTGACACGACAGCCAATGCCATGATACTGACTATAGCCATATAGATGAGGTGGAGACGGAGCGGAAAATGATAGTTGGCGAACAGCGCGCCCGAACCGGCTCCCAGTGCCATGCCGATACTAAAGGCCGCGTGGAAGGAGGACATGATCGTCTTCTTATATTTTCTTTCGACGAACACCGCCTGCCCATTCATCGTTATGTCCATCGCCCCGGAAAAGAACCCCGTCATGAAAAAGCTTGTGCGGCCTACCCAGACGTTCTGGGAATACGGAATGAGGGGAACGATACAACAGAATAGAAGACCCGTATAAATGGTAAGTTTTCCGCTGTTGTACCGGGTTGTCAGCCAGCCCGTGATGGGCATCGCCACCAGCGCGCCGATGGCGGTGGTAAAGAGCATCGTTCCCAATGTGCTGTTCGACACATTGAAATAGTCCTTTAGCTCAGGCAATCGGCCTGTACAGTTGGCGTATAAAAAACCATTGACAAAGAAGACTACGACGATGGCTATTCTGTATGAAAGATTTGGGTTCTTATCCATGTAGCAAATATCCTTTTCGTGCTGTTGCGTCTGTTTCAGCAGTTTTTCCAAAAATTACACTAAATTGTCATTATTGTCAGTCTAAAAGACAATCAGCTTATGAAAAGGGCAAATCTGGAGAAAATAGAGCCCCCTGAAGGGTCTTCCTTTCACATGGCGTATAACAAGGCTCCCTTGTTGTGTCACCAGGATTTCTGGCATTTTCATCCTGAGTTCGAGATCGTATATGTGCCACATGGGAAGGGCAAGCGTTTTGTGGGGGATAGGATCAGTGGGTTTACGGATGGGGACCTGGTGTTGTTGGGGCCGAACATACCCCACAATGCCTTCAATTTTGGATTCGAGTCCACCGGATATGAGGAGTATGTCATCCAGTTCAGGAGCGAGCATATTGCGACGATGACGGATAGTTTTCCGGAATTTTCCAGGATAGCCCGGCTCCTGGCGGGTGCGGAGACAGGAATAGCCATTACGGGAGAGGCTAAGCACCGTATCGGTGGTCTGATCAAGGAGATGTATCAGCTGAATTGTTTCCAGCGGCTGATGCAGCTGTTCTTTGTCCTGCGGGAGATGTCCCTGCTGGCCCATGTGGAAGACCTTGAAGCGAAGAAGTTCCTTTCCGTGGACCCCGTGCATGTGAGGCGTATCGGGGTGGTATATCAAAGCATACAAAGAGACTATCAGCAGGAGCTTTCGACCCGGCAGATGGCGGGTGAGTTGGCGATGACGGAGAGTTCGTTCTGCCGGTGGTTCAAGCATAGCACCGGTAAGAGCTTTAAGCAGGCATTGACGGAGGTGAGGATCCAAAAGGCCTGCTCGTTGCTGATACAGTCGGACCTTTCCGTAGCCAGTATCGCATCGATGTCGGGGTTCAACAATATATCGCTGTTCAACCGGATGTTCAAGGACATCGTTCATATGACACCTAATAGATACAGGCGATCCATCGGCGTGAAGGTGGAGTACGCCACCTAACAAACATATCATGAAATATACCTTTCTTTTTCTGACGTTGCTCTTTGCTCAAGCCGCCCAGGCCCAGTCCAGGCTTCCTGTTGTTCGGGCCACTTCCCAAAAAGTGTCCATAAATGATGGCGGCTACCTGGATAAGAATGCCTGGAACCTCAACCCGAAGCTCAGACCGGATGTCTATACCGCGGACAGGACCCGTCGAACAAAATGGGTGACGTTTTATACTGACATCGATTCCATCCGCGTGAAGGTAAAGCCGGGGACAAAATTTGATTTCGTCATACTGCTGAATGGCAAGGATTCGTGCTATACGCGGATCGCCAGCGCATTGCCCCCTTCGGGTACTGCTCCTGCGGGTGCTGTTGCGGAGGATACTATTCCCTTTGAGCTCACTGCCTACAATGCTATCAAGGTGAGGGCTTTGATCAACGACAAGGACACGTTGAACCTGCACTTTGACATAGGGTCTTTTGATCATACATCCTGGAACTCCGAGGAGCTTAAGGGGCTATGCGCGAATGCCTCTTCAATTTATACGCTCCTTTGTATGTATAAAGGTGAGCTTTAAAAAAGATAGTAAGGAGTATTCCGGTGATTTTATGCTTGACACCGGCTCGGATCAGGCAGTTATTGTCGACAGCGTTTGGGCGAGTCGTTGGGACCTTCCCGGAGGTTTAAGACTACTTCGGACATCTGTGCTAAAAGATCCGAGAGGCGCCAGGTATGAGACCCGGGTGGTGGTGGCGCCAAAGCTGCGTATCGGAAGGTTTGAGCTCGACAGCGTTCCCACGATGGTGTTAGGTAGTCTCAACCCCACACGGATGGAACTTAACTTTTTGGGGAATGATCTTCTAAAGCGATTCAATATCATACTGGATCTTCAACACGACTATTTATATTTCAAGCCTAATAAATTGATGGGAGTACGATACAAAGAACTGTCTTGAGGATGCCGATGACATGATCATCGCGATGTCCTTTGCCTATAGATAAAGTTTATTATATCTAAAGGAACTTTCTGAGCAGGTAAAGTATCAGGGAAATCATTAAACTGATAATCAGCATAGTCATAATGGGGACATATAAACGAAAATTTTCCTTTTCTATCCGGATGTCACCCGGCAGGCGACCGAACCAGTGGAGCTTATCGTGAAAAAAGTAGATCAGAACACCGGCAAGGACAATGGCACCGCCGATGATAAGCAGATATATGCCTGTTGTCTTGTTCATTTACCAAAATTAGAAGAAATTACATAATCATGAGCCAAACACAGCAAGACATACTCGACGACTTTGTCGAACAGCCCAAACTGGCTACTATTGGAAAAAGGGTTGGGGCGGCTATTTCGGCCTTATCGTCGCGGCCAGTAATCCGGAGCACAAGCGTATTGCCGACAGCATAGCCGGCACTCGTGTAGTGGATGCGGTCTGACCTATACGTCGCATTGTTTTGCCAGTTCATCGCAAGGCGGCCTCGAGGCGATCCACCCCTGGCTAGATTTGCAGTATGAAAAAGCTGTTATCTATCCTTGGTCTGTTGTTGATCCTTCATCAGGTATTTGCGCAAGGTCCTCCGGGTGGCGGTGCTCCCGGCGGTGGGCCTGGTGGTGGCTCCGGTGGCCGGAGTGGGGGGGCTGCTTCCGGTCACCTGTATGGCAAGTTGGTCGACTCCACCGGGCATGGCATCGGCCGCGCCTCTGTCATGATCCTGAAAACGAATATTGACCCGGCTTCGGGGAAGAGAAAGGATATGCTGCTGAAAGGCATCACTACCCAGAACAATGGGGATTTTTCCGCGGAGGACCTGCCGCTGAACAGCCCGCTAAAGCTGAATATTTCTGCGGTAGGATATACCGCCTTGGTCCGTGACGTCACCTTATCGCCGCAGTCATCCGAAAAAGATCTGGGCAACCTGTATATGACCCTGGCGACAAAGGAGCTTCAGCAGGTGGTTGTCACTGCCTCCAAGCCTTCCATGACCGTGGATATGGATAAAAAGGTCTTCAATGTGTCAAAGGACATCGTCAGCGCCGGCGGGAATGGGCTGGATGTACTGAAGAATGTGCCCAGCGTCAATGTTGACATCGACGGCAATGTGTCCTTGCGAGGAGCTACTCCTCAACTGATGGTGGATGGGAAGCCTACTACGCTGACCCTGGATGAGATCCCTTCCGATGCCATCGAGAGTGTAGAAGTGATCACCAATCCCTCCGCGAAATACGATGCCTCCGGAGGCGGGGCGGGTATATTAAACATTGTATTGAAAAAGAACCGTAAGACCGGGTATAACGGCAGCGTGCGGGCCGGTGTGGACAAATATGGAGGCGCGAACGCGGGCGCCAGTCTCAATGCCCGGGAGAATAAGATCAATATTTCGGCGGATATCAATGGCAGGCTTAACCGCGATAGGGGTACTTCCTCCATCGAGCGCGTGAGCCAGGGCACCAGTCCCGGCACGTACCTCAACCAGCAGCAGCTGGATACGTCCAGGGGTGGTATGTTCTTTGGCAGGGTGGGGCTGGATTATTTCCTCAACAACAGGACGACCCTTTCCCTCACCGGGTTTGCCATGCATCATGACGGTCCTTCCACATCCAATATCAGCATCAACACCGACAGCCTGTATTCGTCGGGCAAGATCAGCCAGTACAGCCATGAAGAGATCGCCGCATCCCATACATTTAATGGAAGAGGCGCCACCCTTGGCATAAAGCAGCTGTTTGCCAAGGACAAGGAAGAATGGACCGCGGATGCCAGCTATTTCTCCGGCAATGCCTCCAACAATTCCCTGTACACTACAGACTATTACAAGGCTGGGAGCGGTTCGGCTTTAGCCAGCAGCCAGCTGCAAAAGATCATCGGCGGTGGTAATGACCATAATATTATCCTGCAAAGTGATTTCACCGATCCGCTGACCGCCAAGACTACCCTGGAGGCCGGGGTGAGGGCTGCCTTACAGAGCAGGCTGAACATCAATAACAATTATACCTATAATGCTGACTCGGCAGATTATGTGCTCGTGCCTTCCGCGGCCAGCAATTACAAGAGCCAGAGCAATGTTTATGCAGCCTATGTCACTTTGTCAAGCAGCATCCGGAACTTCAGCTATAAGGTCGGATTGCGGGCGGAAAGCTCAAACTACCACGGGACCCTGCTCAATTCAGGGAATACATTCAGCAATCAATACCCCGTGAGCCTCTTCCCCTCCGTATTCCTTGGACAGAAGCTCGGCGATGGGCAGGAGCTGCAGCTTAGCTATACCCGAAGGGTGAATCGCCCGAACTTTTTTCAGCTGGTGCCTTATACCGATTCGTCCAACAAGCTGAATATTACCCGTGGCAATCCGAACCTGGTGCCTGAGTTCACGCAGTCGCTGGAGCTGTCCTATATCAAGAATTTTGGGCACAACAGCCTATTTATGGGGTCTGTATATTACAAATACACCGACCATCTGATCACCGGGTATATCGAGAGCGATACGAATGCCAGCACCGGCGCTACGACCCTTATCAATACCTTTGTGAATGCCGAGTCCAGCCATTCCGTCGGCGCAGAACTTACCGGCCAGGTCAATCTCACCCGGTGGTGGGATCTGTCCTCCAATGTCAATATCTATCATTCGAAGATCAATGTTGCCGAGACCGATGCCGTCGCCCAGCAGGCCCTCTGGAGCTGGTTTGGCAAGCTGAATATGAATTTCCGGCTGCCTTCGGGATTTAGCGTGCAGGCCTCCGGGATATATCAGTCCAAAAGCAATCTGCCGGTGAATACGAACGCCAACCAGCCCGGCCCTCCCAATATGATGTCCCAGAGCGCATCCCAGGGGTATATCAAACCTTATTATGAAGCGGACCTGGCCGTTAAGAAGACTTTCCTGTCGGGTAAGATGGCCCTGACCGCCAGTTTTAACGATATCTTCCGCAGCCGCAAGCAGGACCAGTATACCTATAGCACCTACTTCACACAGGAGTCTGTTCGTTTAAGGAACCCGCAAATGCTCAGGCTGAACCTGACCTATAATTTCGGAAAAGTGGACGTCAGCCTGTTTAAGAGAAAGAATAACAATGTGCAGAGCGAGGAGCAATAAAAGGTTAACTTTATTACGATGAAGGCCGACTGGTACAATCGAAACGCGATCAGGGTATTGACACATGCGGCGGTATGGGTGGTGGCGCTCTCGCTGCCTTACCTGCTCGACAGTCATCGGGGGGTGCACCGTCATGACAATGACGGGCGTGAAAGGGATTTCTTTTATCTCAATTTTTTCACCAGCATATTGTGGATAGGTCCTTTTTATCTCAATGCTTATTTGCTCACTCCCCGCCTGTTCCTTCGCCGGCAATACCTGGAGTATGCGTTGTACCTGGTACTATTATTTGGTTGTATGCTGGTGATCCATATGTACCTCTTCAAATATGTCTTCTACCTGAACCATTTTAGTCCTTTAGGAGCGACTGGCTTTCTTCTTCCGGCATTTTTATTGACGACAGCCATCAGCACCACATTCCGGGTGGTACGGGATAAGATGGAGACAGACAAGCGGGCGCAGGAGCGTCAGGAGGAAAACCTGAAGACCGAACTGTCCTTTCTTCGAAGCCAGATCAACCCTCATTTTATTTTCAATATCCTCAACAACCTTGTAGCATTGGAACAGATGAAGTCGGAGGAATTGGGGCCTACCATACTAAAGCTGTCATCTCTGATGCAATATATGCTCTATGAGACGGATGAAGAGCGGGTGTCGCTGGGCAAGGAAATAGAATATCTCCAGAGCTATATCGATCTGCAACGGCAGCGCTTTGGCGAGAAGGTTCCTGTGACCGTATCGTTGGAAGCTCCTTCCGGATGGTATGAGATAGAGCCTATGCTGTTGATCCCGTTCGTTGAAAATGCCTTTAAACATGGGGTAGGGATGATCGAGCAGCCTTGTATCGATATCCAGCTTAGTGTCAGAGGGGGTGTTCTGCATTTCGCCGTGCGCAATCGTTATAATCCTTCTTCTGCGGAAGTAAAGGACAGGACATCCGGCATTGGGTTGGGGAATGTCAGGCGGAGGCTTGGGTTGCTGTACGGAGACCAGCACGTACTGCAGATCACCCGGGACAAGGATTGGTTTATCGTATCGCTGGAGTTAAACTTACACTAATGCTTCGATGTATCGCCGTTGATGATGAGCCTCTTGCGTTGAGATTGCTGACGGAATATATCCGTAAGGTGACCTTTCTGGACCTGGTGGCTACCTGCGGGGATGCTTTTGAGGCGGCCCGTGTGCTGGAGGAGAAAGAGGTGGACCTTGTATTTATAGACATTCAAATGCCGGGCCTCACCGGTCTGCAATTTATCCAGAGCCTGATCCGGCGGCCCATGGTGATCCTTGTCACCGCCTATAAGAAGTTTGCTCCTGAAGGTTTTGACCTGGATGTCGTGGATTATCTGATAAAGCCCGTGGGGCTCGACAGATTTATGAAGGCTTGCCATAAGGCGCAGGAGCTGTATCAATTGCGTGCAAAGGCAGGACCTGGCGCTGGCGCTGCGGATTTTTTCTTTGTCAATGTGGATTACAGCCTGGTGAAGGTGTTGTTCAACGACGTCGTCTGGATCGAGAGCTCCGGGGACTATGTAAAGATCCATTTAAAGAGCATGCCCAAGCCTCTGCTGGTCCGGATGAGCGCCAAGACCCTGGAGGCCGAGCTGCCCGGTGATAAATTTATCAGGATACATAAATCTTATATCATAGCTGTGGCCAGCATTACTGCCGTGCGGAAGAGCAGCGTTTTTATCAATGACCTGGAGTTGCCGGTGGGTGAGACCTACCGAGAGGCCATCCGGCATTTGACGAGGCGGGATCTGTGAGAGCGCTAATCTCCTGTGTGCTTTTTCAGTGAGTTTTGCTGTTTATAGTGTTCTTCTCTTTGCTCGCCCTCGTCGTCCATTTCGGGGCCCTTCAGGATCTTTCGCCAGTCTGTATTCTTGTGGTAGCGTTTCATAGCCTGCTGTGTATCGAATACTTCTTTGGATGGAAATACCAGGGTATAGGGCGTAAAATCCGGGTGGTCGGTGAAAAAGTCCTGTAGCAATGTTGCTGTGGCGTCGTATTGATTTACATAAGGAACATTGAGGATCGTGTAGATGGTTTTCAGGATCGATCCGAAGTTGGCGTGTACATGGGAGGTATATCCCTTCTTTACGTAGGGGCCGGCCAGCATGAGGACACTTCGGTGGGCATCGATATGATCTACGCCCCCCTGTGGGTCGTCTTCCGTGATTACCACCAGCATATGTTTCCAGTAGGGGGTCCGGGAAAGAAAATGGAGAATCCTGCCAATGGCGAGGTCGTTGTCTGCGACATAGGAATGACGATAGGGGTAGCCATCTGCCGGTCGCGGCCCCGCCGTATGATCGTTGGGCACTTGCATAGTGATAAGCCGGGGGAGGGGCTGTTTCCCTTTGAGCCACATCCGGGTGAATTCGGATTCAAACTGATCCATCCGGAATTGATCCGGGATATTCGTGTTGAAGCCTGCGTAGTTGTGGCTTGTCCTTGGCCAGAGCGCCTTTTGCATGGGCACCATGACGGCGTGGGCGGCGCCTGTGGCCGTATCATTCCATTCCTCCCGCACATGGGCCGTTTCGTTGGCTTCGCCGAAATTGTAAAAAGAGACATGGCTTCGTTCAAGGGCTTCCCATAGTCCGCCTCTTTCCGCATAATCTTCGGGGTCCATACTGCCCGTGCTGCCGGGGAATCTTCTGCCCGAGGCTTTGGAGAAGATATTTGCCGTCTTGGTGACGTCGGAGTTTGCTTCTACCCATTCATTGGGGATCACTCCCATCATCCAATGGTGGCCATGGATGGATGCGTCGCTGTCACAGTAGTAATTATCGGAGAAGGCGAACTGTTGCGCCAGCTTTAGATGATTGGGCGAAACGTTGACTTTGTAGAGGGTCTTGTCTTTTTCGATGATATTCACGCCGATGCCAAAACGCGCCAGGCTGGTGTCGCCGTTGCCTGACGGGAGCTGCCCCAGCATTTCGTCGTATGTCCTGTTCTCTTTGGTGATATAAACGATGTAACGGATGGGGCTTTTGCGTATGTCCTGCAAAGGAGGTAAGGGGTTTTTGCCGTCGTCCGTAATATTTGTTGTAGTGAAGGTATTTTCGATAGTCTGTTTTGTATAGGCTGTCAGCTGCTGCTGGTCGGGCATGGGGATCTTTTGAAAAGTGGCCAGCTGGATATCCCCTATATAGGTACCCTGGACAGGCGTCGTGAAATGTGCGCCCCCATTGGGGCCTGCTCCATAGCCGCGACAGGACACTGTGTAGAGTGTTTTTTCGTCGTTGCTCAGCTGTACCCTGGTTGGCCCCCAGCCTGTAGGGATGAGACCCTTTGTAATTCCTTCTTCTACGTCGACTACTGCAATGGCATTGAAGCCAAGCAAAGCGACATAGAGCGTCTTTTCGTCCCTGCTTAGGGTGATGCCGAACGGCAGATATCCCCTGTAGTGATCGATCTGGCTATCCACATGGATAGGGATATGGCGGACGATCTTGTGCGCCCGGTAATCGATGACCGTGATATTATCATTGGTGGCATTGCTCACGTATGCGTACTTACTGCCCACGGCGAGTGAGTTGGGGCTGGCGCCGCCTACCACTTCTGCTCCTTCCACCATCTGTCCGATGGTATAACCGGGTTTGTACTTGTCCGTCACCTTGTTGTTCGCCAGATCGACGGCATATACGCTCATGGCCTCCGGCGCCAGGGGGCTGCCGACGCCGGGGATCTTTTTCCCGTGCCAGGTGTATCCGTCGATGGCTTCCTTTGTACCGTTGCCATAAGGGTGGAAGGGCAGCAAAGAGCTGTCATAATTCCTGGGGGTAAGGCCCGTGAGGAGCGGATAGTCGTACATGCCTACATTGGCGACAAAGGCAGTTTGGTGGTCCGGGCTGATAGCCAGGCCAAAAGGTTGCCGGCCCGTTGGTATGGACGCTGTAATGTGGCGGGTGTTCAAATCGATGCGTACCAGGCGGAAGTTGCCCCTATCGAGCACCAGCAGTTCGTGCTGCGGCTGATCCAGTAGAAGATCGGAGGTAAAACTATCCTGGTAGTCGATGCCGTCCATCGCGCCGTTGAGTGAGATGGAGTCCAATTTTTTTAAGGTGGCTATATCATATATTATCACCGCTCCATTGTCGCCACCGCTGAGGTAGACAGTTTTGGAGTCCGGTGAGAACGCCACACCCAGGAAGGAGCCCCGGGAAAGTGGAGAAGGTATGCTGCCATCATAGCTGGGTACCCGGATATTGGCAAGGGTGGCATTGTTGATGATCGTAAAGACGCCATCGTGCAAGGTCACCGTCGTTGTCCCGTCGGGGGATACAGCCATACCAAATGGATCGTGGGTGATGGTAATGGCGGTGCCGGCCGGGGTAACATATCGTCCGCTGGGGAGTACGCTTCTGCCGGCCGTGTCGATATGGGCGAAGTCATTTTTCGCCGGAACCGTGAGTATTGGATATGTTTTTTGTGCTCCAGCACTTGTGGCGAAGAGGGTAATGAGGGATACGATAGAGAATCTGGCGGGAATGTGGCGGAACAGGCGGCGCATGCGACAGGATTTTAGCAATGTTTTCAAAATGGAAAAATAGGAAAGTCCTGCCGGATGACCATTCAATTGGGCAGAATTCATGATAAAATCATTTACTTTAACGCATGAAACAGTTATTCATCATTCTTGTTGCCGCCCTGGTGTCCGGCCGCGGTGTTGCACAAAACGATTCCCTGACCTTATCGAAAGCTAAATGGTCCTCTAAAACCCTTGCCAGGGGAGCGGTATGGCGATCCGTTCATTTTACCCATAACGATCTTTTTGGCTCCAATGAAGAGATCAACATCATCGAGATAACGAAGAAGGGATTACGGGATGTCCGACTGGTCGTCGCTCATTCGGACTCTTTGGAAAAGACCTCCCAACTGGCCAGTACGCGGCATGCCTTGGCGGGGATCAATGGAAGCTTTTTCAAGATGCGCGGTCCCGACCCTGACAATCGCCGTGATCTGAACGGGGTGCCAAAGCTCGAGCCCTCCCGGCTGGCAGTGAATCGCAGCGTCGTATACATCCGGGAGCATGACTCGGTCATTGCGGAGAATCCTGTTAGGAAAGATCACAAGCGTCAAAGAGATGAGCAGGGGTCGATTGTCCTTAGCGATACCGGCGTGTCGATCATCGAGTGCGACTCTCTGGACCTGAACTGGGAACATCATATTATCGCCAGAGATGTTATGAGTACCGGTCCGTTGCTATTGCTTTCCGGCCTTGAATTGTCTATTCCGAACGATGCTTTTTGCCGTAACAGGCATCCACGTACGGCCGTGGGCAGGAAGGCGGATGGCACTGTCGTGTTGCTGGTAGTTGATGGGCGAGCTGCCGAGTCGGCGGGTATGAGCATTCCGGAGTTGCAGCGGACCATGCGGTGGCTGGGGTGTGTCGATGCGATCAACCTGGATGGAGGCGGCAGTAGCGCTATGTATATCAGGGGCGAGCCGTATGACGGGGTTGTCAGCTATCCCAGTGATAATAAGAAGTGGGATCATGAGGGAGAGCGTGAGGTAGCGAATGTCCTTTTGCTGGAGAGCAGGGCTGTTCGTTAGCGGAGCTTCTTCGAATAGGATTCCAGGGTCTTTTTTTCCTGTCTGTTCAGGCTGTTCATTCCTTTTTTGCTGATCTTCTCCAGGATACGGTCTACCTCCTCCTGCTGGTCGGCGCGCTCGGCGTTGTATCGGTGGTCGATGTTGTAGAAGTCGCGATGGGTCTTGTAGAAAAGGTTATCCACGAACAATATCTGCGGGCGGGTGATGATGAAATAGATAAAGAGCAGCGAGGGGATCATGATGATCAGGATCTTGCCGTAATTTTCCACCAGGGAGGCTGGATGCATCACCAATGCGAGGATCATGCCTATCAGTGCGCCGCCCAGATGCGCTTCGTGTCCTATATTGATCTTTTTTGAGCGTATGCCATAAATGCTGATCAACACATAGGCCAGGGCATATATCCAGGCAGGGAAAGAGATGGGGATCAGGAAAAGGCCGATGCGCGCGTCAGGGAACAGGGCCACCGAGGCGAACATGACACCGCAGACGGCGCCCGATGCGCCGACGGAGCTATAGTCACCGTGGTGACGGTGGATGAACAGGGTCAGCAGGTTGCCTCCAACGAGGCTGGCAAAATAGATGAGGAGGAAGCCCAGGCTGCCCAGTCCGGATTCTACCGGCCCGCTGAAGAAATACAGGCTGAACATGTTGAATAGGAGGTGGGTCCAGCTGACGTGGAGGAACCCGGATGTGACCAGCCTCTTGTAGTCCTTGTACAAGAGGATCCTATCAACTTGAAATTCATAGTGTTCGAAAAAAAGGCTATTGGTAAGTCCCTTGTAGGATACCAGGATGTTGACGATGATGATGAGGAAAAGGAAGATGGACGCGCTCATGGTTTATTCGTGTTGCCGACCGAAATTTAATATAAAAAAACGACAGGAACTATGAAGAATATTTATGACGCCATTATTGTCGGCTCGGGCATCAGCGGAGGATGGGCCGCCAAGGAGCTTTGCGAGAGAGGGTTGAAAGTACTGCTGCTGGAACGTGGCCGTCCTGTCGAGCATCCCAACTATCCTACGGCTACCATGAATCCGTGGGATTTCGAACATCGCCTGAAGCTTACGGCCGAGGATATAAAAAGCCATCCCATACAGAGCCGTCATTTTTCATTTAAAGAAGACACCAAGCATTTTTATATCAAGGACCTGGAGAACCCTTATGAGGAGGCCAGGCGATATGACTGGATAAGAGGGGATATTGTCGGCGGCCGCTCGTTGCTCTGGGGCAGGGCCTGCTACCGGTGGAGCGATCTTGATTTCGAGGCCAACTTAAAAGACGGGCATGGTGTGGACTGGCCTATACGATATAAAGATCTGGCCCCCTGGTATGACTATGTGGAAAAGTTTATTGGCGTCAGCGGTAACAAGGATGGTATTGCTCATTTGCCTGACGGTCAATTTTTGCCGCCTTTTGAGATGAACTGTGTGGAGAAGGATTTCGCTGCCAGGGTAGGGGGGAAATATAATGACAGGCGTGTGATCATGGGCAGGACTGCCAATCTTACCAGCCCGGTGAAAGGACGCGGGCAATGTCAGGCCAGGAATCTTTGTCACCGGGGATGTCCTTATGGCGCCTATTTTAGCACCAATGCCAGCACGCTGCCCGCGGCGCATGCCACCGGCAATCTCACGCTTCGTCCATATTCGCTGGTGAACCGGGTGCTTTATGATGAACAGCGGGGCAGGGCCAGCGGTGTGGAGATCATCGATACACAGACAAAACAAACCGAGGAGCTTTATGGCCGCCTGATCTTTTTAAATGCCGCCACGCTGGCCACCGCCTTTATATTGCTTAATAGCACCAGCCGGCGTTTCCCTAACGGGCTGGGTAATGGCAGCGACCAGGTTGGGCGCAACCTGATGGATCATCACAAGGGCGTGGTCGTTACGGCCGATGTTGCTGGGTTTGAAGACAGCTATTACTATGGCCGCCGTCCGGCTCCTATTTATATTCCACGATTCCGGAACATCGGGAGTCAGTCGACGGGCTTCTTACGTGGATATCATTTCGGGGGTGAGGCTTATCGCAGCAGGGGCGGGTCTGATATGGGTATTGGCGCTAGTCTGAAGGAGGCGGCTTCGCAGGCCGGGCCGTGGCATGTCGAGCTGTATGCTTATGGGGAATGTTTGCCTTATGGGGACAATCGGGTGACGCTGCATCCTACGAAAAAGGATTCCTTCGGCCGGCCGCAACTGGTTATTGATTGCCATTTCAGGGAGAATGAAAAAGCTATGCATGCGGATATGATCGCCACCGCTAAAGATATACTTACGACGACAGGCTATACCAATATACGGGTGTCGGCCGAGATGAGCTTTCCCGGCAATGCGAATCATGAGATGGGGGTTGCGCGTATGGGAAGGGACCCACGCACCAGCGTGCTGAATGCCTATAACCAGATGCATGAGGCTCCCAATGTATTTATCACCGACGGCAGCTGTATGACTTCCAGCGCCTGTCTCAATCCCAGCCTGACCTATATGGCGCTGACCGCAAGAGCCTGTGATTACGCGGTGCGGGAATTGAGGCGAGGAAAGATATAGTGGGGATGTTTGACCCCAATGTCCTAATTCTTTCAACGGCAATGCCCTTGGCATTAAATTTTATGGGGATATAAAAATCAAACAATGTGATTATGAAAACGAGACTAAATGTGGGAATTGCTACTGCGGGTATTGCCGTCCTGCTGTTAGCGGGATGCGTGTCCAGTAAAAAGTATAAGTCATCGCAGGCCGCGTTACAGCAAATGAGAAATGACAGCGCTCAGCTGGCCCAGCAGGTGTCTTCCCTCAACGCGAATGTGCAATCCCTACAGGATAAAAATAATGCCCTGCAACGCTCGCTCGATAGTAGTACCAATAGTTATGCCGTCCAGCAAAAGAACCTTGGTTATTATCAGAACTATTTTAAACAGCAGCAAAGCAATGCTTCGCAGATGAGCGATGAATTGAAAGGTGCGTTATCACAGGCCGGAGTGGCCAATGGAGATGTCCAGATGGTAAATAATACCATTTATGTTCGGCTGGATGAAAATGCGGTCTTTAAAAAGAACAGCACGGTCGTTACCACCTCCGGCAAGCAGGCATTGAATAATATTGCCGATGTCATTAAAAAGCAGAGTGATGTCAATGTCTTTGTGAATGACGGCGATTCGTCCAGCGGTCAGGGGAGCATGGCCATGTCTTCGTCCGAAATGGGGAGTGCTACAATGGGAAGTGCTACGGCTGAAAATATGTCTGCCAGTGCAGCGCTGAGACACCACCGGACACACAAAGCGGTCAGTAAATCGACGATGGGAAATGATGCAACGGCTGGCGGAAGTCACCCCATGACGCATAAGAAGGTGCATCACAAATATTCATCCGAAGGATCATCTGCTACTTATTACAGCAATATGGGCAAATCATCCGCCAGCAAGTCGTGGATGTTGAAGCAGCATCGTATGGGTATGGTAGCGAACAGTTTCCTGCAAAAGGGTATCCCGAAAGTGAATATAACGATGAAGCAACCCGATATGAATGGCAGCCAGCAAAATAACACTATCGCGGTTGTCATTATGCCCAAGATGAGCGATTTTAATCCACAGAACAGCACTTCGGCTATAGAAAATAATAAATAGTTTTTGTTTAGAGTGTAGTTTGGCGGGCCTCCCGAAAGCAGCGGGAGGCTTTTTATATTCCGCTTGTGGTCGGTTTGAGAAAATGCCGTACATTCAATATCATCCATTAAAAAAGCCTGTTATATGAAAGAAGATATCACCCGGCGAAAGTTTGTTGAAATGACAGCTGCTGCCGGCCTTGCTTTTACGATTGTTCCAAGACATGTGCTTGGCAGAGGATATGTTGCTCCCAGCGACAAGATCACATTGGCCTATATAGGCGTGGGTACGCAAGGGATCAGGGAGTTGCTGCCCTTGCTGGCAGTGCCGGAGATCCAGGTGATAGCTGTTTGCGACCCCAATAAAGAAGCCAGGGGCTATCGCGACTGGGGTAATGACTATCTCAGGGATGAGATCCGCAAAACCATCCAAAAGCCCGATTGGAAACCCGGGGGAGACAATATTATTCCCGGGGGAAGGGATAATGGGAAGGACATTGTAGACTCTTATTACGCCAATGTGCGGCCGGGACAGCAATTCAAAGGCTGTGCCGCCTATGCCGATGCGCGTGAGCTGCTGGAGAAAGAAAAGGACCTGGATGCCGTGAAGATCATGACCCCCGACCATCTGCACGGGGTGCTTTCTATGGCAGCCATCAAAAGAGGCAAGCACGTGCTGATGCACAAACCCATATCCAACCGATTGATCGAGGGCAAGCATGTGATCGGAACGGCCCGGAGCCATCCGAAAGTGATCACGCATCTTATTCCCTGGGATTCGAACGGATCGATGGAAACCGTAATGGCCTGGATCCATGCGGGCGCCATCGGAACCTTGAAAGAAGTACATAATTGGACCAACCGTCCCGTTTGGCCACAATATCCCCAGCTGCCTGCCGACAAGCCGCCTGTTCCCGACGGATTCAACTGGGACCTGTGGCTTGGCCCCGAAGCGGAACGTGCATATCATCCAAATTATACTCATATGGTGTTCCGTGGCTGGTATGACTTTGGGGGTGGGTCTATGGCCGACATGGGACATTACAGTCTCTGGACAGTATTCAACGCCTTACAGCTTACGTCCCCCACCGTGGTGGAACCACACAGGAGTCATTTCTGCGACTTCGATGGCGCCGTTCCTTTCCGGGTAAATAATGATTTCTCGTTCCCCATGGCCAGTACCGTGCGGTTCAGCTATCCAGCAAATGGCAACAGGGGGCCTGTCGACCTTTATTGGTATGATGGTGGTATGCGTCCCTGTATCCCGGATGAGCTGTCGAGAGACAATAAAGCGCTGCCGGAGGAAGGGATGATGTTCGTAGGTGACAAAGGGAAGATCCTTGCGGGGTTCAATGTACAGGACCCACAAATTATCTCCGGTGTGAAGATGGATGCGCCTGCGAAGGTTGGTGCAGGTGAGAAACATGACCAGGTGCGGATGACGACTGCCGCATTGCCGCTGTTTGTGGAGGCCTGCAAAACAGGGAAGCAGTATCCTGGCAGTTTTACTGAAGCCGAATACCTTACTGAGACCGTGAACCTGTATGCAGCTTCATTAAGGGCCAACAAAATGTTGAAATACGACGCTGCCAGCCAGACGATCACGAACGCAGCCGATGTCAATAAATATCTGAACCGTGCGTACAGACAGGGATGGGACCCTGCCACCATTTGATCACGCCTTAAACAATTGATATGCGTATAATCAACCGTCGGAATTTTCTTGGTAAAATAGCTGGGGCTGGCGCAGCCCTTGGCCTGATGCACCTTCCCTCTTCCCTGCTGGCGCATGCCCGGAGAGTGGATATACCTCTCGGGTTCCAGACATTCCCCATCCGGGAAATATTAGCGAAAGACTTTGCGGGTACATTAAAAATGATGGCAGCACAGGGCTATCAGCTGACAGAGATGTGTTCCCCGAAAGGATATGCGGACATTGGTTATGGACCGCTGGTGAGTATGAAAACATCGGATATGCTTAAGATCATTGAAGATTCCGGACTTGGCTGTCCCAGCTGTCATTTTGGGTTTGCCGAGTTTGGCGATCCGCTGGACGAACGGATAGCATTTGCGCATGAGCTGGGGCTGAGCCAGATGATCTGTTCTTCTTTCTCGCTGCCCAGGGAAGCTGGTTTGAGCGATTACCAGGCGGCGGCTGATAAACTGAATATTGCGGCTGAAAAAATAAAAAAGGCGGGTATGCAGGCCGGATTTCATAATCACGATATGGAATTCCATCAACTCGACGGCCAACTGATCTACGATGTATTGATGAAGCGATTCGATCCCGACCTGGTGAAGATGCAATTTCAGACAGAGGTGATCAACCTTGGGTATAAGGCGTCCTCTTACTTTAATAAATATCCGGGCAGATTCATCTCATCCCATCTATCGGACTGGACCGCGGATAAAAAGCAGGTCCCTGTGGGGCAGGGAGTCATCGATTGGAAGGAGTTTTTTGCCGCTGCCAGGACCGGCGGGGTTAGAAATTTCTTTGTGGAAATGGATCTGGACAAGTTCAAGGATAGCGCCAGGTATATACATTCGCTAGCCTAGCAGCTTAGATTTCTGTTTGTCAAATTCTTCCTTTGTCAACACCCCTTCATCCAACAACTGTTTAAGCTTTCGCAACTGTTCGTACTTGTCGGGCTGTCCTGCGTCGGCCTGATGGGTACCGGTGTAGCTGCCTGTGCCTGGGGTTTTCCGTTGAAGCTGGACGCCTTTGTAGTCATAGGTAGGTGCAGAGCCGGTGGGGGGAGGGGGCATGTTGTTGACGATGACTGTCTGGTTCCGCAAATTGTCGGAAGAAAGCGCCCAGATAAGGGCGACGACCCAGCCAATCAGGGACCATCCCAGGAAAAAATTGAGGGCAAAGATGCTGCCTGTGTTTGTTTTCTGTCGAAGAATGGCGATGATGGTGGGAAGGAAGTAAGGGACCAATAGGACGAAAAGGATCCATGAGGCAAGTCCAAAGAAAAAGAATAGGAATGTCGGGTGCATGGGAAGTTCTTAGGTTTGGGATAAGTTACGAAGAAATGCCGGAATTTCTCCGGCATTCCTGTTCCTTTATCAATTTAGTGTGATTTTAAGCACCTGACCACCGCCAATGGCCTTGGGGCTAAATCCCCAATTGGATACGTACAAATTACCATCCGGCCCCATAGTCATGCCTGTGGGAAGAGAGAGACCAGAAACCAGCGTAGTGACTTTACCGGACGGGTCGACCTGCAGTATTCTTCCCATGCCCGGTGTGGGGAAGGCGGCGCCTACCGTCATTTCCAGTACGTACATCCTGTCGCGGTTGTCAAATACGAGCCCCAGCACGGTATTGAGCCCCAGCAGATCCACCTTGATCTCTCCCGATGGGGTGATCTTAAAAACTTTTGAAGCGCCACCAGTGATAGGGAAAGTATTTAGGTTGCCCATATAGAAATTGCCATGATAGGCGAGCGTCGTGGGGACGATATGACCCTGGCTGGCTGAGATGTCGATGACCCGGCTGATGTCCCCGCCGGTGGTTACTTTGACCAGCACGCCATGATTGGGTTCCAGCGCATAAAGATCGCCGCGTACCTCGATCATATTATACCAGGTCCCATCGGGTTCAAAGTCAGGAGGATTAGGGTGTGCCACCGGGTGGGACATCAACCAGTCGCTGAGATTGGCTACCCATGTCCAACTGCCGTCCCCATTGACCTTTACGATACCGTTGGGTATGGAGGGAACGCCGTGAGAACAGCCACCTCCGGCCAGTAATGCATACATGGTGTTCCCTATAAAGGCAACGTCGGCTACCCCTTCTACATCGCCTCCAATAATTTCATTTGCATTGCTGGAGGGCAGGTTGTCCGTTACAGTTGTACGTATACCTGCCGCGTCGACTTTCGAAATGCGTCCGCCTGTTGGGCTTCCGGTATAAGGTCCCACCGGAAAAGGCACCTGGTCACATTGGCCTACCGTTGAGTTTTTTCCACCTGCGCCTCCTTCTGCCACATAGAGATTTCCGTCGGGACCGAACTTGAGTCCGCGGGGATTATTGAAGCCTGTTGAAAAGACGGAGACCGTGCCTTGTATGTTGCCTGCCGGGTTCGCATTGAGCATTTCCGTTCGTAAGTTCGAGCCGGACTGTTCAGTTGATTTCATTCCTTTCTGGCAGGAATACAGGACCATCATGGCGGGGATGCCAATTGCCATCAGCGTAAGAGGGCGTTTCATAAAATACCTCCTGTTAATTGGTGAATAAATATAATACCATTGGAGAAGGTCTTGGGGCCAGCTTGAGATGAAGACAATGTTTGAATGCGGATAAGAAAGGTGGCTCAGAGAGAGGGTGTCTAAGCTACTCAATTTTACCGGGATTGCCAAGAATTAGTTTTTTTGTATATATTCGTTTCAATATGAAACAGGATATCAGCGTAAAAGCATGCTCGCTATTGGTCTTTATCTTATTTGCCGTAACCGGGCATTCACAGACCAGTCTAAATAATTACAAATATGTAATCGTGCCGGAAAGGTTCAGCTTCTCGAAGGAGGATAATCAGTATTATTTGAATACTACAACTAAAACACTGCTGGATATGAAAGGATTTGTTGCTTTTGTCGGTACCAGGGAGCTTCCTCCATCGGTGGCCGGCAACAGATGCAATGCCCTTACAGCTGAGGTGGTCGCGAACAACGGTATGTTTGCTACAAAGCTCACTATCCTGTTAAAGGACTGCCAGGGCAATATCATTTTCAAAAGTAAAGAGGGTAAAAGCAGGGAAAAGGAATATCCGATAGCGTACAACCAGGCTTTAAGCGATGCATTCTCATCGCTGAATGATGTGCCCTACAAGTATGATAGTACGATAGCTACACAACAGCAACAGGCTGCTGCCCCTGCTGTAGCTCCGCCTCCTGCCCCGGCGCCTGTACCGTCTGCGGTTACTGAAATCACCGGCACCTTGTATGCCCAGGCTACCACCAATGGATATCAGCTGATCGATACAACTCCGAAAAAGGTATTGGGACTGTTAAAAACCTCCTTACAGGATTGTTTTATAGCTGAGGGCGGAGCATCCAGCGGCATGGTCTTCAAGAAGGATGGAGAATGGATTTTCGAGTACTATAAAGACAACAAGCTTGTGTCCCAGAAACTGGCAATCAAGTTCTGATCTCCCTTTTTTAACCCCAAACCCCTCACCATGCACCGCCTTCGCGCCCCGCAAGATCCCTCATGCATTTGCCAAGATCAGCGATGGTCCCGGCCAGATGCTTGTCCTCTTCCGCCGCTGAAATTCTAGGGACTTTTTGTATTAGTAAAAAATATCATACATTTAATGCGGCCTTTTCCCGTTTAGACCCTCCTTTCGGGCTCAAATTCCTGCACTTCTAAATTTTAAAACCATTGTTATGCAAGCAAATTATTTTGCCGCGCACCGGCTCGTCCGGTCGATCCGTTTTATTAACGGTCCTATCAGTTTTACACTCCTTCTGTCGTTCCTTTTTCTTCTGTCAAATCTTCGATCGTCCGCACAGGCAACGGATCAAAAACCCGTCTATTTTTCCGTTACTTATATCAAAGTCCATCCGGATAAAGAGGCACAATACCGGGAGCTGCTGAAAAAGTACGGGAAAAAGATCAATGAATATTTCTATAAGAACGGGATTATAATGGGCTGGTACATGCATCGGGTGGTTGTGCCTTCAGGCGCTGCGACGGAATACGATTATGCTGCTGTCAATGTTTCATCCGACTTTAAAGCGCTGCTGGATGATTCCATTTCGATACGTGCAGTTTTTAAAAAGGTTTTTCCGGGCATCACAGATAAAATGTTCGATTCCATCTCCAATCAATATCAACGTGTAAGGACCGTCGTCAAAAGAGAAATATTTGAATCTGTGGCCGATCTGAATCCTGCAGCGCCGCCAAGCAAATATGTTTCATTGGATTTTATGAAGACCATGCCCGGGAAAGAAGAGGATTATGAGAAAATGGAAAAAGAGACCTGGATGCCTATACACAAAGAAAGGGTCAGTTTGGGTGCCATCAAGGATTGGGGTCTATATGCAAAGATAATGCCTTCAGGCGCCAAGGAGGAATACAACTATGTAACGGGCCAGTTCCTGGATGATGTTTCCGGCCTGGTGAATCCCAAATATATGGAGGCATTTAACAAGGCCTGGCCGGGAAAGGATGCCGGTAAGTTTATTCAAGACACTGAAAGTACACGGACGTTGGTGAAGAATGAGTTATGGTTGGTCCTGGATTATGTCGATGCGTCGAATATGAAATAAAGAAAAACGCCCCTCGCATTGCGAGGGGCGTTTTGTTGAGGCGCCTATGCCATAGGATGCCCTGAAGTCGCATGCCGACCTGCCTTTACTGCCAGCGCCACCGTAATGCCATAGGCGATGTGTCCAATAAGACTACCCGTTACGAGTAAAAAAAATGAGCCTTCTTGTCCAGGCGTATTGCTTGTTCCCAAGGCTGCGTTCAAAACCGGTATGGCAATTTGGGCGATCATAAAAACGGCTGTCCCAAAAATGGTCCCTTTCAGTATCCTGCTATGGATCCTATGCAGCCAATGATCCAAGAAGAAAACATAGCCTGCTGCAAAGATCATCCCGATCATAAAGTGCGAAATCCATCCAAGTGCGAGCGGGAAACCCATCATGGCAGAGAGCATAGCCGGAGGGCTTATTTTAGGCAGGCCCCAGGCTCCTATCATCACCATCATTACTGTCATTACGATGGTGGCCAGAAAACCACCCGTAATTGCCTGTCTAATTTTGTATTGCATATAAGATGACTATTATGAACCTTACCTCAGCTGGTGGTCATTGACGATAGCTGTCATGATTGAGTCCTGCATGGCTTTATCTTTCAACAACTCTATTTTTTTCTTAATTTAATTGATATACATGACATGGGGGATGATAAGCATTGGAGAGGCGGATGATCTTTATCATTGCTTTGGGTAATCAAGTGATGATAGAATGATACGCAGTATTCAAAACCGTATCTGTGAAATACGCGGCGAGCGGGTCATGCCTTGAATCTTGCGGTAAGAAGAAATATGCTTTTACAGAACAGGGTGTTGCGATGCTAAGCGGCGTTCTACATTCAGACAAAGCAATTAACATGAACATTAGCATTATGCGAGCTTTTGTTGAAACTGGATGAAAAGGCGGCTGAAAGAAAATGGGAGGAGCGAGAACGAATAGGATTTGAAAAATAATTAAAAACCCCTTGCTTAACAAGGGGTTGCTTTGTGTTGCGCGGATTGGACACTTTTCGAACCGCTCCTGGAATTTCTACGTGCGGTCACTTTGTTAAACATTTGAGTTTGGCTACTCATTAAAATAGAACTAACCAAATAGATCAAGGGTAAATAATTCGCCGATCATTCACTGCGGAGGGATTTTATGGGGTTAGCGAGGGCCGCGCGGATGGTCTGAATACTGACCGTCAACAGCGCAATGGCGAGGGCGGCGGCGCCGGCCACGAGGAAGATCCACCAGCTGATCTCCGTACGATAGGCAAACGTCTCCAGCCATTTATACATGGCCCACCACGAGGCGGGGAAGGCGATAAGCGCGGCGATCCCGACAAGTATCGTGAAGTCCCTGCTGAGGAGGCCGACGATACCACTGACGCTGGCGCCAAGGACCTTGCGTACCCCAATCTCCTTGGTGCGTTGTTCGGCAGCATAGGTAACGAGGCCGAAAAGCCCAAGGCAGGCGATGAGGATGGCGAAGACGGCGAAGGTGATGAAGATCTGACCGGTCTGCTGTTCGGCATGATACATTTTGTCAAAGTCGGCATCCATGAAGGTGTAGCTGAAGGGCAGCCCCAGCTTGGCGGCATGGAATTTACTCTCGACCTGCCGGACGAAACTGAAGACATCATTCGTGTGGAAGTGGACGGCCATGTTGCCCCAGTAAGGGCTGACTTCCATGACAAGCGGCTGGATCTTGTCGTGCATGGAATTATAATTGAAATCCTTTACGACGCCGACGACATGAAAGGAGAGTGGCTTGAAGTGATCCGACAGATTGGGATTGACCTCATCCGCCCGATTGTAGAGGATCAGATTGAGCGGGTCCTTCACGCCGAGCATCGCTACGGCGGCTTCATTGAGGATGAGGCCGGTAGAGTCGGTAGGAAAGTGCGCGAGGTCGAAGTTGCGGCCTTTGACGATCTGCATGCCGAGGGTGGGGACATAATGGTCGTCGACCTTGAGCGTGGTCAGGAAGATCGCTTTTTTGACATCAAGCGAGGCGTCCCCGAACCAGCCTGGCTGACGGTACTGATCGCCGCCGAGGGTGGGGAGGTCGCCGGTGATGGTGGCGTCGGTGGCCCCGGCAAGGGTGAGCAGGTCCTTGCGAAGATTGGTAGTGCCATCCTGGCCGAGCGACCAGGTATTATGGATGACGAGGACCTGATCCCGGTTAAACCCTACTTCTTTATTGCGAATATAATGTAGCTGGCGGTAGATGACGAGGGTACTGACGATAAGCCCGATGGAAATAAAAAATTGAAAGACCACGAGGCTGTTACGGAGCCAACTGCTCTTGAAGCCGGCCGCCATCTTTCCTTTCAATACATGAATCGGCTGGAAGGAGGAAAGATAAAAGGCGGGATAACTGCCGGCGAGACAGCCGACCAGCAGCACCAGGAGGATGAGGATGGACAGGAACCGGCCGCTGAAGAGCACGTCGGGATGGAGCGATTTGCCGGCGAGCTGATTGAACATCGGTAGTAGGAGGACAGCGATGCCAAGGGCGAGGACGAGGGACAAGAGGCTGAGCAGGATGGACTCTGTGAGGAACTGGAGGATGAGGTGCCCTTTGGTCGAACCGGCGACCTTACGGATACCCACTTCTTTTGCACGTTGTGCCGAGCGGGCGGTGCTGAGGTTCATGAAATTGACGCAGGCGATCAGCAAGATGAGCACGGCAATGACAGAGAAGATGTATACGAACTGGATATTGCTGTTGGCTTCAAGCTCGTAAGACTTATTGGAATGGAGGTGGATGTCAGTGAGGGGGAAGATGCGATACTGGAAATGATTACCTGCTTTCTCCAGGTCGGCGACCGACGCGTGGACCAATTCCTGGAGGGCCCGGCTGATATGGAGGTTGACGACGGCGTCTACATCCTTCTGGACCTCGGTTCGCGTGGTACCGGTTTGGGCAAGGATATAGGTATAATAATTAGTACTTAGCCAGTCGTTGTCGCTGGGGTCATTAAAGCTGTAGGATTCGCGGAGGGGGCGAATGAAGCTGAAATGAAAGTGGGACTGTTCCGGCATGTCCCGGATGACCCCGGTGATCTTGAGCGGTGTATTGTCATCACCTACCTCCAGCGTGCGGCCGATGACGTCGGTGCTGTTGAAATAGCGGCGGGCGGCACTTTCGTCGATCACGATGGAATGAGGGTTGTTGAGGGCGGTATTGGGGTCGCCGGCGATCATGGGCAGGGTGAAGACCTTGAAGATCGTGGAGTCGGCGAAGACAAAGTAATGCTCAAGAATGTGGTTGCCGCCTTTCCTCACCAGCTGGTTGCCGGGGTTGCGGAATCGGACCATCTGCTGGATCTTCGGATAGTTAGCGACCAGGGTGGGGCCGAGGAATTTGGAGACGTTGGCGGCATCGAACCTGGTGTTATTGATGTAGCTATCCTCATCGACCCGATAGATGCGGTCGGCGTTGACGTTGAAGCGGTCATAACTGAGCTCGTCGGTGACGTACAGGACGATCAGCAGGCAGACACCGAGGCCGGTAGCGAGGCCGATGATGTTGAGGGCGGTAAAACCCTTGCTTTTCCTGAGGCTGCGGAAGGCGATCTTGAGATAGTTGCGGAACATTGGGAATGGTCGGTTTTATGACGAGTAAGGCGGCCAAATCGTCAGGATGATACCAAAAGAGTGCCGGGTTCATAAAGTCTTGAAGGCCATCCTTCTGTCAAGGTCTGCGAGAGACCACGATGTTCGGTTTTGATACAGTAATCGTGCAGAAACGAGCATCATCACCTGGGTGGAATAGATGAAACTATTCAGGATTCGAACCGGTAAGCCCATCGGAATAAATAACTTAAGAATTTGCAGAAAACTGCTTCGAACCATATTGAATGCCAAAACCCGCTGCCAAAGCGGGTTTTAAAGCGCGGACGTAAAACTGTTGCCCGCACTGGATGTTTCTCGAACCGCTATGTAGAAAAGCTGTGCAGTATGGTAATAAGTTGACTACATAAATTTACCTTTAAAACAGCAAGTCATCAAAAAATCTTCAACTGCTATTTGCGGTCATTCCGCCCTGCAGAAGCCGCCCTTAGTTATTTAAGTTTATGAAAGAGGTGCGCCTACTAATTCATGTTATCAATGTAACCGTTCGAAAATTGCGCTCTCCTCCTTTGATCATAAGTTACTTCTTTGATGGTTGCGATTTAGTAGATAATGAGTTTTATTGTACCCCAATAGGGGCTATGATTTTATATTCTTCAGTTTGCTAATGTTCAATAGTTGCTGTTAAATCATAGGCCCTGTTGGGTTTATATATTATTTTATTGGGCGACGAGCTCTTGATTAGAGAGCGGAAAGTAATCGGCTCGATACAACTGTAATTTCTGAACAACTCCCTTGGCTATTAAGGCCAGTTTTCTGGCAACTTTTATAATCGCATGCCGACTATTTTTCACCGCATGCTTTCGGTAATACTTTAATAGAGAAGGATCATTCCTGATAGCCAACCAGGAGGCTTCTACCAACAACGGCCGTAAATGCTTATTGCAACGGGGTTGTATGCCTTTTACCCGGATACTCTCTCCGCTACTATGCTGCCAGGGAATAAGCCCGAGGAAGCTACAGTATTCCGCAGGATCCTTGAACCGGTTAAAATCCCCGATCTCCGCCAATAGACCTATGGCGGTGGTAAA